>CANGYH010000009.1 GCA_947458545.1 Cytophagaceae bacterium | reverse complement strand
GCTTTAGGTGGATACGACAAAGGCCCTTTAATGGGCCTTTGCTTTTGTATTAAAGCGGGTTTGAGGGCTTGTTAAGGCGCTGTTTTGGATGGCCGAGATGAGTACTTTTCGTTTGGCGAGAATGTGTATGTTTGGTTTGGCGCGAGATAGAAGACTGTGCTGCTGTGGGCGTCACAAGTCATCGCTCCCCTAATCGGGTCGCTAAAGACTTGCGACAGGTTGCGAGATAAAAGATGTGGCCGGTGCCGTAGGGTAATGTATGCCAAAGGCTTTGCCTGAGGCTCAATTTGTGCCGTTGCGCCGTGTTTGCGGTAGGGGGGCATGCAGGGCCGGAGCCCTGCCCGTGAGGGTTACGAGGGCTGGAGCCCTCGAACAGCATCTTTCGGGAATGCCGAAGGCTCAGAGCGTTCGGCTTTAGCCGTCGCCTTAGCAGTAGCCTCTGGCTTTAGCCTGGGGTGAACACGCGGGCCTCGCGGGCTACAGCCCGCGCTACAATCCGCACCTTGAAACATCCGCATCCTGCCAGGTCTGCCGCTCTTACCTACACGCGAGGCGCAGCCTCGCCAGAGCACGTGACAATGGCAAAGCCATTGCACAGTAATTGATTGCGATACCAGCGAAGCCCCCTAAAAGGCACCCCGAATTTTTAATTTTTAATTCTTAATTTTTAACTCCCCCCTACACTTCTTCTCCCGCCATTTGGCGCTCGTACATCTCGGCATAGAGGCCGCCGCGGGCCAGGAGGTCGGCATGGGTGCCGGCTTCGGCGATGGTGCTGCCGTCCAGGACGATGATCTGGCTGGCCAGCTTGGCCGAGGATACGCGGTGGCTGATGATGACCGTGGTGCGCCCCTGCATAATACGCTGCAGGTTCTGCAAAATGGTGTTTTCGGTGGTGGTGTCCACGGCCGAGAGGCAGTCGTCGAGCACAAGGATGCGGGGGTCTAGAACGAGGGCGCGGGCAATGGAAACGCGCTGCTTCTGTCCGCCCGAGAGCGTTACGCCCCGCTCGCCGACGATGGTCTCGAACCCGGCGGCAAAGCCCTCTACGTTGCCCAGCAAATCAGCATCGGCCGCCGCTTGGCGGATGCGGGCCCCGCCCACGCCGGGGTTGCCGAAGGCGATGTTGTGGCCAATCGTGTCCGAAAACAGAAACACCTCCTGGGGCACAAAGGCCATCTGGCTGCGCAGGTGCTCAGGCCGGTAGGCTTTAATGTCGCGCCCGTCTATGGCGATGCTACCGCCACTGGCGTCGTACAGCCGCCCGATGAGGGCCGCCAGCGTGCTCTTGCCCGAGCCGGTGCGGCCCAGCACGGCCAGGCTCTGGCCCGGCTCCACGGCAAAGCTGATGTGCTCCAGCACCGGGCCGCGTCCGTCGGGGTAGGCAAAGCTTACGTCGTCAAACTGCAGGTAGCCCTCGATGGGCGTCTCCAGGTTCTGGGCCGAGACGATGTTGGTGCGCTCGTCCAAAAACTCGTTGATGCGCTGCTGGCTGGCCGAGGCCCGCTGTGCCAGGCTGGTAATCCACCCCAGGCTGGTGACAGGCCACGTGAGCATGTTAACGTAAATGATGAACTCGGCAATGGTGCCCGTGCTGATGTGCCCGGCATCCACCTCTAGCCCACCAACATAGACGGTGATGATGGTCGAGAGACCAATCATGCCCAGCATTACCGGAAAGAACAGCGCGTTTACATGCGCCAGCTCTAGCGAGCGGGTACGGTACACCTCGCTCTCGGCGGCAAAGCGCCCGGCCGAGCTGTCCTCTCGGTTGAAGGCCTTCAGCACCCGGATGCCAGAGAAGGCCTCCTGCACGTAGGTGCTCAGGGTAGAGAGCTGCTTCTGGATCTGCTCGCTCTTTTTGTTAATAAGCGTATTGACGAAGTAGATGGTAACGGAAAGAATCGGCAGGGGCAGCAGCGTATAGACCGTAAGCCTAACATTGACCGAGAGCATGTAGCCGATCACCATCACAAAGAGCACCAGCAGGTTGATGGCATACATGATGGCCGGGCCGGTGTACATGCGCACGCGGCTTACGTCTTCGGAGATGCGGGCCATGAGGTCTCCGGTATTGTTGCGGCGGTAGAAGGCCAGTGGCAGGGTCTGGTAGTGGGCGTAGATGTCGTTCTTCTGGTCGTACTCGATGTGGCGGCTCATTACGATGAGGGTCTGCCGCATCAAGAACAGAAACACGCCCCGCAGCAACGCCATGGCCACGATGAGCATCCCATACACCAGGATAGAACCGGCGAACACATCTACCACCAGGCTCTGGGCCTGCAGGCCTGCAAAGAGGAAGTAGAGGTCTATCGTCTTCTGCACCAGCTCGAAGCTGTAGCGCACAATCTGCGCCGGCAGAATGGCAAACACGTTTGAGATAGCCACGAACAGGATGCCGCCGATCAGGTACCACTTATATCGGGCAAAGTAGCGGTTTACGGCGAGCAGCGGTTTCATGTAGCTACAAATATCGGGTATATCAGGTGGCCTGCGGTTAATTGGCCTCACGGCTGGTGCAATACGCAATCATCTTTGAGACGGGTGGGGGCAAAACCTGTTAGGTACCTGCAGCAGATTATGCCGACATCTTACACCATTGGGGTGGATGGCATAGGGTTTGCGCAGTTCTATCAGCTTGGCCATTTGGCCTTTTTTTGAACCTATGCGCAGTCTGTTGGCCATCAGCGGAATGGCAATCTTGCTTCTGCCAGGTTGTGCCTCGGTAGATGTTACGCCTGTTTATGACGGCACCCATGCCCAATTGACGGCCAGCACCCACGCCATTAAATACAGGCAAGTGGTAGAGCGGTTTGGCACAGACTACTTTTTGCCGGAAGCAGAAGGCAAAGTAGCCTGGTACCTGCTGGAGCGAGACATTCCGGAGACGGCTATGCGGATGGGTGTGGTGACCATCTCTGCCAATACGAGCAAAGACCTGATGCGAAAGCTGCTGGAGAGTTGCTACAAACAGGGGGCCAATGCGGTTTTCCAACTACCGCCGCATTGCTACGACAAGTACTGCGACAACCAGTACCTGCTGATACGCGTGCCGCTAGAGAAAACCCTGCCGTAGAAGCTCTTATCCCAGCAGCCGGGCCACCATACGGTTGCCTAGTTTATCCACCAGCTCTACACTGCCCTGTATAGAATCTACCAGGTGGTGCAGCTTGCCGGTTTGTAGCACGATCAGATGCTCGGCCCCATCCATCCCGTCTATGAGGCGCTGGGCGGCGTGGTCGCATTTGGCCAAAGCTTGCTCTAGGGTCAGGCCTGGGGGCAGGGCACGTTTGTCTGCCACGATGCGGATGGGCGGCCCGGCTTCTGGCATAACGTTGCCGGGCCGGGCGGGTTTGCGGCGCCAGCGGCCGTAGCCGGCGTAGGCATCAGGCTCGGCGCTTTGCTTGTTTTCGATGTAACTGCCGTCGTACACGGGCTCGGGCACGGCCAGCAGGGCATTGGCGGGCAGCGGTTGGGTTATGGCCTTGTACTCGTAGACACCCAGGCGCAGCACCTGCCAGTCTGCAGCTTCGTCGTTTACATGTGATACTTCTGCCAAGAGCTTGTGGCCAGCATCGAGCATCAGGCTCAAAGTGCGGTTGCTCTCGCGGGGCAGGTAGCCGAGTTTGTGCCCAAAGGCATCTACACGGATGGCCTGCGGGTCGTAGCGGTTGTGGGGCTCGCGCACCAGTTGCAGCGGGGTGCCGGGTGCTAGCTTGTCCAGCAGGTCGTACCCATCTCCGTAGCGGAAGCCCAGCACAAAGCCGTAGTAGAGATAGACCTTTTGGGTTTTTTCTGCCGCTTTGGCTTGGGCCAGGGCTGCAGGCAAGGCAGGCAAACCCAGCAAACTGCGCAAGAACTGGAGGCGTTTCATGCCTCAAGTCTCGGAAGGCTTATCGCCAAGGGGTGGCGATTAAATAAAATGATGCTTACAGTAGCTTAGACAACGTAATCAGTGCAGCCACCGTCGTCACCAGTTGGATGACGCTCCATTGCATCATCTTGGTCGTTAGCCGAGACTCAAGCTGGGCGAGGCGTACTTCGCCCTCGCTTTGCTTTTGTTGCAGCTTTTGCACCGCCTTCAGGATATCCAGCTTGGCTGTCGTCAGTTCATGCCTGGTGGCAAGGTCATTTATCTTTTGACTTTGCTCATCTTCTGCATACTGCGCTACTGCCTGGGCCTGGTCTCGGCCTAGGATATCCTGCAGTTGGGTAAACAGCGCAATCCTAGTCATACTTCTACTAACGCAAATCTACCCCGAAAGTGCCTGCCAGGCAAGCACTTTCGGGTTGTTGGGGCCTGCTGCGGTTAGGCCTCTAGCACCCCCGGCACACCCTCTACCTCAAAGAAGTGGAAGTGCCCAGCGTCGTCGTCTAAGAAGATGCCAACCACACTGTCCGGGCGGATTTTGCCTGCCAGTATCTCCTTGCTCAACTCGTTGAGAATCTTCTTCTGCATGAGCCGCTTCAGCGGTCGCGCTCCATAGACGGGATCGTACCCTTCGCGGGCAAAGTAGTCTAGCACGTCTGGGCCGGGCTGCAGTTGGATGCCCTGCTGGGCCAGCCGCTCCTGGATGTGGCGCAGCTGTATCTGCACGATCTGCCGCATGTTGCCGCGCGAGAGCGGGCGGAACATCACAATCTCGTCTATCCGGTTCAAGAACTCGGGCCGTATCTGCGCGCGGAGCAGCTCAAGTACCTGGTCTAGGGTGCGGTCTGTGGTGTCCTCCAGGGCGGCATCGCTGGGGTTGTCGCCTAGCTCGGCAAACCGCTCCTGGATGACGGCCGAGCCCAGGTTGCTGGTCATGATGACGATCGTGTTTTTGAAGTTGGCCACCCGGCCCTTGTTGTCCGTCAGCCGTCCGTCGTCCAGCACCTGCAGCAGAATGTTGAAGGTATCTGGGTGGGCCTTCTCGATCTCGTCTAGCAAGATGACCGAGTAGGGCTTGCGGCGCACGGCCTCCGTCAGTTGGCCGCCTTCGTCGTACCCCACATAACCGGGAGGCGCGCCCACCAGGCGCGACACGGCATGGCGCTCCTGGTACTCGCTCATGTCGAGCCGAACCAGGGCCTGCTCGTCGTTGAAGAGGTACTCGGCCAGGGCCTTGGCCAACTCCGTCTTGCCCACGCCCGTCGAGCCCAGGAAGAGGAACGAGCCGATGGGCCGCTTGGGGTCTTGCATACCGGCCCGGCTGCGGCGCACGGCATCGGCCACGGCGGCGATGGCCTCGGCCTGGCCGGCTACGCGCTTGCCCAGCTCTGCCTCCAGGTTGAGCAGCTTGTCGCGCTCGCTTTGCAGCATGCGGTTGAGGGGGATACCCGTCCAGCGGCTTACCATCTCGGCAATGTCTTCAGAGGTAATCTCTTCTTTCAGCAGCGAACCCGAGCCCTGCATCTGCCGCACCTGCTCTTGCAGGGTTTGCAGCTTTTGCTCGGCCTCGCGGATGCGGCCGTAGCGGAGCTCGGCCACGCGGCCGTAGTCACCCTGGCGCTCGGCCTGGTCGGCTTCTAGCTTAAACTGGTCTATCTGCTCCTTCTGGGCGCGGATGTCGTCAATGACGGTCTTCTCCTCTTGCCAGCGGGCTTTGAAGGCAGCACGCTCTTCTTCCAGATCGGCAATCTGCTTGTTGAGCACGTTTTCTTTTTCCTTATCGTCTTCGCGGCGGATGGCCTCGCGCTCAATCTCCAGCTGCATGATGCGACGGTTGAGCTCGTCGAGCTCTTCGGGTACGGAGTCGATCTCGAGGCGCAGCTTGCTGGCGGCCTCGTCCATCAGGTCGATGGCCTTGTCGGGCAGAAAGCGGTCGGAGATGTAGCGGTGGCTCAACTCCACGGCGGCCAGCACGGCCTCGTCTTTGATGCGCACGCCGTGGTGCAGCTCGTACTTCTCTTTGAGGCCGCGCAAGATGGAGACGGCGTCCTCCACGCCGGGCTCGTCCACCGTCACGGCCTGGAACCGCCGCTCCAGCGCCTTGTCGCGCTCGATGTACTTCTGGTACTCGCTGAGGGTCGTAGCGCCGATGGCGTGCAGCTCGCCCCGGCTCAGGGCGGGCTTGAGCAGGTTAGCAGCGTCCATGGCACTGTCTCCGCCAGAGCCGGCACCTACCAGCGTGTGAATCTCATCGATAAAGAGGATAATTTCTCCGTCCGAGTCCGTCACCTCTTTGATGACCGACTTGAGCCGCTCCTCAAACTCGCCCTTGTACTTGGCACCTGCCACCAGCAGGCCCATATCCAGCGTGTAGATGCGCTTGGTTTTCAGGTTCTCGGGCACGTCTCCGGCCACGATGCGCTGGGCCAGGCCCTCTACGATGGCCGTCTTACCCACACCTGGCTCGCCGAGCAGGATGGGGTTGTTTTTGGTGCGCCGAGACAGGATTTGCAGCACGCGCCGGATCTCCTCATCTCGCCCGATGACCGGATCGAGCTTGCCGCGGCGGGCCATGTCGTTCAGGTTTTTGCTGTACTTCTCTAGGGCACGATAAGTGGCCTCGGCGTTTTGGTCGGTTACGCGCTCGCCCCGGCGCAGCTCGGCAATGGCGGCGCGCAGGGGTTTGTCTTGCACGCCAGCGTCTTTCAGCAGCGTGGCGGATTTATCTGAGCCGGCCAGCAGCCCCAGCAACAGGTGCTCTACAGAGACGTACTCATCCTTCATCTGCTCGGCGGCCTTGTTGGCTGCGGCGATGGCGCGGGCCCCGTCGTTGCTCATGTACGGGCCCTGATTGCCTCCGCTGGCCTTGGGGTAGGTCTCGTTAAGCTCGGCCAGGCGGGTTTTTAGGTGATCCAGGTTCACGGCCAGCTTTTTGAGCAGAAAGGGCACGGCCGTCTCGTCGGTCTCCAGCAAGGCAGCCAACAGGTGGCCGGGCTGGATCTCTTGCCGGCCGCTGCCCAGCACCTGGTTGGCGGCATGCTGTACGGCTTCCTGGGCTTTGATGGTGAAGTTGTTCAGGTTCATAGTTGTTTGGGTAAGGGCACCTACGCAAGGCACCCCGCCGCCGATGCCGCAAACCCAGCGCCGGGGACCAAAACCTGCCCTATTGGCTGATTATTAGGCAAGTAAGACCAAGAATTATGCCTAATTGGCCGACAAGCCGCACCTCCCCCCTGCGCAGGCTGCCCAAAGGGCAGTACCTATCTTTGTTTCCAGGCACATTAATGCTAATTCAGATGCCTTTTACCCGTATTTGGATGCTGGCCGCCTGCCTGGCCCTGCCCCTAAGTGTCCGAGCCCAGTATGTAGCCGGCGACACCGCCCGGCCGCAAAGCCCGCCAGCCTACGGCAATGTGCCCGCAGCGGCGGCACCCAAACCCAGCTTCTGGGATCGCACCAACCTCGGCGGCAACTTTGGCCTCAGCTTCGGGCGCGTTACCTATATCGAGGCTTCGCCGCTGCTGATGTACAACGTCAACGAGCGGCTGCAACTGGGCCCTGGGCTCACCTACATCTACCTGCGCAATAATGTACGGCCCTTTGTGTACAGCACGAGCGTGTACGGTGGCAGGCTGTTTGGGCGCTATTTCGTACTGCCCGACGCTTTTGTGCAAACAGAGCTAGAAACGCTCAATTTCGAAGAGCGCAATGCCGACTTTAACGGGCGCTACACCATCTTCAACCCCCTTGTCGGCGGAGGGTACCGCGTCCCCGGCGGACGATTGGGGGGCGGTTTCTTTTTTACAGCCTTATACAATTTGAATTACCAGGCCAACCTGTCGCCCTACCCCAGTCCGCTGATCGTGCGGGTGGGGGTGGCGATATAAGGGCTGGCCTTTCCTATTTTATTTTGAAAACAACCGGCAACACCATCCTCATCACCGGAGGGGGAACGGGCATCGGTCTTGCCCTCGCAGAGCAATTTCTGCACGCAGGAAATACAGTGGTGATATGCGGCCGAAGACTTGCCTTTTTGCAACAGGCGCAGCAACGCCTGCCTCAGCTGCACATCCGGCAGGCCGACCTAACCAAGCCGGAAGAACGTGCAGCCCTGGCCCAAGGGCTGATGCGCGATTTCCCCGCCCTGAATATGCTCGTCAACAATGCAGGTATTCAGCGGGAATGCCGGGTATTGAAACCTGGCGCTGCCGAAGAATTTCTGGCCGAAAATGAAATAGAGCCTAACTTAACGGCGCCCATCCACCTGACGCTTTTACTGCTGCCGCATTTGGCGCAACAGGCAGAGGCTGCGGTAGTCAATATCAGCTCTGGGCTGGCGCTGGTGCCGGTAGCCATTATGCCCGTCTATTGCGCCACTAAGGCCGCCCTGCATTCCTTCTCTATCGCGTTGCGGATGCAGTTGGCAGCCATCCGGGTGCGTGTATTTGAGGTGCTGCCTCCCATTGTAGATACAGACCTGGACAAAGGAGCGCGCAAAGCCCGTGGCCAACAGGTAGAGGCGCTCTCCCCAGAAAGTGTGGCTACCGCAACCCTGCAAGGGCTAGCTGCAGACCAGTATGAAATTGCCGTGGGCAAGGTAAAGCTCCTGCAAAAAATGGTGCGCCTAATTCCCGGTAAAATGTTGGCCCTGATGAATAAATCCATTCATTAAAAGAAGCAACTCTATTGAATCGAACCCATCCGCATCCTGTTAATTGTTAATTCTTAATTTTTAATTCCGCCCCATGTACACCCACACCACCCACGTCCGCGTGCGCTATGCCGAGACAGACCAGATGGGCTACGTCTATTACGGGCAGTACCCTACCTACTACGAGGTAGCCCGTGTTGAGGCCCTGCGCGCCCTAGGCATCCGCTACAAAGACATGGAGGCCAGCGGCGTGATGATGCCCGTGCTGGAGCTGCGCTGCAAATACATCCGCCCCGCCCGCTACGACGACCTGCTCCGCATAGAGCTGCGCATACCCGTGGAGCCACAAATGCGCATCCGCTTTGAATATGAAATCTACAACGAGCAAGACGTGCTGCTCAACGTTGGCGAGACGACGCTTGTATTTGTGGATATGCAGACGAATAAACCCGTGATGACGCCGGCAAATATTTTAGAAGCGCTGGCACCCTGGTTTACAGTTGAGAGTTGAGAGTTGAGAGTTGAGAGTTGAAAGTTGAAAGTTGAAAGTTAAGAGCCCAAGGAGAGGTGGCCGGGCCTTGATCTAGCACCGACTGGTCTGCTGGTTCAAGTTTGCGCTTAGCCTCTCATGCGGGAACGAACTCTCAACTTTCAAATCTCAACTTTCAACTCTCAACTCTCCCCTTCCTCCCGACCTTTGCGGGCCTATGCCCCGCCGTCGCCGACCCGAAGACCTGCCCCTGCTGCACAACCTCTACATAGAAGACATGGCCGACAAGGGCCGTGGCCTGGCCCGGCACGAGGGCAAGGTCGTCTTTGTGGCCGGGGCCGTGCCCGGAGACCGGGTCGATGCCCAGGTGATGAAGGCCAAGTCCAGCTTTGCAGAGGCCCGCATGGTGCAACTGCTGGCCCCCAGCCCAGACCGTGTGCAGCCCTTCTGTAAGCATTTTGGCACCTGCGGGGGCTGCAAATGGCAGCACCTGAGCTACGAGGCAGAGGCTCGTTTTAAGCAAAAGCACGTAGAAGATGCCCTGCGCCGTATTGGCCACGTACAGTTGCCCCCGGTGAGCCCCATCATGGCCAGCCCTACAGACCGGTATTACCGCAACAAGCTGGAGTACAGCTTTACACACCGCCGCTGGGTAAAGCAGTTAGACAAAGACGCCACCTACATAGAGTGGCGCGGGCTGGGGTTCCACGTGCCTGGCCGGTTCGACAAGGTGCTGGACGTGCAGGTGTGCTACCACCTGCCGGAGCCGGGCAACGCCCTGCGCGATGCCTGCCGCCAGGCCATGCTAGAGCTAGACCTACCTGCCCGAGACCTGCGCATGCAGGTGGGCGACGACAGCCCCGGTTGGCTGCGCACCCTTACCCTGCGCTGCACGCGCGCCGGAGCCTGGATGGTGATTCTCCAGGTGATGTTCGAGCAGCACGATTGGCTGCAAGCACTTATGGCGCGGCTGATGCCTCATTTTCCGCAAGTTGAGAGCTGGCACTATGTGGTAAACGCCAAGGGCAACGACACCTTCCACGACCTGGAGGTACATACCTACGCCGGGCGAGGTTACATCCTGGAGCAGATGGAAGACCTGCGCTTCATCATCGGGCCCAAGAGCTTCTTTCAGACCAACGCCATCCAAGCCGAGGCGCTTTACCAGGTGGCGCGGCGCATGGCGGCCCTCACCGGGCAAGAGCGCGTGTACGACCTCTACACTGGCACGGGCACCATTGGCCTCTACGTCAGCAAGCAGGCGCGGGAGGTTATTGGCGTCGAGTATGTGGAGGCCGCCGTGCAAGACGCCCGCCGCAATGCCGAGCTGAACGGCATCGGCCATGCGCGTTTCTTTGCCGGAGACATGGCCAAGGTGCTGACGGCAGACTTTATAGCCGCCCAAGGCAAGCCAGATGTGGTGATTACAGACCCACCCCGCGCGGGTATGGACCCCGAAGTGGTAGCCCGCCTGCTGGAGGCCCGGCCCGCCCGCATCGTCTATGTGAGTTGCAACCCGGCCACCCAGGCCCGAGACCTGGCCCTGCTAGACGAGGCCTACCGCGTGACGGAGGTGCAGCCGGTAGATATGTTCCCCCAAACCGACCACGTCGAGAGCGTGGTAGCCCTCGAGCTTCGGTAAGCCGCATTAGACCCCAACCCGCTATGTCTGCACCCGTTTCAACGCCTATGGACGTCAAAATGGAGCCGGGCTGGAAGGCCCTGCTAGCCGATCAGTTCAACCAGCCCTACTTTCAGGACTTGGTCGCTTTCTTACGCCACGAGTATCAGACGCAACGCATCTACCCGCCGGGCAGCCGCATGTTTGCCGCCTTCGACCATTGCCCGCTGGCGCAGACACGGGTCGTTATTTTGGGGCAAGACCCTTACCACGGGCCGGGGCAGGCCAACGGGCTGGCCTTCTCGGTAAACGATGGGGTGCGCGTCCCGCCTTCGCTCAACAACATCTTTAAAGAGGTGCTGGCCGATGTTGGCACCCCCCGCCCCGCCAGCGGCAACCTGGAGCGCTGGGCGGCCCAAGGCGTGCTGCTGCTCAACAACGTGCTGACGGTGCGCGATGGGCAGGCCGGCAGCCACGCGGGCAAGGGCTGGGAGAAGTTTACCGACGCCGTCATCGGCAAGCTGGCCGCCGAGCGGGAGCATCTGGTGTTCATCCTCTGGGGCAGCCCGGCGCAGAAAAAGGCCGTGGTGGTAGATCCGGCCCGGCATTTGGTGCTGCGGTCGGTGCACCCCTCGCCGCTGTCGGCCGAGCGGGGGTTCTTTGGCAACCACCACTTCAGCCAGGCCAATGCCTACCTGCGGGCACACGGCCAGCCTGAGATTACCTGGTAGCGCCCGACCTTTGCGCCTCTCTGCATACGTATGGATATGACGCGCACCGAACTCTCTGCCCTGGGCGAATTTGGCCTGATAGATCGCCTGGCCGCAGCCGTGCCCTTGGGCCGGCAAGCCTCTACCCGCAAAGGCATAGGCGATGATGCCGCCGTGCTAGACTTGGGCAACGGGCGGGTGCAGGTTGTTACCACAGATTTACTGCTAGAGGGTGTCCACTTCGACCTGACCTACTGCCCCCTACGGCACCTGGGCTATAAGGCGGTGGCCGTCAACGTGAGCGATGTGGCCGCCATGAACGCCCTGCCCACGCAGATCACCGTCTCGGTAGGGGTGTCTAACCGCTTTAGCGTCGAGGCGCTGGACGAGCTCTATGCCGGCATTGCCCTGGCCTGCGAGGCCTATGGCATTGACCTGGTCGGCGGCGATACGAGCAGCAGCCGGCAGGGCCTGGTGCTTTCAGTAACGGCGCTGGGCATCGCTGCCGCAGCGGAGGTAGTCTACCGCTCGGGGGCGCAGCCTGGCGAGGTGGTCTGCGTTACGGGAGACCTGGGCGCGGCCTACCTGGGCCTCCAGGTGCTGGAGCAAAACAAGGCCGAGTACATGGCCAACCCCCAGATGCAGCCCCGGCTAGACGATAAAGACTACGTGGTGGGCCGCCAGCTGAGGCCCGAGGCCCGCATGGACATCATCCACGAGCTGCGGGCCCTGGGTGTGCGCCCTACCGCCATGATAGACATCTCTGACGGGCTGGCCAGCGAGGTGCTGCACCTGAGCCGCCACAGCCAGGTAGGCTTTGCCATCTACGAAGACACGCTGCCGTTTGACAACCAGGCGGCTATGGTGGCCTCTGACTTTAGGCTGGTGCCCGCCACCGTCATGCTCAGCGGGGGCGAGGACTACGAGCTGCTGCTGAGCCTGACCCAGGCCGACTTCGAGAAGGTGCGCAAGGCCGGGCTAGACCTGACGGCCATCGGCATTACCAGAGACCTCTCGGAGGGCAACTACCTCGTCACCAAAGCCCAGGAGAAGGTAGAGATTACAGCCCAGGGCTGGCAAGCCTTCAGGCAGGGTTAGCCCGCGTTTGGCTATATCTTGCCGGTGTACAAGCCCTACCGGTAATGAGACTAGCCCTTTTTGCCCTCGTTTGCGCCTTTTTGCCCCTGGGTGCCTCTGCGCAAGACGTGCTCAAGATGATTGATGGCACCTCTAAGCAGGTCAAGCTCATCGGGGTGCAAGAGGCCAAAATCCTCTACTACGAGCTGGGCGACCCTCTGCAACTGGAGCATGACATGCCCCGCAACCGCGTAGAGCGCATCATCCACGAGGATGGGGTGGTAGAGGATATGCGCGCCTCGGTACCCAAGCCAGGAGCTGTCGTAGTCCGCCAGACCCCACGGCCCGACACCAGCCGCGAGGCCGTCATCCTCAAAGACCGGCAAGAGATACCGGCCAACATCCTGGCCGTCGAGCCTGAAGGTGTCCGCATCCGATACCGAACCGGAGGGCAGGCAGGCCAAATGGCCGTGTTGCCCCGCAGCCAGGTGTACCTGCTACGCTATGCCGACGGCTCGGAGCGCAACCTGACCCAGGAGGACGGCCAGAGCGTCCGCACCACGGGCCGGGCCTTGTTTGACCTGGCCGACCCTACCTCAGCCGACCGCTTTCTGCGGCGCTACCCCGTGCAGCAGGCCGCCGGCAGCCAGGGCCGCCTCTATACGTCCGACGAGGTGCTCAACTTTCGCCGCTACGCCACCCTCAAGCAAGCCATAGACAACAAGGCGGAGGTCCGTTTCTTAGACCTGAGCCGCCAGGGCCTGCAAGCCGTACCGTCCGAGGTGTATGAGCTCAAGCGGCTCGTAGGGCTAGATCTGAGCCACAATGCCCTGGATGCCTTTCCAGACCGGCTCCTGACCGAGCTGCCCAACCTGCAATACCTCTGGCTAGACAGTTGCCAACTGACGGCCCTCCGGCCCAAGTTCGAGAACCGGGCCAAGAGCAACCTCATCTACCTATCGGCACGGGGCAACCGCATTGCCGAGCTACACCCAGCCCTGACGGAGCTGCCGAGCCTCTACGTGCTGCGGCTGGCAGGCAACCGCATAGAGCGGGTGAAGGGGGCCACCCTGCTGGGCAACAAGCCCAACCCCAATACCACCCTGGCCGTGCTAGACCTGAGCCAGAACGCCCTGGCAGCCCTGCCCGAGGGCCTGGGGGTTTTTCCGCAGTTGCGCTACCTGGGTTGCCAGGGCAATAAAATCGGCCGGGCCAGCGCCCAGGCCCTGGAGCTGCCCCAGTTGACTGCTCTGGACCTGCGCGGCAACCCCGTAACCGAGCTGGACGCCGCCGTGCTGGCCTTGCCGCGCCTGCGCATGCTGCACCTGGCAGACACCCGCCTGGCCACCCTGCCCGAGCGGGGCTGGGCCCAGGCCGCCCGGCTGGAGGCGCTCAGCTTGCCCCCGCTGGCGTCTATACCAACGGAACTCTGGGTGGCCCCCAGCCTGCGCCAGTTGGAGGTACGCGGCCTGCCCCCGGCGGTAGAGGCTACCGTACCCCTGCCCGCCCACGTACCCGACAGCCTGCTGTTTGCCGACGTAAGCGGCCTTGGCCACAGCGCCCTGGTAGCGCTGGCCCTCAAAGCCCGCAAACCGGCTATGCGCCTGCGGTACTACAGCCCCCTAATGGGCATGGCCCAGGCAAGCGCCCCCGGCGGGCCAGACGACCTCAAGCTCTACACCCTGGCCCGCCGGGGCGAGGCCGACCCTGCCCTGCGCCTGGCCCTGGCCCTGCAAAAGCGGGGCGACTACGGCCTGGCACTGGCAGCCCTGGCAGGCACCGCCCTGGCCGATACCAGCACCAGCGCCCGCCTACGCTTAGAGCAAGCCCGCCTGCTGGCCCAACCCGACGTGCAACCCCACATGGCCCCAGCCCTGGCCGTGCGAGACTATGCCTCGCTGGCAGACTACCACACCAGCTTGCCGCAGTGCCGCAGCATGCGCATGTTCCGCGCCCTGTGCGGCACGGGCGTAGGCAGTTCGGCCCAGGCCCCCTGCCGCGAGGCAGCCGCCCTGCTCAAGCGCACCGCCGGCAACCTGGAGGCCCTGGGCCAGCCTGCCGAAGCCGCCCTGCTGATGCAAGAGGCCGCCGCGCTAGAGGCCCGGTAGGCCAGGGCCGCCTACGCCGGGCTCAGGCCGCTGTTGGCCGGGCCCATCAAGAGGGCACCATCGGGGGTGAAGCGGCTGCCGTGGCAGGGGCAATCCCAGCTCTGCTCGTGGCTGTTCCAGTGGACGACACAGCCCAGGTGCGGGCAGATGGCCGAGCATTCCGTCAGTTGGCCTTCAGCACTTTTATAGACGGCCACCTTGGTGAGCCCACGCCGCAGCACGGCCCCGCTGCCAGGAGCGATGGCTGCCGTGTCGGGCGCGTCTCCGCCGGTTAGCAGCTCGGTGTAGGCGGCGGCCACGTTCAGGTTCTCGGCGGCGAAGGTTTGGGCTACGTCTTTTTGTACCGTAACCCGGCTGGGGTCAAAGAGCTGCGCAAAGGGATTGTCGCGCCCCGCTATCAAATCTGCCACAATCTGTGCCCCCAGGGTGGCATGGGTATAGCCGTGGCCGCTGTCGCCGGTAATCAGATAGACGTTGTCGGCATCCATGGTGTTGCGGCCTGCGTAGCCCAGGCTGTCGGCAGGCTCCAGCACCTGGCCGCTCCAGGCGAAGAGGCGCTCTCCGGCGGGCGGAAAGTGCTCGCGCGTCCAGGCTTCCAGCGTGGCAAAGGGGTCTGGGTCGGCCGGGTCGGGCTGGCCTACTTTATGGTCTTGCCCGCCTGCGATGAGCAGGTCGTAGTCTGCCTCGGGTTGCAAGCGCACGTAGTGGTAGGGGTCTGCCGTATCCCAGTAGAGCGCCTGGGTGATGCTGCCCTTCTCGGCCCGCAGGGCAATGGCGTAGGTGCGGTAGGGGCTCTGCTTGGTATGCATGGCCACCCTGTTGTTAAAGGGCGTATTGGTGGCCACCACGATGTGCCGTGCGCTGACGGTGTGCCCACCCGCCACAGAGACGGTACCCGCCCGCCCGTCGAGCGCCTCGGCATGGGTGTGGGTGTAGATGCGGCCACCGCGGCGCAGCACGGCCTCGGCCAGGCCTGCCAGGTACCGCCCGGCGTGGATCTGCGCCTGGCCTGGCCACATCAGGGCCGGGGCACGCCAGGCTACGCCCTGGCCTTCTGCGGCAGGCACCATGCGCAACCCGGTGAAGCCGGCCCGCTCGGCGGCGTCTTTCTCTTGCACCAACTCGTCGGGCGGGCAGCCGGGGGCCAGAAAGAGGTAGCCATGCAGGTGGCAAAACTGCGCCTCGATGCCCTCCGTCTGGCAGATTCGCTCAATCGCGTCAATGGCCTCGCGGTGGGCTTCGGCTGCCAAGGCGGCACCCTCGGTTCCATGGAGCTTTTCGAGGTAGTAGTACCGGTCGTCTAGCGCGGCAGAGAGGTGGGCCGTGGTGCGTCCGCTCTCGCCGCTGCCCAGGGCGCCATCCTCCAGCACCACCACAGACCGCCCGGCCTGTACCAGCAGGTAGGCCGTCGTCAGCCCGGCGACACCCCCGCCAACGATGCAAACGTCCGTTTCCGTGTCTTGGGCCAGAGGCGTGGTGGTGGGCCAGGCAATGCCATTAAGCCAGGGAGCCTGCCGCGCGCCCGATGTTTGGGTAGGGTCTTGCATGTCTGCCGTCATACCCGGCAGGTACGCAAACGGCTTGGGAGAAGTTGAGGCGGGCCCCAAAGTAGCAAAGGCCCGACTCCTCGTCTCGCTCCTTGCCGGCGTAGCGGTAGCGGCGCGCCGGTGCCCCTAGCGTTGCATCGGTGGCCTGGTAGGCCGAGGTGCCAAAGGGGTGGTACTCCTCGTAGGCGATCACATCGCCTTGCTGGCCAGTCTCCAGGCGGCAAGACTCGATAAGGTCCGCATGCAGGTAGCGGCAGCGCCAAGGGCCTTGCTCGGTTACAGTTGTAATGCGCTGGCCTGCCATATCGTAAACATAATACGTCTGCTCGGGCCGGGTCTGCGCATCGGGGTTGCCCTGCGGTTTTGCTTCGCGGGCTGCAGCCCGCGCTACAAGCGAGCTGCTTTGCCTGCCTCTGGCTGAAAGCCAGCAGCGGCGGGCACTTTCAACTTTCAACTTTCAACTTTCAACTTTCAACTTTCAACTTTCAACTTATCTCCCTCCTCGGGCTACCCAATAGTCGGCCACAAAGGCCAGGTATTGGCCCTGGAGCTGGGCCTGGCGCGTCTGCAGGGCAATCAGGCTTTGCTGGGCCTGCAACAGCTCCAAAAAGCTGGTGAGGCCTTTGGTGTAAAGCTCGGAGGCCAGGCGCACCGACCGCTCGGCCGTGGCAAGGGCCTGGGCAGCGGCGCGGAGCTGGGCCTGGGTGGCCTGGGCATTCGTGTAGGCAACGCGCACCTCGGCTTGGGCGTTGAGGCGCTGCTGGCGCAGCAGGGCCTGCCGGGCATCGGCCTCGTGGCGGGCCGCGCGGACGTTGTAGCGGTTGTTGTCCCAGTTCCACAACGGAATGCTGACGCCCGCCGCTATGGCATACGTAAAACTCTCTGGGTGGAAAACCTCCGCGGCAAACTGCGTGATGACCCCGGCAGACCCTGCCACAAACGGCCGCGGCAGCCGGGCAAAGTCTAGCTGCTGCACCGTAAGGCGCCCCTGCCGCATCTGATAATCAAACAGTTGCACGTCGGGCCGCAGGCCTATCGCGGCGGTGGCCCCGGTGCTGTCTAGCGGCGGCAGCGTGGGTGCGCCTGGGAGCGGGGGCAGCGCGAGGGCAGGTCGGTTGGTAAGGGCCTCTAGCTGGGCCAGGGCGGCGGCGCGGCTGCGCTGGCTGGTCTCCACGTCTAGCGCCAGGGCCTGGAGTTGGGTGCGGTTGAGCACCACTGGCACCTCGTTGCTGAGCCCAGCCCGGTACCGAGCCTCCAGAATGCGCTGCATAGAGTCTAGCAGGCCCTGGCTGCGCTGCAACACGGCCAGGGCAAGGTCTGCCGCGCGGACGGCCACCACCGCCTGCACCACCTGGCCTGCCAGGGCCAGTTGCGCCTGCGCCAGGTTGGCCCCTTGCTGGGCCACGCCGTTGTCGGCCAGGGCCACCTGGGTGCGCTTCTGCCAGAAGTTGACGTCGTAGCTCACATTGAGCGGCAGGGCCAGGCTGTTGAGCAGCAGGCGCGTGCCCGCCGCCCGCACGGGCAGGGGCCGGTTGGGGGCCAGGCTCTGCTGCTGCACCAGCGGATCTACGGAGAGGTTGGGCAGATAGTAGCCCCGGCTGGCGGCTACCTGCTGCTGGGCACCGGCAATGCGGGCCTGGGCAGCCTGCACCTGGCCGTTGGCAGCCAAGGCGGCGGGCACCAGCGTCTCTAGGGCAGGGTCTTGCAAGGCTTGCCACCAGGCATGGGGCTGCGTCTGGGCATGCAGCGCCCAGCCCCAAAGGCAGGCACCGGCACACAGAAGAGATTTAACGCTCGCCATGCCCTAGTGCCCTGTTGGTTTAGAGTTAGCAGCCTCTGGCTCAGGGGGCAACACGCGCACCCGCGTGCCCGCCACCAGGCGAGAGCTGGGGTTTACCACCAGTGCCTCGCCTGCGGCAACGCCTTGGCTGGCTACCACGTAGGTGCCAAAATCTTTGCCGATGGTGATGGGCCGGAAGTCTATGCGCTGCTGGGCATTAACCACCAACACGGCCGGGCCCTCTGGGGCGTAGTAGAGCGCGTTGGCCGGGATGCGTACACCACCACCGGCTTGGGCCGTGGGCATAAACGTTGCCTGCCCGTACATGCCGGGGGCCAGGCCCTTGGCCTCGGCGGCGGGCAGGTCTAGCTGCACGGTTAGGGTGCGGGTGGCAGGGTCGTAGCTGGCGGCGTTGCGGGCAATGGGCACTTGCCACACCCGGCCCGGCAGCTCGGGCACACGGAGCTCTGCCGTGCCTGTTTCTATTTGGTTAGACGAGGCCTCGGCCTGGGGCACATCTACAAAAACGCGCAGACCTGCCGTGCTCTGCAGGCTGTAGAGCGGCGTAGTACCGGGACTCACCAGCGTGCCTACCTCTAGGTTGCGGGCCGTCACCACGCCATCAAACGGGGCCGTAATCTGCTGAAAGCCGCGCAGGTCTTGCAGGCGGCGCAAGGCGGCCTCGGCGCTGCGCACCTGCGCACGGGCTTGGTCTAGCTCGGCCTGGCTGATGGCCCCTGGCAGCGTTACAGACTCTAGCCTGCGCAGGTTGGTGCGGGCAAGGTTTAGCTGGGTTTGGGCGGCGGCTAGGTCTTGCTCCAGCTCGGGCTGGGTAATCTCGGCTAGCAACTGGCCCTTTCGTACCCGCTGGCCCAGGTCGGCCGTCCAGCGGCGCACGTAGCCCTGGGCACGGGCAAACAGGTCTGTGCTGCGCTGGGCCTCTATGCGGGCGGGCAGGGTTAGGCCTAGGGTATCGGTGGCCAGGCCGGCGGGCACGGTGCGCACGGCGGGCAGTTGCCCGGCTGTAGCGTTGGCTAGGCGTTGGGCGGCATCGTCGCGCTTGCGCCTGGGCAGCCAACCGGCCACAGCCAGGGCTACTACCAGGGCCACCACGGCCAACAATACCAGAAGAGATTTTTTCATGTAGAGAAGATCAAGGCTTAGTCGGCAGGCTCGGGGCGGATGTGGCGGCCCAGCAGCGAGAACACCACCGGCACAAACAGCAACGTGGTGACGGTGGCCACCAGCAGCCCGCCAATCACGGCAATGCCCAGCGGGGCATTCTGGTGGCTGCCGTGGCCCAGGGCCAGGCTCATGGGCAGCATGCCCATGATCATGGCCAGGGCCGTCATTAAGATGGGGCGCAGGCGGGTGCGGCCTGCGTCGAGGGCGGCGGCCAGGGCATCGCCCTGGTGGGCGTGCTGCAGCTGGTCTTTGGCAAACGTAACCAGCAAAATGGAGTTGGCCGTAGCCACGCCCACGCTCATGATGGCCCCCATCAGGCTGGGGATGTTGAAGGTGTTGCCCGTGATGAACAAGATCCAGACGATGCCCCCAAACGCCCCTGGCAGCGCCGTGATGATGATAAAGGGCAGCAAAAAGCTCTGGAAGTTGACCACCATCAGCAGGTACACGAAGATGGCCGCAAAAAGCAGGCCCAGCTGCAGGTTGCTGAAGGCCGACTCCATGCTCTGTATCTGCCCGCGCAGCACCAGCTTGTTGCCGGGCTTTAGCTGTTTAGATGCGCTATCCAGCAGGGGGCGCAAGTCTTGGGCAATGGCCCCCAGGCTGCGCCCCTGGGGCTGGGCAAACACGTTGTAGGTGGGCAGTTGGTTAAAGTGGTTTACGGCCTCTGGGGCGGGGCGGCGGCTTACGGTAGCCACATTGCCCAGCAGCACGGGCTTGCCTGCCTGGTTGCCTACGGGCAGGCGCAGCAGGTCTTGCATGTTTTGCAGGCGGTAGGGGGGCATCTGCACCTGCACGTTGTAGAGAAAGCCGGTGGTGGGGTCTGTCCAGAACACGGGCGTTACCTGGCCGGAGCCCGAAAGGGCAACATTGAGGGCCGTGGCCAGGCGCTGCTCTGTGAGGCCTTGCTGAAAGGCACGCTCCCTATCTACCTTTAGGTAAAGCTCGGGGGCGCTCACCACCTGGTGCAGGTGGACGTCGTGCAGGCCGGGCAGGGCGGCCATCTGCTGCTCTAGCTGGCGGGCTATGGCCAGGTTGTTGCGCCTGTCGTAGCCTATGATGGCCACATCTACCGGAGAGAGCAGGCCGAAGTTGAGGATGCGCGTTACCATGTCTGCCGGTTCAAAAAAGAGCTGGCAGTCCGGAAACTGGCCCGGCAACTGCTGCCGTAGCACTGGCAGCCAGCGGTCGGCGTTCTCGCCCTCGGCCAGAGAGATGGTCATGTCCACATCTTCGGGCCCAAACGAGCTGCCCTCCATAAACAAAAAGGCATAGCTACCCTCTGGCACCCCAATGTTGGCAATGACGCTGGCCACTTTGTCTGGCGGGATGATGCGGCGCAGGGCATCCTCTACCTGGTCTGCCAGGCGCTCGGTTTGCTCTAGGCGGGTGCCGTGGGGGGCCCGCAGGTGCAGGCGGAATTCTGAGCCGCCGACAGGCGGGTAGAAATCCCTCCCCACATACGGCAGGGCCAAAAAGGCCGACAAGAAAAACAGCCCAAAAGCCGTGAGCGCCGCCACCCGATGGTGCAGGCACCAGGCCAGCATGGCGGCATACGCGTTCTGAAACCGCTCGAACCCGCGGTTGAACCTGGCATGTATCCGCCCAAAAAAGCCAGAGGCACCTTCGGCATGATGCTGCGGTAGCAGCATAGTGGCCAGCAGCGGCACCAACGTGCGCGAGAGCAGGTAGCTGGCCGCCATGGCAAACACCACCGCCAGCGCAAACGGAACAAACAGGTACTGCACCGGCCCCTCTAAAAAGAAGATGGCCACAAAAACGATGCAGATGGTAGAGGTAGAAACCAGCGTGGGCACGGCTATCTCTGCGGCAGAGGCCAGCACGGCGTCGCGCAGGCTTTTGCCCAGGGCCTGGTTTCGGTGGATGTTCTCTATCTCTACGGTGGCGTCATCTACCAGGATGCCGATGGCCAGGGCAAGGCCGCCCAGGCTCATGATGTTGAGCGTGTGCCCTGCCAGGTAGAGGCAAAAGAGGCTCGTCAGGATAGATAACGGGATGCTGACCAGCACCACCAGCGTGCTGCGGGCTGAGCCCAGAAAGAGCAAGATCATCAGCGCCGTGAGTCCGGCGGCGATGCCGCCCTCCGTCAGCACGTTGTTGATGGCTGCCCGCACAAAAACACTTTGGTCTGCCAGGGCGGCCATCGTCAGGCCCTCGGGCAGGGCTTTGCGTACCTCGGGCAGAATCTTATTGCGCACCTGTTGCACAACGGCCGTGGTGCTGGCCCCGCCTAGTTTCACTATCTGCACCAGCACGCCGCGCTTGCCGTTGGCCTTCACCAGGTTGGTCTGCACGGTGGCGCCGTCTCGCACGTGGGCCACGTCTGCCATGTGGATGGTGCGGCCCGCCACTGTTTTGACGGGAATACGGTTGAGGGCAGCCACCAGCTCGGCCTGCGCATTGAGGCGCACCGTGTACTGCTGCGGCCCAAACTTGACGGTACCCGTAGGCAGCACCAGGTTCTGGGCAGATACGGCGGCAATCACCTCGTCTGGCGATATACCTTGGCGCAGCAGGGCGTCCATGTCCAGATCTACCATGATGGCCCGGCCTGCACCGCCAAAAGGCAGCGAGATGCGCGTGCCCCTCAAATCAGCCAGCTGTGGCCGGATGCGCGTGCCGAAGAAGTCTGATACCTGAGACTCTGTCATCCGGTCAGAGCCGAAGCCCAGCTGCAGCACCGGCACCTCGGTGGCAGAGTAGCGCACAATGATGGGCGGCTGCGTGCCCGGCGGCATGCGCCCCCGGATAGACTGCGAAATGCCCACCGTAGTGGCCAGCGCCTCCTGGATATTAACCGTCGGCTGGAAGTACACCCGCACTACGGCCGTACCGTTGTAGGTCTGGCTCTCTATCCGCGCCACGTCTGAGACGTTGTTGAGGATAGAGGCCTCGCTGTAGCGCGTGATGGCGTTTTCCATCTCGGCCGCAGGCATGCCGTTGTACGTCCAGATGACGGAGACAACCGGGATGTTGATTTGCGGAAAGATGTCCGACGGCATCCGCACCACGGCCGTAGCACCCAGAATCAATATCAGCAGGGCCAGTACGGCAATGGTGTAGGGCCTACGCAGGGCCAGGCGGACGATCCACATCTGGGCAGTAGAAAAAGGGGCGGCGGTTGCCCCGGCGTGTACGCGGGCTTGCCTGCCAGGTTATGTGCTGGCCGCAAGATGCGCAGGGGCTAAGGTAGCGCAAGGCTTTGCATCTTTGCCCGGTATGCGTGTTGCAGATCTGATTGCCTACCTAGAAGAGCTTGCCCCACCCGCCCTGGCAGAGTCTTACGACAACGTCGGCCTGCTCTGCGGCCACCCAGAGGCTGCCATCACCGGGGTGTACTGCGTGCTAGACTGCCTGCCCGAGCGTGTGCAAGAGGCCATAGACCGGGGCTGCAATGTGGTGGTGGCCCACCATCCGCTCATCTTCAAAGGCATCAGACGCATAGACGCCCGGCACTGGACGGGCCGCGCCCTGGAGCTGGCCATTAAGCACGACGTAGCCCTCTACGCCATCCACACCAACCTGGACAATGTGCTGCCAGGGGTAAACACCATGCTGGCCCGGCGCATCGGCCTGCTGACAGAGCAGATCAGGCCGCTGCGGCCTATGCAGGGGCAATTGCTGGGCCTGGCCACCTTTGTACCCGCCGCAGATGCGCCCAGGGTGCTACAGGCCTGCTGGGCCGCCGGGGCCGGGCAGGTAGGCCAATACCACAACTGCGCTTTCCAGACAGAGGGGCAGGGCTTTTTTACCCCTGGCACTGGCACCAACCCCCACACCGGCCAAGTAGGCAGGCCAGAGCAAACCCAAGAGCTACGACTAGAGCTGCTGGTGCCCGCCCACCGCCAACGGGCCGTGCTGGCCGCCCTCAAAGCCAGCCACCCTTACGAGGAGGTGGCCTACTACCTCTACCCCCTGCAAAACACTTGGCAAGACCATGGCGCCGGTGCCGTGGCAGACCTGCCCACCCCCCTACCCTTTGCTGACTTTCTGCGGCAGGTATGCCAAGGCCTGGGCATCGGCCATGTGCGGCATACCGAGCCGGGGCCCGGCAAATTGGTGCGGCGCGTAGCCGTATGCGGGGGCGCAGGGGCCTTTTTGCTAGACGATGCCAAACGCGCCGGGGCAGACGTGCTGCTGACCGGAGACGTAAAACACCACGAGTTTTTGGAGGCCACCACAGGCACCGTATTCGTAGATGTAGGTCATTATGAGAGCGAAAGGCTGGTGGCCGACGAATTAGCCTTGAAAATCAAGGAAAAATTTGCTACTTTTGCGGTCCATTTGCCGGAGCCTGGCCAGGTGCAAAGCCCCGTGCATTGGTTTACGCTGTAAGCCACCTTACGCAACTGCATGGAATCTACGATAGCCCAGAGGCTTGAAGACCTCATCCGCCTTCAGACCATTGATAGCCAGATTGATGAACTGACCCAAATCCGCGGCGATTTGCCCGAGGAGGTGCGCGACCTGGAAGATGAAATCGAGGGCTACGAGACCCGCATCGGCAAGTTTACGGCCGAGGCAGACGGTTTCCAGCAAGAAATCGACACCCAGCGCCAGAACATCAAAGAGGCCGAGAAGCTCATCAAAAAATACGAGGAGCAGCAAATGAACGTGCGCAACTCGCGCGAGTTTGAGGCCATCTCTAAAGAAATTGAGGCTCAACAGCTGGACATCCAGATTTTTGACAAGAAAATCAAGGAGGCCCAGATCCGCATAGACCGCAAAAAAGAGGACATCGAGGCCCTGCGCCACACCCTCTCTGAGCGTAAGAAAGACCTGGTAACCAAGAAAGAAGAGCTGCAGCACATCGTCGAAGAAAGCAAAGAAGACGAGGCCAAGCTCGTGGCCGAGCGTACCGAGGCTGCAGGCCACATCGAAGAGCGCCTGCTGTTTAGCTACAACCGCCTACGCTCTAACAGCCGCAATGGCCTTGCGGTGGCAGCGGTAAAGCGCTCTGCCTGCGGAGGCTGCTTCAACCAGGTGCCTCCCCAGCGCCAGGCCGAAATCCGCGAGCGCAAGAAGATCATCGTTTGCGAGCACTGCGGTCGTATCCTGGCCTCGGTAGAGAGCGGAGAGCTTGAGGCCGCCCAGGCCAAAGCTGCCAAATAAGGCGCTGCCCATCAGATGGCAAAAGCCCTGCTGCCTAACCCAGGTGGCAGGGCTTTTTGTTGGCAGGTACGCCATGCCCTAGCTTTGGGCCAACGCCACAGCCTCCCTGTTGCCGGGCCCCGGCCCCATACCCTTCGTGAACAAAACGCTCCGTTTGCCAGGCTTGGGCAGGCTACTGGCCCTGCCGCTTGCCTTAACGCTTGCATGGCAGGCCACTGCGCAGCCGGCGCTGCATCAGGCCTCTGGGTGCTACCAGCCCTACCTGTTGGCGCAGCGCAGCATTCACTATGCGTTTTTGCGCCCTTTGGCTTTGGTAGAAGCCAACCTGCCTGCCCAAGCTGCCCGCCACTACCGCCGCACAGAAAGGTATGCCGCCCAGGCCCGCGTAGCAAGCAGCGACACCAACCGCGAGGCGCTCTCCTTTTATGTGCTAGAGCTGCGGGGCGGGCCGTTTGACGCCGCCTCCGTCACGTTAGACCATGCCCGCGCCGCCGCCGCAGAGGCAAACCTGCAGACGATAGAGCTGCGCAAAACCACCAACACCTTTATGGGTGCCACGGCCGCCGGCGTGCTGGGTTGGCTGCAAGACAAAGACGGCAAGCCTTGGTTGGTCGAGGTACGCTGTGTGGGTGCCGGGCCTGCCTCGGTATATGTCGGAGTTTACTTGCGCAACTACCTGCAGCGGGCAGCCTGCACCAATCCGCTGGAGCATTTCAGATACCAAACGCCCGAGCAAAGCGCCCCCACGGCGCCAGCAGACGGCGCACCCGTAGAGCGGGCCGTGGCCCTGGCAGGCAGGCGGATTCGATACGTGCTGCCCGCTGCGCTAGAGGCCGTGGCAGACTCGGCCACCGGGCAGGTGAGCCACTACCAGGCCGCAACAGACGAGATGCTCGTAGGCCTGCAGGCTAAAGACACGCCCCTTACGGCAGCCTATGCCCAAAGCCTGCTGGCCCAGATAGACGAGCAGGCCAAAGGCGCGGGCCTCCGGCTGCGAGGGTCTGCCCAGATTGTGCGAAGGGCCTTTGCCCTGCCCGCCCTGGCCTACTGCATAGAGCTGCAAGACGCCGCCACGGGCAGCCCCGCTTACGGAGAGCTGCGCCTGGTGCAACTAGGCAACACCACCTGGGAGCTTTTTGCCCTGGGGTGGGGGGCCGATGCCCGACAGACCGTAGAGACATCGCTAAACGCCTTTGCCTGGTGAGGAGCAGGTGGTGAGGTGCAGGCCGGGTCTTGGCCAATAACATTGTAACCTCTGGGCGTATAGGGCACGCGTAAGCATTTGGGGGCAGGCGCAGCATTGTGGCAATAGAGGGCGGGGTATTCTTGCATGGGGCCCGCACGCACGTGCGAGCAGGCACCCCTTACATAGCGACTGTTTATATGCTCAGGTTCTTTTGGTGGATATTGGGGGCAGGCCTGGCCTGGATAGCCTCGGTGCTGGTGGTGATGGCCCAGCCCGCGGGCAGCACCGCTACCGTGCGGCCAGACCACACCATGCCCTTGGCCGAGGGACGCGCCGCTGCCGATGCCAACCCAAAGCTGACCCAAGACGCCGACGGCTTTGTTTTTGAGCCCGGCACAGAGATGGCCCGGATGGACCTGCGCGAGATAGCCAAGGGCGACTATTACCTGAGCAAAAGCCAGTTTGACCAAGCCTACGCCTGCTACCTTACAGCATTTGAGACAGGCAACCGCAGCATTTATCTGTTGGCACAGCTGGGGATTTCTGCCGAGGTGCGCGGCGATAAGGATGCGGCGCTGCGGTACCTGGCCCAGGCCGCCGGCCGCCTGAAGCTGGCCCTGCTAGACGAGCCCATTGCCGCCCCTTACCTCCGAGGCTACGAAACCCCCACGCTGCGCGCGGCCCGCAAGCCCGTTACCCTGCGCACCGGCCGCAGCGTGGTGTACTACCAAATGGTAGCTCAGGCCGAGGCGGCAGACCATGCCGGGCTGGTGGCCACAGCCACACGGTTTTACGAGCCGCTGGTGCGCCACGACAAAGAGCTGCTCTGCCTGCTGGCCCAAGCCTACCGCGCGCAAGGGCAGTTCAGAAAAGCCCTTGCACAGTTGGATGCCGCCCTGCCGCTGCCCAACACGCCACGGGCAGACAACCGCCTCGTCTATCGGCTAAAGGGGCTATTGCTTGCCGCCAACCTGCACCAACCCGACGAAGGCTGCCCTTACCTGACCAAAGCCGCCGCCCTGGGCGACGCCCCCAGCGTAGAAGAAAAGGCCGTTTACTGCAAGTAGGCCGCCGACCTAGGCCGCTGCCGCATACCGCCGCACGCGCAGCAGCAGCACCAGCCCCACGGCAAAACATAGCCCCAGCGCCAGCGCCGAGGCCCGCATAGAGCCCGTGGCCTGGTGGATGGCCCCGTACACAAACGTGCCGCCGACGATGCTGACCTTGTCTGCCAAGTCAAAAAAGCTGAAGTAACTGGTGGCACGCGTCTCGGAGCCTGCGGGCAGAAACCGCGCCCACGTGCTGCGGCTCAGCGATTGTACGCCGCCCATCATCAGGCCGACGCCGCCAGCCAGTCCGTAAAACTGCATAGGCGTAGTGATAAAGTAGGCCGCGCCGCAGATGCCCATCCAGAGCAGCAGCAGCCCTGCCAGCACCGGCAGCGGGCCCACCCGCTCAGAGAGCCGGGCCGTGCCCATGGCCCCGCCGATGGCCAGCAGTTGCAGGGCCAGCAGCGTGGGGATGAGCTGGGCATCTGTCAGGTGCAGCTCCTCTGTACCGAAGAGGGTGGCTAGGTACATAATCGTCTGCACACCCATGTTGTAAAACAGGTAGGCCACCAAAAAGCCCAGCAGCAGCGGCCGCTTGCGGATGCGGTTGAGCGTGCCCAGCACCACGCGCCAGCCGTGCCGCACGGCCCGGCTCAAGGGCATGTGGCTGGGGGCATCTTGCGGCAGGCGGGCAAACGGTATCTGCGCAAAGCCCACCCACCACAGCCCCGTAGCCAAAAACGCCAGCCGAGAGCCTATGCCCGCCGTGATGCCAAAGGCATCGGGCATCAGAATCGGCACCAGTACCAGCACCTGCAGCAGCACAGAGCCCACATAGCCATAGCTAAAGCCCCGGGCCGATAGGCGGTCGCGGTCGGCGGGGGCGGCCAGTTGGGGCAGGTAGGCGTTGTAAAACACGAGGCTGCCGCAAAAGCCCACCGTAGCCAAAAAGAACAGCGCCGGCCCCAGGGCAAAATCGGCCTCTGTAAACGCGGCTAGGCCCATGCAGGCCAGCGCCCCCAGGTAGCAAAAGCGCTTCATAAACGTGAGGCGCCGCCCGGCTGCATCGGCAATGCCGCTCAGGGCCGGGTTTATGAGGGCCACCAGCAAAAACGCCGCCGACAGCGTGTAGCTAAACAGGGCCGCAGGCGGCAGCTCTAGGCCAGCAAATCGCAGCAGGCCGTCGGTGCCCACCTGCCCCTTGGCCACCGCCGCAAAGTAAATGGGGAAAACGGTGGTGGTGATCACCAGGCTATATACCGAGTTGGCCCAGTCGTACATACACCAGGCGTTTTGCACCCGGGGGGCTGCCCATGTGGCAGGTTTGGCCAAGGGTGGTACGGTTGTTGGGTGGCTCATCGGCGTAAAGTTGGGCCTGCGCCAGGCAAAACGTGTGGCCGGCGCTGCCCGGCTTGCAACCTGGCCGCGCCTTATGCAGTTTGTGCTGTAAGGGCCCGCCCGCCCATCCAACCTAAAACTACCTCTGCCAGCCCTGCAGGCAGAGCCGCTATGCCGACGCGCGTCATCTTCTTTCTGCTCAGTGCGCTGGGCCTCTCGCTGCTGCTAGACTTTTACGCCTACCAGGTGGTGCGCGCCGCCGTGCGCGACGCCAGCCCGGCCGTGCAGCGCATAGCCGCCATCCTCTTCTGGAGCTTGCCGGTACTGGCCATCGTTAGCCTTGGGCTCACCATCCGCTGGGCGCAAGACCCTGCCTACGGTGCCACAAGGGCCTGGGCATCGGGCTTTTTTATGGCGCATTTTGTCTTTGTCATCATCCTGGCCCTGTTTGCCACGGCAGACGATGTGCGCCGGGTGCTGTTTGCGGCCTTGCGCTTCATCGGCGTGCGCACCCATACCGAAGGGCTGGCCGGGCTGCCCATGTCGCGCTCGGCGTTTTTGAGCCAGGCTGCCCTGCTTGCGGCAGCCGTGCCGGGCATCGGCATGGTGTATGGCGTGGCGCGGGGCGGCCACCGCTACCAGGTGGTGCGCCGCAAGGTCTATCTGCCCCACCTGCCGCCTGCGTTCGAGGGGTATAAGATCGTGCAGATTTCGGACGTGCACTCGGGTAGCTTCTTTAGCCGCAGCGGGGTGCAAAAGGGCATAGACCTCATCAACGCGCAAGGGGCAGACCTGGTCGTGTTTACCGGAGACCTCGTCAACAACGTGGCCACCGAGATCGAGCCCTGGATAGACCAATTCAAGCAACTGCGCGGCAAAGACGGCGTCTTCTCCATCTTGGGCAACCACGACTATGGCGACTACGTGCAGTGGGGCTCTGCCCAGGCCAAGGCCCAAAACCTGCGCCGCCTGATGGACAACCACACTCGCCTCGGCTGGCGCCTGCTGCTAGACGAGCACCAGATGCTGGAGCGCAACGGCCAGCAAATAGCCCTGCTGGGCATCCAGAACTGGGGGGCCCGGGCGCGGTTCCCCAAGTATGGCAACCTAGCCAAGGCTTACGCCGGGGCCGAGGCCGCCCCAGTCAAAATCTTGCTCAGCCACGACCCCAGCCACTGGCGCGCCCAGGTGCGGCCCGACTTTCCGGACATAGACCTGACCCTCTCTGGCCACACGCACGGCATGCAGTTCGGTATAGACTCCAGCGTTTTCAAATGGAGCCCGGTGCAGTACGTCTATCCCGAATGGGCCGACCTGTACGAGGAGGCGGGCAAGTACCTCTACGTCAACCGGGGCTTTGGCTTCATCGGCTACCCCGGCCGTTTCGGTATCTGGCCCGAGGTTACGGTGCTAGAGCTAACGGCGCAACCGCAAGCCCAGGCCTAAACCAGCGGCACCTGCTGCACCTGCCCATCTACCGAAAAGCGCAGCGTGCGCGCACCTTGCGCAGGCCGGGTAAAGACGAGGATCACACCGTCGAAGTGGGCCGCACCGGCCTCAAGGGCGGTCAGGTTCCAGCCCTGGCGGAGGGCCTCTTCGGTCACGTTCTGGATCTCCTGGGCCGGGTTGCGCCGGTTGCTGATGAAGTGCAGCTCATGGTCTAGCTCGGCGGCGGGGGCGTGGGTGGACGCAGGGTTGGGTACTGGCAGCGGAGGGGCCGCAGGGGCGGCCTGTTGTACCACAGG
This sequence comes from Cytophagaceae bacterium, assembly GCA_947458545.1. Lineage (GTDB taxonomy): Bacteria > Bacteroidota > Bacteroidia > Cytophagales > Flexibacteraceae > CANGYH01. The sequence continues at coordinate 63,142 of CANGYH010000009.1, read as the reverse complement.
CCTGGCATACAGACTGGCTGCCCCCGCCCCTACGAAGGCACCCAGGGCCACCTTCACCAGGTCTGCCGCCCAGGCCTGGCCTGGCAGCAGGGCAATCGCCATCAATAGGCCCGTCAGAAAAGCCAGCCCACCCAACAGTCCGCCCCGGCCTTGAGCCAGCCGCACCCACTGCTCGGCCGATAGCTTAAGCAGCAGCGCCAGGCAAAGCACCAGCAGCACTCCCAGCAGTGCCAGCATCGGCACCAGCGATAGCAGTATGGAGTTGTCTGTCAAGCAGGTAGAAGTTGGGAAATCGGCTGCAAGCTACGCAGACACCATCAGAAATTGCCCACCTAAGCCATGCTATGGTTAGGCGGCCCGCCTGCTTGGTTCTTTGAGATTCTTATCTATATTTGGGGAAGAGGCCAATCCAACCTCCAAAATTCTATGTATAGACGCTTTCTGTCTGCCTTTGCCACTTTGATGCCTGCGCTGCTCATGGCGCAACCTTGCCCACCGGGGTATGTACCTCGGCCCGAGCAGGATTGCCAAAACGCTATCGTTTTGTGCAACGCCCGCTACCAAAGCCCCAACTACAACCTTTGCGGAAGAGGGCTAATCCTCGACTCGCTTAGAGGTAGTTGCGGCACCACCGAACACGTTAGTTCCTACTACCAGTTTACAGTACGTGCAAGCGGTGTGCTCAACTTCCTAATTCTGCCTAACGACGTAACCGATACCATTAGCCTAGGAAGCGAAGGAGGCAGCCTTACTGACTATGATTTTGCTTTGTACCAGGTGCCAGCAGGCTCTTCGGTAAGCCAGGCTACCTGCCGCTTGTTTCGAGGGGGGTTTAACACCCCAAGCCCCTTTCAGGTATCCTGCGACTACAGTAGCCTAAAGGGTGCTACCGGGATGTGGGACCCATACACATCACCACCGGCCAAGTTTCAAAGGCCGATAACCGTACAAGCTGGTGAAACCTATCTACTGCATGTAGACAACTTTAGTACCACCACCGTCGGCTACCAAATCATCTTCCGTACGCCTCGCAACGATGCTCGGTACGCAGACGTAACCACCCCGGCAGGCTTGGCAATCAACTCTATCGGCTTCGACCCAAACTGCACCGGCATGTGCCCGGCTGTTTTACACCTAAACCGGCCTATCCAGACGCAGGGCTTGCATGTGCAGGTGTATGATCCACTCGATCTGAGCCGCCGTTTCAATGCCTTTGTTGCTAGCAACCGCCCCGTATCAGACACTTTGTGGATTTTTGGAGACTTTTCGCCCTTAGACTCCAACCTAAGCATTGTTGTTCGGTCCGATTCGGCCCCCATCCAGTACCGATGTGGGCAAGGTTTTTTGCCTGTCGATACCATTCCATTGCGGGTAGCTAATCGCCGCCGGCCCAATGCCTATTACATTATTACCCAAAGCCGCACTGCGCTGGAGCGTCAGTTTATCGTCTCTCCCAACCCATTCGCCGCAAACCTGACAATCTCGCTGCCAGAGGGCGCTAGCTACACCGTGCGATTGGTTGATGCCACAGGCAAGCAGGTATTCCGCACAAACCCTTTACCAGGCGGCGTAGTCCACGCGTTATCGCTCCCGGCGCAACTGCCCAGCGGGTTTTATTTCGTAGAGGCCGTCGGGCAAGACCATACTTTCCGCAAGCGCCTGCTGCGGCAATAGCAGGCTGCCCCTTATCCAACCACGGCCCGACGCGTCTACGCGCCGGGCCGTGGCATTTCTGACCGCTTTCTACCGCACCCGCCGCAGGCAGGTATAGCCAAACGGCGGCAGCGTAAGCCGGGCAGGCAGGCTGTCGGGTTGGCCTTGGAGGTTCGTCCACCCGGTGGGGGCCAGGCTGGCCGGGCGCTCAAAGGTTTGTGGTGTAGACCGCACATTGACCACCACCAGCGCCTCTTGGGCCGCGGTTTGGCGCAATATGGCAACCATAAAGGGTGTGCTCAACGTGGTGAGGCTGCCCGTGCGCAGGGCAGGCGTCTGGGCACGGAACTGTAGCAGGCGCCGGTACGCCGCCTTGATGGCCGGGTTGGCGTTAAAGTTGATCGTACTCCGCGTGAAGATGGGGGTGCGTTGGGGCCAGCCTACCTCTTGCCCGTTGTACACCATGGGCACCTCGCCATAGGCCAGCAGGGTGGCAAAGGCGGCCATAGACCTATCCAACCCGCCAAAGGCTTCGATGGGGGTTTCTTCCCAGGCCGTTTTGTCGTGGTTGGTGGTGTAGCGGAGGCGATACTTGCCCTCGGTGGCCCCGTTGCGCTCGGCCAGGTGGGTGGTCGTCAGCGCGGTGGGCACGGTAGTAGCCAGCACCTGCTTGAGGCGGTCATAAAAACTCCAGCCAAACGTCATCCCGAAGCCAGCGTTCCACTGGGCCACCTGGCTGCCCTCTGCCAGTAAGATGAGCGGCATGGGCGCAGGCTCGCGTATCAGGCTGTCCAAGGCTTGCCGCCAGAAATCGGCCGGCACAAAGTCTGCCGCATCGCAGCGGAAGCCATCCACGCCCGCCTCGCGCACCCAGAAACGCATGGCCTCGATCATGGCCAGGCGCATGGCGGGGTTGGTGTAGTCTAGCTCGGCCACATCGTTCCAGTTGGTGCCGGGCGGAATGATGATCTGCCCGTTCTGCCGCACATACCAGTCGGGGTGGGCCGTAATCCAGGGATGGTCCCAGGCGGTGTGGTTGGCTACCCAGTCTAGAATGACGCGAAGCTTGCGGGTATGGGCCGCCTGCACCAGGGCCTTAAACTCGGCAAGCGAGCCGAACTCGGCGTTGGTGGCGGTATAGTCTCGTATGGCATAGGGCGAGCCCAGCCCCCCAGCCGAGCGCAGTTGGCCTATGGGGTGTATCGGCATCAACCAGACGGTATTGCAGCCCAACGCCCGGATGGAGTCTAGCTGCGGGGTAAAGGCAGCAAAGCGCCCCGCCGCGCCTTGCGCCTGCAGGTTCACCTCGTAGATGGCCAGGTCTGCCGTGGCTATGGCGAAGCCCGGGCCCGTGGGTCGGGTAGTGTCTGGCCGGGTAGTATCGGTAGGGGGTTGCGGTGTGGGTTGTGGGTCTGGCTTTTGGCGGCATCCCAGGGCTGTACCCCAAATCAACAGGCAAAAAAGAAACAGGCGAACCATAGCCAGCTAAAGATAGCACGGCAGGTATGCACCCAGAGGCCGATTGTGGCCGTCTTGCCTGCAGCAGCCGCTACTTAAGCGCCACTACTCTGGGCAGCCGGCCGCCACCCAGGCGCGGATCTTGGCCACCTCGCAGGCGGGCAGGGCGGGCTGGCGCCGGGGCATGGGGCTGCAATTGCCCGTACGCTCTATGCTGCACACCACCCGGCCGGCCAGGCTTGTGGCACGGGCCGTGGCAAAGTCATAAAGCGGATTATCAGCCGGTATGGTGGCCGAGGCAGCGTCGTGGCAGCCGGGCGTGGCGCAGCTGCGGTCTAAAATCGGCTTGATGTCGGCCCTGTACGTAAGCCCGACGGTGTCACAAACGGGCGGGGCAGGCGCAGGCAACGGGGCCTTGTCTGCCAGGCAAGAGGCCAGCGCCAGCACACCACCAACAAGCAACCAGGGGAAAAGCTTTTTCATATCGCAAAAGGCAGCAGATTGTTAGAGTTAAAGGGCCACGTATCGCAGCACGGTGCGGCCTTGCGGGCCGGCCACCTCTACAAGATAGAGGCCCGGCGCAGGTGCGGCCCACCGCCCAGGGTGCAGCCCGGCGGCCCATTGGCCTAGGTATAACTGCCGGCCCAGGCCATCTGTTATGCGCACTTGCGCAGGCTGCGGTAGGCTAAGCCCCAGGCTTGGGCCGGGGTTGCCCAACAGACGCGGCTGCGGCCTGTCGGGCGTGGTAGCCGTGGCCAGCGGTTGGTTTAGCTGATTCTCGTACACAAGCAGGCCGCCGTTGCTGGTGCCCAGCACCAGATCTGGGCGCAGGTCGCCGTTGAGGTCTGTAAAAGAAGGTGCCTGAAAGAAGATCGTCGGTAGCAGGTCTGCCTGTTGAAAGGTGTTGTTCTGATACAGCAACGTGTCTGGCACGGCCGTGTAGCCGTTGATAAAGATCGGGTTGCGGTAGAGGCGGGTGGGCAGGTTGCCCATCGTCACCAGCACGTCCGGCTGGGCGTTGCCGTCCAGGTCTGCCAAGGCGGGCCTGCAGGCCACGTTGATGCCCGGCGGATAACCCAGATACCCGCTCTGGCGCGGGCCCCACTGCGGGTTGGCCGCGCTGCCCGTGTTCTGCACCAGGTTCAGGGAGCCATCATCGCGGCCCAAGAGCATATCGGGGTCTCCGTCCAGGTCAAAGTCGGCAAAGGCCGGATAGTCTCCCGGCAAAAACGCAAACCGCAGCGAGTCTTGCCGGGCCCGCTGCAGCGCGGTACCGTCTGGCCCCACGGTGGTACCAACCGGAATAACAAGCCCTACGGAGCGGTTAAAGGCACGCTGCACCAGCAGGCCCAGGTCTGCCCGGCCGTCTCCGTTAAAGTCTGCCGCAAAGGGCAGCAGCTCGTTAGAGCGCACGGCCAGGTAGCCCAGCAGGTTGGTGTCTGCCCGCACCAGGCCCTGGGGCTCGCGGCGGTACCACGTCAGGCCGGTGCGCAGGGTGCCGTCGGGCTGCATGCGGTCTCGGGCGGCTACCACCAGGTCTTGGTCTCCGTCAGCGTCCAGGTCTAGCCAGGCGGGGGCGGCGTTGGCCCCAAGGTCCACCATGTCGGTCTGCAAAAAGCCGGCCGTTTCAAACTGATAGCTCGGTGCTCCGGCCGGGGCCGTGTTGCGGTAGGCCCAGACGCAGCGGGCAAAATTGGGCGTCTCCAGGGGCCCGCTGGCATAGAGGTTGGGGGCGGCCAGCAGATCTTGCCGGCCGTCGCCGTCTATGTCGGCCGTAAAAGCCGCCGGAAAAACATCAAACCGCACGGGCCGCGTCCCGGCCGGGAAATCGCCCTCCACGGCCGTAATTCCCGCCGGCTGCCCCACAGGCGCCCCGTTTACAAGCCGGTAGAGCTGCTTGCAAGACACGTCGCCGATCAGCAAATCTGGCTTGCCGTTGCCTTGCAGGTCTATGGCCAGCGTGGTAGAACCTGCGTGCATGGGCCGCAGCGGGCTGGGCCTGGGGCCAGGCGGCACGGGCGGAGGCACCTCGCCCTCGGCCCCCACGCGGCAGTTGATGCTGAATGTGTATTGCCCGCAGGTAGACGTCTCGAAAACGCGGCCATAGCAGGGCTCTTTGCGGAAGCGGACGGGGTCTGGCGCCTGGCCGGGGTTCTCGTTGCTCAGGTTGCGGTGCAGGTCTAGGGTGCCCCCCGCGTTCTCAAAGGTTAGGATGTCCAGGTCTCCGTCGACGTCCACGTCCAAGATGCTGGGCAGGTCGGTCATCAGCACGTACATCGGCAGCGGCCCGCCCGCCAGGCTGGTAGAGACCAGGCCATCATAAGCCAGCGTAAAGAAGGGCGCGCCGCCCGGCCCGACCTCGTTGCGGTAGAGGGCTACGCCGCCGCGCGTGTCGGTAAAGAGGTCGGTACGGCCGTCTCGGTTATAGTCGCGCAGCAGGGCCCAGTTGTTGGTGGCAGGCAGCAGGGCGGCATAGTCGGGCGCGGCCACCCAAGCCCCGCCCACACGCCGAAAAACCTGCCAAGAACTGCCCGACCGGTCGAAGGCAGCCAACTCGGCCGTGCCGTCTCCGTCCAGGTCTGCCTCCGAGAACTGGGGCGCGTTCAGCCCCCCCGCCCCGGCCAGCCCCGGGGGCAGGCCCACCACGGGCAATGTGCCCGGCCTGAACCACATTTGGCCCCAGGCCCCCCGGCCCAGCGGCAGGCACAGCAACAACAAAAGCAAGAAACGCATCGGCATAGCGGGTATCAGGGCCATAACGCACGCGCAAGGGCCCATAGCGTATGCAAGTTACCCACCGGCCCTATCTTAGGACCGCATCGTACCACCCACCCCATGCGCCGCCTGCTGCTGACCCTAGCCCTACTGCTGCCCACCCTGGGAGGGTGGGGGCAGAGTCTGCTATGGGAGCGGCGGTATAGCTGGCCTAGCTCGGATCAACTCTCAGATGTTGTGAGCTTGGAAGACGGTACGGTACTGGCAATCGGCATAAGTGAAGGCACAACGCTTGCCATGCTATTACGCCTGACCATATATGGCGATACCCTCTATAAAGTAAGGACACCCATCATCGGCCCATACATTCAGAAGTACAGTCTTTGCCGACTGGCTACCGGGCAGGTGTATGCGGCTGCCGTTTCATCCATTCCCGGCGGCGGGGCGCGCACAAGGCTGGTGCGCATCCAGCCCGAAGACGGGACCATTCTTTGGTATTCAGACTTCATAGGGGTAGGTCTGTATCGCCAAGCCTTCAGCGTCAATAAAATGATTGAAGGCCCTAACGGAACACTGGTGGCAACAGGACGCTGCGACAATCCGCGCGGAGGTTGGGGCAATTTTGGGTATCTGGTATGTTTTGATACCCTGGGTGTAACCCAATGGGACACGGTCATCCGCGAGCATCCCAGCAACACCTTCTGCCACCATGTAGAGATGACGCGCGACGGCAACATCCTGGTCTCGGGCACGGCAGGCTCTCGCATCTTTGCCGCAGAGTATGCCCAGGATGGCTTCGAGATCCGGCGGGCTACGTTCTATCAGAGTGCGAGCCGCATCAACTTCGACTATAACCCGACCGTCTCTGTCAGGCAGGCACCGGGGGATAGGTATTTAGTATCGGGCAACATACTATCCTCTCCCATTACTCAGTACATAGGTCTGCATCAAGGCTGGGCAGGACCGAAGGTCTGGGGCGGGGAACGTAGGTTCCCCCGGTTGCCCTTTTTTAGCGGGCCTCAGGTAAATACGGATGGGTCGATTACCTACTTTCAAGGCACAAGCACGCAGGTACAGATGCAGCGGCTCAGAGCTGACTCTAGCCTGTTTTGGCTTATGACCATACCACCTGCAGCCGGGCAGACGACTGCCGATCTAACTGCATATGCCTCTCTAGCGGATTCATCAGCCGTCTGTGTTGGCTATGCAGGATTCGTTGACTCTACGGCAGAAGACTGGTACGCCGCCCGCATCACGGGCATGGGCATACCCTACCGCCCCTGGCAACCTACCACCGCCACCAAGACAAAGGCAAGCCAGCCAACCCCCAGACCTTACCCCAACCCGTGCACCGGCACGCTATACTTTGCGGGCCTTGCGGCACCGGGCAGGCTAGAGCTGTATGGCACCGATGGCAGGCTGCACCTGAGCCATCCTGTGGCACCAAGCCAAAATGTTGACGTATCTACTTTACCGCCTGGCGTTTATGGGTATCGGCTTACGGCCCAGGGCAAGGTGTGGCGGGGGCGGGTGGTGAAGAGATAAAAGATAAGAGATTGGCTGAGGCACAAATACTGGCTTTGGAATAGGCTGAGAATATATCTTACCCGGGGTAGGGGCGTAGGCTGTTTTTACCCCGTTGAATTATCGACAAATTCCCGACAAATGGGCCGACATTTTTCGACAAAAACTGCTTGTAACTCCCTGTAAACCAGAAATCAAAAGCGTTCAGCTTTAGCCGTCGCCATAGCAGTAGCCCCTGGCTTTAGCCCGGGGTGAACACGGCGAACAACGGACTAGCGTAACGCCTAGCGTTCCGAATCCTACCCATACACAGACTGCCGGGTCTATCGTCATGGCCTACACGCGAGGCGCAGCCTCGCCATAGCACGTGACAATGGCAAAGCCATTGCACAGTATGTAGGGGCGGACACGCGGATCCGCCCCTACGGGACGTATGCGGTTGGGAGGCCGACGGGAGTCGGCCAGCAAGGCATCCTTAGACTGGAGTCTAAGGATAGCGATGGCAAATCCCCCGACATTCTCCGACAAAAATTGCTTGCAACACCCTCATAATCAGCAAACAAGCAGCGGGCGGCTTTAGCCGTCGCTATCCTAGTAGCCCCACGGCTTCAGCCTGGGGCGGCCCCAACCTGGGGTGCCCCCCATAGCCCAAACATCTACCACACCCCCAAGCCCTCCGTTTCAGCGGTCTGGAGACCGCAGGGTAACGGCTGTCTAGGTCCCGGTCAGAGACCGGGACCAGCGGCAACTTTCAACTCTCAACTTTCAACTCTCAACTCTTCTCCACCTTTGCGTATGCAATCCGTACTCCCCGATGCGCTAGAGCAATACCTGGCCGACCTGACCGGCACCGACACGGGCCTATTGGCCGAGGTGGAGGCCTTCACGCTGGCCACCTTCGGGGGTGGGGCGCATATTCTGAGCGGGCGCTACCAAGGCAGATTGCTGGCCTTGCTGAGCCAGTTGGTGCAACCCCAGCAGGTGCTAGAGGTAGGCACTTTTACCGGCTACAGCGCCCTGTGCCTGGCAGAAGGCCTGGCCCCTGGCGGGCAGCTCCACACCCTAGACCGTGATGCCCGCCTGGCCGAGCCCGTGCGCGGCTTTTTTGACCGGTCTGCCTGGGCAGGGCGGCTGCACCTGCACATAGGCCCGGCCCTGCAATCGCTAGAGGCACTGCCCGGCCCGTTTGAGCTTGTCTTTATAGATGCCGACAAACGCACATACGGGGCCTACCTAGAGGCCATCTTGCCCAAGTGCCGCCCCGGCACCCTGCTGCTGATAGACAATGTGCTCTGGAAGGGCCGCCTCTACACCCCCCAACCCCCAGACACCACCGATGCCATTGCAGACTACCTGGCCAGCTTCAACCAGCAACTGGCCCAAGATGCACGCCTGGAGGCCGTCATGCTCCCCGTGCGAGACGGGCTTTGGGCGGCGCGGGTACGCTAGCTAGGCCTTCAGGTGGGAGATGCACCGGTCTATCTCTTCTATGTACTGGTCAATCCGCTCGCGCAGGGCGGTGGCCTCATCTACCCCGGCAGCCATGCTGCCTGCAATGACAGACGACTTGATCTGCCGCTGCAGGGCCAGGCTTTCTTCGCGCTGGCGGTCTATGGTCTGGCGCAGTTGGCGGCGCTCCTCGTGCAGGGCCTGGTTTTCGGCCTTGAGCGCGCGGCCCTCCTTCAAAACCTTGTTGAGCTTAAGCTCCAGCAGCTCCAGGCGCTCGGCCAGCGAGCGCTTCTGCTCGGCAAACAAGTCTTCCATTCCATCCATATAGGCAACAACTTGGGCAGCAAGGTAGGCCAGCCAGCGGCAATACCGCAAGCAGCGGCCTTATTGCTTCACCACTCGTTTGCGGCCTATGCCTTGGGGGGTCAGCACCTCCAGGGTATAAACGCCGGCGGGCTGGGTGCTCAGGTCTAGCAAGGTGCTGGCGGCGGGCAGGGGTATGCGGCGGCCATCGGGCGCCACCAGTTGCAGGCTAATGGCGGCAGCGGCCAGGCCGCTCAGGCGCAGTTGTACCTGGCCGGGCGTCGGGTTGGGGGCCAGCTCTATGCCTGCCGCCAGGGCCTCTTGCAGACTGACGACAAAGTCGAGCGAGCGCCCGTTGATGCCGCATCCGGCCCCGTTGGTGGCACGCACGTTGTAGGTGCCGTTTTGGGTGGGCACAAAGAAGCTACCGGTGGCCCCCGCCAACACGGCGCCGTTGCGTAGCCACTGGTAGGTTACACCTGGCTCGGCGTCTATGCGGAGGGTATCGCCCACCTGGCGGACGATGGGCTGCACCGGCAAATCGACCAACTGCGTTACGCGCACCGTATCGGTGGCCGTGCAGCCGCTGGTGGTGTTGGTTTTCACGACGCTAAACAGGCCTGCGTATGGGGGAGCCAACGTAGCGTTGGTGCCCACCTGCCTGCCGGTAGAGTCTGCCCAACGGTAGGTAAAGCCGGGCCCGGTAAAGGCCGTCAGCGTACCTGTAAACCGGCAGAGTGTACGGTCGGCACCCAGGTCTGCCGTGGTGGGGGTGTAGCTGGGGTTGGCCCGGGCATCTAGCTGGCTTGGCGCCACGTAGGTGGCCTTTATCCAGACGCGCTGGCTGGGGTTGTTGGGGGCGGCGTTGCGGGCGGCCAACTGTATCCACCCGGCGGTGGGGGGCGTGTAACGCAGCACCAGGGGGCCATTGCCCACGGCGCTGTCTAGCACGCGGCCGCAGCGGTCTAGCACGAGCAGGGCCACGCGGCGGGTGGTATCGCTCACAAACAAGTCGGCCCGTACGAGGGTGCCGCCATCGGGGTAGATTTTGCCCGCGTAGCGCAGGGCGCGGCTGTTGGCGGGCAGTGCTCCACCCTGGCCTAGGCTGCGGGGATGGCTGTCGCCCAAGTCGTCGGCCAGCTCCCACTCTTGCACGGTTTGCAGCGGGGCAGGGTTAAAGCTGTTGATGTTCTGGCCAATGGGTGCCCATACGCTGTAGCCTCGGCGCCGGGCGGTGCCGTTGCAGGGTGGGGTAGATATCTGGACGCGCCTGTCTTGCGCTACGGTGCGGATGTCTGTAGCGCCCGAGCTGCCGCCATAGTCTATCAGGCGGGTGCCGGGGGCAAACTGCGTGGTAATCCACTGGCTCTGCCAGGTGTTCCAATTGTCCGTCACCCCAATAATGGCCCGGCCCTGCCGCTCGATGATGAGGTGATCTGCCGATTGCCAGGGCACCAGGTAGGCACCCTGCTTAAAGCCCAGGCGGTTGTGGCAGGCTATCAGGTTGGCTACATCGTCGCGGAAGGGCAGGCTGGTGTCTGAGGCAGGCAGGTGGGTGTAGCGGCGGCCCCGGCTGCCCAGGTCAAAGAGGTCTTCCATAAACACGACCGGGTTGCCATCTACGGCCAGGGCTACGGCGTAGGCCGCGGCCAGGCGCGGCTCGCGCGGGTCAACAAAGGGGGCCAGCTCGCCGTTGGGGCGCCAGTTGTTGGCCGGGGGCAGGTCTCCGTTGGCCAGCAGCGTGGGGCGGAAGGTGTCGTGGTTGTTCACGAAGGGGAACGTGCGGTCTCGCCGGTTTTGCTGCAGGCCGGGGAGGTTGCCCATGTCGTAATTGCCTTGTCCGTAAACCAGCCCGCGTAAGCCCGGCGTATTGTCGAACCCGCGCAGGCTGAAGTCGAACGTGCCCGCACGGCCCTGCACGGCGTCGGTCCAGGCATCAATCTCGCTCTTGCCGCCGACCCACTCGCCCACGGCCAGAAAGTTGTCTCCACCGTTGGCAAAGCCGGCGTTGTACATCATGTTCCAGAGCAGGTCCTCTGCCACGGCGTTCGGAAAGTGCTTCACCGCATCCAGCCTCACGCCGTCGAAGCCGACCTGCTTTTTGTACCAGATGGCCCAATTGCGCATGTTGTTGCGCATCCAGCCGCTGGTCTGCACGGGGTCGAACCCGGCATTGGTGGCCTGGCCAAAGCTGGTTGCGCCGTAGGCAATATCCGGCCCAAAGGTGATGTTGGTCAGATCGTCGCCGGCGGGGCGGGCGTCTACGGGGTTGGGGTAGAAGTTGCGCCAGTTTTTGGGGAAGCGTCCCTGGCGGCTCAGGTAGTCGGTGGCAGTCTCGTCTGCCACGGGGGTGGCAAAACAGCTGTAGCGGAAGGTCTTGTTGCCGCCGGTAGGGTCTGCGGGGCGGGGGTTCAGGCTATTGTACCAGGCGGTGTAGGCGGGGTCTATGGCACCAGCCCCTGTAGACGAGCCTGCACCGTCCATGTGGTTGAGCACCATATCCTCCATTACCTCTATGCCGTTGGCGTGCAGCACAGCCACCATGCGCAGGTACTCGTCTTTGTCTCCGAAGGGGGTCTTCAGATTACCCTTCTGGAACTTGTCGCCCAGGTCGTAATGGTCAAACGGGCTGTAGCCTACTGAGAAGGGGTTGGCGTTTTTGATGCTGGGCGGCACCCAAACGGCCTGCACGCCAATGGCCCGCAGCCTGGGAGCCAGGTCTATAAGATAATTGGCCCAGCCTTGGGGATAGTTGTTGTTGCGGTAGTTCCACCAAAAGCCTTGCAGGGCCACCCGCTTGACGGGTTGGGCCTGCAAGAGGGTTGGGGTTGCCCAGGATGCCACGGCCAGGGCCGAGGCCGCCAGGCTGCGGAGGAGGCGCAGCGTCATGCGGAGGGTAGAGGTGGTTAATACGGTTTTGCTTATAATCCAGCGACCATTAAGTGGCTTTGCCGGGCACCCAATGGGTAGCTAAAAATAGCGCGTGCGCAAGCATCGTGCCAACGATATAAATGACTGCAAATAGCTGCCTTTGGTTGGCAATCATGTAAGGAAAACCGGCCTAGAGGTCAAGCTTTGCGTCTCTGAGCCTGTCTAGCAGTCGGTTTAGCGTTTGGGCCTCTTGCTCTGTGAGTACCTGGGCAAAGACGTGGTCGTTCAATACGTTGCGGCCGTCTATCTGCTCTAGCAGGGCCATGCCAGCCTCGGTGATGTTTACGTCAACGGCGCGGCGGTTGTGGGGGCAGGTGGCGCGGCAGGCAAGGCCTTTTTCTTCCAGCTTATCTACCAGGCGGCTGGCGTTGCTGCTTTTGTCCAGCATGCGGTCTGTCAGATACTGCACCGTGGCAGGCTTGGGGGCCGCCCCCCGCAAGATGCGCAGGATGTTGTATTGCTGGGGGGTCAGATCCCAGGTTTTGAAGCGCCGCTGCTGGCGATAGTCTAGCCACTTGCCGGTAAATAGCACGTTTATGAGCAGCTTGTGGTGCTCAGAGGCAAAGTGCTTCTGGTCTATCTCCTTTTCTAGCTCCATGCTGTTTGTGGGGCAGCGCAGGCCCTTACCGGGTAAAAATACGGTTTCCTAAAGGAATTGATGTAGCTACACCATTTTGCAGCGGAGACCTTCAGAGGCTGTGCCTACCGTGCTTGGGGCTAGGCGTTGTCTTTTACGGCTTTGCGGCGCTCGGCGATGGTATCGCCCTCACCTTCTTCAATCTGCCGTTTAATGTCGTTGGTGGCGTCCTTAAACTCGCGTATGCCCCGGCCCAGGCCGCGGGCAATCTCAGGGATGCGCTTGGCGCCAAAGAAAAGCAGCAGCACGGCCAAAATCAGCACAAGCTCGGAGCCGCCTAGGCTAGAGAAGAACAAAAGAACAGAAGCTGGCAGGGTCATCATTCACAAAAGTTGGTTAGATACACAACGAGATAACGCCCAAAAACGAGCGTATCGTTCAACAAGCAGCCAGCTGGGGGTTTGCCCTGTACCTGGCCCGTGCCAGGGCATAAAACAGTATCAGGCAGACCCTCAGCCTGGTGAAGGCTGCGGATAAAAGAACTACAAAGATGGAGCCTGCCTACCCTGGGCTGCAACCCCTTTTGTGCCACTTGCCTGCCGGGTTGGCAAAAGCCTGCCCCAGGCCGCAACTTTGCAGGTGCGGATGGGCCAGCGATTTTCTTTCTTTTGGGGATACCCGGCCCGGTTGGGCCTGCTCGTCTGCATGGCCGGTCTGCTATGCCTGAGCGCCGCCCAGCGCAGCCGTACCCGCTACCGCGTGCAAACCGTGGTGATAGACGCAGGCCACGGCGGCAAAGACCCCGGCACCCACGGCAAAAAGCACCGCGAAAAGGACATTACCCTGGCCATTGCCCTAGAGCTGGGCGACGTGATTGAGCAATACATGCCCAACGTCAAGGTCATTTACACCCGCAAGACAGACGTTTTCATTCCGCTAGACGAGCGCGCTGCCATTGCCAACCGCAACAACGCAGACCTGTTTATCTCTATCCACTGCAACGCCATCTCTAAGGCGTCTATGCATGGCACCGAGACGTACTGCATGGGTGCCCACGTGAACAAAGGCAACCTAGACGTGGCCAAGCGCGAGAACAGCACCATTCTGCTAGAGAAAGACTATTTGCAGAAGTACGACGGGTTCAACCCCAAGTCGCCGTTGGCGCATATCTTTTTTTCTAACATGCAGAGTGCGCACATTACCAACTCGCTACGCTTTGCCAGCCATGTAGAAGATCAGTTTGCCCGGCGAGGAGGCCGTGTGAGCCGGGGCGTGAAACAGGCCGGCTTCATTGTGCTGTGGAAGACGGCCATGCCCTCTGCCCTCATTGAGACCGGCTACCTGACCAACGCAGAAGAAGAGAAGTACCTGGCCTCTAAGAAAGGGCAGGTGTATCTGGCCTCGGCGATATACCGCGCCTTCAGAGATTATAAAGAGGAGATGGAAGGCCGCTAGGCCAGCTCTTCGGCGGTATCGTCTACCAGCAGAACAATCAGCTCTTTGGGGCCGTGGGCACCCAGCACGAGCGTCTTTTCGATGTCGGCGGTGCGGCTGGGGCCCGTTACCAAAGAGAGCATAGAGGGCAGCCCTTGCGGATAAAGCTGACGCAGATACGCCAGGCCATGGCCGATGTCTGGCACGATCTGGCTCACAAAACCCACCACTACATGAATAGGCGGGTAAATCGTCAGCCGCCGCGTCTGTGTGCTGCTTACCAACACAGAGCCCGTGCGTGCCACCAGCGCCTCGCAGAAGGTGAAGCTTACTTCGGCCTCGGCCAGGCGGGTATCTGTACCGTCGTAGGCAATGCCTGCGGCGCCAAGCCACTGTTGCAGGGTGTCGTCGTAGCAGGCCAGCCGCTGCCAGCCGCGCTCGTCTGCCAGGGCTTTTGCCCTTGCAAAAAATGCGTCGGGGTGCTCTACGAAGTAAAGCTGCCCGCCGCGGCTCTCAAACACGTCGGCAAATTGCACGGCCAGGTCTTTGGCCTCTGCGGGCACATACAGGTCAGCCTTCCAGTCGGGCTCGGCGGGCTGGTATAGGTCGGGCTTTTGCAAGGCCTGGCGGATGCGGGCCAGGATCTCGTCGCGTGCGGCAGACATACCTGGCGAAGGTAGGGCCAAGCCAGACGAAAATCTGACCTGCCACTAACTGCTGCTTAAGTCTGATTGCATACTTAGAATACAAACCGCCCCCCCAAAGCACCGCCGAGGTTGACCCAGAACGGGGCCGGGAACACCTCCACGTAGGGGTTAGCCTCTAAAAAAAGGCTGATGGGCGCGCGGGGGATGAAGTACTCCAGGCCCACGGCCCCGGTGACGCCCAGGCCCGCGCGGGTGTTATACACGTCGTTGCGGCGGTCGTCATAGTAATAGCTGCGTACCGAAAGCAAGCCGCCCACGCCATAGTAAAATTCCAGCCCGCTGGCCCCACCGACGTCTTGCCGCCAGAGGTAGTTGACCATGGCCGAAAAGCCAGTATTGCGGTAGCGGCCGTAGCTGTTGTCGCGCCAGGCGCGTTGCCCTACACCCAGGTTGATGTCTAGGGCGTTGCGCTCAGAGAGGTAGCGCTTGAGGGTGAAGGCCGTCGGCGAGCCGAAGCGCAGACCCAGGCCCCATTTGTTGCTTTGGGCGTGGGCGGCAGGTAGGGCAAAGCCCAAGGCCAGGCACAGGGTGCAGATGCGTAGCAGGTTTTTCATACAGATTCAGAGTTGTTTTAGGTTGGGCAAAACTAGCGGTGCGCCCCGGCATACTCGATGCCCAGGCACCGCTATGGCCATTTATACGGCCTGCGGGCCTGCCGGTTGGGGGGTGGTATCTTAGCCGATGGGTTAGCACGTAAGGATACCTTGCCGCCGGCCCGGGCAGCCTCAGAGCCATGCGCATCAAAGAAGACATCCTGCGGCAGGTAACCACCACGGCAGACATTGCCGAGGTGGTGGGAGACTTCGTCTCGCTCAAGCGGCGGGGGCGCAACCTGATTGCCCGCTGCCCCTTCCACAACGAGAAGTCGCCCAGCTTCAACGTCAACCCCGAGCGGGGCATTTACAAGTGCTTCGGCTGCGGCAAGGGCGGAGACTCGGTGCAGTTTGTGATGGAGATCGAGGGGCTCACGTTTGCCCAGGCCATCGAGTATCTGGCCCGCAAGTACTCCATAACGCTGGAGTACGACCAGGGCAGTTACGACCAGGACTCTGACTCGGCCAAAGCCCGCGAGGCGCTGATGGTGGCCCTGCAGTATGCGGCGGGCTGGTACCGCAAGCAACTGACCGGCACAGAGGCAGGCCGCAACATCGCCCTGCCTTACCTCAAAGAGCGCGGCATCTTGCCGGCCACGCAAGAGGCCTTCGGCATAGGCTGGGCCCCGGATGCGTCGGATGCCTTTACCAAGCAGGCCCTCAAAGACGGCTACACGGCCGACGTGCTAGAGCAGGCCGGCCTCAGCCTGCGCCGCGACGATGGTTCGCTCTACGACCGGTTCCGCGCCCGGGTGATGTTTCCGATCTACACGCCCAGCGGGCGGGTGGTGGGCTTCGGTGGGCGCATCCTGGGCAAGGATGCCAAGCTGGCCAAATACGTCAACTCGCCCGAGTCTGCCGTGTACCAGAAGAGCCGCATCCTCTACGGCCTCTGGCAAAGCCGCCAAGACATCCGCAAGGCAGACCAGGTCTTTCTGACGGAGGGCTACCTGGACGTGATTGCCCTGCACCAGGCAGGCATTGCGCGTGCCGTGGCCAGCTCGGGCACGAGCCTGACGCAAGAGCAGGCCCAACTGTTGGGCCGTTATACCGAGAACGTGACGGTGCTCTTCGACGGCGACGCGGCCGGCATCAAAGCGGCGCTGCGGGGCATAGACATCTTGCTGGAAGAAGGCCTGGCCGTGCGCGTGCTCTCGCTGCCCGACAACCACGACCCGGACAGCTACCTAAAGGCCCACGGCCCCCAAGCGTTTGACGACTATGCCCGTGCCCACGAACAAGACTTTGTGAGCTTTAAGGCCCGCGTGCTGCTGCAAGAGGCCGGGCAAGACCCCTTCCGCCGGGCGGGCGTGGCGGCCGAGGTGGTGCGCACCATCACCCTGATGCCCGACCGGATGAAGCAGGACGTGCTCATCCACGAGGCGGCGCGGCTGCTGCAGGTAACCGAAGAGACCCTGCGCGCCGAGGCCGCCCGCATGGAGCGTGCCCGCGAGCGAGAGCGCACCCGCGAGGCCGAGCGCCGCGAGCGCCGGGAGGGACCCGCGCCTCCTCCGCAAGCCCCGCCCAAGCTGGACCTGCCCCCCGGCGTGCTGCCCCCCGGCGGCCTGCCCGATGATGCCCCACCTCCGCTGCCACCGGAGTTTGAGGACTATGACCCCTTCGGGCCCGACCCGGTGGATTGGGGCGCACCACCCGCTCCTTTGGGAGAGGCACCTTTGCCCCCCGCCCAGCCAGCACCTGTCCCGATCGCTCCGGCAGCGGTAGAGGAGCCTGCCATCGGCAGTTTGTTGGATGCGCTCTCGCCCCACGAGCAGATTGCCCTGCAAGAGACGGAAGCCATCCGCCTGATCCTGAACCACGGCCACCGGCCTGTGGAGGGCCTTACGCTGCTGGGATATCTGCTCAACGAACTGGCCGAGATTGAATTTGTCTCTGAGCCGGCGGCCTCGGCCCTGCGCGAGATTCAGAAGCTGAAGGCCCTCGGCCTGGAGCCCGGCCCCGAGCACCTGCTCACCAGCACCGACCCGGCCGTGCGCAACCTGGCCCAAGAGCTGGTGATGCCCCGCTACGTCATCAGCCCCAAATGGGCTGAGAAGGGCGTCAAGGTAGAAGAAGTGGGCCCGACGCTGATCCACGCCGCCTACCGGCACCTGTGCTACCTGAACCTGCGCCAGCTACGCGCCCGCCTGGCCGAGGTACAAGCCGCCCTCCCCTACGCCACCGACGATGCCGAAGCCGAGCAATGGGTCCGCCAGTTCATGGAGATCAAAGATGTAGAGCGCCGCATTTGTGCGGAGTTGAAGATTAGTATCCTGCCTTAACGGGCCATCACCCTTGCCCGCTGCAAGTCTCGGACTTGCATCCACCACCTGCATGGCAACCGGCTCACTTTGTGCTATTATAAATCGTATCTTATTGCAAATCAAAGACTTGCAGCGGCAAAAAGCAAAGTCGGAGACTTTGCTTAGCAAGGCCAGTTTTTTGCGTGCTTTTGCGCTCTCTTACGCTTTCTTGCGTTTTTTTGGCACGAATCGACATCATATGGCGTTATAAATCCGTAAGTTTGCATCAACAGTACTCGCCACACTTCCCGTCAGATCAGTGTCCCAGGGCGGGTCTTTTGCGTTTTAGAGGGGTGCAGTTTGCCAAGCGTGAGACTACCGTAGAAGCCATCCGCTAAGCAAGGTCTCTGACCTTGCTTTTGGCCGCTGCAAGTCTCCGACTTGCCAGACGGACGCGGCTCATCGGCGGGGCTGGGGACGGTAGAAGCTGCTCTGTGAGGATGCTATAATAGATTGCAAGTCAGAGACTTGCAGCGGCATAAAGCAAAGTCAGAGACTTTGCTTAGCACCGGCCAGGAGGCTTGCGAGAGCACCGGGCGAGCTTCCGCTGCCCGACTACTCCTTCCCCATCTTCTGCAACTCGGCCAGTTTGAGCAGGGCTTGGATGGGTGACATCGTGTTGAGGTCCAGCGCTTGGAGGGCTTGGAAGGCCAGCTCCGCCTGGGGGTTTTCGGAGCCGAACATGGCCAGTTGGACGGGCTTGGGCACCTTGCGCACGCGGGCGGCCACGCCTTTGTGCTGGCGGTCGGCCTCCAGGTGTTTGAGGACCTCGTCGGCGCGGGAGACGACCTCCAGCGGGATGCCCGCCATCTGGGCCACGTGTATGCCGAAGCTGTGCGCGGCCGAGCCTGGCTCTAGCTTGCGCAAGAAGATGACCCTATCTTGCGCCTCGCGCACGCTTACGTTGAAGTTCTTGATGCGCGGGAGTGTCTGGGCCAGCTCAGATAGCTCGTGGTAGTGGGTGGCAAACAGGGTTTTGGGCCGGGCCTTGGGGTGGTTGTGCAGATACTCCACAATGGCCCAGGCAATGGAGATGCCGTCGTAGGTGCTGGTGCCGCGGCCAATCTCGTCCATCAACACCAGTGACCGGTCTGATAGGTTGTGCAGGATAGAGGCCGTCTCGGTCATCTCGACCATAAACGTGCTCTCGCCCCGGCTCAGGTTGTCGGAGGCGCCCACGCGGGTAAAGACCTTATCTACCCAGCCGATGGTGGCGGCCTGGCAGGGCACAAAGCTGCCGGCCTGGGCCATCAGCACCACCAGGGCCGTCTGGCGCAGCAGGGCAGACTTTCCGCTCATGTTGGGGCCGGTCACCAGCACGATCTGCTGTTCGGCCTCGTCCAGGTGCACGTCGTTGGGCACGTAGCCCTCGCCCGGGGGCAGGCGGCGCTCTATGACGGGGTGTCGGGCGCCGGTCAGGGTCAGCTCGCGGCCGGGCACCATCTGGGGGCGCACGTAGTGGTAGGCGCGGGCCACCTCGGCAAAGGCGGCCAGGCAGTCGGCCTCGGCGGCCAGGCGGGCGTTTTGTTGCAGCACCTCCACGTAGGTGGCGGTCTCTTCCACCAGCTCTTGCCAGAGGCGGGCCTCCAGCAGGCCGATGCGGTCTTCGGCCGTGGTGATCTTCTCTTCGTAGGTCTTCAGCTCTGGGGTTATATAGCGCTCGGCATTCACCAGCGTCTGCTTGCGGATCCAGTCTGCCGGCACCTTGTCTCGGTGGGCGTGGGTTACCTCCAGGTAGTAGCCAAAGACCTTGTTGTAGTTGATTTTCAGGCTCGGGATGCCCGTCTGGGCGGCCTCGCGGCGTTGCACCTCGGCCAGGTAGTCTTTGCCGGCAAAGGCCATCTGACGCAGCTCGTCCAGCTCGGGGTGCACGCCGGGGCGGATGACGCCGCCCTGGGCCACCTGGACCGGGGCATCGTCTGCCAGCGTGCGGGCTATGCGCTGGGCCAGCACCCTGCAGGGGTTCAGCCTGTCGGCCAGGGCCATCAGCGGATGCACCTGGCTGGCGGCCAGCAGTTGCTGCATGGGCTCTACCTGCTGCAGGGCCCGCCGCAGTTGGGCCAGCTCGCGCGGACTGATCCGGCGCATGGCCACCTTGCTGGCCAGGCGCTCCAGGTCGCCCATGGCGCGCAGGTGCTCGCGCAGGGCATCGGTGGCGGCGGCATCTTCTACGAAGTAGGCCACGGCCGTGTGGCGCTCGGCAATGCGGGCGGTGTCTGTCAGCGGGAGCACCAGCCATTTGCGCAGCAGGCGCGCGCCCATGGGGGCCACGGTCTTGTCCAGCACATCTACCAGGGCGGTGCCGCCCTCGTGCTGGGGCTCTATCAGCTCCAGGTTGCGAATGGTGAACCGGTCTAGCCAGACGTGGCCGGCTTCGTCTATTCGGCTCAGGCCCGTGATGTGCGAGAGCTGCTTGTGCTCGGTCGTGTCCAGATAGTGGAGCACGGCCCCGGCGGCGGCTATGGCGTAGGGCAGGTTCTCTACGCCGAACCCCTTCAGGCTCTGGGTGGCAAAGTGGCGCGTCAGCAGGTCGTAGCCGAAGGCGGGCTGGAGGATCCAGTCGTCCAGGTAGAACGGGGCCTGCACCTGCCCAAAGAGCTCGTCCAGCGCCTGGCGCTGGGGCTTGGCGCAAAGTACCTCGGCCGGGGCCAGGCTCTGCATCAGCTTCTGGGCAAAGGCGGCATCGCCCTGGGCGCAGAGAAACTCGCCCGTGCTGGCGTCCAGAAAGGCCAGGCCTACCTGCGGCCCGCCCAGGTGTACGGCCGCCAGGTAGCGGGCGCTGCGGGCATCCAGCATGGCATCGGCCAGGCTGATGCCGGGCGTCACCAACTCGGTTACGCCCCGCTTTACGACGCCGACGGCCAACTTGGGGTCTTCGAGCTGGTCGCAGATGGCGACGCGGTGCCCGGCCCGGATGAGCTTCGGCAGATACGTATCCAGCGCGTGGTGCGGAAAGCCTGCCAGGGCCGTCTCTGACGCCGACCCGTTGCCCCGCTTGGTGAGCGTGATGGACAGCGCCGCCGACGTAGCCACGGCATCCTCGCCGAAGGTCTCGTAAAAGTCGCCTACCCGAAAAAGCAGCAGCGCCCCCGGGTGCTTCGCCTTGATGGCGTTGTATTGCCGCATCAGGGGCGTCTCTTTGGCCGCCTCTGGGGCTGCACCTGCTTTGGGGGCCTTGGTCTTCATTGCAACAGGCTGCAAGTTCGGGCCATCAGGGCAGAAGTAAGCATCAGCAGGGGCGTAACTTATGCCAAGGCTGGGGCACCACGGGCCAAAATTGCGTGCCCCACAGGGAAGGGGCATCGGCCCTAAGGCAAGCTTACCTGGCCTGATTACCTATTTACCGGACCCGGTTTACAACGCGGCGGACTTCTTGCCGGCCGTTTTGGGTAACCAAAAGGGCATAGGTGCCCGGGGCAAAGGTGCTCAGGTTGTAGCTCACCTGTTGGCCTGGGTCAGCGTCTACGGTTTGGTCTAACAGGTACTTACCGTCGGCGCTGTAGAGCACAATGCGGGCCCGGCCTGCCTCGGCAAAGGCGAGCCTGAACTGCCCGGCCAGGCCCGGCAGGTAAAGTATCTGGAACAAGGGCCGTGCCTGCGGCTGCGTATGGGTGGTGCAGGGGGCCTGGTTGCGCAGCGTTACACGGTCAGGCGTGTTGCAGAGCACGTAGCGCATGCGGTACACCTGGTCTCGGGTAAAGATGTTCATGCAGGTGTCTGGGGTGTATTGCAGGTAGTTGCGCTGCATGGGGGCAGGCTCGCCGGGGCAGGCCAGGGCACTGGGGATGGGGCACTGGAGGAAGTACCCGTTTTGCGGGGGGGTATCTTCGCAAAAGTCAGTGGCGCTGCAGTCGCCGTCGCCCCAAATGTGGAGCAGCCCCAGCCAGTGGCCCACCTCGTGGGTGGCGGTGCGGCCCTTGTTGTAAAGGCGGCTCGTGGTGCTGTAGCCCACGGCCCCGCGGTCTATCACCACGCCGTCTGTCCCTTGGGTGATGGGCAGGCCGGGCAGCGTAGAAGCCGGGAAAGTAGCCCATCCCAGGCCCGAGCCTTCGATGTCTGCCACCCAGAAGTTGAGGTAGCGGTCTGTAGGCCAACTGATGACGTCTTTCAGGCTGTTGTCTGCCAACACCCAGGTATCGCGCTGGCCATTGATGCGATTAATACCTGTGTGAGGGTTGCCCTGTGGGTCTCGGCAGGCCAGGTAAAACTCTATCCAGGCGTCGGCGCCGCGGGGGTCAGTGTTAAAACCCAGGGTGCCGGGGCGCCGGCGATAGTCTTGGTTGAGGATGTCTATTTGCTCTTGCAGGCGGGCCTCGGCGATGTTGTCTCCGGTGCCGATCGGCTCTCCGTTGTGCACAACGTGGAAAACCACCGGTATGCGGTACACAATGCCAGAGTCGCACAGGCTGCCGTGCTGGGTGGCCCCCACGCGCAATGCCTGCTCAAAGGCCTGGCCACCGGGCAAAAACCGGCGCTGCTCGGGCGTCAGTTTCTGTACAGCCAGCGCCGTACCGCAAGGCTCCTGCGTCTGGGCTTGGAGGCCCCCAAAGCAGGCCCATACCAAGCCCAGTGCCAGCCAATACTGAAATTTCATAGCCTAAAGATAGCAGCGGCCCCTGCCAAGATGGCGGGGCAGATGCAAGGCGCGGCGCGGCCTTACCTTCACACAAAAACAAAGCAGGGTGCAGGCAGTTGGCATGATGCTTGCTTGTCGGCCAACGGCTTATTGCTTTTTGCTGGTTTTTTTGAGCGGGCCCCGGCCCGGTAACGCTTTGGCTTTTTGGCAACTGGCCACCTTTGTTCTGCATCTATGAGTAACTCTGCGCCTCACGGCTCTCAGGCCCCGCACGACGACCACCACATCTCTGACCACAGGTCGCCGCTGCGCAAGTTTCTGGCTTTGCTGGCAGAAGAGAAGAAAGACATCGGTTTCATCTACGTCTTTTCTGTTTTTACGGCGTTGGTGGGCCTGGCCTTGCCGCTAGGCATACAGGGCATCATTACGCGGGTTTCTGGCGGGCTGGTTTTCGAGAGTGTGTACGTGCTCATCGGGCTGGTCATTCTGGCCTCGGCCATGTCTGGGGTGTTGCAGATCATGCAGATACGGCTGGTAGAGATTTTGCAGCGGCGGGTATTTGCGCGCACGGCCTTTCAGATGACGCTCTCTCTGCTGCGGCTGCGGTTTGACGCCCTGCGGGGGTCACACCTGCCCGAGCTGATGAACCGGTTTTTCGACGTCATTACCCTGCAAAAGAGCCTGCCCAAGCTGCTGATAGACCTGTCTGCGGCGCTTATTCAGATTCTGGTGGGGTTGCTGCTGCTGTCGTTTTACCATCCGTTCTTCATCTTTCTTATTCTATTTCTGGCCATTTTTCTGTATGGCATCTTCCGCTTTACAGGCCCAGAGGGCCTCTATACCAGCCTGAAGGAGAGTACCTATAAATACAAGGTGGCTTTCTGGCTAGAAGAGACGGCGCGGGTGGTGCGGCCGGCCCGCCTTTTCTCGCATGCGGAGGCTATCAGGCAGACAGATAAGCTGGTTACCACCTACCTGAGCTACCGCGACAAGCACTTTAAAATACTCATCGTCCAGTATGCCTGGATCGTCGTCTTTAAGGTGCTTGTGATTGGCGGGCTGCTAATTTTAGGCGTGGTGCTGGTGGTAGATAACCGCATCACCCTGGGGCAGTTTGTGGCCAGCGAGTTTGTGGTGCTCACGCTGGTGGGCTCGGTAGAAAAGCTGGTGATTTACATGGATACCATCTACGACCTGCTGACGGCTACCGAAAAAATCAGCCACGTAACGGCCCTCTACCGAGAGAACGAAGATGGCGCCGCCAGCCTGACCACCCGCAACCCCCACGGCGAGCGCGGGGCCGAAATCGTGCTGCGAGACCTCTCTGCCGCAGACAGCGTCGGGCGCCCGGTGTTGCAGCATTACACCGCCGCCCTGCTGCCCGGCCGCCTGCACCTGATGGACGTACACGACCAAGAGACCATCAATACGCTGACGGACATCCTGCTCTCTGCCCACGAAGATTACCAGGGCGTGGCCCTGGCAGACGGCATCCCCATCCGCGAGCTGGACAATTTTACCTGGCGGCAGCAGTTGGGCCTCTACTCGGGCTCGGCAGACTTGCTGGCGGGCACCATAGAGACCAACCTGCGCCTGATGCACCCAGACTACAGCTACAACGACTTTCTGCTGTGGATGCGGCGCCTCGGGGCCGAAGAAGACTACCTGAACCTGCCCGACGGGCTACGCAACAACCTGCTGCCCGCAGGCCGTAATCTAGAGGGCTACCTGGCCGAAATTATGCCGCTGGCCATGCGCCTGATGACGGCCCCGCGGCTGTTGATCATCCGCGACAACGTCCGCTTTATGACGGTGGGGCAAAAGAGCCGGATGGTAGAGGTGCTGGCCCAGTATGCCCGCACCAATACCGTGATTGTGTTCTCTGCCGATGGCATCTGGCGGCAAGACGCTGCTCTGGTAAACGACCTGACCAACCCCACCCCCGCCGCCCAATAAGCGCCTACACTCCATGAAAAACGAACACACCCCCAAAGCAGCCCAAAAGGATGTGATGGAAGAGATCGGGCTGGAGGCGCGCGAGGTGCCCGCCTTTGCCCGAGAAGAAATACGCCTGACCAGCCTGGACAACCTACGCACCCCCAAGTTTGGCCGGCGCGTGGGCTACTGGCTGATGGGCCTGTTCTTTCTGCTGATTGTTATATCGTTCATCCCCTGGCAGCAGTCCGTTTTCGGCGAGGGTACGGTAACCGCGTTTGACCCTGCCCACCGCCCACAGACGGTACAAAACATCATAGGCGGGCGCATTCAACGCTGGCACGTGGCCGAGGGCCAGCCCGTGCGCCGGGGCGATACCCTGCTGACCATTACCGAGATTAAGGACGAATACTTTGACCCCAACCTGCTGGTGCGCCTGCAAGAGCAGTTCAACGCCAAACAGGCTTATATCAACAGCACCAAGGCACAGATCGAGTTTGCCAGCGCACAGCTGGTGGCCCTGCAGCAAGGCCTAGACCTAAGCCTGCGCAAAACGCGCAACAAGCTGCTGCAGGCCCGCAACAAGGTGATTATCGACTCGGCTAACTACGAGGCGCAAAAGGTGCAATACACCCTCGCCAAGCGGCAGTTCGACCGTTTTCAGGAACTGTATGAGAAGAACGGCCTTATTTCTTTGACAGACCTTGAAAAGCGCCGGCAGAGCCTGCAAGAGAAATTTGCCTACATGGTGGAGAGCGAGAATAAGCTGCTCAATACCCGCAACGAGCTCATCAATGCGCGCATAGAGCTCAACAGCGTGCGGGCCGAGTACACCGACAAAATCAACAAGACAGACGGCGAGCGTAGTTACAAGCGGGCCGTACTCTCTGAGGCCGACGCAGACCTGTCTAAACTGCAAAACAAGATTGCCAGCGTGCGCGTGCGGCAAGACCAGTACCATGTACTGGCTCCGCAAGACGGTATCATCGTGAGGGCCCTGAAGGCGGGCATTGGAGAGAACGTCAAAGACGGCGAGCCCATCGCCACCATCATGCCCAGCAAGGCCGAGCGGGCCGTAGAGCTGTTTGTGCGCCCGATGGACTTGCCCCTGCTCAAGCTCGGCCAGCAAGTGCGTATCGAGTTTGACGGCTGGCCTGCGCTGCAGTTTTCGGGTTGGCCCAATGCATCTGTTGGCACGTTTGGCGGCAGGCTGGCCGTGGTAGATTTTGTAGCCAGCAGCAATGGCCTCTACCGGGTGCTCATCAAGCCAGACCAAACGTTGGAGCCCTGGCCAGACGAGATCCGCCTGGGCTCTGGGGCCAAGGGTTGGGCCATGCTCAACTTCGTGCCGATTTATTACGAAATCTGGCGTCAGCTCAACGGTTTCCCGCCCAATATGGCCCGCTATGGTGCCAGCACGGCCATCCCTGGCGCTGAGCGTAAAGGCCAGGGTGCAGACTTTGGTATCCCCGAAAAAAAGGCCAAGTAATCGTCGTGACCTTACCAGACATCGTCTTACGGCCATTGTGCCGGTTTGCCTTGGGGTTGGCCGGCCTGGCCTTCGCCCTGGCGGGCCCGGCCCTGGGGCAAACCAATTTACCTAGCCCGCAGGCGGGTACGCCCGCACCGGGGGCTACGCTGCGGCCGCTATCAGCCCAAGGGCGAACGCTAACCCAGCGCCGCTTTTTTGAGCGGGTGGCCGAGTCTCATCCGCTGGTGCGGCAGGCGGTGCTTTACCGCAAATTCGGCGAGGCCCAACTGCTGGAGGCGCGCGGCAACTTCGACCCGAAGCTGAGCTACTTCAATGCCCAAAAGCGGCAAGACGGGCTTGTGTACTACGACGTGTCTGAGGCAAAAGGCCTGGTGCCCTTGCGGGCCGGCCTAAACCTGACGGGCGGCTACGAATTTGGCCGAGGCCCCTTTGTAAGCGGAGAGAACTTTACCAGCGGCCCGGGCCTTTACTTTGGCGGCATTGAGCTGCAAGCAGGCCGCGGCCTGCTTATAGACGCCCGGCGGGCCGCCGTGCTGCAAGGCAAAAACGCGGTGCAACTGGGCGAGCAGCTTACGCGCGCCTACGCCAACAAGGTGCTGAGCCTGGCCGCCAAAGACTATTGGAGCTTCTACTTTGCCTACCACCAGGCGCAGTTTTTGCGAGAGGGGGTAGATCTGGCACAACTACGCTACGACGGGGTGCGGCAGAAATTCCGCGTGGGCGAGGAGGCCGCCATCGACACCGTAGAGGCCGAGATCTTGCTGCAAGACCGCAGCAACCAATACCTGGAGGCCCAAAACGAGCTGCGCAATGCCCGCATGCAACTACAACGCTACCTGTGGGAGGGCAGCAAAGAGGTAGATCCGATAGACTCGCTTACCTCGCCCGAGGCATTTGCCATGCCGCAGGTGGCCCTGCTGGGGCCAGACCCCG
Organism: Cytophagaceae bacterium; assembly: GCA_947458545.1. GTDB lineage: Bacteria > Bacteroidota > Bacteroidia > Cytophagales > Flexibacteraceae > CANGYH01. The sequence goes on along the minus strand of CANGYH010000009.1, from coordinate 36,559 downwards.
CCGCAGGCCGAGACCTGATCGTGAGCCAGAACCCAGACCTGGCCAGCCAACGCATAGAGCTGCAACAGCTAGACATTGACCGCCGCCTGGCGCTGGAGAACTTCCGCCCCGTGGCAGACATCAAGTATCAGTTTATTAACAAGTACGGCTCGTCGCTCCCGCCGCCAGAGGCCGCGTTTTTTCGTAACAACTATCGCTTTGGGCTAGACTTGGCCATGCCGCTGTTTTTGCGCAAAGAGCGGGGCAAACTGGCCCAGATCCGCATCAAAACCGAGCAGGCGCGCCTGGGCCTAAAGCAAGCCGAGCGGGATGCTGAGGTAGCCTACCGCCAAACCCGCAACGACCTGTCCGTCTTCCGCTCTATGATAGAGACCCAGGCGCGGATGGTGAACAATTACCGCGTCTTGCGAGACGGCGAGTCCATTAAGTTCAACTTGGGCGAGAGCTCTCTGTTCTTGGTCAACACGCGCGAGACGAAGCTGATAGAGTCTGAGGTAAAGCTGGTGGCACTGCATGCCAAGTGGCAAAAGGCCCTGGTGCAATTACAAGCCCTGGCAGGTGCGCTTACAGATGGCCTTACCTTGCCCACCATACGGTAGCTTACGCCCCGGTTGTGAAAATCGTCTCTTATAACGTAAACGGCCTGCGTAGCGCCCTGCGCAAAGGCCTGGCAGATTGGCTGGCCGCCGAGGCGCCAGACGTGGTTTGCCTGCAAGAAATTAAGGCCACCGAGGCCGACGTAGACCTGGCCCCGCTAGAGGCCTTAGGATACCAGATGTACTGGCACCCGGCCGCCAAAAAGGGGTACAGCGGCGTAGCCACCCTGGTAAAGCAGGCCCCGCGCCATGTGCAGATCGGCTGCGGCATAGAAGCCTACGACCTGGAAGGCCGCGTGCTGCTCGTCCACCTCTGCACGGGCGAGGCCGTGCTGAACGTTTACATGCCCAGCGGCACCACCGGCGAGGTACGGCAAGACTTTAAGTTTGCCTGGCTGGCAGACTTTATGGCCTTTGCCCAGCAGATGGCCAGCCATTACGAAGAGCTCTTTATTGTAGGCGATTTTAACATCGCCCATACCGAGCAAGACATCCACAACCCGGTGGCCAATAAAAACAGCAGCGGCTTTCTGCCAGAAGAGCGCACCTGGATGACGCAATACCTGCAGGCAGGCTTTACGGACGGCTACCGCCACCTGCACCCAGACGGACGAGACTACAGCTGGTGGACCTTCCGCGCCGGGGCGCGGGCGCGCAACATAGGCTGGCGCATAGACTACATAACGGCCACAGCAAAGCTGGCGGCACGCCTGAAAGCAGCCCGCATGGCCCGCGAGGCCGAGCACAGCGACCATTGCCCGGTAGTGGTAGAATGGGATTGAGGTTGCGCTTCTTTGCCTATGGTATAGCATCTTGGCACCGGATTTGCCTCTTTCTCCTCCGATTTTGCTTTTAGAAACGACTGGCCCTGCATGAATTTCCGCGCATTGATTGAGCGGCCCGAGCCGGTGCTGTGCATCGACATTGGTAACAGCCGCGCCAAGGCTTGCCTGTTTGCAAATGGCACCCTGGTAGCCGAAGACCGCCTCTTTACCCCCAACACGGCCCGCCTCTGGGTAGAGAAGTACCAGCCCGTCGGATCTATCGTATGTGCCGTTGGCGAGGGCAGAGACGCCTACCTAGAGGTGCTGCAAGGCCCTACCCACTGCCTGGAGGTAGGCCTGCACCTGCGGCTACCTTTCGAGAACCAGTACCGCTCTGCCACGCTGGGGGCAGACCGTATCGCCGCCTTGGCCGGCGCGCTGCTGCACCTGCAACCGCCTTTTCTGGCGCTGGATGCAGGCACGGCCCTCACCTACGACGTGCTAGACGCCCAGGGGCGCTACGTAGGCGGGGCCATATCGCCAGGGCTGGTGATGCGCCTGCGGGCCCTGCACCAACTGACGGCAGGCCTACCCCTGCTGCAACCGGCAGAAGAGGCTCCGCTGGCGGGCCTCTCTACAGAAGACTGCATGATGAGCGGGGCCCTCAACGGCATCATCTTCGAGGTGCAGGCCTTCCAGCAGGGGTTGGCGGCGCAGCATCCGGGATTGCAGACGGCGCTCACGGGCGGGGGGGCGTACATTTTCGCTCAGCGGCTGGCAGAGCCCATCTTTGTATTGCCCAATCTGGTGCCAGAGGGGCAGCTATTGCTCTACTGGTATCAAACCGTGGCCGTGCCTGCCTAAGCCAGGCAATAAAGCGGCCGGGGTGGGCGTACTCTTGTGCGGCGGGCAATTTGTAAGCCCTGGCGCTGCCTCTATAGCATCTGCATTTTGAAGCTGATACCCCGATTTTCTGCCTGCCTGCTTTTGGGCCTGGCCACCACCCTACCCTTTGGGGCCATGGGCCAGAGCAACAACCTGGGCTCTATCGGCAATACCCCCCTCTCTGAGCTGGGCCTTGGCGAGCTAATGCCCGACGGCAGCACCCGAGAGCAAGCCATGGGCGAGGCCGGTGCCGCTGCCCCCAGCCGAGAGCACATCAGCCTGCTTAACCCGGCCAACCTTTGGTATAACCGGCAGGTAAACCTAGAGGTAGGCCTACGCACCAGCATACGCCATGGGCGCAGCGGGGCCGGCAGTGTAACGGCGGCGCGTTTTACACCCATGCACTTTACCATGACCCTGCCCATTGCAGAGCCTGTAACGCTGGCGCTGGGCCTGCGCCAGTTTAGCGCCATAGACTATACCGTGAGCGCTGCCCGGCCCCTGGCGGCAGATACCAACGTATCGTTCCGCAACAGTTTTGGGGGGCGCGGGGCTATCTCTCAGGCCATGGTGGCGGCCAGCGTGCGCCTGGCAGAAGGGCTTACGCTGGGGGCGCAGGGCCTATATTGGTTTGGCACCCAGCAGCGCTACTCAGAGGTAGAGCTTAATACGCTGGGGCTGGCGCGCAGCACCAGCAGCCGCGTGTCAGACGTGTCGGCCCGGGTGGGCGCTACGTACAGGCTGCAATTGCCAGGCGGCAAGCGCATCGGCCTGGGCCTGGTGGCAGACTTGCCCCGCCAATTGCGCACGCAAGACGAGATCGTGCTGGACAGGTACTCCATCAACGCACTGAGCGGCACACGCACGTTTCTATCGTCAGACACGCTGCTGCGGATGCAAAACGGGCTGCTGCAGGCACCGCGCTCGCTGCGGGCTGGCCTCTCTTTCGAGCAGCCGCAGCGTTATACGGTAGCGGTAGATCTGGTGCGCGAGCTTTGGGCAGGCGTAGTACCCCTGGGCACGCCCGGCAATTTGCAAGACGCATGGCGAGGCTCTGCCGGGGTAGAGTGGGTGCCCAACGTAAACGGACAAGGGTATCGCAATTACATCAGCTACCGGGCGGGGCTGTATGGCAGGCAACTGCCCTTTAGCGTAAACGGTACGCGCATGCAAGACATAGGCCTGACGCTGGGCCTGGGTTGGCCCGTTATCCGCAAAGAGGCCCGCTACACCCGGCCGGTGGTAAACACCAACCTAAACCTGGGCCTGCGCCAAGGGCCTACCGAAGCAGGCAGCTTCCGCGAGGCATACGTCAACTTCACACTCGGCATCGTACTTAACGACAGCCAGTGGTTTACACGCTTTAAGATCGACTAGTGCGGCTTGCGTCTTAATGCAAAAGCCTCTGGCTACCGAATAGGCGGCCAGAGGCTTTTTGTGTAGGGCCAAAGGGCCCGCGATTACTCGCAGCAAGGGCTGCCGGGGTAGCAGCAGGCTGCGCCCGTGCCGCAGCACTCGCTTTTGGTGGTGGTGTCAGCATTGATGCGCGAGGCGGTGCCCAGCGTCAGCATAGCGGCCACAAGGGCCATGGCAAACAGTTTCATAAGATTGTTAGGCTGGTTAGTAATAGATAGACATCAAAACTAAGGCCATGGTTCAGCAATATCCAGAAGAATTGCCTGTACCAACGCTTGCTTGGCAAGCTGCCTGGCACTCGTCTTGTAGAGGTAAAGATGGTCTGCCTACGCCCAAAACCCAAGGCCAAGGCTATGACGTACACTCTCATAAGATGAGCAACAAACGCCCCCCCCGCAAAAAGCCCGAGCAGCCCCGCGTGCACCCAGACCTGGCTGGCTTTAGTGTAGAGATCAACAGCTTTGGAGAGGTGAAGACCAACTATGACCTTGACAAGCTGAACCTGTTTCTGAACCGCAACGTGAAGGACAAGAAGTTCCGCGGGCGCGAGGACATCGAAGGTGTGCCAGAGGAGTTCCGCGAGCCGGCCGGGCCAGAAGATGAGGATACCGCTATCGCCCATACCCTTACAGCAGAGCAGGCCAGCGAAGGCGATGAAGAAGACATCGAATTGCCCCCAGACCTAGACCACCTGCCAGACGACCTGGGGGACGAAGACACTGCGCCAGAGGCGTAGCAAGCCCTGCCCAGCAGCAGGGCAGATTGCTTGCATTTCTTGCAAGATATAAAAAACTATCGAACTTGCCTTATAGCAGGTTGAGAATACGGTTAATTAAATATAAGAAAATTATAATTATGGCATAACAAAGGATGCGGACAAGATTCATTGCCAAAGTGGCAAACATCAGCCCGAAAGTTTAGCAGGTTTGCACCAACTAAATCGGGTGCATGCAGTGTTATGCTAACAACAACCAGCGCTCTATTGGGCAGTAAGCCAAGGCTTTAGCTGCGTTAGGGGGGTTGCCAGTCAGATTTCTGGCCAAAACTTACATCGGCAAGGCAGGCCTTAGGCCCGGCAGCCATGCAATCGTTTGCACCAGCCCGCCTGCAGGGCCTAACATTGGTGTAGGCAACACGGCCAAAGCCGCAGCCCAGCTGCCGCAAACGCCTTGCCCACCGCCTCTCTTTCAGCAAAACGCCAACCGTACCCACAAACCTCAAACCACCATGATACAAAAGCACATCGCCCTCCGCACCTTTTCGATGGTATTCTCTCTGGGCCTGCCGGGTTTGGCAATTGTTAGCGTGGTTTTCGGTATGCAGAGCTCTCCGCTGGTAGCGCAATTGGCCTTTTCTGTAGCGGGTGCGTTGTTGGTATTTGGTGCCCTGGTGTTCGTACCCTACCTCTTGGCCCAACACACCCAGATGCGGACCGTCTATGCCCGCTACGATGCCATCCAGGCCATGGCCAGGATCCGTGCCCAGCGCACACAGCATTACACCCTCAACCGCGCCTTGGCGCGCCACCAGCGCCGCGGGGCCCTGGCCTTGGTACGCTCGCTCTAGGGCAGCCGCCTGCTCAACCTCTTGCGCCCTGGCCCCGCACAAAAGGGCCAGGGCGCTTGCGTTTATGGCACCTCTGCCCCGTTGGCAACGGCTAATAGCCGTGCAGCACCGACCTTTGTCTTCTGGATGACGCGCCCTACCCCACCCAAAATCTGGCTAAGCTCTCCGCACATGGGCCAGGCAGAGCAACACTATGTGGCCGAGGCCTTTGCCACCAACTGGATAGCCCCCCTGGGCCCCCATGTGGACGGCTTTGAGCAAGACCTTTGCCGCTTTACCGGGGCCGCCCATGCGGCGGCCCTCAGCAGTGGTACGGCTGCCTTGCACCTGGCACTGGTGCTGGCCGGCATAGGCCCGGGCCAAGAGGTGCTGTGCCAGAGCTTTACCTTCTCGGCCTCTGCCAACCCGATTGTGTATCTGGGAGCAAAGCCGGTGTTTATAGACTCCGAGGCTGAAACCTGGAACCTTAGCCCCGAGGCCTTGGCCCAGGCCATTGCCGAGCGCCGCCAGGCGGGTGCCCGGCTCGGGGCCGTGATTGCGGTACACCTATACGGTATGCCCGCCCAGATGGAAGCCATCCGCCGCATCTGCCAAGAGGCAGAGCTGCCCTTGATCGAAGATGCCGCCGAGGCGCTCGGCTCTACCTACCAGGGCCAGGCCTGCGGAACACTGGGCACTTATGGGGTGCTGAGCTTTAACGGCAACAAGATCATCACGACATCGGGTGGTGGTGCCTTGCTGGGGGCCGACGGCGCTGCCATACAGAAGGCGCGCTTTCTGGCCACGCAGGCCCGAGATGCTGCCCCGCATTACCAGCACAGCCACATAGGCTACAACTACCGCCTCAGCAATGTGCTGGCTGGCATTGGCCGCGGGCAAATGGAAGTGTTGCCAGACCGGATCGCCCAGCGCAGGGCAGTTTTCTCGTTTTACCACAAGCGGTTTGGCCAGCGGGCAGGCATACAGTTTCTGCCCGAGCCGGAGGGCAGCTTCTGCAACCGCTGGCTGACGTGCATCTTGGTGGACCCTGCCCTGACGGGTGGCATCACCCGAGAGGACATCCGCCTGCACCTGGAGGCAGACAACATCGAGAGCCGGCCCTTGTGGAAGCCCATGCACCTGCAGCCCGTCTTTGCCGATGCACCCTACGTGGGCGACGGCACCGCCGAGCGGCTGTTTGCCCAAGGGCTCTGCCTGCCAAGCGGCAGCAACCTACTACCCGACGATTTGGAGCGCGTGGCCGACCGCCTTGCCCAAGTGCTAGACCATGGCCCAGCCTAACCTGCCACCGTTTGACGCACGGGCGCACGTATTGGAGGTGCGCAATTTGCCAGAAGGGGCGGTAATCGTCTCTACCGACGAAGCCCTGGCCCTGGCCGCCCGCCGACACTTGGGGCAAGAACTGCCCATCCGCCTGCTGCCTGATGTGGCGCTTGGTGCCAAGACAGCAGGCCTGGTAACGGTATCTGTAGCGCCTCTGCGGGCCGAGCCCCGGCAGGCAGCCGAACAATTAAGCCAGGCCCTGATGGGCCGCCGTGTAGATGTGCTTGAGCGGGCCGGGCCAGACTGGTGGCGCGTGCGCACTGACGACGGCTACCTCGGCTACCTGCATCGCGAGCATCTGCTGCCCGCCAACCCATGCTGGAACACCGGCTACGCCGCCCTGCCCAAGTGGATCGTCGCCGCCAACTACGCCCAGGCCTGGGCAGACCCTTACGACCGGACGGAACCTGTCTTCGACGTAACGGCAGGATGTATGCTGGGCGTGGGAGATCGCTGGGTAGATCTGGCTGTGAGCGGCTTTGCCGTCTATACACCTGATATGCGCCGCGGATACCTGCCCTCTGAGGTACTGTTGCCAGAGCGGCCCACCGCTTTTGCGGCGGCCGATATGTTGCCACACATCCGCCGTTGGATGGGGGCCCCTTACCTCTGGGGCGGCACTAGCCCCAGGGGCATAGATTGCAGCGGGTTGGTACAACTGGCCGCCTGGCTCTGCGGCCTGGCTCTGCCCAGAGATGCCAGCCAGCAGGTGGCCTTGGGCACCCCCATAGAAAGCAAAAACCCGGCAGATTTGCTACCGGGAGACTTGCTTTTTTTTGGTGACTTACCGCAGAAAATTACCCACGTAGCCGTGTACGAGGGCGATGGAAACTACCTGCACGCCAGCGGGCGGGTGCGGCGCAACAGCCTTGTGCCCCAGGCCGCTGATTTTGACGCTGGCCGGTTTACCACCTGGCAGACAAGCCGCCGGTTGGGTTAGCCTTAGCCTTGGTGGTGCTCGATGGTGTCGGTTTGGCCAGCCAAGACCTCTTGGCTGCGCTCGTAGCCGTCTTTTTGGCCCTTGCGCCAGGGCGTACGCTGGAATTTGGCACGCGACACCAGCTGCGCTTGTGCTACGCAGGCGCGGCACGTGCAGCCCACCAACTCGTCTACCACATTGAGCAGATCCGTTTCAGTGTTCTCGCCGTTTTCTTGCAGCACGGGAGATGCCCAGTAGAACCAGCCCAGAACGGGCGCAGCCATAGCCGCCATGGGCAGAAGCGATTGGATGAGTTGCTGAGTCATACGTTGTGACAAAAGTATTGGGCTGTTTAAGGCACGCTGCCGATAACAGTATGCTTCAGGTTACGCGTGTAAGAGGGCAGCGCGTTAGGCAGAAAAAATGTGCTAAATAGTAAACGGCCAAGATGTATTATGCGTTGCCTGTATTCGACCAACGGGTGATGGGTTGCCAAATGGAGGGTTTTACGCACAAAATCGTCTGCTTGGCCTGACTATGTCTTGATGAAGGCCTAATGTGAGGATGAAAACGATTGTGTGTTGTTATGCCGCGTGCTCCATGTTTAGGTAAGCGCTGGTAAGGTTTATGTTCCATATTTCGTAACTATGCCAGGCAGCCCGAGTGCGCTGCGTAACCCTAAATACTATGCTAAAACGGAAAGCAACCGCACAATGGAACGGTACCGGCCAAGACGGCAAAGGCACCCTGAGCGCCCCCGGAGGCGTGTTATCCTCTACCCCCTACACTTTTGGCGCCCGCTTTAACCAAGAAGCACCAGGCACCAATCCCGAAGAATTGCTGGCCGCCGCCCATGCGGGCTGCTTTACGATGGCGGTGGCGTTTTCGTTGCAACAACAAGGCTTTGTTGCCCGCGATTTGCATACCGATGCCGTGGTAGTTTTAGACAAAACGGCTACGGGGATGAGCATCACCGGTGTGCGACTGACGCTCTCTGGCTCGGCAGAGGGTGTATCGGCAGAGGCTTTCAGGCAGGTGGCAGAGGCGGCTAAAGCCAACTGCATCATCAGCCGCGCGCTGAGCGTGCCCATAGAGCTGGAGATCGTCTAAGGCAACCCATCTGCTATACAACGACAATGCCCAGGCCTAAGCCCGGGCATCGTCGTTACAGGGTAATCACAGGCCTAGTTACCCGAGAAAGCCTCGCGCACGCGCTCAAAGAAGCTTTTCTCGCTCTTGCCGGGCTTGGGGGCAAAGTTGGGGCTGTTGCGCATACGCTCCAGCAGGTCGCGCTCGTCGGCAGAGAGGTCTTTGGGTGTCCAGACGTTTACGTACACCAACTGGTCTCCGCGCGTGCCCGACTGCAGGTCTGCCACGCCCTTGCCTTTGAGGCGTAGGATCTTGCCCGACTGCGTACCCGGCTCGATCTTAATGCGGGCCCGGCCGTCTAGCGTGGGCACCTCGATGCCGGGGTTGCCCAAGGCAGCATCGGCAAAGTTGATGTAAAGGTCGTACACCACGTTCTGGCCATCGCGTTTGAGCAGTTGGTCGGCCTCTTCCTCGATGACGATGAGCAGGTCTCCGGCTATACCGCCCCGGCTGGGCACGTTGCCCTTGCCGTTCATAGAGAGCGTCATGCCGTCTTCTACCCCGGCGGGGATGTTGAGCGTTACGACCTCCTCTTGCTCTACGCGGCCATCGCCGTGGCAGACGTTGCAGCTGTGGCTGATGGTGCGGCCCTCGCCCTGGCAGGTGGGGCAGGTGGTGGCGCTGGTCATCTCGCCAAACATGGTCTGCACGCGGCGGCGCACCTGGCCGCTGCCGTGGCATGTACCACAGTCGCGCAGGTCGGTACCGTTGCGGGCCCCGTTGCCGCCGCAGGCTTTGCAGCTCACCTGGCGGCGCACCTTCACCTTCTTTTCTACGCCTTGGGCAATCTCCTGCAGACTCAGCTTTAGCTTGATGCGCAGGTTGCTGCCCTTGCGCGTGCGCCGCGAGGCGCCACCCCGGCCACCCCCACCGCCAAAGAACTGGCTAAAAGGCGACTCATCTCCGAATACATCTCCAAAGCGCGAGAAGATGTCGTCCATGTTCTGGTACTGGCCGCCGCCGGCCGCGCCACCCATGCCCTGATGGCCAAAGCGGTCGTAGCGGGCACGCTTGTCTGGGTCAGACAGTACCTCGTAGGCCTCGGCGGCCTCTTTGAATTTTTCTTCGGCAGCGGCATCACCCTGGTTTTTGTCAGGGTGATACTTGATGGCCATTTTGCGGTATGCCTTTTTTATTTCGTCGGCATCGGCCGTCTTGCCCACGCCGAGGACTTCATAATAATCGCGTTTAGCAGCCATGATGGGGGAGTTAAAAGTTAAGAGTTAATAGTTAAAAGTTGAGCAGACGGGGCGCTTCGTGTCAGTCGTAGAAAATCAAGTAAGGCTGGAGCCAAGAGCAAAAAATCAACTTTTAACTTTTCACTCTTAACTAATCACTAAAAACTAAATGCCTACCACAACTTTGGCAAAGCGCAGCACCTTCTCGCCAAGCATGTAGCCCTTTTCGATTTCATCTACCACGCAGTTTTTGAGGGCCTCCGTCGGGGCGGGAATCTGGGTGATGGCCTCATGCCGGTCGGCATCGAAGGGTTGGCCGATGGCATCGAAGGGTTTGAGGCCCTTGCGCTCCAGGGTTTGCTTCAGTTTGTTGTGCACCAGGCCGATGCCCTCGGCAAAGGCGGTAGCCTCTTGCCCGGCGGCCTGTGCCTTGATGGCGCGGTCCATGTCATCTACCACAGGTAGCAGATCGCGCAGCAGATCGGCATTGGCGCCGGTAATCATCTCGATGCGCTCTTTGGCCGTGCGGCGGCGGAAGTTCTCAAACTCGGCAAAGAGGCGCTTGTAGCGGTCGTCGTACTCGGCAATGCGGGCCTGGGCCTCGGCCAGGGCGCTGGCTTCTTCGTCGGCTGGGGCTTCAGGCGCTTCTGCGTCAGCAGGGGCAGCCGCATTGTCAGGCATGGCCTGCCCATCTGCCTCGGGCTGGGCGTGCAAGGTGGTTTCGTCGGTAGGGTTGACGTTCGATTCAGTCATAATGGCACACAACTGCTGCCCGAACGCGGGCAAGCTGTCACAAGTTCCTAGGCCATTGTAGGGTGCAAAGGCTGTGCCGGGCGGTGTTTGGAGTGACGGGGTGGCAGTATAAATTTGCCTAAAACAAAAAGTATATTGTAATGGACGCACAAACACAAGGCCGGGATTATGAAAAATTCATTCAAGAAGTTTACAATTCAATACTATCGCACGAAGGGCTCAACAACATAGATGTTGAAAACAATGTAAAAATCTCTGGCCGCTCAGGGCAAAAGCATCAGATTGATATATATTGGGAATTTGAACAAGCCGGGATTAAGCATAAGGTTGCAATAGAATGCAAATGCTACAATAAAGCAAATATATCTATAAGTAAAATTAGAGACTTCCATTCTGTTCTCAACGACATTGGAATTTCAGCAGGTATCTTTGTTTGTAGAAACACCTTCCAAGAAGGTGCAATAAAATATGCTGATCATTATGGTATCAATTTAATTGAGGTACGCGAACCAATAGAGGAAGATTGGAAAGGAAGAATCAAAAGTATAAGCTTAAATATATCCATTTGCAAATTAACGATAATTCAAAGAGAAATAATGTTTGATAAAGACTGGTTGGAAAATAGAAAGTTTGACACGTCAAATCTTGAACTAGATATCAACTATCCTATCAATGAGGATTCAGTGTATATTTACAACCATAGTGGGAAAATTGTCACCAGTCTTCATGAGATAGCCAAAAGTCTTCCACATAACTTTAAAAGCGAAAATAAAGTACATACATTTGAGTGGCCTGAAGCTTATATGAGGTGCAAAAATCTCGGACTAGTAAAAATAAAAGGTGTCAAAATTTCTTATCAGGTTTCTGTTAGCGAGCCAATTGAATCACTAATTGATGCTCAAGAAACTGTCAAAGCCATAGTAAAAAATGTACGAAGTGGAAAGGTAAAGTTCTTACACAATGATGGCAAGATCAATGGCGACGTTTAAACACAATTATATTTATAAACAATCTCTTATATAACCAATTAAGTTTAAGGTAAGGTTAAGGATTATCCTACTTCTCTTTCGCATCGACAACACTCTTAATCATCTCCCTACTTCTGCCTCTCCCTCATTTCTGTCCTCTTCATCAGCGATGGGTATAGGATACCCATGGTCCCCTATCCACTCAAAGAAGGCTTGTACGTCTTCGGGGCGGATGGTTACCTTGATTCTGGGCATACCCAAATATAGGCAGGAGGAAGCTGTGAAGGTGCTGCAAAAGCGAGGCACAGCCTCGCAGGAGCACGTGACAATGGCGAAGCCATTGCACAGTAGGCCGTCATTGCACAGCAGACAAGCCCGGCACCCTAAATTTTTAATTCTTAATTTTTAATTTCTAATTCCTAAAATAGGCCTTCGTATTCTCATGCACCTCCGCGCTGGCCAGCAGGCCTTCGATGGTCATCCAGCGTGCGTCGTGGTGTTGGGTGGCAAAGGCCTCGGGCACCAGAGCGGCGTCTAGCTGCACCTCGTAGCCGTTCACCACGTAGTGGGTGCCGAAGTCAGCATTAAAGACATTGTCGTCATAAATGTGCTCGTAGAGGCCCAGCAGCCGGGCCTGGCTGCGCTCCAGAGCCACGCCCAGCTCTTGGCGGCTGATGCGGCGGAAGGCATCGTCTAGCCGCTCGTTTTTGTAGATGCGGCCGCCGGGCGTAAACCAATAGCCTTTAGCCGGTTGGTTGCGTCGCAGGCCCACAAGGGCGCGGCCCTCGGCATCGCGTACAATCAGGTCTAGGGCTATCAGGGGCGTGTTTTTTATTACTTCTGCAAACGTGGCACGGTCTAGCATAGGTCTTGGGGCGCTTTGCGGTGCGAAGATGCCATGCTCGGCTTGCCCACGCCCCTGCCCTACCCGCAACTTTGCCCCATGTACGCCGAAGCCATCGCCCGCCTACTGCTCGAGACAGGGGCCGTCATCCTGCGGCCGCAAGCCCCCTTTACCTGGGCCAGCGGCTGGCGCTCGCCCATCTACTGCGACAACCGCCTGGTACTGAGCTACCCCGCCGCCCGCAAACAGGTAGCCGATGCGTTGGCCGATGCCCTAAAGACCGCCTACCCCACAGCCGGGGCCGTTGCCGGGGTAGCCACGGCGGGTATCCCCCAAGGGGCGCTGGTGGCAGAGCGGCTGGCGCTGCCCTTTCTCTACGTACGCAGCGCCGCCAAGCAACACGGTAGGGGCAACCAGGTAGAGGGCCGCATCGTGCCCGGGCAGCCGGTGGCCGTCATAGAAGACCTCGTCTCTACCGGGGGCAGCTCGCTGGCGGCCTGCCAGGCCTTGGCGACAGAGGGCGCGCAGGTGGCGGGGATGCTCTGCGTCTTCACCTACGGCTTTGCCCAGGCCACAGAGGCCTTTGACCAGGCCGGGGTACCCTTCTCTTCGTTGTCTGACTACGACGCACTGCTGCGTGTAGCCCAAGCCCAAGGCATGTTCTCTGCCGACGACCTGGCATCGCTGGCGGCTTGGCGGCAAAGCCCGGCCACCTGGGGCATTTAGCCGCCCAGGGCCAGCAGCACCAGGTAGCCTGCCGTATAGCCCAACAAAGCCAGGCCGCCGATGTGCTTCACATACCAGCCGAAGGTGATGTTCTCGATACCCATTACGGCCACGCCCGCTGCCGAGCCGATGATCAGCGCCGAGCCGCCCGTACCGGCCGCATAGGCCAGGTAGCGCCACAAGGCGCTGTCTGTGGGATAGACGTTCAGCTCGAACATGCCTTGAGCGGCGGCCACCAGCGGTACGTTGTCTATCACGGCAGAGGCCACCCCGATGAGGTAGGCAATCACATCCAGTCTGCCCACAGAGGCCACCAGGGCCTCGGCCAGATGCTCCAGCAGGTGCAGGGCCTCCAGCGCGCCGATGGCCATCAGTATCCCGAAAAAGAAGAGTACCGACGAGGTGTCGGCCCGGCTTAAGGCAGCCGCCGCAGAGAAGGCCCGGCGCTCCTCGCCGGGGCGCTCGCGGTGCAGCCCCTCGCCCACCAGCCAGACGATGCCCAGGCCCAGCATCATGCCGAACACCGGCGGCAGGCCCGTCAGCACCTTAAAGAAGGGTACAAAAGCCAGGGCTGCCAGCCCCACATAGAGCATGATAGACTGCTCGCGGCGGCTGCAAGTGCGGCCGTGGGTGGCGGGGTCTGCAGCCAGGGCTGGCAGCGGACCCAGCGCCTTGGGCAGCATCCGCTGCAACACCAGCATCGGCACCAGCGCACAAACCAGGCTGGGAATAAATAGGTGGGTCAGCGTCGGCCCGGCCGTTATCTGTCCGCCAATCCAGAGCATGGTGGTGGTTACGTCGCCCATGGGCGAAAAAGCCCCGCCCGCGTTGGCGGCAATCACGATCATGCCCCCATACAGCCAGCGCAGGCGTGCCTCTGCCACCAGCTTGCGCACCAGCGAGGCCACCACGATGGTCGTGGTCAAATTATCTAGCAGGGCAGATAGGAAAAACGTAGCCACCCCCAGCACCCACATCAGCCGCCGCCCGTTGCGTGTGGTGATGCGGTCTGTAATGATGCCGAAAGCCTGGTGGGCATCCATCAGCTCCACGATCGTCATGGCCCCCAGCAGAAAGAAGAGTATCTCTGCCGCGCCCTCCAGGTGGTGCTGCAGTGAGCTGACGACATAGCTCTGCCAGGGCCCCGCCAGCGCATGGCCCGTGGCAAATTCATTGGCCACCGCCCCTTGCAGCTCTGCCGGTGGGGGCAGCACGGCCAGGGCCGTCCAACATAAAACCGCCGTAAGCAGGGCAATGGCGGTTTTATCTACCCGGAGCGGATGCTCCAGCACGATGGCCGCATAGCCCAGCAAGAAGAGGATGACAGCAACGGTTACCATAACAACAATGCAAAGTTGGCCCTTAAGCAACCCCTATACCAGTTTGGCATTATTGGTAATTTCATGTTTAACCTAACGATACGCTGGGGGCGCACCCCCTCACCCCCCAGCCCCCTCTCCCCCTCCTGGGGAGAGGGGGAGCAAAAGACTATCAGGCTATTTAGATTATGACCATAATAGATAATTTCGCGAATAATTAGTACAGCTTTCCTTCGTAATCCATAAAGTTCATTCTACAACTAGCTTTTATGGATTAGCACCCCCTCTCCCCTAGAGGGGGAGAGGGGGCTGGGGGGTGAGGGGGTGCGCCCCATGCACAAAGCGGGCCTGGTTCCCTACGACAACATCCCCGACACCTTTTCCAGCAGATCCTTGCCGCCCGAGCCGGTCATCTGCTCGGCCTGGGCGTGTGCCAGGGGGTGGGGCGGGCCTAGCCGGGGTTCGTCTCCCAAGCCGCGGATTTTCTCTTGGCTGAAGCTGCCCTTGCCGTCTATGCTAGGGCCGTTGGTCCACCGGCCTTGGGCCTGGTCTTGCTCGCCTATGTAGGTGTTTACATAGGTGTAGGCAAACGCTTCTGCCTGCTTCTCTGCAGGAAAGCTGTTGGGGATGGGTACCGCGCCCTGCACCCCGCCCAGCTCCTCAAGCGCGGCCAGCCATTGGTTCTGGTGCATGGTGTCGCGGGCAATCAAGAAGCTGAGCATGTCTTTCATGCCTGCGTCGTCGGTCATCTCGTAGAGGCGGGTGGCCAGCACGCGCCCGCTGGCCTCGGCATGCACGTTGGCATACATATCCGAAGCGATGTTGCCTGTGGATACCACCCACGATCCATTGAAGGGCACGCCGTTGGCATCTGCGGCCATACAACCCAGCCCTGCCGAGAGGACATGGCGCGGGTCTTGCCCGCCCATCACTGCCCCTACCAGGGCGTTGCTGTTGGCGATGTCGTCTTTGAGGTCGTTGGGGGCTTTCTCCAGGTTGAGGGCGATGGCCGTGGCCAGCATCTCTATGTGGCCGATCTCTTCGGTGCCGGTGTTGAGGAGCATGTCGCGGTATTTGGCCGGGCCGCGGCTGTTCCAGGCCTGGAAGAGGTACTGCATCATCACGCGTATCTCGCCCTCTACCCCGCCCACGGCCTGTTGCAGCAGGCGGGCAAAGTTGGCGTTGGGCTTCTCTACCCGGACGGTGTACTGGAGTCTTTTATCGTGGTAAAACATAAGGTGGGGTGGTTTGGTGGAGCCTGTGTAACGGTTAAGAAATATGTTGGTTGGTATTTTTCTTATACTATAATCTTGAAAAAGAACTTGTTAGCCCATAGACCAAAGGGGCAGCGCCTTGGCTAAAACCTGGCGGCAGCATTTACGCTGGGTCTGTATCGAACTTGCCGGGGTTTTGCCCTAAATTGCCTGCCTAAGCCCCAGCCAAATCCGGTTTTAAGGCTGAGGCGATGCACCAAACTTTGGACTCAAACAAACAGCTCATAGAAGTAGCCTGGGAGGTCTGCAACCAACTGGGTGGCATTTACACCGTTATCCGCAGCAAGGTGCCCGCCGCCGTGCGCGAGTGGGGCCCCAACTACCTGCTCATCGGCCCCTACGTCCACGCCGGGGCTATGGCCGAGTTTGAGCCCATAGAGGGCGCCGACGACCCCATTGCCCGCACCGTTTATAAACTGCGCGAGCTGGGCTACGGTGCCGTCTATGGCACCTGGTTGGTGACGGGACGCCCTAAGGTGGTGTTGCTCGATTTCAACACCGCGATGGGCCGCCTGGGAGAGATAAGGGGCGAGTTCTGGGCAGACCATGGTTTCAGCGTAGAGTCGCAAGACAACCTGGTAAACCAAGTGCTGGCCTTTGGCCAGATGGTCAAAGAGTTCTTCTACCACTACAGCCAGCTCAAAGACGCCGATACGACCGTGCTGGCCCACTTCCACGAGTGGATGGCAGGCTCGGCCCTGCCCGCCCTGCGCCATTTAGACCTGCCGGTGCGGACGATCTTCACCACCCATGCCACGCTGCTGGGCCGCTACCTGGCCATGAACGCGCCCGACTTCTACGGCATGCTGCCCTTTGCAGACTGGCTCAAAGAGGCGCGCCACTTCAACGTAGAGGTGATTGCCCGCCTGGAGCGTGCCGCCGGCCAGGCCGCCAACATCATGACGACCGTCTCTGAGGTTACGGGGCGGGAGTGTATCCAGTTCATCGGCCGGAGGCCCGATTATATCTTGCCCAACGGCCTGAACATAGAGCGGTTTGTGGCCATGCACGAGTTCCAGAACCTGCACCAGAAGTACAAGCAGCTCATCCACGAGTTTGTGATGGGGCACTTCTTCAGCAGTTACTCGTTTGACCTGGACAAGACGCTGTACTTCTTTACCAGTGGCCGCTTCGAGTACAAGAACAAGGGCTTCGACATCACCCTGGAGGCCCTGGCACGTCTCAACCACTGGCTCAAGTACGAGAACGTGGACGTGAACATCGTCATGTTCATCGTCACTAAGCAGCCTTACACCAGCATCAACCCCTTTGCCCTGCAGAGCCGGGCCATTATGGAAGAGGTGCAGTCCACCTGCGCCGCCATCGAGAAGCGCATCGGCGAGCAGCTCTTCTACAAGGCCGTGCAAGAGAAGGGCCACAACCTGCCCGACCTGAACGCCTTTGTGGACGATTACTGGCGCCTGCGCCTGCGCCGCACCCTGCAAGGCTGGCGCAGCGAGATGCTACCTCTGGTGGTAACCCACAACCTGATGGACGACCAAAAGGACGCCGTGCTGAACGGCATCCGAGACAAAAACCTCATCAACCACCCCTACGACAAGGTGAAGGTGGTCTATCACCCAGACTTCATAAACGCCACCAACCCGCTCTTCGGCATGGACTACAGCCAGTTTGTGCGGGGCTGCCACTTGGGCGTTTTCCCCAGCTACTACGAGCCCTGGGGCTATACGCCGCTGGAGTGCATCGCCAGCGGCGTGCCCACCGTAACCAGCAACCTGGCCGGCTTTGGCGACTATGTGATGAACACCATGCCCGACCACGAGGACAACGGCATCTACATCACCGACCGCGCAGGCCAGAACTACGACATGGCCGCCGACCAGCTCAGCCAGCAGCTCTACCGCTTTGTGATGCAAAGCCGTCGCGAGCGCATCATGCAGCGCAACCGCACCGAGAGCTGCTCCACCAGCTTCGGCTGGGATAAGCTCTACCGCTATTACATGATGGCCTACAACAGCTTTGAGCGGGTGAGCTTGAATTGACTCTGTAGGACAGGGCGACAGACCTGTCACTACCCCTTGTAGGACAGGGCGACAGACCTGTTACTAGAAATCCATCCCTTGGCAACCCTTGAACATCCTACATTCAGCACCGTAGGCATTGGGTTTTAGGACAGGTCTATCGCCCTGTCCTACAGAAGTTACTTTACGCAAGGCGAGAAAACATGAGATCGGGAAACTACCTGAGAAGACTTGACCAAATCTGGATTCAGGACCCCGTTTACCTGTTAACGACGTGTACTTATGAGCGTATGCCAGTGCTGGCTGCTGATCTTGCACACTCGGTGCTCAAGGAGGAATGGTCGGCAGCCGGCCAGAGACATGGGTGGACTTTCGGCGCATATGTCATCATGCCAGACCATGTCCACCTATTGGTTTCCCCAAGTAGAGAGGATTCTAGTTCTCTTTCTGTAGTCACCGGTGTTTGGAAGCAGAAAAGTGCATTAAGGCTTAGAACCCTAACAAACCTTGCGAATCTTTGGCAACCCCGCTTTCATGATCGTCTACTAAGATCAACAGACAACTATCACTCCGTGCGAGACTACATGTTTCTGAACTCAGTACGCGCAGGCTTGGTAACAGAAGGACAACCCTGGCCCTACAGGGGAGAGGGCGAAACCTTCTAGGCCTTATTTTGGCTTAACCCGCCCCAGGGATAAAATGGCAGCGAGGCAGGTATGCTGACCTAGCCTACATGGCCGAGCCTACTTTTGAGCCCGCCTACCCCTTCTTAGGCACCAGTACGTTTTGCACCAGGCCAATCATAATAACTGTGAAGGGAACCGTAGCAACCGCCTTCAGCAGGGCCAGGGGTATCTCGCCGGCGTGGATGAGCTCTATGCTGAGCAGGATGGCCGCGTGCAAAAATACCAGCGGGCACAGGTAGAGCAGGTACCACTGCAGGCCCATGCTGGGCAGGGTGGGCTCCATGTAGCCTTCGTAGCCGCCGGCTGGGGTCAGCGCTTTGAGCAAGGGGCCGCGCAGGTAAGCGACCGCCACCGAGGCTGCCGCGCCTATGCCCAGCGTGTCGTAAAAAACATCTACCAGGAGGCCCGTGCCGAAGGCCAGCAGCATCCCCCCCACCAGGCTTACCTCGAAGGGCAGCAGCACAAAGGCCCCTACGTAGGCATAGCAATAGCTGGTGTTAAAGAAGGCAAAGTCCTTGAACAGCAATACCTGCAGGGCCACCAGCACAAACCACTGGACCAGATACTTGACGATGCGGGAGCTGCTCAAAACAGACGATGAGGAAGAAGGTAGGGCCTAGCTAGGCCCGGTATACAAAGTTGCGATATTGGCAGCGCTTAGTCGCCACTTGGCACAAGGTCTGGCACGCGGGCTTGTAGGCTGTCTTGCTCGGCCCGCAGCCCGTTTTTGACGACGTAGACGTACTCTAGCGTGCTGAAGTTGGTCGAAAGGTCAACGTCCAGCGTGTAGAAGGTATCGTCGTCTTTGATCTTGACGCCCGTGATGCGCCCCACCAGAATGCCTTGCGGAAACACCGGCGAGAGCGAGGAGGTCACCACCGTATCCCCTTTGGCCGGCTTCAGGTGGCGCGCCACATAAAGCAACGTTGCTGAGCGGGGGCCGGTGCCCTTCCACTTGATGGTGCCCTGGGCTTTGATGCGTGATATCTCTGCCGAGGTCACCATCTTGCTGTGCAGCAGGCTGGTTACCACGGCAAAATGCTCGGAGCAGGTGCGCACTTTGCCCACTACGCCCGTTGGCCCCACCACGCCCATACCCACGCTGATGCCATCGGCCGTGCCCCGGTTGATGGTAAGATAGTTGTTGACGCGGTTGACGGAGTTGTTTACCACCTTGGCCACTACATAATCGTAGTTGCGGCCGGTGTCTCGGGCCAGGCTATCTACCAGGCGGGCGTCGGCCACGGCCTTGTAGCGCTCTAGCTGGGTCTTGAGTTGGGCATTCTCGGCGGCAAGGTCGTTGTTGACGTCTGCCAGGTAGAAGTACCCTTTGACGCGGCTGGTGGTCTCGTATGTCCGAGCAATGGCCGCATCGCTGGTATTGGTAAACCGTATCCGCTGAAAGGTATTGGCCTGGGTAATCAACGCCAGGCATAGGCCCTCTAGCAGCAGCAAGAGCGCAAATGCGCGAAGACGAAACAAAAACGCAAGGAGCGAACCCACTTAGAATTAAAAATTAAGAATTAAAAATTAAGAATTGGGTGGGGATGGGTCAGAACGCTTAAGCGTATTGAGGATAGAGGTAAGCAAGGCAATAAGCTCCTTGATGTCTGCCAAAAGGCTGGCTTCCTCTTCTGCCGTTAGGTATTGCGTAGCAGCCAGCAACCGAAGCCAGTACTGTGCCTCCCTTGCCTCCTTGTAGGCTATTTGCAGCTTGTGGGCAAAGTCTTTTCTGGTTTGCCCACCGAGGGCTTCCTCGATGTTGGCTCCGATGCTCGTTCCCGCCCGGATGAGTTGCTTGGCTAGGACATACTCACTGCGCTGTTGCTGCAATACCTTAGCCACCTTCACGCAGCGAACTGCAAAGGCGAACGACTTAGCTTGCACAGCGTTGTCCGCTGTCATCAATTGTTAATTTTTAATTCTTAATTTTTAATTCCGGCAAGGCTCAGCTCATCAAGACCGACTTAAAGTGCTCGATGTTTTTAAGCGCGATGCCGGTGCCCTTTACGACGGCGCGTAGGGGGTCGTCGGCTACGTGGATGGGGAGCTTGGTGCGGATGTGCAGGCGACGGTCTAGCCCGCGGAGGAGGGCGCCGCCACCGGTGAGGTGGATGCCTTTGTCGTAAATGTCGGCCGAGAGCTCGGGGGGCGAGATCTCGAGGGCTTTCAGGACGGCCTCTTCGATCTTGGCGACGGACTTGTCGAGGGCGAAGGCAATCTCGGAGAAGGTGACTTTGATGACTTTGGGGATGCCGGTCATCAGGTCTCGGCCGCGGACCTCGTAGTCGGCCGGGGGCTCGTCTAGCTCCGTCATGGCGGCGCCAACTTCGATTTTGATGCGCTCGGCCGTGCGCTCGCCGATGAGCAGGTTGTGCTGGCGGCGCATGTAGTCGAGGATGTCTTTGGTGAAGACGTCTCCGGCAATGCGGATAGACTGGTCGCACACGATGCCAGAGAGGGCAATAACGGCAATCTCTGTCGTACCCCCGCCGATATCAACAATCATAGAGCCCACGGGCTGCTCGATGTCTATACCGATACCGATGGCGGCGGCCAGCGGCTCGTGGATCATATAGACTTCTTTGGCACCGGCGTGCTCGCAACTGTCTTTAACGGCGCGCTTTTCTACCTCTGTGATGCCGGAGGGGATGCAGACCACCATGCGGTGGCTGGGCGCAAAGAGGTTGGTGCCCTTGTGGATCATCTTGATCATGCCCCGGATCATCTGCTCGGCAGCGGTAAAGTCGGCGATTACACCGTCTTTGAGGGGGCGGATGGTCTTGATGTTGTCGTGGGTTTTCTCGTGCATCTGCATGGCCTGGTTGCCGATGGCCATGACCTTGCCCGAGATGCGGTTGATGGCGATGATGCTAGGCTCATCTACCACGATTTTATCTTTATGAATGATGAGGGTATTGGCTGTACCCAAATCAATGGCTATATCACTGGTAAAGAAATCGAAAAGTCCCATGCTTGGCGTTGGGCGCCCCGGGCTGGGCCTTGGCACGGCCCGGGGGCATGTGTTGGATGGTAGGTGAAAACCAAGCGCTTAGCCGCCTGATGCGGGTTGTTGTGTTTTCAGCCGAAAATTAGGATACAAAGGTAGGGCTTTACAACCTTGGCCCTGCATGGGCCGGGCCTTCGGCGTAAGGTATAGCCTCGCTGGGCTGGCCTTTTGCCCGGGCAAAAGCAGACAAATAACACCTTACACGCACAGAAGGCCAACCCACCCCTGCCAAGATGCAAATACCGCCCTAACGGCCTGACAGTTAGCATGTACGATTATTTGGCCGATTGCACCAAACGCACCTTACCTTGGCAGGCTCTATGGGGCTGCTCAGATACGTGGTGGGGGTGGGTATGGCGGTGGCAGGGTTGCTACATTTTGCCTATGCAACGTTTTATGTGCAGGTTTTTCCGCCGTGGGTGCCGGCAAACTGGTTGCTGCCCCTGGTTTGGGCCAGCGGCTTGGCAGAGGTAGCGGTAGGGCTGCTGCTGACCTACACCAGCACCAACCGCTGGGGCCGCTGGGGTTTGCTGGGGTTGATGGTGGCATTCTTGCTACTACACCTCTACCATCTACATGAGCCACCCCCTGCGCTGGGCTTGCCAGGCTGGGCCTACGGGCTGCGGGCTGCGGTGCAGGTCGTGCTGGTCTGGCTTTGCCTAAAGTGGATTGGGGTGAGGTGAGTAGATGATGGGGGTAAGAATGCAAGCCCCCCAGGTAAACGGTGGAAGGGCGGCGCCCCCCCTTCAACTGTGCAATGGCTTTGCCATTGTCACGTGCTCTTGCGACGGCTGCGCCTCGCGTGTAGGCCAGGGCGGCAGACCTGTCCCCATGGATGGCACGGGGCTGCGTGTTGGGGTGTTCATTTTTGCTGTTGTTGGTTAAATATCAATTTAGTTCATATTCAGATAGTTGCAAGCAATTTTTTTCGAGATTTGTCGGGCGTTTGCCTGGCTTTTGTCGGGGTAGATTGAGGCCGACGGGAGTCGGCCGGCAGAGCATCCTTAGACGGGAGTCTAAGGATAGCAAGGGGGGCGGGTTAAGCACGGGCGGGGTAGGACAGGTCAGGTGCCCTGTCCTTCAAGCCTGCGGGCTTGGCCTAGGGTAAATTCTACAATACCCGGCTAGCATGGCCCTGAGCCCTCCCTTTGAGCGGTCTGGAGACCGCAGGGGCCTTGCGTGGGTGGATCCCGGTCGCAGACCGGGACCAGGGACTATTCTCAACTCTCAACTCTCAACTTTTGGTAAAGATTCCCTCTGCTTGGCCCTCGGCCAGGCGGAGGATTAGGGGGCCGTGGGCTTGGGCTGGGTCTTTGAGGAGTTGGCCGTCTTTATACACCAAGGCAAAGCCGCGGCGGAGTTGCAGGCGGGGGTCTAGCAATTGGGCCTTTTGGGCGCGGGCATCCAGGGTGTAGCGGTCTTTATCCAGGCGGCGGTGCGCAGCGGCGGTGATGCGCTCGCACAGGCTGGTGAGCCGGGTGGCCTGCCGGGGCAGGTAGGCAGATGCGCGACCCAGCAGGGTATTCTCTGCCCGGGCCAGCTGGTTTTGGGCCTGCAGCAGCCAGGTTTGCATGTGCTGGCTTATGCGCTGGGCGGCGTTGTCTAGCGCGGCCTCGTAGGAGGCGGCCTGCTCTATGAGGTACTCGGCTACGGCTGTGGGGGTTTTCAGGCGGGCGTAGGCCACCAGGTCTGGCACGGTCGTGTCGCGCTCGTGGCCTATGCCGGTGAGCACGGGCAGCGGAAACTCGGCCAGAGACTTGCCCAGGCCGTAGGTATTAAAGGCCACCAGGTCTTGATCTGCCCCGCCACCGCGGATCAGGGCCACACAGTCAAACTCGTCTGCCCTAAAGCCGATGGCGGCCAGGGCGTTGAGCACGCTGGCCTCTGTCTCGGCCCCTTGCATAATGGCCGTAAAGAGTGTGTGGCTAAAGGCGTAGCCATAAGGGTTGCCTTCTAACTGGTGCACAAAGTCTTGGTAACCCGCCGCAGATGGCGAGCTGATGACGGCTATGCGTTGCAAAACAGGGGGGGCCTGGGTTGCCTTTTGCAGCTCCATCAGGCCCTCGGTTTGCAGCTGGGCCAAAATCCGCTCTAGGGCCTGGCGCTGGCGGCCGAGGGTGTAGGCGGCATCTATATGGGTGATGTTGATAGACAGGCCATAGGTAGGGTGGAAGCCTACCGTACCTTCTAGCAAAACCTGCATGCCCTTGGCCAGGCGCTGGCCCGCCTCTTGGGCAAAATAGTGGTCTATCATCCGCCAACGGCTGGCCCAGATGGTGGCGCGGATGCGGGTCTCCTCGCCGGTGG
The DNA here is from genome assembly GCA_947458545.1 of Cytophagaceae bacterium. Lineage (GTDB taxonomy): Bacteria > Bacteroidota > Bacteroidia > Cytophagales > Flexibacteraceae > CANGYH01. The sequence continues at coordinate 12,894 of CANGYH010000009.1, read as the reverse complement.
CGGGGTCTCTGTCCAACAGGTCTAGGTAGCAGTGGCCCCGGGCGTTTTTGTCGGTGAGCGAGGCTATCTCTGCCGTCAGGCGCTGGGTGGTTCCAAACTGGTCGTCTATGACCTCGGCCAGGGCGGCGGCCAGTTGATAGAGGGGGACTGCCCCTGGGGAGGTCGGGGCATGGGTAAAGGCAGACACTGGCCCCAAGTTACGGCCCGGGGCGCCTTATGCGGCGGGCAGGCAGGTCAGCCTGTCGCGCTGGGCGGCAATGGCTTGCAGCACCATCTGGAAGGCTGCTTGGTAGGCCTGCGCTGCGGTCATAAACTCAAAGGCATCCAGGGTGTGCCATTGGCGGGCCAGGGCCTCCATGTTGTGGTGCAGGGCCGTCAGGTCTAGCAGGTGCAGGCTGTAGATGATTTTGTGCTTGATCCTGCGGAAGGTAGCCTCGTTGCGGTCTTCAAAAGCTTGGCCAATCTCTTGCCGGTAGAGGTTATACTCGTGCAGGTACAGGTCGAGCATCTCGTGGTATTGCTCGGGGGCCTGGGCATAGAGCTTGTCGAAGTAGGCAAACGAAAGTGTGCTGCGCAGACCTTCCACCTCGGGCAGGGGCGGGGTGCCGTCAGGCAAAACGGGCACGGCCCCGATGTAGCTGTTGGATACGATCACAGGTGTAAGGGGCAGGGCTTAGCTACCAGGACTTGGCCTCTGGCAGCGGCAGACCCTTGCGGGTTAAAATGGTGAGACAGCAGAAAGGTTGTACCAACACCAAGCATTGGGTGCCTTGTGTTAATGTCCGAAATATATCTACGGCTTATAGATTTCTTTCTACAAAACGGGCCTTTTGCTTAAAATTCGTCGAAAACCTACACCGACCTGACATTATTGCACCAAACCGAGGCAGAAACCACGCGCATGTAGTTTTTGCAGCATTTGGACTTTTGTTGGGCCCTTTGTAGAGGGTTGTCGGTAACACTGCCGCGTCCAAAGGCTGGATGGCCGCAGATGGGATTGGATACTATGGGCAATAAAGGGCTTTTTTCGACTATTCGGCGCGAGTTGGCAAGGCTTATTAACCGCGTAAGGTTTGGCGCTTAGAGCAATGTTGCCGGGGTAGGCCTTGCGTTAAAATTTGTAATTATCGCAGAAGCCGCCTTTTACCCCATAGCGGGCGGCCATAGCCACGGGCAAGCACCCCCAGCGGCCCGACCCTTCCTCCTCCTCTCTCTGACCCCCTAGACCACAAACCAAATCGTGGCCTTATTGGCCCGCAGGTGCCTATGAAAGCACAGCTACGGTTTTTACTTCTGCTTACGCTGGTATTGATTACTGCCCTTGGGGCCAGCCTGCCAAGCTGGGGCCAGTGCGTACCCGTGCGAGACCCGCGGGCAGGCAACGTGCCGACGTTCCGCCCGCTGAAGCAGTTTCGGTGCATCCCCGTCGGTGCGCCCGACAGCACCACGTTTACGCTCACCTTTGCCGGGCCGGTGTCTAACTTTATGGTTGATTGGGGCGACGGTACCGGGCCCCAACTGGTGGCCGGGCCAGCCACCAGCGTAAGCCGCCGCTTTGGGCGGGGGCTGTTCCGCTACCGGGTGTGGTTTTCGGGCTGCACGACGGATACCGTACGCGGAGACTTCATCAACGACCGCAACACCACCGTGCCGGGCATTGGCTTTATTACGCCACCTGCCGGCTTTGCCAACAAGCGCTGCGTGCCCGAGGCGCTGACGATCGTAAACCAGTCTCCGGGCATGAACGGCTTTACGGAGTTTGTCATCAACTGGGGAGACTTAAGCCTGGATACGATAGACTACAGCAGCTTTGGCCAGAGCATATCGCACACGTACCAGCCTGCCACCACGGGCTGCAACATCCGCATCACGGTTACCTACCAAAACCTGTGCGGGGCCACGCCGGGCGGGCTGTCGCCCTCGGCCATTTATGGGGAGTACTACTTTCTGGACCGAGACACGGCCGTGGTGGCCCCGGCCAGCATCCTGCTCTGCGAGCCTGCCGACGTGCAGTTTACCGACCAGTCGATCCTCAACTGCCTAGACTCTAACGACCGCGAGGTGCGCTGGCTGGCGCTGACGGGTTTCAGCAATCCGCTGCCCTTCCCCGGCAACAACGTGTGGAGGCCCCGCACGGGTGCTACGCGCACGCTCAACATCCCCCGGGCCGCCCTGTTGCCCGTGCCGGCAGACTCTACCTACACGCTGCGCTTTGCCATCCGCAACCAGTGCGGGCCAGACAGTGCCACGGCTACCATCCGCATCGTGGCTCCGCGCAGGCCGGTATTTGCCGTGCTCAACGACAACCCCTGCCCGGGCCAGCCGATGAACTTTAGCAACAGCACGCCCAACCCCAGCGGCGCCCAGACCTACCGCTGGGAGTGGGGCGACGGCAGCAGCGAGGTAAACAACAGCCCCACCGTAAGCCATACCTACAACCTGGGCGGCACCTATTGGGTGCGGCTATATAGCATCATCAATGGGTATGGGGGGCAGGTATGCCAGCGGGTAGATTCAATACAGGTGCGGGTGCAGCGGACGGTGACGCCCATTGTGAACGTGGCGCCGCGCCAAACCTGCGGCGATACGCTGACGGTGCGGGTAGAAAACCGCTCGCGCAATATGGCCACCGTGGTTTGGGGTGGCTGGAGCCTGGGCTCGGGCGTAACGGCAGGCTCTGGGTTTATACCGACGATCCCGGGCTCTAACCCGGCCGTGGCAGAGGTTATCAGCATCAATGCGGCAGATAGCTCTGCCCGGGTGCGCTACAAGCTGTATGGACGCTACACCGTCCGGCTGACGGCCAGCTCTACGGGCTGCCCGAGCCTGTCAGACGCCGATACGGTCTTCATCTACCCGCGGCCGACGCTGCGCTGGCGGTTGTCGGACCGTAGGTTTTGCGTGGGGCAGGCCTTGCAAGTGCGCGACAGCAGCCGGGTAATCCCCACCGCCAACCGGGGCCTGCCCACGGGGTGGAACCACCTGCAATGGCGCCTGAGCATGGGCGATGGTACGGTGTATCAGTCTCCGGCCACCATTACCAACAATTTTGATAGCCCCGGCGCCTCTGGCCGGGCCACTTTCCACACCTATGCGGCGCCTGGCACCTATTGGGTGCGCCTAAGCGTGCGTACGCCCTTCGGCTGCTCGGTGGTAGACTCGCAGCAGGTGGTAGTGCAGCCTTCGGTGGTACCCAGCTTTGCCTTTAGCCAGGATGTTTGCGACCCTACGCAGGTCACCATCCGCAACCAAAGCGACAGAGACACGGCCCGCTACGAGTTCAGCTTCAGCCGTGGGCCGTTGCTCTACACACGCATCGTGCGCCCGGTGCGGGATACGTTTAACGTAACCCTGCCCTACGTGGGCCCGGGCGATACCACCTACTACACCGTAGTGTTGCGCGCCATAACAGGCGTGCCAGGCGACACCTGCTCGGTAACGACGGCGCCGCGCATCATCAAGGTGCGGCCTGCGCCGGTGGCGCTGTTCTCTGTGAGCCAAGCAGATGGGTGTACGCCGCTGGCCGGGGTGCAGTTCTTCAACAACAGCTACAACCTGCCCAGCACGGGCGGCTTTACGGTGCAGTGGGCCTTTGGCAACGGCAACACCTTTACCGGCGAGAACCCGCCCCTGCAAACGTACCTAAACCCCGGCAGCGGTTTGCGCCGAGACACAGCCCGGCTCACGCTGATCTCGCCACAAGGCTGCCGGTTTACGTCATTCAGGCCTATCATCACCTACCCAGCCCCGAACGCGGCCATCGTCGCGCCAGACACGGTCTGCGCCGGGGCCTCGGTTACCTTCTCAGCCACGGGCAACGGCCTGGCCACCTACCTCTGGCGCTTTACAGACCTGGACGGCACCACCAGCACCAACCCCCTGCCCACCAAGACGCTGCCCAACTTCGGCACGGCCCCCGTCAGCTACACCGTTCAGCTAGACGTGCAGACGGCGGCAGGCTGCTCGGCTTCCGTAAGCAGGCAGATAACGGCGGCACCGCGCCCGGTGGCAGGTTTCTCTGCCACGCCCGAGGAGGTCTGCGGCCTGGGCACCGTGCCGGTGGCCTTCAACGCCCAGCCCGGCTCTACCAACGCCCGGTACTACTTCTACACCTACGGCGACGGCAACAGCCGGCCCGATAGCCTGCTGCCTGCCGCCACCCACACCTACCCGGCCAACCTGGGCGTCAACCCGGTTACGTACACGGCCAGTTTGGTGGTGCGCTCGGCCCTGGGCTGCCCCTCGCTGCCCTTTAGCCGGACGATTACGGTGCGGCCTGCGGTGCGGGCCATCTTCTCGGCCGACACGGACCGCGTCTGCGCGCCGGGTACGGTCAATTTTGCCAACATCGGCTTCCGCAACGGGGTAGATTATTCCTGGTTTGTGCGGACGGTGGGCGGCACCGGCTTGGGGGCCAGCTTTACGCCCAACCTGGCCAACGGCAGCTTCCGCTACACGTTTGGCAACCCGGGCAACCAACCCGTGGTGCGCTATGTGGTAACGCTGGTGGCGGGCACGGCAGGCAGCTTTGCCGCCTGCGCCGACACCACGGCCGACACCGTTACCGTCTATGGCGTGCCCACGGCCGCCTTTACGCTGGTGAGCCAGGTGCCCGCCAGCGGCTGCAGCCCCCTGCAAGTGCTGGCCCGGCCTGATACGACCGTGGCGGGCAGCACCTACACCTGGACCTTCGGCGACGGCAGCGCCCCGGTAACGGTCCCGGGCCCGCAGGCCCAGAGCCACCTCTACACCAACACCACCAACACCGAGCGCGGCTATACGCTGACGCTGACCACCACCACGCCCTTCGGCTGCCAGGCCCAGGCTACGACGGAGGTCCGCGTGAAGCCCGTGCCCCGGGCGGCCTTTACCCTGTCTGACTCCATCGGCTGCGGGCCGCTGCGGGTGCTGGCCACCAACGGCAGCTCGGCTGCGGCAGACAACTTCGTGTGGCTGGTCAACGGCCAGCCGGTCAATTTTGACCGCAACCCGGATGCCTTCAGCTTCGTCAGCACGTCGGCTACGGACACCACGCGCTACGTATTGCGGCTGGTGGCCCGGGGCATTGGCAATGCCTGCGTAGATACCAGCGCCCCGCGCCTGGTGCGGGTGCTGCCCAAGCCCACTTTGGTGTTGACTCCTGACCCCGTGGCAGGCTGCTCGCCGCTGGCCGTAACGCTGGGCACGCAAGGCTCTGCCGGGCTAAGCCGGGTGGTGTACCAGCAGCGGCTGGCCGGTACGCTGGCCTGGCAAACGCTGGATACCACCGGCGGTGCCCCCACGCAGACGATCCTTTTCAATAACGGCGGGGCAGACCAGGTGTACCAACTGCGGGCCCTGGTGCAGGGCAGCTCGGGCTGTGCAGACTCTGCGCTGGTATCGGTGACGGTATCGCCCGCCATCCAGGCCCAGATGGAGGTACTGCCCGACACCGTGGGCTGCTCGCCCTTTACGGCTACGCTGCGCAACCGCACCACCTCGGCGGCGGCCAACAGCTTTGTGTGGCGCATCAACGGGCAGCAGGTGAGCGCCTCGCCCACCGAGTTTGCCTACACCTTCGAGAACCTCTCGGCAGAGCGCGACACCGTCTTTGTGGTAGAGCTGGTGGCCGCCAGCCAAAGCTCGGGCTGCCCCAGCGTGGTGCAGCGCCGCATCCGCGTTAAGTCCCGGCCCACGGTGGACTTCGACATGGCGCTGACGCCGCCCTCGGCCTGCTCGCCGGTGGAGGTACGCTATACCTACGTGGGCAACCGCGGGGCCACGCGCTACACCTGGCTCTTTGGCTCTAATGATACCCTGCGCACCACGGCAGACACAGTCATCGTACGCAATTACAGCAACCTGGGCTTGGTGCCCGCCGTGCGGCCCGTCCGCCTGACGGCAGCCAATGCCTTTGGCTGCGCCGCCACGGTACAGAAAGACCTCACCATCAACCCACTGGTGCGCGCCGCCTTCAGGCAAACCGCCGCCTCGGGCTGCGCCCCGCTGACGGTAACCTTCACCAGCGAGAGCAGCGTGGGGGCCGATGTGCTGGAGTGGATCGTGGATGGCATCTCGCGCGGCAATGCGCAGACGTTTACCTACACGTTTGCCAACACAGGCCTGGCCCCGGTAACCTACCGGGTGCAACTTGCCGTGCGCAACAGCCTGGCCGGCCTCTGTGCCGACACGGCCGACACCACCATCACCGTAAACCCCACCCCCCGTCTGACGGGGCTAGACGTGACGCCGGTGGCGGGCTGCTCGCCCCTGCGCACCCGCCTGGCCGCCACGGGCACCGGCATCGGCACCTACACCTGGGACTTTACCGACGGCACCCGCTTCGACACCGGGGCTGCTGCCGTGCAGCATACGTTTGTGAACCTGGCCACGGCGGCCAACCGCGTCTATAACCCGCGCGTGATTGCCACCAACGCCTTTGGCTGTGCAGACTCGCTCAGCCGCGCCGTAACGGTGCGGCCTGGCTCGTCGGCCATCATCCGCGTGGCAGATACGGCCGGTTGTGCGCCGCTGCGGGCGCAGTTCATCGGCTCGGCCTCGGTCAATGCCAACGTCTATACCTGGGACTTTGGCGACGGCGGCGCGTCCAGCTCGGCGCCCAACCCCGTCAAAGTATTTGCCAACGACGACGATACCGTGCGCCGCTACACGGTGCGCCTGGTAGCCCAGCGCGCAGGCGGCTTCTGCCCCGACACGGCCTACCGCACCATTGCCGTCTATCCCCTGCCCCGCGTGGCCATGGCCCCGGCCGATACCATGGGCTGCCAGCCGCTGGCCGTGCGCTACCGTGCCACCACCGCAGGCACAGACTCCATCCGCTGGGCGTTTACCAGCCTGGCGGGCACTACCACCGTGCGCAACCGCCCCGTAGTAGATACCATTTACCAAAACCTAGACCCTGCCAATGCCACGGTGCAGGTGCAACTGCTGGGCTACAACCGCTTTGGTTGCCAGGCTGGCCAGAGCCAGCTCACCACCGTAGGCCCGCTGGTAGAGGCGCAGTTTAGCCAGTCGGCAGACTCGGGCTGTACGCCGCTGCGCGTACGCTTTACGGGAGCCAGCACGCCCGGCGTGCTGGGCCAGTGGCTTGTGAATGGCACGCCCGTAGGCAACGCGGCCTCGGGCCTCACCTATACCTTCATCAACCCCGGCCGGCAAGACACCACCTACCGCGTACAGCTGGTGGTGTACAACCCGCAAATGCCCACGTGTACGGATACGGCCTCGGCCACCGTCACGGTGTTTGCCCGGCCCGATGCGGGTACGCTGTTTGCCTCGCCCACGCAGGGCTGCTCGCCGCTGCTGGTAGAGCTCAACGGCAACGCCACCGGCGCTACCACCTACAACTGGGACATGGGCGACGGCACCCGGTTCGACACCGCGAGCCAGACGATCAGCTACACCTTCGTCAACAACCTGGCGGCCACCAACCGCACCTTCACCGTCCGGCAGATAGCCCTGACACCCAACGGCTGTGCCGACACCACCACAGCCCGCATCCTGGTGCGGCCCTTGGTGCGGGCCGGCTTCACGGCCAGCGACACGGCCGGTTGCGCCCCGCTGGCGGTGCAGTTCAACGCCGCCACCAGCTTCAACGCCAACACCTTTAGCTGGAACTTCGGCGACAGCCTCGGCACGGCCACCGGCCGCACCCCGTTCTACCGCTTCGAGAACCAGACCGATACCGTGCGCCGCTACACCGTAACCCTGGTGGCAGACCGCGCCGGGGTAGGCTGCCCCAGCGTGGCCCAGCGCGTCATCACCGTCTATCCCGTGCCGCGAGCTGCCTTTGCGCCTACGGATACGTCTGGCTGCCAGCCCTTCCGCGTGCGGCTGCAAAGCCTGGCCCAAGGGGCCGACAGCCTGGCCTGGACAATTGCCAGCGGCAGCGACCTGGCCACCTACCCCGGCCGCCCGGCGGTAGATACAGCCATTGCCAACCCCACGGCCCAATTGCTGACGCTCACCACCCGGCTAGAGGCTTACAACCGCTTCGGCTGCGCCAACACGGCCACCGGCCGCCTACGGGTGGCCCCCTTCACCCAGGCCGGTATAGACTTGGCGCAAGACTCGGCCTGTACGCCCTTTAGGCTCGTGGCTGGCTCGCTGGCAAGTGCGGGGGCGCAGGTGCAGTGGTTCATCAACGGCACGCCGCAGGCCGTCACCGGCTCGGTGCTGCGGGCCACGCTCTTCAACTTTAGCGACCGCGACTCTACCGTGGAGCTGATGCAGGTGGCCACCAACCGCCTGGCCCCCGGCTGTGCCGACACCGTGCGCCGCCGCGTGGTGGTGCTGGCCCGGCCCAACGCAGGCACCCTCTTTGCCTCGCCCGACGCGGGGTGCTCGCCGCTGCTGGTAGAGCTCAACGGCAACGCCACCGGCGCCACGCGCTACAACTGGGACCTAGGCGACGGCACCAGCTTCGACACCACCAGCCAGACGATCAGCTACACGTTCCAAAACCTGGGCTCCGTACTGACGCGCACCTTTGCCGTGCGCCTGGTAGCCACCAACCGCTTCGGCTGTGCAGACACGGCCCGCCGCCTGGTGAGCGTGCGGCCCAACGTGACGGCAGGCATCGTGGCGCCAGTGCGCCAGGGTTGCAGCCCGCTGGGCGTGCAGCTCAGCTCGGCCTCGTCCGTCAACGCCAACCTCTTTACATGGACGTTTGGCGACGGCAGCTCGGGCAGCAATGCGGCAGAGCCGTTCCACGTCTTTACCAACGAGACCGACACCGTGGTGCGCTACACCGTGCGCCTGGTGGCAGACAAGGCCGGCATCGGCTGCCCAGACGAGGACACGGTGACGATCACCGTCTTCCCCCGCCCGGCCGTGGCCTTCACCCCGCCCGACACGATGGGCTGCCAGCCCTTTGCCTTGCGCTTTGCCTCTGCCACGCGCCGGGCCGATGCCCTGCGCTGGACCTTTGAGCGCGACACACTGCGCAGCATCTACCTAGACCGCGCCACCATAGATACCACCCTGGCCAACCCCGGTGCAGACGTGCAAGAGCACCGCGTCACGCTCTGGGCCGCCAACCGCCTGGGCTGTGCAGACAGTGTGCAGCGCCGCGTACGGGTGCAACCCCTGGTGCGCGCCGGGCTGCTGGCCTCGGCAGACTCGGGCTGTACGCCGCTGGCCGTCACCTTCACCAGCCAGGTGGCCGAGGGCAACCGCGTGCAGTGGTTCATAGACGGCCAACTGGTGAGCCAAAACCCCACCGCCCTGGCCTACACGTTCGTCCACAACGGCTTGGCCGATACCAGCTTCACGGTGATGCAGGTGGCCTCCTCCCGCTTCGGGGCCCAGTGTACCGACACCGTCCGCAAGACGATCCGCGTCTATGGCAAACCCCGGGCCGGGGTGCTGTTTGCCTCGCCTGCCAGCGGCTGCTCGCCGCTGCTGGTAGAGCTCAACGGCGCTGCTGAAGGGGCCACCCGCTTTGCCTGGAACCTGGACGACGGCACCCGCTTCGACACCACGGCCCAGACCATCAGCCATATCTACACCAACCCGCTGGCCAGCCAAGACCAGCGCTTCCGCCCCGAGCTGGTGGCCATCAACCGCTTCGGCTGCACGGATACGGCCCGGACGGACATCGTCGTCAAGCCCGGTGTGGCGGCAGGCTTCACCCCGTCTGACACGGCCGGTTGCGCCCCGCTCGGTGTGCTCTTTACCAACGCCAGCCGCAACGCCAACCTCTACCAGTGGGACTTTGGCGACGGCAGCGGCACCAGCTTTGCCACCAACCCCTTCCGCGTCTTTGAAAACCGCACAGACACCGTGGTGCGCTACACCGTACGCCTGGTGGCAGACCAAAACGGCGTAGGCTGCCCGGCCACGGCCGAGCGCGTCATCACCGTCTATCCGCGGCCGGTGGCGGCCTTCACCCCCGGCGACACGGCCGGCTGCCAGCCCTTTGCCATCAGCCTGCAAAATCAGAGCCGCGGTGCCCAAACCTGGCGCTGGACACTGGCCAGCCCTGGCACTACCGTGGTGCGAGATACAGCCTCCCGCATAGACACCCTGCTGGCCAACCCCACGGCCTCCATCCTAGAGACGAACGTGACCCTGCAGGTAACCAGCCCCTTCGGCTGTACGGCCGAGCGCAGCCAGACGATCCGCACGCTGCCGTTGGTGGCGGCCGCCTTCGGGCAAAGTGTAGACTCGGGCTGCTCGCCGCTGCGGGTACGGTTCGAGAACCGCTCTGCCGCAGGCAACCAGACGAGCTGGACAATCGGCGGCCAGTACGTAGGGGCCAGCACGGGCAGCTTCGACTACGTCTTTATCAACAACACGGGCCGAGACTCTGTCGTCACCATCGAGCTGGCCGTACAGCATCCCAATGCCCCCGGCTGCGCCGATACCGTGCGTAGGCAGATCCGCGTCTTTGCCAAGCCCGTGGCAGGCCTGCTGAGCCCCCAACCCGAGGCCGGCTGCTCGCCCTTGCAAACGCAGATTGTAGGCGCCGCCACCGGGGCGGTGCGCTACCGCTTCAGCTTTGGAGACGGGGCCGAGGCCGACACCACCGTGCAGGCCCTGCCGCACCTGTACACCAACAGCACCTCGGTGCTGGCCACCTACACGGCCCAGCTCATTGCCATCTCTGAGCATGGCTGTGCAGACACCACCCAGGCCCCCGTCCGGGTGCGCCCGATGGTGACGGCCCGCATCAGCCTGATAGACTCTGCCGGGTGTACGCCGCTGCTGGCGCGCTTCTCTGGCGCTACCAGCCTCAACGCCAACCGCTACACCTGGGACATGGGTGACGGTGCCGCCCCCCGCACTGGGGCCGACATCGCCTACACCTACCGCAACCCCAGCGACACGGTACGGCGCTACACCATCCGACTGGTGGCAGACCTAGCCGGCAACAACTGCCCAGACACCGCCTTTGTGCAGATCCGCGTCTATCCCCAGCCGGTGGCAGCCATAGCGGCCTCGGCCACAGAGGGTTGCTCGCCCTTTGCCGTGCGCCTCACAGACCAAAGCACTACCCAGGGCCGCCAAACCCGCCTGCTCTTCACGGACGGCGTACAGATAGACACGGTGCTGCTGCGCGGCACCACGCTCGATACGGTGCTGGTCAACAACACCAGCCAGCGCAAAACGGTATGGGTAGAAGCCATTACCGAGACGCCACAGGGCTGCACAGACCGCCGCCGCCTGCCGCTGTACGTAAACCCGGCGCTGACGGCCTCCTTCGTGCGGCCCAATGCAGGTTGCGCACCGCTGACGGTGGCCTTCCGCAACACAAGCCGCAATGCTGACGACCTGTATGAGTGGGACTTCGGCGATGGCTCGGCCCCGTCTGCCGACAAGAACCCAGTGCACGTGTTCCGCTACAACGGCCCGCGCGACACCGTCTTTGTGGTTACGCTCCGGGCACGCAGCAACGCGTTCTTCCAGCCCGTCTGCGAGGCCATCTACCGAGACACGGTCCGCGTCAGCGGCCAGCCCCGCGGAGCGTTTGCCTTTGTGCCCGACGGGGTGGTGCGCTTGCCCAACAACCGCATCACCCTGCGCAACCAGACCCTCTACCGGCCTAGCTGGCGCTACCAGTGGAGCTTTGGCGACGGCAGCACCGATACCACCAGTGCTGAGCTGTTTACCCACACGCTCACCGGCCTGCAAGACTCGCTGGCCACCCTTAACCTGACGGTGCGAATGGTGGTAACCAGCCCCGCCGGCTGCACGGATACGGTACGCCTGCCGCTGCAGGTGCTGCCCATTGCCCCGGTGGCTGCCTTCGAGGGCCCGGCTGCTGGCTGCGCGCCGCTGGATGTGGTCTTTAAGAACGCGAGCCGCTTTGCCAACCGCTTCGAGTGGAACTTCGGCGACGGCACCACGTCTGAAGAGCGCAACCCCAGCAAGCGCTTCACCCGGCCGGGCACCTACACCATCCGCCTGATTGCCTACGGCCCCGGTGGCAGCGACACCGCTACGCGCACTGACATCATCAACGTGTACGAGGTACCCTCGGCCGCCTTTACGACCTTCCCCCGCGCGCCACGCAAGCTGCGCATCCCAGACGATGAGCTGATCGGCATCCTGCGCGAGCCCCGCCCTGGCGAGACCTACCTATGGGAGTTTGGCGACGGTGCCACCAGCGCCGATGCCGAGCCACGCCACAAATACACGGCCGTGGGCAACTACACCATCATTTTGACGGTAACCAGCGCCGAAGGCTGCATAGCCCGAGACACGGCCCGCACCCCGGTAGAGGTAGAGAACGGCGGCTTTTGGCTGGTGCCCAACGCCTTTACGCCCAACAAGAGCGGCCCCACGGGCGGCTTTGTGGACCCTGAGTCTCGCGACGTGACCAACGACGTGTTCTACCCCTTCACCCAAGGCGTGGTAGAGATTGACCTGCAGATCTTTAACCGCTGGGGCGAGGCTATCTTCCGCAGCCAGCGCGTGGGTTACGGGTGGGACGGTTACTTCAAAGGTGCCCCCTGCCCCACAGACACTTATGTGTACAAACTGCGGGCCCGCTTTATAGACGGCACGGTGAAAGAATCTGTCGGAGATTTGACGCTGCTGCGGGAGTAAAAAAACAGGCCAGGGCGCTTGCCGCAAAGCACCGCGCCCGGCTATCTTTGCACCCGCTATCGCCGGAAACGGCTACGGCACTGACCGATGGTGTAACTGGCAACACGTCTCACTTTGGCTGAGAAGAGTCTAGGTTCGAGCCCTAGTCGGTCAACAAATAGTTATAACAGCGAACACAGGCCCACTCTACATCTGTAGGGAGGGCCTTTTTCTTACATAGCCTACAAGCTCAATCGTCTGGAGGACTATTGATTGCACATGTAAGGGGTAAGACAAAAGTTGATAGTAACCCGGTCTTCAGAAATGATACCTAGCAAGCCCAAAGCAAAACTACACCTATGC
>CANGYH010000008.1 GCA_947458545.1 Cytophagaceae bacterium | reverse complement strand
GGTTATAGCACGGGTGTTCACCTCTTCCCATTCCGAACAGAGAAGTTAAGCCCCGACTGCGCCCATGGTACTGCCTTCGTCGGTGGGAGAGCGGGTGGCCGCCACACATCAAACAAAGCCTCACGAGCAATCGTGGGGCTTTTGTGTTTGTAATCATAGCCCAAATAAAAACCGGCTATTGCAGCAAGCCAGCATTTTGTGCCAAGTCTTGCTGCAACAGCCGGTCTGCTTAATGAGGCGGGAATATCAGGCGCTAATTCTCGTCGTAAGCTACAAAGCTGCCGTGCTTGCCGTCTTGTATCAGCAACCCAGCCGCCTTAAACAAACCACGGAGGGCGTCAACGGTTGCCCATTCTTTGGTCTCTTTGGCTGTTTTATACTGGGCCAGCAGGCCGTCTTGCAGGGGCGTCAGGTCGTTCGGCTCAACCTTTAGGCCCAATACGTCCAAGAAGAACGTGCGATATGACGTTGCCAACAAATCCAGCCCGGCATCCGACACCCGGACAAGCCCCTCAGGCTTACCCGCCAGCGTTTGGATCCGCTTAAGCAGCGCATACAGCCCTGCTACAGCCTGGGCCGTGTTCAAATCATCGCAAAGCGCTTGATGGATGGTTGCTACTTCCGCAGAAATTTGCGTTTCCAGCCCGGCATCAACATCCTCTGGCCCAAATTGCGGGCGCATCGCATACAGCCGATCCAGTGCGCCAAGGCCGTTTACCAGCCTGCGCAGCCCTTTGCGGGCGGCTTGCAGGGCATCGTTGCTAAAATCTACTGTTGAGCGGTAGTGCGCCTGCAGCATAAAAAACCGAATCGTCATCGGGCTGTAGGCCTGCTCCAGCAGTGGATGGTCGCCGGTAAAAAACTGCCGCAGGTTGATGGCATTGCCCAGGCTCTTGCCCATCTTCTGCCCATTTACCTGCACCATGTTGACATGCATCCAGGTGCGGACGGGGCTGTGGTGGTGGCAGGCATGGCTTTGTGCCTGCTCAGCCTCGTGGTGCGGAAAGAGCAAATCCATACCACCGCCGTGGATATCAAACTCGGTGCCCAGGTACTTAGCACTCATCGCCGAGCACTCGATGTGCCAGCCGGGGAAACCCACACTCCAGGGCGATGGCCAGCGCATTATGTGCGTAGGGTCAGCCTTTTTCCAGAGGGCAAAGTCTGCCGGGTGGCGCTTTTCTTCCTGGCCGGCCAAGTCTCGCGTGGCGGCCAGCAATTCGTCAACAACGCGGCCGCTGATTTGGCCATAGTCGCCATAGCGCGCCTGGTAGGCCCGTACGTCGAAATAGACAGACCCTTCGCTTTCATAGGCCAGCCCTTCTTTCAGAATCTGCTCCACCATCGCAATCTGCTCGGGTATGTGCCCCGAGGCCAACGGCTCTATGGAGGGCGGCTCGCAGCCGAGGGCAGCCATGTCTCGCCGGTAGGTATTGGTGTAGCGCTGGGCTACTTCCATAGGCTCTAGCTGCTCTAGGCGGGCCATCTTTCCAATCTTATCTTCGCCCGCATCGGCATCTGCCACCAGGTGCCCCACGTCCGTCACATTGCGCACGTAGCGCACTTTGTCGCCCCGTAGGCGCAGGTAACGCACCAGTACGTCAAATACGATGGCCGACCGGGCATGGCCCAGGTGCGCATCGCCATACACGGTGGGGCCGCAGAGGTACAGGCCTACAAAGCCTGGTGTAATGGGCGTAAAGCGCTCTTTTTGGCGCGTTTTAGAATTATAGAAGTGCAGTGGAGGCAAGGTCTGCATAGCCTTACAAAGATGCTACCCGGCAGGGCAGCATGGGCCATCTTTGTGTCATGATCGGGCGGCGGCTTTCGGCTGAGGCATACGTAGCGGGCATCTTGCAGGCAGACCGCGCCGTGCTGGGCCGGGCCTTGTCGCTGGCAGGCAGCCTGCGCCCGGCAGACCAGGCCCTGGCCGCCGAGATCATCCACCAATTGCTACCCCATCTGCCGCCCGATGCCGTACAGGTAGGCATTACTGGCCCGCCCGGCGCCGGCAAAAGCAGCTTGATAGAAGCGCTCGGCATGGCACGCGTAGCAGACGGCAAGCCCTTGGCCGTGCTGGCCGTAGACCCCACCAGCCCAGAGAGTGGTGGCTCAATCTTAGGCGATAAAACCCGTATGGACGGCCTGGCCCGCCACCCGCTGGCTTTGGTACGCCCGGCCCCCAGCGGCGGGCACCTGGGTGGGGCCACCCTCTCTGCCCGCGAAGACGTGGCCCTTTGCCAGGCGGCAGGCTTCGGCATGGTGCTCATAGAGACCGTAGGGGTAGGGCAGAGCGAGACCGAAGTGGCCGACATGGCCGATATGACCATCCTGGTGCTGCCCCCCGCCAGCGGAGACGATCTGCAAGGCGTAAAACGCGGCATCGTAGAGGTGGCTGATATGATTCTCATCAACAAGGCAGACGGCCCTCTGCTGTCGGCGGCAGAGCAGGCGCGGCGGCAATACGGCCAGGCCCTGCACCTCTTTCCGCCCCGGCCCGATGGCTGGGTGGTGCCCGTGCTGGCCGTATCTGCCCACAGCGGCCAAGGCCTGGCAGAGGTTTGGCAGCATACTGACGACTACCTGGCCCGCGCCCGTGCCCAGGGTACGCTGCAAGCCCGCCGCAGACAGCAGCGCCGCACCTGGTTTTGGCAATGCGTCGGCACGGCCTGGCGGCAGGTGCTGGCCGATGCAGACAAAGCCCAGCTACTGGCTCAGGCCGAAGAAGCCGCTGCAGCTGGCCAGGGCTGGCCACCCGCCTTGGCCCAGCAGCACATCAGGCAGATGCTGAGGCTGTAGGCGACGGACTGCCGTTGGGCTAGTAGTAGAAGTAGTCCTTCTCGTCTAGCTGCAAGAACATGAGCGCTATGCCGATTTGCAGGTTCAGGCTGCCAGACCATAGCGTGCCCGTGGTGGCCTTTTGCAGGTTATAGTCGTAGGCACGGCGGCTTTGCCCGGCCGTAAGCTGATACTGCGCCCGGCCAAAAAAGGCATAGTGCCCGCTGGGTGCCAGCATCAGGTATTGTGCCTCTACCACAGCGCCGGGCCCGGCCGTGAGGCGGTCGTAGCCCGCCTCGCCCTCGCCCTGTAGTTGGACGATGTCTCTGGTGGTGTTGTTGATCTGGTAGCGGTATTGCAGCCAGTGGTAGCCTGCCTGCAGCCAAAGGCCATGCTCCCATTCGTTGGGCTTCTTACGCTCGCGCAGCACCCAGAGCTTGCCTATTCTGAGGGCGGGCAAAGTCCACATTTGTTGGGTAACCTCTACCGCGCCGGGGTTGCCGTCAAGGGTAATGATGCCGCCGGCGGCATCGCGCAGGCTGCTCAAGGGGTCTTCTTTAACGCCGCGCCCAAAGCCGAAGCCAACCTCGGCCCCCAGCGTCCATTTGCTGGGGAAGATGATGTTGTACCCCAGGGTGGCATAGCCGTTGCTGCCAAAGCGCCGCGCCAGCTCGCCGCCGGGCAGGCCCAGCCCGGCCCCGAAGGATACCGACTGCCCCAGGCGTGGCCGGCCCAGGTGGCTCTCAATGGCCACGTCCTTTTTGATGAAGCGCGGGTCGGGTGCGGCGTTGGGGTCTAACCTGCGTTGCCGGTCTTGCCGCTGCTGGTTGGGCGAGGGGGCCTCGTTGGGCACCTGCCCGTGCGCCAAATGTCCCCAAAAAACCAGAAGGCAAAGCCAAAGACCACGCATGGTGCAAAGGTAGCCGCAATGCCGGGGCACTATCTGAGGATCTCTAGCCATCCGCGGAAGGTCTGCCTGATTTCGGGTACGGTGAGATGGTAATAGTACACCCCGGCTGGCTGGCCCCCACCGTCAAACTGCTGCCGGTAAGGCTGCTGCTCAAAGACGATGCGGCCCCAGCGGTTGTAAATCTGCAAAGCTGGTTGCTCGTAATAGTCTAGCCCCGGTATGCGGAAGGTGTCGTTTCCGCCCGTCTGCCCCGGCGTGATCACGTTCGGGATCACCAGCGCCACCGGGTTGCACTCGGGCAGGCCGTTGGGGGCCAGCGCATAGCGATGAACCACCGTCAGGCTGGCCTGCGCGGTAGCCTGGCAGCCTGCGGTGTCTGTCACTACCAAGGTATAAGGCCGCACCTCGTATTGCTGTGGATTGGGCCCTCGGTGGACGGCCCGCACCTGCGTGAGCGCGGCATAGGGGGCTGCCAGGTCTGTGCCGGGCAGCCAGCGGTAGCGCAGGCCGGGTAGGGCAGGGGCGCGCATCTGCCCAGAGTCTCCTTCGCACAGGCGCAGGGCCTGGCCAACATCCGGAAAGATCGGCGGCGGAAAAGGTCGCACCGTTACACTATCAGACGGCAGCGTACGGCAGCCCTGGGTACCCGTGCCCTGCACAAAGTAGGTGCCAGGCCTATCAACCACCCGGCTGGGGCCCACAAAGCCATCGCTCCAAACGAGGGGCGGCGGCCCGGTGGCAATCAGCTCAACGGCCTCGCCCTCGCAGCGGGGCAGGGGGCCCAGGGCCGCCATCAGCGTAGGGGTCGAGTCTTGGTAGGTGCGGATGCGGGTGGTATCTACCAGTGTGCCGCACGCGCCTTCTACCCGTACCCAATAATTGCCAGGCGCGGTGGCCACGATGGTGGGTGTGGTGGCGCCAGTACTCCAGATAAACCGGCTGCCTTGCAGGGTAGGCCGCAGCTCAATGCTAATGGGCTGGCCAACGCAAAAATTGTGGTCCAGGTTAAAGAGACGCAGCCCGGGCGGCTGGTTGCGGTTGCAGCCCAGCAGCGGGCAAAGCTCTACGGGCTCCAACTGCAAGGTACGCGCCCGCAAATTGGCCTGAAAGGCAGGCAGCGGGTCGCGGTTCAGCAGTTGACTCTCGGGGAAACTCCCCTTGGCGCTGACGAAGCTAAGCGTATCCATCCCGCAGGCCGGTGGCTCCTCGGGCTTGGGCCATATCAGCCAAAAGGGCTTTGCCTCGCCCTGGCCCTGCGAGAACGGCGGCAGCGTATTGCTGGTGGCCACCAGTTGCACCCGGCCATTGCGCCCCGGTGTCAGCATGGGGATGTACCTCATGCCAAACATTTGTAAGATCGAGTCTGGCCGCGGGCTGAAACGTAGCGTCCGCACCTCGGCGTCGGCCGTATCTAATTGTATCAGGGCCGGCTGCGCAGAGTTAAAACTGGAGAAGGAGTTACGCAGCAACGTAAGTACAGACAGGCGTCCGTCAGGCGTGGCGGCCAGCTCGCCATAATTGGCGTAAGCTTGCACATTGGGGCCGCGCAAAATGTTGGTAACCTGGCGGATACGCCCGTCGGGCCAGAGGCGTAACACGATGGCGCGAGGCTCGTCTTGGCCAAAGGTGCCCTTGGTGTAAAAGAGCAGCGCCAGTTGCTGATTGGGCAGCACCGCCACATCTAGCGGATAGCCCAGGCTCAGGTTGGCCTCGCCCCGCCAGCGGCGCAGCCATAGCAGGTTGCCTGCCCCGTCGTAGCGGGCTAATATGGCGTCTAGCTGGCTGTTGCCTACCACTACAAAGCCGCCATCGGCCGTAGGGGCTACTTTTTGAATGTTGATGACTGTAGTCCCGTTTACGATGGCTGCAGACTTAGACCAAAGCAGGCTGCCATTTGGCGAGAGGGCCAAAATCAAATGCTCCGTCCAGACGACGACGTTGCCGCTGGTTAATTGCATCAGGTTGCCCATCCGACCACTGATGTCGGCCAGGGCCTGACTCCAGAGCACCTGCCCCTCGTTTGATAGGGAGGTTACCAGCAATCCCTCTTGCGTGTCGCTTTCTTTTATCCGGTGTACGGCAACACAGCCATCGTTCAAGGCCAGAATAGCGTCTCCACGGCGGCCCGCCAAGAGATTGGAAATGCGCCATCCTCGGGGCCTGTGGCCGGTGCTGTCCACCAATATGATGTCGGCTTGGTTGCGTTGCCTGAGCTGGCCATCCTCCAGGTACCACGTTCTGCCAGACTCGCCATGCGTAGAGAGGGCCGCAGCAGAAGCCTGCCCGTTGAAGTATGTAATGCCCTGGGCCAACGCCGGGCCAGCCCGCAAGACAGCACCCAACACCAAAGCAATTAGAAATCTATGCCAGTAGAAAGAACCAGCCATAAGGCAAAAGGGATACTTGGTTAGACAGCTTACCAGCGTGAAACGCTCGAGTAGTCAAAGTTATTGAAAGATAGTGGACCATGGCTCCCTACCAGGCGATGGCCCTGGGCCCGGCCCGGCTGTGGGCCAGGTGGCGCAGGTAGCGGTGGGCCTCGTCGTGGCGCTGGTTATAGTCTTGCCACATACGCTCCATAAAGGCACCGGCATCCGGGCGGGCTTCTGTGTGCGTGGTTTCTGCGGACGCCTCTTGGCCGGGCGGTTCAGGCTCAGGCTGCTGCTCTTGCCTCAGGCTGGCTTGCCAGGGTTTCTCGTCGGGCAGATCTGTTGCCTCGTCTTGCAAAACCTCAGTTGGCAAATGGGTAGAGCTCTTGGCAAAGGCCAGGGCGGGTGCAGGAGCTTGCGGCTGCGTGGCGGGCACGGCCTTGGCCTGGCCCATGGCGATGCGGTGGTCTATCCAGCGCTGCTTTAGGGCGTTGTCGGCCTCGTCCTTTGCCTTTTTCAACCGGCGCATCTCCAGCCGGTGGTAGTCTTGCGAGAGCTGGGCAAAGTGCTTCCGCAGCTCATCGCCCGTGGCTGTTTCCAGCTCGGCCTCCATGCGCTCTAGCGCCCGCTTGTATACCCGACGTGTTCCCACCAAGGCAAAAAGCATCCCTACCCGTGCCAGGGGTTAGGTTTTGTGCCAAAAGCCGAGATTAACCGCAGCGTTGTTTTCCAAAGACTTTCTGCACAATTGGTACTGCCATACTTCTGCGGCCAAGGTGAGCCCTGTGGGGGAACCCGTTCGCTCGCCTGAACACAGCCGCTCATGAAGTAGGACTATTCAATTCCGAACCGGGCATGTCGGGGCACGCCATTCACAGGTTGTAGCCGCAAAACATACCAGCCCGGTCGCAACCCGAGCAGGCTCAGAGCGTGCTCGCCAGATGGTTGATGGCCTTGTTGTACCAGTTGGCCCTCGGCACTGAAAATCTGGTACTGATATGGACCCGCCAAGCCCTCCAGGTGCAGCCGTTACCCCGCGGTCTCCAGACCGCTGAAACCGAAGGCGTGGGGTACAAAAATCAGGCTACGCAACGCCCCCATCATGTAGGGGCGGACCCGCGTGTCCGCCCGCCTGCGGATGGCTTACGGCTCGGACGATAGGCGTTGCGCTAGCCAGACAACCACCGGTTTGCCCCAGACTAAAGGTCTGGGGCAACTGCTAAATGCGACGGCTAAAGCAGAACGCCCCCATCCCTATCACAGCGCTGTTCGAGGGCTCCAGCCCTCGTAACCCTCTCTAGCAGGGCTCCAGCCCTGCAAACGTTGCCCGAGACAGCGTAGCGCCAAGGCACAAATGCAGCCCCCGCCCCCGCTGTTTCAAGCTTTCAGCTTGGAACTGTCATGCCGGAAGCTTCCAGCTTCCGCCCCCCCGCCCAGACGCTCTCGCCAGCCTCCAGGCTGGTGAGCCGCAGGGCCGGAAGCCTCTGGCTTCCGCGCCGAAGGCGAACCACCGTCCCTTGGCACAAAAGAGCCAAGGCCGCAAACCCAGCCCCTACCTTATCCATTTGAAGTAAGCCCACCAGCCTGCTGTTTGAGGGCTTAGCCCTCAACCCCCCTAACCGCCAGGCTGCGCCTGGCATCCGTCCCATTCGACAACCACCCGACATCCCCCGACAAGAAATCATCACAACCTCCTATAAATCAGCAAACAAAAAGCGATCGGCTTTAGCCGTCGCCAAAAGAGCAGACACTTCGCAGTAGCCCTAGACTTTTAGTCAAGGGTGAACTAGGATGTCGCGAGGCTAACGCAACGCCTAACATCCGATTCAAGACCCATCCGCAGGTTAGCCAGCAGCCCGCACTACAACGACAAATATGCCTACACCCCCCCCCCCGACATCTCCCGACAAAAACCCCTTCCAACCCATTGAAAATGAGAAATCTACCTCTACTTAAAAATTCAAAGCAACCCGCACCAACGCCCGCCAAGCCCTAACCCCTCAAGAGCAAAATTGCCAAAAGCCCACCTTCCTACTAAAATGCCAAGAATGCAGACGTTTAGCCTCAAAAATATAGGTTTCGTCTAATAATGCAGCCCCTGATTTGCTTATTAACCTTGGCACCCGTACCGTTGTAACCTCCTTCCATCCGGCTATCACTTTGTCACTTCTTTTCATCCAACCCCTTCTTTATGAAACCCTTTTTCCAACTCTGCTTGGTAGCGCTTTGCGCAAGCCTTTGGCTCTCTTGTACCAGGCAGCAAGACCCCACGCCGGCGCATCCAGACCCACTGGTGTATTAGGGGGCAGGCACCAACGTTTTTCAGTGCAAGGTAAACGGTCAACTGTTCGTTTCAGAATCCCGTGGTTGGGCTAATTTGTCTAAAATGTCGGCGGGCGGAGGCGCTATCCGCAATCCTGCTGACACTTCTGAGTTCGTTTTTGAACTAATGGGCAGGCGTGTCGGGGTTACCAACGATCCGATGTCAGGCACGATAGACCTCACGATAGGTGATTGCCGTGGTCCAGGCCGATACATTCTGGATAACAGAATCCCTTGGAGCAATAGCTTGGGTGGATTTATTAATAAAGGAAACGTCGGCATGCGCCCCCCCGGCTATTGGCCCAGCCCCTACGATACGGTCTCGCACGATGATCTTCATAGCTTCTCAACAACCCCTGTAGATACGGGAAACCTGACCATCCTGCGCCGTCAGACAGAGCAGGATGCAACAGGCAGGATAACGCGCTACCGTGTGTTAGGAACTTTTCGTTTCCAAGCCCGAAACGCAAGAGGCCAGAAAGTCCAGGTCACCGAAGGGTTGTTTTACAGGGACAATCTAAACGATTAGCCCTATGGGGTTAGTGGATAGGTATTCGCAAGGCCCCGGTCACAAGCTGGGGCCTTGCGGGCATACCCACCCCCCCTCCTCCGTACCTTTGCAGACCTATGTCTTCTCCTGTCCCCAGTCCGGCCCGCTACACCGTCACCGCTGCCTTGCCCTATGCCAACGGGCCCGTCCACATCGGGCACCTGGCGGGGGTGTACATTCCGGCAGACATCTACAGCCGCTACCTGCGGTTGCAGGGGCGCGACGTAGCCTTCATCTGCGGCTCAGACGAGCATGGGGTGCCCATCACCATACGGGCTGATAAAGAGGGTATTACGCCCCAGCAGGTGGTAGATAAGTACCATGCCCAAATTCGGGATACGTTTGCCGGGCTGGGCATCAGCTTCGACATCTTCAGCCGCACCAGCCATGCCGTCCACCACGAGACGAGCCAGCAGTTCTTCTTGACCCTGCACGAAAAGGGCCTGCTGGAGGTGCGCGAGTCTGAGCAGTTCTACGACCCGGCCCGGGGGCAGTTTCTGGCCGACCGCTACATCCTGGGCGAGTGCCCCAACTGCCACAACCCCAACGCCTATGGCGACCAATGCGAGCGCTGCGGCACCAGCCTTTCGCCCGAGGAGCTGATCAACCCCCGCTCGGCCCTGAGCGGTGCCGTGCCCGAAAAGCGCCTAACCAGCCACTGGTATCTGCCGCTAGACAAATACGAGCCCTGGCTGCGTAGCTGGATTCTGGAAGGCCACAAAGACGACTGGCGCATCAACGTCTATGGCCAGTGCAAGAGCTGGATAGACCAGGGCCTGCACCCCCGCGCCGTAACGCGAGACCTGGACTGGGGCGTACCCGTGCCCCTGCCCGAGGGCGCCGGCAAGGTGCTCTACGTCTGGTTCGACGCGCCCATCGGCTACATCTCGGCCACGCGCGAGTGGGCCGCCCACGCAGGCAAAAACTGGGAAGATTACTGGAAACGCCCCGACACGGAGCTGATCCACTTCATTGGCAAGGACAACATCGTCTTCCACTGCATCATCTTCCCCACGATGCTGCATGCCGAGGGCAGCTACATCTTGCCCAAAAACGTGCCCGCCAACGAGTTTTTGAACCTGGAGGGCGAGAAAATCTCCACCAGCCGCAACTGGGCCGTGTGGGCCCACGAGTACCTCGAGGACCTGCCCGGCAAAGAAGACGTACTGCGCTACGTGCTCTGCGCCACCGCCCCCGAGACCAAGGACAACGACTTTACCTGGAAGGACTTCCAGACCCGCAACAACTCCGAGCTGGTGGCCATCCTGGGCAACTTCGTGAACCGCACCTTGGTGCTGACCCAGAAGTTCTACGACGGCAGAATACCCGCCTACAGCCCGGCCCCGGCCCCAGAGGCCGACCAGGCCCTGGCCGCCGCCATCGCCGGTGCCCCGGCCCGCATCGGGCAGGCGCTGGAGGGGTACAAGTTCCGCGATGCGCTCACCGAGCTGCTGGACCTGGCCCGCCTGGGCAACAAGTACCTGGCCGACGCCGAGCCCTGGAAGACCATCAAGACAGACGAGGCCCGCACCGCCCAGGTGATGCACCTGGCCGCCCAACTGACGGCCGCCCTGGCTGTGCTGATGGAGCCCTTCTTGCCCTTTACGGCCACCAAGCTGCGGCAGATGCTCAACCTGCAGGGCAGCTTCCACTGGGCACAGGGCGGGGCCATAGATCTGCTGCGGCCCGGCCATGCCCTGGGCCAGGTAGGCCTCCTTTTCGAGAAGATTGAAGACGACACCGTAGAGCGCCAGATTGCCAAGCTGCAAGCCATGCGCACCCCCGCCATGACAACCGAACCCACCCCAATCCCCGCCGCCGCAGAAGCCCCCGCCGAGCCGAGCTTCATTGGCATAGAAGACTTTGCCAAGGTGCAGCTGAAGGTGGCCACCGTGCTGGATGCCGTACCCGTGCCCAAGGCCGACAAGCTGCTCCAACTAACCCTGGACGCCGGCGAGCCCCAGCCCCGCACCGTGCTGAGCGGCATCGCCCAGCACTACACCCCCGAGGAGGTGAAGGGCCGCCAGGTGGTGGTGGTAGCCAACCTGGCCCCCCGCAAAATGCGCGGCATCGAGAGCCAGGGCATGATCTTGATGGCCGAAGACCCGGCCACCGGCAAGCTGGCCTTCGTATCGCCCACGGCGGTGGTGCCCGGCGGGGCCGAGGTGCGCTAAACCCGGTTAGGCTAAACCCGGAGAGGCTAAACCTTTCACCCCGGCAGCGGTATAAACTTTATGCTACCCCTCGGAACGCTCGCTCCTGACTTTGACCTGCCCGGCCTGTGCGGCCGCCGCCTGCGCCTACACCAAGACCTGGCCGGCAAGCCCGTGGTGCTCTTCTTTTACCCCAAAGACTTTACCCGCACCTGCACGGCCGAGGTCTGCGGCTTCCGCGACCTCTACCCCACGCTGGAGGCCATGGGCATTGCCCTCCTGGGCATCAGCCGAGACGACGAGGCCACCCACGACCGCTTTGCCGCCCGCCACAACGTCCCCTTCGAGCTGCTGACGGATAAGAGCGGCCAGGTCTGCAAGGCTTACGATGCGCGGGTGCCCATTTTGGGCCTGCCCAAGCGGGTAACCTACCTGCTCGGGCCAGACCACAAGGTCCTCTGGGCCGTGCAAGACTTCACCAGCGCCGACGCCCACACCGAGGGCGTGCTGGGCTACATCCAGCGCCAGGGGCTAGACAAGGCCTGGGCGGCGGCTAAGGCTTAGCCCAAACGTATTCGCCCACCAAAGGCAGGTGGGCCGAGCGGCGCATGGTATCTATCACGTCTAGCCGGTAGGGCTGCAGGCGAGGGTCGGCAAACTGGTGGTCTATCCGGAGCGTTCGCTTGATTTTGCCGATATAGGTGGTGCCCAGCCCGTGCCCGGCCTCCTCTTGGCTATTGCGTAGGTGGCGGCGTAGCTGCCAGTAGGTATAGCTATATGGGGTGTCGTTAAAGTCGCCGCAGATCAGCACAGGGTGGGGGCTGGTGCGGATGGCCTCCAGCAGCACAGCCACCTGGGCCGAGCGGCGCACAAAGGCCTTGCGCATCTTATCAATAATGCGCTGGGGCTTGGTTTTGAAGGGCTTATCGTCGTAACGTAGCGACAGGTCGGTGTAGGTCAGCCGTATGCTCTGCAGGTGCACGTTGATGATGCGAATGGTGCTGCCATGCCAGTCCATATCTGCCCGCAGTATCTTGTTGTGCGAGCCCTTGCGCCTAAACAGCGTAGCGCCATTATCGAGCGGGTGGCGGCTGGCAATCAGCATGCCGGGGCCGTACTCGCCATCGGGCATGTGGGCTTTGCCGCTCCAGTAATAGTGCTTAAAGCCGAGGGCCGGCAGCTGCTCCAGCACCGTAAACTCCGTTACGGCGGGGTATTGCCATACCTCTTGCAGCACCAGCACATCTGGGGCCTCTTGCTTAAACCAGGCGAGCATCTTGCGGGCATTGGCCTTGCGCGGCTCCAGGTGCCGGGTAAAGGCCATAAAGTTCTCTGTATTGTAGCTCAGCACCTTTAGGGTGGGCGTGCCCGGCGCTGGCTCGGCAGGCCACGCCAGCGGAACAGTAGCCTGGATAAAGGGATAGCCCGCCAGCAACCCCACCAAGGCCACCCAGGCCCAGGCAGCAGGCCAGCGCCTCCACAAGGCCAGAGCCAGCAGCAGGGCATTGCCCGCCAGCGCCAGCGGAATGCCAAACATGGCCACAAAGGCCGCAGGCCAAAACCGGGCCGGGCTTACCAGCACCGCCGCATAGGCCAGGCCCGTAAGCAGAAACCAAAGGGCGGGCAACCCCAGCCCAAGCAGGCGGAGGCGTGCCATGGCTTATCGGCGGACAACAGCCCCCAGCGCGTCGGCAAAGCGCTTCTCCAGGCGCTGCATGGCGCTGTCTATCTGGGTGTCGGTTAGGGTGGCTTCGGGGTCTGCCAGGGTAAAGGCCAGGGCGTAGGCCTTTTTGCCGACTCCCAGGCCTGGGCCGGTAAAGATGTCGAAGAGCTGCACGTCTCGCAGCAGCTTGCGCTCGGCCTCTTGGGCGGCTTGGCGCAGTTGGGCGAAGGTGACGGCCTCATCTACCACCAGGCTCAGGTCGCGCCGCACCTCCGGAAATTTAGGCGGCTCGGCTGCCTTAAAGACGGCCTTGCCCCGGGCCCGCAGCAGCTCGTCCCACCAGAAGATGGCCACGTAGGCCTGGCCCTTCAGGTCGGCGGCTTTGTGGGCGGCGGGGCTGGCCAGGCCCAGGTAGCCCAGCTCGCGCTTGCCTACCATCAGGGCAGACGCTTCGGCCAGGCCCGCGGGCAATGCGACTGGGGTTGTTTGGCTGGGCTTAGCCCCCAACCGGCCCAGGATGCGGGCCACGGCGGCAGAAAGCTCGGGCAGGCCCAGGGGAGCCGGCTTTGCCTCTTGCCAGGTTGCCTCCGGCTGGCCCCACACCGCCAGCGAGAGGTAGGCACGCTCGCCGTAGCCGCCCTCGGGGGCTTTGTGGTAGGTGCGGCCAAACTCAAAGAGCTTGAGGGCTTTGGCGCGGCGGTTGGCGTTGTAGGCCAAGGCCTCCAAGAGGGCGGGCAGGGGCGAGGTCCGCATCTGCGACAGCTCTTCGCTCAGCGGGTTGAGCAGGCGCACGGCAGCCGCATCGCCCCCGGCAGGGCCCAGGGAGTTGGTTACAATCTCCACAAAGCCATCTGCGGCCAGCAGCGCCCCGATGTCGGCCTGCGCATCCAGCGAGGCCCAGCCAGGTGCAGCGTCAAAGGTGCGAACTTGTATCGAGGCAGGCAGGGCCAGGTTGTTGAGGCCATAGAGGCGGATGACCTCTTCGGCCACGTCGGCCAGGCCCTCAACGTCATAGAGGCGGTGGGGTGGCACTTCTACCTCGTAGCCCTCCAGGGTAGGGTAGAGGCCGAAGCCCAGGCGGTGCAGGACGCCCTGCACGTAGGTGGCATCCATCGCCTGGCCGATGAGGCGCTGCAGGCGGTCGTGGTTTATCTCGATGTGGCGCTCTGGCAAGGGCTGGCCTTGGGCTACCGCCGGGGCGGTTTGCACCTGGGCACCAGCCACGTCTTGCAAGAGCGCTACGGCCAAGGCCAGGGCTTTGGGGCCGACACTGGGGTCTACCCCGCGCTCAAATCGGAAGCTGGCGTCCGTCTTAACGGCATGGCGGGCGGCCGTTTTGCGCACAGCCACGGGGTTAAAACAGGCTACCTCTAGCACGATGCGGGTGGTCTGCTCCGATACGGCCGAGTCTAGCCCGCCGATGGCCCCTGCCAGGGCCACGGGGCCACGCGCGTCGGCAATCACCAGGTCGTCTGGGTGCAGGGCGATGCTGCGCTTGTCCAGCAAGGTGAGGGCGGTGGCCTGGCCTGCCCGGCGCACCTGCAGGCCGCCCTGCAGCTTTTCGGCATCAAAGGCGTGCATGGGCTGGCCCAGGTGGTGGCAGAGGTAGTTGGTTACATCTACCACGTTGTTGAGGCTGGCCACGCCGATGGCCCCCAGGCGCTTTTGCAGCCACGCCGGGCTGGGGCCTACGGAAACGCCCTCCAGCACGATGGTGTGGTAATGCGGGGCATCGGCTGGGTCTGCGATAGAGACGGCTAAAGCGCTGGGTGCCAGACCAGCAGGCAGGGCGGCTTCGGGTAGGCAAAGGTTGCGCTCCAGTAGGGCGGCCAGGTCTCGGGCCACGCCGAGGTGGCTGGCCGCGTCGCCGCGGTTGGGCGTCAGGCCAATCTCCAGGATTTGGTCAGACTCCAGGCCCAGGGCCGCGGCCACAGGCTGGCCCACGGATGCGGCGGCATCCAGCACCAGGATGCCCTCGTGGCCGGTGCCGATGCCCAGCTCGTCTTCTGCGCAGATCATGCCTGCCGATACCTCGCCGCGGATCTTTCCGGCTTTGATTTTGAGCGGCTCTTCGGCCCCGGTGGGGTGCAGCACGGCCCCGGGCAGGGCTACGGGCACCTTTTGGTTTGCGGCCACGTTGGCCGCCCCGCAGACGATCTGCACCGGCTCGGCCTGGCCGACATCTACCCGCGTCAGGCGGAGGCGGTCGGCGCCGGGGTGGGGCCAAACGTCTAGCACATGGCCAACCACTACCCCTTGCAGGCCACCGGGCACGGCGGCGGCTTCTTCTAGCGCTTCTACCTCTAGCCCGGCCCCGGTTAGGGCATCGGCAATCTGTTGGGGCGTATAGCCACTCAGGTCTATAAAGTCGGCCAGCCAGGCCAGAGAGATCCGCATATCGCCACAAAGGTAACAAGGCGGCCCAAGGGCCTGGGGGGCAGCCGGAGTGGGGGGGGGCGGGTTAATGGTCATTTGGCACAGAACCTAACATAACGCTTGGGGTGAGGCCCCCTCACCCCCCAGCCCCCCTTCTCTGCTCTATGCGCAGAATCCCTCCATTGGCGTGCTGCTCCAGTCTGAAGACTGTGCTGTAATGGGCGTCACAAGTCATCGCTCCCCTAATCGGGTCGCTAAGACTTGCGACAGGTTGTGCCAAGGGACGTACTTCGCCCTCGGCGCGGAAGCGGGACGCTTCCGCGCCCTGCCACTGACCAGCCTGGAGGCTGGCGAGAGTGCGTGTTGGAGGGGGTGCACATAAGGTGCCGTCCACCTGGTGGGGGTGCCATCCACCGGCGGGTGTGGGCCACTGGCCGGGTTTGGCGGGGGTAGGGTATGGCCAGGCCTGTTTCCTTTGTGCCAGGGTAGGCTTTGCCAAGCGGCACGGGCCTACCTTACACTGCCTTCCTATGTTGATGCCCAAGTTGCTTGCCGCCCCTGTGGGCCCCGCCACCTCGGCGGCCACGCGCCGTGCATTTTGGCTCTCGGCCATCGTGCTGGGGCTGGTGGGGTGCATGGTGCTGCTGGGGGTCAACAACCTCATATACCGCAACTTTCCCAACCGGCCTGGCCATGTCGATCTGGTAGTCTCTATCCTAGTGGCCGCCCTGACGCTGGCAGTGCTTGAGCGTCAGCAGGCCTGGCTAGACAAGCGCCTGCCCTGGGCAGGCGGCATAGGCCGGCGCTTTGCCGCGCAGTTGGGCCTGGCAGCGCTGTGCATGCTGCTGCCTGCTTTGCTAGACGTGGGATGGCACCTGGCCAGCAACCTGCTGCTCAACTATCAAGGGCAATTTCTGCGCCTGCAAGACCTGGCCGTGCTCACCGGTGTCAGCGGTACGTTGGTGGCGCTGACGGTATTGCTCAACCTGGGCTTCTTTCTGATGCAGCGCTGGCGCGAGAGCAGCCTGGAGGCCGAGCGCTACCGCAAAGAGAACGTTGAGTTCCGCTTCGAGATGCTGCGCAACCAGGTCAACCCGCACTTCCTCTTCAACAGCCTCAATACGCTGGGCAGTCTGGTGTACCAAGACCCAGACACCGCCTCGGGCTTTGTGCGCGAGCTGGCCCGCGTCTATCGCTACGTGCTAGAGAGCGGCGAGCGCGAGCTGACCACGCTAGAGCAAGAGCTCACCTTTCTGGATGCCTTTCTCTACCTGATCCGCATCCGCTATGCTGAAGGGATTCAAGTAGAGGTATCCGCCTCTGCCCAGGCCCGGCAAACCCAGCTGCCCCCGCTGACGCTGCAACTGCTGGTAGAGAACGCCATCAAGCACAACGTCGTATCGGCCACGCGTCCGCTAAAGATCCGCATCGAAGCCGCAGAAGATACCCTCTGCGTAACCAATACCCTCCAACCCAAGATCATGCCCGAGGCCGGCACACACACCGGCCTGAGCAACATCCGCAACCGCTACGGCTACCTTACCCAGCGGCCCATCCAGATTCAAAACGGCCCAGACGTCTTCGCCATTACCCTGCCCCTTTTACTCCCTAATGGGTAGGGCTTGGCCACGCTTGCACCAATCTCCGTAACCCAATTCGCTATATGCCTGCCCTACGCTGCCTTATCGTCGAAGACGAACCCCTGGCCCGCGCCGAGCTGCGCCGCCTGCTGGCCCAAATACGCCCCGATGCCGAAATCGTGGCAGAGGCCGAATCTATCGAGGCCGCCTGCGATGCATTGGAAATACACAAGCCAGACCTGGCCTTTCTGGACATCCAACTGGCCGACGGTCCGTCTTTCGAGATTTTTAAGCGAATGCCCGTCGAGGCGGGCGTCATCTTCACCACCGCCTACGATGCCTATGCACTGGAGGCCTTCCGCGTCAACAGTATAGACTATCTGCTCAAGCCCATCGAGCCCAAGCTGCTGGCCGAGGCCCTGGCCCGTTACGACGAACGTGCTACCGCCAAGGCCGCCCCGCCCGCATTAACCGCCGAGCAACTCCGGGGGCTGCTGGCCGCCGACAAGCCCGCCTACAAGGCACGGTTCGTCGTCTCTGGCGGAGACCGTATCCGGTTTATGAACGAGGCCGAAGTCTGCTACTTCCGCTCCGAGCATGAGGCCACCCTGCTCGTCACGCCCGACGGCCGCCGCCACCTCTATCCGCAGACGCTGGAGCAGTTGGAGCAGGTGCTCAATCCGGCACGGTTCTTCCGCATCAGCCGGCAGTTCATCGTCAGCATCGGGGCCATTGCCGAGATACACCGGCACTTCAACGGCAGGCTGAAGCTCACCCTTAAGCCCGCTCCGGCAGACGACGAGGTCTTCGTCAGCCGTCAGCGCGTGCCCGATTTTCTGAAGTGGATAGACAACTAGGCGAGCGCGCAGTATCGTCGTTTTTCAGCTTTTTCCCCTTAACCCTAATGCCTACCACTGCCTACCGCTCCTTTTTCAGGATGCTGCTGCTGGCCGGGCTTGCCCTGGCAGGCAGCGGCTGCAGGCAGGTGGTGCTGCGCGTGCAAGAGGCGCCCAGCAATACCCCCGCCAACGCCAGCCTGTTTGTAGCAGGCGATTTTAATTACTGGGATGCCGGAGACCGCGAGTTTAAGCTGCAGCGCGCCCAAGACGGCACCTGGCTAGGCACGCTGCCCCTGGGCTGGGGCAAGCTCAACTACAAGTTTACCCGGGGAGACTGGACCACCGCCGAGGCCGACCGCTGCGGCCACGAGCTACCCAATCGCCTGCTAGACTACCTAAACGCCCCCGATACAGTGGACGTGCAGATACACAGTTGGCAAGACCTAGGCCCCACCCAATGCAACCGCGTGGTGCTGCGCCTGCGCCAATTGCCCGCCGAAACACCTACCGGTGCCCGCATCTTTCTGGCCTCTAACTACAACAATTGGCTTGCCTTCGACACCGCCTATGCCTTTAAGCGCGGGCCCGCAGGCACCTGGCTGCTGGCCGTGCAGCCCCAGGCCGACCCGCTGGAATTTAAGCTTACCCGCGGCAGTTGGGACGCCGAGGCCGTCGGGCCCGAGGGCGAGCAACTAGGCAACCAACAGCTGGTGCTCGGCACGCAAGACACCGTCGATCTGCAAGTAGCCGCCTGGATGGACATAGACCCCGGCCTGCTGCCCGGCAAGCGTACCCTGCAGGTGCAGGTACCCGCCTACACCCCACCCGACGCCGAGGTGTATCTGGCGGGCAACTTCAACAAGTGGAACCCGCGCGACTCTATTTACCGGCTGCGCCGTGTAAAAACAGGGCTTTATACCATAACCCTGACCAAGGGCCAGGGCGAGCTGACCTACAAGTTTACCCGAGGCAGTTGGGGTACCGAAGAGGTGGACGTGAACCGAAACCCCACCGCCAACCACCGCCTGCGCCGCGGCCCCGGCCTGGTGCCCCTGGAGGTAGAAGCCTGGAAGGACATCGTACCCAAGCCCGAGGATGCCCCCTTCGTACCCGAGCCCCTGGCCCCGCCGCCGCCCCGGCAGGTGGGGATTGTACAGGCTGAGAATACCTACGTTACCCATTACGAGGCTGGATCGCCCGGGCTGGAGGCAAGCATCCGCGCCCTTGAGGTGCAGTTGGGGACCTATGCCACCGCTTTGGCCCGGCTGAAACCCGGCCCCAAACGCCAGGCCTTGCTGGCCGAGCAGGCCGCCGTGCAGGCCGCCCTGGCCGAGCTGAACAAACTGGCGCAGCCTGCCTTCCCACAGGCCAATCTGCGCGATGGCTTTAACGCCCCAGCCGAGGTGCCTCTGCCCAAGGGGCAGCGTGGGGTGCTGCTTGCCGTGGCAGACGAGCCCCCCTTTAACCGGCAGGTGTTTGTACAACTGGCCCTGCCTGGCCGCCCCGGCGAGAACTATGGCTTTGCCCAAAAGCCCGGGACCCGCGTGTTCAAGATGCGTGTCCCTGTGGGGACATTGGTTTATGCCTGCGACGGCCCCTATTGGGACGGCAAAAAGCCACGCAAGCGGCTGGTAGCCAAGCTATCTGCAGAGCCTGCCGAGCGTGTGTTTACGGCCAAAGCCCTGCAGTACTAGCCAGGCTACTCTACCACCAGCCGGGCCTGGGCGGGTGGCCCAGTGCGGCCCAGGGCTTCTACCACATAGAGCCCCGCCGGGAGCCCGGCAGGCAGTGTAGCCTCTGTCGTTGCGGGCCCCTCTGCCACCGTCAGCGGCAAGCGGCGGCCGTCGGCTGTGCTGAGCCAGGCCTGGTGGAAGCTGCCCTGCAGGCGAAGGCGCTGCCCGCTTTGGACTGGGTTGGGCGCCAGCGCCAGCAGGCTACGCTCTAACCGGGGGCGGGTGGCCACCGGACACAGTACGCAGGCAAAAATGGGCCTGAAGATGGGCCTGCCGGGGATGATGGCGTCCTTCGTCCAGGCACCGAAGATGTTGGTGTAGATGTCGGCCTGGCCAGAGTTGATGTCAGCCTGCACAAAGAGGCGGTTGTCGTCGTTGATGTCTTGCCGATAGGCCAGGTAGAACCCCCGCTGATCTACCGGCACCGCCCGGCTAAAGCGGAACCTGTACCGCCGGTTGCCGTTTGGCACCAGCGTTACCGTCTCCACAAAGGCAATGGCATCGGCGGTGCTGTCAATACCTCGCAGGCGGCGGTAGATGAAGATGCGCGCCGTAAGCACTGGGTTGATGCTAAAGCTGCTGGGGTCGAAGGCAATCTCTGCCCCGGTGATGCTCCCGGGGGCCAGGGGCACAAACCGCACGGCCATACCTGCCAGGTTGCCTGCCACAGAAGCTACAATCTCGGGGCTGCCGTCGTCTGCGGCGTAGTAGTTGCCAAGCGAGGCGGTGTCTGTCAGCGTATCGTTGGTGGCAATGGTGTTGAAGTTGCGGTCGCTGATGGCGGCCACAAAGCTGTAGCGAAACTGCCCCACACCGCGGAAGGGCCGCCCACCTGCCAGGCCCTGCAGCGTAGCGCGGGGCACTACCTGCCGCAGGCGGGCATCGGGCCTGCCCCGCTCGTTTAGGGGCAGCACGGGTACGGGGGCATCCAGCAGGTTTTGGCCGATGGGGCTGGGCTGATCGGGCTGTAGGCTGTCGGCCCGCAGGCGCGCCGTATAGACGACGATGCCGGGGTTTAAATTCTGGATCTGGTAGGCCAGCGAGTCGCTAAAAGCCGCCGGGCCCGCCGCGTTGAAATGGTCTGCCGGGATGGCCCGGTAGCCCTGGGCAAAAAAGCCCCCCATAGGCCGGGCCAGCGCCACATCGTTGATGGCTGTATCGGTTTCGGCACGGCCAACATCTAGCAGCATGTAGTCTAGGTTCCAGATGTCGAAGGCGCCGTTTTGGCGGCCGAAGTTGATGAACCTGAACCTGAAGGCCTCGCCCGCAAAGCTGTCTGCCACGGCGATGCTGTAGAACCTGAAGCTAAAGTCCGTCTGCCCCCCTCTGAAGACGCGCACCGTGCGCCAGGCCCGGCTGCCGGCGTTGTAAAAATCTACCCGTAGCGAGTCTGTCGTATCTGGCCGAAGCGCCGTAATGGGGTGGCCCGCCTGTAAGAAGAAAGACAGCCGCGTCTGCGTACCCGCAGGCACGCGTATGGCCTGGCTGGTGAGCGAGTCGCACGGGCCGTTGGCCAGGGGGTTGCTGTTATAGGGCTGTCCGTTTACCTGCACCCCGTCGAAGGTGGCCACCCCTTTGCTGGGGGCCCGGTAGCTGAAACGGTCTCCCACATAAACCCCGCTGTTGCGCACCCACAGCAGCGAGTCGGGCGTGATGCGTGAGCCAGAAAAGTCTTCCAGAAAGGGCAGGTCTAACACGGCCGTAGTGCGCAGCGTCCGTTGGATGTAGCCCTTGTTGAGCGCCCTGAAATCCTGGATTTGCCGCCAGCGCGCGGCCTGGTCTGCCAGGTAGGGCATGGGCTCTACCAGCGGTTGGGCCCAGCTAGATAGGCCTATGGTTAACGAGCCGATAATCAGAAGTAGAAAACGCATACCGGGGGTGCTGCAAACCCTGCGGCCAGGGCCATTGGCAAAGGTAACGTGCGTGGGGGCGGGGCTGTTGCCTTGGTACAATTACACGCCTACATGCACCAGGCTGGGCAGCTCTATGCGGCGGCCGGTTTGCAGATCGGTGCAGTGCAGGCGGGTGCGCTGTTTGCTGTCTAGCCGCATTTTGCGGCGGCGGTGCACAAACTCTTGCCCAGGCTCTAGCTGGTGCCCCACTAAGATGGTGGCCTGGGTGGCGGGCCTTGCCACCTCGGGCAGCACTTGCACCGTGCATTGGGCCGCGAACTTCCAGAGTTGGCCGGTCTGCAAATCGGTGCCGTAGTGGCGGGTGCGCATCTTGCCGCTGAGCAAAAAGGCCTTGCCCCGGTAGGCAAAGGCGGTGCCGGCGGCCAGCATCTCTACGTGGGCAAAGCCCTCTGCCAGGGCCTGGCGGGGTGGCTTGGCGGGCAGCAAGAGGCGGGCCAGGGCGGCATCGGCCGTAAGCGTGGCCGTGGGGGCCTGGCTATGGCGCAGCAGGGCCTGGTGCAGCGGGGCGGGCATGCTGCCTTGAGCGTTCTGGCAAAGCTCGGCCAGCAACTGCCCGAAGCAGGCCTGCCAGCGCTTGCCATGCGGAGCCTCGCGGCGGGAGCGGCCCATCAGGGCCTCCAGGTGGGCTACCTCGTGCAGAAAGGTTACCAGAAACAGCTCTGGCGGCAGGTCTGCGTTGACGGTGATGGCAACCTCGCCGTTGGCCTTGCGGGTGTAGTCGCCGAGCTTGCGCAGGCGCGGCGGCGCAAAGCGGAAGGCAAAGTCGTAGCTGCGCACCAGCCGCTCTACCAGGCCCATGCCGTAGGCGGGCACCTTCTGGGCCAGCAGGGCCAGCAGGTAGTCGGGCAGGGGGCGGCTGTAGAGCAGAACTTTTCGCATTTGCGTAGCGAAGATAGAACTGGCCCTACACATGTAAGGTTTGGCTGCAAACCCGCTCAGAAAGGAACACCGTACACGCCTGAAAGGCCTTTGGGCCTTGTAGTAACTGTTATGCCATGTAAGGTGGGCGTAACATTGGATATGCGGGAATTTTGGCCTGGGTCGGGGAATTTTGGGTGGGGGAGGGGTGGCGTGTAGTTGGCCGCCCCAGGCTGAAGCCGTGGGGCTACTAGGATAGCGACGGCTGAAGCCGCCCGCTATTGCCTCCTATTTCTGCGCAAGGGCCGTGCCCCCACCTACTGTGCAATGGCTCTGCCATTGTCACGTGCTCTTGCGAGGCTGCGCCTCGCGTACAGGCCAGCGCGTTAGACCTGGCAGGCTGCGGATGTGTCAGGTAATGGGGTAAGAGGGGTTGCGCTATGCAGGCATCGTCGTGTTCAGCCCAGGCTACACCCCGTGCTACAATCCGCAGCCCGCGCCATCCTGAGGTTTCCAGGTTGGTGCCCGGGCCTACACGCGAGGCACAGCCTCGCAAGAGCACGTGACAATGGCAGAGCCATTGCACAGTAAGAGGGGGCTCAGCCCTTGCACAGTAGATAGGGGCAGAGCCATTGCACAATAGATTGGGCCTTTCCTACGTACCTTATTGTGGACCGGGGCAAGCTCGTACGCTACCGCACCAGCAAGGCCCAAACGCTGGCCGACCTGCTGCCTTAATACACCGCCGCGTGGTTGATCTCTACCGTGGTGGAGGTCCAGCGGCCTTTTTGGATGGTGATGGGGCAGAGACGGCCCTCGCCATCCTGGCCATTGCAGAAATAGCGGCCGTCGGGCTCTTGGACGATGAGGCTGTAGGTGCCCGGCTCTAGGCGTAGGCGGAAGCGGCCATCCCGGCCTGAGCGGACGGTGTAGGCTGGCACGCGCTTGCCCAGGTCCACAAAGGGGCCATCGAGCGCGCCGCTTTCCATGATGTCGGCATCCAGGGGCGGGGCGAAGAGGAGGAGCTTGCGGGCTACGGGCTTGCGGCTGCCGCCGCTGGCGCCGTCTGGGCTGGGCATAAAGTTGCCTTGCAGGTAGAAGACCGTGCCCCTAATGCCCTGTGTTGTGGCAGGCCGGGCGCGCTTGGGGCGGCGCTGGGCCTGGCTGGGGTGGGGGAGGGTAAGGAGGAAGGCGAGGAGGAGTAGCAACCAAGTAACCCCGTACCTTTTGTGCGTGGGGCGCACCCCCTCATCACCCCCCAGCCCCCTCTTCTCCCCCTCCAGGGGAGAAGAGGGGGAGCTATACGCGTTGGATTGGAGCAACATGGGTGTTAGCAGGGAGGTTTACGCCTCCCGCCCGCTCATTTTGAAGAGGGAGTCGGCAAACTCGGCGCGGTCGAAGACCTGGAGGTCGTCGATCTTCTCGCCCACGCCGATGAAGCGGACAGGCACCTGCAACTGGTCTGACACGGCGATGACGACGCCACCCTTGGCCGTGCCGTCTAGCTTAGTGATGGCCAGACTCGTTATCTCGGTAGCCTTAGAGAACTCCCGGGCCTGGTTGAGCGCGTTTTGGCCGGTGGAGCCATCCAGCACCAGCAGCACCTCGTGGGGGGCGGCTGGGGTTACCTTCTGCATCACGCGCTTGATCTTGGCCAGCTCGTTCATCAGGTTGATCTTGTTGTGCAGGCGACCGGCCGTATCTACGATGACGACGTCTGCACCCATCTCCGTGCCCTTCTGCACGGCCTGGAACGCCACCGAGGCTGGGTCTGCATTCTGGCCCATCTCTATGACGGGCACGCCTGCGCGCTGCCCCCAGGTAACCAGTTGCTGCACGGCTGCCGCACGGAAGGTATCGGCCGCGCCCAGCACCACCTTTTTGCCCTGGGCATGAAACTGCGAGGCCAGCTTGCCGATGGTCGTCGTTTTGCCCACACCGTTTACGCCCACCACCATGATGACGTAAGGCTGCACCCCCGCCGGCAGCTCGAAGCCCTGCGCCAGGCCGCTGGGGCCGGCGGCCAGCAGTTTGCCTACCTCGTCTCGCAAGATTTTGTCTAGCTCAGAGGTGCTTAGGTACTTGTCTGCCGCCACGCGGGCCTCTATAGCAGAGATAATTTTGGAGGTAGTCTCTACGCCCACGTCTGCGGCGATGAGGGTCATCTCCAGCTCGTCGAGCACTTCTTCATCTACGGTGCTTTTGCCCAGCAGCACTTTGCTGAGCTTAGAGAAGATGGAGGTGCGCGTTTTCTCTAGCCCTTCGTCTAGGGCTTGTTTTTTTTCTTTGGTAAAGAAGCTAAAGAGACCCAAGGGTTATAACTGGCTTTGATGGTATGAAGTATAAATGTAGCAGGGCGGCTGGTTTGCGTCTGGGTTACATACAAAAATCCCCACCCGAAAGGCCGGATGGGGATTTTTGCTTGCGCAGGGGCAATGCCTTACTTGGCGCTGAGGGCGGTTTGCACGTCCTCGTTGGGCACGATCTCCTCGCGGAAGGTGTAGGCGCCCGTTTTGGGGCTCTTCACCGCTTTGATGACCTTGGTGTAGGCTTTACCGCCTTCTTTCTTCAGGGTTGCAACTACCTTCTTTGCCATGGTTTCTTATTTAATCTCTTTGTGAACGGTTACACGGCGGAGGATGGGGTTGAATTTCTTCAGCTCCAGGCGCTCGGTGGTGTTCTTACGGTTTTTGGTCGTGATATAGCGGGAGGTACCCGGCATGCCCGAGGTTTTGTGCTCGGTGCATTCCAGAATCACCTGGATGCGGTTGCCTTTCTTAGCCATGTTGTTGCGCGTTTAGCCCTAGCCCAAGAGGACATACCTTTGGAACGGGCCTGCAAAGATAAGGGGCGGCGGGGTAGATTTGCAAGGAGGCCGCGGTACAAGTTTTGCTGCCCGGCGGCGTCTCGCACGAACTTTGCCTCATTGCCGGTTACAACCCTCGGCAGGCGTTAATTTTGCCCGCCCTCGCCCCGCCGCGAGGGGTAAAGCAAACTTGGAGGCAGCCTGCCGGTTGTCTTACTCAACCCCTACTTTTAGACTCAACCCGCGGGACCACGCATGGCAGAAGTACTACGCATGCCCAAGATGAGCGATACGATGACGGAAGGCGTCATCGCCGCCTGGCATAAAAAAGTTGGTGACACCG
The DNA here is from genome assembly GCA_947458545.1 of Cytophagaceae bacterium. Taxonomy (GTDB): domain Bacteria; phylum Bacteroidota; class Bacteroidia; order Cytophagales; family Flexibacteraceae; genus CANGYH01. Next base: position 82,950 of record CANGYH010000008.1, on the reverse strand, counting down.
TAAAAAGCGGCGAAGTGCTGGCCGAGGTGGAAACCGACAAGGCCACCATGGAGCTGGAAAGCTACAGCGACGGCACCCTGCTCTACATCGGCGTGGCCCAAGGGCAAAGCGTACCCGTAGATGCCCCTATTGCCATCGTAGGCAAAGCGGGAGAAGATTTTCAGGCCCTGCTGAACGGCTCTGCCGCTACGCCTGTACCTGCTGCGGCCCCGGCAGCTCCTGCGGCGGCCGCGCCTGCACAAGCCTCTGCACCAGCGCCGGCTGCCACCAACGTGAAGGCCTCCGTCATCCGTATGCCCAAAATGAGCGACACGATGACCGAGGGCACCATTGCCGCCTGGCACAAAAAAGTAGGCGACAAGGTGAAAAGCGGCGACGTGCTGGCCGAGGTAGAGACTGACAAGGCCACCATGGAGCTGGAGAGCTACGAAGACGGAACCCTGCTCTACGTCGGCATCGAGCAAGGTGCCAGCGTGCCCGTAGATGCGGTGATAGCCATCATCGGCGAGGCAGGTGCCGACTATAAGGCTCTGCTGGCAGGCGGCCCGGCCGCCACGCCTGCGCCCGCACCCGTTGAAATACCTGCTCATGCTCCGGAAGCCCAGGCAGCCCCAGCCTCTGCGCACGCTACCCCAGACACAGCCAGCGAGGGAGACCGCATCAAGGTGAGCCCCTTGGCCCGTAAGATGGCCGAAGAGCGCGGCCTGAGCCTGGCCAGCATGCGCGGCACAGGCGAGGGTGGCCGTATCGTCCGCCAGGATGTGGAGAACTTTAAGGCCGCCGCACAACCAGTTGCAACCGCTGCCCCTGCGGCGGCTCCAAGTGCCCCTGCGGCTGCGCCCATAGCCCTAGGCCAAGAGAGCTACACCGAGGTGCCTGTAAGCCAGATGCGCAAGACGATTGCCCGCCGCCTTGCGGAGAGCATGTACACCGCGCCGCACTTCTACCTGACGATGGAGATAGACATGACCAAGGCCGTAGCGGCCCGTGCGTCTATCAACGAGTTTGCCGGGGCCAAGGTCAGCTTCAACGACATGATCATCCGCGCCTCGGCGGCGGCGCTGCGCCAGCACCCCAAGATCAACGCAAGCTGGCTGGGAGATAAGATCCGCTACAACAATCACATCCACATAGGGGTGGCCGTGGCGGTAGAAGAAGGCCTGCTGGTGCCCGTGGTGCGCTTTGCAGACCAAAAGAGCCTGACCCAGATTGCCGGCGAGGTAAAAGACCTGGCAGGCAAAGCCAAGAACAAGCAGCTCAAACCGCAAGACTGGGAGGGCAATACCTTCTCTATCAGCAACCTGGGCATGTTTGGTATAGAGCAGTTTACGGCCATCATCAACCCGCCTGATGCCTGCATCTTAGCGGTGGGTGGCATCAAAGAGGCCCCCGTCATCCGCAACGGCGAGATGAAAGTGGCCAGCCTGATGAACGTCACCCTCAGCTGCGACCACCGCGTCGTAGATGGTGCCCTCGGGGCTGCCTTCTTGCAGACGCTCAAAGGCCTGCTGGAGGACCCGGTGCGGATTTTGGCGTAACGGCTGCCCTCCCTTATTCAAAGCCCTGCTCTAGCTTGAGGCAGGGCTTTTGCGTATCTTTATACAGTTATGCGGGTACAAGTCGAACTACAGCCAGGCATGATTCCCGTGTTGGAAGGCATGCAACAAGCAGGGCTGCTCAAAATCGTAGAGACAGACGCCGGCCCCGCCGGGGATGCTATGCCTGACCTAAGCCTGACACCCACGGAAATCCGCGAGCGGAGGCAGGTCATAGAAAAAGCCTTGGCCGCCTTGCGCCATAATGGACCCAGCCAAGCGTCTTGGAGCAAACACTTAGAGGACATGGCCGACGAATGGTAGTAACCTGTCAGTGCCCCTCAAAGTACCAATAGCGAGCTACAAGCCTATGTTAAAGAGCGACAGCTTTGAGGTAGGTGGAGCAAATAAGGACCATGTGGTGTGAATAATAGCCCCACTACGCCTATACCGTAGTTGCTTTGCAGTTCTTTATGCCCAACCCACCCAAGACCTACGCCGCCCAGCCAATCTTTATCAAGTCTGCCCCGAAGCTGGCCCTGGCCCCGGCGGCAGACCGGCCCGAGTTTGCCTTCATCGGCCGCTCCAACGTAGGCAAGAGCAGCCTGCTCAACATGCTGTTGGGCAAGCGCCTGGCCCAGACCAGCTCCACACCGGGTAAGACGCAGCTGCTCAACTACTTTGCCCTGCGCCATACCTATTGGGTAGATCTGCCCGGCTATGGCTATGCCCGCACCGGCAAGGAGGCTCGCGTAGGCTTTGCCCGGTTGATTACAGACTATATGGAAGGCCGCCCCAACCTGGTTTGCGTGCTGGTGCTGCTTGACATTCGCCACGAGCCACAGAAGATTGACGTCGAGTTCATGGAGTACCTGATGGAGGCCAAGGTGCCCTTTGCTATGGTGTTTACCAAGGCCGACAAGCTGGCCCCCAGCAAGGTGGCCGCCGCCGTGGCTGCCTACCAGAACAAAATGCTGGAGACCTGGCTAGGCCTGCCCCCCGCCTTTGCCACCAGTGCCGAAAAGGGCCTGGGGAAAGACGACGTACTGGCCTACCTCAACGAGCTGGAAGAGACCTCCCTGGCCAGCGGGCAGTTTACCCCCGGCCCCCTGCTGCTGCCCCAGAAGGCCATAAAAAAGGGAGCCTAGGGCTCCCTTTCTGGATGGTGTGCAGGCCGCTGCCTACTTGATGTACCGGAAGTCGTGCCCGTTCTCAATCTTCAGCACGGAGTGGTAGATCAGGTTGATGACGGCCTCTACGTCTGCCTTGTGCACCGTCTCTACGGTGGTGTGCATGTACTTGAGCGGCAGCGAGATGAGGGCCGAGGCAATGCCGCCCGCCGCATAGGCAAAGGCATCCGTATCCGTGCCCGTAAACCGGCTGGCCACGGCCCGCTGCACGGCGATGTTGTTCTCTTCTGCCGCCTGGAAGATGAGCTTGAGCAGGTTGTTCTGCACGGCCGGGCCAAAGGTGAGCACAGGGCCGTTGCCGCACTTCTGGTCGCCCTGCTCCAGCTTTTTGTACATGGGCGAGTAGGTGTCGTGCGTCACGTCCGTCACGATGGCTACATTGGGTTTGATGCGGTTGGCAATCATCTCGGCCCCGCGCAGGCCGATCTCCTCTTGCACGGAGTTGACGACGTAGAGGCCAAAAGGAAGCTTTACGCCGTTGGTGTGCAGACGGCGCAGCACCTCGGCAATCATGAAACCGCCGATGCGGTTGTCTAGCGCGCGGCCGCAGAGGTAGTCAGGCCCCAGCTCTATGAGCTCGTCCTCAAACGTGGCCACGTCTCCGATGTTGATGCCCATCTCCAGCACCTGGGCTTTAGAGGTAGCCCCGCAGTCTAAGAAGATGTCCTTCACCTTGGGGGCTTGGTCCTTTTCAAGCTCCCGCACGTGGATGGCCGGGTAGCCAAAGACGGCCTTCACCGGGCCGCGCTGCGTCCAGATATTGACGCGCATCGAGGGCGCGATGACGGCATCTGAGCCGCCGTTGCGCTTCAGGTAGATGTAGCCGTCGTCGGTGATGTAGTGGACAAACCAGCTGATCTCGTCGGCATGCGCCTCGATGACGACCTTGTAGTCGGCCTCGGGGTTGACGACGCCTACCACCGTGCCGTAGGTATCCGAGATGTAGGTGTCTATATAGGGCCGGATATAGTCTAGCCAGAGGCGCTGGCCGCTTTCTTCAAATCCGGTAGGGCTGGCGTTGTTGAGGTACTGAAAGAGAAACGTGCGGGCTGAATCGTCCATGCTGAAGGGCTGTGATGAAAACAGAAGGGTAAAGATGGGGTGCTAGGTATTTGCCTGTTGGGTTTGTGCCACCCGGTGCCGCCTGCCAAAGGCCAGCCAAGCCAGCAGCGGTGCCCCGAGTACAACCGCGAAGGCCGTCTGGCTGTTGTGCATCAACAGGGCACTGGCGGCCGAAAGGCTCTCGGCATAGCCGTAAATCTGCGTGAGGCCGGCGATGATCATAAACTCGAAAGGGCCGTAGCCCCCTTGTACGGGCGCTACCATGCCGTAGCTGCCTACGGTAAAAATCATCAGCCCGGCCAGCGGACCAATGCCGCGTAGGCCCGGCAAGGCCTCAAGGCATATCCAGCCCGATAGGTAGTAGCAGGCCCAGATCAGCACGGTAAGCACCAGAAACTGCCCCCGCTGCCGCAGCTTTAGGGCCGAGAGCAGGCCTGTCACCAGGCCTTGCAAGGCTTCGGCAATCTTGCCATACAAGGGCAGCCTAGCCAAGTGGGTGCGCAGGCTGTAGGCCAGCAATAACAGCCCTAAGCCAAGCCCGGCTGCCAGCATCAACAGGCCCCCGTTGCCGCCAGAGGCAGGCTGCCCGGTGCCCGCCTTGGCCCCAATGAGGCGCATAAAGAACTGCAGCAGCAGGTCGAACTGCAGCAAGAAGGCCAGCGCCGTTATGGCCAGCAGCAGCACCACATCAAAGGCGCGCTCGGCAATTACGGTGCCCAGCGATACCTCTACGGCAATGCCGCGGCGGCGGGCCAGCAGCGTGCAGCGGACCACCTCGCCAGCGCGGGGTAGGGCTAGGTTGGCCACGTAGCCGGCCATTACGGCGGCAAAGCTTTCGGCCAGGGTAGGAGTGGGGGCCACCGGAGCCAGCATCAGCCGCCAGCGCTGGGCCCGCGCCAGATGCGCCACCAGCGTGGGCAGCAGCGAGAGCAGCACCAGGCCCCAGTTGGCCTGTGCCAGGGCGGCGTTTACTTCGGGCCAGGGCAGGTCTTTGAGTACCCACCACAGCAGACCCGCAGCGGCCAGGAGTGGGAGGGCGATTTGAAGGAGTTTTTTCATGTTGTTGATTTTGGTCGGCGTCCCCTTATCCCACCGCTTGATGGGCATGGGGAGAGGCCCCCTCATCCCCCAACCCCTTCTCCCCCTTCAGGGGAGAAGGGGAGCTTGTTTCTACCAGTGAAATAGAGCGCTTTTTTGACGCCCAAGCGGTTTTGCTATCTATCACTGAATAAGGCGCTTTAGCACCCCCTCTCCCCTGAAGGGGGAGAGGGGGCTGGGGGGTGAGGGGGTGCGCCCCACGCACAGATGGCCTTGCGTTGGGCGAAGGGGGGGAGAGAGGGCCTTCTCCCACGCACAGAAGTCTAAGGCTGAGCAGAAGAAGGCCCAAAGCCCCCCTCAGACCTACACGCCTGCAAAAGTAGCCCACCGGGGTAAGCTGCGTCTGCCAGACTTAGGCCCCAACTTTGTGGCATGGTTGCCGACCTCCTGCCCTACTTTCCGGATCTGACACCGCAGCAACAAACACACTTTGCGGCCCTGCCCGAGCTGTACCGCCATTGGAACGCCCAGATCAACGTGATTAGCCGGCAAGACGTGGATAATCTGCTGGAGCGCCACGTGCTGCACTCGCTGGCCATTGCGCAGGTGCAGCGCTTTGCGCCCGGCAGCACCGTGCTAGACGTCGGCACCGGCGGCGGGTTTCCGGGCATACCGCTGGCCATTTTGCATCCGCAGGTAGAGTTCCACCTGGTAGATAGCATCGGCAAGAAAATCAAAGTGGTGCAAGAGGTGGCCGCCGCCCTGGGCTTGCAAAATGTGCAGGCCTACCACAAGCGCGCCGAGCAGGTGGATGTGCTCTTCGACTTTGCCGTGAGCCGGGCCGTGGCCCCTCTGGCCGAACTGATTGGCTGGACGCGCCACAACGTGAGCCGCAACCGCTTCCATGACCTGCCCAATGGCCTGATCTGCCTCAAGGGCGGAGACCTGGCAGACGAGATTAACCAGAGCCGGGCTAAAAACGTGAAAGTTTGGGATATAGCCCGCTTTTACCCGCAGCCCTTCTTTGAGACCAAAAAGGTGGTGTTTGTGCCTTACCTGTAGTCACTGGTTCTCCTAACGGCAAGCCCTAGGCATCGTAGGCCAGCACCGGGGCCAGCCAGCGCTCGGCCTCGGCCAGGGGCATGCCTTTGCGGGCGGCATAGTCGGCCACCTGGTCTTTGCCGATTTTACCTACAGGGAAGTACCGCGCCTCCGGATGGGCAAAGTACCAGCCCGACACGGCTGCCGCCGGGTACATGGCAAAGCTCTCCGTCAGGCGGATGCCGGCGGCTTTCTCCGCATCCAGCAGCTTAAAGAGTGTGGCCTTCTCGGTATGGTCGGGGCAGGCTGGGTAGCCGGGTGCCGGGCGGATGCCTCGGTACCGCTCGCGGATCAGCTCCTCGTTGGTCAGGGCCTCCTCGGGGGCGTAGGACCAGAACTCGCGGCGGGTGCGCTCGTGCATGCGCTCGGCAAAGGCCTCGGCCAGGCGGTCTGCCAGGGCTTTGAGCAGGATAGATGAGTAGTCGTCGTGGTCTTGCTCAAACCGGGCCAGGTGCGGCTCTATGCCGATGCCCGCCGTTACGGCAAAGGCCCCCACGTAGTCCTGGATACCCAGGTCTGTTGGAGCCACAAAGTCTGCCAGCGACAGATTGGGCACCCCGGCGGCGCGTTGCCCCTGCTGCCGCAAAAAGTGGAGCGTGGCCCCGGCCTCCGGCAAGCGCACGTCGTCTGTGCCTCTGCGTTCGGCTTTCCAGAAGCCGACCACGGCCCGTGCCTGCAGCCAGCGCTCGTCCACAATCTGGCGCAGCATGGCCTGGGCATCGTCGAAGAGGCGGCGGGCCTCTTGCCCCACCACTTCGTCGTCCAGAATGGCCGGAAACTTGCCTGCCAACTGCCAGGTCTGGAAGAAGGGTGTCCAGTCTATATACGGCACCAGGTCTGCCAGCGGGTAGTCGTCAAACACGCGCGTGCCCAAAAAACTGGGCCGTACGATGGTGTCGTCGTTGTAACTGGGGCGCAGGGCGTTGGCCTGGGCCTGGGCGTAGGTCAGGTAGTCCTTGTCGCGCTGGCGGCTGCCATATTCGGTGCGTACCTGGGTGTTGGCCGCCGTAATCTCGGCGGCGTACGCGTCGCGCGTCTCGGCCGAGGTCAGCTTCTGGGCCACCGGTACGGAGCGCGAGGCATCCAGCACGTGCACCACTGGCCCGCTGTAATGCGGCGCAATCTTGACGGCCGTATGCGTGCGGCTCGTGGTAGCCCCGCCAATCAACAGCGGCATCGTAAAGCCCTGGCGCTCCATCTCTTTGGCTACGTGTACCATCTCGTCTAGCGACGGCGTAATCAAACCAGAGAGCCCGATGGCATCCACCTGATGCTCGCGCGCGGCGGCCAGGATTTTTTCGGTGGGCACCATCACGCCCAGGTCTATAATGTCGAAGTTGTTGCAGGCTAGCACCACGCCTACGATGTTTTTGCCAATGTCATGCACGTCTCCTTTGACGGTGGCCAGGAGGAGTTTGGGGGCCCCTTCAGCTTCCTCTCCGCCCGCCGCCCGGTTCTTCTCCTTCTCCGCCTCCAAAAAGGGCTGGAGGTAGGCTACGGCCTTCTTCATCACGCGGGCGCTCTTCACCACCTGGGGCAGAAACATCTTGCCTTCGGCAAACAGGTCTCCGACGACGTTCATGCCGTCCATGAGGGGGCCCTCGATGACCTCCAGGGGGCGGCCGAGGGCTTGGCGGGCTTCTTCTACGTCTGTCTCGATGTAGGCGTCTATGCCGCGCACCAGGCTGTGGCTCAGGCGGGCGCGGTAGTCGGCATCGCGCCAGGCCTCGTCCTTCACCTCTGTTTTGCCTTTGGCTTTGACGGTTTCGGCAAACTCTACGAGGCGCTCGGTGGCGTCGGGCCGGCGGTTCCAGAGCACGTCTTCCACACGCTCTAGCAGTTGGGGCTCGATCTCGTCATAGACGGTGATCATGCCCGCGTTCACGATGCCCATGTCCATACCGGCCTTAAGGGCGCGGTATAAGAAGGCCGAGTGCATGGCCTCGCGCACGGCGTCGTTGCCGCGGAAGCTGAAGCTGATGTTAGACACCCCGCCCGATACCCGGGCGTGGGGCAGCTGCTGCTTGATCCAGCGCGTGGCTTCCACAAAGTCCACGGCGTAGTTATTGTGCTCCTCGATGCCGGTGGCTACGGTGAGGATGTTGGGGTCGAAGATGATGTCTTGCGGCGGGAAGCCGACCTCGTCCACTAGGATGCGGTAGGCCCGCTTGCAGATCTGGATGCGGCGCTCAAAGCTGTCGGCCTGGCCCTGCTCGTCGAAGGCCATCACCACGCAGGCGGCCCCGTAGCGGCGCACCTTGTGGGCCAGCTCTATGAACTTGGCCTCGCCCTCTTTAAGCGAGATGGAGTTGACAATGGCCTTGCCCTGCACGCACTGCAGCCCCGCCTCGATGACCTCCCACTTGGAGCTGTCTATCATGATGGGCAGCTTGGCGATGTCGGGCTCGGAGGCAATCAGGTTCAGGAAGAGGCGCATGGCCTCTACAGAGTCCAGCATGCCCTCGTCCATGTTCACGTCTATGATCTGGGCACCGCCTTCTACCTGCTGGCGGGCTACGGCCAGGGCTTCTTCGTACTGGCCGTTCTTGATGAGGCGGGCAAACGCCTTGGAGCCCGTCACGTTGGTGCGCTCGCCAATGTTGATGAAGTTGGAGCCCTCAAACACCTGCAGGGGCTCTAGCCCGCTGTAGTGGGGGGTAGGCGGGTGGTGCGGGCAGACGTGGGGCCGGTGGTTGCCGGCCTCGATCTCGGCGGCAATGGCGCGGATGTGGTCGGGCGTGGTGCCGCAGCAGCCGCCGATGATGTTCATATGGCCGGGGGCCAGAAAGTCGCGCCCGATTTTGGCGCGCATCTCGGCGGGGCTCTCGTCGTACTCGCCCATGGCGTTGGGCAGGCCGGCGTTGGGGTGGGCCGAGATGTAGAACGGGGCCTTTTCGGCCAACTCTTCGATGTAGGGGCGCAACTGCTCGGCCCCGAGCGCGCAGTTAAGGCCGATGGACAGCAGCGGAATGTGCGATACAGAGGTCAAGAAGGCCTCCAGCGTCTGCCCGCTCAAGGTGCGGCCGCTGGCGTCGGTGATAGTGCCCGACACCATCACGGGTACCCGGCGGCCCCGGGCATCAAACACCTCTTCGATGGCAAACAGGGCAGCCTTGGCGTTGAGCGTGTCGAAGATGGTCTCTACCAGCAGCAGGTCTGCACCGCCGTCTAGCAGGCCTCCTACCTGCTCGCGGTAGGCCGTTTTGAGGTCGTCGAAGGTTACGGCCCGGTAGCCGGGGTTGTTCACGTCTGGCGAGAGGGAGGCCGTGCGGTTGGTGGGCCCCACGGCCCCGGCCACAAAGCGGGGCTTTGCCGGGTTGGCCGCCGTAAAGTCGTCGGCCACTTGCCGGGCTAGGCGGGCGGCGGCTACGTTCAGCTCGTAGGCCAGGTCCTCCATCTGGTAGTCGGCCAAAGAGATGCGCTGGGCGTTGAAAGTGTTGGTCTCCAGGATGTCGGCCCCGGCCTCTGCGTATTGGCGGTGAATTTCTGAGATGATGTCTGGCCGGGTCAGGCAGAGCAGGTCGTTGTTGCCCTTCAGGTCGTGGGGCCAGTCTGCAAAGCGGCTGCCGCGGAAGTCGGCCTCAGACAAGCCGTAGCGTTGAATCATGGTGCCCATGGCACCGTCTAAAACTAGTATCCGCTCTTGGAGGAGTTGTTCAATCTGCACCATGCCTTAACACGCACCGGCCAGAAACGTTGGCTAGCCGGCGTTAGGTTGCTTACCGAGAAAGGCAGGGGAGCTTTGGGCCTCGGCAGCAAAGCCGGGTTAGCACCTTATCTGCCCTTGGCACTTGCCAGCCTGACGGCTGCCTGTGCTAAGGTGGAACGTGGCACCGGGCCGCAGGGCGGGGGTTGCCAAGACATCATCGGGTCCAATCCCTCCGTCTTTCTCGATAAGTGGCACAAATATAAGGATACCGGCCTTGCACGGCTTGCCTTGTGGGGTATCTGTTTTAGGCGTGCCGCATGGATGTCCTCTTGCGGGCCCATGGGTGCAGGCTTAGCCTCAAGGCCGAGCAACAGGCACAAAGCCTAGCAGAGAGGACCCAACGAAAAAGCCCTGCCTGTTTGCACGGGCAGGGCTTTAAAGTGTGTCGGGATGGCAAGATTCGAACTTGCGATCTCCTGGTCCCAAACCAGGCGCGATGACCGGGCTACGCTACATCCCGAGTAGCAAGATTGTCAACGGGTTGCCCCTATAACCATCTTGCTTGCGGAGAGGGCGGGATTCGAACCCGCGGTACAGGTTTAAGCCCGTACGACGGTTTAGCAAACCGCTCCTTTCGGCCTCTCAGGCACCTCTCCGTTCCCTTGCGGGGCCACAAAGATGCAACACGTTGCAGCGTTTGGCAAAACAGATTGGTCTTCATCTTTGTGTTTATGTTGCGAAAATCGGGCCAGGCGCTGGTAGTAGTACTTCTTTTTGCCTTATGCGCAGGCTGTAAGCCCGCCTCCCAAGCCGACCCCGCCGCCCAGGCCCGGCAAAAGATAGACTCTGCCGAAAAGGTGCTACTGGCCAGACTGGAGGCCGCCTCTAAGGCAGCCCAACCTGCGGCGCAAGACGACCAGCAGCTCAACCAGGTGCTGGCCCTGGCCCAGCAATACCAGTACTACCGTGCCGATTATCCCAACGACACGGCCACGCCCCGTTACATGCTTAAAGAGGCGGAAATCTTCTACAACTACCTGCGAGACCCTGAGATGGCCGGGCGGCTCTTCGACGACCTGGCCGCCAAGTACCCCCAGGCGCGGCAGCGGCCGGCGGCCCTCTTCTTTTTGGCCAACACCCAGCATGACCTGGGCGATACCACAGCCGCCCAGGCTACCCTGCGCAAGCTGATGGCCGACTATCCAGGCTCGGCCCCGGCAAACATGGCCCAACAGCTATCGGCCTACATCCGCATGGGCAAGGTGCCAGAGGCCTCGGTGGCCCCCTAGCCAAGGGTAGGGTGGGAGCCCGCCTTGCCAGGCCCTATTTTTACGCACCCAACACTTGCTATGAGCGACACACACACCGCCACCGAGCTGAAGCACGTCCCTTTGCGCCACGTACACGAGGCGCTCAATGCCAAAATGGTACCCTTTGCCGGGTATCTGATGCCCGTGCGCTACACGTCTGACCTGGACGAGCACCACTGCGTGCGCCAGCGCGTGGGCATCTTCGACGTAAGCCACATGGGCGAGTTTCGGGTGACGGGCCCCCAAGCGCTAGACCTTGTGCAATGGGTGACGACCAACGACGCCAGCAAGCTGCAACCCGGCCAGGCCCAGTATAGCGTGTTGACGCGCCCCGACGGCACCGCCGTAGACGATCTGCTGGTCTATTGCCTCTCGGCCACCGAGTATCTGTTGGTGGTTAACGCCTCTAACATAGACAAAGACTTTGACTGGATCAGCAGCCAGAACCGCTTCGACGCCACGCTGACCAACGAGAGCGAGGCCTGGTGCCTCTTTGCCGTGCAGGGCCCCAAGGCCCAAGGGGTGCTCCAGACCCTAACGGAGACCAACCTGAGCGACATACCCTACTACCAGTTCCGCCTCGGGGCCATTGCTGGCGTGGAGGGGGCCATCCTCTCTGCCACGGGCTATACTGGCGCGGGCGGCTTTGAGGTATATGTGCCCGCCGCCCAGGCCGAGCATGTGTGGAACGCCATCCTGGTAGCGGGCCAGGCCGTAGGCATCCAGCCCATCGGTCTGGGTGCGCGCGACACGCTGCGGTTGGAGATGGGCTACGCCCTCTACGGCCACGAGCTGGACGACAACACCACGCCCCTGGAGGCCGGCCTGGGCTGGGTAACCAAGCTGGCCAAGGCCGACTTCTGCGGCAAGCAAGCCCTGGAGGCCCAGAAAGCCGCCGGGCTGGCCAAGAAGCTGACCGGCTTTGTGGTAGAGGGCCGGGGCGGTATCCCCCGCGCAGGCTACGACGTAGTTGATGGCAGCGGGGCCGTTGTCGGCACGGTAACAAGTGGCACCCTCTCTCCGACGCATGGGGTGGGGCTGGGTATGGCCTTTGTGCAGCCCGCCGCCCTGGCCGCCGGTGGCCTGCAACTGAAGGTGCGCGAGCGCCTGTTCCCCATTCAGATTTCTAAGCTGCCGCCTGTGCAGGCGTAATCCATAACGCCGGCCAAGGCCTTTATAGGTTTGAAGACGATTGATGTTTGCCTGACACCCAGGCTGATTCCGGATTTTAAGCTGGAAGACAAGGTGGTGGTGGTCGTAGATGTGCTGCGTGCCACCAGTTGCATGATTACGGCCTTGGCCCACGGCGTAGAGCGCATCTTGCCCGTGGCAACGCTGGAGGAAGCCGCCGCCCAGCAGAACCGCGGCCTGATTACCTGCGCTGAGCGCGATGGCCGCAAGGCCGAGGGGTTTGATCTGGGCAACTCGCCCTTTGGGTTTATGGACCCGCACCTGGCCGGGCGCACCATCGCCATGACGACGACCAACGGCACCAAGTCCATCGTGCTCAGCCGCCATGCGGCTTGCATCGTGGTGGGGGGCTTCTTGAACCTGGGAGCCTTGGCCCGCTACCTGACGGTGAAGAACAAGGACGTCGTCGTGGTTTGCGCCGGGTGGAAAGACCGCGTCAATGCCGAGGATACCCTCTTTGCCGGGGCCTTGGCCGCCAAGTTGGCCGACCGGTTTACGCACGCCAACGACTCGGTGCTGCTGGCCCGCAGTTGCTGGGAGCATAACCGGGCCAACCCCAAGCACTTCTTGGCCAAAAGCAGCCACTTTGCCCGCCTGATGGGCTTTGGGCTAGAAAAAGACATTGACTTCTGCCTGCGCGAGGACGTGTACCACACCGTGCCCGTGCTGGATGCTGAAGGTTACCTGGTAGCACGTTGATGCAGGCTGTGCCCTTTTGGTATTCGGCCGCCGGGGCGCTGGCCCATGTGCTGCTGCCCTGGGCCCCGCTGCGGGGCAAGGCCGCCCTCTGGCGGGCCGGGCAGGCCGAGGCCTGGGCCAAACTGGCGGCCTTTAAGCGCAGCCATGCCGAGCGGCCGTTCTGGTTCCATGCCGCGTCTCTGGGCGAGTTTGAGCAGGCCAAGCCCGTGTTGCTGGCCTTGCGGAAGCGCTACCCAGGCGTGCCGGTAGTGGTGACGTTTTTTTCTGCCAGCGGCTACGAGGCCCGCAAGCACTTTGCCGAGGCCGAGCTTATTTGCTACCTTCCGCTGGATACGGGCTCGCAACCGCGGCATTTTGTGGAGGCCCTGCAGCCGAGGGCCGTCTTTTGGGTGAAGTACGACTTTTGGCTGGGCTACCTGACGGCGCTGCGGCAGCGTGGGGTGCCCACTTACCTGCTGGCGGCTTTGCCCAAGCCGCACTACTTCAGCGGGCTGAAGGCGGGCTACTACCGACGGGCTTATGGCTGCTTTACAAAGATATTTCTTCAATACCCTGAGACGGCTGCCCTGCTGCCGCCAAACCTGCAAGCCCGCTGCATCGTGACGGGAGACCCGCGCTTCGACAACGTGCTGGCAGGTGTGGAACAGGCAGCGCCGGTGCCGGAGTTGGAGGCCTTTCGGGCTGCGTCTGATAGGCCAGTGCTGTTGGTGGGCTCGGCGTGGGCAGCCGATACGGATGTGCTGCACGCGGCCCTGGCGCGGCTGGGGCATCCGTATCGGCTCGTCGTCTTTCCGCACGAGATGCACGCCGACTACCTTGAGCGCCTAAAGGGCCAAGGCCCAGGGCAGGTTTCCTTCTGGAGCACCGGGGTGCGGCCGGATGCCGATGTGCTGGTGGTGGACCAGGTCGGCTTTTTGGCCCGGGCCTACCGCTATGCCGATGTTGCCTGGGTGGGTGGAGCCTTCGGCAAGGGCCTGCACAACATTCTGGAGGCTTGCGCCTGGGGCAAGCCCGTGGTGCACGGTCCCCACACGGCCCACTTTCCGGAAGCAGGCCGCGTAGGGGAGGCCGGGGGCGGCTTTACCGTGGCAGATGTTGATGCAGCGGCCCACGTCTTGCAACGTCTCTTGGACCCAACCTTTCGGGCCCAGGCCGGGCAGGCGGCTTTGGCCTTTGCCGAGCGCCAGCGCGGGGCCACGGCGCGGATTTTGGAGGCTGTGGGCAGGCAGATCTGAGCTGGGCCGGCCAAGGCTAAAGCCGTCCTTTTTTGTCACCTAATTCTGTGTAATGGCACAGCCCTTACACAGAATGACATATCATCATCTTGTATAGGGGTTAAAGCCCCCATCCCGCATCTTTGCCCCTCATTATACCACAGGTAGGCTGTGCCTGCCTGTGGTGCGTTACTCTAGCGAATTTTCGACTCTATGCAGCATCCGGTGCAGGCCTTGGCCCCAGTGGCAGCCCAAGTTCTCAATACGCTTTATGGCCTTGCCCTGAGTCCCGCCGAGGTGGCCTTGCAAGAGACCCGCAAGGAGTTTGCCGGAGACTTTACGCTGGTCGTATTTCCCTACACGCGGCTGAGCAAGCTGGCCCCCGAGGCCACCGGAGCGCAGATCGGGGCAGCCATATTGGAGACCGCGCCAGCATTGGTGCGGGGCTTTAACGTAGTGAAGGGCTTTCTGAACCTAGAGCTGGCCGATCAGGCCTGGCTCTCGGCCTTTGCTGAGGCCAGCCGGGCCGGGCGCTTCGGCGCGGGCCCGGCCAAGGGGCAGCGGGTGATGGTGGAGTACAGCTCGCCCAATACCAACAAGCCGCTGCACCTGGGGCATATGCGCAACATCTTCCTGGGCTCGGCCTTGAGCAACCTGCTGGAGCTGAGCGGGTTCGATGTGGTGCGGGCCAACCTCGTCAATGATAGGGGCATCCACATCTGCAAGTCTATGGTGGCGTATGCCCGGCTGGGCCAAGGCGAGACGCCAGCCAGCAGCGGCCTGAAGGGCGACCACCTGGTGGGCAAGTACTACGTGGCCTACGACAAGGCCTACAAGACCGAACTAGCCGAGCTGAAGGCCCAAGGCAAAACCGACGAAGAGGCCGAGGCCAACAGCACCTGGGCCCAGGCCGCCCGCCAAAGCCTGGAGCTGTGGGAGGCCGGAGACCCCGATACCGTCGCCCTCTGGAAGCAGATGAACGGCTGGGTGTACGAGGGCTTCGAGGCGACCTACAAGCGGATGGGCACCCGGTTCGACAAGTTCTACTACGAGTCTGATACCTACCTGCTCGGCAAGGATATTGTGGAGGAGGGCCTGGCCAAGGGCGTGTTCTACCAGAAGGAAGACAAGTCTGTCTGGATAGACCTGACCGCCGAAGGGCTGGACCATAAGCTGGTGCTGCGGGGCAACGGCACGTCGGTTTACATTACCCAAGACCTGGGCACGGCAGACCTGAAGGCCAAAGAGTATGCGCTAGACCGCAGCGTCTATGTGGTGGGCAACGAGCAGGATTACCACTTCGCCGTGCTGTTTGCCATCCTGAAGCGGCTGGGGCGGCCGTATGCCAAGGGGCTGTTCCACCTCAGCTACGGAATGGTGGACCTGCCCAGCGGCAAGATGAAAAGCCGCGAGGGCACCGTGGTAGATGCCGATGACCTGATGGAAGAAACCGTGCAGGAGGCCCGCAACCGCACCGCCGAGCTGGGCAAGATCGCCGAGATGTCTGCCCAGGAGGCTGAGGCCCTGTACGAGATGCTAGGTCTGGGGGCGCTCAAGTACTTTTTGCTGAAGGTGGAGCCCAAGAAACGGATGACCTTTAACCCGGCGGAAAGCATTGATTTGCAGGGTAATACGGCTACGGCCATCCAGTACAGCCATGCCCGGATATGCTCGGTGCTGCGCAAGGCGGCAGCCGAAGGGCTGGAGGCAGACGCCGCCCCCGCCAATTACACCCTGCACCCCGACGAGCGCGCCCTGATTGCCCACCTGGCCACCCTGCCCGAGGTAGTAGAGAGGGCCGCCGCCGAGATGGCCCCGAGCCCGCTGGCGGCTTTCAGCTATGACGCGAGCCGGGCGTTTAACAAGTTCTTTACCAGCTGTTCCATCCTCTCAGCCGATTCGGTGGAGCAGAAGCGGTTCCGCCTGGCCCTGTGCGATTTGACGGCTCGGTGCCTGCGCACGGCCATGGCCGTGCTGGGCGTGGCTATGCCCGAGCGGATGTAGAGAGAAAGCTTGGTATGGAGACGCACACCTTCCAGCCGCTGCTGCATGGGCCGTATCCCCCGGTTTTGGCGCAGGGTCCGGAGGGGCAGACGTTTGTGTGCCATGCCATCACCGACAAATACCTGGTGCTGACGCCCGAGGAATGGGTGCGCCAAAACCTGCTGCTGCACCTGCTGGCCCTCGGCTACCCGGCCGGACGCATCGCTACGGAGCGGCTGGTGCGGGTAGGCAGGCTCCGCCGCCGGTTCGATGTGCTGGTGTATGACGCCGACGGGCAGCCCTATCTGGTGGCCGAATGCAAGGCTCCGGAGGTAGGCCTGGGCCTACAAGCGCAAGGCCAGGCGGCTGCTTACAATCAAACGCTCCAGGCTCGCTACGTTTTGCTGACCAATGGCCGTGTGGCTGAGGTCTACACCCGGCAGGGAGCGGGTTATGCTGTGTGCCCGGGGATGCCGGGGCCGCCGGAGGGGCGGGTCTAAAATGCCAGAAGGCCGCCTCTTGCACAGAGGCGGCCTTCTGGGGGTGGGTTGGGGGCAAGGTTAGGCGGTTACGCCGTCCAGCACTTCTTCAACGGGGCGGTAGCTGAGGTTGAAGGCCTCGGCCACGGCCTTGTACACCACCTCGCCACCGACGACGTTGAGGCCCAGGCGCAGCTCGTTGTTGCGGCTGCAGGCCTTTTGCCAGCCCTCATTGGCCAGTTGGATGGCGTAGGGCAGGGTAGCATTGGTGAGGGCCAGGGTACTGGTGTAGGGCACGGCACCGGGCATGTTGGCCACAGAGTAGTGCACCACGTCATCGATGATGTAGATGGGGTCTTCGTGCGTGGTGGGGCGGGTCGTCTCGAAGCAGCCGCCTTGGTCAACGGCGACGTCTACCATTACGGTGCCGGGGCGCATCAGCTTCAGCATGTCGCGCGTCACCAGGTTGGGAGCCTTTGCACCGGGGATGAGCACCGCACCGATGATCAGGTCTGAATGGGCCACGTGCTTGCGGATGTTGTAGCTGTTGCTCATCTCGGTAAACACGTTGGCGGGCATGATGTCAGACAGGTAGCGCAGGCGGGGCAGGCTGACGTCCATCAGCGTTACGCGGGCACCGAGGCCGGCGGCCATCTTGGCGGCCTGGGTACCTACTACGCCACCGCCGATGACGAGCACCTCGGCAGGCTTCACACCCGGGACGCCGCCGAGCAGGATGCCGCGGCCTTTCTGGGGCTTCTCCAGATACTTGGCACCCTCCTGGATGGACATACGGCCGGCTACCTCGCTCATGGGTACGAGCAGGGGCAGAGAGCGGTCGGCCTTCTCTACTGTCTCGTAGGCCAGGCAGACGGCTTTGCGACCGATCATGGCATGGGTGAGCTCTTCGGAGCTGGCGAAGTGGAAGTAGGTGAACAGGAGCTGATCCTCGCGGATGAGGTCGTACTCTTGCTTGATGGGCTCCTTCACCTTCATGATCATCTCGGCCTGGGCGAAGATCTCGGCGGCGGTGGCACGAATCTCGGCCCCGTTCTCTACATACTCCTGATCTTCAAAGCCAGAGCCTACGCCTGCCGTGGCCTGGATGAGCACCGTGTGGCCGTGGCGGCGCAGCTCGGCTACGCCAGCGGGGGTAAGGGCAACGCGGTTCTCGTTGTTTTTAATCTCTTTGGGAACGCCGATGATCATGCGCGAAAGACTGTTAAAGTGCTGGGTGTGTGAGGGTATTGGTCAGGTTACTTGGTGGCCGATTATTTAGATGGGAGATTGCCTTTGGGGAGGCCCCCTCATCACCCCCCGGCCCCCTCTTCTCCCCCTTCTTGGGAGAAGAGGGGGAGCATAAAGCGCCGGTAATCAGAAGACTAAGTACCTAGGCCTGCCGGGCCAAAAGGCGGCAGGGTTTTGTAAATATGCCGGTTTGGGCGGGTATTCTCCAAATGGTTATGTGCCTAGCGGCCAAAGCGTTGGCGCACTTCGGCATCGGCGGCGCCTAGCTCCTCCAGGGTGGGGTTTGGCGCAAAGGGGGTTTGCGCCAAAGCCTCTTCTACTAAATCGGCTATGCCCAGATAGGATATTTGGTCTTTGAGGAAAAGATCAACTGCAACCTCGTTGGCGGCGTTGAGCACGCAAGGGGCGTTGCCGCCCGCCTTGAGGGCCTCGTAGGCCAGGTGCAGGCAGCGGAAAGTCTCCAGATCTGGGGCCTGGAAGGTGAGGTCTGCCATCTGCTGCCAGCCGGCGCGGGGCCAGGGCGTGGGCAGCCGGTCTGGGTAGGCCAGGGCGTACTGGATGGGCAGCTTCATATCTGGCAAGCCGAGCTGGGCTTTGACGCTGCCGTCGGCAAACTGCACCATGCTGTGAATGATGCTCTGCGGGTGGACGACGACCTCGATCTGCTCGGGGGCGACGTCGAAGAGCCAGCGGGCCTCTATTACCTCCAGCCCTTTGTTCATGAGCGTGCTGGAGTCTATGGTGATCTTGGCGCCCATGGCCCAGTTGGGGTGTTTCAGGGCTTGCTCTCGCGTTACCTGGGCCAGGTCTGCCCGGGTTTTGCCGCGGAAGGGCCCGCCGCTGGCCGTCAGGATGAGCTTCTCGATGGGGTTGCCTGCCTCGCCTGCCAGGCACTGGAAAATGGCCGAGTGCTCGCTATCTACCGGATAGATGGGCACGCGGTGGGCCAGGGCCTCTTGTGTGACGATGGCCCCGGCTACGACCAGGGTTTCTTTGTTGGCCAGGGCGATGGGCTTGCGGGCGCGGATGGCCGCCAGGGTAGGGTAGAGGCCTGCAAAGCCGACAAGGGCCGTGAGCACCATATCGACCCCGTCCATGGTTACGACGTCTTGCAGGGCTTTTTGGCCTGTATAGACCTTGACGTGCGTGCCCGCCAGCCCCTCTTGCACGACGGGGTACAGCCGCTCGTCTGCAATGACGACGGCATTAGGCTGCAGCACCAGGGCCTGCTCAACGAGCAAGCCTGCGTTGCGCTGGGCCGTGAGCACCTCGACACGGAAACGGTCTGGGTGCAGGGCGATGACGTCTAGCGCCTGGCGGCCGATGGAGCCCGTGGAGCCCAGAATGGCGATACCCTTTTGCAAGCTGATGTGGGGGAACTAGGTTAGGAGGGAAGAGGAACTTTGGGCAGGTCTCAGGCGGTGGTTTGGGCCAGCAGGGCGTCGGCCAGTTTACGGTCGTTGGCTAGGCGGGGTACTTTGTTTTGGCCGCCCAGTTTGCCCTGGCTGCGCATGTATTGGGCAAATGCCCCGGCAGGCAGGGGCACTACCTGCAGCGGCTCCAGGATGGAGCCGGTGATGAGGTCTTTGTAGTAGATGTTGAGCCTCACCATGCGCTCGTCTAGCGCGCGGGCAAAGGCGGGCAGGTTGTGGGGCGGGGCCGTAAACTCTACCAGCCATTGGTGGTGGGGCAGGCCGTCTGGATGGACGACGACCGGGGCCACCGTAAACTCGGCCACACGCACTTGGGGGAAGAGCGCGAGGGCATGCTGCATGGCCTGCTCTACCTCTGTACCGATGACGTGCTCGCCAAAGGCCGAGATATAGTGGCTTACGCGCCCGGCCACGATGACACGGTGCGGCTTGAGGCTGGTAAACTGCACCAGGTCGCCAATCTCGTAGCCCCAGAGGCCGGCGTTGTTGTTGATGATGAGGCTGTAGGTTTTGCCCTTCTCTACCTGGCCTATGTGCAGGCGGCGGGGGCGCTCTTGGCCGATGTCCTCTTGGGGGACGAATTCGTAGTACATGCCTGCATCCAGGCGCAGGCGCATGCCGGGCTTGCCGGGGCGGTCTTGAAAGGCAAAGAAGCCCTCTGAGGCCGGGAAGAGCTCGATGCTGTCAACCGGGCGGCCGATGCTGGCCTCGAGCTGGCGGCGGTAGGGCTCGAAGTTGACCCCGCCATAGACAAAGAGCTGAAAGTCTGGAAAGACCTCGCCTGCCAGCTTGCCGGTACGAGCTTTGATACGGTCGAAGTACATCTGCACCCAGGGCGGTATGCCCGAGATGAGCGACATGGGGCGGCCCAGCGTCTCGTCCACGATGCGGTCTAGCTTTTGCTCCCAGTCGTCTATACGGTTGGTGGCGTCGCTGGGCAGTTGGTTGCGGCGCAGGTAGGCCGGCACGTGGTGGTTGACGATGCCCGAGAGGCGGCCCACTTTGAGGCCGTGCTTGTCTTGCAGCTCGGGCGAGCCGGAGAGGAAGATTAGGTTCTTGTCTAAAAACTGGCCCTTGCCCGTGGCATGGACGTAAAACAGCAGCGCGTCGCGCGCGCCGCTGATGTGGTGGGGCACGCTCTCGGCCGAGAGGGGGATGTATTTGACGCCGCTGGTGGTGCCGCTCGTCTTGGCCAGGTAAGCCGGTTTGCCGGGCCAGAGCACGTCGGGCTCGCCGGCCGTGAGGCGGTCTATCCAGGGGCGGAGGCCCTCATAGTCTCGTAAGGGGACGGCCTCGGCAAACTGCTCGGGGGTGGTTATTTGCCCAAAGCCATGCTCTGTGCCGAAGACGGTGTGCCGGGCCCGCTGCACCAGTTGGCGCAGCACCCGCAGCTGCGTGCCGACGGGGTCGCGCTCGGCGGCTTTGTAGCGGCTGACGACGTAGGCAGCAAAAGGGCGGGCAAGGAGGGAGCGGATACCCATACGCGGCTGAATGAGGAGAGGCGGGCTAGGGGCGGCTTAGGTAAGTTACAAGCTGGGCAACGTGTCCGTAGGGCTGGGGGCACCGTCGGTGGTGGTGCTGTCGGTGGCCGCTTTGGGCCGGGGCACGTAGGTGCTGCAATAGTACGACTTACGGATTTTGACCTTGGGCTTGGGGAAGTACCCCATCTTGACGCCTAGGCTGCGGTCTCGGTACACCTTCTCCATAAAGAGGCCCATCATGGGTAGGGCCGTTTTGCTGCCCTCCCCGGCGCGCAGGGTGCGGAAGTGCACCGAGCGCTCCTCGGCACCGGCCCAGGCCCCGCCGATGAGGTCTTTGGTCAGGCCGATGAACCAGCCGTCGCTCTGGTTTTGGCTGGTGCCGGTTTTGCCGCCCATCTCGTTGCCGCGGAAGATGTCGTAGCTGAAGAGGGCCTGGGCCGTGCCGCCGGGCTCTTGCAGGGTGCCCTTGAGCATGTGCACCATCAGCCAGGCCGCTTCGGGAGACATGACCGGCTTTTGCGCGGCCGTGAAGCGGCGCAGCTCTTTGCCGTTCTTGTCGTCTATGCGGGTGATGAGGAGCGGGTCTCCGGCAAAGCCCTGGTTCTGGAAGGTGGAGTAGGCCGCCAGCATCTCGTAGAGGGAGACGTCGTTGGCACCCAGGCCGATGGAGGGCACCGGCTTGAGGGGGCTCTTGATGCCGAGCTTGTGGGCAAAGTCTGCCACCTCGAGCGCGCCGTAGAGGATGTCGGGCAGGTTGCCGCGGAAACCCTCTTTCTCTAGGCGGGGGCGGCGGGCCTCTTTCTCTTCGGGCGACAGGCGCTGGCCGAGGTACTCGGTAAGCTGGGCAGCAATGGAGTTGATGGAGCGGCCCATGCCGTAGCGCAGCGTCATGTTAATGCCGCTGAAGTAGCCCGTGGCATTGGAGGGGCTCCACTCACGCTTGACGGTGAGGCCTTTTTCTTCCTCTTCGTACTCGACGCGGAAGTAGCGGTCTTGCAGGCGGTCGCAGGGGCCTTTGCCGTTTTCGATGGCGGCGGCATAGACAAAGCCCTTGAAGGTGGAGCCTGGCTGCCGCTTCATCTGCCGGACGTGGTCGTATTTGAAGTGCTTAAAGTCTAACCCGCCGACCCAGGCCTTGATGTGCCCGTTGAAGGGGTTCATGACCATGAACCCGGCGTGGAGCAGGCTCTTGTAGTAGGCCAGCGAGTCCATGGGGCTCATCTCGCGCTCTTCGTAGCCGGGCTCGCCTTGCTCCCAGCGGAATACCATCATCTTTTTGGGGCGGTTCAGGTAGGCGCGGACGGAGTCTATGTTGCCGTTGTATCGGCGCATGGCCAGTTTCCAGTGCTCGGTCTTCTGGATGTGGTAGTCCAGAAAGCCGGGGATTTCGTTGCCGGCTTCGTCGCGCCAGGGGGCTTGTTTGCCCCAGTGCCCTTTGAAACGGCGCTGCAGGGCGCTCATATGCTCCCACACGGCCTCTTGGGCATATTGCTGGTAGCGGGTGTCTATGCTCAGGTAGATTTTGAGGCCGTCGGCGTAGAGGTCGCGGTTGTTTTGGTCGCACCAGGTCTCCAGTTGCTGGGTCAGGCTGGTGTTGTAGTAGTCTAGGGGGCCGTCGCTGTGCTCTTCTTTGCTCTCTTGCAGGCGGATGGGCAGCTTGGAGAGGCTATCGTACTGTGCTTTGGCGATGAAGTCGTACTTCTGCATCTGCGCCAGCACGGTGTTGCGGCGGGCCAGGGCACGGTCGTAGTTGCGGAAGGGGTTGTAGCTGCTGGTGGCCTTGAGCATGCCCACCAGCAGGGCGCACTCTTCTCGGTTTAGCTCAGACGGGTTCTTGCTGAAGAAGGTCTTGGCGGCGGCTTTGATGCCGTAGCTGTTGCGGCCAAAGTCAACGGTGTTGAAGTAGTAGGTGATGATCTCCTCTTTGGTGTAGCTCTTCTCTAGCTTGATGGCCGTGTTCCACTCCTTGATTTTGGCAATAAGGGTAGAGAGGCCTGGGATGCGGGCCAGCAGGCCTTGCGTAGAGGCACCGCGCCGGGTTTTGAAAAGGTTTTTGGCCAACTGCTGGGTTATGGTAGAGCCGCCCCTGCCGTCGCCTTTGGCCAGGGAGTAGAAGATGGCCAGGGTAGCAGCGGGGTCTATGCCGCTGTGCTGCTCGAAGCGGATGTCTTCGGTAGCGAGCAGGGCATGGAAGAGGTAGGGCGAAATCTCCTTGGTTTCGACCGGGGTGCGGTTCTCGCGGAAGTACTTGCCGAGCAGGACGGAATCTGCCGAATAGACCTCGGAAGGTAGGGCCAGTTGGGGCCCCTGCAGGCCCTCTAGCGTGGGAGAGGAGCCGAAGAGGCCGAAGAGGTTGATGTTGACCAGCGTAAAGAGCAGCAGCACCCCGCCGAAACCGCCCCAGCTGTAGAGCCATAGCTTGCGTACCCGGCGCTGCCAGCGGTCTGGGCCGGGGCCCAGTTGGTTAGCGGAAGTGCGGGTAGGAGGGTAGGCCATTGGGAATGTAAAGATGCGGGGGGACTATTTGTCGGGACGGGCTTTGGGGCCCGCTAACCCTTTGGTGCCTGCGCGTGGGGAGAGGCCCCCTCATCACCCCCCAGCCCCCTTCTCTGCTCAAAGCGCAGAATCCCTTCAGGGGAGAGGGGGAGCCATTAGTGCACTTAATGGCATGACGGACTGACACAGCTACTTTGGCCTTGGTTAGATGACCTTGTTGTCGGCGTCTGGGAAGATGATCTGGGGGACGTGGGTGGCGGCTTCGTCGGGTGTCATGAGGGCGTAGCCTATGACGATGACGATGTCGCCGACGGCGGCTTTGCGGGCGGCCGGGCCGTTGAGGCATACGATGCCGCTGCCACGGTCTCCGCGGATGACGTAGGTCTCTAGCCGCTCGCCGTTGTTGACGTTTACGACCTGCACCTTCTCGTTTTCGCGCAGGCCTGCGGCGTCCATCAGGTCTTCGTCTAGGGTGATGGAGCCTACATAGTGTAGCTCGGCCTGGGTAACCCGGGCGCGGTGAATCTTGGACTTTAAGACCTCAATGAGCATTGTGGGTGCGAATTTGGCACAGTGTGGGGCAAATGGGCTTTGCGCTTGCAGATAATGAGGTTGCGGGGAGGCACCCCCTCACCCCCCGGCCCCCTCTCTCCCTTCAGGGGAGAGGGGGAGAGAACCCAATAAGGCCTCTCTTATCTGATCATATAAACTAACCTGTGGGTGTGTGCGGGTTGGTAGCTAGTCGTTGTCGCCCGTTTGGGTGAGGGGGTCTGGGGCGGCGTAGTTTTCTACCCGGGCGCGGGGTAGGGCCTCGGGGTAGTTGGCGGATATGTATTGGAGCATGTGCTCTCGCACCAGGCAGCGGAGGTCGAAGAGGTGGTCGGCATCTTTGGCCGAGCAGAGGAAGCGGACGTCTTGCTGGCGGTCTTTGGCATCTATCACCTGCATCTGCGCCAGGCGGCCATCCCATAAGGGCTGATTGGCGATCCAGGCCAGAAAGTGGGCCCGCAAGGGGGCAACGTCGGCATTAAGGTCAACCTGCAGCACGACGGCACCGAGCAACTGGCTGCTGTTGCGGGTCCAGTTGTGGAAGGGCTTCTCTATGAAGTAGGTGATTGGCACGACCAGGCGGCGGTCGTCCCAGAGGCGGATAACGACGTAGGTGAGGGTAATCTCTTCTACACGGCCAAAATCGCCTTCTACCATGATGGCGTCGTCAATACGGATGGGCTGAGAGATGGCAATCTGAATACCGGCCAGGATGCCTCCCAGCGTGCGCTGGGCCGCAAAACCCACTACGATACCCGCCACCCCGGCCGAGGCGAAGATGGTAAGCCCCGCCTGCCGAAAGGCGTCGAACGTCATAAGGGCGGTGATGCCCGCCAGCAGCACGATGGTGATGACCAGCAGCCGCTCGAAGATTTTGTATTGGGTGTACGTTTTGCGCACCTGCACGTTGGCCGCGCCGGCGGCCTCTGTGTAGCGGCGCAGGGCATAGGCCTGAAAGGAGCCCACCACCCTGATGGCCAGCCATGCCGCGCAAAAAATCTGCACCAGCGTGACGGCATGGTTGAAAACCCCGCGCCCGTCGGCATTGAGGGGGAGCAGCGGGCCCAGCAGCATCAGCCCGAACGCCAAAACCGTGTAGAGCCCGGGGCGGTAGCATTGCTGGCGCAGCAGGTCGAAAAGCTGGAAGCTGCGGCGCTGCATGCGGCTGCGCAACACCAGCACCAGCCCCTGATAAATCAGGTAGCTGAGGGCCAGCACCGCCGTAACGGCCAGCGCCGTGGCCAGGATGGGGTTCTGCTCGGCAAAGTAGAGCCAGTTCCAGCGGCGTAGCAGGTCTTGTATTTGCTCTGTCACTGCGTGCAAAGTTGGGGCCTGGGGTGGGTTTGGCTATGCCAGCGTTACGATGGTGATGCCCTCGCCGCCGCGGTCGGCATGGTCGTAGGCCAGGTGGGCCACCTGGGGGTAGTTGGTGCGCAGGTGGTTGCGTATCTGGGTTTTGAGCACGCCGTTGCCTTTGCCGTGCAAGATGCGCACCTCGCCAACGCCCAGCAGCAGGGCGTTGTCCATGTACTCATCTACCTGGCCGATGGCGTCGCCGGGGTAGAGGCCACGCACGTCTAGCTCGTGGCGGAAGCCAGCCAGGCGCTGGTTCATGTCTACGCCGCGGACGGTGGTTTCCAGGGGCTTGGCTACGCTTTTTTTGTCTAGCTTCTCTAGCATAGACACTTTGACGGTGCTGGTAAACTGCCCCGTCTGCACGCGGGCCTGGTTGCCTTTTACCGAGAGCACCGTGCCGGGCACCTCGGTGCCCTTCATGCGGACGGCGTCGCCCTCGGCGATGGGGCCTTCTATGACGAGGGGGCCTGCCTCGGCCTTCTTTTGGGCCTCGCGCTGGGCTTTTTTGCCGGTGGGGGTGGGTTGGGCAGGTGCGGCGGCCTCTTCGGCCGTCAGGGCCAGCTCCTGGTCAAAGGCTTGCAGGTCTTTGCGCAGGTCTCGGGTTAGCTCTTTGTCGGCTTCGGCCTCGCGGATGTCGCGGATTGTCTGCTCGATGCGGCGGTTGGCCTCTTGCACCAGGCGCTTGGCTTCTTCTTTGGCCTGGCGCATGAGCCCGGCGCGGTTTTCAGAGAGGTAGCCGGTGATCTGCTCGTACTCGGTGCGGAGCTTGTCTGTTACCTTTTTTTGCTCTGCCAGTTGGCGTTTTAGGCGGTCTACCTCCGTGCGCTCAGCTTCTACCTCTACAATCAGTTTGTCTAGGTCTGTCTGGGCTTTGCCTACACGCCGGCGGGCGCTGGCCAGCACCTTGGCGGGCAGGCCGGTTTTTTCGGCAATCTCTAGCGCAAAGCTGGAGCCTGGCTTGCCGGGCAGCAGCTCGTAGAGGGGTTTGAGGCCGGCCACGTCAAACCGCATGGAGCCGTTTTGCAGGCCGGGGGTGCCGGCGGCCATGTCTTTGAGGCTGCTGTAGTGCGTGGTGACAAAGCCGTAGCACTGGCGGCGGTTGAGCTCCTCGAGCACGGCGGCGGCTATGGGGCCGCCGTAGGCAGGGTCTGTGCCAGTGCCAAACTCGTCTATCAGCACCAGGCTGCGCTCGTTGGCCTGCTCTAAAAAGCGGCGCATGTGGGCCAGGTGGCTGGAGTAGGTGGACAGGTCGTTTTCTAGCGACTGGTCGTCTCCGATGTCTATGAAAAACCGCTCGAAGACGGGCAGGGTAGAGTCCTCGCTGGCAGGGATGGGCAGGCCGAACTGGGCCATGTACTGCATGAGGGCCACCGTCTTGAGGCTGGCCGACTTGCCCCCGGCGTTAGGGCCCGATACGACCAGGATGCGGCTGTTACGGTCTAGCTGTAAAGAGAGCGGCACGATGCTGCGGCCTGCACGTTGCAGCACATCCTCTAGCACGGGGTTGCGGGCCTGGTGCAGGTGCAGGATGCCATCGCGGTTGAGGGCTGGGCGTACGGCGCGGATGTTGTAGGCGAATCGAGCCTTGGCGCGGATAAAGTCTAGCAGGCTGACGGTCTCGTAGCCGGTATCTAGGCCCTCGCGCTCGGCTCGGAGGGCGTCGGTGAGTTGGAGCAGGATGCGCTGCACCTCGCGGCGTTGCTCGTACTCCAGCTCGCGGACGCGGTTGTTGCCATCCAGTACGTCGGCTGGCTCCAAGAAGACGGTCTGGCCGGTGGCCGACTCGTCGTGCACGAAGCCTCGGATGCGGCGCTTGGCCTCTGCCACGATGGGGATTACCAGTCGGCCGCCGCGGATGGTGATCTCGGCACCGTCTGGCGCGTGGCCGTCTGCCAGGGCCTGGCGGAGGATTTGCTCTAGCTTTCGGCGCAGGGCGCGCTGTTCTTCAAGGATCGCGCGGCGGATGCGTTGCAGCTCTGTGCTGGCCGTGTCTCGCAGGCGGCCGCTGTCGTCTAGGGCTTGGTTGAGGCGGGCCAGGGGCGTGCCCAGGCTCTGGATGTTGGCCGTGATGCGGCCGAGTTGGGGGTAGGCCTCTGGCGCGCGCTGTCGGCTGAATTTATAGATACTCTCTAGGGTGACGAGTAGGCGGCGGATGTCGTGTAATTCAGCTTCGAGCAGAAAGCTGCCCTCGATGTCGAGCCGCAGGGCCAGCAGGCTCATGTCTGGATAGTTGCCCTGGAGCAGGTCTTGCCCGTTGGCCAGCAGTTGTTGGTACTCGGCCACCTGCTCTAGCCAGGTGTTTACCACGCCGGGCTTGGTGCTTATGCGGCTTTGCAGGCAGTAGTCTCGGCCGGCCTGGCCCATGCACTCGGCGGCCAGGCGCTGGCGCAGGGTGTCGAAACCGGTTTTTTGTTCGAACGTATCGGGGTAGATCAACTGCATGCGTTGGCGATTGCGGGCGCAATTTTACGGCGCTTCCGCCGAGGGGGCTGGCTATTGTGGCTGGCTCCCCCGGGCAAAACGGTGGTGCAGGGCGCAATGTTCCCCTTAGAATTTAATCCCAAGGCCATTTTTTCGGTCACGCTCACGCTTTTTGCCATCATAGACATTTTGGGCGCGCTGCCGGTGGTGATCCAGATCCGACAGCGAACGGGCCACATCCATGCGCGGAAGGCTACGCTGGTGGCCGGGGCCATCATGGTGGCGTTTCTGTTTGTGGGCGACGGCATCCTGAAGCTCTTTGGCGTGGACGTGGACAGCTTTGCTCTGGCTGGGGCGCTGGTAATCTTCTTGATGGGGCTGGAGATGATTCTGGACCGAAACATCTTCCGCAGCAGCCATGCGGCAGAGGGGCAGGCCTTAGACAAGGCCGGTGCATCGGTGCAGAGTATTGTGCCGCTGGCTTTTCCGCTCATTGCCGGGGCTGGTACGCTGACGACTATCCTGTCTTTGCGGGCAACGTATAAGGTGCCTGACATCCTGGTGGGCATCGTGCTGAACCTGGTGTTTGTGTTTGTGGTGCTCAAATCGTCGGCCTGGCTGGAGCAGCGCCTGGGCCGGGCGGGGTCTGACATTCTGCGGCGGGTGTTTGGCATTATTCTACTGGCGCTGAGCATCAAGCTGGTGAAGACGTACTTTACGATCAATCTGCCTTAGGAGGGGGGGAGTACCTTAACCATTGGCGCCCGTGCGTGGGGCGCGCACCCTCACCCCCCGGCCCCCTTCTCTGCTCAATGCGCAGAATCTCTCCAGAGGAGAGGGGGAGTGCCTTAGCCATTGGCGCCTGTGCGTGGGGCGCACCCCCTCACCCCCCAGCCCCCTCTCCCCCTTTCGGGGAGAGGGGGAGCTTGCTACCTTTCACTTATTAAGCTTTTGTAAATGAAGTGTTTATTTGGTTTTGTAGTGGCTGTTCTGGTTGGCCAGTTGGGCTTTGCCCAGCCGGTGGAGTTTGTGCCGTTTGTGCAGACGGCGCCGCGGGTGGATGGTAAGGGGACGGATGCTGCCTGGGCGGCAGCGACTTGGCAGCCTTTGGCGCATCTGTGGGCGGGGGTGCCTGCGGCAGAGAGCGATTTGTCGGCCCGGTATAAGGTGGTGGCGGCCAGGGATGCGCTCTATGTGTTGGCAGAGGTGACCGACGATACGCTGGCCGATACCCACGCCAGCCCATCCGACCGCTACTGGGACGATGACTGCCTGGAGATTTTTGTGGACCCCGACGCCTCGGGCGGGGGGCACCAGTACAACCACCAGGCTTTTGCCTACCACCTGGGCCTGGCCGGCGAGGTGATGGACCTGGGCACCGACGAGCGGCCCATCAGTCTGCCAAGCCATGTGCAGTTTAAGCGGGTTACACAGGGCCGCACCTCCGTATGGGAGTGCCGGGTGAGCCTGTACGACAGCACTTTTGAGCAGCGCCGCGCCGGGCAGGTGCCGATGATGCTGGCCCCGGGCCTGACGCTCGGCTTTGCCCTGGCCTACTGCGACAACGACCACAGCCTTGAGCGCGAGACCTTTCTGGGCTCGATGCCCATAGACGGGCCTGATAAAAACCGCGCCTGGATAGACGCCGGCCTCTTTACCCGGCTGACGCTGAAAGCCGTACCTGTACCGAAAACCACCTCTAAACCCCGCCGCTAACCATGAACCGCCTCGCCTCGGAACCCAGCCTTTATTTGCGCCAGCACGCGCACAACCCCGTACACTGGCAGCCCTGGGGCGCGGCCGCCTGGGCCGAGGCCCAAGAGCGCAACGTGCCGGTGCTGATCTCGATCGGGTACAGCAGTTGCCACTGGTGCCACGTGATGGAGCGCGAGGTGTTTGAGAACGAGGCTCTGGCCCATACCATGAACCAGGGCCTGGTCTGTATCAAGGTTGACCGGGAGGAGCGGCCCGATGTGGATATGATCTACATGGAGGCCGTGCAGCGCATGGGCCTGGGCGGCGGCTGGCCGCTCAACGTGTTTTGCACGCCGGAGGGCGAGCCGTTTTATGGGGGGACTTACTTTCCGCCCGCCAACTGGGCGCAGGTGGTGCGCGAGATTGGCCGCGCCTGGCAAGCCCACGAAGGGGAGCTGCGCCAGACGGCGGCCGAGTTTCGGGCCACGCTGCAGGAGCAGGCCGAGCGCCCGGCGGCAGACCTAGCTGCGCTACAAGAGCATCTAAAAACCGGCCTGCGGGGCATTTTGGCCGATGCCGATTGGCAACAGGGCGGGGTAGGGGGCGCGCCTAAGTTTCCGCTGCCGGGGCTGTATGCCTTCTTGCTGCAGGCCGAGCGCCTGAATCCCAAGGCGCCCGAGCTGGCCTTGCTCACGCTGCGGCGCATGGCCCAAAGCGGGCTCTACGACGTGCTGGGTGGAGGATTCTTTCGCTACAGCACAGATGCCGAGTGGTTTGCGCCGCACTTCGAGAAGATGCTCTACGACAATGCCCAACTGGTGGGTTGCTATGCCCTGGCCTACAAGGCCACCGGCGAGCCGCTGATTGCCCATGTACTGCAAGAAACCTTGGAATGGCTGCGCCGCGAGATGACCAGCCCCCAGGGGGCCTTTTACGGCAGCATCGATGCGGACTCAGAAGGGGAGGAGGGCAAGTTCTACACCTGGCCTGCGGCCGAGGTGCAGGCCGTGGCCGGGGAGGCGTTTGCGCCGTTGCAGGCGGCCTTTGCCCTAGCCGAGGCCGGCAACTGGGAGCATGGGCGCAATATTTTGGCCATGGCCCAGGGTGCGGCGCTGCCTGACGACTGGCCGGGCCTGCGGCAGGCCTTGTTTGCACACCGGGAAGGGCGGGTACGGCCCGTGCTGGACCAAAAGGTGCTGGCCGGGTGGAACGGTCTGATGACCCTGGGCCTGGCCCAGGCCTATCGCTTTGCCGGTATGGAGGATGCCCTGGCCCTGGCCCTAGGCAACGCACGCTATATGGAAACCAAACTTTGGCAAGGTGGCAGGCTGCTGCACCAGCCCGACCTGCCGCACGAGGGTTATCTGGACGATTACGCGGCCTGGGTGCTGGCCCTGGCCGAGCTCTACCAAGCCACGGCAGATGCCCAGTGGCTGCACCTGGCCGATGTGTTGGCGCAGCGGGCGTTGGCTGCCTTTGGCGATGCGGGCAGTGCGCTATGCTACTACACTGCCGCCGACGCCGAGGAGCTGCTGGCCCGAAAAAAAGAGACGACAGACTCGGTGATCCCTAGCAGCAATGCGCTGCTGGCCCAGGGCCTGGCTACCCTGGGGGCGCTGTTGGAGCACGATGCCTACCGGGCGCGGGCTACGGCTATGCTGCAAGCGCAGGTGCCCTGGCTACAGCGGGGCCTGCGATACGGCTTTGCCTGGGGCTCCTTGGCGCTAGACCACCTTTATGGCCGGCCCGAGGTGGCTATTCTGGGCCCTGAGGCACAGGCATGGGCGGCGCAAATCAACCGGCAGCCGGGCAGGCCTATGGTGGTGGTAGCGAGTGCCCAGGCGCAAGCCGTGGGTATTTGGGCAGGCAAGCAAACGCAAGAGGGGCAAACGGCTGCCTGGGTGTGTACCCAAGGCAGCTGCTTGCCCCCCGTTTTTAGCCTGCAGGCTTTGCTAGAGGTGTTACACCTAAGCTGAGGCCATGGCCAGCGCGCTGGGTTGCTTGCCTTTTTTGAGCGCCAGAGAGGCCTGCCCCATGTGATAGTAGGTGTGGTAGATCATCACGCCAAACATCTGAGAGACCGTCATCTGGCCCAGGAAGGTATCGTGCGTTTCGCCCATGGCCTCGGCCGAGAAGGTATCCATGTGCGCCTCTACGATCTTGTTGATGCGGTCGTTGAGGGCACGGATTTCGTCGGCGGTGCCGGCTTGGCCGGTGTCGTGTGCGCCGTTGCAGGTGGGGATGGGTACAGGTGGCTCTATGCCCCAGAAAAGCTGCATCAGGGCCAGCTTAGACTCTGATACGTGCTGCAGCCAGAACCCGGCCGATGAGCTGTCGGCCGTAAGGCGGTGGTGGCGGTTTTCGTCGTCGAGCTGTTGGAGCGTCATGCCCAGAAAGAGCTTGTGCTGATCCCAGATGCCGCGGGTAAAGTCAACCATAGGTGGTAGTAATACAGATTGTGCCCAAAGATGGCCGCCGGGGCAAAGGGGCAAACAGCGTAAAAGGGCAATCTCTGGCCGAGGTAAGTTTACCTTATCTGACTGTATCACTTTTGCACTTTTTATTGTATTTTAATTCTATACGAGGTGATGCGGAGAGGCATTGTTAACGTTGCCGTAATGTAAGGTTTTCATTTCCATAGCGTTGGCAGCCGTAGATTTGCCATGCCTTGGAGTGTGCCTAACGGTCCTCATTTGGTCAACTTAAAATCTTATGTTAACTACTTTACCTACTACGGGTACTGATAAGCCTGGATATTTACGTCCGGGTAGCTCTTTGAGCTTTAAGGCAGCCTTCTTGCTGCTTGTAGCCTTGTTGGCCGCCAAGGTCAGCTTTGGGCAGGCCTCATTGCCTGGTTCGGGAAGCTATTCCGAGGACTTTAACGGAATAGGCAGCACCTCAACCGCCACGCTGCCCAGCAACTGGAGGATGACCAACGTAACCGGTGCCAGGAATGCTGCCATATCCTGGAGTTCGGGCCTGACGGCTACCAACCAGGTTGGTTCTGCCTCCATGTCTTCTACTGCGGGTAACGGCCGCTACAATTTTGGCAACAGCACCACCACTACAGACCGTGCCATCGGTGGCCTGTCTTCTGCCAGCGCCTCTCAGTCTGTCAACATGATGCTGCACACCCAGAACTCGGGTGGATCGTCAATTGCCTCTTATACCATCTCTTACAATGCTGAGCGTTACCGCAATGGTTCTAACGCGGCTGGCTTCTCTATACTGCTGTATTACAGCACAGACGGTACTACCTGGACGTTGGCAGGCTCCAACTTCAATGCCGTGTTTACTGCCAATGCCGACAACAACGGGTTGCCAACGGTACCTGCCCAAACCATCGGTATCACTAGCCAAACGTTAACGCTACCCTCGGCACTTGCCGCGGGTGGTTCGATGTATTTCGCCTGGCAGTATTCTGTTACATCAGGCACAACAACAGGCAGCGCTCAAGCCATCGGTATTGACGATGTCAGCATTACGGCTACAGCAGCCGCCGGTGCTGCAAGCCCCTCCGTGACGGCCTCTCCCGCTACGGCGCTGACCCCTACGGGCGCTACCCTGAACGGCAATGTTACAGCTGTCGGCAGCCCGACGTCTGCCTCTAACGTAAAAGGCTTTGTCTATGCTTTGACGGCCACCAACGCCAACCCTACCATCGGCGGTACGGGCGTAACCGACGTAGTGAACGCAACCGGTACGCTGGCTACGGGCGCCTTCAACAACGTGCTTACTGGTCTGACGACGGGTGCCAACTACACCTTCCGCGCTTATGCCATTAATGACAACGGTACCTCTTACAGCGGCAACCAGACCTTTACGACGATTGCCCCTACAGTTGTGGCCGTTAGCAGTTGGCTCAATACCTTCCAGGCTACGCCTACGCTGCCGTCTGATACTTCTTCTATCCGTGTGAGCGGTAGCAACCTGGCCGGAAACCTTACCGTTACCGTAGATGCCGGCAACCTCTTCGAGCTTGCTACATCTTCTACCGGCCCTTGGAACAACACCGTATCAGTTATCCCTGTATCTGGCACCGTAGGCCAAACCCGCATCTGGGTACGCGCCAAGGCAAACCCTGCCGGCCGCTTTTATGGTAATCTGACGGTTACCTCTTCGTCTGCCAACAGCATCCTCATCAACCTGAAGGGTAACTCTACGCCTACGGCAGGCTCGGCTTTCAATGCTAACAACCTGCTGCTGGTGCAAGTGGGAGACTCTTCTTTTGTGCAGTCTGGCCGCGCCGCACCTGTCTTTTTGGTAGAGATTCCCAAGGCAGGCGGCAGCCCTGTACAGACCATCGCCCTGCCTAACACGGCTGGTGCTGGTGCCAACCGCTTTGCGGCCTCTGGCGCTTCTACGACTTCCGTATCGCTTAACCTGTCGCCCGATCGCCGCTTTGCTACGTTGGCTGGCAACACGGGTGTTATCAACACGCCTTCTGCTACGGCAAACTCGGCTACTTTCAACAAAGTGGTAGCTCGGGTAGATTTCTCTGGTGCTGCGAACACGAGCACCTTGATCAGCGACGCCTATTTGGGTCAGGACATCCGCTCTGCCATTACCACCAACGGTACCAAGATCTGGACCAACGGCAACGGCGGTATGCGTTTCGTAGATTTTGGCAATGCCACCATCCCGGCCAACGCCACTACGTCTATCCTGACGGGTAACCACCGCTATGTGAACATCGCCAACTCTCAGTTGTGGATGAGCACAGGTTCTACCTCAGGTAGTGTGCAAGGCATCAACCGTGTCGGTACTGGCTTGCCAGAAGCTGCCGCTACTACCACGCGTGTCATCAACGGTACTTCTGCTGGCTCTGGTGCCAACAGCCCGATTGCCTTCAGCTTTGCTGACCGCAACGCCACCATCCCCGGCAACGACGTAATGTATGTGGCCGACCTGACCGATGGCCTCTCGAAGTTTAGCTTCGATGGTACGAACTGGACGCTGCGCGGCCGCCTGACGGGTGCTGCCCAAGGCGTGTATGCCGAGACCGTAGGCAGCCAGGTGAACGTGTACTTCACGGCAGGCAACGCCCTTTACCTGGTGACAGATAATGGTGCGCAGACCGACAACATCCCAGGCGCCAGCACGGCCATCACCAGCCTCACGCCTATCTACACGGCAACCGGCTCTGCAACGCTGCGCGGTGTAGCTCTGACGCCCCTCAACGTTACTACGCCTGACGTTACCTTGACCACGACCTCTACCGGCTCTACGGTGGCGGCTGGCTCGCTGAACGGTGTATTGCGCATGCAGCTTGATGTGGCCGGTAGCTCTGCCGTGCTGTCTCGCTTTACCATCACCACGGGCGGCAACTACGTAGGCTCTGACATTGAAGAGTGGGAGCTGCGCTACTCAGCAGATGCGACCCTCGACGCTGGCGATGTGGTATTTGCTACGGTACCTAGCGCGTCTGCTCCTGAGACGTTGGTTTTCGATGCGGCGCAGAACATTCCTGTCGGCACGAGCTACCTCTTCCTGACGGCCAAAATTGACGGCTGTGTGGCCCTTGGCCGCCTGATCAACACGCAAGACTTCCCGCTGGTGAACCTGGAGTTCTTCTCGGCCAACCTTGCCGGCACCACGGCTGCCAGCAACACTTTCAGCGTTGTGGCAGGCACGCCTAGCAACGTTACAAACCTGGCCATCCAGACGGGGGCGCAGTTTTTGCCCGTAACCTGGGACAACCCCACCTGCTTTACCGACGTGCTGGTAGTTGCAGACGTGGCACCTATCACCGCCACGCCTAACCCTGCCACCACCTACACGGCCAACGCCAACTACGGCACCGGCGGCGGCAGCCTCATTGGCACCACGGGCCGCGTGGTTTACCAAGGCACCGGCGACAACTTTACGCTGAACGGGCTGACGGTAGGCCAGACCTACTTTGTAAAAGTTTTTGTGAAGTACAACGGCGTTTACAATGCCGGTGTAGAGACAAGCGCCCAGGCGCAGAACACGGTGTATTACAGCCAGGCCAGCGGCCGGGTTACAGATGCCATCTGGGCACTGACGCCAACCGGCACACCTCAGACGGCAACGGCTTTGGGTGGCTTTAGCTCTAACGTCAATGTGGTTGTCCAGAGCGGACACCACGTAAGGATGACAGCCAGCAACCTGAACCTGCGCACGCTCACCGTCAACAGCGGTGGTATCTGGTCTGCACAGGGCACGACGGCCAACACGCCTCAGTACATCAACCTGTACTCGGCCATTACCAACAACGGTAGCTTCGCCCCAGCCGATACCTCTTTCATCGGTATCAACGCAGAAGGTGCCAACCTTACGCTGAACGGCAACCTGACCCTGGCCCGTATCCGCAAGAACAGCACCTCTGCTCCTTCTGTTGCTACGTCTAACCTGACGATTACCGGCAACGTCCGCATGCTCTTCAACGGGACGACCATCTTCAACAACATCATCAACAGCCGCCTCAACATTACGGTGGCCGCTGGTGCTGTGGTTACCAACCTGGGTGCCAACAGCTCAGTGTCTATGGATGGTGTAGATGGTGCAGGCAGCGGAGACCGTGGCGGTGCCATCACCGTAAACGGTACGCTGAACGCCGGCCAGATCTTGTACGGCTTCAACAACAACACAACGGCCAGCTTTACCACGCCTATCAACATCGGCGCAACGGGTACGCTGTCGGTTGACTCTGCCATCATCATTCAGAACTCTACGGCGCCTGCCCTGGTTACCATCGCCGCTGGTGGTAAGTTCCAGGTGCGCCGCCACATGCAACTGGTAAACGGCAACCTGGCCGCTGGCCTGCAACTGCTCAGCGTAGGTGGCCGCACGGCTCGCCTGGCCGCGCTGGGCGTAGGTCAGACGGTGGGCGACATCGTCTTTGAGCGCGCCATGCCTTCTACGGGCTGGCACTTCATCACCGCTCCGGTACAAGGCAAGACCTTTGCCGACCTGGGTGGCGCTAACATCCGCCTGACACCGCGCAACAACGCCAACCTGTTTGGCTACACAGAGAACGACACCACCCGCCTGGTGGTGAACGGTGCCCTGACAGAGGTTGCCGGTTGGAAAACGGTGAACGCCACCAGCGACGCCATCAACCCTGCCAACGCCATCACCGGCTACCGCCTCTACACGCAAACCGGCCAGCGCCTGAGCGTGACGGGTGCTCCTTTCGTAGGCACGGTATCGCGCAGCCTGACCTTTACGCCTGCTGGCGGCTGGAACGGCGGCGGCTGGAACCTGATTGCCAACCCATACCCCAGCGAGATTGACTGGAACGCCTTCCGTGCGACCAACAACGCTGCATCGCTGTCTTCTACCGTCTATATCTGGAACCCAGCCCTGGGCCAGTACGCTACCTACAACAGCACCACGCAAACGGCGCTGAACGGCGGCGGCCGGTTTATCTACAGCGGCCAGGCCTTCTTTGCGAAGGTTACTGCAGCACAGTCTGTAAGCTTCCTGGAGTCGCACAAGACGGTGGCCAGCGGAGCCAACCGCGGCAGCTTCCTG
The DNA here is from genome assembly GCA_947458545.1 of Cytophagaceae bacterium. Taxonomy (GTDB): domain Bacteria; phylum Bacteroidota; class Bacteroidia; order Cytophagales; family Flexibacteraceae; genus CANGYH01. The sequence continues at coordinate 46,323 of CANGYH010000008.1, read as the reverse complement.
CGTACGGGCTCTGAGGCCAACCGCATCTACATGACCCTGACCGGCAACGGCGCAACAGACAATGCCATGATCGGCTTCCGCTCTGATGCTACGCTCGGTTACGACAATGCCCTGGACGCTTACAAGCTGACGGGCAACGGCGTAAACCTGAGCACCGTGCCTGCCACGGGCCTGAGCCTGGCGGCCAACTTTATGCCTGAGCTGACGGCTACGCAGGTGATTCCGGTTCGTACTTCGGTAACGGGTACGGGTACCTTCACCTTGAGCTTCCGCAACATCGAGAGCCTGGATGCAGGCCTGGTAGTGTACCTGCGCGATAACTTCTTGGGTACGCTGACAGACCTTAGCCAGCGCCCTGTGTACACCTTTGCCGTAACGAGCAACCCCGCTACCGAGCGTGGCCGCTTCGAGCTGGTGACGGGCCCTGCCTCTGTAACGTCTGTTGCTGCCGGCGTAAGCTCTAACCTGTCTGTTTACCCCAACCCTACGGCGGGTGCCTTCTACCTGACGGCCAGTGGCCTCAAGGGTAGCCAGGCGCAAGTAACGGTAATAGCTGCCGACGGCCGCATGGTGTACAACAGCAGCTTCAACGTAAACAGCCAGGGCCGCGCCGAGCTGCCCGTGCAAACCCAACTTGCTGCCGGAGTTTACACCGTGCGCATGGTTTCTGCCGGCCAGACACTCACCCAGAAACTTGTTGTAGAATAATTTACGAATAGGGATATACGCTGACCATGCGTTTGGCGTATATCCCTTTTTATTCATATATTCGCATCGCGAACACCTGCTACATGAAAAAGCTTCTCTTCTCTTTTTTGGCGGTTTCAGCTCTGACTGTCTCCGTTTGTTTGGCTGATGATCCCCCACCCATCGGTGGCAGCCCCGATCCAATTCCGGTAGATGGCGGCGTCTCGCTGCTGGCTGCTGCGGGTGTAGGCTATGGCGTGAAGCGCCTGCGTGCCTCCAAAAAGAAAGCCACCAAGTAAGCCACGGCTCACAAGGATTTCAATATGAGAACCCTGCCCTTTTGGGCGGGGTTTTTTTATGCCCGTACGTTGGCCTACCTTGCATGCCAAAGCCCGCGGATATGGTTAGGTGTTTTCTGACAGTTGCCTGGTTGCTTTCGGCTGTATTATCGGCCCGGGCGCAAAACGCCGATGCCATTTTGGGCCAATGGCTCACCGGTACGGGCAAAGCCCACATCGAGATTTACCGGCAGCATGGGCTCTACCAGGGCCGCATCGTCTGGCTGCGGGCTCCTTTTAATGAGGAGGGCCGCCCTAAGTTGGATGTGCACAACCCATCCGTTGCGCTGCAAAGCCGGCCGCTGATTGGGATGGTGAACCTGACGGGCTTTCGGTACGACAAGGCCGAGGGCGTTTACACCCACGGGATGATTTACGACCCTGAGTCTGGCAAGACATACCGCTGCATGATGAGTGTCCGGCCCGATGGCACCTTGAGCGTGCGCGGCTACATAGGCTTTACCTGGATTGGCCGCACCGAGGTCTGGCAGCGGGTGAGGGGCAAATAAAAACGGCGCCCTTGCAGAGCGCCGTACTGCCAGGTGCGGACCTGGCTGGGTCTTAGTCGACCAAGGTAAGTTTGATCATGTTGGCCCGGCCCCGCTCGTTGAGGGGGATAGAGGCGATGAGGATAAAGCTGTCTCCTGCAACCAGGCCATGCTGGGCCTTCAGGATGTGCTTGAGCTCGTCCACCGTCTCGTCGGTGGGTTTGCTGCGCTCGTAGTATTGGGTCTTAACGCCCCAGAGCAGGCTTAGCTGGGTGAGCAGGTGCGGGCGGCGGGTAAAGATGTACACCGGGCACTCTGGGCGGTGGTGGCTGGCGCGCAGGGCCGAGTAGCCAGAGCTGGTGAGGGCGCAGATGGCCTTGGCCCCCGTGTTTTGCGCCAGGATGCAGGCCGAGCTGATGACCGAGTCTGAGAGGTAGGTGTCGGTATCCTTATCTAGCTCGTAACCTTTGTGGTACACTGATTTGGAGCCGGCCTCGGTGGCGCCGATGATGCGGCTCATGGCGGCGACGGCCAGGCTGGGGTAGGCCCCAGAGGCTGTCTCGGCCGAGAGCATGACGGCATCTGCCCCGCTGGATACGGCCGTGGCCACGTCGTTGGTCTCGGCGCGGGTGGGGCGGGGGTTCTCTATCATAGACTCCAGCATCTGCGTGGCTACGATGACGGGCTTGGCCGCGGCGTTGCACTTCTGCAGCAGCATACGCTGGATGTTGGGCACGTCTTCCATGGGCATTTCTACGCCCAGGTCTCCGCGGGCCACCATCAGGCCGTCGGTTACTTCAATGATTTCGTCTATGTTGGCTACGGCCTGGGGCTTTTCTATTTTGGCCACCACCAGGGTGCGTTTGCCTTTGCCGTCTATGATAGACTTGATGTGGCGCAGATCGTCGGCCGTGCGTACGAACGAGAGGGCCACCCAATCTACCTCGTGCTCGAGGCCGAAGAGCAGGTCTTCTAGGTCTTTTTCGGTCAGGCTTGGGGCGCTTACGTTGGTGTTGGGCAGGTTTATGCCTTTGCGGCTTTTGAGCATGCCGCCATAAATCACCACGCAGGTTACCTCTTTGGAGGCTTTCTCTACTACGCGCAGCTCTAGCTTGCCGTCGTCTATCAAGATGGCGTCGCCGATCTCGACGTCTTCTACCAGGGCCTGGTAGCTGGTAGATACGCGCTCGGCACTGCCTAGGACGCGCTCTGTGGTGATGATGAGTTTGCTGCCGGCTGTAATCTCTACCCCGTTGTTTTCTACCTCTTCTACGCGGATTTTGGGGCCTTGGAGGTCTTGCAGCAGGGCTACGTTGGTGCCCAGCTCGGCATTAAGCTCTCGCACCAGGCGGATGACGTTGGCATGGCCCTCGTGGTTGCCGTGCGAGAAGTTGAGCCTGAACACATCGGCCCCGGCCTGGATGAGCGCCCGCAGGCCCTCTTTGGTATTGCAGGCCGGGCCTACGGTTGCGACGATCTTGGTACGGTTGAAGGAGATAGACATTTTGTGATGCGCGCCTAGAGTAGGAGGAGAGAGAGAGTAGGGTAGGCCACAAAGCCCGGCCCCTGCGGACAGGTTGCCGGGCTTTGCATTTTGCAGCCGCAAGTTAGCCAATAAAAGGGAGGGAGGCGGCCCTAAGGCTGCAGCTATTGCCTAGAGGTAGCTCTCTATTGACGTAGCCACCTGTTGGGCTACAACGGTAACGCCCTTGCCGTTGAGGTCGTAGCCATTGGGGGCCAGCAGGGCCTGGGCGCCATTGTCTAGCACGGTGCCGTAGAGGTCGTTCACCCTGGCTTTCATCCGGCGGCATATTTTGGCTGCCTCGCGGTTGTAGAGCAACACATCGTCGTTGAAGGCGGTCCAGTCTCGCTGCTTGGCCTTGGCTTCTACCAGGCGGTCGTCGTCTATGGGTGTGATGGTGGCCCACATCGGCACAGCCTTGTCAGACACGCCGTAGATGAGGTCTATGATCTGAAAGAGGTTCCGTTTATAAAAGGACCGTGGCACCATGCGGTCGTCGCTGCCGTAGTAGATGGAGCGGACGTCCTCGAACCCGGTGGAGATATGTACCAGATCTGGATTGTATTGCTTGATCCAGCCGGGGATGTTTTTGAGCACGTCTAGCGAGTTGCCGCAATTGGTGGCAGGCGAGATGACGCTGGCCTTGCCCTTCAGCAGGCGCTCTACCTGTTGGTGGACGGCGGTGCTGTGCAGTGTGCCTATCAGAAAGACGACTGGCAACTTGGCTCCATCGTCTGCCTCTGGTGGCTGGGTAGGTGTTGGGGCCTGTACGCTTGGGCCAGCAGCCAGGGCTTGGGTTAAGCCGGGTGCCGCAAGGGCAGCAGCCGATGCCAACAACCCCTTGTGCAAGAAAGATCGTCTAGAAAAAGCCGGACGTGCCATGGTTTTTTGTGATTTAGGTTATGCCAGGCTAGCTGGTGAGGGCCTACGCACACACAATTATGGTAAGCCAAAGCGCTATGTAGGGCCAGCAGCTGCAGCCCGCCGCTGAGGGGCAGCGTAAGATTTGGAGGGGGTGCGGGTTGTTACGCATGGCGGGGCGCAACTTTGCGGGGCCTTTTTGAGGCGAGCGCATGGCGAAACACATCAAGGCTAAGAAATGGCTGGGGCAGCATTTTCTGACAGACAAGAGCATCTGCGCACGTATTGGCGCGCTGGTGCCTGCTGAGGGCAACGGCGCTGCCTTGGTTGAGGTGGGCCCCGGCGAGGGTGCCCTGACGGAGCACCTGCCCACCGCAGGCTACCGCGGCCTCTATTTGATGGACGTGGACGCCGAGTCTGTAGCCGTGCTGCAGCAGCGATATGCGGCCGAGCCTTACCATGTACAGTTAGCTGACTTTTTGCAGGCCGATCTGGCCCAAACGGGCAATGGCCCGGTGGTGGTGGCAGGCAACTTTCCCTACAACATCAGCAGCCAGATCTTCTTTAAGGTGTTGGCCGACTACGACCGGATACCGACGGTGGTGTGCATGGTGCAGCGCGAGGTGGCCCGGCGCATTGCCAGCGGGCCAGGCAACAAAGAGTATGGTATCCTCTCTGTGCTGCTGCAGCTTTGGTACGACATTAAATATGCCTTTACAGTAAAGCCGGGCTCTTTTCTGCCGCCGCCGAAGGTAGATAGCGGCGTTATTGTGCTAACGCGCAATGGCCGGCAGTCGGCAGATCTGCCGGTGCCGCATGCGTTCTTCCAGCACGTGGTGAAGGCGGCCTTCAACCAGCGGCGCAAGATGCTGCGCAACGCCCTCGGCAGCCTGGGCATTGCCCTAGACGACGGCGTGCCCCATTTGGACAGCCGGGCAGAACAATTGTCTGTGGCCGCGTTTATAGACTTGGCCGTGGCCTTGTATGCCCGCCGCACGGCCGGGGCAGCACTGCCGCCTATCGCGCCTGAGGATACTGACCTGCTCTAGCCCGCCAGACTGCCTGCCCATGCCCAGATGCTATATCGTAGATGAGATGCACCCCGCCCTGATGCAAGGGCTGGATGCGGCTGGCATTGGCTATACCTATGCCCCCCAGGCAGGCCGGGCCGAGGTACTGGCCAACATAGGGGCTTATGCGGGCATTGTAGTGCGCAGCAAACTGAAGCTTGATTCTGCTTTTTTTGCGGCGGCCACTGCCTTGCGCTGGGTAGCCAGGGCTGGGGCGGGCACCGACAACATAGACACCGTCGAGGCTGCCCGGCGTGGCATAACCCTGCTGAATGCGCCCGAAGGCAACCGCGATGCCGTGGCCGAGCACTGTATGGGGCTGCTGCTGGCCCTGCTGAACCACATTCCGCAAGCCGATGCCGAGGTGCGCCAAGGCCTCTGGCAGCGCGAGGCCAACCGCGGCCACGAGCTGCTAGGCAAAACCGTCGGCCTGATCGGCTACGGCAATATGGGCCGGGCTTTTGCCAGGCGGCTGGCGGCGTTTGGCTGCCGCGTGCTGGCCTATGACAAGTACCTGACGGACTGGCCTGATGGCAAAGCAGAGCGCTCGAGTCTGGAAGAAATCTGGGCAGTGGCTGATATTCTATCTCTGCATGTGCCACTGACGGAAGAAACCCGCCACATGGTGAATCATGACTTCTACCAGCGCTTCGTAAGGCCGGTCTGGGTGATAAACACCTCTAGGGGCGAGGTGCTGCCCCTGCAAGGCCTGCACCTTGCCTTGCAAGAGGGCAAGGTGCGCGGCGCCGCGCTGGATGTGCTGGAAGAAGAAGACTTTACCCGCACCACAGCGCACCAAAACGAGGTGCTTAAAAGCTTGCAGGAGTCGCAAAAGGTCATCTTCTCTCCGCATGTGGCGGGGTGGACGGTAGAATCTTACAGGCGGATTTCGGAGGTGTTGCTAGAAAAAATCTTGCAACTGGTGCAACAAGGGTAGGGCAACCTCTAGGGCTTGACAATCAGTCCGATGGCTTGCGTGTGGTGCATAACGCCGCTATTCATCTATTGCATATTGGCCTAGGGGCGCAAGAGTAACAGGCTTACGCTTAGATGGTTAGGTGTTTTCCAAAGATTGTTGGCCCTTGTGTCTGGGGTGCCAAAGAAATTTTGGCGGTTATACGCCAATTAGGCTTTTTGGTTTTGCGGTTGCCCCTTGGGCAAACCTATATTTACGGGCCTTTTTCCCATCGCAGAGACACACAGTTGCGGAAAACTTACGGATGATTAAAAAGCTACCTGTTCTACTTTATCTATTCTTGGCCCTCCCCCTGGCTGTGCTGGCGCAGAACGGCAAGCTTTCGGGCACGGTGTTAGACCGAGATACCAAGGAGCCCGTACCCTTTGCCGCCGTCCGGGTGCTCTCGGGCGGGCAGCTCAAAGGGGGCGGCGTGGCCGACGAGAACGGCCAGTACGTCGTATCGCCGCTTACACCGGGTACATACCAGGTAGAGGCCAGCGCCCTGGGCTTCCGTAAGATCGTGGTCAATGAGGTACGCATCAACTTCGAGACGACCACACGCCTGAACCTCTCGCTGCCCAACGAGGCCAAAGAGCTCAATGAGGTAGTGGTAGAGACGTACCGCGTGCCTTTGATAGACAAGGACAACACCTCTACGGGTACCAAGCTGACGGGTAAGGACATCGAAAAGCTGCCGAGCCGTAACATCAACACCGTGCTGACCACCACGGCCGGCGTTTTCTCTAACGACGACGGCGGCGCGCTGAACGTGCGCGGCAACCGCGGCGGAGACAACATCGTGTTTGTGAACGGTGTGCGCCAGTTCGGTACGCAGTATCCTCCCGTAGAGACGATCGCTGAAATCTCTGTGATTACGGGCGGCGTGCCCGCCCAGTATGGAGATGCGCTCGGTGGTATCATATCTGTAACAACCAAGGGTGCAGCCAGCAACTACCGTGCCGGTATCCAGTACGAGACGAGCCGCATCTTCGACAGGTGGAACTACAATCTGGTAGGCGGCAACTTCAGCGGCCCGCTGTTGCGCAAAACCACCACGGACCCCACCACCAACAAGACCTCTACGCGGACCATCCTGGGTGTGTACGCCGCCTATACCTACGAGTACAACCGCGACCCCAGCCCCTCTGCCTATAACTATCTCGTAGCCAAGCCAGAGGTGCTCCGCGAGCTTGAGCAGCGGCCCTTCCGCCTGGTGCCCCTGGCCGACGGATCCAGCGTTTATCGCTCTGCGGCAGACTTCCTACAGCCCGGCGATTTTGAGCGTGTGCAAGCCCGCCCCAATGCCGCTGCCGGGCAGAACCAGTTTAACCTCACGCTGGACTATCAGCCCAAGGAGAATATCATCATCAGCGTAGGTGGCAACTACAACTACGGCCACCGCCAGCAGAGCAGCAACTTCAACCTGTTTAACTACGGGCTCAACCCCATCTTCAGCCGGCACGACTACAACGGCTTTATCCGCTTCCGCCAGACGTTCCCCAACCTGGGCAATACAGAAAGCGGCTTCGGGCTTAAAAACTTCTACTACCAGGTACAGGCTGACTACAGCCGCAACTTTGGCATCAGCGAGGACAGCCGCTTCCGCGAGAATGTGGAGCTGTACAACTACTTTGGCAAGTTCCGCGAGCGCCGTGTGGCCTTCGGGGCAGACTCGCTGCTGGGCCCGGGTGCTGCACCTTTCTTCTACGTTTACCAGCCAGGTACCTCTACGATTGTGGACAGCATCCCGCTGCTGTCTGACCCCAGCACCCGCTACCGCATCGTGGGCAATACCATTAGCCAGGGCTTGCTGGGCGGCTATGATTTTGAGCCCTTCAGCGGTGCTGGCCCTGCCGTTAACCGGAACCTGCAGATTCTGGACGAGTTCCGCGGAGCGCCCTTTGGCCCCAACAACATTTACCAATTGCTGCCGGCCTTTGGGGGCCTCATCAACGGTGATGCCCGCAACAACGTAGACTGGGCCTACAACTTCTTCCCCGGCCTGAACATTGACGACCCCACCCAGACGGTCTCTCCGTTCTCTTACCCTGGCCAGTTGTTGCAGAACTATGGCTGGAACTCTGACGAGCAGTACCGCTTTACCGGCCAGGTGGCTGGTGACATCGGCAAGCACAGCATCAAGCTCGGTTTTGAGTACGAGCAGCGCGTGCAGCGCCTGTACGGTGCCGGCGACGAGAGCAATAGCCTGCGTACTCCTTGGGGTGCCGCTCGCCGCCTGCTCAACAACCATATTGTAAACAGCCCACTGCGCGGCACGTCTAACTCCAGCTTTACGACGAGCTACCTGCCTAACGGCAACCGGGTCATCACCATAGACCCAGACCTGGCCGTGCTGACCAACGGCGAGGGCAACATCGTCAACCAGTCTGCCTACGACCGCCGCATCCGTCAGATCCTGGGCCTGCCCAACAACCGCCTCATCAACCCCGAGGAGCTTGACCCCAGCCTGCTGAGCCTGCGCAACTTTACCCCAGGCGAGCTCTTCGGCGACGGGCAAAACCCGGTGGCCAGCTACCGCGGCGTGAATGCATACGGTGATCGCTACACGGCACGCCCCAGCTTTAACGACTTCTTTACCGATACGATCAACCGGCCCATCGATGCGTTCCGCCCCATTTACCTGGCGGGTTACATCGAAGACAAGTTCGAGATCAACGACCTCATCATCCGTGCCGGTGTGCGGGTAGATCAGTTCGACATCAACCAGCAGGTGCTGCGCGACAACTACAGCCTGACGCGCCTGACTACCGTCGGCGAGGCCAACCTGGGCCGTTTCCGCAATGCAGCGGGCGAGGCCTTCCGCACGCCCGGTAACATTGGCTCTGACTATGCCGTGTACCTGGACAAGTCGGCCGACGAGCTGGTACCGGGCACGAACGAAAACGAGTTCCGAGTAGTTGGCTTCCGCAACGGTCGTACCTTCTACGATGCCAACGGAGGCGAGATAAGCAACCCCGTGCAGATAGCGCAGAACGGCAACTTCTTCCCACTCTACGACATTACCCGCCTCAACACGTTTGAGCGCAACCTGCAGCGCGACCGCGGCATCACCCTGGATGCCTTTACGGACTTCCGCCCGCAGACCAACGTAATGCCACGTCTGGCGTTCTCGTTCCCGATATCTGAAGACGCCCTCTTCTTTGCCCACTACGACGTGCTCACGCAGCGCCCCGTATCTGTAACGGGCAACGGCCGCTCTGGCCCCAATACGGGCAGCAACTTCGGCAGCCCGCTGCAGTACTACAACCTGCGCGACAACAACAACAACCCCTTCTTGACCAACCCGAACCTGCGCCCTCAGCGGAAGATCGACTATCAGCTCGGTTTCCAACAGCGCCTGAGCCAGAACACGGCCCTGAAGCTTTCTGCCTTCTACTCAGAGGTTAAAGACCTGATCCAGGTGGTCAACATCATCGGCGGTTACCCCAACCCCAGCTTCCGCACCAACGACAACATCGACTTTGGTGTGATGAAGGGCATGACGGCCAGCTTCGACTACCGCAAGCGCGGAGGCCTGGGCTTCGGCATGAACGCCAGCTACACGCTGCAGTTTACCGAGGGCTCTGCCTCAGACTTTGCCACGGCGCTGCTCAACACCAACACGCCCAACCTGCGTAACATCACCCCACAAAACTGGGATCAGCGCCACGCCATCAAGCTGAACCTGGACTACCGCACCGGCGACAAAGAGGGCCCCTCCATCGGCGGGTTCTACCCCTTTGCCAATGCGGGTATCAACACCACCACCTTCCTCGGCTCGGGCAACCCATACACGGTGGATGGTTCTTTCTGGGGTGGCCGCAGCCAGATACAAGGCAGCATCAACGGTGCGCGCCTGCCCTGGAACAACCGTACCGGCCTGCGTATCGACAAAACTTTCTATTTCAAGGGGCTGACTTCAAGCGAAGAGTCATCGCTCAATGTCTACTTCTATGTGCAGAACCTCTTTAATCAGGTCAACACATTAGAAGTGTACCGCCGCACCGGCCGCCCAGACGACAACGGTTTCTTGGTCAGCCAGTTTGGCCAGAACCAACTGTCTCAGGGTAACATCGCCCCCTTCTCGCAAGAGACCTACATTTTCTACTACCAGCAGTTGATGCTGAACCCAGATTTTGTAACCCTGCCCCGCCGTTTCCGCATCGGTGTTTCTTACAGCTTCTAATCCTTTGTTGACGCCAGCTCTAAACATACCTATGAGAAAGACACGCTTTTTATCGATCGTCGCTCTTCTTGGCTGGGCCCTGTCGGCACAGGCCGGAGCGCCTCCCGGATTTGACCCCAACGGCGGCTTGCCAGAGCCTACCAACTACGGCTGCCTGACGCCCAGCGCCCGGGCAGACCTGGACATCAACAACGTGCGGGCCATGATCCACAACGGTGGCGATATGTGGTGGGAGCTCTCATGCTGCCCCCGCTACGAGATCCCTAAGGTGGACGACCCCGGCGCCATAAAGCGCCACTCCATGTTTGCGGCCTCCATATGGGTATCAGGCCGCGAGCAAGGTACCAACAACATCTACGTAATGGCCCAGACCTACCGATCTACCAACAACCAGTCTTTCTGGCCTGGGCCTATCGATAACCTGACGAGCATCACCTCGCCCACGCGCTGCCGCCAGTGGGACAAGATGTTTAAGGTAAACCGCCAAGACGTACTCGATTTTGAGGCCCGCTTTGCCTCTGGCCTGGTGCGTACCAAAGACGATGTGCCCCAAAGCATCCTGCGCTGGCCTGGCAAGGGCAACCCTTACCTGCCTGCAGAGCGCGGCTTCGAGGGTATTGACATGAGCTTTGAGACGGCTCGCTTTATTGACCGCGACGGCGACGGCATCTATGATCCGCTGGCCGGAGACTCGCCCCGTCTGCCGGGCCGCGAGGGCCAAAGCTCTGGTGCAGACCAGGTGCTGTTCTGGGTGATGAACGACGTCGGTGGCCGTAAGGTGTTCTCTGGCACCTCGCTCAACAACCGCCCCATCGGCATGGAGATTCAGTCTGAGGCTTTTGGCTATGCCACGGCCGACTACGTGAACGACATGACGTTCTACCGCAACAAGCTGGTAAACAAAGGCACCACCATCCTGGACGACTGCTACTTCGGCCACTGGTCTGACCCAGACCTTGGCTTTGCCTCTGACGACTATGTGGCTTTCAACGTTCCGCGTGGTCTGGCCATCTGCTACAACGGCGACGACTTTGACGACGGCGTGAACGGCTACGGCGCTAACCCGCCTACGGTGGCTGTGGACTTCTTTAAAGGCCCCGTGGCCGACCCAGGCGACGGTATAGACAACAACAAAAACTGCGTGGTTGACGAGCCCGGTGAGTTGATCATCGCCTCCAACTTCGTGTACTACAACAACACGAGCAGCTCCATCAACGGTAACCCAACCGTAGCGCAAGACTATTTCAACTTCCAGCGGTCTATCTGGCGCAACAGCGCCGTGATGACCTACGACCTGCGCGACGGTACCCAGGCCATCGGCACCAACGTACCGGGCATCGGCCCCGCGCCGAAGTCCAACTTCATCTTCCCCGGCGAGTCTGACATTTCGCCCGGGTGGTCTATCGGTGGTACCTGCCAGAACCCGCAGCGTACCCTGCTTTGGGACGAAGTATCTGCCGGCAACCCTCCTGGCGACCGCCGGATGTTGACCAACGCAGGCCCGTTTACCCTGCGCCCCGGTGCAGTTAACGAGCTTACGGTAGGTGTCGTTTGGGCACGTGCCTCAACAGGTGGTGCTTTGGGCTCCTTAAACAAGCTGCTGGCTGCCGACGACGCTGCCCAGAAACTGTTCGACAACGACTTCAAAATCCTGGACGGCCCCGACGCGCCAGATGTTGAAATCACCGAGCTGGATCGTGAGCTGCTCTTTACGGTTATCCCCCACGAGCGCCGCGACGCTACCGGAAACCTTGTTAACACAGAGACCTACCAGGAGCGGGACTTCAACAGCCGCCTGCGCGACCCCTTCTACCGTTTTGAAGGTTACCTGGTGTACCAGCTTTTTGATGCCTCTGTGGGCTTCGGCGATCTGGACAACCCCGACAAGGCCCGCCTGTTGGCCAATGTGTCGTCTGACGTGCGCAATGGCGTAGGTACCATCATCAACGAGGAGTTTGACGAGACGGTGGGCGCCTTCCAGCAGCGCGTTAAAGTACGCGGGGCCGACCGTGGCCTGACCCGTACCTTCTCTATCAAAGAAGACGCTTTCTCGCCCGGTGGTGGCAAGCTGGTCAACTTCAACCGGTACTACTTCACGGTGCTGGCCTATGGTTACAACGGCGACTCGTCTCAGCAGATCAAGTACATCCTTGGCCGCCAGAACCGTAACAAGTTCACGGCCATCCCCCACAAGGTGGACCCATCTAACGGTGGCACGGTGCTGAACGCATCCTTCAACCAGTCGCTGGATGTTACCCGCCTGCAGGGCGTCGGCAACGGCGGCACCAACTTCGACAGCCTCAACACGCAAGACGAGGCAGACATCCTGCGCGACGGTGCCAAGCAGGCCATCCGCTACACCAACGGCAAGTCGCCGGTGCAGGTGCGCATTTACAACCCCAAGAACGTTAAGAGCGCAGACCTGCAGATCCGCCTCTACAGCCGCGTCAGCTATCGTGGAGACTTTAACAAGTTCTCTATCGGAGACCGCATCATCTCTGCCCCCTGGCCGACGCTGACGGATCCTGCCCTCGTGCGAGACCTGACCGCCCCGCAAGACGAAGGCGTGGGCATCGTAGTAGGCAAGCGCCGCCGCGTCGGGGCTGACCCGAACCTGGTTGACCTGGTGGTAGAGGTGCTGAACAACCGCCGTGGTGGCCGCTTTACCCAACTCGTAAACCGGATTGACCCCAGCCGTAACCAGTTCTCTGAGTACGACTTCTTACCACGGCCATTCTTTAAAGAGAGCAACCCCGGCGACCTGGTAACCTGCGACGAGTACCAGCCTTACGACTTCTGGCGCTTGTACGACTCTACCGGCAATGCCGTAGATAGCGCCGGCCGCCCGGTTAGTTTCTTGAACGAGCAGCTTTCTACCAAGTACGGACTGCTGGTATCCATCCGCAATGTGATAGACCCAGGTACCCGAATCTTTGTGAACCCTGCCAACGGCCTGCAAGAGGGCAGCATCGTATCGGCCAATGCTACCCGCCGCTGGGTAGTGCCGATCGAGGCACCTCCCTTCGACGAGGAGTCTCCGGCCAACTGGTGGCGCCGCGATGCGGCCTCAATCTTCTACGCCAACGGCCTGGATCGCCCCAACCGCGTAGAGGTTGCCGGTGCTCTGCGCCGCATCCTGAGCGGCAGCTTTGCCCCTACCCCATACGTGGATGCCTACACAGCAGGGAATGATCAATCTGGCGGGGCACCCGTCAAGTTTGTGGACTCTACCATCTATGGTATGATGCAGCGCCTGCAAAACGTGGACATCGTGATGACGCCTGACACCAGCAAGTGGACGCGTGTATTCGTTATCCGCGGCGAGGAGCTGGATGCCAACGGGCAACCCATCCGGGTAGGCTTGTTCCGGAAGTCGCGCATTCCCTCCGTCGGCAAGACGTTTGCGCCCACGGGTGCCAGCAGCACCTTCCAGCGCGATAGTGTCATCCCTAGCCGTGGCATGAGCTGGTTCCCCGGCTATGCCATAGACCTAGACCGTGGCGTACGCCTGAACATGGCTTTCTTAGAGAGCCGTATCTCTGACCCAACCGGCGGGGCAGACCTGCAATGGCGCCCGACGGGCGGACCGTTTGGAGGTAAGAACTACGTCTATGTCATGTCTACCCAGTACGACCAGGGCCGTAATGCCGAGCGACTGCTAGACAGCGTGCAGGCACGCATCCCAGGCGAGACGACCTTCAAAAACAACCTGCTAACGCGCCTGGTATGGCGTAACATGATGTGGATCGGCCGCGTAGCCGTGCCACAGGCTGCGCCCTTCTTGGGTACGCAGACACGTGTACGCCTGCGGATAGACAAAGCCTACCGTGCCTACCCAGACTCTGGCGGCCCCAACGGTACGCCTACCTACGGCTTCTCTACCAAAGGGTTGGAGGCTTCTACCAACGTAACGGCCGTGGCTCAGCGTGCCCTAGATCTGATTCGCGTAGTGCCCAACCCGTACTATGCCTACAGCACCTACGAGCAGAGCCAGATAGACAACCGCGTGCGCCTTACCAACCTACCCACCCGTTGCCAGATTTCGATCTTCAACCTGTCGGGCTCGCTGGTGCGTCGCTTTACGGTAGACCGCTCTACGGAGGCCGGTATCGAGGCCGAGACGCAGCGTAACCTGGACATCAACAGCACTACCTTCTTGGATTGGGATTTGAAAACTCAGACAGGGCTGCCGATTGCCTCGGGTGTTTACATCATTCACATCAACGCCTACAACCTGGGCGAGAAAACCGTGAAATGGTTCGGTATCATGCGCCCTACCGATCTGGACGCTGTATCTAACTAAGTCGTTACCAACTGCACCTATTCTAACCGGGTAGCCTGGCGCTACAACTCTACGCTGGCGCCAGGCCACTACCCGAAAGCTCTCATACATGAAAAAACTCTATGCAATCGCCTTGGTGCTGGGTATGGCTGCCCAGGTAGCCACGGCCGGCAACGATACCAAGCGGGGCCAGGCCGGTGCCACCGAGCTGCTGATCAACCCCTGGGCACGTAGCACGGGCTGGAACGGCGCCAATTCAGGCTCCGTCCGCGGTATTGAGTCTATGTCGCTCAACATCGCAGGTTTGGCCTATGTGAAGAACACAGACCTGATCATCGCCAACCAGCGCTACCTTTCTGGCTCGGGCATCAACATACTCTCGCTGGGTTTTGGCCAGCGGCTGAGCCCCACGGGCGTGCTGGGTATGACGTTTACCAGCCTATCGCTGGGAGACTTTATCCAGACGACCTACGCGCTGCCAGAGGGTACGAACAACACCTTCTCGCCGTCGTTCTTCAATTTTGGCCTGAGCTATGCCAAAACCTTCAGCAGCCGCATCACAGGTGGTCTGCTGGTGCGGGGCATCTACCAGGGCATATCAAACGCGCAGGCGTTTGGTGTAGCTTTTGATGCAGGCATACAGTACCAGAGCGGGCCCAACAACGAGTTCAAGTTCGGCGTGGCCTTGCGCAACGTAGGCCCCAAGCTGCAATACAGCGGCGAGGGACTCTCTTTCCGTGGCCAGCGCGACCAGATCGGCCTGACACTGGGCAGCCGCGTGGCACCTTTCGAGATGCCCGCCATGCTTAACATCGGTGCCAGCTACGACTTCAACTTTAAAGAGCAGGAGCTTCGCCTGACGCCGGCCTTCAACTTTACATCTAACTCGTACACCAACGACAACCTCGTCCCCGGGGTAGAGCTGGCCTTCCGCGAGATGTTCATGCTGCGGGCTTCGTACATGTTCCGCCAGACGTTCTCTGTGCCCGAGGCTGCTGCCCGTACAGACGTGTACACAGGCCTGGCCGCCGGTGCCACCATAGAGCTGCCCCTCGCAGAGATGTTTGGTGCCAAGGGTGCTGCCGAGATCACCGGTACCTCTCTGAGCGACGGTGCCTCCGCCGATGGCGCCCCTGCCAAGAAGAAATCTGACATCACCGTCGGTATAGACTACAGCTACCGCCCCACCAATCCCTTCTCTGGGACGCACGGCCTGGGCTTTGTAGTGAAGTTCTAAATCGGCATTTTTATCTTTGTAGGCTAGTTTAGCCGTGAACGGCCCCCTGCCACTAGGGGGTCGTTCACTTTTTTTATCTCCTCCTCAACCCAAAGTGGCCAACGCCCAGCCCCCGTCGCAAAGGGGGGCGGGTTGTGCCAAAATCAACCCTGACCTGTTATGGCTGTCACATATTACACCGAAGAAGGCCTGCGCAAACTCAAAGAAGAACTGACCGAACTCAAAAGCCGGGGCCGTGCGGACATTGCCCGCCAGATTGCCGAAGCCCGCGACAAGGGAGACCTCTCTGAAAATGCCGAGTACGATGCCGCCAAAGACGCACAAGGCTTGCTGGAGATGAAGATTGCCAAAATGGAAGAGCTGCTGGGCAACGCCCGGCTGCTCGACGAGTCGTCGCTAGACCTGAGCAAGGTGTCTATCATGACTAAGGTTAAGCTCAAAAACCTCAAGAACAACGCCAGTATCACCTACAGCCTCGTAAGCGAAGAAGAGGCCGACCTGAAGACGCAGAAGATCAGCGTAAAGTCTCCCATTGGCTCGGGCCTGCTGGGCAAGCGCGTTGGCGACAAGGTCGAGATTAAGGTGCCTGCGGGCACGGTAGAGCTCGAGGTGCTCGAGATTGGTTTGCTAGACTAAGCCCGCGCCCCGCTATGCCCTCGATATTCTCCCGCATCGTCGCCCGCGAGATTCCGGCCTATATCGTAGCCGAGGACGAGCACCACATTGCCTTTCTGGACGTGCAACCCGTTGCCAAGGGCCATACGCTGGTGGTGCCCAAAGCCGAGGTTGACTACCTCTTCGACCTTGAGCCTGCCGCTTATGCTGCGCTTTGGGCCTTTGCCCAAAAGGTAGCCAAAGCCGTAGGTGCGGCCATAGACTGCAAGCGCGTGGGGGTGGCTGTCATCGGGCTAGAGGTGCCCCATACGCACGTGCACCTGCTGCCGCTCAACTCCATAGACGACGCCACTTTCACCAAGCCCCGCCTCAGTTTTGCCCCCGAGGAGATGCAGGGCCTGGCAGCGGCCATCAAGGCTAAGATGTAAGGGCAAGCCTGGTTTGCCAGATGTAAGCATAGCCCGGCCTTTTGGCCGGGCTATTTTGCTGGGAGGTGTTTGGGCAAACGCCTTTGTATAAGTTGCTTTATGGTTGCCCTTTCGGCAGGGGGCATACCGATGGCCCATACCAGGCCGGCAAAGGCCAGCCCCAGCACACTGCCGTGGGCAGCCAGCCAAAGCCAGCCATAGGTAGGTAGAGCCCAGCGCAGTGCTATCACCAGGGCCGCGAGGCCCAGGCCTACCGCCAACGGTCGGGCATACAATCCACGCAGGGCCGAGCCAAGCGGCATCTGGTTGGCCTGGGCGGCGCGCAAGGCATACAGCGGCCGGATGATGGCCTCGAGTGCGATGCTGGGCAGCACTACGGCCAGCAGGCCCAGCTCAGTTACCTGCACCAGCCATACACTTGCGCCGATGTTGAGCAAGGCGGCCACGACCTCTACCCAGATAACGAAGCGGACCTTCTTTTGCCCAAACAGCACCGACCACGCGGAGCCCTCTAGGGCAACGGCCAGCTCTATGAAGGCCCAGCCGGCCAGCACCTGGCCAGCCAGGGCTACCTCGGCAGGCGTTAGCACACGGCCCAGCCAAAGGTGCATAATCTCTGGCCCGTAGCCGCCAAAAAAGGCTGCCACCGGCAGGGCCAGCAGCAGCGTATAGCGGCTTGCAGCCAAAAAAAGTGCCTGGGCCTGGGCCAGGCTGCCCTGGGCATAAAGTTGTGTGGTAACAGGGTACAGCTGCCCGGCAAACGTGGTGAGCAAGGGCCGTACGTTGGCCATAAGCGAGTGCGGGGGCTTGTAGAGCGCCACCTGTGCCGGCCCTAAGTACCGGGCAATCACCAACGGGTCAGCATCGAACTTGATCTTGCGGGCCCATTGGCTTACAAACAGCAGAGACCCAAAGGCATACAACTGCCTGATTTCTGCCATACCAACCCAGGCCCAACCTACCCGGAGGCCCGGCTGGCTGCGGAAGGCATAGTATAGAATCTGCCCCAGGTTAATCAATTGGGCCACCACCGTAACGCCCACCCAGCCTGCCAGCCCCCAGTCTGTAAGAGAAAGTGTAGCGATGATGCCCAGGCCTTGCAATAGGGTAAAGAGGCTCTCGGCCTGGTTGCGCCTGTCGAACCTGTTGGCCGCCGCCAGCACTGCCGAGAAGGCAGGCCTGACGAAGGCCACCGCCAGCGCAAACAGGCCATAGGTACGCAGCAGCAACAAGGCCTCGGCCGTAAGCGGGCTGCCCGGGCCTGCCATAAGGCGGGCCAGGGTGGGGGTAGCCAACACCAGGGCCGTGCCAAGTAATGCAAAAAGGCCCATATACACAGCCAGGGCAGAGCTCACCAATCGGTTGAAGGCAGCGGCGTTGCCTTCAGCGCGGGCTTGGGCCAGCTCTCGGCCCAGGGCGGGGCGCACGCCCAGATCCGTCAGTTCAGAGAAGCCGATCAGTGTGGCCAGCAGGGCCAGCAGGGCATAGCCCTCTTTGCCGAGGCCGGCAATCAGCAGCGGGTTGCTGAAGATGGCCAGGGCCACCTTCAGAATCTTGTACCCCCAGCCTGACAGGGTGTTGCGCAGTATTTGCCGCCGAACGGATGCCTGGATGGCCATCTGCCTACAAAAATACCCGCCCAAGCCTGAGCGGGTAGGTAAGGTTGTAAATCGGCGTGGGCCTAACGGGCTTGCAGAGACCGCAGCACAGAGGCAGAAAGCGGCTTGGTGATGAAGGTAACGACCCGCGGATGCAGCTGCATCCGCTCAATGTCTTGCCGAGAGTCTGAGCTGGAGAGTACAATCACATCTACCTTCTTGGTAATGCGCTGGGCCAGAATCTCGAACTCGTACAAGAAGACGAACCCATCTACGATGGGCATGTTGATGTCGAGGAAGATAACGTCAGGCAGCAGGTCTGGCGTGGGCAGCCGCTCTTCGATGAGCTCTAGGGCTCCTTTGCCGCTGTTGCAGACATCTATGGCCGAGGCGTAACCACTTAACTCGATAACGCGCCTGCTAATAAGGTTGTCGGTATCGTTATCGTCAACAAGTAATACGCGTGGTTTGACGTCTGTCATAGAAGGGATAGCTGGTTTTGGCTGTGGGCCTTGGCTTAAGTGTAATGCCGGGTGGTTTGGAGGTAATGCCTGTCAGGCAAAAAACACACCTTGGGCTGAAACGTCAAATCTATAAGCCCACCTACCTAGGCGCTGCTGTAACTTAAGCACTATCGTATTGCATGTAAGTTTTGGCTTCACATTGCGTTAATCGGGGGTAGAATGCTAGGCCCCAAGAGCGATGGCCGGGCCGTATCTTTAGCCATGCGTTTGCAGGTTGCCGGCTTGGCCGGTGCTGCAAAGGCTTACCTTTCAGTAGCTTACCTGCCGAACTTTCCGTTGCCATGGGCGAAGGACGCAAGACCGCCATACAGGTTGTAATCTTATTGGTGGCCATTGTCTTTATTGGTAAGCTCTTTTACCTGCAAATCATAGACACGTCCTACAAAGAGCTGGCGGCCGCCAACTCCTTACAGCGCGTGGTTGATTATCCGTACCGCGGGGTGATCTACGACCGCAAGGGTAAGATCATGGTCTATAACGTGCCGGTGTACGACATCATGGTGGTGCCCCGCGAGCTTGATAAGCAAATGGACACCAGCCTGCTGGCCGCTAGCGTAGGGGTAGATCTGGCCTACTGCAGAGAGAAGCTCCGCGAGGCGCGGAGTTACAGCAGGGTGAAACCATCGGCCTTCTTAAAGCAGCTCAGCCAGGCCGACTTTGCGCGCATACAAGACCGGCTGGTGGACTTTCCGGGCTTCTTTGTAAACCCGCGGACGGTGCGGGCCTACCCCCACACCAGCTCGGCCAACGCGCTGGGCTACATCGGCGAGATAAGCTCAGAGAAGCTCAAGACGCTGCGCGATAGCGGCGATAACTTCTACAAGTCTGGTGACTACATCGGCATCAGCGGGCTAGAGCTGAAGTACGAGAAGGAGCTGCGCGGCAAGCGCGGCGTCAAATACATGCTGGTAGATGTACACGGCGTGCAGAAGGGTGCTTTCAAAGAAGGTGCCTTTGATACGACGGCCGTGCGAGGCGAAAACCTCTACACCGGCCTAGACCTTGAGCTGCAGAAGCTGGGCGATACGCTGCTGCAAAACAAGACCGGCTCCATCGTGGCCATAGAGCCAAGCACAGGCCAGATCTTGGCTATGGTATCTGCCCCTAGCTACGACCCCAACCTGCTGACGGGCCGCGAGTTTGGCAAGAACTACCAAAAGCTGGCGCTAGACGTGAGCAAGCCCCTCTTTAACCGGGCCTCGCAGAGTATGTACCGGCCGGGCTCTACGTTTAAGATTGCCCATGCGCTGATAGGTATGCAAGAGGGCACCCTGACGCCAGAGACGGTGATTAGTTGCCACACCAGCCCCATGCACTGCCACCCGCACCCCAGCCCTCAGCAACTGACGGGTGGCATCATTTACAGCTGCAACTCGTACTTCTTCCACGTCTTTAAGCGCATCGTCAACCGGGGGTGGAGCAGCTCGCCCTTCCGCGACATACGCGTGGGTATGGACAAGTGGGACGCCTACGTGAAGCGCTTCGGCTTCGGAGACAAGCTCGGGGTGGACATTCCCAACGAGAAGCGGGGCCGCGTGCCGACCATCGGCATGTACGACAAGATTTATGGTGAGAATCGCTGGAAGTTCTCGACCATCTACTCCATCTCCATAGGCGAGGGCGAGTATTCGGTCAACCCCATTCAGATGGCCAACTTCGCCTGCGCCATAGCCAACCGCGGCTGGTGGATAACGCCGCATTTTGTGGCAGGCATCGGTGACGGCCGCAAGCTGGACGCCAAGTTTACCCAGCGCCACCAGACGGGTATAGCGCCCGAGCACTTCGACTGGATGGCCGGAGCCATGGAGCAGGTGGTGCTGGCAGGCAAAACGGTCTGGAAGCGGGGCACGGTGATAGACTCCATCACGATATCGGGCAAGACGGGGACCAGCCAGAACGCCCGCGGCAAAGACCACTCCATCTTCATCGGCTTTGCCCCCAAAGAGAACCCCAAGATTGCCATCGCCTGCTTTGTAGAGAACGCCGGCTTTGGGGGCTATGCGGCGGCGCCCATCGCCTCGCTCATGATAGAGCAGTACCTGAAGGGCCGGGTGGTGCGCAAGAACCTCAAGAAGTTCATGACCGACAAGGAGTACCTTACACCCATAGAGCGTGCCGTGCGCCGTGCGCAGCGGATACAAGACTCTGTGCGGGGGCTGGATAGCAACCGTATGCCGGCCCCGGTGCATATAGTGCCTGCGGGCAGCCCGGCCAAGCCGGCAGACTCGGGCAAAACGGCGGCCAGGCCACAGCCGGCGGCTGTGCTGCCGGGTGCTGGCAATCGGCAGCGGGGTTAGCGCAGGCGGCCGGGGTTCTCTTTCAGATAGGCTCCCCAAGACTTGGAAGCCCGGCCCGGCAGGGTGGTTTGGCTGTAATGGTGGCAGAGGGCGATGGCGCAAGCGTCGGTAGCATCCAGGGGCAGGTTGTCGTCTGCTACGCCGAGCAGAACCTTCATCATGTAGGCCACCTGCTCTTTGGTGGCGTTGCCCTTACCCGTGACGGACTGTTTCACCCGCTTGGGGGCATACTCCACCACTGGAATCTGCCTGCTCAGCGCTGCCGAGATGCAGGCTCCCTGTGCCCGCCCCAGCTTGAGCATGGCCTGGATGTTTTTGCCAAAAAAGGGCGCTTCGATGGCCAGCTCGTCGGGCAGGTAGTGCTCTATGAGGGCCAGCGTCTTCTGAAAAACCCCCTGAATTTTGAGCAGGTGCTCGTCCTCGCCGGTAAAGCGCTCAACGCCATAGCCACGTAAGGATACCTTTTGCCCGCTTACGGCCAGCACGGCATAGCCCATTATATTGCTGCCTGGGTCTATACCCAAGATCACGCGCTCGCGCGCGGCAACTGGCTTTTCGGGGGCTAGGGTTAGCATGGCAATACAAAATAACCACTTCGCTCGGCCATTGGCCCGCTTTTTTTTAGAGAAGCGGGTAGTTGGCATGGTCCGTTGGATGCTTTCGGGGGTATGCCTGGGGCTTATTCTGTGGCGCTTGTGGGGCAGCGGCTATGCGGAATTGTTGCAGGCCCTCTCTGCGGCGGGCTGGGGGCAGGTGGGCCTGTTGGTGTCGGCATCGGCGCTGGTTGCCGTTAATCTGGGCCTTGAGGCTGCCCGCTGGCGCTACTGCCTGGCAGGCTTGCAGGTGCGCACTTGGCGCACGCATCTTGCCGCCGTGGTGGCGGGTATAGCCGCAGGCCTACCGCTAACACACCTGGTGGGCGACTATACCAGCAAACTGGCCGTGGCCCACAACCAAACCGCAGAGGCCACGCCCCTGCTGGTGGCCAGCAGCTTTGCCCAGTATCTGGCCTCGTTTGCCGGGGCTATGGCTGGGGTCTGGCTGCTGGCGGCCCAGGGGCTGTTGCCCATGCAGCTGCTGCCGCTCGGCAAGGGGCTGGGCTTGTTTTTAGGATTGCTATTGCTTGGCTATGTATGCCTTCCTAGGGTATATAGGGCCGTGCGGGGCACAAGTTTGCCGTTGGCGGCCCGGCTGCCTGCGCACGTGCCCTGGCCCGGGCTAGCCGGTCTGCTGGCCTTGAGCCTCTTGCGTTATGGCGTCATTTTGGGGCAGTATGCCTTGGTGGGGCAGTTGTTTATGCCCGATGCCCCCATGGAGATTTACCTGGCTGGTACGGCCCTGGCGCTGGGCATCAAGACGCTGGTGCCTTTTCTTTCTGTAGGGGGCATGGTGGGCCTGCGCGAGCTGCTGGCCCTAACGGTTCTGGGCAGCTTAGGCTTTGCCGAGGCTGGGGTGGTAGCAGCCTCGCTGCTGGTTTGGATCATCAATGTGGCGGGGCCTGCTTTGGTGGGCACGGTAGTGCTGGCCCGGCCCCGGCAAAAGGTATGGTGGCAGTTGTAGCGGTCTGCTTGGTAGGCTATGCCCTTTGGGTGCTGTTGCTCTACGGCTACCAACAGCGGCAAGACCCAGACCTGCCCATACCTGCCGGCCTGCCCCCCCTCACGGTGCTGACGGCCTTCCGCAACGAGGCTGCGCATCTGCCCCACCTGGCTCTAGACCTGGCCCGGCAAACGCACCCGTCCCTGCGGTGGATTGCCATAGACGATGGCTCTACCGATGGTGCTACCCCTGGCCAATCCTTGCCCGATACCCAGCTCTTGGTGCTGGGCGGCGTTGGCAAGCGCCAGGCCATTGCCGCCGGGGTGGCCGCCTGCCAGACGGATTACATCTTGCAGACCGACGCCGACTGCCGGGTAGGGGAGGCTTGGGCCAGCCAAGCCGCTGCCCAAGCCACTGCCACCGGTGCCGACCTGGTGATAATGCCACTGCGCTTCACAGGCTTGCCCTCGGCTGCCCTGGCGCTGGTTAACGTAGAGTTTGCCTCTGTGATGGCCGTTACCTGCGGCATGGCCCGCGCCGGCCACCCGGTGATGTGCAACGGGGCCAACCTGCTCTATACCAGGCGCTTGTGGCTAGCGGCATCCCGCCATCTCCAAAGCCAGCCCGGCCAAGGCGGTGATGATATGTATCTGCTGGACTATGCTCTGGCCCATGGCTACCGTGTGGCTTATGCCGATGCCCCGGCCCTTTGGGTAGAGACGGCAGCCCCGCAGAGCCTGGGTGCTTTTTTGCGGCAGCGGCGTCGGTGGGCCGGCAAAGGTGTGGGGTATGCGAGCCCCTATCCGAAGTTGGTTGCCTTGGGCTCGGTGGTGGGGCAGTTGGCTTTTGGGTGGTGCCTTTGGGGTGGGCTGCTGGGGTTGCAGCCGTTTGCCTATGGCCTGATGGCAGCCAAATTGGCAGCAGAGGGACTGTTAATCGGCAGGCAGATGCAGAAGGCGGGCCTGCGCTTTCCGCTATGGGCATTTATGGCCTGGCAGGTGCTGTACGTGCCCTACCTGATTGCCGTGCTGTTGCCGACCTTTGCCGGGCGCAAACCTGTATGGAAGACCTGATAGATCTGCTGTTGGACGAGCTCTACTTTCCCGTGCAAGCCCAGGAGGCCGCCGCAAAGGCAGACATTGCCTGGCCCCAGGCCATGGCGACATTGCAGCAAATGGTAGCGGAAGGGTTGATCCGGGCAGAAGATTTTTCAGAGGAGCCCCTGGGCCCAGAGACTGTTCTGGTCTGCACTAAGAAGGGCCTGCTGCGGGCCAATGGCCTATCGTAAGCTGCTCTTAGCTAGCGTTTTACAGAGATGCGGCGCGTGGCTACCGTCTTGTTGCCTGCGGAGATAATGCCGAAATAGACCCCCTCGGGGAACTGGGCAAAATCAATAGTCAGCGTCCGGGTGTCTTTGCCAAACTCTTGGGAGGCTACGGGGGTGCCAAGCAGGTTGTAAAAGGTAACCTTGCCCGCGGCGTTCAGATTAAGGCTGATGCTTGCCTCGCCGGCGGCAGGGTTGGGGTAAATCTCGCCTACGGTATTGGCTGGTGTGCTGGTGCGCTGTGCCGATGCAAGGGCCTCGCGGGCTTGGCTGCCACGGGTGGCATACCCCAGGCGCTCGTCGGCAGACTGAGCCTGGGCCAAATGGGCCATGGCCGAGCCTGCGAAAAAGATAGCGAGTAGGAGTTTTTTCATGCCACGTGTGTGCTTTAAGTGGTTAGTGTACAAAGAGTATGCCACTACTTTGTTCTAAGACGGGCCTTAGCCTTTGCAGGTTTAAAGGTAGTAGATTTTTTTTGGCTTTTGCCAGACTTTTTCGGTTGAATGGTCGTTTGTGGCGACTGAAGGACTGATTTGAGGGTTGGGCGCCGCGAAAGGTTCCAGTTGAAACCCTTGAGGCGGCGCTCGGGCTCGGCAATATCTTTGGGTGGGATGAACTTGGCCTCGGGCTTAACCAAGGCGGTGATGGTCTCTAGCTTGTTGGCACTGTCAAACCGGATGACCATGTTGGAGCAGACAATGTAGTTCATACCCGAAAGGGTGAGCTTCTCTTCGTCTACGGCAAAGTAGATGCTTTGGCCGTTGCCCCGGACGTAGGCCCGTTGGATCTTGTTGTTGGCAAAGTCTGCCAAGATGCGGCGGCCTTTTACCTGATTGTAGTTTTTGAGCGTGTCTTGAGAGATGAGGAAGGCGTTGCGGATCAGGATGAGCGAGTCCATCCGGTTGTTCTCTAGCCGGGCGTAGATGGTATCAGCGGTGGTTTGGTTTTTGCCTGCCCAGAGCACCGGGGCCTTGTACATCCGAATGGTAGAGTCGGCAGACTCGTAGCTGAGCGAGTCGCAGATGCCCTGGAAGTCGCGCTGGTAGATTTTGACGCGGCTCTTGGCGATGAGGGTGCGCTGCCCAGCGGCCGAGTCGTTGATGGCGTTGAGCGAGTCTGAACGGATGTAGAGCGTGTCTCCGCGCGTGCCCGAGGGGGCTTTGATTAAGGCATTGCCCTGGATACGGGCCTTGCCGCGCTTGCGCACATACCAGCCCTTATCGCCAAAGAGCTGCACGCTGTCTTTTTTGGCAAACATGCGGACCTTGCCCTGGGCATAGCCTAGGCCGGTGGCGCGGTTAAAATCGACGATGTCGCCTTCTAGCCGGTAGTCGGGGCTTTCTATGCCGGCCCGGCCAGCAAACTTGCCTACGCCCGTCTCGGTGTTGTAGCTGCCCCGGTTAGAGACGACGGTACCGTCTTGATTGGTGATGGTGGTGGGGCCAAAGAAGTCGGCCATCTTGCTGGCTGTGTTGTAGTGCAGCGAGTCTGTGGCCAGGCTGTACTCGGGGCCGTTCATCTTGACGTCTCCGTAAAAGAACATCTTGCCGGTGCTGCGCTCGTAGCGGCCTCGGCGGCTGGTGAGGATGGTGCCGTTGTCGTTGATGGTGCCGCCGGTGGTGTAGATGGCTGTGCCTGTTTTAGGGTCATAGTCCAGCGCCTGCGTGGTGAGGGTGCGGGTGCCCTCCGTATAGACGACATTGCCGCGCACCTGGGCCACACGGTTTTTGCCTACCAGGATGAGGCTGTCTCCGGTGATTTGTTTGCCCTCGCCCTGGTCTATGCGCACGCCGCCGACCATGACGGTGCGGCCGTTTTCATACTGATAGACGTCGTTGGCGTAGAGCGTCTGCCCCACCTGCTCGGCCACGACGCTGCCCGAGAAGTGGCGGACCTTCTGCCCGTTGATGATAATCTGCTCTAAGGCATTGCCAGCGCGGAAGCGGATCTCACCTTCTTTAAGCGGCAGCTCCTCTTGCTGTGCCCAGGCCGCCGGGCCCAGGCCGAGCCCCAGCAACATTGTCCAGATTGGTAGCCATAGCCTCAAGTTTGCACCCATGGTAGAAGATCGCCACAAAGTTGAGACTATTTACGGCGGAAAGCTGCGCGTGCGGGTTTGCGGTCTGCTCAAAAGGGCAGACGGGGCGGTGCTTTGTGCCCTGCACCGGGGTGTAGGCCCTACGGGGCGGCTTTGGGTGCCTCCAGGCGGAGGGGTAGAGTTTGGGGAGACATTGGCGCAAACCCTGGTGCGCGAGTTTGTCGAAGAGACTGGCCTGGAGGTAGAGGTAGGTGATTTGGTATCTGTGCATGAGTTTGTGCAGCCCCCCTTGCATGCCATAGAGGTTTTTTATGAGGTACGCGCCATTGGGGGCACCTTGGCCCTCGGTACCGACCCAGAATGGCCGACCCACCAACCCCCGGTGCTGGAGGCCCTCGCCTGGGTGCTGCCCGAGCAGGTGGCAGCGGATAAAACTTTGTTTCATAGGGTTTTGTGGTAGGGACAGGCACGGTAGCTTGGCTACGGCTGTAGTGCGGGCTGTTAGCCCGCCCTGCCTGATATTCTGTGCAATGGCACAGCCATTGCACAGAATATGGGGCAAAGCCATTGCACAGTATACTTGGCTGAAAGTGTTCGGCTTTAGCCTTGGGCCGCCTAAACCCACAAAAAAGCCCTGCCAGTGGGCAGGGCTTAGGGAGGTTAGGCCTCAGGTGTGGAGGTCTTGGCTGGCGGTGGTTGGGCTTGGAGTTCCTCCGTCAGCTTTTGGCTGGCTTGGCGGAACTCTGACAGCCCCTGGCCAAGACCCCGGGCCAGGCCCGGGATCTTCTTCGCCCCAAAAAAGAGGAGCAGCACCGCCAGCACCAGCACGATCTCTCCGCCGCCCAGCCCGCCGAGGAATGCCAGAATGGTTCCAGTTAGCATGGTGCTGCGGTTAATAGATAAACTTAACGTCTGGCAGTACCTGGCCGGTGAGGTAGCGCACCACCGTATCGCCTTCCTGGGGCTCGTCGAAGCTTTCGGTGGCCTGGGCGTTGGTTACGCCTAGCTGGGCAATGTTGATGCCCGCCTGCATGGTGTTGCTCTCTGACGGAAACATGTTGGGATTACCTATGCCCGGGCCGTAGAGTGGTGCCACCTTGGCATTATAGGGTTCTGGGATGTTGCCAGGGTCTGCGCCCGTGGGCCAGGGTTTGGGCATGTAGCCGTTTTGTACGCCTGCCCTGTCTGCGCGGATTTTGCGCAGGGCTGCGGCATGGCGCGCCTCTACCGAGTGGATACCCAGCGCGGCAGCCAGCACGGGCTTGTTGGGCATTACGTTGGTGGCCTGGCCTTTGTAGGCGCGCACGCCGTTGTCTTCAAAGGCTTGGGCGGCGGCCAAAAAGACATCGAGGTTGGTGAGGGCGGGGGCCATGGGGCCGTTGCCGTTGCCGCCGCCTCCGGTGATGTCTATGCCATAGTCTGCCCCGGCGGGCTTGTCGGCCATGGGCCCCACGTAGGGCACCTGGGGTCGCTCTATGGTGGCCAGTGTTGCGCGGACGGCCTCTACGTGTAGCAGCTCGTCGTAGCCGATGCGCTTGAGCTTTCCGAGCGTGTCGCCCTGCAGGCCAAGGCCCTGGGCCGCGTTGATGCCCGTAACGTAGAAATGAGACTCCAGATACTCGGCCTTGAGGGCCAGTTGGAGGGCATAGGCTACGTTGCCGGTGTTGGTTTGGCCGTAGGCCTTCTGGATCATGGCCGAGGCAGCCAGCGGCAACGAAGCCAGGGTGAGCTTTTTGCCGATCCCGGCAAACTGGCGCATGGCTTTGCGCCGGGTGTCGAAGCGGTCGTACACTTCGGGGTCAAAGCCCTCGAAGTGGCTCAGCAGTTTTAGGATGTCCATGGTTTTTGGGCGGTTGAGGGCTAAGGGAGTTGGCTGGTAAGGGTTTCGGTGATGAAGGGCGCTGCCATGGCCAGCACTTCGCTGGGGCGGCG
Source organism: Cytophagaceae bacterium (assembly GCA_947458545.1). Classification (GTDB taxonomy): domain Bacteria; phylum Bacteroidota; class Bacteroidia; order Cytophagales; family Flexibacteraceae; genus CANGYH01. The sequence goes on along the minus strand of CANGYH010000008.1, from coordinate 18,399 downwards.
GCTCTTCTCTATGGCGTTGTTGGTGGCCGGGTTAAAGCCTAGCTCTGCCGCCGTAGATGGATTGTCGGATCCGTTGGCATTGGGAATGGGCGAGCGGAAACGGCTGGGCATCCGGCTGTAATCCACATTGAGGACGTCGGAGTCTGCAAAGCGGACCCCGCTCAACTCGCGGATGAAGGCGGCGTGGCGTGCCTCTACCGATACGATTTTGCCTGCCAATACCAGGTAGTCTGCACTGGCGATGAGCGGGCCTGCGCCGTTGTAGGCCGATACGCCCAAGTCTTCGAAGGTGCGGGCCGTGGCCAGTACCTGCATGCGGTTGGTAAAGTCTAGGGTACCGTATTTGGGCGTAAGGTTGCGCAGCAGCTTATCGGCGGGGATGGCCCGGCGGAAAAACTCTTTGTGCGCCAGCTCGTGGGCGGCAATGTCTCGCAGCAACTGGGCCTCGCCCATGGCGAAGTTGGTGCTGAAGTTGTTGGCCGCCACCACGCGGGCGTAGAAGTCGGCCTCCAGTTGCTCTAGGGCATAGGCGTAATTGAGGATGCCGACATCGTCGTTGGTCAGCGTAAGGCTGTTGCCGGTGGGGCCTGGGGTGGGGACGTCGTCATCGTCGTCATCGTCTTTTTTGCAGCCTTGGGCCAAGGTGCCTGTTGCCAGCAGGCCGGCGCCTGCAAAGGCTAAAAAGCGCCGGCGCGGTAAGCCGCCGGCAGGGGGTTTGGGTGCGGTGGTCATGTCTGATTTTGAGTGGTTTGGAAAGTGAAGTGATGGGAAGTGATGGTCTGCTCCCAAGGGAGTAGGAACGGGCTTGAAGCCTTCGTACGGGAAGTATGCAGCGGGTGGATACCCTTTTCTGAGAAAATTTCTAAATACTGCGCCGTTGGCTAAAATCTAACATGGCTATCGGCGGCACCTTAACAGTGGATACGCGGTTAAAACCACATTCTGAACCATATGGTAATGGTTTGGTAATCTTTTCTGGTTTTATTATCTTTAATTTTGACGTGAGATATTACGTCTGCCCCGGTTGGTTCGGCCTACCCTATTTTTTATAGTTGGCTTAGCCCCAAGGCTCATGCTGCGTACGAAAGACCAAGGCTGTTTGTGGCATTTAGAAGCCAAATGCAGCCTTTGCCTCCCACGGCCGCAAGCCTATGTCTGAGGTGATATCTCGAAGCCATCTCCGTACGCTTTTACATTTTTATGAAGATTTTGAACTATGTGCGTGGCTCCCTTTGGGTATGCCTTTTATGGCTATTTGCAATGGGCACAGCCCAGGCGCAGATGAGCCTTACGGCCACGGGCACCCCTTTCATCCAGAACTTTGATGGTATCGGAAGCAGCGGCACAGCTGCCTTGCCAACAGGATGGAGGGTGAGCGGCGGAACGACCTACTCTGCCGGTACGACGGCAACCACATTGGCAGCCGGTACGACGGGCACCGGGGCTTTGACGGGCTCGTCTGCAGGAGGGGTTTACAACTTTGCCAATGGCATAACGGCAAGCTCAACGGATAGGGCAATCGGTTTTCTGACTTCAGGCGGGTTTACTAGCCCACGCTCTTTGATGGTGCAACTCACCAACAACACGGGCGCCACGATTACTGCCCTAACCATAGGGTTCAACTACGAGAAGTACCGGTCTGGCTCCAATGCCAATGGATGTGTCTGGACGTTCTTTCACGGCAGTGACGGCACCACTTGGACGGGTGCCAGCGCGGGAGACCAGACCTACCCTGCCGATGCAAACAATACAACCATCTCGAACCCACCTGGCCAGACGGCCAAATCCGTATCGTTGACGGGCCTGAGCATAGCCAACGGTGCCAGCTACTATCTGCGTTGGACTTATACCGTGGCCGGCAACACCAGCGCGCAAGGCATCGGCGTAGATGACGTTTCAATTACAGCACCAGCATCGGGCCCCACCCTAAACATTACTGGCACGCCTACCAACCTCGGCAGCAGTTGCCTGGGTACGGGCGCTACGGCGGTTACCTACACCATCGGCACCACGGGTGCGGCGGCGGGTTTGGCGGTAAGCAGCAACAATACGGAGTTTGCCGTCAGCAGCCTATCTACCACATCGCTGGCGGGCGCGGGGAGCACGGCCACGTTTCAGGTTACGTTTACGCCCACTACGGCGGGTGCACGCACGGCTACCATCACAGCCAGCAGCACGACCTCCGGCAGCACCAACGGCACGATTGCCCTCAGCGGAACGGGCGTAGCGGCAGTAACGCCTTCTGTAAGTACGTCTGCGGCCTCTGGCATTACGGGTGCAGGTGCGGCGACGCTCAACGGCAGCGTGGCCACCCTGGGCGTTTGCCCGGCCACCACGGCGCGCGGGTTTGCCTACTCGGGCACCAACAACAACCCAGAGGTGGGCGGGGCAGACGTTACCGCCGTGTCGGTAGGCGGGGCCGCCACGGGCAGCTTCAGCGCTGGTTTGTCGGGCCTCGTTGCGGGGCAGACGTACTACTACAAGGCTTATGTCTTTAATGGCAGCACCTATGCCTATGGGGCTATGGCCTCTTTCACTATACCGACGGGTGCCAATCTGGGTATCTCGGGCACGGTGTCGCATGGGAGTGCCTGCGTGGGGGTAGCGGCAAGCACTATCACCTATACTATCAACAATACAGGCGGGCTGGCCGGTACGCTTACCTCGGTAACGTCTGACAATGCGCAGTTTGTGGTCAGTGGCTTATCGGGCACGACGGTGCCTGTGGGCGGCAGCCAGACGTTTGCCGTAACCTTTACCCCGTCAGCTGCCGGTGGGCAGACGGCTACGCTTACCGTAAACGGCGAGAACAACCCGACCTTCTCCATCTCTGGCACGGGTACGGCGCTGGTTGCCCCACCTGCCCCTACGGCCAACATGGCTACGGCCGGTACAGCTACGGGTGCTACCCTCGGGGGCACCACTACGGCGGCCACCTGCCCCAGCACGCTGACGGGCCAAGGCATCGTGCTGAGCAAGCTGCATGCCCTGCCAACCCTGGCCGACACCGTCTTTGCGTTTGCCGACAATGCTCCAGGCACCAAGACGGTAGCCGCCACGGGCCTGCGCCCCGGCACGGCTTACTACTACCGCACGTATGCCACCAACAGCGCAGGCACCACCTACGCCGCAACGGCAGGCCGGTTTAACACGCGCAAGCTGGAGCCTACCAACCATGTAGCCACCTTTGCTAGCAGCACGCAAACGACTACCTCTATCACCTTTACCTGGGCCGACAACAACGGCGCCGCTCAGGCAGACTCGTTTTTGGTGCGGATAGGCACTACCGCCCCGGCAGACCCGGTGGACGGGACGGTGATTACGGCCAACGCTACCAACGTGTACGTTGCCCGCGGTGTGCAGACGGTAACTTTTACCGGCCTGACGGCATCTACGAGCTATACGGCAGCCATTTACCCGCTGGTCAACACTGGTGTAGGGGGTATAGACTACAAAACGGCCGGGGTGCCTACGGTTACCGTATCTACCAGTGCGGGGCCTATGGCTGCCTGGCGCTTTACGGTATCCGCATCGCCCTGGGCGGCTACGACGGTAAATGGCAGTGCCCTTAGCGCTGCCTCTAACCTTACCGTTAGCCCGGCCTCTACTATTACCTATCAGGCGTCGCCTAGCAACGTAAACACAGGTAGCTGGTCTACCTCGCCTACCTTTTCGGCGGCGGGTAAATTCTGGGAGTTTACGGTTACGCCTGTTGGCACGGTAACCCTGTCGGCCGTGCAGTTTGATGCAGGCCGTACCACAGCCGGGCCTCAAACGATAGACGTTTACTACAGCCTGGATGGCTTTGCCACGGCCGGCGTAGCTGCGCTAACCGGGGCCAGCAACGCCAACACATCGGGCCTTACGACGTTTAACCTCACCAGTTTGCCGGGCACTACGGCAAGCCCGATAACGTTCCGCATATATGGCTATGGGGCCAGCAGCACGGGCAACTTCAGGCTAAACAACATCGAGGTGTATGGCACCTTTGGTACGGCACCTTTGCTGGCCGTGAGCCAGACGGTCGCCCAGCCCAGCGGCTCTAGCTTCTCTTTTGGCAACGTAGAGACGGGCACTTTTATAGAGCGCGACTTTACGCTGGCCAACCCCGGCTCGCAGGTGCTCAACATCAGCAGCATCCAGGCCACGGGTGCAGGCTTTAGTATCACCAGCGGCGGCGGCACGACGACTATCCCTGCTGGCAACAATGCCACGGTGCGGGTGCGCTACACGGCCAGCGCCCTGACGTTGCAGGCAGGCACGCTGGATATAGTCTCTGATGCATCTAACGTTACGGGTACCTATACCGTCAACCTGACGGGTACGGGGACGCCATCTGCCCAGTCTGACGTTGTGCTGGGGGCCAGCGGCGCGGCTACGGTAGATTTTACCCTTTACCAGTCGGCCAGCATCACCAATGTTACCACAGGTGCAGGCGGATCGTACGGCCTGATGCGGATTGACATCCGCGACGGGGGCGGTACGCCCGACAACGATATCCTGCCCACCATTGTGTCTGGCCTCACCTTTATGGTAAACAACGGGGCGGCCATCCGGCAGGCGGCGCTGTTTTCTACGGCCAATGCCAAGCTAAACGTGGCCGACCCTGCCATCAACGCCGGGGCGGGCACCATCACCTTCAGTGGGTTGCCGGCGGGCAGCTTTACGGTCGCTGATAATGGCACGCTGTCTATCTGGCTGCGGGTGAGCTTTACCACCACCGTTACTGATAACCAAGCCCTGGTGGCCACGCTAACCGCTGCCGTTACTGCGGCACCGCCCACCAGCTCTACGTTTAAGGTCTATACCGCACCCGCCAGCAGCGGCACGGCCAGCCGTACCCTTGTAACGGGTACGCAGCTCGGCTTTGTTACGTCGCCAGGTGGGGGCACGGTGGGGTTCAACAGCAACTTTACGCTCTCTGTGCAGGTGCAGGATGCCAACGGCAACCGCGACCTGGACGTGAATACGGGCACGGTGACCATCGTCCGCACGGCGGGTACGGGTACGCTAACCGGAACCGCCACGGGTAGCATTGCGGCCGGGTTCTTCCAGACGACGAACCTGCGCCTGGATGTGATTGAGAGCGGCGTGCAACTGCAGGCCAGCATCAGCCCGGCGCTAACGCCTGGGCCCAGCGTAATTACCACCACAGCCTTTGTGGTGAGTGGCGTTGGCTATACCATTGGCTGCTACCGCACCACGGCCACGGGCTCGGCAAGCTATAGCGATGCCGCAAACTGGGAGGTGCTGCAAGCCGACGGCACTACCTGGCTGGCGGCCTCCAGCGCCCCAGACGATATCACCACGGAGGTGCACATAGAGCGGTCTATGACGATGGGTAGCTACAGCGGCCCCAACAACTTCTGGACGGTGAACAAGATGTTCGTCAAAAACGCAGGCACTACCCTGACGACCAACCCAGGCACCAACCCGGGCCTGAACGTGGTAGGGGCAGACGGTGAGCTGCGTATTTTGGCCGGAGCGCGCGTGCAAGCAGAGGGCGGCATCTTTATGCGCGATGTGTTGACAGCCACCACCGCCTCTACCGCCAAGTTGACGGTAGATAGCCTGGGAACGCTGGCCGTAAACTTCAACGTAAGCAACCAGTCGCTGATCTGGAACGGGGTTGAGAACTTCAAAAACAGCTCTACGCTGGAGGTACAATCCTGGAACACGGCCGCAGCCGGAGAAGCAGACAAGCTGATAGACCCCGCAGGCACCCGCACCATAAGCCCCAACGCAGCCGGGTATCTGTTTGGCAACATCAACATCAACAGCACGGCCGGCAGCCGCAACCCGTTTGCAGAGCACTTTAAGCTGGTGCCTGCAGGGGCTACGGCGCTGCTTTGCCAAGGCAACCTGACGGTGACGGCTGCCAACGGTTTCTTTGTGTATGGCAGTGTGGGCAATGCCACCATTACCTACGGCGGGCTGCGGGTGCAAACGGGCAACAGCTTTGCCTTTTATGCCCATACGGCCAACACGGCCCAGACAAGCACCATCGTCGGCAACCTAGAGATCAACGGTACGGCCACGGTGGACATGAACCGCAACACCGCCGGTGGCGGGCGGCAGTTCATCAACCTGCAGGGCAATCTGGTGCATAGTGGCAGTGGTGCCGGGCAGTTGCGCTCTACCGACTATGCCTTTGGCAGCTATATCCGCTTTGCGGGCGGCAAGCGCCATACCTTTTTGCAGGTTGGGCCTACGGCGCCTGCCAATAGAATAAACTGGCAGGTAGGCCCGGCAGACACCGTACAACTGCTGACCAACCTGCCCATGGGCGACAGCTGCAACGTAACCGTGCTGAGCGGCGGACGGCTAGAGCTGTTGAGCGGATTAGATGTGGTAGAACTGCCCACCACGGCGGCCAACACCTCCTTTAACCTGGCTGCGGGTGGCACACTGCTGATTTCTGACAACAATGGCCTTGTAACCACAGGCGCCACCGGTGCTGTGCAGACAGATGTGCGCACGTTTGATGCCGGTGCCAATTATGTGTACCGCTCTGCCCTGGGGGCAGACCAGCAGGCTGGCAATGCGCTGCCCGCCACCCTCAGCGGTATTTTAGAGGTGCAGTGCGTAGATGACAGCCGAGGCTTTTTCCTGGCTCAATCTACCACCATCACCGGTACGGGCAAGTTTGTGCTGAAGGCAGGCAGCCTGGGCGAGAACCTCACCGGGCCCATCCTGGATGGGGCAGGTAGCCTCGAGATGTCTGGCGGAGTGCTGACCTTTAACCGCGTGGGCGCAACGCTGGTGTTTCCGCGGCTGACGGGTGCCTATACCCTGACGGGCGGCACCATCAACCTGAACGGCACTACGGCAGGCAGTAACATACAGCAACTCCGCGGCGGCCGCACGTACTGGAACGTCGGGCTGGGTGGTATCTCGTCTGTGGGAGCGCCCAAGCGGATCACCTCGGCCGTCGTCATCAACAACAGCCTGACCATTACCAATGGCGAGGTGCTGGATGCAGAGAACAACGGCCTCAGCGGCCCTGGGGGCCTTACCATACAGGGCCTGGGCCATCTGCGCCTCTCCAGGATTGGCAGCAACCTGCCAGAGCTTATGGCCACAGCCCCCGGTGCTACCTACAACCTGAGCAGCACCAGTCTGGTAGAGCTTTATGGCACTACGGCGGTATCTGGCCAGCAGGGCTTGCGGGGCACTTTTGGCAGCCCCAGCCAGACGGTAACCTATGGCAGGGTGCTCTTTAATGCTACCTCGGCCAATTTTGGCGTGGGCAACGTAGATCTGCAGGCCAGCATCAACGTAGCCACCGAGCTGCGCGTAGAGGCACCTGCCGTGCTGAACCTGGATGCCTCTGACTTTATTGCAGGCGCAGGCAGTGTTGTGCTGGCGGCGGGCACGGGCCTGCGCTTTGCCAATGCTGACGGTATAAACAGCGCGGGCGTGCTGGGCCACATCAGGGTGGCGGGCACGCGGCAGTTGGCTGCACAGGCCACCTACATAGCCGCGGGCAACCAGGCCAACGCCACCTTTGGCAATGGCATCCCCGCCGGGGCAGATACCGTGGTGATTGCCCGCACGGGCGGAGACATTGCCGTGGCCGCAGGTGGGCTGAAGGTGGGCAAAAAGCTGCGCTTTGCCTCGGCCTCTAACATCACTACAGGCGCGGATACGGTAGCCATAGACAACGGCGGTTTTGTGGTTGGTGAGGCGGCCGACCGCTATGTGCAAGGCCTGCTGAAGGTGTACCGCACGGCCGTGCCCGTAGGCAGCGAAACAGACTTTGGCGGCATGGGCCTGAAGGTGACGCCCCAGGGCGCATCTCCAGGGTACACCGTGGCCACAAGGCGGACGGGCAGCGGTGCGGTATCAAGCGGGTATTTGGCCAACCAGTCTATTGCCCGCTACTACGATGTAACCGCTACCAACAACACGGGCCTGAACGCCCGCCTGGAGCTGGCCTACTTTGATGCCGAGCTTGCAGGTGCGTCAGAGAGCCTGCTAGATGCCTTCCGCTCTACGGATGCGGGCAGCACGTGGAGCCGCTTCGGGGCCATTGCGCGCAACCCGGTAGAGAACTTTATCCGCATCCAGGGTGTGCCAGGCTTTAGCCGCTGGACGATGGGCGACGGATCTGCACCGCTGCCCGTGACGCTGGCCAGCTTTGAGGGTAAGGTTGCAGGCGCCGTGGCAGAGCTAACGTGGCAAACGGCGGCTGAGGTTAACAGCGCCGGCTTTGCCGTTGAGCGCTCGGCCGATGGGCGCAGTTTTGCCAAAGTTGGTTTTGTGGCATCAAAAGCCCAGGCCCGTCTTGGCAGCACGTATGCCTTTATTGACCGAGGCTTTAGTGGCAAGGCCTACTACCGCCTGCAACAAATAGACCTGGACGGCACCACCACCTACAGCCAGACGATTTTGCTGCAGGCCGATGCAGTGGCGGGTGCACCTAAGCTGTACCCAATGCCAGCCGCAGGTACCCTTACGCTTAGCTGGCCTGGCAAGGGCAATAGTACGGTGCAAGTAGAGGTGCTTAGCATAACCGGCCAAATGCTTATGGAAGCAGCGGGAGACTTGCAGCGCCTGTCTGCTCAATTAACGGATGCTTTCCAGAAAATGCAACCGGGGTCTTATGTTATACGCCTCCGGACAGAAGAAGGACAAACGGCAGTGCTGAAGGTAACTAAATAACACAGCCCTGCATTTAAGAGGTTTTGCCATGTAAAAGCCATGCCAATGTGCATGGCTTTTTTTATAAATGCCCATAACAATGTTTTCCTAAGGTTAAGAACTTACATGGGCGAGCAGTGTTACAAAATGGAAAATATCCTAATACTAGACACTTGTCTAAGAATAAGCAATGTTAGCCGAAAAACACACGGCACTCGCCGATGATTTGGCTTACATGGGCTGGAATTGCATTTTGGTTTGGGTAATTTTGAATCGCTTTCATACCCGAAGGAATCCGTACTCGTTGGGTTTGTTGGTCTAATAGAACTACTGGCATAAATCTTCTGATTCATACCAGGCATGTGATAGGCCGAGTCTGGCTCCTTCCCCAAAGGAGCGGATGGAAGTTCTGAATTACCATCCACGCATGGCACAGACAGTGCCAAACGCTGCCCGGCTCTTTGCGGTGCCATAGCGTTTGGGGTTCTGCCTGCTGCTTACCTCAAACCTATGTTTACATCTTTACCAGCTAGGGTAACCCTTTTTTTGTGCTTTTTGGCGTGTGTTTTCCGCGCAGAGGCACAAGTACTGATCGGGGCGCAAAACTTTGATGGACGAGCGCCCGTCTCCGCGTATACTACATCTAATACGGCGGGCAGCAACGGAACAGTCTCTGGCAATACAGCCACCGGCGACAGGCCCCAAAGCGTGCCCTTGGGCTCCGATGGAGGCACGGCTTTCCAGGTAACGAACGGCAGGGCTACGCTTACGTCGTCTGCCAACATCAATGGCAGCATCTACAGCTATCTGTCTATGTCGTTGAACCTGATGGCCATCTCTTTTGGCAACACCAGCAACGGCATGGAGACATCCGACTTTGTCCGCGTTTCCATAAGCCTAGACGGAGGCACCACCTGGCAGCAGCAGGTTGAGGTTAGGGGTACATCTAACAGCAATGCGTGGTGGCAGTACTCTGCCACGGGGCTTGCCGGCATCAGCTACCACGACGGCACCCGGCTGGCAACCTTTTTTCCGAGGAACAGCGCCCAGCGCGTTGCCGACGGCTTTTCTAACATCCAGATTGTCAACATCCCTGCTACGGCACAGTTCCGCTGGCGGGTAGAGATGCAAAACGACAACGGCAACGAGCGTTGGGCCATAGACAACATCCGCATCAACGGTACGGCGAACTACGACCTTACGCCTGCCTCGGGCGATTTGATTCCGCTGGCTTTCCAGTCTGATGCACCTGATGCGGTAGAATTTATCACAGGCCGCAGGCTCAACCTGGTAGGCCTTTCAGTTTCGGATAACCCCGTTCGGGAAAATGGCCAGATCGGTACCGCCGAAGGAACCTATACCCTACCGGCCGGCGGCGGATTGGCAGATGTGCCCGCCGGAACGGTAGTGCGCCTAACCGCAGAAACTGGCACCAACGACACAGACCCCTCTGACGGAATTATCCAGTTTTTTGGCAATGGTATCAACATCGGTAGTGCCGGCAGTTTCGACTTCAATACGGGTGGTGATCAGTGTATCGTTTTTGCAGGTACAAGTGCTGCGCCCAGACCCATTGCAGGCATTTTGGGCGCAGGGTCAGACGTATGGCTAACGAGTGGAACACCATCCAACAATACGAGCTACAATACCTGCTCTCGTACGGACTTGTACATGGGCGACTTTGACAACGGTTATTACAATGCCACTGTTGGCGGAGACCGTTGGGGCATTGCCACCAGTATCCTGAATACAGCCAACTGGGCACGGCAAAATTCTACCTACAGCCTGGCAACCTTATTTGGCGATAAGGCAATTGGCTTTAACTGCTCGTCCTCTTACGTGGGTGGCACCTTTGCGGGTAGCGGCAGCACGGCCAGCAGCGTAACGCTGAATCTGGCGGGCGCTGGCTTTACGGCCGTTGATCCTGGCAATACGCGTTTTATGGTAGTGGCACATGCAGGTGCAGAACCAAACTTACCCGCTAACGGCTTTACGCCCTACGCGGGTGTGGCTGATGCCGCAAGTAATCTCTCTACCGATCCTGCCGTAAAAACGTCGGCCACCACGCCTACCTCGGGCACCGACGGAACGGGCAGGGTGCTTTACCTAGGCTATGGCCTGCCAACGGCCCTGGTGGTAAACGGCCTCACCAGCAATACACAGTACTTTTTCAGGGTGTATGCTTTAGAGGGCAACGGTTGGTCTATGCGCGTAGGGGGTAACAGCTACGGCTTTAACTTCTTGTTTCCGCGTGGTTTGCAGGGCTTTATCGGTGGTACAGAGATGGTCTCTGGCTCGCTGCACCAGTTTGGTACGCAGGCACCAGGCGCCACGACGGATGTAGATGTAGAACTGCGTAACCCCGGTGCCGTGGCCTTGAGCATTACCAGTCTGGCAGCTACGGGCACTGGCTTCAGCATTATATCTGGTGGGGCTGCTACCAGTATCCCTGCCCAAGGGGCTATCACGGTGCGGGTGCGTTACTCTACCACTACGCCGGGCCTTTCTTTTGGGACTTTAGATGTTGTGTCTGACGCTGCCAACCAGTCTGGCACGTACACCATCAACCTGACGGGGACGACAACCCCATCGGCCACGTCTGATATCATTGTGCCGGGCACGTTTACATATCCCAACAATATTGCCTATCACCGCTTTCAGGCTGCTTCAATTGCCAGCTCTGGCCAAGGGGTAGAGGTGCTCCAGCTCCGCGTGCGAGACGGCGGTACCACGGCGGATGCCGACAATGCCGCCACCAGCTTGACGGGGGTCACCTTTACGGGCGTACAAGGCATTGGCATCATTCGGAATGCGGCGCTGTTTAACGGCACTACCCTGGTAAGCAATAGCCCTGTAATAGACGAGGGCGCGCAAACCATTGCCTTCACGGGCCTTTCTGGCGCCAACGTTACGGCCCCAGACAATGGCACGGCGACGCTGTCGCTGCGCGTGAGCTTTGAGGCAGCGGTTACCGATAACCAGCAACTCAGCTTTGACCTGGCCAATACCACGGTTGCAGCTGGCGCTGCGGCTACCACGTCTCAGTTTGGCACCTTTAGCGTGGCCTCTACCACGGGGACGGCCAACCGTATTGCGGTGGTGGCCTCTAAACTAGGCTTTACGGCCACGCCCGCGGGCCCCGTAGGCCTAGGCAACCTGTTTGAGCTGGGTGTGCGCGCCCTGGATACCCTGGACAATGCCGACGTGGACCTATCTACCGGTACGGTAACGATAACCAAGGTGAGCGGCCCCGGCACTTTGGGCGGTACGCTTACGGGCACCATGGCCTCGGGCGTTTTTGCCTCTAACAACCTGACGTTGAACGCCCCCGGCACCGACTATGTGCTGCAGGCAGCCTACACGCCCGCTTTTGCAGGAGCAGGCCCGTCGGCCATCCAAACGGCTGCCTTTGAGGTAGGTGCCGTTGCCTATGGCAGCGGTGCGTTCCGCACCCGTGCGGGCGCTACCAACTGGGGCACCGCCGCTGATTGGGAGGTGCTACAGCCCAACGGCTTTGCCTGGGCCACGGCCACCGTTGCCCCAGACGCGCCCTCTGCCGAGGTGCACGTAGAGCGCTCTATTAACGTAGGTGCCTACACAGGCAGCAACGCCGCCTGGACGGCCAACCGCGTATTTGTAAAAGGAGTCAGCACTACCTTGACGGTAGGCTCTGGCAACGGCATGCAGATTCTGGGTGCTACGGGCGAGCTGCGCCTCTATGCAGGCCGCCTGCAGCTAAACGGACCCCTGGCACTGCGCAATACCGCAGGCAGCACCGCCGTATCTACGGCCCTCCTGACGGTGGACTCTGGCGCTACGGTGGCCGTAAACAACAATGCCACCAACCAAAGCTCCATTTGGCAGGGTGTGGAGAACTTTAAAAGCGGCTCTACGCTGCTGATCCAAAACTGGAATAACACCGCCGGCGGAGATGCCTACGCCATTGTGGACGAGACGCCGCCCGTGGGTGGCTACACCGTGAGCAACAATGCAGCGGGGTACAAGTTTGGCCGCATCGTTGTCAATTATCCCACTGCTGGCTGGCCCATGACGCTTGTGGCCAACAACCCCACCGTTTTGCTATGCCAAAACAACCTGGAGGTGCAAAACATGAACGGCCAGGGCATAGCGCTGAACTATGCCAGTGCCGCTACCATCACCATCGGCGGCAACCTGGTGTCGTCTGCAGAAGAGGTGCAGATTGTGTCTGGCTTTAGCAGCTCGGGCACGGTACGCCTCAACCTGCTGGGCAACCTGCAACTGTCTGGTACGGCTCGCTTCAACACCAACCTGGATGTCTTTGGCAATTCCAACCATACCGGCATCCTGAACTTGTCGGGCAATGTGCTGGTGACGGGCTCTGCCCGGATGTACTCTGGCGACAACACCGGCACGGTGAATCTGGTCGGAGACCGGGCCCATCAGATCACTTTTGCTACCTCTAGCACCAGCCCCAACAACAACCTTACCTGGGCGATAACCAGTGCCGATACTGCGCACACCGCTGCCAACTGGCCTGTGGGTAGCAGTGCAAGCATCAGTGTACAGACGGGAGGCGTGCTGCAATTGTTAAACGGTGCTGCCATCGCAGAGGTGGGTACTGCTACGGGTACGTCGTTTACCCTGGCTACAGGTGGCACACTCTGGCTCTCTAACAACGACGGAATTACAACCTCGGGCGCAACAGGCGCTGTGCGCACTGATACCCGCAGCTTTAACGGTGGTGCCAACTACATCTATCGCTCTGCCAGCGCGCTAGACCAGCAAGCCGGCAACGCCTTGCCCGCAACGCTAACGGGCGTGCTAGATGTGGAATGTGCCGATAACTCGCGCGGGTTTATCCTGGCGCAGTCGCTGGTCATCAACGCGCCGGGTAAGGCGATTCTACGCCGGGGAGGTTTTGCCGAAACAGTAGGCGGATTTACCATGAGCGGCACGGGCGGCCTCGACATGCTGGGCGGCACCTACACCTTTAATGCTGTGTCAGGCAACCCAACCTTGCCTCGTTTGTCGGGCGCCTACAACATTACGGGTGGCACCATTCAACTGAGTGGCGTAACCTCGGGCGGCAACAGGCAAACGCTGCGCGGCAACCGCTCGTACTGGAACGTTTTGCTCAACAGCAGCTCGTCTGTCTCTGCACCCAAAACCGTTGATGGCGACATCACTGTGCAGAACAACCTGACCATCAACGCGGGCGAGGTTCTGCAGGTAAATTCTTCTATCTCGGGCCCAGGCTCGTTGACGATGACCGGCTCTGCCCGCTATGTGATGAACGGGCCTGCTGGCCGCGTTTTGCCAGAGCTTACGGGTGCCTACACCCTGGGGACGGGTACGTCTGTAGAGCTGCGGGGCACCAGCAACACCCAACAAACCACCCTGCGTACGCATGATGGGCAGGGCAACCAGATTGCTTACAGCAACGTGGTGGCATCAGCCTCTGCCTTCAACCCCAACGGCAACATCTTGGTAGAGGGGCAGGCCAACATTGCCACGGGGCAGTTCTTGCTGCAAAGCCCTGCCGTGCTAGGCTTTACGCCTGCCGGGGCTCTGGCGGGGGCGGGCAGCTTCTTGATGGCTGCTGGCTCTGGCCTGCGCTTTACGGCTGCTGAGGGCATTAATGCCGCGGGCAGCAATGGTAACATCCGCGTAACCGGTGGGCGCACTTTTGCCACCCAGGCCACCTACATTGCCGCTGGCGCTGAGGCTAATGCCACCTTTGGCAACGGTATCCCCGCCGGGGCCGATACAGTGATTATTGCCCGCGAGTCTGGCCCGATCTCTACCGCCGGTGGGCTGAAGATTGGCCGCAAGCTGCGCTTTGCCTCTGCCACGATGCTAAACACCGGGGCAGATACCGTGACGCTAGACAACGGCGGTGTGCTGGTGGGCGAGGCGCCCGACCGCATGGTGCAGGGCTTCTTGAAGGTGTACCGCAGCGCGGTGTCTGTGGGGTCAGAGACGGATTTTGGCAACATGGGCCTGAAGATTCAGCCGATGGGCGCCTCGCCGGGCTTTACCGTGGTAACGCGGCGGACTGGTGCGGGCGCAGCCCAGGCTGGCTACCGCAACTACGGCTCTATTGCCCGCTATTACGACATTAAGGCCGAGACCAACACAGGCCTGAACGCCACCATCACCATGCAGTATTACGACAACGAGCTGGGTACGGTGGTAGAGGGCCTGACGGAGGCTTTCCGGTCGACGGATAATGGCGCTACTTGGAGCCGCTTCAATGCGTCGGCTCGGAATACGGCAGGCAACTTCATTATGGTGCGCAATGTGCCTGGCTTTAGCCGGTGGACGATTGGCTCGTCGGCGCAGCCGCTGCCGGTAGAGATGAAGTCTTTCAAAGGCGTTGTTGAAGGCGGTGCCGCACAACTGACCTGGGTCACGGCTGCCGAGGTAAACAATGCCGGCTTCGAGGTGCAACGCTCTCGTGATGGCCGCAGCTATGATGTGATCGCCTTTGTGGAGCCCAAAGCCGCCCAAGGCCAGGGTGCAACCTACACCTACAAAGACGCAAGCTTTGACAGCCGCGCCTACTACCGCCTCCGCCAGGTTGACCGCGACGGCCAGGCAACGCTTACCCAAGCCGTGCTCTTGGCCAAAGAGCGTGGGTTTGGCACGCCCAAGCTGCGCCCCATGCCAGCCGCCGGTACGCTGACGCTCACCTGGCCCGGCTCTGAGATGGCTTCCATCAAAGTGCAACTGATAGGTACTGACGGAAAAGAGGTAATGCGCACAACGGGCAACCTCGAGGCCCTATCTGCTACCCTGACCGAGGTTTTCGGTCGCCTGCCCCACGGCGTATATCAACTGCACCTGGCCTCCGACGACGGTAGCCAGGCCCTGCTACGCGTGGTACGCTAAGGCCTCTTTATAGTAAGGATAAACGACTCGTAAAAAAGCCCGCTCTGTGAGCGGGCTTTTTTTGGGTAGGTACCTCAGTGGCTTGCCTGGCCTGTGGGCGTGCTACTCGGGTTTCTTTTTGATGATGGGCTTAAAGACGATCTTTTTGGGTGCAGCGGGTGCCTCGGCTGGCGCATCGGCGGGTGGGGTAGGGGCCACCTCTGCCGATGGGGCTGCTGCTTTTTTGGCGGCTGCGGCCGCTGCCTTCTCTGCCTGAAACTGCTCGTAGGCGGCGCGTTTTTGGTCGGCCTCTTCCGGTGTCAGGGTGGCAAACTGGAAGGTAAAGGCGCTTAGCTCTGAGGCCGAGAAGTCGTACTCGGGCGTCATCACCAAGCACTCTGTGGGGCAGACGGTGGTGCAAAGGCCGCAATAGCAGCATTTGGCCATGTCTATCTCAAACTTAGAGGCATAGAGGCGCTTGCCCGTGCCGTCAGAGGTTTGGCCCCACTCATTGGGAGACTTTACCGTCTCTATGGCGATACAATCTACCGGGCAAACGCGGGCGCACTTGTCGCAGACGATGCAGTCGTCGATCTCGCAGTCTAGCTTGTAGCGGCCCAGGGGTGGCACTTGCAGCTGCTCGTAGGGGTATTGCAGGGTAACGGCTCCGTCGTTGGCAAAGTAGCCTGCCTGGCGCACCTCTTGCACGGCTTTGCCTCTGCCAACGCGCAGGGCATGGCCAAGCGTGGCGCGCAGGCCGGTGTAGGCGGTGGCCAGGCCTTGGCCCAGCGTCTGCCAGTATCCTGAGGGGCTTGCGTCTTGGTTTTGCATGGCGCTTCTACAACAATGCCCTGCAAAGGTAGGTTTGCCTGTTGGCTACAGATGGGGCAAGAAAAAAGCCCCAGCCAATGCGGCTGGGGCTTTCCCAATCTTGCTAAACCATGAAAAAACAAACTATTTGTAGCCGATGGCAAAGGCCACGCAGGCCCCGCCATTTTTAGCGTCTGCAGAGGGGATTTTGAACTGGATTTTGTAGTCGCCGCTTTTTTGGGCTACAAAATCGTAGTTGGTCTTACCCTTCTCTTTGCTGCTAGAGAAGAGCAGGTTTCCTTCTGTGTCGTAGATCATAAACTCGGGCAGCTCAGAGAAGCTCTGGCAGAGGTTGATGACCCGGTAGCTCTCTTGGCTGTAAACCGAGAACGCGGCCTCTACCATACCTTTTGAGCTGGTAAAGCTGCTGAGGGGCTTAAAGGCGGCCGACTCGAAGATGTAGGTGCCCAGGCCGTCTTTGGTGGCTTTTTTGATGACCTTGTCTGAGCATTGGGCCTGGGCCGTAAACCCAACCAGTGTGAGCATCAGGGCCGTAGCAAGCGTGTAGAGCGTGCGCATAGCGTATTGTCTGGAGTAGATGTCTGGAGTTGGAGTGAGGTTGTGTCAGTAAGCCGGGGGTTAGACGTTTTTGACCAGTTGGGTACGAAAGTCGTTGATGGCTTTCTGGAAGGCGTTGAAGTCTTCTGACCCGACGGCGGCGTTGGAGGCAGAGAGGCGCTCCAGCTTGGCTTGCAGGTCTTTGAGGCCCTCGATGGTGGCTTTAGACTCGTCGCCGGTCTGAGACTCCAGCAGGGCGATCAGCTTGGGCAGGGTGGTCTGCTGGTCTAGCAGGCGGTTGTAGAGGTCGGTGTTTTTGCTCTGGGCCAGCAGGGTGGTGGCCAGGTAGCAAGACTCCGTCCAGGCACCGGCGAAGGAAAGAGCAACCACATCCATGCGCTTGGCTCCTTTGAGCAGCATGTCGCTCTCTAGCGAGAGTTGGCTCATCAGGTACAGGAGGCTGTCTTTGTTGCCGAGGTTTTTCTCGAAGCGGGGTACCAGGTTGGTGCTTTCGAACATGCTTGACATGTTGAGGCCTTCGCCCAGTTTTTGTACGGCTTTGAAGTAATCTACCGCGGCCTGGTTCTGGTTGTTGAAGGTAGAGTAGGCCAGGTCAGTGGTGTAAACGCCCAGGTTGAGGGCGCGCGCCGATGCTGACTGGTACTTGTCGGCCTCGCTGGTGGGGTTGGTTACACCGGCTGCATATTTTAGGCCAGCCTTGTTGAACATGCGCGCCACGTGAATGGGCGATGGTAGAGACTGGAGGAAGTCTTGCGCAGGGTCTGCGGCAGGCTCTGCTACGGCAGCCTCTGTGGCAGCAGGTAGGGTGTCGGCGGCTGTGCCGTTTTCAGACTCTGTTTTAGAGCCAGAGCAAGAGGCCATTAGGCCAACGAGAGCCAGAGCGGCAGCGGGGCGCAGATAGGAGCGAATCATGGTAGAAAATGCGCTTTTAGAGGTGCAGATTATCGCTTGCAGAAATGAGGTTGTGCAACGTTGCAGTACAATAGCGGCCCCAGGTATCAGGCGTTGGTTTGGCGCTGCATCTACTTAATAAAGTAGGTGGGTGCGTGCCTCTTAGGCCTGTTGCCTGGTTTAGCTGTTGCAATGTTACAAGGCCTGCTGCCGGGGCACCTATCTCAAAACGGGGCTTTTCGGGGCTATGTAAGATTTGGTGCCATTTACATGGGCCAACACCGTTGGGCCAGGGTAGGCGGGTAGATTTTTCTTGCAAAACGGCCCCTAAGCTTTTGCGATAACCTGCCCCATTGCTATATTTGCAGCCCCAAACGGAACAAATGGCAAGCCCTAAACGCCGGTTTGGGACCCGCACTCGTAGCTCAATTGGATAGAGCATCTGACTACGGATCAGAAGGTTTGGGGTTCGACTCCCTACGAGTGCACGACTGGAAAGCAAAAGCCCCTGATAACCAGGGGCTTTTTTGTTGGTTGCGTACGTGTTCATGCACAATTCATGCACAACCTTTTTACTTTCCTTCCGCTTCCGCAGGCGGCCCTTGGTTTTTGGGTTTAGGGCGC
>CANGYH010000007.1 GCA_947458545.1 Cytophagaceae bacterium | reverse complement strand
CACGGTTGCTACCGACAGCGCCGCTGCCACCATGGAGCCCGCTATGGACTCTGCCGCTACTGCTGCTCCTGCCGCAGATTCAGCTGCTGCCCACACCGACAGCACCCACAAAATGTAATTAGCCGGCCCAGCTAGCCTGGGTCTGTTGATAACAAATCAAAGCCCTGCCTTATGGCGGGGCTTTTTATTTGCCTGCATCCCAGCAGGCCAAGCCTGGGCGGTACCTTCGCGCCCAGGATGAAAACGGTAGAACTGGCCGCCCGCGTAGTAGGGCAAGGGCCGCCGCTGGTAGTGCTGCACGGCGTGTTTGGCTCTGGCGACAACTGGGGCACCTTTGTAAAACCCTGGCAAGACCGCCGCACCCTGCACCTGCTAGACCTGCGCAACCACGGACGCAGCCCTTGGGATGGTACGCTAGACTACCCCCACCTGGCCGCCGACGTGGCCCGCTACATAGAAGACAACGCGCTGGGGGCCGTACAGCTAATGGGCCACAGCATGGGCGGCAAAACGGCCCTGCACGTGGCGGCCTACCATCCCCAAGTAGTAGCGCGCCTGGCCGTGATAGACATTGCCCCGCGCGCCTATACGCCCCACCACCAGGCCTACCTGGCAGGCCTGCGGGCGCTAGACCCACCTACCTTGCAAAACCGCGCCCAGGCCGAAGAGCGCATGGCACGGCACGTGGCCAATGTAGGCATACGCCAGTTTTTGCTCAAAAGCCTGGCGCGGACAGAAGATGGGGGCTTCACCCTGCGCCTAAACGTAGATGCGCTGGAGGCCAACATCGGCCAGGTGGGCATCGCCATGGATGCGGCCGCCAGCATTGGCCAGCCGCTGCTGTTTGTGCGCGGAGCTTTGTCAGACTATATCTCTGCGCAAGACGAGGCCGACATCAAGGCCCGGTTTCCTCAAGCGCAGGTGGCCACCGTGGCCGACGCTGGCCATTGGGTGCATGTAGATAACCCAGCTGGCCTGGCGGCCGAGTTAGAGCCTTTTTTTGGCTTGTAAGGCGGGGGCATTGCGGCCTGGGCGGCGTAAATTCGTAATTCTGTTATGCAAACCACACCTGCCCAAACCCCTGCCCTCGCTGCCGCCAAACCCAAAGGCTGCAGCTCTGGCGCATGCGGCACGGGCGGCTGCAACCAGATGAACAGCCACGACTGGCTGGCTTACGAGGGCCTGGCAGACCTCTACCCGCCTACTTACAAGCTGGAGGTCCGCTTCAAAGGAGGTCGCAAGGGTTTCTTTGCCAATACCCACAGGCTAGACCTTGTAACCGGCGATGCCGTGGTGATAGATGCAGGCCAAGGCTGGCACGTCGGCCATGTGAGCCTGACGGGCCCGCTGGTAGAGTTGCAAATGCGCAAAAAGAAGGCAGACCCGGCCGAGCCACTGCCGGCCGTGCTGCGCAAGGCAAGCGCCAAAGACCTGGATAAGCTTACAGAGGCCCGCAACCGAGAGCTGCCGACGCTGTTCCGCACGCGGCAGTTGGTGCAAGAGGCCAAGCTGCCCATGAAACTCTCTGACATCGAGTTTCAGGCAGACGGCAGCAAGGCGACCTTTTACTACAGCAGCGAGCAACGCATAGACTTCCGCGAGTTGGTAAAACTGCTGGGAGCCGAGTTTAAGGTGCGCATAGAGATGCGGCAGATCAGCCTGCGCCAAGAGGCTGGGCGCATAGGCGGCATCGGCGTCTGCGGGCGCGAGTTGTGCTGCAGCACGTGGCTGACGGACTTTAAGACCGTAGGCACCACGGCCGCCAGGTACCAAAACTTGTCGCTAAACCCGGCCAAGCTGAGCGGGCAGTGCGGCAGGCTCAAATGCTGCCTCAATTACGAGCTGGATACCTACATCCAGGAGATTGCAGACATCCCCCGCGTAGAGCGGCCCATCCAGACTGAGAAGGGCGATGCGCTGTTGCAGAAGACGGACATCTTCCGCAAGCGGATGTGGTTTGCCTACCGAGGCGAGCATACCTGGCACGAGCTGCCCACGGCACGTGTGGCCCATCTGCTTAGCCTTAACATGCAGGGCCAGAAAGCCGCCGCCCTGACGGAAGAGGAAGAGGCCGCCCTGCGCGCGCCTGATGAAGCCCTGCCCATCAACAGCGACCTGCGCTCTATGGACGAGCGGTTCCGCAGCCGAGACCGTAAGCAGAAGGCCGACCGCAAGGCCCAGGCCAAACCCCGCACCGAGGCCAAAGCCCCCCGGCAGGCTCCCCCTTCTACCCCTCCCACCGAGGGCGATGCGAAACCGAAGCGCCGCTGGCGCGGGCCAAGGAAGGGGTAGGCCCAAGCCAAATCATTCGCCCAAATGACCTGGCCTGCCGCCCTGCGCACCTTCTTACAGTTTCTGACCATCGAGCGGGGGGCCAGTGCCAACACGCGCGAGGCCTATGCGCGCGATGTGGAGCGTCTGCGCGTCTTTTTAGAGCAGGAGGCGGCGGGCACGGAGCCTGCCCAGGTGCAGCCCGCCCACCTGGAGGCCTTTATGGGCTACCTAGGCGAGTTGGGCCTGGCCCCGGCCACCCAGGCGCGGATGCTGAGCGGCGTGCGGGCCTTCTTTGAGTTTTTGGTCTATGAAGATGCCGTGGCCACCAGCCCGGCCGAGCTATTACCTGCCCCCCGCCAGGGCCGGGATTTGCCTGAAGTATTAAGCTTTGAAGAGATTGAGCGCCTGCTGGCCACCGCCGACCTGGCCACGCCGGAGGGTCTGCGCAATCGGGCCATGGTGGAATTGCTCTACGGCTCGGGCCTGCGCGTATCTGAGCTTTGCGCCCTGCGGCGGCGGCAGCTCTATACAGACGCCGGCTTTGTGCGCATCATCGGCAAAGGCGACAAGGAGCGCCTGGTGCCCACCAGCCAAGATGCCCTGCACTACACCGCCCGCTACCTGGCCGAGGCCCGCCCTACCCCCCAGCCCAGTGCCGAAGATGTCATCTTCTTGAGCCGGCGCGGCACAGGCCTGAGCCGGGTGCAGGTCTTCAACATCGTGCGGCAGATGGCGCTGCTGGCGGGGATCACCAAGGCGGTTTCTCCGCATACCTTCAGGCACTCGTTTGCCACCCATTTGGTAGAAGGCGGGGCAGACCTGCGCGCCGTGCAAGAGATGCTGGGCCACGCCAGCATCACCACCACCGAGATCTACACGCACCTGGATGCCACTTTTTTGCGCGACACCTTGGTGCGGTTTCATCCACGCGCCAGAGGATGATAAAAGGTTGAGAAGTTGAGAAGTGCTGGCCCCTGGTCCCGGTCTCTGACCGGGACCCACCCCCGCAAGGCCCCCGCGGTCTCAAGACCGCTCAAACGGAGGGCCCAGGGCAGCATAGAGCATATAAACCCCTGTAGGACAGGGCGCCAGACCTGTCCTAAGCGACGCCAGACCCGTCCTAGCAGGCTCATTTTCTGCCGCTACATCTTAGCTTGCACACATGAGCGCAACATGGATACGGAGCCTGGGCATGATAGGTATCTGGCTAACTACAGTCTCCATATCTGCAGAGGCCCAGCCGCTGCCCCGCCAACCTGGCTACCAAGGCCGCCTGACGGTATCTGAGGCAGAGGTGCGGCTTTGGCAGCAACGGGCTCAAACCGGCCCCTACCTTCGCCGAGGAGATGCCGGGGCGAATACCCCTGGCGACTGGCAGCGCATACTGCAATTCCGCGATGAGTTTGTCCGCAGCCCCTACGACTCGGGCAATACCGATGGGCAGCAATTAGACCTGTGGACGGGTTACAGCAGCACCATAGACTCGCTAGACCAGTACCCCGTCTGGCAAGGCATCAAGCTGCAGGCGGCGGCTTTTTGCTACTTGGTAGAAGGCGACACCCTGGCTGGCCGCCTGGCCAAAGAGGTGCTGCTGCGCCAGGTGCGCATGGTGCCTGGGCCGGGCCGCAACGGCCTGCGCACGGCAAACTGGCCCATGCCGGGTGGGCAAAAAAAACCCAACTACGAGAGCGGCACCAAAGAGTGCGTCTGGCTCAGCCGGCTGGCCCTGGCCTACGACTATGTGCTGCCGCTGCTGGCCCAGGCAGAGCGGGCAGAGGTGGTGCAGTATCTGCGCGGGTCGGCCTCGTACTTTGCCCGCCGGGCCCAGCAACGGCTAGAGGGGCGGTTTCCGAACCGGGCCCGGGGCGACTATAGCTTGCGCCTTTACACGGCTGCGCCGGGCGGTGCGCGCGGCCTTAGGCCAGACCCCATCTACGCCGAGCCGGGCAGCAAGAATCCGCCCGCTTATGGCACCCGGGTTTACACGCACGTAAACGCCGAGGGCCGGCTGGGCAATGCCATACCGCGCCTGGCCCAAGACTACAACAACCGCACGGCCGAGCGTATGGCCTTTGTGTTGCTGGCAGGCCTGCTGGCAGGCGACGACTACCTGGTGCGAGAGGCCAAACGCTACCAGCAAGAGTGGATCATGTTCTCTGTTTTTGCAGACGGCACCTACGGCGAGTATGAGCGCAACGGAAACTATGGCAACCCCAGCACCGGCGCTATGTGGTATGGTGCCCTCTGCCTGCAGAGCTACATCCGCTCGGCAGACTTGCTTAGCCGGGTAGGCGACAACAGCCTCTACACCTTTAGCACCCGGCAGGGCGCCTTCAACACCGTGGTGCCCGCGGGTGCGCCACCCAAAAGCCTGCGCACCGTATTAGACAGGTATGTGGACAACCTGCGGGGGCAAAACCCCATCTACCACGGCCAAGTGGCCCCGGACACCCGCATAGACAACTACAACGATAGCCCCGACGACCGCTTCGGCACACGATACGCCACCTGGGACTACATCTTGGCCCTGGCCAACCGCCACTACCGCAGCCCGCTGTACCGGCGCGTTTACCAGCGTACCGAGCCGGGTACGCTGCCCTACCCTGCCAAGGGCTATAGCTCGGCAGGCAAGGTATGGTTGCCCTGGGGCGGCACCGGTGCCGAGGTGCCCGGCTGGCTCTTTATGTATGGCGAAGAACTACAGCCCTAGGCCCCGCCCTGCCTAGCTTTGGCCCACCGATGCCAGGCCTACGATACCTGCCCCAGCCAGCCCTAGACGCCGCCGCCTACCAGGCCTGCCTAGAGGCCGCAGCACCGCCTCTGCCCTATGGCCATGCTGCCTGGCTGCGTGCGGTAGCCAACGGGCGTTGGGGGGCGCTGGCCTGGCCTGGCGAGGATGGTGGCTATGCCGCTGTGCTGCCGCTGGTGGTAGGCCACAAGGCCGGGCTGCTGCCGTATGTGCACCTGCCCCCCTTTACACAGCGGCTAGACCTGCTGGCCAGGCCCGGCGCCCCCGTCTTAAACTTTGCGGCAGAGGCTGGGGCCTACCTGCGCAGGCATTACCTGCGGGCAGATCTGGCCGTTACGGATGCTGCCGTGGCCCGGGCCCTGGGGGGGCGGGTAAGCCCCAGGCAAAACCTGGTGCTAGACCTAAGCCAGACGGCCACCGCCCTAGAGGCAGGGCTGGGCAAAAGCATACGGCAAAAGCTGCGCCAGGCAGAGGCCGCCGGGCTGCACCTTGCAGATGCTCCTTCTGCGCTTACGGCCTTTGCCTATATCCAACAGTGGTTGGCCCCACGCCTGCCTGGGTGGACGCGCTGGTACAGCTATGCATGGGGTAGGCTGCCCGTTGTGCCCGGGGCACCTTTCAGCCTTCGGGGCAGGCTTGCGTGCCAGGGGCAGGCCGTTGTGGCGGCCGCCGTGTTTGTAGACTATGGCCCCCGCACCATTTACCTGGCAGGCGCAGCCACAGAGGCAGGCCTGGCTACCGGCGCCACCGCCCATCTGCTCTGGCAAGAAATAAAAGAGCGCGCCGGCACAGCCAGCACGCTCGATTTTGAAGGCGGAAGCCTGGGCGGCACCCGCCAGTTTTTCTCTATGTTCGGCGCCATGGCAGAAGATTATTACGCCGTGCGCCTGGGCATTTAGTGGGCCACAACCAGGCGCTTGCCTACCGTAGCCGTGCCAACCGTAGCCTGCACCAGATACATGCCCGCAGGCCATTGGCCGGTGGGCAGGGCAATCTTGTGCTGACCTGCCGCCAAATGCCCGCTAACAGGCAGGCGGTACTGCACAGTGCCATCCAAACCCAATACCGCAAGGGTTACCACGGCGGCCTTTGGCAGCGTCAGCAGCAGGCTGGCCTCTTTGTCTGCCGGGTTGGGCGCGGTGGCAAGCGTAAGGCCGGGCATGGCCGCACTTTGGCTGGCGGTAGGGTCTGCCACCAGTTTAAAGATGCCGCCGGTGTTGTAGCGGAGCACGTACAGCTCGCGGCGGTGGTCTTCGGCAAAGGCAGAGACGTTGAACTGCGTAGGTGCCAGCAATTGCCTGTTAACCAACACAGTATCTGTACCCTGGCTCAGCCCCCAGATGCGGCCCGTGCCATAGTCGCCATATAAGTACTCGCCCACCAGCCACGGAATCTGCGTGCCCCGGTACACTTGGCCTCCGGTAACGGATACCCCAAGCGTACGCGGGTAGGTCCATACGGGGCGCAGAAAGCGAGGGTTAAGGCACTCTGGCGAGCGAACGCAGCGGTCGCCCTCGCGCCACTTCCACCCATAGTTGCCCCCGGCCCTGATGGTATCAATCTCCTCAAAGGAGGTCTGGCCCACATCGCCAACCCAGAGGCGGCGGGTCTCAAAGTCCCAGCTCATCTTCCAGGGGTTGCGCAGGCCCAGGGCATAAATCTCTTTACGGATGTTGGTCGAGTCGAAGAAAGGGTTGTCTGGCGGGATGCGGTAACCACGGCCGGGGTCTTGGTTGTCCACGTCTATGCGCAAGATTTTACCCAGCAGGTTGTTGCGGTTCTGGGCGTTGTTTTGCGGATCGTTGGCCGAGCCGCCATCGCCAGAGCCGATGTAGAACATACCATCGGGCCCGAAGCAGATCTTACCGCCGTTGTGGTTGGCAAATGGCTGGGCAAAGGTCAAAAACTCGCGCCTGCTGGCAGAGTCTACCCGCAGCGTTGTGGTATCCACATTAAAACTGGCATAAACCGACAGGTTGCCGCGGGATACGTTGTCTGTAAAATAGACATACAGCTTATTGACGCGCGGATACCGGGGGTGGAAGGCCATCCCCAGCAGGCCCAGCTCGCCCGATTGCCGCGTCAGGCTGCGGAGGCTGAGCACGATCTGCGCCCGGCGCTGGGCTGAGTCCAGGTCTAACAAACGTACCCAACCCGGTTGGTAGGCCACGAACACCTTGCCCGGGCGGCCCGGCACGGCACACATTTCTATCGGCGCAGTGAAGCGGTTGGCCTGGATGGTAACCTCTTGAGCTACCAAAAACTGGGCTTTGGCTGTATGGCCCAGTGCCAAGGCCATTATACAAAGGCACAGGTGCACCAAGCACTTAAATTGTAATCGCATACTAACGGAGGTTTAGACAAGTGTGTACACAACGAAGATAGGCTACCTACGGATAGACCTTGTACCTGGCCGGGTTGTTTTGTGTTTTCCTGCCGCAAGCTTAAGGTATAGATTAAACCCAGGCGCTATTTTGCGCATCTAATTGCGGCCAACAGCAGGCAACCACCGGTGTCAATCCCAGGTGAGCGCCTGCCACCTCCATACGTCTTTTAACACCCTTAGACCTTCCACCTCGCCATGACGCGTTTGTTTGTATCGGCCCTTGCGGCCTTTGTTTTCTCTTTCTCTGCGGCGCAGGCCCAGAGCGCACCCACTGCCATAGCCCAAGAGGCTCAAAAGGCCCAGGCTGCGCCCGTGGTAAAAGATGCCGCCACCCGCGCCAAAAACACGGCCCAGCGTATGGCCACGTCTCTGAGCCTGACAGGTGCCCAGGCAGAGCAGGTAGAGGCCATCTTGCTGAGCCAGTTTCAGCGTATGGACGAGCTGAAGGCCAGCGGCAACATGAAAGGCGGTGCCCGCCAGATCCGCCAAGAGGCCGACAAGGCCATCGAGGGCGTAATTGGGGCAGACAAGTATGCCCAGTGGCAGAAAATCCGCCAAGAGCAGAAAGAAGCCCGCAAGGCGGGCAAGATGTAAGCCTGCCGCGCAAGGCCACAAACCAGGCCCTGCCCACCTTGTGCGGCAGGGCTTTTTTTATGGGCAGCCCCTAAGCCCAGTACTTGCGCAAGCGCAAAATTGGATCCTCTAACACGCGCTTGCTGAGGGCCGCCACGCCCACCACCCCCGCGCTGGCCACGGCATAAAACACTATGGAGCCTACCCCGGCAGGCAATGCGGCCAGGTACTTTTTGCCCACCTGCACCAGCACAAACACCACCAGCATATGATACATATAGATGCCGTAGCTGATGCGGCCCAGGTAGGCCAGTACCCCATTGCGCAAGGGCATAAGCGTGGCCGGGTTGGCGCTCACGTTCAAAATCAGCCAGGCAAACAGGGCAGACAGCACCAGGGGCTGCCCCCAGGCATTAGCCGCAAATGCGGCATAAGCGCTACTGTTGCCCACCAGCCAACCATGCAGGCCGATGCGCGCCAGCACCAGGGCCATCAGCAGCATCTGCCCGGCCGGCCTGAAAACATACAACTGCGCCAGCGGCACCTCGCGGTGGTATAGCCACCAGGCTGCCAGGGCCCCGATGGCCATGGCCTCGAACTGCAGGCTGCGGGCCAGCTCTAGCCAGAACCCCGGCGGGGCTGCCAGCAACCACGCCACCTTTGTCGCAACCACGGCCAGGCACATCTGCGGCAGCCACCCCCCGAAGAGGCGCACCAACGGCGCCCAGAAAAGGTAAAAAAGCTCCTCTACGCCGATGCTCCAGAGCGGGTCTAGAAACGTGGCCGGGTAGAGCAGGTTGACCAGAAACGGCGCAAAGAAGACGTAGTAATACCACACCTCGCCAGCGGCAAAGGGCAGGCTATAGGCCACAAGGCCCATCTGGCCGAGGGCAGGCACCACCACCAGCCCCAGCAGCACCAGCAGGTAATACAGTGGCCAGATGCGCAGCACCCGGCGCATATAAAAAGCTTTTATATGGATACGTCCCGTCTGCGCCTGCTCGCGCAGCAGCAGGTAGGTTATCAGAAAGCCCGACAGTACAAAAAAGAAGCTAACGGCCAACCCCCCGTTGTTGAAGAGGCTGTAGTCTTTAAGATGGGCCAGCCCAGCCTTGCGCCTGATCTGCTCGGCATGGTGGAGCACCACCAGGTAAGCGGCAAAAAACCGCAAGGCATCTAAACCCAGAAAGTAAGAGATTGTGCGCGGCAGAGCTTGGGCAGGCTTGGGTTTTCTGTAAGAGGCAAGCCCGGGGCCAAAGATGCTGGGGGGCATGGCGTTTCTGGATGTTAGAGGATGCCCTTGCCAGTGGAGGCAGCCGTATTAAAACTCAAGCACCAAGGTTACGGGGCCGTCGTTAACCAGGGCTACCTCCATTTGGGTGCGGAAGCGGCCCGTCTCTACGGGGAGGGCATAGTGGTGCCGCAGCCGGTTAACGCAGTAGTCAAACAAGGGCTCGGCAGCCTCGGGCCGCGCAGCCGACACAAAGCTGGGTCGGAAGCCCTTCTCTAACCGGCCTGCCAAAGTAAACTGGCTCACCAGCAGCAGGCTGCCGCCTACCTGGCGTACGTCTAGGTTCATCTTACCCTCTGCATCAGAGAAGATGCGTAGCCCTTGCAGCTTGTGGCAGAGCTGGTCGGCCTTGGCCTGCGTGTCGCCGTCTTCTACACAAACCAGGGCCAGCAGGCCTGGGCCAATCTGCCCAACGACCTGGCTGGCCACGGTCACTTTAGCCTCGCTTACCCGCTGGATGACGCAACGCATATTTTGAATTAAAAATTAAGAATTAAGAATTAAAAATTGCTGATGGTAATACTTAATCCAGGTCTAGGAATTTGTCTTCGGCGGGTTTTTCGCCTTCAGATGGGTCTTCTGGTTGAGGTGGTGTTTCGTTTTTGGGTTTGCGTTTGAAGAGGTTTATAAAATTCTGCTTTTCTTCGCGTACGTCGTCGCGCAGCTTGTCTTTTAGGGCGGGCAGGTCGTAGCTGACTTTAATATGGCCCGGGGTGCCGCGCATGGCCACAAATAAATTACCGCCGCGCGAGGCGGCCGATGCCTCTAGGCTAGAACGGCGCAGGTATTGGGTGGGGATGCGCAGGTGGTAGTCCATGGCCTGGCCGAAGGTGTGGGTGCCATGCACGTAGCAGCGCAAGATGTTGGAGCGGATATCCATCTCTGGGATGGTTACGACCTGGTTTTGGATGGTGAGCGTGTTTTTCAGCTCAGAGAAGCGCAGGTATTTGAGCTCTTCTTTGTCCATAAACCGGCCTAGGGCTTGGGCGGGCTCAAAGTAGAGCAGGGCGCCTTCGGCTAGTTTAATTTCTGCTGCAGCCACTACGGTGGCGGGCTGCACATCTAGCCGGTGTGTCATCCCGAAGGATACGGTGCCTTTGGTTGAGAGCTTGCCCTGGATTTGGTTGTGGCGCAGGGTCTGTTGGCCAAAATCTTCCATACAGTAAAAAAGGCTGTCCATGCGGGCACCCTCTATGGCAAACTGGCTTTGCACCTGCATTTGCTCGGGTGCGGCATCTAAGGAAGCTGTTACTTGAAAGAGGCCACCGGTCTCGTAAAAGCGGACGTCGTCTAGGGCTAGCCGCTGGTTTTGCACGCTTATATGCCCGCGGATTGTCCTCGGAGAGAAGCGCCGAAAGCGCAGCCTGCCTACCTGGCAGCTGGCGCTTAGCCGGAGGCCTGGGGCTATCACAAAGCGGTAGTCTTGCTCGGTGCCGTTGGTGGTGGCCTTGGGGGCTGTGGCCTGGGGTTGGGCGGCCAGCAGCTCGTCTAGGTCTAGGTACTGGCTTTGCAGGCTGACCTCTAGGCCGAGGGCTGGCCGGGTGCCGCTCAGGTAGCCGAGCAGGTTCTCTAGGCGACCCTCCAGAGCCAGGTCAGACCGGCCAATCGTGCCGTGCAGGGCCTCGGCCGTCAGCACCTCGCCTTCTAGGGCCAGCTTGCCTTGCCAGCCTGCAAAGCGGAGTTTACGCTGGCCGGCTACAAAGCCCAGGCCATCCAAGGCAACGGCGCCTTCGGCCTTCGAGCGTCCACTGGCGCCGGTGGCAAAGGTTATGTCCACATCCATTTGCCCGCTGGGCTCGGCAATGCCTGCCTGCTGCAGTTGGGGGGCAAAGAAGGCCAGCGGAAGCCGGGCCTTGGCATGGCCCGCTATGCGAGGCTTATCCAGATTGACAAGGTCTAAACGCCCGCTGAAGGCATGGCCCCCTACCTGCCCCGAGGCCTGGTGCAGGCGCAGGTGGCCCTCGGCCAGGCTATTGCCTTCGGGCAGGGTAAAGTCTCCGCGCAGGGCGACGCCCGTCATGGCCAGGTGGTAATCTGCATACTGAAAGCGTGCCTGCCGCGCCCCGAAGCTGGCCTCTATGCGCGGAAAGGTACTGCCAGCCTGCCGGGCCTCTACTCCGGCTTTGAAGAACACCTGCCCTTGCGTTTTGTAGCCCTCCAGTGCCTGGCGGGCCTTAGCCGGCAGCAGTACCGTGAGAGCCGCGAGGGTACTCCCCTCGTTTTGTATCTTAAAATTGTAGGTACCCGCCTGCTGGCCCAGGCCCACTTGCCCTTGCAGGGCAAAGTCTGCCGTGCCCAACCGCACCTTGCCGGGCCTGAAGGTTATCTGCTGCCCCGCAGCAACCACCATCGTGCTGTTGATGCCGATAGGCAGGGCATCGGCCAGGCGGTTTCCGACAGCTACCAGGCGCGTCAGTTCGGCACCCTTGGTTTGCAGGCTGGTGGTGGTGTAAAGCCCCTCTGTTTGTAGCGAGGCATCGGCGTGTGGCAGGCGTAGGGCCACCAGGGTGCGCGCGGAGCCTTCGTCGGCAAAGCGGTAGCGCAGGCTGTCTAGCCGGATGCGCCGCAGGGCGAAGGCCGTCGGCTGGCCGGCCTCGCGGGTGTGGGTAGAGTCTGGCTTGAGGATGTCGTAGTTGGGGGTGCCGTCGGGCAGGTGGCGCATCTGGACGTATCCGCCCGAGATGGCCAGGTACGCTACCCGGTAGCGCCCCCGGAGCAGGTCTAGCGGAGAGAAGCCCAGCCGCACGTGCCCCAGCGCCGCCAGCCTGCGCGCATGCCCCGGCAAAGACTCTTGCACGATGACAGAGTCCATTTGCACGGCCACCATCGGAAAGGTTTGCCATATGGTCAGGTCTATTCTATCTACCCGCACAGGTGTTTGCAGGCGCTCGTTGCAGCGGGCCACCACCCAGGCAATGATGTGGTCTTTCTGCCAGACAGCCAGGCCTGCCAGCAGCAGGGGTATGGCCGCCGCCAACAGCAGCAACAAAGCCAGGGCGCGCCACAGGCGGCGGTATCGGGCAGCCACAAGAGTTAGAGGTCTGAGCCGGTGTTGAGATGGGCGCAAACATGCGCCTCTCAAAGATACGGGCCCTTTGCCTGCATGGCGGCACGGGCACGCGCCAGAATGGCCCGCCACTGCCGACCTTTGCCCCCGGTTATGAGCAAGCTGCCCAAACGCGCGGACGATTACTCCGCCTGGTACAACGAAATCGTCAAACGGGCCGATTTGGCCGAGAACTCGCCCGTGCGCGGGTGCATGGTCATCAAACCTTATGGCATGGCCATTTGGGAGAAGATGCAGCGCACGCTAGACGACATGTTTAAGGAGACGGGCCACTACAACGCCTACTTCCCGCTGCTCATCCCTAAGTCTTTCTTGAGCAAAGAGGCCAGCCACGTAGAGGGCTTTGCCAAAGAGTGCGCCGTAGTGACCCACTACCGCCTCAAAAACGCGCCAGACGGCTCGGGGGTGATTGTGGACCCTGAGGCTAGGTTGGAGGAAGAGCTCATCATCCGGCCCACCTCGGAGACGATCATCTGGTCTAGCTACAAGAACTGGATCCAGAGCTACCGAGACCTGCCCATCTTGCTGAACCAATGGGCCAACGTGATGCGCTGGGAGATGCGCACCCGCCTCTTTTTGCGCACGGCCGAGTTTCTGTGGCAAGAGGGCCACACGGCCCACGCCACCGCCCAAGAGGCTATAGAAGAGACGCGCACGATGCTCGACGTGTATGCCCGCTTTGCTGAGGAGACGCTGGCCATCCCCGTCATCCGCGGGGTAAAATCGGCCAACGAGCGCTTTGCCGGGGCCGAGGATACCTATTGCATAGAGGCCATGATGCAAGACGGCAAGGCCTTGCAGGCTGGTACGAGCCACTTCTTGGGCCAGAACTTTGCCAAGGCGTTCGATGTGAAGTTTGCAGGCAAAGACGGAAAGCTAGACTATGTCTGGGGCACGAGCTGGGGCGTATCTACCCGCCTGATGGGAGCCTTGATTATGGCCCACTCCGACGACAACGGGCTGGTGCTGCCGCCCAACCTGGCGCCGATCCAGGTGGTGGTGGTGCCTATTTTTAAAGGCGAAGACTCTGTGGCGCCGCTAAAGGAGGCCTGCAATCGCATTGCCCGCCTCTGCAAGAAGCTGGGCATCAGCGTCAAGGTGGACGACCGCGACACCCAGTCGCCCGGGTGGAAGTTTGCCGAGTACGAGCTCAAAGGCGTACCCATCCGCCTGGCCCTCGGCCTGCGCGACCTCGAGGCTGGCACGGTGGAGCTTTTCCGCCGAGACACGATGAGCAAACAATCCGTGCCTGAGCTGCAACTGGAGGAGCTGCTGCCCGAGCTGCTGGAGCAGATGCAGCGCACGGTGTACGAGAAGGCGCTGGCCTTCCGCCAGGCAAACACCTACACGGTGGACAGCTACGACGACTTCAAGCGCCTCATCGAGGAGCAGCCCGGCTTCTACCTGGCCCATTGGGACGGCACCCCGGAAACCGAAGAGCGCATCAAGCAAGAGACGAAGGCCACCATCCGCTGCATCCCCCTGCCGGGCCAGCTAGAAGGCATTGCCGAGCCGGGCACCTGCATGGTGACGGGCAAGCCCAGCCAAGGCCGCGTGGTGCTGGCGCGGGCGTATTAGGGTGCTAGTAGCAACAATTGGTGCGCCATAGGTGGTTGGGTACGGCCTAAAGGGCTGTACCTTGCCACTCACCATGGAAACTACACCCCGCATCACCGTACAAACCACTGTGGCTGCCCCTGCGGCTCGGGTTTGGGATTTCTACACCGGCCCCGAGCATATTGTGCATTGGAACGCGGCCTCGGCAGACTGGCATACGCCGCGCGCTGAGAATGATGTGCGGGTGGGCGGCCGGTTTGTCCACCATATGGCGGCGCGAGACGGCAGTGTGGGTTTTGATTTTGAGGGTACTTATACCCAGGTAGTGCTCCAGCAGCTGTTGGCCTACACTATGCCCGATGGCCGCCGAGTAGAGACTACTTTTGAAGAGGATGGCGGAGTTACTAAAGTCACCACCGTGTTTGATACCGATGGTCAGCATCCGGAAGAGTTGCAACAGCAGGGGTGGCAGGCTATTCTGGACAACTTTAAGGCCTACGCAGAGGCCCGCTAACCCCGCCGCTTGCCTACTTGGAAGCCGCGCAAGATGGCAAAGCCCATGCGGAAGGCCCCTTTCTCCCAGGCGTAGGGGTTGTAGGGGAGCATGTCGTTCTCGAGCAGGCCGCCCGTGTTGGAGAGGCTGATTTGGAAGACGTGGCCGCCGGTCTCCATCTCCAGACCAAGGTTGAGGGGGGCGTACCAGGTGCTTACGCTGTTTTTCCAGAACGTGGTGCCACCTCGGAACTCGGTACCAGAGGCTGCTAGCAGCGGGGCGTACTCGGCCGTGAGGCTGAACCGTTTGCTGACTTTGAGCCGGGCCGAGAGGGGCAAAAAGAGCAGCCCGTTGGCATCGCCCGGGGCTACGTAGTTGCGCCATACCCAGGCCGGGGCAAGTTGCACCACCAGCCGCTCGGTGGGTACGGCGGCTGCTAAGAACTGGGCAAAGTAGGTACCCCGGCGGGCAAAGGGCCCTGCGCTGAGCTCCTTACCGGGCACGAAGGGGTCAGCGGTTTGTGTGCTGTAGGTGGCGTTGGCCGCCACGGCCAGGCGGATGGGCATGCCGGCGAGCTCGTCGCCGGGGAGGCGGAGCTTGGTGCTGGCCGTCCAAAGCTCGTTGAGGGGGCCTGCACCCTTGGCGCGGGCTATGCCTACCTGCCAGCGGTCGGTGAGGCCATAGTCTAGCCCGAGCCAGATGTCGGCCACCTGGTCTAGCCCGAAGAGGGTATGGTAGGTGGTGCCAGGCGTGGCAATGTTGCCAAACCGGTGCGCTACGCGAAAGTTGAGCTGCCCTTGCGGCTCGGTCTCTGCGGTTTGGAAGCTGATGAGCCGTCCGCTTTTAAAGAACGACAGCGGAGCCTTCATCTCTTGCAGGTAGGCACCGCGGGCATCCAGCTCGGGGGCATCCAGCAGCGACTGGGCCGTGGCAGAGAGGCAGGTGCTCAGGGCCAGGGCCCAGGCTGCCCAAATAGAGGCTATTCTCATGGCTATTTCTTGCGCGGCTCCAGGGGGAAGTTGACGTCCACGTCTATGACCTCTGCAATGTTCTGAATGACAATCTTGGGCACCTCGATGTTATGGTCTACCAGCCGCACCGGAAACTTGGCCGTGGCCCGTACGGGCTGGCCGCCGCGCACTTCGATCTGGGCCGGGATGGTGTAGTCTTTGGTGACGCCGTGCAAGGTGAGCTTGCATGCCAGTTGCACAGGCTTGATGCCGTCGGTCTTGGTGTCTAGGGCTTCTGTCAGTTTAGCCTCCAGGGTGCCGTAGGGGTATTTGCCGGTCTCCAGGTAGTTTTCGTTGTAGTGGCGCTGCATCAGGCTGCGCTCAAACTCGAAGCTACCCATCGGGATACGGGCCGAGACCTGGCCCGTGGCCGGGGCAAAGGCCACCTGGGCCTTTTGCGTAACGGCCTCGATGTCTTCTAGCGGAGTCTTGCTGTAAAAGTGGACCTTACCTTGTTGGGTGCCAAAGATTTGCCCCCAGGCGGCTGGGCCAGCAGCCATAGCCCACAAGCAAGCGCACAGACAGTACAGGGTTTTCATGGAGCGTAGGGTCTATGAAGATTGCAGAAAGTTACGGGCCTGAGCTCGGTTTGCGGCTGTAATGGGCTTTGGCATAGCGCGTCCGAAAAAAGCGCAATTTTGCCAAAAATCTAACAGAAGGCTTGTGTTTTTGCGCCTTATGCAATAACTTTAGCTTTTGATTACAAGCCTATGCATTTTTGGTAATGAATGGGCCGTACTTCTAACGCCGTTATTCCCTTGGCTTCTGCACGCGCAACCCCGCCCGCCCATGAGGTGGACAATGTGGATCTTAAGATTCTGAGCCTGTTGATGGAGGATGCCAACATCCCCTACACCGAGATTGCCAAAAAGATCTTTGTGTCGGGCGGCACCGTCCATGTCCGCATGAAAAGGATGCAGGAGATGGGCATCGTGACGGGCTCGCAGCTGAAGGTGGACCATGCCAAACTGGGGTATGACATCATCGCCTTCTTGGGTATTTACCTAGAGAAAAGCTCCATGTACCAGGAGGTGGTAGAGAAGCTGCGGGAGATTCCGGAGGTGGTATTTGTGCACTACACTACGGGCGTGTACTCGCTCTTTGCCCAGATCATTTGCCGCGACACCAAGCACCTGCGCACCGTGCTGCACGATAAGATCCAGATGATCCCCGGCATCAGCCGGACAGAGACATCTATCTCGCTGGAGGAGTCTGTGCAGCGAGGGGTAACGTTGGACGTGAGCTGAATTAAGAATTAAAAATGATTCAGGGCGGCTAGGATGCCTTGCCCAAAGTTGTTCACCATGCGCTCGATGGTGTAGTAGCCTGCCGAGGCGCGGGCACCCGCTTTGAGGTGGTTGAGCTGATCGGGTTGTTGGAGAAGCTCTATGAGGCCTGCGGCGTAGGCGGGGGCAGAGAAGGCCGTCATCAGGCCGTTGTGGCCGGGCTGCACGTACTCAATCTCTGGGCTGTGGAAGGGGTATTGGG
The DNA here is from genome assembly GCA_947458545.1 of Cytophagaceae bacterium. Lineage (GTDB taxonomy): Bacteria > Bacteroidota > Bacteroidia > Cytophagales > Flexibacteraceae > CANGYH01. Next base: position 131,411 of record CANGYH010000007.1, on the reverse strand, counting down.
TGGTAGCTACGGGCAGGCCAGCCGTAAAGCTGTCTAGCACGGCCAGGCCCACCAGGCCGGGCATGACGAATACATCTGCCAGGGCAAAGCAGAGGGCTTTGTCTGGCCCAAAGCGTGGGCCCAGGACCTTGATCCACGGCATGCTTTGAGCGGCTTGGGCAAAGAGGTGCTGCTCGGGGCCAGCCCCTACCGCCAAGAGGTTGAGCCCGGGCACGGCGGCCCGCACTTGCTGCACGGCTTCTAGCAGGAGGGGAATCTGCTTTTCGGCATACATGCCTCCGCAGTACAACAGGGTGGGGCCTGGCCCTAGCCCTTGCTGGGTGCGGAAGTCCACCACCTCGCGGCTGGTGATCTGGGCCAGGTCTCGGGCAAAGGCGGCGGTATCTACGGCATTCTCTACGGCGGTGACCCTATCTGCCGGGTAGCCAGCGGCCACCACGTCTTGCGCTACGCCTTGGGTGTAGGCAAAAAACCAATGCGCCTGTTTGAGGTAGGCCAGCTTAAAGCGGTTGCCTGCCGAGCCGGGCGCGGCCTGCCGGTTGCGGCCATGGCCCCATAAGGCTAGCCGGGGCGCTCCGATACCTCGCAAGGCCAGCAGCGCAAAGTTGATGAGGTTGCGGTTGGCCTGCTCGGCGATGACAAGGTCTGGCTTTTGGCCCAGCAGTTGGCGCAGCACCGGGTGCCACACCAGCCGCTCTTGGGCCAGGGTGGGCAGGGGCAGGGCGGTGGCCCAGGGCAGGTGGCCGGCGTCTTGCTTTTTGGCCTCGGCCCCGGCGGGCAGGCCGTGGATGAGCTCTAGCTCTATGCCGTGGCTGGCCAAGAACGTACGCAGCCCGGCAAAGAACGGTACCCGGTAATGGGGCAAAGCCCGCTGCAACACAACGACGCGCATGGCTGCAAAAGAAAGGGGTAAACCAGCTAATACGCGCCTTATGCCTGGGACGAAGCCCCCTCATCTCCCCCCAGCCCCCTCTTCTCCCCCTTCAGGGGAGAAGAGGGGGAGCAAATTCTGCCTAAATCAAGCATAGACAACCGATCAACGCTATTGTTCTGCCTGATTCTCCTTGTCCCATTGCAGGCGGGCTTCAGCCAACGATACATACTTGTCGGGGGGCGTCTCTGCCAAGACGCGGCGCACATGGTCTTTCTGCCACTCCGGCACTTGGTAGGTGGTTGGGTCTGCCGCTGGTGCAAATCCATGCTGGGCCAGCAGGGCCTCAAAGCGGGCGCCATCCTTGTCTTCAATTTCAATGATGTATCTACTCATGGGGGTCGCGTCGCTATGAGTAAATATATAGTGGATGCAGGCCTGGCATTTGCCTATGGAGACTTACACCCCCTCAAACCAGCGCTCTAGCAAGCGCTCGGCCTCTTGGCGCAACATCTCTGTACCGATGCGCTCTACTACCTCTTGGGCAAAGGCGCCGAGCAGCAGGCGGCGGGCCTCGTCTTTGCCGATGCCGCGGGCCTGCATGTAGAAGATGGCCTCCTCTGGCAGTTGGCCGATGGTGGCGCCGTGGGTGCAGCGCACGTCGTCGGCAAAAATCTCTAGCTGGGGCTTGGTATAGACCCCGGCATCGTCTGAGAGCAGGATGTTGCGGTTGCTCTGGAAGGCGTTGGTCTGCTGGGCATCCTGGGCCACATAGATCTTGCCGTTGAAGACGGCCTGCCCTTTGCCAGCGGCAATGCCTTTGTAGAGCTCGTCGCTCTGGCAATTGGGCACCAGGTGGCGCACCTCGGTGTGGTTATCCACGTGCAGGGCATCGTCGGCCAGGTAGAGGCCGTTGAGGGCGGCGTATGACTCAGACCCGGCCAGGGCGCAGGTCAGGTTGTTGCGCACCGTCTTGCCCGATACGGTGATGGTGTTGGTCTGGCTCTGGGCCTTGGCCTCGTGGTAGATGAAGGTAGAGTCTATGAGCGAGGCGTTGGGCTCGGCCTTTTGCAACTTGGTGATGTTGGCCGAAGCGCCTTCGGCCAGATAGACCTCCAGCACGTGGTTGGTGGTGCTGCCGTGGCTGCCCTGGCTCTCGAACACCTCGGCAATCTCGATAGAGCTGCCAGCCCCCACAACGACCAGCACCCGAGGCTGGGCCATTGGCTGGTGGATGCTGCCGTCGGCCAGGTGGTAGAAGACGATGGGCAGGCGTACCTGCTTGCCCTCGGGTACGCGGATGAGGATGCCGTGGCCGCAGAGGCTGGTATTAAGGTCAACGAACGGGTTGTCGGCTGGGTCTGCGATGCGGGCAAAGTGGGCCTCCAGGCTGCGAGAGTTTTTGCGCTCGGCCGAGTACATGCCCGTAATCTCTACCTCGTGGATGGGCGAGAGGATGGTGGACAGGGTCTGCTCGTAGCGGCCGTTGAGCGTGCAGAGCACGTTGGCCCGCTGGCCGGCCACAAAGCCGTGGCGCAGCCAGGGCAGGTGGCCCTGGGGGGCGCGGCGGCTGTAGGCCTCCAGCACGGGGGCGCCCTCTACAAAGCGGCGGGCGGGGGTATACTTCCACGCCTCGGCTTTGGGGTGTGGCAGGCCTGTGTCCAGAAAGCGGGCGTGGGCTTGGCGGCGGCGCTCGTGCAAGGGGCCATGCACCAGACCCTCTAGGCCCTGCTCAAACTGGGCAAAGGCTTGTTGGGCCAGGGCGGTCAAGTCTGCATGCGGAGCGGTGAGGGTTGCCATGCCACAAAGGTACGAAAGGCAGGCGGGGTGGGTGCGGATAAACCGACGGTCAGTGGTGAATGTGCGCCTCAGGTTAGAGCCGTGGGACTTCTAGCTTAGCGACGGGTAAAGCAGAGCGCTTTATTACCAGCGTACTGTGCAAGGGCTGTGCCACGCGTGTAGGCCAGGGCGAAAGACCTGGCAGTATGCGGAAGGTTTGGGGTGTGGATTGAAAGGCGTTACGCTAACCCGGTGTTCGCCGTGTTCACCCCAGGCTAAAGCCGTGGGGCTACTGCTAAGGCGACGGCTAAAGCCGAACGCTTTTTTGTTGATATTCAAGATGTTAAAAGCGGTTTTTGTCGGGGAATGTCGGGGGATTTGTTGGGGATTGTCGAGGGTATAAATGGCGTGTAGCAAATTGTAGTGCGGGCTGCCAGCCCGCCTTGCAGATGGTGCCCAAGGGAGGGGCACAAGGCTTTGATGCAGATTTTTATGCTTGCTGGTTTTACATTGATATACAAGGGTTTACAAGCGTTTTTTGTCGGGGAATGTCGGCGGGTTTGTCGTGTGTTGCTCCAATCTGAAGACTGTGCTACAATGGGCGTCACAAGTCATCGCTCCCCTGATCGGATCGCTAAAGACTTGCGAAAGGTTGCGGGTAGGTAATGTATCGTGTGGCAGGGGGCGGCGCCTGCCTTTGTGCCGTTGCGCTAGGTTTGCGGTAGGGGGGTATGCAGGGCTGGAGCCCTGCCAGCGAGGGTTACGAGGGCTGGAGCCCTCGAACAGCATCTTCCTTGATGGTCATTTCACATTTAACTTATCGTTACGCTTGGGGCGCACCCCCTCACCCCCAACCCCCTTCTCTGCTCAAAGCGCAGAATCCCTCCAAGGGAGAGGGGGAGCAAAATACCGTTAGGCTCATTGAAAAATGACGCCTAAAGAGCAGACGCTTTCCTGTAGCCCATGAATTTAGGCTGGGGCGGAGACAAGGCAGGGCCATGCAATGTTGCCCGTGCCAAATTGGCTTACCTACGCTTTGGCAAACCGCAGCGTAGCCTTACCTGCTTGTAGCCTGTAGCTACCGGGCGGCAGCGCTTGCAGGGATAGGGGCACGCCCTCCCCGGGCCATGCCCCTTGCAGCACCACTTTGCCAGTGGCAGAAAAAACCTGATAGGGCACGCCCGCAGCCAGCCCTTCTACAAAAAGCCGGGCATTGGCGGGTTGGGGCCAGGCAGTAATTTGATTTTGGCTGTGGACACGCCCGGCGGCCGTAGGGCCTGTAAGCCGGTTGATGTACACCCAGGTTTGGTTGAGGTAGGGCACTACTACCAGGCCACCTGGAATGGGTGGTGCTTGGCCCAGGCGGACCCATACCAACCGCTGGCTGGGCACCACACAGAGCATCTGCCCGTCTTTGCCGAGGGCGGCGTACATGTCGGCCGGGGCTATGGGGGTTAGAGGGCCGGGGTACACTTGAGGCACCTGGGGCAGCATGTGTGCCGCCTGTCCGTTGAGCCACCAGAGGTACCCGTAGCTGGGGTTCAGCGCCTGGCTGGGCGTGATGAGCTGCCGGTAATAGGCGGTATCCGTCAGGATGGGGGTGGTGCCCCAGGTGCCCCGGTTGAGCATCAGTAGCCCAAACCGGGCCATGGTGCGGGCGGTGGAGTAATAGACGTTGTTGTCTCCGGTGGGCAGAAAGATGCCATTGATGCCTGTGCGCAGCCGCAGCCGTTGGGCCAAGAAGGCAGACATAGATTGACCTGTGGCCCGCTCTACCACAGAGTCTAGGAGGGTGTAGGGGGCATTGTGGTATGCCCAGCGGGTGCCGGGGTCTGCCCGGTAGGTTAGGCAAGCGGGCCGGGTACAGTTTAGGTTGGGCACGGCATCGTCTAGCCCCGTCGTCATGCTGAGCTGGTGGCGCACGGTGATGCGTTGCTCTTGGGTGTGGGGCAGGCTCGTCCACCCTGGGCCCAGATTAGTAGAGGTTGGCTGATTGATGCTCAGCAAGCCCTCTTGCTGGGCTAGGCCGACGGCGAAGGCCGTCATGGTTTTGCCGGCTGAGGCCCAGTACCAGACGCTGTCTCGCGTAAACCTGTCGAAGTAGCGCTCTAGCACCACCTTGCCGTCTCGCAGCAGCAGGAAGGCCTTAGTGTTGGTGCGGTCTAAATACCCGTAGAGCGAGTCTATACTTGCCTGTCGGTAGCCAAAACGCTGGGGGGCGAGGGTGTCCCAAGTGGTGCCCACTGGGGGCGGAAAGTACAGGCTCTGTGCTTGCACTGCCGTGTGCGCGCCCACCCAACAGATCAGCAGCAATATAAAATTGGCCAGTGCTTTGCCCATGGTATGGGTAAATTTAGGGGGGCAAGTATTACAAGAGGCTGCGTTAGCCTTCCAAAGCCGGTGGTGAGGATGCCACTATCTGGGATGTCGGATTTTGAAAGTTTGGAACTTTAAGGCTAAAATGACGTTATTTGCTGTGGATACGGAGCTAAAGTCCCGGCTGCATAAGTGCTACCGGGACTCGGGGTACGCCTCGGGACCTCCAATGGCCTTATGGCCGGAGCGGACTCGCAAGAGTCCGCTTTTTTTATATGCCTAACTTGGCTTTTAAACCAGAAAGCCCGTGAAGCGTCCAGAAATCTCGGTCAAATTCGATGATTTTTTGCCCAACGATTATATCTACTTTATTCATTGTTGGCGATATTTTATAATGACCATGAAGGATTTCTGCTACCCTGCGTAAAGAACTGCCCTCTGCTAACCAAACGGACCGACGAATATGCGCTAGACCCTTGCTTGCTTTGCTGAGGTTTTTAGTAAAGGCATTTGATGAGTTGGAGTCTGGATGCTTGAACTCAATAGGTTCATCAGGATTATTGAGGAAGCCATCAGGTGTTGGCCTTTCACCCCGATTATCAATGCGCAAGGGCTTTCTTAGCACTACCAGATCTCCTCTCATGGCATATAAAGAAGCTTGAGGAATGGTTTTTGCCTGGTCGTCAGGATTGCGTAATACTTCAGGCTCTGCAAGTAGGCATCCAAGGCATTTTTCTCCAAGAGGGTATTCTTGGTAGCCCTGTTCTATTAAACCAGCGATGAGCAATTTAGAGGAAATAGATAGGCCACTATATTTAATATCTGCCATACCTACCTAAAGATGTCATCCTCTAATGCACAAGACTAATAACTTACTAAGTAGAAAATACGCCTGCCCTGTTTGCCTCTTACTTTACCCCTACACCAGCATCCCCGCAATCGTCGCACTCAAATAGCTGGCCAGGGTGCCGCAGATGAGGGCTTTGAACCCCAGCTCCGAGAGGTCTTTGCGGCGGGAGGGGGCCAGCTCTCCGATGCCGCCGACCTGGATGGCCACAGAGCTGAAGTTGGCAAAGCCGCAGAGCGCGAAGGTGACGATGGTCACCGTCTTAGGGTCTAGCGTGCCGGCTTTGATCTGGGGGGCAAGGTCTAGGTAGGCCACAAACTCGTTGATGACGAACTTGGTGCCCATCAGCTCGCCGGCGGCCTGGATGTCGGCCCCGGGCACGCCCATCACAAAGGCAAAGAGCGAGAACAACTTGCCCAGCAGGTATTGGATGGACAGCCGGTTGAGGTCTAGCCCGATGACGCTGAGGTCTAGGCTGGTGTGGGTGGCCAGGGCCTGGCCCAGGGCGCCCAGGCCATAGTCTGCCAAGGCGATGAGTGCAATGAAGCCGATGAGCATGGCGATGACGTTGAGGCCGATACGCAGCCCGTCGGACGCGCCGTGGCTGATGGCATCTACAAGGTTGGCGGTGGTCTTTTCTACATGCAGCTTGACGGTGCCTTTGGTGGCCGAGGGCTCCGTCTCTGGGTACACGATTTTGGAGATGACCAGCGCCCCCGGCGCGGCCATGAGCGAGGCGGCAATCAGATAGTCGGCCGGCACGCCCAGCGAGACGTAAACAGCCAACACGCCCCCGGCAATGCAGGCCATTGAGCCCGCCATGGAGGCCAGCAGCTCAGAGCGCGTCATGGCGGGGATGTAGGGCTTGATCATGATTTGCGCCTCTACCTGCCCTACAAATACGGAGGCTATGTTAGATAGTGCCTCCGAGCCGGATACGCCCATCAGCTTATACACCAGCACGGCCAGGGCAGACACTACCCGCTGCATCAGCCCGATGTGGTAGGCAATGCTAACCAGCACCGCCACAAAGATGATGGTGGGGATAATCTTGAAAAAGAAGATGAACGTGTTGCCCTCGCCGAAGGCCCCGGCCATAAGCTCGTTTTTGACCAGGGGGCCAAAGACGAAGTCTGCCCCACGGTCTGCAAAGCTGAGCAACTTGCTAACGGCCATGCCCAGCCAACCGAATACAGCCTTGCCCACCGACGTCTTCAAGATGAAAAGCGCCAACGCCAATTGCAGCCCGAGGCCAGACAACACCAGCCGGTAGTTGATGGCGCGCTTATTATTGGAGAGCGCAAAGGCGAGGCCTAAGATGACGGCTACGCCCAAAAGTCCTGTAAATCTATCCGGCATCGTGTAGGTTGGCGGTGTGCTTTGCCGCAGCGTTGCGCATTGCAACAGCCCACGGGGTTACAAAGAAAACCCCTTTTGCCATGGCAGACCAAGACACCGTATGCAGCACCCACCGGCGCATGGCCTGGCCAGACGTGTGGCGCGTTGTGGCGGCATCGCTGGTGTTTGCTACGCACTACAAGCCTTGGGGTGGCCCGCTGCGCGCCCTTTGCCACGAAGGGCACACGGGCGTAGCCCTGTTTTTTGTGCTGAGCGGACTGTTGCTGGGCAGGCAACTCTTTGCTGAAGGGGGCCTACCCAGGCAGGGCTGGAGGGTATTTTTTTTACGACGCGGGGCCAAAATCTATTCGCTACACACGCTGCTCTACCTGTTGTGCCTGCCTTTGCTGGCAGATACGCCAGGGCAAGCGGCGCTAAGCCTTACGCTGACCAAGGGCCTGGTGCCCTCGGCTGTGTTTGCAGGGCTGCCGCAGAGCTGGTCGCTCACGGCAGAGCTGATGTGCTATGCGATGCTGCCGATGCTGGTGCGTCTGCCCGGCAGGGGCCTGGCCGGGGTGCTAGGCCTTGCGGCCGTTGTGGCTGCAGCAGCTAGCTGGCTTTGGCCTTTTGCGGCCCTCTATACCGTAGCCGGGCGGGGCTTTGCCTTTTGCCTGGGGGTAGCGCTGGCCCGGTGGCCTTTGTCTCTGCACAGGGGGCGGGGGGGTAACGAGGGGGCCTCTCTGCCAAGCATCCGCTGGCCCCTGGCTCTCCTCTTGGCAGGTGCTGGTCTGCTGGCCTTAGGAACGCTGGCCCCCGCTGGCCCTTTGACGGCCAGCACAGACAGCCTGGCTCCATGGGCGTTGCTGGCCAATACGATAGCCATCCCTCTGGTGTGGACTGCCTGCCTGGGGCTGACGCTGGGGGCCCGGGTGCCCGGAGCGGCGTTTTGGCAACTGCTGGCCCAGGGCTCGTATGCGTTCTACCTGATCCACATAGGGCCGGTGGCGCGGTTGGTGGGCTTTGCCGTAGGGCAGCAGGTTATTTGGCAGTTTGTCTTTTTGTGGCTGGTGGCCGTAGCTTTACATAAGCTTGTGGAAAATCCTATTTTGAATAAGTTAGCAAGAACAGGCCAGAAGTCTTAGCATTCATCAAAAGATATGGCTATTTTTTTGGCAAATTCGCAATTTTTAGCCTAGCTTTGCCCATAGTTATTAAGCACTACGACCCTATGCGCTACCACGGAAAAATCTTGATGCTCGGCTGGGAGTACCCCCCGCACCTGACGGGCGGCCTCGGCACGGCCTGCCACGGCTTGGTGAATGCCCTGAAGGCCTATGTGCCCATCACGCTGGTGCTGCCCACCTTCTCTGAGCAGTTTGTGGAAGAGCGCCTCAAGATTGTGGGCCTCTCTGCGCAAGAGGCGGGCTATTTGGAGCGCAATAAGCCCGTGCATACCGACGTAAAGACGGTGGTGGTGGATGCTGAGCTAGACTTTGACCCCTACCCCGTCGGCATTGCCTTTGAGGTGCAGGTGGCCGAGCAACGTGTAGGTGCCGCGGCCAAGCCGCTCTTCAACACCAAAGAGCCCTATGGCCCCCGCATTTTAGAGAAGGTCTATCGCTTCCGCGACATGGCCGTGGAGGCTGCCCAGCAAGAGGACTTTGACATCATCCACGCGCACGACTGGATCACCGTGCCGGCGGCCATCCGCCTAAAAGAGCTGACCGGCAAACCGCTGGTGCTGCACGTCCACAGCCTGGAGACGGACCGCATCGGCGAGCAGCACGACTTTAGCCAGAACGCCGTCTATGAGCTGGAGCGCAAGGGTATGGAGGCGGCAGACCTGGTCATCCCCGTGTCGGAGTACACCAAGAAATGCGCCATCAAGAACTATGGTATTGATGCGGGCAAGCTCATGCCGGTGTACAACGCTATCAACCCGGCAGAGACGTTTCGCATCGAAAAACCCGGCGACGAGAAGCTGGTCGTCTTTTTGGGCCGCATCACCTACCAGAAGGGGCCCGAGTTCATGATCGAGTCGGCCACCAAGCTGCTCACCAAGTACAAGAAGGTCAAGTTTGCCGTGGCCGGCACCGGCGACAAGCTCGACCTGCTGAAGGCCATGGTGGCCCAGCGCGGGCTGAAGGATCGGTTTGTGTTTACGGGCTTTTTGCCCACGCCCGCCGTACGCCAGTTGCTGGCCCAGGCTGATGTGTACTTTATGCCCTCGGTATCGGAGCCCTTTGGCCTCTCGGCGCTAGAGGCGGCCCAGTTTGAGGTGCCCGTCATCGTCTCTACCCAAAGCGGCGTGAGCGAGGTGCTGCCCAACACCCTGCAGGCCGACTTCTGGGATACGGACCGTTTTGCCAATTTCCTCTTTGCCCTGCTCAACTACGAGGGCCTGCGCCGAGACCTGGTGGCCAACACCAACAAAGACCTGCGCCACCTCACCTGGGACGACAGCGCCCGCGACGTGTTGGAGGTGTATAGCATGGTGGCGGGGTAAAGACGATCACATATCTCAACGAAGCAAATGATTATCCGTTGGCTAGGCACCTATTTTCCCGGGGAGTTTCCTGAATTGCAAGAAGATCCTCAATCCGAGGAATGGGACAACCTCCTATTTTATTGCGCCCTTCGATTTTATGGCTATACATCGGAGGAAGAGCGGGCTCCTAATAACAAGGTAACGGGTAGCTATCTGGTAGAGCATTGCTCAACGCCAATAAAAAAATCAGGCCAGCTTCATACGGATATGCTGATGAACATGGGGGCCATGTTTATTCTGCAACGATCTGTGCGAGACTATTACTTTGTTACAAAGGATATTCTTGAGAATTATTCTTGGCTCATGGTGCTTTATCTTTAGCTTTACCAAAAGCCTGTACCAGCCGCCTATCGCCAAGCCGTATTTTATGAGCGATTCCGACAAGCAGGTAAGAAGCAAAAGCATCAACTGGCGGCTATCATTCGCAAGGCGCTTGTATTGGGTTGTGTCGCCAAACTAACCCCGCACTTTCCGCCCCCAGATATCCGACCCCAAGGCCAGAGGTAATGCGGCTTTACACGTTAGATTGCAAGACCAGCCTACACCCGCAATAACATTCTGACCAACAGCCATATCGATTCTACTTTAGCATTGCCCGTGGGTACGGTTTGCCTCTACTTCCAGGTCCACCAGCCGTATCGGCTGAAGGACTACAGCTTCTTCCGCATCGGGGCCGACCACAACTATGGGGCCACGCAGCAGAACTACGCCATCTTGCAGCGCGTGGCAGACCTGTGCTACCTGCCCGCCAACGAGCTGATGCTCAAGCTCATTGACCGGTACGAGGGGCGCTTTAAGGTTACGTACTCCGTCTCGGGCACGGCGCTGGAGCAGATGGCCCAGTACTGCCCTGAGGTGCTGGAGAGCTTTCGCGCCCTGGCTGCCACAGGCTGCGTAGAGTTTCTGAACGAGACGCAGTACCACTCGCTGGCCTACCTCTTTAGCCGGGAGGAGTTCCTGCGCCAGGTAGAGGCACACCGCCAGCAGGTGCAAACGCTGCTGGGCTACCGGACGACGAGCTTCCGCAACACGGAGCTGATCTACGACAACAGTCTGCCCACCGCCCTGGCGGGCCTGGGCTTTAAGGCCGTGCTGGCCGAGGGCGTAGATCGCTACCTGCTCAACAACCTGACGCCCAACCACGTGCAGCGCTCGGCAGAGGGCGACATGGCCGTGCTGCTGCGCAACTACCGCCTGTCCGACGATATCGCCTTCCGCTTTACGGACCAAAGCTGGAGCGCCTGGCCGCTGAAGGCCGACACCTACGCCGGCTGGCTCAAAGCGCTGCTGACGCAAGAGGGTGTCGAGACGGCCAACATCTTTCTGGACTACGAGACCTTTGGCGAGCACCGCAAGCGCGAGTCGGGCATCTTCGACTTTATGGAGGCGCTGCCCAAGTACGTGCTGGGTAATGGCCAGGGCTTTGCCACCCCCACGGAGCTGGCCGCCACCCTAGCCGACACCAGCACTACCTACGACGTGCCCCACCCCACCAGTTGGGCCGACGCCGAGCGAGACCTGGGCGCCTGGACGGCCGACCACATGCAGAAAGATGCCCTCAACCGCATCTATGCCCTGGAAGAGCGCGTACGCGCCAGCAAAGACGACAACGTGCTCGAGGTTTGGGGCCGCCTCCAAACCAGCGACCACTTCTACTACATGAGCACCAAGTACTGGCGAGACCCGGTGCACCAGAGCTTTTCGCCGTACAAGAACCCGTACGACGCCTATATCAACTACATGAATGTGCTCACGGATTTTGAGATGGTGTTGGGGTAGTGGTAATAGCCCGCTGCGCGACAGCGGCTGGATTAAGCCTTATGCAGTTAAGCTGCGCGAGAGCATGTTTGCGTTGTTGTTATGCAGTCAATTTCTGACAGCCTGCTTCCGCACCAGAGAGCCTGCGCAGCCGGGGGCGGCGTCTGATTTTGCCCCACCGCTTCAGCCAGAGATCCTGCTCTCTAACCTGACGGCGGCCACCACGCGCCTCAACGTAGCCAACTACGAGCGCTGCTTTGTACCTACTGGCTACGTCTTTTTGCCGGATCCAGGTGTGGCGCGCAACAATGTGGGCCTTTTCTCGCAATGGGCGCTGCAGCCGAGCGAGTTGGATGTCATCCGGAATCTAAACCGGGTGAAAGATGGCACTACCCGCAACAGCCTGGCTTTTACCAACGCCCGCACCAACAACATTACGCCAGACTCGGTAGAGTATGTGGCCGACTACCGGCTGCAGATCTACCACACCGACACCACCTTTAGGGAGTACTTGTTTACGGGCAACCTGGTCTTCAGCCTGAGCCGCAATGCCGCCAACGAGTGGCAAATAGCCCGCTGGCGCGATGCCAAAACCAGCGCCACCCCCTGCTGGACGGAGCTGAAAGAGCGGTTTGCGGCCCGGTAGGCGCCCCGTTTGCAAGAGTTAACAATCCTTTTGAGCCAGAACGTGTTAGCTTGGCGGCAACAATGCCCTAACAGGCTAAGCCACCCAAAATCATGAAAACGATCTGGACGCTTCTACTAACCCTGGCCGTGGTGCTCAGCAGCTACGCTGGCGACGGTTACAAGGTGGGCGACAAAGCCCGCAGCTTCACGCTCAAAAACGTGGACGGTAAAATGCTCTCGCTAGAGGCGGCTGCCGGGGCCAAGGGGGCCATCGTCGTCTTTACATGCAACCATTGCCCCTTTAGCAAGCTGTACGAAGACCGCATCCTGGCGCTGCAAGCGCAGTATGGCCCCAAGGGCTACCCTGTCATCGCCATCAACCCGAACGACCCCAAAAAGCAGCCCGAAGATGCCTACCCCGAGATGCAGGTCCGCGCCAAAGAGAAGGGCTTTACCTTTCCTTATTTGTGGGATGAGACGCAGCAGATTGCCAAAGCCTACGGAGCGGCACGCACACCCCACGTCTATGTACTGACGCGGCAGGGCGACGGTTTTGCCGTCTCTTACATCGGTGCCATAGACGACAATGCCAACGAGCCCTCTGGCGTCAAAACCAAGTACGTAGAGCAGGCCATTGGCAATCTGCTGGCCGGCAAACCGGCTGAGCCTGCCAGCACCAAGGCCATCGGCTGCACCATTAAGTGGCGCGAGATTTAAGGCAGAATCAGCCCTAGAGCCCCTGGCCCCTGCCACCCGTAAGCACGCGGTAGGCCTGGGGCCAGGCGGCCCGCAAGGCGGCCCCGGCGGCTATCAACAAGGCGATGACGGTGCTGGGCACCAGCAGGTAGGTAGCCAGGCGGTAAAGGGCAAAGTGCGGCACGGCCAGGTTGAGGGTGCCCTGCACGTAATGCAGCAGCGGCTCGTGGCCCATAAACAGAAAGAAGCTGAAGGCCGATGCCCAGGCAAACGGACGCCAGGCCATGGCGCGGCGAGCAAGGCCATTTAGGCCGTACCAGGCGGTGATGAGGCCGGCTACCTCGGCCAGGCGGTGCACCAGCAGCATACCCAAGAAGTAGGCAGGCTGCGGCAAGTTTAGGCTACCGGCAGGCAGCAGCAGGCGCAGCACGTAATCGTCGCCTGTTTGGGGGTTGGGCACCAGGGCATGCCACTCTACATGGAAGGCCACCCAGGTCTTGGCTACGCAAAGGCCTACCCATAGGGTGGCGGCCAGCCACACCGGCCAGGGAGGCCCGGCAGGCAACCCCCGCTTGGCATACTGCACACCCAGCAAAAAGAACAGCAAGCCCTCTGGCACCACAAAGGGAATCTCTAGGCCATGCACCCAGGCCAGGCCCAGCAGCGTGTAGGCTACCCAACGGCCCCAGGCAGGCCCAAGCACTATGGCCCGCCACAGGGGATAGAGCAGGTTGCACAGCAGCAGCGTACGGATGAACCAGAGCTGAAAGCCCAGTGGCTCGAAGGTGAAGGCGCTGGTCCAGGCTTGCCACGGGGCTTGCCAGACGGGCTGCATGCCAAACGCGCCCAACTGGGCACCCAGCACGGCCTGCCGGGTAAGGGGGTGTGCCCAGGTAAGCAGGGCTGCCAGGCCGATGGCCAATGCACACCAGGCCAGGTAAGGCACCCCTAATGTGCGCAGCCTGCGGCCCAGCCGAGGCCAAAAGGGCCGAGCGTCGCCCAAGGCAAAGAGGTAGCCGCTGATGGCAAACAGCATCGGAATACGGAAGCGCAACAGGCCGTTGGCCAGCAGGTACTCGCCAAAGGCGGTGGCCGTCATGGGCTCGCCGGGCATGGTGAAGGGCTGCAGGTAATTGTCGCGCAGGTTGTAGCCGTGTACAAACACCAAGGCCAACATAGAGGCAAAGCTCCAAAAGCGCATCTTTTGGCTAAGGGCCGGGCTGATGTGGGTGGCGGTAAGCATCTGTTGCCGAAGGTATGCCCCGGGCCTACCGCCCGCCTCAGGTGGCGTTTGCCAATGGTTGTATTTGGGGGGTGAGCGGCAGGTCGCCAAAGGCAGGCGGCGCGCCGGGCTTGTGCCAAAAACCGCATGCCCGCTTGGCGCAAGCGTTGGTTTGCAGCCTATGACAACAGAAAAACCATTAAGCCCAAGCGGCGCAACCCTGCTGCCCATCCCCGCGGGCGAGCCTGTGCTGACGCTCTACGACACCCTGGGGCCCGGCCATGCCGACGGCCATGCGCTGGCGCGCGAGGTCTGGCGGCTAGAGGCCGAGGGCTGCCCGCGCATCCACCTGCGCATCAACTCGGCCGGGGGCTCGGTGGCGCAGGGTTATAGCCTGTTTGCCGCCTTGCGCCACACCCGCATGGAGGTACACACCTGGGCCGACGGCCTGGCCCTCTCTATGGCAGGGCTGCTCTTTTTGGCGGGGCGGCACCGGCACATGGCGCCATGGTCTATGCTGATGCTGCACAACCCGAGCCTGACGGCCGAGGGTGAGGCTGAAGACCCCGGCAACGCCCTGATTCTAGAGCGCGTGCGGCAGTCTGTGTTGAAGATGTACGCCGACGTAACAGCGCTGTCAGACGGCAGACTGGCCACCATGATGCAGGCCGAAACCTGGCTGACGGCCTCTGAAGCACTGGCCCTGGGGCTGGCCACAGACCTGGCAGGCCAAGCCCCCCAGCCCGCCCTAGAGCAAACCCTGCGCGCCCAGGCCCAGGCTGGGATAGAAGCACTGCAGGCCACCCTGCTGCAAGCCCGGCCCGCGCCTGATGCATCGGCAGGCCAACCGCCCGCCGCCCCGGCCGAGGGGCTGGCCACCCTGCTGGCCCAACTGGCTGCGCTGGAGGCCCAGCTAACGGCGTTGGAAGGGCGGCTGGCTGCGCCATCGGCAGCCGTTGCATCGGCCTATACACCCCTGCCACAGGCTACGGCCAGGGCAAATGGGCAGCCGGAGCGGACTTTCAGGCAGTGGGAGCGCCACAATCCGCAGTGGTTGGCGCGCCTGCAGGCCGAAGACCCGGCCCGGTTTGAGGCCCTATACCGCGCCTGTTATGGGCAGAAGGGAGGTACCCGATGAGCTGGCTCTCTCTTTTGCCTAACCGCCTACCCACCTGGCTAGGCCGCCTGCATGCCCAGGGGCAGGCACGCCACAATCCGCTGCCCCCACCACAGCGCCGCACTGCCCCCTGGCTGCCCGAGCCCAGTATGGACACCTACCGCTCTGCCATGCGGCAGGCCCGCAACGGCAACCGCAAGCTGCTGGTGGGCCTCTACGAGCAAGCCGTGCAAGACGCCCACCTGGCCAGCGTGCTGCAGCAGCGGACACTGGCCACCACCAGCCGCCCTTACCAACTGCTGGGCCCCAATGGCAAGCCCGCCCCTGATGCCGAAGATGCCCTGGCCGGGGCTTGGTTTGCAGATTTTAAGCGGCTGGCCGTGCGTGCTCTTTTTTGGGGGCCAGGGCTGGTGCAGCTGGGGCCTCCCCGCCCTGCCGGAGGCTTTGCCCACGCCAGCAATGTACCCGAGCAACAGCTCTGGCCTCAAAGCCAGGAGGTAGAAACCGAGGGCGGCCTGCGCTTGCGCTACGACGAGCCGCCTTATGCCGACTGGGCCGTGCCCCTGAGCCCGGGCAGCCCGCTGGGGCTGCTGGCCCAGGCCGTGCCGCTGGTGTTGGCCAAGCAACAGGCACTTGCCTACTGGAACCGCTACCTAGAGCTGTTTGGCATGCCCTTCCGCGCTGCGCATACTGCCTTGGACGACCCTGCACAGTACGCCCGTGTGGGCGAGATGCTCAACACGCTGGGGGCAGCGGGTTGGGGCGTCTTCGACAAGGACGACCGCATCGAATTTGCCCAAGGCAACGCCGCCCAGGCTGGCTACGAGCCGCTCTGCCGATTTGCTGACGAGCAACTAAGCAAGCTGGTGCTGGGCCAGACCATGACGACAGACCGGGGCGGATCGCTGGCGCAGGCGCAGGTACACGAGCGCATCGGCCAGGCCTTGTTCCGCGCAGATGCGCAGTGGGTAGAGGAGGTAATAAACACGGCACTGCTGCCCCGCATGGAGCGGCTGGGTATGCCCGTGGCAGGCGTCCGCTTTCAGTTTCTGCCCGACGAGGACGCCCTGCCTCCAGCCCTGAAGCTAGACCTGGTGCGCACCTTGCTACCCCACTACCGCATACCCGCACCCTGGCTCTCTGCCGAGTTTGGAATAGCCCTGCAGGAGCCCGAAGCTCACAAAACAATCTAAGGCACTTACAAGCTACTACCCCACGTTTGCTACCTGTTGTACGTTGTTGGGCAAAGATTATTAGGCACACCTTTGTTGTGAGACTTTGCAGTTTCTTTGACTAATAGGCTGCCAGATGGGTCTATTTACGTGTATTTCTTTAGATGATTCTTAATTTTTTGCCGTTTTTTTACGATTCATCTAAAATTTTTCAGAAGCGCTTGCCAAATAAAATGTGGGTAGTACTTTTGGGCAAATAGTGTGTGATTGTAAACTCGAAAGCCCGCCGGCCCAGTGGTCGCGGGTTTTCTTTTTTATAAGGGTTGCCTGGCCTCTGTTGGAGCCATGGCGGCAGGCCTGGGCCAGAGATCTGGGGCGGTGTCGGCGGTTTGGGCCTCAAATCGGGCACGCACCCGAGACAGGTTGGCCGTTTGCTCGTAGAGCTCGTCTTTCAGCGTAGATTGGATGAGGGCCTCGAAGAGGAGGCCGAAGTCGTCGCGCAGGTCTTGTGGTGCCAGGTTGCGCCGTTGGTAGATGCCAGCCCCGTTGCGGAAGATGCGCGCCAGACGTGTGGCCATTACGTCTAGCTCGTCGGCGGGCAAAAAGCGGTCTTCTTCTAGCACGCGCAGCAAAACGTAATACAGTTTGCGGATCTGGCGGGCGGCGGCCTGGGCCAGGCTATCGGTGGGGCTGGGGCTTTGGTCCATGGGGTGGTGGTCTTTGCCAGCATAACCGGGCCATGCGGCAAAAAATTCGGCTCCGGCCAACCCCATGCGCTGGCGCTGCGTAGAATATGCCGTGCAAACGGCCTCAAATTCAACCTGCCGCCATGTCTGTCAACATCAACCAATACGATACCTTGAGCCAAGCCACGCAAGCCCTGAAGGCCAGAGGTTTTGGCTTTGAGTTTAGCGTAAACGAGGCCTGCCAACTGGTAGATGCGCACAACGCCGCAACCACCTACGGCGCGGCAGAGGTGCAGGTGGTGGAGTTCCACCGCTTTGAGGGCGAGTCTGACCCGTCAGACATGACTATCATCTATGCCTTACAAACCCCAGGCGGCACCCAAGGCCTGCTCATAGACGCCTTCGGCACCCATTCAGACCCTAATGTTGATGTCTTTGTGAAACAGCTCAGCGTACCCCACGGTGCCCTTGGCGAGCGTGGTACGCCCAACGCAACCCTGTAGCGGCCACCTGCGTACAGGGCATAGAGCCGGCCTTTGCCACCGGGTCTGAAGAGCAACTTTAGGCAAAAACCACCTACCTGAATAACGCCCGGTGCCAATGGCCTCCGGGCGTTGTAGCTTCTAACAATGCCGAGCCATTGGCCATGGTAAAGCCACAGTGGCCACCCTGGGCCGGGTAGATGCCACGCACCTGCGGCCAGGCCCCAGAGCGGGCCTCGGGCGGAAAGCAGGCCTCTGACAAAAAGGGGTCGTTGCGGGCGTTCCAGAGCAGTAGGGGTACGGGTACTTGCGGCAGCAACCCAAGGCCTGAGCATTGGCTGTAATAGTCTGCCGCAGAGGCATAGCCGTGGAGCGGAGCTGTGACCCAATCGTCGAAGCGGCGCAGCGTTTGTACGCGCTCTAGCCCGGCCACTGCTATCGGAAAGGCGCTGCCCATGTGGGCAGCCTTGGCCTGCACCTTGGCGGCCAGGCTGTGGCAGAAGCGGCGGTTATAAAACAGGCTGCCCGGCCGCTCTAGCATGGCGGCCCCGCCGGCCAGGTCCATGGGCGCGCTGATGGCCGCTGCCGCTACCACGCCGAGTGCCAGGGCCTGCGCTGCCCGCTTGGCCAAAAAGTTGACCACGATGCTGCCCCCGGCAGAGAAGCCCACCAGCACCAAACGTCTGTAGCCCAGGGCATGGGCATGGCGCAGCACGGTCTCCAGATCGGCCGTGTCTCCCAGGTTGTAGAAGCGGGGCTGCCGGTTGAGCTGGCCCGAGCAGCTGCGGTAGTTCCATGCCAACACGGGCCAGTTGTGGTGACGGCGCAGGGCCTCCACCGTCAGGGGAATGTAGCTCGATTGGCTGTCGCCCTCTAGCCCGTGGCAGAAGACGAGCAGCGGGGCCTCGGACGCGGCCGCTCCGGGTGCGGGCAGCCAGTCCAGGTCCAGAAAATCATCGTCTGGCGTGGCAATCCTTTCTCGGCGGTAGGGCAATCGTTGGCGTGCAGCCAGGGCACGCCAGACGGTCTGGCCGTGGCCACTGCTTTGCCAGAAGTAGGGGAAAGGAAGTTGCACAGGCCAGCTGATACACCACAGGGTTTTTCCAGGGCAAAGGTACCTGCCTAAAAAGCGACGGCAGGCCTGCCCCCTGTGCAAGGGACGCACCCCCTCACCCCCCAGCCCCCTCTCCCCCTCCAGGGGAGAGGGGGAGTAGAATCCTGTCAGGGGGTTAAGACACTACTGGACTGCCAGGCGCAGGCTCTGGCGGCCTACGCGGACATAGTACATGCCTGCGGGCAACCCTTGCAGCGGCAGCAAGGTGCCGCCGCGCTGCAGCGTAAACTGGCGCGCCAGCCGGCCTGTGGCCGTGTAGAGTTGTGCGGCAGCACCCATAGGACCATAGACCCAGGTTTGGCCAGAGGCCGGATTGGGGCGCACCTCCAGGGCTGCAATGTGCGTGGTGGGGCGTGCAGCCGTTGCGGCATCGGCAAACAAGAAACGCTCTAGGGTGGCCGGGCCGAAGCCCCCTCTTACAATGGTCTCGCGGCTGCTGAGGTTGCCTCCGGTGCGGTTGTAGGCCAGGGTTGACACCTCTTCAAACGACAAGGTCCAGGTGCTGGTGGTAGCATCGTAAGACTCGTCGCGGTTGAGGATTCGGTCTCCCTGGGCATTTTCAGTCTCTGTGGTGCGGCTAGAAGGTTCTAGCGGGCCCAGTGGGCTGCTGCGCTCGTTGGTGGTAAGCACGTAGGTTTGGCCCGTCAATACACCTTCTAACCGGCCGAGTGTAATCCATCCAAAGATTGGGGCCTGGATCTGCAAATCGGCCCGTGCGGGGCGGAAACGCGTAAAATCTACCCAGGTGATGTTGGCCAGCCGTGCAGACTGCTCCCAGGCGCCGGCCGCCGTATCGAAGATATCAATCCGGTTGGGCATCTGCGATGCCCCGGCATAAGAAAACTCTAATTTGAAGTTGGCCACGTATAGGCCTGTTGTCTCGTCGTAACCAGAGTCTATCTGGGCCGTCAACCGGTTTTGCGCGTCGAAGGTGCGCCCGTATGCGGTGGCGAAGGTCGTCATCCACATGCCTCCTGGCCCGGCCTGTTGAGAGACCTCACGCACAACGGAGTCGCGTCCGTCGTAGGTGTAGAGCTCGCGGAAGGTTGGCTCGAAGTTGCTGTCCTCGTCTTGTATGGAGGCTACTTTGCCCGTAGCGGTGTAGCCAAAGATGCGGCGCCCAATAATGGCATTAGAGCTTGAGTCGCGGTACAAGATGGTGTCTGGCTGGCCTGCGGCGGTGTAGCTCAGGCGTGCCAGGTAGGCGTTGGTGTAGCCCTGGAGGCTATCGCCCGTTTGGCGGCTGATTTGCGCCGACCGCCCCAGCCGGGCAGAGCCCAGAAAGATGTCAAAATCACCGTTAAGCTGTGGGCGGGGCGTAGGTTGCGGGCGGGTGCGGCCCGTGGCCTCGGTGGCCCTTTGGGCCAGCTTGCGAAATGAAGGATGTATTTGGGCCTGGGCAGCCATAGCCAGGCAAACCAGGCAAAGGGTTAGCAAACTTCTCATAAAGCGTGAATGGGCCGTTCTCTTACAGAGCCACGGACCCGCCAAAGATACCAGCCGCCCTGGCTAGAGGCTGCAGTTATTGGGCAAGCGGGCCCTGGAGGCACACCAGCGGCAGAAACGGTGCGATGATTGGCACTCCCAATTGCTACCTGGCCAGGGCCAGCCCGGCCTGCCGGTACTTCCGCTTGGCCTCGGCCCCGGCCTTGGCCAGCGAGCCGATGAGGTAGCCGCTGGGCTCGCCCTCTTTGGCGGTGACGTCTGCCACGCTGAAGACGTACCCATCTACCTGCAAGAAGTGGAAGACGACCTTCGTCACCCGCTCTAGCTTGAGGCGTTGGGCGGCCACCAGCCCGGCAAAGGAATGCGCATCGGTGGTGGCAGAGTCAGACAGGTTGTCGCCAAAGCGATCTGCGCTGGCAAATGCGCGGTGCAGGGCAATAAACCCGTTGCCATGGCTGGCCGGGTTGAGGCCTCGGCGGCGGCCCTGGGCCAGGTTGGCGGGGGTACCCCCTGCCTCTGCCAGCCATGCGGCCTGCACGGCCCGCAGCCGCCAGGCTTGCACGCCGTTGCTGTCTTGCTCAAAACCCAGCACCAGCTTGGCCACAACGGGTTTGCCGTCATATACGAGGCGGCATTGCAGGGCAGCATACCAATGCTTATCCTCTAGGTTGAGCATAATGGCCCTGGGCGGGCCCGATACCTGCTTGACGAACGCATCTACCACCTTGGGGTCTAGCCGGGCCTTGGGGTTGATGAGCGTACGGATCAGAAACGCCCGCTCGGCCCAGAGGGGGCGCTGCGGCCGGTTCGGGAAGGCCTCCACGAACATGGGGTCTTTATGGTTGAAACGGTCTATGAACTCATCGAGCTGATCGACAGAGGCGGTAAACTTCTTTTGGAGCGGCTTGCCCGGCAGGGGCACACCGGGGATGCTTTGCCCCCAGCTTGCCGTAGCTGCCAAGCCACATGCCCAAAGCAGCGCCCAGGTAAAGCCTGCCAGCCGTTGCCACATGCTTGCTCTCTGCATTAAACTGAGCGCTTTACGCCAATGTCAGACAAGAAAACCTCCCAGCCGTCTTCTTCTTTGCCATCCACCACCTTCTTATACTTGTCTACGACGATCTCGATGTTTTTGCGCACCTTATCGGCATAGACGAGCTTGCCCTCTTGGTAGCCTTCAAACTTCTGGTCGAAGCTGACGGTGCCGTAGTAGCGCCCGTCGGGCCCGAGGCGGAGCTTGGATACGAACGACACGTTGTACCAGCTTACCCGCACGTCTTGGTAGCGCAGCAGCTTGAGCTTGTTGAGGTACTGTCGGATTTTGTAGAGCTCGCTGTCGCGGTTGGGTTGGGTGACCTCTACGAGGCGGTCTTCGTCTAAGAAGAGGGCACAGGCGAGGTTGATGGTGCGGTTGGCCTCGTCTAGCTCTGTTTTCTTGTCGGCGATGATGCGGACGTAGCGGCCCAGGTCGTCAACCTTCTGGAGGATTTTGCGCTCAAAGAGGTTTTTGTCGAAGGGCAGGTCTGTGTCGCCCTCCTGCACTTTGACGAGTTTCATCGTCTGGGCCTGCTCTTTGAGGGTGGGCATCTCGGCCGAGGCCGTGCGGAGGGCGGGCATGAGCGGCCCCATAGGCCCAAAGACCTGGTGCCGCCCGTCTTTGCGAATGACGGCGGCCAGCTTTTGCTTCTCCCAGTCGAACCGGACGCCGCCGCGGGCCTCTACATAGACGCGGTTCATGTCTTCGCCGGTGATGTGGGCCACGGTTGATTTGCCGTTGCGGGCCACGATGATGTCGGCCTCCAGGGCAGGGTCGTTGGGGTTGAGGAAGCGGCGCACGGCCACCGAGTCTGGCGCTTTGCTGGCAGAGTCTAGCAGCAAGAAATCGCCCTTGCGGTTGAAGAGGGCCAGCACCTTGGCGCGGGGCACCTGTTGGACGGCCGCCTGGCCGTCTGGCACAAGCTCTATATGGCTGCGCGTAATCTGTTGTATCTGGCCCGGTATGCGGGCCCCGTCTGCCAGGTACACCGTGGCTTGCGCCCATGCCTGGGCCATGCCTGCCCATGCCAGCACCAAGGCCCAACAAAGCACGCGGTATAGGTTTGCCATGTTATCCGTATTCAGGGAGGTAAGCAGCGGCTTGATGGCTTATGCCACGGGCCTAGCTTCTGCACCGGCTAAGGTACAATGCAAGAGGGAATGTTGTTAAAACAGGAAGTTGAAACTTGAACGGGCTATCGGGCAACCCCCGACCCCTGGCTCCTCACCCGCGCCAGGGTAGAGGGAGAGACTCTGTACCGTTGGCCAAATCATTGGTAGGTCTGGAAGCCTTGGGGGCTACTTTGCCAGAGTGGAATGTCTGTGGGGTCAGGGGTTGCCAGTACTTAATAGATATAAAGAACATACCAGCTACCACCTACGCCTTACAACCCAGGCAAAACCTTGTAGCACATCGGGAAAGGAAACCCACTAAGTGAAATTTTCGACGAATGTAATTACCTCCCCGTCAGCGCATTAAGCCCTATATATTATATATAATTAATATAATAAATATTTTTCTTGACTGGTTTTGGATGCTATGCCATCTTGCAGGCAAAAAACGCGCATGGAAATAACTTCACATGACAAATGCTGCTATTGCGGCATCTCCCAAGAAGAACTAAATGCCCTGCACACCTTCGGCTTTTTGCGCTCTAAGCGTTATCAGCGGGGCAAAGCCCTGGAGAACGAGCACCTGGATCCCTTCAGGCCCGGCAAGAAGAACGAGATCAATTTGGCCAAGGCTTGCTACCTGTGCAACAATGCCAAGAACGACATTGTCAGCGCCGTTGACTTTAAGGCATACTGGGCCAAAGGCATCCGAGACTATTACAATCGGCTGTTAGAAGCCCAGGCCGCCATCCTGGAGGCAGGCAGAGAGTTTAAGGGTGCCAAGCCGTTCCACCCTAAGGGGAGCGTAAAGATTCTGTTTGCAGATTTGTTAAACACTGAATTTCCTCTTACCTACAATGCAATTCTAGAGGCAATCAAATCTTATGGCTACACCACCGCGCTGGTATCCGGTTGCAAAGAACCCTTCATCCGGGATTTTGCCCGGATTCAGGTTGATTCTAATCTTTTCGTTCAGTTTGTATTCGATCCAGACTACTTAAGGCTGGAGCGTTATGTAAATCTGAAAACGGATCCACTGGATTACAGTAGGTATTTGTCTAAATACACGGAAAAGGACAGCGACTTGATCATAGATGGCGGCAACGTGCTGCTGCACGGGGAATTTGCATTCGTAACTTCCAAGATATTTATTGACAATCACAGCTTGGATTTCGCAGAGCTGTATAAGCAACTCTGCCATGCGCTAGCAAAAAAGGTGGTGCTGGTACCCTACGAAGCACACGATTATGCCGGCCACATAGATACCTATATGCGCATCATCAACGACGATACTGTCTTTGTGTGTAAAGGGGATACGACGACCGTGCCGGCCCTGAATGCCCAGACAGGCAAAAAATGGAAGCAGGTAGAGCTTCCTTATTACGAGGTGTCACGCAAAGCCGACAAAGAAGGCATCGACTGCACCGGCCTATACATCAATTACCTGGAGCTGCCCAATGTGGTCTTGGTGCCACAATTTGGCCATAAAAAAGACGAACCAGCGCGAGAGCTTATAGAAAAACACTTAAATAAACCTGCAAAATCCATCGACTGCAAGGCTCTGGCCAAGAAAGGTGGCCTGCTCAATTGCATAGCGGCGGTGTACTACATATAGCGGTCTAGGCAGGTTTGCTTCTACAAGACGTTTGACTTTGGGGCTGGTTACAAACCGGCAGCCGTGTACCAGGTCCCGGTTGCAAACCGGGACCTGGTACACGGGCCAGGTACGTGGAAGGGACGTTCTTCGCCAACGGCGCGGAAGCGGGACGCTTCCGGCCCTGCCAGGCACCAGCCTTGAGGCTGGCGAGAGCGGCGGAGGGCAAAAGCGTTCGGCTTTAGCCGTCGCTATCCTAGTTGCCCCACGGCTTCAGCCTGGGGCGGCCTCAAACCCTTGGGCGGCCCCACCCGGGGGTGGCCCCGTAGCTGTCGTTCCGCACCCCACACCCTCCCCTTCAGCGGTCAGGAGACCGCGGGGCCTTCCGTGGGTGGGTCCCGGTCAGGAGACCGGGACCAGCGCATAGGGAGACCGGGACCAACCCCTTGGGGAGACCTGGGCCCGCGCCTTAACCCCGCAAATCTTGGCATATAACCCTCCGCATGCCATACTTTTACGCCTTGGGCCTGGTGGCCCTCGGTATTTTTATCTCCTCTACCTAACACCTACCTACTTTTTATGGCTCTGGCGTCTGCCACTCCACAAGCTGCCAGCCTTGAGGCCTCTGGGGCCCCGCGGCAGAACTACACCTCGGCCCTGGCCTCGCTTACGGTGCTGTTTTTCATGATGGGTTTCATCACCTGCCTGAACGACATCCTGATTCCGTACCTGAAGGCGGCCTTCTCGCTCACCTACACGCAGGGCAACCTGATCAACCTCTGCTTCTTTGGGGCCTACTTCGTGATGGGCATCCCGGCGGGGAAGTTGGTACATGCCATTGGCTACAAGGGCGGCATGCTGGCGGGCTTTTTGCTGGCGGCGCTGGGCTGCGCGCTGTTTTTTCCGGCAGCAGACAGCCGGTCGTTCGGGTTGTTTTTGGGCTCGCTGTTTGTGCTGGCCTCGGGTATTGTGCTGCTGCAGGTAGCGGGCAACCCGTATGTGGCCATCCTGGGCCCGCCGCAGTCTGCGCCGGCGCGGCTTACGCTTACGCAGGCGTTTAACTCGCTGGGCACCACCATTGCGCCCTTTGTAGGCTCGGCCCTCATTTTGAGCCAGTTGCCCAAAGACCCTACCGCCCAGGTAGATGTGCGGGCCGTGCAGATTCCCTACCTCTACATCGCCGGGGTGCTGGTCGCTATTGCGGCGCTTCTGGCCATGCTCAAGCTGCCCAAGATCTCGTTTGCAGACGGGGCCGCCAAAGACGGCCGCCGGGCGTGGAACTTCACCCACCTGGTGCTGGGCTGCGTGGGCATCTTCACCTACGTGGGGGCCGAGGTGGCCATCGGCAGCCACATCGTCAGCTACCTGGAGTCGCCCTCGGTGATGGGCATGAGCGCCGAAGCCGCCGGCCACATGGTGAGCTACTACTGGGGCGGGGCCATGGTGGGCCGCTTTGCCGGTGCCTACCTGCTCAACAAGATCAACCCCGGCAAGCTGCTGGCCTTCAATGCCATTGGGGCCATCGCCCTGGTGCTGGTCTCCATCTCTACCACCGGCGAGCTGGCCATGTACAGCCTGCTGGCCGTGGGCCTCATGAACTCAATCATGTTTGCCACCATCTTCACCCTGGCCGTAGCTGGCCTGGGCCGCCACACCGAGGAGGCCTCCGGCCTGCTCAACGTGGCCATCGTCGGTGGGGCGGTGGTGCCGCTCTTCTTCGGCAAGCTGGCCGATGTGGAGTCGCTGCAGGTGGCGTTTTTGCTGCCGGTGGTGTGCTATGCCTACATCGTCTGGTACGGCCTGCGGGGCCACAAGCCGGTGGCGGGGCAGGTGTAGGGGTTGAGGCCTACTTCACACGACAAGAGCCAGAGCTGCAGGTGCGGCTCTGGCTCTTGTCGTTTATGGGGTTGATTTAGAGTGAACTTGCTAAGCAAAGTCTCTGACTTTGCTTAGCTGGGGACTTAGAAATACCTCTTGGAAGTTTTTTTTCGATTGGTTATCTATGTGCGCATGAGGACACAAGAGTTAGTTTTTGATAGCCGTCTTGATAAAAGGTGGCAAGGTAATGGAGAGTCCGTAGAGGAACTACTCAGCGGAATGGTAAAGGATATAGTAAGCAACTCTTACTCATGGATGGATGACGAAGCCGACTTTCATCCTCCTTTTGCCAATAATGAGAAATGTATACACAGCCTTATAATGCCTGGGATTGCCAAGCGGACCGATAGGTTTATGATGGAATGGGAGACCTTTCGGCAAACCAAATCTGATGGTAGCTCACCTAGTGGGCGAGAAGAAACCAGAGGTTTTATTGACTACTTTATTCGATTAAACAGCAAACGCCATGTTCTGCTAGAACTTAAACATGGATGGATAACAGGCCGTAAAACCACCAATCCGGAGAAAAGTACCTTTGATAAGTGGACTGAAGCGCTTGATCAACTTCAGCGAATTACAAGTGAGGAGCTTACGCGTTTCGAGGGTGGATACAAAATTGCCTTTATGCCAGTTACTGTATGGATTGGGGGCAACACACCAGATTCAGATAATAGTATGAGGGAAATAGAAGCTAACTGTGCCCTTCTTTGTAATGACTATCCCTACTACAGAAATGCACTTTCAGAAGTGATGACTAATGGTACCTTTTATGGTAGAGAGTTTAGTGATCGCCCAAACTGGGGCAGCCTTTGGTTTTTGAAAGAAGGCTACAGAGCCAAACGATATTATGGCAACAAAGAAGATAAATATTATCGCTTTTTCCCTGCCTGTTTCTTCTTTGCACATGTTTCCCGAATTATCTGTTAATTTATGACTTAGCCATTGCTAAGCAAAGTCTCCGACTTTGCTTTCCGCCGCTGCAAGTCTCTGACTTGCAATCTATTGCAAAGCTAATTTGAACGAAAGCCGCTAAACTAATTTCCACCTTCGGGCCTAGACCAATTAGCAAGTCGGAGACTTGCAGCGGCGGAAAGCAAGGTCAGAGACCTTGCTTAGCAGGCCCAACTGCGGCCTCCGGGCTCTCATCGGCCACCACGTACAGCGGGCGGTTCTTGACGTCTTGGCTGATGCGGCTGAGGTACTCGCCGATGATGCCGAGCGAGAAGAGCTGCACCCCGCCCAGAAAGAGCATCACCAGCATCAGGCTGGCCCAGCCGGGGACGTAGTCTTTGCGGATGAAGCGGCCGTAGAGCGCATAGATGCCCATCAGAAAAGAAGCCGCTGCCACAAAGAACCCCATATAGCTGGCCAGCTTCAGCGGAAAGTCTGAGAAGCTGGTGATGCCATCGAGCGCAAAGCGGAGCATCTTGCCGTAGGTGTAGCCCGTGGTGCCGCCGTGGCGGCTGTGGCGGTCGTACTCCACATACGTCTGCCGAAAGCCAACCCAGGCGATTTGCCCGCGGATAAACTTGTTGTGCTCCTTCATCTGCCGCAGCACCTCTACCACGCGCCGGTCCACGATGCGGAAGTCGCCCGTATCTACGGGGATGGACACCGAAGTGATGGAGGCCAGCGTGCGGTAGAAGGCGCGCGCCGTGGCTTTTTTGAGCCAGCTCTCGCCCTGGCGCTGGCGGCGGCGGGCATAGACGACCTCGTAGCCCTGCTGCAGGCGGGCGTAGAGGTCGGCAATGACCTCGGGCGGGTCTTGCAGGTCGGCGTCTATGATGGCGATGGCCTGGCCGCGGGCACGATCCAGCCCGGCCCACACGGCTATCTGGTGGCCGAAGTTGCGGCTGAAGTTGACGTAGCGCAGGCGGGCATCCTCGGCCGCGAAGGCGTGCAGGATGTCGATAGACTTATCGCGGCTGCCGTCGTTGATGAAAATGACCTCGTAGGCCGGGCCGGCCAGGCCCTCCAGCACGGCCGTGAGGCGCTGCCGCAGCAGGGCCAGGTTGGCCTCCTCGTTGTAAACCGGTACGATGACCGAGATGCGCACGTCTGCCATAGTTCTGCCTACAAAGATGGCGGCCACCTGTTGCCCCGCCATAAACAGGGACAGGTGGCCGCGTAATTGCGCCAGATGGGGAATGCAGTAGGCCTAGTAAGGCCCGCCCTCCTCGCCTACGAGCAGGCGGACGTTTTTGGCGATGGGCTGGCCTTCATCGTTTTTGGCGAAGGTGAAGGTCACTGGGTCGCCCTCTTGCAGCTCGGCAAACTCGCCGTCTATCACGCTGGTGTAGTGGAAGAAGAGGTTGTTGGGTGGGTACTTAATAAATCCATACCCGTTTTTGAGGCTGTGGATCTCGCCAGTTGCTTGCTCGCCCTCGGTTACCTCGGCCTGGGGGGCCTCACCGTTGGCGGGGCCGGCAAAGCGGCTGGCGGCAGACTGCACAAAGAGATCTTCCACATTGCCGGCGGCCTGGCGGCGCACCTTGCCCTCGATGATGGCGTGCATGGGGAGCGGGTAGGTTACCTCTTCGATCAGGTCTGAGCTGGTGCGGGTTACCATCTTGGCGCCCTCCTCGTTGGTGTACTCAAACTCCCAGTTTACGAGCATGACGCGGGTGCCTAGCGTGTTGAGCTTGCGGGCCAGCGGCACGTAGTCTCCGTCAGAGGCAATGAGCACGATGACGTCGAACTGTTTGAGGTGGCTCAGCTCGTAGGCCTCCAGCGAGAGCCATACTTCTACGCCCTTCTCTTCGCGGCGGCCAAAGTAGGTGCGGATGGGCAGGTAGTGCGTCACCACTCCCTCCGACATGAGGATGTCGTCGAAGACACGGTCGTAGTAGAGCAGGTTGCCTTTCTGGCTGGCCTCTTGGGCATTGAGCCTGCCGCGGAAGTAGTGCGCATCTACGATTTTGCAGTGGCGCACGTCTACCCCTTCTTCGGCTGCAATCTGCTGGCGGATAAACTGGTGCAGCCCGGCGATGGAAAGCCGCGCCCGGCGGGGGTGTACGTAGTTGTAGTAGTTAGAGACGTGCAAGAAATAGTTGCCGTCGTAGAACACACCAACCTTGGTTAGGCGATTGGTAACCAACTCTTTAGACATTTAAGTATGTTATGTTGAGCTTGATA
The DNA here is from genome assembly GCA_947458545.1 of Cytophagaceae bacterium. Classification (GTDB taxonomy): domain Bacteria; phylum Bacteroidota; class Bacteroidia; order Cytophagales; family Flexibacteraceae; genus CANGYH01. The sequence continues at coordinate 102,637 of CANGYH010000007.1, read as the reverse complement.
GATGAAGCTATACTGCGCGCATTGCGCCCTGCAAAGGTAGAGCCCCCGCACGGGCCCGCCCCTTGGCGGCGCGGCACAGTGGGCCTGCCGTGGCTAACTTGGGCCGGGCATGCCGCGTAAAGGCCATGCGTGCTGCCATAAAAACCCAGATAAAGCCATGAAGTTTTTAATCCAATTGTTGGTTTCTGCCCTGTCTGTGATGGGGGCCTCTTATTTGCTTAGCGGCGTGCACGTCAGCGGCTTTGGTGCGGCGTTGCTGGTGGCCGTGGTGCTGGGCCTGCTGAACGCCGTGGTGCGGCCCCTGCTGATTGTGCTGACGCTGCCCGTCACGTTTTTGACCTTGGGGCTGTTTTTGCTCGTCATCAACGTGATTATCGTGTACATGGCCTCGGGTCTTGTGCCGGGCTTTCGGGTAGATGGGTTTTTTACGGCGCTGCTGTTCTCGCTGCTGGTATCGCTCATCTCGGCGTTGCTGGGGGCGTTGTTGCCGGATTAGGGGGGCGGTTGGCCTGCTAGTTGCACGAAACCGATTGACTTTAGCTAACGGCACGCACAGCGGATATCAAAGCGTCCATCGCGTACGCGTATCGTGTCGGGCCACCTAGAGGGATCGTATAGGTCGAACCAGAACGTGCCTGCGGCCACTAGGTCGTAGCGGGTAACGTTGATCTCCCCCCGGGCGAAGCTGCCGCTGTCCATGGTAGTGACATAAAAAGCCGGGGCCACATAGCGCTGCACCCGCAGCATGTTGCGCACGTTAAAGCGCTCCGTCACAAAGTCGAACGTGTCTAGCCGATACCGACCCACTTCGTTTATGTCATACAGATTTAGGATGACCCCCGACCGGGGTTGATTGCGAACCGTGTCCATCCTGCCCCCCACCACCATTCCCATAGTTGGATCAAAGTTTGGGTTGGGGAAGCAAAACGGATTGGCGCATTGGTCTATGGCCACCATCACCTCTCCGTTGATGGTACAGCCGAAAGTGTTGCGCCCCTCCGCGGTGATGGCAGGCAACCGGTAGGGGCGGGTAGGCACTGGATCTTGCCTTCGACTACAACCTGTCAAAACAACAAGGCAAAGCAGGATGGGCGAGGCCAGGATTAAAATTTTGCTCGACATAGTTGGGTAAATAAGGTCTTAGGTGTAACTTGGCGGTGACCAAATATAACGTTCACCACATTCTTCCTCCCAATCTTCATGAGAAAAATTTTGACCCTAACGCTGTGTCTTGCCTTCCAATACGCTTTTGGGCAACAGATAGCTTTCGACTCCGTAAAGGCGGATGTACTCCGTTTGGTGGCAGGAGTAAACTTAAGTCGTGCCAGTTCGGGCATAGTGTTGGATGTAGGACGACCCTACGCCGACCTTACGCTGTTTAACGGGATTGCATCAGACAGCAACCGGTTTGACTTCTTCAGATACGAAAGGGTGTATAACACCCTGCTCGACGCACAACTATCTTCGAACTTGCCAGCATTTGAGATTATAAATGCAGCACTCGAACAATCTACAACACGTTATCAGCTGGCCCTTGCAGTAACCGGTGGGAAGTATCACCGCTTTGCACAGAATGCTGAGCAAAGCGGAAAGATCCGTTGGGTACATGATCATTTTGAGGATGTAGGAGATGCCCCCTCGCCATTCATTGCCTGCAACCTATTGGCAGCAACGCTATCGCGCACCTATGTTGAGGTAGGTCGCGTATATGATATAGTAATGCCGACCGCTGCTAGAATTGCTATAGGAGGTGCTACGCTGCAAGAAGTTAAGTTAGATTTAAGAGACGGCAAAGGACTTCAAACTATCACACCGGGCTCAGGGATAAGCTTCGTCCCAACTACAGTAGGCGTGTCTTACATCAAAGTGCATGCTCAAGTCAATGGCACACCACTGATTACCGAAATCGAAGTTACAGCCAAAGGAAGGCCTACTCAGCCTAACACACCAACTGTCTGGCCATTTGTTGTAGATCGTATCGTTAATGTTTTACCACGAGCAGGGGTACATGCTGGTGGCACTCTCCATATTGGTTTTGCAGAATCGAACAGACCAGTAGGAGACGTGAATCAATGGCTGCTGCGAGATCCCCTTATTGTTCTTGAGGGTATTGATTTCAATGATGTAGCTCCTCACATCGTACAATCTGGGACCACCTATGAAGATATTGTAAGTGAGTTTAACTTTAGAAACGCCCAATTATCACAGGGTACTAATGGTCGAGACTTGGTATTTTTAAATTACAACAACAGTACTGCAAGCATTCAGAGTAATGCTGACCTGTTTAAAGAAGTGCTGGCATGGGTGAACGCAAACCGGCAAACTAATCTGGTTTTAGCAGATCATCCGGCCGTAGTGGTAGGTATTAGCATGGGCGGATTGGTAGCCCGATTAGGCTTAGCGCAGCTAGTGCAAGCAAACAACAACGTTGACAACACCTTCGTTAGCCTGCTTTTTACTCAAGACAGCCCACACTCTGGTGCAAATGTACCGGTAGCATTTCAAATATTGGCCAGGTCGCTAATTGCAAGCGGTCGGGGGATTTATGCAGCAATTAATCCAACACCAATATCTGCAGCAGGCATCCGCATGATTGGTAGGCTAAATCAACAGGTTGAAACCATTCTGAATGGCACCTACTTAAGAGAGCTGATAGCAATAGCTGATTGTCCTGCGGCAGATAATATGCTCATTGCTAAATTTAGCTTTGATGGCCTAACCTTTAATACAAACTACAGTAATGCCTGGCTTGCTTGGTATCAAGCTCAAGTAGCTAACGTACCTGGTGCGCAATATCGATTTGTACCTACTACCCTTGGTAGTGAATGTGGTATTGGCCAAGACGACATTCTCAATCGTATCTTTTATTCTTACTCTGTTCGGTTCTCTAGCCGCCCCGGTAGTTTTAGGCTCATAAGGCATGACCATGGATTACTAGTGAGGCTGAATGGTATGCCAAACGAGAGTGTTGGAGGCTCCATTGTAACGTTTAATATAGACGACATAGTTAGAGTCATCTCTTTAGGCAATTTTGCCGTGTATGAGAGGCGGTACAATCTTGTAAACTTAACTGCAAATGTAGATGCAGGTGACGGTCATAAAGCATGGGATTTTGCACCGGGTGGCAGCTTAAGCACTGGGGATACACCTACGAATATTTCCACATTTTCGCCAGTTTACCTGCTGGACAGATTTGTGGTTACTTATATGACGGAAACCACTGTAAGAAACTTTGCTTTCTGCTTCATTCCTGCAGCAAGCGGTCTGGGTCAAAGCGTGCAATCTGACCTTGCATTGTTTAGGCCTAGAAATTATTTTGTGAACTCACCTGTAGTCTCACCGCCAATAGGAGCTTCAATTGCTAATTTCTCGGCCGAGCGGCCTCGCGCAAATAATGCTACCAATACCATGAGGCATAATTTTACGCATCCGTTTTTCACTGAGCGTTCAGCTGCACTTCTAAGGTCTGAAGCAACTAATACTGCGTACACTGAAGCCAATTGTCCTGCAGCTTGCGAACCCACACAGGAAATCTTGGGGCCTAGGTTTGTTTGCAGCCCGCCAGGTTCTAATATTAGTTTACAAGTAGGAGCTTTCCCACCCGGCAGTACTGTGACTTGGACTACAACCGGTGGCAATTTAATTAGCGGACAGGGAACAGGTTCAGCACAATTTTCCAATGTGCTGCCAAATAACATCAATAGGTTTACAGTCGAAGCTGAAGTGCTTACGCCACAAAGATGTCGGTTGTTCGGCAGCAGGTCATTCACAGTACTTGGTCCGGCTTACGTTGCTACGGCTGACCAACCTGAAATATCTCGTAGCCCAGCGGGCGGTACTAGACTAACTTATTTAACACATTTTTCAGATCAATATCAGTGGATTGCTTTCAGAAGTGTTGGCAATAATCAGCCTACTGTTTTAGGCAGCTCTAGGGGCTGGGTTGCCTTGCCGTTGAATACGCCTAATGTTCAGATAGATATTTTGCCGCCTTGTACAGTAGTATTCTACGTTCGTAACCGCTGTCAAAACCAGAATCTGCCTGAGACCGATTACTTTTCCATAAATTTGTCTTTTTTACCTGGGGGTAGATTCGTCAAAAACCCGGTTGTGTATCAGGAAGACCAGACGGCCCGGGCCACTTTGTATGCCGGTGTAGATTCATCGGAGATATTCGGCAGGCCTGTGGAAGCAGAGTTAATGGACGAACGTGACAAAGTAGTTTGGTCAGGCTCATTTCCGGATGGTCGGGTAGATGTCAATCTGGAAGGCTTACTGCCTGCGCACTATATCCTATCTGCCAAGAATGGGGATATTACCTGGACTTTGGACCTCTATCTGGCATCACCCGGTAAAGCCTTGGTCGTATCTCCAAACCCTGCTCGCCAAGGGCTTGACGATAGCATAAGTGTCGCTCTGACCGTCCCTAAATCGTTCGGCGACTATACCTACACTTTAGCTGATTTTGCGGGCAATCCGCTCTTCCAAACCACAAGCCAAGCAATATCTGCCAAGCTACCCATAGGTGATATTGCTCCAGGTACGTACCAGGTTATCGTCAGCGGCAGCGGTCAGAGCTGGTCAGAAGATGTGGACTTCTTGCTCAAAGGTATGCCTTACCTTACACTCTCGCCCAACCCGGCTGCAACCAACTTGCGCGCTACCCTCAATGATCCGGTGTACCCCAAGTTGAAAGCCTCGTGGGAGATTTTTGATACACAAGGCAACTTCTACTATCGTGGCGATGATGAATCAAATACCAATTTCATCTCGATTCCTGTGTCAGACTTACCCTTAGGGCGCACCTACATTCTAAAGCTCACCGATGGACTCAGTGAGTATAACAAACACTTTCAAATAGCTCGTTAAATGAAAGAGGCCTATCCAAATTAGATAGGCCTTTTCATAATGCCTACATCAAAACAGTAATAGCGTAAGGAGGGTGCGGTTGTAAAACAACCCATAAGTACCGTCCGCTTTAACATTGAGTTAATCATAGCCTGTATCTTTGCTGCTATGGCTGAGCAGCAACTTCTAGACGAGATCCCTAGCCTCGATCTCTCGCACTTTACCCACGGCACACCAGCCCAGAAGGCCGGCTTCGTGCAAGCCCTGGGCCGCGCCTACAACGATATCGGCTTTGTGGCCATCAAAGGCCATGGCCTGTCAGACGAGCTGCAGGGCCGCCTGTATGGGGCCATCCAGCAGTTTTTTGCCCAGCCCGTAGAAGAAAAGCTCAAGTGCCACGACGAGGCCCTGGCAGGCCAGCGGGGCTACACGCCCGTCGGCCGCGAGCGCGCCAAAGGGGCCAACGTGGCAGACCTTAAGGAGTTTTACCAGATTGGCCAGGAGCTGCCCGAGGGCGACCCAGACCGCGGCCAGCCCGACTACCCCGACAACATCTGGCCCCAAAACCCGCCCGCCTTCCGCGAGGCCGCCATCGAGGCCTACCGCACCCTGGAGGCCGCCGGAAAGCAGATGCTGCGGGCCATCGCCCTCTACCTGGGGCTAGACGAAGCCTACTTCGAGGATAAGGTGTACCACGGCAACAGCATCGTGCGGGCCATCCACTACTTCCCCATCGAGAATCCGGATGCCATCGCACCCGATGCCGTCCGCGCCGCAGCGCATGGCGACATCAACCTGATCACCCTGCTGATGGGTGCCAGCGCCGAGGGCCTGGAGGTGCTCCGCCGAGACGGCAAGTGGATCGGCATCACCGCCCTGCCAGACCAGCTTGTGGTCAACGTAGGCGACATGCTCGACCGCCTCACCAACCACAAGCTCAAGAGCACCATCCACCGCGTGGTAAACCCCCCGCGCGAGAAGATGAACACCCCGCGCTACTCCATCCCCTTCTTTATGCACCCCCGCTCAGAGATGGACCTCACCTGCCTGGAGAGCTGCATAGACGCCAACAACCCCAAACGCTACACCGACATCACCGCCGGCGCCTTCTTAGAAGAGCGCCTGCGCGAGATTGGGTTGCGGAAATAACCCCCACAAAAAACAAAAAGGCCCTGAATATCAGGGCCTTTTCTTTTTGGCTGGCTAGTTGTCGCCACCTGCTTTCTTAGCTGCTGCTTTCTGTCGGGTTTGAGTGTATTTGTCGTCTTTAGAATTTTGCTGTCTGGAGCCGTTGTCCAGCTTGGCTTTATACTCTGCACTGTTCGGGTTGTGAACGTCAGAGCTTTGGTCGTTAGGCGTTCTAGGTGTAGCCATAAGAGTATGTGCCTTTTGGTTAGAAGGCAATGCAAAAGAAAAGCTTGGAGACATAGATGTCAACTAGAAAGAATCTTATAGTAAAAATTGTCTCTCATTATGTACCTTTGTGTCCATGCTTAGCGTGCAAGACTCAATAGAATCTCTTACTTATGCGCTTCTGAACACTAAGCGACCAATGGTCTTAGTCTCCGGAGAGCCAGGTACTGGTAAGACCCACTTGATTACTAAAGCCCTGGAAAAGGCTGGGGTGGGCAATCGGCACTACACTACCTATGCCCCTATGCGGCGAAAGTCCATAGATGGGTGGAAGCGCTTTGAAGGGTGGTTGAAGGCTCAGAAGAAACAGGTAGTCATCATTGAATCTATTGATTTGATGCCCAAAGAAAATCAAGCCATCTTTCAGTTATACTTAGATAGATTTAAAAAAAGGGCAGAAAAAAGCTCAATCAACTTATCGTTTATATTTACCTCAACTACCAATATTAAGGAATTGCGCGATAACCGCGATTTTTTAATTTCGCCTCTATATGAACAAATTACAGATTGGGTCATTCACCTAAGTCCATTAAGAAACAGGCCTGACTTTGATACATTGGTTAAGGATGTTTGGAATGAAGAAGCTGAGTGGCCTTCAGATGTTAAGTTATTGGATTGGCTTCATTACCATAAACCTGAACTAAAAGGAAACTTTAGAGATATCATTCGCTTGCGAGAGCGTTGGAAACTATACGCTTACGTTCAAAAAATGAGTCAGGGTGAGGCCTTTGAAAAAATAAAAATCACTTACCGCGACATTGGATTTGGTGCTCCGATAGCCGCAACTAAGGGTGCTTTCTCATATCGTATAGAGGATGAGAATAAGCTAGAGGAGTTGGTCAAAAGATTCAAAAGGCATATTATTCAAGAAGCTGTTGATTTGTATGGTAAGCAAAAAGTAGTAGCTCTAAAGTTAGATATTGTTGAGAAAACGGTTTCAAGGATTCTCTCTGGTAAAGAATGATTAGTATTCCATTTTACTTTTGCTACTTGTGGATAGGTTATTGATTTACGGTGCCGGCGGCCACGCCGCCGTGCTGGCCGATGTACTGGCGGCCCAGGGACGCGCGGTGGCGGGCGTCTTTGCCGATACGCCGCCCGGGCGGGACTGGGGCTCCGTGCCCTACCTGGGCCCCTACGACCCGGAAGCTTACCCGGAGCTGCCCCTGATCCTGGCCATCGGCCACAATGCCACCCGCCGAGACCTGGCCGCCCAGGTGCGCCACCGCTTTGCCGAGGGCATTCATCCCTCGGTGCTGCTCTCGCCCACGGCGGGCGTGGGCGAGGGGACGGTGCTCTACCACGGCGCAATCGTGCAGGCGGGGGCGCAGTTGGGGCGGCACGTCATCGTCAACACCGGGGCCACCATTGACCACGACTGCCGCATCGCCGACTTTGTGCACATAGCCCCCGGCTGCAACCTCTGTGGCGGGGTAGAGGTGGGCGAGGGTGCCTTGATCGGCGTTGGAGCCAAGCTCATCCCTGGCGTCCGCGTAGGGGCCTGGGCCACGGTGGGGGCAGGCGCCGTCGTCGTGCAAGACGTGCCAGCGGGCACCACCGTCGCAGGTGTACCTGCCCGTCTTAAGGCTTAAAGGGAATATCATTACCATAGCCCTCATCCTTATTTAATTAGGTATTTTCCTTAATTTTTAATTATTAATTTTTAATTCCAAAACCCGTGTCTGCTTTCGACCCTACCCAGCCCCGGCAGGTAAAGCGCTTGCTGGCCCAGGCTGCCAAGGCGCGGGCCTACCGGTTGCTGCCAGAGCTACACGCCGATGCCTTTGCGCAGGTAGATTGCCTGGCCTGTGCGCGCTGCTGCAAAGGCTACAGCCCAAGGTTTAAGACTCCTGACATTGTGCGGATTGCCAAGGTACTTGGCCTCAAACAGGGCACATTTATAGAGCAATACCTCCGCCTAGACGAGGACAACGACTACGTTACGCGCAGCCAGCCCTGCCCCTTTCTTGGCCCAGACAATGCCTGCACCATCTACGACGACCGTCCGTCAGACTGTGCCCGTTTTCCCTACACAGACGAAGACGTAATGCTGAAACGCCCAGCGCTCACGGCCAAAAACGCTGAGTTCTGCCCCGCCGTACAACATGTATTGACGGCGCTTGCCCAAAAACTTGGCTAACCGAATGTTGCAGCGTGTGCATATTGCCATCCCACAAGCACACGCTCTTTCTATTGTCTAAACAAAACATGGTAATGCGCTTCCCCGTTTCCCTTTCTGGAATGGATTATTTGGCGAGTGTTGGAACTTGGCATAGTCCATCCTCGTTACCCCACCGACCTTTCGTTTGGTAGCAAACAGAACCACAATGCCTAACATAGAACTTGAAGTGAAGCAGATCAAGGATCTGGACAACCCGCGCAACCGGGCCCTGACCAACCTGCTCTATACACATACCTGGCTTTCGAGCAAACTGCGTACTCTGCTGGATGATTTTGACATCACGCACCAGCAATATAACGTCTTGCGGATTTTGCAAGACCATGCCCCCAAGCCTCTTTGCGGCATGGACATCAAAGACCTCATGCTGGATAAAAATCCAGACGTGACGCGCCTTTGTGACCGCCTGGAGGGCAAGGGTTACCTGACCCGGAAGAACAATCAGTTCAACCGCCGGCAGGTCCACATTTCTATTACAGAAGACGGCAGCCTACTGCTAGAGCGGATAGAACCCGTACTGCAAGAGCGTCTCTCGGCCCTATCGGGCCTGACAGACGCTGAATCTACCCAACTCTCAGACCTGCTTGACAAGATGCGCGACGGCGCCAGCGCCTAACCGCTAGTCCATACTGAAAACCTAACGCCACCCCCTGGGGTGGCGTTTTTGTTAATCCAGGCCCGCCTGACTCAGCAGATCTTCGAGCTCTCCGGGTTGGAGGTCTTCCTTTTCGCTCTTGTCGTAGATGGAGAGCAGCACCACGCGGTTGTCTATTACCTTGATGTAGGTGATCACACGCGCTCCGCCGCTTTTACCCTTGCCCTTGCTGGCGATGGCCATGCGGATCTTGTAGCAGTTTTTGCCGAGGGATTTGGCACCTGTCCAAGGGTCCGCTTCCAACTGTTTTACAAGTGCATTTATCTCGAATGAGACCGACCCGTACTTTTTACTAAGCTGCCTGGCTTGGCGCTTAAAGATTTCACCTAATTCAACCTCAAAGCTGCTAGCCATTTCGCTCTGCTTCCTCAGCCCGTAACTCAGCCAAAAACTCGCGTGCAGGGGTAAGTGGTGGACCTATACCCTTATCTGCCTCTATCATCTCGCGGTAGGCATCCACAAAGTCTTGTTGTACTTTGTTGAGGGGGCGCTTGTGCGTGGCTTGGGCCTTGGCAGCCGTGGGCTTTTGCAAAGCAAAGCCCAGCTGGGCTACCAGCTTCTTAAAAAAGGCTATTTGCGCATCTGGCACTTCTACCGTGATGAGTCCCATAGGGTAAAGATACGGGCCTGGGCCAGGCTTGGTCAAGCGGATGGCGCGCTATTATCTGTTTGATAATTAGCTTTCTGGCGCTGGGTGCCGTACCTTTGCGGGAATTTTCGTCCCGGCGGGCCCAACTCCCCCATGCAGAACAACATCCGCAACGTGGCCATCATTGCCCACGTTGACCACGGCAAGACGACCCTTGTCGACAAAATCATCCACGCCTCTAAGCTCTTCCGCGACAACCAAGAGTTCGGAGAACTTATCCTGGACAACAACGACCTTGAGCGTGAGCGCGGCATCACCATCCTGGCCAAAAACGTTTCGGTACGTTACAAGGGCGTAAAGATTAACATTATTGACACACCCGGCCACGCCGACTTCGGTGGCGAGGTAGAGCGCGTGCTCAAAATGGCCGACGGCGTGGTGCTGCTGGTAGATGCCTTCGAAGGCGCCATGCCCCAGACGCGCTTCGTGCTCACCAAGGCCCTGCAGCTGGGCCTCAAGCCCATCGTGGTCGTCAATAAGGTAGATAAGCCCAACTGCCGCCCTGACGAAGTGCACGAGCAGGTGTTCGACCTCATGTTCAACCTCGGCGGGACGGAGGATCAGCTGGACTTCCCCACCTTCTATGGCTCTGGCAAGGGCGGCTGGATGTCTGACGACTGGAAAAAGCCCACAGATACCATCGAGCCCTTATTGGATGGTATCATCGAGTATATCCCCCCTGCCCCGGTGGCAGACGGCGCGGCTCAGATGCAGATTACCTCGCTGGACTTCTCCAACTTCACGGGGCGTATCGCCATCGGCCGCGTGGTACGCGGCACCTTTAAAGAGAACATGCCCGTGGCCGTGATGAAGGCCGACGGCACCATCAAAAAGCTGCGCCTCAAAGAGCTCTACACCTTTGAGGGGTTGGGCCGCGAGCGCGTGCAAGAGGTCAGCAGCGGCGACATCTGCGCCATGGTAGGCCTGGAAGACTTCGAGATCGGCGACACCGTGGCTGATGCCGAAAACCCCGAAGCTCTGGAGCGCATCGCCATAGACGAGCCGACCATGTCGATGCTCTTTACCATCAACAACTCGCCCTTCTTTGGCAAAGAGGGCAAGTTCGTGACCAGCCGCCACCTGCGCGACCGCCTCTTTAAGGAGACGGAAAAGAACCTGGCCCTGCGCATCGAAAGCACCGGCTCAGAAGACCGTTTCATCGTCTATGGACGGGGCATCCTGCACTTATCCGTCCTCATCGAGACGATGCGCCGCGAAGGCTACGAGCTGCAGGTGGGCCAGCCCACCGTGCTCTACAAAGAGATCGACGGCGAGCGCCACGAGCCCATGGAGCTGCTGGTGGTAGATGTGCCCGAAGAGTTTGCCGGCAAGGTGATTGACCTGGCCACCCAGCGCAAAGGCGAGCTGCGCATCATGGAGCCAAAGGGAGACCTGCAGCACCTGGAGTTCTCGATCCCCTCCCGCGGCATCATCGGCCTGCGTACGCAGGTGCTCAACGCCAGCACCGGCGAGGCCGTGATGACGCACCGCCTGGAGGGCTACGAGCCCTTCAAAGGGCCCATCCCGGGCCGCATAGCGGGTAGCATCATCGCCATGGCGGCGGGCTCTGTAACGGCCTACCAGCTCGACAAGCTGCAAGACCGGGGCAAGTTCTTCGTAGAGCCCGGCGACGAGGTGTACGGCGGCATGGTGGTAGGCGAGCACAACCGCCCCAACGACCTGGTGGTGAACATGACCGAAACCAAGAAGCTGACCAACATGCGCGCCTCCGGCTCAGACGACAACGTCCGCATAGCCCCGCCTATCCGCTTCTCGCTAGAGGAATCTATGGAGTACATCCAAAAGGACGAGTACCTCGAGATTACCCCGCTCAAAATGCGCATACGCAAAATCTACCTGGATGAGAACGAGCGCAAGCGCTACAACAACAAGATGGCGGTGGCGTAATAAATTTGCCGGATGCCTAGAAATCCAAACTTAGATCCTACCACTAACAGGGCTGCGTTGTCATATTGGGTGCAACGCAGCCTTGCTTTATTTGACGGCCCAGGTTATCTAGATGGTCTCCAGACTGTTTATCCTTTGCGAGTTGCAGTTCAAAATAGGTTAAGCGACCAAACCAGGCGAAACCTAATTAGGTTGCATAACGAAAGAGATACAGAGAACTTATTAGCTGCCCTAGCTCGCCTGGATAAGTTTCCTTACGAAGATCCAATGTGGTTCTTAATGAAAAATGTACGAGGACAACTAGCGAGCAACCCAATCCATAGAAATCGAATAGCAAGCGCTCTTTATGCTATGACAGCAGAGGAAATGCTTGTAAGGTTAGAAGCTGCTCCAAAATTAAATACGCAGATGGGTCGTATGTTTTCAGATTGGCTTAATAATAATTTTACGGCATTAACCAAAGACGAATTCTTAAGTTCAAGACAAGGAATATACATTCTTAGAGCTAGTGAACCTGAAGCTTATAGAATAGTTAAAAACGATTTGGGTCAAAATGATCTCCCAAAGAGGCCAGATTTAGTTGCGGTCAAAAATGGACAATTTGTTATAGGAGAGGCTAAGTGGATAGGGTCACCAGGGGGTAATCAAGAAAAACAAACGAAGGAGGTAGAAGAATTTTGTTCTAGGCAAAGAGGTAATGTACGCAGGATAGGTATTGTTGATGGTTACCCATGGGCGGTAAACAGAGTATCAGGTAGTATTTTTTCTACCAAAGAAGTTGTTCGCATACAAGAAAGTAATTATTCGATTTTAAGTGCTTTACTGCTTAAAGACTATTTAGACAGTATCTAGAGGGTTGGTTACAACGAAAAGAATTAAAGCTTGAGTTCAATTCATTTAACCTATCACTAGAAACTGTGATAGCCAATGGACTTTCATCTATTCCAATCCACCTTCTTTTTAATTTTTCAGCAGCGATGATGGTTGTGCCAGAACCACAGAAGCAATCCATAACTATAGAATCCTCATTAGAGGAGACTTCAACGATTCGGTTCAGTAGGTCCAGATTTTTTTGGGTGGGGTAATGAGACCTAGATAGGCCAGAATCTTTAAACTCCCACACATCTTGAATTTTTTTCCCAGAGTGATCCTTTGCAAATACAATCTTTCTTGGATTGCCTGATGGAGACCACTCTATTAGCCCCTCTGCGTTCAGTCGGTCTAGTTCCGCACGGCTATATCTCCAATGTCTGCCTGGGGGTGGTGACATACCCATCCAGTCTTCACCAGTATCGCCATTGCGAGTTTCTCCGGGCGCATGAATTGGATGGGTTGTGTAATAACCATGCTTTGGATGCCATTTCTTAAAGAAATTAGCTCTTTCATTTACATCTAACTCCTCGGAAACATTGTTCCAGATATTATAGTTTTTTTTCTTGGCGTAGAATAAAATCATGTCAGTTTGATTTCCATAAGCCTGCCTACCAAAATTTTTCGGATTGCACTTGATTCTTGTAATGTCATTGATAAAATTATCAAATCCAAATATCTCATCTGCTAACACTTTGACGTAATGTCCAATTTTTTTATCGATGTGTATATAGATGCTGCCCTTTTCACTAAGCAATTCCCTAATAAGAACCAATCTTTCCCTGAGGAAATATAAAAATTCTGGCTGGGTAAACTTATCTGAATAAGCAAAACCCTTTTCAAGGTGATGAAACTCATCACCTGTATTATATGGAGGGTCAATGTAAACTAAATCGATCTTGCCTGCTAAATCATGTAGTAGCGTACGCATAATTTTAGAGTTTTCACCTTGGTATAATGAGTTCCATATATTTTCATGTTTATAAATTACAGGAACTATGGATGCCAGATCCTCTGAATATATAATATCTAATTCAGCTTGCTTTTTATCGAAATTTAATACGGCCTTATCCTTTCTGGGTATATAAAATAATTCTGGCTCTTGTAGAGAAAGGGATTGTTCGCGAATTCTGTATTGCTTGCCGATTTTTTCAGCATTTATCTCGCCAGCCTTAATGAGCTTAGAGACCGTTTGCCTCGTAAGTCCATATTTAGTTGCGTATTGATCGATAGACAGATACATATCACAAACATAGCTAATCGTACACAAAGTAACAAAACATCCAAGTGACAATTTAAGAACTTTGGTTAACAGACCCCTAAGTCTAAGTCGTGTAAAGCTGCCTAAAGCGCTAAGTGCCATTATCTTGCATATCTCATGCACTTCGACTCCGTCTCCGAGGCCCTGGAGCAGTTTAACCTTTGCCTGGATGCTGAACTCTACGACGAAGCCCGCCAGGCGCTAGACCAGGCCGAAGCCTTGGACCCAGGCAACCCAGACGTGCTCTGGTCTCGGGCGTATCTGGCGATTTTGCAGGACGATCTGGACCTGGCAGCCGAGATGCTGGAGCGCTACGACGAGCAGTTTCCAGACACGATTGCGGGGCTGTACCTGCGCGGGCTGTACAGTCGCTATGCCCAAGACTATCCCGCAGCCGTGGAGTGCTTCGAGCATTTGCTGACCGAGCCCGATGCGCCCGATCAGGCCGAGTACCTCTACCACCTGGCCTGGTGCCAAGACGAGCTAGACCAGAACGACGACGCCCTGGCCGCCATTGAAGCCTGCATCGCGCTAGAGGAGGCACCCAACCCCATCACCTGGCGGCTGCGCCTGCACCTCATCCGTAAGATGAAAGATGCCGCCGCGGTGGACGAAACCGAAGAGGCTTATTGCCAAACGTTCCCCGATGATACGTTTGGCTTGCTGCTGCAGGGCCGCCGCCACATGGCCCAGCGCCGCTTCGATGAGGCTGCCGATGCCTTTCGCCGGGTACTGCAACAATACCCCGGCCACCCCGAAGCCCACGAGGGCCTGGTAGAGGCCATCCGAGAGCGCAGTTGGTTTGCCCGTGCGCTAGAGGCCGTGGCCAACTTCAAAGGCAATAACTATGTTTGGTGGGCCACCTTTTTAACGTTTACAGTGCTAAGAGTGCTCTTTCAGAGTACGGCCCAAGAGGCAGGCTACCAAGCTTTTACATTGGTTGTTGTAGGCTTGGTTCTTGCCCTTTCTATGTACCTGCCCTGGGCTGTCCCCGGGCTAGAGGTTACCAGCTTGTGGCTAGACCGCTACGGCCGCAGCGTCATCACCCCTAGGGGCAAGGTTATCGCCATTGCCATGCCGCTGGTTTTGGTGCTGGGCCTAGGCATAGGCATAGCCGGAGCCGTTGCCAACCACGGCCCGCTGGGCTTTTGGGGTATGGGCCTGCTTGGGCTGCTGCCCTGCCTGGGCTGGGCTCTGTTGGATTACAGGCTAAAGCCCCTCTGGCTATTTAGAGGGTTGCTGGCGCTGGCAGGTGTTGCCGGCATAGTCCAGGCCATTGCTGTGGGGGCTGGCCAGGCAGTCTTGTCTTACCAGGCAGGCGCTATGGTCTTGCTCACCTCTAGCGGGCTCATTGGCTGGATGGCCGCCTGGGCTAAGCGGCGGGCTGCGGCAGAGGGTATCACCACCTAACCGAGCCAGCGCCGCCACCAGGCCTTGCGCTTGGGCTGGTCGAAGTACGGGTCGGCGTAGGCATAGCCGTAGCCATATCCGTAGCCATAGTAGCCGTACGTCTTGCCGGCCTGGTCCACGTCGTTGATTACCAATGCCAGGCGCGGAATCTTACCCTCGGCGTGCAAGGCATTGATGCGCTCCAGAAAGGGCCGCCGCGTATAGTTGTGCCGCACCAGGTAAACGTTAACGTCCATCCGGCCCACGATGTGCATAAAGTCTGACACCAGCCCCAGCGGCGGCGTATCTACCACCACAAAATCGAACTGGCTGCGCAGCTGGGCAAGCACGTCTAGCATGCGGGCACTGCCGTAGAGCTCTGCCGGGTTGGGGGGCACCGGGCCGCTGGGCAGCACCCAGAGGTGGTCTTGCGGGGCCTGCTGCAGCACGTCTGCCAGGGGGGCGGCGTTGGCCAGCACCTGGCTCAGGCCACGGGTATGGTCAACAGACAGGTCTGCCTCGTTTTTGGGCTTACGCATGTCTGCCAGCACCAGCACCGTGCGCTTGCCCGCCAGGGCCGAGACGGCCGCCAGGTTGATGGCGGTGAACGTCTTACCCTCGCCCGATACGGAGCTGGTGATGCCTACCACCTGGGCGTCGCCGTCTGGGCCCAGGTAGTTGAGGTTGAGCCGCAGCGAGCGGAATGCCTCGGTAATAAGGCTTTTGAGACTCCGGCTCACCACCAGGTTGCCTTGGCCCTGGGCATGGCCCACCACGGCCGCTATGGGGATGCGCGTCAGCCGCTCCAGCTCGGCCCGGGTGCGGATTTTGTCGTTGGTCAGCTCGCGCCCGCCAATTACCAGGGCGGGCAGCAGCAGCCCCAGTATCAGCGCCAGCGTGTAGAGCGATACCGGCTTGGGGGCTACCTGCAGGGCCTGCCGGGTGCTGGCCATCTCTAAGATGCGGGCGTCGGTGGTGTTGGCGGCACGGGCCATGCCGGCCTCGGCGCGCTTTTGCATCAGGTAGGTAAAGATGTTGTCGTTCAGGTTGAAGCGGCGCTGCAGGTTTACCAGCGTCCGCTCCGTCTCTGGCAGGCGCAGCACCTGGCGCTCGGCCTCGGCAATGCGCTGGTCAATCTCGCGCAGGGTGATGTCTGCATTGCGGATGATGTTGCGCACGTTCTCTTCCAGCTCTTGGCGGGCCACGCCGATGCGGTCTTCCAGGCTGTTGAGGGCTGGGTTGCCGCGCTGTGCCGTCAGTTGTAGGGCACTCTTCTCGCCATATAGCTGAGAGAGACGCGCAATCAG
The DNA here is from genome assembly GCA_947458545.1 of Cytophagaceae bacterium. Classification (GTDB taxonomy): domain Bacteria; phylum Bacteroidota; class Bacteroidia; order Cytophagales; family Flexibacteraceae; genus CANGYH01. The sequence continues at coordinate 86,158 of CANGYH010000007.1, read as the reverse complement.
GCTTTGCAGCAGCGGGTCTTCTATGCCCATGGCCGAGGGCGATACGATTTCGTTGGGCTTGCCCGAGCCGCGCCGCACATACCCCAGCAGATACTCGTAGTATTTGCGCCGCACCTGTATCTGGGCCTTCTCGCCCTCCAACTCATCCAGCTTGGTAAAGGTGGCGGTGCTGGTGGCAGCTAGGTCCATCACCTTGTTGCGGCTGCGGAAGCTCTCCAGCTCTCCCTCTGCCTTCTGTAGGCGCAGGGCTGTCTCGGCCAGTTGCTCGTCTATAAAGCGGATGGTGTTTACGGCCTGCCGGTTCTTTTCTTCCAGCCCATGGCGCATGTAATTGCGCATCAGTTGGTTGATGAGGTCCACCTCTTTCTCTATGACGGGCCCGCGGCTGCGCAGCACCAGGGCCGTGCTGTTGTCGCCGATGCGCTCTACGTTGAGGCGGCGCACCAGGGCATCGGCCAGGCGGTCCATATCGTTGAAGATGATGGAGATCCCCGCCCCCTTGGGCAGCGCTGCCTCTTGGCGGGCATCCCAACTGCAGCGGAAGTTGCCCGAGTCTAGGGCATACGTCAGCCCGAACTGCAGCAGCGGGGCGGGCTTGCCCTGCAAGGGCACAAAGGTGCGGCCGGCAGGGTCGTAGCCCTCGGCCCGCTCGTTCAGGTAGAGGCGGTACGAGCCTGGCCCGGCCTTTTCAAACTCCACCTGCTGGCCGGCGTGGCTGGTGGCCACGGTGTCGGCCCATACGCGCAGCGGCCCCACCTTGTAAAACTCGCCCGAGCGCACCTTGCCCGTTACCAGCACGGTGGCTTGCAGGTTGCAACTGTCCACGGCCTCGCGCGCCATGGGGAAGGTCTGCAAGGCCAGCATCTCGTTGGTGAGGTTGGGTTGCTGGCCGTCGCGGCCGGTGCCGAGGTTTTCGAGCAGACTCTCCAGCAGTTGCCTATCATCCGAGGCAGAGCGGAGCATGAGCGAGCCTTCTACCACGTACTCGCGCTCGGTGTAGCGGATGTACACGTAGGTCAGGCTCAAACACAGCAGGGCCGAGGCTGCAAACCAGTACCAGCGGGCCAGCATCCGCCCGGCCAGGGCGCGCAAGTCGGGCCCGGTGTCGGGCAGTGGAGGCGTAGCCGCCGGGGCGGCAGAGTCAGCAGGTGTCAGCACGGTATAATGCACAAAGGTCTGCCCTGCCGGGCAAATTGTGGGCGCTTCTACAAACAATGGTTACCAAGGCCGTTCTTTCGGTATAAAACAGGGCTTAGGTTGCACCATTGCAACCGCCCACCTATCTTGACGCCCTGAATATCTCTTTGCGTATGCCAAACCGTCTCTACCTATTGCTTTTGTTGTGTATAAGCGCCCTGCCGGGGTGGGGGCAAAAGGAGGTTCGGGCCTGGGGTAGGATTTGCATTACGGGTAACCTCAACAAGCCCATTCGAAAGCTTTCATCAGGGACCACACACAATCTGGCCCTCATGCAAGACAGTACGGTCGTTGCATGGGGTGACAATACCTCAAGACAGTGCGAGGTTCCAATAGGGCTGAAGGGAGTAGTGGAAGTTGCAGCATCATCTTTTGCAAGTATTGCACTCAGGAGCGATGGCGTTGTAATTGGGTGGGGTGCCACAACACTGCCCATGGGTCTGGTCGATATTGTCGCCATAGCAGCTGGCCACCAACACTTTCTCGCCGTAAGACGAAACGGTACCGTGGTAGGGTGGGGTTCTAATATGTATCTTCAAGCTTCACCACCCGCTAGCCTAAGCAACGTATCAAAAGTTGCGGCAGGTCTCCGCCACTCAGTAGTATTATGGAGAGATAGTACAGTCGGCGGGTGGGGAGATAATTCTAATGGGCAAAATACCGGGCCACGCACACTACGCGATGTAACCGCTATAAGCGCAGCCTTTTACTCAACAGTTGTTTTGCGTGCTACGGGCCAGGTAATGGCCTGGGGTAGCTCTGGATACGGAGAAAACAATCACCCTGCGGTGAGCGATGCCATTGCAATAGATGGGGGCAATATGCATCACATGGCACTTAGGGCTAATGGAACAGTGCTAGTTTGGGGTGCAACCGGCGGTTTGCTGCCTATGCCGCAGAATGTCACTGATATTGTAGCCATTTCTGCTGGGGGGAATAATTGCTTAGCACTGAAACGAGACGGAACTTTGATCGGCTGGGGTGCTAATGACTGGGGTCAAATTCCACCGAAAGGAGATCTTTCAGATATTGTTTCAATAGCAGCTGGCAAATTACACTTTGTTGCTTTAAAATCAGATAGTTCTGTAGTAGCATGGGGCAGCAACAGTCAAGGTCAATTAAATAGGCCTTTTAGCCTTGATAAAGTTACCAAAATTGCCGCTGGCACTTTTCATAGTATTGCGTTACAAAAAGATTCATCAGTAAGAGCATGGGGTTATAATGCCAATAGGCAAACGTCCGTTCCATCTCTCCTAACCAGGGTCATTGATGTTGCAGCTGGAGAAAGGCATAGTCTCGTCCTGAAAGCAGATAATACGGTGGTGGGATGGGGAGATACGACCTGTTTTCTCCCTGGACTTGCCTCTCAACTCAGAAATGTGGTTGCCATCTCATGTGGGCTTCAACACAATCTTGCATTACTCCGTGATAGTACGGTTATTGCGTGGGGCCTCAATGACTTTGGCCAGACAGACGTACCACCAAATCTTCGAAAGGTAATTGCCATCGCTGCGGGTAATTACCACAATTTGGCTTTGATAGAGGACGGAACCGTGGTTGCATGGGGCCGCAACAATTTAGGGCAAGCTACAGTACCTAGTGGTTTACGAAATGTAATCGCTATTTCTGCAGGCCAGTTTCACTGCTTGGCATTAAAATCTAATGGGCGTGCTATTGGTTGGGGCACTAATTCTAATTGGCAATCTGGAGTTCCAAGAGATATTTTCACAGCTACTTCGATTTCTTCTGGGCATAACTTCTCTGCCGCCATTTTAAAAAGCCCTTACCCATTTGAGCAGCGTGCAAAGAGAATCATAGGAAGGGTTTTTACTTCTTTAAACCAGGATTGTCAGCAAGATTCTGGGGAAGCAGGTATTCCTCTCATACCCGTCATAGCCGAAGACACCTCAAAGGGATCCACTTTCTTTGGCCTAACATCCATTCAAGGTAACTTCAACTTTGGAGTAGATTCGGGCCGCTATAAGGTGCAAATCCTACTTCCTAACCAAGAGGACATGCTTCAGCGCCAAGTCTGCCCACCCCCCGACACGGGCTACACGGCCGACTTTGCCGGCCCGCGTGATACGGTGGCAGGCTTGGCCTTCGCCATCGAGCGCAGGGAGTGCGCCAAGCTCAACGTCTTTTTACGATCCAGCCGCAGGCGCTGCTGGCTCAACACCACCGTCATCGAATACTCTAACACAGGCCGGGTGGCCCAGGCGGGTGTGGTGGCGCACTTAAGGCTGCCGCAGTACATAAAGCTGGTGCGGGCCGATAGGGCCTTTACCTACAATGCCCAAGACTCTACCTACAGCTTTGCTGTTGGCACGCTGGAGCCAGGGGCCAGGGGCCGCATCATCATACGAGATACCGTGCTTTGCATCCGGGGCCTGATGGGCGTCGAGCAGTGCACCAAGGCCTGGCTCACCCCCGCGCCAGAGGCCTGCGCCTGGCCCCAGGGCTACGATGGCTCCTTTGTCGAGGCCACGGGCTACTGCCAGCAAGGGCGGCCCACCTTCACGCTGCGCAACACAGGCCAATCCATGCAGCGGGCGCGCCGCCTGCGGCTCTGGCAAGACTCGGTGCTGGTCTATGAGCGGCCTTATCGCCTCGATGCAGGCGATACGCTGGCCGTGGCCGTCAGCCCGCTCTCTGCTGCTACGATGGCCGTTGTGGAAGTGGAGCAAGACTCGCTCTCGCCCCGAGGACGATGGCAGCGGGCCTGGGCCAGCTGCCTGACGCTCTCGCAGGCAGGCGGTCAGCAGGTGCAGCACCCCGGCTCAGACTCGCCCATCGAGGCCAGAGAGTGTCTGCCCATCCGAGACAGCTACGACCCCAACGACAAGCAAGTCGACCCGAAGGGCATCGGCACGGCAGGCAACGTCGAGCCTGGCACCAGGCTTCGCTACCGCCTGCGCTTTATGAACAAGGGCAACGACACGGCCTTTGCCGTGCGCATCACAGACACGCTCTCTTTGCAGCTGGACCTTGCAACACTGCGCTTTGGTGCAGCCTCACATCCCTACCGCGCAAGCCTCTCTGGCGAAGGGCGGCCGGTGCTGACCTTCACCTTCCCCGGCATTCAGCTGCCAGACTCGACGCGCTCTGGCCAGGCCTCGCAGGGCTTCATTGACTTTTCCATCCTGCCTCTGGCAGAGGCTCCGCTTGGCACAAGGATCGAAAACAACGCCGACATCTACTTTGACTTCAACGACCCGGTGCGCACAAACACGGTCGTCAACACCTTATACCGGCCTGTTGTCGATACGAGCCGCTCAGACTCGGTACAGGTCATCACCTCGGCACGAAAGGTGCTGCCAAGCACCTTCAGCGCCCGGCCCAACCCCAGCTCAGGCCAGCTAGAGCTCACGGCCCAGGCAGCAGGCAAGCTCGAGGTGCGCTCGGCTCAAGGGGCGCTGCTGCGCAGCGCCTATCTGCCCAAAGGCACCAGCTACCTGGATCTTTCTGCCCTGCCGCGCGGCCTCTACCTGCTACGCATGGGCGGCCAAAGCGTGCGCTGGGTGCGGGAGTAGGGCCTATGCTGTGCAAGGGCTTTCCCAAGGTATACTGTGCAAGGGCTGTGCCCTTGTCACGTGCTCTGGCGAGGCTGTGCCTCGCTAATGGGAGTTGGCTATGCTGGCCTGGCTCGCTAGTGCTTGGGAAGTTTATTCGCCTTAGGCAAAGTGCAGGCTAGGTGGCAAGTTCTTGATTTCCTTTCAGAAAGGTTGCTTGATACCCCAGGCAACCTTTCTCTTGTTTTGAAAGTTAGAGGATACAAACTTTTATATTTGTATCATGAATCGGGTTTGTGGCTTTGGGCTGCTGGTGGGGCTTTGCCTGGCAACGACCGCCCTGGCTCAAGGGCAGGCAAGGCTTGATTCGGCCCGGCTAGATCGTACGCTTGAGCTGTCTGAGGCCCTGGTAGTGGGCAGCACGGCCCACTCTACCCGCCTGCCCCGCACAGAGAGCGTAGAGCGCCTTTCGGCCCGCACCATGCTGGGCCTGGCCTCGGCCACACTGGCAGAGCAGTTTGGCCGTATAGCCGGGCTTCGGCTGCAAACCACCTGTGCCGTCTGTGGGGCGGCAGAGCTGCGCCTCAACGGGTTAGAGGGGCCCTACACGCTCGTTATGATAGACTCTGCCCCGCTGGTGGGCAGCCTGGGGGGCATCTACGGTACGCAAGGCCTGCCCACGCTGCTGGCCAGAGGGGTAGAGGTAGTGCGCGGCCCCGTAGGCGCAGGCCTGCCCGCCGAGGGCCTGGGCGGTTCCGTCAACCTGCTTACCCGGCCCGCCGGAGGGGTAGTGCCCCAGGTGCGTCTGCTCGGCGGCAGTTGGGCCGAGGGCTCTGCCGACATCGCCATACCCCTCAACACCACCTGGGCGCTATACGGCCAGGCAGCCACGCGCCGCCGCCCGCCAGACCGCAACGCCGACGGCTTTTATGATCTTGTCAAATACAACCGGGGCTCGCTTGCGCTCACGGGCAGCCCAACACTGGGCCAGTGGGCCCGGGCCAGCGTTTATGCCCGGGGCTATGCCGAGCGGCGCACCGGTGGGCAGACGGCCTTTGTGCCCCGCCTCCACCGGCTAACAGAGGCCGTTTATGGAGAAGACATCTACGTGTACCGGGGCGAGGCCGTAGCCAACATACGCTACACATCGCAAGGCCGCTGGCAGCAGCAGACCCTGCTATCGGGTGCCGCCCACTACCAGGATGCCGCCTATGGCACCATGCTCTACCAAGGCCTGCAAGCCGACGTTTTTGTGCAGCATACCGCCAGCGCCCGCCTCGGCAGGGGGCGCGTACAGCTGGGCCCCACGGCCCGGTATCTGCACTACGACGACAATACCCCCGCCACCCGCACCGAAAACGCCAACACCCTGCGCCGCGAGCTGATGCCCGGCGGCTACGTGCAAGCCGAGCTGCCACTGGGCCCGGCTACCTTACGCCCGGGCCTGCGTTATGAGCACCACCCCGTCCACGGTAGCCAATGGGCCCCTCGGCTGCACGGAGCCTTGCGGCTGGCCCCCGGCTTGTTGGCCCGGGCAGCTACTGGCCTTGGCTACCGAAGCGTAAACGTCATCACCGAAGACCATGCCGCCCTCACGGGTAGCCGCCGCCTGGTGCTGCCACAAAGCCTGCAACCCGAGCGCGCCTGGACGCACCTGGCAGAGCTTGCCTGGGATACTGCCCTGGGCGGCGTACACCTGGATCTGGCCCTGACGGCGTGGCGTACAGACTTTGCCAACAAAATCCTGGCAGACTTTGACACCGACCCCAACGCCATCATATACCGCAACACGCCCGAGCAAGCCCGCAACCAAGGCCTGACCATGCAGGCCGCCGCCGTAGCCCCGGCCTGGAGCGCGCGCGCAAGCGCCACATGGCTTAGCTACACCCGCAGCCTGCCAGGGTTAGAGCGCCAAACCGTGCTCTACACACCCAGTTGGCAAACCCAGGCCGAGCTCACGTATCGCCTGCCGCGGCAGCGCCTAGAGGCCACCGCCCGTCTAGAGGCTACCGGCCCCCAGCCCATGCCCCTGCAACCGGCAGACGACAGGCCCGCCCTCAGCCCGAGCTATGCACTGCTGCATGGGCAGATCAGCTACCGGCCCACCGGCCGCCTCACCCTGCTGGCCCAGGTGCGCAACCTGGGCAATTGGATGCCTCGCTACGCCCCCATCTGGCGGGCGCAAGACCCCTTTGACCGTGGGGCCGACCCCGACCGCACCGGCACCTTCGACCCCGCCTACGTGTATGGGCCGCTGGGCGGGCGCAGCTTTGTGCTGGGCATAGATTACCTCTTGGCCAGGCGCTAGGCCTGCCTGGGCGCGGGCAGCCTTTTCGGCAGCGTATCCACCAACTTCGCGGGCAGATGTTTGTGCCTATGATGGCGCCGGGCACACCGGTTTACTTGCTGGCTCCGGCGTTTGCCGCCTCGGCAGAGGTGGCGGGGTATGCCGTGGCTTTCTGGCAGAGCCTGGGCATGCACCCTAGGCTGATGCCCCATGCCCTGGGCCAGCACCACGCTTTTGCTGGTACTGACGAAGAGCGCCTGGCCGACCTTCGCCACGCCTTGGAGGCACCGGGCCCGGGTATCGTCCATGCCTTGCGGGGGGGCTATGGCTTAAGCCGCCTGCTCGATGCCCTGCCCCTAGCCGAGCTGCTGGCCGCCGCACCCAAACACCTCCTGGGCTTTTCTGACATTACCGCAGGCCTGTTGGCCTGGGAGGCCGTGGGCCAGGCCGCCTACGCCTGCCACGCGCCCATGGCCAGCCACCTGGCAGACCATGCCGCCCCCGATGCCGCTGCCTTGGCCCGCCTGGCCACCACAGGCCAGCTAAGCTTCGGGTGGGACGATCCCTCGGCACAGTTGCTGGATGGCCTGGCCGTGGTAGGCCCAGCCACGGGCGGAAACCTGACGTTGCTGGCCCATACCATCGGCTCGGCCTATCCGGTGCAGGCGGCCGGTAAAATACTGCTGATAGAAGAAGTGGGCGAGCAGCGCTACCACCTAGACCGTATGCTGCTGCAACTGCGCCGGGCAGGCGCGCTAGACGGTGCCCTGGCCGTGCTGCTGGGCCATTTTACAGATATCAGAGACACAACCCCTGCCTTTGGCCAGCATCTGTACGAGATTGTACGGACACACGTACCGGCCGAGATCCCCGTGGTGGCTGGCGCCCCGATAGGCCATGCGCGGCCCAACTACCCCATCCCCTACGGCAGGCCCCTGCGGCTGGAGGCCCGCCACGGCCAATGGACATTAGAAGCGCTCGAGCCCAATCCCGTACCAGCCGTACCCACCGCCTAGCCTATGCCTGCTCCCAAGTTTTACGTCGTCTGGAAGGGGCGCACACCAGGCATCTACGAGAGTTGGCCCGCCTGCCAGGCCCAGGTAGAGGGTATGGGCGGAGCCCTCTACAAAAGCTACCCCACCCGCGCCGAGGCCGAAGCGGCCTACAAGCTGGGGCCCCGTGCCCTGCAGCAGGGGCAGGCCAAGGGCCCAAAGCCCACCAAGGCCAGTGTGGGCCAGCCCCTGCCCGGGGCCATGGCTGTAGATGCGGCCTGCAATATGCAAACAGGCAAAATGGAGTACCAAGGGGTGCAGATAGAGGGGCGGCAGCGCCTTTTCCACCAAGGGCCGTTTGCAGAGGGCACCAACAACGTGGGCGAGTATCTGGCACTGGTACACGCACTGGCCTATTGCCAGAAGCATGGGCTGGCCATCCCCATCTACTCAGACAGCCGCACGGCGCTGGCCTGGCTCAAGAAAAAGAAGCACGGCTCGAAGCTGGAGCCTACGGCCCAGAACCAAGCCCTGTTCGACCTGCTGGAGCGCGCCGACGCCTGGTTGGCCCAAAACAGCTATCCTAACCCGGTGCTGAAGTGGGAGACCGATTTTTGGGGAGAAAACCCGGCCGATTTTGGCCGTAAATAAGACCATACGGTAGGGCCGCCGCCTGCGCTTATGGCCGGTGTTTGGTACCTTGCACCTTTCTGACGCCTGCCCAACACCTCTATGAAAAACCTCTACGCTTTGCTGACGGCGCTGGCATTGGCTACCGCAGCCCAAGCCCAGATCACCATCACCCAGGCAGACATGCCCGTGGCCAACGATACGCTGCGCTACTCGGTGGCATCGCCAGTAGGCATACCCGTGCCTACACAGGTGGGCCCGGGCCAAACGTGGGACTATGGCACACTGGTACCCACCCGGCAGGCCGTGGCTCGGTATCAGCCTGTGGCCAGCATCAACCCACTCTTTGTGCTCACCTTCGGATTCCAGGCATACGGCTCTAAGGTGGCAGACTCCATCGGCCTTGGCCCCATATCGGTGCAAAACGTTTACAACTACTTCCGCCGCAACAGCAGCTCATTTTCTGTCGTCGGCCGCTCGGTAGAGTTTACGGGCCTGCCGCTGCCGGCCAACTACACCGATCCAGACGAGCTCTACAGCTTTCCGCTGCAGTTTGGGGATGTGGACTCGACCACATTCCGCGTGGCGTTTAGTGTGGCGGGGCAGGGGTCGCTCATCCAGCGGGGCACGCGGACCAACCGCGTGGTGGGCTGGGGCAGCATCACCACGCCCAACGGCACCTTCCAGGCCCTGATGGTCCGCGTTACCGAGCGGCGGATAGACTCCATCATCAGCCCGCAACTACCCATCCCGATTGCCTTTCCGAGCGTTACGCGCACCATCATATGGCTGGCTCCGGGGCAGAAGATTCCCGTCATGGAGCTGTCCATCGGCCTCACGCCCCAAAACCGCGAGACCGTCACCGGCGTGCAATACCGAGACCGTTACCGCAACCTGGTGCCCTCGGCACCGCTGCCTGCCTTCGTATCGCCCCGCCGCAACCTGACGGTGGGCGACTCTACCTTCTTTGTTAACCTGACGCCACCCGGCGCTGGCGGGCCCAACAGCTACCAATGGTCTGTAGAGCCGCTGACGGGCTGGCGCTTTGCCAGTGGCACCTCGGCGGGCAGCACCAACCCGGTTATTGCGTTTACGGCGCCGGGCAGCTACTCCATCGGCCTGCGTGCCACCTCGGGCGGCCTCTCTGCCGACACGCTGGAGCGCGACTACATCCGCGTGGCAGACCCTACGGCCTTGCAACAAGGCCTGGCCGCTGGCAAACTGCGCCTGCAGCCCAACCCGGCGCAAGGCTACACCCTGCTACCTCTGCCCGCCTCAGAGGCAAACCGCCCCTGGTACATAACTACCGCAGACGGCCGGCAAAGCCGCATTTGGCCAACCTCACAAGGCGCAGGGCTCCGCTTCAACACGGTAGGCCTGGCACCGGGCCTCTACCTGCTGAGTACACCGCCAGCTAATGGCGATGGTGGTTTGCAACTTCGCCTCACCATAGCCGAGTAAATCTGCGCAACAGCATTGCGCGTATTACGGTCTGGGTTTGGCTCAATGCCGGGCTTGGGTGCACCTTCGGGGCGGCTACGGTGTTAACCCTTGGCGGGCCAGGTGCGCTGCCCTTTGCAGAGCCCCTACCGGCCTAGCCCACCATTCAACCCAACAGACGGTCATCGTCTCTATTATTTAATACCTGCATTATGGCAAACTACGCTCGCATCACACTCATTGGCCGCGTAGGCCAAGATCCTCAACAAAAACAGGCCGGCTCTCTGACCGTGGTAGAGACTTCGCTTGCCGTCAATACCAACAAGCGCGGCCAAGAGGATGGCACAAACTGGTACCGCCTCTCTTTCTGGAACAAGCAGGGCGAGACGGCCATGCAATACGTCCGTAAAGGCGAGCAGCTCTTTGTAGAAGGCCGCCTGCAGGTACGCGATTACACCAAGTCTGACGGCACGGCCGGTTATGCTTTGGAGGTGACGGTGGCCGACTTCCAACTGCTGGGCAGCCGCCCCGGCGCAGGCGAGGGCCAGATGGCCCCGGCCGGCGGCCAGGGTGCCTACCGTGCCGCAGAGCCTGCCGCTGCGCCAGAGCCTATCCGCCCGGCAGGTGCCGCCGCTGCCGCAGACGAGGATCTGCCCTTCTAAACCAAACCAGGCCTGGCTACACCAAAGCCTGCCACGCCAAATGCCTCTGGGGCCCTGCGGCCCCGGGGGCTTTGTTGTATTTGGGCATAGCCCAAGCCCGGCGTTAGGGCGTATAATTGCCCTGGCAACCCCCACCTGTGCCAACCTCATACGCATTGCCTTACGCACACCTAGCCCCCTTGGCGGGCGGCACCATACTCTTGCTGGCCCTGCTCTTCTGGACAGGGCTGGTGCGCTCTGCGCTGTTTATGCTCTCGCCGACGGAGGTGGGGCTGCTGCGCGCACGGCAAGAGTTTGCAGGCCAGCAGATTGCATACCTGCATCAAGACCAGCGCCGCCTGCTGGCTACGCTGTTGCTGTTGCAAACGCTGTTTGCCACCAGCCTGGCCCTGCTCTGGAGCCTGGCCCTGGTGGCAGACGGAGCGGGTGTGTGGCCGTGGGCCGCAGGGGTGGCCTTGGCCTCGGCCGTGCTGGGGTTTGGGCTGCCCTACCGCCTGGCACCCCATTGGCAGCAAGAGATTCTGGCCCGGGCGGGCTTTTGGGTGCTGGTGGCCCACCAGTTGCTGGGCCCCGTGGTGGCCCCGCTGCTACGCCTGGCCGGTAACATGAGCCGCCGCCTACCCAGCGCCACCACGGCCGAAGAAACCGCCGATGCCGATGCAGAAGATACAGAAGAAGAAACCGGCCCTGCCGACGAGCGCGAGCTGCTGCGCTCCATCGCCCGGTTCTCTAGCATACCCACCCGGCAGGTGATGACCCCCCGCGTGGACATGGAGACGCTGCCGCTATCGGCCACCTTCCACGAGGTGATGGACCGCATCAACAAAGTGGGCTTCTCGCGCCTGCCCGTGGTGGGCAGCAAAGAAGATGAGGTCGTAGGCGTGCTGTTTGTGAAAGATTTGCTGCCCCACATCCAGCAAGAAGACGATTTTGCCTGGCAGACGCTGCTACGCTCGCCGCTGTTTGTGCCCGAGCAAAAGCCCATAGACGAGCTGCTGCGCGAGTTTCAGACCAACAAGACCCACCTTGCCCTGGTGGTAGACGAGTACGGTGGCCTGCGCGGCCTTGCTACCCTTGAGGATGTGCTGGAAGAGATCGTCGGCGACATCCGCGACGAGTTTGACGAGCTGGCCCGCCCTACCTGGACGCAGGTGCGCACTGGCGTGTGGGAGGCCGAGGGCCGCACGGCCGTCAACGACCTATGCCGGGCCATCGGCCTGGATGCCGCACAGCTAGACCCCATCCGCGGCACGGCCGAGACCCTGGCAGGTTTGCTGCTAGAGGCGGCCGGGCAAATGCCTCGCCAAGGCCAGAGCGTAGCCGCAGGCCCGCTGCAGCTTACGGTGCTGTCGTCGTCTGCCCGGCAGGTGAAGAAGGTGCGGGTAGAGCTGGTCTGAACCTGCTAAAGCGACAACCTAATACGCCTCGTCCACCAGCAGCTCGGCCAGGGCGGCGGCCTCGTCGTGAAGGGGCGTGCAGAGGCGGGCCGTCTCGGGCTGGCCGTCTATGAGGGCAGCGAGCCAATGGTTGGCCTCGCGTACCTCTAGCAGGGCGTGGTCTAGCGCGGCTCGGTAGCTGCTTACGGAGCGGGCAGAGGCGGCGCGGGCCACATGCTCGGCCATAGCCTGTGTGCTGAAGTAGGCCTGCCGCGTAGGCAAAAGGGCCTGGCGGCTTTCGGGCAGGCCATCTACCATCTGCGTAAGGTGCGCAGAGAAGGCCTCGACCCGGCTGGCCAGAGAAGGGTTCATCGGAGAAGCATACATAGTTTTAGGTACGCGGAGGATAACGCACCTGCCGGCAGAAGGCCCGGCTGTGCCTACCTCCGCACCGACAAAGGTAGGCCAGGCAGCACATCCGGCAAGGCTGGTTGCAAGCAAAACGGTCTATATAAACGACCGATTTTGGGCTTGCCAGGCAGCTTTGTACGGTTACCTTGCGTAGCTCCTTTATGCTGTCTGCGCCTGCCCCACTTTTTCGCCTGCTTTTTTGGCTAACCTTGCTTAGCCCTCCGCTGGCCCTTGGCCAAAATGCAGACATTGCCTGGCTGCGGCAGGCCAACGTGCACCGCAACACCAGGCTAGATGGCCCCGCCCGGTTTGTATCTGCCTCGGCTGGGCCTCTGGCGGCCGGCGGCACGTTGGCTGGCCTGGGGGCGGCCTATGTATGGGGCGGGCCGCCAGAGCGCCGCCAGGCCTGGACGGCAGCCAGTGCCTTTGCCGCCGAGCGGGTGCTGAACTACGGGCTCAAGCTGGCCATCAACCGGCCACGCCCTTACGAAACTTACCCAGACCTGCAACCCTTTTACCATCCGCAGACATCCAGCTTGCCCAGCGGGCATACGGGTGTGGCGTTTCAGTTTGCCACCTCCCTAACGCTGGCCTGCCCAAGGTGGTACGTGGCCGTGCCTGCCTATGGCTGGGCCACGGCCGTAGGCTATAGCCGCCTCCACATGGGCGTCCACTACCCCAGCGACGTATTGGCCGGGGCCGCCCTGGGCGCAGGCACTGCCCTGGCTACCCATTGGCTGGCCCGGCGGCTGCAGGGGAGGCCAACCCGGCGGCAAGCCGCGCCGTAGGCAGGCCTATCTCTGGCACGCTAAATTGCGCCCAAACCCCTAGATAAAACCCGATTATGACAAAGTCTCTTCTATGCGCGCTCGGAATGCTCCTGCTGACGTTGGCGGCCGCCCCCAAGGCCCAGGCCCAGATGCGCCGCGATGCGCTGGGCAGCATCGGCGCAGGCCAAAAGCTGGTCTGGGGCTCGGCGGGCTACCGCCTTACCTGGAGCCTGCCCTTTGCCAAAAATCTGAGCCTCGGCACGGGCTTGCGCACCACGGTGGTGCACAGTGGTAACCGCACCTTCTACCAGCACCAGCCCGAGGAGAGTACCGGCGAGAAACTCAGCCTGAACGCCGACCCTACGCTGCACGCCAATCTGGCGGTCATCCTGTCGGCCGAGTACCGCGTGGTGCCTAAGCTGGCTGTAGGGTTTAATATAGATCTGGTAGGCGGCACGGTGGGGCCCTCGGCCATGGCGCAGCCCATGCGCGGGCCTGGCCCTTTGGCGCGCACCACCATCAGGCCCGACAACCTCTCGCTGCTGGGCGGCGGCTGGCGAGACCAAGGCCTGCTCAACTCAGAGTTTTACCTGGCCTACCAGGCGGGTAAGGTGTGGATAAAAGCTGGCTTTGCCCATCAACATCTGGATGTTTATCTGGTAGAGAGCTCGGCCATTGCTCCCAACCACTTCGATGAGTTTGTGAACTCGGGCTTTGTGGGTGTCATCGTGCCGCTGGGCAAGGGCAGAGAGTAACCGAGCGCGGTACTTCTAGACCTCTTCTCTGCCTGCCTTGTCTATGGCAAAAGCAGGCCAGCAGACGGCCACGTAGCGGTTGGGCTCTGCAAACGGGTTGCTGTACCGCACCCGCGTGCCGGGCCCGACGACGATGCTTTGCCCGGGCCATAGCGTCACGGCCTCTATGCGGCCATCTTCGTCTATCTCGATTTGTTTGCGGCCCTCCACCAGCAGGGTAACCTCGCTGAAGGCCGGCCGCTGGAAAGGCTCTGCCCAATGGGGAGGCGCTTCCATATAGGCTACGCTCAAGGCGGGCTCGCCGGTGGCGGCCAGGCCTACGTGTTCGTCTATACGTTTGCCATCGGTGGTGGGTACGCGGAAGGGTTCGGTCAGCAGGCGGTATGGCATGGGGGCATTAGAGCTATTGCGGTTGAGGGTTGAAGGTAAACCGCTGATTGCGGTCTGGCCGCCAAAGAGGGGCAACCCGCTACATGCCTACCGCAGGGCTTCCTCAAAAAGGCTGGCAAGGATAAAGCAATTATCACCCACGCCTGCCTATTTTGGCGCAGTTCTCTCTTGTACACAGACAGATTATCGTTTGCGGCGGCTGCTAAGTTTTGGATGGGTGTGTATGCTGCTGGCCAGCCGGCTGGGGCAGGGTGCATGGGCTCAATCGCTAGAGGCCACCTTCTCTGCAGCAGACCTTACCCAAAACCCGCCCTGGCAAGGTAGTTTAGCTGATTTTGAAGCCTCTAACGGCTGGCTCCACCTCACGGCCCGGGGGCCGGGCCAGGCATGGCTGGCTACACCGCTGGCCTTGCAAGACTCTGCCCGGTGGGAGCTTACCCTTTGGTGCGGCCTGGCGCCTAGCCAGGCCAACTATGCCCGCTATGTGCTGGCGGCAGACGGCCCCGGCCTCGGCGGTGCCTATACGGGCTGGCAACTCTCGGTAGGCCAGAGCGGCGACCGCGACGGGCTAGACCTCTACCGCGTATTGCAAGGCCGCCGCAGGCTGGTGGCCACCTTTGGGGAAGAGCAATTTGCCCGGCCGTTTCTGACGCGCATCCAAATCTCGCGCGGGCACGACGGCACCTGGCGCTGCTGGGCAGACACGGCCGCTACGGGCTATCGGCTCTTGGGTTCAGTGGCCGACACGGCCCGGCTGGCGGGCAGCTACGTGGGGCTAGAGGCTGGGTGCACCACCAGCTTTCTGCGCTACTATTGGCATTGGGACGATCTACGCATCTGGCCTGGGCCGGCCGCCCCGCCCAATCCAGACGCCAGGCTATTGCGGTTAGCCTGTGCCGGGCGCAGGCTCTATGCTACCCCGGCCCCCGGCGTGCGCCCCGGCAACGGGCCCTGGGCAGAAGTGGACGGTGCCCCCGGGGCGCTGGCCTCGCCCTTTGCCCGCCAGCCCGATGGCCGATACATGGCGCGGCTGCGCAACGCTACGGGCGTGCTAGGGCCAGACAGTGCCTTCAGGTTTACGGTGCGCACCACGGGTTGGGTAGATAGCCTGGGCGGCCCTGTGCCGCCCCAAACGTTTGCCTGCCGCTGCCTGCCGGAGGCCAAAAGGCTGGCGCTGACGGAGGTGAAGGTGGCCACGGGCAACCCGCAAGACCAGCCCCCGCTGCCAGAGTACATAGAGTTGTACAACCCGGCCGGGCATGCCGTCTGGCTAGAGGCTGCCGAGTTAGAAGATGCAAGCCTGATGCGCCGCACCCTGCCGCCCGATTCGCTGGCGGCGGGGGCGTATCGAGTCTATACCTCTGCCGCGGGGATGGCAGCCCTGCAGGCCGCCGGGGTAGTGGGCAACGCAGCAGCAGCCCTCTTGCCCAGCCTAAACGACGAGGGCGACCGCCTCAGGCTGCGTCTGTTTGGGCAAACGGCCGACAGCCTGGCCTACTCGCCCGAAGCCTGGCCCACCCTGGCAGACCTGCGCGCCCTTGCCTTAGAGCGTGGGCCCGATTGCCTGCCCAATGGCGGTTGGTATCCGAGCCGGGCAGCCTTGGGCGGCACGCCTGGCCAGCCCTCCGGCTACGACTGGGCTACGGATACTACCCAGGCCCCCAAGCTTAGCGCCGCCGTATGGGTGCCTGGCCTGGGTTTACGCCTTTACCTGGCGCCGCCCCTGCAGCCCGGGGCTGACCTGGCAGGCACTGCCTTGGCCATAGACCCACCCCTGCCCGGCGGGGCCCTGATGTGGGCAGACAGCCAATTGGTGTATGCAGGCAGCCCCGCGCCAGACTCAGGCCTGGCCTACCGGCTTATGCTTAGCGGGGCTGTGGGCTGCGGCGGAGCCAGCCGTCCCTCTGCGCTGCTGATGCGCCAGCCCGTGGCGGCTGATAGCGGGCGGCTTGTGCTCAACGAGGTGCTTTTTGACCCCAGACCCGGCGGCCTGCCCTTTGTAGAGATACACAACCCCTCCGCACGCTGGGTACATCTGGCCGGGCTTGGCCTTGCCAGCCTGCGAGACCCTTGGGCCGACACCGCCTGGCTGCCCACTGCTACCCCGCCCCTAGAGCCCGGCGGCTACCGCTGGCTGGCCCGCGAGCGCCGAAACATAGCCCAGGCCTACCCCCGTGCCGTGCCCGAGGCCTACCTGGCCCTGCGCCTGCCGCCGCTAGAGGCTGCTGGCGGACGCCTGGCCTTGGTGAACTCCACCGGTGCCCAGATAGATGCCCTGGCCTACGGTCCTGCGCTTCATACCCCCGGATTGCCTACGGAGGGCGTAAGCCTGGAGCGTGTGTCGGCCCGGCAGCCCACCGCCGCCGAAGGCAACTGGCAAAGCTCCGGGGCCCGCCCGGCCGCCACGCCCGGCTACCGCAACAGCCAAAGCACTGAGGGCAGCTCGCCTACAGGCCCGGGGCTGCAGGCCGAGCCCTCTGCCTTCAGCCCAAATGCCGATGGCTGGCAAGACTTTACCACCTTGGCCGCCTCAGGCCTGCCCAACGGCACACTCGGCCGGCTGAGCATCTTCGACCAGGCAGGCAACCTCATCCGTCGGCTGGCCCCGCAGCCTGCGTTGGCGGGCACCTTCTCGGCCGTGTGGGATGGCCGCACCGACGCCGGCACCTCAGCCGGGCCGGGGCTGTACATCGTGCTGGCAGAGTTTTTCCACCCCAGCCAGACGCTGCCGCAGCGCAAAGCCGTCGTTGGCGTACAGCCCTAGACTTCGGGCGGGCAGGTGCAGGCTTCTGCGGCCTAAAGCTCCACAGCTACGTGGATGAAGAAACCCTGCTCGCCCTGCCGGTTGCGGCTGTACTCCAGGCGCAACACGTAGTCGTAGTAGGTAACGATGTCCAGGCCCACGCCCGTGCCCAAGAGCAGGGTATTGAGCAGCCGCTTGTTGTCTGGCAGCGGAAATGGGTTGCGCGCGTAGCCTCCGTCCACAAAGCCCTTCAGGTACAGGCTGAGGGGTAAGGTCGAAAACTCATGCAGCGGCATACCCTTCAGTTGGTATGTACGCTGAAAAAGCTTGTACCGCACCGTGTTCTTAACCACCACGTTCACGGGGCTCTCCATCACATACCGCTCGTAGCCGCGCACAAAGCGCTGGCTAAAGCCCAGTATCCGTATTTGCGCGTAGGGCTGGCGCATGGGCGTGCTTGCCGTGGCAGAAAACCCGGTGGCCCCATACCAGCGCCCCCCCAGTGGCCGAAAGTAGCTCAGGTCTGCCGAGGTGCTCCAGAACTGCACATCGTCTTGGGGGCGCAGGCCAAAGCGCTCGGCCGTAAAGTCGAAGTAAAAGCCCTTCAGCGGGTACTGGCGGATGTCGCGCCGGTCGTAGTTGAAATTGTAACGCAGGTAAAAAAACCGCTGGAAGCTCTTGCCGTCCAGAAAAAAATCGGGGGCCTGTTGGGCAATGCTGTCTGCCAGGGCAGACCAGCCGTAGCCTGCCGCCAGCCGGTGCGTCAGCCAGAACTGTGGCCGCAGCGAGAACTCGGCCCCGGCCCTGAAACGCTCAAAAAGCGGCCCCCTGCCAGGATTCTCTTGAAAAAACTGCTTGTTGCCTGCACTCCGGATGGCTGCCTGGCGGTTGCTGCTGTACATCGCCTCGAGCGCCAACCCCTCTTTGAGCCTTTTGGAGAGATACGGAAAGACGTAGCTCGCCTCTAGCTTACGCGTAAAACCCAACTGCCCGATGAGCTTGAGCGTCTCGTTGCGGCCGCGCAGGTTGTAGGCATCTACCCGCATGCCGTAATTGATTCGGCTAGGGTCTGCACCCCGGTTGTAGATCCATTCGTTGATGCTTCGGTCTGCCAGCTCAAGTATCGGAAACGGAAACAAGTACCACCGCTCTTTGAGTATCAGCTCTACCAGCACCGGCTGGGGGCAGCCATGCTGCGGCGCCTCCAGCGGAATGATGTTTTGCCGCACCGCCACAAACAGCCGTGTATTAAACACCCGGTTGCGCCCCTCCGTAAAGAGCAGGCCCGTATCGCTTGCCGCCAACACTTGCCCTTCGGCATAGCCCAGCTCTCGCAACACGATGTGCTTGCGCGTGATGCGGTTGCCCACCAGCACGATGTAGCGTATGTGGAGGCTGTCGCAGGCTGTAGGTGCGGGCAGCAACGGCTGCGCGTGCAGTTGCCCCAAGCAACCGACCCAAACCAGTAACAAACAAAAAACTGCGCGCACCACCGGCTAAAGTAGCGCATCGCACCGGAACGGCTGCCTGCAATACCTGGCTAGCTGTGTGGGTAGCCTATGTAGGTTGCTTCTCAAAGCATCAAGCTGGCAAACTTCTTTACGCTTACCTGTCTGAGGCTTTCCAGATTCTTTGATCCCACTCAAAAGGTTGGCAACTGACCAAACTAAGACCAGCCACTTTAGCTCGCTGGAGCGATAAGATATAATTGTGCTCTTGCGGAATCACCGCAGATGGTACCCGCAGCGCAGGTGCCAGGCCTTGCGTCAAAAAGGCGACGCCACGGTTTTGTGTGTAAGGGTCGTAGGGGTCAGACCGTTGCCACGTGTGAGGCAATGTGTCAATAGCAACTGCTTCAAAATCAAAGTCTGTTGGCAAAGAGAGCGTCTGCAATACAAGGGCAGGTAGTGTCTTGCCAACGCGCGGCTGTACCAGTAGCTCTAGGGCGGCAAGCGCTATCGAAGGGGATGTGTAGAGAACCTCGTACCCTTGCAAGTGCCACCGACCACTCACAAACAAACCGCCACGCCCGCTGATATCTAGCCCAAAGGCAGGGGAGGTAAGTCTAAACAGATCCATACCTGTCAATAGATGCCGTGCTGGTAGCGGAGTAGCGTCTCTCGCACAGCTTGAATGCCCGTGATGGTATCAAGGTAGGCTATGGGCTTTGCGTTATTCAAGGCAGGCAGTTCTTCTTGCAGCCATTGGGCAAACTGCGCATCCGTCCCGAACACTTGGCGGCCTAAGTTTTGCAAATGCTCCAAATAAGCCACTTTTTCGCTTAATGGCGGATTTAAGCGATTGGTAGGCGCATAGCGCTGCAATGTTCGGGCAGTAATGTTGAGTAAGCCTGCAATACGCTGCTGGGTTATGCCCATGCGTCGTTGAACAGTGCCTATTAACGAGACCGGCACGCCCTGTCTAATGGCCTCTAGCAAGGCTTGTTTATCTGCCCAACCATCTGGATTAGGCATATTTACTTGTGTTGTGGGCATCGTTGCAGCAGCCAGATGTCTAAGGTAAATATACGACAATTGTCGCAAAAGAGACTAAAAACCTATGGGTAGCCTTATCATCCCACAACAAAAACCCCCGGCTGCCAACGCAACCGGGGGGAAAGAGGGTTAAACTAAGGTTGAAGGCACGGGTTAGCCGAGGCTTATGCCTGCACCAGGGCGGCAACGCCCTTTTGGTCTGAGCGGAGCTTGGTGCCGCCGCAGAAGAGGCGGGCCGAGAGGACATCACCGTAATAGGTAGCGTCTTTCTCGTTCTCGAAAACCTCTACCGGGCTGAGGGCCCGGGCCACGCAACTGCGCTGCCAGGCCAGGGCGCAGAGGTTGTCGCTGGTGGCGGGGGCGGCGTCTAGGTCTTTGCGGGTGGCGGTGGTGTCATAAACGGGCAGGGTCGCCTTCACCATGAGGTTGAACCCGAAGAGCTGCCCGATAACGCCCGAAGGCAGCGTGCTGCCGCCCATCACATCGCGGCTCAGCAGGGCCTGCGTGTCGAAGAGCTCGTAGTAGAGGTAAGGGTGCAGGAGCAGGTAGCGGTCTCCGCTGGGCACGTTGTCCATATCGAACAAGCGGGCCAGGTTGGCCACGTCTTTCACCGTCAGGGCTTTGCGGGTGCCCGTGGCCCCCACCGAGAGGCTGGTGCTGCCGGCCGTGCCTGTGGTGCGCACGATGCGCCCGGCCTGGGTAGGTGCCCACTCGAAGGCTACGTCTCGGGCGGCGTCCTCGAGCAGGCGGTCTACGTGGGCCTGCAGTACAGACTGCCGCTTGTCGTAGCTGAGCTGGAAGCTGGTCAGGTCTGGCACCAAAATCGGGTCTGTGCTGCGGTTGTAGATGGGGTAGGTCAGGTCTGCATCGGTGCGCTGGCCCACGGTGGCGGGCAGGCTGCTTCGGTTTCTGACGGAGGCTGGCAGTGTGCCCGCCTGCGGCACATGCACGATGCTGTTGGTGATGAAGGGCCCATGGTCGACCGAGTAGCTCAAAAAAGCATTTTGCTCGGCCATGCGCTCTTGGATGTCTTGCACCCAGATTTCTTGTAGTAATGCCATGTGGCAGAGGGGTAATGGGGGTTTTGTTGCCTGCCCCGGCATTGGGGCATGGGCCAAAACAAAACCCCGCCTGCCCGGCGGGGCGGGTTTTGTGCCAAAAGCGAGGGGGCGCAGGGGCTCATCCGGGCTAATCGGGCTTAGCAAAGTCGCATACCGGGCTAAGCTAAGTCTCTGACTTTGCTTCATTGCCGCTGCAAGTCTCTGACTTGCTAGTATTTAAACATGCCTCTAGCTTGATTCAGGGGTAATTATCCCCATGCAAGTCGGAGACTTGCAACGGCGGAAAGCAAGGTCAGAGACCTTGCTTATCGGGTTAGCGGGTATGGTTATAAATTACCATTCCTCTTTGTGGCAGACTTAAACAGGTAGTGTTTTACCTGCATATGGGGCCGTGGTTGGTAACCTATATAATAGTCATTTTCATAATATCCACCAACATAACTGTAGGTATTGGGCCAAGTAGGTACTTTTAGCAGCCATTGCCTGATTTGCGCCAGATTGCCAGAGAGCTCGGTTAAATCTACTGGATCAAAATTTGCACGGTCTATCAAGAAGCGATGCACGCCTCTGGTGCCAATATCTAAACCTTTATGCATTAATTGGCGATTATAGGACACACCTCGGTTGAGGCAATCTTCATCAAATGGATTGATGAAAGCCATGCTGTCATAGAGATACATACCATCTACCGCAGCGATTTGAATGTTTGCCCCAAGCGGGCTACGCTCTAGCTGCAGCTGCTCAAAGGCTAATGAGTGCTTTCCCTTCTTGATGGTAAGGTCAAGATAATCTTTACCATCGGTGCAGGTGATTGTTTGTAGCGAAGCTACGCTTACGCCTGGCGCCTGCTCGGCCTGCCAAGTATAGTATTTACCCCACCAAGTATCCCAGAATGAAAATACCAGGGTAAGCAGCGCAGCTGCCATTCCACAATAAATAAACCTACGTAATCCAATGACCTTATTACCTACAAGCGGCTGCAATGCAGGCTGTTCATAATCAGCAACTGTGCTGGATAGTTGGGCCATGGTAAGCTCTAGCGGCACCAATAGCTCTGCATTTATTATTGAAGCCGTTCTGACAGACCCATCTGGATAGGCGATATACGGACCATTTGATGAAAGGAGATAGGTGCCTCGTATGGTCTTTATGGCTACCATATCATCAGCCAACCCACCTTGATCAATGGATACCTTTTGGCTATGATCTTTATACAGGCCTATGGCGGGAGGGCCTAAATTCCGTACTTGCGGTGGTTTAACTGTTAATGCCGTTACGAAGCTGATCATTAGCAAGAGCCCCGCAAAAGCTACAGGCAAGTTAGAAAAATCTTCTGCAAGGGTATCCTCCGCCAATAAAACCCAAAAAAGAGACAATACCAACAAAGCCATGCCACTGGCCATAAATTCAATTACCCCGAAATAAGTATGTTTACGCATCTTTGGTTAAACGGCTTATATTATTATAAAGTACGCATAAAATAAATTATAGTTTATACGTTTACATATACCCTATATTATGCTTAACTTCTAAACCTATGCATGGCCAATAAAAAAGCCCCCACGAACGGCAGGGGCTAACAAGAGATTAAAGCGAGCCAGTTGCCAGCCTACAGCCGAAACCGCACCGGTACCTGGCAGCGGACGGGCACGGCGACGCCCCCTTGCTTGCCAGGCAGCCAGGCGGGCATGGCGGCGATGGCGCGAACGGCCTCTTCATCCAGGCCTTGGATGCCTTTTGTCACCTGCACGTCCTTGATGGAGCCGTCGGGCGCTACCTGAAAGCTGACATACACAACACCCTGCACCTTATCCTTCAGGGCTTGGGCAGGGTACTTGATGTTTTTGCCCAAGTACTCGCCGAAGTTGTAAGGTGCTTCGGGCATCTGCTCTACAATGGTGTACTCGGCAGCAGCCTCCGGCTGTTTTGTCGTTTGAGCCCCTGCCCGTAAACCTGGAGCCAAGCAGCAAAAAGCGACAAACAGGGCAATCGATAGTTGTTGGAAATTACGCATAGAATATCAATGTTTCAACAAAACTATCGAGCAAACGACTGAAATCCTAAAGCTATTGCCTGGCAAAGGGGCAGATTCTTAATTTATGCATTCCTGCGCGATGGGGGCCGCCAGGCATGCTGGCCTGGGCTACCCGCGAGGCGCAGCCTCGCAAGAGCACGTGACAATGGCAAAGCCATTGCACAGAATTAGGGGGCACAGCCCTTGCACAAATTGGGGACAGGTCTGCCGCCCTGTCCTACAGAAGCAACAGTTGGGGCCTCCCCACGGCAATCCCCTACCTTCCAAATTGTGACCGACCATCAGCCCGCGCTACAAAATTCGACCTCGCCACACTTTGGCGAAAAACTGCCTACTTTAGCAGCCGTATGAATCTGGCTACCCTCAACCGCTGGCACCGCACCATCCAATTGCTGAAGGCCCGGCCCCGCACCAAGGCCGAACTGCTGGACAGGCTGCAAGACGAAGACTTCCGCACCTCGGCCCGCACCCTAGAGCGGGATCTGGCAGAAATTACCCAAGCCCTGGGCTTGCCCATCAGCTACGACCGTAAGCGAAACCAGTACACCCTGGGCAATGCCCACGGCGAAGACCTGACCGAGATCCAGGATAAGCTCCAGATTTTGAGCCGCCTGTCGCAAAGCGGAGACGTGGCCACCCAACTGGTGCGCTTTGCCCAGAAGCCCTGCCTGCGGCTAGACCCCATCCAACCCAAAGGCGGCACAGAGTACCTGCAACCCCTGCTAGACGCGGCAGACCGCGGCGGCGTGCTGCGCCTGACCTACCAAAGCTTTAAGCGGCAGGAGCCCCGCACCTACACCTTTGAGCCCGCCCTGCTGACGGAGTGGGGCTACCGCTGGTACGTCTGCGGCTACTACCAAGAGCGTGCCGAAGTCCGCGTTTTTGCCTTAGACCGCATCCAACAGCTAGAGCAACTGGAGGCCCCCAAAGAAGACCCCCAAGATCAAGACGATTACCGACGCATGCTAGAGCCCGTGGTGGGGGTTACCGTGCAGGCCGGTGCCCCCCTGCTAGAGGTGGAGCTGCGCGCCAGCCCCAGCCAAATGCTATACCTGCAATCTGTACCGCTGCATACCAGCCAACGCACAGACGGCGACCGGGTCTTTCTGACAATCCGCCCCAACGTAGAGTTCTACCAAGAGGTCATCCGCCTAGGCAAAGAGGTAGAGGTGCTGGCCCCGGCCGAGGTGCGCCAAGAGGTAGCCCGCCAACTACGCGAGGCCTGGGCCGTGTATGCAGACTAGGTGCATAGCCAGGCCCTTACCTGCCCCGGCAGCGAGTCTGTCCTGTAGCCTGCCTACCTTAAGCCGGTAGCTGGCTGGTAGTCGTCTTACTAATTCCATGTACCTACACAGGTCTGGCCGTCTGGGGCGGTACCTTTGTAGTGCGCAACGCCGTACACCGGCCTTGTACCCACCCGCCCGCACGTGTCAGCAGAAGAACAAACCGGCCGCATCTTCGACCGCCAGATCCTGGGGCGGTTGTTTGGCTTTATGCAGCCTTACCGAGCCCGGTTCTACGTGCTCATCAGCCTCACGCTCGTCAGTGGGGTGCTGGCCCCGCTGCGGCCGTACATGATCCAGCTCACGGTTGACCGCGACATCGCGGCCGGCAACCTAGACCGGCTGCTCTACATGACGCTGGGCATGATTGCCCTGCTACTGGTGCAGTCCGTAGCGCAGTATTACCAGACCTACCTGTCGGAGTGGCTGGGCCAGTCCATCATCCGCGACATCCGCACCCGGCTTTACAGGCACGTGATCGGGCTGCGCCTGCGCTTTTTTGACCAGAGCCAGGTAGGCCGCCTCGTTACGCGCAACATCAGCGACGTAGAGTCGCTCTCGGACGTCTTCTCGGAAGGCATTGCCGCCATGGCGGGCGACTTTCTGCAGCTGCTCTTCATCCTGCTGCTCATGTTCTGGACAGACTGGCGGCTGGCCCTCATCTCGCTCAGCACCATTCCGCTGCTGCTGTTCTCTACCTACGTCTTCAAAGAGAGCATCAAGAAGAGCTTCAACGACGTGCGCACGGCCGTGGCCAACCTGAACACGTTTGTGCAAGAGCACATCACGGGCATGGCCGTGGTGCAGCTCTTCGGGGCCGAGCAGCGCGAGATGGCCCGCTTTGCCGAGATCAACAAGACGCACCGCCAGGCCAACATCCGCAGCATCCTGGCCTACAGCATCTACTTCCCCATTGCAGAGGTCATCGGGGCCATTGGTACGGGCCTGCTGGTGTGGTACGGGGCCCGGCAGGTGCTGGCTGAGGAGGTCACGCTCGGCACGCTGATTGCCTTCATACTCTACATCAACATGTTCTTTAGGCCCATCCGCACCATTGCAGATAGGTTCAACACGTTGCAGATGGGCATCGTCAGCACAGACCGTATCCTCAAACTGCTAGACAACGACCAGGTCATCCCCGACGAGGGCACCCTGGCACCTGAGCGCCTGCACGGGCAGGTGCTCTTCAAAGACGTACACTTCAGCTACGACGGCACCCAGCCCGTGCTGCGCGGCATCAGCCTGGAGGTGCAACCCGGCCAGACGGTAGCCCTGGTGGGCAGCACCGGCGCGGGCAAGAGTAGCATCATCAACCTGCTCAACCGCTTTTACGACATCCAGCAAGGCGAGATTTGCCTCGACGGGCAAGACATCCGCGCCTACCAGCTCGACTATCTGCGCAGCCGCATCGGGGTGGTGCTGCAAGACGTGTTTCTGTTCTCGGGCACGGTGCGCGACAACATCACCCTGCACAACCCCGCCATCACCGACGAGCAGATCTGGGCCGCGGCCGAGTTGGTGGGGGCGGCGCCCTTCATCCACCGCCTGCCGGGTAAGCTGGACTTTGAAGTGATGGAGCGCGGAGCTTCGCTCTCGGTAGGCCAGCGGCAACTGCTGAGCTTCATCCGGGCCATGGTCTATAAGCCCGACGTGCTGGTGCTAGACGAAGCCACCAGCTCGGTAGATAGCGAGACGGAAGAGCTCATCCAGTCGGCCATTGGCCGCATGATGCAGGGCCGCACCAGCATCGTGATTGCCCACCGCCTCAGCACCATCCGCCAGGCCAACCGCATCTACGTGATAGACCAAGGCCAGGTAGCCGAGCACGGCACCCACGAGCAGCTCCTGGCCGCCGACGGCCGCTACGCAGAGCTATACCGAATGCAGTTTGAGCTGAAGACGGCCTAAGGCTAGGCCATCGTACTTAATCCCGCCGCAGCAGCGCACTGCGCATCTTGCTGAAAAACTCTGGCGTAACGCCGATGAAGCTGGCAATCTGCTTCTGCGGCAGCGTGTGCACCAGGCTGGGGTAGTAGCTGCAGAACTTCTGGTACCGCTCCTCGGCGGGGAGGGTGGTTTGGTCTAGCAAGCGCTGCTGGTAGGACACCAGCGAGCGCTCTACCAAAATGCGGAAGAACCGCTCAAACTTGGGCACCTGGGCAAACAGCGTCTCTTGGTCGGGCCGAGAGAGCACCCACATCTGCGTATCCTCCAGCGCCTGGATGTTGAGCAGCGCCGCCCGGCCCGACACCAGGCTGTACAGATCGGCCATCCACCAGCCAGGCGGCGCAAAGCTGAGCACATGCTCGGCCCCGTCTGCATCTACGGTAAAGCTGCGCAGGCAACCCTCCACCACAAACAGCGACTCTGTGCAGGTGCCCCCGGCCTCTAGCAACAAAGCCTTGCGCCTAGCCTGCCGCGGTTGCAGCAGGGCCAAAAAAGCCTGCTCCTCATCCGGTTGCAGGTCTATGAGGCGGCGTACATTGGCCAGAATGGGGGCAGCGTCCATGCGGGGCGGGGTTTGTGGGGGGAAGGTACTTAGGAATGAGGGGCTAAAGGGATGTAGGGGCGGACCCACGTGTCCGCCCGCGAAGGGAGGGCGCCCGGCGGCGTTTTATCCTCGGCATTGAATATCAATTTTGCATTACCTAACTTGCAAAGCGAAAACCTATGGCCAACAGCAACCTTGCGCAGGCGAAAGCCGCTAAAAACGACGAGTTTTACACGCAATATGCGGATATAGAAAAAGAGATACAGGCTTATTTAGACTATAATGATGGTGTGTTTAAAGGTAAGACATTGCTTCTGCCCTGCGATGATCCTGAATGGAGCAACTTTACCAAGTTTTTTGCGCAGAATTTTGAGCGGTTTGGCCTAAAGAAATTGATAAGCACAAGCTATGCGCCTGACAGCAAGCTATTCAAAACACCGTATCAGCCTACCCTATTCGAGACCGAACACCCCCAGTTTGACCCAGCCAAAACCCAGGTGCGGGGTAAGATTTTTACGCTTACACACGACACATCTGGAGATGGCCGAATAGATGTAAATGATTTGCAATGGACATACCTGCAGGGCGACGGCGATTTTCGAAGTAAAGAAATTATTGAATTACGCGATGAGGCGGATATTATAATCACAAATCCACCCTTCTCCCTGTTCAGGGAGTTTCTGGCATGGCTGCAAGAAGGCGGCAAGCAATTCTCTTTGATCGGCAACATGAATGCCATCACCTATAAAGAGGTATTTCCGCTGATTAAAGAGAATAAGCTATGGCTGGGAAATGGCTTTCATGCAGGGAATGCATATTTCTCTACTCCGCACGGTAGAGAATACGCCGATGGTGTTTTTGATGAGAGTACAGGGCTTGTTAAGTTCAGAAACGTCTGCTGGTACACCAACATAGACCACGGCCGCCGCCACAAGCCCCTGCCCTTGATGACGATGGAAGAGAATATCCGCTTCAGCAAGCACAAGGAGATAAAGGGCCAGGGTTACCAGCGCTACGACAACTACGATGCCATCGAAGTCCCCTTCACCGATGCCATCCCCGCCGACTACCCCGGCGTAATGGGGGTGCCCATCAGCTTTCTGGATAAGTATTCGCCTGAACAGTTTGAGATTCTAGGAGCGACAGAAAGCGAAGGCAGAGGATTTTCCGGTGACTTATGGCGAAATGAAAGCAGGGTCATGCAGCCATTGGTTGGTGGTGAACGTGTTTATAAGCGAATTTTTATTAAAAAACGTGCAGAGCAGAATGAAAACCACATTAAGAACTGACATTACCGTCAAGCAACTTTGTGAAGGCTTCGTTTACAACGAGCTGGAGGGCAAGGGACTCTTTGGCCTCTCCGGGCGGCTTGTCATACAGCCCGAGTACCAGCGCAACTACATCTATGCCGACGGCAAAAGGGACGTAGCCGTGATTGAATCCATCCTGCAGGGCTACCCGCTGGGGCTCATATACTTCAATAAACTGGAGGACGGCTCGCTGGAGGTGCTGGACGGGCAGCAGCGCATCACCAGCTTGGGGCGCTATGTAACGGGCAAATTCGCAATTCTGGACGAGCGCGGTATGCAGCAGTACTTCACCGGCTTGGCAGCAGACAAGCAGGCGCGCATCCTTGACACCCCCTTGCTCATCTACGAGTGCGAGGGCACCGAGTCTGAAATTAAAGAATGGTTTAAGACGATCAACATCGCCGGTGTGCCGCTCAACAATCAGGAGCTGCTCAATGCCGTTTACTCAGGCCCTTTCGTTACGGCGGCCAAGGCAGAGTTCTCCAACAGCCGTAATTCCAACATCCAGAAGTGGGCTGCCTACATCACGGCCATAGTAAACCGTCAAGAATACCTCGAGCGTGCTTTGCAATGGGTGAGCCGTGGAAACGTAAGCGACTACATGAGCCGCCATCGCCACGATACGGACATCGTAGAGCTCAAAACTTATTTCAATACCGTGCTAGACTGGGCTGGCAGTGTCTTCCGCGACATTGAAAAAGAAATGAGTGGACTGGAATGGGGCCGACTCTACGAGACATACCACGCAAAGCCCTACGACCCGGCCGTGGTTCAGGCCAAGCAGCGCGAACTCTATAGCGACCCTTACATTAAAAACCGCCGGGGCATCTTTGAATTCATCCTTGGCGGTTGTGAAGATACCAAGCTGCTGGAAGTGCGAATCTTCGACGAGGCCACCCGAAAGCGGGTCTATGAGCAACAAACCAAAGAGGCTAAGTCTGAAAGTAAGTCTAACTGCCCGTTATGCGCCTTGGGCACCAACACCAACAAGGCCCGCATGTACAAGCTGGATGAGATGGATGCCGACCACGTAACTCCCTGGAGCAAAGGCGGCCAGACGGATAGCAAAAACTGCCAAATGCTCTGCAAAACGCATAACCGTTCCAAGGGTAATAAGTAAAAGCCTGTGCAGCTAGGTGCCTTGGCCTAGGTCCACCCCCCACCCCCGACCTTTGCACCCGACATGCGGCCGTTGCTTATCCATCAAGCTACCCTGGCGGGGCACCGGGCGGGGGTATATGCCCTGGCCCCGGGGTTGGTGCCGGGCACCTTCTACACCTCTGGGTCGGATGGGCAGGTGGCCGAGTGGACCACCGCCAACCCCACCCAGGCGCATGGGCTGGCCAAGCTGGCCGGGGCCTGCTGGGCCATGGCCACCCTGCCCGAGCCCGGCCTGCTGGTGCTGGCCCTCAACCAGCAGGGGCTGCATTTTATTGACCTGCACACCCGCCAAGCGCTGGGCTCGCTGGCGCTGCCCAAGGCAGACTATTTCGCCCTGGCCCCCATCGGCCCCAGCCAGATTGCCATGGCAGACAGCACCGGCCACATCACACTGGTAGATGCCGTGGCCGGGCGGGTGGTGGCCACCGCGCAAGTGTCAGACAAACCGCTGCGAGCAGCCAGGGCATGGGGCAGCCAAACCCTGCTGGCTGCCGGGTCTGACGGCCACGTGCGCCTGCTAGCCCTGCCCACCCTACAGCCCCTGGCAGCCTGGCCCGCCCACAGCCCGACCGTAATGGCCCTGTGCCCCCTGCCCGGCCAGCGCCTGGCCACCGCCGGACGCGACGCCCGCATCCGCCTTTGGCACCTGCCCGGCACCGAGCCCACCCTGCTGCAAGAGGTGCCCGCCCACCACTACGCTGTGTACGACGTGGCCGCCAACCCCGACGGCACCCTGCTCCTCTCGGCCAGTATGGACAAAACCCTCAAGCTCTGGGACGTAGACACCCTGCGGCTGCTCCGCGTGCACGACAAGGCCCGCCACCAGGGCCACGGCTCCAGCGTAAACCGCTGCCTCTGGCTCTCGGCCAATGAGGCTGTATCTTGCAGTGACGACAGGACGGCCATTTTGTGGCAACTCGCCATGCCGAATTAAGAATTAAAAATTAAAATGGACCTCAGCGGAACCTCTAATTTTTAATTCTTAATTATTATTTTTTAATTTACAAAAAAATGAAGCTCACTCCCATAGAAATCCGCCAAAAACAATTTGATAAGCGCACCCTGGGCGGCATAGACCGAGACCAGGTGGATGCGTTTTTGCTGACCGTATCGCAAGCGTACGAAAAGCAACTGGAAGAAAACCACCAGCTCAAAGAGCGCCTCAACAGCACCGAGCGAGAGCTGGGCAAGCTGCGCGAGATTGAAGCCACCCTCCACAAGACCTTGAAAACGGCCGAGGAGACAGGCGCTAACCTGGTAGAGCAGGCTCGCACGCAGGCAACCCTGCAAGTGCGAGAGGCAGAGCTAAAGGCCGAGACCATCCTGAAAGAGGCCCGCTGGCAAGCCAAGTTTGTGATAGACGAGGCCCGCCAAGAGGCCCGCCGCACCTACGAGCGCCTGCAAGACGACGTGGCCAAGCTGCACGACGATGCCCGGCAAGCCGAGCGCCACCGCGACAGCCTGCTGACCGAACTCCATACCCTGGCCACAGAAGTGGCCGACAAGGTGCTGCGCCACCAGGCCCGCAGCCGTAGCCTCAACTTCGACGAGGCACAGGCCATCCGCCAGCCCGAGGTAGTGCTAAGCCCTACCCTGGAGGCCGCCCTGGCCGACACCCAGATGCAAGGCCCCGCCAAAGCCATGCCCGAGGCAGATCCGCAGGCGTCGGCCTCTTTCTTTGATGCGCTTTAGCCCCGGCGCATTTTCCTCCAATAAACTTCGCCTTGACCCCGTATTAACCTTGGGACTGATTCGCCTGACGGGCCTAGAATTTTTTGCCTACCACGGCTACCACGCCGCCGAGCGCGACATGGGCAACCGTTACCGCATAGACGTAGAAATTGCCACCGACTTTGGCCCCGCCGCCGAGCGCGACGAGCTGGCAGGCACGGTGAACTACGAGCAGGTTTTTGCCCTGGTGCGAGACCGCATGGCCATCCCCGCGCGCCTGCTAGAGCACATTGGCTACGAGCTTTGCCAGGCCATCCGTGCCCGGTTTGGGCAAATTGCGCGGGTGCAGGTAGAGGTAACCAAGTTTAACCCACCGCTCGGCGGGGTGTGCCATGCGGCCAGCGTAACCGTCTGCTGGCCAGACGATTTTAGCCCAGCCAACTGATGATTCGGTTTGAAGCTGAAGATGCCCGCCTGCTGCCTGCCGAGCGCCTGCGCCTGCGCCGATGGCTGCAGGCCCTGGCCGCTGCCTACGGCCATCGCTGCCGGGCAGTGACCTACATTTTTTTGTCGGATGACGAGCTGCTGGAGGTAAACCGCCAATACCTGGCCCACGACTATTACACAGACATCATCACCTTCGACAACCGGGAGGAGCCCGGCCAGGGGCCCATCGAGGCAGACATCTTCATCTCTGTAGAGCGCGTGGCAGACAACGCCGCCACCTACGGCACTGCCCCCGCGGCCGAGCTGCGCCGTGTGCTGGCCCACGGCCTGCTGCACCTGCTGGGCCTGGCAGACAAAACCGATGCCCAGGCCGCCCAGATGCGCCAGGCCGAAGACCAGGCCCTGGCCCTGTGGGATGCTACCGCTTAAGCCCCAGCGGATTTACCCAGACGACTTCTGCACTCAGGTAGGTGGCAGACCGGCCCCAGCCGTCGGGCTGGTAGAGCTGCTGCTGCATCACCCCCAGGTTGAGGATGGTTTGCTCCGATGGGCGCGTTTGCCAAAAGCCTGCTGCGCGTACCTGCGTAAAGCGGTAGGGGCTCCAGGTCAGCCCGTCCTCGCGCGTGTCGCCAAAGGCCTCTGCGCCCAGCACCAGGGCCTGGCGGGGGCTTAGGGTATAGGTAGCCTGCACACCTGCCCGGGTGCGAATGCTTGTAGAGGGGCTCAGATCCTCCCATTGCTGGGTGTAGAACATGCGGTATTCGGGCCGCAGGGTATAGCTAAGCTCCCAACGGGGGTGCACGCTGTGGCGGTAGTTGAGGCGGGCATATACGCGCAGCTCCTGGCGGTAGCCAATGGGCAGCAGGTCGTAGGGCTCGGCCTGGGCGTAATTGCCATAGAGGCGGTAGCTGTTGCACAGGGCCACGCGCCAGCCGGGGCGCAACTGGTAAAACGTCTCCTGGTTCAAGACGAAGACGCCGAACTTCTGCGTGGGGTTCCAGTTGTCGGGGTCGCTTTGGGTGCTGGCACCTGCAAAGGCCTGGGTGGTCAGGCGGGGGCTCCATGCCTGCTGGGCAGTAAAGGCCAGCCAGGTTACCAAATTGGTGCCTTGCAAACCGGGTGGAGTGGTTTGGGCCTGGCTTAGGCCTATTGCCAGGCAAAGCCAAACGTACAAAATCCCCCAAAGCTTAAACAGCAGGCCCGCTCGCATCCGATTTTGGTAGCATTACGCAAACATTACGCCAAAGCTACCCAACAAGATGCCGGGCCAGCCGGGCGCGGTTGCCGGGCAGAGGCTCTACCTTTGTTAAGCTTGGCCTTTTGCTCGACAAAAGCCTTGCACTGTGCAACCCCTTCTTATAACTATGAAAGTTTTATTATTGGCAGTGGCAGCCATGTTTCTCGGCTTGGCCGCCCAGGCGCAGCCCACGCTTGCCCCGGGGCAGTATGGGCCCCGCATCGGTACGCGGCTTACCTTCAACTACGCCAATTCTACCCGGCTAGACTCTATCGGCGTGGCGCCGGGGCCCAACCAGGCCTGGGTCGTCAACCTGGCCAACCCGTTTGGATCTTCTACCATAGAAGTCGTCAGCCCGGCCAGTACCGACAGTGCCGCGCTCTTTCCGCTGGCCAACTACGCTGTAACTTCTCAAATTGGACCCTTCGACGTGACCGGCTACGGCGTTGTGACCGATAGCGGCGTCTTCGAGCTGGGGTCGGTCTCTGGCAGCCTTGGTACAGACAGGTTTCAGGCACCTTATATGCTCACTTTGCCCACGGGGCTTGGCTACGGCCAGCAACGGATCAGGCAGTATGTGGTAGATCGTGCCAACGGCGGCAGCCGCAGCCAGATTCGCCAGATAGATACGCTGGCCTACGTCGGCTACGGCACCCTGACGCTCAACCGCCGCCAGTACCGGGATGTGGTGCTGCTGCAAATCCGACGCGGCAGCTACAGCCTGGGTGGGCAGTTGCAGAGCTTCTCGCAGAGCCTCTCGCTGTATGCGGCGGGGTTGGGGTACCCTATCTTGGACATTGGCGTCCGCTACGACCCCGTCCGGGGCAACTTCCGCGGAGACCCCAGCTATGCCTCCAACCTGACCATCCCCACCGCAATCGAGGCCCCGGCCGCAGCCGAGAAACCATGGCCTAATCCGGCCCATAACCTCCTGCACCTGCCCGCAGGCGCAGGGTCTGTGCTAGAGCTTATAAACCCGGCCGGCCAGCGGTTTCACATGCTGGTTGACGCACAACGGGCAGACCTTTCGGCTTTGCCTAAAGGATTTTATCGCCTGGGTGCAGGTGCAGGCCCTGCCGCAGGCAGCCGCGTGGTGAAGCAATAAGCATACCAACCCGAAGGGATACTATGGCGCGGGCCCGGCACTCGCCGCTTTGCCATCTGGGCAAAGGGCAAGGCCGGGCCCGACTTTGTTGGGGATCGACCAGAGCTGCCAGCAGACCAGCCTCCTCCACCCCTAGCCGACGCGCAAACGCCGGCGTGCTCTTGGCCAGGCAAAGCGCCTGGCAGGCCGGGTAACGCCTTGCTCTAAGGCCAGCTCGCGCAGGTATAAAAACAGCGGCAGTCCGCAAGAGACGCCCACCACGGCCCCAAACACCAGCGACACCCAGGCATAACGCAGGCTGTGTCGGCGGCTCTCGGCCACAACAAACACCACAAGGGCCATATAGCTCAAAATCACGTCCCACTTAAAGAAGCGGGTTACGGCGGTGGCCTCCAACTCCTGGCTAAAGCGGGCCAGGTCTAGCCCATTATCTAAGTACCAGGGCAGAAACTCGGCCAAAGGAATGATGGTGCCGAATAGCAAGGCCAAAAAATAATAGTCTTTCGCTTTCATGGCAGGGCGTTGTAATAAGGTTGTGGTTGTAGCGCCTACACAGGCAAGACTGGTGCCAAAATATGCTCGATGGCCTCAACAACTTATAAACCGCCAATACAAGGATATCTTACACGGGTTCAGCGCCCTCAATACCCACTACCGGCATACCGATAAAGGCAAAATACATAAAATCTAGCCGTGGCGGATTTTTGCCCAGCGCGCGGATGGCGCTGCATAGCTGGGCCCGGGTATGGGTGCCGTGGTTGATGATCTGAAAGAGCAACTGCCACAAGGCCAGCGTAGCGGCCCCCCTTGGCAGCGATAGCTCGGCCGTCTGGGCCAGTTGAGCCTCGGTAAGCTGGGCCATAAAGGGGTTGGCCAGCCGCTCAGAGGCCTGCCAGATGGCCTGCAGCTCGGCCACAGAGCCAGGGCTCCGGCCCTCGCCTGCCCGGGCCAGGGCTTGGCTGGCCGGTAATTGCCCGGTCAGATACTGCATATATGCCTCCTCTACGGCCAGGGCATGGCCCATGGTTTGCAGCACGGTGCCATTGCCGCTGCAAGGAGCGGCCAGGTCTGCCTCTGCCAGGGTGGCCAGCACGGCCAGGGCCTGGTGGTTGGCCCAGCGGTTGTAGGCAAATTGTGTCTGCACGTAGGTCAGGGTCTCCATGCAGGCAATTTACGCTAAGCAGAGGCCGATGGGTACCCCGGTGGCACCACGCCCTTGCCGTAACTTAGCCCCATGGGTGGCATCGCCGGCAGTAAGATGATCATGGGGGCCTGCGCCCTGTATCTGCTCGTCTGCCTGGCCTTGCCCGCACAGGCCCAGGCACCGGCCGCAGAGCCATGCCCGCCTACGCAAGCCCGGCGCAACCGCCCCCAGCTATCGCTGACGCTAGACAGCCTGCGCCTGGCCGCCATGCGCCCCGCCGATGCCTGCCAGGCCTGGGCCGAGGGCACCTACCGAGGCAAGCGCCTGCTGTGCCTGGCTGGCCCCGGCGGCCAACTGCAAGACACCCTAAGCCTGCGGCCCGACAGCGCCCGGCTGCTCTGGGTGCCTACCGAGGGCGGGGTGCTGGCCCTGCGCGCCGGCCTGCTGGAGGGCGGCGTGGTGTACCACCGCTACCAACCTACCCCCGCCGGTGGCCTCAGCGCCCAGCCCCAAGCCGAGCTACCGCTTGCAGGCATTGAAGGCCTAGACATGCTGCCCAAGGGCCCAGAAAACCCATTAGGTATCAGCCTGGAAGAAGCCAAAGCTTATGCCAAGGTAACCTTCTGGCTGCGGGCTGCGGGTAGCCAGCCAGGTCGCCTGGTGCTGTTGTTGCAGCGCAAAGAGGCCCTCTGCAAGCCAGGCAGTGCCAACAATGGCCTCTACGATTACCGTTGGCTGCTACTGACGGTACCTACCAATGCGCTGGGCCTGCCCCTGCGCTCGGGGGCCTTTGTGCAGGCTGTGCCCGCAGCCCTGTGCCCGGCCCCACCTTCGGCTAATCCTTTTGCCCCGCCGCCGCCCGAGGAGCTGCACCCCCTGCACCCCCACCAACCCGCCGTGCCAGACGGAGCCGGCGGGTGGATTGTATCTACCGGCCAGGCACTGGTGCGCGCCAACCCGCAAGGTTGCCAGGCACTGCTGTTGCCCAAGGGCACACAGCCCTCGCAAGTGTGGGCCGAGGGGCAGGTGGGTTGTACACCTCCTCAGCTTTACCTGCGCACCGGAGGCGTGCTGCGACAGGCTGACGAAAACAAACAGTTCCGCCTGCGCGAGGTATGGGTAGCCACCGGCGTAGTAACCCTGCCCCTGGCCAAGCTCAGCCCCGATTTGGCCCTGAAAAAACAACCCCGGCTGCCTTTGCCCGACGAGGCCGTGGCGGGCGGCATCCCCCTGGCCTACTGGCAGGGGCGTTGGTGGCTGGCGGGCAAGCAGGCGGCCGCTCCATACCAGGCAAAACCTGCGTTTGGCCGATAGCGCCCCATGCCCAGAACTTTACGTACTTTTAAGCCGCAATACCGGTGCGCAGGCCTTGCCGCCAGCCACAGCCTTTGCACCACCCTAGGTTTGCCCCAGCAACGAATCCGGATGAAAAAACTCTACGGTTTGGCCCTGCTCCTGAGCCTGCCGCTGCTCAGCTTTGCACAGGTCCGGAACACGGGCGTTAAGCTCAAAGGCCCCATTTATGCAGACGAGACGCTGCTCATTACCCGCAACCTGCTGCAGGTGCGGGTAGAGGCTCCGTTTTACATCTACAGCTTTGCCAACAAAACCTACGACAAGCGCAACACGCCCGTTTTTCTGGGCCTGCGCTACGAGCGGCTCATCAAGGGCAAGATCGGTGTCGGCGGCGAGATAGAGTCTAACAGTTGGGATGCACGTATCATAGGCAAGACCCTGCCGCGAGAGGTCCCGCTAGATCAGCGCGTGGTGCGGTTTACGCCCTACGTCAAGTGGTACTTCCGCCGGCGCAAAAAAGAGCTCTTCAGGGGTGCCAACCTCCATGCTGGCCTAACCATTATGAACACGCAGCAGGTAGTAGATCTGGCAAGCACCAAGCTGGCGGGCAACAGTCCCTATAAATTCAACTCGTTTACGGGGCCGGGCCTGGTGTTGGGCGGTGGCTTGCAGCACACCTTCGGCGAGGCGGTTACGATAGGTGCCTCGGCCGAGGTCATCTTCTTTGGCCAGCAGTTTGTGCAAGAGGGCTACGGCAGCGTCAACATCGGCAACGGGGCCATGTTCATCAATCCGTTCAAGTTCTACGTCGGGGCCCGCTTTTAGGCGGTAGGCCACAGTGGCTGCGCAAACGGGTATGCTACATACCCGTTTTGTTTAGTCCAGGTAGCCACTCTGCTACCCCGCTGACCCTCCCAGAGGACCGGCCCAACTCCCACATCGTTCCTATCTACACTACCGGCCCTCTGGGGCGGCCAGCCATACGTTAATCCGTTAAAACCTAAGGCTAAACACAATGCTTGTGCCGAAAATCTGATACGGGCCGATGGTCGGCCTGTGCCAGGCACTAAAGAGCAGAAGATACCAGTCTATAACATAGGCCGGCATCCATTGTTTAGAAAAACTGCGGGCCTGGCTCCAAAACTTACGTTGGCCTGGCCGAGCAATGTTGCGGTTTTCTTACCCGGCCTTTCCATACCGGTGGTTGGGGGCGGTATTTTTGATTGGTGGGGCTGCGCCTCTGGGCTTTGTCTTGGGCAGGGCCTGGGTCAGACACTGCGGCCCTGCGTCACGGTCAACACATATCAAGAATTTCGTCTCGGCAAGAGAGGGTTGCGCATTTGCCAGCCCTCTTGGCCTGCCGAGGCAACAGCTCTCAACCTCCCTGATAGCGCCATGCTTCGTTTCATCGTCGCCCATCTGCCCTGGCTCCGCCCGCTGCGGGCCGCCATTGCCCTCTGCCTGCTGTCTCCTGCAACGCTGTGGGCCCAGGAGGCGGCCCTCAAAAAGGCCGACGGCTTTTTTGACCAAGAAGACTACCATACCGCCGGTGCGCAGTACGAGCAGATCCTCAGGTCATACCCCAAAAGCGGCATCGCCAAATTCAAGGCGGGCATCTGCTACCTCTATACCGGCCAGGCCGACCGTGGCCTGAGCTACCTGCGCGAGGCACGCCAACTGCCGCTAGAGGTCGATCCGTACTACTACTTCTGGCTCGGTAAGGCCTTTCACCTCAACATGCGGATAGACTCGGCGCTGATCAACTACCGCCGCTATCTGAATACGGCCCCTAAGACAGACGCCTTCCGCAAGGGCACCGAGAACCTGATTGCCCAGGCACACCGCACAGAAAGCTACTTCCTCTCTCCTGATGCCAGCCCCCTGCAACCCCGCAATCTGGGCGAAAACATCAACTCTCCTTACACCGAGCGCAACCCCCTGCTGACGGCCGACGGCAAGCTGATGGTCTTTGCCTCGCGCCGGCCCCTCTACCCCGAGGAGCAGCCCCAGGCCGACGGCGAGTTTCAAGAAAAGATGTTTATTGCCCAGCGCCAGCCCGACGGCACCTGGAGCAAAGCCGCACCCCTGCTGGCCCCGGCCGACCGCAAAAGCTGGTATCTGCCCGTACAGATGCTGGACGGTGGCCAGCGCATCTTGCTGCTGCAAGAGGGCGCGGGCAAAGGCGGCTTTTTTGAGGCAGACCGCCAAGGCGACACCTACGACCTGCCCAGCCCGCTAGACCTGGGCCTCAGCGCCGAAGCCACCGGCTACGACGTAACCTTTAGCCCAGACCTGAAAACAGCCTTATACAGCAAGCTGAACCGCAACACCGGAGACCTGGACCTGTACCAGACCCGCCGCCAAGCCGACGGCGACTGGACCAAGGCCCTGCGCCTGCCAGCCACCACCAACAGCCTAGAGAACGAAGTGTCGCCCCTGCTGCTGGATGGTGGCCGCACCCTCGTCTTTGGCAGCAAGGGCCGAGACGGCCTGGGTGGCTACGACCTCTACCGCTGCCGGTACGACGATACCGCCGCCCGCTGGGGCCAAGCCGAAAATCTGGGCCTGCCCTACAACTCACCAGGCAACGACATCTTCTATGCCGAGCTTGCCGCCGACGGCAAAAAATACGGCTACCTCTGCACCAGCCGCCCCCGCGGCCTGGGCGAGGCCGACATCTACGAGCTAGACTTTACCGGCGTGCGGGCAGAGAAGTAAACCCACGCGCGGATAGGCAACAACAAAGCCCAGCCAACCGGCTGGGCTTTGTTGTGTTAGGCCTGTGGGCGTCACTCCCCATACCCCGAGTCCGCAGCCGGAAGCTTGACGGCGCGGCCGTACTCCTCCAGGGCGCGGGCGCGGGCGAACGCGTGGTCTACGATGGGGTGCTGGAGGTAGCGCGGGTCGTTGTATTCGGGCACATACCGCTTGATGTAGGCCATCTGCGGGTCAAACTTCTGGGCCTGCAGGGCGGGGTTGAACACGCGGAAGTACGGCGCGGCATCGGCCCCGGAGCCTGCAGCCCACTGCCAGCCCCCGTTGTTGGAGGCCAGGTCGTAGTCGAGCAGTTTGCGGGCAAAGAACTGGTCTCCGAGGCGCCAGTCTATGAGCAAGTGCTTGCAGAGGAAGCTGGCCACCACCATGCGGACGCGGTTATGCATCCAGTGCTCCTGGGCCAGTTGGCGCATGCCTGCATCTACCAAGGGGTAGCCAGTGCGGCCCTCGCACCAGGCGGCAAACTCCACCTCGGGGTTGCGCCAGCGCAGGTTGTCGTACTCGGGGCGGAAGGCCTGCTGCTCGATGCGGGGGTTGTTGGCCAGCAACTGCATGTAAAACTCACGCCAGATCAGCTCTGCCATCCACTTGTCGCTATGCTCGAGGGCGCATTTGTAGGCCTTGCGGATGGAGACGGTGCCAAAGCGCAGGTGCAGGCTTAGCCGCGAGGTGCCGTCTAAGGCGGGCAGGTCGCGCCGGTCTCCGTAGGCGCGCAGCACCTCGAGCCGGATCTCGCGGCTGGGGAAGCGGAAGTCGGGCCGGGCCACAAAGCCCATCTCCTCGATGGTGCGGATGGGGTAGCGGGCCTCCGTCTGCCAGAAGCCGGCCCGGTGGCGCTCCACGGCCTGCTCGTCGAGCATGTCGGGGTGGAACTGCTTGCGCCACGCCCGGCTGTAAGGGGTATAAACCCCAAAGGGCTTGCCCTGCAGAGTAAGCACCTCCTTCTCCTCGAAGACGACCTGGTCTTTGCACGTTTTGAAGCCTACGCCCTGGGCTTCAAGACGGCGCTGCACCTCGGCATCCCGGCGCTTGGCGTAGACCTCGTAGTCGCGGTTGGTATAGACGCACTCCAGGGCCGGAAACTCGGCCTTGGCCTGGGCAAACACCTCCTCGGGCAGGCCGTAGTACACGCGCAGGTCGCTGCCCCAGGCGCGGAGCTGGGCCTGCATGGCCGACACCTCCTGGTGCAGAAAGGTGATGCGCGGGTCGTCGCGGTCTGGCAGCGGGTCAAGAATGTGCCTATCGAAGATGAAGACGGGCAGCACATCGCCGACCTGCATCAGCGCGGCCGAAAGGCCGGTATTGTCCTCGAGCCGAAGGTCTCGGCGGTGCCAAAAGAGGGCGCGTGGGCTGGCAGACATATCCCCGTTTAACTGCGGGAGGGGGGTGGGGGTTTAAGAGGTTCAGCTTGGCAACCCATTTAGTGGTTGGTCCCGGTCTTGTCGCTAAGCAAGGTCTCTGACCTTGCTTCTGGCCGCTGCAAGTCTCCGACTTGCGAGCTAGGCCTACCTTTTAGGAAGGGCCGATTAAGGTAGAAGCTGCTTTGCTATGATGCTATAATAAATTGCAAGTCAGAGACTTGCAGCGGCGGAAAGCAAAGTCAGAGACTTTGCTTAGCGGGGAAAATCTAAACAGCCTCAGAGACTTTGCTTAACGGGGTAACAGGGCCTAGACGTTTGCTGAAGCCGACGATCGCACCCGATGCCCTCCGTTTGAGCGGTCTGGAGACCGCGGGGTAACGGCTGGGTGGGTCCCGGTCGGAGACCGGGACCAGGTTTATGCTACCTTAACTAAGCAAACCCCTTAATTAAGTTTAAGGCTCGAAACTTAACTAAGAGGCGTTCTTAATTAAGTTTCAAGCCTTAAGGTTAACCAACGGTGATCTTAAGTAAGGATGTAGCTCCCCTACTGCACAATAACTGGGAAGACCACCTCGATGTCAGTCTCGCCGCGGGTGGCATCGCCGACGGTGTTGGGGATGCTGGCCTTGATGCCCGGCTGGTGCTTGAGCACGATGCGAACCGTGCCCCGGCCTGGCCCGGCGGTGCGCCAGAAGCTGCGCAAGCCCAGGGGCTTGGGCGGTGTGTTGGTATCGAAATCGGTAGGATCGTAGGCGATGGCCAGGCCTGGCAGGGTGGGCGTAAAGAAGAACTGGTGC
Organism: Cytophagaceae bacterium; assembly: GCA_947458545.1. GTDB lineage: Bacteria > Bacteroidota > Bacteroidia > Cytophagales > Flexibacteraceae > CANGYH01. The sequence continues at coordinate 45,324 of CANGYH010000007.1, read as the reverse complement.
TCGTTCTCCTCCCGCTCAATTTCGACGGTTATGTTCTTGGCCGGGGTTACGCTGCGGTCTTCCAGTTTGAGGCTGGCGTTGGCCCGGGTGTTAGCCGTCAGGCGGAGGGTGTCGATGGTGGGGGCGTTGCCGCCGGGGCCGTCGGGGTCGCTCCAGACGAAGGTGCGGGGGGTGGTGCTGCCCGAGTCTGTAAGGCTGACGGTGATGGTGGTGATAACCTCGCCCTCGTTGTGGTCGTGGCCGTGGTCGTCTTCTTTTTTGCAGGCGGTGGTGGCCAGGGCGGCCGCGCAGGCGGCATACAGTAGGGTGTTCTTGCCGAACATGTGGGGTAAGGGGGTTTAAGGGTAAACAGTAACAAAAAGCCCGCTACACACCGAAGGGCACCGTTAGCCGCAGAATGAAGTTGCGGCCTGGGGCATCGGCATAGTAGCGAAAGCGGTCGAGATAGTCGCGGTAGCGACGGTTAAGCAGGTTTTGTGCCTCAAGCGAAAGCTGGGCGCGCAGCCGCGCTGCCAGCCGGAGCGTGCCGCCCACCCGGGCCGACACCAGGGCATAGCCAGCAGGTGCATCGGCATAGTCGAGCGAGTCTGCGGCCAAGTCGCCGGGGCGGGTTTGGCGGCGCACCCAACTGCATTCGGCCTGGGCAAAGGCCTGGTGCAGCGGGCCCAGGGGCTGGGTGCGGGTGTGGTTTAAGTAGAAGCGGTAGCGGTCGGCCGGTATCTGCAGCAGCCAGGTACCTCGGTTTACGTCTCGGGCGCGGACGATGGCCGCCACGGCCCCCAGTTGCCAGCCCCGGCCGGGCTCCCAGACGGCCTCGCCCTCCAGGCCGCGGAAGAGGGCGTTTTGCTGGCGGTAGGCAAAGACGGGAAACACCCCTGCCACCGTGAGCGCCGGGGGCAGATCCGGCACCAGGTTTACATAGCCGTTGAAGGCATGCACATAGGCCGAGGCCTTAAGCCGCAGGTGGTGGCCGTCGTAGCCCAGGCCGAGGCTGGCGGCGTTCATGCGCTCGGGGGCCAGGGCCGGGTTGCCGACCTCTATGGTGGCCGAGCCCTGGTGCAGGCCCCGGCTGTAGAGCTCGGCCGCGCTGGGGGGCCGGGCCGAGGTAGAGACGGTGGCATCCAGCTCGGTATGTTGGCCCAGCCTGCGCGAGACGGAGGCCGTGGCGCTGGGCAGCACAAACTGCCGCCGGGTGGCAAAGCCGGGCCAGGCCCCGGGCTGTACATCAAACACGCGGGCATCCAGCCGGGCCCCGGCCTCGTAGCGGTAGGCCCCAGCCTCGCCTTCTACCAAGGCAAAGGCACCGGCCAATTGGGTGGTATAGTCGGGCAGCAGAGAGCGGAGCAGAAACCGGCTGCTGCCCACATCGAACCCGCCGCCTTTGCGGCCCAGGTAGGCCGATACTCCGGCCTGGCCCTCCAGGTGTTGGCTGAAGCGGTGGCGTAGCAGGGCTTCGGCGCTGTAGGTGGTCAGGTAGAGCTCCATGGCGGGGCGGCCCGCCAGGCTGCTGGTGCGCCGCACGCGGTCGTACTCTTGCCGCCCGTTGAACTGCCGCGCCACCTGCACCTCTAGCCGGGTGCGGGTAGAGAGTTGCCGCCAGGCCCGGGCCGTCAGCAGCTCGTGGGCCACCTGCTGGTAGGGGGCCTGTATGCCGTAGGTAAAGGGGTACACCTCCGTAGGCCTGCCCGTGCGGATGGCCTGGTAAATGTCAGACACAGAGCCTGTGTGGCTGGCCAGCAAGATGCCCAGCCGGGTGTTGAACTGGGCATAGCTCACTTGCGCCCCCCAGTGGGCCCGGCGGTAGCCCAGTTGGTAGCTGCCGTTCTGGTCGGCCAGGCCTGTATTAGAGAGGACGTAATCTGGCGCGCGGCTGTCTCCGGCGCGGCGCAGGCTGCCTTGCACGCGGATGGCCAGGCCCGGCACCGCCTTGGGTGCATAGGCCAGCCAGCCTCCGGCCAGCCCCATGCCGTTGTTGCTGGCCCCGGCCATGGTAATGCCGCCGCTGGTGCCGGCCGAGTCTGGCAAGGCAGGCGGCTCGGCGATGATGACCCCGCCCAGCGCCTCTGGGCCGTAGCGGACGGTGGCCGCGCCCCGCACCAGGGTCAGCTTGCCGCTGGCCAGCGGGTCTAGCTCGGGGGCGTGCTCGGCGCCCCATTGCTGGCCCTCGTGGCGCACGCCGGCGTTTAAGATCAGGATGCGGCTGCTGTGCAGGCCGCGCAGCACCGGCTTTACTACGGTAGGCCCCGTGCGCAGCAGACTTACGCCGGGTTGCCGGGCCAGCAACGCGCCGAGCGGGTCTCCGGCTGCGGCCTGTATCTGCGCCTGGGTAATCTGGTCGGTGGCCGAGGCGGCCGTCTGGGCGGGGCGGCGGCGGCCTTGCACTTCTACTTCGTCTAGCTGATGGGCTTCTTCTAGCAGGGCAAAATCCAGGTGCAGGGTATTGCCTGCCTCCAGCACCAGTTGTCGCGCAAAAGGATGATAGCCGGTGTAGGCACTCCGCACCCATGCAGAGCCTGGGCAAAGGCCTGTAATCCGGTAGAAGCCTTTATCGTCTGCAGCCGCGGTGGCGGGGCCAACCTGCACGGCGGCTCCCGGCAGTGCCCGGCCCTGCGCCGTCACATAGCCATCTACCACGCAGTTGCAGGCCTGCTGCGCCCGGGCATGGCCTACCAGGGCCGCCAGCCCCAACAAGGCCAGAGACCCGCAGCGCGCCAGACGCATACCTTTTTGCAACATTGTTGCAAATATAGCCGACCCTACCCTACGCCCTATCTTCGCTGGCAGAATCTTCCGTAGGATTACCTCTTCAAATGCAAGCGGCAGTGCTGTTTCGGGTTGGGGCCTGGCTGGCTGGGCTGGCGGTGGCTATTGGCGCCTTTGGGGCCCATGCCCTGCGCGATTTTCTGATTGCCACCGGCCGAGAAGAAACCTTTGAGACGGCCGTGCGCTACCAGATGTACCATGCCCTGGCGCTGGTGGGCCTGTCGTTGGCGGCGCGGCATCTGCCTGCCAAAACGGTGGCCTGGGTGGGCCGGCTCTTTGTGGTAGGCACGGGCATCTTTAGCGGTACGCTTTATCTGCTTTGTTTGCTGCAACTGCCCTGGATGGGTGCCATCACCCCGCTAGGGGGCACCTGCCTGATTGCCGGCTGGGCTTTGCTTGCGCTGGCGCGCTGGCAGCCCACGGCATAGGCTGCGGGCCTGCAGCTCTGGGCTTAAGTCCATTAAAAAAGCCTCTGGATTTGCATCCAGAGGCTTTTATGTTGCCAAACCAGGCAGTGCCTACTCTTCTACCACGGCCACCGTGATGGTGTGCTTCACCTCGCGGTGCAGGTTGAGGTTGACGCTGTAGGTACCCAGGTTTTTGATCTCTTCTACGAAGTCAACACGCTTACGGTCTACCTCAAAGCCACGGGCACGCAGGGCATCAGCCACTTGCAGCGCCGTGATTTTGCCGAAGATTTTGCCAGACTCGCCTGCGCGGGTCGTCAGCGTGATGGTCATCTCGCCGATGCTGCTGGCCAGGGCCTCGGCATCCATGCGGATTTTCTCTGCCTTGTGGGCAGCCTGGCGGGCATTCTCCGCCATGATCTTCTTGTTAGAGGCAGAGGCCACAACGGCCATGCCCTGGGGGATGAGGTAGTTGCGGCCGTAGCCGGGCTTTACTACCACGGTGTCGTTTTTGTATCCGAGGCCTTTAACGTCCTCTTTCAGAATGAGTTCCATTTTCGGTAAGGGTGCTTGTCAGCAGCTTAGCGTTGATGTGGGATGATTGAAAGGGGGCGTAGGTCTATTTCAGGGCGTCGGCTACGTAAGGCAGCAGGGCCAAGTGGCGGGCGCGTTTTACGGCCTGGCCTACTTTGCGCTGAAACTTGGCGCTGGTACCCGTCAGGCGGCGGGGCAGCAGTTTGCCTTGCTCGTTGACGAACTTGAGCAAGAAGTTGGGGTCTTTGTAGTCGATGTACTTGATACCGCTTTTCTTGAAGCGGCAGTACTTTTTGCGTTGCTCTTGGTTTTTACCAAAGGCCGAGTTGCCGTTGGAGCCAGAAGCGTTGCGGCCGTTAGAACGGGGCGTTGCCATGTTGCGTACGGATGGAGTTGCTTGTGATGGGAAGTTGAAAAGTGAAATCGTGGCGGCGCGCTTACTCGGCGGCTACGGCCTCTGCCTCGGCGGGCTTGCGGTTGAAGACTCCGGTGCGGCGCTTCTCGTTGTAGGCCACGGCGTGCTTGTCTAGCGCGGTGGTCAAGAAACGGATCACACGCTCGTCGCGGCGGTACTCGGTCTCCAGCGTTTTGATGGCTGAAGGCTCGGCCGCAAACTCTACCAGGGCATAGTAGCCGGTAGACTTGTGCGCGATGGGATACTGCAGATTGCGCAGGCCCCACTCTTCGGTGTTGACGATTTCGGCTCCCAGATCGGTGAGCAACTTGGCAAATTTGGCGACGGTCTCCTTCATCTGAGGCTCAGACAAAACGGGAGTTAAAATGAAGACCGTCTCGTAATTCTTTTTCATGAGAATTTGAGAATTGGGGTGCAAAGATACGAACAAGGCCTTGATTGTCAAAGGGCCTGTGCAAAGAAAGTTGAGCGTCAAACTTTACCCCCGTCTACTGTGCCATGACACAGCCATGGCACAGTAGACGGGGCGTCGCGGGCTGCAGCCCGCGCTACAACTCTCAACTTTCAACTTTCAACTCTCAACTTTCTCGCCACCTTTGCAGTATGCCTGCCGCCAAGACCCCCCAAGACAGCTTTGTGCAGACCACCGAGCTGGTGCTGCCCAACGACACCAACACCCTCGGCAACATGATGGGTGGCCGCATGATGCACCTGATGGACATCGTGGCCGCCATGAGCGCCCAAAAGCACTGCGGCCGCGTTGTCGTCACGGCCTCGGCAGACCATATCAGCTTTCGCAAGCAGATTAAGCTCGGGATGGCCGTTACGCTGCAGGCCAAGGTTACGCGCGCCTTCAACAGCAGCATGGAGGTGCATGTGACGGCCTGCGCCGAAGACCTGCTTATGCAGCAGTCTTTTAAGAGCAACGACGCGTACTTCACCTTCGTGGCCGTAGATCAGATGGGCCGGCCCATAGATGTGCCCGCCGTCGAGCCCGAAACCGAAGAGGAGCGCCGCCACTACGACGGTGCCCTGCGCCGCCGGCAGCTACGCCTCATTTTGGCCGGGCGCATGAAACCCGACGAGGCCACCGAGCTGCGCTCCATCTTCGACATCGAGCAAGAAGACTAAGCCCGGCCCGGCTAGGGCAGCGGCTCTACCACTTTGTAGCGCACCGTAATGCGGTAGTCGAACAAGGGGCCCGGCAGCAGCCTGTCTTGCAGCAGCAGGGCAGAGCCGGCCGGGTCTGCCGCCAGGGCCATGGCGCGCAGTTGCTGCACCAGCAGCCGCAGCGTGCCGGCGTCGGTGCGGGCGGGGTCGGCCTGTAGGGTAAGCTCTACACGGGCCAGGCCGGTGTAATTGCCTGCCCCGGGGGTAGGCGGCAGCCAGCTAAGGTCTGGCAGGGCCACCAGCACGGCGGGCAACCCGCCAGATATGGCTGTGGCCAGCGTGTCGGCCGGTTGGGTAATGGCTCCTACGTGGGCAAAGGCCTGGCTGAGGCGCAGGGCCCGCACCAGGTTGGCATAGAGGGTCAGAAAATCCATACCCGCCAACGTAAAAGCCCGGCCTTGCGGGCCGGGCTTTTTGTGCCAAAGCAGCGGTATCTAGGAGTGAGTTACTGGAGGCACTCGTAGTTCATGCTACCTCGCCTTCCGTTAAAGCTCATACCGCCATGTGTATAGCTATTGTGGCCACCACAACGTGCCGCTGCCGTAGCATGCAAGCAATTAAAGACAAGACCCTGGTTAGTTCCACGGCAAACAGCCCTACGGTGACCCGGTGCAACTATAGGTTGAGGAATCTCGAAAGGCTCTCCCTTCAGCAGTTCTATACCAAAGATCAACTCTTCGAAAAAGACGGTGGTAGGCACCTTTTCGTCGATATCGTAGGTAGAAATCTCACCCTCAAAGAAGGTTTCCTCTTGGTACGATCCGGGTTCTACGAGTCCGCCTTGGTTAGCTGCTGTGCGTACGTAAGACTCTTTGGACTCATCGTTGTTTAGTAGCACCCGGTACCATTTGCCGCCTGTGGTGAAGGTATGCACTTTACCCTCTGATGTGGCTTGGGAACCAAGATACTCTAAGCTGGGATACGCTACTTGACCAGAACGTATCTGGACCGTTTCACCCTCTTTGCTTACTTTGTAGACTAAAAGGCTCTTTAGGACTTCATCTGCGGTTTGGGGGAGCACTTCGATACCTTCCCGAGCTTGGGCATGGGCCGTCTGTTGCTCGACGTTGGTACGGATTGGTTCATCCTGCTGGGTGCAGGCGGGGGAGAGCGCCGCCACTGCAGCGCAGGCTAGTAAGGTTTTAATAGTAACTTTCATAGAAAGACAGGTTAGTTAATCAAAAATAATGAGCACAATTTGAATATGCAAGTAATCGTTATGTTTTTTCATTCATAATCTATCATTACGTAGGCTAATCCTGCCTTACGCCGTTTACCCCCCCACCCGCGTAACCTCTCCGTTCACTTTGAGGCGTAGTGTTTCGATGGCCTCCATGCCATCGTTGTCTATCACCTTGGCGGCGATGGTGTGCATACCGGGCTTGAAGCGGAAGGTCTGCATCCCTTCTTTGTCTATCAACACCGTTGGTTTGAAACCTTTGGCCGGGTCATGTTCAAAATCCCAGGCATAAAACTCTATGCCGGCCGGGCTCTCGCCCAGGGCCGCGAAAGCGATTTCTCGCAGACCCTTTTTGTCTGAGCCTGCGTCCTGGAGGCTAACGGTGAGTTTTGGCTTTTGAGCTATGGGGATAATCTCATCTACCCGCTTGAGGTCAATAAAGACATCCTCCTGGTTTTTTAGTCGGGCTACCTCTTGGATGGCCCCTTTACCGAAGCTGAAGGCGATGATGGTGCCGATGGGCCGCCGCTCGGCTTTGGCGGCCTCGTAAGCCTTTTTATCGTAGCGCTCGCAGGCGGCTTTGAAGTTATCTACCACGTTGCGGCCTATGTCGTCGCTGCGCTTTACCTGGATGGGGCGGCCGTCTGCGGCCTTGCCATCCATACCCAGGTCTCCGCGTTGCTTTTTGTTGACCTGCCCGCCGAACTGCGTTACGATAAACTGCTCGAATTCAAAGGCGTCCATGTTCCGCAAACGGTCGTAGTCGTATTTGTGGAGCTGCACCGTAAACGGCTGCGAAAACAAAGCCTGCTGCTGGTTTAGGCGCAGCTCCGTCACCTTTACGGCCTGCACCGACTGGTCTATGCCGATCCACCGCCGTTGCAGTTTGTCGGCGGCGGCCACCGTTGTGCCGCCCCCTACGAAGGGGTCTAGGACGATGTCGCCCTCGTTGCTGGCTATTTTGATAATTCTTTCAAGTAAGGCAATTGGTTTTTGTGTGGGATAGCCGATTCGCTCAGCTTTTAGGGAAACATTTTCGATATCAGTCCAAAGATCATTTACTTGGACACCACCGTGATCATCTATGTATTGCTTATAATTAGGTGTTCCGTTCTTAGTGAAAACGATATGACCATGTTCAAATAAAAGATCAAGCTTCTGGATAATCGACCAGCCCGTAGTATCAATTCCTTCCGCAACTTTGGCAAATAGTTTTTTGGGCATTGCCCAATGCCTTCCTGACTTCGAAGGAATATAACCATTCCATTCGCTATCAGAATCACCATTCCGAGTTCCTGCACCAGTTAAAACTTGTAATCTATACTGACCTCTATTGTCTTCATGTTTAAAGAAACTATCAATATAGCCAACATCATACGGTGACTTTATAGTGTTAAAATTTGGTCTTGATGTTTTCGAATAGTAAAAAATAGTATCGTATATTTTACCCAGTTGCCCTTCTTCGTTGTGTGCATTTGTTCTTTTCCATATTATCTCATTTCTAAAATTCCCATACCCAAACAGTTTATCCAGAATTTCTACGCGGATGTAGGCATTGGCATGCCAGTCGCAGTGCAGAAAGATGCTGCCGGTCGGCTTCAGAATGCGGTGCATCTCGGCCACGCGCTCTTTGAGCCAGGCGATGTAATGATCCACCCCGCCGCTCCACCGGTCCTGGAAGCTGCGCACCTCCCCGCTGTCTCCCCAAATCACCTCATAGTTGCGGTTCGAGAAAAACGGCGGGTCCAGATAGACGAGATCTACGGACTCGTCGGGCAAGCCTTTCAGGATTTCCAGATTGTCGCCCAGCAGCAGTTTGTTGATAAAGGACATAGGCTGCAAATATGCGGCAGCCCCGGCCACGCCCACCCTCAGGTGCGCTTCGCACTCACAAACCGGCTGCCGGCCACCCAAAAGCGCCAGGGCAGCAGGGCGTCGGCCCTGGCATAGTCCACCCCGATGCGGGGCCCGGTGCGGACGGCTTCTTCGGGCAGGGCCAGGCCCCGGTCTTCTATCCAGATCTGGCCCTGGTGCAGGTCGTGCCCGTTGTGGGCCTTGCTGATGCCCAGCCCCTGGCTAAGGGCGCCGGGCCCGCGCAGCAGGGCCGGATGGTCTGGCCGCAAACCGCGGCGCTGGGCCATCATGGCCAGCCCCTCCAGCGGCTCGGCCGCGCGGATGAGGACGGCGTCGGCCTGGCCCTCTGGCCCAGTAACGATGTTGAAGAGGTGGTGCAGCCCGTAGCAGAGGTACACATAGGCCAGCCCGCCGGGGCGGTACATTACCGCGGTGCGGGCGGTATGGCGGCCCAGGTGGCTGTGGCAGGCGGCGTCTCCGCTGCCCTTATAGGCCTCTGTCTCTACGATGATGGCCGCCGTCAGCCCGCCCTCCAGCGCCGTGCAGAGCACCTTGCCCAGCAGGTGGCGGGCCACCCACTCGGCATTGGGGTGGGTGTAGAAGTCGGGCGGCAGGGGCGTGCCCTGGGCCGCCACCTGGAGGGCCAGCAGGGTGGGGACGGGGCGGTTAGGCATCGCGCAGCTCGCGCTGCAGGTCGCGCTCCTTTATGGTGTCGCGCTTGTCGAAGGCTTTTTTGCCCCGGGCCAGGCCCACCTCCAGCTTGCAGAGGCCGCGGTCGTTGATGTAGAGGCGGGTGGGTACCATGGTCTGGCCTTGGGTGTGGGCAAAGTCCTTCTCCAGCTTGCGGAGCTCCTTGCGCTTCAGCAGCAGTTTACGATCGCGGCGGGGCTCGTGGTTGTTGTAGGTGCCCTGCTCGTAGGGGGCTATGTAGAGGTTGACCACGTACAGCTCTCCGTTGCGAAACTGGCAGTAGCTGTCTTGCATGTTCAGCTTGTTTTCGCGCACAGACTTAATCTCCGTACCGCGCAGCACGATGCCTGCCTGGTACGTGTCCAGGATGTGGTAGTCGTAATACGCCCTGCTGTTTTTAACGGAGAGGCGCTTTTCAAACCGGGTGCTGGCCATAAAAGCTGTGTAAGGTACGCAGAAGCGGGGGGCAAAGGTAGGGCCTACTTTTGTGCCTATGTTCTATGCCCTGGCGGCCCTGCTGGTTTTCTTGTGCCTGGCCCTGCTGGCGGCCCGGCGCGTGGTGCGGGCGGTGCTGGCGCTGCTGGGCGTGGTGGTGGGCCTGGGCTTTGTGTACTTTCTGGCCGGGGCCGAGGCCGCCGGCGCCGCCCAGTTGCTGGTGTATGCCGGCGGCGTGCTGGTGCTGCTGCTCTTCGGCGTGATGACGGCCCAGCGCCCCGACCCTGCCCGTGGCCCCCTCTCTGCCCCTACGGAGTGGCTCAGTGGCGGTATCCTGGCCGCCGTGCTGCTGGCCGTGCTGGCGCGCACCCTTCTCCCCGCCGTGGCCGCTGCCGAGGGCACCCTACCCCTGCAGGCCTATACCGGCGGCACCCTGGCCGGGGCCGGGCAAACGCTGGTAGCCTACCACGCCGCCGCGTTTGAGTGGGCCGCGCTGCTGCTGCTGCTGGCCCTGGCCTTTGCGGCGCCGTTGGCGCATAGGGCGGGTAGTGCAGGCTTTAAGGATTAGCGCCGCCATAGAGGCGGACGCTGCGTATGTATCCATATATGTATCTTGGGATGCAGGTTGGGCAACGCTCTATAGAGGGGCTTTGTCTGGCCTGGCCGCTTGCCGCTATGTCTAAAAAGAATCGTTTGGCCGAGGGTGTGGTGTACAGCACAGACCCTGGCTATCAATACAACTTCAACACGCCAGCCGAGGCCGATACGCTGTCACCAGGGGCCCAGCCCTTGCGCCTGCGGCTAGAGAAGCGCAACGGCAAGCCCACCACCGTGGTAGATGGCTTCGTGGGCCGGGCAGATGATCTGGAGGCCCTTTGCAAGCGGCTCAAAACGGTATCGGGCACGGGCGGCTCGGCCAAAGACGGGCTGATCTTGATACAAGGCGACGTGCGCGAGAAGGTGCTGGCCGCCCTGCACAAGGCGGGCTATAGCCGGGCCAAGTAAAAACCGCTGGCTACTGCCCGCCCTTAAACTTGCGGGCCGCCACCTCTGCCACAAACAGGGCGACGATGAGGGCCAGCCACCACCATTGCTTGATGAGCAGCTCAGACGTTTGGTGGGTGCGCAGCGTGGCGGGCGGGCGCTTAGCCACCAATGCCTGCACCAGGCCTTGCTCTTGGCCTAAGGTGGCAAACTGGCCGCCGGTGGTCTGGGCCAGGCGGCGCAGCATGGCAAAGTCTGCCCCGGCGTCGATGTCCTCCAGGTCTGTGGCTTGTATGGCAAAGCGGCCTTGGTCTTGCAGTGCCTCGCCGGCCAGGCGGGTGGTGGCGCGGTAGGTGTAGGTGCCGGCGGGCAAATCGGCCAACTCTAGCCCGCTGGTACCGTCAGACGTTTGCAGCGTGTAGGTCTTGCGCAGGTTGCCCGGCCCCGCCACCGCAAGAGTTATGGCCCCCGGGCGTGCGGGTTGGCCGGTGCGGTCTTCCAGATAAGCCTCAAAGCCGACGGGGTTGCCAAGGTCAGCCACGGGCGTGAGGGGCTGTAGGCGGAAACGCTTGCGCTCGGCCTGGGCTGCCAGCAGTTGCACGGTGCGGGCAATCAGAAAGTCGGTAACGGTGGGTGTGCCGTCGGCAAAGGCCTCTTGCAAGCGCCATTGCCAGATGCCCTCGGCCGCCAGCACCGCCCCGGCCGCCTTGCCCGAGCCTGCCCCAAAGAGCCACAGCGGCTTGCCGTTGTCTGTCTGCCCCAGGCGCTGGCCCAGTAGCACCTGGGCCCCAGGCGCCGCGTTGTAGTTGCCAAACGGTGCAGATAGGGGCGGCAGCCGCCGCAGCACCTCGGGCCGGACGGCGTCTGTGACGAAGCGGCCAAAGCCGGGGTTGAAGCTGGCCTGCACCTCGTCTTGCCCGCCGGTGCCCTGCACTTTTAGCACTGGGTTTTGGGCAGAGAAGGCAGCCAGGTCGGTTTGGCCGGTTAAGATGTACCAGGTGGGTTGCCGGCCTGTCAGCTCGGCCAGCACGGAGGGCAGGGCGCGGCCTTGCTGGGGCAGCCCATGCAGCACGGCCACGTCGTAGCGGCCCTGGGGCTCGGGGGTCTGGCCGGGTATGTAGAGCACTACCTCAAGCTGCTCCAGCGGCTCCAGGGCGGCGCGGATGGCCTTAAGGTCTGGGTGGGGGGCGGCGGCAGCCAGCAGCACGCGCTTGGCCAGGCGGGCCACTTCTACATAGGCAGTGGCGGTGTTGTTGGCCAGATTTTGCTCGCCCCGGGCGGGTTGCAGGCGCACCCGCAGGCTGCGGGTACCCGGCAGGCCTGCGGGCAAGGTAAAATCTACGCGGGCACGCCGGGCACTGCCGCCCAGCGTCAGCAGGCGGGTGCCGACGGCCTGGCCGTCTTGCTCAATCACCAGGCTTAGGCGCTGGGTAGGTAGGCCCTGGGCCTGCACCTCTACCCGGGCGGTGTAGTTGGCTCCGGCAGCCACCAGCTTGTTTACGCGTAAGGCAGCGATGCGCGCATCTGGCCTGCGCACGGTGTCGCCAATGCCTAGGGTGTAAACGGGCAGCCGGGCGGGCGTAAGGGTCGGGTTGGTGCCTTCGTTAAAGAGGCCGTCGGTCACCAGCACGGTGGCGGCCAGGGTACCCTCGCCCCTTGGCTCTCGGGCCAGGTATCCGAGCGTTTGCAGGTCGGTGCGGGGGGCTTGCAGGCGCAGGCTGTCGGCGGTGGTATCGCCCGCCAGCGTAGTGAAGGCCACGCGATAGCCGCCGGCCTCCAGGCCCTGGCGCAGGCGGACTAGGCGGGTGCGCAGCGTATCAGCTCCGCCCTGCCCCAGAAAACGCCCCACCGAGCGCGAGTCGTCTATCCCGATGCCTACCACCGGCCGCAGCTCGTAGCGCGTGTAGCGGTGCAGCAAGGGGCGGGCCAGCGTGAGCACCAGCAGCACTCCAAGCGCAAAGCGGCTGGCGGCCAGGTAGGTGCGGAAGGGGCGGCTCCAGGGTTGGCGCTCCCACAGGGCCAGGCCGGCCAGCAGCAGGCCGGCGGCCAGCGCGGCGGCCCACCAGCCCAGGCCGGGCCACTCTATGGCAAAGGGTTGCATCACGGCCCAAAGTTGCGGCCCCGCCTGCCTACGCAGCGGGCTCTGGCAGGGGCGCAGCCTTCTAAACGCAGCCTTAATATGGATATTCTGCCCGGCAGGCCCGAACTTTACGGGTATGAAATTCGGCGTAGTCGTATTCCCTGGCTCTAACTGCGATCAAGACATGATCTACGCCCTGCGCGAGAACCTGGGCCACCCCGTGGTGCAGCTCTGGCACAAAGACCATGACCTGCAAGGGGTTGATATGGTGGTGCTGCCGGGCGGCTTTAGCTATGGAGATTACCTGCGCTCTGGGGCCATTGCCCGCTTCTCGCCCATTATGGACGAGGTGGCGGCCCATGCCAAGCGCGGGGGTTATGTGCTGGGTGTATGCAACGGCTTTCAGATTCTGACGGAGGCCCACCTACTGCCCGGTGCGTTGCTGCGCAACGAGAGCCGCCGTTTCCAGTGCGAGAACCGTTACATCGTGCCGCAAGGCCGTATGGTGGGCATGCTGCAAGGCCTAGAGGCCGGCCGGGCGCTCAACATCCCCATTGCCCATGCCGATGGGCGCTACTTTGCCGCCCCCGCCGTGCTAGACGAGCTGGAGGCCGAAGGGCAGGTGCTCTTCCGCTATGCCGATGCCCACGGCCACATCTTGCCCGAGCACAACGCCAACGGCAGCGAGCGCAGCATTGCCGGGGTCTGCAACCGGCAGGGCAACGTCTTCGGCATGATGCCCCACCCGGAGCGCGCCGCAGACCCCGCCCTGGGCAACACCGACGGCGCCGCCCTGCTGGCTACGTGGATCGGCGCGTTGGAGGGGCAGGTGGTGTAAAGGCACAAGCGTTTTATAAGTGCCGCTGTGGTAGGTGACGCGGGCCAGGTGCCAGCATATCGGCGCAGCAAAAAGCCCCCGGCCAAGCGACCGGGGGCTTTATTAAAAATGAGAAAAGTTGCGTTAAACTGCTTTTGCTTCTAATATCGTGACAGTGGCCTAGCGCTCGGGCGTCAACTGAAAGGTGTTGACGACGAAGCGGCCGTTGATCTCTTGCAGCACCACATCTACCCGCATGGGCATCTGTGGGTTTGCCGCGCACCGCGCCTGGATGTAGCGCAGCTCGGGGCTGGGGCTGGCCTGGCGATACACCACCGCCGGGCCCATCGGATGATGGCGCAGATAGTCTTGAAAGACCATCTGTGCCTGGTCTTTAGAATAATGCGCCGCCTCTCCATCTAAAACAAGCTTGACGTCTTCTCCAAAAAACTCGGAGAGGGCCAGGGCCTTGCCGGCGGTAAGGTCGGTGCGGACGAGGGCCACCGTTCTGTCGTCAGGCAGTTGCGCCTGCGCCACCGAGGCAACGCCGGCCAAACACCCCACAAGCAAACGGAGCCTTTTCATGCTCAGGCTGCAAGCAAGCCTCGTGCCAAACCAGTAAAAAATTGGCATTGTGCTACATCTTTCATTTGATGTATAATTCTGGCCCCGTAAGGACTGCGTTATACCTTTGCAGTATGGCCAAGGCAACCCGAGTAAACCCCGCGCCGACACCCACACAAGCGCCGGCCGCGCCCCTGGTAATAAACCCTGCTGCCCCCACGCCAGCCTGGCTGTGGGCCGTGCTAGGCGGTGGGCTCGCGCTGGTGTACTTCTTTTGGAGCACCCGCTCCAACGGCTTCTATCAGCAAGACGAGGCTGGGCATTTCCTCTCTATGCTCGACTTTTGGGGCGACCCTAAGGCCATCCTGGGCAACTGGGCCAAGTTTGGCTACAAGCTGCTCTACGTGCTGACGGCCAAGGCCGGGCACGATGCCGTCACCCTCCAAAACTGTGTGCTGGCCGCCGGTGCAGCCGTGCTGGCGGGGCTGGCCTTGCAAGCCCAGGGCAGCCGCTACGGCTTGGCTGCCTTGCTGCTGGTGGGCCTGCAGCCGCTCTACATCAGCCTCAGCTTCCGCAACTACTCAGAGATACCAACCGCCTTTCTGGTGGCGCTGGCTTACTACCTGCACGTGCGCCACAAGCCGCTGCTGAGTATGCTGTGCGTCAGCTACATCTGCACCATCCGGCAAGAGTTCTACCCGATATTGGGGCTGTATGGCCTGGTGCTGCTTTACCGCAAACAATGGGTGGCGGCCTTTGCAGGTGCTGTCTTTCCGTTGGTGCAGAACTTCTACGGTGCCTACTTAACCGACGGCGACCCGCTCTACCTCTACAAGCAGATTACCGGGCAGGCTGGGGCCATTGCCGACGTCTGGGTGCGCCAGGGTGGCGAGCACTATTTCAAAACGTCTATGGTCATCTTCGGGCCCATTGCCGTCACGCTGGTGGTACACTACCTGGTGTGGGGGGCCATGCGCCGCCACCGGCTCGATTTGTACCTGGCCGTGCCGTCGCTGCTTTTCTTTGGCCTGCAGGTGCTCTTCAACCTGACGACGGTGGAGATCGGCCCCTCTACCGGAGGCAACCTTCGGTATATGCTCATGATATCGCCTTTGGTGGGTATGATGGGTGCTTTAGGCCTAGAGCAGTTTGCCGCCAGCAAGCAGAAGGTGCAGGCCCTTTATTACCTGGTGCCCTTGCTGGTGCTGACGGTGGCCTACCTCAACCATAAAAGCGACCTGCTGAAGCTGACCGAAGAGAAAGACGGCACCCCCGCCCTCGGGGTATTGATGGCCGGCCTGCTGCTTTACTGGAGCGGCGGGGCGCAGGCCCGCACTTGGGCCCTGGCAGGCTGCATGGCCCTGCTGGCCGTCTTTACGGTGCGGCCCATCAAACGTACAGAAGAAGAGAAGACGATGGCCGAGGCCGCGCGGTGGTTCCAGGCCAACCGGGCCACCTACCAGGGCAAGCAGCTTTACGTTGACAATTCGATGTTTTTCTACTTCCAGCAAAACACGCGGGCAGACTTTACCCCCAAGCCCTATTGGCTCAACTCAGACAATGTCCTCAAAGCCCAACCCGGAGACCTCGTCATCTGGGACAGCCACTACAGCTACCGCCCCAAACTAAACCCAAAGGCCGTTACCTACGAGTACTTTGCCAACCAACCCCAGGCGTGGCGGCTTGTGCACCAGCTCATCACACCAGACCAAACCTTTGGTGTGCTGATGTTTGAGAAAACGAAGTAGGCCGATTTGGTGCGCCCTACAAACGGCCAGTACCGCGTTGAGGGCTGTCTGCACGGTTTGTCCAATATACTGTGCAATGGCTTTGCCCCTTTTACTGTGCAATGGCTTTGCCATTGTCACGTGCTCTTGCGAGGCTGCGCCTCGCGTGTAGGCCAGGGCGGCAGGGATGGCGTGGGGGGCGGATTGTAGCGCGGGCTGCAGCCCGCGACGCCCGGGTGTTCACCCCAGGCTAAAGCCGAACGCCTTTTGTAGTGCGGGCTGCCAGCCCGCCTTGCAGAAGGTGCCCAACGGCGGGGCACAAGGCTATGAAGTAGATTTTTTTGTTTGCTGCCCTTGCATTCATTTACAAGGGCTTACAAGCGGTTTTTGTCGGGGCCTTGTCGGCGGGTTTGGCGTGGGTTGCTCCAGTCTGAAGACTGTGCTACAATGGGCGTCACAAGTCATCGCTCCCCTAATCGGGTCGCTAAAGACTTGCGACAGGTTGCGATGTGGTTACCAGCTTTGGGTAAGGTGTGCCATGGGCTTTGCCCAGGCTGCATTTGTGCCGTTGCGCCGTGTTTGCAGTAGGGGGGTTGCAGGGCTGGAGCCCTGCCCGTGAGGGTTACGAGGGCTGGAGCCCTCGAACAGCATCTCCCTCGAGGATAAGCCAAATGCCGATGGCTTGAAAGCGTTCGGCTTTAGCCGTCGCCTTAGCAGTAGCCCCAGGTTTTTAACCTGGGGTGAACACGGCAAAACCTGCCTAGCGTATTGCCTCTCCTACGCACCCCTCCGCCATCCGCAGGCTGCCAGGTCTGCCGCCCTGGCCTACACGCGAGGCGCAGCCTCGCCAGAGCACGTGACAAGGGCAAAGCCATTGCACAGTTGAAAGGAGGAGCACAGCCCTTGCACAGCAGATGGTCTTGTGCACTGCCCCAAAAGCAAAAGCCCCCACCAATCGGCAGGGGCTTGATTACAGATGGGTGCTTACAGCCGCTAGTTGAGGCGGAAGCGCACCGGCACCTGGCAGCGCACGGGTACGGCGCGGCCGCCTTGTTTGCCGGGCTTCCAGGCTGGCATGCGGGAGATGACGCGCACGGCCTCTTCCTCTAGCCCAGGGATGCCTTTGGTGACGCGGACGTCTTTGATGGTGCCGTCGGGCGCTACCTGGAAGTTGATGTACACCACGCCTTGCACCTCGTCTCGCTGGGCTTGGCTGGGATACTTGATGTTCTTGGCCAGGTACTCGTTAAAGTTGTACGGGGCCTCGGGCATCTGCTCTACGATGGTGAACTCTTTGGGAGCCTCTTCGGCCACGACGTCTCCGGTGCCTCCGGCTACGCCCTGTATCTCGACGTTGTCGAAGACGGGGGCGTCTGGGTCACCTTTGACGGTTTCTGTGCCGATGGCCGCCGTTTTGAGCTCCTCTACTTTGGGCGGCTCCTCGGGCACTTCCTCCTCTACAATCTCTGGCGGGGGGAATTTGATGGTGCTTACCAGCGGCGGAGGCGGAGCTGCCGGCAGGGGCGGCGGAGGCGGCAGATCGCTCGGCGGGGGTGGGGGTGGAGACTGCAGGGCCACCTCTACGATTTTGGCCTCGTCTACAGGCTCGGGCTCGGGTTTGAACCGCTCGTAGATGAGCGGCCCGGCCACCGCCAGCGTAAAGGCAAAACCGGCGATGATGAGCCCGCGCACCACGTTGTCGTCGTAGTGCTTGCGGAGCCAGTAGGCGCCGTATGCCTTGTTGCGCCGCTCAAAAACGATCTCGTCTAGCGTAACGGCTTTGCTGTTGAGGTCTAGGGGTGCCATACGTTACTCCAGGTTGTTTTTCTTGAGCAGGTCCAGGTCTGCCGGGGTGATGTCGGCCAGCGCGTAGATGGGTATGGACGTGATGGACATTTCGTCCAGCACGTCAACTACGTTTTTGTAGTTGCTGCCTTCTGTGGCTTTGATGACGACGAAGATGTCTTTACCCGTAACCTGGCGCACCTCTTTCTTTTTGTCTAGCAAGAGCTTACGCAGGCCTTCGTCAGAGTAGTTGGTTTTCTTTACCTCGGGGTTGTTAACGCCCTGGTAGTAGTACACGTTGTTGTCTTTGCCCAGGATTACCGTCATAGCCCGCTTTTCGTTGAGCTTTTGGGTTTTATCCTCGTTGTTTTTGTCGGGCATGTTCACCTCCATCACCTGCGGTTTGTTGAAGGTGGTGGTGAGCATGAAGAAGGTAATGAGCAGGAAGGCCAGATCTACCATGGGGGTCATGTCCACCTTGGTGCTCTGTTTTTTGGGGCCTTTTTTCTTGCCTCCCCCTCCTCCGGTGTCTATTTCTGCCATGGGTTGGGTCCGTTTATGGGTGTAGGGTAGTGGCCCTTGGGGGTGCTACCGGTGTAGCCCTACTGGCCGGCGAGCTCGGGCGCGCCCTCCAGGTTGGTGATGAGGTTGAATTTGTTGATGTTCTGGTCTTGCAGCGTGGTGATGATCTTTTTGATCGTCGGGTAGTTGGTGGCCTTGTCTCCACGGATGGCAATGCGCAGGCCTTTAGACTCTGTGCCGTTGGTGGCGGCCACTACTTTGTCTGCATAGCGGGCCTGGGCAATCCAGTCTTTAAGCTGGTTGTCGGCCGAGTCTATGGGTATGCCAGGCTGGACGCCAGGCTTGTTGCGCTCGGCGTTGCTCATGTTCAGGATGGTGCGCAGTTGGTTGGCAGGCACCCCAAACGTAGAGAGGTTCATAAACTCTTGCTCTTCTTGGGGCGTGTAGCCGATTTTGTACTGGCCTGCAAAGAGCTTGAGCATCTCGCGGCGCACAAACTGGCCCTCTACGCCGAAGAAGACCTTGTTGTCTTTATCGACGCTGATGGTCATTACGCCCACATCTGGCATTTTAAGCTCAGAGATAGAGCCGGGCATATCAACCGTTACCGGATCCTCTGGCTTGAACTTGGCCGTGAGGATGAAGAAGTTGAGCAAGAGGAAAGCCATGTCGCACATGGCCGTCATGTCTAGCGACACGCTCTTGCGGGGCATTTTGACTTTAGCCATTGGCGCAGGTGCAGAAGGGTTTTTGTAATGCGTTTGCAGCCAGCAAACCGGGCCTTGGCCGGCCCGGCATGCTGCCTACGGTGCCCACCCTCCGTGCCAGAGGAGGGGCTTAGTTCTTAGAGCCGAAGTTCTGCATGATCGAGAAGCCTACCTCGTCGATAGAGTAGGTCAGGCTGTCGATCTTGCTGGTGAAGAAGTTGTAGGCGATGATGGCCAGCGCCGACGTACCGATACCCAGAGCCGTGTTGATGAGGGCCTCGGAGATACCCGTAGAGAGGGCGGCCGTATCAGGCGCACCGGCGTTTGCCAGGGCAGAGAAGGCGCGGATCATACCCAGTACCGTACCGAGCAGACCGATCAGCGTGGCTACCGAGGCGAGGGTGGCTACGATGGTGAGGTTTTTCTCTAGCATGGGCAGCTCCAGGGCGGTGGAGTCTTCCAGCTCTTTTTGGATGGCCAGCAGCTTCTGCTCTTTTTGCAGGGCGCCTTCGCCTTCCATCTCTTTGTATTTGCCCAATACAGAGCGTACCACGTTGCCCACAGAGCCTTTTTGCTTGTCGCACTCGGCAATGGCGGCTTGTACGTTGTTTTGGTCTAGCAGGCTCTTGATTTTACGCACGAAGGCGTCTATAGAGCCGGTGCCGGTGGCTTTGCCCAGCGTCATGAAGCGCTCGATGGAGAAGGTGATCACCATCAAAAAGCACGTCATCAGGATGGGTACGATGGGGCCCCCTTTGTACACCACGCCGAGGTAGTTGCCTTTGACGGGGTGGTTGGCCGGGTCGTTGCCCTCGAAGTTGGCCGGGTTGCCCAGCACAAACATGTAGATGAGCACGGCAATGATGAAGAGCACGATGATAGCTGCTCCGGCAAAGTAGTTCTTGAGTCCGGATTGCTGGGCTTGCTGAGCAGGTGCTTTGGCGGGTGCAGAAGCGGCCATGAGGAAGGGTTAGGGGTTGACTGCGAGGGTGGAGTTGTAAGAAATTTTGCGCCTTAGGCCTGGGGCATGCATTTGCCTGCTATTGAACCCTAAAGCGGCGCAATTTTACGACTGAAACGGGCCTGCTACCAAAAAAGTATCTGTAAAGGGGCTAATTAGACGATCGGCCTACCTCCAAATGCCTAAGCAGTATCCGAGCAGCTACAGTGCTCTACGAGAAACCCTGAGTGCCAAAATTGCTGAAAGAATGACCTCAAAATAGCTCATCGAGCGCGGCGGGCCTTTAGCCGTTCAAAAGCGGCATCCCATGGTTGGTAGTCTTCGGGCCTGGCATGTTGCAGACGCTGCTCAACGATGGCTTGGTGGCCCTCTGGCACACCATCAAAGGGCTTAGAAAACCCGTAGCCCCGTGTCGTGAGCCAGGCTACAAATGCAGGCACGTCGCCCTCAGGCAGTTCTACCGTTATCTGTTTCATCCTTCCAGTAAATATATGCCTTTCTGCCTTCATGGTCAGTCACGGTTTGGTAGACAGGGGTTTGCCGTGGGCAGGCCCCCTCATCACCCCCCAGCCCCCTCTTACTCTGCTCAAAGCGCAGAATCCCTCCAAGGGAGAAGAGGGGGAGCTAGTCTTTACATTTATTTAGTGACTGACCATGAGAACGGCAGGTATCGGCCTCTATCGTTAACGTAAAAAAGCCACCAGGTGGTGAGTCTGGTGGCTTTTGGCTTGCCTAAGGGTTGAGGCAGATGGGGTTAGAGCCCCTTCACCGCATTCAGAAACTGCATCCGTACGGCCTCTTGCTCAAACTTACCAGCGTAGAAGTGGGTGACGGTACTAGAGCTGGTGTCGTTGATGCCGCGGCTGCTGACGCAGAGGTGGGCTGCGTCTATCACCACGGCCACGTCGTCTGTGCCGAGGCTGCGCTTTAGCTCCTCGCCAATCTGTACGGTGAGGCGCTCTTGCACCTGGGGCCGCTTGGCGTAGTACTGCACAATGCGGTTGATCTTGCTGAGGCCCACCACCTTGCCGCTGCTGAAGTAGGCCACGTGCGCCTTGCCGATGATGGGCACAAAGTGGTGCTCGCAGTGGCTGTAGAGGGTGATGTCGCGCTCGACGAGCATCTCTGAGTAGGCGTAGCGGTTCTCGAAGAGGGTGACGCTCGGCTTGTTTTTGGGGTTGAGCCCTTTGAAGATTTCTTGCACGTACATTTTGGCCACGCGGTTGGGCGTTCCTGCCAGGCTGTCGTCGGTCAGGTCTAGGCCGAGGATGTGCATAATCTGCCTGAAATGGTCTGCAATGAGCTCTATTTTGAGCTCGTCGTCCATCATAAAGGCATCTGGACGCAGGGGCGTTTCAAAGCCCGTCAGCACATGGGCATCTCCGGCGTCGTCGTGGGTGGCGCGGGCAATGGCGGCGGCCACGGCGGCCAGGTCGGCTGCGGTTCCGTTTCCGTTGGTATGGGGTTTGCCGTTTCCGTTAGCCGGCGTACTCCACATAGTTTCGTTCGGTTTCATAAAGGGTGATGCGCAGCTCCAGGCCCGCGGGTAGATGAGGCCGTAGCCGGTTGTAGATGGCCACGGCGATGTTCTCTGCCGTGGGGATGGTTTGGCGGAAGTCTTCGACGTCCAGGTTCAGATTGCTGTGGTCGTACACTTCGGTTACGTGTTGGCGTATCAACTCACCCAACACCTTCATGTCCATCACGTAGCCGGTTTCAGTATCTACCTCGCCGGTCACCTTCACGATCAGGTCGTAGTTGTGGCCGTGGTAGTTAGGATGCGCGCATTTGCCAAAGACCTGGTAGTTCTGCTCGTCAGACCAGTCGGGCCGGTAGATGCGGTGCGCCGCGTTGAAGTGCTCTCGGCGGCAAATGGTAACTTTCATAGAGGCAAGCCGGCCGTACGTTGCGACCGGGCAGGTAGGGGAGGGAGCTTTGCGGCCCCTAGTTTCAGAAGCCTGACTGTACTAACCCGGCAGAGGGCCATACGGTTTCGGCTTTATGCGAAGATGGCATAAAAACCGTGCCAAGGCGGGGGGGAGATAAGAGATAAGAGATTGGCTGGCTCCTGGTACCGGTCTCCAGACCGGGACCCACCCAGCCGGTACCCCGCGGTCTCCAGACCGCTCAAACGGAGGGCGTGGGGTGCGTTAGGTTGGGGCTGCCCCAGGCTGAAGCCGTGGGGCTACTAGCATAGCAACGGCTGAAGCCGCCCGCTCTTTTTCCGTTGGCACAGGTGAACCGTGCCCCACCATTTGCCCCAACCCCCACCGCGCCTTACCTTGGGGCCACACCCGCTGCTGCTGTCCGATGCGTGCCTTTGTTCTTTTCTGTTGGCTTTGGGCGATGGGGGCGATTGGGCCGGCCGCTGCCCAAAACGTTCTTTGGGAGCGGCGCTTAAGTTGGGTGCAAGTTGATGCAGTTAGTGATGTGGTTGATTTAGGCGACGGTACCTTGCTCGCTTCAGGTACCCGACTTAGCTTCGGCGGTGGAACTGTAAATTCGAGTGCTGTCACGCTGGTCCGCTTTACGGAATGGGGCGATACGATCTACTGCCAGAGCTCGGGGATGCAGGGCGCTACCGCCCAGCTCTGTCGAATGTCCTCCGGCAAGGTCTATGTGGTCAGTATCGCCCTGGGCTTTTTTGGTCCTCACCATTTGCTGGGCCGCGTCGATGTGGAGACAGGCACACTGTTATGGCAAATGGTCTTACCTGCCTTCTACAACTGGGCACCCGGCATATTTGACTTTATCGAAGGGCCCGATGAATCGCTGCTTATATGCGGAGGCGGTACCGATTCTACGGGCATTTCCACTAACGCCGGGATCATTGCCCGATACGACACGCTGGGCAGACCCCTTTGGGCTACGTATGTGCGCGATCATCCCCAGCACACGCTGCTTAATCATGTGGAAATGACAGCCCAAGGCACAATCCTAGCCTCAGGCGCGGCCGGTTCGCGCATTTTCGCCATCGAGTTTTTGGAAGATGGCACGGAGGTGCGCAGGGCTGCTTTCTACACCACGCCATCGCGCTTTGTATTCAACCAGTACTCCTCCGTCAGGCAAGCCCCAGGAGATCGATATCTGGTTTCGGGTATGACGCAGAGAAGTCCGGCACAAGTATATATGGGCATGCATCAGGGATGGGCAGGGCCTGCCCTTTGGGGAGGGGAAACTACGGGCGTCCTTAGAGCAACGCAAGTCCTAGCGGACACGGGCGTGGTTTATTTCCAAGCCTGGCTACCCGTTCTTGCCTTGAACCGACTTCGGGCCGACAGCACAAGGGCTTGGCAAAGACTCTTTGTAAACCAACCCGATCAGATCAACACGATACTCTATGCCTATCAGTTTCTGGCAGATGAGAGTGCACTTGTAGCTGGCTCCCAGAGGTTTAGAGATTCCACTGACCAAGACTTCTACCTGGCCCGCATCACCAACATGGGCCAGCCCTACCGCCCCTGGCAACCCGCCACTGCCGCTAAGGCAAAGGCCATCCACCCTGCCCACAGGCCCTACCCCAACCCTTGCAGCAGCACCCTGCACTTTACCGGCCTTGCCTCACCAGGCAGGCTGGAGCTGTTTGGCACCGATGGCAGGCTGCATTTGAGCCAAGCCGTGGCACCCGGCCAGGCCATTGATGTATCGGCTTTACCGCCTGGGGTGTATGGATATGTGCTTACGGGCCAGGGAAAGGTTTGGCGTGGGCGGGTGGTGAGGCGGTGAATATGCCGCGACGGGGGGGCTGAACCGGGTAGTCCCTACTCCCGCCGCAGCCTGAAGAACTCTTGCAGCAGGCCGGCGGCTTCTTCGGCCATCAGGCCTTGGTGCACCACCGTCTTGGGGTGGTAGAGGCTGGGGCTGTAGAGGCTTTGGCCGCGCTTGGGGTCTGGCGCGCCATAGACGATGCGCTCGGGCCGAAACCAGAACAGGGCCCCGGCGCACATGGGGCAGGGCTCCAGCGTAACGTACACCGTGCAGCCGGGCAGAAACTTGCCGCCCAGGGCCTGGGCGGCGCTGGCGGCGGCCACCAGCTCGGCGTGGGCGGTTACGTCGCGCAGCAGTTCGGTTTGGTTGCGGGCGCGGGCCAGCACACGGCCATTGGCGGCTACCACGGCCCCCACGGGCACCTCGCCGGCCTCGAAGGCGGCCTCGGCCTCTTGCAGGGCCATGCGCATCAGGCGGTGGTCTTGGTCTGTAAAGGGCATATCGGTAGGGGCCATGCGCATCTTTGCCGCAATATGAGCGCGCGCACCTGGATACTGGCCACCCGCAATGCCCACAAGGTAGAAGAGCTGCAAGCCTTGCTGGGCAGCCGCGTGCAACTGCGGTCGCTGGAGGGACTGGCCCTGCCTGCCGAGCTGCCCGAAACCGGCCGCACCCTGCAAGAAAACAGCGCCCAAAAGGCGCGCTTCGTCTGGGAGCACACCCGCATCCCCTGCCTGGCCGACGACAGCGGGCTAGAGGTAGCCGCCCTCGGCGGTGCCCCGGGGGTAGATTCGGCCCATTACAGCGGGCAGCGCAACGATGCGGCCAACCTGGCGCGCGTCCTCCAAGAGCTGGAGGGCCATGCAGACCGCACGGCCCGGTTCCGCTGTGTACTATCGCTGTTTGACGGGGAGCAACTGCACCTGTTTGAAGGCCACTGCCCCGGCCACCTGGCCGAGGCCCCGGCAGGCACGCACGGCTTTGGCTACGACCCCGCCTTCATCCCCGACGGCTACAAGGAGACCTTTGGCCAACTACCGCCCGAGGTCAAAAACGCTCTAAGCCACCGGGCCAAGGCGGCGGAGGCGTTGGTGCAGTGGATGGGGGGAGTTAAAAGTTAAGAGTTAAGAATGAAGGGCTGGCAATTCCAATTGTTAATTTTTAATTCTTAATTTTTAATTTCTCTATCCCTTATTGTAGCGCAAACCGCAGCTGGAACCCAAACGCAGTGAGCTTGCGCAAGAAACTGGTGCTGACGCGGGGCTGGTTGATGGTGCGCTCGAAGTAGAACTGTACGTTGAGGCGCTGGCTGACGACGTAGTTGAGCGTGGGCTTAAACTGAATGTCCAGGCTGCCGGCTGTGAAGAGGTGGCCTGCGTCGTAGATGCGCTGGATGGTGCGGTTGTCTCGGATGGTGAAGTCTGAGCGTAGCGTCAGCTCGTTTTTGAGGATGATGGGCCGGCCCTTGTCTTTGATGAAGGGCACCTGCACGCCGCTGCGGGCAAAGCCCACGCCAAACACCACGTCTTGCGAGCGGACCTCGGTAACCTGCGCGTTGGCGATGTTGAGCGACATGGCCCTGTCTCGGTTGTAGGCCAGGCGCATGGTGATCTTGCTGCGGGTGCGGACGTCGAACCCGATGAGGGGGGCAAACTTCTCTGTGATGACGACTTGCGTCACGTTCACCACGGGTACAAACTCGCGCTGGGCGTTGGCCTGGCTGGCCATCTGGTCTGCCCGGTTGCTCAGGTTGAGGCGGTCTGCCCCGTAGGCCAGGCTGCTCACAAACCTGTCTATGGTATAGGTGCTGGTGTAGGCGTGCGAGACGGTAAAGCTGGGGAAGATGGCCCCGATGGCCGGTATCTTGCTCAGGCCGCTGTAGTCTATACGCCAGTTGGGCAGGGGTATTTGCGGAAACTTGGCCTTGTCTGCCTCGGCACCGGTGCGGCCGGTGTAGGCAGCGCGGAAGGCCGGTATCAGTACATCCTGGTTGGTGTTGGTGTAAACGGGGGCGGTAGAGTCTCCGCCGCGGTTGAAGCGGGAGAGCGGGTTGTCGGTATTGAGCCTGTCTCGCAGCTCTACCTGGTTGCCCAGAAAGCGGCTCCACTCCTGGCTGCGGTTGAGGGCGTCGTCTCCGGCGCTCTGGTTGAGGCGGAAACTGCCCAGGGCCACAAAGCTGGTGGTATAGCTGCCGCCCCGCACCGGCGAGAAGCTCTGGAAGCCGCCCAGGCCCCCGGTGGTATCAAAGCGGAAGATCTCGCTGTAGTTGGCCGTCTGCGTCTGGCGGACGTCTAGCCGCAGGCGGAAGTCTCGCAGGGGCTCCAGCGTCGTATTGGCAGAGAAGGTGCTCGTCTGCGCCTGCTGGAAGGGTGCCGTCTGGAAGGTCGATTTGCCCAGCAGCTCTTGCTGGGCCATGCGGACGCGTATCTCAGGGTCTTGGCTGCCGAGCACGAAGGGGATGCCCGGGGCCCAGTTGGCCACGTCTGTGAGGCCGGCGTAGCTGGGCGTGGGGCGGTAGCCGGGCAGCACGGTATTGTCTGTCACCTGGTATTGCAGGTTTATCTGCCGTACGCTCATCAGCGTGCGCAGCAGGGGGCGCAGCAGGTCTATGCCGCCGCCTTTTTTGGTGGTGTCTTTGGCTTTGGCGGCGCGCTCTTTGCGGTCTAGGTTTTTGACCAGGGTCTGCAGAGAATCTACCTGTTTGCCGGGGGCCTTCTTGTTTTTGGCCTGGGTAATGGCCAGTTCCAGTCGGCGGCGCTCTTTGTCGCGCTTGGCTTTTTCTTCTCGCTCTTTGCGGGCGGCTTCTGCTTTTTGGGCTGGGGTCAGTTGCTTGGGGGCGGCCTTGGGCACGGGGGGCTTGGCAGGGGGCGGCGTGTTTATCTTCTGCAGAAACTTGCTCTTGTTGTAGAGGCGCAGCAGATCTACCCGGGCGTTGAGGGCGCGGTCTCGGCTGTTTTGCAGGATGTTGCCGAGGGTGTCTTGCAGGGCCAGGGGTGCGGCGGCCCAGTTCAGGCCTGCGGTGTAGCTTACGTCTGCCTGTATCCAGTCTGTAAAGGGCAGCTTGTCTAGCGGCAGCTTGTAGCCGAAGCGCACCGTCTGGTTGTAGGTTTTGAGGCGGCCCAGTTGCAGGATGCGCTGGTAGATGGTGTCTTGCTTGGCGGTGTTGCCGCGGATGTCGCCGGCGGGCTCGTCTACCACGGCAGAGGCGTTGGCCGAGTAATCTACCGACAGGCTGCGGAAGGGCAGCCAGCGCACGGCATACTGACGGTTGAAGAGCAGGCTCTTCTCGAACGTGAGCAGGGCCGGGCTCAGCGGGGCGTAAATGTCTGAGGAGCGCAGCTGCGTCCGCGTAAAGTTGCGCAGCAGGTCTGCCCGCACGATGATGCTGGCAGGCAGCGGCGTGAAGTTGATGTCTTTGATGAGGCGCAGGTACTTGTTGTCGAACACCTTCAGCTTTTTGAAGGGCTCTAGCGTGCGGGGCTCGGCGGCATAGTTGTAGCCTGCCCCGTAGTTGATCTGCCGCTGCGTAAAGTCTGCAATGGTGATGTTGGTGCGCTTTACGTCTGTATAGGCAAAGGTTACGGAGAGGTTCTCTATGTCGTAGGGCTTGGGCTTGGCGTCTTGCTTCACGCGTGTTTTTTGCACGTTGCTGAAGTTGAGGCTGCGGCGCGTGGTCTGGTCTATGACGCGGTCTCTATAGTCGGCCCGGGGGCCCTCTCTGGGCACGGAGGCCAGGGGTACGTCTGGGTTGAGCGGGTCGAACTGGGGCGACGAGGTGGTGCGCTCGAAGGCGACGAACATGGGCACCTTGAGGCCCACCTTGCGCTGGTTGTTGGGGATGAAACGGTCTAGCTGTATGTTGGAGCTGATGGTGTAGGTGGCGGCTGTCTCTCGGCTGCGCTCGCTGATCTTCTGCTCTATACCGCCGAAGCCGGGCGTGATGTAGCGGCCCGAGGCCTGCACGGTGGCAAAGTCTGCCAGCTTGGCGTTGAGGGTGCCGGTGGCGGCCCAGCCGTCGTTGCGGATGTAGTCTGTAACGCGGAACTCGTTTATCCAGACGCAGGCCGATTTGGTAAACCCATCTTGCGAGGTGGGGTTCCGTATCCCAATCATGAGCGTCAGCACGGCGTTCAGGTCTGGGTTGCCCACGACGGCCACGCGCTGGTTGCCCACCGTGTCTGCAAAGGGTATGTTGAAGCTGATGCCGGCCGCGTTGCGCCGCAGTTTGAGGCCCCAGAGTTCTTTAAGCTCGCAGTTGATGAAGTTGTCTTGCGGCCAGACGTTGTTGGGGTTGTAGAGGTCTAGGTTGCTGAGGTAGGGCGTCAGCCTGAGGGGCACGGCCACCTCGTAGAAGTTGTCTGTAAAGTCTGTGCCCATGCGGACGAACACCTCCAGCTCACCGTCTTTGGTGCTGGCATCGAGCGTATTGGCATGGACGTAGGCCTGCACGCGGCCGTAGTTCAGAAAGTCGTACCGAACGTTTTTGAAGACGGCCTTGGCGTCGCCGTCTCGCAGGTTAGAGATGCACAGCGAGAGCGACTGCTCGTTGAGGCGGCGGGCGTTGCCGGCGGTGATGTCTCGGTCTCGGGCCTGGGCGCCGGGGGGCACAAAGTAGGGCATCCGCGTGCGCCCGCCCGTGGGGGTGGCCGCGGCGGCGGGGCCGTTCTCTTCTACGTTGACGGTGGCCACGGTAAAGTCTGAGGCATCCTCGTCTACGACGGAGGCACCGAAGTTGGTGAGGCGCTTGGGGTACTTGCGCCACTGGTTGGCCACCAACTGAAACTGGTACATACGCGCGGCCACCGGCACCTCGAACCCGGTGAAGTACATGCGCATGAATTTGATGGTCTTAAAGTCTGCAATGCCGCCCGTGGGGGGCAGGGCGTTAGGGTGGCCCAGCTCTTTGACGGGGATGCGGAACAAGAACCACTGGCTGTTGTTGGCCCCTTCTACCTTATCGACGATGTAGTTGTCGCCTACGCGGAAGCGCTCGGGCTCAAAGTCTATCTTGTAGCTGAAGTAGGCATCCAGCTCGTTGAGGGTCTTGTCGTTGTTGAGGTCTTCTTTGTCGGCGTTGGGCGTGTAGCTGCGGGCAAAGGCCCCGCCTGCAATGGGCGAGTTGCCGTCGGGCAGGTTCCAGCGCTTGTAGCGGTCTAGCACTTTGGCGTCGGCGGCATCCAGCTCTGCACCTAAGAAGTACTGCCAGTTGTCGTTGCTGGGGTCTGCCACGGCGGCGTTGTACACCGAGTCTGTCAGCAGGCCCTGGGTGCGCATGTCGGCCAGGCGGTCTAGGTACTGGCGGAAGCGTTGCGCCTCGGCCGCGTTAGAGAGGCCGTCTAGCCCGACGTCTTGGTTGGCACGGTCTGCCGGCTCGTTGCCAAACACGTTGTCGTTGATGGGTAGCGTGCGGGGCACGTTGCCCACGGGTGTTTCATCTACCAGGGTGGCGTCTCCGTTGCCGGGCAGGCCTGCCTCAAAGCCCTGGCGGCCGTCTCGGATGATGTCTTCAGAGATCTGGCCCAGGTCGAACACGAGGCGGCCTCGGCGGCGGCTGCCGTCTGCATTGCCCCCGACGGTCTCGTTCAAGAAGGGGTCCATCATCCAGAACTCGATGTACTCTACGTTGTTGTAGTCAAAGTCTGTCTGGGTGCTGAAGTCTGTAATGAGGCCGCCCCAGTTGCTGCGCAGATTGTCTGGCCGCAGGCGGCCGTTCGGTTGCAGGCGGGTGGTGTAGTTGTAGGGGCCGCGCTCTTGGGGGTAGTAGGCTATGTCGAAAACGGGCTCAATGAAGTTGGCCGGTTGCAGGTCTCGGTTTTTGGCAATCTCTTGGGGGCCAATGGCGCGCACGTAGTTGTTGGTCAGATCTATGGGTTGCAGGTTGCCGGGGCGCAGGGGGCTGTTGGGGTTGTAGAAGGTGTTGTCTATCAGCTTCCAGTTGATGGCGGCGCGGCGGTTGCCAAAGGCTACGGTGCGGGCAAAGCGGCTGGTGTCGTCGGGCAGGCCGTCGTAGCCGACGGGCGTGGAAGACAACCGCCACTTGAGGGGCTGCAAAAACGTCTGGATGGGGATGCGCGAGGTCTCAAAATCATCTACGAAGCTGATGCCCCGCCCGCTGGCATCTACAAAGCGGTTGGCACCGGGGAAGAGCCGCGCATACTCGCCCGAGGCCGTGATGGTGGATACGGCCTTGGTCTGGATGAGCGGCAGCGCATCTACCATCTTGGTCAAGAAGCGGGAGTCAGACTTGTAGTTGAAGTCTAGCCCGATCATCGTGTTGCGGGCAGGCTCCTCGCCGACGGGCGTGCGCCGTACGATGGGCCGCTCGTTGAAGTAGAGCAGCGTGGCGCCCAGGTTCAGGTTTTTGTCGAAGGCATAGTCTAGCCGGCTGCCTGCAAACGTGCGCTGCACGAACTGGAACATGTCCTGCTTCTCGTAGCGCACGTCTATCTGCTGGCCCGAGTTGAGGATGCCCGTGTTGATGATGGTCAGCTGCCCGGCGCTGTAATCTACCGTATAATCTGTGCCCTCTGTGAGGGGGGTAGAGCCTGCAAACACCTTTACGGAGCCCTGCGGCAGGTTGGCGCTCTGCAGTTGGATGACGTTGCTGGCACTGCTCTGGGTGCGGCCTATCAAGAAGAACTTGGCCTTGTTGGCGGCTTGCAGGGCGTCGGCCTTGGTGGTGCGGTAGAGCTCGTCGAAGACGTACTTGTTGGCCAGGGCGGCGTCGGCCGGGTCGGTTTCGTCGAACTTGCTGCGCAGCCAGGCACCAAACGGCTCTTTGACGGGGAAGATGATGCGCCCAAAGCGGCTGTCCACCGTCACGCCCTCTATGTAGTCGAAGTTGCCGTCGGGCCGCAGCTCGTTGGTGGGGTCTAGCCTGTCGAGGTTTAGCACCTGCACCAGGGGCACGTCTTTGATGCGCTTGCCCCGGGGCATGGCGGGGTTATCCACGCCAGAGCTGTCGTCGCGGTACACGACGCGCATCTGGAAGTTGTCTTTACTGATGCCGCCGCCGCCGAGGCTGTAGATGTTTTTCATCTGCAGGTCCCAGGTGGGGAGGTTGAGGCGTACCTGGCTGGGGCGCAGCAGCTTCAGGATGATGGCTTGGTCTTGCGGGCGGCCTGCGTAGTCGTCTGTCAGCTCGCCGACGCGGTAGGCACGGCCCTGGAAGGTGTACTCCATGGCCAGGCCCAGCACTTCGTCGTCTCGCAACTGGGTATTGAGCGACAGGTAGCCCAGTTGCCGCTGCACGGTAAAGTCGCGGTCTTCTTGCAGGCGGCGGGCACCGCGCACCACCTCGAAGTCCTCGCCCCGGGCCAGCCCCTTGCCGATGAGGTAGGGCTGCACCTGGTTGATGTCGTAGAGGGCGGCGGTGTCTTGCCGGATACCCTCTTGGCGGAAGGGCAGCGAGTCTGTAAAGAGCTTGTTGACGCGGTTGCTCAGCGGCTTGATGGCAGAGTCTGCCGGGTTAAAGAGCCAGCGGTTGCGCAGGGGGTTGTGCTCGCCCAGGTCTTGCAGGGCTACGAAGTTGCGCAGGGTGGTGGCCTGGTTGGCGCGGTTGGTTACGTACAGCTCTACCCGGGTAATCTGTATGCCCGAGTTTACGGTGCTGGCGGGCACGCCTGCCGTGCCGCTCGTCTGGCTGTTGGGGTTGCCGCCTGTGCCGCCCATCTGGCCCTGCCCACCGGCGCCGGTTTGGTCTAGCCCAGAGCCTGGGGGCAGGGCCACGTTGGTGCCACTGGTGACGCTGGGCGGCGCGGCCAGCACTTGGTCGTACCGGTTGCGGAAGAAGTGCCCCAGAAAGTAGTGCCGGTTGTCGTCGTAGTCGTTTACGCGGATGGAGAGCTCGCGCGTTTGGGCGCCGTTGCGCAGCGTCATGCTCTGCTGGCTGCCCCGCTGGTTAGAGATGACAGAGACCACGCGCAGCTTGCCAAACTGCATCGTCGTCTTGAGGCCGAAGAGGTTCTGCGCCCCCCGTATCAGGCTGCTGCTGATGGGCAGCGAGACGTTGCCGGCCTCTATCTTCTGCAAGATCTCGTGGTCAAACCCGGTGTAGTCTAGCTTGATGGTGTTGTCGAACTCAAAGGCGGCCTTGGTATCCTGGTTGATGTTGACGCGCAGCTTCTCTCCGATGCGGCCTTGCGCGTTGAGGCTGATTTGCTGGTCGAACAAGAACTGCCCGTTGCGCTGCTGCCGGATGGGGAACTGCGGGTTGAAAACGCGCTGGTGCCGATACCCAAAATCCAGCAGTACAGAGCCGTTGGGGCGGATGTCTATGTAGTTGCCTCCGAAGATGCGGTCAAACAGGGGCGAGATGTAGATCCGCGGGATCATAGACTTGGAGGCCAGCGGCCCCTCGCCCCCGCCGCCTGCCTTGGCTTTGAAGGCGTCTCGCTCGTCTTTGCGGCGGCGCCAGGCCTCGTACTCGGCAAACGTCATGGTGCCGGCAGGGCGGTAGTCCACCTCGCCCACCTTCTCGAACACGGTGTAGTTGCCTGTGAGGGTATCGAGCTCAACCTTAACTTCTGCGCCGGGGTTGTCTGGCAGCATGGCGCTGTTGGGCGGCGGATTGCTAAAGGGGTCTCCGGGCCTGTCTGCCGGGCGGGGACGGGGCCGGGTGCTGGGGCGGTAGCGGGCGGTGTCTGGGCCGGGGGTATCGGCCGGGGCCTGCACGGCGCCTGGTGCCCCTGGCCAGTGCCTAAAGGTGCCCGTGCGGGCAGGGTCTGCTGCTAGCGAGAGCCAACTGCCAAACAGCACCACAAGGCCAAACAACCCGCTTTTGGCAGGCAGGCGTGTGGGGCCGGTTTTGGCAAATGGCGGGGTCAAGACAGCCGAAAAAGAGAGCGGTTATAACGCAACGGCACGGAGTTTGCATGCTCCCCTGTAGCGCTGGCCTACCCCGCCCACAAGGGCAGAGGCCGGGCGCTACGGGCGCAAAAACGCATCAGCCAGGCCCGGCATACACAGGGCCAAACGATTGCCAGGGCAAAGATACGCCCTGCCGCAAGGCCGCACCGCCATGCCCGGAAGGAACGCCTGCCGCGCAAGCCTTATTGCCCCAAGTCTCCACAATACCTTGGCGCCCAGCCCTTGCCTGGCAAAGACAACGAATGCTCCGCTCTCTAGAAAGGCTAGAAGCACCCACCTACTACCTTCAGGGTCCGTGCCCCTGGTTCCATCGAACCTAGCAACCTTCACCTGCCGGCGGCGTGGCCCGAGGCAAAATCTTCCACACCCGCAGCGAATCCAGCTGGTCGAAGAGCATATAGTGCCCGTTCACCATGCGCCCGGGCTTGGCTTTGGCTTGTTTGGCAGCCCTACCCGGCTTGCCCTTAGGAGGAGCGGCATCTACGCCGAGTGACCACGCAAACAAAAGGGCAGTAGCAAGCAGTATGGTTACCTTCATCTATGCAAAACGTGCATAGTGTCAGATTGTTGTCGGGCCATGAAACCCCAGCCATCATCCGTTCAAGGAAGACAACCTGCACCCCCAGTTACAACCATCCCTCCCGCTTAATCCACGCATAAATGCCCAGGCTGATGCCGGCCATCAGCCCCAGCACCTCCCAATGCCAGCTTGCCCAAAGTTGACCTAACTTGAACTTGCGCCGCCCCTGCTTGTGGCGCACTTTTGCCTGTACGAAGCCTTAAAAACAACTACCCGCAAGTGCCAACGTATGAGCTCTAAGCAGTATTACACGGCCCAGATTCTTGCCTTGCAAGGGCGCATAGAGTCTGCCAAGGGCCGGCTGGCAGGTAATAAAGACCAAATACGCGATGCCAAAGCCACGGCAGCTCGTAGTATCTCGCAAATAAAGGCCTCTATGGCGCGGGCCACCAACACGGCCCAAAAGCAGAGCTACCGTGGGCAGATGGACTCTGCACGGCTGCAGCTGACCACCAAGGTAAAAGGCCTGACCAACCAGATAGACAATTTGAAGCGGGATATCGAAGGGCTGAAACGGAATATAAAGGCCGCCCAAGAGGCCAAGAAGAAGGCCAAATAAGCCCTACCGCCACATCTTTAGGAGCCGTGCCCCCAAGCCGTCTGCCAGCAAGTGGCAGGCGGCTTGCTTGTTATATGGGCCAGAGCAGGCCCATCTTCGTGTGCCAGAAGGGGGCGGGCACGGCACAGCGCTGCACAACGCTTAATTTTTAATTCTTAATTTTTAATTAATAGTTGATGCAGACCATCTGCGCCCTGGCCACCGTGCCCGGCCAAAGCTCCATCGGCGTGGTGCGCATATCCGGGCCCCAGACGCTGGCCGTGCTAGACGGCATCTTTACCGGCAAGCGCCTGCAAGACCAACCCGGCTACACGCTCCACTACGGCACCATCACAGACGGGGCCCAGACGCTCGACGAGGTGGTGGTGGCCCTCTTCCGCGCCCCGCGCAGCTACACCGGCGAGGACGTGGCCGAGATTAGCTGCCACGGCTCGCCCTACATCTTGCGCGAGGTGCTGGCCCTGCTGGCCCGCCACGGCGTGGCCTATGCCCAGCCGGGCGAGTTTACCCGCCGCGCCTTTTTGAACGGACGGCTAGACCTGGCCCAGGCCGAGGCCGTGGCAGACCTCATCGAGGCCCCGAGCGGCCACGCCCACCAGGCCGCCCTGCGCCAGCTCCGCGGCGACTTCAGCCGGCAGATCCACGCCTTCCGCGAGGAGCTCATCACCTTTGCCAGCCTCGTGGAGCTGGAGCTGGACTTCTCGGAAGAAGACGTGCAATTTGCCCGGCGCGACGAGCTGGAGGCCCTCGTCCACCGCCTGACGGCGCACCTGGATACCCTCATTGCGGGCTACCGCACGGGCAACGCCGTCAAAAACGGCATCGCCACCGTCATTGCCGGCGCGCCCAACGCAGGCAAAAGCACCCTGCTCAACCGCCTGCTGGGCGAGGAGCGCGCCATCGTCTCAGACATCCCCGGCACCACGCGAGACACCGTCGAGGACACGCTGACGCTGGGCGGCTGGCAACTGCGCTTTATTGACACGGCCGGCCTGCGCGAGAGCGACGACCGCATCGAGCAAATCGGCATCGCCCGCGCCCGGGCCCGCATCGCCGAGGCAGACCTGGTGCTCTACGTGTACGACGCCGCCCAGACCTCCGCCGCCACCCTGCAGGCCGAGCTGGCCGCCCTCTGGCCCGACGCAGAGGCCCGCACGCCGCTCATCGTGGTGGGCAACAAGGCCGATGCGCTGCCCCCCACCCACACGCCCGCGCCCCTGCCCAACGCTGCCGCCCCGCACCTGCACATCTCGGCCCAGACGGGCCAGGGCATGGCCGAGCTGCAGGCCGAAATCCTGCGCCAGGTAGAAGCCCTGGCAGGCACCATTCCCGACGCGCTGGTGACCAACGCCCGGCACTACCACTGCCTCCGCGCCGCCCGCGAGGCCCTGCTGGGCGTGCTGCAAGGCATCCACGCCCAGGTAACGAGCGATTTTCTGGCCCAAGACATCCGCCAAGCCCTCTACCACCTGGGCGAAATCACCGGCCAAATCACCAGCGACGACCTGCTGGGGAATATATTTGGGAGGTTTTGTATTGGGAAGTAAAATGGAAAAGCAAGTAGATCATGATTTACAAAAGCTGTTTAGGTTATTCAGGATTGCGAATCGGGAGGACCTTATCAATATTTTTAAAGGTTCAAGAACCTTTTTAAATGAATCAAATACCTTTGGCAGCAGGTATTACTCTACGCTTAGCGAGTTTGTAATTTATTTGAATGAGACCAATCATGAAAAGGCAAGCCAATTGTCTAAAGAAGACTTTGATTTTATTTTTAATCAAGTTTTGAAAATTTATCCCTTAAAGGAAAGTTCACCTGAAATAACAAACTTAAGTTTTGAAATTGATTTTGAACTGTTAGATGATAATCTAGTTGATTCTAAGCTAACTATTGACGATGTTTACATTAATCAGCAAATTGAAAAAGCACGAACCAAACTTGCGTTAGAAGATTATGATGGTGTTGTTACCAACTGCCGTACCTTGTTAGAGACAGTTTGTATCTTAATCATTGAAAAGGTTGGTAACGAATCAGTAGACAATAGTGGAGACTTGCCTAAATTATTCAAGCAATGCCGCAAAATATTGGGTATGCAATTAGAAGAAGGAGTTGACCTTGCACAGCCATTCAAAGAGATACTTACTGGAACTGTCTCAATAATGAATGGAATTGCCGGGATTCGGAATTCATTCTCCGACTCACATGGTAGGAGTACCGCCAATAAAAGATACTCTGTCGATAAAAGACATGCAGAATTTATCATTAATATATCATTTTCATTGTCCCACTACTTAATACAAACAATGGAGAGAAAGCTTGAACGCCAGGTACAGTAGGCCCCCCGCTAAGCAAAGTCTCTGACTTTGCTTTCCGCCGCTGCAAGTCTCTGACTTGCATTCTATTACAGCTTAATACAGCGCGGCTACTACCTGAACCAGCCCCACCGATGGGCCGCGTCCGTCTGGCAAGTCGGAGACTTGCGGCGGCCAAAAGCAAGGTCAGAGACCTTGCTTAGCAACAGGAGCCAGGTGCGCTACGACGCCACCCAAGGCCACTACATCCGCTGCCGCCAGGGCAAGACCCCCGCTAAGCAAAGTCGCCGACTTTGCTTTCCGACGCTGCAAGTCTCTGATACAGCCCGGCTTTTATCTAAACCCGCCCCACCGATGAGCCGCGTCCGTCTGGCAAGTCGGAGACTTGCAGCGGGAGAATCTAGACAGCCTAAGCGACCTTGCTTAGCGTCAGCAGCGCCCAACGCTCAGCCCTTTGCTGATGCCATGGGGGGCGGTTTAATACTTGTTTTATGGATATACGCCTGGGCTACCAGATTTGGGCAATTTGGGCAATGGGGGCTTACTTTGGCACCTCAGTTCCCTTTGTATGCATAAACGTTTCAGCAAGGCCGCCTTTGGGTTGGGCCTGGCGGCGGCCCTGGGTTTGGGTGGCTGCCAATACAATTATCTGGCCCCCATGGCCGCCGCGCCCATTGTAGATACCACGGGGCAGATCGAAGCCTCCATACACTCGCCGGGTAGTTACAGGGGGCAGGTCAACAACGCCGTGTGGGAGCTTGATGCCATAGGGGGTAGTGCCAACGTGCAGATAAACCCTGATTATTTAGTCTCGGGCCGTTTTCAGCGCAACATCTACACCCAAACCGGCCGCGATGGCTGGGCTTACGTGGGCGAGCAGCTCATCAGCGGTGCCTCGGGCCAGTTGGTTGCGATGTCAGGCGTGCGGCATCAGGGTCTCAGCTTTGGCGTCGGCGTTGGCCGCCGGTTTGCCCTCTCTGAGCTCGGGCGTTTCTGGCTGCAAGGGGGCATAGACGTAGATCAGCTCAGTCGGCGGCAAGACTATGCCGACGACTTTTTTGCAGGTGCGCCAACCCGCATCACCCACAAGAACCTCTACGCCAAGCCCTGGGCCATGGCCAGCGTGGTGCTACCGCTGATGGATTCGCACAAGGGCCTCAACCTCAGCTTTATTGGCAGCCTGCGGTTTGGTCTTTTAGCGCGCGTGCAGCACGGCCGTACAGACGAGCGCCTGGGCGGCTACACCATCGCGCCAGATGTCCCCGCCATGCGTGCGCCCGACAACCTCTTTCAGAACCATCTGAGCCTAGGGGCCCGCGTCAGCTTCTGGCGCGTGTTCGGGAGCCTGGCCTGGCAGCTAGGCACCCGAGGCGCAGACGACTCTTACTTCTACTCGCCCCGCAGCACCATGTGGGTGCAAGGGGGCATCCTGCTGGGCCCTTTGCGGCGCCATCAGCGGTTTGGCCGCTAAGGGTAACGATTAGCCTTGCCACGCACTCAGGGCCAGCACACGGTCTAGCTCGGGCTGGCGCACGGGGCATACCGACAAGCGGCTCTGGCGCACCAGCTCCATGCCTTGCAAGACGTGGTCAGCCTTTACTGCCGTCAAGGTAATCGGCTGGGGAAAGGTAGCCCGGTAAGCAACATCCACGCAGACCCACTGCCCCGTTTCGTCGGTAGGGTCTGGGTAGGCGGTGCGTACCACCGTAGCCATGCCTACGATGGCCTTGCCCAGGTTGCTGTGGTAGTAGAGCAGGTCGTCGCCCACCTGCATAGCCCGCAGGTTGATGCGGGCCGTTGGGTTGCGCACGCCCGTCCAGGCGGTTTGGCCCTCGGCCTCCAGTTGGGCCAGGGGGTACACATCCGGTTCTGATTTGATGAGCCAGCAAGCCATGGGGCAAAGGTAGAGTTCACTTAGTGAGGACACTCACTTGAGGAATCATGTTGGGGCCAACATCTTTTAACCATTACTATACAGTACTATAGGTGGGACAATTTTATCGACTAAGAGATTGATAATCAATTGATGTAACGTTTTTTTGGCACATTGTCGTACAAGCAACATGCAGGATGTTATGTTTGGTACAACCTTTGCAAACTTTCTAAAGAAGAAAGAACTTTACTCGTTAAGCACATCCACTTCACCAATCTTTCCCTCAACATGAGAGCCTATATGAGCAGTAAAGCGCGCAAGGACATGCGTGATCCCGCCACAGCGCGCGCGTTAGTGTCGGCAGGCATAGAAGCCTCGAAGACAGGAGAGCCTAAGAGTATTACAGTAAATGGTCGTCAATTTACAGTTACTCAGGCCACTATGGACAAGAAGGAGAAGTAGCCTAAATTGCCAGTCATGAACCTGGCAGTTTCTACCATTCTACTCTTTCTGCTAATTACACCGGGCCTAGCATTTAAGCTAAGCTACTTTAGTACGAGGTACGCAAGGAAAACCGTTTTTCTACCTTTAACGGAGGAAATCCTTTCAGCCATAATCCCTGCATTTCTACTTCATGTATTCGGTTTTTGCTCGTTACATACGTTAAGCTGGGTTTTATCAGTAGCTGAGTTTGCCTGGCCAGTTTTTTCCAAAGTATCAATCGCTATTAAGCCTAATTTAGAAATTATTGCCGATCTTGAAAATTCGCTTAGCCTAGTGCATGAACCACTGTTGATTTGGCCTAGGTTTGGCTGGCAAATTCTGTTGTTTTCCACCTATCTAGGGATTCTGAGCTATGTTGGAACAGTAGCTGCGTTCATAGCAAAATCATACGTAGCAAATCATCCTCAATTATCTGAACATCCATTTTTAGGTCCTTACAGCGATTGGCTGGAAGCATTGCCTCTAGAGCTCTACCGGGGAAACACCTTAGCGCCTGAAGCTTTTGACTTTATCAGGCTGGATTTATTAGTTGAACTCGGCAATGAATGCTACATTTACTCGGGCTCTCTGGCAGAGTTCTACTTAAAACGAGATGGTTCTTTAGATAGAATTATTTTGGTAGGTACTAGAAGACGCATTGTTGAAGCTGACCCCCATCTCCTTACAAAATGGCTACAGAAAATAAGTATGGACAGTAGATTTTACGACATTCCGGGCTATTACTGCATCATTGACTACCGCACGGTGCTCAATATTAATGTTACTTACATGAAGTATTAAACCTGCCATAAGCCTGCCTTAACTTAGCACCGTATGTCTTTCACCCGCTACACACACTTGGCCGCTGCCCTGTTGCTGGGCTCGGCACTCTCTACCCAGGCACAAACACCCAGCCAGGCCGATGCCGTGGCCAAAATCCGAGACGAGGGCCTCAACCGCAGCCAGGTGATGCGCACCTTGAGCTACCTGACCGACGTCATCGGGCCCCGCCTGACGGGCACACCCGCCCTGCGCCGCGCCAACGAGTGGACGCGCGACGAGCTGACCCGCATCGGCTGCCAAAACGCCCGCCTAGAGGCCTGGGGGCCCTTCGGCCGCGGCTGGACACTCAGAGGCTTTGAGGCCAGCATGACCACGCCCCAGGTGCGCCCGCTAGAGGCATTCCCCAAGGCCTGGTCTCCGAATACAGAGGTAAAAGATGCCGAGGTGGTGTGGGTCAATGCCCAGTCTGTGGCAGAGCTAGAGAAGTTCCGCGGCAAGCTGCGGGGCAAAGTGGTGCTCAGCGGCCCCATCCGCGAGGTGAAGCCCCACTTCGAGCCCGAGGCTACCCGCTTGACCGAGAAAGACCTGCTCCGCATGGCCGATAGCCCCGGGCCTGAAGACAAGCCCGTGGTGCCCGGTGCCCAAACTCCCGAGGCCCAAGAGCGCCAGCGCCAACGCCGCCGCAGCCTGATGTTGGCCGCCACCCGTGCCACCTTCTACCAGCAAGAGGGCGTGGCTTTCATCTTAGACCCCAGCCGGGCCGGAGACGGCGGCAACATCTTTGTGCAGCAAGCCTCCGTAGCCACCACGCTGGATACCACCAACATGGAGGCCATGTGGCGCTCGGGCGTAAAGCCCTGGGACAAGTCTGCCCCCACCATTGTACCCCAGGCCGCCGTCGGCATCGAGACCTACAACCGCCTGGCCCGCATGCTAGACCAAGGCGAGCGCGTGACGGTGAGCCTACGTCTGCAGGCCGAGTTTCATGACCAAGACCTGAACGCCTACAACACCCTGGCAGAGCTGCCCGGCACCGACAAGAAAGACGAAGTCGTGATGCTCGGCGGCCACCTCGATAGCTGGCACGGCGGCACCGGCGCTACTGACAACGCCGCCGGCGTAGCCGTCTGCATGGAGGCTATGCGCATCCTGAAAGCCGCTGGCCTGCAGCCCCGCCGCACCATCCGCGTAGCCCTTTGGTCTGGCGAAGAGCAAGGCCTCTACGGCTCAGAGGCGTATGTGAAGCAGCACCTGGGCGAGCGCCTGCCCGTCCCGGCCGGTGCCCCAGCGGGTACGGTGGGCCGTGTAGTTACCAAGCCTGACCATGCCAAGCTCTCGGCCTACTACAACCTGGACAATGGCGCGGGCAAAATCCGAGGCATCTACCTGCAGGGCAACGAGGCCGCCCGGGCCGTGTTCCGCCCCTGGCTGCACATGTTTAAAGACCTGGGTGCCAGCACCATCACGGCAGACAATACAGGCGGTACAGACCACCTCAGCTTCGACGAAGTGGGCCTGCCGGGCTTTCAGTTCATCCAAGACGACCTGGAGTACTTTACCCGCACCCACCACAGCACCCAAGACGTGTACGACCGCGCCCCGACGGAAGACATGAAGCAGGCCGCCACCATCATGGCTGCCATGGTGTACCTCACCGCCATGCGAGACGAGCCCATCCCCCGCAAGCCCCTGCCCGGCACCAAACCTGCGGCCAAGCCGGTGCGGCGTTCGTAATAAAATAATTCAGTTGCACGCAGGCCCATGCGCACCCCCATCACAGACATATCGCAGCTAGACCTCAACGCCACCTAC
The DNA here is from genome assembly GCA_947458545.1 of Cytophagaceae bacterium. Taxonomy (GTDB): domain Bacteria; phylum Bacteroidota; class Bacteroidia; order Cytophagales; family Flexibacteraceae; genus CANGYH01. The sequence continues at coordinate 4,750 of CANGYH010000007.1, read as the reverse complement.
ACCGTGGCAGACTACCTCTCTTGGCAGTTTGATGAGTTGGTACAGTTGATACGGGGCAAAGTGGTGCGCATGTCGCCCGCACCGCGGACTTCTCACGCACAACTATCGTCTAAGTTGCAGCGTGCCCTCTATACCCGCATTGCGGCCAGCAGCCCCTGCCAGGTATTCGATGCGCCATTCGATGTCTATCTGGTGGGCAAGGACAGCCAGCGGCCTACCATCGTACAGCCAGATATCCTCATCGTCTGCGATGCGGCCAAGCTAGACGAGCGCGGCTACCAAGGCCCGCCAGACTGGGTCTGCGAGATTGTCAGCCCCGGCAGTTTTAAGCTCGATACCGTCACCAAAAAGCAGCTATACGCCGAGGCCGGCGTGCCTGAGTACACCATCCTGCATCCAGGCGACAAAGTCGTAGAAGTCTATCGGCTCGGCCCAGACGGCCACTACGGCGAGCCCGAGGTGCTGGGCCTGCACGGCCAGAGCTGGGAGCTTTCTTCTGTACCCGGCGTTTCCATTACCTACAACGAGCTATTCGGCGAGCCAGACTATACGGTATAGCCTTAGCCGCTATTTGCGCCACTCCACCCCGATGTCGGCCGGTTTGAGCGGCTCGCCAGGGGCCATGCCAAGAATCTCCACCTCTGCCTCCTGGCCAGGGAGCAGGTCTAGGCCGTTGTCGGCCAGCCGCCAACGGGGATGGCCCGAGGGTAATGTCAGCCGGACGTTGGTGGCTACGTTGGCCGTGCGCAACACCACATAAGTCTTATTGCGAAAGGGCTTTATAGAGACCTCCAGCCCGGGCTCTGGCCAGGCATAGCTGTCAGGATGGGCGGGCAGCACGATGGCGCTCTGATCTTCGCAGTTGCAGCTTAGGTTGCTGGTGATGGCGTAGTAAAACGTGGCCGAATCCAGCCCGAGGTCTTGCGCCGGGTTGAGCACGAACCGGGCCTGCGCGTCTGTATTCGGAGCCAGTTTGAGGCGCTGGCGGTAGGTGCGCACCACATCTCCGCTCATGTCTAGCACGTCGAGGGCCAGGTCTGCCCGGTCGCGCTCGTTGCGGGCCCAGCGGATATGGGCCACCACGGTGTCTGCCACGCGGCGCACGCGCAGGCGGTAGGTGCTGTCTGGGCCACTGGCCAGGCCTACCGTCTGGGCCAGCGTGGCCAAAGGAGCGCAGGCCAAGCCTATCAGCGCTATCCAAATGCCTTTCATCTGCCGCTAATAACGCACACAGAGACGGCATTGGTACGCCTGGCGTGGCGCTACATGTAGTTCAAGTCGTTGTTGCGCTTCAGTTTAATGACCCCTACCGCATTAAGCAACAGGATAATCGGATAGGCCGGATCAAATTCCCACCACTTTACCCCGAAGTTGGCCCGGCCGCCCAGCTTGTGGTGGTTGTTGTGGTAGGCCTCGCCAAACATCAGAAAGTCTACCGGCAGCAGGTTTTTGGCCGTGTCGTTTACCTTAAAGTTGATGTAGCCCCACTTATGGGCAAACCAGTTGATGATGGCCCCGTGCACCGGCCCCATCAGGTAGTGAATGGGCAGCAGCAAAAACTGCCACCAGGCCGTGGCAAAGTAGATGTAAAACAGCGAGTAGCCCACACCCCAGGCCAGCCGGCTCAACCATCGGTCTCCCAGCCATTCGATGGGCTTCCAGTCGGGCACGCCCTTTTTGAACTTGGCCTCCAGGGGCAGGCGGTCGCTTAGGATGTCGTTGTAGATGTTTTTGGTCTTCCACATCATATCGGCCAGGTTGGCGCTGTACTTGGGCGAGTGCGGATCCCGCTCGGTGTCGGCATAGGCGTGGTGCAGCCGGTGCATGATGCCGTACGCCTTAGGGCTCAAAAAGCTGGAGCCCTGGAAGAGGTACGTCAGCACATAGAAGAATTTCTCCCAGGCGGGGCTCATGGTGAACATGTGGTGGGCCGCATAGCGGTGCAGAAAAAACGTCTGCGTAAAGAGCGACAGGTACCAGTGGGCCGCAAAAAAGAGTAAGATGGGCATCATTGCCCCCGCCAGGAGTAGCAGGACGGGTGGGCAAAGCTGCCGCCAACCCCCACCAAACTGCAATGACGAAAGTCAGCCCAGGCACTAAGCAAAGCTGCTGGCCCGCCCAACCCGCAGGGCCATCTCTGAACTTTCAACTCTCAACTTTCAACTTCCCCGTACCTTTGCACTCCCGTTCCCCGGCAAACTAGAACGTATGGCTACCCCACTGCTTTCCATCCAAGACCTGCACGCCCGCATCGAGGGCAAAGACATCCTCAAAGGCCTGAGCCTGGACATCCGCCCCGGCGAGGTGCATGCCATCATGGGGCCCAACGGCGCGGGCAAAAGCACCCTGGCCGCCGTGCTCAGCGGCCGCGAGCAGTACGAGGTAACCGGCGGCAGCGTGCAGTTCCAGGGCAAAGACCTGCTGGAGATGGCCCCCGAAGACCGCGCCCGCGAGGGTGTCTTTCTGGCCTTCCAGTATCCGGTAGAGATCCCGGGTGTATCTACGGTCAACTTCCTCAAGACGGCCGTCAACCAGGTGCGTCTGCACCGTGGCCAAGAGGCCCTCGATGCGGTATCGTTCCTAAAGCTTATGAAGGAGCGCATGGCCGTCGTAGAGATGGACCAGGCCCTGCTCAACCGCTCCCTCAACGAGGGCTTCTCGGGCGGAGAGAAGAAGCGCAACGAGGTCTTCCAAATGGCCATGCTAGAGCCCACCCTCGGCATCCTAGACGAAACCGACTCTGGCCTAGACATTGATGCCCTCCGCATCGTAGCATCGGGCGTAAACAAGCTCCGCAGCCAAGACAACGCCTTCCTGGTCATCACGCACTACCAGCGGCTGCTAGACTATATCGTGCCCGACTTCGTGCACGTTCTGGCCGGCGGCCGCATCGTCCGCTCCGGCGGCAAAGAGCTCGCCCTAGAGCTAGAAGAGAACGGCTACGCATTCTTGAGCGAGTAGAAGCTCGGACTTCCCTTGAAAGCTGGTCCCGGTCTCAATATGTTGCTGGTCCCGGTCTCTGACCGGGACCCACCCACGCAAGGCCCCCGCGGTCTCCAGACCGCTGAAACGGAAGGCCTGGGGTAGCACAAACCACAATCACGGCTCCAAATCTGGTCCCGGTTTGCAACCGGGACGAACCCAAGGTTGCCGGTTTGAAACCGGCCATAACGACCAACGTCATGTAGGGGCGGACCCGCGTGTCCGCCCGCCTGCGGATGGCTTATGGGTCGAATGTTCGGCATTACGCTGGCCCGGCGTTTGCCGTGTTCACCCCAGGCTAAAGCCAGGGGCTACTGATAAGTGTCTGCTCTTTTGGCGACGGCTAAAGCCGAACGCTTCTGTCTTCACCACAGTGTGCTGTTCGAGGGCTCCAGCCCTCGTAACCCTCGCTGGCAGGGCTCCAGCCCTGCATCCCCCCCCTATCGCAAACCCAGCGCAACGGCGAGCAACCTGTCGCAAGTCTTTAGCGACCCGATTAGGGGAGCGATGACTTGTGACGCCCTTTGCAGCACAGTCTTCAGACTGGAGCAACAGCACGACAGACCTCATGACATTTCCCGACAAAAACGCTTATAAACCCTTGCAAATCAAGGCAAAAGCTATAATCGAAAATATCTGCATCCAGGCCTTGTACCCCGCCGTTGGGCATCATCCGCAAGGCGGGCTGGCAGCCCGCACTACAAAAGGCGTTCGGCTGTAGCCTGGGGTGAACACCCGGGCGTCGCGGGCTACAGCCCGCGCTACAATCCGCCCCCTACGCCATCCCTACCGCCTTGGCCTATGCGCGAGGCGCAGCCTCGCCATAGCACGTGACAAGGGCAAAGCCCTTGCAAAGTATTAGGGGGGCAAAGCCCTTGCACAGTAGATTGGGGACAGGTCTGGCGCCCTGTCCTACAGTAGCAACGGTGGACGGCTTCAGCCTGGGGTAAGCTGGTATAGCCCGGCTAGCGTAAGGCCTGATGTCTGCACCCTAGGCCATCCATTCACACCCTACCCCCCAAACCACCCGACCACCGTTTGGTACAGCCACTCGGTGCCCTTCCAGGCGGCGAGCAGTAGGGCCCAGATTACCATCACCCCAAACACAAAGCCTATCCGTTTAATTAACCGCCACAAGCTAAAGGGCCGCCCAGAGCCGCTGCCGTAGCGTTGGTAGCTGGTATAGCCCAAGCCCGTGCCCGGCAAATACGTGGTGGTGCGCACGCCCCTGCGGCCCAGGTTCAGGCTAAAGCCTTTGAACCCAAAACTGGTAGAAATACCCCGAGAGCCCAGGTTGAGGCTGACACCCTTGCCCAAGCGTATGCGTTTGCGGAAATAGAAGCCCATAGTCGGTTTTAGGCGGGCAATTTAAGGGCTTGTCTGCCAGAATGTAAGCCGTCATACGTCTAAACAAATGATGCGCGCAATAGCTGTGCGTGCATTGGGATTTTGACATCGCTTTAGCAGTAGCCGCAGGTTTCTAACCTGGGGCGAACACGCCTTATCCTTGTTTACCCCCAACGGCGTAGTGGTCCCTTGTAACATCTACCGTACCCAATGCAATCCGTTTCAGCGGACTGGAGACCGCGGGGGTCTTGCGTGGGTGGGTCCCGGTCAGGAGAAGCTGTTTAGATTTTATTGAGGGAGAGGCAGATGCCTGCCAGGGTTATGAAAGTGGCTGATGATGAGGCTGTTTTCTCGTATTCTTTGGAGAGTCTGCGGAAGTTTCCAAGCCAGGCCAGGGTGCGTTCGATGATCCATCTTGGGT
>CANGYH010000006.1 GCA_947458545.1 Cytophagaceae bacterium | reverse complement strand
TTTCGAAAGGCTATCCTCGAGCAAAGGGCAGGTTGCATACGCGTTACGCACCCGTCCGCCGGTGACATTGCTGCCCCCTCGACTTGCATGTATTAGGCCTGCCGCTAGCGTTCATCCTGAGCCAGGATCAAACTCTCCATTGTATAGCTCTTTGTCTCGACCGCTCCGCTCGGCTTGACGGGTATCTCTACCTACCGAGTGTGCTATAGAGCGGCGTCATCGACATGTTTGTGTACGCTGACTTGTGTTTCCTTACCCGCTGCTATCGTTGCCGATAGCTTTGGATTTGGTTGCTACTAAGCTCTCCCAATCTTTCAAAGAACGTTCTGCCGCCAGCACCGAAGTGCTCTTGGCATCGTGACTCACAACCTCGTTTGGTTGCCAGCCTGGTTGATAACCGCTGCTTGCCTTCAAAAAGTTCTGGAGTCTTTCAACTCTTTAACTCTTTTTGTTGCGGCCGTTTCTCAGTCGAAACGGGTTGCAAACTTACTAGGCTAGAAGCGAACCGACCAAATTTTTGAAGCAGAAATTTTTATTTTCTTTCGCCGCTTCTAAACTTCAACTTGCAGGTAAAGAGCTAATAATTAGCTGTTTAGCCGAGGTCTTTGTTTTGGCCGCCGCCTCTCTGTCGAAACGGGGTGCAAAGGTAAGACTGAAGTTTGAATTTGCAAGCGAGGCGAGAAAAAACTTTTTCTTTTTGCTGGTTTCCGCTTTTGGCGGCGCGCTTCCTCTTTCGGAAACGGGGTGCAAAGGTGAGGGTGCCTGGGGGATATTGTCAAGCACCTGACCAAAGAAAGTTGAGAAAACTTGCAGCCTTATCAGGCGCCTTGTGCTAACAGCCTGAGAGCTAGGAATAGTTCGCTGCAGATGCCCTAGGGCACATAGGTATCTGGCTTGGGCTTGCGGCCGATACGGATGGTGACGCCGCCTTGGGTATAGACATAGAGCCGGGAGACGGACCCTTGCCGGAATCTGGTTTCCCTTACAAATAGGGGCTCTGGCTGGGTAGTGGCGGCAGGGTTATAGTGGGTAACCTTGGCGTAGATGTTGGGGTCGTAGCTGGTAAGGTCGTATCCGATGCGCATCTCACCTATTAGGTGTATCCGCGGGCTGATGCGGTAGCCCACCCCTAGGCCTACTTGCAAAGAGGGTAATGCAGGGGTGTTAGTCCCTGTGGTGCTGCCAGATACGGACATCGGATCTACCAGGCCCTGGTTAGGAATGAAGGCGCCCCGGGCGCTCGCCCCGCCAGCGGTAACCCGTACGCCTTGGCCACCTACCAGGCGCAGTGCTCCAAGTGCGATGGCTTGCAGCCGCCACCGGCCCATATCGGCTACTTTGCCTATGCCCAGGGCCGGGGTCGTAAAGCTGCGGATGGCAAAGATTTGCTCGCGGTCTGTCTGTTGTAGCAGGGGTTGGTCTTGCAAGAAGGATACTTCTGCCGCAACGAACCAACTGGGGTTTACGTGCCAGCGCCCGCCTAGCGTGAGGCCCAGGTTGCTTGGCTCAAAGTCGCCGTAAAGGGAGGTTGCCCGGTGGGTGATGGGTGTGGCCATGGCCGTGTAGAGCTCTAGCTGCTGGGCACGGGCCATCGGCGTTAGTGCCGGAGTTAGGCAAAAGAAAAGGGTTAGGCTCTGGATAATGCGAGGTGTAGGCATAAATTAATGGATATACCTCAAAAGTAAAGTATGGTGAAACATTACCATACTCTACCTAATGCAAATGCATGGCACACCTAGCTTTGTATCCCGCATTTGCTTTTATTGACTCATCTCGTAAACATGTCTGCCCTCGCCGCCCCGCCCGTTAAGCTCGAAATGGTTGATCTCAAGCGCCAGTATCAGCGGCTGAAGCCGGAGATTGACGCTGCCATGGCCGAGGTGCTGGCGCAGACGGCCTTCATCAACGGGCCGCAGGTGAAGGCCTTTGCCACAGAGCTGGCAGCTTACCTGCGCTGCAACCACGTAGTGCCCTGCGCCAATGGTACCGATGCCCTGCAGATCGTGCTGATGGCCCTGGGCCTGGAGCCAGGCGACGAGGTGATTGTGCCGGCCTTCAACTATGTGGCCACGGCCGAGGTGATTGGGCTGCTGAAGCTCAAGCCCGTCTTCTGCGAGGTACACCCCGAGCTGTTTACGCTAGATCTGGCCTCGGCCGAGGCGGCGCTGACGGGGCGCACGCGGGCCATCATGCCCGTCCACCTCTTTGGGCAGTGTGCGCCCATGGAGGAGGTGCTGGCCTTTGCCCGCCAGCACAACTTATATGTAGTAGAAGATAATGCCCAGGCCATCGGGGCAGAGGTGTTGGTGCAGGGGCAGTGGCAGCGGGCCGGTACGGTGGGCACGGCAGGCACCACGAGCTTTTTCCCCAGCAAGAACCTGGGCTGCATGGGCGACGGCGGCGCTGTGTACCTCAACGACGACGCGCTGGCCGAGCGTATCCGCATGATGGCCAACCACGGCCAGCGGCAGAAGTACAGCTACGAGCTGATCGGCTGCAACTCTAGGCTTGACACGCTGCAGGCGGCGCTGCTCCGCGTCAAGCTGCAGCATTTGCCCCAGTTTACGCAGACGCGCCAGGCCGCTGCCAGCCGCTACGACGAGCTACTGCAAGGCTTGCCAGGCCTGCATACGCCGGTGCGGGCGGCGCACAGCACGCACGTCTTCCACCAATACACGCTGCGGGCAGAGGGTGGCCAGCGGGCTGCTTTGCAGGCCCACCTGCAGGCGGCTGGCATCCCGACGATGATCTACTACCCTAGCCCGCTGCACCTGCAGGGGGCGTTTGCCTACCTAGGCTATGGGCCGGGCAGTTTTCCGGTGGCAGAGCGGCTGAGCGGGGAGGTTTTCTCTCTGCCGATACACTCAGAGATTACGGAGGAGGAAGTAGCCTATATAGCTACCCAGGTACGGGCATTTTTTGCCTAGGGCGGCCCGGGCAACCTGGGCGGGCAGGCCATGCGTATAAAGAGGCAGCGCCCTGGCTGAGGCCTGGGCAGGCCTAAACCATGCACCTTGACGATATCGCCCACCCTAAACCCAAGCACAAAGGCACCCAACAACTTTTTGCCCACCCCTGGCTGGAGCGGCTTACACGTACCCACATTGGCGTGCCTGTAACCATCTTCTTGGTGTATGGGGCCGTGCTGTTGGGCTATTGCACCTTGCGCACGCCCCTGGGCCTGGGGCAAGCGGGCGCTCTGTTTGTAGGTGGGCTTTTGCTTTTTACGTTTGTAGAGTATTGGGTGCACCGGTCGGTGTATCATGTGCGGCCGCGAAGTGCGCGGATGGCTCGGTTTCAGTACCGCATCCACGGTGTGCACCACGAGTATCCTAAGGACAAAGACCGGCTGGCCATGCCTCCGTGGCTCTCGCTGCTGATTGCTACGGCTTTGCTTTGGGGTGCAGAGCGGATCTGGGGCTATGCGGGGCTGGCGGTGTTGTCAGGCTTCTTGACGGGCTATGCCCTTTATCTGTTGGTGCATTACAGCACCCATGCGTTTGCCCCACCCAAAAACAGGCTAAAAATTTTGTGGGAGCACCATGCCATGCACCACTATAAAGACCCTGGCAAGGCATTCGGAGTCAGTTCTCCGCTGTGGGATTATGTGTTTGGAACGCAGATTAAGCGCGCCAAGCCGAACCTGGCAGCCCGGCCATTGATGCAAACCACGCTGCCGGGCAAGCCAGCAGCTTTGTAAAGGTCTAGACATCAAAAAAGGGCCAAGGCTTTGGCAAGCCTCTGGCCCTTGTACACGAGTGGCCGCCGGCTATACCGCCGGTGCCACACAGCGGAAACAACGCTCGATGATGAGCCTAAAGGGCCGAGACGTGAAAGAGGCGCGGCACCAAGCCAACAGCTGTGGCACCTCGGTATGGGCCACCAGTCTGATAGACTTGCGCAGTTCTTTCTCGAACAGGCTAAGGTCGAAGCTGACCTTGCTAAGGACTTGCTTGGTGTATCCAAGCATGGAGGCGGGCGTCATGGGCTGAAAAGGTAGTGTGGTAGGTTTTTGAAAGGTGTACATAGTAGGGCCAGGCCGTGGAGCCTGCTTTAAGTGGCGGCCATTTTACCACTATGGCCAGGCAGGCAAAAGCGGCAAGCGGCAGCTAACTAAAAGATTTACAAGGTTGTATGCAAAACCGATGCCAAAGTCGGCCTTAGCCATTAAAGCGGCCAAACGCAGCGGCGATGCTGTGGCATAGGCGTATTTTGCGCAACGGTGGTACGGCGTATGCCGTTGGCTGGTTGCAAGAGAGATGAAAACGTTTTTTTGGCAAAGGCTGGCTTTTTGCCTGTTGTGGGCTCTGGGGCTGGCTGCCCCGGCGCGGGGGCAAGCTCCCGGTATAGCCTTGGGCAAAACCGAACTGGCCCCCGGGATGCCCTTTACCATCACGGTGTCTGCGCCAGAGGATTTTGGGGCCGCGCCTGCCTTTCCGGACATTGCCGGCATGCAGCGGGCAGGCACCAGCAGTAGCAGCAGCACCACCATCGTAAACGGGCAGGTGAGTAGCACTTACTCTATTACGCAGCGGTATGTGGCCCGGGCAGAGGGCAAGTTTACGCTCAAGCCCTTTGGCATGAAGGTGAATGGCAAGGTCTATAAAAGCCCGGGGGCCACCATCGTTGTAAGCAAAAACAACCGGCCAGACGACGACCCGGCCAATGCCTACGACCCGCTGGAAGAGTTTTTTGGCCGCAGACGCGATGCAGGCTACCGCGAAAACAAAGAGAACGCCTTTTTGGCCCTGGAGACGACCAAGACCCAGGTGTGGGTAGGCGAGGGATTTACGCTGCACCTGAGCCTGTATGTGGCCGAAGACAACCGGGCCGACATGGACTTTTATGACCTGACCAACCAACTGACGGCCATTACTAAGCAAATAAAGCCGGCCAACTGTTGGGAGGAGTCGTTCGGTATTACCAACATAGAACCCCGCAGCGTGACGGTGAACGGCAAGCCGTACAAAGAGTACCGCATCTGGGAGTCTGCCTTTTACCCGCTCAATGCCAAGCCGATACGGTTTGGGGCGCTGCGGTTGCAGATGATCAAATATGACCTGGCCAGCGATCCCTTTTTTGGCGGGCTGGATAGGCAACAGAGCTTTATAAGCTTTGCCAGCAAGCCGTTGGCCATTCAGGTAAAAGAGCTACCCCCCAGCCCGTATAGCCGGGCCCTGCCCGTGGGCGATTTTAAACTGGTGGAGCGCATCGGCAAGGGCCGTGTAGAGACGGGGCAGTCTGTAAGCTACCAGTTTGTGGTTAAGGGTGAGGGTAACATAGCCGCCATAGAGATGCCCACACCGCCTACACAGCCCCAGCTAGACATTTACCCACCCACCACACAGCAAAACATACTGCGAGACGCAGGCCGGGTGACGGGCAGCAAAACGTTTACCTACCTGCTGCAACCCCGGCAAGCCGGGCGCTACAAGCTGAGGCAGGTGGGGTTCACGTTCCCCTTCTTTAACCCGCGCACTGGCCGGTACGACTCTTTGCAGAGCGAGATAACCCTAACGGCCTTTGGCAACGCGGCCGCAGGCAATACACCGGCTGACGAAGGCGACTATCTGAGCAATACGCTGCTGTATCTGGACGCTAACGAGGGCCTGAAGTTGCTGGGCAATGTGGCCTTGCTGGCGCTGGCCCTGGCTACGGGCGGGGCCATGCTGTGGCGGCGCAGGCGCTAGGCCGTAGCCTTGCGGCGGCGGGGCCGTACCTTTGCAGACGCGCCGCACACAAACGGCCCTTGGAGGCCAGGGGCCAGGGCGGCGCGGCTCATTTTCTGCGCGTACATGCAAAGCACTCTTCTAGACTGGAGCAAGTTCTTCTTGATTTCTGGTCCTTGCGTCATCGAAGATGAATCTACGATGATGCGCACTGCCGAGCGGCTCAAAGAGATCTCGCTGCGGTTGGATCTGCCACTGATCTACAAGTCGTCTTTTATGAAAGACAACCGTAGCTCTGTAGACTACTACATGGGCCCCGGGCTAGACGAAGGGCTAAAGCTGCTGCAAAAAATCAAGACGGAGTTTGGATTGCCGATCCTGTCGGATGTGCATTACCCAGACCAGGTGGCCGCCGCCGCCGAGGTGTTGGACGTGATACAGATACCGGCCTACCTCTGTATGCAAACCACGCTGGTGGTAGCTGCTGCCAAAACCGGCCGAATCGTAAACCTGAAGCACGGGCAGTTTCTGTCGCCGGCTAATATGGATAAGCCGGTTAAAAAGGTTGAATCTACCGGCAACAAAAACATCTTGCTCACAGAGCGGGGCTACGTGTTTGGCTACAACGACCTGGTGGTAGATCCGCGTGCTTTTTACGACATGGGCAGCCTGGGCTACCCGGTCATTTTTGATATCACGCACTCCATCCGCAAGTATGGCATCCCCAGCTCTGACCCCAGCGGCGGGCTGCGCCAGTACCTGCCTACGCTGGCCCGGGCCGGTGTGGCCGCCGGGGTAGATGGCGTTTTCATCGAGGCGCACCCGGATCCTGCCAAGGCCCTGTGCGACGCTGCCAGCCAGTATCCGCTCCACCAGCTAGAAGAATTCCTCAAACCTCTCATTGCCCTCCACAACATCGAAAAAGCCGCGCGCTAACCGCATGGAACTGTATCTAGACTCCGTCAACTTCGACGAAATCCGCGAGGCCAGCTCGCTGGGCTACCTCACCGGCCTGACCACTACGCCCACCTTCATGTTCCGCGACGGCATCAAAGACATTGATGGCGCCATGCTGGATCTGGCCAAAATGGTGGACGTGCTGCAGGTAGAAGCCTTAGGCAACAACGCCGACGAGATTGTGGCAGAGGCCGAGCGCCTGGTGGCCCTGGGCCTGGATCCGGCCAAGACGGTCTTTAAGATTCCCGTATCGCTAGAGGGCACCAAAGCCTGCAAGCGCCTGCGCAACAAAGGCCTGATGGTGAACCTACACCTGGTGTACACCCTGCAGCAGGCCTACATGGCCTTTGCCGCCGGGGCCACCTACGTGTGCCCGCTGGTAGGCCGCCTGCAAGACCAAGGCCACGATGCCCTAGGCCTGGTGCAAGACTGCGTAGAAGTGGTAGATCGCTACGGCTACGACAGCAAGATCATGTTCAGCTCTGTGCGCCATGCCGAGCACGTGAAAAACGCCCTGCAACTGGGCGTGCACACCTGCACCATTCCCTGGAAGGTGATGAAGGCCTTGACGGAGAACCACTTCACCCGCATCGGCACAGAGGAGTTTGTGCGCCACACCAACCTGCTGACCACCAAGGTGGCAGACCTGGCCCGCCGCGACGACGTGCAGATAGAAGCATCGGCCACCATTCTGGATGCCCTGCTTAAGATGAGCCGCAGCAAGACGGGCGCCGTCATCGTGAACAAGGCGGAGGGTGGTATCCACCGCGTCTTCTCTGACGGAGACCTGCGCCGGATGCTGGAAGAAAAGGGCGAGCACATCTTGCAAACCCGCCTGGCCGAGCTGGAAGGCTTTGCGCCCAAATCCATCTCTGCCGCGGCCAGCCTGATGGATGCCCAGGCCCGCTTCAAAGAAACCAAGGTAGATACCCTGCTGGTAACCGAAGGCGAGGGTGTCCTCGGCCTGCTCGACATTCAGGACGTGCTCTAAGGCCGCCTGCCTGCAAACGAAAGCCCGGCCTAATGGCCGGGCTTTTTTGGTGGGTAGGTATGCGTAAGTAGATATAAGGGACTATAACGGCAGGCTAATCAATTATTGTGCTGACACTTAGCGGCCAGGATGCGCCGTTTTAGGGTTGGCTGGCAAGCATTTGCCTGGGAGGCCTAGGCTCAACCAAAGGCAGGCCCCACCCTTCGGGCCAGAAAGAGAATTCAATCTTCGGATTACGACGATGCCCGGGCAATTGCCCGGGCATCGTCTTTTATAACCAGCGGCCAGGCGTTAAGACTGGCGGCGCATCAGCCGGGCGGCCAGTTGCTCGATGGCCTGGCGGTAGGCGGCCTGGGTGCCCAGGGTTTGTAGTAGGGCCAGACCCTCGGCATAGTAGCGCTCAGAGAGGGTGCGGCAGGCCTCGTCGGCCCCGGCCTGGCGCATCAGGGCAGATACGGCGGCCACCTTGGCCGAGCCTTGGGCGGAGTCTGCCACGGCCAGCCATTGGGCCAGCTCTGCCTGGGCGGTGGCAGGCAGGTGGGCCTGGGTGTAGATCAGCAGCCAGGTCTTCTTGTTGGCCAGTATGTCGCCGCCGGGTTGCTTGCCCGTCAGGGCAGGGTCGCCGAAGGTGTCCAGGTAATCGTCGTAGAGCTGGAAGCCCAGGCCCATCTGCTCGCCTGCCTGGCGCAGTTGGGCAGCCTGGGCGGGGGAGGCCCCGGCCAGGCGCGCGCCGATCCAAAGGGCAAAGCCTACCAGCACGGCTGTTTTGAGGCGGATCATCTCCAGGTAAGCGGCCTCGGCTACCTGGCCCTGGGCCTCGAAGTTCATGTCGAGCTGCTGGCCCTCTACCACCTCCAGGGCGCAACGGTTAAAGGCGGCCAGCACCTCGGGCAGCATGGCGGCGGGCACGGCATCGAGCAAAATCTCGTAGCACTTCACCAGCATACCGTCTCCGGCCAGGATGGCGGTGGGGGTATCCCAGGCCATGTGGACGGTAGGCTTGCCCCGGCGCAGGGGGGCCTGGTCCATGATGTCGTCGTGCATCAGGGTAAAGTTGTGGAAGGCCTCCACCGCCGCCGCCGCGTGCAGCACGGCCTCGGGCGCGGCACCGAAGAGCCCCCCGCTCAGTACCGTCAGCAGCGGGCGGAACCGCTTGCCCCCCAGCGCCAAAATGTAGCGCATGGGCGCGTAGAGCTCGTCGGGTGTGCCGGAGAGGGGTAGGCTGGCCAGGGTTTGCTCTATCTGGGCCAGCAAAGCGTCTGAAGTAGGAACCATGCGCGGGCAAAGGTCGTGCCCCGGCCGGGCAGTTGCACGCAGGCCAGGCCTACCCCAGGTTGATGTTGATACTGCGCCCGCGCTTTTCTACCGGGCCGGGGGTTGGCTTGCGGCGCAAACTGCCGCTGTAGCCTTTGAGCGTGAGGCCGATGCGGAAGGCCATGCGGCTAAAGCGCCCCCCGTCGAACACGGCCACGGCCTCGGCCCGGGCAAAGCGGAAGATGCCGTCTATGCCATACGTCAGCTCTGTGAAAGGGGTGCGGCCAGGCACCCAGAGGCTGTGGAAGCCCAGCGTCTCGCGCCAGCCGAGCATCTGGATGGGCAGCAGCCGCGTTAGCGTTAGCATGCGCGGGGTATAAACGATGTGGGCCCGGCCGTAGCGCACGGGGTTGCTGTAGAAGTAATATGGCAAGGTGCGGAACGAGCGCAGGCCATCGCCGACGATCAGGAATGTCTCGTTGCCGGGGAAGTGGAAATAGTCTGGCACGAAGCTCTGCCGGTTGTAGAGGAAGGCACCACCCTCCAGGTAATAGAGCATTGTAGCGCGGATGCCCAGGTTTACGCGCTGCTCTACCCCTAGGGCCGTGGCCAGAAAGTCTGTTGTGCTGCCCCCGAGTCGGGGTACGCCAGCCCGGGCCATCAGGTGGAAGTAGGGCTCTGTGCCGCCAATGAAGCTGCGCCGCCCGTTGATGATTTGGTAGCGGACGGTGGGCGTAAAGGTGAGTTTGGCATCGGCAACGGCGGCCCGGTGCTGGGCAAAAAAGGTGTTGCCGGCATAGTAGTTGGCCTCTACGTTGGGGTCGAAGGTGCGGTCTCGCCAGTTGATCAGCGTGCGGGTAGTGGTGTTTTGCAGGTAGCTACGCCGGGCCCACTCTACCCCGCCCTGCAGCAGAAAGCGGTCGGCAAAAAACGCCTCTGTCTCTAGCCGGGCATAGTCTTTGGCAAACAGGCGGATGTAGCTACGCTCAAAAAAGTAAGCCGCCGAGCTATTGAGGCCGTAGCCAATGGCACCCTCAGGGTTTAACTGGCTGATGCCTTGGCCACCCTCTGCCCGTATATAGCCTGCCTTGTGCAGGTAGTTGGCCTCGCCCGTTAGCAGCAAGCGCTTGGGGCCTGCCTGGTAGCGGACATTGGGCCCTATGTAAAAAGAGCGTACACTCCCCGCCTTTTGGTAGGCATAGCCTATGCCAGTAGCCATTACCCAACCCTCGATGGGGTTAAACCCGACCTGCTGGTCTAGCAGGCCGCGGTAGATAATCTGGTGCGGGGTGCGCTCGCGCTTGGGCTTGCCGCCGGGCAGGGTGTCGCCGGTGCGGCGGTAGGTGTAAAAGGTGCGGCCCCAGGTAATCCAGCCAATGTCAAAACCGCCCTCGCTCTTTTTGGCCTTGGCAGAGTCTTTGGCCATTTCTTTCTTGATTTCTACGCCCAGGCTGTCGAGCTTGCGGGTGCTGCGCACCTCTTGGGCCGTCAGCGGAATGGGGCGGGCGCTGGCCCAGTAGGTGCTGTCGCGCTTGTAGGCGTTGCTGTCTATGACGGTGCTGTCTTGGGCTACGACGTCGTGCCCGTTGTTGGCGGCGCGGGCCTCGGCGCGCTCTTGGCGGCGCAGGTTGCGGGCCAGTTTGCGCATGGTTTTGCGTGTCATGCGGCCGTTGGTGTCTGCCAGGGTTTGGGCCAGGGCCTGGTCGCTTTTGCGGCGCTCAGCTTTGCGGAGGGCGCGTGCTTCTTCGGGCGCGGCCTTTTCGTCTATCACCTCAATGGGTTTTACCAGGGCGGGGTTCACCTGCAGCTTATAGTCTCGCAGGCTGGCCACGTAGGTAAACTCAAACCTAAACCCATATACCTTGCCTGTTATCAGATACTTCTGCGTGGCGGGCATCCATACACCTTGCATGGGGCTGTAGAGGTGGTTATAGGTGGCGGTGATGCCCTCGTGGCGGGTGGTAAGCTGCAGGCTGTGCAGGCTCCAGTCGCCTTCTATGACGTAGATGTAGCCGTCAAAGACGTCGTCGCCCCGCTGCCGGGGCTGCACGCGGATTTTGTTTACTTCTACGCCGCGGTCTTCAAAGATGCCCTCGTAGCTGAAGCGGTAGTAGCTAAAGGCCCGAGGCGAGAGGGGCGACACGGCACTGCCCACCTTGGTCTCGTAAAACGACTGGCTGACGTAGCCCGCCGGATTGGGTAGGTTGTTGCCCAGAGCCTGCATGTTGCTGCGGATGGAGATGGCCCGGTTTTTATAGAAGTTGGGTGCCCGGTAGGTGATCTCAGACACGTTCTCGATAAAGAAGACGGTGTTGGGGTCTATGCCGGCCTCTTTTACCTTGCCCCGGATGAGCCAGGGCACCTCTTTAAGCTGCCCACCGCCGCGTATGTAGGCCTTGGCCTGGTAGCCCAGCACCTGCATGCGGTGTATGGGGGCCTTGGCAATGGCCCGCCGCATGATGGAGTAGGCCGGGTCCTCGCGCGTGCCTACGTTGGCCTCTTTGAGTTGGATGGCCTGTGTTTGCAGGCGAATGTCCAGGTCGGCCCAGCCTTGGGCAGGCACCTCTACGGTACGCCGCTCTACCTTGTAGCCCAGCGACTGAAACAGCACCGTATGGCGGCCGGGGGGCAGCTTTAGCTCGTAGCGGCCCTCGGGGTTGGCCATGGTGCCAGTGCCGTTGCCTTCGGCCCGTATGCTGGCGTAGGCGATGGGGCCGTCGTCGCCGCTGACGAGCCCTCGGATGCCCTGGGCGTTGGCCTTGCCCGCCTGGCAACAGGCCAGGCCTATGGCAATTATCTGAATGAATTGGCGTAAAGTCAAAGCAGGCGTAGTGGAGGGTGGAAGCTGTACGCGGAGGCAAGCTACAACCGAGGCTCCAATCGGGCGCGGGGGCTACCTTGCACGTGGCATCTGTGCTTGCCGCATTTTACCATGAAAAACACATTGCAACTCTTAATCTTATGCCTGGCGCTGGCCAGCGCGCCTGCCTGGGCTCAAGACAAAAAACCGCGCCAAAGCCCTGCCGATAGCGCCCTGGGGCGCGTGGGCAAGGCCAACGTCAAAATCAAGTATGGCAGCCCCTCTGTAAAGGGCCGCCAGGTTTGGGGTGCGCTTGTGCCCTACGACCAGGTGTGGCGCTCGGGTGCCAACGAGGCCACCACCGTATCGGTAGATCAGCCTGTAAGCATAGAGGGCAAAACGCTGCCTGCGGGCACCTACGCCTTCTTTACCATCCCCGGCAAAGAGAGCTGGACGGTCATCTTCAACAAAGACGCCGCACAATGGGGGGCCTACAAATACGACGAAAAGAAAGATGCCCTACGCCTGACGCTGAAGCCCACCACCCTGGCACAACCCCAAGAGCGCCTGCGCTATGTGGTGACCCCGGCCGGCTTTGCCCTGCAATGGGACAAGCTGGAGCTGCCCGTGCCTATGCAGTAGGCTAGTAGCTCGCCTTGGCCATAAAATGACGAAAGGCCCGGCGCATGGTAGCGCCGGGCCTTTTGATTATTGGAGGGGCGGGCCTTGGTTAGCTAAACTTTTTGCCTTGGGCAATGAGGTTGACGGCTTTCTCTAGCCGGCGTTGGCGGGTTTCGGGGCGCTTGGCGTCGGAAATCCACTCTACGTACTCGCGGCGGTGGGTGTAGGCAAAGGCCTCGAACCGCTTGAGGGCGTCTGGCTGGGCCTCTAGGGCGGCCAGCAGATCGGGCGGCACGGCAATGGGCTTGTGGACGCGCTTTTGGGCGCTGCTGGCCACCATGCGGGCCTGGCGGGTGCGCGGGTCTAGCTTTACCTTGCTTTGGTGGCGAAACCGCAGGCAGGTCCAGGTGTCGTCAACGCTCAAGGCGGCTACGGGGCGCCAACCGTCGCGCATGAGCAGGTCCCAGTTTTCGTCTCGGCTCATCTCGCTAGGGATGCCACTGCTTTTTTTGGGATAGCTTACCCAAAAGAAGCCGTCATCTACGAGGGCATTGAGGGCTACGGGCCCAAAGAGGCCCAACTCTGCCACCGTTTTCACAAACAGGTGGACGCACTCGTAAAAATCGCCACGGCGAGAGGCCGTATCTGCTACCACGCCGGTGGCTTGTTGGAGGGCCTCCACGTAGCCCTCTGGCACGTTTAGGGCCAAAAATCGCTGGCCCGGGTCGAGGTGGAGTTTCTTGTAGAAATCTGCGTTCATCTCACGGCCCGCGGTGGGCGGCGGCGGCAGGAGGCGCTGCTCCTATTTGCAGCCCTAAAGATACGCTACGCCCATGCCTGCCATGGGCATAAAAAAACCCCACCTGCCGGCTGGCAGGCGGGGCTCGGTATAACCCTGGGTCCGTAGCTGGCCACAGCCCTTTGGGCTAGCTTACTGCTTTACCACACGGACGGTAGCCCGGCCGTTGGCGTCGCGTTTTTCTAGCACATACACACCCTGCGGCAGGTGGCGGATATCTACCCGCAGCGCACCGGGTGCCTTGCGGCGGGTGTCGAGGTAGAACTGGGTGCCCTTGAGGTCTGTCAGGGTAAAGGTGGCCTCTTCGTCGGCACCCTCCAGGTACAGGATGTCTGTAGCCGGGTTGGGGTACACGCTGAAGGGCTGCTCGGCCGTACCGACTACCTGCACTGTGTTAGAGAAGGCCTCATCACCTTCGGCACGGCCTACGAAGCGAATCTTGTAGTAGGTGCGGCCGGGGCGGGCTACGTCTTGGTGGCTGTATTGGCGTACCGTCTGGCTGTTGCCGGCACCTTCTACGAAGGCGATCTTCTCGAACCGCTGGCCGTCTGCCGAGCGCAGCACCTCGAAGCCGCGGCTTTCGATCTCGGCGTAGGTGCTCCAGTGCAGTACGTTGTGGGCCTTGTCGGCATCTACCGTCAGGTCCCCCATCGTCACGGGCAGCGGCGTCATCTCGCTGCCGATGGCAAACTTGCTAAAGCTGGTGATAGACGGCGTGGCTATGCGGTAGGGTGCCGTGGTAACCTGCAGGGCAGATACGGTTTGCTTTACCCAGGGGCTGTTGCCGACGCCGGTGTTTTTGCCGATGTAAGCGAGGCGGTTGACACGCGCCCCGGCAAAGAAGGTGCCCTCGTCGGCAGGGTTCCACTGCAGGGTGATGGCAACGTCGGGCGTACCGGCACCGGGCAGGGGCTCAATCTCCCAGGTCTTTTTCACCGATGCCTCCAGGTTTTGGATGGCTGGCCCGGCTATGCCGTTCTCGTACACGTTGTTGAAGACGCGCACGCGCATGTCTCGGCTGGTGCCCACGTTGGCCATCAGGGCCGGGGTGTAACTACCGGCCGTGCCTACGGGGAAGAGGCGCTGGCCAGCACCCGTAGCCAGCCGCTGCACCAAGAAACCGGCGCCCGTGGGGCTGACCTGGTCTGGCGTGACGATGTAGCTGTTGGCGCTGCCGCCGCTGAGCGTGGCACCCGGCAGCACGGTGAGGGTATTGCCGCCCAGCAAGATGTTGCCTTGGGTAAGCTGCAGGCTGGTGCAGATGTTGACGTTGTTGCCCAGGGCAACGTTGCCGGCGCTTGCCTTGGCCATGGCCAGGGTGCCCAGGTCTTGGGCAGCAGGGTCGAACCGGAGGGTACCCGTAGCACCTGCACCACCGATAGACAGGGTAGAGGCGCAGGCAGGCACCAGCGTACCCGTGCCGCCGATGGGCCCATTGATGGCCAGGGTGTTGGCCCCCAGGGCCAGTTTACCGGCCGTCAGGTTGAGGCCGCCGTTGACGGTCACGTTCCCGTCCATCGTCTTGGTGCTGCCGCCGCTCACCGTCAGGTTGTTGAAGGTGAAGGCAGGCACCGTTTGCGCGGCTGTGCCGTTAAACTCGATGGTAGAGCCTGCAACGGTGTAGCTGCTGGCAGCGGCGGTAAAGTCTCCGCTGATGCGCACGGTGCCTGTGAGGACCTTGGGCCCACCGCTCAAGGTAAGGTGGCCGTAGTTGGCTGGCACCACCGCTTGCGCGGCCGTGGCGGTGTAGGCCACGGTAGAGGCAGCCCCTGGGGCAAAGGTGCCCAACTGCGATACAGAGCCTGCAATGGTAAGCACCGATGTGCCCGTGAGGGTGAGGCCCGCACCTGGCTGGATGGTGAGCGCACCCGTAGCTGCATTGGCAGAGACGGCAGGCATGTTGGGCACACCGGCCGGGATAAGCACGGTAGAGGTTAGCGTTGGCACGCCACCGCACCAGTTGGCGGGGTTGTTCCAGTCTGCCGTGGTGCCCAGCCATGTGCCCGAGGGGATGACGCGTACGTCGAAAGTGCGCGCCGCAGAGGCACCGCCGCAGCCGTTGGCTACCGCAGACACGGTGGCCGTTCCGGTGAAGGCGGGGTTCCAGCTGATGGTGCCTGTTGTGCCCGTACCGGTGGCCGTGCCCGCACCTGCCGTTACAGACCAGGTCAGGCTGGTGTACACGCCGCCCACGGTGGCCGTAAAGTCTGTGCTGGCGGTGGCCTGGCAAAGCTCGGCCGGGCCGGCGATGGCCGTCGGCGCCTGCACGGTGGGGGTTACCGCCATGGTAATGCCGCTGCTGGTGGCCTGGGCCGGGCTGGCGCAGGTTGCGTTGCTCGTCAGGCGGCAGGTTACTACGTCGCCATTGGCCAAGGCGCTGGTGGCAAACGTCGGGCTGTTGGTGCCCACCGGATTGCCGTTGATGCGCCACTGGTAGACAGGGCTGGCTCCGCCGTTGGTAGGCGTGGCCGTAAAGGTGGCCGTGGTGCCTGCGCAGATGGTGGTGGCCGCGGTGCTGATGGATACCGCGGGGGTAACAAGCGGGTTGACGGTTACCGTTAGGCTGGCTGTGTTTTGGCAACCGGTAGCCGTGTTGGTGCCCGTTACGCTATAGACGGTAGAGGCCGTAGGCGATACCGTGATGGCGTTGGCCGTAGAGCCTGTGCTCCAGCTGTAGGTGGTAGCTCCGCCGATGTTGAGGGTGGTGCTCTGCCCTACGCAGATGGGGTTGGCCGTGGCCGTAAGCGCCAGCGTTGGCAGGGGCTGCACCGTAAGCGTGCCTTGCCCGGCCGATGTAAACACGGGGCAGCCGCCGTAGGTAACCACGCAGCGGTAGCGTCGGTTGTTGTTCCAGCTGGCGGGTACGGCCGTTAGCGTCAGCGTCTGAGTGGTTACGCCAGAGAAGGTGCCTCCGTTGCTGATGTTGGCATAGCCACCGCCGCCGATACGCTCTTGCCACTGGAAGGTTAGCGGCAAGGTGCCAGGGGCTGGCAGCGTGTAGCTAAAGGTGTAGGTGGTAGAGCCGTTGGCGCAGATGGTGCGGTTGGCAGGCTCGGCGGTGATGGTTGCGCCGGGGTTTACCACCAGGGTAGTTGCCGTAGAGGTTACAACGCTGTTGGCTACGCCGCCGCAGTCTCCGGTTACCAGCACACGGTAGAGGTAGCCGTTGAAACCGGCCGGTGTACCGTTGATGCGCATGGTAGCCGTGGTGGCGTTGGCATACTGCGAGCCGTTGGCCACATTGGCCCAGCTGGCACCGTTGTTGGTGCTAACCTGCCACTGGTAGCTGATGTTGTTGCCCGTGGCCGTAGCGGCAATGTTGACGCTGGTGCCTGCACAGGTACCCGTGTTGGCGGGCAGCGGGGCTACGGTGGGTGGCTGATCTACAGAGAGGTTGATGGCCAGGCTGATGGAGGTGGCGCAATTGGTGCCGGTAGAGGTTACCAGGCGGCGGAACTGCGTCGTCTCGTTGAGGGCAGGCGGGTTGTAGTTGATGCCCGTGGCCCCGGCAATGTTGGCCCAGGTACCTGTAGAGGCGGGGGCCATCTGCCACTGATAGACGTAGGTGCCAGACCCACCCGTAGGGGTGCTGCCTACCAGGCCCACCGGCACAGAGCCCGCGCAAAGGTTTTGCGGAGAGCTTACCGAGTTGTTGGCAATGGCGCTTACCTGGTTGTAGAAGCTGCTGTTGCTGGTTACGGGCACGCCGCAGCTGTTGTTGACTACCACGCGGTACTCGTAGCCCTGGTACACGGCAGAGGGGTTCAGGATGGTGAGTGTATTGGTGGCCACGCCATTATAGATGGCTCCGTTGATCAGGTTTACGAAGCTGCCGCCGGGCTGGCGCAACTGCCACTGATAGGTGAGGCCGGTGCCGGTGGCTGCCATGGGTATGGTAGCCGGGCTGGCTGTGCACCAGTTGGTGGTGGCGGCAGGCTGCAGGGTAATGGTAGGCAGCACGCCGGCCGTCGTAAGCCTGGCCGAGCGCGAGGTGACGGTAGTGCCTGTGCAGCTGCCCGTGCCGGTAATAAGCACGCGGAAGCGGTGGCCGTCTCGGCCCAGGCCGGGGTTGGTTACCGTGAGCGTAGGGGTGTTCTGGCCGCTGTACACGCCGCCGTTGGCGTTGTTCCAGCCGCTGGCGCCGGTGCTGTCTTGCCACTGATAGGTTACTGCCGAGCCGGTTACATCTACAGAAAATGTGGCCGTGCCGCTGGGGCACACCGTGGCAGAGACGGGCTGCGTGTTGATGGCAAACGTAGGGGCCACGGTGATGGCCGTCGCGTTGCTGGTGCTGGTGCAGCCACCGGATGTTACCACACGGCGCACCCACACGTTTTGAGCCCAGCCTGCAGGCGTATAGTCTAGCCCGGTTTGGCCTGCCATGGCTACAAAGCCACTGCTAGGGCCTACGAGCGAGCGCTCCCACTGGTAGGTGTAGCTGCCAGAGCCGCCCGATGGGGTAGAGGCCCCAAGTGGGGTGCCCGTGCCCAGGGCACAGAGCGTAAAGGTGGCAGGCACGGTGTTGTTGGCAATGGGCTGGTTGGTGCTGAGCGTGGCAGCCGTAGAGGTGGTGCTGCCGGCGCATCCGTTGGTGAGGATGCACTGGAACTGCCTGCCGTTGAGCGTGTCTTGCACGGGGTTGATGGTGAGCGTACCCGTATTGGCACCGCTGTAGGCACCTGCGTTGGCAACGTTGCGCCAGGCACCGCTGCGGAAGGTTTGCCACTGGAAAAGCGTAGCGCCTGTACCTGCGGCCGCAAAGGTGGCCGTAGCCCCTACGCAAGCCGAGGCGTTGGTGGGCTGGGTGCGCATCGTAGGAGCGCCCAGGTTCAGGTTGGCCTGGCCAGACGTTGCCGGGTTGGTACCGCAGGCCCCGCTAACGATGACCCGGTAGCGGCGCGTATTGGCCGGAATCGGCGCGGGGATGTTTACCGTCAGGGTAGATGTTGCCCAGCCAGACTCGCCGGCGGCCCCAGAGGTGATGTTTGCCCAGGTGCTGCCGCTGTTGGTTGACAGCTGCCACTGGTAGGTAAGGTTGGTGCCGTTTGCCCCGACGGTGAACACCGCCTGCGCGCCGCTGCAGCCCGTCCAGTTCTGAGGCTGGGCCGTGATGGCCGTATTGGGATTGATGCGTACGCGCACCACATTAGAGTACACTGTGCCGCCGCAGGCCGTTACGCCCAGGCGATACCAGCGCGGGCTGGATAGGGCAGGCAGTGCCAGGCTTTGTGGTGTGGCCGAGGCAGAGCCCGTGGGGCTGAAGGTGATGCTATCCGTAGAGACCTCCCAGCGGTAGCTAAACGTGCCGTTGCCGCCAGAGGCTGCCGTAGGCACGGTAAGGGCCGCTGGCGTAGCACCGGCGCAAATGGCCTGGTTAGCACCTATTACCGGGGCAGACACGGCAGGCAAAAGGGTAACCTGCACAGCGTTGGTAAAGGCGGTGGCACCGCAGGCGTCAATGTCTTGACGGCGGAACCAAGTAGCTGCCGCTAGTGGGCCGCTGGTGTAGTTGGCCAGCGTAGCCCCGGCTATATCGGCCCAGCTGCTACCGTCTGGCGATTGCTGCCACTGGAAGTTGGCCACCGTGCAAGAGCCCGAGGCGGCCGTGGCCTGGTTAATGGTTGCCGGGCTGCCTGCACACACAGAGCTCTGGGCAGCGGCAATGGTGCCGGGGCTCAGGGGTATGGGGGCTACGGCCGGGGCAAATACGGCGTGCAGGTTGCCGGGGCCGCCACCGTTGCGGTAGCGGAACTCTACCGTGCTGGCAGCGCCAAGGTCTCCGAGCCATACGCCGGCATGGGCATCGCAGCAGCCAAGGTGGCGGTAAACCTCTACGCCGTTTACCAGCAAGATTACGTCATCGTCGTGGCCGAGGATGTCTATGGAATACCGACCCGCTGGGAACCCCGTGCGCACATACCGAACCGTGTAGTTGGTAGAGTTGGTGAGGCAGCCGGTGTATGCCTGGCCCGTAAGGGCATTGGCCTGCGAGGGCGGCGCCGAGTTGCCGTGGCGCAGCGTCGTGTTGATGTCAACGTTGTCTTCTGTATAGAAGCCAGCGTAGTTAGAGGTGTAGTCGTTGCTGTTGTAGAGCATCACCGTCCACCGGTTGGGCAGCAGGGTTGGCGGCGTGTTTGATGAGGCCCGCACCGTGATGGGAGCGGTGTACACCATGGCGTTGCCGCAGATGTCGGTAGCGCCGCGGCGGTAGGTGGCAGAGTCTGTAATAGAGGGCTGGTTGAGCAGATCTTCGGAGGTGCCGCCTGATACGTTTTGCCAGGCGGTGCCGTCCCAGCGCTGCCACTGGTATTGCGGATAGCAGGCGTTGTAGGCGGCAGAGTCAGAATAAACATTGACGGGGTCGCCGGGGCAGAAGCTTAGCTGGCTGGTTTGCAGCGTGCCGGGGCGCAGGTTGGTAGGCGGGGTGGTGCCCAGGTACACGGCCGTAAAATCCAGGCCGCCCGGGCCGGGGAAGTTGACCCAGCGCCACTCCAGCGTGGTGGTGTTGTCAACGTAGCCCGTCCACACGTCGGCGTGGCTGTCGCAGCAGCCAATGTGCTGGAAAACCTGCTGGCCGTTTACCAAGAAGGTGATGTTGTCGTCGTGCCAATTGATGTTGAAGCGGTAGTAGCCGGCTGGGTTGGTGCCCAGGCCACGGCGCCGGGCAGAGGCAGACCATTGGGTGTTGGTCTGCTGGCAACCCACGAAGCCCTGCCCGCTGGCCGTGGTACCTGCGGCAGAAGGCGGAAGCGTGGCCGCGTAGCGCGTCCGGGTGTTGAAGGCCAGGTTGTCTTCTGTATAGAAGCCAACGTAGAGGGCAAAGTTGGGATCGTCGTAGGCATAGACGTTCCAAGTGTTGGTGCCAAAGGTGGCCGGGTTGCCGGGCACCGTATTCTGGATGGTTACTACCACGGGGGCGGTGGCGGCCACGTTGCCGCAGAGGTCGAACACGCGGCGGCGGAACAGTGTCTGCGCGCCAGGTGCTCCGTAGATAGACTGCACCGGCGTAAAGCTGGCACTGTTGGAGTTGGGCAGGTCTAGCCAGGTGGCACCGGCGTCGGTGGAAATCTGCCAGCGGTAGTAATCTACCGAGCAGCCGTTGCTGGGCAAGGTGGCGTTGCTGAAGCCCGCCATGGGGATGTCGCCCGAGCAGATGGTGGTGCTGCCAGCGATGGCGCCCGGATTAACAGACGTTGGCCGGGGCACAGCCGTAAAGGTGAGGCCGATGGAGTTGGGGCTACCAAAGGCGCGGTGGCGCACCTCTAGGTTGGTGGTGGCATCTATGGGGCCCGTCCAGACACCGGTGGCAGGCGTCAGTGGCGCAATGCAGCAGTTGGCAGACCAAACCTGCTGAGAGTCTATCAGCAATGCGCCCTGATCATCGAGCTGGGTAACGTCTATGCGGTACACCTGGCCGGCGGGCAGTGCAGGCGCCCCCACGCGGCGGTAAATCACCGAGTGATTTACGGGCGGGATCTGGCAGCCACCGTAGCCGGGCGCAAACGAGGGGCTTTGCGTGGTACCGTAAAAATCTGTAGAGATGAAGGAGAGACTGTTTACCGGGAAGAAGCCCGCGTAATCCTGATAGTTGTTGCCCGCAAAGCTGTAGGCGTTCCAGCGGCCGGCAGGCCAGATAGAAGGGTCGCCTGGGGTGGTATTGTCTATCGTGATTACAATGACGTTGGACACCTTGGTGGCCCCGCACCAGTCTGTTACCACCTGGCGGAACCAGGTGTTCTCCGTCAGGTTGCTGGGGATGCTGTAGGTGGCATTGGTGGCGCCGGCAATGTCTGTAAAGACGATGTTGTCTGTAGAGATCTGCCACTGGTAGCCGCGGATGCTGCAGCCCGAGGTGGCCGGGGTGGTGATCGTCAGCGGCCACTGAGGCACCTGGCCTGTGCAAATGCTCTGGCTGCGCGAGATGGTGGCGGGCTGCAGAGAATCTGAGGCTTGCAGCGTGTAAGGCGTCAGCGTAAAGTTGATGCCGCTGCCGCCGCCGCCCTGGAAGAGGCGCACCTCTACCTGCGAGGCAGCCGTGAGTTGCCCTGTCCAGATTATGCCACGGTCTTGGCAGCATCCATTCAGGCTGTAGGCAAGGGTGCCATCTATGTAGAGCTCGACGCCGTCGTCGTGGTTGGGCAGGTTGATGCGGTAAGCGCCGGGGGCAAAGCCCGTCCGCTTAAAGCTGATGCCCAGGTTAGAGGCAGGCGCCAGGCAGCCCTGGTAGGTACCGGCCATACTGGGCGAGGCACCAGACACATAACCGCCTACGGTGGCCTGGTTAAAGGTGTTGACGTTGGTCTGCGGCTCTGTAAAGTAGCCGAAGTACGTGCCCAGGTTGCCGAAGCCGGTGCTGCTGTATACGTAGGCGTTCCATTGGTTGGTAGGGTAGGCGGCAGGGTCTCCCTGGGGGCCGTTGCTTACAACAACAGAGTCTGTGTTGGTGTAGTAGATGCCGCACCAGGTGCGCAGGGCACGGCGGAAGTAGGTTGTCTGAGCCAGGCCTGCGGGCACGGTGTAGGCGTTGCCCGTAGCCCCGGCAATGGGGGCCCAGGTGGCTTTATCGGTCGAGCTCTCCCACTGGACGAGGGGCGTGAGGCCTGTGCAGCTGCCGGCTCCGGGGTTGGCGGTGCTGGTGAGGGCTACGGCCAGGTTGTCTGTTGCACAGATACCCATTCCCCCGGTTATGCTGCCCGGCGTTGGCATGGTAGGCGCCGCAACCAAAGCAATGGCGAAGTTGAGATTGCCGTTGCCAGAGGCATTGAGATGGCGCATCTCTACGACGCTGGTGGGCGTCAGGCTGCCTGTCCAGTTGAGGGTACTGGCGGTAGCAGAGAGTATCTGCTGGCCGTCTAAGAAGAAAATGCCTTGATCGTCGGCATTAATGGCGATGCTGTACACCCCAGGTGCAAACCCGGTGCGCAGAAACCTGACGGCATAGTTGGTGGCGCTCACCTGGCAGCCCTGGTAGGCGCTGTTGGTGCTGGGGGCCACCGTAGCCGGATAAATAGCAGCACTGTTGGTGTTGAAACCCAGCGCCGCGGGGCCTGCAAACCAGCCTGCATAATTGGCCGTGCTGATGGTGGTACCATTGTACACGTAGGCGTTCCACTGGCCGTTGCCTGGCTGGCCCTCGGTGCCCTGGGGCGTGGTTACGATCGTAACGGCGCGGCTCACCGTGGTGGGGCAGCCGCTGGTGGTTACGGTGTAGGTGATGTTGGCCGTGCCTGCACTTACACCTGTTACTAGACCACTACTGTTTACTGTGGCCACGGCTACATTGTCGCTGGCCCAGGTGCCGCCTGCGGTGGTGTTGGCAAAGGGTGTTGTGCCCCCCACGCAGGTTACCTGCGGGCCCGTAATGGCCGCCACTACGGGGAAGGCGACCACGGCAATGTTTTTAGTGACGGCAGCCGGGGCCGCACAACCTGCCACGGCATCGGCCACAAGGCGCACGGTGTAGGTACCTGCTACGGCGCCGCTGCTAAAGGTGGCGGCCGCCGCATTGGTGGCGTTGGTAAGTGTAGCCGTGCTACCGCCCGGTGCCGCAGAGATGTTCCATACCCCTGTGGTTGCACCACCGGATACGGACCCACCGAGCGCCAGCGAGGTCTGGCCGGGGCACATAGACGCCATGGCCGGGCCCACGTTGAGGGTGGCAGGCGCGTTCACCACAATGTTCTTCGAGGCCGTGGCATTGGCGCAACCGGCAATGCTGGCCGTCAGCGTAACGGTGTAGGTGCCCGTTGCGATGGCTGCAAAGGTGCCGTTGGCTGCGCTGGTGGTGTTGGTCAGCGTGGTGCTGGCCGTGGGGCTAACCGTCCAAGCTGCGGTGGCGCCGGCGCTGATGCTACCACCCAGGGTGGTGTTGCCCGTGGTGGTACACAAGGGTCCTATGGCGGCACCCGCGTTGGCGGTCGGTGGCGCGTTCACCACAATGTTTTTGGTGGCGGTTGGCGTGCCGCATACCGAGCCGGTGGCCGTCAGGGTCAGGGTATAAGTGCCTGCTACCGTGCCGCTGTTAAAGGTGGCATTGGCAGGGTCGTTGGCATTGGTAAGGGTGGCGGTGTGGCCGCCGGGGGCCGCCGTAATCGTCCACGTGCTGCCCGTGGCGCCGCCGCCTACCGAGCCGCCAAGGGCGACTGAGCTGCTGTTGGTACATTGGGCCACCATGGCCGCACCTGCGCTTACTGTAGCCGGTGCCTGCACCACAATGGTTTTGGTGGCCGTAGCATTGCTACAGCCAGCTATAATGGCCGTCAGCGTTAATGTATAGGTGTTTGCTGCAGTGCCTGTAAAGGTGGTATTGGGCTGTGTAGAGTTAGTAAAAGCTCCGCCAGATGGTGTGCTACTCCAGCTCGCTGTTGCACCCGCGCTAACTGAACCGCCTAGCGGTGCAGAAGCCACACCAGCGCACGTAGCAGCCATTGCGGGCCCGACATTGACCGTGGGCGGAGTATTGACCGTAAACGTCTGGGATGGTGTGGCATTGGTGCAACCAGGGCCTGTAGTAACAACGGCGCGCACTGCAGGCGCAGCCGTGGTAAATGCAGGGGCGATGATACTGGCCAGGCTGTCAGAGCCGGCAATAGGCGTTGAGGTCGCAAAGCCCGCAGGCCCCACCTCCCAGCGGATGATACGGCCCGTGTGGCCGCTCAGGGCCAGCGCGGGTGTTGCGCCAGCGCATACGGTGGTGCCGCTCGGTGTGGGGGTTACGGTGCCTGCCACGGCATTTACGTTTGTAAAGGTGCGGACGGTAGGGGCAGAGGTGTTAACACCCCCGCCGCAGGCAGTTCCGCCAAAGGTTCCGTTTAGCGCAAAGGCCGCATACTGGTAGTTGCTCAGGCAACCATTTTGGGCCAAAATGCCGAAGTCCGTCCAGCCGGTGGTGCCGATGGGGTTAATGGCAACGATGGTGCCTGCGCCCAAGCGCTGGCCCACGGTGTAGGTGCCCAATGGTTGAGGCGTCTCGGCAGCGCCAGGGGCGGCTCCCAAACGGCGCACTACGATGTAGTGCGTAGCTTGGGTAGCACCTTGCGTATAAGCCTGAATGCTACCGCTGATGTTGCGGTAGTTGGCGCTGGCCGTCAGTGTAGCGCTCAGAGTTACTTGGTTATTTGGGTTGCCCGGCATGGTGGTAGTTACCGTGCCAGAGAGGCAAGAGGGGCAGCTGGGGTTCAGCGTAGTGCTCAAGGCCAGGCCAGGCCCGGCTGTGCCATTGTAAAACCCACGCCCTTGGATGTTGCCGGTGGCAGACAATGCCGCACAGCCAGCCCCCGTTAGGCTAGCTACCGTAGCATTGTTGCCTTGCTGATAGTTGCCCTCTACACGGAGCATGCCGCTTAGCCAGAGTGTCTGGCCAGTGGGCAGGTCGTTGCTGACGTTGCCGGCCACCGTCAGGTTGCCGCGGATGGTGTCTGTGATGGTCTCCCAGTTTACGTTGCTGAAGGCCAGGCGGCCGTTGCCGGCATTGTCTAGGCGTAGGTTGTTGTTGAGGCGCAGCGTGCCGCTACCGCTCCACACCAGGCTGCCGCCAGCCAGGTTGACGATGCGGCCGCTGTTGTTGGTGCCCCCGGTGATGTTGAGCGAAGCCCCCGGGTAGTTGAAGATCCGCCCACCGTCTAGGTTTACTGCACCGGAGAAGGTGCCGTAATTATGGAACACACGGCCCGCCGTCAGGTTTAGGGTAGGGCCCTGGTATGTGCCGTTGTTGGTGATGACCAGGTTGCTGCCGTTGTAGCTGGCCGTGCTTGGCGCAAACGTTACCCCGGTTGCAATACAAAGCGTATTGCCGTTGTAGGTAATGCCTTGGTTAAAGGTGTAGGCCCCTCCACTACCGGGCAGGTTTATGCACAGCGGATTGGCATTGTTCTGGTCATAGCCTGCCAGCGTATTGGCTGTAATCGTCTGCCCGGGTGCTGGGCAGTTGCAGTTGGTTTGTGCCCAGGCACGGCTGCTAAAGGTTAGGGCCAGTGCCAGCCAGAGCCCGATGCCCAGCGTAATGCTACGCTCGGCCAAACTGAGCCATGGTGCCCAAGAGACCTTTAGATAAATGTTGCCATCGTCTGACGCAAAGGGTACGCCAGGGCGTATCTGCCTTGCCGAGAGGCGGCCAGGGCTTGCAATCCGTCCAAATACGTTGGGTAGGGGTGCTTTCATAAACGGGTTAGAAAGTGGGGTTTTCTGGCTTTTGCTGCCACTGCGCCAAGGGGAGAATGGCTTGGCGCGGCAGCTAGGCACAGAGGGGGCTATGGGTGTTGTTACTGTTTACCAGGCACTTACATTGCCGCTAGCTGTTTCAGTAAAGGCAGTACAGGCCTGCCCGCCTGGCTTAGGCGGTTTTTTTAGACCCAAGGCACTTGTTATGCCTTGCCTTTTGGTTGAAGCGCTAGCAGCAGGTGCAGCACCCGCTCCTTGCAGTTTGGAGGTTGCCTCTTGGGGTAGAGGCTTGCGCCGTCAAACAGTCCAGACCGGCCACTGCTTTTGGGGACTCGTGGTACCTGCCGGGCTTGCTCAATTGCGCCTTACAAAACTTCAACACCACAACCACCCCCCCTAGCGGCCTTTGCGCTCTTGGCATAGGCTGTAAGAAATGCAGGCAAGGTTCAGAAAATGACTTATTCAACTTTAATTTTGTATCTAAACAGTATATTGGTTTATGTATATGTTTTATTTGTTTATTTATTTTTTACTCGCCATTTCATGCATCAAAAATGGAGAACCAGCCTCAGCCTTACACCAGAAAGCGTAAGTTTGGCCTTGCCGCAGGCAGCTGGCGTCAGCAGGGCCGGCGAATCCTCGTTTCTAATTCCGGAAATTTTTTGCTGATTCTGGAGCCTTTCTCCCATAACACAACACCTTCGGGCAGGCTTTTACATGGGGTTGCCAGACCCGAGCCCATTTAGTTGCTTCAGTTTCTACGCGATTGCACTTTTCTAATTATTCGCTCATTGCAAACTTTCCAATTTTTGCAATCTCTTTTCCGGCAAACCTTACCGGGTTTTGGCCCGCTCGTCGCGCTCGATTTTGACCTCTGGCTTGGGGGCCTTAAGGTCTCCAAACCTGTAGCTAAAGATTAGCCGTACCTGGCGCGAGTCTTGCCTAAAGAAGCTGCTCTGCTGCAAGAAGCCCACGTTGCGGTCTGTGCGGTATTTCTGCGTCCAGAGCATGTCTGTTGCCGTTAGCCTCAGGCTGCCGCGGCCGGCCCAAAGCTCGCGCTGCACCCCGGCCGACAGGTTGGCCACGGGCCGGGTGGTGCCTAGGCCACCGTTTATGTAGTGCTGGTAAAAGCACGATACCTCTGCCGCCCAGCCCTTGCCCCACACCAGTTGCTGGTTCAGGTTCAGGTTAAAGGTGTTGTAGCCCACATTGATAGGTATGCCAAAATAGTTGGCCACGGTGCGCAAATGGAAGGCGTTTACAAATAGACTGGTGGGGCTCTTCTCGTTGACGAGGGGCAGCATGGCGGCCACGGCTATGCCGACATTGTCTTGACGGCCCAGGTTTTGGGGGCTGATGCCGATGACGGCTGGGTTACCCTCCAGCGGTGTGGGGGCATATTCCTCTATCAGGTCTTGGGTGCGGCTGGCGTTTAGGGTAGTTACCAGAAGGCCGTCTAGCAGGGTGTGGGCCAGCTCTGCGTTTTGGGTAAGCTGGGGCCGCAGGGCCGGGTTGCCTGCAAAAAAGTTGAAAGGATCGGCAAAGAAGCGGATCGGGTTCAGGTTGTTGTAGGCGGGCCTGTCTATGCGGCGGCTGTAGCTGAAGCTGAAGGTATGGGCTGTGTCTAGCCTATAGCTGGCCTGCACATTGGGGAAGGGCCAGAGCCTGTCTCGGGTAAAGGTGCCGCCGCTGCGCTGGCGCTGGTCTCCCTGGGCCAGCCAACGCTCTAGGCGCAGGCCGAGGGTAATGTCCCACCGGCGGTGCTTGTAGGTGGCAGATCCGTAGGCGGCGGCGATGGTCTCGCGGTAGCGGAAGTCAGACGATCGCCCTGTATCTACCGGTGGCCTGCCGCCGGGCTCGGGCGTGCCAAGGCGTGCCTCTGCCTCAGACCGTACCTGCACGGCCGTGGTTTTGCCGCCTGCATCTAACCGCCATCGGTTGCCCAATGGGCGGGTATAATCTATGGCGGCCACTTGTACCCGGGTTTGCGCAGGCAGGTAGTTGAGCAGCAACTGTTGAGCGGTGCTGTCTTGCCGGGGGCCACCGGGCACGGCAAAAAAGGTATAGTTAAACGGGGTGTTCTGCCGGCTTATTTGGTTGTAGGCGGCCACGTCGGCCCAGGCCGACAGCTCGTGGGGCTGTGCCTGGCCGGTGTCTGGGCCCAGCTTGTGGCGCAGTGTCAGCCGGCCGCTGCCGTTCAAGAAATGGTCTGGGTTGTAGTCGAAGCTCTTTACCTGCTTCACCAGTTGGCCCTGGGGGTTGGTCAGCAGGCTGGTTACATCTGCCAAGTACAGGTTGCGCTGGCGCGAGCCGGTGGCTTGCACCTCGGCCGTGGTGCGGCGGCCCAGGGGCAGCCCCGCCGTGGCGGCAAGGGTATGGACGCGCTCCCGTACTGAGTAATAGTCTTGGTTGTTGTAGAGCTGGTAGCCCTCTTGGCCAGAGCCTGGTGCCTGTATGCGGGTGTTGCGGGCCACAAACTGGTCTCCGTTGTCTCCATAGGTATAGGTTGCCTCTACATGGCGGCCTTCTCGCCGGGCAGAGAATGCCACCGTCGAGTTGCTTTTGTGCGTGCGCCCATGCCCGGCCATGATAGATACGCGGCCCGTGGTGCCCTCTGGCCCGCCTTTGCGGAGGCGGATGTTGATGATGCCTGCGTTGCCCTGGGCGTCGTAGCGGGCGTCTGGGTTGGTTATGAGCTCTATCTGGGCTATCTGGCTGGCTTGCAGGGTTTTGAGGTAATTGCCCAACTGTTCGGCAGGCAACTGCGTCGGCTTGCCGTCGATGAGCACCAGTACATCGCTTTTGCCTTTCAGGCTGATGTTGCCGTTTTGGTCTGCAATCACGCCGGGGGCGCGCTGCAGCACCTCTAGTGCGGTGGCGCCGGTGGCTACGATAGAGCCCTCTACGTTTAATATCGTACGCCCGGCTGCCTGCACCAAAAAGGGCTTGCGGCCCACCACTTCTACCTCGGCCAGTTGTTTACTATCAGGTAAGAGTGTAAAAAGCAGGCTTGCGATGCCTGCGGCACCCACCTGTACAGGCCGGGTTTGCTGTGCAAAGCCCAAGGCCTGCGCCCGCAGGCGGTAGCTGCCCGGCTGGGGCGCCTGCACGCTGAACCGGCCTTGCTCGTCGGCCAGGGCACCACCTGCCAGGGTAGAGTCTGGCCGCAATAGTGCCAGGGTGGCAAAGGGCACGGGGGCACCGTCTGGCTGGCGCACTTGGCCGGCAATGCCCTGGGCATGGGCAACCAGGCAGGGGCAGACAATCGCTAAGGCAATCAGAAGGCTACGGCTACGCATAAAACATGGCCAAGCCCGGGAGGCAAGCCTTGGCCCTGCAAAGGTGCCACTTAGGCAAGGCCTTGGCCCAGCCACAGAGGCCGTACCTTTAATGCCTTGCATGGATGCCCGCGCCGACACAGACCTTTTGCTGCGCCTGGAGGCCCAAAACGCCGACCCAGACCGTGTGGCCCTGGCCCCGCCCGCGGGCGCAGACGGTGCCTGGCTGGCGCGCCAGCTCAAAGGCAGGCAAACGGCCCGCACCAAGCTGCCCAGTTGGTGGGCCGAGCCGCGCCTGGCCTACCCACCCTCTGCGAATCTGGCCCAGGCCAGCGCCGAGGCTACGGCCCGCTACAAAGCCCAACTGCTGCAAGGCCGCACCGTGGCAGACCTGTGCGGCGGCACCGGGGTAGATGCCTGGTTTGCGTGGCCTGGCTCTGCAGGCTACCTCTTTAACGAGCCAGAGGCTGGCCTGCTGGCCCTGGCCCGCCACAACCTGGGCCTGTTGCCCGCGGGCCCTCCCCTAGCCTTTGCCCAGCAGATGGCAGAGGCCTTTTCTGCTGACGACCTGCAGGGTTACAAGGTCGTTTACCTAGACCCCAGCCGCCGTACCCAGGGCGGAGGCCGCGCCTGGAGCTGGGCCCAGATGCAACCTGACCTGACGCAGATGCCCTGGCTCTGGCAGCGGCCCGGGCAGGTACTGCTCAAGCTCTCGCCGGCGCAAGATTTTACGGAGGTGGAGCGGCACCTGCCCCCGGTGGCCGCCTGGCACGTGCTCAGCATCGGCAACGAGGTAAAGGAGCTGCTTGCCTGGATAGAAGTACCGTCCGCCATCGGCACCGACAATTTGAGTAATACAACCGTACATGGCTCCCCCTCTCCCCTAGAGGGGGAGAGGGGGCGGGGGGGTGAGGGGGTACATCCCTTCGACAGTGCTGACCTATCACCCGCTATCCCTCCGCGCCATGTGGTAGAGCTGCAAACCGGCCAGGCCTACACCCACAACCCCGCCGCGCCTGTGCCCACGCTGCCCCTGGCTACGCTAGCCCCCGGCCAGTACTTGCACGAGCCTGCCGCCGGGTTGCTCAAAGCCGGCGCGCAAGACGCTTACGCCCGGCAGGCAGGTGCTGCGGCCAAGCTGCATGCCCATACACATATATATGTGGCGCCTGCGCCCCTATCCGGCTGGTTCGGCAAGGTGTACGAAGTGCTGGCCCGGCCCGCCCTGCAGGCCAAGGCCTTGCAGGCGCTGGGGGGGTGCCAGGTATCTGCCCGCAACTTTGGTGGGCAAGAGCCAGAGGCCTTGCGCAAAAAATACGGCCTTAAGGCAGGCGCGGCGGCCCACCTATACTTTCTGCAAGATGCGGCCGGCTTTGCCGTGGCGCAGGTCTGCCGTGTTTAGTTGACGTTGACGCCGGCCTGCATCTGGTCTGGCCCGATGCGGCCCTCGCGCATGAGGCGGCGTTTTTGGCGGCGGGCCTCGCGGCGGTCGGCACGGGCCTGTTTGCGGGCGGCCTTTTCCTCTTTGCGGATGGAGTCTCTCAGTGCCTCTTGGCGGCGGCGGGCGGCTTTTTCAATCTCTTTGATAGAGTCTTGGCGGGCGCGCTCTTTCTTTTTGAAGTAGCCGCGCAGCAGCACGTTGCCTTGCAGGGCCTTCATGTTTTCAGAGAAGGCGGCGGTGCCTGTTTTGGTGTTCTCTAGGTTTTGGTTCAGGTTGCGGACGGTAGTGTTGAGGCCTGCCAGCAGGCGGCCGGTGCTGCGGGCCATGCCGTCGTCGTACATGAGCTTGCCCAGCACGCCATGGCCGTTGCGGATGGAGCTGGTCATGTCGGCCACGTTGGTGGTGATGGTATTGACGGTGCCTACCATACGCTGTGCCGTGGCGAAGATGGAGTCCATCTGCAGGGGCTCTTCGCTGGCCAGCAGGTCTCCGCCCTGGATGGCGGGTTGCCCGGCCGAGCCCGGCGAGATGTTGACGACCTTGTCGCCCATGATACCGTCTGAACCGATGGAGACGTGGCTGTCTTTCTTGATGAAGCGCACCACACCATTGTCTACCCGCAAAAAGACCTTGACGCTGGTATCAGACACGATCTGGATGCCCTCTACCGTGCCGACGCTGATGCCCGAAAAGCGCACGTTGGCCCCCGGCTGCAGCCCCGCAATGTTGCGGAAAAGCGTAGATACCTGCGTAGAAGCGCCGAAAAGACTTTGGTTGGCGCCTATGTAATAGACGAAGGCCGTCAGGAGCAGCAAGCCTGCCAGGATAAATATGCCCAGGCCCAGGTTGCGGGAGTTAGAAGCTGCCATAGTGGTTGAGTAGAAGTGGTTTTTATGGAATGATTTGCCGCAAAACAGCAGGCAGGCCTACTGGCGCACAATGCCTTGCACGGTGGTACGGCCAGGGCCGGGCGGGGTTCTGCGCTTTTAGTGGAAGAGCGACCGCACGAAGGGGTCGTCTGAGGCGTCGAGCTCGTCGTAGGTGCCCAGGGCACCCACTTTCCCTTCTTTGAGGATCATGATGCGGTCTGCACAGGTGCGGGCGCAGGGCAGGTCGTGCGTGATGATGATGGAGCTTACGCGGTACTCGTCTCGCACGGCGTTGATCAGGTCGCTGATCTCGTGGCTGGTGGCGGTGTCGAGGCCGGTGGTGGGCTCGTCGTAGAGCATAACCTCGGGCTTTAGGATGAGTGTCCGCGCCAGCCCGGCCCGCTTGCGCATACCACCCGATAGCTCGGCGGGCATCTTGTCTATGGCGTGCATAAGCCCGACGGAGGTCAGCACCTGCTCTACTTGTTGGTTGATCTGGCGCCGGCTCAAGCCCTTTTGATGCCGCCTCAGGGGGAACTCCATATTCTCGCGCACGCTCATCGAGTCGTAGAGGGCCCCGCTTTGGAAGAGGAAGCCCATCCGCAGGCGCAGGGCGTCCACGGCATCGTCGTCGAGCCCGTCCATGTCTTGGCCAAATACCTCGATGCGGCCCGCATCCGGCTCGATGAGGCGCACGATGCACTTGATCAGCACAGACTTGCCCGTGCCGGACTTACCCATCACGACCAAGTTTTCGCCATGGTGCAGGTCAACCGTCAGGCCGCTCAGAATCTGCTTATCGCCAAAGGTCTTTTGCAGGTTCTGTACCCGGATAACGACGCCATCTTGCGGCGCCTCGGTCGGCATGGCAGCCTTGGCCCCGACGTCGGGCTCGTTGGCGGCGGTAGCCATAAACGGAAGGGTGAGTCCGAAAAATGCCATAGGTTACAACGTGATGGAAGGGGCAAAGTAGAGCTCGTAGGCTACGTTGGTAATCTGCACGGCGAGCATGTCTAGAACGAAAACCCAGAGGATAGAGGCCACCACGGCCGAGTTGGCGGCCTGGCCTACCCCTTCCGTGCCGTTGGTGGCATTGTAGCCAGCCACGCAACTGGCAATGCCAATAAAAAACCCAAAGAAGACCGACTTGATCAGCGCAGGCACCAGGTCGTAAAACTCTACCGAGGCAAAAACGTGGCTTTTGTAGAGCACCCAGCTCGTATCACCATAGATGTTGACACCCGCCAATCCGCCCAGCAGCGATATGGCATCTGCATACACCACCAACAGGGGCAGCATCAGCGTACAGGCCAGCACCCGGCTCACCACCAAATACTTGAACGGGTTGACGGCCGACACCTCCATGGCGTCTATCTGCTCGGTTACGCGCATGCCCGCCAGCTCGGCACCGATGCTGGAGCCCACCTTGCCCGCACAGATGATGGCCGTGATGACGGGGCCGATCTCTCGCACCACAGAGATAGACACCATACTGGGAGCCATACTCTCGGCACCGAAGTCCTCCAGCGTAGGCAAAGACTGCAGGGCCAGCACAAGCCCCATGATAAAGGCCGTCAGCCCCACCAGCAGCAGCGATCCGTTACCGATCAGGTAGCACTGTCGCACTACCTCGCCCAGCTCGTAAGGGGGTACAAACACCTGCCTGAAAAACCGCCCTACAAAGCGCGCCGTCTGGCCCAAGGCCTCTAAGAGCGCGCTCAGGCTGGCAGGTAGGCGCACGCCGGTGTGGCCGTCGGTAGTAGCTTTTGCATCCATAGCTGGCGGGTTAGGGCAGGCTTACAGCAAGCACCCATGGCCAAGGGCGCGGTGGCATAGCTGCATCTGCAGGCACCTGCCGGGCGGGCCGGCAATGGGCCCGCATTGATGTAGCTACATACGCAGCCCCGCGGGCCGGGGTTGCCGGGCGGGGGCGTGCGGGCAGGGCGTAAGTATTTGAGGCAAAACGCCCTGCACGGCCACGCTATCGCCGTACCTTTGGCGTTAGGCTGGTGTAGTAGGCGCTGCCGCATGCTCAGACGGGCAAGCGGCTCGGCGGCTCTGGCCACAGGTTTGTTTGATTGCTGTGCAGGCGTTTGTTAAACTAGGGTGTATCTGCCTGGGCCTTTGCATGGCCTTGGGCCTGCCGGCACTGGGGCAATCCCAGCAGACGCGGTCGCAGATGCCGAGCAATAAAAAGGTGGAAGGCGGCGCCGGGCGCAAGGCAGCCATCCAGAGCAAGCAACGCAAATATGCCGAGAGCATCTTGCCCCGCGTAGGCACCCCGGCAGACCAGCAAGAGGCGCTGCGCAGAGAGCAGTCTGCCCTGCAGGGTACGGCCATAACCGGCGAGGGCGAAACCGGCACTACGCAAAAGGCCAAAGCCAAAAGGAAGAGCAAACGCCTGGCCCAAAGCAAGATTGGCAACGCCCCCAACCCAGACCAGCAAAAAGCCCTGCGCGCCGAGCAAAGCAACCTGCAAGCCGACTTTAAGGACGGCGACGGCACACCCCTGGTAGAAAAACAGGCACGCGCCTACGACAAAAACCGGCAGATTAACCAAGACCCGCGCCTGGCCCGCGCCCGTAGCCGAGAGTATAAAAAAGGCCTGGCCTACGACAAGAGCAGGCAGACCAACAACGACCCCAAGCTGGCCCGCGCGCGCAGCCGAGAGTATAAAAAAGGCCTGGCCTACGACAAGAGCCGTACCATTGGGGCAGGCATAAAGCTGCAAACCCACATGCCTGCCGAAGGGCGCAAGACGATGATATACGACCGGGCCCGCACCTTAGACCAGGGCCTGAAACTGATGACGGCCCCCACGCCAGAGGCGGTAAAAGCCAGAACGAAGGCAACCTCTGGTAAAATAGCCGAAGGCGACAAGCTGATGGCCATACCAACCCCAGAGGCCACAGAGGCCCGCGCTAAGGCCAAAAGCGATAAACTGGCCGACTACCAAGGCGGCAATACCATGGACCGCCTGGCCTACCGGCAGATGCTCAAAAAGCGGGGCCGCCAACTGGCCGAGGCCCAACGCGGCAACACTATGGGCCGCACCCAATACGAGCAGATGGTAGAGCGCCGCAGCCGCCGCATGGCCGAGGCGACACCCGGCAACACGCTGGCCCCGGCAGAGCACGAGCGCCTGATGAAAAACAAAAGCGAAGACATCGCCAACTACGAGGCAGGCTACCTCAACACCAAGGCAGAGCGGCGCGCCCGCTGGCAGCAGTTGCTGCACCCCAAAGACTTTGCGCCCAACAGCCCCCAAGAGCAAAAGGCCCGGGCCAAAAAACAAAACCAAACCTTGGCGGCCTTTGAGGGCCACCGCAAGCGCAGCGCCCGCCGCAAAATCGAAAACGCCCACCCCAGCAGCAAGCCCTACAACGACCGCATAGCCCTGGCCTCTATGGGCAGCCGCGCCGCGGCCCAGCGCAAGGGCGCCCGCTACGTGGCCCGCAACCGCAAGGCTTTCTTGCCTACCTTTCTGCGCAAAGACGCCGAGCGCGCCCGCTACTCAGACGTAGAGAAGGGCATCTGGTACCGCTAGGCCTATTCGAAAATCTGGGGCTCTTTGTGGTGCCAGAGCGAGTCTCGCTGCTGGCGCTGGTGCCAGTCTTGCAGGGTAATGCCTGGCCCAAACTGCGGCCGCACCCTGCCCGAGGTGGCGGCATTGGGCCTATCGGGCTCGATGAGATTGAGGCTGACGAAATGATAGCTTACGATGGCCGCCAAGAGGGCCATCGTCCAGCGGTGGGGCCAGGCGTGGGCCACGACAGGGCCTGCCAGGGGCAGTATGGGCAACAGATACTCTGGCTCGAAGGGTAGCCAGGCAAACAGCGCCTCGGCACCAAGTGCAACCGCGGCCAGCCACGCCAGCCAAGGGGCGGGCACCTGCAAAAATCGGCGGGCAAACAGCAACTTACCCACACCCAGCACCGCCGTAGCCGCCAGGCCCCAGAAGTACACATTGCGGTATAAAAACCGCACCAGGCGTTGCATGGCAGACCAAGCCGGCACGTTGTGCACTTCTAAAAAGGCAAGGCTGTGGCCTGCTGCCGCAAACGGCGGCCAATACCAGGCCATGCCCACCAGGCCACCCAACCCTACCGCCACCAGCAGCCGGGCCCAGCCCAGCCAAGGGCCCAGCGCCAAGGCGGCCAGGGCCAGCACCGCGGTGCCGTTGCGCAAGCCTACCCCCGTGCCCAGCAGCAACCCGGCCAGCAAGGCCGTGGCCAACCCAGCCCCCCGCAGCGGCGCATGTCTATGTGCCGAGAGCCGCTCTAGTGCCAGCAGGTAGCATGCCAGCGCCCACAGATAATCTACCGACGAGTTGGCCGCCCGCATATAAAGCGGATGCAAACCCACCAACAGCAGGCCCCAAACTATATGCCGCAGGCCCATCCGCTGGGCCAGCTTACCCAGGGCCCACAGGGCCAGCAAGCCCATACCCAGCGTCACCAGGTTGCAAAGCACCGGCCCGCCCAGCAGCGACAGCCCGCCCAGCGCACCCTCAAAAGCCGGAAAGCCTTGGTTGCGGCTGGGCGCATAGCCCTGGCCCTGCCACCAGGCCTGGCCCACGCGCAGCACCAGGTAGATGTCGTTGTCGGTGCCATAGCCCTGCCAGCAGGCGGGCAGATACAGCAGCCCCAACCCGCCCAG
This sequence comes from Cytophagaceae bacterium, assembly GCA_947458545.1. Lineage (GTDB taxonomy): Bacteria > Bacteroidota > Bacteroidia > Cytophagales > Flexibacteraceae > CANGYH01. Next base: position 162,632 of record CANGYH010000006.1, on the reverse strand, counting down.
CAGTGGCAGAAAGGGCACCCGCCCGGCAGCGGTAGTGGCAGTGGGCTGTGGGTGGGGCTGGCTCATCTGTGTAAAAATAAGGAGTCCCGTTTTTTGCAAGGGCCGCGCATGGCTAGTTTGCAGCTATGGAACCAACCCTACACATAGGCCGCCTGGCTGGCAAGGTGGCCTTGATAAGCGGCGCGGCCAAAGGCATCGGGCTGGCCATCGGGCAGCGCTTTTGGCAGGAGGGTGCCACCGTTTACCTCTCTGACGTCTTCGCCCCTGAGGCCGTAGGGGCCATGGCTGCCCAACCGCGGATGCATTACCTCGTGCTCGATGTGCAAAACGAGGGCGCCTGGGCCGCTGCCGTAGATCGCATCGTGGCCGAGCAAGGGCACCTGGACGTATTGGTGAACAACGCCGGGATCTTGGGCCTGGGCCACGGCCCGCAAAATCCTGAAGAATCCAGCCTGGAGAGCTGGGAGCTTATCCACCGCATCAACCTGGCAGGCGTTTTCTTAGGTTGCAAGCACGCCATCCGCGCCATGAAGGGCCATCCCGAGCGGGGCGGCTCCATCGTCAACATCGCCAGCCGCTCGGGCGTGGTGGGCGTGGCAGACATGGCCGCCTATGCAAGCAGCAAGGCAGCCGTGCGCAACCATACCCGCTCTGTGGCGCTCTACTGCGGGCGGCAGGGGTATAACATCCGCTGCAACGCACTAAACCCGGCCGACATCCTGACGGACATGTGGGAGCAGATGCTGGGCCAGGGCGATGCCCGCGCCCGGGCCTTGCGCGAGGTAGTGGCCGGCATACCCCTTGGCCACATGGGAGACCCTGCCGACGTAGCGGCGGCGGCCGTCTTCTTAGCGTCTGACGATGCCAAGTTTGTTACCGGCGCAGAGCTTAATATTGACGGAGGCGTGCTGGCAGGGTCGGCCTCGGCACCCAAGCAGCACCAGTAGTTACTTGTTCTTTCTTTAACCTATTCAGTACCATGGCCTTTTCACAAGCAAGCAAAGACCAACTCCGCCAAGGGGTAGAATCCTTCGGCAGCGCCAACGACGAGGCCTTTTGGGAGCTGCTACACGAGCACGTCGTCTGGACATGGTACGGCCCCGTGGCCGACGGGGGCAGCGTAACCCTCCAAGGCCGCAGCAACATCAGGGCCTCTATGCAGCAGACCCCCTTCAGAGACGATATGCGGACGTCGGTAGAGCATATGGTGGCAGAAAACGACACCATCACCGTGATGGGCCGTGTTGAGGCCACAGAGCTAACCGGTAAACCCTACCGCTGTGCCTTTGCAGATTTGTACCGTTTTGAAGGCGATACCGTAGCCGAGGTCCGCTCCTATATCTGCGAGCTGGCCTAGCGCACGATGACGATCGGCTGCGGCTTGCGTGCCCGCCCGCGCCAATAGTAGAGCCCCGGCGGCAGGTGGCCAACGTCTAAGCCCGGGGCCGCGCCCTGTGCCCGCATTACGCCCGCCGCATCGTATAGCCCGCCCGCGCCAGGCACGTGCAGCCAGTTTTGCACCGGGTTGGGATAGGCCCGTGCTGGTAAAGCACCGGGGTAGGCAACGCCCGTCGGCTGCGCCACTCGCCAATGCGCCAGGCTGTCGAAGGCTACGGTTTTGGCCGCGGCGCGTATCAAGGCAGCCTCTGGGGCACCCAGCCCCGGCACGGTGGGCAGGTTAGACGGATCTTTAGCCAGCAACGTGGCATAGTGCGCACAAGCCGCAGCGTACGTGCCCGCCACACTCGGATGGCTGCCATCTGCCACATACAGGGCCAGCGTAGGGTGCAGCCTGCGGATGCGCCGCCACACCGGCCCGGCGGGGGCCAGGGCAGCCCCGGTTTGGTCGGCCATCTGCTCGTAGCGGGCGCGCAGCAGGCTGTCCATACCCGCGTAGGTGCATAGCGGCGGGTAAAAGGCGCAGTTGCTGGCATCGCCATTCTGGCGGCCCCAGGTGATGTAGAAGTACGTCCGCGCCTGGGGGTTGTGCACCCGCACCAGGCTATCGAGCCGGCGGGCAAACGGAAAAACCGTAGCCTCTACCTGCGCCTGGGGAAAGGCCGGGCGCTGGCTCTGCTCTTGCAGCACCACTCGGTCCCACCCGCCTTGGCGGATCTTGTCCACCGTTGCGGGCAATGTCGTATGGCCCTGGAAGGTAAACCCCCCCGGTGTGCTGGCATCATAGATGAGCGTATCACCACCGGCGGCCATCAGGCGGGCCAGCATGGCAGGTAGGTCGTTGGTGGCCGTGTAGCTGTTGCCAATAAAAAGTACCCGCCAGCGGCGGCCCTGGCCCCAGGCAGGTACCGAGCCCAGCAATAGCCAAAGCCCAAGCCAGATGTGCAACCACTGCCTCATATAACGACCCTAAGGTACGCAACCTACCCGCCCACCAGCACAGCCTGCTACCTTTGCAAACCCGCTGCCACCCTGCTGCCATCCCGCTACTTTTGAAGAACCTCGGCCGATACCTGCTCTTTCTGGCCTCTGTGTTTCGCAACCCAGAGAAGTTTAAGACCTACCCCCCGCTGGTGGTAGAAGAGATGGACCGTATCGGCATAGATTCCATCTTCATCGTCTCCATCGTCAGCTTCTCCATCGGGGCGGTTACGGCCATCCAGACGGCGGCCAACCTGGTGTCGCCCTTCGTGCCCACTTGGACGATCAGCCTCATAGTGCGAGACATGACCATTCTGGAGCTTTGCACCACCTTTACCTGCGTCATCCTGGCGGGCAAGGTGGGCTCCAACATTGCGGGCAACCTAGGCACCATGCGCATCACCGAGCAGATAGATGCCTTGGAGGTGATGGGCATCAACTCGGCCAGCTACCTGGTACTGCCTAAGATCGTGGCAGGGCTGATTATGTTCCCGATGCTGGTCATCCTGTCGGCCTTCCTCTCTTTGCTGGGTGGCTACATGGCCGCCACCCTCACCGGTGCCATGACGGATTACCAGTATGTGTACGGCATTCGGTATGGGTTCATTCCCTACAACATCACCTTTGCCCTTATCAAAGCCGTAGTGTTCGGGTTTCTGATTACCAGCATCTCGGCTTACCGGGGCTACATCACCCAAGGCGGCTCGCTCGAGGTTGGCCAAAACTCCACCAAGGCGGTGGTAAACAGTTGCATCGCCATCCTCATCTCAGACTACCTGCTGGCCCAACTGCTGCTTTAATGCCCCCCTACCGCGTCCGCCCATTATACTGGATGCTGGTGTACCCGGCCAACTGATCGTAGCGTGCGCCGATGGGGCGGTAGTAAAAGAAGGCATCGTACTCGTTTTCGGTCTGGTTGTAGTTGCCCTCCATCTCTCTAAAGCTAAAGCGCCTGGCCCCTGGCCCTACATAGCCATACTGGTAGCTGTAAAGGCCCTGCTTCAGCGGCACGGTTACCTGCAGGTACCTGCCGTCTGGCGTGGGTTGGAGGCGGTAGCGCTCCTCTTGCTGGTAGTTGGTAAACTGCCCGCAGACGTATAGCTTACCTTGGCGCAGGTCTAGCCCCGGCGGTGGCTGCACGGTAAAGGTTACGTTGATGTAGTCTGCCGTCAGCGAGCCCTGCCAATAGTCGCCCACATCCGTCCGCTGGATGGCATACCGCCCGTTAATGTCCACATACTGCGAATAGGTGCGGATATTACGGCTCAGGTCTAGGGCCAGGGCGGCGGTGGCATTATCGTTGTTGTAGCTCATGCCCGCCACGTTGAAGCCCCGCGCCCGCAGGTTGCGTATGTCGAACACGCGCCACTCGTTGCCGGCCTCAAAGGCGTTCTCTAGGGCAAAGTAGTTGTAGTCCAGAATCTTATCAAACTCCCGCACGTTGAGCGGCGGGTTGTAGATGGAATTGTCCCAGCGGCCATTTTGCCGAATCATGAGGTGGGCCAGGTTGAGCGGATTCACGATCGGGTAGGCCATGTAGTTCACCTGCGCGTCGATCTGCTGGTGCGTCAGGCGGGTATCGGCCCCGGGGCCGAATTTGGGGTCTAGCATGATGGGTGTCAGCGTCTCAAACACCATGAAGCGCCGCGTCAGCACGATGTCGTCTCGGTTGCCCTCGCGATACACCACCACCACGTAATTGCCAGAGAGCTTGAGCATCGGCAACTGGGCATAGTAGTGGATGTAAGGCACCCGTGTCCCTTCCGAGAGGGCGTAGCCGTCCATCACATACTCGTTGATCTGGTCGGCCAGTTCCATGTCTTGCAGCAGGCCGGGCTTCCAGTCCCAGGTGCAGGGCAAGATGCGGTAGTAGTAGTTGTGGTACTGGTTGCCGACCTCGTCAAACTCCAGCCGCAGCGGGTTGGGAGCCCCCAGCGCCACCAGCGGATACTGCATATCGTCTGAGAGGCGGCCCGTATTGGGCACCAGCAGCACCGTGCGGATGTTGGGCTCGTACTCCGCGTCCTCTAGGCGCAGGGTTTTGTCTTTTACGTACTGCGCGTGGGCCGCCAGGGGCAGTAAACACATATAAGCCAGGCAGAGCAATAGGCAATGGCGCATAGCAGCAAGGTAAGGGGTGGTGGAGGTTAGCCCTGCAATAATGGGGCCTATCCGGCAGCGAAGCCTGTAACTTGCACGCTGATTTGGAGTCTGAAACGAAACTTGGGCTCCGCTAGCCTATTATGCTGCAAGCTGTTTACCAAGCCCTGTATTCTTCTGCCCTAAACCCGCTGGTGCGTGGATTCTGCAAAAACGTGCTGGGCGGCGAAGTCGAGATTCCTCCCAGCGGCATAATGCGGTTTACCACCAGCCAAGGCAAAGAGGTAGTGCTAGACACCAACCAGACCTGCCACGTTACCAAGGTGGTTTACTACCACGGCTATCAAAACTACGAGTACTCCGAATTCTTCTTAAAGCTCATTGCAGAGGCCAAGACATTCTTTGATGTAGGTGCCAATATTGGCTACTATGCCATGCTGGCGGCCAAACACAACCCTGGCATCCAGGTCTATGCGTTCGACCCTTCGCCCGGGCCGTTCCATTACCTCAAGCGCAACATTGCCCTCAACGGGTTAGAAGGCCGGGTGCATGCCTACGACCTAGCCCTGAGCGACAGCAACGGGCAGGTTACGTTCTCCATTGCTGCTACGCCCAAGTACAAATACCTCAAATTCAACACGCTGGGCGGTGGCGGGCATATCTCAGAGGTGCGAGACTCTAATCTGACCATGAAGCTCGACGTCCGCACCCAGACCCTGGATGCCTTTGTGGCCGAGCACAACATCACTTCTTTAGACCTTATGAAGATGGATGCCGAAAACGCCGAGCATCTCATCCTTCAGGGCGGTATGCAGACGATTGGCAGGTTCAGGCCCGTTATCATCACAGAGGTGTTCTCGGCAGAGATGGCTCAACTCATCGAGACGCGCATCGCCAACGACAACTACCTCCTCTTCGACCTTGACGGTAACCAGCCCAAGCGCATCCAGCGCCTCACGCAAGACCTTGGCCAAGGCATCAGCAACGTCCTCTTGGTGCCCCAAGAGCGCGCCGAAGCCTTAGGATTGATGTAAAAAAAGGTCTATTGCTGGCTATTATTGTAACATAGCCATTATAGAATGGGCCTTTGTCTCCGTTTATTTGCTTTTTTGGTTGCGACATTGTGCAGTTGGGCGGCCACTGCACAAGAGAATGCTCGTTATACCTATGGTACGGCAGCCAACGAGATTAGCCGCTCCATTGCAGCAACCCATGGTAAACAAATCGTAATGTGGGGCTCTGAGCTAAATCCCCAGGCTCGGGCCATACTCACCGTTACAGATTCTCTGGGCCGACTCCAGACGTTTAAGCGTTACGAGGGCAGTAGCCAAGCCGATGGCTTCGTTTGTCGCACGGCAGATACCACCCTTTACCTGTTGGGCGGCGACGGAGGCAACGTATTCTTCTTACGCACCAGGCCCGATGGTAGGACCATCTGGCAACGCACCTTCAGCGGTAGAGGCGCCAAAAGCTACCCTTATGGCCTCAGCCAAACCCGCAACGGAGACTGGCTGGTAGCCGTCTGCTACGACTACTTCTCGGCAGAAATCTACCGCCTAGCGCCAGACGGCACCATGCGCTGGCGCAAAGACCTCACCTTCGGCAGCCTTACCAACCAGCTTTACCAGATCCAAGAGACAGCCGACGGCGGTATAGCTGTTTGCGGCATGATAGACAACGCCGCCTTCGTCATGAAGCTGACCGCCACCGGCACAACCCAGTGGACGCGCTCTTTTGGCAATGGCGGGCTATGGTCTGCCAAAAGCTTTGTGGAGCTGCCCAACGGCCAATTCTTCGTCCACGGCTACCTCATACAAAGCCAGGGCCGAGATGTATTGATGGCACGCATCTCTGCCGATGGCCGCTTGCTTTGGGCCAGAGCCCTAACCCGTGCCGACAATGAAGACGTAGGCTATGGCTGCTATCTAGACACCGACGGCAACGTTATCCTGACGGGCTACACCTTTCCACCGTCTGTAGCCCATACAGACTTTGTGGTGGGCAAGTTTACCCCAAGCGGCCGTATGCTTTGGGGTAAAACGCAAAGCAGCCCATCAGACGAAGGGGTAGACAACGGCCCCAACCATACCGTACGGGTAGGCAGTCACTTCTTCAGCACGGGCTTTACCAATGCCGTAAGGCAAGGCCAGGGTGGGTTCGATTTGATGCTACTTCGCTACCAGCCCGCCACCAATACCAGCTGCCTGCCCAACGATTATGTGCTTACTGAGCGGGCCGACACCAGTGTGCAATCTGCCGCACCCTCCTGGCAGGCCCGAGACCTTGCCCCGCTGGCCAGCCTCGGCACCAACCTCTCTGTAGCAGACGCAGAGCCTTGCCAGCTAGCGTGCGCCGGCAGCCTTGGGGCCAACGTTTTAGGGCCAGACCAATACATCTGCCCTGGCGTAGCTCCAACCCCCCTCGATGCCACCTACCCCAACAGCACCTACCTGTGGAGCGATGGCAGCACCGGTGCCACCCTGGCCCCAACACAACCCGGCACCTATTGGGTGCGCATCACCAATGGTTGTGGCTCCTTTACAGATACCGTCCGCATCCGATTAAGACCCTCCAACCGCTTGCCCATCGATACATCGGGGCCGCTGCGGTTTTGCGTGCCAGGCTCTGTGCGGCTGCTGGTGCGGGGTGCGCCCTCGGGCGTTTCCATTCGATGGAGCAACGGCCAGACGGACTCTGCTATCAATGTGCAACAAAGCGGCATTTATGCTGCCGTAATAACCTACCCCAGCGGCTGCCAACAGTTTACAGATACGGTTATCGTAGTAGCGAAAAGTAACCCCGTGCGGCCCATCATTGCCCCTGCGGGCACCATAGACCTTTGCCAGCCCGGGCCTCGGCAAATTGCTGTGCAAAACATCCGCCTGCTAGACCGCTACACCTGGAACACTGGCCAACCAGGCACAACGCTAAACCCAAGCCGTGCCCAGGCCTACTGGGTTACCTCCATAAGCCCAGAGGGTTGCCCCCGCAACAGCGACACCGTATTGGCCATCATTCGACCCCTGCCTCTGCTGGCTGGCCTACCCCAGGCCATTTGCCAGGGAGACACCGTCAGGCTTGGCGAAGCCCCGCTGCCAGGCTATGCCTACAGCTGGCAGCCAAGCACCTTGCTAAGCGATGCCACCATGGCTCGGCCCCTGCTATCCGCCATTGGCTTCAATCTTTTGGCACAGCCGCAGGTACTTACCTATACCGTGACGGTGCCGGGCCTGTTGCCCGAATGCCGAAGCCAAGACACTACCACCGTCACCGTGTATCCAATCGGGTACGAGCCAACGCCCCCCAACATCAACTGTGCTAGGCCCTTGGAGATTCCCAACGTAGTTACCCCAGGGGTGGCAGATGGTGCCAACGACGCTTTCCGCATCCGCAACCTAGAGTTTTATCCAGACAACCGCCTGCAGATATTCAATCGGTACGGCAGGTTGGTATTTGAGGCCAAAGCCTATGACAATAACTGGCAAGGCCTGGCTGGGCAGAGCGGCGTGTATTACTACCGTCTAGAGGTGCCCTCTAAGGGTTGGGCCTTCACCGGCTGGCTAGAAATCGTACGCTAAACGTTGGGGCTTAGACCTCTGCCATCAGCGGCCCATGTGTATGTGCTATCTTTGCGGCCCTTTATTTCTTTAGCCAGCGGGGCGTCTGCTGCCTCGTTCTGCATTATGCGGCCTAAGGGCCGCTTTTTTGCCCGCAGAACGCCTGCCCCGCAATCCATGCACTGTACCCCATTTACCGCATGAACAACCCCACCGCCGTTGCCCAGACGCCGGCCGCCAACGCCCCGCACGACGACGAAAGCAAGATCCGCCGCGCCTTCCAGGAGCGCGACTGGAACGAGATAAAAAGCTCTGACTCTTGGGCCATCTTCAAAGTGATGGCCGAGTTTGTGGAAGGCTTCGAGAAGCTGGCCCGCATCGGCCCATGCGTCTCGATCTTCGGCTCGGCACGCACCCAGCCCGACCATCCCTACTACCTCATGGCAGAAGACATCGCCGGCAAGCTCGTGCAGCTGGGCTATGGGGTCATCACCGGGGGCGGCCCCGGCATCATGGAGGCCGGCAACAAGGGTGCCTACCAAAACGGCGGCAAGTCCGTAGGCCTCAACATAGAGCTGCCCTTCGAGCAGTTCAACAACCCCTACATAGACCGCGACAAGCTCATCAACTTCGACTACTTCTTTGTCCGCAAGGTCATGTTCCTCAAATATGCCCAGGGCTTTGTCGTGATGCCCGGCGGCATGGGCACGCTCGACGAGCTCTTCGAGGCCCTGACCCTGATCCAAACCAAGAAGGTGGCCCGCTTCCCCGTTGTGCTCGTTGGCACCAGCTTCTGGGGCGGCCTTGTAGACTGGATCCGCACCGTCGTGCTAGAGCGCGAGGCCAACATCAACAAAGAGGACATGTACCTCTTCTCTGTCGTAGATACCGCCGAAGACGCCGTCAAAGTCATAGATGAGTTCTACAGCAAGTACCTGCTGCAGCCTAACTTCTAGGGCCTACCCTACACCATACGAATTTTTTAACCTGGCCAGGCCCTCCAAAACGATTGGGGGCCTGGCCGGTTGTTTTTAGCAAGCCCGTCTGCGCTCCGCGCAAAACCCGTCTCCGTATGCCTAAACTTCTACTCACGGCCTGTGCCCTGCTCTTGTGTCTGCAGCAGGCCGCCGCCCAAGCCAAGCTCTCCGTCAAAGTAACGGAGGCCAGCACCGGGGCCGCCCTGCCCGGGGCCGCCGTCGTGCTGCCCGGCACCGATCCCCTCGTCGGCGGCACAACCGACGCCGATGGCCGCACTACCTTGAGCGCCAAGCCCGGCAGCTATACGGTTCGTATTTCTAGCCTGGGCTTTAAGCTGCAAGAGCGCTTCAACGTCGTGCTGACGACGGGCAACGTAAACACGCTCCAAATAGAGCTGGAAGAAGAAGCCACCCAGCAGGCCGAGGTCGAGGTCGTGGCAGACAAGCGCCGCCAGGCCACGGCCGCCACGGCCCTTACGCCGCTGTCCGTGCAGCGCCTCACGGCCGAGGAGATCCGCTCCAACCCCGGCGGCAACTTCGACATCAGCCGCGTCATCCAGGTGCTGCCCGGCGTGGCCGGTAGCACCGGCGGGGCCGGCTTCCGCAACGACATCATCATCCGCGGCGGTGCCCCCAACGAGAACGTCTTTTACCTGGATGGCATCGAGGTGCCGGTCATCAACCACTTCCAGACGCAGGGCAGCTCGGGCGGCCCGGCAGGCATCATCAACGTGAGCTTCATAGAAGACGTCACGCTGGCCACCTCGGCCTTCCCCGCCCGGTACGACAACGCCCTGGCCTCCGTCTTCCAGTTCAAGCAAAAAGAAGGTAACCCCGAGCGCCTCCAGGGCAACCTCCGTACTTCCAGCTCCGAGGTGGCCCTTACCCTGGAGGGGCCTATTGATAAAAAGACCACCTTTCTGGCCTCGGCCCGGCGTAGCTACTTCCAGTACCTGTTCCAACTCATAGACCTGCCCATCCGCCCCAACTTCTGGGACTTTCAGTTCAAGCTCACCCGTAAGCTGTCAGACCGTACCACCATCTCGGTGCTGGGCATCGGGGCCATCGACGAGTTTCAGTTTGTGGCCCCGCGCGAGTCCACCCCAGACAAAGAGTTTGCCATCCGCAGCGCGCCTACCGTCAACCAGTGGACCTACACCACCGGCGCGGTGCTAAAGCACACCATTGAGGATGGCTTTTTGCAACTGGCCCTGTCGCGCAATACCTTCAACAACCGGCTAGACCGTTTTGAAGACCGCCGCGACTTTGACCCCGCCGCCCGCCGCCTCGGCATCCGCAGCGTAGAGACGGAGAACAAGCTGCGTTTTGAGTGGAACAAGCGCAAGGGCGGCTGGCGCCTGGCGGCAGGTGCCTCGGCCCAATGGGCAGACTTTACCAACAACGTGTTTATCGTCGTCCGCAACCAGATTGCAGACACGGCCGGCAACATCATCCAGCCGGGCGTATCGGTGCGCAGCAACGTGCAGCTGGGTTTTTTGCGCTACGGCGTCTTCGGCCAGGCTACGCGCAGCTTTTTGGATGGCCGCCTCGATGTCTCCCTCGGCGTGCGGACAGACATGAACACCTTTACCAGCCGGGGCCGCAACCCGCTCGATGCCCTCTCGCCGCGCCTGTCGGGCAGCTATGCCCTGGCCGAAGCCTGGCGCATCAACGCCAGCCTGGGGCGCTATGCCAAGCTGCCCATCTACACCGTGCTGGGCTACAAGGATGCCGCAGGCACCTTTGCCAACAAAGACAACCGCTACATCATCTCTGACCACGCCGTGGCTGGGGTAGAGTATCTGCCAAGGCCCTCCACACGCATTACCGTAGAGGGTTTTTACAAGTGGTACCAGCACTACCCCTTCTCGGCCCGCGATGGCATTTCGTTGGCCAACCAGGGCGTACAGTTCGATGCTATCGGCAACGAGCGCACCATTGCCGACGGCCGCGGCCGCACGTATGGTATAGAGCTGTTTTTCCAGCAGAAGCTCATCAAACGCTGGTTTGCCACGGCCAGCTATACCTACGTCGTCAGCCGCTTCTCGGGCAGAGACGGCCGCCTGGTGGCCAGCGCATGGGACAACCGCCACCTCTTCTCGGGCCTGCTGGGCTACAAGCTGCCCCGCAACTGGGAGGTCGGCATCAAGTACCGCTACGCCGGTGGCTCGCCTTTCACGCCCTTCGACACGGTTGCCAGCCGCCTCAACTTCGTCAGCAACGGGAGGGGCGTGCTAGACTTTAGCCGCCTCAACGCATTGCGGCTGCGGCCCTTCAACCAGGTGGACATCCGGGTCGATAAGAAGTGGAACTGGCGCCGCTTCACGCTAGACCTATACCTGGACCTTGTCAACGCCTTTGCCTTTGCCCAACCTGCGCCAGACAATTACACCTTTAAGCGCACGCCCGACGGCCAGAGCTTCGTCACCACAGATGGCCAACCTTTGCGGGCAGACGGCAGCAATGCCATTCCCCTCTTCTTAGACAACAGCAGCACCCTCACCACGCCTACCATCGGCTTCATCGTCGAGTTTTAGGGGCGTACCAGGCCCGGCAGCGTAGCCAGCCGGGCCTGAGCCTTTTCAAAGTCGGCCAGGGTGTCTATGTCCACGGCCAGGGCGGCATTGTGCACCAGCGGCAATATCTGCCGGCCTGACATAGACCCTGCCCGCACTACGGCAGGCCGCACCACGTCCAGCATACCCGTGTGTACGTAGATGGCTGGCAGCACCTGCCGCGGCGCGTTAAAGGGCTCTGCCACGTCCGGCGGCGCGGGCAAAATGGGCTGTAAATAGGGGCTGCCGGCCTCAGCGCTGGGCAGCGTCCACATTTTGTAGGGCGTCTTGGGGCTCTCGGCCACGGCGCGGATGCTCTGGGCCTGCGGGTGGGCCTGCATCTGCTCTAGGGCATAGGTTATGTCGGCCACGCGGCGCAGGGGGCTGGTGGGCCGCAGCTGCACCACCAGGTCTGGCACGTAGCCCTCGCGCGCCTCCAGCTCGGCCAGCAGGTGGGCAAATACCTCTAGATCGGTGCTGAGGTCCTGGGCCAGGTGGGCCGGGCGCATAAAGGGCACCTCGGCTCCGTATTGCCGGGCAATCTCGGCAATGGCGGCATCGTCTGTGCTGCAGACGGTGCGGGTAATGCCGGGCGTTTGCCGGGCCGCCGCCACCGAGTAGGCAATGAGCGGGTGGCCTGCCAGCGCGCGGATGTTTTTGCCCGGCAGGCCTTTAGAGCCACCGCGGGCGGGTATTACGGCCAATACTTCCATATAGCAAGGGCAAAGGTGCAGCCCACCGGGCCAACAGAGCCAGGCGCAGTTGCGTACAAAAGCGCAAGCCACCACGCCCCCAAACGCCCCAAACCCCATGAAAGCCGCCGACCTCTGGGCCATCACCAAAAAAACCGTGACGGACTTCTCGGAAAACAACCCGATGAACTACGCCGCCATCCTGAGCTACTACACCGTCTTCAGCCTGCCGGCCGTCATCATACTCATCCTGCGGCTGGCGGGGTTGGTCCTGGGCCAAGAGGCCGTAAGCGGCGAGCTTTTTGGCCAGCTAAGCGGCATTGTTGGCGCGCAAACGGCCAAGGATATCCAGGGCATCGTGGCAGCATCGTCTAAGTCAGACAGCGGCACGGTGGCCACCATCGTGGGGCTGGTGACGCTCATCATCTCGGGCACCACCGTCTTTGTGGCCCTGCAAGAGGCCCTCAACAACGTTTGGGGCGTTAAGGCCAAGCCCGAGAAAGGCTGGCTCAAGTACCTTATCAACCGGGGGCTGTCGGTGTCGGTGGTGGGGGCCATTGCCTTCTTACTGCTGGTGTCGCTGGCCGTTGAGGCTGCCGTGCGCCTGGTATCGGGCTATCTGCAGGTGGTCTTCGGCCCCTTTGCCGAGCTGCTGGCCAAAGTCATAGACCTGGCCGTGTCGGCCGGGTTTACCACGGTGCTGTTTGCCATCATCTTCAAAGTGCTGCCCGATGCTGTGGTGCGCTGGCGCAACGTCTGGACGGGCGCCTTCATCACGGCGCTGCTCTTCAGCATCGGGCGCAGCCTTATCGGCTGGTACATCGAGTTCAGCGATACGGAGTCTGCCTATGGGGCGGCGGGCAGCGTGGTGCTGCTTATGGTGTGGGTGTACTACTCGGCCGTCATCCTGCTGCTGGGGGCAGAGTTCACCAAGGTGTACAGCCTTTATAATGGCCAAGAGATAGAGCCCAGCGCCCACGCCGTCAAAGTAGAAGTGAAGGAGGTGCACAAAAACGCCGACGGCGCTGTGGAAGTAGAAAAAGACAAAACCGCCGAAAAGCACCACAACGCTTTGGATGCTTAGGCGCTAACTTGCCTGTAGCAATGGCCAATACCCAAACTTATGCCCCCGCCACCGTAGGGGCCTTTGTGGAGCAAGACCTGAGCCGGGCCCGTGCCTTGCATGGCTACGGCATATCGCTTTTTGCCCATGCAGGCCAGCCCTTAGAGCAGGTATGTGCCCGCATGGGCCTGGCCGAGGGCAACCTGCTGGCCCTGCTAGAGCAGCAGCAGCGTCTGGCAGGCTCGCGCGCCGTATTGGCAGATATGCCCATCCGCCTGGTCATTGAGTATCTGCGCCATGCCCACCACCTCTTCATCCGCGAGCGGTTGCCCTTTTTGCTCTACCTCATCGGCGGGCTAGAGGGGGCAGACGGGCCAGAGCAAACCCTGGCGCAAGACCTGCGCCTGATCTTCCCCCTGTTTGCCGAGGAGTTCATCGCCCACATCCACGAAGAAGAAGACACGCTTTTCATCTACATAGCCGAGCTTGAGCGGGCCAGCCACCAGCTGCGCCGCCCCGGGAAGCTCTGGCTGCAGATGGAGCGCCATTCCATCGGCCGCTTTGCCGCCGAGCACCAGGTGCACGACGATGAAATGGCTGGCATCCGCGCCCTTACCCACAACTACACCGTGAGCCCCGGTATGAGCCTGCCCCTGCGCGTGCTCTACCACGAGCTGGCCACCTTTGAGGCTGACCTGGCCACCCACGCCAACCTAGAGAACCAGGTGCTGCTCCCCAAAGCCCTCAAGCTAGAGGGCTACGTCCGCAGCGGCTTTGCTACCCTGGCACAGCGCAACTAGCAATGTAGGGCCCCAAAAAGCAAAGCGCCCACCCCGGCAAACCGGGGTGGGCGCTTTTTTTCTAGGCGTAGGGCTAGGCTATTGCTTCGTCCAAGTAGCTGTCAGTGTGTAGTTAATGCCGTCAATCTCCTCCGTGAAGGTGCCTACCATTTGCGTGCTGGTCATAGAGGATATGGTAACCTCCTCTGTCTCAGACACAGTCTCACCTGTCTCGGTGCTGGTGATTGAGAGTTTCTTCTCGTCGCTGCTCATCGTCCAGTTGCCGGTTGCGGCAATCTGAGGATCAGCAGGGTCGCACTTGGTAGCGCCTTCCTCTTCTTTGTAGTTGTTGGCAGACGCAGAGGTGAAGATGAAAAGGTCATCCTTTTCGCAGGCATCCATCTGTCCGTAGAAGTCGGTGATGGTGGTGCCGCCAACATTGATGCCCGGGCTGATGGTAGATGCGGTGAGCTTCCAGGTACCGGTGCCGGCCGTTAGCAGTGATTTACGAGTAGGGGCGGCTTCTTCCTCCTTCTTGCAGCTGCCCAGCGAGAGCAGACCAATACCCAGCAGGCTAAGTAGAGCGAGTTTACGCATGATTATGTGATATGACTGGTTGAAATGTCGCAACAAACATAAGGCGGCTCTTTCTTTTTGCCAAACGCCTTATCTATAAATATTTTTTTAGTCAATTTTTTATTGGTAATAGTTAATATCATCATTCATACGCCGACAATCCGCTAAAGGCAACAAAGCAAAGCGCCCACCCCGGCAAACCGGGGTGGGCGCTTTTTCTAGGCGTCGGGCTAGGCTATTGCTTCGTCCAGGTAGCGGTTAGGGTATATGTCACAGTACCAAACTCTTCACGGAAGGTACCCACCATTTGCGAGCCTGACATGCTTGTGATGGTGATTTCTTCTGTTGAAGGCGTGGTAGAGCCAGCATCGGTGCTGGTGATAGACAGCGTCTTCTCGTCGTTGCTGAGTGTCCAGTTGCCGGTTGCGCTCACCTGCGGATTGCTCTGGCTGCACTTGGTAGCACCCTCTTCTTCGCGGTAGTTATTAGAGCTGGCGGTCAAGAAGACGGAGAGGTCGTCCTTGGTGCAGTCAGGAATCTGAGAGTAGAAGTCTGTCACCAAAGTGCCGCCAATGGGCAGGCCAGGACTAACCGTAACTGCGGTGAGCTTCCAGGTACCGTTGCCAGCCGTAAGCATAGCGCGACGCGACGGGTTGTCTTCGTCTTTCTTGCAGCCAGAGAAAGACACCAGGAGGGCCAAAGCCAGGCCCAGGAGGGAGTATGAACGCAACATAAAGTATTGGCAGGGTTTGGATTTCCCTGCTGCTAAACTACACAACTCTATCTTAAATTGGTAATGCTGCAGGCCCTAACGCGCGCTCAGGTAGATTACTACCAGCGGCAGGGCAAAAAAGAACAGCACCAGATACGCCAGCGCAAGCACCCGCTGCCGGGCAAACACCATGGCCGTGCGCCTCACGGCCAACAACAAGCCATTGTAGAGCAAGGGCGTCCACATCACCAGCAGGCCTACGGCCAGGTTAAACAAAAAGTGCGAGAAAGCCAGCGCCAGCGCCGGGCCCGGCCGCCCCAGCGCCGCAATCAACGCCGTGACGGTGGTGCCAATATTGGCCCCGATGATGTAGGGCAGCAGCTTGCGGATGCTCACCACGCCCTCTGCCGCCATGGGCACAGTGAGGGTGGTAGTAACCGTGCTTGAGTGGATAAAGGCCGTAAGGCCTGCCCCAAGGCTCAGGCTGCGCCAGGGCTTGCTGAAGACGGTCTGGTTGAGCCGCAGCTCGTAGTCTCTGACCCAAAGAATACGCAGCACCGTGCGGAACAGCAGGATGCACCCAAACAGAATCATCAGTGCTACTACGGCCCACAGCCATGCGCTTTTGCCCGGGCCCACCAGGCGGCTTGCCACCGGCCCCACCAGCGCCGTAATAAGCCCGCCCACCGGTGCGCCGGCGCCAACACCCAGATACTGTGCCGCCACCTGGCCAAGAGCCTCGCTGGCACGGCTCAATACGTGGTAGCCTTGCTCTAGCGGATAAAAAAGCAGGCACCCCCAGAGGTTGAAAAAGTTGTGCAGCAAGGCCGCGCCCACCCCTTTGCGAAACTCCTTTTTGCTTTTGATGTGCGAGAAAGACACCAGCAGCGCCGTGAAGGTGGTGCCAATGTTGGCCCCCAACACAATGGGCACGGCCTGCTGCAGGCTCAGCGTTTGTGCTGATACCAGCGCCACCAGCAAGGCCGTAACGGCAGAGCTGGATTGGACGGTGGCCGTAAGCAGAAGCCCGATGGATATGCCAACCAATGGTGCATTGGCGGCCGCCACCACTGTTTGCAGGCTCTGGCCTGCCAGCAGGCTTACAGAGCGGGTGAGCAGCTCTAGCGCCAGCAAAAAGGCATAGAGCAGCGCAAGGCCAAAAAAAGCCAGCAACAAGGCATTGGGCCGCGCCAGGCGACCTTCGCCTATGGCATCGTTGTTGGCCAGGGGGGCCGGTGCTGCGTACATCAACCGAACAGTGCTGCTGAAAAAGAGGGCACCTGCCAGGCTTGCCGATGTGGGAGGGTATCGGTGCGGCCTTTTTTCTCTCTATACAAAAAAACGAAACACCCCCGGGCTTAGGAAAGCCCGGGGGTGTTTCTTAATAGATTGATAACGGCCAGGCCATTAAAGTTTAGGCCCAAAGGCCAGGTCTCCGGCATCGCCCAGGCCGGGTACTATGTAGAAGTGCCCGTTGAGGGCGGCATCTACGGCCACGGCAAAAATCTTGGCCTGGGGCAGGCTGTGGGCCACATACTCTATGCCAGGCTCTGCGGCTACCACGCAGGCCACCGTCAGAGACCGAGGCGTTCCGTGTTCGAGCAGTGCCTGATAGTTGAGCACTAGGCTCTTGCCTGTGGCCAGCATAGGGTCGCACAAGATCAGGTCGCGCCCCTCCAGGCTGGGCGAGGCCAGGTAATCAGTTGCTATCTCAAAGCTATGATCTGGCCTGTGGGCAGCCCGGTAGGTACCCAGAAAAGCGCTTTCGGCTTGCGGAAAAACATCCAGAAAGCCGTCGTAAAACGGCAGGGCGGCACGCATCAGGCAGGCCAGCACGGGCTGGGCGGCCAGGGTGTGGGCATCTGCGGTGCCCAGGGGTGTCTCTACCTGCTGGGCCTGGTAGGCCAGGGTCTTGCTGATCTCGTAGGCCGTCATCATGCCCAGGCGCCGCAGATTGGCGCGGAAACGGTCTGGGTCGGTGTTCAGGCTTTTGTCTCGCAAGGCCGCCAGCAAGGGCGATGCCGCAGACGGTTGGCGGGTCAGTACGGTGAGGGCCATAGGTTGCAAAGATGCAACCCCCAAACCGAGCGGGGCCAGCGGGGCCTCTGCCTGCACCGTTTCTCCTAAAAATCAGAAACAATGCCCCAACTTGCACCTAAATTGCAGTTGCGCACGTAAGGGCTCATGCCTGCGGCGCGTCCTGCTCCGTTTTCCAAACCTCCCAAACTGCTCTAACCATGCGCAAACTTTTACTTTTCTGCCTCGCTGCCCTGGCCCTGCCAAGCTTAGGCATGGCCCAGGTTATCAACTACTCCTTTGCCCAACAACAGGCGCCTTATTCGGAAATTACCGCAGGCACAGAGCTGGGCACCGCCGCCAACGACGACGAGACGTTCGACGGCCTGCCCATTGGCTTCACCTTTACCTTTAACGGTACGGCATACACAACCTTTTCGGCCAGCTCCAACGGTTACATCGTAATGGGCGACACCGCATCGGCTGAGGTGGGCGCGGCCTTGTTTCAGGGCAATGGCCGGGCGTTGTCTTCGGCCTTTAACGTCAACACCATCGCAGGCTTCAATATGGACCTGCTCGGCCAGGCCACCTCTAGCCTTACCTACTCTACCCTAGGCACAGCCCCCAACCGCGAGCTGGTGGTGCAATGGGTAGAATACGCCCTTTATGGGCTGATGGGGACCATCTCCATCAACTTCCAGATCCGCCTGCAAGAGGGTACCAATACCATCCGCATCCATTACGGAGACGTGACCACCACCACCACCGCACCTATTGGCGCGCAGGTGGGCCTACGCGGCACCATCGGAGACTTTAACGGCCGCGCCAGCACCACCAGTTGGGCTACCACCACGCGCATGGTAAGCGCTCTAGACAATGTACGGTTTGCTACGGGCATAGCGCCTGCTAGTGGCCTCCAGTTTACCTACGCCCCCGGCGCTGCCCCGCTGCGAGACATTGCCGCACGGCGCATCTTGGTGCCTGCCAACAACGGCGGGCAACTGTCTGCCACAGAGCCCATCCGCGTGCTGGTGCGCAACGTTGGCGGCGCTGCCGTAGATACGGTGGTGGGCAGCTACAACATCAACGGGGTGGCGTGGCCCGCGCAAACCTTTGTGTTTAGCCCTGCCCTGGCCGTTGGCGATAGCGGCACGCTGGTGTTTACCGCCACGGCCAACCTGCAGGCCAGCGGCACCTATCGTGTGCTGGCCCTGGCCCGCTACCCGCGCGAAGGTGCTGACCTGGCCGGCAACGACACCGCCCGCGCCACCTTTGTGAGCGGACAGGCCGTTGCCACACTGCCTTATACAGAAAACTTTGCCAGCCCAGACACCCTGCCCGCCCCCTGGACGGTGACCACCCTGCGCGGCACCGGTGCGTGGTTGGTTTTCGGGCCAGACATCCCTTTGGGCGCATCTAGCGGCCCGACGCTGTCTGCCATTGACGGCGACGGGGCGCTGGTTTTCCCCTCGTACAACAGCGCTACCAACGGGGCACTGTCTCAGGCAACGTCGCCCATCATCAACCTGGCGGCCTACCCCAACGACAGCCTGGTGCTAACGGTGAGCTACATGCGTACGGGCAACTTTTTGGCCCGGGCAGATTCTATCCAGGTGCGCGTCTCTACCGACGGCGGGCTGACCTACCGCTTGCTGAAGACCCTCTTCCGCAACAGCAACAACGCGCTGGGCTCTAACGAGGCCGAGTGGGCCGCTGAGTTCATCAACATGACACGCTTCCGCGGGCAAGACAACCTGCGGCTGGCCTTCGTAGCCGGCGGTGCCGATGGCGACAACATGGCCATTGATGCCTTTACACTCTCCATTGGCTCTTTGGTGGCCGCCCGCCCCGCCGTGGCTGCGTTGCAGGTGCGTGCGCTACCCAACCCCAGCACAGGCCGCATCAGCCTGGCTGGCCTGCCTGCCCAATCGGTAGGCCGCACCGCCCAACTGCTAGACGTGTCTGGCAAGGTCATCCGCACCCTGGCCCTGGCCGAGCAGTTAGACCTGTCTGACGTTGCCCCCGGCATCTATACGTTGCAAGCAGAAGGCCTGCGGACCAAAATCGTGCTTACGCGCTAGGCCCACCCAACAGCCTGCCTTCAAAACGTGCCACCCCTACCCCAGGGGTGGCACGTTGCTTTATTAAAGAGAAGCCTTGCACCCCCACCCCATTACTTTAGGCGTGCGGCCCACAGTAATTTTTAATTCTTCATTCTTAATTTTTAATTAAATAAGACCGTGCCTCGCCTTGTTGCTATTGACCTGGGCCAGAAACGCACCGGCGTGGCCGCCACAGATCCGTTGCAGATCATAGCCTCGCCGCTAGAGACGGTAGAGACCAAAGGCCTTTGGGCCTGGCTACAGGCCTACCTGGCAAAAGAGGCGGTAGAGGCCGTAATTGTCGGGTTGCCCGTCAACGAGAAGGGCGAGCCTGGTGCCCTGCATACCCAGGCCCAGCAGCTCATCAACCGGCTGCGGAATGCCTACCCCGCCCTGCGCGTAGAGCCCGAAGACGAGCGCTACACCACCCGCATGGCTACGGCCGCCATCCGCCAGGCAGGCCTTACCAAAACGGCCCGGCAAAACAAGGCCCTGTACGACAAAGTGTCGGCCAGCATCATCTTGCAGAGCTGGATGGAGCGCAACCGGCGGTAGCCTTGCGGGCTGCCACTCAACCCGTTGGTGCCTACCGTTCACCCGCGGGGTTGGGCAGCAGGCCGGCTTGGCAATAGCGGCCCGCTGGGCTTTTGGGTAGTATTGTATCAAAACAAACCCAAACACAACCCTATGAAAACGCTGCTCGCCTCTGCCCTCTTTGCCCTTACCGCCCTGGCCGCCCCCATTGCCCAGGCAGGCCCTGCCTCTGGCGCGGCCAAGCCAAGCGCCCAGCCCAACGCCCATGGGCTGACGGCTTTTGTGTACCAGACCTACCGCAACGCGGCCGCACCCCATAGCCTGAAGGTGGCCATCATCAAGCAAGAGGCGGCGCCCGTCAAAGCCCGCATTCTGGATGCGCATGGTGCCGAGCTGATGGTGCTCCGCATTGCAGAAGACCGCGCCTTGCAGCCCTTTAACCTGGCTGCGCTGGCACCTGGCACCTACCAGCTAGAGCTTAGCCGCGGCGGCCAGGTAGCGGTAGAGACTTTTGAAGTCCGCTAAGGCCTGACAATCCCATAAACAAGAAAGCCCGGCATACGTGCCGGGCTTTCTTGTTTATAGCTGCTGGCCCTAAGGCTAGCGCCGCTGGCTTTGGATGAAACTGCTAAGCGCCTGTTTGTTGCTGCTAAAAGAAAAGACGCTGTTGAGCCTGAAATAGTTGGCAGGGTCTGCCACGGCGGGGTAGGCTGCCTTCACAAAGGCCAGGCGGTCGTCTTCAAAGGCAAACAAGGGGGCCATGCGCTGAATCTGCGCCGTAGTGAAGCAATGGCCTGCCAAGATTTGTTTGGCCACGTTCAGTTTATCCTCGCGGAAGGCCTCGGCGCCAATGGCCGTCATGTATGCCTCGATGGCGGGCTCGGGGCGGCATGGCTGGCCTTTGGGGGCGGGGCGCGGCTTGGGATCTACGTTTGGCTGCTCGTCTCGCACCGGCTTGGGGGCATCGTCCAGCCCGGGGATGGGCCGGGGGTCTGGCAGGCCGGGGGCGGGGGCAGGCGGGGTTTCATCCTCTAGGGTTACGCCCTTGGGGGCGCCTTCGTTCATACCCCGGAAGCCGCTAACGGCCAAGGCGTAGGTAGTCTTGCCCCTGCGCGTGCGCTTTTTGATGGCATAGACCACCTCGTTGTAGCCGGGGTCTACGCCCTCTAGCTGCACGTTTTGGTTGATGTCGGTCAGCTTCTCGTTGTCAAAGATGATGCGGGCCTTGTACCAGCCACGGCGCAGGCCGTAGCGCTCTACCCGGTGGTTGGGCTCTTTGTTGATGCGCTCTCCATCCAGCACCAAAAAGAAGCGGTCTCCATCCTCGCTGAAAACGGTCAGGTGGTGGCCTTCGGGCGGTGTGGCGGTGGTTTGGGCCAGGGCCAGGCCTGGCAGCAGCAGGCAGGCCATCAACAAGTATCGGAGGGTTGTCATAGGCAAGTTTAGTTGAGGGCAGGTGCAACGCCTCTAGGGCCGCACCCGGGCAAAGTAAGGCCCGGGCAGGCCTCGGCTGCAAGTTATTATAGGTTAAGGGTGTGGCAGGCGCAAGGTGTACCTACCAGTACAGCAGGGCCGAGCCCCAGGTAAAGCCCGAGCCAAAGGCCGCCAGGCAAATCAGGTCACCCTCGTGCACCCGGCCCTGCTCCCACGCCTCAGAGAGGGCGATGGGTATTGAGGCCGCCGTCGTGTTGCCATAATGCTCTATGTTAGAGACGACCTTGGCCGCCGGCAGGCCCAGCTCTTGGGCAATGTATTGGCTGATGCGCAGGTTGGCCTGGTGCGGCACCAGCAAGTCTAGCTCTTCGACGGTTTTGCCGTTGGCTGCCAGGGCCTCGCGCACGGCTGCCGGAAACTGCTGCACGGCATGCTTAAAGACGGCGTTGCCATTCATGTGGGCCCAGGTGCCTTCGTCGCCCTGCATCTCTACGTAGCGGCGGTGGCCGCCGCTGCTGCTGGGCTCGCGCACGTAGAGCTCCTCGGCATAGCGGCCGTCGGCGTGCAGGTGCGTAGATAGGATACCGGGCCTGTCAGACGCCGTTACAACGGCCGCCCCGGCCCCGTCTCCGAAGATGACCGACACGCTCCGGCCCCGGTCAGATAGGTCTAGCAGCGAGCTTTGTATCTCTGAGCCTACCACCAGCACACACTTGTACATGCCCGAGCGGACGTACTGGTCGGCCACGGAGAGGCCATAGACAAATGCCGAGCACTGGTTGCGGATGTCTAGCGCCCCCACGCCCACAAGGCCCAGGTCTCTGCCTAGCAGCACCCCCCCACCTGGAAAGTAATAGTCTGGCGTAATGGTACAGAAGACGATAAAGTCCACGTCTGCCGGCTGCAGCCCGGCACGCTCTAGGGCTTGGCGGGCGGCAGCGGTGCCCATACCAGCCACGGTATCTTGCCCTTGGGCATACCAGCGACGCTCTCTGATGCCCGTGCGCTCTTGAATCCAGGCATCAGAGGTATCCATGTAGGTGGCCAGCTCGTGGTTGGTTACCACGCGGCTCGGTACATAGTGGCCGACACCGGCCAGGCGGGCATAAGGCATAGAAATGGTGTGCAGACAGCGAATCGGGCTAAAGGTACTGTGTGGAGCTGAGAAGTTGAGGTGGTTGTAGCGGGGGCCAGCCCACGGCAACATGTACGCAAGTCAATTCGACACCTTCTCAACCTCCACACCGTACCTTTGCTGGCCCAACCGCCTGGCAGGCTTGCGCTTAGCGCAGGTAACCCGCCCCGGCCCGCGCACCTTGCGGCCGGCCCCGCCGTGGGGTAGAAACATATGAGCAACCTTGTGGCCATCGTAGGCCGCCCCAACGTGGGCAAGTCCACCCTGTTCAACCGCCTCATTGGCCAGCGCCAGGCTATAATGGACAACCAAGCCGGCGTTACCCGAGACCGCCACTACGGCTACGCCGAGTGGCAGAACAAGAACTTCACCGTCATAGACACGGGGGGCTATGTAGAGGGCTCAGACGATGTTTTCGAAGGCGCCATCCGAGACCAGGTCCGCCTCGCGCTGGAGGAGGCCGATGTCATCCTTTTTCTGGTAGATACCACCCAAGGCCTCACCGGGCTGGATGAGGAGTTTGCCAACGTGGTGCGCCGCTCTAAAAAGCCGGTGTTTCTGGTAGCCAACAAAGCAGAAACCAAGCTGGAGAACCACTACACCGGCGAGTTTTACGCCCTGGGCCTTGGCGACGTCTGGGAGATATCTGCCATGACGGGCAGCGGCACCGGAGACCTGCTGGACGCCATCTGCATCCACCTGCAAGAAGACCAAGACGAAGACCCCGATGCGGGCATCCCCCGCGTGGCCGTGGTAGGCCGCCCCAACGCCGGCAAAAGCAGCCTGACCAACGCCCTGCTCGGCTACGAGCGTAACATCGTAACCGACATAGCTGGCACCACGCGCGATGCCATAGATGCCCGCTACAAAGCCTTTGGGCACGAGTTTATCTTGACCGATACGGCCGGCCTGCGCCGCAAAAGCAAGCTGCGCGAAGACCAGATTGAGTTTTACAGCACCCTGCGCACGATCAAGGCCATCGAAACGTCAGACGTGTGCCTGGTGGTGCTAGACGCCACCCGCGGCCTAGAGGCGCAAGACATCACCATCATCCTGACGGCGGTACAGGCCAAAAAAGGGGTGGTGCTGCTTGTCAACAAATGGGATGCCTACGAGGGCAAAGACCAAAGCTCTACCCGCGTTTTCGAAGAGGCCATCCGCGAGCGGCTGCCAACGCTGAGCTACCTGCCGGTAGTGTTTGTATCAGCCCACACCAAGCAGCGTCTGATGAAAGCGGTAGAGACGATGATTGAGGTGTACCACGCCCGCCGCGACAAGCTGCCCACCTCTGCCCTCAACGATAAAATGCTGCCCGAGATAGAGGCCTACCCGCCGCCCATCCACAAGGGCAAGTCGGTAAAGATTAAGTACCTAACACAGCTACCTACGCACGCGCCCACCTTCGCCTTTTACTGCAACCTGCCCCAGTACGTCTCAGACAGCTACACCCGCTACCTAGAGAATAAGCTGCGCGGCCACTTCCCCCTGGCGGGGGTGCCGATAAGTATTGTTTATAAGAAGAAGTAGGCGCCTGGCATCTATCGTTAGGGCCAGCGTTACGGTCGGCCAAAGGTTAAAGGCGGTGCTATCGGGCAATTTTTAACCCTTGCCTTTAGCCCCCCAAACCGGGGCGCTGCGTATGCACCATGATCTGCTTCAGCACGCGCTCCATACCCTCTGGGCTGCCGTCTAAGAAGATGGTGTTCCCTTCTCCTGCCTCGGCAAAGTTTTTGATGGCCTCCGTCCACATAGAGAAGAGCAAGAAGCTGGCATCCAGGTTTTGGGTCTGCATCTGCTGGGCGGCATCGGCCATGCCCTTGGCTACCTCTTTGCGGAAGAGGGCCATGCCCTGCCCGCGGAGCTGGGCGGCAATACGCTCGGCCTCGGCGCTGATTTTGACGGCGTTGCCCTCTGCCTCGGCGGCCTTGGTTTTGGTAATAAGCAAGGCCTGGCCCTCATTTTCGGCGGCGGCCTTCAGGTTGGCGCTGGCCACCACCTGGGCCATAGAGCGCGTGATGGCATCGTCGAAGGTTACGTCGTTCAACTGCAGGTCTATGAGGTGGTAGCCCCAGCTCTCCAGCACCTGGTCTAGCTGGTTTTTCACGTCGTGGACGATCTCGTTGCGCAGAGACAGGATTTCGTACTGCTTCTTGGTGGCCACAAACCCCCGCACAGACCCCTCGATGGTGCGCGTTAGGGCCACCATAAACTGAGCCTCACTCTCAAACTTGAAGGCCACGTTCTTGAGCGTCTCCTCTTGCGTATCCAGCACGGCATACACCAGCAGCGCTTTAAAGTGAACGTTGGCTTGGTCTTGCGTGATGGCCTGAAAGGCCAGCTCGGCCGAGCGGTTCTGCACGCTGAACCGTCGGTAGATGGCCTCGATGAAGGGAATCTTGACGTTCAGGCCGGGCCGTAGGATGCGGCTGTACCGCCCGAAAATGGTGATGATGGCCACCGTGCCCTGCTGCACGGTTACAAACGTGCCAAATACAATCATCAGGGCCACCAAGGCCACCAAGCCTAAGACAATCAAGAAACTCATGGGATGGCAATATAGGCCAACTTTGCCCCAACCCGGGCACAGCCCCCTGCGATATACGACTTTTGCATAATGGCCTGGCCCCGGCAGCGGGGCCAGGCCACCTGAAACTGTGAAAAAACTCGCCTCTTTGATCGCGCTGCTGGTGGCCATCCAGTTTGCCCACGTGCTCGACTTTGTGATGATGCTGCCGCTGGGCCCGCGTCTGCAAGCCGAGCTGCACCTGACGCCGGCCCGCTTTGCTACCCTGGTGAGCGCCTACACCTTTGCCGCAGGCATCGTGGGGTTTGTAGGGGCATTCTTTATAGACCGCTTCGACAGGAAACAGGCCCTGCTTTTGCTCTTTGCCGGTTTTATTGGTGGCACGGCCTGGTGCGGCCTGGCCAATGGCTTTGGCGGGCTGATGATAGCCCGCATCCTGGCCGGTGCCTTTGGGGGCATTGTGGGCTCTTTGGTTACGGCCATCGTGGCAGACGTGGTCCCGCCGCAAGACCGGGGCAAGGCGCTGGGCTTTGTGATGGCGGCCTTCCCCATTGCCAGTGTGCTGGGCATCCCGCTGGCGCTGTACATCACCCAGCACCTGGGCTGGAAAGCGCCCTTCTTGCTGTTGGCAGGGCTATCGGTAGGCATCTGGGTATTGGTATGGGCCTTTGCCCCTGCCTTGCGCGGCCACCTTATGCGCCAAGAGCGCCGTAGCCTGCCAACCGAGGTTGTGGGCCGCGTGTTGCAAAGCAGGGGGCAGTTGCTGGGCCTGGGGCTGATGTGTACCCAGGTTTTTGGGCACTTCACCCTAGTGCCCCTGCTGAGCACCTACATGATGCGCAACGTCGGCTTGCAAGAGGGCCAGCTATCGCTGATCTACATCGTGGGCGGGCTGCTGCAGTTTGGCACCAACCCGGCCACGGGCTGGCTGGCCGACAGGTTTGGCCGGGCGCAGATGTTTCTGATTATTTGCTTTACCTCTACCGTACCCATCTGGTTGATTAGCCATTTGCCGCCCATACCCCTGTGGCAGGTGCTCATCGTTACGGGCATGTTTTTTGTTTTCTCGGGCTCGCGGTTTATACCTGCCATGGCCCTCATTAACGACCAGGTAGATGCCCGCCACCGCGGCAGCTATATGGGCTTCATCAGCTGCGTGCAGCAGGTCAGCAGTGGCCTGGCAAGCTACGTGGCAGGCTGGCTCGTGTACGAGGGTGCCACCAAACTGGCCCCCATCGGCGGCTACGAGCGGGTTGGTTACTGGTGCCTGGCGTTTACGGCCGTCAGTGCCGTAATCAGCTGGTTTTTGCGCAGGCCGGGTGTAGCCCAGCACGCCGTACCCGTGGGCTAGCCACACCGTACCTTGCGGGCCAGAAGATGGAACCATCGCTCAAACAGATTTGTGTCTATGCGGCCTCTAGTGCCGACGTGGCCCCCGTGTACCTGCAAGCTGCCCAGGCCTTGGGCGAGCATATGGCCGCAGAAGGAGTTGCCCTTGTCTATGGCGGTGGTGGCACTGGCCTGATGGGCGCCGTGGCCGACGCCGTGCTGGCCGGCGGCGGGCAGGTTACGGGCATCATGCCGCATTTTATGCGCGAGCTGGAGTGGGCCCACACCGCCGTAGCCGACATGCGCTTTGTGGCAGACATGCACGAACGAAAACGCACCTTTCTGCTAGGTACAGATGCCGTGGTGGCCCTGCCCGGCGGCTGCGGAACGCTAGAAGAACTGCTGGAGGTGATTACCTGGCGCAGGCTAGGCCTGTTTGCCAAGCCTATCGTGATCGTAAATACGGCCGGGTATTACGACCCGCTGCTGCAAATGCTAAACCACGCCATAGCAGAGCGCTTTATGCCCGAGGCTGCAAGGGCCATCTGGCACGTGGTAGAAGAGGCAAGGCAAGTATTGCCCACTTTGCGAACCGCGCTTGCTCTACCAGTGGCCCACACTTCCTATTAGGTGGTGCTGCGGTGTAGCCATCCGATGGGCCCACTGTGGTAATATGCGGGTGGCCACGGCTGCCACGCGGCCCCAGGCTCCGCCGGTTTTGCCGGCTTTGGGCGTTTGCAGGCAGTGGCGCAGGGCATCGTTGTACAGGGCCAGGCGCCGGCGCACGGCAGCGTCATGGATATCGTCGGCCTTGTGTCCAGCCATGTAGCGCCCCACCGCATCTACCAGATACAGGGCAGAGAGGGTCTGCTGGTGTCTGCTAAAACCAACTAACATGGGGCCTAAGGGCCCGGCCAGCGCCTGTAGGCGGGCTTGCAGCAGGCTAAAGCTCACACGGCCCGAGGCCAGGTAGCTCTCCCATACAAAATGCATGGCATCTAGCCCAAGCGGTGCGGCCATAGTGGCCTGTAGCCAATGCCAGGCCAGCAGTTTGCCCTCGGCCACGGCAGTGTATTTGGGGCAAAAGTTGCCGTGGTGCAAGCCGGCCAGCACAGGCATGTCTGCCTGCACACGCTCGGCCAGGATGCGGAGCATGGGCACCAATTGTGGATACAGGCTAGGTGCATCTTCCAATGCCTCCACCCTTTGCAAGGCTGCCGTCCACCAGGCCAGGCTGCCCAGGGTACAGGGCTTTGCCGTTTGTGCCTGCCAGGCCTGCAAGGCGCTCCAGTGCGTTTGGGTTAGCTGCGTTTGGCGCGTGTGTGCGGGCAGGCAGATGGCCGTCTGGCCTTGCACCGGCACCAGCTCGGGCAACATGGTGTGCGCCAGGGGCTGCTGCTGCAAATGCATCAGCAGGCTTAGCTGCTGGGCCTGGCTCTGCCTGGCCGCATCGTCTAACCCGATGGAAACTTTACCTACGACCTCGGCACCGCGGCCAAGCAGCAGATGCAGGCACCGCCCGGGGCGCTGGGGCTCCATGTAGAAGGCTGCCGTAAAGGTGCCCAGTGCCTTATGCCAGGGCGCCAGAAGCTCGGCCGGAGTTGGCAGCGTCAGCATTTGCTCGGCCGGTGCCTGGCCTTGGGCCAGAGGGCCGTCGTTTTTAATCTCTACGCACTCTGCCAAATCCTGGCCTATCAAAGCATGGCTGGCCTCGTCTGGCCAGAGCCATGCCATACTACCCTCAGGATGCAGCGTATAATGCCAGGTAGATACACCCGGCATGCCCGTAGGCATCATGGCCAGAAATTTACCTAGCATCCGTAGGTCTGAGCAGGGCAAGTCGGGTACTAACATGGTGCAGCTGGTTGTGGGTAATCAGGACAGCGGAGACCTCTGTGCGCGGCATAGGGGGGTCCGGTTTGCCTGGCAGGAGCATGGATTTGGCCATTACCTCTGCTTGTAGTCTAGAAAGGCGGCATGCCGCTGCCTTAAAAAAGACCGGGCCAGCTTGTTAGGCACAAACTAGCCCGGTTTATTAAGTCGTTTTTTAGCTGGTTGCCAAGACCTTGTTGTAGTGAGCCTGGGCTTGCCGGCACAACCCGATGGTGTTTGGACCACCGCGGCGGTTTTTTAAGGAGGGCGGCTGCAGGGCAACCGCCTTCCCTTCTCCCTCCCCCGGCCTGTGCTACCGAAGGACCAGCCGACTCAGGAAGGGCTTGCGCCCAGATAGCCCGACGCCGCAGGGGCATCGCTTCCATCCTCCGTACCCAAGTCTGGTGCGGCTCAGGCTTCACCCCCAACCGGAGGTAGAGCCCGGGCCGTCCCTGGCCAGACGATTTTCCTTATGCCAATAGCTGTGCCAAAGCGTACCAAACCTCTAAAAGAGCCCCGAATGCAGTGTTATTGGGGTTTTGCTATTAAGGACCGATGCCCAATTTTCCGTATTTAGAACACTATTTTCCAATTTTTGCAATTGTTGCAAAATTTGTTATGGCTTAGATTGTTCGCACATACGTCTTCTTAAGCCTGCTGGGCAAGATTTACCAAGGGCTTTTAACCGCCGGAAGTGGCTACGCATCCAGTGCCAGAATGGTATGGAGCTGGGCCAGGTGGTGGTCTCCGTGCCGGGCGTAGAGCGCCGCCTGCTCGTCTATGGTGCGGACGACGTCGTCTTCGGGATGGTAAAAAGTACGGGTGCGCTGGGCTGGGGTCAGGGTGCGGAGGCATTGGGCCCAGCGACGGTGCAGGGCTGTCAGCAGTTGCAGACTGTCGGCCACGTCGGGTTGGGCGGCGTCAGGCAGGGCTGCCCAGGCGTCCTGGTCGTAAGGCTTAATGGTAGGCTGCGCCTCGGTCAGCGATAGTTTCAGCCTGGTATAGGCGTTGAGGTGGCTGTCGGCCAGGTGGTGGATGATCTGGGCGGCCGTCCACCCGCCGGGGCGGTAGCTCAGGCCCATGCGGGCCGGGGTCAGGGCCTGCGCCACGGTATGCAGGCGCTGGGGCAGGGTGGCAATGGTCTCGGTGTGCTGGTGGTAGGCTTGGGTGGCGTCCATATGTGTGCAGGGAGCCCTCGGGCCCGCACTAAGGTAAGCCTGAGGCACAAATAGAAAGCCCCCCGGCACTACCGGGGGGCTTTGCTGTTTTTAAGCCAAACTATATCCAAAAAATATGTCTTGTTGCAAGAACCCTAGGGGCGCCGGCGCAGGCCCTCCAGGGCGCGGATGAAACGGGCCAGCGTGCCGTGGTAGAGCATACCGTAGAGCGCCGCCGTCATCAGCCAGAGGATGGCCAGGTTGAAGTAGAGCGTGTCCCACCAATGGCCCGCCAGGTACTTCTGCGGGGCAAAAAAGTGGGTGCGGAAGTTGTACCAGTGTGCCGGTTGCGCGGGCACGTGGTAGATGGGCGAAATCTTCTGGACGAGGCGGTCTCCCTCTTGGGCGATGCGCTCGGTGCTGCGTGTGTTTTTGACGAGCTCTGCCAGGCCGTTGTTGGTTAGGCGGCGGGCCCGGGCCACGTAAGCTTCTGCAGCGGCGGGGGTGGCCATCTGGCTTTGCACGTAGGCATCTCGGCGGCGGGCGGCTTGGTTGTAGATGTCGGCGTAGCGGTCTTTAAGGGCTGCTATAACCGTGTGCAGCTTTTGGCCCTCGGCCAGGGTGTAGTTGGCAAAGCTGAGGCCGCAGGGTGGCTCTAGGCGGAGGCGGGGGTGGCGGCCTGCCTCTTGTGATAGTGTCTGGCACAAGATGCGCAGCTCACGGTCTATGCGGGCCATCTCGGCACGGTCTCGGGTGTTGAGGTGCAGGTCGCAATACTCTACCTTACCTTCTAGCACGGGGAGTAGGTATTGGCGCTTGTAGTCGGCCTGGGCCAGTACACGGTCGTAGGGGTAGAGCGGGGCTTGGTGCGGGTTATCCTTAAACTGCGTGACGGCCAGGGCCTCGAACGCCCAGCGGCTGGCCATGACCTCGCCCCAGACGGGTACGGCGTCACCGTCTCGCAGGCCAGGGTTGATCTGGTCAAACTTGATGACCAGGCCACCCATCACCAACTGCGGTATGAGCAAGATCGGGATTAGGATGTAGATGGTAACTGCCGAATTGAAGGCCGAGCTGATGTTGAGCCCCAGCAGGTTGGCAAAGCAACTGGTAGAGAACAGCACCAGCCAGCTCTGCCACCCCAGGCTTTGCACCTCCAGAATGTGGTTGCCAATCCAGACGAAGAGCGCCGTCTGCACCGCCGAGAGCGTGAAGAGGATGAGCACCTTGCTTGTGAAGTAGGCATGGCGGCTCAGGTGCAAAAAGCTCTCTCGCTTTAAGATGCGGCGGTCTTTAAAAATCTCCTCGGCCGAGACGGTGAGCCCTAAGAAGAGCGCCACAATCACAGAGATGAAGAAATAGACGACGATGTTCTCATTCTCTTGATAGACGTAGCCGGTCGGGTTGAGCTCATCTACTTTGTAGTATTTGAACACGTAAGCCAGTAAGATGGCCAGCAACGGCGCCTCTAGCAGGTTGATGGCCAGGTATTGCTGGTTGTGCAGCTTGGCCAGCACGTCGCGCTGTACAAACGTGACGAGCTGCCGCCAGATGGGGGCCTTTTTATAAGCAGCCAGGTAGCGGCCCACCGTTGTTTTAAGCTTGGGCGGGCGGATGAACTGCTGGTACTGCTCGTACCAGTGCTGGGGGCTGTAGCGGCGCTTGTTGAGGTAGCGGCCGTACTCGTCTACCACGCGTGTCTCGACGATGTCGAAGACTTGCTCTGGGTTGACGTTGCCGCACTCGTGGCAGAGGGCTTGGTCTTTGTTGATGATGCCGGCCCGGCTTTTGAAGTAGCGGATGGCCTCTACGGGGTTGCCGTAGTAGATGGGGTAGCCGCCCGTATCGAGGATGCAGAGGCGGTCGAACATCTTGTAGATATCCGAGCTGGGCTGGTGGATGACGACAAAGACCAGCTTGCCGTCTTCTGCCAGGCTCTTGAGCAGCTCCATGACGTTGAGCGAGTCTCGGCTGGAGAGGCCCGAGGTCGGCTCATCTACAAAAAGCACCTGCGGGGCACGCAGCAGCTCCAGGCCGATGTTGACGCGCTTGCGCTCGCCACCCGAGATGGTCTTTTGCATGGGCGAGCCCACGCGCAACTGGCCGATGTGGCTCAGGCCGAGGCTTTCTAGCGTTTTGGCCACTACGCCATGCAGTTGCTCGTCTGTATGACTGCCGAGCGAGAGTTTGGCGGCGTAGAATAGGTTTTGCTCTACGGTGAGCTCTTCTATCAGTAGGTCGTCTTGTGGCACGTAGCCGATGACGCCTTTGAAGAGGCCTTTGTGGGCATACAGGTCTTTGCCGTTGATGAGCACTTGCCCGCTGCTGGGGCGCAGGTTGCCGTTGAGCACCTCTAGCAGGGTGCTTTTGCCTGCGCCGGAGGGGCCCATCAGGCCAATCATGTGGCCGGCCTCCTCGGCAAAGCTTAGGGTATGAAGGCCTTGTCGGCCGTTGGGAAACTTAAAGGTTACGTCTCGGGCCTCGAAGGTGAGGCTGTGGGTGCGGCTCTCTTCAGAGAACTTAGAGACGATGTCTGAGTAGTAGATCGGCGGCTCGTCTGGCGTGTTGCTGCGGAGAGATGCGCCACTCTCTAGGCAATAGATGGCCTGGGGGCGCATGGCCACACCGTTGAGGTACATGGGCGCGCGGCCCTGGTAGCGCACCAAATACATGCCGATGGCAGGCATGCGCAAAACGGCGAGCTGGCCGTCTAGCGCTGGGGCCTCTAGCCAGCGGGGGTTGCCAACGGTGGCCAGCTCTGCAGTGCGGCCTATGGTGAGCAGGTCTTGCGCGTGGGCTTGGGGCAGGCTTTGGCCGGTGGCAAAGGCCTCTATATTGGCAAACTCGGCCTGGGTGATGTTGAAGATGTCGGCCACAGAGACGAGGAACTCACGCTCTTCTGCCAAGAGGACCTCTTGCGAGGCCAAAAAGCTGAAGAGGATGAAGAGCACCTGCGCTTTTTGGCGCTGGCCCAGCTCGCCGTTGATCTGCATGCAGATGCGCAGCAGGCGGCTAGAGTCTTTTACAGACAGGTGAGCCCCATAGGCATTAGCCCCGGCCCGGCCCAGGATGGTGGCCAGGTATTCGTCGTAAATGGATAGCCAGCGGTGGGGGTCTTCTGCCGAGAGCTGCTCGTGCAGAAAATGCGAAACCACCTCTCTGTGCGAGCCGGGTGCCTGCTCTAGCTTGCCCAAAATGGCAAAGAGCTGCATCAGGCTGGCGAGTACGTCTTCACGCATGGCGTGTTTTTTTGGAATGTGCCCTTGCGCCGGCTGCGGCCGTGGCGGCTGTGGTACAAGGCAAGCGGGCCCGTTGTGGGCCCGGCAGAGGGGCAAAGCCTGTGCGCGGGGCGTACGGGCCTTGCCACACTCTGCCGGGCCGGGGCCTGCCTGCGCCTGTGCCCGTTGCCGTGTAGGCTTTGGGTAGGTGCGAGGGCTGGGTTGGCTTTAGAGTAGGTGTAGCCTCCCAGGGCTAGCCAGGTTCAGATTTAGTCGGCCGCCAAAGCTCCTCCTTAGAGCTAACGAGCGGCGTGGGGTGCCGGGGCGCAGGGCCAGCGCCTATGCGTAAGCTGTGGGGCATCCCTGGCGGCGCAAACTCAAGGTGGCCTGGCCGCAAGGGGACCTGCAAACGTATGGGAACTGCACCACTGCCCCCCTGCTGCCTACGCCTGCAGGCCAAGGGCCTGAAGCAAACTGGACAGGTGGAGCTTTGAGCGTCCGGCTAAATCTGATTGGCTATGGGAACTACGTCGGCCGTGCTTCGTATCTTCCGCCCGGCTGATGCCAGAGGGGGGATGCGCCTTACGACCGATTCAAAAGTAGAGGGCTGCCCAAGGCACCTAATGCTACATTAAGTGCTTGTGCTTGCGCGTGTAAGGGGTGGGCAGTGTTGGGCAAAAGTCGCCCTGAAAGCCTAGGGGGCAAATGCCTCTAAAGCTTCTGTGGGGCGGCCGTCGTCTTGCCAGGCGCCTAGGCGGTAGCCTCGCCATTGGTAGGCCTGGGGCTCCCAGTAGAAGACGCCTTGGGTTTGGCTATTGGGCAGCGTAGCCATACCCTCTAACAGGCCGCGGATGTACTGCTTGCAGGTGGGGCCTTGGTTTTGCGGCATGCCGACCTCTACCAGGCAGACGGGCTTGCCGTAGCGGTTGGCTATGTCTCGGGCGTTGGAGAGGCAGAGTTGGCTGTAGGCCTGCCAGTTGCTGGCATCGGCATAGAGCGACATGCCGACGACGTCGAAGCGGGCTCGGTAGCGGGCCAGGCCATCTAGCACGTAGCGGTAGAGGGGGTTGTTGTAGCCATTATCGAGATGGAAGATGACTTGCGCCTGCGGAAACACGGCCTTGACGGCGGCGTAGCCTGTATCTACCAAAGCTGCCATGGTGGGCAGGCTATCTGGCAGGCGGCCATTGGGCCATACCATACCGGCGCTGGCCTCGTTGCCTACTTGCACCCAGGCCGGGGCAATGCCTGCCTGGCGGAGGGTATCTAGCGTGCGGCGGGTGTAGGTGTGCAGCGCCCCTGCCAGGGCGCGGCCTGCGAGGCCTGCCCATGCGCGGGGCTTGGGCTGCTGGCCGGGGTCTGCCCAACTGTCTGCGTAGTGGAAGTCTAGCATGATGCGCATGCCTGCAGCCTGGGCTCGGCGTGCCTTGGCCAGCACGTCAGTCAGGGCGTTGTAGGGGGTAGCAGGCTGCACCCAGATGCGGAGGCGGATGGCGTTGATGCCCTGCGCCTTGAGGATGGTGAGCAGGGGTTGTGGCTGGCCTTGGCGGTTGCGCCAGGTGCGGCCGCTGTCTTCCATCTCTGTGAGCCAGCTGATGTCTGCGCCTCGGGCAATGCTGGCAGGCACAACTACAGGAGGGGCAGGGAGTGTAGGCTGTGGTGCTGGCGGGGCCTGCTTGGCACAAGCAGCCAGGCCAAGCAACGCAAGGGTAAGCCATGCACGCATGGGGGTAAAGATGCGAGGCGCAGGTAAATGCTTGTGGCAGAATGCGTCTGAGCGTTAAAAAGCAGAAATTTTTTCATCCTGCTTCCGTCCTACTCTGTTCCCACTTCGTCACCACAGGCGGCCAAAAATTCGCGGAAAGGTTATAAAATGGTCGCCTGCTTTCCCATTTTACACGGTTTATCCAATAGCTTTCTGCATTTCTTGAAGATAAAGGGCTGAACTTATGGGGCCGCACCGTTGTATTTTTGAGTAATGAACGCGCGTAAGCAGGAGTTGCTGCAGGCAACCATCCAACACATAGACATGAAGGCCCACAACGTGGTGCCGATGGTAGAGGCTATGGAGGGCATGGCTTTCCAGGCCCGGAACCTGGCCCGGGGCGCCAAGATCTTCAACATGATGCAGGAGGATAAGGACTGCGCCGTGTTTCTGACCCTGGCCGGCTCGCTGATATCGGCTGGCCTCAAGCAGGTGATTGTAGATCTGGTAAAGAACAACATGGTGGACGCCATCGTCTCGACGGGTGCCAACATCGTGGACCAGGACTTTTTTGAGGCCCTTGGCTTCAAGCACTACATCGGCACGCCTTACGGCATAGACGATCAGGAGCTGCGCGAGCTGATGATCGACCGCATCTACGACACCTTCATCGACGAAGAAGACCTGCGCATTTGCGATGCCGTGATTGGCGACATCTGCAACTGGCTGCCCCGAAAGCCCCACAGCAGCCGCGAGTTTATCCGCGAGATGGGCCGCTTTTTGGACGAGAACGAGAAGTACGCCCCCTACCGCGAGGACAGCATCGTGTGGCAGTGCTACAAGAAGGGTGTGCCCATCTTCGTGCCCGCCTTCTCTGACTGCTCGGCCGGTTTTGGCCTGGTGCACCACCAGTGGCACAACCCCGAGAGCCACGTGAGCATTGACAGCGCCAAAGACTTTTTGGAGATTACCAAAATCAAGCTGCACAACCCGGCATCGGGCATCTTTATGATTGGCGGCGGCGTACCCAAAAACTTTGTGCAAGACATTGTGGTGGCCACCGACATTCTGGAGCAAGAGGCCCCCATGCACGCTTACGCCGTGCAGATTACCGTAGCCGACGAGCGCGACGGTGCCCTCTCGGGCTCTACGCTGAAGGAGGCCTGCAGCTGGGGCAAGGTTGATACCGTGTACGAGCAGATGGTCTGGGCCGAGGCCACCTTGGCTATGCCGCTGATTGCTGGCTACGCCTACCACAAAGGCAGCTACGCCAACCGACCCGAGCGCCGCTTCAACGACGTGTTGGATGGGGTGACGGTGGCGGCGTAAGCTACCTGCATCTCCTATGGCAAAGCCCGGCACCTGTGCCGGGCTTTTTGCGTTTGGAGACTGTATGGCAACACTATGGCTAGCTCATGGCTGGTGGGCTTTGCCTTTTACTAGCTACGAAACTGCTGCGCGGATGGCTTCTACAGCCAAGTCTATCTCATGGTCTGAAATGGTGAGGGGTGGGGCCAGGCGAAGGGCGGTGTCGCAGTAGAGGAACCAATCGGTGAGTACGGCGGGGTTGGCCTCTAGCAGGCGCTTTTGGATGGCCAGGACGCGCTCGAAGCTGCCCACCTCCAGGGCCATCAGCAGCCCGGCATGGCGGAGCTCGCCGATGGGTGCGAGGCCTTGGGCAAAGCGGCGGGCCTTGTGGGGTACTTGGGCAATGAGGTCTGAGTTTTGCAGCACGTTTAGGGTGGCCAGGCCGGCGGCGCAGCAGACGGGGTGGCCACCGAAGGTCGTAATGTGCCCCAGCAGGGGGTTGGCCTTCAGGCTGGCCATTACAGACTCTGCGGCCATGAACGCCCCCAGGGGCATACCGCCACCCATGCCCTTGGCCGTGACGATGACGTCTGGCTCGATGCCCAGTTGCTGGTAGTGCCAGAAGGTACCGGTGCGCCCGTAGCCGGTCTGTATCTCATCTACCATCAGCAGGGCGCCCATGTCTGTGCAGCGCTGGCGCAGGGCCTGCCAGTAGGCGGGGGAGGCATCGCGCACGCCGGCCTCGCCCTGCACGGGCTCTATGAGGACGGCGGCGGTGCGGCAGCCGATGCGGTCCAGATCCTCTAATACGCCGTGGCGGATGTGCTTAAAGCCTGGCACCAGGGGTAGGTAGCCGGGTTTGTAGCCCTCGCCCCCGCCGGCGGCCAGGGCACCATGGGTAGAACCGTGGTAGGCCTGGCGGCAACTGACAATCTGGTAGCGCCCGGTATGGCGCTTGGCCAGCTTGATGGCCCCTTCTATAGCCTCTGACCCTGAGCTTACGAAATACACCTGGCCCAGCCTGCCGCCCGTGGTGGCTGCAAGCGCCTGGGCCAGTTGCACCTGTGGGGTCTGCACCACCTCGCCATAGACCAGCAGGTGCAGGTAGGTATCTACCTGCTGGTGGATGGCGGCCACCACGGCCGGGTGCCGGTGGCCGAGGTTGGAGACGGAGATGCCCGATATCAGGTCTAGCACGCGGGTGCCGTCGGGCCGGTACATCCAGCAGCCCTCGGCGCGCGTAATCTCCAGAGCCAGGGGCTCGGGGGTGGTTTGGGCTTGGTGGGCAAAGAACAGGGCACGGTTGGTAGCGTGGGCCATGGCACAAAGGTCGGGCACAGCGCCGGCATACGGAACGTGCCTGAAGCAACGTTACTAACGAACCTAAGGCCCCGCCTTTACCTTTACAGGTACAACGATATGAAAGCGCTGCTAACCCTGGCCCTTGCCATGCTTACCCTGGCCCCTGCCCTGGCAGGTGGCCCCACCCAGCCCCTAACTGTAACCCCCCAGGCCGACGAAAAAGTAACCTGGTACACCCTGGAGCAAGCCCAGGAGCTGGCCAAAAAGAAACCCAAGAAGATCTTTATAGACGTGTACACCGACTGGTGCGGGTGGTGCAAGGTGATGGACAAAAAGACCTTCTCGCAGCCGGGCATTGCCAAGTACCTCAACGAGCACTACTACCCCGTGAAGCTGAACGCCGAGCAGACGGCCAACATCATCTTCCGCGGGCAGGTGTATGGCTTTAACCAGGCCCGGGGCACGCACGACGTCGTCTTTGCCCTCATCAGCGGGCAGTTTGGCTACCCCACTACCGTCTATCTAGACGAGAAGCTGAACGTGTTGCAGCACATCAGCTCGTACCTGGATCCGAAGCAGTTTGAGCCCATTATCCGCTTCTACGGCGAGAACGCCTACAAGAAGACCCCCTGGGAGCAGTACCAGAAGACGTTTAAAAGCGGGTTGGAGTAGCTGGCACTGGTGCCCGGATACCCCATGGCCCGGGGTTTACCTTTGTGGTATGATCCGTGTTGGTATCCTCTTCGGTGGGCAGAGCCGGGAGCGGGAAGTGTCTTTTGCCGGTGGGCGCACCGTGTACGACAACCTCAACAAGCAGCTTTTTGAGCCGGTACCCATCTTTATAGACTCGCTGGGGCAGTTTATTCTGCTAGACTGGAGCTTCATCTACAAGGGTACCATCCGCGACTTTTACCCTGCCCCCGCCTACCAACCGCGGGAGGCTGACCGCAACCGGCAGTTTCAGTACTACATCGAGAGCCTGGCCGACCGGCCCCAGGCCGAGCTGGATGCCATTGCCGCCTCGGTAGGCCGCAAGCTGCGGCCCGACGAGCTGCCCGGCCTGATGGACCTGGCCTTCCTCTGCCTGCACGGGCCTTATGGAGAAGATGGGGCCATTCAGGGATTGCTGGAGTGGTACGGTATCCCCTACACGGGCTCGGGGGTGTTGCCCTCGGCCATTGGCATAGACAAGCTGGTGCAGGGCGGCCTGATGACGCAGGCCGGCTTTGCCCGCCCCCGCAGCCTGGTGCTGCAGCGCCAGGCCTGGCTAGACCGCCAAGACCGGGAGCGCCTGCTACATACCGTGGTGGCCCAACTGGGCCTGCCCCTGGTGGTGAAGGCCCCGCGCCAGGGCAGCTCCATCGGCATCACCATCTTAGAGGATGCCACCGAGTCCGCCTTTGAGCAGGCCGTGAACCGGGCCTTCTTTATAGAGGAGATCCAGCAGCGCACCTGGCAGAAGCAGACGCCCGAGCAGAAGCACGCCTACCTGCAGCACCTGACCGACATCCGCGGCGGCATCGGCCTGCCGGTGGCTGTTTCTCCAGGGCCGGGCGGGGCCATATCGGCCAGCCTGTCCGACAAGGCCCAGCAGGGCAGCCTGCTCTTCCATCGGCCCGAGGAGTTGCTTGATTTTCTGGACTCCAACCTCTACACGGGCACGCTGGTGCTGGAGGCCCTCGATGGCGAAGACACGATCCTATTCGAGTCTTTCATCCGCGGTAAGGAGTTTAGCTGCATCGTGGTGCGCGGCGAGGAGGGCCAGGCCATTGCCCTGCCTCCGACGCAGATCATCAAGACGGGCAACCTGTTTGACTACCGCAGCAAGTACCTGCCCGGCATGAGCCGAAAGGTGACGCCCATAGACGTGGCTGCCGAGCGCATAGAGCTTATCCGCCAGCGCTGTGCCGATCTGTTTGAGGCGCTGCGGTTCAACACCTATGCGCGCATAGACGGCTTCATTACCGAGGCGGGCGAGGTGTTTTTAAACGACCCGAACACGACCTCGGGCATGATGCCCAGCTCGTTCTTCTTCCACCAGGCGGCTGAGATTGGGCTCAACCCGAGCCAGTTCTTGACCTACATCATCCGCCAGTCGCTGGCAGAGCGGTTGCAGACGGGCAAGCGCCTGGTGGCCCAGCGGGCCCTGCTGCGCCGGCTAGACGAGGCCCTGGCCCGCCTGCAAGAGCGCCGCGCCGAGCGCCGCCGCGTGGCCGTCATCATGGGGGGCTACTCGGCCGAGCGGCACATCAGCGTAGAGAGCGGCCGCAACGTGTTCGAGAAACTGGCCAGCTCGGCCAAGTACGAGGCCATTCCGGTCTTTTTGACGGGTGATGCGCAGAGCCACGAGCTCTACCTGCTGCCCATCAACGTGATGCTGAAGGACAACGCCGACGACATCCGCGAGAAGGTGCTGAGCAAAGAGCCGCCCCACCCCGTGCTGGTGCAGATC
Organism: Cytophagaceae bacterium; assembly: GCA_947458545.1. Taxonomy (GTDB): domain Bacteria; phylum Bacteroidota; class Bacteroidia; order Cytophagales; family Flexibacteraceae; genus CANGYH01. The sequence continues at coordinate 123,154 of CANGYH010000006.1, read as the reverse complement.
CGCGAAGAAGCCGCCGGCCTCACCGAGAAGTATGCCGGCCAGGCCCTGGCCAAGGCCCAGAAGGTGACCTACGCCGAGCTGGCCCGGATGGTAGATGTGGCCTTCATCGCCCTGCACGGCCGCCCCGGCGAGGACGGCGTGGTGCAGCAAGAGCTGGAGCGGGTGGACATTCCCTACAACGGGTCGGGCCCGGCCTCTAGCCGCATCACCATCAACAAATACGAGACCAACGAGCTGCTGGCCCGCCACGGCGTCCGTGTGGCCCGCCATACGCTGGTGCACCGGGCCGATTGGGAGGCCGATGCCGCCGCCGTGGTGGCCCGGCTGGAGCAAGACTTCGGCTACCCGCTCATAGCCAAGCCCTGCGACGATGGCTGCTCGGCCGCCGTCAAGAAGATCAAGAACCGCGGCGAGCTGGAGGCCTTTGCCCGCCTCATCCTGCGCGGGGGTGTGCTGCTCAACGCCGAAGATGCCCAGACGCTGCACCTGCAGCGCAACGAGGAGTTTCCGCGCAAGGACGTCTTTATGGTCGAGGAGCTGATTGACCGGGCAGGCGCGGCCCATTTTCTAGAAATTACCGGCGGCCTGCTGACCCACCTGGAGGCCGGCAACCAACTGCGCTACCAGGTTTTTGAGCCCAGCGAGGCCCTGGCCACGGGCGAGGTACTGAGCCTGGAAGAGAAGTTTCTGGCCGGCGAAGGGCAGAACATCACCCCGGCCCGCTACGACCGCGATGCCCGCCGCCGAGACCGCATCGCGCTGTCCGTCCGCGCCGAGCTGGAGCGCGTGGCCCGCATCCTGAACGTGCAAGGCTATTGCCGCACAGATGCCTTTGTCCGCGTGCTGCCCGATGGGCAGGCCGAGACGATCGTCATCGAGGTAAACAGCTTGCCGGGGATGACACCCGCCACGTGCATCTTCCACCAGGCGGCACTGGAGGGGATGAAGCCCTACGAATTCATCGACGCCATTCTTGAGTTTGGCCGCGCCCGCAAGCTGGCCGGCGGGGTAGAAGCGGTGGGGGTGAAGAATTAAAAAATTTTGGGCTGTTTGGCGGGGGCTGCGCCTGGCATACTGTGCAAAGGCTATGCCCTTGACACGTGCTATGGCGAGGCTGCGCCTCGCGTGTAGGGTAGGGCGGCAGGCCTGGCGAGATGCGGATGGTGTGAGGTGCGGATTGTAGCGCGGGCTGATGGTCATTTCGCATAAAGCCTTACGGTGCGCCGGGGACGAGGCCCCCTCACCCCCCAACCCCCTCTCCCCCTCCAGGGGAGAGGGGGAGCAAAACACCGTTGGGCAATTTGAAAATTGACCATTAGCCCGCGAGGCCTACGTGTTTACCCCAGGCTAAAGCCAGGGGCTACTGCTATGGCGACGGCTAAAGCCGAACGCTTTTATGGCTGGTTTTTAGGATGTTGCAAGGGTTTTTTGTCGGGAAATGTCGGGAGTTTTGTCGGGTGCTACGCCAGTCTGAAGACTGTGCTGCAATGGGCGTCACAAGTCATCGCTCCCCTAATCGGGTCGCTAAAGACTTGCGACAGGTTGCGATGTGGTTACCAGCTTTGGGTAAGGTATGCCATGGGCTTTGCCCAGGCTGCATTTGTGCCGTTGCGCCGGATTTACGGTAGGGGGGTATGCAGGGCTGGAGCCCTGCCAGCGAGGGTTGCGAGGGCTGGAGCCCTCGAACAGCATCCTATAGGACTCCGAAGGCTCATAGCGTTCGGCTTTAGCCGTCGCCTTAGCAGTAGCCCCTGGTTTTTAACCTGGGGTAAGCACGACGAACAACGGGCTAGCGTGTCGCCTCTCACCCTGCCCCCCACTTCATCCGCAGGTTGCCAGGTCTATCGCCCTGGCCTACACGCGAGGCGCAGCCTCGCCAGAGCACGTGACAATGGCAAAGCCATTGCACAGTAGAGGGGGGGGGCAAAGCCCTGCCATCCGCCATTTTTAATTTTTAATTTTTAATTTCTAATTGTCCCGCTTACCATTGCCGGTTCACCTGCCCGCTTTTGTAGGGTTGCAGGTAGCTGCGTAGTACGTCGCGGAGCAGCTCGGCGGTGTGTTGGTTGCGCTGGTAGGCCATCTCGCGGAAGGCGCGGTAGTCCTCGCCGGGTAAGAATGTGACGAGGCGCTTGTTGAGGCAACGTTCTTTCGGTTTGAAATGCTTAGGCATAAGATTGATAGGGTTATGGCCCAAATGTATCTAAATAGATACACTTTGTCAATACTCATGCCTCATTTTGTATCTATTTATCTTTCATCGCAAAGGCTTGGCGGGCAGGTTGGCTAGCCGTATGCCACCTTTGCGGGCAGATGGAAAGCGTGTATCCGGTGCCGGCGCACTATGGCGACAAGGCCGTGTTTTTAGACAGAGATGGCGTGCTGAACCAAGAGATTGGCGACTACGTCTATGACCCTGCCTTGTTTGTGATTCCGCCCGGGGTGCCCGGGGCGCTGCGGGCGCTGAAGGCGGCCGGGTATAGATTGATTGTGGTTACCAACCAGGGCGGCATAGACAAAGGCCTGTTTACCCGCGCGCAGATGGATGCCTGCCATGCCAAGCTAGAGGCTGCCGCCCCCGGATTGCTGGACTATATCTATTACAGCCCGCACCACAAGATCAAAACGCGCAGCCAGCTCTCTAAGCCCAACTGGCTGATGCTGGAGCGGGGGCTACACCGCTACGGCTGCCGCCCCGAGCACAGCTTTTTGGTTGGCGACGCTGCCCGAGACCTAGAGGCCGCCGCGGCACTGGGTATCCGGCCCATTTTGGTGCCTACCCTCAAAGAGACCGAGCACCCGCTGGCGGCGCATGTGGCGGCAGACCTGGCCGCAGCGGCAGACTGGATCTTGCAACAGGCCTAGCCCACCGGCCGCCGGCCCTCATACAGCAGCAGCCCGGCGGCCTGGGCGGCGTTCAGGCTCTCGGCCTGCCCAAACCGGGGGATGGTGAGGGCCTGGGTTATGCAGGGCAGCGCCTCGGGCCGTATGCCGTGGCTCTCAGAGCCTATCAGCAGGGCGCCTTGCATGGGGCCTGGCAGCGCGTAGCTGGGCAGACCATCCAACAGGGCACCATAGACGGCGGGCACATCGGCCAGCATTTGCGGCAAGGCACCGTAGTGGACACGTACCCGCAAAAAGCTGCCCATGCTGGCCTGGATCACCTTCGGGTTCTGCCACTCGCAGGTATCGGCAGAGCAGAGCACGTCTTGCACGCCGAACCAGTCTGCCAGGCGAATGATGGTGCCAAGGTTGCCGGGGTCTCTGATACCGTCTAGCGCCAGCACCAGGCTACCGGGCTGGTAGGCAAACGGAGGCCAGGCTTTGGCCTCTACCACGGCCAGGGCCTCGGTGTTGGTTTGCAGGGTGGTGAGGCGGTCTAGCTCGGCCTGGGGCACCTCGGCCAGTTGGCCAGGGCGTGCGGCAGCTTTAACCTTGGCGGCCCAGGGCTCGTTAATTCCTGCTAAAAGCACGTATTGGCGCACCTGCCAGGCAGGGTCGGCTGCTAGTTCTTGTACGACCTTGCGGCCCTCGGCCAGAAAAAGCCCTTCGGCCTGGCGTGCCTTCTTGGTGTGCAGGGCGCGGATGCGCTTACTCTGTGCTTGCGTTAGCATCTTTACCACATCAGGCCAGTGAGACTCTCTTTTACGCGCGGGGCGGCGGCAGCCGTAATGCTGGGGCTTGGCCTTTTGTTGGCCGGCTGCGGCACCAATACGCTGTTCTTAAAGAAAGACCAGTACCTGTTTGTGTCGGCAAAGATCAAGGGCACAAAGAAGATAGAGGCAGAAGCACTGGCCAACCTGCAGCAGCAAAAGCCCAACCGGCGGGTTTTCCGCACGATGCCCTATCTGTGGTTTTACCAGTTGGGCGAGAGGTTCTACCGCAAAGAGAAGGTGGAGGCCCGCATGGCCCGCACCCGGGCCAAGTACGACGCCAAGCTAGAAAAGGTGGCCGACAAGGGCTCGGCCAAGGCGTTGCGCCTGCGCAATCTGCGAGACCAAAAGCTAGACAAGCTCCGCACCACGCTAGAGGAGGGCAACTGGCTGATGCGCACCGTGGGGGAGCCGCCGAGCATCTTTGACCCATCGGCCGTGGCCTTGAGCGCGCGCGAGATGCGCAATTATCTTTTTAACAAAGGATTTTTTGCAGGCCAGGTATCGGCCTCGGTAGATACGTTGCGCGGCCGGCAGGTGCAGGTTACTTACCGCGTGGCAGAGGGTCTGCCTCAAATTTTGCGCCGCGTGCGGTACCAGGCCAACGACCCTAACCTGCAACACCTGGCAGACTCGCTGACGACCAAAGGGCAGCTGCTCACCAAGCCAGGAGACCGCTACGACCAAGACAACATCTCTGCCGAGCGCGAGCGGCTCGACAAGGGTATCCGCAACTCGGGGTACTATGCCTTCTCTAGAGATTTCATCTTCGTAGAGGCCGATACGGGCCTGGAGGACTCCGTGCTGGGCACGCGGGGGATAGATCTGGTCTATCGCATCAAAGATCCGCGCCAGGGCCGCCACCAGCGCTACCGCATCGGCGAGGCAGAGCTGCACATCTCTAGCGCAGGGGGCTTTTACAAGTCTGACACGTCTGTGCACAACTTTAACGGCATAACCTACCATACGCCTTACAAGCGCCTGAGCTACCGCACGCTGGACTCTAAAATCTTGGTGCGGCCCGGAGACTACTACAATGCCGACGGGCTGACCAACAGCCAGGCTCAGTTGCAGGCGATGGACTTTTTCAGGTTCGTCAACTTCACCTTCGACACGTTGCCATCGGGCAAAGACTTCCGCCTCAACATCCAGACGACGCGGTTGCCCAAGTACCAGATTTCTGACGAGGTGGGCATGCTTGTTTCTCAGGGTGCACCGGGGCCGTTCGTCAACCTGGGCTTTAAGGTGCGCAATGGGCTCAATTCGTTCGACATCTTCGAGGTGTCGGCCCGCTACTCAGAGGAGGGGCAGATATCCGTTTTCAACCAAGAGGGCATCTACCGGGCCCGAGAGCTAGGCATCAATACAACGCTGACCTTCCCTACGATAGCCTTTCCGTGGGGCACCAGCTACCTGTTTAACAACCGCAACCCCAAAACACGTCTGTCTTTAGGCTATACTGACCTGCGTCGGCCCGAGTATAGCCAGAACATTTTTAAGGCCACAGCAGGTTACACCATCAACCTAAGCGGGCGCAAGGTGGTAGGCCTAAACGTGATAGATGCCTCTGTCGTACGCACCGGCGAGATTGCCGAGGGTTTTAAGAACTTTTTGATAGATCAGAGCAACCGGGGCAATCCGCTCATACAGTCTTTCAACAACCAGATTGTTACCAGCCTGTCGGGCTTCTATGTTTTCAACACCAGCAGCCAAACGGCCAAGGTGCGCGGGCAGTACTTCCGCATTTTTGCCGAGGCTGGCGGCTTTTTGCCCAACCTGTTTGCCACCACCATTGTAGACGGGCCAGAGATACCCGTGCAAGATCGGCGCGACGGCCGCTACATAAACCTGGCGCGGCTAGAGCAAGACTTGCGCACCTTCCGCTTCGGCAAGTTGCAGGTAGATTATCGCTATTATCTGCCTGTCAATAAAAACGCGCTTTGGGCCTTTCGCATCAACACGGGCATAGCCGTGCCGATGGGCGACAGCCGGGCGCTGCCTTACGTCAAATACTTTTTTGCCGGGGGCTCTAACAGTGTGCGGGCTTGGGCACCGCGGCGGCTGGGGCCGGGTCGTTACTTTCAGACGGGCTCTGGGCAGCCGGGCTTCTTTAACGCCGAGCAGCCGGGCGAGATTCTGTTTGAGGGCAGCGTAGAGCTGCGCCAAAAGCTAATCGGCTTTTTTGAGGGCGCCCTTTTTGCTGACTTTGGTAACGTTTTCTCTATCCGGGCAGAGGAGGGCCGGCCGGGCGGCAATTTTACCCCTGGCACATTTGTGCAAAACCTGGCCCTGGGCATTGGGCCAGGCCTGCGGATGGACTTCAGCTTTTTGGTGGTGCGCCTAGATGCCGGCATCAAAACCTACGACCCTGCCGCGCCTTATGGCAATGCCTGGGTAATCAGAGACTTGTTTAAGCCCGCGCCAGAGGGGTACCAGCGGGTGTTGCTCAACATCGGCATTGGTTATCCGTTTTAACAATAACGCGCCTGCTGTTGGGCGGTGCATTACCATCTTATGCGTACAAAGGGTTATCTGCTGGCTGGTTTTTGTATGCTGGCCCTTGCCACAGGGTGCCAAGGCCAGCCCCAACCCACAGCCCAGCGCACCGCCTCGCCTAGCCCTCGTATGGAGACGCCTAAGTCTAAAGCCGATTATAAAAAGGAACTGAGCCCAGAGGCCTACCATATACTTTTTGAGCAAGGCACCGAGCGGGCCTTTAGCGGTGCCCTGTGGGACAATCACCGCCAGGGCACCTACCACTGCGCGGCCTGCAAGCAGCCGCTGTTTGCCTCGGGCGCCAAATTTGAGTCTGGCACGGGCTGGCCTAGCTTTTATACGCCTTTGAGCAAGACAGCCGTGGCGCAAAAGCTGGATAAATCCTACGGCATGCTGCGTACAGAGGTGCATTGCAGCCGCTGCGGCGGCCACCTGGGCCATGTATTTAACGACGGCCCCGAGCCAACCGGCCTGCGCTACTGCATCAACAGCGCCAGTTTAGACTTTGCCGAGCAGAAAGAGGGCAAAAAGTAGGCCAAATGGCTCACTAGGGGCTTGCGTTTCGATGCATGTTAGGTAGCTAGCTCTCTTAGATACAACCTTGTGCTCTAGGCAAGGGTAAGGCCAAACTTTGAATTATTCCAGACGCAGGCGCAATTGTGCGCAATTGCCGAAAATGGTACGGAGTAGTGCGGGCGCATAGGCGCTGCCTCTAATTTTGAACCGCTTGGTCCATAGGCTTTCACCAGCTGCCGCAAAGGGATTTCGAGCTTTTCAATCGCGTGTTTCTGCCTGCCGCTTTACTGCAACGGATACCGGCCAAAGTTTTGCTGCGCCTGCCGCAGTCGGTGGGCATTTGCCTGGCGGTAGGTGTGGCGCCTGCCTATGCCCATCAGGGCAGCACGAGTTGGTATGCCCTGCCGGACGACTGGATTCGAGATGCGCTGCCCATTGTGATTTTGGCCGTGCTCATCTTGCTGTTTGTGCTGGCCGTTAAAACGTTTGGGCGGCGAGAGAATTTTTTGGAGAGCCAGGTGCGCGAGCGGACGCGCCAAATCAACCAGAAGAATGCGCAGATTCTGGCGCAGGCTGAGGAGCTGAACCGGGAGAAAGAGAAGGTAGATCGCGTCAATACGGAGCTAATCCAGATGCTCAACAAGCTGGAGGACAACATAGAGCAGATGAATGGCCAGCGGATGATCATCGAAGAGAGCAACCGGAAGATGCTTGACTCTATCCGCTATGCCAAGCGCATCCAGCGGGCCATTTTGCCGGCGCACGAGACGCTGCGCGAGTTCTTTCCGGACTCGTTTGTCTTCTACCAGGCCAAAGACATCGTCTCTGGCGATTTTTACTTCTCTACCCGCAAGATGGGCCGCAGCTTTCTGGCAGTGGTTGATTGCACCGGCCACGGCGTGCCCGGCGCCTTTATGAGCCTGATTGCCCACAACCAGCTTACGCGGGCGATTAACGAGTATGCCGTTGTAGAGCCGGCCCGCATACTCCACTGGGCCGAGAGCGGCCTGAGCAGCCTGCTGAACCGCGGCAACGAGCAGGCCGAGCAGGGCGACGGCATGGAGATTGGCATGATTGCCATAGACAACAAAAAGAACGTGCTGGAGTATGCCGGCGCCCACCGCCCGCTATACCGCATCACCGGTGGTGAGCTGATAGAGTACAAGGGCGAGCCGTTCTCGATTGGCCCCGTCCAGCAAGCTTTCGACGTCGAAAAGCGCTTTACCAACTACCAGATTCAGATGGTAGAGGGAGATATGTACTACCTCTTCTCTGACGGGTTTGTGTCGCAGTTTAACGGAGAGACGGGCAAGAAGTACATGACGGCCCGCTTTAAGCAGTTCTTGCTCTCCATCTCGGGCCTGCCGATGGAGGAGCAAAAGCGCCGCCTGGCCGAAGAGTACGAAGCCTGGCGCGGCACAGGGCCCCAGCTAGACGATCTGCTCGTGATCGGGCTGCGCATCACGGCGCTGGACCCTAACCCGCAAAAGCCGGCCGTGTCGGCCTAGGTTGCCGCCTCGGCAACCTTTGGGCCCGGGTAGGCTGCTGCCCTGCATCTTGCGCTTATGATCGAGTATCTGGCCGCGGCCACGGGGCTGGTTTGCGTATGGCTTAATGCGCGCAAGCAACTTTGGGGCTGGGTAATCGGGCTTGTTTCTGTGGGATTGTATGCCTGGGTTTTCTGGCAGGCGCGCCTGTATGCCGATGCAGCCCTGCAGGGGGTTTTTGCCGTTAGCAGCGTGTATGGCCTCTGGGCCTGGAGCCGGGGCGGCGCTGCATCGGCAAGCCGCCACATCTCTACGGGAGGCCCTGCAGAGTGGGCCCTGCTGGCTTTGCTGGCCGCGGCAGCAACCGTGGCAGGCGGCTACTGCCTTAGCCGCTATACCGACCACCCCCGGCCCTGGCTGGATGCCGCCCTTACCGCAGGCAGCCTGGCCGCCCAATACCAACTGGCCCACAAGCGGCTAGAGAACTGGCTCGTCTGGCTGGTGCTAGATGCAGTGTACGTGGGTCTGTATCTAGAGCAAGGCCTGTACCCTACGGCTGCCTTGTTTGCCTGCTATATGGCCCTGGCCGCCTGGGCCTACCGGGGCTGGAAAAGCGAGCGCACATCCTCCACCGCCGGTATCCGCGCCAGCACGGGCAGGTCGTAGCGGCTGAGCACGGCCTCCGTACTGTAGGGGTTTTCTTCTCCGTTTAGCACGAGCCCTGCCAGGGGCAGGCCGCGCTGCAAGGCGGCCTCTATCGTAAGCAGCGTGTGGTTGATGCTGCCCAGGTAATAGCGCCATACCAGCACCACGGGCAGGCCAAAGCCGGCCGCCAGGTCGGCAATTGTTTCGCGCTCGTTTAGGGGCACCAGCAGGCCGCCTGCACCCTCTACCACCAGCGGCCCGGGGGGCAGGGGTCGGTGGCCGACAATGTCTGCCACAGACAGTCGCACTCCATCTCGGGCGGCAGCCTCGTGGGGGCTGCAGGGCGTTTGCAGCACATGCACCTCTGGCAGTACACGCGCCGGGGGCAGGTTGGCCAGGCTGGCCACTGTTTCGGTGTCTCGGGGCAGGCCTGCCTGCACGGGCTTCCAGTATGTGGCGCCCCATTGATGGCAGAGGTAGGCGGCCGTCAGGGTTTTGCCTACGTCTGTACCGATGCCAGATAGGAAAATGCGCCGATTATCGGCCGAAACTGAATGATTCACGTACCTTCGTCTGTTTTTTCGAGGCAGGCCTCCCCGTAGCCTGTCCATTTTTTGAAAGTACAAAGAAGGCATGCGTGTAGAGATTGACCAGCAGTCGGGCTATTGTTTTGGGGTTGAGTATGCCATCCAGATGGCAGAGGAGGCCCTTAAAGACGGCCAAACCCTCTACTGCCTGGGAGACATCGTCCACAACGCTATGGAGGTCGCGCGCCTGGAGGCCCTCGGCCTCAAGGTCATTGGCCGAGACGAGCTGGCCCAGTTGCAAAACTGCCGCGTGCTGATCCGCGCCCACGGCGAGCCGCCCGAAACCTACCGCCTTGCCCTGGAGCACAACATAGAGCTGATAGACGCCAGCTGCCCGGTAGTGCTCAAACTGCAAAACCGCGTGCGCCACAGCTACGAGCGCTTTGCCGAGCGTGGGGGGCAGGTCGTCATCTACGGCCAGCAGGGCCATGCCGAAGTGGTGGGCCTTACCGGCCAGACAGAAGGGAAGGCCATCGTAGTGACCCAGGAGGGTGACCTGGCCCAGGTGGATATGACCCGGCCGGTAAGCCTTTTCTCGCAAACGACTAAGAGCACCCAGGGCTTTTACCACATGCGCGACGTGCTGGCCCAACGGATGGCCGCCGCAGGCCAACCGATAGATGAGCAGCACTTTGAGGCCAACGACTCCATCTGCAGGCAAGTCTCTAACCGCGAACCTCAACTGCGCAAGTTTGCCGCCCGCCACAGCGTGCTCATTTTCGTTTCTGGCAAAAAGAGCAGCAACGGTAAGGCACTCTTTGGAGCATGCCTGCAAGAGAATGCCCGCAGCTACTTTATCGAGAACGAGCAAGAGCTGGACCCTGCCTGGCTAGAGGGAGCTACTTCCGTAGGGATCTGCGGGGCTACTTCTACGCCCATGTGGTTGATGGAGCAGGTACGCACGGCCATAGAGCAGTTGGCCCAGGTACAGCCCGTGTAAAGGGCCGTAGGAAAGGCAGTTACGCCTTCATTCGTCGAAATGTGGATAACTTTTTTCCACATCGGGCACAACGGCAGCTTTGTCTAAAGCTAGGCCTGATAACATCAGACAAAATGAAGCTTTCTTACTTCATTTTCCCCATAGTTTAGATGCATTTAGACAATTCTAAGCATCTGCTAACTCTTTAGGGCTTGGGCGCGAATTATACTTTTAGCACAAAATTGTGCCAACGGCTGCATAAGCAGGCCAGACGTGTCGCTTTTTCATGCGCTATTTGCAAGAAATCTAATCGTTTTTGATAGATTAGCGTTTTAATTTTTTTCTTACACCAATTCATCACCCATGATGAGACTCTCCTCCATTTTTAGAGTCAAGCAATGGCATGCCTTGCTTACATGTCTGATGGCTTTGGCTATGCTGGCGACAGCACCCGCCCAAGCCCAGATCTACGGGCCCGAAGGGGTCAACATTCCAGGAGCCTGGAACGGCTGGAGCAACTACCCGGGCCTACCTGCCCAGGCCAACTTCCGTGCCGAGGCTACCGGTGGTAACATTAAACTGATGGCCAGCCCCACAGGCAGCGGCAACGGTGTTTATCAGGCCGTGCTCAACATCGGCTCTGGTGGCGACGCTGCCGCCGGCAGCTACCAGTGGATCTGGACGTCGGGCTCTAGCAGCAACCCCTGGGGCAACAAGTGGAGCAACACCAACGTGACGCTCAACACGCCGCAGAACTACCAGTACCAGGGTGGCCCCAACAACAGCATCAACGCCTCGACGGAGGGCTACTACACCCTCAATCTGGCCGACAACGGCTATGGCAACAGCCGCGGCATCGTGATGCTCACCAGCGCCGCCCCGGTTAACATCACCGACGTGACGCAGTCTCCTGCGGCTGGCTCGGTTTTGCCGACCAACACGGTAGATATCACCATCACCCTGAGCGCCCCCAAAAGCGCAGAAGAGAACGTGCTTGTACGCTACAGCACCAACTCTTTCAGTACCAGCACGATTGTAGCTGCCACAGGCTCGGGCACTACCTACACGGCTACGATCCCTGCCCAGACCAACGGCACCATCGTTAACTACTACGCCTTTACCTCTACCGTGGCAGCAGGCTCCATTACGGGAGACTACAACCTGCAGGCCATCCGCTACAAGAACAACAGCGGCAGCCCTTATGTGTACACCTCGGCGTCTTTGCCTCCGGTGGACATCACCTTCCAGGTTGACATGGCCAACGAGTTGAACGTGTCTTCTGTATCTGTGGCTGGCTCTTTCAACGGCTTTAGCACGTCTGCCAACCCGCTTACGCTGGTATCTGGCACGCTTTACGCGGCCACCATCTCTATCCCGGCCAATGCCTCGCTGCAGTACAAGTTCGTCAAAAACGGCAGCACTTTTGAAGACAACATCGGTGGCCTTTGCGGCAACGGCAGCAACCGTACCTACGCCGCAGGCACGGGTAATGCTACCATAGCGGCTACCTGCTTCAGCAAGTGCGGCGCTTGCCCCCCTACGCGTGCGGTAACCTTCCGCGTTGATATGCAGAACGAGGCCGGGGTTAGCAGCATGAACCTGGCCGGCGAGTTTAACAACTGGACGCCCGGCGCTACCTCTATGACGGCCGTTGGTTCGGTTTATTCTGTAACCCTCAACCTAGAGGAAGGCCGCCAGTACAGCTACAAGTTTGTCAAGAACGGCACCGACTGGGAGCCCAACATCGGCGCCCCTTGCGGCGACGGCAGCAACCGTACCTACACCGTTACTACCTCTCCGACGCAGACGGTGAACCTGGTATGTTTCCGCCAGTGCTCGCCTTGCGCCTCGCTGTCGTCTATCACCTTCCAGGTAGATATGCGCAACGTGAACGTAACCAACGGCGTGGTAATGGCTGGCAGCTTCAACAGCTGGAGCAACACCGCCACTCCTATGGCCCGCGTAGGCACTACGTCTGTTTACCAGACGACGCTGCTGCTGTCAGAGGGTACTACCATCCAGTACAAGTTTATCAACGGCAACGGCACCAACAACTACGAGGGCAACATCATCGCTCCTTGCGGTAATGGCAGCAACCGTACCTACACCGTGCCTGTTGGCAATGCCACCGTAGATCTGACCTGCTTCAGCAGCTGCGGCGCTTGCCCCATCTTGGTGCCGGTTACCTTCCGCGTAAACATGACGGGCCAAACCGTTGGCTCAGGCGTATCGGTATCGGGTAACTTCAACGGCTGGAACATCAACGCCAACCCCCTCACCAACCAGGGCGGCGGCATCTGGTCTGCCACGGTCAACATCGCGCAGAACACCAACATCCAGTACAAGTTTGTAAACTCTGGCACCTACGAGGCACCCATCAGCGGGCCTTGCAACATCAGCACCAACCGTGCGGTATCTATCCCGCCGGGAGGTACTACCCTGCCTACGGTTTGCTGGCAGCGTTGCACAGACTGCGGTGCAGCCAACGTATGGGTAGGCGGCAGCGCCTCTTTCTCTGACCCCAACAACTGGAGCGCCGGCGTTGTACCAAACAACTGCGACGAGACGGTAGTCATCAATTCGGCAGCCAATGCGCCCAACATCGCCTCTGGTACGTTTACCTGCGGCAGCCTGAGCATGGGCAGCGGCGCAGCCATGACGATTGCCAACGGCGCTACCCTGGGTGTTTGCGGCAACGTAACGGGCAACGGCAGCACCATCACCGGTGGCACCCTGTTGCTGAACGGCAACAGCGCCCAGCAGGTGAACGGTGCCATCACCGTGAACAACCTGACGATTGACCGCACCAGCGGCAGCGTAGCCATCAACGGCAACGCCCGCGTGGCCAACACCCTTACCCTGGCCAACGGCACCAGCAACCTGGTTATCAACGGTACGCTGACGCTGACCTCTAACGCTACGGGTACGGGCCGTCTGGCTCCGGTGCCTGCTGGCGCTACCATCACGGGCAACCTGTCGCTAGAGCGTTTCTTCCCCGCCACGCGTGGCTGGTACTTTGTGGGCGCTCCGTTTGGCAGCACGGCTACCATCCAAGACTTCAACGAGCTGGATGTACGTGTTACCCCACGCAACAACGCCAACGTTTACTTCTACACCGAGAACGACACCACCAGCAGCCGCTCTAACGGCGTAGTGGTTGAGGCCGCCGGCTGGAAAATCCCTACGGCCAACCAGGCCATCGGCTTCTCTGGGTTCCGCGTTTATGCAGGCACCAACTTCGTAAGCGGCCCCCGCACCCTGGTTACCAGCGGTACGCCTAACATCGGCGGCTACACCACCGGCTACAGCTTTACCACCAACATGTGGGACGGCGGCGGCTGGAACCTGCTGGCCAACCCTTACCCTTGCGAGATCGACTGGGCTGCCCTGCGCTTTGATGCCTCTAACCAGGCCCCTGCCCGCCCTGTAAGCAATGCCTACCACGTGTGGAACGGCGTAAACGGCAACTATGCCTCTTACACGGCCCTGAGCGGCACCAGCGGTACAGGTGTTAACGGCGCTAGCCGCTACATCTCTAGCTCACAGGCCTTCTTCATCAAAGCCACGGCCAACGGCCAGGCGCTAGATTTCAAAGAAGACCATAAGAGCACCACCAACGGCAACACCTTTATCCGCGACGGTGCCATCGACAACGAGCTGCGCATCCGTTTTGCCAAAGGTGCTGATACCGACGAGGCTGCCATCCTTTTCTACAATGGTGGTACCGTAGGGCTAGACAACTTCGACGCACAGAACATGGGTGGCTCTGCCGTAGACGTAGCCACCGTACCTGTGACGGGTCTGCGCCTGGCCATCAACGTGATGCCTGAGCTGGCTGCCCAGCGCTATGAGATCCCCGTGACGTTCTCTGTGCAAGGCACCGGCCGTATGTCTGCTACCTTCAGCGGCATGGCGGGCTTTGCTACCGGCACGCAGCTCTACCTGCGCGACAACTTCCTGGGCACTGTGACAGACCTGAACCAGGCTGCCACCTACGCCTTCGACGTTACCAGCAACCCTGCCTCTAAAGGTGCTGGCCGCTTTGTTATCGTAGTGGCTCCGGCCTCTGTAACGGGCATCGAGGTTGTTGCCAAAACGGCTTCTCTTGACGTATGGCCTAACCCTACGGCTACCGGCCGTGTGGCTGTAAGCCTGACCAACTTCGGTGGCAACCAGGCTACCCTGCAACTGACAGACCTGGCCGGCCGCGTCGTGCTGACCCGTACCATCGCCCTCTCTGCCGATGCCTACGAGCTAGACGTAGCTGCCCTGCCTGCCGGTATCTATACCCTCAAAGCTGCGGGTGCACAGCAAACCCTCACCCAGCGCCTGGTGGTGCGCTAACCCAAACCACCACATTGCGTAGCTGATATAATCAGTTCTTTCTAACTTTGAAAAGAGGCCTGCCCCGGCACGGGGGCGGGCCTTTTTTTGTGCCTACATTAGCCATACCAACCAGCTTTACCCAGCCCACCCCTACCTACCCATTGTTAATTCTTAATTCTTAATTTTTAATTAAAAAAATGCGCCTCCTCCTGCTCGGCATATGGCTGGCCTTGGGCTGGCCTGCCGCCGCCCAGCTTACCCTTAACGTAACGGCCGTGCCTGCCAGCACCCCGGCGGGCGCTACGCTCTATGTAGCCGGCAGCTTCAACAACTGGAACCCTGCCGCGCCTGCCTATGCCCTGCAGCCTGCTGCCGGCGGGGGCTATACGCTCACGCTGCCCGCCGCCGTGCGCGGCCCGGTAGAGTTCAAGTTTACCCGCGGCTCCTGGGCCGCCGGCGAGGCCCTGGCCAACGGGCAGCCCGCCCCCAACCGCAGCTTTACCATTCCGCAGACGGGTACGGCCACCTACCCGGCCACCATAACCGCCTGGGCAGACCTTGCCACCCAGCCTGGCACGGCCGCGCCCAACGTGTCGGTGCTCAGCACGGCCTTTGCCATGCCCCAACTGGGCCGCAGCCGCCGCATCTGGCTCTACCTGCCGCCCGACTATGCCACCACCGCCAAGACCTACCCCGTGCTCTACATGCACGACGGCCAGAACCTCTTTGACGACCGCACCGCCTTTAGCGGCGAGTGGGGCATAGACGAGGCCCTCAACGCCGCCCACGCCGCCGGAGACTGGGGCTGCATCGTCGTCGGCATAGACAACGGCGGGGCCCAGCGCATCAATGAATACTCGCCTTTCGTCAACGCTCAGTACGGCGGGGGGCAGGGGGATGCGTACCTAGACTTCATCGTGCAGACCCTGAAACCCTACATAGATGCCAACTACCGTACCCGCCCAGCCCGCCTAAGCACCGGCCTGATGGGCAGCAGCATGGGGGGGCTTATCTCGCTCTATGGGGGCCTTAAGTTTCCGGAGGTGTTTGGGCGCGTGGGGGTGTTTTCGCCTGCGCTGTGGTTTTCGGGCCAGTATTACCGTTATGCCCGCACGCGCACGCCACTACGGCCCGACCCTAGGATCTACCTCATGGCCAGCCGCCGCGAGAGCGCCAGCATGGCCCGAGACCTGAGCCGCATGGCCGACACCTTGGCCCTGGCTGGCTTTGCCCGCGGGGCCGAGGTAGATACCACCCTGCGCAGCGACGGTGCCCATGCGGAGTGGTTCTGGCGCCGCGAGTTTCCGGCCGCCTACCGCTGGCTCTTTTCAGGCACCGCCACAGCCCTGCCCGCCGAGGCCGATACTGTCCCCCTCACGCTCTACCCCAACCCCGGCCCCGACAGCCAGGGCCGTCTGACGGTGGTAGCCGGCCAGCCCAAAGGCCACGTCTATCTGCTCGATGCCACGGGCCGGCAAGTCCGCCACGCCCGCCTCCACCAAGGCCGCGCCGTGCTAGACGTCAGCGGCCTACCTGCCGGGGCCTACCGCGTCCGGGTAGGCAGCCATGTAAGGGGGTGGGTGAAGGGGTGAGGATTATGCGGGCGCTGAGTAGAGCACCCGCCAGCGCGCCTGCTGGTACCGACTGAAGAATTCGGCCAGCGACCAGCATTGTTTCTGGCCCGTAAAATCTTCGTCCACAACACGGAACCGCTTGTCTAGGTAAAGGAAATGCGTGGCGTGGTAGCAGTGCTCCCCATCGCTGCCCAAGAGCCGCATTGCTTCCACATATCGTTGAGGTTCTGCCAGTAGCAAGGTGCAGAGCTCCGAGGTACCCATACCCTTAGAACAGTTTACGGTAGCGGCCATTGCCTAAAAACTCCAGCAGGCCGACGTTGCGCAGGTCTTGCAGGATTTGCCTGAATTTGGCCTCTAGGTTATTATTTGCTGGGTAACGAGCTGCAAATTCGGGTAGAAACATATCTAAATCAGAAAGGCGGAACTCTTCAGCAAGTTGACCTAGCCTTTCTACCATGAGCGCCTTTTGGGTGCCTGCTCCGAAGCCAGTCTCTAAGGCAGGCTGCGTGATTCTTTCAAGCGTATCGGAGACTGTTGGCATCGATTGCTTTATTGGTGGAGGTATCCGCTCCAAAAGCCCGCGTGCTTCGGTGATGTTTATGGCTTGCAGAATCCCCGTCCGCTCGTCTTGCGCCCACTGCTGATAATGGCCGGCCACTTGCGCCACCGCTGTGCGTTCTTTTAGCCAGACCCCACACTCGGTATTTGCTCTAAGCCCGCCAAAGGTCAGATTGCCTGACGTTACCACGGCCTGGACATCGTCAAAAATGTACACTTTGGCGTGCAGCGGCGGATGGTTCAAGACCTGGCCTCCATGGGCTTGCACTTGCTCTAGTGCGCTAAGGTCAGATGCGCCTACATGGTAGTAGTTCAGTTTGAAAGACGTTATTAGCGTAAGGCTGCACTTTGGGGCCATTGCATCCAGTAAGCCCACGATAGCCGCCTCCTTCACAAATGGGGCCGCCACACGGATGCTGCGTTTTGCCCCAGCGGCCAAGTCATACAACCGCTCCTCCCACGGCGAGGCTATAATCTCTACCATGGCTGCAAGGTAGGTTGGCAAGAAAAAACTACCCTTCCCGCTGGCAATTGCCAGACGATGTAAATGTCTCTGATTTGGACATCTCGTAAATCAAGACTGCCCCCACACCTCAAAACCTCACGGTCGCTCCGGTAGTATTACAGCCGCACCCCTGCCCTCCATGCTTCGCATCGCCTACCGGCCCGAGTACTGCCACCCCTTGCCCGAAGGCCACCGGTTCCCGATGGAGAAGTACGAGCTGCTGCCTGAGCAACTGCGCTACGAAGGCACCGCCACCGCCGAGAGCTTCTTTGTCCCCGAGGCCTTGGCTACCGAAGACATCCTGGCCGTCCACGATGCCGACTACCTCCACCGCCTGCGCACCCTGCAGCTGACCCCGCAAGAGGCGCGGCGGACGGGCTTCCCCCAGTCGGAGGCGCTGATACGGCGGGAGGAGCTCATCATGGGTGGCACGGTGCAGGCCGCGCTGCTGGCGCTAGAGCATGGCTGTGCCATGAACATTGCCGGGGGCACGCACCATGCCTTTACCAACCGGGGCGAGGGCTTCTGCCTCCTCAACGACCTGGCCCTGGCCGCACGGTACTTGCAGCGCCGCGGCCTGGCCCAGCGCGTGCTGATTGTGGACCTAGACGTGCACCAGGGCAACGGCACGGCGCAGATCTTTGCCGACGACCCGGCCGTGTTTACGCTATCCGTCCACGGGCGGCAGAACTATCCCTTCCACAAAGAGCGGTCTGACCTGGACGTAGAGTTAGAGCTCGGCACCGACGACGCGGCCTACCTGGCCCTGCTGCGCCCCGCCCTAGACGATGCCTGGGCCAGACACCGGCCCGACTTTGTGCTCTACCAATGCGGCGTAGATGTGCTGGCCACCGACAAACTGGGCCATCTGGCCCTGACGCACGCCGGCTGCCTGGAGCGAGACCGCCTGGTGCTGGAGCGTTGCCACCGCCAGGGCATACCTGTGGCGGCGGCCATGGGCGGCGGCTACAGCACGCGCATTGCAGACATTGTGGAGGCTCATGCCAACACCTTCAGGCTGGCGGCGCGCCTTTGGGGCTAGGCGAAGGTGGTGATGCCGAAGCTGGGGTGGCCCTTGGGCAAAAAGAGGATATCCATCTGCCAGAACGTGCCGTCGGCGGGGCGCTCCATGACGTCGGCCAGGTAGGCGGGGCGGAAGCCGCGCTCGGCCATGGCCTGGCATAGCTCGAAGAAGAGCAGCGAGCCTGGGGCAATCTGGTGGTTGTACACCTCTGCGATCACGCCGGCTGCGTTGGCCAGGCAATGCTGGGCACCGGCCAGTATGGGCATCTCGAAGCCGTGCGTATCCAGCTTCAGCAGGTAGGGCCCGGGCAGTTGGTGGGTTTGCAGCAGCGTGTCGAGGCGGCGGCAGGGCACCTCTATGGTGCGGGCGGCGGTGGCGGTGGCTATGCCGCCGCCGTAAGCGTCAGAGTCGTCGAAGAGGAGGGTGCCGTCTTGGTCGCTGGCGGCTACGTACTCGGCTATGCCGTTGCAATAGGCGGCAAACCGGCTGAGGTTGGCCTCGTGGGTACGGTTGGCCTCTACGAGCAGGTAGCGGGCGTTGGGCAGTGCTTGTAGGCACTCGTAGCTCCAACTGCCGGTAGAGGCGCCCACGTCTATAACGGTGGCTACCTGGGGGCCGATTAGCTGTGCGGTGCGCTCTAGCAGGCGCTGCATGGTAGCCGGGGCAGAGGGCGCAGGTTTGGCAGCAAAGCGGGCCGTGAGCTTGGAGACGAGGTTTGCCATACGCCCGTAAAAATACACGCACAACAAAACGCCCAGGCTGCAAAAGCAACCTGGGCGCTGAAGCTTGGGGACGATGGGTATGGATTAGAGCAGGCGGGCCACAAACTTGTCGTCTAGGCGGATGTGTTTCATGGGCGAGAAGTGGTCTACCTTGATTTGGTTGATCTTCTCGGCCAGGGCCTTGATCTTCTCCTCCTTGGTCTTGCGGTTCTCGCTCAGGCTCACCTTCATGAGCTTGATGAAGAGCTGCACATGGTCCAGCGCTTCTTCTTGCTCGCTCATGCGCACCTGGCGCTGGATGGAGTTGACCGTCTGGTTAAAGAGGTCAAACTCGGCCTGGATGCAGTACTGGAGGGCCAGCAGCAGCTTAATCTCCATGAGCGCCTGCGGGAACTTCTTCATGCTCAGGTCGTTGAGCATGTTGTTGAGCCAGCGGCCGGCCTCCTCATACTTGCCTGCGTAGAAGCAAGAGAGGGCCCGGTAGCAGACGTACACCACGTGCTTGGGCACATCGTTTACGTCAGACTCGTACTCGGCAAAGAGCTCTTTGTTCTCTTCGTAGAGCTGGCCCTCGGTATCCTGGCGTACGGCGCGGTCTAGCTTAGAGATGAGGAACTGCGCGGGGAAGGTGAAGAGTGAGTAGTTGCTCAGCAGCAGGCCGGTGTTGTTGTTGACCTCTTCGTAGAACTTCTCTGCCTTGCGGAATACGCGGTAGTAGTTGTAGTACTCCAGCCAGAGGAACTTGAAGATGATGTCCAGGTTGTAGTAGATAGAGTCGCGGTAGTAGGTGTCGAAGTACTTCTCTACGTTGGCCAGGATGTCTTCGATAGGCTCGGCAGACTCGTCTTCGCTTTCGGCTTTCTCTACAAACAGGCGGTGGAAGATGGCCATGCAGCTCTGGTACACGTAGAGGCGATGGCTGCTGTAGAGGGCGCAGACGTTGCCCATCTCTTTGAGCAGCACCTCTAGGCCGAAGCGGTCTGTCTTGGAGCCTGACAGGTAGTATTGGCCATACTTGCGGAAGTACTCGGCCAGCAGGTCTTCGGCTTTGTCTATGCCGAGCATGAAGGCTACGTGCTTGTTGTATAGCTGCGAGTAGGCAAAGTGCTCGGGCGTGTTGATGTGCAGCTTCTTGAGGGCCTTATAGACCACCGTTAGCTCGTTGCTCAGGTCATACTCCTGCAGCTCCTTTTCTAGCTTTTTGAGGGTGGCGATGGCGATGGCGCGCTTCTTGGTGAAGAGGATCTCCGAGATGTTGGCCACCTTTTTGAGCAGGTCGGTGCGGGGGTTCTCCATCTGCTGCAGCAGATACTCCTCAATTTTTTGGTTGAGGCGGCTGCGCAGGGTGTAGTAGGCGTTAGTGTTGACGTCCAACTCCTCCATGACCTTGGCGTCAGACATTTGGCGCTCTCGGATGAACTTGAGCAGGTAGGCGCTCTTCTCCGCATTGGAGTTTACGAGCTGGTCGTAAATGGCATGGTAGTCATTCGGCGCCAGTTGCTTGATGATGTTCTTCAGTTTGGCCATAAAAATCTCAGCGCAGATGCTGCTGGGTTTAGAGGGTAAGAGTCTTGTCGGTACAGGAGAGGCTTGACAGTATGGATTTGCCGCTTCAAAGGTGAAACCTCACAGGCAGATAATAGAAAACACCTTGCACCAACCTGGCATACGGGGCCCTTCCATTAACTACCTAAAAGCCAAACCAGGCCTTGTAAATTTTTATTAACACAGCATAACACGTCAAAACAGGCCCTTGCCTTACACCGTAAGGCGGGCCTTACGTGGTTGCACCGGGCATTGCACCTTTGCAGGCCGGGCGCAAGACCCCGGCCAGGGCTGATATGGCTAAAAAACGCATTCTGTTTGTGTGTCTGGGCAACATTTGCCGCTCTCCGCTGGCAGAAGGCCTGTTTGTGGAGGCGGTGGCCACCCAGGGCCTGCATGCCCGCTACGAGGCCGACAGCGCCGGCACCAACCGCTACCACACCGGCGAGCTGCCCGACCCACGCACCCGCCAAAATGCTGAAAGCCACGGCCTTGCGCTGACGCACCGGGCACGCACCTTTGGCCGGGCAGACTTCGACCGCTTTAACCTCATCGTCTGCATGGATCAGCAGAATGTGCAGAACGTGCTGGCTCTGGCCCGCAATGCCGACGACGAGGCCAAGGTGCACCTGATGCGCCATTACGACCCAGAACCCGGCGACGGGCAGGTGCCAGACCCATACTTCGGCGGTGCAGATGGGTTTGAGCAGGTGTATCAGATACTCCAGCGGGCCACGCTGGGGTTGCTCAGCAGGCTCGAAAGTGACCCGAGCCTTAAAAACTGAACTTACACAGACCTTACGCGGTGCCAATGCTCGGTGGAACTAACCTTATGTAAGGCCAAAATGTGCGTTTTGGCAAAAAGCCTTTCATTCAGGCCCTTTGGGGCAAAAAAAGTTGCGCGGCCCAGGTGGGCGCTGGGTGTTTTTGCGCAAAACAGTGCGCACTTCCCTTTGGGCTTGCATGGGCAAGGCATGGCCCCCGTCTTCTTTTATTGGCTGGCTTAGCGCCCCATGCTGCCTTACCGCCCCCTGCCCAGATGCCGCAGCAGGCCTGTAATCTTGTCTAGGTAGGTTGTGGCCAAGGCAGCCCTGTCGAAGTGGGCCCGGGCGTAGGTGTTGCCTGCCTCGCCCATCTGGGCGGCTTTGTCTGGGTGGGCCATCAGGTAGGCAATGGCATCGGCCAGGGCCTGGGGCTGCTCGGGCTCGGCGTATAGGCCGCAGCCTGCCGTTTCTACCAGCTCTCGGCTCACGCCATCTATACCCATCACGATGGGGCGGCGGCAGGCCATGTAGTCGAAGGTTTTGTTGCTGTACACGGTTTTGAACGTGTCGGCCTTTTTGAGCACGCTCAGGCCCGCGTCTGCCCCCAGGATGTACTCGAACACGCGCTCTTTGCTCACGGGTGGCAGCAGCACCACGTTGTGCAGGTTGCGGCGCTCGGCCTCTTGCAACAGCCATGGGCGCTGCATGCCGTCGCCAATCAGCACCAGCAGTGCTGGGGTGTGGCGCAGCAGCTCGGCGGCCTCTAGCACCTGCACCAGGTGGTTGGCTACGCCGTGGGCCCCCACGTAGAGCGCAACGAATTTGCCCTCCCAACCCTGCGCACGCCTGAAGGCGGTCCTGTCGAACCGGCGGGCCACGCCGTCGGCCAGTGAGAAATCGGCCGCGTTGGGAATCAGCACCACCTTGGCGGCCGGTACGCCCTTACGCGCTACCAGCGTCTGGCGGAAGGCAGGCGTCAGCACATTGATCAGGGCCGACTTGCGGTATATGAAACGCTCGAAGGCATAGGCCGCCCGGATCAGCACCGGGCTTTTGAGCACGCCTGTGTCTATGGCAGACTCGGGCCAGAGGTCTCGGATCTCGAAGATGAGCGGCGCCCTAAAGCAGCGCTGCAGCACGTAGCCCGTGATGCCCACAAACAGCGGCGGCGAGGTTACGATAATGGCATCGAACCGGCCCTCTAGCCGGGTGATGGCCCCCCAGAGCCCGCTGGCCACAAAGCTGAGATAGCCCCACATGCGCCCGGCAAAGCTGGTGTTGTAGCTCTCTGACACGTGGCAGCGCAGCACGGTAATGCCGGGGGCGTATTGCTCCTTATAAAAGTAGCGCCCCTGGTAGCGGGCCAGTTTTTTGCCCGTGTTGTAATGCACCATACCCGCCAGCACCGTGACGCGGTGGCCCTGGGCAGCCCAGTACCGGGCCATCTCGTTGAAGCGGCTGCCGCCTCCGTCGTCTTTTTCCAGAAAGTATTGGTGGATGAGCAGCAGATGCATAACGGCCGCAAAGGTCGGGTAGAGAAGCCGAGAGTTGCGGTGGGCTGCTGTGGGAGGGTCACAAGTCATCGCTCACCTAATCGGGTCGCTGAAGACTTGCGACAGTTTATATCAACCTAGGGCCGGACTGGGCGCCTCTAGGCAGAGGCGCTCTCCAACGCTTGGGCGTTGCGGATGGCTACCTCGCGGGCCACCGTCTCGGCCAGGCCGCGGAAGGCTTTGGCAGACTCTGTGCGCTGGGCTACGGCGGGCAGACCATCGTCGCCGGCCTCGCGGATGGACTGTACCAGGGGGATTTGCCCCAGCAGCGGCAGGTTGTGGTGATCGGCCAGTTGGCGGCCGCCCTCGCGCCCGAAGATGAAGTACTGGCTGCCGGGCAGCTCTGCCGGGGTAAACCAGCTCATGTTCTCTACGATCCCCAGCACCTCTACGTTTATCTGGGGCTGCTTAAACATGGAGACGGCCTTTTGCGCGTCTGCCAGGGCCACCTTTTGCGGCGTGGTGACGACGATGGCCCCCGTGAGCGGCACGGTAGAGACGAGCGTGAGGTGGATGTCGCTGGTGCCGGGGGGCAGGTCGAAGAGGAGGTAGTCTAGCTCTCCCCACTCCGTATCCTGGATGAACTGCTTGAGGGCAGAGCTCATCATGGGGCCGCGCCACATGACGGCAGCCTCTGGCGGTGCCAGAAAGCCGATGGAGAGCAGCTTGACGCCGTAGCGCTCTACGGGTACGATGAGGTTGCGGCCGTCTCGGGTTACCATGCCGGGTTGCTCGTCTTCGCACCCGAACATGGTGGGGATGCTGGGCCCGGTGATGTCAGCGTCTATGAGGCCGACGCGTGCACCGCTGGCGGCCAGGGCATAGGCCAGGTTGGCCGTGACGGTGCTTTTGCCCACGCCCCCCTTGCCCGATGCAATGGCGATGATGTTGCGCACGCCGGGCAGCACGGGCCCGCCGCCACTGCGGCCGCTGGTTACCTCGCTGGTCAGGTCTATGGTGATGGTCGGCTCCTCTAAACCTTTCTGGGCAAAGAAGGCCTTGATGGCATCCTCGCACCGGCTGCGGATGAGCTCTTTGAGGGGGCAGGCCGGGGTGGTCAGCATCACCACCACGCGCACGGCACCTGGGGCAGCCTCTACCTCGCGCACCATGCCGAGGGTTACCAGGTCTTTCTTTAGGTCTGGCTCTTCGACCGTTCCGAGTGCATCGTACACGAGTTGGCGTAGCGGGTCCATACTTGCGGGTTTAGGGTAGAGGTTTGGGGGTGGGCAGGGGCAGGCCGTGTGGTGCCAAAAAGGGGAGCCTAGGCAGCTCCCCTTGTGTAGATAACCCTACAAGGTACCGGTTATGTTCAGACCTGGTATGCTTAGAGGTCGGCCTCTTTTTTCTTTTTTGCGGCTGGCTTTTTAGGCTCGGCAGGGGCCTCGGCTACTTCGGCGGGCTCGGCCTTTTTGCCTTTGGCTTTGGGCTTGGCTTCTGGCTCAGCGGCGGGGGCTTCTGCGGTAGCGGTTTCTTCGGTGGCCTCTGGCTTGAGGGCCTCGGGGGCGTGCTGGGCCAGCAGGTTGTACCAGGTTACCAGCTTTTTGATATCTGACAGATAGACGCGGTCACGGTCCCAGTCGGGCAAGACATCGGCAAAAAAAGCCTCCAGGTCTGCGCCGTCGGCTTTGGCCGTCAGGGGTAGTTTTTGGCTGTTGTGCTTGCCTGCCACGTTGGCCAGGATGTTGGGCAGCGGCTCGGATCCCTCAGAGGTGGTGGTGTACATCGAGATTTCTGAAAGGATAGACAGCCGCTGCGAGGCGCCTACGGCCTCACGCGCTTTGGTATCCAGTGCTTCTACGATGACGCCCCCATGGGTGGGCTTCAGGATGCGGAACAGGCCCGGGCGGCCTGCAATGGCAGCAATTTCGCGCAGTGTCATACAGTGGGCGCAAAGATACAGGCGGGGGCAAGTTGGCGCGTCAGGCCTCTGATTCTGTCTGAGGTTTCAGGTTAGCGGCTTTCCTCAAAGCTATTGCGGCCTCATAGACCCTTTTGGCCACGGATGGTGGCAAATCTCCGCGGGGGATCATTTGCGTTAGCTGATCAGACAATGCTCCAAAAAATGCCTGGGTCTTTTGCAGACCTTGGTCTTGTGCCTGCAATGCGTCTAAGCTAACCAACATCTGCTCGAGACTGGGGCCAGCCGCGCCTACATTGCCCATAGCCTGTAGCTCTGCCAGTAACTCATCCTTTGTCTTCCCTTTTACGAAGGCAGAAAACTGCTTGCCTACTGCATTAAGATCAGGCTTGATGTTTTGCGTCGCCATACGTGTTACCAGTGCTATGGGTAAACCTTTGCAAGCACATGAAAGTTGCGGAAGTTAACCTTTTGGAGGTTGCGAATGCAAATCTGTGTGCGATTGTATAAGTCGATACCGTAGCGGCCTTGGGGGAAAACAGACTCGATAGGTGGTCTATCTGCTACGGGCAATCCATTGGCCCTGATGGCTCCAAAGTTAAATTCAGGTATCGCAAAAAGCATTTCAAGAACCTGGGCAATGGGTACTGGCGTCTGAGGTCCTAGCTGGGCCTTTACCAACTGAATTTGCTCCATAAACCAAGCTCTATGAGCTACACAACCTAAAAGGTCAAAGCAGGTATCCCAGTTGAAGTCCATTTCGGCCTGGCAGACTACATATTGATTTTGATAATGTACTTGGCCCCACCAGTGCGCGTTCTCTAGGCTTGTATCCCAGAAGCAATGTCCTTTGCCCAGCCAGGCAAGTTCATCATTGCAATGAATAGGCCCGCCTACCTTAATAGCCTCTTCTGTCTGCTCAGGGTAGTATCGGATGGTCTGGTAAATTTTAAGCTTCATTACGCTTCAAGCTGCGGCCTAAAGCTACGCAGCGTGTCTTTGCTTGTGGTTGTATACCCACCCCCAGGCTTACCCACACAATGCTGCGTGCGCAGCATCGTTGCTCAGTTGGGGCCGGGCCATGGCCTAACTTCGCTTGCTTCTTTTTTGCCGGCTATGATTCGTAAGCTTCTCTTTGGGGCCCTGTCGTTGGGGCTGTCGCTGCAGGTTTGGGGGCAGGGTACATATTGGGTGCTGTTTAAAGACCGCACCGGTGCATTGCCCGGTACGGTATCGGCCCGTGCCTTGCAGGCCCGACGCACCGCTGGCCTGGCCGAGCGCCAGGCGAGCGATGCCTGGCCCGCGCCTGCCTATTGCCAGGGGGTAGAGGCACTGGCCGGGCAGCCCGTGCGGGTGCGCTCGCGCTGGCTCAATGGCGTGAGTGTTGCCGCAGGCCCTGCCGTTGCCCGCCGCCTGGCCCAACTGCCCTATGTGGCCGAGGTACGGCCCGTGGCAAGCACCATGGCTGCGGCCGCAAGGCCGCCATTGGCCGATAGCCTGCAGTTGAGCCGTGGCCTGGGGCAGGTGGGCGGGGCCTGGCTGGCCCAAGAGGGCCTTACAGGCAAAGGCGTAGCCATCGGGCTGATTGACGCCGGCTTTGCCGATGCCGACGAAAGCGCCGAGCTGCGGCAGCTCTTTGGCAACGGCCGCGTAAAAGCCTACCGCGACTTTGAGGCCCCCGCCAACCTGGCCTTCTTCAGGCCGCAAGGGGGTAAGATTGACGACCACGGCACCAACGTGCTCACGCTGGTGGGGGGGCAAAGCCCGGGCCGCCGCTTCGGCGGTGCGCCAGATGCCGATTACTACCTGGCCCGCACCGACAACCACGCCAAAGAATACCGCCGCGAAGAAGACCACTGGCTGGTGGCCATGGAGTGGATGGACTCGCTGGGGGTGCGGCTGATTAACACCAGCCTGGGCTATGGGCTTGGCTACGACGACAAAGCCGAAAACCACAAGCCCGCAGACGTTGACGGCAAGTCGGCCGTGGTAACCAGGGCCGTGAACGTGGCCATAGCAGAAAAAGGCATCTGCGTGGTGGTAGCCGCCGGCAACGACGGGGGTAATGCCCAGTGGGGCGGCATTATCAACCTACCTGCCGATGCGCCGGGGGCTATTGCCGTAGGCGCTACCTATCAAGACAATTGGCAGAAACTGGGCTACAGCGGCATAGGCCCCGAGGCTCTGCCGTACGTGAAGCCCGACGTGGCCGCGTTTTCGCTCTTTGGGACGAGCTTTGCCGCCCCGGTGGTAACCGGCCTGCTGGGTGCGCTGATGCAGCGCCACCCCGGCCTCAAGCCCCAGCAGTACGCCGATGCCCTGCGCCAGAGCGGCCACCTGGAGCTGGTCCCCAACAACTACCTCGGCTACGGCGTGCCCGATGCCCGCCGCGCCCACCTGTTGCTGGGCGGCCAGCCCGAAGGCGTCCTCACCGTGCGGCTGGAGGCGCGGCACCAGGCCCGCATCAACATTCCAGGCAAGGCGCAGGCGGTGGTGTACTTCCACAAGAAGGATGCCCGGAACGTCCTCAAGCAGGGCACCCTGCCTGTGGCCGAGGGCCGGGTAACGGTGGTGCGCCCAGCAGGGGCGGCCTTTACGACCCTGGCCCTGCCCGGCCAGGTATGGGAAATCGAGTGGAAGCCGTAGGGGGCGCCCCCCCCGTTTGGCCGCACCGCCGCCCGGGCCCGACCTTTGTGGCTATGGGATTCGTGCCGGTGTTTTTGGCTTTGGGTAGCTTCTTTTTTCTGTGGGCAGGGGTGATTTTCCACACCTTCAGGCGCTACCGCCAGCAGGCGGAGGCGGCCTCGGGCCAGAGGGCTGCCGTACCTGCCGAGCTGCAATCGCTGCCCGCCGGTGCGCTGCTGGCGCAAGGGCGCGCGGGCACCTTGCCCGAGGGCTGGCAGGCCGAGTATGCCTACCGCACGGCGCGTTTCCGCTACGAGCGGCTGCGGACCCAGGCTCCCTACAAGGTGTTTGCCGTCTGGTTCGGGTTTGGCCCGCTGCCCACGGCCTAAAACACCAACGGTTTGCACGTGGCAGTCTGCGGCGTTTGTACCTTGGGGTAAATCTTTACGCCCGGTGCGGCGTTATACCCCTACAACCAGTCTATGCCAGGCAGCGGGTATGTCCATCTCAGATTGCGGGCCGTTTGGCGGTGTGTCTGCCTAGGGCTGATGGCCTCCCTTTGGGTATGCCAGGCCGCAGGCCAGCCCGTGGCCGAGCCTAAGATCTATACTGTGCCCGCCAAAGAGGCGCTGGCACCTACTTATGTGGTGACCGGGGCCAAGGCCTGTATGCTGGTGTGGGCCCCCGGCACCTACCGGCGCGAGGAGCCCACCTGGCGGGTGCGCCTGCTGGATGCCCAGGCTCTCTACCTAAAGCTGGAAGCTACCCTCACCCTAGAAAAGGGCCAAGAGATCATCCAAAGCGTGGAAGCCCCCGATGGGCTGGGTTGTTACCTGCTGCTGCGGGGCAACCAGCACCGGCGGCAACTGACGTTGGCCTACTTCCGCTACGCAGATGCCGGGCTGGAGACGGAGCGCTACCTGCTGCCCTTCGACCTGGAGATTGAGGAGCTACTGGTGTCTAACCTGGGGGCCTACATTCGGGGTGTGGCCGATGCGGCCACGCTCATCCTCTACCTAAACCCAGACACACGCCAGGGCCAGGTGTTGCCCTTTGGGCCTGACAAGGGCGCGCGGATGGTGGGCTGCGGCATAGAGCCCGCCACGGGCCGCTTTTGGCTGGCGCTTGTGCGCAAAGGCCGCAACCCCGGGCCGCTGCCCAGTGTGGTGCGCCTTTACACGGCCGGGGCACCTGTGGCCGAGCATCCCTTGGAAGGTTTTGGGCCGGAGGTGGGGCCTACCACGCTACTGCTGGCCACAGACTCTGTGCAAGGGCTCTGGCTGGGTGCCTGGGGCAAGCGAGGCTCCGAGTACGCGCAAGGGCCGCTGGCGGTGCGGCGCTGGCAGGCTCCCCAGGTCTTGCCGCGTTTTGTGGACTCTGCCGGATATTGGCGGTTTGAGCCTGCCCGGCAGGCCCGCCGCCACCACGAGCGGTACCGCCGCAGGCAGAGTTACCTGTTAAGCAACCGCTTTTACTTCCACCCCTTGCAGCGCCTGCCCGGCGGGGGCTTCGCGCTTGTGGCAGAGCGCTACCTGGTGCGGCAAACCCACTACCCCTCTACGGCCATGAGCCCGGTGTACCCGTACATCTACGGCGGCATGCGCATGTACGAGACCACTTTTGCCCTGCGCATGGCCTTTGGGCCCG
Organism: Cytophagaceae bacterium; assembly: GCA_947458545.1. Lineage (GTDB taxonomy): Bacteria > Bacteroidota > Bacteroidia > Cytophagales > Flexibacteraceae > CANGYH01. Next base: position 94,144 of record CANGYH010000006.1, on the reverse strand, counting down.
GCGGCAAGTTGCGCGGCGTAGAGAGCCTGCCGCTGCCCACACAGGTGCACCCAGAGCTGGCCAAACGCAGCATCGTACTGCCAGACAGGCCCGCACTTGTGCTGCAAGGCAACGGCCCCCGCATGGCCCTGGCCGATGCCTCGGAGCCGGGCACCTATAACTGGGTAGAGCTGCAACCGGCCGCCCTAGGCATAGCAGGCCGGCAGTCTGTATCGGTAGAGCATCTGGTGCAGGAGGGCGCTACCGTGTATGCCTTTGGCCAGGGGCGAGACGAGGCCAGCGGCCAGGCCTACTTTTTTTTGAGCCGCCTGCCCGACGGCCCGGCCACAGCCCCAACCCGGCCCTTGGCCGATTGAAGATTTGCCGAAAGCCTGCAGGCCCGCCTTAACTTGCACTGCATGAATAAGACGTTGCGCAACGTGCTGGCTGGCATTGCCGGTTTTGTGGTGATTATGGTGGTGCTCTCGTCGCTAGAGGGCCTGCTGCCTAAGCTTGTGAGCCTGCCCCCTGCTCCGGCCAACACGCAAGACACCGCCGCCTGGCAAGCCTATGTGGCAGCCATGCCCGTAGAGGCCTTGCTCTTGCTGATAGCCAATTATGCCGTGGCAGGCTTTGCCGGTGGGTACGTAGCCGCCGCCCTGGCCGCCAAGCCTGCTCCGGCGCGGCTGCCATGGGTAATGGCCATCCTGTTTACGGCGGCCGGCGTCTTTAACTTGTACATGCTGCAGCACCCTATCTGGGTTGGGGCAGCCTGCTTAATAGTACAATTTGTGTCGCCCCACTTGGGCTATAGGCTGCGCAAGTAGCACGATTCTGATTTCGCTTGTCGAAAACCCCGGCCATGGGGCATGTAAGGTTGCGCTTTGGCAGGCTATAAGGGTCTAAAATTGCCGGAAATGGCCCCGATCCTCTATGTAAGATTTGGGCTTATGGCAGAAATAGGATTATAAAGGGTGCATTAAAATTCTATTTTATACCCAAACCTTACATGGCTATGTAAGCAGTCGTGCCTGGGGGTTGTATTGATTATCAGCGTATTGGTGTTTACAAGAAGGGGTTTATGGTACCTCTGGGCTATCGTTTCTGGTAGAATTGTTGCAACCTTACATAGCTGCTTTCGGTAGTTTGCAGAATGGTTTGCGGAGCTTATGCCTTTTAAGCTCGAAACCACGTCTGCTAAACCAAGCCCAAGCGTACCGTTGAAAGCCTCTCCTCTGGTTCTGATTCTGCTGGCTGCCTGCGCCTGTCTGGTGTGGGTACTTGCCGCGCAGCCAGCACCGGGCGAGGCGGTGGCCTTTGTGCCCTCACCTTTTTACGATACCTGCTCTGTGCAGCCGACTCGTAGCCTGGTCAATACCTCTACCCTCACACTGGCCGGCGAGCCTGTGCCCCTGCACAAACGCCGCGTGCGCGCCCGCCTGGAGCGCGAGCTGCGCCATTACCTGACCGCGCCCGCACAAACGCGATACATGGCCGCCCGGGCCCGCCTCTACTTTAAGGTTATAGACCCCATTTTACGCCGCCACGGCATACCGCGAGACTTCCGCTATGTAGTGGCCGTAGAGTCTGCCTTCGACAATGACGCCGTCTCTCGGCGGGGGGCTACGGGGTTGTGGCAACTGATGCACTCGCCCGCGCAAGAGGTGGGGTTGCAGATCAACCAAGAGGTTGATGAGCGCCTGCACCTGGAGCGCGCCACCGATGCGGCAGCGCGCTACCTCAAATCGCTCAAAAAGCAAACCGGCAGCTGGACGGCGGCCCTGGCCAGCTATAACTGTGGCCCAGGGCGCTTTGCCCGCCGCGCCGCCCTGGCAGGCCAGCGCGACTATTACCGCCTCTGGCAACGGGGCGAGACGGGCCGCTACGTCTTTAAGGTACTGGCCGTCAAAGAGCTGCTAGAGCGCCCAGAGAGCTACGGCCTCAGCCTCGGCCGCCAGCGCCTCGGCTGGCCCGATTGTAAGCGAGTGCGCGTAAGCCAGCCCATTGCCAGCCTGGCCGACTTTGCCCAGCGCCATCATACCGACCTGGCCACGCTGCGAGAGCTCAACCCCTGGCTGGTGGGCCGCAGCCTTACGCCCCCCGCAGGCAAGGCTTACCACCTGCTGGTGAACCGCAAGCCTTACCGCCGCATTGCCCAGGCCGAGTTTGCCCGCCAAGACAGTGCCTCGCGCGCCCTTACCTCTGCCCGCCTAGACTCGGTGGCGTTTGTAGCGGAGGCCATATAGTGGGGAATTAAGAATTAAGAATTAAGAATATTAATACACTTGGCAGGTCGTCAATATTAGCCCTGTTGCCTGTTTTCCTAATTTTTAATTTTTAATTATCAATTTTTAATTTAAGCTCACAGCCATCCCTCTCGCTTAAACCAGGCGTAGATGCCCACGCTTACGGTGGCCATCAGGCCCAGGGCACCGAAGTAGCCCCAGGTGGTGTGCAGCTCGGGCATGTTGTCGAAGTTCATACCATAGATGCCTGCAATGAAGGTGTTGGGCAGAAAGAAGGCCGAAAACACCGTCAGCACCTTCATCACCTGGTTGGCGCGCTGGTCTGCCAGGGCCAGGTGCATGGATATGAGGGTGGCCGAGCGCTCGTAGAGGTCTTCTGAGAGGGTTTCGATGCGGACGTACATGTCGCGCGTGTCTTGCACCATGGGGTCGGCCTCGTCTATGTCGCGGATGGCGTCTAGCAGCGTTTTACTCAGCAGCAGCACCTTGCGCACCACAGAGCTGCGCCTGCGGATTTTGAATAACCCCTTGAGGAAAGGGGGCAGGGCTTTGTTCTGCAAGATTTTGCCCTCGTAAAACTCCAGCTCGGTGCCGGCTTTTACCACCAGGTCTTCGTAGGTACGGAAGACCTCTTTGAGCACACGGCACAGCAGGTGGAAGGGCTTGCGGTACTTGCCTTGGGGGTCTGTGGCGCGGCCCTGCAGCTCTACCAGAAAGGGTACATGCCCACGGTGTATCGTCAGGATGCGCGCCTTGGTAATGAAGATGGCAATCTTCCGCGTCAGCGTATGGATGGTATCGTCGGTGCCTTTGGCCTCGGGGTCTGCGTATCGGGCAATCAAGAAGTACTGGTCCTGCTCCTCGTTGTACTCCCACTTGGGCAGGTGGTCTGGCTGCAACACGTCTTGCAGATAGAGTGGGTCTAGCTTCTGCTCGCGGCCGATCTGGTGGATATCGGCCTCGGTGGGGTTTTCCAGGTCTATCCAGATGCGGTTCTGCTGTTGGCAGAGGGGGAAGGTTTGGAGCATGTAGGTGGGCAAGGCCAAACGGCCCGGGCAAGATAACGCAGGCAGGGTGGCCGGTGATTGGGTGTAGCAGAAGGCAGGCCAGGCAGGCCCTACCTTTGCGCCGTTATTTACGTAGATTGGGGCTTACAACACAAAAGACGATTCCGGTGACCTTCCCAGCTGAGCAGCCCATTTTGTTGCGCGAGTATGGCCGCAACATCCAAACGATGGTGGCGCACATGAAAGCCGCGCCCGACCGCGACCAGCGCACCCGCATGGCCCGCACCATCATAGAGCTGATGCGCATGCTCAACCCAGAGCCCGGCAACGATACGGCAGACTACTACCACAAACTCTGGGACCACCTCTACGCCATGGCAGGCTACGACCTCGACATAGAGGCCCCCTTCCCCGTGCCAGACCCTGCCCAGAAGGCCGCCCGGCCAGAGCCGCTAGAGCCTGCCGGCAAGCGCACCCGCAACAAAAACTATGGCCGCAACCTGCAACTCCTTATTGATAAGGTTGCCGCCACAGAAGACGATGAAGAGCGCGAGGCGGGCATCGTTACCATTGGCAGGCTCATCAAAGGCTTTTACGCTGCCTATAACCGTGAGGTGATAGACAACCGCTCGGCCGTTGAGCTCATCCGCGAGCTTAGCAACGGCAAGCTTGTAGTAGACCTGGCCCGGGTAGAGACAGAAGGCCTCTTTAACCTACCGCGAGACTTTAAGCTCGTCCACAATGCACTGCAACCAGATGAGCCCCGCCCCAACAACGGCGGCGGTGGCAAAAAGAAGAAATTCTTTAACAAGAAGCGCAAGCGCTACTAAGGCCTAGCGCCGTGGCCGGTTAGCGATGCGGCACTTTGGGCATCCAGAGGGGGTGGCAGTAGGGGCGCACTTCCGCACCCGGCTAGACCTGCTGCGTGCCGGTGTGCATGGCGTGTTGCAGGCGGGCATCAGTGGCTCTGCGGCCGACGGGGCCGACGCCATCATCTACTCAGACGCCTACGAAGACAATGTAGATCTGGGCCATACCATCTATTATCCTGGGCACGGGGGCCGCAGCCGCGCCTCGGGCAAGCAAGTGGCCCACCAGCAACTGACGGCAGGCACCAGGGCCCTGCTCACCAGCCTGCAAACGGGCCTGCCGGTGCGCGTCATACGCCGGGTAGAGACCGACACCGGCCCCCAATACCGCTACGACGGCCTATACCGCGTAACAGACCTGCAAGAGACGGTCGGGCTGTCTGGTTATGGCATCCTGCTGTTCACCTTTCGGCAATTGCCTTCGTAGCCGGGGCGTTGGGGCTGCATCAGGCACGGTATTTGCAGATGCTGCATAGATTTTTGATCTATGGCCCGCACAACTGGGTCCTCTGGTGCCAAATTTGCGTTGGATGCATCGCTTTTTGCCTGGCCACTGCTGCCAGCCGGTGCAGACAGCCTTGTTAGGCTAAGCCGCTCGGCCCCGGGCCATGGGGGCAACCGGAGGCAGTGTGCCGGTATTTTTTCTGGAGGCCGGCCATCAGCGGGCCAGGCGCTGCCTAATATCATACGACACACCCTACTGCCGTTAACAACTTACCCAACATGGACCGTATCGCCAAGAACATCAAACTGGCCCGAGAGTACAAGAACCTGACGCAAGAGTATATGGCCAAGTCCATAGGCGTGAGCCAGGCTACTTATTGCCGCATAGAGACGGGCCGTACCGACATACGCGTGTCTATGCTGCGGGCCATTGCGGCCGGGCTCAAGGTGCCCTTCTCTAAACTGGTGACAGAAGACCTAGCCGAGCTGGTAACCCTGCTGCAAGGCCAGGCCCGCCTGGCTGCGCAAGAGGCCGAGCTGGCCGCCAAGGCTGCTGCCGAGGCTGCCCTGGCTGCTTCTACGGCTGCCGCCATCAAAAAAGCGGCAGAAGCCAAAGGCAAAAAAACGCAGGCCAAGGCCCCAAAAGCGCCTGCCAAGGCCAGCAAAAAGGCGGTGCGTGCCGCAGCCTAGCTTAGGCTTCATCTTTGTGCTACAATTGCCGCCGGGGCTTTGGCCTGGCGCCTGCTTTTGCAAGGCGCGGCCGGGGCTTAGGCTGGCAGCCTCGTACAACAAAAAGTTTGCCGCCACACATTGGCGCAATACCCGTAACACATGCAACTTACCCCCATTACCGTTGCCTACGGCGACGGCATCGGCCCCGAGATCATGAAGGCCACCCTGGCCATTCTGGAGGCCGCAGGCGCGCGCCTGGCCATCGAAACGATCGAGATTGGCGAGAAAGTGTACCTCTCTGGCAACACGGCCGGCATCGCCCCCGAGGCTTGGGAAAGCCTGCGCCGCACCAAGGTTTTCTTGAAGGCACCCATCACTACGCCCCAGGGCGGTGGCTTTAAGTCGCTCAACGTAACCACGCGCAAGATGCTGGGCCTCTATGCCAACGTGCGCCCCTGCGTGAGCTACGCCCCTTACGTAGATACCAAGCATCCGAAGATGGATGTTGTCATCGTACGAGAGAACGAAGAAGACCTCTACGCCGGCATCGAGCACCAGCAGACGCACGAGGTGGTGCAGTGCCTCAAGCTCATCTCGCGGCCCGGCTGCGAGAAGATCGTCCGCTACGCCTTCGAATATGCCCGCGTCTATGGCCGCAAAAAGGTGACCTGCTTCAGCAAAGACAACATCATGAAGCAGACCGACGGCCTGTTCCACAAGGTGTTTGACGAGGTGGCCAAAGAGTACCCCGAGATCGAAAACGAGCACTGGATCGTGGACATCGGCGCAGCCAAACTGGCCGACACCCCCGAGGCGTTCGACGTGATTGTGATGCCCAACCTGTATGGCGACATCCTCTCTGACGTAGCTGCCCAGATTGCGGGCTCTGTAGGCCTGGCAGGCTCGGCCAACATCGGCGAAGAGGTGGCCATGTTCGAGGCCATCCACGGCTCGGCCCCGCGCCGCGCCGGCCAAGACCTGGCCAACCCCAGCGGCCTGCTGCTGGGCGCCGTGCAGATGCTGGTCCACATCGGCCAGGGAGATGTGGCCGAGAAGGTGCACAACGCCTGGCTGCGCACGCTAGAAGACGGCATCCACACCTACGACATCTACAAAGAAGGCACCAGCAAAGAGAAAGTGGGCACCCAGGCCTTTGCCCAGGCCGTGATTGCCCGCATGGGCCACAAGCCCGAGAAGCTGGCCCCGGTATCTTACGCAGGTGCCAGCGACAAAGGCATCCACGTAAAGCTGAAGCCTACCACCCCCGCCAAGATGGAAACCGTCGGCGTGGACATCTTCCTCTTCTGCGCAGACCGCAACCCCAACACCCTGGGCGACAAGCTCTCTGCGCTGAACACGGGCGGCCTGAAGCTGAACATGATCACCAACCGCGGCGTGAAGGTGTACCCCGGCGGCATGGCCGAGACCTTCTGCACTGACCACTGGCGCTGCCGCTACAAGTCAGACGACCTGAAGGCCATCAACTATGCAGACATTCTGGCGCTGCAGCAGCAGATCTCTGCCGCAGGCTTCGACATCATCAAGACGGAGAACCTGTGCACGTTTGACGGTGAGCCTGCCTTCTCTGCCGGGCAGGGGGCGTAAGCCTTTTACGTTGCCTGGTAAACTACACCGCCCCGGCCGCCTGGCCGGGGCGGTTTTGCGTTACAGGGGTGTAGCCCTGGCATCGGGCCAACCGTGTGCCCTGGCGCTACCTTTGCCGCTACCCGGTTGAGGGCCACTATGTTCCATGCGTCAGACTACCTAGACGAGTTTTTTGCCTCTGTGCTGCTGCGGGCGCTGGGGCGGCCCATAGAGGTAATCGGCTACCGGTTTTTATCTGGGGGCTGCGTGCATCAAACGCTGGTGCTATCGACGTCTGAGGCCAACTACTGCCTAAAATTTAACGAGCAAGAGCCCGAGGCCCTGTTGCTGGCCGAGGCCACCGGCCTGGAGGCCTTACGCCGGGCCGATGCCCTGCAAGTGCCGCAAGTGCTGGGTGCGGGTATGCAAGCGGGCCGCAGTTGGCTGCTGATACAATACCTGGAGGCAGGCCGCCGCAGGCCCGACTTTTGGGAGGCTCTGGGCCAGGGCCTTGCCCTGCTGCATGGCCATACGGCGCCGCGCTTTGGGGCGGAGGCCGACAACTTTATTGGCAGCCTGCCCCAGCCCAACGGCTGGTTGGCAGACCCGTTTGCCTTCTTTGCCGAGCGGCGGTTGCTGCACCAAGGGGGCCAGGCTCTGCTGGCAGGCCTGCTGCCGTTGTCAGCATTCAAACGGCTGGAGGCCCTCTGTGGCCGCCTGGCCCAGCTACTGCCTGCCGAGCGGCCCGCCTTGCTGCACGGCGACCTGTGGAGCGGCAACCTGCTTATCGGGCCTGATGGCGGCCCCTGGCTTATTGACCCGGCCGTACATTATGGCCTGCGCGAGGCCGAGCTGGCCTTTACCCACCTGTTTGGTGGCTTTGAGGAGCCCTTCTACCAGGCTTACCAAGAGGCTTTTCCGCTGGAGCCAGGCTTTGCCGAGCGGCGCGACGTGTACAACTTATACCCGCTGCTGGTGCACCTCAATCTGTTTGGCAGCGGCTATTTGCCAGGCATAGAGCGCACTTTGCAGCGGTATGTGGGCTAAAGTGGGCCCGCCATAGGCGACCTTTGCATCCGTCATGACTGAGATCACCTCCCCGGCCGGCCACCGCGCGGGCTTCGTATCCCTGCTGGGGCGCCCCAATGCGGGCAAAAGCACCTTGCTCAACGCCTTTATGGGCGAGAAGCTATCGGCCGTTACCTACAAAGCCCAAACGACGCGCCACCGCATCTTCGGCATCTACAACACAGAGCAAGAGCAGATCGTCTTCTCTGACACGCCCGGCGTGCTGGATGCCAACTACGAGCTGCACCGCATGATGATGTCGGCCGTGAAAGAGAGCCTGGAAGATGCCGACCTGTTGCTGCTGCTGCTAGACGCCACCCGCCCGGCCGAAGACGCCGAGGCCGTAGCCACGTTGCTGGCTAAAAAGCGCCGCTCGGCCCTGTACGTGGTTATCAATAAGGCAGATAAAGCCACGCCCGAGCAGTTGGCATCCCTTGCCAAATGGGCCGAGCAAAATGCCAAGCCCGACCGTACCTACACCATCAGCGCGCTAGAGAACACCGGCGTGCAAGCCCTGCTGGCCGACGTGAAGGCCGCCCTGCCCGAACACCCGCCCTACTTCGACAAAGAGCAACTGTCTGACAAGACCGAACGCTTTTTTGCTTCGGAGATACTGCGCGAGAAGATTTTTTTGAACTACCGCGAGGAGATTCCCTATGCTTCTGAGGCAGTAATAGAGGCCTTTAAAGAAGAAGAGACCATCATCCGCATCCGCGCCGAGGTGCTGGTGGAGCGCCCCACCCAGAAGGGCATCTTGATTGGCAAAGGCGGCGAGGCCCTCAAGAAAACCGCCACCGAGGCCCGCGAGGAGATGGAGAAGTTCTTTGCCAAGAAGGTCTTTCTGGAGGTCTTTGTAAAGGTGAAGCCCGACTGGCGCAACGAGCGCACCATGCTGCGCCGCCTGGGTTACGGCAGCTAGCGACATGGCAGAGGGCGATTCTTACGCCCGCCGCACCTTCGGCGAATGGCGAGGCGGCCACCTATAACATTGCCCGCTTCGTGCCAATGTGCGTTGGTGGCCCTGCCTGGGCCGCCTGCTTTCCACAACCTGGAAGCCTCAGGCTGCAACCTACCCGCCCGGCTTACAATACACAGAGCTTGCCGCCAATTGTGCTGACGGGGCCCAGGGCCTGCGTGCACCTTGCACACCGGCATCTACCCCCTACTGGGCAGACACCTGGCAAGCTATGGCCTACGACATTACCCTCTCTGCCGCGCAAGCAACTACCACCCGGCCTCTGCCCACCTGGGCTGGCACCGCCACGCAACTTGGTGCCCAGGCCGTGGCATTGATTACGACGGCCGTTGGCGGTGGGTTGGCCATCTGGCACCAGGCCGCACCTGCGCAAACGGTGGCCGCCGGGCCTTGGGCGCTGTTTGGCCTGGTGCTGACCACAGGCATGCTCCACGGCTGCCTGGATCAGTACATAGAGCAGCGCCAACTACCCCTGGCCGCCCGGCAACGGGCCAACCGGCGCTACCTGTGGCAGGCGGCGGCCGTGGCAGCCCTTTGGCTGGCCTGGCCGTTGTTGGCGTTTGTGCTCTTTTTGGCCAACACGGCCTGGCACTTTGGCGAGACAGACCTCGCCGTGTTCCGCGTGCAGGCACGCCCCTGGCAGGTATGGCTCTACGGCACCGGCATCACCGGCTGGATGCTAACCTGCCACCTGCCCGAAGCGCTGGCCAATCTGCACAACCTGCCCTACCTGGGCCCGCAAGATGGCTTGCCTGCCTGGTTGGTAGCCAACCAGTGGCCTTGCATGGCGGCTGCGGCCCTGTGCCTGGCTGCCTCTATGGTGGCGTCAGACCTGCGGCACCGGCCCTGGGCGCTCACTTTGCTGGCGGGTTTGGCTGCCCTCGTAGCCTACCTACCGCTGACGCTGGGCTTTGCGGTGTACTTCGGCCTCTGGCACGCGTTGCAGACGTTGAACCTCATCCGGCAAGACCTTTCTACCGACTATGCCAACCTACTGCGGCGGGGCCTGCCGCTGCTGCTCATCAGCATCCTGGGCTCGGGGGCTGTGGTGTATGGGCTGCACCTGGCGGGCATCAACGCGGTGCTGGTGCTGTTTGCCTTCATCTCGGCCCTTACGCTGCCGCACACGCAGGTGATGCACCGTCTGTTTGGCCGGGTGGCCGGTAGCTAAAACGCAGGGCACCACGTATCTTAGACCTGATGGCCGGCCTGGCCTTCTTGGAGCAACACCGCCCCGCGCCAGAGGCGCTGTGCCGCGAGTATGGCGTGGCCAGGCTATATGCCTTTGGATCGGTGGTGAAGGGGGGCTTTGGGCCCGACAGCGATGTGGATCTGCTGGTTAGGTTTGCGGAGGCGCACTAGCTCCTTGCCCTGGCCCTCGCGAAGGGTCAGCTCTAGCGTGTCGGGGCTGGTAAGCACAGAGCCGGGCATGGGGGCCGAGAGGCGGGCTACGCGGTTGCCGCCTGCATCATAAAGATAGCGGGTGGCAAGCCGAGCTAAGAACAAGGCAGCTGTCCGCACCGAAGACAAACCACTGCCCCTTGGCATAAATAAGGCAAGGCCGCAGTCCCAGCCCCTACCTTCCACCATTGCAGCCAACCCATCATCGCGCAACCTGTCGCAAGTCTTTAGCGACCCGATGAGGGGAGCGATGACTTGTGACGCCCATGGCAGCACAGTCTTCAGACTGGCGTAGCCCCCAACAAAACACACGACATTCTCCCGACAAAAAACCCATACAACCCCTTGTTAATCAACATAAAATCCTTAAACCAAAAATCCGAAAACAAGGCCAAGGCCACAACCTATGGGCAGGTTCGGCAAGGCGGGCTAGCAGCCCGCACTACAACGACGACCACCCGACAAATCCCCCGACAACTCCCGACAAAAACCCCGCACAACGTCCTCAAAACCAGCAAATAAGAAGCAGGCGGCTTCAGCCGCTGCCATACTAGTAGCCCCACGGCTTTAGCCTGGGGCGGCCACCTGTAGCCCGGATGACCCATTGACCTGATCTCCAATCCATGAGCCATCCGCAGGCGGGCGGACACGCGGATCCGCCCCTACATAATGGGGAGTTACAAAGCCCATATCCGCACCCCACACCCTCCCCTTTCAGCGGTCTGGAGACCGCAGGGCCTTTCGTGGGTGGGTCCCGGTCAGGAGACCGGTACCAGCGCAAGGGGAGACCGGTACCAGCGCAAGGTGAGACCGGGACCAGTAGCACGCCCATACAGTTTGCAAGTCAATGGCCCTCTGCAACAACTTTCCTCCCAACCCCCAAATTTGCGGTTATGATCCGTTCTCTTCTGGTAGTGTTGGCGCTGGTGTTGGCAGTACCTACCCAGGCCCAAAACGGGGCCAGCCGCCCCCTCCAACTGTCTGACATCTGGGCCAGCCGCGAGTTTGCCGCGCGCTACTTTCCGGGCTTTCAATGGCATGCGGGGGGCAAGCAGTACCTAGAGATGACGCCCGAAGGCCTGCGGGCCTACAACACCGCCACCAGCCAAGACCTGGGCCTGCTGGTGCCCGCCGCAGATATGGCCTACAACGGCAAACCCCTGGAGGTGCAAGAGGCCCGCATCACGGAAGACGGCCGCCAGGTGCTGCTGTTTACCAACGTAGAGCCTATCTATCGCCGCAGCAGCAAGGCCTTGGTATATGTGCTGGAGCGGGCAAGCAAAAAGGTAACGCTGGCCGACACGGCCAAGGTGCAAAACTTTGCCCTCTCTCCAGATGGCAAACGGGCCGCTTATGCCGTGCGGGGCAACGTGCTGGTGCTGGAGATGGCCAGTGGCCGCCGCACCCAGGTAACCCAAGACGGTGCCCCGGGTAAGGTGCTCAACGGTGTGGCAGACTGGGTGTACGAGGAGGAGTTTGAGTTTGCCCAGGCCATACATTGGAGCCCCGACAGCCGCCGCTTGGCCTTCTACCGCTTCGATGAGAGCCGCGTGCCCGAGTACAACCTCCAATACTGGCGCAAGGCCCTCTACCCGGTTGACTACCGCTACAAGTACCCCAAAGCCGGCGAGCCCAACTCAGACGTGTCGGTGCTGGTGTACGACGTGGAGGGCGGCCGCACCGTCCGCGCCCAGACGGGCCCGCCCGAGGCCGACCAATACCTGCCTCGCATGGCCTGGTCTCGCACCGGCAGCATTCTCTCCATCCAGCGGATGAACCGCTTGCAGAACTTCTGGGAGCTGCTGCATTGCGATGCCGCTACCGGGGCCTGCCAGGTAGTCCTCTCTGAGCGAGACCCGGCCTACGTGGAAGTGACCGACAACCTTACCTACCTGCCCGGCAACAAGGGCATGGTGACCAGCTCGGAGCGGACGGGCTACCGCCACCTGTACCTCTACACGCTGGAGGGCAAGCTGCAGCGCGCCCTCACGCAGGGCAAGTGGGAGGTGGCCAGCGTCTATGGCGTGGATGAGAAGGCGGGCAAGGTCTATTTCTCGGCCCATCGCAACGACGCGGCCCATACCGAGGTGTACGCCGTCAGCCTCAAGGGCGGCGAGCCCGTGCGCCTTACCCCCGGCGAGGGCAGCCACGAGGCCGAGTTCTCGCCAGATTATGGATACTTCGTCCACACACAGTCCACCTTCGGCCGCGCCCCGGTGCAGACCCTACGCGATGCTGCTGGCAAAGCCATCAAAGTGCTAGAGGCCAACGCCGAGCTGCAAAAGAAGCTAGACGACGCCCGCCTGCCCCAGGCCACCTTCAGCCGCATGCGCGTGTCAGACTCGCTGGAGCTGGAGAGCTGGGTGATGAAGCCCCCCGTCATGGAGCCGGGCAAGAAGTATCCGGTGCTGATGTACTGCTACGGTGGCCCCGGTGCCCAAACCGTAAAGGACGACTGGAGCGGGCCCAACTACCTCTGGTTTGCCATGCTGGCCCAGCAGGGGTTCATCGTCGTCTCGGTAGATAACCGGGGCACGGGCGGGCGGGGTGCTGCCTTCAAGAAGGCTACCTACGGCCGCCTGGGTCGGCTGGAGTCTGACGACCAGGCCGCTGCGGCCCGGGCCCTGGCCAAGCTGCCCTATGTGGATGCGAGCCGCATCGGCATCTGGGGCTGGAGCTTCGGCGGGTACCTGACCTCCCTGTGCCTGACGCGCTACCCGGAGATCTTCCGCGGGGGCATTGCCGTGGCGCCCGTCACCAACTGGCGGTACTACGACAGCATCTACACCGAGCGCTACCTGGGCCTGCCCAAAGACAACGCCGCCGGCTACGACGACAACTCGCCCGCCGTGCTGGCAGGCCGCCTCAAAGGGCGCTACCTGCTGGTGCATGGCACGGGAGACGACAATGTCCACTTCCAGAACGCGGTGCAGATGGTGAACGGCCTGGTGGCAGCCAACACCCCCTTCGAGTCGGCCTACTACCCAGACCGGCACCACGGCATCAGCGGTGGCAAGACGCGCATCCACCTCTACGGCAAGATGACCGACTGGCTAAAGGGGAACCTGTAGGCCCCACTATCCAACCTTTAAACGGCCTTACTCGATTACTGTGCAATGGCTGTGCCATTGTCACGTGCTCTCACGAGGCTGAGCCTCGCGGGTTGCCCTACTCAGAGCAGCACCAGCGGCAGCAGGCCTTGGCCCCCATTGTAATCCACGGCACTGCTGTAGCGGTAGTGGTGAGGCTCATAGACAAACCCGGCCTTGACGGGATTGTCATGGATATAGGCCAGACGCTGATCTACCATATACCGCTCGCTGCATTCGATGGCATGGTTACCCGCCTGCCAGACTTTGTGGTTTTGCGCCTTAGGCATGGCTGCCAGTTCCAGACGCTGCATCAGCCAACGCTTTCGGCTTTCATGCACCTGGTTTGTGCTAAGAAAGTTCAGAATTGTAGTAGCCGTGTGGCGCTTGAAGTCGCGCAACACATCCGATAGTCGACCTTCGGGCTGGGTACACAAAAGGTGCAGGTGATTGGGCATCAAACACCAGCCATGAACCTCAAGGCCCTTCTGGGCTATACAGTAACGTAGGCTCTCTACCACCACATCGGCCAGTTGGGGCCGGATGAAAAGCTCAATCCAGTCTACTACCGTGGCGGTCAGAAAGTGGGTTGCCTCTTGTCGGCTGATGCTGTAACCGCCTCTGTACGCGCTTGCCATGCCGGCAAGGTAGAGGGCTATGCCGGGGCGTTACAAGCAGGCAGCTTAATCTGCGAAATGCTCGTGCGTAGATAGCATACCGCGAGGCTCAGCCTCGCCAGAGCACGTGACAATGGCAGAGCCATTGCACAGTTGCATGAGGGTTAAGGCCTCTGCACAATTGGAGCCTCACCACCAACGCTACAGCAGTGCCTTAGATTATATGGGTGGAAAAGGCCTACTGCCGTTGGTGCATTTGTAGGCGAGGGCATCCCGCGAGGCTCAGCCTCGCAAGAGCACGTGACAATGGCACAGCCATTGCACAGTTAGAGGGGGGCAAAGCCCTTCAGTTAGAGGGGGGCAAAGCCCTTGCACAGTAATCCAGTAAGGCCCTTGCACAGTTAGAAGGGAGAGGGCAGCGCCTTCTACTCCCCTATCCCCGCATCTTCTGTGGCTTGGCAGATGACCTCCAGGCGCTTGAAGGATTTGAAGACGCGCACGGCGGGGATGCCTTCTTCTTCGTCTATGAGGACGTCAATGGGTTTGCCATCGGCCAAGACCTCGTAGTCGGCGTAGGGGATGCCGCTGAACTTGATGTAGTACGTGTCGTACCGCGGGGTGAAGAGGCCCTCCATGCGCTGCTCAACGGCAAAGCTGGCCTGCCCGGCGCGGAAGGCAAAGTGTTTCTCTAGGTAGATGTCTTGCTCGTAGGCGAAGGTCTCGCCGGTGTCTTCGTAGAGGAAGGTGTTGGCGTCGTAGTCCGAGTAATAGACGTGGAGGGTGAGCTCGGTAATCTCTAGCTGGCCCACGTACTGTTGCACGGGGTAGAGCGGAATGACCGACCCGGCCCGTACGAAGATGGGCATTACATCGAGCGGGGCCTCTACGTAGCTCTCCTGGCCGCCCTCCAGTATCTCGTGGCGGCCCATGTAGTACCACTTGCCTACGGGCAGGTAGATGGTGCGGCCCGTGGCCCCTTGCTCTAGCACGGGGCAGACGAGGATCTTGTCGCCCAGCGTAAACTCGTCTTGCCGCCAGGTGTTGTTGGCCTGGTCTTGCTCCATCATGACGACGGGGCGCAGCATGGGGAAGCCGTAGCGGCAGTTCTCCCAGAAGACGGAGTAGAGGTAGGGCAGCAGCCGGTAGCGCAGCTCTATGAACTTGCGGCAGATGCTGGTGTAGGGCTCGCCAAACTGCCAGGGCTCGCGCTCGGGGGTGTCGCCGCTGCTGTGGGCCCGCATGAGGGGGTGGAAGGCTCCGAGCTGTATCCAGCGTACGAACAGCTCCCCATCGGGCGAGCCGGTGAAGCCGCCAATGTCTGACCCCACAAACGAGATGCCTGACATAGACATGCGCTGGCACTGCACGTTGGCCAGGCGGAGATGGTCCCAACTGGCGATGTTGTCGCCCGTCCAGCAGGCGGCGTAGCGCTGAACGCCTGCATAGCCCGAGCGTGTAAGCACGAAGGGCCGTCTGCGGGGCCGGGCGCGGCGCAGGCCCTCGTAGGTGGCGCGGGCCATCTGCATGCCGTATATGTTGTGGGCCTTGCGGTGGCTGCCCCGGTAGCCCTCGTAGTAGTGCCGTACGTCGTTGGGGAAGGTGCCGGTGCCGAAGACGGAGGGCTCGTTCATGTCCGTCCAAATGCCGGCCACGCCTTCGTCTAGCAGGGCACCGACGCGGTTGCCCCACCACTCTCGGACGGCGGGGTTGGTAAAGTCTGGAAACTGGCACCGGCCGGGCCAGACGGGCCCTTCCATGAAGTAGTCGTCGCCCCGGCGGCAGAAGTAGCCCTGGGCCACGCCTTCTTGAAAGACGTCGTAGGTGGTATCTATCTTGATGCCGGGGTCTAGGATGACGACGGTTTTGAAGCCGTCGGCGGCCAGGTCTCGCATCATGGCGGGCGGGTCGGGGAACTTGGCCTTGTCCCAGGTGAAGCACCGGTAGCCATCCATGTAGTCAATGTCTAGATGGATGACGTCGCAGGGTATTTCTTCTTCGCGGAACTTGGCTGCCAGGGCGCGGACTTTGGCCTCGGGGTAGTAGCTCCAGCGGCATTGCTGGAAGCCGAGCGCCCACATGGGCGGCATGGGGTGCGTGCCCGTCAGGTGGCTGAAGCGCTTCACCACGTCCATCATGTGCGGCCCGTGGATATAGTAGCAGCACAGCTCGCCCCCTTCGGAGGTGTAGTTGAGCTTGCCTGAGCCGTCGGCGCCGAAGTCGAAGTGCGTCTTGTAGCTGTTGTCGAAGAAGATGCCGTAGGCTACGCCGCCTACCAGCCCGATGTAAAAGGGGATGTTGCGGTAGAGTGGGTCTGTATTGCGCTCGAAGGCGTAGCTGTCTGTGCTCCAGAGGGTGAAGCGGCGCCCGGCCAGGTTGAGGTCGCTGGCTTTGTCGCCGAGGCCGTAGAAGCACTCGCCGGGGGCGATGGTACGCTCCCAGTGTACCCAGTATCCGCCGAACTCGTTGTTTTCTTCCCAGTGGGGCCCGGCGGCATCTTCTGCCAGTACTTGCCCGGCCACGGTGCGGATGCGGGTGGCCATGTTCTCTTTGGCTACCTCTAGCGCAAAGGCGGGCAGTTGGAGGATGTGGTGGGTGGGTGTCTC
Organism: Cytophagaceae bacterium; assembly: GCA_947458545.1. Lineage (GTDB taxonomy): Bacteria > Bacteroidota > Bacteroidia > Cytophagales > Flexibacteraceae > CANGYH01. Next base: position 77,589 of record CANGYH010000006.1, on the reverse strand, counting down.
CGTCCAGGCGGGCTGGCGCACATCGAACTCGGCGGGTTTGCGGCCGTAGCTAAAGTCTGGCAGAAAAGTGCCGTGGGGCGCCACGCGCATCCGCACGATGTTTTCAGAGATGACCGATACCTCTAGCCTGCCGTTGACGTCTTGCAGGACCGTAGTTTGGCCTTGCTGCTCGATACGGCTGACTGGCCCCAGGCTTTGGGAGGTGAGGCGCTGCGCGGCGGCGGCGGTCCAGAAGGTTTCGATCATGGGGTGCCTGGCTTGTTTACGGTTGGGAGGGGGAGGTAAACAAGAGGCCAAAAGTAGCCCACGGGATTGCCTGGCGTAGGATGCTAGGCCTGCCTTTCCTTACATACTTGCTCTAGGCACCTTGGTGCTGCTGGTTGCGCCATTGCTCGAAGGCGGCATAGTCTGGCCTACGGCCGTAGTAGGTACGGTCGGGCTTGTTGGGGTTGCGGCGTGCCCGCAGCCATGCCCAGGTACCCAGGCCCAGGGCTACCAATAGGCCCATGCCGGCCCCAAGGCCGTACACAACAGATTCTGAAAGAGCAAGGTCCGTTGCCATAGCAGTTAGTTAAACAACAAACGGGTGGGCAATGTTGTGTTGCCTACCGTAAAGTTGTGGGCTGCAAGGGCTTATGTACAAAACGCCTTACCTCATGGTAATCTGGCCTTTGGCTTGTGGCCGCGCAGGGGCCATGTGTCCTTTAGGATTACGGGCTACCCCCAGCCTTGCGTACCCTTTAGCGGTACGAAGCGGAAGCCGCCGAAGCGCTCTTCGGCAAAGGTGCCGCCTGGCTGGCGCGTTACGCGGAGCATCTCTTGCTTTTGGAGGTCTCCGACGGGGATGATGAGCTTGCCACCCGGGGCCAACTGGCTGCGAAGCGCCTCGGGCACGCCGGGAGCACCGGCCGTGACGAGGATACCGTCGAAAGGGGCGCGGGTGGGCCAGCCCTGGCTGCCGTCGCCTTGCAGGGCATCGGCGGGGCTCAGGCCCAGGCGTTGCAGCAGGCGCTTGCTGCGGCGGGCCAGCTCGGGCTGGTACTCGATGGTAAAGACCTTGTAGCCCATCTGTACCAGCACAGCGCATTGGTAGCCAGAGCCGGTGCCAATCTCTAGCACCTTGGCCCCGGCGGGCAGGCCAAGCAGCTCGGTCTGGCGGGCTACGGTATAGGGCTGGCTGATCGTCTGGCCTGCGCCGATGGGGAAGGCCTTGTCCTCATAAGCATGGTTGATGAAGGCCGTCTCGAAGAAGACGTGGCGCGGCACGGCCCCGATGGCCTCTAGCACGCGGGCATCTGCTATGCCCTTGCGGCCCAGTTCTAGCACCAACTGCCGGCGCAGGCCCCGGTGGCGGTAGGTATCGTCGAGGGGGGCAAAGTCGGGGTTTATCATGGCAGGCGTTGGGCCCGCAAAGGTCGGTGCAGAAGTGGAGAGTTTAGGGGCCAGGTTTTGCCGAGGCCAGCTCCCTTGGGTTAATATTATTTTTTTGCCCTAAAAGGTTACTTCTGTAAGATTATCTGTATCTAGACGCCTAAATTGCTGTCCAACCATCAGCATATGCCTTTTTGTATGCGCACATCCTTACTACACTTTGCTTTTCTGCTGACTGCTTTGCTGCCCGCCCTGCAGGGGCTGGGCGGTGTGGGGGGGCTGCAAGCTTACCCTGCTTTAGTTTGCGGCAATACGTACAACGGCACCTTTGCCGATAACCCTGTGGTGCCTGCATATCCGGGCGCTGTAGATGGCTTGTTTACAGACACTTTTGTGCTGCAAGTGCCTGTTGCACAATACTATCAGGTGCGCGGCCTAGGGCCCGACAGGGTAGATATCCGCGTAGAAAGCCAAGGTACTATTTTTAACAACGGGCCTTCTGTACAGACTTTTCTGAGCGTAGGGAGCTACCATATCCTTGTAAGCGCGGCCTGGTATGAAGACGGAGGGGCGATTCGACGGCCGGCTGATTATGGTTTTGTGCTGGCGTGCAGCAATGCGCCTTTCCCGACTTTCCAAGCGCTGACCAACCTTGTGTCGGTGGCGCTTGGCCAGCGGGTGCAGGGGTCGCTTGCGGGCCGCGCGGATGCCCTGCGCGACTACGAATATGACTGGAATACCACCAACGCCCAAGGCAGCGGCACGGGTTTGGCGGGCGGCTACTGGCCGGGTGCAGACCAGGCCTTCTCTTTTGCGGTACCCGCACGTGGCTTGGTACGGGCCGTGGGGCCACAAGGCAGCACGGCGCTGGGTGGCTTTGGCAAGTTTTTGGCTGGGCCCGCCACCAATACGTTGGTTGGCGGCACCCCTGCAGGGGCCACCAACTTTACCGAGGCCGCAGCCATTCTGGAGCCCGGCACGCGATACATTGCCATTGAGCAAGGCAGCACCACCACCGGGCAGCCGTTCGACTTTACCCTTGTAAATACCTGTATACCAGAGGGCGGGGCCAACCTGGCCTCTGGCCTGTATGAGGTAAGGCCCGTTTGCTGCGGCGAGCAAACTTATCCGTATCTGACGGCGCCGGGATACTACTTTGCTCAAACCGCTTTTGCGTGTACGCTGGGCCAGGCGCTGACGCTGGGCCTGATAGACAACGGCCCCAGCGTGCCCACCCCCTTTGTGCGGGTGTACCTAGACCTTAACCGCGACGGGGATTACACCGATGCTGGAGAAGTGGCACTGCCTTCTACGTCGCTTGTAGGCACTGCGCGCACTTTTAGCCTGACCTTGCCCACCACATCGGCCGTGTATCTGGCGGCGGCCGGCACGCGTGTACCCATGCGGGTGCAAATGGCAAGCACCGCCCTTGCCGGCAGCCCTTGCGACGCACTGCCCAATGGCACCACGCTGGATGCTTTTTTACAGATTAGCCCAGGCCTGCCCTACAGAGAGCTGACCTGCAACACCCCACTAAACGGCCAGAGCAATGGCAGCGCGCCCGATACACTCACGTTTGTGCATGATGCGGGCTCAACCTCGCAGGCCATCCTGACGTCGGTACGGTTTACCACGCTCAACGGCCACAACATGCAGTTGCTGAATGGCAACCGAGAGCCAATCTCTCCCTGGGCTCCTTATCAAGACTTTGCCGTTATCGGGCCTACCAGCGGGCGCTACTTTGTTGTGGTAGAGGCGCCTGCCAACCCCTTGGGCGCGCAGATGCCACCTTACACCCTCTTGCGTACCTGTACCAGCCCCGGCGCGCAGCCAGGCGTAGGCCAGTTTATCTCAGGCACCAACATTACCCAAATCAACGTGAACCAACGGGTGCAGGGCAACCTGGCGGCAGAGGCAGACAAGGCCTGGAACTACCTCATTTCTAATGGGGTAAACCCGGCTACGTCAGCCTACCAGCCGGGCCGAGACAAGCAGTATGGCCTAACCTTGCAAACGGGTGGCCGCATCACGGTACGCCCGGCGGCTACACCTGCGGCAGACTACGAGCGCCACCGCTATGTTTTGCTTACAGGCCAGCAGACCCTATCAGGGGTGGCCATCTCGCCAGCTACGGCCAGCCCGGCCTTTAACGGGGGCGTGTACGACGCCTCGGCCCTGCTGCCGGCCGGCACCTACTACGTATCGGTCGAGCAAGGTAGCGCCACCACCAACGAGGCCTTCGACTTTGCCGTCAAGCAGTTCTGCACGCCGGTGGCGTCGGCGCCGGTAACGCCGGGCACTTTGTTTGTCAACGGCTTTGCGGCCGGGCCCGTGAACCTGACCAACGCCACGGGCTACCGCTATACCTCCGAGCCTATAGCCCTGACGGTGGGCCAGGCGGCCACGTTCTCGTTGGTCAATAGCATCGGCGGAGGCAGCTCGCTCTTCAACCGGGCGCTGATTGATTTCAACGACGATGGCCAGTTTGACCCTGCTACCGAGGCGGTGGCCCTCTCTAACGCCATAGCGCCCAATTGGACCGTGCAAGTGCTGATATCGCCCTTCAACACGGCGGCGCGGGCGGCCTGGGGGCGGCAGGTATCTATGCGCATCCAGGGCAGCTCATCCTCGTTGGCCACGACCGCCGGATGCGCCAACCTTGCTACGGGCTACACGGCCGACTATGAAGTCCGCCTTACCGCCCCCGCCCCAGCTCCGCCTGTAGGCAGCTTTGGCTTTGCACAGCTGCGGGAGGTGAAGGGCGCGGCCGGGGCCGACCGATACACGCGCGTACGCCTGGCCCCAGACGGCTCTACCTATGCCTGCGGCTCGTTTACGGGCACGGCCACCTTTAGCGGCGGCTCGGCTGCAGCGCAGAGCTTTACCGCAGCCGGCGGCACCGACGGTATGCTGGTGCGCTATACGCCGCAGGGCAACCTTGCCTGGGTGTGCCGCTTCTCTTCTACCGGCAACGACGAGGCCCTGGGCCTGGGGGTTGACCGTTTGGGCAACGCCTATGTGTGTGGCTTCTTTACAGGCAGCATGACGGTTACGCCCGCTAGCGGGCCTGCCATCACGCTGGTATCGGCCGGGGGCGAAGACGGGTTTGTGGCCCGCGTACTGCCCGACGGCCGCATCCAGTGGATCTTCCGCACCGGGGCCGAGGGCAACGACCGCAACAATGCCATAGACGTGACGCCCAACTTCCGGTTTTACCTGGCGGGCTCGTTTGTGGGCCGTTCGGCCATGGGCGGAGCCTTTGGTACTGTGGTCAACCTGACGAGCCGCGGCAATGCCGATGCGTTTTTGGCCCGCTTTACCGAGGTAGGCAGCATGTTCTGGGTGGTACAGGTAGGTGGCCCGGGCAACGACTTTGGTTTTGGTGCTGCCACCGATGCCTCGGGCAACGGCTACCTGCTGGGCAGCTACGAGGGCACGGCTACCTACACGGCCAGCAACTTCTCTACCACGGTCTTTTCGCTTACCTCTGCCGGTGGGTCAGACGGTTTTGTGGCCTCCGTTGATGGTAACGGGGTGCGCCGCTGGGTGCAAGAGATTAAAGGCCCCTCCAACGAGGTGGTGCGCGACGTAGCCATGGACCCCAACGGCGGTGCGCTGGTGGCGGTAGGGGCTTTCAGCAACACGGCAACGTTTGGGCCCTTCACGCTAAGCTCGCGCGGGTTTAACGACGGCTTTGCCTTCCGCCTCAGCACGGGCACGGTGCCGCAGGTGCAGTGGGCGCGCCGTATCGGTGGCTTCGGGCAAGACCGTGCCTTGGGCGTGCGGATTGACCGCCAGGGCAACCCCATCGTAACGGGCAACTTTGCCCAGACCCCCAATGAGGTCTTTGGTGCAGTGGGCACCCCGCTTACCTCGGTGGGTGGGCTAGACGGTTACCTGGCCAAGCTGGAGCGCAACTCGGGCTTGCCCCTGTACCTGGCCCGCTTCGGCGGTGCGGGCGATGAAGAGTCTCTGTCGGCCGACACCGCCGCCGGTGGCGGCGCCGTCATCGCAGGCAGCTACCAGCAGACGGTCAGCTTTGCACCGATGCCTGCCATAACCTCGGCCGGGTTTGCCGATGGGTTTATTGCCTCTTACCTCTACAACCCAACAAGTACGCCGCCACCAATCCGCTTGGGCGATGAGGCCGGGGGTACGGAGGGCACCCCCGCCGCCACGGCGCTGCGGGTTTACCCCAACCCTACCTCGGGCCGCTTTACCCTCTTGTTTGACGGCGCCGGCCGCCTGCAGGCCTTTGCCACCGATGGCCGCCTGGTGCTAGACCAGCCCGTAGAGGCAGGCCAACCCGTAGAGGCCGACCTGGCCCCTGGCATCTACCAACTCCGCCTGCGGACTGAAGCCGAGGCCGACCGCACCACACGCCTGGTGGTGCAATAAGCAGTAAAGGCCCCGGGCATTATGCCTGGGGCCTTTACCAGCTTATTTGGGATGCAGCTTGTTTAGCCAACTTTAACTTGGGCCGTCGGCCCGGGTGGGGCAAACTTGCCTTCGGAATCGGTAATCAACTAACCTAGACTTTTACACCACCATGCTGATACGTTGCCTAGCCTTTGTGTGCCTGATGGCTGCCTCTGTAGCCCAGGCCCAGACCACCCTCCGCTACCAGTGGAAGCCCAACACCACCTACCGCTACAGCTGCACGCAAGTAGATGAGGTCAACATGGGAGGTAGCATGGGTGCAGGGATCCCTGGTATGCCAGCCGGCATGGGTGGCATGATGGCCATGGGCGAAGACATGAAGTTTACCACCACCAGCACTTTTGCCCTGCAGGTGCAGCGCACCACGCCCAACGGTGGGGCCGCAGGCATGTTTTACCTGGAGAGCTTCCGCGCCACAGATGCCTCTGGCCGGGCCATCGCCACGCTGGCGAGCATCCCTAAGGGCACGCTGCGGGCACCTTTTACGGTAGATGAGCTGGGCAACTTCGAGATTACACAAATACCGGTGCTGATTGTAGACGCTGAAACGGGCAACGTGAGCCTGACGGTAACCACCGTAAAAGACGGCGAGATGGCCAGCGCCGAGGCCGTGGTAGATGGTGAGCGTGTGCGCCTGCATGCCGAGTTTACCAAGAGCGGCACGCTGCGGGCCGGCTACACCGTGAGCACCGTGGGCACGCCGAAGGCCAAAACGATGGAGGTGCAGGAAGACGACGAGGTGCTAGACCTGGTGCCGACCGACTTTCTGGAGATGTTTGTGCTGCCTGAGCAGCCCGTGCAGCCCGGCAAACCCACGCGGATGGCCGTTGGTGGTATGCAGCAGACCCTGCAACTTACGCGCATGGTTGGCTCTCTGGCCAGCCTGCGCACTACAGTTGGCGCTGCCGTAAGCAGCCAACAAATGCAAGGCATAGCCGACGAGGCAGACCGCCAGGATGGTATAGAGCCTGACCACGACGACGAGGCCATGCCCAACATCGCCCAAGAGACGCAGGCCGACATCACCACCCAGTTTGATAATTCGGCAGGCCGCCTGCAAGGCATGAGCGGCACCATCAGCACCCAGATGCACATGATGGGCATGGAGATTACCCACAAGGGTACGCTGCAAATGCGGGCGCTGTAATAGGCCCTAAGCAGGTTACCGCCCCAGCCATTGCCCTATGCCAAAGGCGCCCAGGCCTACCACTAGGCTTGCCACCAGGTAGGCAGCGCCCACCCCTAAGGCTGACTGCCTACCCAGCGTGGCCAGCTCTAGTACCAGCGTAGAGAAGGTAGAGAGCCCTCCACAGAAGCCCACCCCTACCAACAGCCGCCAAGCTGCTGCCTGCGGGGGTGGAAGTGCCGCAAGGCGTGCCGCCAACCAGCCCAACAACAGGCATGCCAGCGCATTGGCTATGAATGTGCCTACCGGGCCAGGCCATTGCCTGGCCACACCCCAGCGGGCCAAGGCCCCAAGTGCGCCACCCAATGCAACCATAACAGCATCCATATAGATGCAAACTTGCAACCCAGCCAGAACTATCCGTACCTTTGCTACGTTCTTGACAATAAGAACGCGCACCCAACCGGGTGCCAAGCATGGGGTTGACAGGACTTGACAGCTTGGCGTCGGCGGTGTAAGCATGCAGGCCGTTGGGGGTAGTGGCTTACAAGAAAACCCACCAAACAAACAACTGGCGAATATTCTTACGCCATGGCTGCCTAAGCTGCATAGCTAGTGCACACCATCGTCTGTCCGGGGGTTGGTCGTCCGCCCGGGGCACAGGCGTCGACCGACGACACGCTCTGAAGGCCCGCTGCGAGCTTTCGGCTAAGACAAGTAGCTAAGCCTCGGGCTGGCCAGTTGCCAGCAGGCCCGTGTGCCGACAATCAAAGGCAACTAAGCATGTAGAAAGCGCCCAGCAGATCCTTGACTGGACGAGGGTTCAAATCCCTCCAACTCCACAGTGAGCGCTCCTCACAAACCTAAAAAGTGCCTCTACGATAGCGTAGAGGCACTTTTTGCTTATAAGGTTCCTCATTTTTACCCATCTTTCCCTCAAATTCTGGTGAGTAATCGGGTGAGCGCCGGAATAATGCAAATTTGCGCTCACCAGAAGGGGCGTAAGTGGCTGACTGCCATTTGGTTACAAACATAGTAACAGTCTTCATTTGTGCTCATTTCTGCCCTAAATCCTGACAAGTACCTGCAGAAACAACCCAGCACATGCAACCTGCTACCGAGCTTACCGCCAAGCACCCCACCCGCCAGTCTTTCGGCTCCACCTTCGTAACCCGCGCCAGCCGGGCCAAAGGCTCTACCGAGCACATCATCTTCATGCGCCTGACCGTGGACAAGGAGCGACTGGAGTTCTCTACCCGCTTCTCCATTGATCCTAAAAGCTGGAACGCAGGCAAGGGCCGCGTTAAGGGTACGGGCATTAAGGCCAAAGCCATCAACGACTCGCTCGACAACCTAGAAGCCGAAGCCCGCGCCACCTTCAACGAGCTCATGCTGCGCGAGAAGGTCGTGCTCGTCGATAAAGTACGCGACGTGCTACTAGGCACGAGCCAGCGCAAGTATGGCCTCATCGATCAATACCAGGGGTAGCTGAAGGTGATGCGCCAACTGCACGGCAAAGGCTACTCAGAAGGATCGACCAAGGCCTACCAAACCACCTGCAACCACCTAAAGGGCTTTTTGGCCCATGAGTGGAACCGGGAAGAGATCTTTCTGCGCGAGCTCGATTATGCCTTCATCGAGCGTTTTGAGCACTACCTGCGCACCATCGTTGGCGTCTCGGTCAACTGCGTGGCCAAGCACATGGCTCGGCTACGCACCATCCTGAACTTGTGCATCAAGCGCGAGATCCTGCACCGCGACCCGATGGCCCTCTACAAGATCCGCACCGAGCGGGTAGAGATCTGCTATCTGACCGAGGACGAGCTAACCCGCGTGATGCAGAAGCGGCTGCACTCCAAGCGCACCCAGCGCGTGCGTGACACGTTCCTTTTTGCCTGCTTTACGGGATTTAGCTACTCGGACATACGCGACCTGACGGCCTGCAAGATTTAAAAGGGGCCCGATGGCGAGCCCTGGCTCTTTGCCACCCGCCAGAAGACGGGGGTATCCTGCAATGTGCCCCTGCTGCCACCAGCCCTGGCCCTGGCCAACAAGTACAAAAACGATGCGCAGTGCCAAAAGAAGGGGCAGGTTGTACCCGTGCTTTCCAATCAGAAGCTCAACGATTACCTCAAGGAGATTGCAGACCTCTGCAGCATCGAAAAGAACATTACCATGCACGTGGCCCGCCACACCTTCGCCACTACCGTATGCCTATCCCAGGGCGTGCCCATCGAGACGGTCTCCAAGATGCTGGGTCACACCAACCTCAAGACCACCCAGATTTACGCCAAGGTGGTAGAAGACAAAGTGGCCCGCGACATGCAAGCCGCCCGCAAGCGCTTCAACAGGCTTGTGGAGCCCGACTAAAGAAGGCTCTTTTCGCGGTGCGGAAAACAGTAAAAAGTAAACAAGGCCTAAATAGCCGCAATATAGGCCTCCGGCATAGCGCCAGGGGCCTTTTATACTATTTACTTCTTCTATATATAAAGTAAATAATATATGTAATAGGGGCTTACGGAACAAAAAGACGAATCAAAGCCACAAAAGCCCATTTCAACCCTCTGAAGGCACTTTTTACCACTTTGAAACCCCCTAAAAATGGCTTAAAAACCCCTTTTCAAGCCATTTTTTAACTTCCTTCAACCATCCGGCATCCGTAGCGTTTTGCGATTCAACTATTTGCTTGCACTTTTTAACGCTGTTTTAACTGTAGGGGAACTGCCGTGAACTATTTAGTATCAAACAAATAGGTAGCATCGATACTGATTTAAAAGTAACGACCATAAGGATCAGCTAGTCAGCCATTTAGTTAATAATCTGCTAAGCTATTCTTGTAAATGTTAAAACTTATCATTGGAATGTAAAAAATTCCCCATGGAGGCCAAATATATAAGTTAAAATAGGCATCCAACTTTGACCATAGTTCTCAAAGTGATATATTTGAAAACTTAAATCTCACTTTTCCTATGCCGAAGCTCTGTCTTATACTTTTATTTATCATTGCAATTTTTGCACCAATCAGATACTCTATTGCACAGTGTAACGTTACAACATTCCGACTTTCAGACATACAGGCTTCACGATGCAATGGTCAACCTATAGCATTTAACAATCCTAACAACCAACCTGGTGGAACGTATCGCCTCTATATCTATCAAGGAAATACACGCGTTGCAGGCCCGACGGTTGTGCCCGGCAACGGCTCGGCAAGTCAGACAATAGGGGCAGCAGGGAACTACACTGCAGTTTTAGTATTTATAAGGAGTTCTCCCTTTTGCAAAGACTCCATGCTCGTAAATTTTGGAGTCGATGCCATACCTACTACTCCGGCTTTTACACCCATTCCTTTAAGCCCACAGTGTGGTCAAACTCAGGTTGGCTTTAGCGTAAACAGTCCAGTGGGAGGATTAACCTACAATTGGAATTTTGGCGATCCAGCTTCTGGTTCTCGCAATACAGCTAGAGGCAATTCTGTAAGTCACGCATTCTCACCGACCGGGTCAACTGCAAATTTTAACGTTCTGCTAACTGCTGTAAGTCCTTTAGGATGCTCTAGCCAGCCATACTCAGGATCGGTTCAAAGCAGAGCTACTCCTAAGATCATTGTTAGAGACCCTGATTTCGAAACCAATTTTTCTTTCACTCGCTGCATAGCAAACGCAAATAGTACAGACTCCATTCATAGATTCAGCTTTGAGAATCAATCAGTATCTAACCCAGGAACAATTTACACTTTTGCATGGGGAGATGGAAGTCCCAATGGTGTATCCTCAACCGTTCCTGATACGCTTACCCATGTTTATAATTCTTTTGGGGTACGTTTATGCATAATTACGGCTTTCAATCCAGTTACGGGTTGTACTTCTAGAGATACCATAAGAGTTATTAACGAGAAGTTCCCTAGTGCTTCATTAAGTATACCTCCAACCCAGATAAGTATTTGTGATGGAGACCAAGTTACCATTTCCAATAACTCACTCAACGCTACTAAGTATATTTGGAGATGGGGGGATGGAGACTCTTTAATTACTAATTCGAAAGCACCTCAAACACATAGATACGCGCTTTCAGATAGCGCAGCATGCCGCATAACTGTTGCACAGGGCATTCAATTAACAGTCAATCTAGTAGCAAAAAATTCATGTTTTGAGCATTATAATCAATCTCCGCTTTATGTAAAGCCAAAGCCGAGAGTAAACCTAAGATTTACTCCTGTAGTCTGCCTCACACCAGGGCAAAACACAATTATAGTCCCCTTTGATCTTTTTGTTTGTCCAAACAGAATGATGACAAACAACTTGACCCGGACAACGATTAGATTTTCAGATCCAAATTCTGGCCCGGGCAATCCTGATTCGATAGTTATAAACCCAAACCAATCACTTTCTGGAATATCCCACTCCTTCCAGGCAGGTACATATCCAATAATTGTAAAGGCTACAAATTCTTGTGGAACCACAACCGTTAGAGATACTCTCATAGTTTTACCTCAACCACTGGCAGCATTCCAAAGAAATACTGCCCCCTCCGAGCCAAGAGCGAATGCTGGAAGTTGTATCTCTCCGGTTGATTTTACCCCCACTAATAATTGCGCTCCATTTACCTTTAACCTTACCAATCTATCTTCAGGGCAAGCAAGTTCTTACAGCTGGACAGTAACCCCCACTTCGGGGGCCTCCTTTACAGGCGGACTTTCTTCAGTCTCAACAATCAACACAGCAATTACGTTTAATAGCCCAGGCACGTACACCATACAATTAACAGCAACAAATCGCTGCGGCTCTTCAACAGCCTGTGCCACAGTAACCGTAATAGGACCTGCCCAGCTATCTCCATCTGACATATTAGGCTTAGATCCACCGAATGGCTTTACAATAAAGCCGGGCCTTGCCGGTGCTCCAGATACGTCTACAGCATGCGAATCTATACGCGTGGACCTTTCTACATCACGAACGGGCCTGACCTCTTATTCCTGGATTATAACCGGTGCAGGAGCACCTTCATTGCCAGGAGCGAATACTGCCGATCCTGGCTCTATTATCCTACCTGCCGGGACCTTTGTCGTAAATCTTACGGCTAGCAATAACTGTGGGCCTGGCAGTACGAGAAGAGTCATCAGAATCTTCCCCGTGCCTAACGCCACTGCTGGCCAAGACAAACAAGCATGCCAAGGAGATCCAGGGGTGATAATAGGTGGAGCCAGTCAACTAGGGGTCAACTACGCATGGCAGAGCTTGGGATCTGCACCACTCCTTTCTTCCAGCACTGTCTCATCTCCAACGGTACCCACAAATATTCTAGGCACTTATATCTATGTCGTAACAGCGAGTCTAGGCCCGTGCTCCCGAACGGACACAGTGTCAGTTACCATCAACCCAAAGCCCAGAGTTACTATTGGAGGTGATGGCCAAAGTGACACCTCGGTTTGCCAGAATGCACCTCTATTGATGGTTGGGCGTCCTTCAGGGGGAGTATGGAGGTGGAGGGGCACTGGAAGTTCTCTTCTCGACTTTACTAGCGGCGTGTTTAATACTTCTACTCCCGGAGCTTACGCTATTCTATACTTCTTCCGAAACCCTTCTACCGGTTGCGAGGACTCTGTCCGCGCAACAGTGACAGTAAATCCACTTCCAGTGGTGAATGCCGGAGATACGGCCTTTTTCTGCAATGGTGGTGGTGCTCAACAACTTCAACCGATAAGTCCTCTGCTTGGCACAGCAGGCACCAATTGGTCGGCCCCTCTTGGATCGCCTCCTAACGTTTCAGCTGCAATCACACCTAGTGGATTATTCAACCCTGTAATATCTGGAACCGGCACTTTCACATTTCTCTATGCGTACACAAATGCCAATGGATGTCAAGGGATTGACACCAAAATTGTCAAGGTGCAGGGGATTACCCCTGTCAATTTACCTTATTCGCGAGATACAGTTTGCGTAAATGGCGGGATTATCTCTTTGCCGAATCCGCAAGGCGGTATCTGGAGTGGCCCTGGAGTTACAGGCTTGAACTTTAATCCCCTGGGGAATGGCGTGGTAGTAAGCACCACAACCCCGAACCAACTTATCTATACGTTAAATAGGGGAACCTCCTGCGAGGCTACAGGAACATTGTTTGTCTATGTTGCACCAAAGCCTACCGTTGTAGCTGGTTTAGACTCTAGTGCATGCCGAAATACGGGACCTATCCGACTTAGTGGGAGCCCAGTGGGCGGTTTCTGGAAAGTAAATGGGATTAGGCTTCCCGGAAGACTTTTAAACCCCACTGAATTCTCTAGCCAAACGGCTCTGACTTTGCGATATATTTATACTTCTGAATTTGGCTGTATTGATAGCTCAAGCCGCACAATAATTCTTAGAACCCCACCCCTGGTTACTGCTCGGGATACCTCAGTTTGTAGAAGTACAGTTAGCCAGGTTCAGCTTCAATACTTTCATCCAAATACAGGCGGACAGATTTTGTGGGAAAACATTACCACGCCCACTCCTTCGCCAAATATCTCGGTTTCAACAGGTGGAGTATTCACACCTTCTATTGCTCGAGTCTTTTCTTTCCGGTACCAGTTTACGGATGCAAATGGATGCATAGGAGCAGACACAATCCAGGTGTCAATAACCGAACCTTCGGCAGTTTCAGCCGGGCCTGACAGACAGATTTGTATAGATAGCCTTGGACTCCTTTTCTCTGGCTTTTCACCCAAAGGGGGTATATGGCTAGGACGCGGAGCTTCAGGGGGCCTTGACTCATCTTACTTCCCAAGAAGGGCTGGCTTCGGAACACATACAATCGAATACGCTATTGGCTCGGGCCTTTGCCGACGCGCTGATACGCTTCAAGTCAGAGTATTGGCCTTGCCATCCATTTCTGCGGGACCGGATCTTGACACGGTATGTGTTCGGGATGGTCCAATCGCATTAAATAGTCAAATTGGTGTTACTCCTGCTGGAGGTCGCTGGTCAGGGCCTGGCATTACCAATCAAATATCCGGGATTTTTGATCCCATTCAAGCGGGCATAGGTACACATACAGTAATCTACTATTACAAGGACGCTTTCGGTTGTGACTCCTCCGATGTTAAACGAATTACCGTCCACCCACTGCCGAGGGTTTGGGCGCGAGATACCTCCGTTTGCCGAACTACAAACAATTCTTCGGCTCAACTACTTGGGGCAGGGGGCTCGGGTGGTGGCCAAGGTACTTGGACCGCTGTATCTTCTGGTTTTTCGATTTCTCCCCAGGGTGTCTTTATCCCCTCAGTGGCAGGGTTGTTTCAAGTACGGTTTAACTGGCAAGACCAAAATACATGTGGGCGTGATACCATCATCAATATTCAGGTTACAGAACCTCAGGCTGTCAATGCAGGCGCAGATCGTCAGGCCTGTATAGACTCAACTTCCATTATTTTGACTGGCTTCACGCCTAGGGGCGGGCAATGGACAGGGAGAGGCATGAGAGGCGGCATAGATTCAACCTTTTATCCCCGACAGGCCGGTGTAGGTACACATACGCTTATTTATTCCATTGGCTCAGGTTTCTGCCGGCGTGCTGATTCTCTTGATATAACCATAAGGCCATTGCCAAGGGTCAATGCTGGCCCTAGTCAAGATACTGTTTGTCTGAAGGATGCGCCGTTTTTGCTAGGAACAATTTCGGGGGTGGTTCCTAGCTTTGGAGGGGTTTGGAGCGGACCAGGGATAACAAATGCCTTATCCGGTCTTTTTAATCCAGAGGTAGCTGGTGTTGGTATTCACCAGATATCTTATTACTACAGGGATCCATCAGGCTGTGACAGCATAGCTACCAAGCGCATTGTTGTAAACCCTTTACCAAGAGTCTGGGCACGCGATACAGCTTTTTGCAGATCTACGTCTGGAGAAATAGTACGCTTGGTAGGTGCTGGGGGCACTGGGCCAGGTCAAGGTTTTTGGAGTCCGGTAAGCGCCGGTTTTTCCATTACGCGCCTAGGTGAATTTTCTCCCTCTGTAGTTGGAACCTTTCAGGTAAGATTTACTTGGTACGACCAGAACACGTGTGAGAAAGACACCATTGTTCGCATTTCTGTCAATGAGCCGACACAAGTACGTGCAGGGGCAGATAGAAACGTGTGTCTCGATTCAATAAGCTTCACACTTGCGGGCTTCACTCCTGGAGGAGGTATCTGGAGTGGCCCCGGTATGCTAGGGGGTATGGATTCAACCTTTAACCCTCGTCAAGCAGGTGTAGGAACACATGCATTAATCTATGCTTTAGGGTCTGGGCTTTGCCGTAGGATAGATACACTGCTAATTACAGTAAACCCGCTGCCCAACGTGAACGCCGGTCCTGACCAGGATACGATTTGTATTCAAGACCCCAATCTAATCTTGAGTACTGTTCCAGGTGTCAGCCCGCTTGGCGGCTTTTGGTCAGGTACAGGAATAACGGATGCGTCTACCGGAGCCTTCTCACCTGTGTCTGCGGGTGTAGGTGTTCATACTATAACCTACACTTTCAGGGATACTAGGGGGTGCGACAGCTCTGACACCAAACGTATTACAGTTAATGCTCTTCCTGCCGTTTGGGCTAGGGATACATCATTTTGCCGGACAACGAATGGCACAAGTGTTTCACTGGCAGGCGCTGGAGGCAGTGGAAGCGGTACTGGCCAATGGACATCCAATACATCAGGATTTAGAATCAACGCGGATGGAACTTTTGTTCCAGACCAAATAGGGACTTTCCAAGCACGCTTTACTTGGCGAGACCGAAACACCTGCTGGAAGGACACAATTATCCGTATCAGGGTTACAGAGCCCGAGCAGGTCCGTACAGGGGCAGACCTGTCCCTTTGTATCGATTCAACTGGCTTTGCCTTAACGGGTTTTTCACCAAGAGGAGGCCTATGGAGCGGTCCTGGGATGATTGGTGGGATGGACTCTGCTTTCTTGCCACGTAGAGCAGGAGTGGGTTTACATCCCTTAATCTATACACTTGGCTCGGGCCTTTGCGAGCGGAAGGATACCCTTCTGTTAACGGTTTTGCCTTTACCTAATGTATCGGCCGGGCCAGACCAAGATACCGTCTGCATCAATGATGCACCCATTCAGCTGGCTACAGTCAATGGAGTAATACCAACTGGTGGCAGATGGAGCGGCCCTGGGATTTCAAATGCTAATTCTGGCACATTCAATCCATCTGTTGCCGGTATTGGTACTCACACGGTTACCTATAGTTATAGGGATGCAAGAGGTTGCGATAGTTCTGATACCAAGCGCATTGTTGTAAACCCTTTACCAAGAGTCTGGGCACGCGATACAGCTTTTTGCAGATCTACGTCTGGAGAAATAGTACGCTTGGTAGGTGCTGGGGGCACTGGGAATGGAAGAGGTTCCTGGTCGGCTGTTTCAGCCGGCATTAGTATTACACCTCAAGGCGAGTTCGTACCTACTATTGTGGGCACCTACCAAGTACGATTCAGCTGGCATGATGAAAACACATGCGGAAGGGATACATTAATACGGGTCGTTGTAACCGAGCCAGCGCCCGTACGAGCTGGCTCAGGTGGACAGGTTTGTATCGATAGCACAGGCTTTGTATTGCAAGGATTCAGCCCAAGAGGTGGAGTCTGGCAGGGCCCAGGCCTTGTTGGAGGTACTGATTCTGCCTTCTTTCCAAGACTAGCGGGTCTTGGGACGCATCAGATTGTATATACCTTTGGCAGCGGCCTTTGCTTACGCAGGGATACCACAACAGTCCTAGTTCGCCCTTTACCTGATGTTTCTGCTGGAGCAGATCAGGATACTGTCTGCATCCAAGATCCGCCTATTTTACTTTCAGCTTTAGGAAATGTTGTTCCCTCAACTGGAGGGCGCTGGTCTGGACCTGGAATTACAAACGAAGTTTCGGGCACCTTCTCTCCAATGGCTGCTGGGGTTGGTTCTCATACAATTACATATATCTATAAAGATCCCTTTGGGTGCGACAGCGCCGCAACCAAGAGAATACGAGTGAATGACCTGCCTCAAGTCTGGGCACGTGATACCTCTTTCTGTCGGTCATTAGCTGGTGATGTAGTTCGTTTATCAAATGCAGGGGGCAGTGGCACAGGTGCAGGTTATTGGACTTCCCTCTCCCCAACATTTGCTGTTAGCCCTCAAGGCCACGTGACGCCCAATACGATAGGGATCTACCGAGCCCGGTTTACTTGGAAGGACCAAAACACTTGCGAGCGCGACACCATTATCACGGTCCGCGTAACAGAGCCAGAAACGGTGCTGGCAGGCCCGGATTATGTGCTCTGTATTGATAGCCTTGGATTTGCCTTGTCTGGATTTACCCCAAAGGCTGGGGTATGGTCTGGTCCTGGCCTTGCTGGTAGTCAGGATTCTACCTTTAACCCACGGCAAGCCGGGGCTGGCCAGCATACCCTTGCGTACACCGTGGGGGAGGGGCTTTGCTTGCGCCGTGACACAGTTCTTTTAACGGTTAACCCGCTCCCTTCCGTTAACGCGGGGCCTTCCCAAGATACCATCTGCGTCAAGGACGCACCATTTGACCTTAATCAACTTCCTGGTGTGGAGCCTGTTAACCAAGGAATTTGGTTTGTATCGTCTGGTGGCCCCACATCCCTAGTGTCTGCCTCCGGCATTTTTAATCCTGCTCAAGTAACAGGAGGTATCGGTATTTCTGCACCTTCAACAATTCAAGTTGGTCACTCTTTCAGGGATCGTGCTGGTTGCGATAGCGTTCACTACAAAACGGTAGTTGTAAATCCTATGCCTAGACCAGCCTTTACAGTAGAGTCACCGGCTCTTTATTGTGTAGGGAGGCCGTACACATTCATAAACCGGACACCCAGCCTCGCAGGCTCACCTACCCTTCAATACTTTTGGGACTATGGCAATGGTAATCTAGTTGCACCTACCAGTGGAATTGATGGAGCCATTACGTTCTCTGACACAGGCTATAAACGGATTACGCTCTGGGCTATCTCAACCAAAGGTTGCCGAGATAGTGTTTCTCAGCTTATCCACGTAGTGCAGCCAGTTGTTCCTTCTTTTAGTAAGCGGCCATCAAATCCCAGATACTGCGGGCCTGTTCAGGTCCTATTTAACAATACCTCAGTTGGCCTCAGTAATGCCTACTATTGGGACTTTGGGCTTAATGGCATCGGGTATCAGCTTCAGCCGGTATCTGCTACAGATTCTTTCTTTATCCACACCTACCCTTCCAGCCGCTTCCGAGATTCTGTTTTCGTTGTCCGATTAAAGGTTGAAAACCTATGCGACACCACAGAATTTGTAGATACCATCCGGGTTAAGCCAAGCCCAACGGCCATATTCATTGCACCCCTGTCGCTCATATGTTCAGCTCCCCATAAGGAGACTCTTTATAACTACTCCATTGGGCAACCAGATCGCTTCATCTGGAGTTTTGGAGATGGCACCCCCGATACTACGACCTTCCCTTTATCAGGAGTACAGATGGGAAACGTCAGGCACGGATTTGTCAATAACTCGCCACGTGATACGGTATTTATTGTTCGATTAACTGCCATCAATGCTTGTGATACAAGCATACAAGAGCAGCAAGTAAGGGTTCGGGCTAAGTCGGTATTCGCCCGCTATAATCTCGCGTTAAATCGTGGCTGTGCACCTTTAGCCCTGCGCTTCACAAGTAATCAGGTACAGGGAAATGGTAACCAGATAACTTGGGATTTTGGCGATGGCTTTACGGCCTCAGGGGGTACCATTCAAGACCATGTGTATAGACGCCCTGGTGTCTACAGGGCACTGTTGACGGTCCAGAATGGATGCGAGATGGATACGGTAAGTCAATTGATTACAGTAAATCCACGCCCACGGGTGGAGTTTTCGCCTTCAGATACTGCAATCTGCAGAGGCATTACGCTTACCATGAGGAATACCTCAGATACAGCCTTAGCCTATCGATGGTTGCTTAATGGAGTTCTGGTCTCATCCGATCGAAGCCCCTCTCTCGTCTTTAACGTTGCAGGGCGCCATTCACTCGTTCTTGATGCAGCCATTGCCTCAACTGGATGTAATAATGCAGATACGACCTGGTTTACCGTATCGCCTCACCTAGCAACATTTGCAGGCATGGAGGCTGCCCCGCTTGAGGGGTGTGCCCCGTTTCGGGTTCGCTTTCGAAACACTTCGCGTAATGGTCAAGGAGCTCGTGTCTTTTTTGGTAATGGGCTATTTACTGACCTTCGTCCAGGTACTGATACAGGCTCGTATCTCTACAGGGCACCTGGTCTATACCGGATAAAGCTCGCAGCCCGTGGCCTATGTAATCACGATACCACTGATGAGTTAATCGTCAGTGTTACAGCTCCGCCTACCACAGATTTTGTTGCTTCTACGCATTTATTGCCAACTACCTCGGCAGATACTGTCGTGATATGTCTTGACGATACTGTTCGCTTTATAAACCAAAGCCCTAACCAGCCTGCCGTTACCTACACCTGGACATTTGGCGATAGCACCGGGTCGCTGCTATTTAACCCTCCTGCTCACCGCTATCCTCGTATTGGTTACTATCAGGTTCTTCTGCGTGCACGCTCTGAATCAGCACCCTTCTGTACCTCTGTCACTCGGAAAGTAGTATGGGTAAAACCCTTGCCAGTAGCTTCATTCACTCAGTCCACCCAGACGCTTTGCCCTGGCAGCCCGATCACCTTCAGCAGTACATCCAGAAATGCTGTTTCCTATAAGTGGGTGTTGCAGGATAACGGCCGAGATACCTCCATTGTCACAGCTGGGAACAGTCTTCAATATGCGTTCGCAGAACCAGGGCCACACCGGGTACGCCTTGTGGTCTATAATTCAGATAGCAGACAGAGCTGTGCAGACTCCACCCAGCGTATCATCGTTGTTCTTCCGAAGCCAAGGCCTCAGTTCACCCTTTCCGACAGCACCGGCTGTGCACCGCTTAACGTTCAGATACGCTACGGCTTAACGTCTACACCAGGCGATGCCTCTCAAGGGACGCTGTCTTGGGATTTTGGCAATGGTCAGACTTATCAAGGGTTTGGGCCTATACCTGACCAGAGGTATCAAAATCAGACCGGCCAAACGCTAACGCATCGAATTACAGTGCGGGCTCTAGCTCAAGGGTGCAGAGATAGTATTACGAAAGTGGTCAGGGTTTTCCCGGTGCCACAAGGTGCTTTTACAATTATACCTGGCGACACGATTGCTCAAGACAGTGCTTTTGTCACGCTAGTAAATCAAACCAGACCGTTGAACCAACGATTTGGCTACCGGTGGAATTTTGGAGACGGACGTACTCGCATCATAATGGGAGATACTAGCCGCATAACGCACCAATATGATACTACTGGTACGTTCACAGTAACGCTAACTCCATTTGACCCAGCTAGTGCAGACAGTTGCGGGGTACCGATTTCGCGGCAAATAACGGTGTTACCTGTAGAGCCTGATACTAGATTTCAGATTTACACCTACGAGGATTCCCTGCTTCGGAGGCCTATGGATTCCGTTGTTGGCTGTGTTCCGTTGCGAGTGCGGGTACGCAACCTTACCCGATTCGGTAGACGATTCTTTTGGGACTTTGGAGGCTCAGGGCACACCAGTACTGTGGTCCAGCCTGGTGTCATCACCTACGACTCTGCCGGCGATTATACCGTTCGATTAATTTCTGTAAATGCTATCGGACGAGATACACTGGAGAAACGGCTGGTAATTCGTGCTTTCCCGAAGCCAATTGCCGATTTTACGGTGCAGCCAGATAGTATTTATCCGCTATTTGAGCAGAGTCTTCGCTTAGTAAACCTATCTCGGGGAGCTACTTCGTATCTGTGGAACTTCGGAGACACAAGAGATACCATTGTAGGCTTTGAGCCCTTCTACAGGTATAGACGCGAGGGGCAATTTGCAATTTCTATGATAGCAATCTCTCGCAAAGGCTGCCGCGATACGGCTGTAGCCCGCCGAGAGTTAAATGTTATTCGCGCGGGTATTGTAGACGTACCCAATGCATTCACGCCCCGCAACGATGCTAGGCCTGAAGCCGACCCCCTGAATGACACATTTAAGCCACTTTTGTTGGCCGTAAAGGAATACAGGATTGAGATTTTTGACAGATGGGGCAGGCGAGTGTTTGAGTCACAAGATGTGAACCGCCACTGGGATGGTACACTCAACGGGCAACCTAGCCCAGCCGGGGTTTATGCCTACAAAATCAGCATAAAAACCGAGAATGGATACGAGCAAACGCGCACGGGCGACATTAATCTACTGCGATAGCTATGAAGAGAATTTTAACTGCCCTCGGAGTAGCTCTCAGTATGATAAGCCTGAATGCGCGCGCTCAGGATCCGATGTTTACCCAAACCCAGGCCACCGGCATCTACTTGAACCCAGCCAATGCCGGGCATTACGATGGCCTAAACGCAAACCTGGTGGGGAGGATCCAATACCTGGGGCTAGGGGCTAGCCAGGCTTACAGAACCTCGCTGGCCAGCCTGGATGGTTATACCAACCAAAAAACAAGGGTGGCCCTCGGTGCCTATTTTCTGACCGATAGGGCTGGTGCAAGCAAAATGACAGCCAATACTTTTCAGGCCATGGCGAGCCATTATGTGGATTTTGGGGGCTTGCGGAGAAACCAAAATGTGTTGCGCTATGGCCTGGCTATGGGTTACAGCCAGCGAAGCGTCAATTACGACGACCTGGTTTTTGGAGATCAACTGAACCTACTGGGCAGGAGCGCAACCTCTGCAGAGAATCTGGCAGGCATGGACTTTGCTTCTATGGGTACCATTGCTACAGGGCTCAAGCTTACGATTGGTGGCAACACATTCTTAGGAGCATCTTACCAGCATTACGTCGGTAGTCGGCAAAACTTTATCACCAATGCAAGCGTGGCCGATGTGCTGTTTATGCCCAGGATGATCTTAGAGGTCAGGCATAAAAGGAAATTAAGACCGAATCTGGCCCGAGGACGAGCAAGAAACCATGGCTTAGTTTCTAAGTCTATCGGGAAGTTTGACGCAGCGGTTGAGCCCTATCTGATTATGAGATATCAGGGCAAGCTAGGGCAGACCCAATTCAGGCAATTAGATGCCGGCCTTCTATTTAATTATCAAGAATTTAGAATTGGCGCTGCATACCGCGGGCTAGACAATACCAGTGCGCTTTGCTTTATCGCAGGCTTTGAGCTTAAAACCATGCCCCTGTTGCTGAAGCCCAAAGACAAAACGCCAGAAGACGCTTACATGCGCATTTTCTACAGCTACGATGCAGGCCTTGGTGCTCTGGCAAGAGGATTTGGCCCCACACACGAGCTATCAGTAAGCTATCACATTAAGCCTCGCAAGCCACGCAGGCCAAGCGAAGAATGCCCCAACCTAAATACTACCCACGCCTTCTTTAAAAATTAGGCATAGGATAGATTATACATTCTAGATTACAAGCTAACCATGGCCGTAGATAACACCAGCGGCCAGGTTGGGCTTCTATAACTAGCCGGATTGCACACCGAGCAGTCTTCTCTCCTTTTTGCAATAGCAGATCGTAAGCCTGCCCTGCCTGCATCATCTTTGCTTGTTGAGCACTAACCCCACTACCTAAGCAAGTTGCCCCCCTTTGTTCTATGGCCATCAAAAAATCAGAACTTTACTCACGCCTTTGGGCAAGCTGCGATGAGCTGCGCGGAGGCATGGATGCCAGCCAGTACAAAGACTATGTGCTGGTGTTGCTGTTTATCAAGTACATAAGCGACAAGTTCGCAGGCCAGCCTTACGCGCCCATTGAGATACCTGAAGGTGCCAGCTTTGCCGACATGGTGGCCCTGAAGGGCAACCCCGAGATCGGCGACCTGATCAACAAGAAGATCATTGCCCCTTTGGCCGAGGCCAACAAGCTCTCGGACTTGCCCGACTTCAACGACAGCACGAAGCTGGGCAACGGCGGCGAGAAGGTGGAGCGCCTTACCAACCTGATTGCCATATTTGAGGACAAAGAGCTGGATTTCAGCAAGAACCGGGGCGACGGCGACGACATCCTGGGCGACGCCTATGAGTACCTGATGCGCCACTTTGCCACAGAAAGCGGCAAGAGCAAAGGGCAGTTCTATACCCCGGCAGAAGTGAGCCGGGTCATGGCTCAGATCCTGGGCATTCGGCAGGCCAAAACCTCGGCCGCCACCACCTGCTACGACCCTACCTGCGGGTCTGGATCGCTGCTGCTAAAGGTGACCGACGAGGCGCGGGAGGGCATCACCCTCTATGGCCAGGAGAAAGACGCGGCTACCAGCGGCCTGGCCCGGATGAATATGATCCTGCACAACCACCCAACGGCTACGGTGCAGCAGGGCAACACCCTAACAGACCCCCAGTTTACTGAGAACGGTGTGCTTAAAACGTTCGACTATGTGGTGGCCAACCCGCCCTTCTCGGACAAGCGCTGGAGCACCGGCCTTGATGCCCTGCAAGACCCCCATAAGCGCTTTATGGGCTTTGGCGTGCCGCCGGCCAAGCAGGGCGACTATGCCTATCTGCTCCACATCATACGCTCGCTCAAAAGCACGGGCAAAGCCGCCTGCATCTTGCCGCACGGTGTCTTGTTCCGTGGCAACGCCGAGGCTGACATCCGCAAAAACCTCATCCGGCGCGGCTACATCAAAGGCATCATAGGCCTGCCGGCCAACCTCTTTTATGGCACCGGCATCCCGGCCTGCATCATCGTGCTAGACAAGCAGGAGGCTGAGTTCCGCAAGGGCATCTTCATGATCGATGCCAGCACAGGGTTCAAGAAAGATGGCCCTAAAAACCGCTTGCGAGACCAAGACATCCACAAGATCGTGGACGTCTTTACCAAGCAACTAGAGTTGCCCCGCTACAGCCGCATGGTCAGCTTCGAGGAGATTGAGCGCAACGAGTACAACCTCAACCTGCCCCGATACATAGACAGCCAGCAGGCCGAGGACATCCAGGACATTGCCGGCCACCTGATCGGCGGCATACCCGAGGCCGACGTGGCAGCCCTGCAGCCCTACTGGGCCGTTTGCCCAGACCTGAAGGCCACCCTCTTTGCAGCCAACCGGCCCGGCTATGTAGATCTGGCTGTAGACAAGGCCAACCTGAAGGCCGCCATCTACCACCACCCGCAGTTTGCCGCCTTTACAGAAGGCATGGCCGCCCATTTTGAGGCCTGGCGGCAGCATACGGCCCAAAAGCTGAAAAACCTGCAACCGGGCTGCCACCCCAAAGACCTGATTGCCGACCTGGGCGAGGACCTATTGGCCCACTACACGGGCAAGCCCCTGATAGACGCCTACGACATCTACCAGCACCTGCTCAGCTACTGGGCGGAGACGATGCAGGACGATGCCTACCTGATTGCCGCCGATGGCTGGAAGGCAGAGACCTACCGGGTGTACGAAACCAAAAAGAACAAGGAGGGCAAGGTGGTTAGCCAAAAGGACCGTGGCTGGGCCTGCGACCTGGTACCCAAGCCCGTGCTGGTGGCTCATTTTTTTGCCCAAGAGCAAGCCGAGCTAGACCGCCTGGCCGCTGAGCTGGAAACCGTGACCGCTGACATGGCTGAGCTAGAAGAAGAGCACGGCGGCGAAGGCGGATTCTTCGAAGATTTTGAGAAGATAAACAAAGCCGCTGTTACAGCCCGGATTAAGGAACTGAAGGGCAACAAAGCCGCCGCAGACGAGCTAAAAATCTTAAACCAATACCTGGCCCTTTGCAACCGCGAGGCAGACCTGAAAAAGCGCACCAAAGCGGGTGAGCTTGCCCTGGATGAGATGGCCTACCGCAAATACCCCACCCTTACGGAGGCCGAGGTAAAAACCCTGGTGGTAGATGACAAATGGCTGGCCACCCTGGCCACCGCTCTGCACGGAGAGCTAGACCGCGTAAGCCAGGCCCTTACCCGCCGCGTGAAAGAATTGGCCGAACGCTACGACGCCCCCTTGCCTGCCCTGCTTACCGAAGTTGAGGCCCTTGAAAATAAAGTCAATAAACATTTAGAAGTAATGGGTTTCGTATGGTAACCGACGTTGCACTTCCAGACTCAGAAGCTTTGCTCACTCAAAAGACCGAGATAGGTTCTTTTCCTCAAGATTGGTCTGTTTCGCCCTTTTGCGAGCTTAAATCAGCAAGCCGACCTCTGGTTAAAGCTGGTCCTTTCGGATCGATTTTGACTAAGGATCAGTACGTCAAAGAAGGGTATAAAATTTACGGTCAAGAGCAAGTCATATCTGGCGATCCCTTCTTTGGTGATTATTTTATTGATAAACGAAAATTTAATCAGTTAAAAAGTTGTAGCGTTGAACCCAACGACGTTCTTGTTAGTCTTGTTGGGACTGTTGGGAGGGTGTTGGTAATTCCTGAGAATGCATTGCCTGGTGTAATAAATCCTCGACTATTAAGAATTAGCGTTCACCCTGACTATATTTCAGTTGGTTATGTAAAATATCAACTTGAGTCAGAGGTATTTCAGAGAAGCTTAAAGAAGAGCGCTCAAGGAGGAACAATGGGCGTTCTAAGCGCCGGAATACTTAAAGAAGCTCTCTTTCCTATTCCTCCAACCCTTGACGAGCAACGCGCCATCGCCCAAGCCCTCTCTGATGCGGATGCGCTGGTGGAGGCCCTGGAGCGCCTGATTGCCAAAAAGCGCCTTATCAAGCAGGGGGCGATGCAGGAGCTGCTTTCACCGAAGTTTTCTTGGGTTGCTCGGGCCCTCGACGAGGTGGCAGATGTGATTGATCCGCATCCAAGTCACAGGGCACCAGCTGAATACGCAAATGGTGTTCCCTTTTTAGGTATTGGTGATCTCTCTGAAAGTGGCGAAATTATTGGAACGAAGCTTAGAAGGGTGCACCCTTCTGTGCTCGATGAACATGCAGCGCGTTACAACACAAATGACAATCTAATTGGGTTAGGTAGAGTTGCCTCCATAGGCAAGGTTGTTCGGATTAAGCCGCAATCCGAGTCTTATTTAATTTCACCAACTCTTGGAATCATCAAAGCAAGGTTTACTGATCCTGACTATATCTACCATTATCTACTTTCTAGAAATGTGTCAGACCAGTTTGCTAAGATTATGAGTGGCTCAACTCGCTCATCTGTTGGGATGATCGTTTTGCGAAAACTGGAAATTAAGCTTCCACCTTCCCACGAAGAGCAAACCCGAGTTGCCACCGTCCTCTCCGACATGGACGCCGAAATCTCCGCCCTGGAAGCTAAATTGGCCAAAGCCCGTCAAATCAAGCAGGGGATGATGCAGCAGCTGCTTACCGGCAAAATCCGACTGGTATGAGTACAGAAAATCAAGTTGCCGAGTGGAAGGAGTCTTGGCGCGACGAGTACCTCAAGTGGATTGCGGGCTTCGCCAATGCTGAGGGCGGCATCCTGACCATAGGGCGCAATGATGCAGGCACACCCGTTGGGGCTCCGCATGCAAGAAGGCTGCTTGAAGAGCTACCAAACAAAATCCGCGATGTATTGGGTATTATGGCCGATGTGTGTTTAATCCAAGACGGGGGCCATGATTTAGTCGAGATCCGGGTCGATCCCTATGAGTTCCCGGTTAGTTATAAAGGCCAATATCATTATCGGTCCGGTAGCACTAAGCAAGAACTGAATGGGGCTGGGCTTCACCAGTTTCTGCTTAGCAAGCTCGGCCGCCACTGGGATGGTGTACCGTTTCCTAATGTGGCTGTTTCAGATCTAAACAGCAAGGCTTTAGATGATTTCCGAGTCCGTGCTAAACGAAGCAATCGATTTGAAGATGTTGATTTGTCTGCCTCTACCGATGAGTTATTAGAGCGACTTAGGCTTACAGACGATTCCGGGCTCTTAAAAAGAGCAGCGGTTCTGCTCTTTCATACTCAGCCTGATCGGTTTGTTACGGCACCTATCGTAAAGATTGGCGCTTTTAATGATGATACGGATTTGCGTAGTCAAGATGAGGTGGCTGGTCCTGTTTTCCTTCAGCCCCAGGCCGTTCTGGATGTACTTAAAGCGAAGTATTTAAAAAACCAGGTCTCTTATGCGGGTTCTCATAGCCTGCAAAGAGTTGAAACCTGGCCTATTCCTGATGAGGCTCTTCGCGAGGCTTTGCTTAATGCTATTGTGCATAAAGACTACGCCTCAGGTGTAGCTGTTCAAATTAAAGTACTTCCAGACCAGCTTTCCATTTGGAATCCTGGTCGTTTACCCTCAAGCTGGACTATTGAGCGGTTGCTTAAGGCGCATCCTTCCTTGCCCTTTAATCCTGATTTGGCCAATACATTTTTCCGCGCAGGTCTGATTGAGACATGGGGCAGGGGAATAGACCGGATCGTAAGCTCGTGCCTGACAGCGGGCTTGCCGCCACCTAGTTTTGAGACAGATGAGGTGGGCCTATGCGTAACGTTTTACTTCACCCCCTCAATCACCCCCTCAATTACCCCCCCAATCACCCTAGAGGGGCCACAGCAAAAAATCTTGGCCCGTATGGAGGCAGAGCCAACGGTGACCATGGCCACACTAGCCACCCTGACAGGCCTAAAGATCGAGGGAGTTAAGTATCACATAGATCAGTTGAAGGCGCAAGGCTACCTGCAACGCAAAGGACCAAGCCGCGGCGGGCAGTGGCAGGTAATAAAAGGAAAAAACCAACAGCACTCATGATGAAAATCACCGATATCCTGACACACATCGATAACGGCCACATGGCCCTGCCCGAGTTCCAGCGCGGCTATGTCTGGAACCGAGACCAGGTGCGTGGCCTTTTCGACTCGCTTTACCGCCGCCACCCCGTAGGCGGCCTGCTTGTCTGGGCCACCGAGTCGCTCACGGCCACCCACCGGGGTAGCCAAACCTTGGCCGCCGGCATCGTCAAGCTCTTGCTAGATGGGCAGCAGCGCATCACCTCCCTCTATGGGGTAGCCCGGGGCCGGGCCCCTAAGTTTTTCGAGGGCAACGCGCAGGCCTTCACGGGTCTGCGCTTCAATTTAGAGTCAGAAACGTTTGGGTTTTACCAGCCCCTGAAGATGGAGGGAGACCCGCTCTGGATTGACGTTACCTTGCTTTTCCAACGCGGCACCATAGGCTTGGGCGACATGATTGCCCACTTAAGCGCCCAACCACCTTACGCCGCCCGGATAGGGGAGTTTGCTGGCCGCCTCACCCGTTTGCTTGGCATTCTGGATATAGAGTTCCACGTAGAAGAAGTTACCGGCCCAGACAAAACCCTCGACGTAGTGGTAGACATCTTCAACCGCGTCAACAGCGGGGGCACTAAGCTCTCCAAGGGCGATCTGGCCCTGGCCAAGATCTGCGCCGAGTGGCCCCAGGGCCGAGACCAAATGAAGACCGAGCTCAAGCGTTGGAGCCAAGACGGGTTCAACTTCAACCTAGACTGGCTGCTACGAAGCGTAAACACAGCCCTGACAGGAGAGGCCAAGTTCCAGTACCTGCACGACAAGTCTGCCGAGGAGGTCATGCAAGGCCTCAGCCGGGCCGTGCGTCACATCAATACCAGCCTCAACCTCATCAGTGGCCGCCTCGGGCTCGACCACGACCAAGTCCTCTTCGGCCGTTTCGGCATCCCGGTCATGGTCCGCTATCTAGACCAGCGGCAAGGTGCCATGGGCGAGCAAGAGCGCGATAAGCTACTCTTTTGGTATATGCAGGCTGCCATGTGGGGCCGGTTCTCAGGCTCCACGGAGTCTTTCATAGACAAAGACCTTGCCGCCCTCGAGGGGCCAGACGGAGGCCTGGATAAGCTCCTCGATCAGCTCCGGCTGTGGCACGGCAGCCTCCGCGTCGAGCCAGGCCACTTCCAGGGCTGGAGCTTGGGTGCCCGCTTCTATCCCGTCCTCTATATGCTCACCCGCATGGGCGCTGCTAAAGACTGGGGTACGGGCATTCCGCTAAAGGCCAACCTGCTGGGCCGTAACAACCGCCTGCAGGTGCATCACATCTTCCCCAAGTCCCAGCTATACAGGCACAACTACGGCCGTGCAGAGGTAAACGCCCTGGCCAATTTCTGCTTTCTTACTCAAACCACCAACCTGGCCATCAGCGACCGTCTGCCAGAGGAGTACTTCCGGCAAGTTGAGCAACTTCATCCGGGTGCCCTGGCCTCACAATGGATCCCCATGGACGAGAACCTGTGGAAGATCGAGAATTTCCCCGACTTTTTAGAAGCCCGGAAGGCGCTGTTGGCCACAGAGGTTAACAGCCGTATGGCAGAGCTCCTGCACGGCGACCTCCGCTGGCTAGAAGGCCCGGCCGCGAGAGTAGAAGCCGCTGCCAACATTGTAGGCGGTATCACCAGCGAGGAGGAAGAAATCCAGCTAGAGCAGATCAACGCGTGGGTAGCTGCGCAAGGCTTGCCTGCTGGCCAGCTCTCATACGACTTTGCCGACCCCGTTACGGGTGAGCAAAAGGCCCTCTTCGACCTGGCCTGGCCAAACGGCATCCAAGAGAACCTGAGCCAACCCGTGGCGCTCTTGTTAGAGGAGACTGCTGAGACACTCAGCCTGGCCAACCAGGCTGGCTTCCGGTGCTTCACCAGCCGGGCAGACTTTGAGCGGTATGTAAAGACCGAGGTGTTGGTATCAGAACTGGCTCAATAACCATGGAACTAGGCAACGCAGGCCAACCTGAGCGCAAAACCCAGCAACGTATCATCCAGCTGTTTAACCAAAAGCTGGGCTACCAATACTTGGGCAACTATACCGACCGGGTAGGTAACAGTAACATCGAGGAAGAGCTGGCCTCCGCTGCGTTACAGCGGCGAGGGTATACCTCTGCTCAGATTTCCCGGGCACTTTATCTGCTTAAGACGGAAGCCAACAATGCCACCCGCCGCCTGATCGACAACAACCAAGAGGTTTACAAGCTGCTCCGGTACGGGGTAGACATCAAGCTTGAGGCAGGCAAGCCTACCGAAACCATCCAGCTTATCGACTGGAAAAACCCTGAGAACAACGACTTCGCAATCGCCGAAGAGGTAACCCTGAAAGGGAATGCAGAGCGCAGGCCAGACTTAGTCCTTTACATCAATGGCATTGCTGTAGGAGTGCTAGAGCTCAAGCGGAGCACCGTCAGCATAGGAGATGGCATCCGCCAGAGCCTCTCCAATCAGATGCCAGAGTTCAACCCCTGGTTTTTCAGCACCATCCAGTTCGTTTTTGCCGGCAACGACTCTGAGGGGATGCGGTATGGCACCATCGGCACTGGCGAGAAGTACTTCCTGACCTGGAAAGAGGATGAAGCAGATAATTCAACCTTCAAGCTAGATAAGTACCTAACCAAGATGTGCTCCAAAGAGCGGTTGCTGGAGCTTATCTACAGCTTTGTTCTCTTTGATGGAGGGGTAAAGAAGCTCCCGAGGGTACACCAATACTTTGGTATCAAAGCCGCCCAAGAGCGTGTCCGTCGCCGCCAAGGTGGTATCATCTGGCATACCCAAGGCAGCGGCAAGAGTATCACTATGGTCCTGCTTGCTAAGTGGATTCTGGAGAATAACCCCAAGGCCCGCATCGTGGTTCTAACTGACCGCGACGAACTTGATAAGCAGATCGAGCGGGTGCTCAAGGACGCGGGAGCCGTTCCTAAGTCAGATAGCATTCGCGCCACCAGCGGGCGGGAGTTACTGGACATGTTAAGCCGGCCAACGCCCCGCTTGCTGTGTACCCTTATCCACAAGTTTGGCCTGCGTGGCAAAGACGGCTATGCAGAGCTTTCGGCTGATCTGGCTGCAGGCCACTCCCATGCTGTAGGAGAGGTATTTGTCTTTGTGGATGAGTGCCACCGCACTCAAAGCGGCAAGCTCCACGAGCAAATGAAGCAGATCATGCCCAACGCGGTCTTCATTGGCTTTACGGGCACGCCCTTGCTCAAGAAAGACAAGAAGACCAGCATGGAGGTCTTTGGTAGCTACATCCATACCTACAAGTTCAATGAAGCCGTAGAGGATCAGGTTGTGCTGGATTTGATCTACGAAGCTCGTGACATTGATCAGCGCTTATCCTCCCAAGAAAAGATCGACGCCTGGTTCGAGGCCAAAACCCGGGCACTCAACGATTGGCAAAAGGATGAGCTTCGGAAAACGTGGGGAACCATGCAGAAAGTGCTCAGCTCCAAAAGCCGGATGGACCGCGTGGTAGCTGACATCATCTTCGATTTTAGTACCAAGCCGCGCCTCTCTGACGAGCGAGGCAACGCCATCCTGGTCGCTTCGAGCATCTACGAAGCTTGCAAATACTATGAGATCCTGCAACGGACGGAGTTTAAAGGCAAGTGCGCCATCGTAACCAGCTACAATCCGCAGAGCAAAGACGTAACACTTGAGGAGATCGGTGCTAATACTGAAACCGACAAGCAGTATATCTACAACACCTACACGGCCCTCTTAAGGGACGTTGCTGCCACAGGCAACATGTCCAAAACGGAGGCTTATGAAGAGGAGGCTAAGCGCCTCTTCATTAAAGAGCCGGCCAACATGAAGCTGTTGGTTGTGGTAAGCAAGCTGCTTACCGGTTTTGATGCGCCGCCCTGCACTTACCTATACATCGATAAGTCGATGCAGGATCATGGCCTCTTCCAGGCTATTTGCCGCGTTAACCGCCTGGATGGGGACGACAAGGAGTTTGGCTATATCGTGGACTACAAAGACCTCTTTAAAAAGGTTGAGAACGCGATTGCCGTCTATACCTCCGAGCTTGACAACCTGGATGGAGAAGTAACATCCGAAATACTTCTCAAGGATCGCCTCACAATGGGCAAGGAGCGTCTGGACGATGCGCTTGAGAAGCTTAGCCAGCTTTGCGAGCCCGTTGAGCTGCCCCGGTCTGACCTGGAGTTCATTCACTACTTCTGTGGTAATACCGAAATCCCAACGGACCTAGAGGAGCATGCTCCTCAACGGGTAGCACTCTACAAGGCCACCGTTTCGTTGATACGAGCCTATGCTAACATCAAGGACGAAATGGAGGTAGCTGGTTATTCTTTAGCTGATTGCGCACGAATCGACCGCCAGGTTGAGCACTACTTAAGGGTACGAGAGGTAATCAGGCGAGCTAGCGGAGAAGAGCTAGACCTAAAGCCGTTTGAGGCAGACATGCGGCACTTGATTGATACCTATATTCAAGCAGATGAGCCTAGAAAGATCTCGCCATTCGATGACATTGGCCTGCTTGATTTGATCGTCAATTCTGGCATTGCAGCAGCCATCGAAGGTAAGCTATCTGACTTGAGTGGCAATCAAGACTCCATTGCGGAAACGATTGAGAACAACGTTCGTAGCAAGATCATCAAAGACAAGCTGACAGATCCCGCTTTTTACGAGTCGATGTCTGCCCTGCTGGATGAGATTATCGCCGCACGCAGGGCTAAAGCTATTGAGTACGCTGAATACCTGAAGAAAATCGCCGAGCTTGCCAAACGGGTTCAGCAAGGCAAGGGGGATGAAACACCTCGATCACTCGATACTCCTGGGAAGCTTGCCCTCTTTAACAACCTTGGGCAGGATGAGAGCTTAGCCCTAGAAGTAGATAAGGCCTTAAAGGCTGCCCGGCCAGATGGCTGGCGCAATGTGCTTCCTAAAGAGTCTGTTATCAAAAGGTGCTTGTTCGAAGTGCTTGGCAACAAGGACCAGGTAGAGCGTATCTTCCTTGTAATCAAGGCGCAGTCCGAATACTAATGGCAGAGGTAATTGACTTGGGTGAGTTCACCGCAGAGGTGAGCTACAAAGACATCAAGCACATACACCTTAGTGTTTATCCTCCTGAAGGTGCTGTTAGAATTTCAGCCCCTCATAGGATGAAGCTGGATACCATCCGAGTGTTCGCTATCACACGTTTAGACTGGATTCGACGTCAGCGCCGCAAGTTCAAGGAACAGCCAAGAGAGGCCCCTCGTGAATTTCTTAATAGAGAGTCCCATTATTTATGGGGAAGACGGTATTTACTCCAAAGATTAGAGCACCAAGGCGCTGCAAAGGTCCAGATTTCTGGTAAGTACCTCCAGGTTTTCATCAGGCCCTCTTCTGAGCTTGAAAATCTGAAAGAAGCAGTGGCAGAATATTACCGTGCTCATGTCCGGACTGCCGCACATCCAATAATTGAAAAATGGTCAAAGGCCTTAGGGGTATCTCTGGAGCGCTTCTATGTACAACATATGAAGACGAAATGGGGTAGTTGCAATCCATCGACACGAACCATCCGATTAAATACTGAGCTGGCAAAGAAGCCTAGGGAGTGCCTCGAGTACATTATTGTCCACGAGCTAGTTCACCTTTTAGAGCCTTCACATAATGAGCGCTTTGTAAACATAATGGATACGTATATGCCAAATTGGAAAGAAGTTAAGGCAACGCTTAACAAGCTCCCTGTAAAGCATGATAAGTGGATTTATTAAATATCTGGGCTTCACAAACCATTAATTGAATTTCGCCTATTTAAAGTTTGTTTACCACCACCGCTCCTTCGGAAGCATCAGCTCCTTCCCTGCAAAGGCTGAGAGTCTGAGGGTATGGTCCAAATCCTCCAGCTCAACCCGAGCCTGCCCTTGGGTGATCCGCCCCTTTCAGACCAGGTCTAGCATGGCCAGCCGTAGGACTGGCTTATGCAGACCTGCCTCCCCGCCGAAGTGGTTCGCGTTTAGTTTTGTTAGCCTCTGTCTGTAGTAGCCAATGGCATTGAGCATAGGCTAGAAGTGGGAAGCAAGCCCATGCACATCGATGGATGGGCCAGCATGCGCTGAGCATCAACGGCAATAGATGGCATCATAGGAGCGGATCTAACGGCGGTGGCCAAATCTTTTAGTCACGAAAGGGCCAAAGAAACAATCGATCAGATAAACGAAACGGTAGGACACTGGAAAACCTTACCCAACCAAGTACAAGTACAGTCTGAGCTGGGTTGCAAGACTACCACACGGCAACGGGCTTGATGTTTAACATTATGTTTGGAGGCGCCGCCTTTCTGCCACAACCCTTAGCCCTTACTCATTATACCCATGCGCATAGCACCCGTACCACTAGGCGGTACCAGGGAGGTGATCGACGTAAAGACGGGGTCACAGACCTAATTCTTTTTTTAATCGAGCATTTTCTTCTTCCAGCATTTTAATATATTTGTCTTTATACTCATCGCCATAGAAGTTGATTTGCTTGGCCTTTGCGCCTGTGCCTTGCACCATATGATTTTCTGTTAAATTGAATATCTGAGAGGCATCAAAATTGAGTATTTGGGAAATATCTACACCAAGGATCTGAGCTATTTGCTGAATGCGAGAGAGGGTAAGATCAACCTCGTTGCGCTCAATCTTACTGTAACCACTCAGGCTCATTTGCATCTCAGAAGCCATGGCCTCTCGGGTAATGTTTTTAAGCTCTCTGAACTTTTTGATTTTGCTCCCAATGTCCATAGATCTCTTTGTTTGTCCTCAAAAGTAGTATCAAAGCCCCAGCAGTGGCAAAAGAGTACGCTCAAGGATACATTTTTATACTTAGGCTGGCAACTTTTGCATTGCAAACGCTATAACAACACTTGTGTCTTTCAAGATGCAGCAAATTTTGTTTAGCCAAGATCTGGTTGTGCATCTACGAGCTCTACAAAGATGCTACCTGAAAATGAAATGAGCATTTCAATTAACAGCCATTATGGCACTATGAAGAAAATTACAAACTTAGCATGCTTTCTGACCTTGCTGCATTGTCTTATGGCATCAGCACAGGTGCAAATACCGCCAATCAACTGGGTTCGAGGTGCTACAATACCCAACGGAAGCCCAGTTGGATACACTGAAGAGGTACCTTCAGCGGTCGATGATGTAGGAAATGCTTATGTTGCATACACCTACAGAAATAGTATTACACTTAGTGATACTATCATATCAGGAGGTGTAGATGTAGACTTTTGTTTAGCAAAGTTTGACAAAAGCGGCAATCGAATTTGGGTCCAAAACTTCAGTAGCCCGGGCAATTCTCTAGTGACAGATATAGCCATTAGCAAGACAGGAAATATTTATCTGTCTGGAAATTTCGAGCAATCACTACAGATGGGCACGGATGTATTATCATCAAGAGGCTCCACTGATATATTCTTTGCTAAAATGAGGCCCAACGGTTCCATAGTTTGGGCCAGGAGGGCTGGCGGTTCAAGTACTGGACCCAATGTTGGAGATGGTTGTGGAGATATAGGTTTTGACAGCCGAGGAAACCTCGTGGCAACGGGAATATTTTTTGGATCCTCTGACTTCGGGCCATTTACTCTAAACAGCCTTGGGCACGATGATATGTGGCTAGCAAAGTACGACACAAACGGAAACGCAATTTGGGCAACAAGTGCAGGCGGGCCCATAGATTGCAGTGCCAGTTGGTTAGCTATAGATAACTCAGATAATGTGTATGTATCAGGCCAAATCTGGGGTATTAACTATTTCGGAAGCTCAACAATTACCAGCAATGGGTGGTCCAATTATATTGCCAAATTTAACAACAGTGGCACACCTCTTTGGGCTAAAGTTTATTACACTACTGGTTGGAGCTTTGGTGGCCCGCTGGCTATTGATTCTCTAAATAACTGCATTGCTTCGATGAGATTTCAAGGACAAATTGACTCTGATGGCTTCATTTTGAATAGTGCAGGAGGGGGAGACTGCTGCTTGTTTAAACTAAACCCTAGCGGGAACATAATTTGGTTGCGCTCCATAGCTGCGACAGATAATAATGATATGCTCTTGTCGCTTTGTATTGATAAAAGGGGAAGAGTATTGTGTTCTGGCGTTTTTTCTGGAAGCTCAAACAACTTACCTACTCCTATTACATCCAACGGGTTGTCTGATGTTTTCATTGGTCGCTGCGATTTGGAAGGCAATATTTTAGATTTTAAAACTATTGGTGGGAGTGGAAATGAATATTATCCAAATATTAATTCTGATATGGCTGGTAACTTGCTGATGACACTTATTACCCCAGGCGGATTTAGTTTGGGTTCAGCTACTATACCTGCGACATCTTTAAATTACCCTTACATCTTTAAGTTTGGAAACAATACAGTAAGTCCACAGTCTTGTAACATCATACCTGATTTTATTGCCGATACAGCCTGTGAGGGTAGTGCTACAGTTTTTAGGAATCTTTCACCAAATGATACTTCCTTTCAATATACAATTCGCTTTGGAGATGGGCAAACTTCTTCAATAAATACACAAGCGACGCATATTTATGGTGCCTACGGTACATATCAAGCGCAACTAATTGTTACTAGCCGAGCTAATTGCAAGGACAGTGTTATTAAGACTGTAGTTGTAAGGCGAAAGCCTGCTACCCCGACAATAGCAGCAGGCGGTCCTACCACCTTCTGCCAGGGCGGCTCTGTAACCCTCACCTCTTCTGCAAGCGAAGGCTATATCTGGAGCAACGGTGCAACTACCCGCAACATCACTGTAAGTACCCCAGGCAGTTACAGCGTGCGAACAATATCAAGTACCTGTACAAGCGCAGTAAGCCAGGCTGTAACGGTATCTGTTATCAAAGTAGATTTAGGGCGGGATACCAGTGTTTGTGCCGGCGCACCTGTAACCTTGGCCGCAAAAGTTCTAGGTCTTAGCGGAGGCACTGGCAGTATTTTACCTGCCAACCTACAAACTGGCTTAGTCGGCTATTGGCCTTTTAACGGCAATGCCAACGACGCTAGTGGCAACGGCAATAATGGAACTGTATATGGCGCTACCCTTACCACAGATAGGAATGGGGTGCCTAATAGTGCGTATAGTTTTGATGGTATTAGTAATTACATTGGTATTAACAACAGTATTTTGCCTGTAACATCTTCATCTTCAACTGTTAGCGTCTGGTTTCTCACCTCAGATAATGATGCACATTTAATTTTAGACAGGAGCGGCCCAGGCAATACAAAGAAGATCGGAATTACTATTAATGTAGATCCTCAAGGCAACACTGTTGTTTCTGCAGGAGGTGAGAATGCTAATTGTGCTGGTCCTTGCGCTTGTTTTTCTTCAAATACCAGTCCATTACCATCGGTTTGGAATCACGTAGTTCTAGTTAATGACCTACTTGCAAATACTTCAAAGATCTTCCTTAACGGCCAGCTAGTAGCTACCAGAAACTCATTTTGTTACACAAACTTTTCAACACCAACTTCAATTGGCAGAGGTAATAGCTTTTATAATACGAATGGTGATGCTCATGTAAATGGTAAAATCGATGACGTAGGCATTTGGAGCCGAGCTCTTACCGCATCTGAAGTTTTGCAGTTGTATTCAGGCACCACCTACCTCTGGTCAACGGGTGCTACCACACCAAACATTCAGGTTAATCCTACTCAAACCACCAGCTATTGGTGTACTGCTACTACCAACGGGCAGTCATGTACTGATACTGTTAAAGTATCGATCGGTTCCCCCGCCGCTCCTACCATCGCGGCAGCTGGCCCTACGACGTTCTGTCAAGGCGGATCCGTAACGCTCACCGCCCCTGCTGGGTTTGGTTATCTCTGGAGCAACGGTGCAACTACCCGCAACATCACCGTCAACTCGCCAGGTAACTACACCGTACGGACCATCGCCAATGCCTGTACCTCAGCGGTCTCAACGCCAACGGTTGTATCTGTAACAGCACCACCTGCTACCCCGACAATAGCTGCAGGCGGCCCGACGACGTTCTGCCAGGGAGGCTCTGTAACCCTTACCGCCACGTCTACAGGGCTGGGATACATCTGGAATACTGGTGCTACAACGCGCAGCATTACTGTAAGTACCCCAGGCAGTTACTCCGTTCGGACCATCGCCAATGCTTGTACCTCGGCAGTCTCAACGCCAACGGTTGTTTCGGTAACAGCCCCTCCTTCAACCCCAACGATTGCAGCAAGCGGCCCGACGACTTTCTGCCAAGGCGATTCTGTAATACTTACAGCCTCTTCTACAGGTTTTGGTTTCATATGGAGTACTGGTGCCACATCAAGCCGTATCACTGTAAGTACTGCAGGCAGCTACACTGTTAGGACTATTTCCAACGTCTGTACATCTGCGGTTTCTGCTGTTACAGTGGTAGGAGTTACTCCCGCGCCTGCTGCCCCAACAATTACCGCGCTTAGCTCTACGACTATATGTGAGGTTGGTTCAACTTTACTTAGAGCTAATGGTGGCTCCGCTTACATTTGGAATACTGGTGAAACTAACAACACCATTAATGCGGCGTCTGCTGGTATCTATACGGTTCGAGCCATAGCAAGTGCTTGTACATCAGCTGTATCATCTCCCATTACTATCACTCAATATCCGTCAAGTAGCAGGCCTGAACAAGATTGTATAGGTGCCATAAGAATTCTAAACTCACAAACCGTCATACCAGATCGTTCGCTTTGTGGGCGAGGTAACGTACAAGATAATTATGGTGGCGGTTGTGGTGTTTCAGAAAGCACAACAGCTTTTTTCCAATTTGGTATTCAAAGGCCTGGGGAATTGCGATTTGTAATTGTGCCGAATGATCTGGATGGCGGACCGAGTGCTTGGCGTAATTGCTCAGATCTGGCTACTGCTTGCAGCTCAATCACTGATTATGATTGGGTACTATATAGGCTTCCAACAGGTTCAAGTTCAGCAAGCGTTTCTACATGCTCGCTTATTAATGTGGCAGGAAGTTTTACCGCTCCCAACCCCTACGATGTGGGGTGTGATTATTCCGGGATCTCTGGTGTTACTGGTATGTATGACTCACTTGGGGCATTCTCCAGTTTCGGTATTCCAAATAATAAGTTTAGAATTCCTATAACTGTGAATACTGGCGACTTTTTTATCCTTGCGGTCAATAATTTCAGAGGAAGTCCTAAAGGATTCAACCTGTTCTTTATTGGCCCAGAAGTAGCAACTGTCTCCAGCCTAGCCAGGCACGCCCAGCCACCCAGCCTGGAGCTATCGCCCAACCCAACCAGCAACAGCGTGCACCTAAAACTCACCCACGGTGAGATTGAGCACGTGGAGGTGATAGACCAACTTGGCCGTTCGCTGCTATCGTTGCCAAGGCCTGCTCGCAACACCATCAACCTGCAAGGCTTACCCGCCAGCACCTACATCCTCAAGGTGCGCTATCCAGGGGGTGTGCTGCAACGGCAGGTGGTGAAGCAGTAGATCGGCTGCAGCCGCTAGTACAAACGGGGTGCCTTTACACTTGTGTAAGGGCACCCCGTTTTTTTGCAGGCACTGCTAAGGGTCAGAATTAGTCTTTTTATCAATAGAATGGCCATGCCGTTATTTATTTTTTTACTTACTTACTCTGGAATCCTTTTAACAAATAGCGAGAGGCAGATCCCAAGGGGCCAAGTCTGTTGTCTATTTACTTACTTTTCAATGGGCTTTAAGTAGTGGCGAGTGCAACCAGCCTTCTCATTACGGGCAAGGCGTGTAGGGAGAAGCACTTATCGCTCCCTATTTGTGCCCATTTTTCCCTTAAAATCTGAATTTATTAGTAGGCCATATTGACAGGTAGTATATTATTGGCCCATTACAACGGATTATCCATGGCTGCCATAGCTCTGCCTGAAGACAGACTCTTCTACTACAAATGGGAAATCGCCGAGGCCGTCGGTCTGCGTACCGTCCGCACCCTAAAAAAGGAACTAGCCCCTTTGATCGAAGCCAAGGCCATCCAGTGGGATACCCCGCACCTGAAGCCCGGCATTCGCTCCCAGCGCAAGATGCTCACGCGCAAGGATGCCCTTACCATCATTCGGTTTCTTGAAACGGGTGAGCCAACGTGTCACAAATCTGAATCAGA
Organism: Cytophagaceae bacterium; assembly: GCA_947458545.1. Lineage (GTDB taxonomy): Bacteria > Bacteroidota > Bacteroidia > Cytophagales > Flexibacteraceae > CANGYH01. The sequence goes on along the minus strand of CANGYH010000006.1, from coordinate 37,875 downwards.
TTTGTGACACGTTGACCCATGCCCCCTCCAAACTTCTTTAGAATTTTTTCAACTTGAGAATATCCATAAAAAGTACCAAAAAATCAGGTGTGCAGAGCGGTGAGCTCACCATTGCGAAAAATTGTAAGTGTTATAAAATCAGGAACTTAAGGACATGGTTCAAATCCCTCCAACTCCACAGTGAGCGCGCCTCCTGGGAATGTATAGGGGCCTCAACGATTTTGTTGAGGCCCTTTTTTTGGGTGGCGATATGCGGGCTTTACTTCCGCCGACTCTGCAATTAGGCGCTGAGGGCTTGCTTGTTGTTGCTGAAGGTGAAGATCTGATTGAGCCGGAAGGAGTTGGCCGAATCGGTCACCTAGGGGTAGGTGGCTTTGACGAAAGCGAGGCAAAGCTGTACAGGAGGGCAAGCACCTAGAAATGGTGCCCCTGGCCGAGCTGGAGCGCCGCCGCAAGCGCCAAAGCGGCAAAGGCCTACTGCCAGAGAGTTATCAGCTAGAGGTTGAAGTTGATGTAACCCAGCCATACAAACAAGCCTGGGTAGATAGCCTAGAGCAGGAACTGCAAAAGGCGCCCACGGCAGATTGGACGTATGACCCGTACACGTTCTTGGTAGACCAGCGGCATCTTCCGAATGGATGCAGAAAGGGCCACTCATAGCAGAAACATCTGCCCGGTTAGTACTAGCCAACTGCAAACATGTGCAAGCTCGCTTTACGTCTAACCTGTAAGGAAAGAGTAGGCTTGGCCAACTTCCATTAGTTGTAGACCGGTACCGTTCGCCTTTTTAACCTTTCAGACCACCTAATTGAGTAGATAGGTGGGTCTGGCCTCTATTAAATCTGGATTAGTGCTCCAAGCTTACCAAATAATAGAATGAAGGCAAAGCTACTTTCTGCTGTGCTGATAGCAGCAGCGTTTACGGCCTTGGGCCAAACACAGCCCCCCCTGCCAGACCAGGCAGGCATCATTTACATCTCGCCCGCCAATGCCAACGGTGAGGATCCTATTACCATAACATTTGTGCCGGCACTGTCTTGCGAGGCTGGTACTGGCGCGTCTTTAGTAGGCGCCGCAGCAATACACCTGCACGCAGGCGGCATGGACGACCAGTACAACTGGCGTTTCCCGCACGACTGGGATGCCAGTGGCAATACTGATGCTACCCAACTAACCTCTAATGGAGATGGCTCTTACAGCATAACCATCACGCCAAGAACGTATTTCCCGTTTGATGCTACAGTGCCCGTTGGGCAAATAAAGGGCTTTAAATGCGTGTTCAACAGTGGAAACTCTACCCCCAGCCCTTGGGATAGGCAGGCTCATGCGCGCTCGTCGAGCGGTACAGCATGCACCACAGATTTGGTGGTGTACTTTCCGGTGCCGGCAAGCTTGGTCTCGGTCAAAGATCCCCAAAGGGCCTCTTTGGGTGCCGCCGTTATCCCCAATCCTGTTTCAGGTAAAGCGCAGATTCGGTATAGCCTACGTGTAGCCGGCAATGTCAAAATAAGCATAAAAGACGTCCTCGGAGCCACGGTGGCGGTTTTGCACGAGGGCTTTATGCCATCTGGCGTTCACAAAACCACATGGGATGCCACCATTACCCCTGGCCTTTATGTTTGTACGGTAGAGACCGAGTATGGCTCAGAAGCTGTTCGTTTATTGGTGAGGTAAGTTTCTTTAGCAGATAGCAAGCCTGGCCTGAGTCTTATAAATAGCTCTGGTCATTTAATGGTAAAGCCCCAGCAAGCCATCTATCAAGATCCCTAAAAGGATGGCCAATGACAGCGGCTCTGATGGGTTGCCCATTACCGATCGTAGCGCCTTGAGCGAGCGATGTATCAGGTTGTAGGCAGATTGCGTGTTCATATCCATCATTGTGGCTATGTCTTCGTAGTCTCGCTCTTCAAAGAAACGGAGATGAATAGCCTCTCGCTGCCGGCTGCTTAGTTGGGCCAGGGCGCTCTGCAACCTTTGTTGCATCGCAGTGGCTTGCTCGTCTCCTATAAGGCGCTCCTCAGCTGTTGAGCCATGGTCCAAAAGACTATCGAGCCCTGTGTCTTCTAAAGAGGAATACCGCCTATCCTTTTCTATGCGAGCTAGTAAATTGCGACGAAGGCTCAGATACAGGTAGTTAGAAACAGAAGGAGCGGGGCCAAGCGTGGCCCGTTTAATCCAGATATTTACAAAAAGATCTGCAACAACCTCTTTGGCTAAGGCCGGATTCGAGCAAATTTTGGAGCCATACCGATAAAGAGGCTTAACAAATTTTTCTTTAAGGTATAGATACGCCTCCACGTCTCCGTCCCGAAAAAGGTCCCATAACTGAGAATCTGACAGGGTACTGAATGACATGATAACGAGGGTGCAGCTCGGCTAGGCTGAAGTTCGAGATCAACGCAAGGTAGGAACAAATTAGTAACCAACAAAAATGAAAGATGGTTGAGTAGAAATTATTGGAAGGCTGTTTATAAACTTGAAAGCCACTTCATACCTCATACTACCTAAACCCTCATGCAAACACCTAGCGCATCTTACTACAAAAATTGGACAGCTCTCGACTTTGCCGAGGACGGTCTTTTCTTGGCATGGGTTAAGCGCCCAACGCCAGCGTTGGATGCCCACTGGGAGGCTGTGAGGCAAGCACTGCCTGATCTAGCAGATGAGATTATGCTAGCCAGGCAATTGGTAGCCACGGTTGCCGCTCCCTTAACGGACAGAGAAGAGGCTGATATCCGCGCCATCCATGCAGAGATAGAGGCCACCCTAAATCTGCAAGCCTTGCGAAAGCATCGCCGCAGCAAGGTTACACCTTCTGCATCTGCCCGGCCCACAGGTGTTTGGTACAACTTTAACGTAGCACGGTGGGCAGTTGCTGCCGCTGCCGTAGTTGTATTAGCTGCCTCTTGGATTTATTTGGCCTTAGACCAAGGCACAGACGACCGCCTGAAGGTAGTAGCAACCCAAGTAAGCGAACGCAACAAGGTAGTGTTGCCTGATGGCAGCCGCGTTATACTCAACAAGCAGTCTATTTTACGCTATGGCAACAACTGGGCAAGTGGCCAGCCCAGAGAAGTTTGGTTAGAAGGTGAGGCCTATTTTGAGGTTGCCAAACAAACATCAAGCAGCGGTGTGGTCAAGTTTATCGTCCATACCGGAGATCTAGAGGCTGTGGTTAAAGGCACAAGATTTATGGTGCATACCGATAAGTCTCGTACAGAAATAATGCTCAAGGAGGGCAAGGTAGACGTAGCGATGCCCAGCGGAAAAACCTTATTCACACTAAGACCAAACGAGGTAGCCATCAAAGAAAAGGGTAGTGAAAAGGTAACCCGGCAAATCGTTTGGGCTCCCATTTATACATCTTGGCTAGAGCCCCGTGTCGAGCTCGACAATACCAGCTTGGCGCAGCTGAGCGAGATGATTGAAAGAGGCTATGGCAAAAGAGTGCTTTTTGCAGACCCAAGCCTACCGTCAAAGCGCTTTGGCGGGTCGCTATCAACCGGAGACCTGAAAACCATGCTCAGCGCCATCAGCAAGATCACCTCGACACGTGTAACCGAGCGAGGAGACACGATCTTATTTACCAATCTCTGATTTGCGTCGGCCTATTATCTGGCTCTGATAAGTTTTACCAAGCACCAATTTTTTACCAGTTATGTTTAAATCCAAACCTGCGTTGGCAGGATTGCTGCTAATGCTATGGGCAAGCGGTTTTGGCGCCTACGGCCAACAAGTGTGGGCTGCTGTACCATCCGTACAAGCCGAGCCAAGCAATCAGGCAGAGCAAATGCTCCTCTCAGAGTACCTCCATACCTACGGAGAGCGCAACCAAGTCAATATTGCTTATGAGGCCTCAGTTGTAAAAGGCATCAAAATTCGGGTATCACCTAAAGGGGATGTCTACAGCAACCGCAAGCTAGAGCAGGTCTTGCGCGACAACCACCTGCGGATAGATCAAATCAGCAAGACAGAATTTATCGTTGTGCCAGCTAACTGGCCCATCTATTCTGGCTCTCCAGGTTCTGTTGGTGCAACCATGGGCAGCACACAAGGCCCAGAGACTTTGAGTGCAGCGGTACCAAGGCCACCAGATGCCAAGTGGGTAATTACAGGCCGGGTTAAAGATGCACAAGGCAACGGCTTGCCTGGGGTCAATATTTATATAAAGACCAGCCCGGCCATTGGTGTTTCAACCAATGTTGATGGGATATTTAGCCTTACTTTGCCTAACGATTTACAAGCCCCGGTGCTAGTATTTTCTATGATGGGATACGTCTCTCAAGAGATTGCCATCGCCGAGGGGCAGACTGTGGTTAATGCCGTCTTGGCTGAAGACGTAATGCTGGCCGATGAGGTAGTGGTTGTGGGATACGGACAAGTCAGAAAGGAAGATTTAACAGGTTCTGTTGCTCCCATCAACGTCAAAGAAATCAAAGACTTGCCCGTCGCCTCTATTGGAGATGCCATGCAAGGACGTGCAGCAGGCTTGCAGGTTATTAGCCAAGGAGCACCAGGCAACGACCCTATCTTTTTGGTGCGTGGTGTAGGTACCCTAAACAGCACCACACCACTGTTTGTGATAGATGGCGTCCCCGTAATGAGCGGCTTGCAGAATTTGAACCCGGAGGACATTGAATCGATACAGGTCTTAAAAGATGCCTCGGCATCAGCTATTTACGGAGCCAGGGGGGCAAATGGGGTTATCATTATCACAACCAAGCGTGGCAAGGGTCAGAAAACTGGCTTTTCTATTTCAGGCTACACTGGTTTGCAACAAGCCACAAGCATCATTCCTATGCTAAATGCCGGGCAATTTGCCAATCTGCATAATGAGATGCTTACCAACGCCGGTAATGGCAATTTGAACCCGGCCTTTGCAAATCCTGCCTCTTTGGGCCGAGGCACTAACTGGCTAACCGAAATGCTGCGCCCCGCCCCCATGCAGAGTATTACCGCTGCCTATTCTGTCTCTACAGATAAGTCAAACTATTACGTCTCAGGCAGTGTGCTCAACCAGCAGGGTATCGTTCTCAATACCGCATACCGCCGTTACACGCTGCAGTTTAACGCTGACAATCAGGTCACAAACTGGCTCAAATTTGGGAATAACGTTACGCTGAACCACGACGAGAAACCAAGCGGCGCATACTCCTTGCTAGATGCCATGCGCTCACTCCCAACATTGTCTGTTCTTGACTCTGCCGGCAACTACAATGGACCTAGAAATGGACTTTGGGAAGGAGATATCCGCAATCCAATAGCAACGGCAAACCTAATCCGCAACACCGTGGATGGCTACAATATCATTGGCAATCTGTATGCAGAAGCTGCTCTGTTGCCAAATCTCCGCCTTCGCTCAACAATAGGATTACAAGACAATTTTTGGTTTACGCGCACATGGGCTCCAGCCTACGACTACAAACCCATTGCGCAGCCTATGTCTTCTCTTTCTGAGGGCGGCAACCGTAGCCTGACTACGCTTTGGGATAATATTCTCACTTACGACCTAAGGCCATCAGCAGACCATCACATAATGATGGTGGCAGGTACAAGTGCACAGTCAAACACATTTAAAAATCTGTTTGCCTCTGGGCAAGATTTTGTCAGCGACCAAGCGCAGCTACTTAGCAATGCCAATCCGAAATACTGGACCGCCGGCAGTAGCTTTTCAGATTGGGCCATATTCTCCATCTTCGCCAGGGCCAATTACGATTACAAAGGCCGATATCTCTTCACAGGCACTATCAGAAGAGACGGCTCGTCTCGCTTTGGGCCCAGACAACGGTATGGCATTTTCCCGTCTGGCTCTGTGGCTTGGCGGTTGACAGAAGAGGCATTCCTGAAAAATAGCGATATATTCTCAGAGGTGAAGCTACGTGCTGGTTGGGGTATGACAGGAAACCAAGAAATTGGAAATTACCCCTTTGCCAACGTGTTACCCACAAGCTCTTACAACTTTAATAACACGCTGGTGAGCTCTGTGGTGCCCTTCTCAATGCCAAACCCATTCATTAGGTGGGAGAGTACATCACAAACCAACATCGGTGCTGATGTTAGCCTACTTAAAAACCGCATTGCGATTACGGCGGATGCCTACCTACGAGTTACAAATGGTATGATTATGCCCAAGGCCACACCAATCTCAACCGGCTATAACGAAAGCGGCACCTTGGTTAATACTGGCGGTATGGAAAACAAGGGCGTAGAGCTCTCAATCTCTACCCACAACCTAACTGGGGCCCTTAGCTGGAAGACCAGCTTCAATTTCAGCGCTAACCAGAATAACGTCACCAGCTTGGCTGATACGGCCCCTGTTATCAGTGGGAACATTGGTCTTAATTATAGCCTTACCCGGACTGTAGTTGGGCAACCTGTAAATAGCTTATATGGCTTTGTAACAGACGGTATTTTTCAATCGCAAGATGAAGTAAATAATCATGCCAGGCAAGTTGTGGGCACAGGCCCTGCCAATGGTACGGCTCCTGGCGATGTAAAATTCAGAGATCTTAACGGCGACAACATAATCAACGATAAAGACCGAACTTTTATCGGCAATCCAAATCCGAGATTTATTTACGCATTAAATAACGCCTTTACCTACAAAGGCTTCGACCTTTCTCTGTTCGTACAGGGTGTGCAAGGTAATCAAATATTTAATGCCAATAGAATCTCTACCGAAGGCATGAAGGTTATCTACAACCAAACTATAGCCACGCTTAATCGGTGGGTAGGGCCGGGAACAAGCAACAGCATGCCCAGGGCCATTTATGGCGATCCTAACAACAATACCCGCCCGTCTGACAGATTTATTGAAGATGGCTCCTACCTGCGGATTAAAAACGTAACCCTGGGTTACAGCCTCCCGGCCAATTTACTGAAAAAGGTACACATTGGCACAACTAGATTTTATGCGTCGGCGCAAAATCTGCTCACCTTCACGCGGTACACCGGTTTTGACCCAGAAATCTCTGGCTATACCGGCATAGATCTGGGCACCTACCCTGTTACAAGAACCTATGTGTTTGGCCTTAACATCAGCATCTAAACTTCTTGCCTCTAACTAAAATTTATGCAAACTCTTAAGACGTCTGCCCTCCGGATTTGGTTGCTATCAACAATCGCTTTGGTTTGCGCTTGTAATAAAACATTTCTGGACAAGGCTCCGCGAGACTCTGTAAACTCTGCCAACTTCTGGAAAACTGATAAGGACGCTATTGCAGGCATCAATGGCTGCTATCAGGTGTTGCAATGGCCCAAGCTTTATGGCTTTAGGCTTTGGACATCAGATATATGGGCTGGCAATGCCCTCACCGGCGGCGGCGGCGGAGATGATGGTATCGAAACCGTGCAGATATCAAACTTTACAATTTTCCCTGATAATGCTGCTGCATTAGACGTGTGGCGTGGCCCTGGCCCTGGCATTCTGCGCTGCAACCTGGTTTTGGAGAAGGTGCCCTCTATTAATATGGACGAAGGTCTAAAAAGCAGGATTTTGGGCGAGGCAAGGTTCTTGAGGGCTTTATACTACTTCAACTGGGTCCGTGTATTCGGAGATGTGCCCCTGATTACCTCACCCCTGTACTACGGCGATGATCTGCGGCCTCGCCGCGCCCCGAAGGCTTTGGTTTATGCCCAGATTAAACAAGATTTGAATCTGGCAGCAGAGGCATTGCCTCTCACCTATCCTAATGCTGAGCATGGCCGTGCCACTAAAGGCGCTGCGCTAGGCTTGCTTGCCAAAGTGCACCTCACCCTTGCCGAGTACCCGGAAGTCCTAACTGCCATAAACCAAATGAGCGGTTACTCATTATGCCCAGATTATTCGGATAATTTCAATCATAGCAAGGAGATTAACCCAGAAGTAGTCTGCAATGTCGAGTATTATGGAAGAACTAATGCCGACTTTTTTGGCAATGATAACCAGGCCAATTGGATGAGCACTTTTATGGGCCCTAGGAACGCAAATTTTGTCGGGGGTGGATATGGTTGGGTACAACCAACGCCAGAATTTGTAAACAGTTACGAGCCCGGAGACCTCCGCAAGGATAAAACAATTTTGTATCAGGGCTGCCCTCCCTTCGACAGGCTGATTTATCGTAGCTCTTATTCTGCAACCGGCTATAATGTGCGGAAGTTCTTAGTAACTAAAGCTGTATCTCCAGACTATAACACTAATTCTAACAACTTTGCCATTCTGAGATGGGCGGATGTATTGCTCATGAAGGCAGAGGCCCTGAACGCTCTTGGCAACTCTGCTGCAGCCGAGGAGCCTCTCAACCAAGTGCGTAGGCGAGCCGGCCTGCCTGATGTCCGGGGGTTATCTGGCAATGAAATGCGAGAAAAAATCATCCGTGAACGCCGCATTGAGCTAGCCTTTGAGGGCGATCGCTGGTTTGACCTACAACGCCTGGATGGCGGCCAATACGGTGTGGACTTCTTACGATCAATTGGTAAGACCAACGTCACGAGCCCGGCGCAGCTGCTCTTGCCCATTCCGCAAAAGGAAATTGACGCGAATCCTAACCTGACACAAAACCCTGGCTATTAATGTTTGCCGCTACTCATATGAAGGTCCTTAAATCCCTCGCCTTAACCTTGCTTTTGTCTCATGCATGGGCGGGTTGTAAAAAGGCAGAAAATAATTCGCTCGGGCCTGTAAGCCCGATCCCTGCTGCCACCACCATTTCTACCGAAAAGGCGCTCTATAGCCCCGGCCAAACGGTCACATTTACTATTAGCCCAACGCCTACGGCGGCTATCAAAGTACGCTACAAGCACTTGGGTGCCGTGATAAAGGAAGAAGTCATTACAGCTCCTAGTTGGACGTGGGTACCCCCCACGACAGACTTTACCGGCTACTTAGTAGAGCTTTATAAAAATGCACCCAATGGCCAAGAGCAAGTTGATGCCACTATTGCTGTAGATGTGTCTTCTGATTGGGCCAAGTTCCCTAGATATGGATTTCTAACCAAATTCGGCAATATTTCTCAGGATGAGATTGCGGCTGTAATCAAGAAACTGAACCGATACCACATCAATGGTATTCAATTTTACGACTGGCAGTACAAGCATCATCAGCCTTTTGCTGGTGATCCTGTCAACCCGACGCTGATATATCAGGAAATTGGAGGGAACGACGTCTACTACAACACCGTAAAGCGTTACATCGAGACTGCTCGGGCTGCAGGGATGAAATCGATGTTCTACAATCTGGTTTTCGGTGCCTGGAACGATGCCGCCGCAGATGGAGTACAAGAGGCCTGGTACATCTATACAGATGCACAACGCACCAATAAGGATCTCCATAGGCTGCCAACTCCGCCGTTCCGTAGCTCCATTTACCTGTTAGATCCATCTAATCCCCAATGGCAAGCTTATATGGTAGGCCAAAACAACAAGGTATACGCAGGGCTCCCCTTTGATGGCTTTCATATGGATCAGCTAGGCCCACGTGGCACCGTTTATACCTATAATGGCCGCCCTTTGGCATTAGACAATTCATATGGCAGCTTTATCCAGTCGATGCATGCAGCCAGGCCTGATAAGCGAATCGTGATGAATGCTGTAAACAACTTTGGCCAGAGATCAATTGCTTCTCCCATACCAGATTTCCTTTATACAGAAGTATGGAACGACTTTGCCTCCTCCTATACAGACCTTAGCCGTGTCATCAGAGACAATAACAACTTTAGTAGCAATACAAAAAACTCTGTGCTTGCTGCTTACATGAACTACAACAAGGCAGTAGCAGGCCGAGGTACGTTTAATACGCCTGGCGTCTTGATGACGAACGCGGTCATCTTCGCCTTTGGTGGCAGCCACTTAGAGATGGGAGAGCATATGCTTTGTAGCGAGTACTTCCCTAATTCTAACTTAACTATGGATGCCGACCTACAATCGGCTATGCCGGTCTACTACGATTTTTTAACCGGATATCAAAACCTGTTGAGAGATGGGGGCAGTTTGGTATTTCCTACGGTTTCTACGTCCTCTAGCACGGTACAAGTAGGCTCGTGGCCAGCCATCCAAGGGCAGGTATCTACTGTTGGCAGGTCGGTTGGTAACCGTATGGCTTTGCACCTGCTGAACTACAAAGGTGCCCGCCACATGGATTGGCGAGATGATGGTGGCAATCAAGCAGCGCCAGAACTGGTAACCAACCTACCCCTCACCGTTGCTGTAACCGGCCCAGTGCGCCGCATCTGGATGGCTAGCCCCGATGTTTCTAAAGGGGCTGCTCAAGAGCTCTCATTCACTCAAACAGGCAACAACATTAATCTAGTGGTGCCATACCTAAAGTATTGGACCATGGTTGTAGTAGAATACTAAGGTGGCATTACACCACCGAGGTTTCTTTGGGCAGTTCTTGTATTGCATGCGGGCTTTATAAACAGAGCTTTTTTGGCTGCAAAGCATAATCAGCGGTAAAAGAATATCCCCCTATCAAAATGGGCGGCATCGCATTGCCCTGTTGGCAACCACATCACAAAAGATTGTTGTGTAATTGTGAGTAGAAGCCAGAGTTACTATTGTAATAAGGACAGATTGGCAATGGGGTGCTCTGGCAAGAGCCAAGTATCCTTTGCTAGTCCAATTCCTTCTTCATACGCCAAATAATAACCCTTTTTTATGACCTTCAAAAGCTTGACTGCCCAAGCTATCTCGCCTATGGCGGTGCTTCTGGCAGTAATTTTTGGTTTCTTAGGAGCCCCATCTGCTTTTGGGCAGATCTATTCTCCGGAGGGCTTACACCTGCCAGGTACATGGAACGGTTACGTAAACCTGCCAGACCCAATCAATAATCGCGCCATCAGAGGCACAAATTCCAACAACTGCGGAGGAGGCACCAACTACTGTACCACTGCCGGTGTCAATAAATGGAACTCCGCCACTGGGGGCACAGCCGTGTGGAAAACTACCATACGCGCAGCAGCATCTGGCGGAGACTTTGCAGGCGGCACCTATCTATTCGTGATCTCTTCAGGCAATGCCTCAAACGGAGGCGTTTGGGACAACAAGTGGGTGAACGTCAACGTGGCCATGAACACATTGCAGACCTACTCCTACAATTCAGGGCCAGACAACCGTATTACTCTGATCAATGACAACTGGTATACTTTCAACTGGCTAGACATTGGCTACGGCTCTACCAAGGCCATTTTTATGGCAACCTCGGCTGCGCCCGTTGCCATATCATCGGTTAGCCAAAGCCCGGCTGCGGGTAGCATTACGCCTTCCAACTCGGTAAACGTAACAGTTAATCTTTCTGCAGCCAAGTCTGCAGAAGAGTTGGTTTACGTGCGATACTCAACCAACAACTGGTCTAGTAGTAGTTACGTGCTGGCATCTGGTAGCGGTACCACCTACACGGCCACTATACCAGCTCAGGGCAATGGCACCACGGTGCAGTACTATGCCTTTACTTCCACGGTCTCTACTTCCACTTTGTCTTCAGCCCCTAATGCTGATGTAGACGCTTATGCCATCACATATCGGACGGCAGGCGGCACAAACGGCGGCCCTGCCTACTCCTATACCTCTGCCTCTGTGCCTCCTGTCGACATAACCTTCCAGGTGGATATGCAAAACGAGACGGTTTCAGGGTCGGGTGTATATCTGGCTGGCACTTTCAACGGCTATAACATGACGGCCATTGCGCTAAGTCGGGTAGGTGCAACTTCAGTTTATGCTGTAACAGTCCCGCTTCCGCAGAGCGCATCCATTCAGTACAAGTTTATCAATGGATCAAGCTGGGAGGATAACATCTCTGCACCATGCAGCAATGGCGGTACAGATCGCTTCTACACGGTTGGCACTACAGACGCCACTATTCCTGTTTCTTGTTTTAGCAGGTGTGGCGTTTGCCCGCCTAGGCGCCCCGTCACCTTCAGAGTAGATGTACAAAACGAGGCTACCGTAAGTGGTGTCTATCTGGCTGGAGAGTTCAACGGTTGGAGCCCAACTTCTCTCCCCATGATCCTAGTCTCAGGTACAACATATGCCACTACGCTAAACCTTGAAGAAGGCCGTCAGTACTCATACAAGTTTGTAATTAACTCAGGCAACTACGAAAACAACCTTCCCAATGGCCCATGCTCGGCAGGTGGTGGCAACCGTACGTATACCGTAACGTCGGCACCTTCGCAGACGCTGCCTGTAAACTGCTTTAACCTTTGCGGCCCATGCGCAGCCTTATCTGCCGTTACCGTTTTAGTGGATATGAAGAATACCACTGTAACAAATGGCGTAGCACTTGCAGGTACGTTTAATGGATGGAGCACGAGCGCTACCCAAATGGGCCGTGTAGGCAACACTTCCATTTATACGGCCACCATAAACGTACCTGAGGGTAGTAGTATTCAATACAAGTTTGTAAACGGTATAGGATCCGGTGGTTATGAAGGCAACATCTCAGCCCCGTGCGGCAACGGTAACAACAGAATATACACCGTCCCTACTGGTAACGCCACCTTAGATACGGTTTGCTTCAACTCGTGTACGAAGTGCCCTCCTACCTATCCTATCACGTTCAGGGTCAATATGTCTGGGCAAACAGTTACTGGCACCCCTACGCTTGTTGGGAGCTTTAACACCTACAGCATCACGGCCAAGCCTTTTGTCCGCATCGGTACCACCAACGTATACGAGGCTACTGTAAACCTGGCTGCAGGCATGCATCAATACAAAATATATAACCCAGGCGGCCCCAATGGTGGTTACGAGACCAACTTCGGCGTTGCTTGCGGCAATGGTAGCAACCGTGTAGTTACGACCATTAGCCGGGCTACGGTTTTACCAATTGTGTGCTACAACCGCTGCACAGATTGTGGCGTGCCCAATGTATGGACTGGCCTGACCGGTACCAATTACATAGAGCGAGATAATTGGAATGCCGGGGTAACCCCAAGTGGCTGCCTTGAGGATATCGTCATCGCCCGTGCCGCCAACCAACCTGTCATTGCTGTAGGTAGCACCATCAACGCTGGCAGTATTACTATGCAAGGCAACAGCACGCTCACTATTGGCAATAGTGCCAACCTCAATCTCTGTGGCAATCTATCGGGCGAGGGTACGGTTGCTGGCAGCGTAACGCTCAACGGCGCTGGAGCCCAAACCATGGGTGGCAACGTTACCGTGGGTAACCTTACGCTAAACAAAACAACAGGGTCGGTTACGGTGACCAGTGCTGCCAATGTAAGCGGAACACTCACACTCGCAAATGCGACATCCAGCCTTACCATTGCCCCTGCTGGCAGCCTGACATTGCTCTCTGGCCCAACTGGCACAGCAAGGTTAGCTCCTGTGCCACCAGGTGCTACCATCACAGGGTCTATGCGAATGCAACGCTACAAAAACGTAAACGGCTGGCACTTTGTGACGGCGCCGTTCGCTACGACAACACTCGCAGATTATGATGAGGCCCTCGTGCGGGTTCTACCCAAGAACAACGCCAACATCTTTGCCTATACGGAGTCAGACACAACGGTCGGCCGCTACAATGGCGCCTTAGTTGAACAACACGGTTGGAAGGTACCTGCCTCTCTATCCCAACAATTGAACCCTGGCGGCAACCCAACAGGCTACAGACTTTATTTATCTCCTGCTACATCAGGATTTATTACCTCTGGCACACCATTTATTGGTGACAAGCAAGCAGCCTACACCTTCTCACCGGGCATGTTTGGCGGTGGTGGTTACAATCTTATCGGAAACCCGTACATGTCAGAGATTGATTGGACGGCCGTTCGTCAAGATGCCGCAAACACCAGCCTACCTATCAGCAATACGTATTATGTCTATAATCCGGCGATAGGTAACTACGCCACATTTACGGCAGGTATTAATACGGGCACCAACGGTGCCTCGCAATACATTGCCTCTTCTCAGGGCTTTTTCATCAAGGCCACTGCCGCGAGCGCTACGCCAATCACCTTTAAAGAAAGCCATAAGTCTTCTGCCAACGGATCAAGCTTCTTGCGTCAGTCTGCCCTTGCCAACTTGCTGCGTATTTCAGTAGAGCAAGGCAGCTATGCAGACGAAGCCGTAGTGCTGTTCTATGAGGCTGGATTGGCCGGCCGTGATGCTTATGATGCCGACAACCTAGCGGGCTCTGGTCTGGACATTTCAACATCGGCGGCTGGTATGGTCTTGGCCACAAACGTAATGCCCGAGCTATCAGCCCGGTATGAAGTGCCCGTCATTGTCAGGGTACCAAATGGTAACCAGGTAACAATGCGGTTTGCAAATCTGGAGAGCTTCGATCCAGGTACTCGTATATACGTTCGGGATGCCTTTGCGGGCACGTTCACTGAGGTAACAGCTACAAACAATACCGTCATTTTCAGCATGGGCCAAAACCCCGCTGCGCAAAATGGTCGCTTCACGCTTGTGTTTTCCCCGGCCACCATTACAAAAACGGAAACCTTTACAGCCCAACCTAGCCTTGATATTTGGCCCAATCCAACCGTGGGGGGCCAGTCTATCCAGGTGAGTTTAAGCCACTTTACAGGGGCAGCCGAAATACAACTCGTAGATGCTAAAGGTCGCATTCTTGTTCGTCGCAAAGTAGAGTCATCCGTCAATACTTGCATAGAAACTCAAAGCCTTTCAAGCGGTATCTATTTGATAAAGGCCATTGGGCAAGGGGCTACCTTGCAACAACGAGTAGTAATCCAATAACTGGATTTACCTCAAAATTGCTTGAGAATTTTCAATGGTGTAAGACAATTGAACTTTATTTATTTACGAAAAAAGCCTTCTGATTAGAAGGCTTTTTTCGTAATAGAGCCTCTCAGTAAATCTACCCTAGGCCTATCGGCAAAAAAAAGGGGAGTGGGTCAGTAGGAGGAGCTTAACGACAAGTCTCTTACTACCACGAGGCCAAGCACACGGGCTACAACCCCCTGACTGACCCCCTAAGTGCTTATACACCCAATCGTTGAGCCAAGGATACGTTGCCGAAGCCTAGATCTGCGTCAGGTTGCCAATGCCATGCTTTATGGCCTTAGGCCTAGCAGCCCGAGGAGCAATTTGCCCGAAGGCTTTGGCCATTAGGTAGATTGCTATTAATACTTCGACAAATGCAGTAGGCCAAGTCTAATCGCAAAAGTACACGCCATGTGCAGCGCCCCCGTACCACTAGGCGGAACGTACCTTCTCAGGCCGCGAGCCCAAACTTGACCTAACTTGAACTTTTACCATTAGCCATTGCAGCTTTACATTTAGGCGGAGATGAGTATTATTTAGCAATAAGGGCACTAAGGTTGAGCAATAGTGTGATAGGTGATTTAACTTTTCATCACGTAGCAGGCGATAGCAACGCATTGTTTGATGAGGCTATGGCAATATACCTGGCTTCATTCCCTAGCAACGAGCGACGACCTGTAGCTAACATCGCTTTGCAATTGGCTGAGAATAAAGCCAATTTACATGTAGGGATAATTGATAATGAAGTTGTGTCAATGGCTCTTTTGTGGAGATTTAGCGACTCGGAATTTTTGTTGCTAGACTATTTGGCCGTTAAAAGCGAACTCAGAAATTTAAATGTAGGAGCAAGGATGTTCCAATACTTGGCGGTACTGGCAAACAAGGATAATCGCTATATTATTATTGAGGTAGAAAACTATCTATTTGGTGACAACAATTTGCAAAAGAAGAAGCGCGTCAATTTCTACATAAGAAACGGTTGCTATCTTCTTCTGGATGTTCCTTATAAGTTGCCAGCCCTAGATGGTACATTACCGACTGAAATGTTATTAATGATTTATCCTAGACATGAAAATGATAGTGGTTTTGGCTTAAAAGTCAAAAACCTGGTTACAGATTTATACCTAAACCACTATGAGATAGATGCTAATGCTCAGAACTGGTTGTCAATAATAGATGGTATCCCATTGGCCATATTACAAGATAACACCGAGATTATATGACAAATGCTGAGACCTGGAATTTAATCGCAAGTTCTTTTGCGACAATCTTATCTGCTATTGCCATCTTACTCTACATAATTTTGTGGTATAAGGATAAGCACGCCAATACTTATGATACTATCGATCTAACTTATCTTGAGATTTTAAAGATTGGAATTGAGCATCCCTCTTTTAGAGATCGGGAATTGACAAGTGATTATTGTAATAGGCTTACCGGCCTCGATCGAGTGCGGTATGAAACTTACGCATACATAGTCTGGAACTTTTGCGAGACAATTATTGATAAAGGTGATAATCAGTTACTGAAGACATGGTCTGTAGTAATAGAGACTGAGAGTTGCCTTCATAGATATTGGTTCGAAAATCCTGAAAACTTTCCTAAGTTCAAAGATTCTTTTAGGCTACACGTTGCCCAAAATTATCTTCAAAATAGGCATTGATGATCTTCGATCTCTGCCGAACTCAACCTATGAAACCACATAGTTTGTATCATAGTGCCTAACAATCGCTAATGCAGGCACCCCTCTCTACAACAGAATACCCATTGCAGCCGCACCTTTGCACCTATGAGCTACGAGCACATACTATTTGACGTATCGGCCCAGGGTGTGGCTACCATCACGCTCAACCGGCCCGAGGTGTACAATGCCATCAACGAGCAGATTGCCCAGGAGCTGCAAGATGCCCTCAAAACCTGCGGTAAAGACAAGGCCATTCGTGCCGTGGTGCTGTCGGGCGGCGCGGGCAAGGCCTTTTGCTCGGGGCAAGACCTCAAAGAAGGCGCTACCCAGAAGGGCCGCAGCCTCTACGAGAGCATCGAGCGCAAATACAACCCCACCGTACGGCTGATGCGCAATCTGCCCAAGCCCATCATCGCCCGCGTGCAGGGCGTCGCGGCCGGAGCAGGCTGCTCGCTGGCGCTGGCCGCCGACTTGGTGGTGGCGGCAGATACAGCCTACTTTGCCGAGCTCTTCATCAACATTGGCCTGGTGCCCGATACCGGCAGCAGCTACTTTCTGCCCCGGTTGGTAGGGGCGGCCCGGGCCTTTGAGATATGCTCTACGGGCCGCAAGGTATCGGCCTCCGAGGCCCAGCAAATCGGTATGATTGCCCACTGTGTGCCCGCCGCTGAGCTGGATGCCTTTGTTGATAAGCTAGCTACGGACATGGCCTCCCGCCCTACGGCAGGGCTGGGCTTGCTCAAAAAGCTGCTGCAAGAGAGCTTCTCGCACAATCTGGAGCAGATGCTTGAGAAAGAGGCCCTCTACCAGGAGGCCGCCGGCAAAACGTTTGACCATGCCGAAGGTGTGCAGGCTTTTCTGGAGAAGCGCGCCCCCAAATTCGAAGGCCGATAGCCCGCTAAGGGTGCCAAAAGACAAAGGCGACCGCCCCGGGTTGGGGCGGTCGCCTTTGTCTTTTGGAAGAAGGGGCGCGGGGTTACTTGCCCTTTTTGGCAGGGGCTTTGGCCTTGGCAGGCGCAGCCGGGGCCGCCACGGGGGCCGCAGCTGGTGCGGGTGCCTCAGCCTTGGCCTCGTCTGCATAGGCCAGCTTTAGCCCTTTGAAGACCTGCGGGGCAGGCAAAGCAAAGCCGACACCTTCTGCACGGGTGAGGCGCATAGAAACTACACCTTGCACACGCCCGTCTTTGGTGATGAGGGCACCGCCCGAGTTGCCAGGGTTGACGGCCGCATCCGTTTGGATGTAGTTCATTTCTTTATCTTCTGCCTTGCGCATCCCTGAGATTACGCCCTTAGAGACGGACTGCCCAAGCTCGATGCTCCTGGGTGTACCGACGGCCCACACCTCGGTGCCGATGTCGGCCAGTTCTTTCTCTAGCAAGAAGGGTTGCAGGTTGTCTGCCTTGATCTTGAGCAGGGCCAGGTCCATGGCCTCGCTAGAGCGTACTACCTCGGCCTTGTGTTTCTCGCCGTCGTGCAGGATGACCTCGGGTACACCGCCGTCTTCTCCGGCTACGACGTGCAGGTTGGTGATAATGTAACCGTCTTTAGAGACGATGAAACCGCTGCCGTGGCCCTCGCCTACCTTGTATGGTAACGCTGCTGTTGAGCATGTCGCTCATTTTGGCGTCGGGCCGAGGGGTGGGCTTGGCCAGCACAATGCGCTCCATAGAGTCGTAGGCTTTGGCGGCGTCAGCGCCAGACTCCATCATTTTCACCTTCTGGAAGGCAGGCTGGGCCTGCAGGTCTAGCAAAGCATACTCGATGGCATCGGCTGCAGAAGCCAGGATGGTCTCTTTGAGGATGTCCTTATCGCCCAGGTCTTTAATCAAAAAGAAATCTGAAACGGTATTAGACGTATGGCTGAAGAGCGGACGCTTGTAGGCGTCGAGCACCTTCCACTCTACCGTGGCGCGGGTGGCTACCGAGGCGCGCATGCCGTTTTTGCTGCCATTGATGGCATTCGGGAAGATGACCTCCTCGCGGAAGCGCGTCAGCTTTGAGTCTATGTACAGCGTAGAGCCGACGGTGGGGAAGAGCTTGCGGACGGTATCTACATAGCCAGACTTTTTGAGTAGGTCGTTGAGCTGGTCTTCGTAGATGGTGTTGGAGTAGTCGATAGACTCATCGAAACGCTCTGCCTGATACACCTTGCGCTTTTTGTAGTTGCGCACGCCCAGGTAAATAAGCGTAGAGGTGTCTTTTGACTTGAGCAAGGCCGAGGTTTGGTTTACGAGGATGTACTTCTCGTTGGCCTTGCGGCGCGGCACCTGCACCAGCGGCGGCACCACCAGCGTAGAGGGATAGCGGTAGGTACGATTGTTGGCTTTGTCTATGTAGTAGCCATAAATGGCTCCGTATAGCGTTGGCAGCAAGATCAGGTTAAGATGCTGCGTGCCCCGGCGATACTCCAGGCCGAGCGTGCCCCGGCGTGGCTTGAGCGAGTCTGACTTGAAGACGAACTCTTGCACCTTCTCGGTGCGCTTTACTTTGATGCGGGCTGTGCCGGTGCCCACTTTTTTGCCGTTGTGGTATATCTCGGCATTTGGGGTGCCAGCGCTGATGGTGACCTTCTGGCCATTGCCAGAAACCATACTGCCACAACCAGAAAACAGCAAGGATACGGCAACCAGCCCAGCCAAAGGGAGCTTGTAAAATTATCTCATAAGGTTATAAATGCAGCCCAAAGATAGAATTTAAGGGCCAATCCCCTGTATTTTTTCAAAAAGGGAGGTGCTCAGTAGAGCGCACGACAGGCTATTTGGCCTTTGTTTTGGGCGGCGGTATTTCGCGCTCGCGCAGCAGTTGGTCCATCTTGTAGGCTTGCTCGCGCGTTTTGTTGCCTTGCTCGTCGTAGTGGTACCAGAGGCCGTTTTTGCGGTCTGCCCGGTATTGCCCGGTGGTGGCAGGCTTGCCGTTGGGGTACAGGGCGGCGTAGGGCCCCTCGCGCCGGCCACCTTGGTAGGTGACGGTCTCGGTGGGTTTGCCGGCTGCGTAGCGCGTCAGGGTGCCGGTGCGCAGGCCTGCCAGGTATTGCTCTTGCAGGGTACGCTTGCCCAGGCTGTCGTACTCGGTGGCGCTGCCTGATAGGCGGTGCTGGTCATCAAACTGCTCTTGGCGGAAGGTCTTTCCGTTGTGGTGGTAGGTAATAGCCTCGCCTACGGGTTTGCCCTTAAGCTCGGTACGGGTGCGGCGCATGTTGCCGTTGGGGTAGTATTCGGTCACCTCTTGCAAGGTCTCGTTGAGGTCGTAGCGAACGGTGCGCAGCAGGTGGCCCTCGCGAGCCCAGAACCTGGCTTTGCCCTTGCGGAAGCCAGCCTCGTAGGGTACCTCCTGGCTGGTGCGCCCGTCCTCGAAGTAGCCGCGGAGGGTGCCGTCGGGCTTTCCGTCTTTGTATCGGCCTTCCAACTTCTTTTTGCCAGACTTGTAGTAGCTGCTGAAGGCGCCGCTGCGCTGGCCGGCTTCCATGCGCTGCTCGGTATCCAGCCCGCCCTCGCGGTAGTAGGTCTTAAAAGTGCCCTGGAGCAAACCGTTCACATACTCAGCTTCTTCTTGGGGTAGGCCGGTGTCGTAATACTTGCGGCTCAGCCCGTTGGGCTTGCCGTGGCTATAGCGCAGCTCTTGGGCCACTAGGCCGTTGGGGTAATACTCCAGGGCCAGGCCCTCTAGGCTGTCGTTCACAAAGCGCCCGGCAGACTTGATCTGCCCCTCGGGGTAATACGTCAGCAGGCTGTCGGCCAGCTTGTCGTTGGCAAAGCGGGCACGCTGCACGGGTTGCCCCTGGGGGCCGTAGCCAATCATGGGGCCGTTTTTGCGGCCGTCGACAAAGAACGACTCCAGCCGCTTGGTGCCGTCTGGGTAATATTCGGTAAACTGGCCCTCTTTGCGGCCTGCCTTAAAGCTGCCGCTGGCGGCCACCTTGCCCGTCTGCTGGTGGTATCGTACGTAGGGGCCCTCTTTGGTACTGTCTGTGGCCGATACGATGGTAAACTCCTCCTTTAGCTTTGTGGCCCGGGTAGAGTCGTAGTACGTCCGCACGCGGACCTGCCCTTGGGCCAGGCCGGCGGCACACAGGGCCAGCAGCAACAATATACCTCTCATGTCAGAGCTCAAAGAAAAGCTAATGCGCATCAAAAACCGGCTGGAGCCTTACGCAGCGCAGTTGGTGGCTGTGTCCAAGTTTCGGCCCCTGGCCCAACTGCAAGAGGCCATAGACGCAGGCCAACTGCACCTGGGCGAAAATCGTGTGCAAGAGATGGTAGAGAAGCAGGCAGCCTTGCCCTCCACCGTCTGTTGGCACCAGATCGGGACTCTACAACGCAACAAGGCCAAGTACATTGCTCCCTTTGTACACCTGGTGCACTCTGTAGAGAGTATTGCCCTGCTGCAAGAGCTGGACAAGCAGGCTGCCAAGGCAGGCAGGCGCATACCCTACCTGCTGCAAATGCACATAGCCCAAGAAGAGACCAAGCAAGGCCTAGACCGCACCGGCCTGGAGACCCTTCTGCAAGACCCACTGCTGCCTACTCTGCAACACGTGGAGCTGCGCGGCCTGATGGGTATGGCCACCCAGACCGAGGATGCGGCCCAGATTACTGCCGAGTTTACAGGCCTGCGGGTCCTCTTCGACGAGCTGCAGCAGGCGGGCTACCCCATGCATACCCTCTCCATGGGCATGAGCAACGACTGGGAGCTGGCCCTGGAGGCTGGTAGCACGATGGTGCGGGTTGGATCAGCCCTTTTCAGTTGAGGAGGTGGGTAGATGAGGGGGTGAGGAATTCAAATCTCATGAAAGCTTCCGAAATGCGTGCGTATTGGCCTAATTTTTAATCATTAATTCTTAATTTTTAATTCTCAACCCTTACCTTCCCCTGATTATGCAAAAAGCAGTTCTCCTTCTCGGTTTGGTTTGGGTAGCTGCTTGGGCGGCTACGGCAGCCACGGTGCCGCCTAAGGGCAAAGCGGGCAAAAAGGCCAAGGCCCCAGCGGCCAAGCCTGCGCGCACGGCGCGTGGCCACTATATGCTATACGACGGGCTAGACTCTCTACGCGTTTGGAAGGTGCTGCCCCGGGCCCCGGCCCCGGCCGGCGAGGGTTGTTAGCTGCCTGCCCGCAGGCCGGGCTTACAGCAGGGCTTTGAGCGTCTGAAGGGTATCGGCCTCTTGCAGGGGCTTGTCTTGCCGCCAGCGGAGGATCCGGGGGAAGCGCACAGCCACCCCGCTCTTGTGGCGGGTGCTGGCCTGGATGCCCTCAAAGCCGATCTCGAATACGAGCTTGGGGGTTACCGTCCGCACCGGGCCGAACTTATCGACGGTGTTGGCCTTGATGAATCTATCGACCTGGGCGATCTCCTGGTCAGTGAGGCCGGAGTAGGCCTTGGCGAAGGGCACCAGCCGGTCACCGTCCCACACGGCGAAGGTGTAGTCGGTAAATAGGTCGGCCCGGCGGCCGGTGCCACGCTGGGCGTAGATGAGCACGGCATCTACCGAGAGGGGCTCCACCTTCCACTTCCACCAGTCGCCGCGGCGGCGGCCTACCTGGTAGGGTGCCGCCAGCCGCTTGAGCATGAAGCCTTCTGCCATGTGGGTGCGGGCCTGGCGGCGGCTTTCAGCCAGCTCGGCCCAGGTGGCAAAGGGCACCCCGGCCGAAAAGCTCAGGCGCGGGTCAGCCATTTGCTGGCAGAGACGCTCCAGCCGCGCGCGGCGCTCGGCCAGGGGTAGGGGCCGGATGTCTTGCCCGCCGTCTTCCAGCAGATCATAGGCTACGATGCCGACGGGAGCTTCTTTCAGAATCTTGGCCGTGAGATTCTTGCGCCCGATGCGCGTTTGCAGCACGGCAAAGGGGGCGATGCGGCCCTCCACAAAGGGCAGGATCTCGCCATCTATCACCGTGCCGTGAGGCAGGCGGGCGGCCAGCTCTGCCAGCTCGGGAAACTTGTCAGTCACCAGATCCTCGCCGCGGCTCCAGATGTAGGCCTGGCCCTGGCGGCAGATGGTCTGGCTGCGGATGCCGTCCCACTTCCACTCGGCCAGCCATTCTTGGGGCGGGCCCAGGCCTTCGGGCTGCTCTGTGGGGTAGGCCAGAAAGAAGGGGTATGGTTTGGAGAGGTCGTCGGCCTCGGCTTGGCCCAGCAGCAGGGCCTCCCAGGTGGTGGTGTCTGGGGTCCAGTTGCCCATCACGCGGTGGGCCAGTTGGGCGGTGGTCTGGCCGGTTACCTCGGCCAGGGCCCGGATGACCAGGTTTTCTGACACGCCCACGCGGTAGCCGCCGGTAATCAGCTTGGTAAAGACGAGCCGCTCAGGCCGGGTCAGGCTACGCCAGGCGTCGAGCACCCAGGTGCGGCGCGTTTGGTCGGCGGCTTTGGCCAGGCCGGCCAGCTCTTCCATGGTCTGGGCCAGGCTGCGGGTTTGCGTGTCGGTGGGCGGGGGCAGCAGCAGGCTTACGGCTTCGGCCAAGTCACCCACCACGTGGTAGCTCACTTCTACAAGCCACAGGGGAATCTGGGCCTCCTCGGCCACCCAGGCGCGTAGCTCTGCGCCTGATACGTGGCGCCGGGGCCGCCGCCCGCTCAGCAGGGCCAGGGCCCACAGGCGCTCACGCGCCTCGGCCGTGCGGAAGAACTGGCCCAGGGCCGCGACCTTGTCGTTGGTCTTGTTGCTTTGGTCGAGCGCGTCGTAGAGTTGGGCAAAGGCCTGCATGGGCGTAGCTTTAAGTAACGCAGAAGGTAAGGCCGATGTTCACGCATGTGCTACCCGGCTAGTTCTTCGCTTCAAAGCAAATTGCAACCAATCACCACTACATGCAATCAAGTACTAGAGGCAGGCCGCACACCTATCCACAAAGTAGGCACCATTTGAGAACCTATAACTACAATGAGAAATTTTTAAAACTACCTACCAACGATAAACATCGTCATCTGCCTTACTCTAATACTATTACTAAGAGTTTTTCTGGACAAAGAGAAGCGAGATCATTTATTGGATATTTCGATATATCTATAGGCCTAACTGAATTTGCGGAAATGGAGTAAATTTGAAGAGGTACACCCTCGCCAAAGGGCGGATTATTATTTACATATAAAGGAAATTGACCCGCAATATTAAACTGTGGATTATTAAATTTATTATTTATATACTCGTATATTGTGGAGTGGCCCAAATAGTTAACCAAGATAGCAATAGAGCTATTGTATGGTTTGGAATTGGTTTTAATTATGCCGAAAATCCTAGCAATGGTGTAAGACGATAGTGATAATCTCTCTCTCTCCAAGAGTATGCAGAACGATGTGCAGTCAGCGAAGGATTGCATTCTCAAGCCAGATTTGGCTACAATGTCTTCTCTAATTGCAGAGATTAATAACTCGTCAAAAACCATCGGTTGCAATGTTCAAAACCAACCTATTCGATAAATTACTTTAGGTCTGCTCTTCGCATATGCTACTCCGATGTCCCTGGCAGCTTTAATTCGAGCAGCTTCAAGCTTTACGGCATCCTCTTGCTTTTTAAGCTCGAATTTCCACTCTCTTTGCTCTTGGGCTTGTTTGTAAGCCTTAATTTCGGCCACCAAGGCCAGAGCATCAGCATCGCAAGTAGAACCAGCTTTAACTTCAGCCAAAGCCGACGCCGCAGCATCCACATCATGGCCAGACCATGCCGCGCGAGCCTTGTTCATCGCGT
Organism: Cytophagaceae bacterium; assembly: GCA_947458545.1. Classification (GTDB taxonomy): domain Bacteria; phylum Bacteroidota; class Bacteroidia; order Cytophagales; family Flexibacteraceae; genus CANGYH01. Next base: position 13,809 of record CANGYH010000006.1, on the reverse strand, counting down.
TCTGACAAACTAAGCTGGCGGCCTGAACGGTTAAGGCCTTGGCGCGCACAAAACAAGAAGCATCAACTGGTATTAAGGCAAGCCTTATAAACGCTGAATCATAATTACCACTATTGACGTCAAATTCTGTCTTATTAATAATTTCTGCACATTCATACTCTACCTTATCCTTAAAAATTTGCTCTGTGGCCTTGGTCACGTGCTCAAAGCAAACTGAACTGACATTAGGAATAACTGACAACTCGAACAATGCCTCATCAAACTTATTTTGAGTACTAAACAACCTAGCCTTAGAAATAGTAGCATCACACGTTGAAACGTAATAGTCTATAATCTTGGCCTTTGAAACTGCAACGAATTCCTTTATCTCTTTTTTGTCTACCGCAATGCTCCTAATGGCAGATAGATATGCCTTTTCCTCTGACCTTTCTAATCCTTTTACAGAAATAGAAGTTGAGTTGTAAACAGTCCCCGTCAAGCCATCGCCCATTTTTATATTCACGGTCAACGTATAAGCGAACATGGTAGGCGTTGTGGCAGAGATATCTTTTGCTTCTTCTATAACATTAGCTGCAATGACAAACCTATTGTCAATCATATTGCTGGCCAGCAAACCGTTAGCGTTAGCTATGGATGTTAGTTTAACAGATAGGGCGTTCCGCACAGCATCAGACTTTTTATCAATGTCTCCTACAAGCACTGTGCTGACAGGTATTCGATCAAAGTCACTAGGCTGCGCAGCCAATTTTACACTTAGCTGGGAAAGCAGCAGTAAAAAGAACAAACTAATACGCATATGACCATTCATTACAAGCGAGATGGTATTTTCCTAGAAATCAAATATGTATGTAGCGCAGGGCGCTCTACCGACACCATAATCCTATGAGGCTGGCTGTTACACGCTTGCCTTAAACCGCTTCGAGTGACGATTTTAGAGAATTTCGTGTAATCACCTTTTTCTGCAAAGAATTTAGATATGAAGGCCATATTATTATGCCTCACACTGGGATCTATAACCAACGGAACAGGGCTGCAAACATCTGACAGCTTGATACCATCCCAAATAATTGCGGAAACGACTCTTTTCTGAGCCTCGCTGCAGTCGGTTTGATTAACACGCCCTCCACACCAAATAGCAAGAGTTTGAACCCCATCAACACCTTGGGTGATGCAAGCAATTTCTTGTGGATAAGCTACCTGAAAGTGCTTAGGCCCACCCACCGCAAAGGTGATAACATTAAAAAGGGTAATAAGTATATACTTCATATCTTTTCTGTAATACGAACCTTTACGGTACCCATTCCCAAACTAATTACTGTGCTTGAAATACCAACTGATTTTAGCTTAGATTGTATAGCCTTGCCCAGATTTACAAAAGTATTTTTCTCTTTTGTCTCTGTATCAGGATCAAGATAATAAATCGGAATGAATACCTTTTTGTAAGCAAGCCGAGTCTTGTCTGCAAGGCCATCCAGTTCATGTCGTACGACGTCATTCTTCCCCTTCTGTACGTTCTTTGCCAAAACCGTTTTAATTATACGAGCCAGATTAGTCTCTTTGTCCTTGTCTTGAATCGGTGTTTCAAAATCTAAAGTACCTGCTAGATTGCCAGCAATCTCTACCGATAAATTTCCCTGAGCACCATTACTCTCCCTTGTTATGAAATAATCTACAATTCGGGGGTAAATGTCATCCACGGCTCCCATAAAAGAGGCCTTGGTGGTATTCAACTCATCTTCGCGGGAGTCTCTCGTCATGGGTTGCCCATTAATCACCTCCATGCTACTAAAAGGGTCTATACACTTTAATGTAATGGTAGCCCTGTTGCCTCCAGAAACTTTAGCCATAAGGATATCAATCCTAATGACCAAATCTGGAGACAGCGTGGAGAATAACTTTGATTCAACAGATTGATATGTGCCATCAGCAGACTGGTTGTTTACGAAGTCTTCATTGGCCCGCGCATCCAAAGCATCTGCAATAGACTTTATCTCAAAAAACTTATCAAATTTCGATTTAAAATTATCAGAGATTATTTTGAATTCAGGGTCCACCACAGCTTCCCTGTATTTCCAAATCTTAACTTCCGTTCCTTGGTTGGCAACTGTAGTATAATACTGCTTTTTTATCAACCAGGCCTCATCCGGAAACACGCACACCGATGGCTTATAACCTAACACAGCGAGACTAGGCAGGTAGCCCTTTTCCTCTAAATCCCGGCGTATCGCCTTTGTATTTACAGCGACAATTACAGGCCCTTCTATAAGCTTCTTGCTTACCTTAGAGATTGGTATACTTGGGTGGTTGGTTACCACCATGTTGTACTTAGCCGGCGTTGCCGGGTCAGTAATCAACTTATCAAACTCAGCTAATTTCTCGTCATATAGAGAAGGCCTCGCTAAAGGCTCAGCCTTTGGGATACCATTGGCCTCCGGATAGCCGACAAAAATTGCGTTATAGAGCGCGATTTGCCTTGCATTGTTATCAAGTTCACCCCTATCTGCACCTGTGGCAATAACCTTAAGCAAGATGGTTCCATCTGCACCTTGTTGATAAGGCTCTACATTGCCTGCTGTTCTGTAAGCAGGTGGTTGTTGTGCCAGGGCAGATAATAAGCTCCATGCTATTATGCCCAGGGTAAGTAAAAAGCCTCTCATAATTATTTATTTAAGTCGGATAACATGCATTCCAGGCTGCGCATCGCTGGACCCCTTAAAAGTTGTGAACTGAGGCAGCGGATTGCCCTGCGCATCCTTGTTTACCCCTTCCTCTTCTGCACCAATGCGGTTATCCCAAATGGGTAACTTATCATCAACCTTTACGGTGCCTATGCTAGCCCAAGTGTAAAAGCCTGTTTTTTTGTCTTTGCGGCTTTCCAATACCTCGAATTTTTGGCCTGGCTCAAGACCTTCTTTTAGTCCTATACGGGCAGTAAGCGGATTGTTGGTGCTAATTGGGCTAACCGGGCGGAAGACTTGATACTCCTTCTGCAATTGGGCAAATACTTTGTCAATATTACGCTTTACAGACAGGTCAATAACTTGGTCTTCGGTGCGCTTTTCCCCTATCTTGAAGGTAACCAATGTAGTCGAAGTTTGATCACCCAAAAACGTGAGGCCAATCAGATTTGTCGTATCAAGAAAAGCCTTGCGCTTTACTGGGTCAGCCTCGGTAATATACCTCTGCTTAAATATATCTGCTGTCGCTTTATCCCAATTCAACTTATACAAAAGGGTAGTGGTAATCAGCGTGTAGCCCTCCTTTGTTCTTTGGTACACTTCTTCTATGCCCTTGATTGCCTTCTGCGTAACAAAATCTGGCACGCCCTTCTGTGCATTCTTATTTACCTCTACCATAGCTGCCTCTTTAATAATGCGGGCAACGGGCTCGTTGGGATAAAACTTAAATTTACAGAATACTGTGAAGGTATTGCCAATTAGCTCCTCATCATAGAGATAGTCTGCCGAGGTTGCCATCTTGGCGGCCAGTTCTTTATCCTGCTCAGATGCTGAGTATTTACCTCGCTCTAATATCAGTTCTGTATTAAAGTTCCCTTTCGCATCTGCATTAAACCACTTGGCCAACAGCTGATTGGCCAAGTGGTCTTTTTTTATGGACAGATCCACTTTGGCGCGCATCGAGTCCATGCTATTGGGCAGAACAACCCCAAACTTGCCCTCTGGCCCTACCATTTTGACGTTCTTCAATTGAGCAACCGCCTTGGTAATCAGCATCGGATTCTTCAGCGTATCCTTTAAAAACCCTAGCATCTTAAACTCAGCCTCACTGACGTTTCTCTGCAAAAATTCTGAGCCAACCAAGTGCTTATTGTACTTCTCCGGAAATGGATATGTCTTATATGCCTTCACCACAGATTCCTTGTTAGGATATGATCCAGACTCCACCAGCACCATGTGCAGAGAGCTTCTTCTGTACTTAATCTGGTCTTGGCCAAATGCAGGGATGATGACCCCTATGCAGACCCCCAAAAGGGTTAGAATAGCTATTTTCATTTTGATTGAACGTAGTTTCAAACATAAGCTCTTGATAGAGCGGCTTGGTATTGCAAGTTTTGCAAGTTATCATTAATATTATAAGGTTATATCATTTATTAAAATATTAATATTATAACTTGTGAGCCGCATCATCCTTTCATTAGCTCTTGATAGACGAATAGCCAAGCGTACTTCCGTGAATGTCTCTGGCACAGATGGCATCACAAGGCACTAATCCCCGACCTTTGTACCATGATAGACGAAGACCTCTATTTCTACGAAGAAGACAACGCGCCTAAGCAGGCCTCCATCCGCTTGCCAAAAATCAAGCGCCTGGCCGATGTCGTGCTGTATGAGGATGACGACTTTCTGGTCCTCAACAAGCCGCCCTACGTCTCTACGCTCGACGAGCGGGCGGCAGGCTTTGGCGAGGGGCTGCTGCGCCTTGTAAAGCGCACCCACCCGGATGCCCAGGCCTGCCACCGCCTAGACAAGGAGACCAGCGGGGCCATTGCTTTTGCCAAAAACCCGGCCGCTTACCGCAGCCTGGCCATGCAGTTTGAGCACCGGCAGGTTACCAAGATTTACCACGCCGTTTGCCATGGCGTACACAACCTGGAGGGGGTCCGCGTCTATCTGCCAATCTTGCAAAAGAACGGCGGGTACGTTGTGATAGACAAGGCGGAGGGCAAAGAGGCAGAGACCGTTTTCCAGACGCAGGAGATTTTCCGCCGCCATACGCTGGTGCGCTGCTACCCCATCACCGGGCGGATGCACCAGATACGCATTCACCTTAAGGCGCTGGAGGCCAGCATTGTGTCAGACCCTCGCTACGGCGGGCCGCTGATTTACCTCTCTGACATTAAGCGGGGCCACAAGCAGCAGAAGGACGTCGAAGAGCTGCCCCTCATCAGCCGGGTGGCCCTGCATGCGGCCGAGCTCAACTTTGCCAAAATGGACGGTGAGCGCCTGCACCTAGAGGCACCTTACCCTAAAGACTTCGAGGCGCTGGTAAGCCAGCTCCGCAAAGCCATGTAAGGCGCAGATGGGCGCACAGCCATTGCGCGCATAGAGGTCTATACGCGCACCAGCATTGCGCAGATAACCGTAGGCTATTGCCCCTGCCGCACCCCACACCGTTGCTTTGCCGGTATGGTAGAGGTGCGCGAGGATCTGCTGCATTACGCCTGGCAGTTTCAGGCCTTTGGCCGGGCCGGGCTGGCCACCACAGATGGCCAACCGATAGAGGTTTTGCAACCTGGGCAGCACAACCGGGCCGCCGGGCCAGACTTTGCCCAGGCCGTGCTGACGATAGGCGGCCTGCGTTGGGCAGGCGCGGTAGAGTGCCATGTACTAAGCTCTGACTGGGCTCGGCACGGGCACAGTGCAGACCCAGCCTACGCCCGGGTGGTGCTGCATGTGGTCTGGCAGCACGATCAGGATGTGTACCTGCCCGACGGCACCTGCCTGCCCGTGCTAGAATTGCGCGGGCTGCTTACGCCCCACCTGCTAGCCCGCTACCGCCAACTGATGGAGCGCCTGGCACCCGGGCCCGCCTGCCTGCCACAGTTGGCCTTGGTGCCGCCCCTGGTGGCTACCGCCATGCAAGAGCGCGCGCTGCTAGAGCGCCTGCAAGCCAAAGCCGAGCACCTGGAGGCCCTCTACCAGGCCAGCGGGCGAGACTGGGAAGAAACCGCCTACCGTGCCCTGGCCTATGCTTGGGGCCTGCCCGCCAATGGCCATGCGTTTTTGCAACTGGCCGAGGCACTGCCTATGCGCCAATTGCGCCGCCTGGCAGGCCAGCCATTGTCGGTAGAGGCATTACTGCTGGGGCAGGCGGGCCTGCTGGGCCAACCTGAGCCCGAGCCCGCCGATGCTCTAACCGCCGCCTTTGAGGCCCGGGCCCGCTACCACACCGCCGCCCAAGCCCCGCCAGATGCGCACCAAGATGCCCTGCTGCGCGAGTATGCCTACCAGGCCGGGCGATTGCGCCTGCCCCCGCCTCCGCCACCCGGCACGCTTGCCACCGGCCGGATGCGCCCGGCCCAACAGCCGGCCTTGCGCCTGGCACAACTGGCAGCGTTGCTGGCAAACACGCCGCCCTTGTTTGATTTGATGCGCAGCTATACCCAGGTGGCCGAGCTGGTGGCCCACTTCAGGGTGACGGCCTCGGGCTACTGGCAACTGCGCTACAACTTTGGGCCAGCGGGCAAATGTGGCAGCCCTACCGTAGGCCATGCCCAGGCCTTGAGCCTGGTGGCCAATGCCGTAGCTCCGCTGCTGGCCGCTTACGGACGGCAGCGCAACCAAACGGCCTACGTGCACCAGGCCTTAAGCCTGCTAGAGCAGTTGCCGCCAGAGCACAACCACCTCACCAAACCCTTTACAGATGCAGGCCTAAGCAACCAAAACGCCGCCCAGAGCCAAGGCTGGCTCGGCGTGCAAAAGCTGTATTGCCAGCCGCAAAAGTGTCTGCAATGCCAGATAGGCGGTGCCCTATTGCGCCAGGCTGCCTAGGGCGCAGGCTAGCCTCAGGCCCGGGCCAATACGACTAACGTAGTATCGTCTGCCGGTTGGGGCTGGCCCTGCCACCGGAGCTGCTCTTGCAGCAGGCATTGTACCAGTTGGGCGGGGTGGTGTTGGTGGCAATGGGCTATGGCTTTGTCTATAACTGCCGTAGGGAGGGCCATGCCTTGTGGGTTGCGCGTTTCAAACAGGCCGTCTGTGGCTGCCACTAATACGTCGCCGGGGGCGAGGCTGAAGGGCTGAGGCTCTAGGGTATTGCGCAGGTTGGTGCCCAAATAGAGGCTGCGCACTGTAAGCACCTCTACCTGCTCTGTGCCCGCGCGGAAGATGCGCAACGGCGGCATGCCGGCGGCCACGTAGCTGCCCTGGCCGGTGGCAGGGTCGTATTGCAGCACAGAGAGGGCCATGTACATCTGCTTAAGCTCTAGGGCCGAGAGTTGGTCTGAGATCAGAGAGAGCAGCTCTGCCGGGCTTACCTGCTGGGCCAGCAGCTGGAAGTAGGCCTTTACGATGGCCACCAAAAAACCTGCCCGCAGGCCGTGGCCGGTGGCATCGCCCAGGGCCATCACAAGCCTGCCGTCGGGCAGGGTCAAGAAGTCGTAATAGTCTCCGCCAACCTCTTCGGAGGTTTGCATGGCGGCGGCAATGTGCAGGCCGGGCACCGCCGGCGGCTCGGCAGGCAGCAGGCTTATCTGGATGGCGCGGGCATCCTGTAGCTCGGCCAGCTTGGCATTGTGGGCCTGGCTTAAGGCACCCAATTGGCGTTGCAGCTCTTGATTGAGGCTCTCTACCTTCTCTTGGGCCTGTTTCAGGTCTGTGAGCTCGTAGGCCTTGCCCACCAGGCCGACGGTGCCGTCGGGCAAGGGGTAGGGCTTAAAGCTGAGGCGGAAATACTCGCGGTTGCCGGCGTGTAGGGTAAACCAGCCCTCACCGTTGAAGGGCTGGCCCGTTTCCATTACCCGGCGCTTGATCTCGGCCAGTTGGGCCAGTTGATCTGGCGGCAATTGGACGTCGGCATCGCGCAGGCCGACGATGTCGTGCGGCCAGATTTTGGTTGGGAAGTTGCGCGCCCACAAAAAGCGCAGGCTGGCATCTTGCACCCAAAGGCTGAGCGGCTCTTCGTCTAAGGCTGTAGTGAGGCGCAGGTCTGCCGCTTGCAGCTCGTGTACCTGCTCAGAGAGGGCTTGGGCCAGTTGCTCGGTTTTTTGCTCGCGCAGGCGGTCGGCCGTCAGGTCTGTCACCTTCACGATAACGCCTGGCTTGCCGTCGGCAAAGGTGTAGGGGTTGATGCGGTAGCGCAAAAATGTAGGCTCGCCGTTGAGGCCCAACGCCCAAAGCTCTACCTGCTCGGCTGCGCCCGTAGCCAGCACACGGCGCTTGGCTGGCGTCATTTTGAGGATGATTTCATCGTCTAGGCCAGACTCTTCGTCTGTTTTGCCCAAGAAATCGCCCTCCTCCCAGTTGGGGTGTATGTTGTAGAGCCAGCGGTAGCGCAGCTCCTCGTCCTGGATGTAGATTGTGAAGGGCTCGCCGCGCAGGCCTGCGTCTAGGCGGGCCTGGGTTTCGGCCAGGTCTTGGGCCAGGCGGTGGGCGCGCTCTTCGGCCAGTTTGGTCTCTGTCAGGTTAACGACGCGGCCAATGAGGCCTCGGGTGCCGTTGTCGTCTTGGTAGCGGTCGTAGCGGCCATGGCAATAGGCAAGCTCGCCATGGTCAAAGCGGACCCAGTCTTTAAACTCGGCCTGCTCGCCGGTCTCCAGCACCTTTTTCTTTAAGGCCACCAAGGCTTCTATCGTCTTGGGCGCCAGCGGAAAGTCGCGCTCGTTGTAGCCTGCTACCTGCCCGTTTATGCCCCAGGTTGGGGGTACGTTGTAGGCCCAGCCGTAAGTAAGTTCTTCGTCTTGGAAAAATACCGTTAGCGGGCTTTTGGCCAACCCGGCCGCAAACAGGCGGTGCGAGCTGTCTAGCTCTACCAGCTTGCGCTCTAGCTGCTGGCGCAGCTCGGCCTCGCGGTCTTGGGCCTGTTTGGTTTCGGTCAGGTCAACAACTTTGCCTATAAGGCCGGGCCTGCCATTGGGCAATACAAACGGAGAGAACGTCGTCTCTATGTACCGTGGCCCCTGCAACTTGAAAGGGAACCAGGCCGCCTGCCGCAACTCCTTACCTTCAAAGATGACCTCGCGCTTACTTTTCAGGTAAGGCTCCATGGTATCGGGTGCGTAGGGAAAGTCGTGGTCTGACGTGCCCACCAGCCGGCCATCGAGGCCATAATCGGGCAGCACGTTGTGCTCCCAGATGTAGTTGAGGTGCTCGTCTTGTACGAAGAGGGTGATGTTACTGCCCCGCAAGGCAGCGTCAAACCGTGCTTGCGATGCCTCTAGCTCGCGCAATTGCCGCTCAAGCTCCTGGCGCAGCTCGGCCTCGCGGCTAAGGGCCTGCTGGGTATCCGTCAGGTCGCGGATTTTGCAAAGCACACCGATGTCGCCATTGCCAAAGGTGTAGGGCAGATACTGCGCCTGTATGTAGGCGCGCCGGCCGTCGTACAGATCGAGCCATTGCTCAAACGTCTCGGGCTGGCGGGTTTGCAGCACGCGGCGCTTTTTGGCGGTGATTTCTGCCGCAACCTCTGGCAGGAAGCCTACCTCCAGGTCCGTCAGCCCGAGGATGGAGCCTACCGGCCAGTCGGCAAAGCGGGCCAATTGGCTGTGGTACCACACATAGCGCAGGTCTTTGTCTTGCAGCAGCAGCGATATGTCGTCGTCGGCCAGGGCAGCCTCCAGGGGGCTTTGCCATTCGGTAACGTCTCGTATCAGACCGGCCAGGCGTATGGGTTTGCCGTCGGCATCTTCTGCCAGCACTTGCACGGTATCGTCTAACCAGCGGACGCCCCCGCCCGGCTGCACCACGCGGAAGAGCTGGTGGTAGGCCTTGCCTTCTTCTAGTAGCCCGTCTAAGGCTTTGCGCACCATGGGCGCATCCTCTGGGTGGAGGCGGGCCTGCCAGACGTCAAAGCCTGGCGCTTCTTCTGGCCCTACCGAGAGCATTTTGCGCACGCCTTCGCTCCAATGGTAGGTGCCCTCTGCCCGATCCCAGACGTACATCCCCACACCGGCCCCTGCCAGCAGCGCATCCAGCCTGCCGATGGCATCGATCCAGTCTTGGGTTGTGATCAGGGTATCGGTTTTTATCATGCAGCAGCACAGTGCCTAGAGGTGCATCAGTCTGAGTATTATGGTAAAAATACAGAATATCCCCGCGAGTAGCCTAATGCCGTTTAACCAAAGGCAGCAGTAAGTGCTATTTGCTTGGGCCTATACTGGCTGTGTATGAAGTGTGGCCGCCAACGTGCAAGTAGAGGCCGCCGCAATAGGCGGCTAAACGGACGTCTCGGCGTGTGGGTTGCCCAGGCCAGCATAGAAAGCCCTGCCTGGGGGCTCTTGCCATAATGCACGACACACAAGGCATATCTGTGCCAACATAAGCTAAATGAAGTCCAAGATATAGAATACAGAATAGCTGATAGATGCAATTATGAAATAGAATAAAAAATAGTTGTTTTTATTTATGTTTAACTCCAACCCGCAAAAGATTAAACAAGTCTTGTACTTGAATCATAGCAATTCCATTATGAAACACCTTTTTGCCACCTCTCTCATTGCTCTTGGCGTTGCTGCGGCTGCCTATGGGCAAAGCGCCAACGTGCAGATTGTGCACAACTGCCCATCGCCGGTGGCGCAGACGGTAGATATCTATGTAGGCAACAGCAAGGCCTTTGCGGGCTTCCGCTTCCGCGAGGCGACGCCTTACCTGTCATTGCCTGCAGGCTTGCCGCTGCAGATCCGCATCAAACCCGCGTCTGCCGTGTCAGATACCAACAATCCGCTCTGGTACCGCTCGCTGACGCTGGCCCCCAACTCTAACACTATAGCCGTGGCCACGGGCAACGTAGGCGCAGGTTTTGCCCCCAACCCAGACAACATCAGCACCGCCTTCGACGTCGTGCTGCTGGAGGGCCGCCAGGCCAGCACTACAGCTGGCGTCGCACAACTGCGCATTCTGCATGGCGCGCCCGATGCACCGACCGTCCGCGTCAAAGTGAGCCCCAACGGCCCGGTGCTGGTGCCACAGGCGGCCTTCCGCCAAAGCAGCGGCTGGCTGGATGCGCCCGCCCAAGACCTGAACGTAGATGTTGACGCTGCCGCAGGCGGCGCTACGGTGGCCACCTTCGGCGCACCGCTGTCTGCTTTCAGAGACTCGGCCTTGTTGGTGATGGCCTCGGGCTACCTAGCACCGGCGGCCAACAACAACGGCCCCGCCTTTGGCCTGCTGGCCGTCACCAAGGGTGGCCGCGCCATCTTGCTGCCTGCCCGCACCACGGGTGCCCTGCAGATCATCCACAACTGCCCGGCCCCGGCGGCCAACGCGGTAGATGTGTACGTGAACGGGGCCAAGGCCGTGCCAGACTTTCGCTTCCGCCAGGCTACGCCGTATCTGAATCTGCCAGCCCTCACCCCACTGCGCGTGCTCATTACCCCGGCCCGCGCCACGGTAGATACTACGGGTGCCGTTTGGGCAGCTACCCTCCGCCTGACGGGCGGCACCGAGAGCATCGCCATGGCGGTAGGCAACCTAGGCACCGGCTTTGCGCCCAACCCAGACAATGTGAGCACCGCCTTCGACGTGCTGCTGCTCGACGGCCGCCAGCGCAGCACTACGGCCGGCAGTGCCCAAATCCGTGTGGTACACGGTGCGCCCGACGCACCTACCGTGCGTGTGAAGGTTAACCCGAATGGCCCTACCCTAGTGCCCCAGGCAGCCTTTAAGCAAGCCAGCGGCTGGCTAGATGCCCCCGCCGCCAACCTTGCCGTAGATGTGGATGCCTTTGCCAGCGGCGCCACCGTGGCCACCTTTGGCGCGCCTCTTGCTGCCTTTGCAGACTCTGCCCTTGTGGTGATGGCCTCTGGCTATCTGACCCCGACAGCCAACAACAACGGCCCCGCCTTTGGCCTGGTTGTCATCACCAAGAGCGGCCGCGCCGTCGCCTTGCCATTGAGCTTGCGTGCCCCCCGCGCGCTGCCGTTGCAACTGGCACCCAACCCGGCCCAAGGGCAGGTGCGCCTGGTGCTGCCCCAAGGCACCACCGCCGCTGTAACGGCCTTTGACGCCAACGGCAAGCTGGCCGGTAATCTGCCCTACAACGGTGCTACCGTAGATGTATCTAGCCTTACGCCGGGTATGTACCAGCTCCGCGCCCAAGTGTCAGACGGCACGGTGTACCAAGCCCGCCTGGTGCGAGAGTAGTCCAGAAGCAAAACCTGTCTAATACAAAGAGGCACCCCTGGCCAACGCTGGGGGTGCCTTGCTTTTTGGTAGAGATGATTACCCTTACCGGACGCTGAAGGCTACCCGGGGTTGGCAGAGGCTGGGCAGCCACTTCTCGTCGTAGAGGGAGCTGGTGGAGACAGAGAATTGGGTACTATCCCACGGTGCCTCTGTAAGCACGTGGGCGCGGGGCAGGCGCAGCAATTGTCCGCTGAGTCCCTTATAACACAGCCGCCCGAAGGCCCGCCGTCCGTCGGGCAAGGTGGCCTCTATGGGCACCTGGCGCTGCACAATGCTGTCGAACCGGTAGGCCTGGGGCAGCTCTTGCAGGTAGTTGATCTGTACGCGGGCCAGCTTGGGTTGGAGGTAGCGCTTCACCTTGTCGGCGTCGGCCATCCAGTAGCCTTTGTCTAGCACGGGTTGCACCACAAGGCGGGGCCGTGTGGGGCTGTAGGCGGCAATGGCCAGCGGCCAGCCCTCGGCCGTCACGTTGAGCCATAAGGCGTTGGGCAGCGGGTCTAGCGGTACGAACCGGCCGCGGTCGTACTCGAAGCTGAGGCGCACCTTCATGCCGGTGGTGTAGGTCTTGTTCATCTGCCGCAAAAACCACAGCATACCCGACACCAGCAGGCAGGCTGCCAGTATGCGCCACTTCTCTTCGGTAACATGGGTCAGCTTGTAGTGGATTAACCGCCACAGCGCCAGCAAAAACGCACGCATCTGTTGCAAAGGTATCGGCAGGGCAGCCGCTTGGGGGCATAAAAAAAGCGGACGCTGCCCGGTAAGGGCAGCGTCCGCTTAATAGATTACGCGGCTGTTGCTTAGGCAGCGGCCTCTTCGCCACCTTCGGCAGGGGCTGCGGCTTCTGCCACGGGCTGCTCGGCTACAGCCTCGGCAGCGGGAGCTTCGGCCTCGGCTACTACCTCTTCGGCAGCGGGGGCTTCGGCCTCGGCGCTGGCGTTGATGGCGGCAGCGGCAGCTTGCTCGGCAGCCAGGCGGGCAGCCTCGGCGGCGTCTTCTTCAGCCTTCTTGGCAGCCTCGCGGGCGTCTATGGCCTCTTGGCGGGCGGCGCGTACTTTAGCTTCAGCCTCCAGGCGGTCGGCTTTGGCCTTGTCTTTGGCAGACATCAGGCTCTCTACCTTGCCGGCTACTTTGGCCTCTTTGGTGGCTACCCACTGGGCAAAGCGCTCGTCGGCAACCTCTTGGGTGATGGCACCTTTGGCCACGCCCACCTGCAGGTGCTTCTTCATCAGCGCACCTTTGTAGCGCAGGATAGAGCTAGCCGTATCGGTAGGCTGGGCACCCACCATCAGCCAATACACGGCCCGGTCTTGGTCCAGGTCTATGGCTGCGGGGTTGGTGTTGGGGTTGTAGCGGCCAATGCGCTCGATAAAGCGGCCGTCGCGGGGCGAGCGGCTGTCGGCTACAACGATGTCATACATGGCCAGCTTTTTACGGCCGCGGCGAGCCAGTCGGATCTTTACAGACATTGTACTCCTTCGGCGGAAACCCGTCCGCCCGGAATGGTTATACCCCAGAATCGGGCCCGCAAAGATACGGCACAGCCATCCCCCTTGCAAGAGATAGTTTACCATAAAAGGTCCGGCATCAGCGGCCGCCTTGGCCGTTACCCCATTTTGCCCCTGGGCCAGTCTCTAAGGGCAGTTTTGTCTTTGAATACCAACTACTTACCTTTACCCGGCACAATATCCTATCCGCCTCCTAGCCCAATGAGAAAGCTAACCTTGCCCCTGCTTGTAGCGGCTGCTTTGGGCCTAAGCGTATGCCGCCCAAAGGGCCAAGAGCCTAAGCCCACAGCACCCAAAGACTCGCTGTCTGTGGATACCGTACGGAGGGAGACTATTGGCACTGGCGCAATTGTGGACCCGTCAGATTCTCCCGGCTTTTTTCAGATTCTAGCGCCAGTACAAGACAGCATCTCCTACCCTCTGCCAAGGATAAATAGACA
>CANGYH010000005.1 GCA_947458545.1 Cytophagaceae bacterium | reverse complement strand
GGCTACTGCTAAGGCGACGGCTAAAGCCGAACGCTCTGAGCCTTCGGCAGCAAGAAAGTTGCTGTTCGAGGGCTCCAGCCCTCGCAACCCTCACGGGCAGGGCTCCAGCCCTGCATACCTCCCTACCGCAAACACGGCGCAACGGCACAAACAAGGCCCAGGCACCGCTCTTGGCATACCTTACCCAACATCAACATCTGTTATCTCTTATCTCCCGCCCGCAACCTGTCGCAAGTCTTTAGCGACCCGATCAGGGGAGCGATGACTTGTGACGCCTATTGCAGCACAGTCTTCAGACTGGAGCAACACACGACAATTCTTCCGACATTTCCCCGACAAAAAACGCTCATAAACCCTTGCAAATCAAGGCAAAAGCTGCAATCGAAAGAATCTGCATTTAGGGCCCATTGCCCCGCCTTGGGCACCTGCCGCAAGACGGGCTAGCAGCCCGCACTACAACTTTTAACTTTTAACTCTTAACTCTTAACTCTTAACTCTCCCTAACTGCTTAGGCCCACCAGCAGCTTTTCTATCTGCTTTTTCATGTCAGAGAAGCTGCCGCTGTAGCGGTTTACCAGCAGGGCAAAGGCTACCGGCTCGCCTTGGGCGGTGGTGGTATAGCCAACGTAGCAGAGCACCCGCGTAAGGGTGCCACTTTTGGCGCGGAGGCGGCCTTCGGCGCGGGTACCCAGGCCCATCTCGGCCAGGGTGCCGGTGCGGCCCATCACCGCCAGCGAGCGGCCAAAGGCCTTGCCTGCCGCGGTAGAGTCTGCCATCCGTGCCAGCAGCGTCGTAAAATGCAGGGGCGTGATACCGTTGCTGAGCGAGAGGCCGCTGCCGTCGGCCACCACCAGGCCTTCTGCGTCTAGGCCCTTGCTTACCCAATAGTCGGCCAGAGCCTGGGTACCGGCCTCGGTGCTGGCTTCGTTCTTCTGCCGCAGGCCTACCCAGCGCAGCAGGCACTCGGCGTAGAGGTTCAGGCTGTAGATGTTGGTTTTGGCGGCCAGTTCTGCCACGGTAGGGCTTGCCAGCGAGTCTAGCACCTGCCGCGCGGCCTTAGGCGCACACAGCGCCTTGTCGGCAGCGGCGCTCCAGCTTTGTACAGACGTGGCCGCGCCGGTTAGCTCTATGCCCTTTACCTCTAGGGCGGCCTCCAGCTCGCGGGCCAGGGCCAGGGCAGGGTCGGGCAGGGCACCTTTTATGGCATAGCTGCTCTTGTGCGGGGGCAGGCTGCCCATTACGAGGCGCTGCTGCCCATCGGGCCCGGCGTAGATGTAGGCCAGGTCGGGCGAGCCCTCGGGGCCGGCGGTTACGTCGGTGGTAAAGCGCAGGTCGGGCTGGGGCGGCACGGGCTCTGCGGCCTGTGCCGCAGAGCCGGGTGCCCCGGTGCGGAAGGGCAGCCGGTACATATTCTCGCGCCAGTTTAGCCCGCAGACGGGAGCCCCAAAGTAGTTGGCCAGATCCTGGTGCTGCCAGCCGTCGGGTACGGCAGGTTGGGCAAAGGCCAGGGCCGACACCAGCACCCGCCCCTCTATCCGGCGGATGCCTGCCCCGGCCACACGGCTAGCCCAGCGGCGCAGCACGGCCTCGGGCTCACTGTCTGGCCCAAACCGTCCGCTGCCTAGGCTGGGGTCTCCGGCACCGAGTACCAGCAGATCGCCTTTTAGCACCCCGTCGGTTATTTGCCCCGTGTAGGCCAGCCGGGTGTGTACCCTGTAGGCAGGCCCCAGCAGCCGCAAGGCCGCAGCCGTAGTAACCACCTTTTGCGTGCTTGCCGGTGCCAGGCAGCGGTAGCCGTCGCGCCCCAGCAGCAGCTTGCCCGTACGCAGGCTGCGCATGGCAAAGCCCCAGCTGGCTTTTTTCAGCCCCGGATGGGCCGCAAAGGTGCCCAGCGCCTTGCCCGCCTGGGCCTGGGCGGCAAGGGGGGTAAACAAGGCCATGCCGCATAGGCAGGCCAGAAACAATCGGCGAATCGGGGCCAATAACATACAGGGTGTGAAGGTACAATGCCGCCCCACCCCCGACCTTTGCACCCTGCCATGGAGAACAAGCGCCCCTACAAATACCTGAACCGCCGCCCTGCCGCGCCTGCCGATGCCGCCGAGCCCAACCGCGACGTGCTGGCCGGCATACATGCCGTGACGGAGGCCCAGCGCGCCGGCCGCCAGCTAGAGAAGGTGCTTGTAGACCGCGACCTCAAAAGCAACGACCGCATCCAAGAGCTGTACGATATCTGCCGCCGCGCACGCATACCCGTGCAAAAGGTGCCCAGCCAGGCGCTGGATCGCCTTGCCAAGGGGCACCAGGGCGTAGTGGCCTACGTCTCGGCCTTCGAGTACATCCGCCTCTCTGAGGCGCTGACGCGGGTGACGGAGCAGGGTGTCTTCCCCTTCATCCTCGTGCTGGATGGGGTGACGGACGTGCGCAACGCAGGGGCCCTGGCCCGCTCGGCCGAAGGGGCCGGGGTGCAGATTGTGGTTGTACCCATGCTGGGCACCGCCCAACTAGGTACAGAGGCCTTCAAGGCCAGCAGCGGTGCCTTCGAACACCTCTACGTAGCCCGCGAGGCCAAGCTAGAGAAGACTGTTACCTGGCTCCAGGAGCAGGGCATCAAGGTGGTGGCCGTGACCGAAAAGGCCAACAAAGACATCTTCTACGCCGACCTGACAGGCCCCATCGCCCTCGTCATGGGTTCCGAAGAAAAGGGCATATCCTCAGAGGTGCTCGAGGCCGTCGATCTCCAGGTAAAACTGCCCATGCAAGGCCAGATCGAGAGCCTCAACGTATCAGCCGCCGGTGCCGTGGCCTGCTTCGAGGTACTCCGCCAGCGCGCCCAAGCCAACCAGGCGGCGCTTTAAGCCACCTGCCTCTCCATCTGCCCTGCCAGCACCGCGATGCCCTCTGCAAACGTGCGGGGTGCGTAGCCGAGCTGGGTACGGGCTTTGTCTATAACAAGGCCGGTACGTGGGGGGCGCTTTGCAGGCTGCGTAAAGCGGGTGCCATCCACGCGCTCAATCAGGCTGGCGTTCAGGCCGAAGTATTGGGCCGTGGCCAGGGCCATGTCGTAGGGCGTCAGCAGGTCTGGGCCACCTAGATTAAAAATGCCCTCTGCCTGTTGCAGGGCCATGCGGAGGCAGCCGTCGGCCAAGTCTTCGGCCAGGGTAGGGGTGCGCCACTGATCGTCCACCACCTGTATGCGCTTGCCCGCCTCCAGGCTGCTTTTGACCCATAGGATGATGTTGGAGCGGCTCATGTCTTGCGCGATGCCATAGACCAAGATCGTACGCCCGATGCCCCAGCGCAGGCCAGGCTGGGCCATCACCACACGCTCGGCCTCCAGCTTGGCATGGCCGTAGATGCTGACCGGGTTGGGCGTGGCGGCCTCGTCGTAAGGCCCGGCCGCTCCGTCGAAGATGAAGTCGGTAGATAGGTGCAGCAGATAGCTGCCCGTATCGGCACAAGCCTGGGCCAGGTGGGCTACGGCGTCCACGTTCAGGCTTTGGCAGCCTTCGCGGTCTGTTTCGCACTGGTCCACATTGGTCATGGCGGCCGTGTGGATGACGGCCTCAGGGCGCTCTTCGGAAATGGCCTGGGCCACCTGGTCACCGTCGGTTACATCCAACGTTCGCCAGCGCGTGTTGCCAGGCAGGGTTACCCGGGCGGCACCTGTGCCTGTGGCAATAACCTCATGGTTAGGCAACATACCCAGTTGCTGTACCAGCTTTTGCCCCAGCAATCCGTTAGCACCGGTAATCAGAATGCGCATCCCTTTCTCGAATTAAAAATTAAGAATTAACAATTAAAAATTAGAGTGGGTGTTTTTTAGGGTTGCTGCTTGTAGCCGTATATCTTTTCCAGGTCTTTCTGCTTGACGTTTTTGACCGTGACGGTCATTTTAATGTCCTTCAGCGGGCGGTCGAAGCTGTTTTTTCGCTGCTCGGCAATGCGCTCTACCACCTCTTGCCCCCGGATGACCTGCCCGAAGACGGTATAGTTGTTATCCAGGAAATGCGCGCCGTCTTTGCCCTCTACGATGTAGAACTGGCTGCCGCTGCTTTCCTTTTTGGGGTTGACGTTGTCTCCCATGCGGGCGGCGGCTATGGCGCCTGGGTTGTGCGTCAGGCTAGGGTCAAACTCGGCAGGGATGGTGTAGCCGGGGCCGCCCTGGCCGTCGTCGTCCGGGTTGGCGTTTTTGCTGTTAGGATCACCCCCCTGGATCATAAACCCGTCTATAATCCGGTGGAAGGTAGTGCCGTTGTAAAAGCCCTCCTTGGTCAGCTTTAAGAAGTTGGCCTTGTGCTTGGGCGTCTTGTCAGACAGCACCAGGTCAATATTTCCCATCTCTGTAGAGATGGTGACCACCTCTTGCTTGGGCTGGGGCTTAAACACCGTGCAACTGGCCAGGGTGGCGGCCAGCGCCAAAATAGCTACTACGCGTAGAGTCATAAAGGGGAGGCAAGGCAGCGGCCGCCACAAGCGGGCTTGGCCGTGCAAGCAAATATATGCAGCCGGGGTGCGCGGATTGGGGCTTACCCCAGCAACGCCCACTTCCACACGCCCCAGCGGTGCAGGCGGTAGCGCAGCGAGGTCTGCAATACCCCCAGGCCGTAAGTAACCGAGCGCGAAAAGTTGATCGACGAGGCCTCCTCAAAGTACTTGGTGGGGCAGGTTACCTCGGCCACCTCATAGCCCTTGTCAAAGATCTGGGCAATGATCTGGTTGTCGAAGACGAAATCGTCTGAGCAGCGGTGGTAGTCTATGCTGCGCAGCACCTGGCCTGTGTAGGCCCGGTAGCCGGTGTGGTACTCACTCAGCTTTTGGCCCATCAGCACGTTCTGCGTAAAGGTCAGCAGCCGGTTGGCCACGTACTTGTAGAGCGGCATGCCTCCTTTAAGGGCCCCGTTGCCCAAAATGCGCGACCCAAACACCACCGGATACAACCCTGACCCCAATATGCTGATGATGGCCGGCAGCAGCAGCGGCGTGTACTGATAGTCTGGGTGCAGCATGATGACAATGTCGCCGCCCAGCTCGAGGGCTTTGTCGTAGCAGCTTTTTTGGTTGCCGCCGTAGCCCCGGTTTTTCTGGTGGCTCACCACGTGGCGGATGCCCAGCGCCTGCGCCTTGGCAATGGTATTGTCTCGGCTGGCATCATCTACCAGTACTACCTCATCAACCAGGTCAAAGTCAATTTCTCGGTAGGTTTTTTCCAGGGTCTGCTCGGCATTATACGCCGGCAGCACGACGATGACTTTCTGGCCGCGATACATTACAATGAGTTAAAAGTTAAGAGTTAAAAGTTAAGCTTCAGAGTTAAGAGATAATAGATAAAAGATAATAGATAAGCACTTAAAGGGTAATTAATGATGAGTGTAAAACTCGACTATTTCCTACCCCGACACATCTATTATCTTTTATCTTTTATCTCTTAACTTTTAACTCTTAACTACTGAAAGCGCACCACCCCCGGTGCCAGCACGGCAAAGTCTTGCAGGGGGAAGCTGCTCGAGGGCGCAAAGTTAGGCCTTAGGCGCCCGGTAATGTCGGGTACGTTGGGATAATAGAGCAGCCGAATCTGCACAGAGCGCAAGGTGAGCCGCTCGTTGTAGAGGCGCAGGCCCCCGCCGATGCCCAGGTACGGGGCTTGGTCTAGCAAGACTTGCCCGGCCGGGGCAATCCAGCCCAGGTCTGCCAGGGTGAAGGGGGCTGCCTTGAAGCTGAGCACATCGAAGTTGAGAAAGGCTACTGTCTCCAGGTTCAGCACCAGGCTCTTGATGCCCAGGAAGGCAGCCGAGCTAATGCCCCGTAGGCCGTTGTCTGTGTTGATGTTAAGAAAATCTGTGCCGAAGCGGTGCGCCCCATGCACAAACCGCAGGCGTGCAAACTGCCGCAGGTGTATGCGGCCCACGTGCAGCAGCGGTGTAAAGTAGAGGCCGTCGGCCCGCAAAGTGGTCTGCTCGAGGCGGGCAGCGTTTAAGAACGTGCCCGCCTCGGCGTTGAAGTTGAGGTAGCCCACCCGGTTGATAAAGCCGCCCTGGGCATAGCGCAGTCCACCGTAAGGGCGGCGGCCGTCTTCGTTAAACTCTAGCCCGGCCGTGGCAGAGAGGTTGCGGCCATAGGGCACATCTTCTGTACGGCCGTAGCCGTTAATCATTACGGCGCGGAAGTAGTTGCGCTCTACATAGGCCAGCGAGCCCAGCACCAACTGCCGGTTGCGGAAAACCAGGTTGCTGTCTGCCGATACAAAAGGCCTGCTGCGGTAGGTGATAGAGGTAAAGCGCCCTGCCGCCACCAGCCGCACCCCCTCTGTGTTGCGGCGCCCCACAGGCGAGGGCCAGGCGCGGCCCAGCCAGGCGTCGGCCACGTCCTCGCGTACGCGGCTGTTGGCAATCGTATCGGCAGATAGAAAGGGGATGAAGTAGTTATTCAGCCGCACCTCGGCCGAGCCCGCCGTGCGGGTTGTGGTAAACAGAAAGTCTTTAAACACACGGGCCCTGTAGTTATGGGCGTTGAAATACACCATGGCCTCGGCCTCGGCAGAGACAAAGCTGCGAGGGCGCAGGTAAGGGATAAAGTAGTACCCCCTGAAGTTGTGTAGCTGCCGGGGCACGCTCTGGCCCAAATACTCGTATTTTAGAGTGTAGCGGTGGTTCAGGCCTAAAAAATTGCGCTCGGCCAGGCTTATGGCAAACCTGTCTAGCGCCTGGGGTGCCACACCACCCGAGAGCGAAAACAGGTCTTGGGTGATGACCACCACATCTACAGAGTCGCGGTGGCGGGTGGCTATGGGGATGATGCGCGCATCTACAAGTATGCCTGCCGAGCGCAGCACCCGCTCGTTGTTAGAGACTTGCGTGGAGGCAAACCGGTCTCCCTCCTTAAAACTGAGCTGATGGCGTACTACACGCGCCCGGGTGGTGTGGTGCAGGGCATTGCCAGCCCGCTCCAGGATGTTGCGGGGCTCGGCCAGGGTGTCGTACACCTTGGCCCCGAACACGTCTAGCGGGCGGACGATGATGCGCCGGATGACACGCCCCTCTAAGCGGCGGAAGCGGCGGTCTGAGTTGCCCTCCGTTTTGGCTTTATCCTGGTCTTTAAGGGGGTTGTCAGGCTCGCGGAAGAGGGTGCGGTAGAGCTCGCCCCACAGCCGCCCGCGCTTAGAGAGCGTTTTGGCCCGGCGATAAAAGCCGTCTTTGCGCTGCCGCACCGTGTCGGCCTGCCGGGCGCGGAGCTGCTCTTGCTGGTAGTAGTAGCGTTGGGCGCTGTCTGCGCTGATGGTGCCGGTGTCTTTTTGAGCCCATGCCGCACGCGGAGCCAGGGCCCAGAGGCAGGCCCAGCATACCCAACACAATGTAATGCGGAAAACAAGCCCCATCGTTGGCCCTTATAACGGGCTGGTGGGCCGCATGGGTATGGGCCGCTAGGGCTGCAGCACGTACACCTCGGGCAGTTGGCGGCCCAGGCCGTCGTAGTCTAACCCATAGCCGACGACAAACTCGGGGCCTATCGTAAAGCCGGTGTAGGCCAGCGGCACTGGCGTCTGCAGGCTCGCCGGCTTAGAGAGCAGCGTAGCCACCCGCACCGAGGCCGGGCCATCACCCCCAAAGCGCTGCAAGAGTTGGTGCATCGTCAGGCCGGTGTCCACAATGTCTTCTACCAGCAGCACATGGCGGCCTGCCAGCGGCGTGGCCAGCCCCAGCACCTGCTGCACCGCCCCCGTAGAGCCGGTGCCTGCATAGCTGGAGACCCGGATAAACTCTACCTGGCAAGGCACCGAGATGTGGCGCACCAAGTCTGCCGCAAACACAAAGCTGCCGCTGAGCACCGGCACCACCAGCAGCGGCTCGGCCAGGTGGGCATAGTCTGCCGATATCCGGGCACCCAGCTCGGCCACGCGGGCCGCCAGGCGGCTGGCCTCTATAAAGGGAATAAAGGTCTTGTCGTGCAGGCGGACGGCCATGGCAGCAGCGTTGTGGTAGGAGATGGGTGGTGTGAGGTTAGGCTTGCTGGGCGGCGGCCATCAGTCGCTCGATCTCGTCGGCCTCCAGGGGGATGTTGGCCATCAGATCGTGCGGGCCCTGCTCGGTGATGAGCACGTTGTTCTCTAGCCGAATGCCTATACCTTCTTCGTCTATGTAGATGCCAGGCTCCACAGTAAGCACCTGCCCGGCGCGGAAGGGCTGGTTAAACGTGCCTACGTCGTGTACAGACAGGCCCAAAAAGTGGCCCACCCCATGCATGAAGTACTTTTTGAAGGCAGGCTTGTCCTCCGGCTGGGCATCTATGTCGGCCTGGGTTATCAGGCCCAGGGCAAGGCACTCCCGTTCTACGGCTTGCTCGGTCTGTTTCTGCCAATCTTTCCAGAGCAGGCCAGGGCGCAGGGCGGCGGTGGCCTCTTTCATCACGCGCAGCACGGCGTCGTACACCTGCCGCTGCCGAGGAGAGAATTTGCCGTTGACGGGGATGCACCGCGTCATGTCGGCATTGTAGCCCGCGTAGCCCGCGCCGAAGTCGAGCAAGATCAGGTCTCCGTCTTGGCAGGGTTGGTCGTTGTTGTGGTAGTGCAAAATGCAGGCGTTCTTGCCCGAGGCCAGGATGGGCCAATAGTCGGCAAAGCTGCCCCCCTGTCGGATAAACTCGTGCGAGAGCTCGGCATGCAGCTCCCGCTCGTTGACGCCGGGCCGCACAAACCCCAGCAGGCGGCGGAAGCCAGCCTCCGTCAGGTCTGCGGCGCGTTGCATCAGCGTAATTTCTTCTGTGGCCTTTATGGAGCGCAGTTCGCCCAATATGGGTGCCAGCCGCCCGTATTGGTGCAGCGGAAAAGCCTTGCGGCAAGCCTCGATAAACCGCGCATCGCGCGACTCTACCACCACCTCGGCCCGCTTGTGCTCGTTGGTGTTCAGGTAGAGCGTCGCGGCGTCTATAGCCAGGCGGCGGAACACGTCCCAAAACTGGTTCGTCCAATAGATGCGCTCTATGCCAGAGACGGCCTTGGCCTCGGCCTTGCTAAGGCGGGGGCCGTCCCATTTGGCGATGGTCTCGCTCGTCTCCCGTAGAAATAGAATCTCACGGTCCTTCTCGTCAAAAGCACCGGGAAAGAGCAGCAGCATCGTCTCCTCTTGGGCAATACCCGTTAGCCACAGCAGGTCGGCATTGGGCTTGTAGGGCATGGTGCCGTCGGCATTGGAGGGCAGCACGTCATTGGCATTTACAATGGCCAGGGCCCCTTGGGGCAATTGGGCGGCCAGGCGGGCACGGTTTTGCTGGGCCAGGGCCTGCGGCAGGTAGGTGTGCATCTTACAAGCAAAGATGGGCCCAAGGCTGCCATACCAGGCTTTGCGTAGATTAGCCACCCTTATCTACGCAAAATATGCGTAGATAAGGGGGTGTGCGCATCCGGCTCGCGCTAGTTTAGCCATGCAATTTGAACAAACTGTTACCTTAGGCCCGCCTAGGTAGCGCCTGGCAGCAACACCCTTGCATACTGGTAAGCTACCTTTGCCCTGATACACCCGTTCTCTGTACCAAGCACACACACCGAGCCATGCCTGCCTACGTTGAGCCTGCGCCCATTAAAGACAAAGACAACCCCTTCGAGAGCATGATGAGCCGCTTTGATTCGGCTGCCAAATTGCTCAATCTAGACGAGCAGACCTACAAGGTGCTATCGGCACCTACCAAGCAGGTTACCGTCTCGCTACCTGTAAAGATGGACAACGGAGACGTGCGCGTCTTTGAGGGCCACCGGGTGATACATTCCAACATTCTGGGTCCTTCTAAAGGTGGTATCCGATACGACATGCTCGTTAACATAGACGAGGTGAAGGCTCTGGCTGCCTGGATGACCTGGAAATGCGCCGTAGTAGACATACCCTACGGCGGCGGCAAAGGGGGCATCAAATGCGACCCCACCAAGATGAGCGAGGGCGAGATCGAACGCCTAACGCGCGCCTACACCCTGGCCATGCTGGACGTCTTCGGCCCAGACCGCGACATCCCCGCGCCAGACATGGGCACCAGCGGCCGAGAGATGGCCTGGCTGATGGACGAATACTCCAAGGCCCAGGGCATCACCGTAAACGCCGTGGTAACGGGCAAGCCCCTGGTGCTCGGCGGCTCTGTAGGCCGTATAGAGGCTACGGGCCGGGGCGTGATGGTATCAGCCTTTGCCGCTATGGAGAAGCTCAAGATCAACCCCTACCAGGCCACTTGCGCCGTGCAGGGCTTTGGTAACGTAGGCTCCATCTCGGCCAAGCTCCTGCACGAGCGGGGCGTGAAGGTGGTCGCCATCTCTGACATCTCAGGCGGCTACTACAACGAGAAGGGTATTGACATCGAAGATGCCCTGGCCTACCGCGACAAGAACCGCACCCTGGCAGGCTACCCCAACGCCAGCACCATCACCAACGAGCAACTGCTGGAGCTGGAGGTGGACGTGCTGGTGCCCGCCGCCAAAGAAGACGTCATCACCGACGAGAACGCCCCGCGCCTGCGCTGCAAGCTCATCGTAGAAGGTGCCAACGGCCCAACCAACTTTACCGCAGACCCCATCTTGCAAGAGAAGGGCATCCTGGCCGTGCCTGACATCCTGGCCAATGCCGGCGGCGTAACGGTGTCCTACTTTGAGTGGGTACAAAACCGCATGGGCTACCGCTGGGACCTCGACCAGGTAAACCGCCAAAGCGACCAGATTATGAAGACGGCCTTCGACAAAGTCTACGCCGCCTCTCAGAAGTACGGCTGCTCTATGCGCATCGGTGCCTACGTCGTTGCCATAGACAAAGTGGCCACCACCTACAAACTGCGTGGTGTGTACTAGGCCTCAAGTTTATTACTACCAAAAAAGGAAACCCAGCTGCGAGGCTGGGTTTTTTATTTACTCATATCCTGCAGTACGCATAAAGCTGTTTCTACAGCCCACAAACATGCACAACCCTACCCTGAGTTCTAGCCCAAAGCCTCAAGAGCCAGAAATAGCCCCCTAATCTTTTATCTCTTATCTTTTAACTTTTAACTCTTAATTTTTGATTCAATCAAACGTAGCCCGCTGCCCAGTACATCCCCAGCCCGACCCACTCGTGGATGAGCATATCCCACTTGGCCAGGGCAGTGGCATTGGGTATTAGCCAGACGTCGGGCGTTAGCCGTGGGGGCTGGCCCCGGTGGTCGGTCGGGAAGAGCCGGAAGGGTACCCCCACCCGCGCAAAACACCCCGCCGCCCGCCGGGCATGGAAAGCTGAGGTGACCACTAACACCGTGTCTCGGATCCCGGCTGAATCCAGCATCTGCCGGCTGAGGGTGGCGTTCTCGCGCGTGTTGCGGGCGCGGGGTTCTTGCAGCAAGGCGGCATGGGGCACGGCGCACAGCAGCGCCAGGCGGGCCGCGTTGTGGGCCTCGCGGTCTGGCTGGGGCAGCACATACCCACTGCCCCCGCTGATGAGTATGCGCCGGGCCAACCCCTGCCGGTAGAGCAAAATGGCGTGCAGCAATCGGTCTGCCGCTTGGTTGGTGTAGACCCGGTCTGCCGGGTAGCGACCCACGTGCGTAAACCCACCCAGCACTACGGCACAGGGGTATGGCCGGTGCAGAGCGGCCAGCGGCACAGCGGGCGGCTCCCAGGCGAGCAGCACCCGGTTTACGATGCCCTCGTTGCCAAAAAAGAACAGCAGCCCCAGAGCCGCCCACACCCACCGGCGGCTGCGGCGCCAAAGGGCCCAGCCCAAGGCCAGCACCACCCACACCAGGGGCATGAGCGCAAACTCTAGCAGCTTAGAGGCCAGAAAGAACATGGCCGCAAGGTAAAGCCCCTACATCGGCCGGGCGGGCCGCACCAGGTTGAGCAAGCCGATGCCGAACCCAAACCGGATAGACACGCCCTCGACCATGGGGTTGAAGAGCAGATGGTGCATCTGAGGGTCGTCGTCTTCCCACATGGGCAGCATGTAGCCTATACCCATAAAACCGTCTATCACCAGGCCTTTGGGGCTGCGCACCTGGTGGCCCAACAGCAGCCCCGCACTGATGGCGGAGTTGCGCCTGGGCTGGGGCTCTAGCTCCTGCCCCGGGCCGGGGACCATGAGCCGGATGTGCTTGGCCATCGTATAGAGGCCCAGGTAGGATCCTTTGCGCGTATAGGTCTTGGGTAAGAAGTGTACCCGGTACTGACCTTCTACCCGGAAGGCGTACATGGCATCGGCGTCGTAAGCCCAGGGACGCTGCCCACCGAACACCCCGCCGCTGAGGCGGTAAGTATGGTCGGTGCGGGGTAGGCGGGCTTCGTAGGCCAGCTCCAGGCCTTGGGCTGCCAGCGATAGGGGCAAGATGCTGACGGAGGAGGCCCAGAGAACGGTGTCGGGTTTGAGCTTGCGCGGCTTGGGCCTGGTAGTATCTAAGGGGAGGGCTGCCAGCGTCCGGCCAGAGTCGGTAGGTACAGGTAGCGCTGGCGCAGGTGCAACCGGAATGATTTGATACAACGTACCCGCCGGATGGCCCGGTAACTGCGCCCAGGCAGTAGAGGCCTGGCCCATTAACACCATGGCCCAAAGGAATAATCGTTTTTGCATAAAGGGTAGGCGTGCGCCGACATCGATGCACACACCTACCAGACAGGCCACAAGCCACTACTGCTTAAAATCGCCTGCCAATTCCGCTAACCTGGCCAGCGCCAAGCAGAGGCCATTTACCGGGCCGCTAACCCTATTTAAGCCTGGGCGTCAGCCTTCCGAAGGCTCTGTTGCAAGCCGATGAACACCAGCGCCGACACCAGCGTGAGCACAGCCGCCGTCAGGTAGGGAACGCCGGGCAGCGGCACCGGGGCCTGGGCCGAGGTAAAGTAGGCAAACACGTTCAGCATCAGCAGCGGCCCGATGATGCCCGTGAGGGAGACGATGCTGCCCGTGGCCCCTTGCAGCTCGCCTTGCTCGTTGGCGGGTACCTGGGCGCTGAGGTAGCCTTGCAGGGCGGCCCCGCTCACAAAGCCCAGGGCCTGCACGGCAAAGAAGGCGTAAAACATCCAGGCCTGGCTGGCAAAGGTGAGCAGCACGCAGCCCGTGCAATACCAAAAGAACCCAAAGTAAGCCGTGCCTTTCTGCCCCAGCTTGGCCACTACCACCCGTACCAGCCCGCCCTGGGCAGCGGCTATCAACACGCCGACGTAGGTCAGAAAATAGCCGATCTGCTGCGGGCCCCAGCCATACCGGGCCATGCCCACGTAACTACTGGCCGACTGGTTGGCATGCCCCGCAATGTAGAACATGCCGATGCACAGCATCAGCGGCAGCACCGCCGGGTAGCGGCTCAGGTGCCAGAGGGCCCCCACCGGGTTAGCCCGGCCCCAACTGAAGGGGCGGCGTTTATCAGGCGGCAGGCTCTCTGGGATGGCCACCAGGCCATAGCAAAAATTAAGCAGGGAAAGGCCCGCCGCCACCCAAAACGGCACCCGCAGTCCGTACTGCGCCGCCAGGCCGCCCAGCAAGGGCCCCAGCACAAAGCCGACGCCAAAGGCCGCCCCCACCATGCCAAAGGCCTGGCTGCGCCGCTCGGGCGGGGTGATGTCTGCCAGGTAGGCCTGCGCCGTGCTGAAGCTGGCCCCCGTGATGCCTGCCACAAAGCGACCAACCACCAGCCAGCCCAGGGCAGGGGCCAGGGCCAGAAAAACATAGTCTATCCCCAGGCCCAGCAGCGAGCCCAGCAGCACCGGCCGCCGCCCGTACCTATCTGAGAGCGAGCCCATAACGGGCGCAAAAAAGAACTGCGTCAGCGCATAGACCGCTGCCAGCCAACCACCCTCCTGCGCTCCTGCCGATAGTTGCCCACCAGAAAGCTCTGTGAGCAGTTTTGGCATGACGGGGATGATGATGCCCAGGCCCATAGAGTCTAGCAAGATGGTGACCAGCACAAAGGCCAGGGCGTGCTTCAGACGCGGGCTCGGGTTGTCCATAGATAGGGCCAGTACGCACCGGCAGCCGCAAAGATGGCCCGGCAGGGGCAGCCTTAGCCCTCTACCAGCAGGCGCTCGGCCACGGTGCGGCTCAGGGTGAGAGGTTGGCCAGCCAGCAGCACCGTCATAGAACCATCAAACGGCTCGACGGCTTGCACCTCCAGCGATTGGCCCAGGGCCAGGCCCCGGCTGTTGAGGTAGGTCAAAAAGGCATGGCTGGAGTCTAGCACGGCGGCCAACCGTACCCGTCGGCCGGGGGCACACCCGGCCAGGCCCACGGCCCCGGTAGGCTCTATCTGCCCCACAGCGTCTGGAATAGGCGAGCCGTGCGGATCTTGCCGCGGGTGGCCCAGCATCTGGTCCATACGCTCAAAAAAGTCGGGGGCCTGCACGTGCTCCACCTGCTCGGCAATCTCATGGACCTGCTCCCAGCCAAAGCCCATCACCTGCACCAGAAACATCTCCGTAAGCCGGTGCTTGCGCAATATCAGAGCCGACTGCCTGCGCCCTTCCTCGGTCAGCCGGAGGGGGCGGTAGCTTTCGTACACCACCAGGTCTTTGGTGGCCAGGCGCTTCATCATGGCCGTCACAGTGGGCATGGTGATGCCAAGCCGGTCTGCCAACTCTTTGACGCCGACCTCCTGGCCTTTCTCTTGCAGAGCAAAGAGGGCCTTCAGGTAGTTTTCTTCGGTGTACGAGTGTGCCACGGGGGCGGCAAAATTAGGCTTCGGGGCTACTCGCGGCGCTGGGCACGGTCTAGCACCTCTAGCACCAGGCGCCACCCGCTGGCCTCGTTTTTCCATACGTGCAGATAGACTCCGCTGGCATTGGCCCCCTTGGTGGTGGTGTAGGTGCCAAATACGTAGCCCATATCTCCGCTTTGGGCCAGGCGGGTGCCTTCGGGCTCAAACTTGTAGGCGGGCTCCACCAGCAGAAAGGATCGGATCAGCGTCGGGGTCGTCAGCGCCGTTTGGCCTGGGCGGCAGAGGCGGGCCTCCAGGCTCAAGAAGTCTTCGTAGGCTTGGGCCGTGTTTTTGCCTGCCTTCTTGCCAAAGGTGCGCTCCAGCTCCAGCAGTTTTTGGGCAGAGCTGGTTTTGTCGGGTTTGCCTGCCATCAGGGCGCGCTCGGCAATAAGGCTGGCAAGGTTGGCGGTGTCGGCGTTTTCGGTGCCTAAGTCTAGCAGCAGCTTGTAGTTGCCGTCGGCCTGCCGCCGCCACACGGTGGTATAGATGCCCGTGCCCAGCAGCTTGGTGCCCTGGGCCAGGCGCCATTGCCCCTGTGTAAAGCCCAGGTCTGCCCCGGCAGAGGCATCGGCGTAGGCGGGGGCCCAAGTCAGCAGTTTGTCGGTCTCGGGCTTGCGCTCCCACACGGCTTTGCCGGGGGCCAGGCGGCCCTGGCTCACCACGCGGGCCGAGTCGTCCATAAAGGCCAGGTAGGCCGTTTTGGCGCTTGTGGTGCCTGCATAGCGCGCAAAGAGCCTGTCGGTGGCAATCAGCTTGTCTGCCCTAGACTGTGCGGCTGCCTGCCCGGCCGAGAGGGCTGCCAGGCCTGCCAGGAGTACGTAAAGCGCTTTTCCCATTCCGTGCATACAATGTTTGGCGGAAAAATACCACCCTGGCGGGGTTTATGCACTAGGTCCCTTCGGGCAGTGGTGGTCTGTCGGCTGCCGCGCGGCGCCCATCCTCTGGCATTTGGCTAAGGCAGGCACACAATCGCTTGCCTGCCAGCACCGGCAAGGGGTGGATTACCGTCCCATTAAATTTTGTACAGCTCAATTTTTACTTTCAACAGGCGGGCGTCGTCTTACAGACAAATCCTGGAAATGACATGATGAAAGCACTTTACACCTTTGCGCTTTGCTTGCTGGCCACGGCCGCCACATGGGCCCAGACCCCCACCCCCACAGCCAGCTGCTTTATCACCCAGCCAGCCTCGGTGGCCGGAGACGTGCCGGTGATGGCCTGGCCGGGCTCGTCGGTAGACTGGGGCTTTGGCGACATCAACACCGTGCCTGCCCGCGAGGCCTTTTTGCAGCGGGCCTTGCCCGATACCCTGGGGCGAGACACCGTCAACCTGGCGGTGGCTTACGGCAATTTGTCGGGCAAGATTGCCGTCTTCATGCGCGGGGGCGGCATCTCGTTTGCGCAGAAGTCCTGGCTGGCGCAGCGAGCCGGTGCCGTGGCCTGCGTAATCGTGCAAAGCTTTGACGGCGCACCCATAGCCTCGCTGGGGGCGGTAATGCCATTTGCAGCACGCGTTACCATCCCG
Organism: Cytophagaceae bacterium; assembly: GCA_947458545.1. Lineage (GTDB taxonomy): Bacteria > Bacteroidota > Bacteroidia > Cytophagales > Flexibacteraceae > CANGYH01. Next base: position 186,640 of record CANGYH010000005.1, on the reverse strand, counting down.
GTGGTGCTGGTGCAAAGGGCGCATATGCGCAACCTCTTTACGCTGACGGATGCTGGCCAGGTGCGGCTGATTATCGGCAACCTGCGGGGGCTTTATACGCAAAACCTGCGGCTAGATCCTGCCTTTATGATACCGCCAAGCCATACCGTAATGCCCGCCCACATGGTGCGCCAGCCTGGCGACGTGCGCTTTCGGGTAGGGGCGCGGGTGCTCAATTTTGGCACGCAGGTGCAAAGCAACGTGCGGCTCACGGCCGTGGTTGACAGGCTGGCGCCCAACCCGCGCCGCCTTTATGCAGATTCTGTACTGGTGCCCGTGGCGGCCCTCAACGACTCTGCCAATGCAGACCAATTGCTGCGCAACTTCGACCTTGTGTCGGCAGAGCCAGGTCTGCAAGACTACTTTGGGCAGTACCGCCTCACCTACCGCGTCTCGGCGCAACAGCCCGACCAGGCCCCTGCCGACAACGAGGTAAGCTATGATTTTGCCCTGGATCGCAACAGCCTCGCCAAGGCTCCGCTAGACGTGGCCGATACTGCATCGCCTTCCTTTTACCGGCCCCTGCTGACGAGCAGCCTCAGGCTGGCCAACGGGGGTGCTTTCAAGTATGGCATTATGCACCGGGTTGGCTCAACGGGTGGCGTTGTCCAGCGTATGGTCTTTTCTGCTACCACCAGCGAAGACTCTGCCTCTTTGCAGAGCTGGCCCGGCACTGCCATAGAGGGCGAGGTTTGGCACTGGCAAGACATCAACAACAACCACCAGATAGACCTGCCGGCCGAGGTATCTCTGCTGGCGGCAGGCAACTACGCCTTTGCCAACCTGGCCGAGCGCGGCAAGTGGCTAGACCTCTACCTGACCAACCTTGTGACGGGCGATACCGGCATTGCTTTGCAGGCAGGCCAGCGCTACCTCTTTTTGATGAGCTACCAAGGGCAGCGCAACATCTTTTTCAGTGCTAACACCAGCCCGGCGCTGGATTATGACCTGGCCGACAGAAACCCGCTAGACTCGGGTATGCGGTCCAACGTTGTCTTTACGGGCACGGCTTTTCTGAGCTTTGCGGGTTATAACAACCCAGCGCTGCGTGTGGTGATAGGCCGCACCGCTCGCGACAGGGAGCAGCGTTTCCCCCGCGTGGGGGCTTCGGTTACGGCCTCTGATCGTGTAGGCATGGCGCCTGGCCTGCGTCTGTGGCCCAACCCGGCCCAAGGCACGGTACGGCTGGCCATCGGCCAAACGGGCGGGCCCGTTCGCATCACCGTGTACGACCTGGCCGGCAGGCCGGTGCTTGCCCGCAACGAGGCCGGCGCGGGTGTGGTAGAGCTGCCTTGCCAATCGCTGCCGGCGGGCCTCTACCAGGTAGAGGTGCAAACGGACCATGGCCGCGCCACCACAAGGCTGACGCTGACGCGCTAACGGCCTAAGCCACAAACGGCTAACAGCAACAATCCCCGGCAGAGCCATCTGCCGGGGATTGTTGCTGTGCGGCCCCCAATGCGGCAAGGCTTTATGGCTACCTAGGGCCGGTAATACTGCCGGTTTTGGTACCGCTCGTGCTGCTTGTTGTTGTAATAGTCGTTGAGGCGGCGGTTGTTGGCCGTGGAGCGCTGCTTTTGCAGCCCATAGCCATTGTGCTGGCCGCGTTGGGCCACCACCGTACGCTCTGAGCCACAGGCTTGGCAAAGCAGGGCCACCACCAAGGCCATAAACAACAGGCCGCCGGCCGCGCCTTTGAGGATGAAGCCCGTAAACGAACGTGGAGTAGTAGGTGAATCCATAGCCAATGCCTGTTTAAGGTGATTGATGAGGTTGCCCGGTAATGGCCGCAAAAGCAAGCCCTTACCTGTGGGCGAAAGTTGCCACCTCTGCCGGGGCGGGTGGTTGCTGTTGCGGCATAGTTTCTTACACGCGCAAGGCCTGGCCCTACCTTTGGCCTGGCAAGGCCCGCGCCATGAGCAAAAAGATCATCAACGACCCCGTCCACGGTTTTATCACCGTCTCTAGCCCGGCCATTCTGGAGGTCATCAACCACCCCTGGATGCAGCGGCTGCGGCGCATCAAGCAGTTGGGCCTCACAGAGCTTGTGTACCCGGGTGCGCTGCATACCCGCTTTCATCATGCGCTGGGGGCCATGCATTTGATGAACCTGGCCATGGGCACCCTGGCCGACCGTGGCTACGACATCAACCCTACCGAGTGCGAGGCAGCCATGCTGGCCATCTTGCTGCACGACGTTGGCCATGGGCCGTTCTCGCACGCGCTAGAACACTCTCTGCTGGCCGATACCACCCACGAGGAGGTCGGCCTGCTGATGATGCGCCGCCTGGCCCGGCAAGTGCCCCAGGTAGAGCTGGCCATGCAGATGTTTGAGAACACCTACCGCCGCCGGTTTTTCCACCAGCTTGTAAGCTCGCAGCTAGACTGCGACCGGCTGGACTACCTGCGGCGCGACAGCTTTTTCACCGGCGTAACGGAGGGTACCATCGGCGCCGGGCGCATCATCAAGATGCTAGACCTGGACGAGGCCCAGCAGCGCATCGTCGTGCAAGAGAAGGGCATCTACTCGGTAGAGAACTTCCTCAACAGCCGGCGCGTGATGTATTGGCAGGTCTATCTGCACAAAACGGCCATCTGTGCAGAAGAGATGCTCATTCGCCTCATCCGCCGTGCCCGCGCCCTGACGGAGCGCGGCGATGCCGTGCCCGCACCAGATTACCTGGCCGTCTTCTTTAAGCGACGCCTATCCCAAGGCGATTTTGAGGACGACGCCGACCTGCTAGACTGCTACGCCCAGCTAGACGATGCCGACATCTGGACCTGCATCAAAGCCTGGCAGCGCCACCCAGACCCCATCCTGAGCTACCTGAGCCGCTGCCTGGTAGAGCGCCGCCTCTTCCGCGTTACAATAAACACCCGCCCACCCGAGCCCGACTGGCAGGCACGCAACCGCCAGCGCGTGGCCGAGTTTTTTAGGATAGACCCTGCCGACGCCGAATATCTGCTCATAGAAGGAGAGGTATCTAACGCGGCTTATCTGCCCCAGATGCCAATCTACATCAAACGCCGCAACGGCTTTGTGCAAGAGGTAACCGAAGCCAGCGACCTGCCCCACATAGCCGCTATGGCCCAGCGCGTAGTAAAATACTACAGCTGCTGGCCGAAGGAAATGGAACAAGTAATTAAAAATTAAAAATTGGGCTTGTTAGGGGGCGACGGTATGCTGTTGCGGAGACAACCATAATGCCTGGCCAGCGGCGGCGGCAGGGCAGGCAGCCCGGGCGGCTAAACTCTACGCACCCCGCCGGTGTTGGTATCTTTGAAGCCGCATTGCAGCAGGCGCCCTTGGCTGGGGCGGCTGCGTAATGCCCATCGCTGCATCAACCATGATCGAACTCCCTGTGTTGACGGCCGAGCCTGTGGATGGCCGGCGCAAGCCCAACTGGCTCCGCGTTAAGCTGCCCGTGGGTGCCGAGTATGCCCGCGTCCGCCGACTGGTAGACGACAATAAGCTGCACACCATCTGCGAGAGCGGCAATTGCCCCAACATGGGCGAGTGCTGGGGTGCCGGTACGGCCACCTTCATGATTCTGGGCAATGTCTGCACGCGCTCGTGCTCGTTCTGCGCCGTGGCCACGGGCCGCCCCACAGAATATGACACCGACGAGCCCCGCCGGGTAGCAGAGGCCATCCGCACCATGGGCGTCAAGCATGCCGTCATCACGAGCGTGAACCGAGACGAGCTTAAAGACCGCGGCGCCGAAATCTGGTACCAGACCGTGGTGCAAACCAAGGCCCTCAACCCAACAACCACCATTGAGACACTGATCCCCGACGTGAAGGGCAACTGGGACGCGCTGCACCGCATGATCGAGGGCGGCCAAGAGGTCGTAAGCCACAACATGGAGACGGTGCCGCGCCTCTACCGCGCCATCCGCCCGCAAGCCCGGTGGGAGCGCAGCCTCGAGCAGATTGCCCGCACCAAAGCGGCAGGCCACCGCACCAAAACGGGCATCATGCTCGGCTTGGGCGAGCAGCCCGAAGAAGTGTACCAGGCCATGGACGAGCTGGTGCAGGCAGGCCTCCACGTGCTTACGCTGGGCCAGTACCTGCAGCCCACCAAAATGCACGCCGCCGTAGAGGAGTTTATTACCCCAGAGATGTTTGACCACTACCGGCAGGTAGGCCTGGCCAAAGGCATCAAATACGTGGAGAGTGGCCCCCTGGTGCGCAGCAGCTACCACGCCGAGCGCCATGTAAACGTGCCGCTTGGCTAAGCCAGGCCCAGGCCCCGCTCGGCATCTTGCACGGCCCACTTTTGGGCATTGCTACTTACCTAAACTCTATGAAAGACTCGACCCGCTACCTCATCTTCGGCCTGGTGTTTGCGCTGACCTTGCTGGGCTTGGGTGCTTGGTACACGATGCAGCAAAACGCCAAGCGGCCCGACGTCGTGCTGGAGGTGTACGGCAGCGAACCCCAAGACTCTACCGCACCCGACGGCAGCCGCCATACCGTAATGCGCCCCCACCGTGTGGGCGATTTTACGCTGACAGACCAACTAGGCCGCCCCTTTGTCCGCAAGCAGCTAGAGGGCAAGATCTATGTGGCAGATTTCTTTTTTACCACCTGTCAGTCCATCTGCATACCCATGGGGCGGCACATGGGCGAGCTGGTACAAAAGTTTAAAGACGACCCGCAACTGCTCTTCGTCTCGCACACGGTAGACCCTGAGACCGACTCGGTGGCCGTCCTCAAGGCCTATGCCGACAAGCACCAGGCCCCGGCCGACAAGTGGTATCTGCTCACGGGCCCTAAAAAGACCATCTACGACCTGGCTCGCTACCAGTATATGGTGACGGCCATCCAAGGCGATGCCGGGCCCGACGATTTTATCCATACCCAGAACTTTGCGCTTGTAGATGCCCTGGGCCGCATTCGTGGCTATTACGACGGCACCCGGCCCGAAGAAATGCAAAAGCTGGAAAAGGACATCGTAATCCTTAAGCAAGAGCTGGCCCAGAACTAGCGCCCCAGCCCATGCAGATTGCCTGCCTGCCCCTTGCCGGAGCCGCCAACCCCTACCAAAACCTGATGCGCGCAGGTCTGGAAGAAGCAGGCCACCAGACCCGCCCCGGCGCAGCCGGCAATTTCTTTGCCCTGAGCCGCACGGTATTTGGCAACCGCCCAGGGGCCCTGCATTTAGACTGGCCCGGCAGCTATTACCTACGGCGCAACCGACTGCTGTGCCTGGTGCAGGCGGCCTTGTTTTGGCTAGACCTGTGGCTGACCGCCCAGAGCGGCACGCCCATCGTCTGGACGGCCCATAACCTGACCGAGCACGACGTGCCCCACCCCGGCATAGACCGCTGGGCCAAGCGCTTGCTTGCGGCCAAAGCCCGCCGCATCCGCGTTTTTACCGAGGCCCAGCGGCAAGAGGCCGCGCTGAAGTTTGGCGTGGCGGCCGATAAGATCGTGGCCATACCCGAAGGCAGCTACGTGGGCTACTACCCCGAGCAGCAAACGCGCCACCAGGCACGCCAACTGCTCCACCTGCCAGAGGCAGCGCGGGTGGTGCTGCATTTCGGCAACTTGCGGCCCTACAAGGGCTCTGCCCAACTGGTGCAGGCCTTTAGGGCCGTGGCAGGCCCAAACGATCACTTAATACTTGCTGGCCCGGCCCATACCCCCGCCTATGTAGACGATCTACGCACCGCCATCGCAGGCGATAAGCGCATCCACCTGCATGCGGGCTTTGTGGCAGAAGAGCGGGTGCAAACGTTTTTTCGGGCTGCAGATCTGGCGGCTTTTCCCTTTCGGCGGATTGACAATTCGGGCTCGGTAATTCTGGCCATGGGTTTTGGCCTGCCATGCCTGGCCCCAGCGGTAGGCGCAGTGGCAGGCCGCCTGGCCGCCCAGCCCGAGCTGCTTTTTGGTGCCGGCCAGTTAGAGGCTCACTTAGGCTTTGCCCTTAGCCAACCTGCCCATCGGCTGGATGCGTGGGGGCAGGCCAACCGGGCCCAGGTGCAGGCCCACCGCTGGGCAGACTTCGCGCAAGTTTTTGCGCAACTTTAGGCCTAAGCCTGAAATAGTTACCTAAGGGTGGGCCGATGTATTAAAGCGGGTGCCCGGCCGTGTAGAATGTTATTGGCTAATCCGTCGAAAATTTGTTGTTGCCGTGCCCGCGTTTGGAATGTTAGTGAAAAAGGGTTCGTAGCTTTCCGACCATTACAGCCAAAATCCGTTGGATGTAGGAAAAGCTTGGTGCTTCCACCCTGTGCATAAACACTACTTCTTATGAAAAAATACCTACTGCTGCTTTGGGGCCTGATGGCTACCGCGGGCATGGCATCTGGCCAGGCACTGTTTAATGTGTTGAGCCCTACCGCTGGTGCCACTGCCACGGGTTGCCAGACGCTAAGAGTCAAATACGAAAAGCTGGCAGGCGCTACCGACCAGCAGCGTATCGAGATCAGCTTCAACAACGGGCGCACCTACTTCGATGTGGCCCAGAAAACCTCCGGCACGGCCACCGTTGACTCAGTGGACATCGTCGTACCCAACCGGCCAACGCAGGCGGCCCGCATCCGTGTGCGAGACCTGAGCGGAGGCACGGCGACGGCAGGCGTATCAGCAGGTACGTTCGAGATAATGCCCGCACCCAGCGTGCCGCCCTTTTTTGTAACGGCCCCCGTAGGCGTGCAGACCTTTCCGGTGGCAAGCACGCAGCGCATCACCTGGTCTGGCCCTGCAGATCGTAATTACACGGTGTCTTACAGCTTTAGCACCACCAGTGGCTTCCAGGAGATTGCCACTGTAAGCGGGCGCAACTTTTACGACTGGAACATTCCGGTCCAATCGTCTCGCCTCTACATCCGTGTGGCAGATGCGGCCGAGCCTTGCCGGGTGGCTTTCTCTGATACGCTGTTCCGCAGCTCGGCCACGGTGCCGGGCATCGGGCTAACGACCTTCAACGGAGGCGAGGTGCTCAATGCAGGCGAGGCCTACGTTGTCCGCTGGGCTACCAATGGCATTTCGGCAGACTCGTTGGTGCTCTCCTTCAGTGCAGACAACGGGGCCAACTGGCAGGTGTTGTCAGACTCTATCCCCCGCACGGGCTCCTTTGCCTGGACGGTGCCGCCCGTCAATACCACCCAAGGCCTGTTCCGCATAGCCGTACGGGGCAATCCAAGCCTCAACGACGTCAGCAACAGTCCCTTCACCATCCGAACCAGCACCATCACCCTGGCCAGCCAAACCATCGCCGGCCCGCTGACAGGCTGCCAAGACCTAACCGTCGGCTGGTCTGCCGTGGCCACGTCTGGTTTCTATAAGATCATCGTCTCTCCCAACGGGGGGCAGACCTGGTACCCGGCCTCGGGTACGCTAGCATTTGGAGCTACGGGCAGCTTCAGCAAGACGATAAAGGTGCCTTCGCTCAACAGCAGCACGTGTTTGCTGGCCGTGATAGACCCCTTCGTCAACTCTAACCGAGACACCACCAACAGCTTCTTCAGCATTGCCAGCGCTACGCCGTTGCTGAGCCTGACCTTCCCTACGGGTGGGCAGACGCTGGTACCTGGCACCAATGCCACCATTACCTGGACGACGGCCGGCACCGTACCCAATGTAGATGTACTCTACACGCCAGACGCCGGGCAAAACTGGTTGCCCATTGCCACCAACATAGCCAATACCGGCAGCCGCGTGTGGGCCATCCCGGCGGGGCTGTCTGGCGCGTCGTTTTTGGTACGCGTCCAAGCCACGGGCGACACCTGCCTGGCCTCACAGTCTAACCCTATCACCCTGTCCACCAATGTCAACGCCGGGGTCGTTGATGTTCTGTTTCCCAACGGGGGCGAGGTCTTCACGGCCGGGCAAACGCAAACCATCCGCTGGCAGGCGGCCAACCTCACGGCAGGCAACCAGGTCAGCATCCAGCTCAGCACCGACGGCGGTGCCAGCTATGCGCCCATCGCCACGGTAGGCAACACCGGCAGCTACGATTGGACGATACCCAACCAGCCCACCAGCACGGCCTTGGTGCGCATTTCAGATGCAGGCAATGGGGCCATCAAAGATTCGTCAGCGGGTGTCTTTCAGATACTGGCCAACCAGCCTCCAACGGCCAACGCAGGCCCAGGCCAGACGATCCGCCTCCCGGCCAACTCTATCACGCTCATTGGCACGGGTGCAGACCCAGAGGGCCAGGCGGTCAGATTCAGTTGGCAGGTAGCCTCTGGCCCAAGCCAGCCCAACCTAACGAATGGCAACCTGCGCATCGTAACGGCCTTCCCCCTGGTGCAGGGTACCTACATTTTCCGCCTAACGGTTACGGACCCCCTCGGCGCCGCGGCCACCTCTGATGTGCGCGTGGTGGTACTGCCTGATACGGGTACACCACCTACGGCCTGGCGCTGGGCCAGGTCTGCCGGCGGTACCGGGGTAGACAGAGCCAACAAAGTGGCCGTAGATGCCCAAGGCAATACCTACGTGGCAGGTGGTTTCAGTGGCACGGCCCGCTTTGGTGGCACTACATTGACAAGCGCCGGGGCCATGGATGGTTTTGTGGCCAAGTACGACACGGCAGGCAACCTGCTGTGGGCCAACCGCTTCGGCAGCCCGGCAGACGACGAGGCCCTGGGCCTGGCCGTTGGCCCAGATGGCACCGTGTACATGAGCGGCTTTTTCAACGGCATCATCAGTGTGGGGGGCAATACGCTCAGCAGCCGAGGCACGCAAGACATCATCTTGGCGGCTCTGACCCCTGCCGGCCAGTGGGCATGGGTACGCTCTGCCGGTAGCACCGGCGAAGACCAGGGCCTGGCCCTGACGGTATGGAACGATGCGCTGTTTATGGGCGGGTTCATCCGCGGCAATGCCACCTTCGGCACCCAAACCGGCACGGCCATCGGCGAGCGTGATGCCTTTTTGGCCCGCTATGCCCTCGATGGCTCGGCCATCTGGGTGCGTGTCGTCGGCTCTACGACGCGAGACGCCGGCCTGGGCATTTCTGCCTTCGGGCTTGGGGTGCAGAACGGTGTAGTGCTCTCTGGCTCCGTATCTGGGCCGGTAACCATCAACAACGTAACCTACCCCTCTGCCGGCGGCACCGATGCCTTTACGGCGGCCTACCTGTTTGGGGGCTCGTTTGTGGGCTTCCGTAGGTTTGGCGGGCCCGGCAACGACGCAGCCAACGCCGTAGCCATCGGCACCGACCCTGCCCAGGGCGAGGGCTTCTTGCGTACCTACGTGGTGGGTACCTTCCAGAATACGATGCGCATTCCCCAAGGCCCAGAGCTTACCAGCGCAGGGCTGAGCGATGCCTTCCTCGTCGGGTTCGATCTGTCGGGCAACACCTCCGTAGCCCAGCGCTGGGGCTCTACCAACAACGACTTTGCCGCTGACATTGCCCTGGGTTCAGACAAGATCTGGGTGACGGGCGGCGTGCAAGGCAGGCAGACGGCTGCGCTTACCACGGCCCCCCGGGCCTTTGGCTCGACAGACATCTTTGTGAGCCGCCACAGCTTTAATGGCACGATGCTGCAATTGCTGCAAGCTGGCGGGCAGGGTACAGAGGCTGGCCGCACGATTGCGGCAGGCATCAACGGGTCGGCTTCCGTGGGCGGGTTTTTCAGGCAGTCTAGCCGGTTTGGCCCCTTCGAGCTGGGTGAGTTTGGCCAGGGCGATGCCTTTGTGGGCCGCATTGGCAACGCACCGCTGCTCAACTTCCGTGAGGGAGACACAGAGCTTTTGCAACCCACCGCTGCCGTGGGACGCCTGATACCAAACCCCGCCATTGCTACCAACATGGTAACCCTAGAGGTAGCCGACTTTGCCGCCGAAAGCCGCGAGGCCACCCTGACGGTGCTGGATATGGCCGGCCGGGTAGTAAGCCGCCAGCTTGTGCTGGTAGACGGCGTGCAGGTAACTGCCCCGTTTGCACCGCCGGCCAAGGCCGGTGTGTACATCGTCCGCCTGGAGGCTGCCGGCCAGCCCCCCGTTACGCAGCGGCTGACGGTACAATAAGCCGATCCTCAGCCTGGCCCAAAAGCAAAGCGCCCCGTCTGGCCAGACGGGGCGCTTTGCTTTTGGGCTGGGAGCTAGCGGCCCTTCCACTCGGGCTTGCGCTTTTCGACGAAGGCGGCCATACCTTCTTTCTGATCTTCTGACGAGAAGAGCAGGTAGAAGTTCCGGCGCTCTTGCAGCAGGCCCTCTTGCAGGTGGTTTTCGTAAGCACCGTTGACGGCCTCTTTGGCGGCCCGCAGTGCCAGCGGAGACATCTGCGCAAAGGGCTGGGCAAAACGCAAAGCTTCCTCTAAGTAGGTAGAGGCAGGTACTATTTTGTTTACCAGGCCCCAGCGCTCCGCCGTGACGGCGTCTATAAAACGGCCGCTCATCACCAGCTCCATGGCGCGTGCCTTGCCAATGGCGCGGGTAAGGCGCTGCGTACCCCCAGCCCCCGGGATAACGCCGATCTTGATTTCGGGCTGGCCAAACTGGGCCGTGTCCGATGCCACGATCATGTCGCAGAGCATGGCCAGCTCGCAGCCGCCACCCAGGGCAAACCCAGATACAGCCGCAATGAGGGGTTTTTTGAACCGACGGATACCGTCCCAAATGGCAAACTGGTCTATCTGCCACATATCTACGGCTGTGCGGCCTGCCATTTGCTTGATGTCTGCGCCGGCGGCAAAGGCGCGTTCGTTGCCCGTCAAAACGCAGATGCGTACGTCGGCGTCTTGCTCCAGCTCTTGCAGGCGGTCGCGCAGTTGGGTCATCAGCTCCAGGTTCAGCGCATTTAGGTCGGCTGGGCGGTTCAGCCTTAAGACGGCGATGCCGGGCCTGGCCTGGCGCTCTACGAGTATGAGTTCTTCTGCCATAGGTGTGCGCAGGGCCGCCAGGCCCCGCTAGCTTTTGTGCAAAGATGACGGTCGTTGGCATTGCGGCGCTCCGTCTATACATTTGCTTACCTTCCGAATTAAATACTGTGCTATGCGACCCGACCTAACCTCTGACCAAGACCGCGCCCTTTGGCGTATGGCTAAAGCACGCGCCGGCTTTAAGATGCACGCGCTGGTCTATGTGCTCGTAAACACGTTTTTGTGGCTTCTTTGGGCCTTTACAGACAACATAAGCGAGCCTTGGCCCATTTTTACCACGCTCGGCTGGGGCGTAGGCCTGCTCGCTAATTACATAAGCGCCTACTACCGCAATACCCTCTTTAGCCCAGAGGCCGAGTATGAGCGCCTGAAGCGGGGCTAGGATTGCCCGCTGGCACATCTGGCAACTTGTGCCGACCTTTGCACCATGCCCGGCCAACTGACCGATACCATCCTGATGGTACCACCGACCGACTTTGCCTTTAACGAAGAGACGGCGGCCAACAACGAGTTTCAAAACCGCATAGAGGCACCTACTGATGCCCTGCGCCGCACCGTGCGCGCCGAGTTTGACCAAGCCGTGGCCCTGCTGCGCGGCGCAGGGGTAAACGTGGTTGTGCTGGAGAAGCCCGCCGGCCTGCCCGAGCTGCCCGATGCCGTCTTCCCCAACAACTGGTTTGCCACCGAGGCCGACGGCAGCGCCTACATCTTTAAAATGGCCAGCCGCAACCGCCAGGCCGAAACCCTGCAATGGCCTGCGCTGGAGGCGTTGCTGGGCCTGCAGCGCCGCAGCCCCCTCAAGCTCGTAAGGCTAGACGATGCCGCGGCCCCCGTGCTGGAAGGGACAGGCTCCCTCATCTTGGATAGGGTGGGCCGCGTAGCCTACGCCGCCCTATCGGAGCGGACGGATGCGGCGGCGCTCCAGACCTGGGCAGGCCAGGCCGGTTACCAAGAGGTCGTCACCTTCCAGACCCGCAGCCGCAACGGCAAGCCGTTTTACCATACCAACGTGATGCTGGCCATCGCCGAAGGCTTTGCCGCCGTATGCCTGGAATGCATTCCGGATGCGGCCGAGCGGGCTCACGTCCGCGCCAAGCTGGCCGAGCGGCATAAGGTCATCGACCTTACGGCCCAGCAGACCGAGGAGGCCTTCTGCGCCAACATCCTGCAAGTGCGGGGTACCCAAGGCCCTGTCACAGTCATGAGCCAGACGGCCTACGACGGCTTTACGCCTGCCCAGCGCACGGCCATGGAGGCCTTCGGTCCGTTGCTGCCCCTGCCCATCCCCACCATAGAGAAGGTGGGCGGCGGCTCGGCCCGCTGCATGATGGCAGAGGTTTTCTTGCCTGCCAGCGCCTAACCTCGTTTGATTTTGCCTGTGGGCGTGCGGGGCAGCTGGGCCACCGCCTCTACCCGCCGGGGGGCATGGAAGCGCGGCAGCCGCTCGGCCAGGTAGCGGAGCAGGTACTCGGCCTCTGCCTCGGGCAGGGGGGTGGGCTGCTCCAGCACCAGCGTAACGGCCTGGCCCAGGCGCTCGTCGGGCCGTCCTATCAGGTAAAAGGCGGCCGGTAGCCCAAAGGCCTCCAGCAGCGGGGCCAGCTCGGCCTCCAGGCCTTCGGGTTGCAGCTTTACCCCCCCGGTGTTGATGGTAAAATCTGCCCGGCCCAGCCAGCGGAAGCGGTCCCCCTCCAGCCCTACTTGGTCTTTGGTTTGCACCCACTGCCCGCCCGTGGTGGGCCCGCACACGGCCAGACAGCCCTCGGCATCGGTGCGGGCCTGGTGGCCCGGCAGCAGCGTAAACCAGTCGCTAGCCTCCGGCCCGTTGAGGCGGCGCAGGGCCACATGGCTCACCGTCTCCGTCATGCCGAAGGTATGGTAGAGCGCCACCCCCGCCATACCCCGGCAGGCGGCCTCCAGGCCGGGGCTCAGCGGGGCACCGCCAATCAATACGCTGTGCATGCCTTGCAGGCGTCGGCGCAGGTCGGCTTCGGCCAGGGTCGCCTCCAGTTGCAGGGGCACCAGGCTGGCGTGGTAGGGCGCGTGGGGCAGGTCCCAGTCTGCCAAGGCATAGGCGCCGGGCTCGGCTACGTACAGATCCCAGCCAAGGCGCAGGCCGCGCACCAGCGCCATCTTACCGCCAATGTAGTCGGCGCTCAGGCAGATTAACGCCTGCCTGCCGGTTTGCAGCCCCAGGGCCTGGGCCGTGGCGTCGGCGCTGGCCTCCATGCGGGTGCGCTCAATGGCTATGGACTTGGGGGTGCCGGTGCTACCGCTGGTTTGCTGGTCAACGGTGGCTTGGCCCGCTTGCCAGGCATCTACAAAAGCCTCGGCTGCAGCACGCGTGGGCTCGGAAGCCGATGGCAGAAAGGTGAGCATACCGCGCCAGGGTAGGGGGGAGGTTACTTCTTCAGCTCGCCCTCGATGCGCGTTTTGAGCTGGCCTTTAGAGCCGCGCCAGGTCGTTTGGCGGGCCATGTCCCAGGCAAAAAACGCGATGATGACCGTAAACAGCACGGCCACCCCAAAGAGTATGTTGCGATTGCGACTTCGGTTGTCGGCCATAACCGCAAAGGTAGAAAGCCGGGCTAAAGTGGCCGCTCCAGCAAGGTGAACCGCTGGCCGCGCAGGGCTACCTCGCCCACGGCGGCAAAGCCGAGGCCCTCGTAGTAGCGGCGCAGGGCGGGGTTGGTGGCCACGCAGTCTAGCCGAAAGACGCTGGCCCCCGCTGCCTTAGCCTCGGCAAAGAGGCGCTGCAGCAAGCTGGCACCGATGCCCTTGCCCGCCCAGGCCGGCCGCACGGCCAGCGAGTGCACATACCGCGCCGACACCGTCTGCGGGCCCCAGTAGAGCTCGTCTGAGGCCAGCAGGCGGTACATGCCGATGGTCTGGCCCTCGGCTTCAATAAAGTAGAACTGCCCCTGGGCCAGGCCCTCCTGCAGCCAGGCCAGGCGCTCGGCGTCGGGGTGGTGCCAGCCTTGCCATTGATCTATGCCCTGCCTTTGCAGCCTCTCGGCCCCTTCTTGCAAAATCTGTAAGATCAGGGGCAGTGCCTCGGGCCCGGCGGGGCGGGTGGTAAAGTCCATGGCTATTGCTTTAGCGCCCCTTCATCACCACAAAGGGGATGATCATCTCCTCCAGCGAGATGCCCCCGTGCTGGAAGGTGTCTTTGTAGTACTGCACATAGTGATTGTAGTTGTTGGGGTAGGCCAGAAAGTAGTCTGCCTTGGCAAAGACGTAGCTGGTGCTCACGTTGGGCTTGGGCAGAAAGAACCGCTCGGGCTTGCGGACGGCCAGTACCGTTCCGTCGTCGTCGTAACCGAGGTTGCGGCCGCCCTTGTAGCGCAGGTTGGTGTTCACGGCCCGGTCTCCCACAATCTTGAAGGGCCGCCGCACGCGGATGGTGCCGTGGTCTGTGGTGATGACGACGCGCCCGCCCTTGGCGGCAATCTTGGCCAGAATCTCTTGCAAGGGGCTGTGGGCAAACCAGCTTTGGGTAAGCGAGCGGTAGGCGCTCTCGTCTGGGGCCAGCTCGCGGATCATGGCCGTCTCGGTGCGGGCGTGGCTGAGCATGTCCACAAAGTTGTACACGATCACGTTGAGCGCGTTGCCCCACAGGTTGCCGAGCTTGTCGGCCAATTGCTTGCCTGCCTCCGTGTTGAGGATCTTGTGGTAGCTCATCTTGAGGCCCTTGGTGGCGGCCACGCGGTCTAGCTGCAGGCGCAGAAACTCCTCCTCGTGCAGGTTTTTGCCCTCTTCCTCGTCGTCGCCCACCCAGAGGTTGGGGTGGCGCTGGGCCATCTCGCTGGGCAGCAAGCCGCTGAAGATGGCATTGCGCGCAAAGCCCGTGGCGGTGGGCAAGATGGAGTAGTAGTGGCTCTCCTCCTCCAGGCGAAACATCTCCTCCAGGGCCGGTTGCAGCACCTTCCACTGGTCTAGGCGCAGGTTGTCTATCAAAATGAACCAGACCGGCTCCTGAGCGCCCTTCAGCAGGGGGAAGACGCGCTCCTGCATCATCCGGTGGCTCATCAGCGGGCGCTCGGCCTTGGGGTCGTTGAGCCAGTCTTCGTACTCGTCTTCGATGAACTTGGCGAAGTTCGCGTTGGCCTCGTCCTTCTGCATGTAGATCACCTCCCCCATCTGCCGGTTGGGGGTGCGGTCAATCTCCAGCTCCCAATAGACCAGCTTTTTGTAGATGTCGGCCCACTCCTCGTGCCCGATGCGGTCGTTGTAGGCCATGGCCAGGTTGCGGAAGTCCTGCTGGTAGCCCATGTTGGTCTTCTCTTCTTTGAGGCGGCGGGCATCCAGGATCTTCTTGACCGAGAGCAGGATCTGGTTCGGGTTGAGCGGCTTGATGAGGTAGTCGTCAATCTTAGAGCCGATGGCATCCTCCATGATGTGCTCCTCCTCGCTCTTGGTGATCATCACCACGGGCTGGCTGGGGCGCAGGGCCTTGATCTGCGCCAGGGCCTCGAGGCCCGTCATGCCGGGCATGTTCTCATCTAGAAAGACGATGTCGAACGGCTGGGCCTGCACTTGCTCCAGCGCATCAGCCCCGCTCGGCACAGGCGTGACGGCGTAGCCCTTCTGCTCTAAAAAAAGGATGTGCGGGCGCAGCAGATCGATCTCGTCGTCTGCCCAGAGGATACGTGATTTATTGGCCGTGCTCATAGTTCTATGCTATGTAACGCAAGGTAGGGCCAAAGTGTATAGGGGGGCGTAGAAAGTTGAGCGTTGAGAATGGTCCCTGGTCCCGGTCTCAGACCGGGACCCACCCGCGCAAGGCCTAAGCGGTCTCCAGACCGCTCAAACGGAGAGCTCAGGGCTACGCTAGGCGGGTTTTGCTCTACCCTAGGCCCAACCCGCTGGCTTGTAGGACAGGGCGCCAGACCTGTCCAAGCCCCAAAGCCTAACCCGCCCCCGTGCTATCCTTAGACTCCCGTCTAAGGATGACCTGCCGGCCGACTCCCGTCGGCCTCAATCCACCCCGCCAAAAGACAGGCAAAGCCCCGGCAAACAACGCTTACAACTATCTGACTATAAGCTAATTGACTTGACCAACAATAGCGAAAAATGAACACCGAAAACGCAACCCCATATCATCCGTGGGGACAGGTCTGCGCCCTGTCCTACAGGGGTGCAAACGTAATGCGCAGCCCTGAGCCCTCCGTTCGAGCGGTCTGGAGACCGCAGAGGTCTTGCGGGGGTGGGTCCCGGTCGCAGACCGGGACCAGTGTCGGGTTTCAACTTCTCAACTTCTCAACTTCGTTCTACCTTTAACCTCGCATGGGTGTACTGGGCACGGCTTTGTGGGACCATCATCTGGGTGCACCGCACCGCCCGCTGGTGGTAGAGTGCGACCGCGCCGCCGACGAGGAGATGAGCCAGGCGCTCTTCTTTCTACCTCTAGCCCAGATGGCCCCGCTAGACCAGTTGGCCCTGCAACAGGCCCGGGGCCAGGTACTTGATGTAGGGGCCGGAGCGGGCAGGCACAGCCTGGCCCTGCAAGACATGGGGCACAGCCCCACCGCCTTAGAAGCCGATGCCGACTGCGCCCGGCTCTGCATGGCCCGGGGCGTAGCGCGGGTGGAGGCCGCGCCTTGGCAAACCTATCGGCCCGGCCCGGTGTACGACACGGCCCTGGCACTCATGAACGGCGCCGGGCTGGCTGGCACATTTGAAGGATTGGCCGCCTACCTGCCCTGGCTGCGCGATTGCCTTGCACCGGGCGGTCGGCTGCTGCTCGACACCAGCACGGTAGACTATCTGCCCAAACCCCCAGACAAAGCCCGGCGGCCCGACGAAGTCTGGTTCAGGTTTCGCTATGGAGCTACGCGGACAGAGCCGTTCAGCTGGCTCTTTGTGGCCCCGGCCGAGCTGCAGCGGCAACTGCGGCGGCATGGGTTCCGCGGCGTGCGGGCGCCGTATGCCGGTGCAGATGGCCGCACGTTGGTTGAGGCAGTGAAGCCTGCCTGACATACAAAATAGTGCTATGCTACCGGCCTTGCAGCCGTTGCTGCCAGCGCCAGGCATCTACCAGGGCTTGCTCTAGGCTGAGCTGGGTTTGCCAACCGAGCAGGCGCTTGCTCTTCTCTACAGAGGCGTAAATCTGCACCACGTCTCCCGGGCGGCGGTCGGTGAGGCGGTAGTTGACCTTGACGCCGGTGGCCTGCTCGAAGGTGTTGATGACCTGCAGCACGCTGGCCCCGGCCCCGGTGCCGATGTTGACAAAGTCGTAGCTGTGCTCGGCGGGTTGGCCTGCCAGCACCTCCAGGGCGCGGACGTGGGCCTGGGCCAGGTCCACCACATGGATGTAGTCTCGGATGCAGGTGCCGTCAGCGGTGGGGTAGTCGTGCCCGAAGACGGAGAGCTGCTGGCGGATACCGGCGGCCGTCTGCGTGATGAAGGGCACCAGGTTGGCCGGCACGCCCAGGGGCAGCTCCCCAATCTCGGCCGAGGGGTGGGCCCCGATGGGGTTAAAGTACCGCAACGACAGCGCCTTGAGCCTTGCCCCGCTGCCGACCACGTCTCGGATAATCTCTTCGCAGACTTGCTTGGTGTTGCCGTAGGGGCTGGCGGCGGGCTGCACGGGGCTCTGCTCCGTTACAGGGAGCTGCTCGGGCTCGCCGTAAACGGTGCAACTGCTAGAGAAGACGAAGTTGTGCACGTCGTGCGCCTGCATGGCCTCTAGCACCGCCACCGTGCTGCCGATGTTGTTGCGGTAGTATTTCAGGGGGTGCTGCACGCTCTCGCCCACGGCCTTGTCTGCCGCGAAGTGGATAACGCCTGCGATGTTGCCCTCCCTTTGCAAAATGTGCTCCAGCTCTGAGGTGTCGGCACAGTCGGCCTCGTAGCAGATGACCGGCCTGCCCATGATGCGCTCCAGCCCTTGCAGCACAGAGCGCTCCGAGTTCTGGAAGTTATCTACGATTACGGGCGTGTAGCCAGCCGCAGCCAGCTCTACCACCGTATGGGAGCCAATAAACCCGGCACCGCCGGTAACGAGGATTTTCACAGGTTTGGAGAAGGAAGGGTAGGCCCAGACAGGCCAGGTTGCAACAACAAAGAAAGCGGCTTGTGCGCAGTGGGCCAAGTTAGGCCTATTAAACGGGTAGGGAGACCTTTATGGTTGCTCTAAAGCGGGTGTGCCTCCCCCGCCCTACATCTTTGCACCAAACGGGCCGTTGGCGCGTTTTGGGTGCTTGGTGCGTGATATGCAGAAATCGGCCGGATTCCAGTTTAAGGGTTGGGGATGGGTAATCGCTGCCTGGGCTGCCGCCCTGACGGTGATCGGCGGCTTTATCGTCTATGTATGGGCGGTGGCCATCAACCTGTTTGGCCTTTTTGGGGGTATGCCGGGGCTAGACAAGCTCTTCAACCCCAAGTCTGAGCTGGCCTCGGAGGTGTACAGCCAGGATGGTGTGCTGCTGGGCAAGTACTTCCGCGAGAACCGCTCGCCGGCCACGTTCAAAGAGCTGTCTCCCAACCTGGTGCGGGCCCTGATCGCCACCGAAGATGTCCGCTTTGAAGACCACAGCGGTATAGATGTGCTGGGCATCTCGGCCGTGCCATTCTATTTGCTCACGGGCAAGAAACGGGGCTCGTCCACCATCAGCCAGCAGCTTGCCAAGAACCTGTTCGACACCCGCTCAGAGGCCTATGAGGGCCCGCTGACGACGGTAAAGGGCTTGGGCATTGCCATCATTAAGACGAAGGAGTGGATCACGGCCGTGAAGCTAGAGCGCGGCTACACCAAAGAGGAGATTCTGACGATGTACCTCAACACGGTGGACTTTGGCTCCAACGCCTACGGCATCAAGACGGCGGCGCGGACCTTCTTTGGCAAGCGCGTGCAAGACCTCTCTGTGCCAGAGGCGGCACTGCTGGTGGGCGTCCTCAAGGGGCAGACGCTCTACTCGCCCATCTTGAACCCGAAGGCCGCCCTGGCCCGCCGCAACACCGTGCTAGACCAGATGGTGAAGTACGACTTTCTGCCCGAAGCCGAGGCCGAAGGGTACAAGGCCCAGGCCATCGACATGAGCCGCTACAAGGTAGAGAGCCACAACGACGGCCTGGCACCTTACTTCCGCGCCGAGCTGCGCAAAGACCTGATTGCCTTCTGCAAAGAGCGGGGCATAGACTTGTTTGCCGATGGGTTGCGCGTCCATACGACAATCAACAGCCGCTTGCAGACCTATGCCGAGGCTGCCGTGGCCCGGCACATGGCCAAGCAGCAGGCCGAGTTCTTTAAATACTGGCGCAAGCGCAACCCCTGGGCCGACGAAGAGGGCAAGCAGATACCTAACTTCATCCAGAATGCGCTGGCCCGGTCTCCGGCTTACCGCAACGCGCTAGAGCAGTACGACGGCGATAAAGACAGCGCCATGGCCATGATGCGGCGCAAGGTGCCGCGCACGTTCTTTAGCTGGCAGGGCGAGTTTCGGGCCCGGGCCTCGGCGATGGATTCGCTGCGGTATGCCAAGCACTTCCTGCACACGGGGCTGATGAGCATGGACCCCAGCTCTGGCGCCATCCGGGCTTGGGTGGGGGGCATAAATTACAAGTTTTTTAAGTACGACCATGTGCGCCAGGGCAGGCGGCAGCCGGGCTCTGCTTTTAAGCCCTTTGTTTACACGGCGGCCATAGACAACGGCTACTCGCCTTGCTACGAGCTGGTAGATGCGCCCGTGTCTATCTATATGCCCGAGACAGGCATGCGCTGGGAGCCGAAGAACTCCGACGGCAAATGGAGCGGCGAGAAAATGAGCCTCCGCAAGGCCATGGCGCAGTCTATTAACTCGGTAGCGGCGCAGTTGATAGATAAGGTGGGCGTGGCCCGCGTGGTAGATTATGCCCGGCGGCTGGGCATTACGGCAGACCTGGACCCGGTGCCGGCCCTGTCTCTGGGTACCAGCGATGTGTCGGTGTATGAGATGGTAGGGGCCTATGGGGCCTTTGTGAACCACGGCACCTGGACCAAGCCCTGGTACATCAGCCGCATCGAGGATAAAAACGGCAACGTGCTGCAGCGTTTCAACCCCGAGCGCCGCGAGGCCATCAGCGAGGAGACGGCTTACCAAATGGTGCACATGCTGCGGGGCGCCACCACAGAGCGCAACGGCACGGCCCTGGGCCTCTACCGGTTGGGCAATACGCTGGCTGGCAACGAAGTGGGCGGCAAAACAGGCACCACCAGCAACTACTCCGACGGTTGGTTTATCGGCATCACCAAAGACCTGGTAACCGGGGTATGGGTAGGTGGCGACGACCGGTCTATCCACTTCCGCACCTTTAACCAGGGCCAGGGCTCTAAGATGGCCCTGCCCATCTGGAGCTACTACATGGATGCCGCCTACGCCGACCCGGCCACCGGTGTGCGCAAAGGGCGATTTGCCAAACCCAAGAATTTTGCCGTGGTGCTAGACTGCAACCTATGGAAGCGTGGCCCCGAGGCAGACAGCGCCACCGAAGGCCAGGTGCTGGAGCGCGAAAAGGAAAACTTTGACGACAAGTAGCCGGCCTCTTTGGTACAAACTTGTTTTGTTGGCACAAGCCCGCCCCTAGCTTTGCGCTTGCAAGAGTGGCAAACAAAGCGGCCTTGGCCTGCGTTATTGGGCACCGCCCCCCCGACGCTATCGACGCTTCCCGTAGCCATCATAAACTCTGACGCTGCCCGCCCTTTTTCCTGACAAGGAGAACGCCTACACCTTATGGCCCAAGACGACAAACTAAAGCGCAAGCAACAATTGCTGACGGAGTGCCTGCGCCTGCAAACCCAAAACGTGGAGCAACTGCGCGCCGCCATGCTGGAGGCCCAACAGTCTGCCAACGACAACGACGACGACACGGAAGAGAAGCTCTTCAACAGCTACCGCGAGGAGATGCAGAACAAGCGCGACCTCTTTGCCCGGCAGTTGGATCAGGCCCTGGATGATATGGCCCTGCTGCACAAGGTAACGGCCCTTGCCGAGAGCAAAGACACCAGCTTTGGGGCAGTGGTAGAGACGTCGGCCGGGCAAAAGCTGTTTATATCCATCAGCCTGGGGCAGGTGAAGCTGAACGGAGATACGTTTTTTGCGCTGTCGCCCTCGGCGCCGCTTTTTAAGGCAATGGCAGGCAAAAAGAAGGGCGAGCCGTACGAGTTTCGGGGCCAGACGGCAAGCATTACAGACGTTTACTAGCCGCCGGCCAGCCTTGATGCCATCGGGGCAACCCACAGAAACAGACGCCCTCTACCTAACTTGGCCTGATGCAGAAGCGCACCTTTCTGAAAACCACGCTGACGGCTGCCTTGGGCGCTGCCATATTGCCGCACCTAGATCTGCTGGCCCAGCCTGTGGAGTTTACCCTGCCCGCGCTGCCCTACGGCTTTGCTGCCTTAGAGCCGCACATAGATGCGCAGACCATGGAGATACACCACGGCAAACACCACAAGGCGTATGTAGACAA
This sequence comes from Cytophagaceae bacterium, assembly GCA_947458545.1. Taxonomy (GTDB): domain Bacteria; phylum Bacteroidota; class Bacteroidia; order Cytophagales; family Flexibacteraceae; genus CANGYH01. The sequence goes on along the minus strand of CANGYH010000005.1, from coordinate 165,312 downwards.
GCTCAACGACGCGCTCAAGGGCAAGCCAGAGGCCAACCTCTCTCTGGAGGCTTTGCAAAAGGTGATGGACAAACAGCCTGCAGCGGTGCGCAACAACGGTGGCGGCCACTACAACCACAACCTCTTTTGGACGCTGCTGACGCCCAACGGCCCTGGCAAACCCAGCGGAGCTCTGGCAGCTGCCATAGACAAAGATCTGGGTGGGCTAGATGCGCTAAAGGCCGCCTTCGAGAAAGAGGCCAAGGGCGTCTTCGGCTCTGGCTGGGCGTGGTTATGCAAGGGGGCAGACGGCCAGCTCTTTATCACCAGCACACCCAATCAAGACAATCCGCTAATGCCGCTGAAGGGCATCCGCCAGGGCACTCCAATTCTGGCGCTGGACGTGTGGGAGCATGCCTATTACCTCAAATACCAGAACAAGCGGGCAGACTATATCTCTGCCTTCTGGAACGTGGTAAACTGGGCCGAGTGCGAGCGCAGATTCGCAGGTAAGTAGTGTGTTTGTTCTAACATATATCGACTTTCTATTTTTGGCAATCCCAGAGAAATAGAAATAATACCAATGTCTTCTGCATCTGAAAAGCGTTTTGAGACGCTTTGCTCCGTTACGCTGGCCGTGCTGGCCACGCTGCTCTCTATCATAGACCTGGCCGCCGGCAAGTTTGGCGACGATGAACTGATTGCCATCAACGAGAAAGCGGCTGCCTTCCAGTGGTATCAGAGCAAGTCTATCAAAGAGGCTGTAGTAGAGCAGCAAATCGGCCTTTTGCAGGCCCTGACACGGGCCGGAGCCATCCAGCCCACCGCCCAAGGTGCCCTTGCCCAGGATTTGACCTCCATCGAGGGCGACCTTCAACGCTATAAAAAAGAAAAGGCCGAGATTCTGAAAGGCTCTGCCGCCGTGGGCAAGGAGAATTGGGTGCAAGAGCGAGACGGGCAGTTAGGCCAGATTACGGGTGCCCTGGAGTGGCAGGCCGAAGCCGAGCGCCTGGGCAAAGCAGGCGACACCTTCGACCTGTCTGTGCTGTTTTTGCAGGTAAGCCTGGTGCTGGGGGCTATCTCTCTGGTGTTAGATCAGTTGCGCCTGCGCAACCTGTTTTATGGGCTGATGGTGTTTTTGGGTTCGGTTGGCACGGTGCTGGGGGTATTGGCCTGGATGGGGGCGGCTGGGTAGCCGTTGTAAATCTCGGCCACTTGCCCTACCTTAGCCCTTGTATGGTGCAGATTTTGGCACGTTTCTGGTTTACAGCGATTGCGGCTGGTGCGCTGCTATTGCCGCTGTTGCTGGTGGCTTCTGTGCTGGCCAACATCTTTTTAGGCTCCGACCTGCCCGTGCAGACCCTGGTGCTGTGGGCGGTGATTGGGTTGCTGGCCCTGGGCTATGGGCTGATAGCGTCGCTGGCCATGCGCTTGCAGGCCTTTGCGCGTTTTCCGGGCCTGTCGCTGCGCAACCGCGTGGTGGTTTACGGCGTGCTGCCTGCCTGGGCCGCGGCGGGGTTTTGGTGGCTGGCAAACTTGCTTAACGCCTTTGTAGGCTCGTGGATCTAGGGCAGGCGCAGGCCTTATCCATTGCCCCTGAACTTCTCTACCGTTACGTGGCCCTCGGCGCTGATGTCCTTGGCGCGCAATACGTTGCGGACGGTCATCCAGAGGATCTTGAGGTCGAGTGAAAACGAGAGGTGGTCTACGTACCACACGTCCAGGTCAAACTTTTGAGCCCAGCCGATGGCGTTGCGTCCGTTTACCTGCGCCCAACCGGTGATGCCAGGCCGTACCTGGTGCCGCCGTGCCTGGTGCGCGTTGTAGAGGGGCATATACTCAGGCAAGAGGGGTCGGGGTCCCACCAGGGCCAGCTCGCCCCGCAGTACGTTGAGCAACTGCGGCAGCTCGTCTAGGCTGGTGCGGCGGACAAAGCGGCCGGCGGGCGTCAGGCGGTCGGCATCGGGCAGCAGCTCGCCATCGGGGCCGCGCCGGTCGTTCATAGTTTTGAACTTGTAGATCGTGAACAATTTGCCGTCCAGGCCCGGCCGCACCTGTGTAAAGAACGGCCTGCCCCGGTTGAACCAGGCCAGCGCCAGCGTGGTAGGCAGCATAAGCGGCAGCGAGACAACCAGGCCGATGGCAGCCAGGGTAAAGTCTAGACCAGGTTTGGCATACGCACGATAAAAGCCCACGCGGCAAAGGTGGAAGTTGGCAGTTGAAAGTTGAAAGTTGAAAGTTGAAAGTTGAAAGTTGAAAGTTGAGGGTTGATAGTTGAGAGTTGAAAGTTGCGCCTGTCCCCTTGACGACTGTGCAAGGGCTGTGCCCGCTTATACTGTGCAATGGCTTTGCCATTGTCACGTGCTCTTGCAAGGCTGCGCCTCGCCTGTAGGCCAGGGCGGCAGACCTGGCAGCCTGCGGATGGCTTGGGGGTGTGGATTGTAGCGCGGGCTGTAGCCCGCGATCAGCCCGCGTGTGCACCCCAGGCTAAAGCCAGGGGCTACTGCTAAGGCGACGGCTAAAGCCGAACGCTTTGAGCCTTCGGCATATGGCTTAACCTCAAAGAGGTGCTGTTCGAGGGCTCCAGCCCTCGTAACCATAGCTGGCAGGGCTCCAGCCCTGCACCCCCCCTACCGCAAAGCCGGCACAACGGCACAAACTCAGGCGCCGCCCCCTGCCACGCGGTACTTTACCCGCCCGCAACCTGTCGCAAGTCTTCAGCGACCCGATTAGGGGAGCGATGACTTGTGACGCCCATTACAGCACAGTCTTCAGACTGAACCACTTCCGCAATAAGCTCCGACAAACCCGCCGACATTCCCCGACAAAAACAGCTTACAACTACCTGAAAACATCAATTAAGCGTTCGGCTTTAGCCGTCGCCATAGCAGTAGCCCCTGGCTTTAGCCTGGGGTGAACACGGAGAACAACGGGCTAGCGTAACGCCACTCACCCCGCACCCCCACGCCATCCGCAGGCTGCCAGGTCTATCTCCTTGGCCTACAGGCGAGGCGCAGCCTCGCAAGAGCACGTGACAATGGCAAAGCCATTGAACAGTATAAGCGGGCCAAGCCCTTGCACAGTAGGCCTTAGGGGTTAGCTAACTTTCAACTCTCAACTTTCAACTCTCAACTTTCAGCCTTGCTCTATCTTTGCCAAGTATGCGGCGCTTTTGGGCGGTTTTGCTGGGCTTGCAGATGTTGCTGGTGGGCATTGTGCCCCGGGCAGACGTCCACGAGCTTGTGCGCGCCACCGCCGTGTGGAACCAGCACCGTGTATCCGAGCACGCCGAGGTATCGCTACTGGCCTTTGTGTACGATCACTTTGTGGCACACAGCCACGACGACCCTACAGGTGCCCATCGAGACCTGGCCCTGAACCCTGGTGCCAGCGTTGTTTGGGCCATAGTGTCGCCGCCGCTTTGCCTGCCGGCCATGCCCGTGGCGGTGCCAGCCCATGCCGATGCAGCCCGTGTTTTATGCGGCCATGTGGTAGAGGCAGCTCGCCAAGGTGTGGGCCAGCCGTTGTGGCGGCCTCCGCAAGCAAAAGCTTAAACAGATAGCCTGGCCCTGCCCACGGTGGGCAGGGCCTCCATGTCTTAGCCTGGCTGCAAGCCTCTTGCAGGCTCGTGGGCAGGGCAGGCGGCAGATTTGCGCGCCTTTTTCTCTGTTTTTTGCTTCGCTTCCAAATACCATCGTTGCTTAAATGCTCGACCTGTTGATCCGCTTCTCCATCCGGCAGAAGCTGCTCGTCGGATTATTTACCCTGGGGCTGGTGGCCTGGGGCGGCTATGCCCTGGTGCATCTGCCCATAGATGCCGTGCCAGATATCACCAACAACCAGGTGCAGATCATCACCCAGTCTCCGGCGCTGGGCGGGGCAGACGTGGAGCGCCTGATTACCTTTCCCATAGAGCAGGCCATTGCCACCGTGCCGGGCATCGAGCAGGTGCGGTCTTTTAGCCGGTTTGGGTTGTCGGTCATAACGGTGGTTTTTCCGGACGGCACAGACATCTACTGGGCCCGCCAGCAGATAACCGAGCGGCTCGGCCAGGTGCGAGACGAGATTCCGCGCAGCGCCGGGCAGCCGGGCCTGGCACCGGTAACGACGGGCCTAGGCGAGATTTATCAGTATGCCCTCGAGGTGGCACCGGCCTACCGCGACCGCTACACTCCTACCGAGCTGCGCACGCTGCAAGACTGGCTGGTGCGCCGCCAACTGCTGGGCACGCCCGGCGTGGCAGACGTAAGCTCCTTCGGCGGGTTCGAGAAGCAATACGAGGTGGCCCTGAACCCCGAGCGCCTGCGGAGCTATGGCTTGTCGGTGGGCGACGTTTTCTCTGCCCTAGAGCGCAACAATGGCAACGCAGGCGGGGCCTTTATAGACAAGGGACCGGTGGCCTATTTCATCCGCACAGAAGGCCTGGCGGGCACCGCTGCCCAGATCGAACAGGTGGTGGTACGCCCGCCCGGCCCCGGCCTGCCCGTGCCCGTGCTGGTTCGAGACGTTGCCGAGGTGCGCCTGGGCCACGCCGTACGCTACGGCCTGCTGACCCAAAACGACGAGGGCGAGACTGTCGGCGGGCTGGTGCTGATGCTGAAAGGGGCCAACTCGTCTGAGGTAATAGCCGGGGTAAAGGAGCGCGTGGCGCAGATACAGAAAACGCTGCCGCCGGGCATCGTCATTCGCCCTTTTCTAGACCGCACAAAGCTGGTAAACACGGCCATCCACACCGTGCAGAAGAACCTGATAGAGGGGGCACTCATCGTGGTGTTTGTGCTGGTGCTGTTTTTGGGCAGCCTGCGGGCGGGGTTGCTGGTGGCCTCGGTCATACCGCTGGCCATGCTGTTTGCCGTGGGTATGATGCGCGTCTTTGGCGTGTCGGGCAACTTGCTTAGCCTGGGGGCCATAGACTTTGGGCTTATTGTAGATGGCACCGTCATCATTGTAGAGGCGGTGATGCACCGGCTGGCCCTGGCCCCGCGCGTGGGTAAGCTATCGCAAGGGCAGATGGACGAAGAAGTCTATCAGGCCAGCAGTCAGATCCGCAGCTTTGCGGCTTTTGGCGAGATCATCATCCTGATCGTCTATCTACCGCTACTGGCCCTTGGAGGCATAGAGGGCAAGATGTTCAAACCGATGGCGCAGACGGTGGCCTTTGCCATTGGCGGGGCGTTCATCCTCTCGCTCACCTATGTACCTATGATGAGTACGCTGGTACTGAGCCGCACCACCCACCACGCGCCCACTTTAAGCGATCGTGTGCTGGGGCGGCTGGCCTTGTGGTACCGTGGGGTGGTTGGCCAGGCCTTGCGCCGCCCGGTGCTGGTGCTGGGCCTGGCAGCCGGACTGATGGCCGGGGCCCTGGTGCTGTTCAGCCAGATGGGTGGCGAGTTTCTGCCTACGCTGGAAGAAGGCGACTTTGCCGTAGAGACGCGGGTGCTGCCGGGCTCGTCGCTGGGCTACACGGCCGAGCAGGCCCAGAAGGCCGCCGGTATCCTGAAGCGGCAGTTTCCGGAGGTGATTGAGGTGGTGGGCAAGATCGGCTCGTCGGCCATACCCACAGACCCCATGCCGCCGGAAGCGTGCGACCTGATCGTAGTACTCAAAGAGCGCGACCAGTGGACCAGCGCCACCACCCGCGAGGAGCTCGCCACCAAAATGGCCGAGGCCCTGGCGGTGTTGCCGGGCGTCACATTCGGGTTTCAGCAGCCGATTCAGATGCGGTTCAATGAGCTCATCAGCGGGGCTCGGCAAGACGTGGTGGTCAAGATTTTTGGGGAAGACCTGGCCCAACTGGACGCCTACGCCCGCCTGGTAGGCCGCCTGGCCCGGCAGGTGCCCGGGGCAGAAGATGTCTATGTAGAGCGCGCCACGGGCCAGACGCAGATCGTGGCCCGCATCCGGCGCGAGAAGCTGGCCGAGCTGGGCCTCTCGGTAGAAGACATCAACCGGACAGTGCAGGCCGCCTTTGCAGGGGCGGCCGCAGGCCAGGTCTATGAGCAGGAGCGCCGGTTCGACCTGGTGGTGCGCCTGCAGGGCGACTTCCGCCAAGACATCGCCAACGTGCGGCAGCTCTTTGTCTCTGCCCCAGACGGCCGCCAGGTGCCCTTGGAGCAGGTGGCCGACGTGGACTACGTCACCGGCCCGAGCCAGATCCAGCGCGACGATGCCAAGCGCCGCATCACAGTCGGGTTTAACGTACGCGGGCGCGACGTGGAGAGCATCGTGGCAGACCTGCAGCGCCGCATCGAAGGGCAGGTGCGCTTTGCCCCCGGCTATTATGCCACCTACGGCGGCCAGTTCGAGAACCTGCGCTCGGCCACGGCGCGCTTGCAGATAGCTGTGCCGGTGGCGCTCGTGCTGATCTTTTTGCTGCTCTACAGCACCTTCCACTCGGTGCGGCAGGCGGTGCTCATTTTTACGGCCATACCGCTGTCGGCCATTGGAGGCGTGGTGGCGCTCTGGCTACGAGGGATGCCGTTCAGCATTTCGGCTGGGGTGGGATTCATTGCCCTGTTTGGGGTTGCCGTGCTCAATGGCATCGTGCTGATTGGTTACTTCAACCAACTCAAAGCCGAGGGCTGGGCCGACGTCCGCGCCCGCATCCTTGAGGGCACGCAGGTGCGCCTGCGCCCGGTGTTGATGACGGCCACCGTAGCCTCGCTGGGCTTTTTGCCTATGGCGCTGGCCCACAGCAGCGGGGGCGAGGTACAAAAGCCGCTGGCGACGGTCGTCATCGGCGGGCTGGTGTCGGCCACGCTGCTGACGCTGGTGGTGTTGCCCGTGCTCTATGAGCTTACAGAGCTTGGCTGGGGCGCTTTCAGGCGGAAGGCTTTGGCGGCCATAGTCGTGCTGGGCCTGGTGGGGCTTGCGCAACCAGCAGGAGCCCAAGCTCCCGCCGGAGGGCTTACCCAGGTGCAGGCCATTGCCCAGGCGCTGGCCAGTAACGGCACGGTTCTGGCGGCCCAGCAGCAGTTGGCGGCGGGGCAGGCCGGGGTCGTTGGGGCCCGGCAACTGGGGGCAACCAGTCTGCAGGTGGGCTACGGGCAGTTTAACTCCATCAATGCCGACAACCAGTTTACCCTGGCCCATACGCTGCCCTGGCCGGGCTACTACGGTGCCCTGGCCCAGGCGGCCCGCACCCAGGTGCTAAGCCGCCAGACCCAACTAAGCCTGGCCCGGGCCGAGGTGCGCCGGCAGGTGGGCTTGCAGTTCCAGGCGGCGCTGCATGCCCGCCACCGCCTGCGGCTGCTGCGCCTGCAAGACAGTACCTATGCCTGGTTTCTAAAGGCTGCCGAGGCCCGCCGCCGCGCAGGCGAGGCCGCCCGGATAGAGTCTGCTACGGCCACCGTGCAACTGGGCGAGGTGCAGGCCACCGCCGCCCACGTGCAAGGGCAGTATGCAGGGGCCTTGCGGCAATTGCAAGCCCTGCTGCAGGCCGATGCGCGCCCTTCCCTGGCCGACAGCACCTTGGAGCCGCTGCCCCTGCAGCAAACCGCGCCGGGTACAGACAGCGCCCGGCTGGCCCGTACACTGCTGGCTCAACTTGCCCAGGGGCAAGTGCTGGCCGCCCAGGCAGAGGTGCGGGTGGCCCAGGTGCTGCAGCGTCCGAGCGTGACCCTGGGCTACTTTAACCAGTCGCTGGCAGGCACGCAAGAGATCAACGGCGTGCGGCGTGATTTTGACCGCAGCTACCGTTTCCAGGCCGTGCAGGCGGGGGTGGCTTTTCCGATTTGGCTGCGGCCCCTCAAGGCCAAAGTGCAGGCGGCGCGTTTGCAGGCCGAGGCCGCCCGCACCATCTACCGCCGCACACAGGCCGAGCTGGCCGGCCGCCTAGAGGCGCTGCTACTAGAGCGGCAGGCCCAGCAGACACGCCTGCGCTTCTATACCGAGACGGCCCTGCCCCAGGCCCAGCTAATTGCACGCTTGGCCAGCAAGGCCTTTAGGGCAGGCGAGGCTGGCTATACCGAATATCTGCTACAATTAGAGCGGGCTTTCCGCCTGCAAACCGAGTATTTAGACCTTGTCTTTGCCCACAACCAAACCTCTCTGGAGATTGACTATCTGCTTACCGAAAATGAATAAGCTGTCTCTTTTTTGGCGACTGCCGAGCTTGTTATTGCTGGGTACGCTTGCGGCTTGCCAGCCCAAAACCAATGCCCCGGCCGAGGCGCAGGCAGAGACTCCGGCGGCAAGCGCATCGGAGGCCGAGGCTGCCCAGGTGGTATATCTCACCGAAGCCGAGGCTGCACAGGCGCAAATTGCCACGGGCGCACTGCAGATGCGGGCCTTGGCGGGCACCCTGAAGGTAAACGGGATGCTGGACGTGCCGCCCGAGCAGCTCATCTCCATAAACGCGCCGCTGGGGGGTATTGTAGAGCAAACGCGCCTGTTGCAAGGGCAGCACGTGCGCCAAGGCGAGGTGCTGGCCATCATCCGCAACCCGGCCTTTATTACGCTGCAACAGCAATATCTGGAGACGCAAGGGCGCCTGGCCTTTGCCCAGGCAGACCTGGAGCGGCAATCGGCCCTGGTGGCCGATGAGGTCGCGCCCGAAAAAAACCTGCAGCGCGCCCGGGCCGAGTATGCCGCCCTTACCGCGCAGTTAGAGAGCCTGAAGGCCCAACTGCGCCTGGCAGGCCTGCCCGCAGGCCGCAAGCCCTTTGCCACCACAGCCACCCTGCGCGCCCCCAAAGATGCCTTTGTGAAAGAGGTGCTGGTGACGACGGGCCAGTCTGTAACTCCGACGGATGCGCTGTTCCAATTGGTGGACCCCTCGCACCTGCATGTGGAGCTTACCGTTTTTGAGCGAGACGCGGCACGGCTGCGCAAAGGCATGCCCATCCGGTTCACCCTGCCCATCGACAGCAGTGCCGAGCACCATGCCGACATCTATTTGATAGGCCGCTCGGTAGATCCGGCACAGCGTACGCTGCGCGTGCACGGGCATCTGCACCACGACGAGGCCCACACCGGCTTTATGCCCGGCATGTTTGTACGCGCCATAATAGAAACTGACCAACGCCGTGTGGCGGCCCTGCCCGATGCGGCCATCGTAACCTACGAGGGGGGCGACTTCGTTTTTGCCGTGGGCGATGCCTCCAAGGGAAAGACGGGCTACAAACTCGTACCGGTTACGCGTGGCCTTGCCGAAGACGGATTTACCCAGGTAAAGCTGGAAGGCCAAGAGGCCACCGGCAGCTATGTGGTGCGCGGTGCCTATGCCTTGCTTGGCAAGCTTAAAAACGTGGGAGAAGAAGAGGAATAAAATGCCTGATACAAACTGAGTAATAGGCATATTAACGAGGCTAATCTCTAGCCAAACGGGTGGACGAAAGGCACAGCGGGTAGCTAATTAAATTACAGCAAACGCCTCAAAAAGCGCATTTGCCTGGCTTTTTTCTGCTACCCAACCAGCATCCAGATACGGCGTGCCAGCACCAGTGCCACCAACACGGCATAGAGGATTGTTAGCCGGCGAGGGCTGATGCCCTGGGCCCAGCGCACACCTATGGGCGCGGCCACCACAACCCCCACCCCCAGCGGCAAGGCCACGGTGGGGATAATCAGCCCCAGGCTCTCTGCAAGGGGGTGCCTGGGTTGTGCCTGTAGGCTAAAGACGAGCGCCGCAAGGCTACTGATAACGATGGTGCCAGAGGATACGAAAGAGGCCCTGCGCACGGGGTAGCGGGCCCACTCGCGCAAGGCGGGCACTACCAGGATGCCGCCGCCAAGGCCCGTGAGGCTGCTGATGAGCCCGGCCAGGGCTCCGGTGGCGGCGAGCTTGGCCGTTGGGGTAGGGGCGTCGTCAGGTATGGTTTGGGCAGAGGCAGATGGATGGGGCTGCAGGGTGTAAATCGTCCGCGCCAGTAAAAGAGATAAAATGACCAGGAGCACCACACTAAAAACATGCTCAGAAAATGCGGGGTGCTGCACAATAAGTGCCATGCTGGCTAAGGCCACGGCACCGGCAGGCAGGCCTACCCAGGCAACGTCTGCCCGGCCTGCCGTGCCCGACCGCAGGTGCTGATAGCATGCCGCCAAAGCCGAGAACAGCGTTGCCAAAAGGGCGTTGGCCACCTGCGTGGCAGGCATATCTACCGGGGCCACCCCAAGCCGTTGCAGCGCCTCGGGCAGCACAAGCAAGAAAATGATGCCGCCGCCTATGCCCAGCAACCCGGCCAGCAGCCCGCCGGCCAGGCCCGCCAGCAATAAGAGTCCGTAAAAATCAAGCATAGTATGGCCGGTGCCGCCGCTTTTGGGCAAAGCTACGGGCAGCCAAGGCCAGGGCCGCGGCCAACTGCTATTTTTGCGCCTGCCGGCAGGCGCAACTGCCGGCAACACCTATCAGACAACAGAAGCAAGGCCCCGGCACTGGTTGGCAAATACCTGCCGCCAGTACATCAAGCAATGCCGCCGACGGCTGCCGCTCCTCTTGCATACAAAAACAATGGCAACGACGTACGACCTTATCGTGCTGGGCAGCGGCCCAGGTGGCTATGTAGCTGCAATCCGGGCCTCGCAGCTGGGCTTTAAAACGGCTGTAGTAGAAAAATCAGAGCTGGGCGGGGTATGCCTCAACTGGGGTTGCATCCCCACCAAGGCACTGCTGAAATCAGCCCAGGTATTTCAGTATATCCAGCATGCCAAAGACTACGGCATCAACATAGCCGATGGCGCTGCAAATGCAGATTTTGACGCCGTAATCAAGCGCAGCCGAGACGTGGCCGGCGGCATGAGCAAAGGCGTACAGTTTTTGATGCGCAAAAACAAAATCGACATTATCGCAGGCCACGGCCGGCTGACGGCCGATAAAAAACTTGAGGTAACCAACGACAAAGGCGAAAAACAACTGCTTGAGGCAGCCCACATCATCGTGGCTACCGGCGGCCGCGCCCGCGAGCTACCCAATCTGCCCATAGACAACGAGGTAATCGTAGGATACCGCAAGGCTATGGTACTCGAGAAAAAGCCCGAGAAAATGGTTATCGTAGGCTCTGGCGCCATCGGCGTAGAGTTTGCTTATTTCTATGCCTCAATGGGCACCAAGGTGACGATCGTCGAATTCTTGCCGCGCATTGTGCCGGTAGAAGATGAAGACGTGTCTAAAGCGCTCGAAAAGGAGTACAAGAAAATGGGCATAGAAATTATGACCAATGCCTCTGTACAGAGCGTGACCAAAGCCACCAAAAAAGGCGCCAAGCACCAGGTACTGGTAAAAGCCCAGAGCGGCGACGTAACCCTGGAGGCCGACGTCATCCTTTCTGCCGTTGGCGTAACGTCTAACATCGAAGATATTGGCCTTGAGGCTGCCGGTATTAAAGTAGAAAACGGCAAAATCGTGACGGACGATTACTATCGTACCAACGTGCCGGGCATTTATGCCATTGGCGACGTAACCAAAGGCCAGGCGCTGGCCCACGTAGCCTCTGCAGAAGGTATTATCTGCGTAGAGAAAATAAAAGGCCTGCACACCGAGCCCCTCAACTACAACAACATCCCCGGCTGCACGTATTGCACGCCAGAGATTGCCTCTGTAGGCTACACCGAGGCCAAAGCGCGCGAGGCTGGCTACGAAATCAAGGTTGGTAAATTCCCGTTTTCGGCCTCGGGCAAAGCCTCTGCCTCTGGTGCCAAAGAGGGCTTTGTGAAGGTGATCTTCGACGCCAAGTACGGCGAGTTTTTGGGTGCGCACATGATTGGCGCCAACGTGACGGATATGATTGCCGAGGTAGTGGTGGCCCGCAAACTAGAAACCACCGGCCACGAAATCATCAAGTCCGTTCACCCGCACCCAACCATGTCTGAGGCCGTAATGGAGGCCGCCGCCGCCGCTTACGGCGAGGTTATTCACCTCTAGTGTAAAAAAATATTACAGCCTTTGGCTGGTAGTATTAACTAAATACGATGCCCCTGGTTAGGTTACCAGGGGCATTTTTTGTGCTTTTTGAGCACATTTTTCAAGAATCAATCGCTGTAGTATGGCATGCCTGGCAGACTTTCTTTTCTAAATAAGAAACCTGAAAATGGTTTAATCAGTATAGATTTACATCGCGTTTGCATTTGCGGCACCAGCTAACCAAAGAAATTCTTATTTTCTTAAGCAATGCTGGCGCCCAAGTGTCGGGCGTACGTGGTTTTATTTGAGCCGGCACACCCGGCGCATTCAGCTAACTTTAATACTCTCTTCGCCATGAGCGATAAAAAATCGTACCGCAAGGATTTGGTGGCCGAACTGGCCCAAAACATGATCGACCGCCTGTCTCATATGGACAGCACAGCGGCTGGCTCTATTGCAAAGGCTGCCATTAAAGCCGCTGCCAAAGTGGTAGAGAAGTTTGAAGACGAAATTGACTCCAGCATAAACGCATTTATGCGCGAGATGGAGGCAGAAAATGCCCGCAACAAAGCCGGTGCTAAAGCCGCCAAGGCAGCCCCTGCTGCCAAAGGCAAGGCCGGCCGCCCTAAGAAGGCCGCCGCAGCTGCCGCACCTGCAGCCAGTGCAGACGGCGCAGAAGATGGCCAAGGCAAGCGTGGCCGTGGCCGCCCCAAGGGCTCTGCCAACAAGCCTAAGAAAGCCCCGGCTCGGCGGGCAGGCTCTGCTGCTGCCGGTGCCAAGCGTGGCCCAGGCCGCCCTCGCAAGGCAGAGGCAGCCGCCACAGGTGCCAATGCCGACGGTGGCGCTGCAAACGCGTAAGCAACCGGGTCCTTTTGCCCAACCAAAAAAATGCCCCGGCAGATGCAAATCAGCCGGGGCATTTTTTAGTGGCCTGATGTTGATGCGTCTATTGCACGCGAACGCCGATTTTTCCGCTGGCCCTCACGTCCACCTCTAGGCCGCCTGGGGTCACAAAAATGCCCGATGGAGCCAGCGTATCTAGCGTGCCGGCCAGCTTCACGTCGGGCCGCAGGCTGTTTTGTACCAGATTTTTACGCACCAGCGCGCGCCCTTCTTTGAGTTGGTCTGCTACAGAAAAGGCCAGGTAGGGCTGCATTTTCCGCTGTAATTTGCCATGTAAGGCCCATGCTGCCGCTTTGGCCAGCTTGTTGCTGGTTTGCAAATCAAAGTCTGCACCAGCCAAGGCAACGCGCTCGTTTTGGGGCTCAAAAACAGGGGTGCCTCGCAGGTAAATCTTACCGTCTAAAGAGCCCGTCAGGCTGGCCCCTATTACCATGTCTTTGCCTTGGCCATATAGCTCTAAATCGGTAACCTGTATTTTGCGGCCGCCTTCAAACTCAAATACCTGGCCGCTGAGCTGGGCCAGAGCCAACCTGCGTGCCTCTGCCCAAGGAATTTTGGTAACCAGGTTTACGGCAAAGCCTTGTGGCGGCAGGCCGCTCATCGTCAGGTTGGGAGCGTTGGGTATGGGTGCTGGTGCAGGCTTGGCTCCAAGGCTTGTACTGGCCACCACGGCAAGGCCCAGCGGCATGGTGAGCACACCGTTGGCGGCCTGCAGTTGCCCGGCATAAAGCGTTTTGGGCGTTAGCGATAGCCAGGCGCGGTACTGCTCGTTTACCAGCATGGGCTCTTGCACAAGGCGCCAAAGCTTGGTGGCCTGGTCTCTAAGGTCCAGGTATTTTGTTAGCTCCTGATCAACGATTTTGGCTATGGGCCCTTGCTGCTGGTCTAAAATTCGCTCTATGATGGGGGTAATAGGTATCTCTACCCCAGCTAGAGATATGGTGGGCTTTTTAATCCACTGGTATCCGTTGGCCTGGGTGTTCAGGCGCAGCTTATAGTCGGGCATGAGGTTGACGGTCGTCAGAAAACCGGCATCCAGCTCGAAGGTGGTCTCCTCGTACTTGCCCAGCGTCAGCCCGAATTTATCTACCCTGTAACCGGCCTTGGCCCACACCTTAAGGGGCAGTTTTACGTCTAGCGTATTGCCTTTGGCAGCCAGGCGCATAGGCTGGCGCAGATCGACGCGCAGCATCAGGTTGTCGCCTCCGTTATCGTCTAGCGAGTTGTCGTTGTAGAGCGGTTGCGGAATCAGCGCCCCCAACGTTTTTTCCAAATAAGAAACCGATACCTGCACAGGCATGGCCAAGGTGCTGGGCACGGCCTCGCGCACCACGGCATCGGTGTAGCTGGCAGTGGGGGCGGGGGGTGCCAGCGTCTTAGAGCAGGCCACCAGGGCCAGGGCCAAGCAGGCCCAGGAAGGATGCAAACGCATAAGGGCAAATTTCGGGCCTACGGAGGCTATGTGCCGCCCGCGCGGGGCCATACCACACGTATGCCCTGGCAGGCCCGACCTTTGCGCTTGTGCAGTTTCAATTCGACAATGTAGCGCCACGGGTCCTCGTCGTGGGAGACTTGATGGCCGACCATTACCTCTGGGGCCGTGCCGAGCGAATATCGCCCGAGGCGCCCGTGCAGGTGCTGGATGTAGAGCGCGAGACAGAGGTGCCCGGCGGGGCAGGCAACGTGGTGGCCAACCTGCTGGCCCTCGGGGCACAGGTGATGGTGGCCTCCGTCGTCGGAGACGATGCCGCCGGCCAGGCCATCGGCCAGATGTTGCAGGCCGCCGGAGCCGATTGCGCCGGTATATGCCGAGAGCCCGGCCGCCGCACAAGTCGCAAAAGCCGCCTGATGGGTGGCCACCAACAAGTGCTGCGCTTCGACATCGAGACGAGGGCCGACATATCGGCTGCCAGCACAGCAGCGCTGCTTGCTTACATAGAAGCCCAGGTAGCACTGGCAGACATTGTGGTGCTCTCTGACTACGGCAAAGGCGTGCTGACGGACGCCGTATGCCAAGGGGTGATTGCTACCGCGCGCCAAGCAGGCAAAAAGGTGCTGGTTGACCCTAAGGGCACGGCTTATGGCAAATACCGGGGTGCCTTTACCGTAACGCCCAACCGCAAAGAGGCCGCACTGGCCACCGGGCTCAACCTGGCCACCGAGCAAGACCTGGCCGAGGCCGCCCGCCGCCTGCAAACAGATTTTGACCTGTCTGTGGCTACCATCACGCTGTCTGAGGCGGGCATCGGTTTTTATGCCCCGGCTACGGGTTGGCAACAGGTGCCGACACGCGTCAAAGCCGTGTACGACGTTACCGGCGCTGGCGATACGGTACTGGCAGCCTTTGCCTTTTGCCTGGCCAACGGGTGGGACATGGTCCCTGCCTGCCGCTTTGCCAACCTGGCTGCCGCCGTGGTGGTGGGCAAGGTGGGCTCTGCAACCGCCACGCGGGCCGAGGTAGAGGCCATGGCCGCCGAGCTGGAGCCTGCCACACCCGGGGCCCACGCCATACGCACGGTGGCCGAGCTCCAGCCGCTGCTGGCGCAGTTGCGGCGGCAGGGCAGGCGGGTGGTGTTTACCAACGGCTGCTTCGACATCCTCCACCTGGGCCATGTGCGGCTGCTGCAAGAGGCCCGCACCTTTGGCGACGTGCTGGTGGTGGGCGTAAATGCAGATGCCTCTGTGCAGCGGCTTAAGGGGCCCACAAGGCCTATCAACAACGAGTACGACAGAGCTTACCTACTCTCTGCCCTGGCCTGTGTAGATTATACCGTTGTCTTTGAAGAGGATACGCCTTACGACCTGATAGCTGCCCTTAGGCCAGACGTTTTGGTAAAGGGTGCAGACTATACTGTAGATCAGGTAGTTGGGGCAGACCTTGTGCCCGAGGTGCGGCTTGTAAACTTGGTGGCTGGCAAGAGCACCACAAGTGTGATTGAGAAAGCCCAGAATCCGGCTTCGGGCCAACTATAGGGGCCGAGGGCGCCTTGCTCCAAAAATAAATGCACCCAAGATTGGTGCAACTTTGGTTCTTTCCAAAAGGTGGCATAAATTGCTCAAAAATTGGAGATAGCCCGTTTGTGGGCTTCTGAATGATGTTTTTATTCTACATATTTTCTAAATAATAGAAACCGTGTAGAATATAGCAATCACACCGTCTTGGATTATGATTAGCCGTACCGCAAGGGCTCTGGCATTTTTAGGTTTGGCTTTTATGGCCGAGCCAGCTTGGCCACGCCCTGCCGGAGACCGGCCACCGGTTGTGGCCAAGCGGGCCAAGCAGGCCGACTCGCTGGCGGTGTTTGCGCGGGCACAACAACTGATGGCCCAGGCGCAGCGCTATGCCCGGCAGGGCCGGCCAGACTCGGTGCACAACGTCATGTTCAGAGGGTATGAGCTCATGCAGCCCTATACCTACACGCCGCTATTTGCCGAGGGGGTGCTGTTTTATTCAGACTACATGCGCAGCCTTTGGAGGCTAAAGGAGGCGCTATGGCCGTTGAAAATGGCCCTGGCTGCCAACCGCGACAGCACCATGCGCGCCAGGTTGTACAACAAGCTAGGTGGCATCTATTACGAGATGGGCAAGACAGACACTGCCCTCTTCTTTGCCCAGCGCTCCATCCAAGCAGCGCAACCGGCCCATCAAGAACTGCAATACCGCAATGCCTGGCTGCTGGGTGCCGCCTACCGCAGCCTGGGCCAGCATAGCCAGGCCATAGCCTCTTTGCGCAGGGCTCTAGCCCTGGGTGTAAACGACAACGCCACCAACCGCGCCGTAATCCTGACGCACCTGGGCATGGCACTGACAGAGGTTGGGCAGATTCTGCCTGCGCGCGATACCCTCAGGCATGCTTACGAGCTGGCGCGCCAGCAAGGCCAGGCCAGCCAGATAGACTTCGCCGTGAAAGCCTATCTGAGGGCGCTGGGTGCAAGCCATAACGACCCTGAGCTGCAGGGCGCCGTAGAGGCGTACCTGCATATCCACGACTCGTTAAACGACCTGCGCAACGCCAGTACCCTTGCCTTACTAGAGGCCCGCACCCGCCTCAACGAGCAACGGGCCCACAACATGGTGCTAACGCAAGAAAACCATAAGCGGCGCACCCAGCAGCAGGTGTACTTCCTAATCGGCGTTTTTGCCGTGCTATTGGCAATGGCAGCGGGCCTGGCCTGGCTGGCAACCCGCAGGCAGCGGCTGCTAACCCAGGCCCAGAACCGCCTTTTGCAGCAGCAGCAGCAAGCGCTGGAGCAGCAAAAGAAAAGCCTGGAAGACCTCAATGGCAGCAAAGACGTGCTGCTCTCTGTAGTGAGCCACGATGTGCGCGGCCCGCTTATTACGCTGGGTGCCATGCTGGGCCTGCTGGCCGAAGGCCACCTGTCTGAGGATGAGTCGCGCCAGGTGCTCGAGGGGCTGGCAGAGCGCGTAAACGATACAGAGACCCTGCTAAACGACGTGCTGCTCTGGACAAAGGGCCACATGAAGGGCCTCCATACGCAGATTGGCCGGGTAGAGCTGGCCCCGCTGGTGGCCGAAGTAGCCAGCCAGTGCAGGCCTATCTTGCAGCAGCACCAGGTAGAGCTAGAGCTGCCGCCCCAAGGCCCAAGCCCTGCCGGTATGGCCGATGCTGGTCTGCTGAAGGTAGTGGTGCGCAATGTGCTGACCAACGCCATCCGGTACGGAGGCAAGCAGACAAGGGTGTCTTTGCGGTTTGTACAGACGCGCACAGAAGTCGGCATTGCCATCACAGACCAAGGCACGGGTATGTCTGCCGAGCTGGTGCAGCGCCTTACCGAGCCCGGCCGCCAGTTGCCCTCCAAAGACATTCTCAGCCTTGGCGGCATGGGGTTGATATTGGTGAAAGACTTTATGCACCGCCAGCATGGCAGGATAGAGGTGCAGTCTAGCCCAGGTGGTACTACCATCTCGCTGTGGCTGCAGCGCATGGCCGACAGTACGGCCCAACCCCAGCCTCGGGCCACAGAGGTTGCCAGTGCCTGATGGTTTGGCCCCCGGGCATATTGGCCAAAGGTGGCCCGTCAGACGGTGGCCTGCCACTGCCGGCATTATTGTGCAGCCTGTCTTTGATGTAAGCCAAAGGGGCACTTTGGTCAAAACAATTCTTAAATGCAGGATGTGCCTGCTGGCAAGCGTTGGTTATGCCAAAGCAGGTCTTTTAATGATGCAAAAGCATGATACATAACCGCCTAAACACCTCACATTTTTTTTGCCTGGCGGCCACAATTGCCTGCAAGAGAATCTGAAAAATAGCCATCCTTTCGCCCTTTGCCATAGGCTAACGTTGTGTGATAAACAAAAACCACTGCATAGACATGTACCCCTTTAGGGTAAGCGTGTACAGAATTTGGGTGGCCCTTGTGTTTGGCCTGTGGGCTCCGGCCGCCGCCTTGGCAGACGATGCACAGCACCGGTGCATGCGTGGCAGGCGCATGCTGGCCGTGGCGCGCCAACAGGTATTGGGCGGCCGGTTAGACAAGGCCCTGCTTATGCTGGATAAGGCCTATACCTCTAACAAAGCCAATACCCACTGCCAAGACCTGTTTGTGGAGATCTGCTACCAAAAGGCAGACCTGCTCCGCCTGCTACACAAACTGCCCGAAGCACAAGCCGTGCTGAAAGAGGCCCTGCAAACCCAGCCTGGCCCGCATTGGCAAGCACGCCTTTTGCAGCGCCGCGGCGGCATTTACCTAGAGATGCTGCAAAACGACTCGGCCCGGCACTTTGCCAACCTGGCCTTGCAGGCAGCGGCGCCGTCAGACTCGGTTGCCAGGTTTTATGCCTCCTGGATAATAAGCAAACTGGCGCTAGACGAAAAGCGCTATGATGATGCCCTCAGGTATTATGGCCAAACCTTGCAGTGGGCACCCGCCAGCCAGCAGGTAAACGCCACCCTGGTACTTACGCAAGTGGCCGAGGTGTACTGGGCCCAAGGCAAACGCACTACTGGCCTACAGGTGTTGCGCCAGGCTTATGGCATCAGCAAGCAGTTGCATTATCCTGACCTGCGCGCCTCGGTGGCAGGGGCGTTGCTTACCCATACGTTGAAGCATCGCAGCCAGACAGAGCTGCTGGCCGTCTTCGACGATTATCAGCATCTGCTAGATACAACCGTAGCCAGAGAGGTTGCCACACTGCGATCTGCTGCCAAGACACGCCAGGTGGTAGAAGAGCAGAAGATTAAGCTGCACCTGTTGGAGCACGAGCGCAAAACCCGCAAATACCAGCAATGGCTCTGGATTGTAGCCTCAGCATTGTTGCTGGCGGTGGTCATTCTGCTGGCCAAGGCCAACCGCGCCTATGGGCGCAGGCAAAAGCGGTTGGCCGCGCGCCAGCATTTGCTAACCAGCCGCCAAGCCCTGCTGGAGGCCGAAAAAAACGCGCTATTAGACCGAAGCGCCTCTAAAAACCTGGCCCTCTCTGTAGTTAGCCACGACGTGCGCGGCCCGCTGGGGAATCTGGCCCAGGTATTGGAGTTGATGGCCCAGGGCGACCTGTCGGAAGAGGAGGAGGCCGAGCTGTTGGCCAGCCTCGCCGGCCAGGTGCGCCAGGCCGAGATGTTGCTGAACGACGTCTTGCTCTGGGCCAAGAGCCATATGGATGGGACAGAGGTGCATCTAAAACCGGTTGCCCTCTTGGCATTGGGCACCGAGGTGGCACATCAGGTAGGCCATCTTTTGCAAGAGCGGCGCGTAGAGCTAGACGTGCTGGGAGCTGCACCCAACGTATTGGCCGACGATGGCCTGCTCAAAGTGGTGATGCGCAACCTGTTGGCCAATGCCGTTCGCTATGGTGCCAGCCCTGGCCGGGTTGTGCTCCAACTGGGCCAGCAAGGAGGCAAGGGCTACTTTGCCGTCATAGACCAGGGCAAGGGCATGCCGCATGCTTTGCAAGAGCGCCTCTTAGGCCGGGCAGATGGTCAGACGCCCGCGCGGCTATCGTCGCAAGGGTTGGGCCTGCAGCTTGTGCATGATTTTGTGGCAAAGATCGGCGGCGAGGTAGCGGTGCTATCTGGCCCGGAGGGCACCACGGTGCGCGTATCGCTGCCATTGGCAGGGGTAGAGGCTACCATCTGTTAGGTTAGTATAGGCAGGCAGCGGCCCGCTTGATGTACCATTTGTGCTGTTTAAACAGGCGATGACGGTAGCTGTAACCGGCTTTGCGTTGGTTTAGGTAAAGTTCGTTTGAGATAAACAAAATATCGTTAGCACAAACACACTTCTGCAAGGCTGCAACCGTTATCCTATGGTTGCAAGAGGTTGTATTTTTTTTAATAGGATGAGGTGCTTCTCCTAATTTGTTTTGCACCATGAAGCCCGTAGCCGCTAGCTCGATGCAGTTGTCATCGGATTTGCAAACGGGCATACGCTAATCCTCTACTAGCCCTTTGGAATCCTACTTGATTATTGCCCTAGCCGGCGCGAGTGCGTGGCTGGGCGCCGTAGCTCTGCATTTGCGCCGGCGCCTTGCCTTAGAGCGCGCCCAATCGGGCCGGACAGAAGCAGCACTGGCCACCGCAAAGGCCGAGGCCATACAGGCAGACGAGGCACACCAGTTGGATAGGGGCAATAAAACGCTGCTGCTCTCTGTGGTGAGCCACGACGTACGAGGCCCCCTGCGGACGCTTGGGCAGATGATTGCCATGACGCGTGAGGGCATGCTCACCCCGGTAGATCAGATTACCTTGCTGGAGGGGTTGGATGCACGCCTAAAAGATACCGAGGCTCTGCTAGACGATGTGCTGCTTTGGGCCAAGGCCCAAATGGAAGGCCTTCAGATAAAAATTGCGCCGCTAGACCCCGCCCTTACCGTGGCCGAGGTGTTGCGCCAGAGCCGGACCCTGTTAGAAGAAAGGCATGTTGCCATAGCCGAAGAGGGCACACCAGCCGCTTGCCTGGCCGATGCGCCGTTGCTGCGCGTTGTCTTGCGCAACTTGCTTTTTAATGCCGTGCGCTATGGGCCTCATGGAGGCAAGGTGGTTATGCGCTATGGGTGCGACGGAGGCAAATCATCTATCACCATCCGAGACGAAGGCACCGGCCTCGATGCCCAGATGGTGGCCCTGCTGACGCAGGCACATAGCCATGCCTGGGACAGGCGCGCCCTCTCTTACGGCGGGCTCGGCCTGCTGCTGGTGCGAGACTTTACACGCCGCCTAGACGGTACGGTATCTGTGCAGACAAGCGAAGCCGGCACGGCCATCACCCTGCTGCTGCCCATGGCGTAAGTGGCTGCATCGCTACCAACCGGCCCAGGTAGCCTTTGCATCTTGGGCCAGCAGTGCCTGGATTACCGTATCGGCATGGTTGTGCCAGTCGGCATAGGCCAGGTAGGCGGCCCAATCGGCAGCATCGGGCCCAAAACCGTCTTGCGCGCGGGCCAGGGCTTTGCACAGCTCGGCCAGGTCGTCTGGCCGGGCCAGCAGGCCAATGTTGAAGCGGCGTATAGTCTGCGCCAGCGAGCTCTCGCCGTCGCTGGCGATGATGGGCTTGCGCAGGGGGGCAACCGTATTCAGAATGCCAGACTGGCTCGTGAAGGTTTTGGCGTAGTAAAGCAGCACATAGGCGGCCGCATCAATTACGGCGGCCATCTCGGCCGTTGTCAGAAACCGCTCTAGCCACACCACCCGCTCTGCCACGCCCAGGTTGGTGGCCAGAGCCTTGTAGCCATCGGTATCTACACCCTGATGGCTGGGCTTGCCTGCCACCAAAAGCCCCATGTCCGGAAACTGAGCCAGCGCCTGCAGGGCCAGCTCGTAGTTCTTCTCTGCACGTATGTTGCCCAGGATTACGCCGTAGCGCAGGTCGGGCCGCAGGGTTTGCTTCAGGTGCGCGGCCAGGGCAGCGTCTGGGGCAGGGGGTGGGTAGAGCCCGTGGGGTACGTCTATATACCGGGTGCGGGGGCTTTGGTAGTAGGGCTTGGCAGGCAGGTGCTGGTGGTAGAGGCCAAGGTCCATCAAGCTCATCAGCGCGCGCATGCAGCGCTCAGATACTTGCCGATTGGGTGGATAATTGTCGCGGTCAGGGTCGTGCAGGATGGCGGCAAACCGGTGCCGTCCTGCTATGGCCTTGTACATAGGCACCCAGAAGGGGGCCGTAATCTGCTCAAAGTCGTTGAAGATGACCAGGCTCGGCGGCTCTTTTTGCAGCAGCTTAAGCAGCGTGAGCGGGTTGCGCGCCGTGCGGCGCAGAAAGTGCAGCCGCCGAGCCCTTGCCGTGGCAGCCTGGCCCGGATGGTCGGGCATCAGAATGGGCAGCACGTCGGCGCGGGGGGGCAGGGGCGCGTTCATGGGGTAAATCATCTTCACCTGCTCTACCATCGGATGGGCCAGATAGGCCTGATGCAGCTGCCCGGCGTAGTCGAAGCAGCCCCCAAACGAGGATGATGTGTAGATGATGACCCGCATACGCGATTCAATTAGGCGGGTAAGGGCTTAAACTGGGCTCGCCCCTGGCGTACCCGTGCCGGAGCCAGTAACCAGCCCTTGATGTAGCCTCGCATGTAAAAGAGGCGGGTGTACTCGATCAGCTTCAGGGCATTAAGGTAATCGGCCCATCGGTAGCCCTGGGTGCGCAGGCCAGTAAAATTTCGGTAGGCGTTGCGGTAGCTGCGCAGGCCCAGGCCCATAGCCGCCACGCCTGGCAGCGCCAGCCAGCCCACAGGCCAGCCGAGGGCTAAACCTACAAGCAGCAACAACATCAACGCAAAGCCCACGTACCGTGCCGAGGTCTCTACCAAATGGCTAAAGAAATTGCGCCGGTTGATGCCAGACTCGCCGTCGCCAAGGCCGTAGCGGAAGTTCTCTTTGGCAAAGCCGAGGTAGCTGCTGTGGCGCATCCAGAAAACGTGCGGCTCTGCCACCAGCGCATACTTGTAGCCACCGTGCTTTATCTGCCGCCAGAAGATGGTATCGTCTGCCGCCAGGGTGAGCCACTCTTGGTAGCCGCCTATTTTGCGCCAAACTGCCCGCCGAAAGGCAATAGACCGGCTTGAGACTGAAAACAGGCCAGAGGTGTCGGGCGGGTAGCCTGCCGCAAGTATGTAATCGGCGCGGGCTGCCGCACCTTGCACCTCGCCCCGCTGGATGGTGAAGGCACCGCCGACAACCTCTAGCGAAGCATCGGCGGCAAAGGGGGCTATGATGCTCTGCAACCAGCCCGGGCTGAAACGGCAGCCAAAGTCTGTGCTGGCAATCAGATCGTAGCTGGCGTTGGCAATGGCGTAGTTGCGCCCCTGGGCAATGTTGGCCCCAGGTTGCCGCACAACCCTTACGGGGTAGGGGGCTGTGGCCGCATAGGCTTGCAGCGCCTCGTAGGTGCCGTCTGTGCTGCCGGCATCCACTACGATAAGTTCGGCCGGCGGCAGCGTTTGAGCGGCAAGGTCAGCCAGTGTCTGGTCTAGCCGCTTCCGTTCGTTAAAAACGGTACTTACCAGGGTAAAACGCTCCATCTATCCTAATGCCCGCAACTGGTCTGCGCCGTTGCAAAGGTAGGGTTTGGCAGCAATCGTCTCTAAGGCGCTGTGGAGTGCAGGCGTATTGAGGTGGGGTATCCCCAAAAGCGTTTCATACTACCGTTGCATTATCTTGGGGATCAGGCTTGTATTTTGCGGCCAGTGCGGCAGGCCTCTCCTCCTTAATCTGCTGCGCAAGTCTTCTTTGGTACGTCTTTCTACATCACGCTGCGGGCAGGTTTGGCTGCTGATCATTGGCCTTCTACTAACCGGGCCTGCAAATGCCCAGTACATCTCTACCTGCGAGACGGTGCCCTTTGCCTGCCCTGCCATCTGCACGGGCGGCAGCTTTACCGTCAAAGTATTTCAGTTGCAGCGGCTGGGCAACGGAGCCCAGGTGCAGGGTGAACTATCAGCCCCCGGCGGGGCATACGGTGCAGGCGGCCAGTTGTTGCCCGTAGAGGCTTACAGTACCAACGGCGGGGGTAGCTACTTGCCCGGGCCATACCTATTTAGGGGAGATGCTAGTGATGTTTTGCTGCGTTTTGCCATACCCGCGGGCACGGCGGTAGGCAGTGGTTACAACTTCCGGATCCGCAGCGGCAATACCGTGGGAGACAACTTCCGGTGCCCAGGCAACGGACGCATCAGCGTAGCGCCTGGGCAGCCTGCGGCCCAGCCCGTCGGGCAAGATGCCATCGGCATCAACCAGTGGCTGGCTCATTTCTATACCTGGACGCCGACTACGTCTGCACCACTGGTGACGCCTGGGCTGGTGGGTCAGCAGAGCTTTTTCACCCCAAGCCGCTACCAAGGCCATGCCGTTTACGATGCCTTAAGCCTCGACCTCAACTTTACGCAAGAGGGTGGCGCACCCGGCACCCAGCCCCAGGCCAGCACCTTTGGCTGCGGCAATATCTTGCAAAGCCAGTACAGCATCAGGATGCGCCGCCGCCAAACCTTTGCGCCGGGCCTCTACCGCCTTAGCATACAAGGCGACGACGGCATCCGCCTAAGCTGGGACGGTGGGGCTACCTGGGGCCTGAGCCGCTGGTTTGATCAGCGCTACGACACCAGCCTCGCCACTACTGATGCAGCCTACCCGGGCGGTATTTGCCTGGCCGGCGAGGTAGACCTGGTGCTGGAGTTTTTCCAGAACCCCCGCGAGGCCCGCCTGACGGTAGGCATAGAGTCTCTGACGGCCGCCCCCCAGCAGCCCCAACCGCAGACCGTCTGCCCCGGGCAGCAGGCGACGTTTACCTATGGTGCCCCCAGCAGCCTGGGGCCTTTCCAATGGGCCGTATCGGCTGATGGTGGCGCCACTTTTGCAGACCTTTCCGAGGGCGGCAATTATCAAGGCACCAGTACACCAACCCTGACGATACGCCAGGCGGAGGCAGGTGGCCCATTATGGTTTAGGTGCAGGTCTATCTCTGCCTGCTTTGCTGGCCGCCCCTCCGATACCGCACGGCTCACGGTGTTCCCCAGCCTGGCCTTTACCCGGCAACCCGCCTCGGCCGAGCTTTGCCCGGGCGACACCGCCCGCCTCTATGCCTTGGCCCCCGGTGCGCTTAACTACCAGTGGCAAGTAGAAGAAGGCAACACCTACGTGGACTTATTCTCTATCCCTGGCCAAGACACAAGGCTCAACGGCCTGCAGTTTGTGGCTACGGCAGCCCAACTGGGCAGGCGCTATCGCCTGGTGGCCAGCGGGCCCTGCGGGCAGGCCACCAGCGAGGCGGCTGCCCTGGCAAGGTGCTGTACCATAGGCGAGTTGCCCAACCTGCTATCGCCCAACGTGGATGGCCTGAATGAAAAATTCGGCGGCTTTACCTGCGATTTTGAGGCTTTCAGCCTACGGGTTTACAGCCGCTGGGGGCGCCAGGTTTTTGCCACCGACAACCCGGCCCAAGCCTGGGATTTAGACGATGCTCTAGCCGGCACCTACTTCTTCAGGCTCGCCTACACCCGCCAAGGCCAGTCGGTAGAGCGCCGCGGCTTTGTAGAAGTGGTGCGGTAAGGTTGGCTGCCCTGTAAAAATTTACCGTCCGCTCTGGGTAACCAAAGCGGACGGTATTTTGTCGGGGTGAGAGGATTCGAACCTCCGGCCTCGTCGTCCCGAACGACGCGCGCTAACCGGGCTGCGCTACACCCCGAGGCTTGCCAAAGCCCTGCTCGGGCAATGTTCTGACATCTAATCAGAGCAAAGATAGAAGCCATGCCAGCAAGAGGATAGAAGCATGCGGCTAACAAAAGGGTGCCGTTTCTGACAATTTCGGGGATATTCCAAATCCTGGAATTGCAGCACCTGTGCTAGTCCGCATTTTGTAATGGCTTCATCGTCAACTCCTTTGATAGGAGATTGCTCTATACCCCTTTATAATAATGGCCTATTGGTTACATGGAGGTTGGGCAAAAAATAATGTGTTATATTTCTTATGCCATATAGCCCAATTTTGCTCAAGGAATTGCACCCAGACCATGATGGCAAATACACTGTTTGAAGAAGGGTTTCATAAGATTACCCAGTTCTTTATCAAAGACTGGGGCAGCCTTTACAAAAGGTTTTCGCACCAGAGCGACCATGCCTACCGCTCTATGGCGCATAAAGGGTTCTTTTTTGCGGTGGCTCTTTGCATAACCGGCGTTTTGATGCTAGCCCTGGTATGGCAAGACGTAGCAACCATGCCTAGGCATGGCTGGTGGGCGATGGTTTATCCGGCCATAAACTTTGCTGTTTTGGCTGCATACCAGCGGTTTGGCTGCCGGGGATTGCTCGTCTTGGTCTGGCATGCCAACATACTGGCGTTTTTTTTAACGTACCGGGTGTTTAGCCATTAGCAATTGATCAATGCCGACTTGCCCTGGGTAGTGCTGATAACAGGTTGCCTGCCCATGATGGCCAACATCGTATTGGGAGGCCTGGCGGCGATAGGTCTGTTTACGGGTATGCTTTGGTTGCCTACCTTGCCTGCTCTGGCATCCTTGCATCATGCATCCGACGCGGATTTGAGCACCTACGCAGCTTTCGGTTTTTTTGTGATGGACCTGGTTTTGGTGAGCGAGCTATCGCGATACAACGTGCTCTACGAGGCTAAACTGAGTCGAAAGGCTCTAGACCAAACCCACAAGAATCTGCAGGCCTCTATGCGGTATGCCGATGGCCTCCGCAACCTTCTCTTGCATGCACCAGAATCTAAGCAGATGCTGCAGGGATGTATTCAGTACTTCAACCAGCCGATGGCCAACGTCTCGGGCGATTTTTTCTACACCCGTTTCAGAGAGGGCAGGCTTTACCTGGTAATGGCCGACTGCACGGGCCACGGTGTGCCCGGCGCCTTTTTGTCTGGTGTAGGTATCTGCTATCTGGATGAGGCCTTGGACAGCGCCCGGCTCACCGGCCCAGCGCAGATATTAGATTTTTTGCGAACAAAGTTTGCCAAGCGCACGGCCTACACCGAGGCCGGTATCGAGCCCTTGCAAGACGGCATGGAGTGTGCCATCGTTTGCCTCGATTTTAACCTGCAAACAGTAGAGGTAGCCTCTTCATATCTAGACATTGGGCTTGTGGCCGATGGTGCCTGGGTGCAGGTGCGCGGCAATCGCTACCCGCTTACGCCGCACCCCACGGCACAGAAGCCCTTTACAGAAACACGCTTTTCGCTGCTGGCCGTAGATCGCATCCTGCTCTGGACAGACGGCATGTACAATCAGTACAGTGCCACAGGCCAGAAACTGCTGCGACGCCATTTTCTGCGGCAGGTAGCCTATGGCGCGGCAAAGCCGCAGCCCTCCCAAACCCTCTACACCGAGCTGACGAGCTTCTGGCACGCATGGCGCGGCGGCGAGCCCCCCGTAGATGATGCCTCACTGGCCGTGTGCGACATTGCAACCATGCGCCAGAAATATGCCAATATGGCGGCGGCAGGCCAGCCATCCGAGTTGGCGGCCTTACAGTTATCTGCCGAGCTGCACTAGCCCTGGCCTGGCAGGGCCTAACTTGCGAGGGCGTATGGTTGGCTTTTGGTACGCCTTGTGGCTGGCGCTGGGCGGGCTCTGGGTAAGCGCCGTGCCCGACGGTGGGCTTGTGCCTAAGCAACTGCTACTGGCCCTGGCCGCGCTGGCAGGCTATCTGATCTTTCAGAAAAAACTGCCCAGGCAGATTTCGCTGCATGGCCCAGAGTGGGCCCTGTTGGCTTGGTGGGTGTGGCAGATATCCTCTGCGGGTTGGGCAGTTAACGGAGCCGAGGTTTGGGCTGTTGTAGGGCGCTGGGCAGCCCTGCTGGCCTTTTATTTGTGGATGCGGGCCTGCCTGGCAGACGCTAAGTCTGGTTGGCCCTTGCTGGGTGCCGCTGCCGCAGGCTACACGCTGGCCCAGGTGGGGTGGGTCGTCTACCAGGCCGCATCTGCGCCTGCCGGGCTGGAGCCCTACGCGGCCTTGCTGCGGCTAAAGGGTACGGCTGGTAATAAAAATCTGCTGGCGCTGGGGCTCTTGCTGGCCGCGCCGGCACTTGGGGTTGCCGCCTGGCAGCGGCAAGGGCCTGTGCGTTTATATGCCCTGCTGGCCGGGCTTTGTCTGAGCCTGGTATTCTACTTACAGGGCCGTGCCGTGTGGCTGGGTGCAGGCGTAGGCCTGGGTGTAGCCGCCTTGGGGGTAATCTCGGGTGTGGCCTCCCGGTACCGGTGGGGGGTAGGGGTGTCGGCGGTGTTGTTGGCACTCGTAGCAGGCCTGGCCTTGGCGCGCTTGCCCAGCAATCGTTTGTTGCAGACCGACTCTATGGCCGAGCGCCTGGCCCTTTGGCGCAACACCCGCCTGATGATTGCAGACGCGCCCCTGCTGGGCAGGGGCGCGGGCCAGTGGCAGATCTGGTTTCCGGCTTACGGCGTGGGCCATTTTGCCGAGCCCAAAGTACAGCAGGGCCAGGTCAGCTTTCAGCGCCCGCACAACGACACACTCTGGCTTTGGGCAGAAGGAGGCCTTGTGGGGCTTGGGCTGTTTACCATCTTTTTTGCCGGAGGCCTTTGGGCCTGGTGGCAGCGCCGGCACACCGCCGAGGCAGTCCTGGCATGGGTAGGGCTGGGTACACTGGCAGGCTATGCGGCGGCGGCTCAGTTCGATTTTCCGCTAGAGCGGCCCGATTTGCAGGCGCTTTGGTTGCTCTGGATGGCGGCCGCGTTTGCAGGATTGCCCTCTCAGCCATCGCCGCGTTGGGCCTTGCCCACCTGGGCGCTGGTGCCTCTGGCATGCCTTTCCGTGGCCCTCGGCATACCTCGTATAGCCGCAGAGCAGCGCTGGCCAAAGCTACGCCAGGCCGCTGCCCAAAGCAACCTGCCCCTGGCCGAGCGGCAGTTTGCCAAGGCCCATAGTGCCTTAAGCTCGGTAGATGCCACCACCGTGCCGCTGGGTTGGTATGTGGGCGTGGCTGCCCTACAGCAGCGGCAACCCGGCCTGGCCCAAACGTACCTGGCCCAGGCCCGGGCCGAGGCACCCTTCCACTTTCTGACCTTAAACGCACTGGGTACGGCCTATGCCCAACAAGGCCGTGCTGACAGTGCCCTGGCCCTCTACGACCAGGCGCTACAACTGGCACCCAACCTGGCCCAAGCCCATCTGGACCGCGCCGCCGTTTTGTATAGCCAGCCCGACGGGCCCAGGCGAGCCTTCGAGGCTATGCGGGCTTTTCCGGATACCGTGGCAGACCCCCGCTGGCCGCTCTTTAAGCGCACCTTGCTGGGCGGCTACCTGCAGGCGGCACGTGCGGGGCAGCCTGCTGGAGACCAAGCCCGGATAGATGCCCTGTTGCAAGACCCAGCCTTTCCGGCAAGGGCCTACACGGCCTACCGCCGCAGCGGGCGCTCGGCAACGTTTTGGCGGTAGCACCTTTGTGGCCATGGTACCAACCCCGGCATACAGCCTGCGCATCGGCTCTGGCCTGCTGTCGCTGGCCCGGCCTTGCGTCATGGGTATTCTGAACCTGACGCCCGACAGTTTCTTTACCGGCAGCCGCCAGGCCTCTGCCGAGGCTGCCTTGGCCCAGGCCCGGCAAATGCTGACAGAAGGGGCCGACATCCTCGACCTGGGGGCCGTCTCTACCCGCCCCGGTGCCGACGACGTGCCCGAGGCCGAAGAATGGGCCCGCCTACAACCCGCCCTGGAGGCCATCCGCCAGGCTCTGCCCCATGCTGTTTTATCCGTTGATACCTTCCGCGCCTCCGTGGCCCAAAGGGCCCTGGCCGCCGGGGCAAACATCGTCAACGACGTAACCGGCGGGCAAGACCCGGAGATGTGGCCCGCCGTAGCCGCCGCCCGCGCGCCCTACATTCTGATGCACATGCGCGGCACTCCCCAGACCATGGCCGGGCTCACGGACTATGACGACGTCACCACGGCCGTGGCCCAATACCTGCTGGAGCGCTTGGCCGCCGCCCGCGCCGCAGGCGTGGCAGACGTCGTGCTAGACCCTGGCATCGGCTTTGCCAAAACCCCGGCCCTGAGCTTTACGCTGCTGCGGGAGCTGCCTGCCTTGGCCGTGCTGGGGGCTCCGCTACTGATCGGCCTCTCGCGCAAGGGGCTCATCTGGAAAACGCTTGGCATCAACCCAGACGATGCCCTCAACGGCACCACGGCGTTGCACATGGTGGCCCTGCAAGGCGGCGCCCACATCCTACGCGTGCACGACGTGCGCCCCGCCGTTGAGGCCGTACGTCTATTTGAGGCCGTGCAAGGGCGGGGGCTTACAACCTGAGCCTTTATGCAATTGTCGTATCATTGCATGGGCCCGGCGCTGCCGTAGGCCGTTGCCTTGCAGATAAGAATGGGGGAGCTATTGGAACGGCCCTGCGGGGCCATCGTCGGCCTGCTGCTTTGGGTAGGATGGTTGGTTGCAGGCCCGGCACAGGCCCAGGTACAGCCGCAGCCGCAGACATTGCCCCCCGCTCCCTTGACAGCCCTGGTGCAAGACTCTGCCAGCGGCCAGTCGCTTGCCTTTGCCAATGCCGCATTGCTGGGCCGAGGCGACTCTACCCTGGCCAGCGCCCAGGCCGATGCCGACGGACGGCTGCAGCTGACCATCCCCCGGCCGGGGCGCTACACGTTGGTCGTCACGTATGTGGGCTATGGGCTCTACAGGCGGCCCCTGCGGCTGGCGGGCCCGGCAGACCTGGGTGTGCTCAAACTGGGCCGCAGCGTACAGCAACTGGCCGAGGTAGAAGTTACAGGCACGCTCAGCCCCATGCGCCAGCGGGGCGATACCACCGAGTTTAACGCGGCGGCCTTTAAGGTGAACCGCGATGCCTCGTCGGAAGATCTGGTGGGCAAGCTGCCCGGCGTTACCGTAGATGGCAGCGGCGTAAAGGCTATGGGCGAGCAGGTGAATCAGGTGAAGGTGGACGGCAAGCCCTTCTTTGGCGACGACCCCAGCCAAACCCTGCGCAACCTGCCCGCCGAGATGATCGACAAGGTGCAGCTCTATGACGAGCGCTCTGAGGCCAGCCGCCTGACGGGTTTTGACGACGGCAACCGCGTCCGCACGCTCAACATCGTCACCAAGGCCAACCGGCGCAAGGGCACCTTTGGCCGGGCCCAGCTCTTTGGGGGCGGTGCCCCTACCGCGCCCGATCGGTACAACGCCAACGTAGTGGCCAACCGCTTCGATGGCGACAGGCGCATCACCGTGCTGGGGCAGGCCAATAACATCAACCAGCAGAACTTCCAGATTTCTGACCTTGCCGGCGCACTGGGCCAGGGCCGCGGGGGTATGGGCGGCGGCATGGGACGCCCCGGCGGCGGTGGCATGCCCGGCGGCGGAGGGGGCGGCTTCGGCCTAGGTAACTTTTTGGTAGGCCCCCAAAACGGCATCAACACCACCACAGCCGGAGGTATCAACTTCTCCAACTCGTACGGCGCCCGCAAGCAGCTAGAGGCCACCGGCAGCTACTTTGTCAACCGCACCTACAATGTGGCAGACCAGGCCACCAACCGGGCCTACATCAGCCGGGCAGATGTGTCGCCCGTGTTGCAAGAAGACCAGCGCAACCGCAGCCTGACGCTGAACCACCGCGCCCAGGCCCGCCTGGAGTACAAGCCCGATACCAACAACACGCTCATCCTCCGCCCCCGCCTGACGACCCAGGCCACCGGCACAGCCAGCGCCACGCGCGACACCACCCGCCTCGGCAATGCCCTGCTTAGCACGCTGGGCAACGATATAAATGCTACCCAAGGGGCCGTCAACGCCAGCAACGAGGCCGTCTTCAGGCACCGGTTTGCCCGCCTGGGCCGCTCGCTGGTGGTGAGCACCAGTGCCTCGCTATCTAACCAAAACAGCCAGACCTTCCGCAGCACCCTTACGGAGACCTACCGCCCGGGCACCCCTGCCGTGGCCGACAGCAACAACCAGCGCATCACCACCGACGTGCAAAACCGCACGGTCAACGTCGGCCTCACCTATACTGAGCCCTTGGCCCCCAAAGTGCAGGGTCTGCTGTTTTACCAGCCCGACTGGCAGGCCCGCGCCGCCACCCGCTACACCTACAACCGCGTGGCAGACCAAGAGGCCCTGGACCTTGGCCTGACCAACGTGCTCAACAGCCGCTACCAAACCCAGCAGGCCGGCGCCGGCGCGCGCTACGGAGACGGCAAGCTCAACCTGGGCGGGCAGGTCAACTACCAGTATGCCACGCTAGATGTAGAGCAAAACAACGAGGCCGACCGCCGCCGCTCTTTCAGGGCCGTGTTGCCGCAGTTCAACCTGCAATACCGCCCCAACCGCGAGAACAGTTTCAGCCTGAACCTGAACAGTGCCACCCAGGCCCCGGCCGCCAACCAGTTGCAAACGGTCGTAAACACGGCCAACCTGCTCAACCTCAGCACCGGCAACCCGGATCTGCGCCAGACCTACACCGCCTCTGGCAATGCCATGTACAGCCGCAACAATGTGGCCCTCAGCAGGGCCTTCTCGGTGTTCGGGTTCTTCTCGGTTACAGACGATTTTATTGCCAATAGCACCTTTTTGGCCCGGCGCGACACCGTCATTGCCGGCGTGCCGCTTGTGGGCGGGGCGCAGCTCTCGCGGCCCATCAACCTGGGCCAGCAGGTAAATGCGCGCAGCTTTGCCAACTACGCCACGCCGCTGCGCAAGCTCAAGTCTAACCTCAACCTGAGCCTGACCTACGGCTATGCAGCCACCCCAGGCCAGGTAAACGGCGCTACCAACAACGCGCAGGCCCACACCGTTGGCGGTGGGCTAACCCTGGCCAGCAACATCAGCGAGGCTATCGACTTCACCCTGGGCACCAACCCCAGCTACACGCTGGTGCGCAACACGCTGCCCACCGCTGGCAACTTCAATTACTACGGGCAAAACAGCAGGGCACGCCTCAATCTGCTCATCCGCAAGGCGGTCACCTTCAGCACCTCGCTGACGCATACGTACCTGACGGGCCTGGCCGCGGGCTTCAACCAGAACTTCTTGCTGTGGGGAGCTACGGCAGGCTACAAATTCGGCAAGGCCAAGCAGTGGGAGGCCCAGGTGCAAGCCACCGATATCCTGCGCCAAAACCAGGCCGTGAGCCGATCCGTCTCAGACATATTCGTGCAAGACACGCGCACTACTGTGCTGCAGCGCTTCGTGATGGTGGGCCTCATCTACACCCTGCGCAAGTTCGACAATCCGGCCACCAATAACCCCGAGTGGCAAATGCGCCGCCGCATGTACGAGAACATGAACCCCGGCGGCGGCCCACCCCCCGGCATGATGCCCCCGCCGGGGGGCGGGTTTTAGGATTAATTAATCACCGCTCCCTAAGCGAAAACTATCGCAAGACTTCAGTCTTGTGATGATTATCGAGCAAGTCTCCTGACTTGCTTAATGCTAATCTGCCAGTTCTTCAGTTATGCTGCCGAAAAGCCGCTCTTCAACGGAGCGCAGAGACACGTTCTTTGCTTTGGCATACTCGACCATTGCAGTGTTGTAGGCTATGTAATTCTCAACACTATTCGCATTGCTTTGCAGGTAGGCGCGGTAATTAGCGATATCTTTTTTATACTGCAGGGGATCATCTCCTTCACTGCCAGAAAAAGGTATAAAAGCGGATAAAACCCTAGAATCAAAAATGGCGAACGTGTCGTCTGAGACAAAATGCAACATCTTCGAAAATCCTACTACGGAGCCCATGTAGGCTTTACCAAGATTAATCAGATGTACTAGTTGGGCAGCAGACAGCGGCCTCCTGTGTCGTACTAAGTTAAGCCCTTTTATAATTTCTGTTTCTAGGCTTGCGTCGTTGATGCGGGCAATCCGTGGCATCCAGCCATAAACCATATTCAGTAGTAGCCGCAATCTGCCTGTGTCGTAGTCTTCACATTCTGCGAATTGCCTAATAGCTAAGTAGGAGAGCTTATAATTTTTTTGGCGGCTGCTACTTCCTGCCTTATCTGGAGCACTAGCTTTAGAATTTACCGAGGCATTCAGTAATGCCTGCTCAACATCCCATATTATTTTGTTATAGCTTTTTTTGTCTTGCATAAGGCAAATATACACCGTGTGCAAAAAAGTACGAGGGAGTTAATAAATCACGAACGTAGCTTGCGCGAATCAAGTTTATTTGAATAAATCTAGTAATTACATCTTATGCCTATTATTTGCCTTCCTCAATCTTTCTCATAAGCGCCTCATACTCCTCTTGCGACAATGAACCTTGGGCGGCCTCGGCAATGCGCCGCCTACGGGCCCGCTCTTCTGGTGTGGGTACCTCAAAAAGCTCCGGATGCCGGCGCCGCAGCTCCGCATCCCACTCCTCGCGCGAGGGGGGCGTGCTGTAGCCCAGCAGCTTCCAGACGTCCAGGTTGGGTTGGCTCACCTTGCCCATAACGTAAATGTAAATCCTGCTGGTTTAGGTTTTCAAGTGCTGATAAGCAGAAACTAGAAAGCCACCTCCGCGGAGGTGGCTTTCTAGTTTCTTTAAGTCTTGAATTTCTAGCCTACAGACCCCTCCAAGCTCACGCTCAGCAGCTTTTGGGCCTCTACGGCAAACTCCATGGGCATTTGCTTGAGGACGTCTTTGGCAAAGCCGTTGACGATCAGGGCCACGGCGTCTTCGGTGCCGATGCCGCGCTGGTTGCAGTAGAAGATCTGGTCTTCACCAATCTTGCTGGTGGTAGCCTCGTGCTCGATGCGGGCCGTGGCGTTGCGGGCCTCGATGTAGGGGAACGTGTGCGCCCCGCAGCGGTCGCCCATCAGCAGGCTGTCGCACTGGCTGAAGTTGCGCGCGCCTTCGGCACGCTTGGCCACTTGCACGAGGCCGCGGTAGCTGTTCTGGCTGTTGCCGGCCGAGATGCCCTTGCTCACGATGCGAGACCGCGTGTGCTTGCCGAGGTGAATCATCTTGGTGCCTGTGTCGGCCTGCTGCTTTTTGTTGGTTACGGCCACGGAGTAAAACTCGCCCTGGCTGTAATCCCCTTTCAGGATGACGCTGGGGTATTTCCACGTGATGGCCGAGCCGGTCTCTACCTGCGTCCAGCTGATTTTGGCGCGCTCGCCGTTGCAGATGCCGCGCTTGGTCACAAAGTTGTAAATACCGCCTACGCCGTTGGCGTCGCCGGGGTACCAGTTCTGCACCGTGCTGTATTTGATTTCAGCATCGGCCTGGGCAATCAGCTCTACCACAGCGGCGTGCAGTTGGTTCTCGTCGCGCATGGGGGCGGTGCAGCCCTCCAGGTAGCTGACGTAGCTGCCCTCGTCGGCAATGATGAGCGTGCGCTCAAACTGCCCCGTGCCGCTGGCGTTGATGCGGAAATAGGTCGAAAGCTCCATTGGGCAGCGTATGCCTTTGGGGATATAGACAAACGACCCATCGGAGAATACGGCCGCGTTGAGGGCGGCGAAGTAGTTGTCGGCGTGCGGCACCACAGAGCCCATGTACTTGCGCACCAGCTCCGGATGCTCGCGCACGGCCTCCGAGAAAGAGCAGAAGATGATGCCCAGTTCGGCCAGCTTGCCTTTGAAGGTCGTCGTGATGGACACCGAGTCCATCACCGCATCCACAGCCACGCCGCTGATGCGCTTTTGCTCGTCTAGCGAAATGCCCAGCTTCTCGAAGGTAGCCAGCAGCTCTGGGTCCACCTCATCGAGGCTGTTGAGCGTCTTTTTGGGCTTCGGGGCCGAGTAGTAGATGATGTCCTGGTAGTTGATGGGCGGGTAGCCCAGGTTGGCCCAATGGTGGGGCTCCTCCATCGTCTGCCAGTGGCGGAAAGCCTTCAGGCGATACTCCAGTAGCCATTCGGGCTCCCGCTTTTTGGCCGAGATGAAGCGAACGATATCCTCGTTCAGCCCTTTCGGGGCCGAATCAGACTCGATGTCGGTGGTGAATCCGTATTTGTACTCGGACCCGGTTACCTGCTCCAGGATGTCGGTGCCTTCTTCCAGCTCTGCCATAAACGGTTGTGCCTGCTAACGTAGATACCCTGCCCATACGTGCCGCGTTCCTAATTTGGAAAGCGTCTATGTAAGGCAGTGCAAAAGTATAACACATTTAGGCTGCTTGGGTTCTGCGATTGGCAAATTCTATGAACCCATCGGCTTAGTCGATGGGGCTTAACCTTGCAATGTGTCCAGCAGAGCGGCCAGCCGCTGCCCATAGGCATCCCAGGTAAAGCTGAGGGCTTTTTGGCGGGCCGCCAGGCGCATTGCCTGGTAGCTGTCGTTGTCTTTGCTGGCGAGGCGCTCTATGGCCGCGCGCAGCTCGGCCGCGTCTCGCAGGGGTACCAGGTAGCCGTTATTGTCTTCATCTACCAGCTCGGGCCCGATGCTGCGCTCTGTCGTGATAACGGGCAACCCGGCGGCCATGGCCTCTACCAGAACAAGGCCGAAGCCCTCAAAGAGGGTAGGGAGGACCAGCGCATCATAGTCGGCATAAAGGCCGAAAAGCTCTAGCTGCGATACCGCAGGCTGGTATCTGTATAAATGCCGCCGCGCTTTAAAGGCCCGGCCCGAGCCTTGCACCGTGCCTACTACATGCAGCTCTACCTCGCTGGCGGGCAGGCTTTCCATAGCATCCAGCAAGTAGGCCATGCCTTTGCGCTGGGTTACGTTGCCGGCATAGAGCAAGCGCAGCGGCCCCTGGCGCGGGGCCGTGCGGGGCAGGTAGGGCACGTGGTCAACATCAAAGCCCAGCGGTAGATAAAGGATGCGCTCTGCTGGCAGGCCGGCGTCTAGCAGGGTCTGGCGGGTAAATCCGCTGGCCGCGACGGTGTAATCGGCGGCAAAGGGCTCCTCGCGCAGGCGCTGCTCGTAGTCGGGCGGAAAAACCAGGTTGTCGAACGAGTCGGCCCAGTCGGGTTGCAGCCGGGCCTCTTCGCCCAGGTATTTGCGTGCCGCCAGCACGTGGGCCGTGGCTAGCTCTACCAGCGTGCGCTTGCCCGCCCGGCGGCAGGCGTGCAGGGTATGCAGGGCCGATCCCTGAAAGCCCCAGAAGGTATCAGACCCGTCGGCGGCAATGCGCCGGGCCTGGTCCTTATCAAAGGTTACGTCTCGGGCATACACGGCCTCCGTCCACGCCG
Organism: Cytophagaceae bacterium; assembly: GCA_947458545.1. Classification (GTDB taxonomy): domain Bacteria; phylum Bacteroidota; class Bacteroidia; order Cytophagales; family Flexibacteraceae; genus CANGYH01. The sequence continues at coordinate 128,559 of CANGYH010000005.1, read as the reverse complement.
CGCCGCGGCCTTGCAGGGCGCGGATAGCAAACTCGCGCAGCTCGTAGCCCCAGTGTGCCGATACATACGGCGCGGCCAACCCAGGCTGGAAGCGTCTGCTGAAGAACGCATGCCCTGCCAACCGCCGCTGCAGCCAGGCAGGCGTTACGTAGCTGCTGGTATAGAAGCGCTCTAGCTTGCCCAGCTGCAGCAAAGCTTTGGCCAGATGGTAGCTGTGCTGCTTGCCAGCGTGAGAAACAGATATGCGCATGCCGCTTGCGAAGATGCGGCCCGGCTCCGGTTAGTTGCTTACTACCTCTACCCAGCCCCGGAAGGTTTTGTCGCTAAATGCCATGCGGTAGAAGTATAAACCGGGTCCGCTCGGCAACGGTCGCCAGCGGAAGTTCACATCCTCCGTTTGGTACACCAGGTTGCCCCAGCGGTTGTAAATGGCTATGCTCTCAAAGGTGGAGCGGCAGTTCTGCACCGGTTTGGGGTTGGCCAGCTCCAGGTAATCGTTCTGGCCGTCGTCGTTGGGGGTGATTACGTTACTTAGGCGCACTTGCCCGCCGGTGGTGTCTCGCACCTTTACAAATACCTCTATCTCCCGGGCATTCTGGACAATACAATCTTCAGACTCAGCCCGCAGGCGAAGCGGGTACGTGCCTGCCTCTCCGGCCGTGGGCGGCAGCGCATCGCACCCGGCAGATAGACTCAAGGGTAGGCGCTGGGTGCCGGTGCCCGCCGTTTGCAGAATGCGGTTTCCCTGCAGCAAGGGGCTGGCAAAAGCCCGCAGCGTTACCTGGCCAGAGTCTGACACAGCCCCAATCCCTAGCAACCGCAGTGGGTCTGCCTGGCCTACCGTCAGGTGGAGGGTATCTCCGTCTGCCACCGGTTGGCCCACGGCCGTGCGCAGGCGCAGCAGCGTAGAGTCTGGCCGGCGGAAGGCATACGCCCTGAAGTTCAGCGTGTCAGACACCCTACGGTTGCAAACGCGTGTAGTGCCGACGAACCGTAGGCCATAGCGCAGCGTGTCTGTGCCGGGCAGGCAGGGTAGGCGGTAGGTCATGGTGGCAAAGGCACGGCGGGGGCCCAGCAACCGCGTCGTGCTGCGCACTACTTCAAAACGCCCCTCTACCACGGCTAGCGACACCTCTACGGGGTAGGCGCTATCAGCCGCCAAGAAGGTAATGGTATGCTCACCCTCGCCCTGCAGCGTATCGCGCGGGCTGTAACCTTCCAGCGCCACCACCCCGAAGTTGGGCGGCCTGGGTATGATGGCCAGCGTCAAGGGCAGAGAGTCTCGTGCCGGTATAGAGCAGAAATTGTCTCGCACCCGGACGGTGAGCGGCGCATAGCGTACCTCTGTGCCGCCGTTGAGGCAGCTTTGCACGCAGAGCGTGGTGTTGAACTGCCCCTGGGCGTTAGTCTGCCCTCGGGGTGCCGTAATCGTAACCCCGGCCGGGATGCCTGGCGTGCGCAGGCTCAACACTTCTGTATCGGGCAGTGAGTCTGCCACGCTGATGGGGATGCAGACGGGCTGGCTGCCCTCGCGTATATAGAGGGTGTCGCCCCTGGCAAGGCTGCGGCCGGCTGTGTCTCGCACCGTCAGGCGGGGTGGGGTATTGGCGGGGCAGTCTCGCACCAGCACCTGAAACTCGCGCCGCACCAGGCCAATCTGGCGCCCGTCTCTAAACTCGCGGCACTCCACAGCAAACACAAACAAGCCTTGCTCGCTCGGGCGCATCTGCAAAAGGCCCGTAATCCTGTCTATACCTATCGGCGGCGTGCCCTGTATCTGCACGGCCTCGCTGTAGCCGGGCTCCCAGTTTACAAGGCCGTAGGGGGCCGGAATGGGCGGCGCAGGCGCAGACGACGCGCCTGGGTTGGCGCTGCTCGTATTGCCCCGCAAGGGGGTAACCAGGCGGTACTGCAACGCATCGCCGTCTGAGTCTTGGCCCGAAAAGTCGAAGCTGAAGGGCTGCCCAACGCAGGCAAAGTCCGACAGTGGCGGGAAGAGCGCCGGAGAAGAGTTTACCACCCGACGCCCGCCGCTCGTCACGGGCGGAAACTCCAGGTAGAACGTCTGGCCCGTGGCGCCAGGGTCGCGTATGTTAGAGATTACCCCGTTGCGGCAGCAACGCTCCCACACCAGGTAATAGCCGGCCGGGTCAGAGAACGTGGCCGAGTCTAGCCGCACCTGCTGCGGATAGCGCATAATGCGCGTGCTGACCGTGCCAGACACAAACTGGCAGTCTGGATTGGAGTACTGCACAAAGTCGAGGGCAGGATCTCTGTTTATGACGAAGGTGCGCTTTAGCTGGTTGTCGGCCTTGCCAAAGGCATACACCACCACGGTTGGGTCTATGGCCCCAGGGCTGCCGTTTATGGCATCAAAGTAGAGCAGCAACGTAAGGTTGTAGGTAAAGGGCCGCACGTATTGCAGCGAAAACTCGCCCCCTACGATGTGGGTCGCCTCTGCCTTGCCCGCCCCCAATAGGGCAAGCAGGCAACCCAGTAGGCCAGCCAGCCTGATGCGTAGGGTGTGTTGTGTCATTACGGTTGCTTGTAGGATGTATAGGGGTCAGAAAGTTAAGTCTGTAGCTCGCTTATGCCTTTGCCGAGGCATGGATTTACGGCCAAAAAGGTGCGCGGCTGCGCCCAACCTTACACGCGTAATGTCTGAGGTTTATTGCTAAGGCGTGCCGGTAGCACCTTTGTAACTTTCAGCAACCGGGTTCTGTTGGAGGAAGTGCGCCCATCGGGTTACGGCTCCATAACAGTGGCCCGGCGTGCGCGCAAGCCTTTACCGGAAGCTGTTGGACCCGAACACGCAAAGCCACGCCCAGATCCTCATCGTAGAGGACGAGAAGATCATTGCCAAAGATTTAGAGCTTAGGCTCAAGTCGCTCAAATACGGCGTGGTGGGCTCGGTGACGAACTCAGAAGACTGCCTGGCCCTGCTAGAGCAGGTGCAGCCCGACTTGATCTTGATGGACATCATGATTGACGGGCCGCTAGACGGTATCGAGACGGCACACCAGGTGCGGGCCCGCTACGACATCCCCATCATCTTCTTGACGGCCTACGCCGACGAGAGCACCTTTCAGCGCGCAAAGCTATCGGGGCCGTTTGCCTATATAATCAAGCCTTTCCAGGTAAACGACCTGGACCGCTGGATCCAGACCGTGCTGGAGCGCCACCAGCTTGAACGCCAGGTGCGCGACAACGAGGCCCGCTACCGCCTGCTGTTCGAAAGCACCCAAGAGGCCATCTTGGTGTTAGACGACGAGGCCAACCTGATGGAAGCCAACAAGGCCACCGAGGCCCTGTTTGGCCGCACCCGGGCAGACTTGCTGACCTGCACCTTGCCAGACCTGTCTGGCCTGGATGCCCCAGCCAGGTTTATGGACGGCTGGCGCAGCCTGCTGGCCCAAGGCCACGGCGAGGGCCGCTACCGCCTTACGCGCCAAGACGGTCAGACCCGCTACGTGGAGTACACCCTGCGCATAGGCTTTATGCCCCAGCGGCACCTGGCCGTACTGCGAGACGTAACCAAGGCCGTGCAAGACCAGCGCGACAAGGATGCCCTGGCCCGCATACCGGCAGAGGCACCCAGCCCCATCTTACGCGTGTCCTCGCAAGGTGCCCTTATGTATGCCAACCGCCAGGCCGACCTGCTGCGCCAGGCATGGGGCGGCCCAGATAGTGGCCTGGCCCTGCCTGCCGAGGTACGCTCGCTGCTGGCAGAGCTATCGGCCACAGAGCCGCACGGCAGCACGGTGGTGCAGGCAGGCAGCCGCTACTACCAGTTGCTTGCCACGTTTGTGCCCCGCGAGGGCTACATCAACATCTACTTTACAGACGTAACGGATCAGCACTTTTCTGAGGCGCTGGTGAGCTTCCAACGCGACGTGCTGGAGCAGGTGGCCAAGGGCCAAAACCTGACCAAAACGCTGTTCCGCCTCGTGGATGGGGTAGAGAACCTGCTGCCCGAGGTGCAGGCCATGCTGCTCTACACCGCCGCCGGCGAGGAGCTACCCAGATGCATCCCCGGCAGCCACGTGTCTGAGGGTGAGGTGCTTGCCCTGGGCGTTGCCCTGGCAGACCAACCTGCCAACCAAATCTGGAGCCTGGCCGCGGGCAGCCCCTTGCAGCAACTGCAACAAACCCTGCAAGAGAAGCTGCAAACCCACCTGCAAGGCACCGTGCTGACACTGCCCGGCCAAGAGGGCCTGGCCGCCCCGGCAGGCCTGGTGGTTTTCTGGCCGGCCGAGCGCCCCCTTACCAACCGCGAAAATTCCGTCTGCAAGCTGGCCGTGCGCCTGTCTTCTACGGCTTTTGAGCGCGATGCTACCTTCAAGCGGCTATCGCAGCAGTCGCTTGCTTTCGAGAACATCAACGACGCCATCATCCTGACGGATCCGCTCGGGCTCATAACCGATTGGAGCCCCTCAGCCGAGCGGATTTTTCAGCTCCGCAAACAAGAGGTTGTAGGCCGCAAACTAGAGGAGCTTACCCTGCTGGCCCCCGAGCTTGGCACACCGCTTAAAGGCGCCAACGCCCAGCCAGACCGCTATACCGCCCATTTTACACGGCCAGATGCCTCTACAGGCTGGGTAGAGCTGAGCCAGGTAGAGATGACCGACGCCAACGGCACCCTGCTCGGCAGGCTCCGCGTGGCCAGAGACATCACCCAAAAGAAGATGGTAGAGCAAAAGCTCAACCTCTCTGAGCAGCACCTCAAGGCCATCTTCGACAACTCCATCCAAAGCTTCGTACTGCTAGATCTGGCCTACAAAGTGGTGGCCTTCAACGGCCAGGCAGAGCGCTGGGTGGCACAGTTTAAGCGCCGCAACCTGCGCAAGGATGCATCCATCACACAGTTTTGGCCCACCACCAAAACCCTGGAGCTGAAGCGTGCCCTGCGGGCGGCGGCAGGCGGAGAGGTAGAGGTGTTTGAAGACTTTTTGCTCAACGACGAAGACCTCAACGTCTGGCTAGAGGTGAGCTGCATGCCCGTGCGAGATGCCAACGGCAACGTAGGCGGCATTTGCCTCACAGCACTAGACATTGGCGAGCGCAAGATCAACGAAGAGACCCTGGCCCGCTCTGAGGCCCGATACCGATCGCTGGTACAAAACAGCTCTGACCTCGTATTGCTGCTCAACCAAGAGGGCGCCATCGAGTATGCCAGCGAAACATCCCTACGCCTGACGGGCTACGGGGCAGACCAGTTGGTGGGCCAAAAACTCAACCACTTCGTCCACGAGCGAGACCGCCTCAAGCTTATAGATGCCCTGCGCAGCGCCATAGACAGAGAGGAGCGCACCGTGCAGCTAGAGTACCGCTTCTTGCGCAACGATGCCCCGGTGCTCACCTTCGAGTCCGTCATCACCAACGAGCTCGATAACCCCTCCATCCGGGCGCTGGTCGTCAATACCCGAGACATTACCGAGCGCAAGATGGCCGAAGAGAGCCTGCGCAACATCGTACGGGGCGTGTCGGCCTACGCAGGCGAGGATTACTTCGACAATCTGGCCGAGAACCTGGCCCTGCACCTTGGCATACCCAACGTAGTGCTGGCAGAGGTAGAGGGCAGCACCACCCTGCGCTCGCTGGCCATGGTCATCAACGGCAGCCCCAGCCGCATGCAAGACCTGGGCCAGGTAGGCATCTTTTGTGCAGAGCTGCTGCAGGCAGGCTATGTGTACGAGCCCAATGTAGCAGCCTCGGCCTACGCGGCAGACCCGCTGCTGGCCCGCTTTAAGGCCCGCTTCGTCATCGGCGTGGCCCTCCGCGGGGCAGAGGGCCGCAGCCTTGGCGTGCTGTTGGCTGCCGGCGCCGAGGTGCCCGACAGCCTGAGCCTGGCAGAGAATATGCTCAAAATCTTCTCTGTACGGGCCGCCGTAGAGCTAGAGCGTATCTACAGCACCCGTGCGCTAGAGGCCAGCAAGGCCAACCTGCTGGCCCTGGTAGAGAACACCGACGACGCCATCTGGTCGCTCGATCCGCAGTTTCGCATCACGGCCCTCAACAACAGCTTCCGGAGCCGGTTTAGCCACATGTTTACCGATGGCATCGAGGCCGGAGACTCTGTGCTAGAGCTTATGGGCCCCGAAGCCGCCCTGCCCTGGCGCAACTACTACAACCGGGCGCTGACGGGCGAGCGGCATACCCAAGAGATTGCCGTATTTGCAGGCCGCACCAACCTGGAGTATGAGGTAAGCTTCAACCCCATCTGGGCCGGGGCCAACGTCGTGGCAGGCGTATCCGTCTTTGCACGAGACATTACCGAGCGCAAAAAAGCCGAACTGGCCCTGCGCCAGTCTGAGGCCAACCTCACAGCCCTCATCGAAAACACCGACGACCTGATCTACTCGCTCGATCAGGGCCTGCGGTTGGTGACGGCAAACTCCAGCTTTAGGCAAGCCTTGCAAGACCTGGGCACCGACCCTGCCGCCACCAACGTGGCCCAGATAGGCGACCTGGCCTTCGGCCATGCCTGGGAAGATTACTACCGCCGCGCCCTGCTGGGCCAGCAGTTCCGCCAAGAGCTGCCGCTTAGCCTGCACGGCGAGGCCCGCTCCATAGAAGCCAGCTTTAACCCCATCCTCACCAAAGAGCAGGCCGTCACCGGCGTGTCTATCCTGGCGCGCGACGTTACCGAGCGCAAACGGGCCGAAGACGAGCTGAAACGTACCAACTTCGAGCTGGACAGCTTCGTGTACCGCGCCTCGCACGACCTGCGCGCCCCGCTGCGCTCTGTGCTGGGCCTCATCAACCTCATCAAGATCGAGAAAGACGATGCCCAGAAGGTCCGGTTCCTGGCCCTGGTAGAGAAGAGCATCAACAAGCTCGATACGTTTATCTCAGACCTGACGCACTTCTCGCGCAATACGCGCATGGCCCTGCAGCGTGCAGAGATAGACTTCAAGGCTCAGATCGAAGAGTGCCTGGAGAACCTCCGCTACATGGAGAAGGCAGACCGCGTCGAGGCCCGCGTCAGCCTGGAGCAGCAAGCACCCTTTTTCTCAGACCCGCAGCGCATCTCCATCGTACTGCAGAACCTGATCAGCAACGCCATCAAGTATCAGCGCACCAACGTAGAGAGCTACGTGTCTATCCAGGTGCGGACAGACGAGCATGCCTGTACGCTGGTGGTGGCAGACAACGGCAAGGGCATAGAAGCCGAGTATCTGAGCCGAATCTTCGAGATGTTCTTCCGCGCCTCTGAAGACAGCTACGGCTCGGGCCTTGGCCTCTACATCACGGCTCAGGTTATAGAGAAGCTGGGCGGCAAGGTAAACGTAGTGAGCCACTATGGCGAGGGTACCCGCTTTGAGGTTTCCATCCCCAACAGGCCTCCACTACCCGGAGAAGAGGCCGAAACCGCTGCATAAGCCTATCGCACAGCTCCTTGTCGCCGGCTGGGCTACCGCCTGATGGGTACGAAGCCGCCTGCATAGAAGCTCATGCCGGCCCGGTTGCCTACGCCAAAAAGCGTACTCAGATTGTCTGACCCTACAAAGAAGCCAGAAATCCGGGCAAAAAATCCGGGCTGGAAGTAGCTATACCCCAGCCCGATACCCATCGGAATGGCTACCTCAAAAAGCCGCGTCTCTAGCCTTGGCATCAACGTCAGGCCAGAGAAAGCCCTTAGGCCGCCTCGGTCAATGGCAATCAGGCTCTGGCTCGTTTTGGCCGTCAGGTAAATGAACTTGAACAGGCGCACGTCCACAAATACATTCACCATGGCAGGCAGGCCGGTGTTAAAGCTCTGCCGAGAATTGGCAGCCCCGAAGACCTGGTTAAAAACACTGTCTAGGCTCGCAGTACCGCGTACGCGCAGCGTATCAATAGAGCCCCAGATGTTGAGGCTGTCTCTCCGCTTAAAGTCGAACGCGCGGATGCCCTGGCCGTCGTAGCTGATGCGCCCTGCATCTACCACAGACAGACCTGCCCGCAGCACATGCCTGCCCTTGCCAGGCCCGTAGGGTTGGTCGTCGTCGTTCAGGCCGCGGTACTCGTAAATAGCACCGATATCTACACCGGCACCGTTGCCCCGGGCAGCGGTGGGGTCGTCGGCCAGCAGGTTGTTGTTTACGTATTGATACGAGATGTCGGCCTCGGTGGTGAGCAGCGAGTCTGGCCCTAATATCTTGTAACTCAAGCCCCGGTTGATAACCCCTGCCGAGTAAATGCCAGCCAGGTATTTGAGCGTTATGCCTCCGCCCAGGTAATGGCGCCCCAGCTTTAGGGCAGGGAAAGCCACCGTACCATAAAACTCGTGGTAGGCGTTGGCGCTGGCAGAAAATTTACTGTCTCGCAAGGCCGCACCCAGCACCAGCGGATCTACGCCGGTGGTGCCACTAAAAAACAGGTCTGCCACAGAGGCGCTCACGTTGGCAAGTTGTAGCCCACCCCTAAGGCGGTAGCCCATCCCAACGCCGAGCCCGCCGATAGTCCCCGCCAGAAAGGGCCCCCGCAGCTCGGCCGTGGCCGAAAAATCTTTCGGGTCGCCACTGCGGATGCGCTGCCAACGCCCTCCGTCGAAGATGCTCTGCAAACCTTCTGAAAGGTTAGAGCCGCGCAGATAGTCGTAAGCATTGCCCGTGAGCATGTAGGGCGTAAACAGATTCCGCAGGCCCGAGGGGCCTGTGTAGGTCAACATGTTTGTGCTCAGTTGGGCATTGGTGGCCAGTGTGCCAACCTGCAAACGGTGACGCATGGTGCCCAGCATGGCCGGGTTGGCAAGGGCGGCATGCATACCCCCAAAGCTGCTGACGGAAAGGCCGGCCCAGTCTTGCCCGCTGGCGGGGGCAGACAATACGATACAAGCCAAAAGGCCTGCCAGAGAGCGTAAGGACATGCTTGCAATATAGAACAAAAGCGGGCCCCTGCTCGGCGCATGGGCCCGCGGGTGGCAGGCGATGGTGTAAGATTCTAAGCTACTGTACTACCTCTACCCAGCCTTTGGCGGTCTGGCGCTGGCCATTGGGCAGCGTTAGGCTCGCCGTGTAGAAGTACACCCCCGGCTTGCCGGCCCAGTCGTTGGCGTAGGGGGCGGCCTCTAGCACGCGGTTGCCCCAGCGGCCGAAGATCTCCAGTCTATCTACCACGGCCCCCAGTATGCGGAAGGTGCGGTTGTTGGGCAGGCCCGCCGGTACTACCACGTTGGGGATAACCAGCGGCACAGGTGGCACCACAGGCTGCTCGCGCAGGGTTAGGCTGGCCTGGGCCAGGCAGCGCGTGCTGTTGGCCTGCTCTCTGGTTCTGAAGGTGTAGGTGGTACCCGGCACGGCGTTGATGAAAACGTAGGTGGCCGAGTCTCTCACCAGCAACTGGTTGGGTGGGGTAATGTCGAAGGGCCCGCGCCCGGCCACGATGCGGATCTCTCCGCTGCCACCCGCGGGCACAACGGTATCGCCCACGATGCGAAGCACCGGCTTAAACAGCAAAAGCTTTACAGAATCTGCCCGCGTACAGATGCTGACGGCAGGCGGCACCGCACGTATGGTAACGCTGTCTCCGCTTGCAAAGCTGGTGTCGGTAGTTACCGTTACCAGCACGCCCTCTTGCCGCACCGTAACCCCCGGCCGCGATGCTGATAGCTGCAAGGGCCCGGGGCCGTTGTAAATCAGGGCAAACCGGGCCGTGTCGCCCGGGCAGAGGCGGGTGGGGCCGCCCGTCAGCAAGGGCCGCGCACCTGGCGAGGCCTGCACAAACTCGGCCTCGTTGTAGGCACTGCCGCGGTCGTCGGCGCTGTTGGCATCGGTGTAGCGGTAGGCGTAAACACGGTAATGGCTGTTAGGCGAGCCTGCTGCATCGCGGTAGGTTGTGGCTCCGCCGCTTAGTCGGGCCAGGCCGGGCTCTACTACTGTGCCGGTGCCAAGCGGCTCTCCGGCGCGGTAGGTAATACCATCTGCCGGGGGTGGGTCGGTGGCCAAAGGTGCCGCCGGGTAACGGATAACCAGGTAGCGCGTAATGCCATCTGCCGGGGTAGGGTCTGTGGCCAGGCTAAAGCGGAAGCTGGGCCTGCCGTTTGCCAGCGTTATGCAGGCGCTGGTGGCCAGCGGCCAGGCAGGTTGGCGCAGTTGTTTGATAAGCTCTACGTTGGCAGCACTTGGGCCAGATACGGCCTGGTTGCCGTGGCCCTCGCTGGGGCGCACGTAGTTGAGCAATGTGCCTGCATTAGAGTCGGCATACAAAGTGCCTGTTGAGGGTATAAGCCCCTGCAAAGTGCCCCCGATGTAGCCCAGGCTGCGGCCGTTGTCCAGGCTCTCTTCTACAAACAAAAAGCGCCCGCAAGGCCTTACGTCATCTTCTGTCCTGTTGACGCTCGTCCAACGCGTGCTGGTATTAAAGCACGGCCCACCCACGACGCTGCTGCCGGGGCTGGGGTCGTACCCAAGACCCTGGATCATGGCCCCGCCCGGCGCAACCAGATGCAAAAAGTCGCCCGAGCTGTTGAGGTTGAGCGACTGGCTGGTATTGCCTCGCTCAAAAAGGCGCGTGTTTTGGGCGCATACGCGCAAAAAGCCGTCAGCGGCATCCTCGTCTGGGCGGATAGCCTGGCAGTCTGCCCCGTTGATGGCGTGGTAAACGATGATGTAGGTGCCCGCCCGCAGGTTGGCCCAGAGCGCATCGTTTGTAAAGCGCACCTTGGGCTGCCAACTATCGGTGTTCCCGTTGTTGTCGCCCAGGTAATGGTCGCGCAGGTCTAGCCCATCTTGCGCTACGACGATCTCTGTAAACTCTCTGGCCTGCGAGTTTTCGTTGTGGATTTCGTTGATGAAAGCCACAGGTGCCACCTGTTGGGCAGCGGCCGTGCTGGCCACCAGGCTGGCAATCACCGCCAGCCAAAAATTCAATCTATGCATAAAATGCGCTGGGGCAAAGGTAAAACCCTGCCCCCGGCGTAAAAAAACCTGGTCACCGAACGTTAACCTCGGCTCGTCGGCTAAAACCCATACTCCAGATTGATGAGCCCCAACTGGTTGGTGCTGCTGCTGTTAGATAGCGTTGGCAGTGCGCTCTGCCTCCAGCCAAAGAAGCTACCCTGCAGGCCAACGGCCAACTTTGGCGTAAGCTGCCGACGCAGGCCTGCCGATAGCATCGGCGATAGCCACGGCAAGCCTGCAGCTTCGGCAATTTGCCCCGTGGCTAGGTTTGCCTGCAAACCGGCGCCTGCCGTAGCGGACAGTTTAGGCGTTAGGCCATAAGAGACCTGCACAAAGGCGGCTGGCAAAACGAGCCTTCTATGCAAGGTATGCTCTACCGTAGCAGGTGGCATAGCCAGCACCGTACGCCCCACCTGGGTATAGGTAATGGGTGCACCTGGCCCCGGCATGTGGTGCATGGTTAGCGTTTGGCTTGCATAGCGCACGGCCAGGCGTAGCTCTAAGCCTAGGCGCGCACCGATAGGCCGCCGCACAAAAGCCCCGATGTTAAACACAGGCCCCGTTTGCAGATTAGCCACATGCGTATAGCTGACGGCATCGGGCTGCAGGGCTGTGGCAGGCAGTTGGGCCTGCTGCTGCCAGCCGCCGCCACCTGCTACTACGCCAATCTGCCAGATGCGCGATTTGGCTTTGGGGGTTGTCGGCGTAACAGTCTTAGGCAGGCTGTCGGCCTTGGGCGCTTGCCGTTGCGCTACTTGGGTGGCGCTGTCTGCCGCCTGGCCTGGCATACCTGTGCCTTGGCCAGTTTTAGGCATATCGGTACCTACCCCGGCCACCTCGGCAGTGGTTGCCGAGCCCTGGTTTGTATCCGTTGGCCTGCCGCCCGCCTCTGCATTGGTTGTAGCCGAGCCGCTGGAGCCTGCACCGTTGCCTGCGGTATTGCCTGTGCCCGCGCTGCCGCTTTGCGTTTGGGCCTTTGCGGTGGTGCTGTGTGCCTCGGCATCGGCAGGGTCTGCCGCGTAGCGCGCCGCAGAGGCCTGGCCGGTTTTGCCCTGGGGCGATGGATGGGCCTCGTTGCCCGGGTGACGCTGTGTGGCACGGCGCTCTGTGCGAACGCTACGCAGGGCCACCATACCCTGCACGCCGCCTACGCCAGAAAGGCCCATGCCAGTGCCGCTGGCGGCTCCTGTATGCCCTAGGCTGCCAGCCTGCGGCACTGCACCTTGGCCTGGCGCCTGGGTTTGAGAGCCAAGACTTGCTGCGTCTGAAGCAATACCTCCTTCGGCGACTTGCCGGGTCGGTTCTGACCCACGAGCCAGATACCCATGGTCTAAGGCTTGGGTGGTCTTTGGCATAGCCTCATTTGGCCCTGCCACAGCCGTGGCATTTGTTTGTCCCCCGCCCGCTTGCCCGCCTTCTGCTCCTCTGGCAGACGCATCATCGGCCGGTAATTGCCCGCTTGCGGCATTTGCCCCTTGGCTGCCCCTGGCCGTGTGCGCTACTTGGCCAGCCTCTGGGCCTGTGGCGTAAGCCTCTGCGGGCTTGCCATCCAGGGCCTTGCGTTGCCATTGCCAGAGAGATAGCGGCAGGGCCACCAGCAAGGCAGCCAGCATCCAAAAGCCCAAGGGCCGCCACCGGTGGGGGCGTGCATCCAGGTTGTGCTCCAGTTGCTGCCAGGCATCGGCGGGGCTAGGCTCTGCATGCCGGGCCAGCTTGTCGGCCAAAAAGCCGGCTCCGCTGCCTGCAGATTGAGGGTCGGGCTGGGGTAAGAGATCTTCTGTCATGACGGGTTAGGATAGGCAGGTGATGTTTTGGGCGCGTTTGCCCTTAGCAGGTACACTTTTAGCAGCGTACGCGCCCGGTTTAGCTGCGAGCGGCTACTGCCCTCGCTGATGGCCATAATCTTACTGATTTCTGCATGGCTGTATCCTTCTACGGCAAAGAGGTTGAAAACCACACGCGCTCCGTCGGGCAAGGCGGCAATGGCATCTGTAAGGTCGGCTGCGTCTGCGCTTAGCAAAAAGGCATTGTCTGCCGGTGCCTCAAGGCCCAGGGCGTCGTCTAGCGGGGCTGCCCAGGCTGTCTGGCGTCGGCGCTGGCGCAGCAGATCCAGACAAGTGGTTACGAAAACGCGCCGTACCCAACCCTCTAGCGACCCCGTGCCCCCGTATTGGGCCAAGAGCCTGAAACACTTGATAAAGCCCTCTTGCTGCATGTCGGCGGCCTCGTGTGCGTCTTGGGCATAGCGCCTGCAGATAGCCATAGCCATGCCCGCAAAGCGCTCAAAGAAAGCGCGCTCGGCAGGCCGGTGTCGGCGCAAGCAGGCAGAGACGAGGTCTTGGTCTGACAATGGCAGGCGGGCAGATTAAAGACTACAACGCACTTAAGCTTCTACTAAATCTGGGGGGTAGGGGCGGCTTTTAGGCCATTAAAGGCAAAGGGGCACGAGGCCCGGTAGCTATCGGAGGGTTATCCACGCGCGGCTCACAAACCGAGACGTGGTTGATTCTAGGTAGTAGTAAAAACGGTCTGGCTCGGGGCCGGGGCGGGTGCGGCGGTAGGCAAGTACCTGTGTACCGCCCAGCAGGGTATCTGTGACGGTGCCATAAAGCGTTGGCAGCCTAAGCGCCCCCACATATGGCCGGGGTGCCAGACGCACCACAAAGCGGTCTGTATTACCTCGGCAGCCGGTGTCGTTAATCCAGAGCGAGGCCGCCGTCAGGTAAGTGGCACCGGTTGGTAAAATGCTGAAGGCGTCTGCCCGTGCCCGGGGCTGGCACGTGTCGCCGATGACGAGCGACTGCACGCCGCAATAGCGCCGTCCATCAGCGGCGCGGACGTCCACCTCGATGTCGTCAAAACCGGCAAACACATCCTGTGCGCCCCCCGCCGCCACATACACGAAGGCCATGGTGTCTTGCGTAGAGCGGTTGAGGGTATAAAACAGGTTGCGGGTGTAAATGCGCCCTTGCAGCCCTGCGGGCAGCCAGCGCATGGTTACCGTGCCCAGCAAGGGTACATACCGCAAGGGCAGTTGCAGCGGGGTGCAGGTAGAGTCTGCCACGGCGGGGGCCTGGTAGCGGGCGTTGCGCACCACCAGCTTGCCGTTGCGGCATCGGCTGCCGTCGGTAAGACAGGCGGTAAAGTCGGATGAGTCTGCTTGCCAGGTGCGGCTGGTGTCGGTTGCCTGGTAGCGCAGGGTGCGGCCTTGATTGGTGACGATCAGCTCGCCGTGGGCAAACGTGCCAAAGGTGAAGCGCAATCCAGAGGCCTGGGCCAGCGTATCAAGCCTTACCTCGGCATAGCCCTGGGCGTTTGTTGTTAGCGTAAGGCGTGCCAGGCTTGTGGGCAGAGGGCGGATCGGTGCCGGATCTGGCCCTTGGCTCACACGGTTGCAGCCCAGGGCCGCAAACGCAAAAAGGCCTGCCAGAACGATTTGGCAGGCCAGCCTGCAATAGCTGGTATCGGTCTTGAAGATGGATAGCAATTCTACAAAAGTTAGGATAACCCACTTGCCCAGAGGCAACGGGCTTTATTGTGAAGTAAGGCCACCGTGCCCCAACCAGAATCTGGCAACGGGCCTGGTAAAGATAAAAACGCCGGTTGGTTGGGCCACCAAGGCCACCTGGGTGTACAGCCCAACCAAACGCCGGCGACGCAAAGGGTAAAAAGTGCTAAACCTAAATACCGGAGGGGGCAGGTAGCTTAAGAATAGGCAGGATAAAGAAAGGCTGGTAAAGCAGTGCGGTCTGAATTATTTATGAAGAGGGGGGGAGCAAGGATATAATTTCCGGTTGAATTCTCTACGAGCAAAAGAATGTGCTTGAGGGGCAAGCCTGCCAGGCAGGGGTACGGAGGATAAATGCAGTTTTGAAGGATCTACCCGTAAGACGCCCAGGCAGGGGGTAGATGTTAAAAGGCCTGTAAAAAAATCTGAAATTATTTTTTAAGATACTGATAATGAGATGCTAGAAAAGCACCTGTCAGTTAGCTCCTATCGGGCAGTTATTTGCGGTAAAACGAAAAAGCCGCCTTTTGAAAGGCGGCTTTGTTCTATCTGGTACCGAGAGCGGGAATCGAACCCGCACGAGCCTTACGGCTCACAGGATTTTAAGTCCGGCGCGTCTACCTGTTCCGCCATCCCGGCAACCGGGCCGCTGCCTTGCGGCGCTGGCCCCATAACAAAAAAGCCGCCTTTGGGGCGGCTTTTTCTGGAGCGAAAGACGGGGTTCGAACCCGCGACCTCGACCTTGGCAAGGTCGCGCTCTACCAACTGAGCTACTTTCGCATGGCCCTCAGATGCCCAGCGGCGTCGTTTGGGATTGCAAATATAGCCGGCGCAAACCGCGTGTCAAGCCTGTGGGGCGGCTTTTGTGTAATTTTTTTTACGCTGCCCCGTCTGGCACGGCTACCAGGCTGTAGGCGTGGGGTTTATCGGCAAACAACGCCTTGGTGCGGGGCCATACCTGCCCAAACAGTTCTGAGCGGCGGTAGGCCTCCAAGTCTGCGGCGGCGGCCCAGCGGCTCAGGGTGAAGTACACATTGGGGTCTTGCTCGTCGGCAAATAGGCGCGCCTCCAGGCAGCCGGGCCTGGCTCGGATGTGGGCGCGGCTCTCGCGCCAAATCTCCAGAAAGGCAGGGATGGCTTCAGGCCTGAAGGTCAGGCGGACGATGCGTGTTATCATAAGGCGGGCCTGGGGGCAGGGCCCGCAAATATGGGGCTGGCCAGCGCCTGGGCCACATTGTCAAATAAGGCAACCGCCCCATCCAGTTGGTCATCCGTACGCCCGCCGGTGCGCACGCCCACAAAGGCTACGCCTGCGGCTTGGGCGGCCTGCAAGTCGTATTCTGTATCGCCTAGCATGGCCACTTCGGCAGGGGGCAGGCGCAGCTTTTGCAGGGCGGCAAGCAGTAGGGCAGGGTCTGGCTTGCTGGCCATATCTGGCGTGGCAGATACTGCATCGGCAGCCAGCTCGTCTAGCCGGTGCCCGGCCGTTTTTAGCAGGCCCTTCAGCTCGTCGGCATTGGCAGACGTTACGATCCGTACCACCACACCTCTGCTCATGGCTTGCCAAACGGCCTGCGCAGCACCTTCAATCGGCTGCAGGTTGCCCTCAAACTGGGCCTTCCAAATCTCTGACCGCCGCTCGCGGATGCGCTCGCCCTCTGGGCTTTTGTGGTGCAGGCCACAGACGATGGGCAAAATCTGGTCTCCACCCATGCCGATGAGCGGGCCCATACGCTCTGGCGTAGCCGGGTATCCAAACTCCGTTAGCACTTGTGCCCAGGCAGTGGCGTGGGCCTCGTTGCTGTCAATCAGGGTGCCGTCAATGTCTAGCAATACAGCCCTGTAGGGCCCTGCCGTAGGTGAATCCATGTCTGCCAAATGCAAGAGGGTTGCCAGGCCAGCTGCTCGCTGGCTCCGGCAAACTCCTCCTTACGGCAAGGGCCTTGGTGCGGTTTTAGGCTGCGGCTTGTTTGGCCAATGCCATCCGCTGCCAGTGGTGTGCGTTGGCTTGGGCAAACTGCTCAAAAGAGATGGGTGCCCGCCCGGTAATGGCCTGCACCGTAGGCAGCACAGCGGCCGAATGGCCCTGCGCCACCCCTGCAAAGAGGTTCACAAAAAACTCGGCAGACTCGGCCGGCATGCCCGTGGCCAGCATCTCTTGCCGCATCTGCGCGTCTGATAAGGGCGTGTAGGTAAAACGGGTGCCCGCAGCCCGGTTGATGGCAGCCACCACCTGATGGTGATCCAGCGCCTCGGGCCCGGTGAGGGGGTAGGCCTGCCCGTGGTGAGCAGGGCTTGCCAGGGCCGCCGCCGCCACGGCGGCAATGTCGTCGGTAGAGATAAAGCCCACCTTGCCCTCTGCCGCATTGTAGCGCAGGCCCCCATAAGCAAAGGCCTGCGCAAAAAACCCGGTAGAGAGATTCTGCATAAAAAAGGTAGGCCGCAAAAAGGTATAGCGTGGAGCGCGCGCGGCTAGGTAGGCCTCTAGCTTGCCCAGGGTGCTGTCTGGGGCAAACTCTATGCCCATGGCCGAGATTAGCACAAACGTAGTGGCACCGGCACCCAAGGCCAGGTCAATAAAGGGAATCATCTTCACATCGGCTTGCGTATCGCCGGGGGGCGCTACCAGCACCACCGCCTCGGCACCCGCAAGCGCAGGGCCAAAGGTGGCTGGCTGGTCAAAGTCTAGCACCATGCCTTCGGCCCCCGCGGGCAGGCGGCCGGGCTGCGCCGCGTGGCGGCTGCCCCCGCATACCTTGTGGCCCTCGGCCACCAGTTTGCTGACGATGGCGCTGCCCACCGAGCCGGTAGCGCCTGTTACGAGTACTTTCATAGTTTGTCTTTCTTGGGATTAGAGCCCTTTTTGGGGCCACTCAAAACTAGCGCTCATAAAGGGTACTATATTTGAGATTTAGTACTGGTATTTTGGTAAGTACCCCTTCTTATCTGATGATGATGGCCAAAAAGAAGATGTTCCGCTCTTTGTACCCAAGGCCTGTGGAGGCGGGCGAGCGGCCCATCAACTACTGCGGAATCCGATGCTCGCTAGAGGTGCTCGGCGGTAAGTGGAAGCTGCTCATAGTCCCGCTGCTGATTGAGGGCCCCAAGCGATACGGCGTATTGAAGCGGGCCATCCCCGAGGTGTCAGAGAAGATGCTCATCAGCAGCCTGCAAGAGCTGGAGTATCACCACCTTGTCAGCCGCACCGTGCTAGACACCGTGCCGCCCCATGTGGAGTACGCCCTCACAGACTACGGCCGCCAAATGCTACCCCTGCTGGATGCCCTCTACCGCTGGGGCGAGCAACATATAGCCCAGCATTCAGACCGCCTCTTCTGGGAGCCTAAACGGTAGCCTACCCCGCCACAGGTGGGCAGTTGCCCCCTAATAGCCAGGGATATTTTTTCACCACTGGCAACGTTATACGGCCCTTTGCTGTCTTTGCAGAAGGAATGGTTATATTGGCAAGCGAAGGCCAAATTTTTTGGCACTCTTTTGGCTATGGACCGTAGAAAGAGGTGAATCTCCGTTTAACCCCATCTGCTTATGTCTAACACTACCCGTAACTTCTTTATGTATGCCCTGGTGGTGATCCTGGGCCTCAGTTTTGTGTTTGTGGGTATGCAAAAGCTCGCCGCCGGCGAGACCATGCCGCCCCAGTTTGCCGAAATCAACCAAAACCAGTTTCTCTGGTACCTAATCGGCTTTGCCGAGATGGGCCTGGGTGTTGGCTTGATGGTGCCGGGCTCTCGGCGGAGCACCAACCTGCTCATCTTCGGCTGGGCCGTGGGTGCCATCGGCACGCTTGTGGTGCGCGGAGCCTATCCAGACGTGCTGCTGTACCCGGCTTTGGCCCTGCTTGCAGGCAATACCCTGCTCTATTTTCTGTTGCGCCAGGTGCCAGACGGCACCGGCGTATCTGCCGACGAGCGCATGACGGCCTCTGTCGGCTAAAAACCGCCGAAGTCGCCGCCGCCGCCCATCCCGCCTGGGTTGCGCGTGTCGCGGCGGCGGCTCAGGTTGTCCATAGATCCGAAGCGGTATGCCAGCGTAGCGGTCAGAATCTGCGTCTCGCGCTTGCGGATGATGCGCTGGCGGAAGGTGACGTCTGACGTCTGCATACCAAAGCGCAGCGTATTGAAGACATCGTTCACCGCCAGCGAGAAGGTAGCCTTGCGCCGCCAAAACTCCTGGCTTGCCGCCAGATCTACCGAGTACATAGGCACAGACTGCCCCTGTGGCATGATGAACGGAGATCTGTACCAGCCCGTCAGTTGCAGGTTGGTCTGCTTGCGCACCTGCGCGTTGCCCATCAGCCTGAAGCTGTAGTTATAGTTCTGCCGTGCCAGCCCGATAGAGAGGTTGGGCGCCTGGATGTTGCTGTAAAAAACGGAGGTGTTGCCTGTAAGGCTGTAGCCCTTGGCAATCTGCCAGCGGCCCACAAACTCGGCCCCGGCATCTTGCCTGCGGCCGGCGTTTACCTCCGTAACGGTAGCCCGGCCGTCTGCCCCCACCTCGATGAGCCGGGTAAAAAAGTCTTGCGTATAGCGGTAAAAGCCGGTGCTTGTCAGCGTGAGGGCAGGGAGGTTTAACAACCAGTTGGCCTCGGCGGCATAGATTGTCTCTGGGTTTAGGGCGGGGTTGCCCCGGCGGATGCTGTTGGGGTCTGCATAGTCTGTAAACGGGTTGAGCGACCCCGGCCCCGGCCGGTTAAGGCGCACCGTCCCGTTGAGCTGTACCTCTTGGGTGGCACTAAGCTTGTAGTTCAGGTTTACAGAGGGCACCCAGTTGCCGTAGTTGCGGTTGCCGCCCAGGTTGTTAAATGTACCCAGCACGGTATCTACCTGGCTAAAGCGTGTACGGATAAAGGTATGCTCGTACCGCATACCAGCCTGAAACCCAAACGCCCCCAACTGCTGCTGCCAGATGCCATAACCCGCCACGATGCGCTCGTCGTAGTCAAAGTCGTTGCGCTGGTTGGGTATCTCGGCTAGGGCGGCCGGGTCTGCACCGGCAAAAAAGCTTTGGCGGCTCTCTATGCGGCGCAGGTTTGTTTTGGCACCCCACTCCAGCTTTTGCCGCTCGTTCAGGGGGCGCACGTAGTCTGTCTGGGCCGTCAGCACCTGGGTAATGTTGCCTACGGGGTTGCTTTGGTAGGGGGTGTTCAAAAACTCAGTACCAGGCACGGCTTCTAGCCTGCCCAGTTGGCGCACGTTTATGGTGTTGGCCGTAGAAAAGTCAGAGAAAGCCACCTGACTGCTCCACTCCCAACCCTTGGTGTTGTACTTCTTGACGTGGGTAAGGGCAGCCTCCAGGTTGCGGTTAAAGCCATTGTTGCGGCTGGGCCGGGCCGCGCGGCTGGTGTCCTCGCCTCCGAGGCCAGGGCGCACATACAGGTAATCGTTGGGCTCGCCATACCAACTGTAGCCATGGTTGATGCCGGCAGACACACCCAGGGTGTGGTCTTTGGGCAAGAAGAAGTCAATGCCGCCCTTCACAAAATGGCTTCGGTCTTCGCTGATCCCCCTGCTGCTGCTAAAGGTGTTCAGCGCGGGTACCAACTGCCCCGAGGCGCTGTCTCTGGCAAAGGTGAAGCGCTCGGTATTGCCCTCTAAAAAGCGGGAGTAATAGCGGAAGTTGTAGTTGAGGTAGGCATTTACTTTGGCGTTGCGGTAGGCCACGTTGCCCAGCGCATTGTACTTCTGCCGGGTACCCACAGAGGCCTGCACCGAGCCATTGAGGCCCTCCAGCTTGTTCTTTTTGAGGATGATGTTGATGATACCCGCCGTGCCCTCCGCATCGTACCGGGCCGAGGGCGAGGTAATGAGCTCGATGCGGTCAATGGCTGCGGCCGGTATCTGCCGCAGCACGGCCGCCCGGTTGCTGGCCGTGATGCCCGATGGTCGCCCGTCTATGTAGATGGTAACGTTCTCGTTGTTGCGCATAGACACGTTGCCGTCCACATCTACCGTTACCGTGGGTACGTTGGCGAGCACGTCTGTAGCGGTGCCGCCGGGGTTCAGGTTAGAGCGGGCCACATCAAACGTCTTGCGGTCTATGCCCAGCGTAAAGACGGGCCGCTCGGCCTCTACCACCACCTCGCCGAGGCGCGCCGTGGCCTGCGATAGACGTATTGGGGGTACGGCGGGGGCATTGGTACCCATGGGTAGGGCAAGGCGCTGCCAGGCCGTCCGGTAGCCCAGAAAATTGACTTTTAGCAAGTAGTTGCCTGGGGCCAGGCGCTCTAGCGTGTAGCGGCCGTTTTCATCAACCAGGCCACCGCCTACAAGTGTGCTGTCTGCCGCCCGCAACACAGACACCGTGCTGAAGGGCACCGGCTGTCCGCTGGCAGAGTCTATGACCCGGCCGCTAATCGTGGCGCCGGGCAGTGGGCCGGCCTCTGGCACCCCTGCAGGGCGCCCTTGCTGGGCCCAGGCGGGCAGGCCCACAAGAGCCCCTAGTAAGAAGAAATAGGTGCCCAACTGCCTGCACAGGCGTGGGGCGCGCAATAGTGTGTTGTTCATAGCCGGCCCGGCACCCCTTTGGTGCGGGTTAGTAGCAGTGGTAGCATGCCTTGCACCTATGGGTACGAGGATTGCCGCACAAAGGTCGCAACCAAATAAGCGAAGCCGCGGCTCAATGTTTGCAAACCCATGCAAAAACCTACCCGCGCCCAGGTGCTGGCACTCTGTGCCCAGGCCATAGAGCAACGCCGCCAAGCCGCCCAGGCAGCCATGGATGCCGCCCAGCAAGCCGCCAATCAAGAAGAAAAATCCAGCGCCGGAGATAAGTACGAGACCGGCCGCGCCATGGCCCAGAACGCCCGAGACCAAGCCGCCCGCCAACTGGCCGAAGCCCATGAGCTGGCTGCCACCCTTGGCCGGCTGCCCGCCCCGGCCCAGCCCCAGGCCGATGCCAGGCCGGGCACGGTGGTTTACACCTCTGTGGGGGTGTATCTCTTGGGGGTTGGCCTTGGGCGGGTGGCTGCCGGGCCTCCTGCCGTATTTGCGCTGTCGGCAGCGGCCCCGGTGGCCCGGCTGCTGGTAGGCTGCCAGCAAGGCCAAACCCTGGCCCTACCCACCGGCCCGGCAACGGTAGAAGCGCTGGGGTAGAGGCGCTTCGGTGAGGGCCCCCGCCCCAGGCCAAAGCCGAACGCTTTCATCCCAGCATACTGTGCAATGGCTTTGCCATTGTCACGTGCTCTTGCAGGGCTGCGCCTCGCCTGTAGGCCAGGGCGGCAGACCTGGCAGTATGCGGAGGGTGTAGGGGGCGGGGTGAGAGGCGTTACGCTAGCCCGGTGTTCGCCGTGTTTACCCCAGGTTAAAAACCTGGGGCTACTGCTAAGGCGACGGCTAAAGCCGAACGCTTTGAGCCTTCGGCATCAAGGAAGACGCTGTTCGAGGGCTCCAGCCCTCGCAACCCTCACGCGCAGGGCTCCAGCCCTGCATACCCCCCTACCGCAAAGCCAGCGCAACGGCACAAACAGGGCCTAGGCATAGCCCATGGCATACCTTACCCAACGCCCGCAACGCGCTACTGTCGCAAGTCTTTAGCGACCCGATTAGGGGAGCGATGACTTGTGACGCCCATTGCAGCACAGTCTTCAGACTGAACCACCTCCGCAATTAGCCCCGACAAACCCGCCGACATTTCCCGACAAAAACCGCTTGTAACTCCCTAGGCATCTGGTAATTAAAAGCGCTCGGCTTTAGCCGTCGCCAAAGGAGCAGAAACTTTTCAGTAGCCCCTGACCATTAGCCCAGGGTAAACACGACAAACACCCGGCTAGCGTTACGCCTAACATCCGAGCCAATGGCCCTCTGCAGGCGGGCGGACACGCGGGTCCGCCCCTACATGGTGGAGCGTTTGCGTAGCCTATATACCTCACCCCATGCCTCCCGTTTCAGCGGTCTGACGACCGCTAGGCCTTCCGCGGGTGGGTCCCGGTCTGGGAACTCTTAACTCTCAACTCTCAACTTTCAACTCTCAACTTTCCTCCATCTTTGCTGTCGGCTAATCCTGCACACTGCTTTGTTTACCCTCGCCAATCTGCCCTTGGGCGTTGCCCAACTGCCCGGCCACAACAGTGGCCGCATCGTAACTGCCTTTCAAGACCATGCCGTAGACCTGGCCGCCCTGGCAGAAGAGAACCATCTGCCAAACCTGAGCCCCCAAAGCCGCCAGATGCTTGGCCAGCCTGTGCTCAACTTTTTTATGGCCTTGGGCAGTGCCGAGCGCAAGGTGCTGCGGGCCGACCTGCAAAGCCTGCTGGCTAAGGGCATCCCCAGCTATGTGCAGCACCATGCCTACCCTCTGGCCGACTGCCAGATGCAGATGCCTTGCTGGGTGCCCAACTATACCGACTTTTACAGCAGCGAGTACCACGCCACCAACGTGGGGCGGCTATTTAGGCCAGACAACCCGCTGCTGCCCAACTGGAAGTACGTGCCCATCGGCTACCATGGCCGGGCGAGCTCCATCGTTGTGTCTGGCACAGATGTGAAGCGACCCAGCGGGCAAATCAAACTGGCAGACCAAGACCGCCCCATCTACGGCCCCACGCGGCAGATGGACTTTGAGCTTGAGACCGCCTTTGTGGTAGGGCGCAGCAACCCCATCGGCCAGCCAGTGCCCGTGGCCGAGGCCGAGGCACATATCTACGGTATGCTGCTCTTCAACGACTGGTCTGCCCGCGACATCCAGGCCTGGGAGTACCAGCCGCTGGGGCCGTTTGGGGCCAAGAACTTCTGCTCCGTCGTATCGCCATGGATTGTTACGACCGAGGCCCTGGAGCCCTACCGGGTAGAAAGCCCCACCCAAGACCCTGAGCCGCTAGACTACCTCAAGCTACCAGGCCGCCACCATTACGACATAACGCTAGAGGTCTGGCTATCAGCTCCTTCTCTCACAGAAGAGGTCCTGCTTTGCCGCACCAACCAACGGCACC
The DNA here is from genome assembly GCA_947458545.1 of Cytophagaceae bacterium. GTDB lineage: Bacteria > Bacteroidota > Bacteroidia > Cytophagales > Flexibacteraceae > CANGYH01. The sequence goes on along the minus strand of CANGYH010000005.1, from coordinate 105,221 downwards.
TGTACTGGAGCCAGGCCCAGCAACTGGCCCACCACACCGTGACGGGCTGCAACCTGGAGGTTGGTGATCTCTGCGCCTCGGGCACCATATCGGGCCCGGAGCCGGGCAGCCTGGGGTGTCTGCTAGAGACCACCCGCCGCGGGCAAGAGCCCGTGCAACTGCCCGACGGTACTACCCGCACGTTTTTGCAAGACGGAGACGAGATCATCCTCCGCGGCTACTGTGGCTCCGGCGATGCCCGGGTAGATTTCGGAGAATGCCGCAGCCGGGTAATAGCCTAGCCAAGGCATTGCCTTGCAGATTTTGAGCCCGAATGGGCTGCCCCATGCCGGTGGCAGCCTCTTTCTGTATTATACTTGTAAGCCTATCGCTGGGCCGTACCTCTGCCGAGGTGCTGGCCGTGTGGCAGGCCTTCGTAGGTTCACCTTCGGACGCACAACCCCAATGCTCGGCCAAGGCCTCCCTCTAAGGTCGGCTGCCGGGCTTCTTAGTATAACTGCCTTGCCGGGCAGCCCGTCGGATGGCCGATGGGTTACCGTCTGGGTACACGCTGGTATGCACTTTTTGGCTGCCGGTATCTGCCCATGGTAGCTACTATTGGCTACAGGCAAACGGGCAGATGCTTAGGCACCTTGCTTCTGTTTTTAATGATGCCTGCAAGGGGGCCGCAGGGCCGCCGGGCAGGTGTAGGTACTGATACACCGGTATGTCTGAGATTTCGATCAAGCTCAAAATTGCCGACCGCGAATACCCGATGAAGGTAGCCGCGGCCGACGAAGAGCGCATCCGCCGAGCCGGGCGCGAGATCAACGAGCGGATAAAGCAGTACCAAGAGCGTTTTCGCCTCGACGACAAACAAGACCTGCTGGCCTTGGTTGCTTTTGATGCCTGGATTGAGCGGCTCAAACACGATGCCGCCCGCCGAGAAAACGAGAAGCTGGTAAGCGAAAAGATATCCGCCTGGGATACTATGCTGGCCCAAGCCTTGCAAGAGTAGCAAGGCCAAGGGGCCTGTTTGGGTGTGCGTAAGGGAGACCTGCCTGAAGGCAGACCGCCGCCTTGGCATTTGCCAACGGCCATGGGCAGATGTGCCATTGGGCACACCATCATCCTAACCAAGAAGCCAGGCCACAGCAACGCCCGGCCCACACAACCGACTATATGACACTGCTATACATTGCCCTTGCCCTGGTGGCGGGGCTGGCGGCCGGGTTTCTGGGAGCCAGAGCCTCGGCGGCAACCCTGTTTTCCGGCAAGCTGAAAGAAGCCCAAGAAAAGGCAGGCCTCACCCTGAAGGAGGCCGAAATGGAGGCCGAGAACATCAAAAAAACGCGAATCCTCGAGGCCAAAGAGGCCAGCCTGAAGCTCAAGACAGAGCAAGAGGAGGAGGCCAACCGCCGCCGCCAGCAAATGGCCCAGCAAGAGGCCAAACTCAAGCAGCTCCAACAAGAGATTGCCAAGAAAACCGAGCAAAACAACCGCCGCGAGGCCGAGCTAGACTCGCTGCGCGACCAGGTGAACGCCCAGCTAGAGATAAGCACCCGCAAAAAGGAGGAGGCCGAAAAGGCCCGCAAAGAGCAAGTCTCCAAGCTAGAGCGCATCGCAGGCCTGACGGCCGACGAGGCCCGCAACCAGATCATAGACGCCCTCAAAGGGGAGGCCGAGGCCAAGGCCTCTGCGCTGATCAAAGACACGCTGGACCAAGCCCGCCTGACGGCCACCAAAGACGCCAAAAAGGTCGTCATCGAGACGATACAGCGCACCGCCGCCGAGCACGCCATCGAGAACTGCGTCTCCATCTTCAACATCGAGAACGACGACATCAAAGGCAAGATCATCGGCCGCGAGGGCCGTAACATCCGCGCCCTGGAGGCAGCCACCGGCATCGAGATCATCGTGGACGATACGCCCGATGCCATCATCCTCTCTGGGTTTGACCCTGTGCGCCGCGAGATTGCCCGCCTGTCGCTGCACCGCCTGGTGACGGACGGCCGCATCCACCCGGCCCGCATCGAAGAGGTGGTGGCCAAGACGCGCAAGAACATCGAGGACGAGATCGTAGAGCTGGGCGAGCGCACGGCCATAGACCTGGGCGTCCACGGCCTGCACCCAGAGCTGGTGCGAATGGTGGGCCGCATGCGCTACCGCAGCAGCTATGGCCAAAACCTGCTGCAGCACAGCCGCGAGGTAGCCAAGCTCTGCGCCAGCATGGCCGCCGAGCTGGGCCTGAACGCCAAGCTGGCCAAACGCGCGGGCCTGCTGCACGACATCGGCAAAGTCTGGCCAGACGAGCCCGAACTGCCCCACGCCTTGCTCGGTATGGAGCTGGCCAAGAAGTATAAAGAGCACCCCGAAGTCTGCAACGCCATCGGCGCCCACCACGACGAGATCGAGATGACCTCGCTCATCTCGCCCATCGTGCAGGCCTGCGATGCCATCTCGGGCAGCCGCCCCGGTGCCCGCCGCGAGGTGATGGACAACTACGTCAAACGCCTCAACGACCTGGAGCGCCTGGCCACCAGCTTCGAGGGGGTGCAGCAATGCTACGCCATCCAGGCCGGGCGCGAGATCCGAGTGATGGTCGATGCCGACCGCGTCTCAGACGACCGCGCCGGCAAGCTCAGCTTCGAGATCAGCCAGAAGATCGAGAACGACATGCAGTACCCCGGCCAAATCAAAGTCACCGTCATCCGCGAGATGCGCAGCGTGGCGTTTGCGAAGTAAGCGCCAGGTTGCTGAAGGCCGTTAGTCCGCCATGCACCTCAACCACTTCTTCCTGAAGGCGCTGGCCGCTGAGCTGGAGCCACTGTTGATGGGCGCCCGGCTGGAGGAAGCCTTCAGCCAAGAGCGGGACGAGCTGGTGCTGCTCTTCCGCCTGCGGGATGGTGGAGCCGAGTGGCACCTGCGGGCCTTTTTGCGGGCAGAGCTGGCGTACCTCTCGTTCCCCGCGCAGTTTAACCGGGCGCGGGCCAATACGGCCAGTCTGTTTACGCAGGCCTATGGGCTGGCCGTGCGCGGCGTGGCCGCCGTACCGTATGACCGCAGCCTTTACATCACCCTCCAAAACGGCTATGTGCTTCTCTTTAAGCTGCATGGCAACCGCAGCAACGTAGCCCTGTTGCAGGGCGAGACGGTAGAGGCGCTTTTCAAAATAGGGCAGACGGCAGACCAGAAACTGGCCCTCGCTGGCCTACAGGGCAACCCTACACTAACAGAGGCCGCCTTCGACGCTGCCGGGCAAAACCTTTACAAGCTGCTGCCGCAGATCGGCACCGAGACCCGCGCCTGGCTGCAAGAAACTGGCCAGTGCCGCACCTGGGCCGATGCCCAGGCCGTGCTGCAACGTCTGGCCCAGCCTGCAGCCTATTACCTGACGCACTGGCAAGGCAAGACCCAGCTGCTGCTCTTTGCGGCCGGGCAAGTGGAGCAGACCTATACCTCGGCCCTAGAGGCTGCCCAGGGGTTTGCGCGGGCCATCAGTTACCGCTTCTACCTAGAGCAAGAGAAGCGCCAGGCCGCCCAGACCCTGGCCCGCCGCCGCGAGCAGACGGTGCTCTACCTGGAAAAGCTTCGCCTGCGCCGCCAGGCCCTGCAGGAGGGCCGACTGCCCAACCAACTGGCCGATCTGATCATGGCCCATATGCACCGCTTTGCGGGGGTGCGTCCCGGCCAGCCTGTGGAGCTGGAGGACTTCTACACCGGCGGCCTGGCCGTGGTAACACTCAAAGAAGCGCAGACGCCCCAGGCCCTGGCCCAGCAGCTCTACCGCAAAGCCAAGAACATGGGCCAAGAGCTGGCCCGCCTGCAAGAGCAGGAAGAAGCCCGCCTCCTCTGGCTGCTGCGGTTGGAGGAAGCCGAGGCCCACCTGCCCGCCTGGGACGATATCCGTGACATACGCCGCCGCCTGGCCGAACTGGGCCCTGCCCTGACAGCCAAGGCCGATGAGGAGACGCTGCCTTACCGCGCCGTGGATATCCGCGGTTGGGAGGTGCGCATCGGCAAGAACGCCGTGGCCAACGATGCCCTACTGCGCGCCCACAGCCACAAGGACGACCTCTGGCTGCATGCCAAAGACGTGCCCGGCAGCCATGTGCTCGTCTGCCGCAAGCCGGGGCAGGCCTACCCCAAAGACGTGGTGGAGGCCGCCGCCGCCCTGGCCGCCTGGCACAGCAAGAAGCGCACCGAGACCTTGGCCGACGTGATGGTCACCGAGCGCAAGTACGTCCGCAAGGTGAAGGGCAGCCCCGCCGGGGCCGTCCGCGTTGAGCGGGAGCGGGTGCTGCTGGTGCGGCCGGAGGATCGAGTGTAGCCGTCCTACCCCCGCGAGAGCAGCGTGGCCAGCAGGGCTACGAGGGTGGCGGGGGTCAGCACCTTCCAGCTCAGGTGCATGAGCTGGTCTATGCGCAAGCGGGGCAGCGTCCAGCGCACCCAGACGTGGCTGGCCAGCAGCAGCCAGGTCTTGCCCGTGAGCCAGGCCAGGCCCCAGAAAGGGCCGTTGGTATAGTCGGCCAGCGCCACCGGCCCCAGGTTCGGTAGGGGAGAGGCTCCGCCGCCCAAAAACAGGTACACCCCCACCACGCACACCAGCACCATGAGCGCATACTCGGCCAGGAAGAAGACGGCAAACCCGAACCCGCTGTACTCGGTGTGGAAGCCGCCCACCAGCTCAGACTCACCCTCGGGCAGGTCGAAGGGGGCGCGGTTGCACTCGGCCAGGGTGCAGAGGTAGTAGATGGCAAACAGGGGTGCAAACCAGGGCACCTGCACCACGTTCCAGGCCAGGAAGCCGCCTACGGCGCGCACGTCTATGCCGAGCGCCTCGCTGCCCAGCAGCCAGACCGGCCCGGCAGCCCCCGGCGCCTGGGCCTGGGCAATGGCGGCCAGGTCTGCCGTGCCGGCCCAGCACACCACGCAGAGCACACACAGGCCCAGCGGCACCTCGTAGCTGAGCAACTGCCCCACGGCCCGCATGGCACCTAGGATGGGGTACTTGCTGAAGCTGGCCCAACCCGCCATCCATACCCCGGCCGCATCCAGCGATACGACCGCCAGCAGGTAAAACAGGCCCGCCCCCACCGCCGCGGGCGGCGCGCCCGGCACCAACGGCACCACAGCAAAGCCCGCAAACACGGCCCCGAACACCACCAGCGGCGCGGCGGCAAACAGCAATCCGTCTGCCCCGGCAGGCATGGCCCAGCCCTTTTGGGCCAGCTTGCCTATGTCTGCCAGGGCTTGCAGCACGCCATAGGGCCCCTGTTGCATGGGTCCGAGCCTATCCTGCATAAAAGCCGACACCTTGCGCTCCGCATAAAAGGTGACCAGCACGCTGCCCAGCATAAAAGCCAGCGCCGCCACGGGAGGCAACAGATAGGGCAGCAGGGTGGCAGAGTCTGGCATGGGTGGGGCAAAAGTAAGGCTGCCCCACCCGCCCATAGCCACAAAGCATTGCGTTTCCGTATAGGGCTACATCGTCCTGGCATGGCAGTTGCGCAGGGTCGGGTGCATTTTCGCACCCGGCGGCGCGGGCATAGGCCAGGCTTGCCGCCGTTGATACCTCCGCCTCACGCTTCTCTGCCTCGACCCTTGCGCATCCTCGTAGATACCGCCCTGCTGCTCAACGACTTCTTTTACCGGCAGCCGCAGGTGGCCGCCTTGCGGGGAGGCCCCAACCCCACGCCCGAGCTGGAGCAGGCCTGGGCCCAAAGCCACGAGGCCTTGCTCGTTTTGTCGCAGCAGCCAATCATTCATGTGTGCATGGCCGAGTACAGCGCCCTGCGCCTGGCCTCCGTATTGTCAGACCTGAGGTTGCCTTCTGCGGATGTGCTAGAAGAGCTGCGGTACTGGAACAGCAACTTCCGCCTGCTGGCCCTATCTCCGGGCGAGGCTGAGCGTGCCCTGGAGACCGGCCTGGCCCTGCACCCCCAAAGCACCCGCCCGGCCGAAGATTACTTGCTGGCCCACCTGGCCCGCCACTACGAGGCCGACTTCGTGCTGAGCCCTCTGCCCCGTGCCGAAGCCGTGCTGGACACCATCCTATTCCGCACACCGGCCCAGGTGTTGGCCGAATTGGCAGGGCGTTCTTAATTTTTCCCCAACATGTTTGGGCAAAACAGTGTGCGATGCGGGTTAAATCTTACACCAAAACGTAAGTAGTGTTACCAAAGGGGGCTTTACCTTTCGTACCTTAGTGTCATAAAGGGTGTACATGCCATAGCAGCGGCTTTTACCACCGCTTAGCACGCCTCCCAAACCAAACTCCGTTGGTCAGGGCAAGCCCCAAAACTATTTCTGCCCCGTTTGTTTTATAGTTAATACGAACATGGTACTACGCATGGCCAGATTTTTTTACATAAGCCTTTTGGCTTACTTGGTGGGCTTTCAGGCCTGGGCGCAAGTGCCTGTGGTGCTCACGCCTGCCAACGGTGCCACAGGGGTTGCCATAAACAACGCCAACATCGTCGTCCGTAGCGAGTCTACGGGCAACGATCCTTCTGCCCCTGAGACAATCATTGTTGAGGTGAGCGCGGCACCCAGTTTCAGCACCATTGTCTGGAGCTCTAACGACATCATCCGTGAGGACGACATACCTACCAATTATCCCCTTACGCTGACGGGTGTAACGCTGGCGGCGGGTACTACTTACTACATAAGAGGTGTGTCCGACGTGTGGGGCAATGGTACGGCCAACACGTTTACCACAGCCACGGCCGCGGTTACGGGTACCAACAGGCTGGCGTCTGTCAACGGCGTAAATGCGCAGACGGTGCCAATTACTCCACCAACCTCGCCTTCAACCGTACGGCCCAACGCTCGCCGGCTGACCTTCGAGCTTAACCAGGCCATAGCCAACGCCACGGAGTATGTAATCCAGTGGGACACCGTCAGCTCTGCCTTTGCCAACGTGTGCGACTCCATCATCGTCAGCGGCACCACGGGCAGCATTCGGATAGACCAAGGTGGTATTCGAGGCATACGGCTCTCTGGCAACGGCAACGTGTACGTACGGTCTCATGGGCGCAATGCCACCAGTTTTGGGCCCTTTGGTGCGGCGCGGCGGTTTTGCTGGCCCCTGCAGCCTTGCAGCCTTGTATCGCCGGGCGCTACCATCAACCGCTTTGCCTTTAAGCTATGGACGAGGGGCGTACCCCGGGCAGACCAATACTACTGGCAAGTGGACGATGACCCTACCTTCGCCTCGCCGCATACCCTCACGGGAGCAGCATCCGGGCTAAACCGGACGATCTCTGGCATAACGGGCAACGTCTTTGAGAACAACTACACCGTAGGCACAAACCCCGGTGGGCGCGCTTTCGACTTTTTGCAGCAGCTTATTTTAACCACGTACTACATCCGGGTGCGTGCGTGGAACTCTACCCAAGTGGGCTATTGGGCCGATACCATGGCCGTTACGCCCAACCCTACGCTGACGGCCGGCTTCGGAGAGCCCACCAACAGCCAGACGGGTTTGTTGCCAACGGTGCGGTTCCGGTTCAGAGACGACCCCAACTTTACCGAAACCAGCCGCGATTTTGAGGTAGCCACCGATGCGGCCTTTACCAATGTGGTCTTTAGCCAATTGGGCGTCGCACCGCAAAACGCACCGGTATTTGTGGCCAACCTGCTGTACAATACCACCTACTACGCCCGGGTGCGCACTTCGGCCCCGCCCTTTACCTCTGCCTGGGCCTCTATCCAGTTTACCACCAAAGCCGAGCCAACGCCGGTGGTAACCTACCCAACGCCGAGCATCGTCTGGAACACGACCGGCATCTGGTGCTACGCCAGCTTTGAGAGCGGTATTACACGCTACGACTGGGAGGTAGAGAAAACCAATGCCCCCACCAGCACCTTTGCAGGCACAAGCACGTTTTACGGACGGAATTTCTCTACCTTCTTGGTGCGGGGTGGGCAGTACCGCATACGGGTGCGCGGCTTTGCAGGCGCACAGAGCATCACAGGGCCCTGGAGCGACTGGGTGCCGTTCAGCGTCGCACCTCCGGCCCTGCCACTGGTAGAGGGTTATGCGGCCGCCCGCAGCGCTGCCTTGCTAGGCCAGCAGCCCGAAGGCCAGGCGATTGCCTATCCTAACCCCTTCACGGGTCGGCTCTCGGTAGAGATGCCGCAGGCGGCGCTGTCCTTCAGCGTGTACGACCTGTCTGGCCGCCAGGTAGAGCCCGAGCAGCCCGCCCGCCCCTGGCAACAACTGGGCGAGGCATGGCCTGCCGGGGTCTATCAAATCCGCATCCGCTCTGCCGAGGGCACCTTGCGTCCCCTCCGGGTAGTGAAAGACTAACTGCCCGCGTTGCGGGCAAAAATGTAAGGTCTGTCCACACCTCGAGTGGGCAGACCTTTTGTTTGGTGCCCTATCTTTGCGCCGGGCTGCCGCCCACTCCTACCAGATGTCCATGAAGCCTGCCGCTCTTGCTTTTTGTGCCCTCGTACTGGGCCTGTCTGCTTGCCAAGACCCTGATAAAGGGTACGATGCCATCCATGGCCCAGAAAACGTGCTGGGAGCCCCCCTCTTTTCTGCCGACAACCGCCAGCAAGACAAAACCAACCGCGAGCTGATGGAGAAGGCCCAGGCCGACTCTATGTTCTACAGCCGCCGCGCCCAAGAGCAAACCACCACAGACTCTGCCAGTGCCCCGGCCGATACGTCTGTGGCGGGCAAAAACACGGCTGCCGAGGCTGGCGTCAACCCCTCGGCCGGTGCCCAAACCAGCCAAGAGAAGGCTGGCACGCCCCTGCCTGCGGGCAAGTAAGCCCCCAGCGGCTGCCAAAGCCTAACACAGCCCTGCCCTTTGCCACCGCCTGGTATGCGGAGCAATAGGCAGGGCATTCTTGCTTTTGGCAGGTGGCCTAACAATCGCATATACACCAACGTTTCTTGCATACATGGCAACCCAAGGCCCAGGCGGGCTCCAATTGTTTGAGGCCGGTAATGGCGGCATACTTGGCCTCTGCGACCTGCAAACGCCCGGAGACCCCAGCCAATGGGTAGCCGCCCTGCCCGAGACGGACCGGGCCTACATTGCCTCTATTGCCCACCCGGCCAATGCCTTGCGCAGTGCCGTAGCCCGCTGGGCCGCCCGGCAGGTAGCCGCAGCGGCGGGCCTGGCCTACCGGGGTATCGGCCGCACGCCGGGCGGGCGGCCCTGGCTCGAGGGCAGTACGGCTTCGGTATCGCTGTCGCATTCGGGGTTGTATGCGGCGGCGCTCATCAACCCGGGTGCGCCTTGCGGGGTAGATCTGGAGCAGATAAAGCCCAAGGCGGCAACGCTGGCCCCCAAGTTCTTAAGCAGCCAAGAGCTAAGCGCCTACCGCCCCGGCCCCGAAGCCGCCACCCTGTTCTGGAGCATCAAAGAGGCGGCCTACAAGCGCCTGGGCCTCAAGGGCCCCACCCTGCGCGGCCACCTGGCCGTGCTGGCCTTGGACACCGACCAAGGCACCGCCCTGGTAGAAAACACCTACCCCGGCGGCGAGCCCCTGCTGCCGGTGGCCTTTGCCCAGTTGCCCGGGGCCTGGTTGGCGTGGAGTTAGGGTGGAAAGCAAGGCCTCCGGCTGCATTCCCCATCTTTACGGCTGCATACCCTCTCCTCTTATGCAGAATAGCTTGCCCGACGACCGTCCGTACGTCGTCATGGACTTTGACTCGACCTTTACCCAGGTAGAAGGGCTGGAAGAACTGGCCGAAATCAGCCTCCGCCAGCACCCTGATGCCGCCCAGCGCCGTCGCCGCATCGTAGAGCTGACGGAAGGGGCCATGAGCGGCTCGCTGCCCTTTGCCCAGGCCCTGCAAGAGCGCATCGCCCTGCTGGATGCCCATCGAAACCACCTGCCCGAGCTGGTGGCCACCCTGCAAACCAAAGTCAGCCGCTCAGTACAGCGCAATGCCCGGTTCTTTGCCGAGTGGAAGGGCCGCGTGCTCATCGTAAGCTCCGGCTTTCGGGAGTTTATTGAGCCCGTGGTGGCCGCCTATGGCATCGAGCCCACCCACGTCTATGCCAATACGTTTGCCTACGACGAGGCGGGCCGTATTGTGGGGGCAGACGGGGCCAATCCGTTGGCGCAGGATGGTGGCAAGGTAACCTTGATGCGCAACCTGGCCTTGTCCGGCCCGGTGCTGGTGGTGGGCGATGGCTACACCGACTATGAGATCAGGCAAGCGGGCCTGGCAGAGAAGTTCTATGCCTTTGTGGAGAACGTGCGCCGAGAGAAGGTAACCCGCCGCGCCGATGCCGTGGTGGCCACGCTGGACGAGTTTCTATACCTGAACCGGATGCCCCGCACCACCAGCTACCCCAAGAGCCGCATCCATGTGCTGATGCTGGAGGGCATCCACCCGGCGGCGCAGGCTTTGTTTGAGGCAGAGGGCTACACGCTGGAGGTGGTGCCCGGCGGCCTGGAAGAGGAGGAGCTGCTGGAGAAAATCGCCGGGGTATCGCTGCTCTGCATCCGGAGCAAGACGCAGGTGACGGCCCGCGTGCTGGAGCGCGCCCAGAAGCTACTGGCCATCGGGGCGTTTTGCATCGGCACCAACCAGATAGACCTGAAGACCTGCCAGCGCCGGGGCATTGCCGTCTTCAATGCGCCGTTCTCCAACACGCGCTCGGTGGTAGAGCTGGCCATTGGCGAGATGATCAGCCTGCTGCGCCGCGTGCCCGAGAAGAGCGCCAAGATGCACCGCGGCATCTGGGACAAGTCGGCCGGCGGGGCCGTAGAGGTGCGCGGCAAGACGCTTGGCCTGGTGGGCTACGGCAACATCGGCACCCAACTCTCTGTGCTGGCAGAGGCGCTGGGGATGCGGGTGCTCTTCTACGACATCGTAGACAAGCTGGCCCTGGGCAACGCCCGCCGCGCTGACAGCCTGGAGCAACTGCTGCGCGAGGCCGACGTGGTGAGCCTGCATGTAGATGGCCGCCGCGAGAACCACAACCTGATCGGGGCAGAAGAGTTGGCGATGATGAAACCCGGCGCCGTCTTCTTGAACCTGGCCCGGGGCCACGTAGTCGACATGGCGGCCTTGGCCCATGCCCTGCGCAGCGGCCACCTGGCCGGTGCCGGGCTCGATGTGTACCCCTACGAACCTGCCCACAACGCCGAGCCCTTCGAGAGTGAACTGCGGGGTATGGACAACGTCATCCTTACGCCGCACATCGGCGGCTCTACCCAGGAGGCGCAAGAGAGCATCGGGCGCTACGTGCCCGGCAAGTTGATAGACTATGTAAACACCGGGGGCACGTTTGCCTCGGTCAACTTCCCCAACCTGCAACTGCCGCACCTGACCAACGCCCACCGCCTCATGCACATCCACGAGAACGTGCCGGGCGTGCTGGCGAAAATCAACTCAGAGTTGGCGGCCCACGGCATCAACATCCTCGGCCAGTACCTGAAAACGAACGAGACCATCGGCTACGTCATTACAGACGTGGAGACGGCCTACGACAGCACGGTCTTCCAGGCCCTTAAGTCGCTGCCGGGCACGATCAAGTTTCGGGTGTTGTACTAGGGTTGGGGCCTACCGCCGCTCAAGCGCCAGGCTGGTGCCGTAGAGGCAGGCCACGATTACGCTCGCCAGATAGAGCACGTTGCGGCTGTCTATCAGGCCGCGGCTCAGGGCTTGGTAGTGGTAGTTGAGCGAGAGCTTTTGCAGGTACTGTGCACCCTCTGCCCAGACGTTTAGCTGGGCCAGCGAGCCCAGGCCCGAGTAGAGCACAAAGCACAGGAAGGCCGCGGCGATAAAAGCCGTCACCTGGCTCTCGGCCCAGGCAGAGGCCAGCAGGCCGATGCTGCAATACACCCCGCCCAACAGCAGCAGGCCCACATAGCTACCGGCTACCCCGGCCGAGTCTATGTTTCCCTTAGGTAGGCCCAGCGCATAGAGGCTGGCATAGTACACCAGCGTGGGCAGCAGCGCCAGCGCCACCAGCGCCCAAGCCGCCAGAAATTTGCCACCTACTACCGCCTGCAACGAGAGCGGCCGGGTCAGGAGTAGCTCCAGCGTGCCGGTTTTGCGCTCCTCGGCAATGCTGCGCATGGTGATGGCCGGTACCAAGATCAGCAGCGCAAACGGAGCCGAATTAAAGACGGCCCCCATGTCGGCATAGCCGTATTCTACCACTGAGCTCTCTGGGAAAACCCAGGTAAACAGCCCCATAGCCGTTAAAAACACCCCGATGGCCATGTAGGCAATGGCTGAGTCGAGGAAAGAGCGGATTTCTTTGCGGAACAAGGCAAGCATAGGTACAAGTGCGAAATTACGGGCCGCAATGGCTACACCCTTTCTGAACCCGGCCGCCCCTGCTACCGGCCTGCCCCTGGGCACAGCCACGCCCGGCCCGCTCCGGCTTGGCATTACGGGCGGCATTGGCAGTGGCAAATCGCTGGTGGGGCGGATGCTGGCGACGATGGGGGCTCCGTTTTACTCTGCAGACCAGCGGGCCCGGTATCTCATGGAGCAAGAGCCCGAGCTGGTGGCCGGTATCCTGGCCCTGTTTGGGCCCGAGGCCTACCTGCCCACGGGCCAGCTAGACAGAGCCTTTCTGGCCCAGGCCGCCTTTGCCGACCCAGCCCGCACGCAGCGCCTCAATGCCTTGGTGCACCCCGCCGTAGAGGCCGACTACGAGCGATGGGCCAGCCAGCCCCGGCCTGGGGTGCCTTACACCGTTAAAGAGGCGGCCTTGCTGTTTGAGGCGGGTACTTACCGGCGCGTCCACTTTGTGCTGGCGGTGCTGGCGCCAGAGCCCGTGCGCATAGCCCGAACCCTGGCGCGAGACCCGCACCGCAGCCAAGCCCAGGTAGAGCGCATCATCGGCCTGCAAATGCCCGAGGCTGAGTTGCAGGCCCGCAGCCACCTCTGGCTCTACAACGATGACGCCCAGCCCGTGCTGCCCCAGGCAGAGGCCATACATGCCTGGTTGTATGCCATGGGCCAAGACAGATAACCACTTAGCTTTTATATCTAAATGATGCTCGCACAAAAACTAGAGCCAGCACTTTTACAGGATATCCAGCGCGTTGCCAAACCTTGCTCTGTAGCAGAGGGAGAGATCCTGATGGATTATGGACAACCTATAACCATGCTACCCATTATTACGGCAGGCAGGGTAGGGGTGTATAGCGTAGATGGGCGAGATGATACCGAACTATACCTCTATGCTCTCTTGCCAGAGGAAACCTGCGCCCTGACGCTGGGGTGCTGCCTCTATCAGCAGCCGAGCCAGATACGCGCCGTTGCCGAAACCGATACCGAAGTATTGCTGGTACCCCTGGCGTATGTTGCCCAATGGCTAGAAGCTTACCCCAGCTTCAGGCAGTTTGTGTATCAGAATCTGAGCGGCCGGTTTATGGATCTTATCCGCATCGTAGAGGCGTTGGCCTTCAGCAGCTTGCCCCAGCGATTGGAGGATTTTTTGCACCAAAAGGCCCGCGAGCAAGGCAGCCGCCTCGTAAGCCTCACCCACGAGCAGGTGGCCGGGGCTCTGGGTACCTCGCGCGTGGTGGTGTCGCGGATTCTCAAACAGCTTGAGCGGCAAGGACGGGTGCTGCTATTCAGGCACCAGATCAAGTGGATGGGTGAATTGTAACCTAGGTTACGTTGTGCCCCAAAGCGGGCCCGTAGGTTTGTCGAGGCTGGCAGTTGGCACGACGCATTAAAGCTGCCGCCATTCAATTTTATGCGTGTAAACGAGGGAACGACAGACCGTACCATTCGATTGTTGCTTGCGGTTCTTTTGCTGGGCCTTGCCCTGGGCACAACGCTACCAGCTTGGGCAGATGTTGCTCTGTATGTAGCCACAGGCCTGCTAACCCTTACGGGGTTGATGGGTATTTGTCCGCTTTATAGCGTGCTGGGCATCAATACCTGCCCCGTAAAACCCAAGCGAAGGGCATGAGCCATACCGTCACAACGTCTTGGCAAGAGGGCCTTCGGTTTGAGGCCGACGTGCAGGGCCATACCCTGTTGTTGGACGTGCCTGCCCGGGTTGGCGGGCAAGATGCAGGCCCCATCCCCAAGCCCCTGCTGTTGGCTGCGCTAAGCGGCTGCACGGGTATGGATGTGGCAAGCATCATGAACCAAAGCCCCACCCCGCTTACCCAGCTGCAGATAGAGGTGCATGGGGAGCTTACCACCTCTGCCCCGATTACCTACGCAGGCATAACGCTCAGCTACACGGCAGAGGGCCCGGCAGCCGCAGAGGCCCGCCTCATCCAAGCCGTAAGGCGCAGCTTAGACAAAATCTGTGGCGTAGCCCATTTGCTCAAGCAGGTAGTGCCCTTGGCTTACACCATCACCTTTAACGGCACACGCGTGCACGAGGGCGGCTTTACCCCACGTGAGGCTGTGGCCTGATGATTTTTTAAGACCTGTTTGATTACCATGAATTTTCTTCAGAAACTGTTTGGCCTAGGTAGCCCTACCATCATCGATATGGAAAATGCCCTTGTGTTAGATGTCCGGTCTCCAGCCGAGTTTGCCTCTGGGCATTTGCCCGGTAGCATAAACATTCCGCTGCAGCAGCTGCGGCAAAACCTGGCAAGCGTGCCTAAAGGCAAGCAGATAATAACTTGCTGCGCCTCGGGCATGCGCAGTGCCTCTGCGGCGCAGATCTTGCGCAGCCAGGGCTACGACGCCACCAACGGTGGCAGTTGGCAAAGCCTGCGTACCAAATAGGCATAGGCGGGCCCATTACTGCACCGTAAACGCGGCCTCGGCCGCCTGCCCGTCGGCCGATACCAGCACGAGTTTGTGCGGCCCGGCAGCCAGGCGTACAACCAGTTGCTGTCTGCCCTGGCCGGTGGTGGTGCCTACACAGCGGCCGTCGAGGTGCCAGAAGAGGGTTTGCTGCGGTTGCGACGTTGTGGCCGCCAGCACCAACTGCGGTAGCCGCGCCGGGGCAACGGGCGCAGGCAGCAGGTATCGGCTGCCAGGGGTGGGCGTAAGCAGCGTGAGCTGGGCCGCTGCCTGAGGCCGGCAGCCTGGCCGCCACGGCAGGGGCATAGGCAGGGCTTGCGCCCGATAGGCGTAATAGGCAGGCAAAGGCGGAAGGGCCAACTCTATGGCAGGCCGTGCATCGGCCATGGCAAAGCAATTGGCTTCTACCCGCTGGCCTTGGCCATCTACCCAGCGTTGCATATGAAAGCTGCATTGGGCCGCGCCCAGCGAGCCTGCCGGCACCCAGGCCGTATCTGCCTCTGGACAGTTACGGCCGGCGGGCCACCCGCTGGTACGGCACAGGGCTACCATTTTGCCGCCCGCGGGCCGGGTAAAAAAGCCCTTGGGTTGCGGCAGCTGCGCCAATACGTCGAACATGACAGGTGCCGCCACCTTGATGCCCGTAAGCCCCGGGCGGCCCGCGCCGTTGGCATTGCCGCACCATACGGCTACGGTGTAGGTTGGCGTGCAGCCAACGGCCCAGGCATCGCGCAGGCCTTGGCTGGTGCCGGTTTTCCATGCCACGGGTAGTTGTGCTGCCAGTTGTTGGCTATATGGTGCCAGCTCGGGGCGTGTAGCCTCGCGGAGGGCTTGCCAGGCGGCAAAGAGCGCCCCGGCTGATGGCAGCGCCTCCCCGGCTTGTGGCTGTAGGCTGTCTGCAAATACCCCAAAACGTAGCGGCAGCCCCTGTATGCGCTGGCTGCTCAAAGTATAGAGGCGGGTCATCTCCCACAGCGTAGCCTCGGCGCTGCCTAGTATAAAAGCCAGCCCGTAATGGTCTGCCGGCTGGGCCAGGTGGCGCAGCCCTGCTGCCTGCATCTGCGCAAAAAACCGCCGTTGCCCAAAGGCCTGCAACAAGCCCACAAAGGGCAGATTGAGCGAGCGGGCCAGGGCCTTGTCGGCCCCTACAAAGCCAGCGTACTCGTTGTAATAGTTCTGCGGAGCAAACCTGCCGTAGAGCCTGGGTACATCTTCTACCCACGCCTGTGGTGCCAACAGACCTGCATCCAGCGCATAGGCAAAAAGCCAGGGTTTGAGCAGCGACCCATAGCTGCGTGGGGCCTGGGCAGCATCTACAAAGGCGGCCGGTGCCTGGGCCAGGTTGCCGACGTAAGCTACCACCCGGCCTGTGCCTGCCTCGGCCACCAGGCAGGCCATGTTGGTTATCCCTTGTGCCTCCAGCCCGGGCCTTTGTTGCATCAGCATCTGCTCTACCTGCTGCTGCACCTCGGGCCGGATCGTCAGGGTACGCTCTGCCCCTTGTGGATGCGCCGCCACTGCCGCCGCCAACAGGTGCGGATGCCGATTGGGCAACTGCCCCATACCCTCGGGCAGTGGTTCGGCCAAGGCAGAGGCCAGTGCCGTAGCTGGCAGCACGCCTTGCCTGGCCAGTTTTTGCAGCAGGCCGTTGCGGCGGGCCAGCAGGCGGCTGCGGCTGCGGCCTGGGTGTAGCATGCCGGGTGCATTGGGCAGCACGGCCAGGGTTGCGCACTCGGCCCAGGTAAGCTGGGCAGGCGGCTGGCCAAAGTAGCGCCAGGCGGCAGCCTCTAGCCCTACGGTGTTGCCGCCGAAGGGCGCGTGCCCGGCCCAAAGGGCCAGAATGTCGGCCTTGCTGAGGGTAGCCTCTAGGTAGAGAGCTTGCGCCATCTCTAGCAGCTTGCGGCCCAGGTGGCGGCCGCCCGGGGTGCCTGCCAACCGGGCCACCTGCATGGTGATGGTGCTGCCGCCTTGCCGTACCCGGCCTGCGCTAAGGTTGGCCCTGGCCGCCCGCACCAAGGCGGCTGGGTCTATGCCGATGTGCTTGTAAAAGCGTTGATCTTCGTAAGCTACCAGGCAGGTTGCCAGCCGGGTTGGCACTTCTGCTTTGGGCACAAAGCGAATCTGCTCATCGGCAGAGGGGGCAATGGCGGCAGGCGTGCCGGCCACGGTCAAAACGGTGGCATAGGGCACGGCAAAGTGCGGCTTGGGCAAGGCCCATACCAGGCCCGCCATGGCCAATGCGATAATGCATATCGGCTTTAGAAAGCGCGCAAACCGCCCCAAACGCAAAACATGCCCCCTAACGCCGAGGGCCCTTTGAGCGTAAAGCTAGCGGAGCCTGCGGCATTGCGACTTGCCTGCGCTTGAGGGGCCATCTTTGTAGTTACGATGACGCGTGTAACCTTGCTTTGCCTGGCCCTGCCTGTGGTGCTGTTTGCCTGTGCAGAGGGTGCCACTGAAATCGTGCGCCCGCCCGAGGTGTTGCCGCCTGCACAAATGGCCGCCCTGCTGCGCCAGGCCCATACGCAAGAGGCGTTGTTGCAATCGCGGCGTTTGGATGCCCCATCTGCCAAAGCCCTCTTCGATAAAAGCTGGGATTCTACCTGCCGGGCACAAGGCACAGACACGGCCACCTTCGGCAAGAGCTTTGCCTGGTATGCCCGCCATGTATCTGAGCTGGATGCCGTGTATGCCCAAGTGGTAGATAGCCTCGGGCTAGACGAAAGCAAAGCGGCCGGGCTGCAGGGCCCAGCCCCTACGGCTGCGCCCCAACCCGGCCGCTGATGCTTAGGCTGGTGCCTAGGGTTTGACGAAGGCCACCTGCGCCGTGCCCTCGGCCGAGGCTACGCGTACCACATAAAGCCCCGGGGCCAGCTCTGCCACGGGCAGGGCATATACATCACCTGCTACGGCCTCGGGCAGCGGCAGCACTAGCCGGGCACCTTGGGCATTGTAGAGGCTAACGCTGCCCGCCAGCGCACCCATGTCTAAAAACAGGGTCTGCCGGGCAGGGTTGGGCCAGCAGCGCAGTTGGGCATGCCGGGCAGGCGCAACCAAGCGTGCCTGGCGTATAGGGCTAAGGCTTGTAGAGCCGTCGGCCTCTGGCATGGCCAGGTGGTAGTGGTATAAGCCGGGGGCACCGGGCTTGTCTGTAAACCGGTAGCTTCCTGATCCCGCAGCTACGGCAAGCCAGCCGATAGTCTCTGCAGTGGCGCCCTCTGCCTGCCGTATGATGGCCACCTTGCCTGCCGGTTGGGCACCCGTGGTGGCAAAGTACAAGGCTGCCTCTAGCCCGATGACTCTTACCTCAAACCGGGCCAGGTATAGGGGCAGGGGTGCCAGCGCATTGATGGTAAAGGTGAGGGCTTGCGTGGTGCGACCGCCCGTGGCATCTACAGTTGATACAGACACCGTGTAGGTGCCAGGTTGCAAGGCGCTGCGGTCGGTTACAGTCAACTTGCCGTCGGTGCCGAGGGCAACGCCGGCGGGCAAGGTGCCGCTGGCCAGGCTCACGGCCGTCAGGGTGCCGTCGGCATCGTGCACGTTGGCCAGCTCGTCGCCGTTTTGCAGCTCAACAGGGCTTTTGGCTGGCCTCACCGTCTGCGATGCTTCTGCATCGGGCAAAATGCGCAGGGTTACGGGCTGTGTCGTAATAAACCCGCCCGCGTCTCTGGTAGAAACTGATAGGGTATAGGTGCCAGGCACCAGCGCCGAGGGGTTAGACACAAAGAACGCCCCCGTGCTGGCATTAAGGCTTACGCCTGTGGGCAAACTGCCACCTGCCACCGTAGCCTGATTGATAGCACCTTCGGGATCTGTCACGGTGCCCATAGATTGGTTGCTGGCATAGGCATCCTGGTTGAGGGCAGTTGCAACCGCATAAACCGCCGGGCAGTTGATGGCAATGGCCTGTGTCTGAGCAAGCATGGCCGCGCATGCCGTTGGCTTGGTGGCATCAACCACCCTGACGCTATACGTGGTGGCCGTGGTAATGGCCGGGGCCGTAAGCGGCCGGGCCGGGCCGGTGCCCGTCGCAGGGCTGCCCAAGGCCGTGGCGCCCTGGTATAGCTGGTAGGTAAAGCCTGCCTCTGTGCTGGCTACCGTAATGCTGGGCTGCCCACCGCTGCATACCTGCCCTAGAGACGAGGTGCCCACACTGGCCGAGGGTATGGCATTTACTTGTACAGATGTGCTGCCAGGCAACAATGCAGCCGGGCAGTTGCCGCTTTCTGCCCATTGGGCCAGCACCGTAAAGCCAGTGGTGCCTACGGTGTTGAGGGTAACGGTGCCCAGGTCTAAATCGCTACCGTTGCCTAATTTAGAAAAGCCCGCATCGGCCGTGTTGCCTGCATTGCGCAGGCTGTATAGCGTACGTGCTGCGCTGGCTTGCAATCGGATGGCCGTGCTTTGGCCGGGGCATAGCTGCCCAGCAAGCGGCGTAAAGCTGCGGCTAGAGGGGGTGGCGCAAGCCACTGTTACCAGGTTGGACGATAAACTCTCTAGCTGGCTGGAGGCCTGGGCGGTGGCAACCAATACGCCCCCGGCGTACAGATCGAGCAGTGTGCGAGAGAGCCCTGCCAGGGTAAAAGCCCCCCCGGCCGTGGCCACCACCGTGCCCAGCAAGTAGCCGTCAATGTAAACCTTTACGGTGCTGCTGGCCGTAGCCGTGCCGCGCACCACTGTGTCGCCTTCGGCATAACTGCCTGTGATGGTTGGCGCTGCCGTGCGGGTAGGTATCGCAATAACCGTTACCGTGTTGCTGGTGGCGCTTACCGTCTTGCCCACGGCCTGGGCGGTGGCGGTAATGGTGTTGCCGGCCGCAAGGGTACCTGCCGCCACGCCGGTGAGCGTCCAACTGCCGGTGGCCGTTACGGTGGCCGTCCCGATGCTTGTGCCGTTGACAAAGACGGTAATGGTGGTGCCCACAGGCTCGGTGCTTGTGCCAGAGATGCTGGCGGTGCCGCTGGGGTTGGCATAAACCGGCCCGGTTACCACAGGTGCGGTGCTTGGGTCTGTGGCAGTACGGGTGGCGGGGGTGCTGGTGCAGTTGGTGCCCACGCGCGCCGTAAGCGTCACCACGTCTCCGGCTTTAAAGCCGATGCCCGCAAAAATGTAAGCCGTTGCGGCACCCGCCAAGGTCGAAGAGGCTGCCAGCGTTCCGTTTACCCGTAGCTCTAGGGCAGCGGTAGCCGTTGCCGTGCCCGATACCGTAGCCCCCACCAGCAGTGGATTCTGCGTAATGACGGGCGTCGCTGTTTGGGTTATGCTGGTGCCGCTGCCGCAGGTCTGCGTGGCGTTGATGCAAAAGGCGTTAGAAGGGCCAGACTCGCACTGGCTGCCAAGTTGGGCCGTCGCCGTTAGGGTGCCACAGGGTATACACCAGTTGCCGGTAGTACACCACTGGTAGCTCCAGTTGCCGCTGGCATCTGCCGTCACGCTGGTGATGACCAGGTTGCTGGCATTGCGGCCGGGGCTTAGCGTACCGAGGCTGTAAAGCCGCACTACAGCACCCGCAGGTGCGGTGCCCAGTACACCCCGGTTGTTGCCGTCGTTGGCCGTGATGGCTGGCGCTGGCGTACAAATCGGATAGCTGGCCAGCACCGTAGCCGTATTTGATACGTCTGACAGCGACTTGCCCGTGGCGCGCGCCCTCGCCGTTATCGTCTGGCCTGCCACCAGGGCGGGGCTTGTGGTGCCGAGCGTCCACAGGTTGTTGTTCACCGTGGCGCTGTCTCGTAAGGTGCCGTTTACATATACGAGGATCCGGGTGCCGTTAGGCTCTACGCTTGTGCCGCTTATGCTGGTGGCGCCTGCCATCAGGTTGTTGTAAACGGTAGGGGCCTGCGATTTTATGGGAGGCAAGGGCGTGGTGGTGGTTACGTTGCTGGCCTGGCCCACCGTGCCGGTAATTACGTGCGTCCAGGCATCGGTATAGTTGGCATAGCCAGGGTCGTTGATGCCGCTGATGTCAGAGGGCTTTTGGTTGATGACGCTCTGAGGCGCTATCACCGTGTTGGCCACCATCCGCACAGGGGTAGAGGCCGTAAAGCCCGGTATGTTGGCCGTAATTACCGAGAAGGGTATGTAGAAGTCGTAGAAGTAGTCTGCATTGCCCGAGCCGCGCGTAAAGGCGACCGCTTTCTGGCAATAATCGTCGTACGGTAGGGTTACGAGCGGTGTAACACCGCTGCCCATGCCGTTTACATTAAACAGCCGTACGCCAAAGTTGGTGGCAAGCAATATCTCAACCTCGAAGCCAGGGTTGCCTGCCACGGCATCGGGGTCTGCACTGCCGATGCGCCCATCGGTATCTATCAAGATGCTGTAGCCCTTAGAGTTGGGCGCAATGTTGCCCAGCCGAAAGCGGAACATCAGGTTGCCCGCCGCCGAGGTATAGGTAGAGGCCGCCGCCGCCGTGCCTTGGTCAACAAAGTCTGTAAAGCCGCCGCCTGGGCCCGTGGCAAGGTCTGTAATAGGCTCAAACTCTACCTGCGCCAGCGGCCGGTAAGGTATCTCGCTCTCTGCCACGTCGTTGGCCACAAAGCCACTGCCCCCCGCAGACACGTATCCGTCTCCGTTAGGGTCTAAGACCGTGCGCCCGCCAACGGCGGCCTTCACGACAACCCCCGGCGTTTGAGCCCAGCCAGGCATGCTGGCCATCAGCAAAAGAATGACAATAGAAAACCGCGCGGCCGCCTGCCGCAAAATTGATACCCGTTTTGGCATAGCTGTTTAGAAAAAAGAGAGCATGAGCGTGCGCCTAGGGCAGGCTGTCGTCTGGTGCGGTACAACCTGGGCCGTATCGTACGGCCCAGGTTGTACCACCCAAGCCCCAGCCGCTAAGCAGACGATTGCAAAACTGCCTGCCTCGCCCTTACACGCAGACGGCCCAAAAGGGCCCTGTGCCACACAGGTATGCGTATGCTGAATTATGCAAAATCTGAATATGCTTATCGTGCTTAGAATTTACACCTTGTTCAGATATTGTTGATATCTCTAAATTGTGTAGCGCCATTGTGCCAAGGGCCCGTCAGGAAAGCCCTCAGCTTTTATGTATGTTTTGGACGCTTGGCCCGTAAAGAATTGCAGAAAAAAGACAAACGGTCTGGAATTCGGAATCAGATTTGGCTTTTATGCCAAAAAAAGCAGACCAGGCTACCCCAATGCCCTCAGCACAAACCCCTCGGCCGCCTGGTTGGCCCGGGCAAACAGCCAGCCCTGGCGATACAGATCTACCCATTGCCGCACCTGGGCATGGCGTTGCAGGGCGCGCCAGCCGGCGGTCATGTCGGGCGTCCAGTAGATATCATCAACCACCACGCAGCCTTGGGGGTGCAGATGCGGCAAAATGGCCTCAAAGTAGCGGAGCACGGCCTCGGCCCGGTGGTTGGCATCCAGCACCACCATCGCAAACGGCCCTTGTGGCAGCACCGAGGCCAGCGTATCGTCTATGTTGCCCAGGGTGGGGTAGATGTGGCCTTGCAGCCCCAGCCTGCCCCACACGGCCTCTGCTTGGGCCAGCGTGGCAGCGCAGCCCTCCAGCGTATAGACCTTGCTTGCTGGCTGCACCGAGGCCAGGTAAGCCGTGGTTATACCCAGACTGGTGCCCAGCTCCAACACGGGCCCCGGGGGCAGTGCGGCCCGCAGCGCCGCCAGCCTGCGGCACCAAGAGGCCGGCAACAAGCCACTGCGGGCTATGCCGCCCACCGCCCGCCGCCGCGCCCCGTCCACCTGCGAGCCCGCGCCCAAATCCTGAATCTCAATCACCTCCCGGCTGGCGCGGAGGCGTTTGCGCTCAGCTTCGATGGCCTTCCACTCCGCAGCCACCTCAAAGGCCAGGGCCGCATCGGGGTGCCAGGCCTGCCTAAGCCAGGGCTTGGCCGCGGCCTCGGCCCGGCGGTAGAGGTCAAACACAAACGGCGAATGGACGGCATGCGCATCGCCGGCCACGGCCAGATGCCGCAAAAAAGATACCCCCTGGTGCCAGACAGACATGCGGCTGCAAAGGTGCGCAAGCCCCGCTATTCTGTTACCGCTTCGCCACCCGGCCCTCAAGCACGGTGCCAGCAGAAATCACCATAGCACGCCTCCTATAGCCAAAGGAGCTAGGCAAGCCAGATTACCAACAACAGCCATCAGGCAGAAGAGAGATTGGCTATATTCCAGCCTAACCAACTTAAAAAAGGGTTCGGCTTTAGCCGTCGCCAAAAAAGCAGATACTTCGTAGTAGCCCCCGGCTTACAGTCTGGGGTGAACCGGTGATCGTCGGGCTGGGGTGATGCCTTTTACCTTATCCATAAGCCTTCCGTGGGTTCGCGGGCTGCACCCCGCGCTACAATGCTGTTGCCGTTTGGGCTAGTTGCAAACCGGGTAATAGGTGCGCGGGGGGCTTTGCGTAGCCCTATTTCCGCACCCGATGCCCTCCGTTTGAGCGGTCTGGAGACCGGTACCAGGGGTAACTTTCAACTCTCAACTTTCAACTTCCCCCCCCCCCCATGCGTATCGCCATCCTCGGCCCTGAATCGTCTGGCAAGACCACCCTGGCCCAAGCCTTGGCCCAGGTGCTGCCCGGGGCCTACGTGCCCGAGTATGGCCGGGCCTACTGCGAGCGCTTTGGCAACCAATGCACCGCGCAAGACCTGGCCCACATAGCCGCCGGGCAGTTGCTGGCCGAAGACGAGGCCGCCGCGCGCCAACCGCACCTGCCCCTGGTGGCCGACACCGATGTACTGACCACCTGCACCTTCGCCGAGCTCTACCTAGGCCACTGCCCCCCGGTGCTGGTAGAGATGGCCCGCCTGCGCACCTACGACCATACCTTTTTGTTGCCGGCCACGCTGCCACACCAGCCCGACGCCATCCGCCTCTTCGGGCACAGGCGCGCCGAGCATTTCGCCCTTCTGCAAAGCCACTTACAGGCCGCAAACCGACCCTACCATGTGGTGCAAGCGCTAACGTTGGAGCAGCGCCTGGGCGAAGTTCTGGCCCGGCTGGCGTAGCGCAAGGCCTGCCTAGGCGCTAACTTGGCCCTTCCATTCTCTGGTACACACCCCGCACGCACCGTATGACGCCCCGCCGCGACTGGACCTTCGACGAAGTCTCTGCCATTTACCACCAGCCCTTCCTGGAGCTTGTCTATCAGGCGGCCACCGTCCACCGCCAGTACCACACGCCTGGCGAGGTGCAGGTCTGCACCCTGCTGAGCGTTAAAACAGGTGGCTGCCCAGAGGATTGCGCCTACTGCCCACAGGCCGCCCGCTACCACACCGACGTAAAAGTCCATAAGCTGATGGAGACTGGCGAGGTACTGGCCGCCGCCGCCAACGCCAAAGCGGCAGGCTCTACCCGTTTCTGCATGGGTGCCGCCTGGCGCGAGGTGCGCGACAACCGCGACTTCGACCGCGTGCTGGACATGGTCCGCGGTGTGGCCGCCATGGACATGGAGGTTTGCTGTACCCTCGGTATGCTGACCGAAGACCAGGCCCAGCGCCTGGCCGAGGCCGGCCTGGCCGCATATAATCATAACCTGGACACCAGCGAAGAGCACTACTCCGAGATCATCACCACCCGCACCTACGACGACCGCCTGGCCACCCTGAAGGCCGTGCGCAAGGCCAAGCTGCATGTATGCTCGGGCGGCATCATCGGCATGGGCGAGCGGGTGGAAGACCGCATCGGCATGTTGCTGACCCTGGCCACCCTGCCCGAGCACCCCGAGTCCGTCCCCGTGAACGCCTTGGTGCCCGTAGAAGGCACCCCGCTGGAGGATCAGCCCAAGGTGCCCGTGTGGGACATGGTCCGCATGATTGCCACGGCGCGCATCATCATGCCGCAGGCCATGGTGCGCCTCTCGGCCGGGCGTGTGCGGATGACACAAGAGGAGCAGGCCATGTGCTTTATGGCCGGGGCCAACTCGATCTTCACCGGCGAAAAGCTGCTGACCACGGCCAACCCCGAGCAAGAGTCAGACCAGGCCCTCTTCGACCTGCTCGGCCTGCACCCCCGCCCCGCCTATAAAGACGCCAAAGTCCCTGTAGAGGCCTAAGCCTCCTCTTGGAACTATGGCTCGCCGTTTGCGTTCTTTGTGGTAGAGGTCAGGGCCCTGGGGCAACCACTTGCGCCAGGACTCGGGGTAACACCCGGGACCTCCTTGGTTTAGGATGCTGTTCTAAGCCTAAAGCGGACGCTCGAAAGAGCTCCGCTTTTTTATTAAAGGAGCCTCTTGTCAGTGCATTTAAAGGGTAATGGGCGAAAGGTGTGAGGTAGAGAGGTTTAGTATGCATAGATTCTTTATTTTGTTGAGATACCTGGACCATTACTAGATTTCCGAAAGGTTAGGGTAAGCTTGCGAGCGGGTAGCTAGTATTACCAAATTGTTAATTTTGTCATTTTAACGACGGTTGCTGCAACCTGTTAAACAAAGATTTCGTATAAAGACGTTAGAAACCTTAAAGTTTATGAACCTAACTCCCACCGAGCGCTTATTACTAGCGAACCAGTATGCCATATTGGCCTCTTTAAATCCCGATCATGCAAGTCACTACGAAAACCTAGCCGAAATACTTCTAATGGGTTACGAAGGATTGTATGATGTGCATCTATTTTCAACCGTAGAAAACGTAGTTTCAAGAGAACAATGTAATGTCGTGTTTGAAATTCTTAACATGTTCAGAGATTTTCCAAAAGAAATATCGGGTCTGAATGATACTGAAAAGAAAAAGCTTACATTTCAAGGTTTTGATGGTCACCAAGGACCGTATTTGTACTTCGCTAAATTTCTCATTGAACGTATAGGTTCCTATCCAGAACATAAATCGCTAAAACTAGACAATCATGGAGAGCGTAAGATTGAAAGCTATATGAAAATGCTTGATAAATATAAAGAGATCAAACAAGCCAAGCAGCTGTGGGAGAACTTAACTACAATCGATTTGCAACAAATTGCTGCTGTTGGCTAACTAGGATGACGTATGATTGGTAGAATTTATAAATTGAAAACATGAGTATGGGGTAGAAAGTAAACTCTACCCCTAGAATTTCAATTAATTTACGTCAACATCCCCCCATCTACCTGCAGCACCTGGCCGGTGATGTAGGCAGACTGGTCTGAGACGAGGAAGAGCACGGCGTTGGCCACGTCCTCGGCTTTGCCGGCGCGCTTTAGGGGGATCTGGTTGGCCCACTCTTCTACCACCTTGGCGTCGAGGGCGCCGGTCATCTCCGTCTCGATAAAGCCGGGGGCTACGGCGTTGCTGCGGATGTTGCGCGAGCCCAGCTCCAGGGCAACGGACTTGGTGAAGCCCACAATGCCTGCCTTAGAGGCCGCGTAGTTGGCCTGGCCCGCATTGCCTCGCAGGCCTACCACCGAGGTGATGTTGACGATGGAGCCCGCTTTGGCCTTCATCATCGGCTTAATGGCGGCCTTGGTGAGGTTGAAGACGGACTTGAGGTTGGTTTGGATTACCTCGTCCCACTGCTGCTCGCTCATGCGCATCAGTAGGCCATCTCGGGTAATGCCTGCGTTGTTGACCACGGCATCCAGGCGGCCGAAGTCGGCCAGCACTTGGTTCACCAGGTCTTCGGCTTGGGCAAAATCGCTGGCGTCAGAGCGGTAACCTTTGGCCTTGGTGCCCAGGGCGGCCAGCTCGGCCTCCAGGGCTTGGCCCTTCTCTACGCTGCTCAGGTAGGTAAACGCTACTTGTGCCCCGCCTGCGGCCAGGCCCATGGCGATGGCTCGGCCAATGCCTTTGCTGGCTCCCGTTACCAGCACAACCTTGTTTTGTACGTTCATAGACCAGCAAAACTAGCGCACGGCACACCAGATAGCCCCCGGCGGTTGCATCTTGCGCATCCCCTACACCTGCCGTATGCTGCTTGCCTTCCGCATTGGATTTATGACGCTGGGCTGGGCCGATGCCGCCGACATCGTCCTGGTGGGCATTCTCATGTACGAGCTCTCGCGCCTGGTGCGGGGCTCTGTGGCGGGCGGCATCTTGTTTGGCGGCTTTATTCTCTACGTGGTCTACTTGTTGGTGAAGGCAGCCGGCATGGAGCTACTCGGTGGGATTCTGGATCAGTTTATGGGCGTGGGCGTGGTGGCGGCCATCATCCTCTTCCAGCCAGAGCTGCGCAAGTTTTTGCTGAGCCTAGGCCAAGGCACCAGCCTGCGGACCGACTTCCAATGGAGCCGCTTCTTCTCCATCCCTGAGCAGGCCGACGACAGCTTTGCCCTCCAACCCGCCCTGGATGCAGCCCGCTCGCTCAGCCAGAGCCACACCGGGGCGCTCATCGTCTTTAGCCGCGGGTCAGACCTGCGCGCCTATGCCTCTACCGGAGACGAAATCGATGCCAAGTTGAGCAAGCGCCTGCTTACCTCCATCTTCAACAAAACCAGCCCCCTGCACGACGGTGCCGTCATCGTACAGGGCAGCCGCGTACGGGCCGCACGGTGCATCCTGCCCTTGTCAGAAAGCCAAGAGCTGCCCGCCCGCCGGGGTATGCGCCACCGCGCTGCCCTTGGTGTTACCGAGCAGACCGATGCCGTGGTGCTCATCGTCTCTGAGCAAGACGGGCAAATCAGCCTGGCCATCGGCGGCCGACTAGAAGCTAACCTGTCGCTGACAGAAATGCGGGCCCGCCTAAAAGAGGAGCTTGGAGTTAAGTAATCTGGCAGGCTGCTACACCTGCTGGTTGCAAATGGGCAACTGAAACCTGGTACCCGTCCAGATGGCTTTGTACAGGCATAGGTTGTTGTGCGGAAAAGCCTCCATGCTGCTAAGTGGATAGCCCAGCAGCAGGCACAGCAGAATACGCATAGCGCGGCCGTGCATGCAGAGCAGCACTTTTTCCTCTTCTGGCCGGGCAAACAGCATTTGCAGGCCTCGGCCTAGGCGGACGGCCACCTCGTCTGGGCTTTCGCCTCCGGCAAAGGGCAGGTGGGTCTGGCCGGCGGCCCAGGCTTGCAGCCTTTCGTAGTACTCCTCGTTCTCGGCCGGGGTAATGGGCCTGCCCTCTTTGTTGCCCCAGCTTATCTCGTTAAACTCAGCCAGAGCCTCTGTGGCAATGCCAAGCTGGGTAAACTTCTCTACCGACTGTTGGGAGCGCTTCAGGGCCGAGGTATAGACCTTGTCGAACCCGGCGCTGGCATGGCGCAAAAAGAACTTGCGCGCCTGCTCGCGGCCGGTGTCGTTGAGGTCGGCATCTACGCCACTGCCTTGCACCAGCCCCAGGCGGTTAAGCTCGGTCTGCCCATGGCGGATGATGTAAAGCTCTTTAGGAACAGGCGGGAACGCAAACACCTTGGCACGACAGCGGCGCCAAAAGGGCCACCGCTGCAAAGATGCAAGCCTTAGGCTCCAAACTTGAGGCGGTAATCTACCTGGGCCTGGCTGATGATCTCCAGGGCTACGTCTCGGCCCAGGAACTCCTCTACACGTACCTCCTTGTTTTCCAGTTTTTTGTAGTCTTCAAAGAAGTTATGCAGCTCTCTCCGGAAGTGCTCGCGCAGGTCTGTAATATCGTGTATGTACGGGGCTACAGAGGCATCGTGTGCAGCCACGGCGATGATTTTATCGTCGGCCTCGCCTTGGTCCAGCATCCGCATCACACCTATGGGCTTGCACTCTACAAGGCACATACTCGGCAGGGTCTCGTGCGTTAGTACCAGGATGTCGAGTGGGTCGTTGTCTTCGCAGTACGTCTGCGGGATGAAGCCATAGTTGGCCGGGTAAAACATGGCCGAAAACAGCACCCGGTCTAGCTTCAGCATGCCGGTCTCCTTGTCCATTTCATACTTGGCCCGCGATCCTTTGGGTATCTCTATGATGCCGTTTACTGTGCCGGGGGCGTCTGCGCCGGTGCTTACTTCGTGCCAGGGGTTAAACATAGGGCAAAGGTCGGGAAGAATTAAAAATTAACAATGAAGAATTAAGAATTTTGTAAGCCTGTTTGGTTTCTAGACTTTACGTCTGGCCCAGGCGAAGGGTTTGCGGGTGGCCAGGTAGTGGGGGGTGCGTTGGTTTTGATAGGCCTCTTGCTCGAAGCGGACGGTGCGGTAGGCCCGGTAGTGGCTAAGCCTACGCCAGAGCCGTAGGTACAGATATTCTATGCCGTAGACGATAAAGAAGCCCACGTAGGCGCATTCCAACTGCTGCAAGAAGTGGATGCGCTCGTGATGGGCTATCCAGGCGGGTAGGGGAGGGCCTTTCTTGACGAGCATGAAGGGCCACAGAGCCATAGCGTCTGCACCCCCCGGCAAGCGGGGCAAGGCAATCCGGATGCCCAGCAGTAATCGATGTGCCAAAGGGCGGCGCATAACTGAATCTCTGCCAAGGTAGAGGCTTTGAACTGGTACGCTAACTTGCACAATAAGTACGCACCCGTCCCCCTGCCTTTCATGCTCTCCCTCCTCCGCGACCGCTCGGCGGCGCTGCATGCCGACACCGTAGCCCACCGCCGCCACCTGCACCAACACCCCGAGCTGAGCTTTGCCGAGCATGCCACCTGCCGCTATGTGGCAGAGGCGCTGCAAGCCTACGGCCTACAGCCCGAGGCTGGCATCGGCGGGACGGGCGTGGTGGCAGTGGTGGAGGGCCGCAACCCTGCCAGCCGTGTGCTGGCCTTGCGGGCAGATATGGACGCTTTGCCCATCGTAGAGGCCAATGATGTTCCCTACCGCAGCCAGAACCCCGGCGTAATGCACGCCTGCGGGCACGACGCCCACACGGCCAGCCTGCTTACCGCAGGCCGCCTGCTCCACGAGCTGCGCGATGCCTGGGAGGGTACCGTCAAGCTCATCTTCCAGCCCGGGGAGGAGAAAGCACCCGGTGGTGCCAGCCTGATGATAAAGGAGGGTGTGCTAGCGGGGCCCGCCAAGCCCCAGGCCATCCTCGGGCAGCATGTGATGCCCTACCTGCCTGCGGGCACGGTGGGCTTCCGCAGCGGCATGTACATGGCCTCTGCCGACGAGATCTACATGACCATCCACGGCAAGGGCGGCCACGGAGCCATGCCCGAGCGGTTTATAGACCCCGTGGCCATAACAAGCTACCTGCTGGTGGCCCTGCAGCAACTGGTGAGCCGGCAGGCCAACCCCAAGATCCCGTCGGTGCTCTCTTTTGGGCGCGTGATTGCGGAGGGAGCCACCAACGTGATTCCAAATTCAGTTGAGGTGGCCGGTACCTTCCGCACGCTCGATGAGGCCTGGCGAGAGCAAGCTATGCTCAACATTGAGCGGATGGCCACCGGCATCGTAGAGAGCATGGGTGGCCGGCTGGAGCTCAACATCGTGCGGGGGTATCCCCATCTTAAGAACGACCCAGAGCTTACCGCCCGCAGCCGCGCCTTGGCCGAGGCATACCTGGGGCCAGAAAATGTGGTGGACCTGGACCTGTGGATGGCCGCCGAAGACTTTGCCTACTATACCCACCAGGTGCCTGGCTGCTTTTACCGGCTGGGCACCGGCAACGAGGCCCGGGGCATCACCTCTGGCGTGCATACCCCCACCTTCGACATAGACGAGGATGCCCTGCGCCACGCCCCTGGGCTGATGGCCTGGATGGCGGTGGGGCAACCTGCCTAAGCGCCAATTGGGCTGCCATACCCGACCTTTGCGCCCGCAAATCTGCATAAGCAACCACCGCATTGGAAGGCATCGTCGTAAAGAGCACAGGCAGTTGGTATCTGGTAGAAGATGCCGAAGGCAAGGTGCACCGGGGCCGCCTGCGGGGGCGCTTTAAGCTCACGCTGGAGGATAGGCGCCTGTCTAATCCGATTGCCGTCGGAGACCGGGTCACCTTCGTGGCCGAGACGGGCGGCGAGGAGACGGTGGCCATCACCGACATTGCCGAGCGGGACAATTACCTGATTCGTAAATCCGTCCACCGCAAGGGCGAGA
The DNA here is from genome assembly GCA_947458545.1 of Cytophagaceae bacterium. Taxonomy (GTDB): domain Bacteria; phylum Bacteroidota; class Bacteroidia; order Cytophagales; family Flexibacteraceae; genus CANGYH01. Next base: position 74,631 of record CANGYH010000005.1, on the reverse strand, counting down.
GCCACATCCTGGCGGCCAACCTTGGCCAGGTGCTGCTGGTGGCTACCTTGGCCATGCCGCGCACGTCGCTGGGCTTTATTGACCGGTTTCTGGTATCGGCAGAGGCGTACCGCATCCCAGCGGTGATAGCGCTGAACAAGGCTGACCTCTTCGAGCCCGAAGACCTAGAGCTGGCCCAGGCCCTGCAAATGCTCTACAAGCGCCTGGGCTACGGCTTTCTGATCACCAGCGCCGCCGACGGCCAGCAGCTAGAGGCCCTGCGCCAGGTGCTCGACGGCAAAACGACGCTGCTGTCAGGCCACAGCGGCGTGGGCAAGAGCAGCCTGGTAAATACCCTGGTGCCAGGGCTAGACCTGCGCGTGGGTGAGATTTCGGCCTTTGCCAACAAGGGTACCCACACCACCACCTTTGCCGAGCGCCATACCCTCTGGGCAGGCACCCATATCATAGACACGCCCGGCATCAAAGAGCTGGGCCTGGCAGAGATTGAGGAGGCAGAGCTGAGCCACTTCTTTCCGGAGATGCGGGCCTTGCTCAACCAATGCCGCTACCACAATTGCCGCCATGTGGCCGAGCCCGGGTGCGCCGTGCGCCAGGCGGTGGACAGTGGCCAGATATGGCCCAGCCGCTACGAGAGCTACCGCTCTATGCTGGCAGGCGACGACAACCGCCGATAGGGCAGGCAAAATTCGTTGCCCGGCCAGGGCTTGCGCATTGGGTGCGACTTTACATATTTGCCGCTATGGTAGCTGACCTGGCGCTCTACTTCAACGCCCTGCCCGAAGAGATGGGCGCCGAAACGGAGTCTTACTCTGACTTGTACTATGCCGCAGAAATCTACACGCACGCTTTTCCGCGGGTGCAGGCAGACTCTGTGGTTTTTGTAGGCCTGCCAGACCCCAACGCGGCAGACCCCGAAGATGCCTGGCATCTGGCCGACGCCTTTAGGCGACAGTTTTATGCCCTCAAGCGTACGGCCCGCAACGTGCTGCTCTACGACCTGGGCAACCTGCGCCCCGGCGAGACGCCCGAGCAAACCCAGGAGCGCATCGGGGTGGTATGCAGCAAGCTGCAACAGCATGGCGCACTGCCCCTCTTTATCGGCCCCAGCCGAGATTGGATGGTGGGCCACTTCCGCACCGCGCTAGACCACGAGGGCGACCTGAACCTGGCCAACATAGACGCCAGTATGGACCTGGACCAGGAGGATGGCGTACTCCACAAGCTCATTACCCTTACGCCAGACCAGCCCACCCATTTTTGCCAGATTGCCTACCAAAGCTATCTGGTAGATCCGATGGGCCTGTCTGTGTTGGATAGGCTCCACTTCGATGCGCTGCGGTTGGGGCAGATACACGAGAACTTCCGCGTGGCCGAGCCGCTCATCCGCGATGCGGACATGCTCTTCTTCAACCTGTCGGCCATGCGCAACTCGGCCTTTGTGCATGCGCCCGGCCCGCGGCCCTTCGGCCTCAACGGCGAGCAGGCCTGCCAGCTTTGCTGGTATGCAGGCCACAGCCCCCGCCTAAGCTCTATCGGGTTTTACAACATGACCCAAAAGGCCGACCGCAACGACACCGACATGGCTACCCTGGCCATCATGGTCTGGCACTTTTTAGAGGGCTTCAGCTACCGCTACAAAGAGCTGCCCCAAGATGAGCGCCACTGCGACCGCTACATCGTGCCGATGCAAGGCTACGATGACCTGATCTTCTTCCGCAGCCGCCAGACAGACCGCTGGTGGATGCTAGTACCCGGCAAAGCGGGCGCAGGCAATGATTACTACCTGCCCTGCCTCTACGACGAGTATATGCAGGCCATCAACGGGCACCTGCCCGACCGCTGGGTGCGGACGTTTGGGCGGATAAACTAATGTGTTGCCGGGGCGAACTTTGCCCCATCATGCCTCTGAACGCCTTGCGCCTGTTGCCCATTCTTCTAGCCAGCCTGATGGCCGCCTGCCTGACAGCCTGCGGGCCCAGCCGCATCTACGAGCAAGACTATCCGCTGGCGGGCGATACCTGGCAGCAAGATTCGATCCTGGTATTTAAGGTGGATGTGGCAGACGTTGAGAAAGCCTACGACCTGTTTTACCACGTGCGGTACGACCTGGATTATCCCTACTACAATCTCTATGTACGCCTCCAAGTGCAAGACTCCACCGGCCAAGAGCAGTTGGCAGACCGCCACGAGTTGGTGCTGCTAGACCCCCAGACGGGTAAACCCCTCGGCAGCGGCTGGGGCGGCGTGTACGACAAAGACTTTACGGCCCTGCAGCGCATCCGCTTTGCCAAGCCCGGGCGATACCAGGTGCGCGTAGGGCAATATATGCGCATGGCTACCTTACCGGGCCTGCACAACTTCGGCATCCGCCTCAGCGAGCATGTGGCCCAAGATGCCGCCGAAGAACCTAAGCCTTAGACTACCAGCGCCAAGGCCTTCTCGTAGGCAGCCTCGTAGCGGGGTAGGATGACGGAGATGTCGAACTCCAGGGCGCGGGCCAGGGCGGCAGCCTTAAACCGGGGCAGGTTGCGCTCGTCCAGAATATCCAGGGCGTAGCGGGTGAGCGCGTCTATGTCTCCTACGGGGGCCATGTAGCCTGTTTGGCCGTGGATATTAAGCTCGGGCAGGCCGCCCACGTCTGAGCTGAGCACGGGCACCTCGCAGGCCATGGCCTCCAGCGCAGCAAGCCCGAAAGACTCTTTCTCGGAGGGCATCAGAAACAGGTCTGCCACGGAGAGGATCTCTTCCACCGCCTCCAGCTTGCCCAAAAAGCGGACATCGTCGCAGATGTGCAGCTCGCGGCAGAGGGCCTCCATGCGCTGGCGCTCGGGCCCGTCGCCCACCAGTAGCAGCTTGGCCGCCATCTGGGGCCGCAACCGGGCAAAGAGCTGCAGAATGTCCTCTACCCGCTTCACCTTGCGGAAGTTGGAGATGTGCATCAGCAGCCGCTCGCCGTTGGGGCAGATGGCCAGGCGGAAATGGTCTTTCTGCTGGCGGCGGAAACGGCTCAGGTCCACAAAGTTGTGGATCACATCAATCTCGCGCGAGACGGCAAACTGGGCGTAGGTATCGTCGCGCAAGCTGGCAGAGACGGCCGTCACCACGTCAGACACGTTGATGGAGAACGTTACGACGGGCTCGTAGCTGGGGTCTTGGCCGACAAGGGTGATGTCTGTCCCGTGCAGCGTCGTAACGATCGGGATGTGGATACCCCGCGTCGCCAGTATCTGCTTGGCCATATAAGCCGCCGATGCGTGCGGAATGGCATAATGCACATGGATTACATCCAGCCGCTCGTAGGTTACCACATCTACCAGCTTAGAGGCCAGGGCCAGCTCGTAAGGCGGGTACTGGAAGAGCGGATAGCTGGAGATCGAGACCTCGTGGTAATAAACGTTTTCGGTAAAACTCTCTAGCCGGGTGGGCAGGCTGTAGGTTATAAAGTGTACCTGATGGCCCAGGCGGGCCAGGCCTTTGCCCAGCTCGGTGGCTACCACGCCGCTGCCCCCAAAGGTGGGGTAGCACACGATGCCGATCTTCATGCGGTAAAGTTGGGGGCTAGGGGTGGGTAAGGCCGGTGTCTCCTTTAAGATTTAACCGCGCTGCGGCCCCCACTGTTGCGGTTTTGCTTAAAAACCCGGCGGGCCCTGTGCTCGATGGCCTCCATGTCTTGCAGCTCCAGGCTCAGGGCTTGGGTAGATATCCAGATCTCCCATACACTGAGGGCCAGGCTTACCAACAACGATAACAGGCTCGCCCCGAAAACGACCATCGTAGCCTCTTGCCTGCCTAAGTAAATCAATAGCATGCAGAGTACGCACAAAAACATGGATACCACGCCCAACCCCTGCATATCGCGGATGAGGCGGGTGCGCAGGCGCAGGTTGCGCAACTGCCGGTGTATGTCAGGGTCGTGGCTCTCTTGCCACTTGGCATGCAGGCTGCGGATGAGCTGCGCCAGCGTGTTGAACCTATTGGTAAACGCCAACAGAATCAGCGATATGGCCGGGAACAGCAGCGCCGGCGTATTGAGGGTGATTTCCATAGCTTTCACAACTTTGCCTACGGCAAACAGGGCTGCACGGGTGGGCATACTTAGCCTCTGTAAAGCAACAAGGCCCATGCCGAAGCTTGGGCCTGTCAGAATGCCGCGGTATGCGCGTGGTGTATCGGCTTACTGTACCCCTTCAAAAATCTCGTTTACGTCTAGCAACGTGTCGGGTAGCAGAGGGAAGGGGATGGGGTCGCCTTCGTCTACCGAATAGGTGCCTTGCTCGATGTACTTCTCGCCGGCCAGGTCGTAGCAGACGACCATTCGCTCTTTGGGGAAGGCCAGCCAGTAGTGGGGTACCCCTGCCTCGGCATATAGGTCGCGCTTGATGCCCATATCCCGGCCGCCGGAGCCAGGCGATACGATCTCGATGACCAGGTCGGGCGCGCCGTTGCAGCCGCGTTCGTCCATCTTAGACCTGTCGCAGACGATGTAGATGTCTGGCTGCACGACGTTGATAATTTCCCGGTCTGCTTTGCTGCGGCCCGGCAGGCGCACGTCAGAGGGGGCGATGCGGACTACGCAGGGCTTCTTGCGAAGCAGGTTGCCAAGTACCAGGTGAAAGTTGCCTGCCGTGGCTTGGTGAATATCACGGGGCGCAGGCGACATCTTGAAGATGCGGCCTTTGATGAGCTCTACGTATTCGTTGAACCGCCACGTCAGATAGTCGGCATAGGTATAGGTGCCGTTGGGGTCTAGCTGATCTAAAGAGGTAATGCGCTCCATAGACATAAAGGTAAGGGCCTATTTTTCAAACACAAAGCCCCGCTCGGCCTCGCGGTCTACCCAATTAACCCGAACGCCGGCCAGGTACAAGGCATGCTTTTTATCTAGCAAGACAGGGATGCCCTCGAGGTTGAAGGTCAGGTCTGTCGGCTGGGCTTTGTCGAACCCGATGAGGTAGCTTACACCGGCACAACCGGCCGCCCCCCGAATGCCGACGCGCAAGGCATAGCCCGCTGGCACGGCTTTGCGCTCCATGATGGCCTTTACCTCGGCCAGGGCGCGGGGCGAGATATCGAACGGGGGCTGCTGCATGAGATCAAACGGAGGCTATACCAGATAGAACCCCACAGGTACCGTATTGGTTGCGGCTACGCGCAGAGGAGGCCTTACTGAGCCAGCACGGCGTCTATCTTCTGGCAAATGCCCTCGAAGATGGCCGAAATCTCGCCCACACCGGGCACCTCTTGGAAGCGGCCTGTGCCAGCGTAAAAGGCAGCCACGGGGGCGGTCTTGTCGCGGTACTCTACCACGCGGCGTTCGATGAGATCTTGGTTCTGGTCGTCGGGGCGGCCACTGGTTTGGCCGCGCAGCAGCAGGCGCTGCACCAGCGTGTCGTGATCTACCTGCAGGGCCACCATCACGGTGATAGAAGTGCCGTATTTGGCCAGCATCTCGTCTAGCGCCTCGGCCTGGGCTACGGTACGCGGAAAGCCGTCGAAAATGAAGCCACGGCCGCTGAGGTTGGCCTTAACCTGGTTCTCTACCATGCCGATTACGACGGCATCGGGCACCAGAATGCCCGCATCCATGAGCTTTTTGGCCTCTTGGCCGAGGGTCGTCCCTTCGGCAATCTCAGAGCGGAGCAGGTCTCCGGTCGAGATGTGGCGCAGGCCGTACCGGTCTATCAGATTCTGACTTTGGGTGCCTTTGCCAGCCCCAGGAGGGCCAAAGAGAACGAGGTTGAGCATGTGCGGGTGTGTAAACGGTCGGGGCTGCAAGCAGGTTGCCACACGGGCGTGGGCCCAGTGGCGTGGCTTGCGGCCATGCGCAATGGGAGGGTAAAAGTACGGCGCAGGGCCATACATGTACCAAAATAAACCGCCAAAAATACCTACATGGCTGCCGTAGCCTAGCCGCGGCGCGCGTAATAGCGCCTGCGGTTTGGGCGGGCCTCGGCGCCTTTTTTTCCAGTGCCGGTGTAGCCACCCTCCCAAAGGCGCCCCAGGCGCAGGCCGGTTGCCTCCATAAGTTCGTCGGCGTTTTGGGCCAGGTGGTAGCGGGCGGCCTTCAGGGTGATGCGGGCACAGGTCTCGGCATCGTCTCCGGCGCGGTGGTAGTTCATGGGCTCCACGTCGTGGCTCAGGGCAAGGCCGCCAAGGCTGTAACTGGGCAAGCCCTGCCAGGTGCTGCGGGCCACTTGCAGGCTGCAGAAAAATGCCACAGAGGGTTGCGCCAGGCCATAATGTGCCAGCGTATGCTTCAGTACAGAGAGGTCGAAGCTGGCGTTGTGGGCAACCAGCACCTGGCCATCCAGCCAGGGCTGCAGCTCGGGCCACAGGTCTGCAAAACTGGGCGCTTGGGCCACATGGTCGGGCCTGATGCCGTGTATGCGGACGTTCCAGGGCAAAAACGGCCCCACCGGTTTTACCAGCCAAGATTTAGTCTCTACCACACGGCCGCCCTCTACACGGCTAAGTCCAATCTCGCAGGCAGACTCTCGGGCATTGTTGGCGGTTTCAAAGTCTAGGGCCGTAAAATCCATGCAATACCAAAGATAATCAACCCTATCAAATGGCGTGCCTTGCCACTGGTAGGGCATGGCCGTGCAGGCAGTATCTCTGGGCCCAGGCGTAGCTTTGCCCACATGTTTGCAGGGCCTACACTCGAGGCTGCCGCAGTGCCTCTGGCTTACCTGGCCTACCTGGGGGTTGGGCTGGCCTTTGTGCTGGGCGGTTTTGCCACAGCCTGGTGGCTGCGGCGCCGGGCGGGCTACGGTGGTGGCAGCCGTGTAGCCTACGAAGGCGGCGAGGAGCCCATCGGCTCGCCTTGGGTACCCTTCCATGCCCGGTACTATACGGTGGCGCTGGTGTTTCTGGTATTCGAGGTAGAGCTGGCCTTTATGTTCCCTTACGCCCTGGTGCGGCCCGATGCCCAGGTACCTGCCGGGCTGCTGCTGGCAGAAGGTTTTTTGTTTGTGGGCATACTAACCCTGGGGCTGGCCTTCGTTTGGAAGGCAGGGCTGCTGGCCTGGCCCGGCGGCAAGGCTGCAGGCCAGGCTGCGCCCCGCCTGCCCGAGCGCTACGCCCATATTTATCGCCCACCGGCCCGCCAAGTCCGCTGATGGCGTTGGATAAGGTAGGGCAGGGGCTTTGTTCTATCTTTGTCCACCTTCTTTTTTTACCGAACCCTCCGGATGCAATCCTTCCGCACGGCCAACAATGTTGTTGGCTGGCTCGTCTTTGCGGTAGCTGCGGCTACCTACATCGCCACCTTGGAGCCGGTGGCCAGCTTTTGGGACTGTGGCGAGTTTATTGCCGCCAGCTACAAACTGCAAGTGCCGCACCCGCCTGGGGCCCCGTTCTTCTTGCTGGTGGGGCGTATATTCTCGCTCTTTGCGGGCGGAGACGTAACCAAGGTGGCCTTCATGGTCAATATGGTTTCGGCCTTGTCTTCAGCATTTACCAGCCTCTTCTTGTTCTGGACCATCACCATGCTGGCCCGCAAGGCCGTGGGCGAGCCTGAACGTGCCTTAGACAAGGCAGGCGTGTTGAGTCTGATGGCCGGTGCCGTGGGTGCCCTCGCCTACACCTTTACAGATTCGGCCTGGTTCTCTGCCGTAGAGGCCGAGGTGTATGCCATGTCTAGCCTGTTTACGGCGCTGGTATTCTGGGCCATCCTCCGCTGGGAGCGCGTGGCCGACGAGCCCGGGGTAGACCGTTGGCTGCTGCTCATCGCCTACTTCACGGGTATCTCCATCGGGGTACACTTGCTCAACCTGGTGTCTATGCCGGCCATTGCGTTTGTGTACTACTTCCGCCGCTACGACTATAAACCCCTAACCGCCACCATCGCTTTTGTGATTAGCCTTGTGGTGCTGGGGCTCATCATGTCGGGCATCATACCCGGGTTGCCCTCGCTGGCCAACGTTTTCGAGGTGATGTTCGTCAACAGCTTCGGGCTGCCGTTTAATGCGGGCATCATTTTCTTTCTGGTGCTGTTTGTGGGCGCGGTGGTATGGGCGTTCCGCTATGCCAAGGCCAAGCAAATGGCCTGGCTGCACAATGCGTTGTGGGCTTTCTTGTTCATTTTGATAGGGTACGGCAGCTATGCCATCATATTGGTACGTGCCACACACGGGCCGCCCATCAATGAGAATGACCCCAGCAACGCCATCACCATGGTGAGCTACCTGAAGCGCGAGCAGTACGGAGACCGCCCACTGTTCTTTGGCCCCGTGTACAACGCCCCCCTGCTAGACCAAAAGCAGACGAGCCCCATTTACCAAAAGACCGACAAAAAGTACGAGATCGTCGGCTACAAGCAGAAGAACGAGTACGACCCCAAGTACATCACCCTGCTGCCCCGCATTTACTCGCCGCAGGCCAACCACATTGCCGCCTACAAGCAGTGGGTAAAGCTGCCCAGCGGAGACCGCCCGCCCAACCTGGCCACCAACCTGGCCTTCATGTTCAAGTACCAGATGGGCCACATGTACTGGCGGTACTTTATGTGGAACTTTGCCGGGCGCGAGTCTGACGTGCAGAACGCCACCTGGCTCAAACCTTGGGACAGCGCCGCCGGCCTACCCGAGCTGTTGGCCAAAAACAAGGCCCGCAACCAATACTGGATGCTGCCCCTCATCCTGGGCCTGGCCGGGCTGTACTTCCACATCCTGAAGCGTGGGCGCGATGCGTTCATTGTTGGATTGCTGTTTTTGTTCACGGGCCTGGCCATCGTCTTCTACCTCAACCAGCCGCCCGTAGAGCCGCGCGAGCGCGACTACACCTTCGCGGGCTCTTTCTACACCTTCTGCATCTGGATCGGCCTCGGTGTGATTGCCCTCTACGACCTGCTGGCCAGCAAGCTTAAGCAAGCTGGCCCAGGCCTGGCAGCCGCCTGCGGCGTGTTTTGCCTCGGGGTGCCTGTAGTGCTCGTGGCCCAGAACTGGGACGACCATGACCGCTCGCACAACTACCACTCCGTAGACTCTGCCAAGAACCTGCTGGCCAGTTGCGCCAAAAACGCCATCCTCTTTACGGGCGGAGACAACGACACCTTCCCCCTCTGGTACGCCCAAGAGGTAGAGGGCTTCCGGACAGACGTGCGCGTCTGCAACCTGTCACTGTTGGGTACAGACTGGTACGCCAAGCAAATGAAGCTGCGCGCCTACGACTCTGAGCCCCTGCCCATGACACTGGAGTACAAAAACTTCGGCCCCAACAAGAACGACTACCTGCCCTTCTTCGAGATGCCCCAGCTTAAGGATGGCATCGACCTGAAGACCTACCTCAATCTGATTAAGGAAGAAAACCCCGCCCTGCAACAGCAGACCCAAAGCGGGGTGATGGTAACCGTGATGCCGACTAAGGTGTTTACCGTACCCGTAAACAAAGAGGCTGTTAAGGCGGCAGGCTTCGTACCCGTAGAAGATACCGGCCGCATCGTGCCTGTAATGCCGATAGCCCTCAACCGGGGTGGGCTCTACAAGCCAGACCTGCTCATGCTCGACATGATTGGCACGGCCGATTGGAAGCGCCCGATCTACTTCAGCACCACGCTTGGCAACAGCAACTACCTGGGTCTGCGCGAGTACATGTACCTGGAGGGCCTGGCCTACCGCCTGCTGCCCGTGCGCAACCAAGGCGCCAGCGAAGGTGTGGTAAACACGCCCGTGATGTACGACAACATGATGAAGAAGTTCAGCTTCAAAGGGCTGGACGATACCCGCGGCTACTTCGACGAGAACTACCGCCGCTTCCCCCTCAATGCCCGCAAGAGCTTCTACATGCTGGCAGCCCAACTGGTACAAGAGGCCAACGTTGACAGCGCCCGCCGGGGCGAGCTGCGCGCCAAAGCCAAGGGTGTGATAGACTACTGCCTCAAGGTGATGCCCGATAAGTCTATTCCGTACGACTTCTACATGCCCCAGTTCGTACCCCTGCTGCTAGACCTGGGCGAGCGTAAGCAAGCCGACGAGATGGCTGACGTGTTGGCTCGCCGGGCACAAGAGTCGCTGGCCTTCTACGCCAAACAAACTGTGAAACCCGACTATGAGATGCAGACCAACGCCTTCATCTTGCAGCAGTTGGCCTATGCCTACAAAGAGCGCGGTGTTACCGAGCGTGCCACGCAGTACGAGCAGACCTTCCAGACCTACGCGCCCTTCCTGAACATGGGCGGTGGCGAGGAAGAGATGTACGAGGAGTAGCCCCCGCACACCACAGACGATTGCAGAAGCCCCGGCCGCAAGCCGGGGCTTCTTCTTTTTTGCTAGGGCTGCTTGGTGGGCACGGCCTGCCCCAGGCTGCGCAGGGTGGCATCTGTCAGATACTCTTGGCCGGGCCTAAGGTCTGCCAGCATGGGCAACGGGAAGATGGGCGCCTGCTGCCGCACCAAAGGCTGTGCAGGAGGGCGCTGGGCAGTCACCACGCCGGTGGTCAGGTCTAGCCGGTAGCTGAAGCCCGGGCCCTCTAGCGAGCGTGTAAGCGACGATGCTACTACCAAACGCAGCTTACCCTGACGCAGGCAGAGCCTGTACTCAAGCGTTTGGGCCGTGCGCAGGCCTGCGTAGTTGGTGCGCAGCACCAGGGTGTCATCGTCTAGGTATAGCGTCTGTGCGTTGTGGACGTCTTGGTCTGGTTGGTAGGGCTGGTAAGGGTGGATGGCCTGTGGCCAGAGGGTGGTGCTGCTGCTATCTACCAGGCTAGCCGTTTCTTTTTCTAACAGCACAGACAGGCATAGCCTGCCAGGGGTCTCATACACCAGAATGGTGTCGTCTTGGCCGTCTTGGTCTAGGTCTCCATGTGCAAAGTCTAGCACCGGCCACGGCCCATGCGGCGTTGCTTGCACCGCTGTGTCTTGGGTAGGCCCTGCCGCCGGCGGTTGGGCCTGCTGTGCCACGGCCTGGCCCGCCAAGCCCAAACAAAGCCATACCAGGGCTGCACTGCGCATAAGTGCAAAAATGCAGCAGTACAGCACGTAAGCCCATACTTATCTAACTACAAAAAAAGGCCGCCCCTAAATGGGGCGGCCTCGGGCACGTAGCGTTAAAAATTCTGAAAGGTTTGAGTTGTATGCTTGTTAGCTCCCGCAGGCCTCGCAACCCTCAGGATTGTCTAGGCTGCAGGCCATGTCGGTCATCTTTTGGGCGTAGTCTCCTACCATGGTGTCGGCGTTAAAGCTGGCGGCATTGGCTGCGGCCACGGCTTGCTCTAGCGGCGTTGGGGCCACGGCCACAGGCTCTGGCATGGGCTGCGGAGCTGTCGCCTCCTTTTCTACCGTAAACTTGATGGCATCGGTAGCGGCCTTGGTGCGCAGGTAGTACATACCCGTCTTCAGGCCTTTCTTCCAGGCATAGAAGTGCATGGAGGTCAGCTTGCCGAAGTTGGGATCCTGGATGTGGATGTTGAGCGACTGAGACTGGCAGATGTAGGCGCCCCGGTCGGCCGCCATGTCGATGATGGTCTTCTGGCTTATCTCCCACACCGTCTTGTAGAGAGCCTTCAGGTCATCGGGCACCTCGGCAATGTTCTGGACGGAGCCGTTGGCGGCCATCAGCTTGTTTTTCATGCTGTCGTTCCAGAGGTTGCGCTCTACCAGGTCTTTGAGCAGGTACTTGTTGACGACCACAAACTCGCCAGAGAGTACCCGGCGGGTGTAGAGGTTGCTGGTGATAGGCTCGAAGCACTCGTTGTTGCCTAGCACCTGGCTGGTGCTGGCCGTTGGCATGGGGGCCACCAGCAGCGAGTTACGTACCCCGTGCTCTACCACCTGGGCACGCAGGCTATCCCAGTCCCAGCGGCCGCTGTCTGGGGTAACGTTCCAGAGGTCGAACTGGAACTTGCCCTGGCTCAGGGGCGAGCCTTTGAAGGTCTCATAGGCACCCTTTTCCTTGGCCTGCTCCATTGAAGACTCCATGGCGGCATAGTAGATCGTCTCGAATATCTCTGCGTTGAGGCGTTTGGCCTCTTCGCTGTCAAACGCATAGCGCAGCTTGATGAAGGTATCGGCCAATCCCTGCACCCCGAGGCCTATGGGCCGGTGGCGCAGGTTAGAGCGACGCGCCTCTTCTACCGGATAGTAGTTGATGTCTATGATCTTGTTGAGGTTGCGCGTGGCAACCTTGGTTACATCATAGAGCTTCTGGTGGTTGAACTGCCCGTTGATCACAAACTTGGGCAGCGCAATGGATGCCAGGTTGCAGACGGCCACCTCGTTCTCTGAGGTGTACTCCATAATCTCTGTGCAGAGGTTGGAGCTTTTGATGGTGCCCAGGTTTTGCTGGTTGCTCTTGGCGTTGGCGGCGTCTTTGTAGAGCATGTAGGGCGTGCCGGTCTCGGTCTGGCTTTCCAAGATCTCAAACCAGAGCTCTTGGGCCTTTACCACCTTGCGGGCACGGCCCTCTTTCTCGTACTTGGTGTAGAGGCGCTCGAAGGTCTCGCCCCAGCAATCGGCCAGGCCTGGGGCCTCGTGTGGGCAGAAGAGGCTCCACTCGCCGTCTTGCTCTACCCGCTCCATAAACAGGTCGGGTATCCACATGGCGTAGAAGAGGTCGCGGGCGCGCAGCTCTTCCTTGCCGTGGTTCTTCTTCAGTTGTAAGAAGTCGAAAACGTCGGCGTGCCAGGGCTCCAGATAGATGGCAAAGGCGCCTTTGCGCTTGCCGCCGCCTTGGTCCACATACCGGGCTGTGTCGTTAAACACACGCAGCATGGGCACAAGGCCATTGCTGGTGCCATTGGTGCCCTTAATGTAGCTGCCCGTGGCGCGGATGTTATGCACAGAAAGGCCGATCCCTCCGGCAGACTGGGATATCTGCGCGCACTGCTTCAAGGTGTCGTAAATGCCCGGGATGGAGTCATCCTTCATGGCGAGCAAGAAGCAGCTAGAGAGTTGCGGCTTGGGCGTCCCGGCGTTGAAGAGCGTCGGCGTGGCATGTGTAAACCAGCGCTCAGAGAGCAGATTGTACGTCTCGATGACAGAGTCAAGGTCGTGGCCATGGATGCCGACGGCCACACGCATGAGCATGTGCTGCGGGCGCTCTATGACCTTGCCCTCCACACGCAGCAGGTAGCTGCGCTCCAGCGTTTTGAAGCCGAAGTAGTCGTAGCCAAAGTCTCGGTCATAGATGATGGCCGAGTCTAGCATCATGGCGTTCTTGCGGACGACATCCCAGGTCTCTTTAGAGATCAGGGCGGCAGGCTCGCCTGTTTTGGGATCTACATATTGGTAGAGCCGCTTCATGGTCGAGCTGAAGGACTTCTGCGTCGTCTTGTGCAGGTTGCTCACAGCAATGCGGGCAGCCAGCAAGGCATAGTCTGGGTGCTTTACGGTGAGCGCGGCGGCGGTTTCTGCGGCCAGATTGTCCAGCTCGGCCGTGGTTACGCCATCGTAGAGGCCGTCGATTACTTTCTTGGCTACGTCAACCGGGATGACGAAGCGTGGATCGAGGCCGTAGCTGAGGCGGTCGATCCGGGCCGTGATTTTGTCGAATTTAACTGTTTCGCGGCGGCCGTCGCGTTTGATGACTTGCATGGGTGTATGTAACGAAAAAAGTAGATGACTTGCTGCAAGCAGCTTGAGGAGCAGGCGTGCTTTCACCCGCGGGGCTTGCACAGCTAACGTCTGCGCCGCCCTTTGGGTGCGAGCTTTTATGTAAGAATATCTGGTACGAAGCTGGTACTTGTGCGGGCCAGTATGCACTTTGAAAAATGCAAGCCTCACGCCCTTAGGCACTTAGTTTTTGCAATACAGCGCGCCTGTGGGTAGCGGGCTGTAATAGAGCAGCTGTTCTCAAAAGTAGTGCACAAAGCACCAGATATTCGGGTGTAATTCCGTCAATTTTCGTCGAAAGGTTGCCATTTCAAGAAAAATCCCAATGTAGAAATGTGGATAACTTGTGGATAACGTGGTTTGCAGGCCTGATTTACAGGGGTCTTTCCATTCGTCGAAAATGAGAAAAATACAAATCCCAAAATCTGCCTCCTGGCCTTGGGATAGGACGGAAACGGATGTAGGATTTAGCCCTGAATCAAACCACCTATCCCAGGGCCCGCTCGCTAGGCCAAGGCTTTGGCCGCAGCCTGCTTTTGGCCTGGCTTAAGGCGTAGCATCGGGCTTTCTACCCAGGCCCAACTGGCCGCTGCCAGGGGCAGCACCGCCAACAGGCTGATGGCCTGGTAGCCCCATAGCGGCAGGCTGCTGCCCCAGAGCCAGTACACCGTCTGCTGAGCGGGCATGCCGTAGATATAGATGCCGTAGCTCCAGTCTCGGCCTTGGCCCAGGGGGTGGCGCAACCAGTTAGGCAAGGCCATAAAGCACAAGGCAAACGTACAGATGGGCAGAAGCAGGTAAATCCACGGCAAAAGCGGATGGGCCAGCACCCACAAACCTGTAAAACCATGTGCCGAAGCCGGGGCCGTGGCCCACCACCGCAGCATCAGCAAGGCCAAGGCTGCCAGGCCTATCCAGGGGCGAAACCAAAAGCCACGCTGCACCAGGCGGTAGCAAACCATGCCCGCCAAAAAGTAACCGAAGAGTAAAACCAGGTCGTCTGTATAAAGGGTGGTGTAGAGGAATGCATACCGCAGCTTGTCTGGATATCCATAAAGCTGAAGAGGCACATAGGCCGCCAGCCACAGCCCACCCAGCACCCAGAGGGTGGCAGGCTTCCGCAGCAGCCCCCACCAGGCAAGCACCCCCACCAGTATATAGCAGGCTACCTCGTAGGCCAGCGTCCAGATGCTGCCGTTTACCTCGTGGAAGGGCTGCTGCTCGAACACGCCCGGCAAGCCCGTTGATATCCGGAACACCGTTAGCGACCATAAGTACTGCCAGGTTGGGGCCTCGGCCAGGTAAGTGCCTAGCGGTAGCGTGGTTACCAAAGGGCCCAGCAGCAGCGCCACCACCAGGGTGCAAATGGCCAGGCCCGGCCAAATACGCAAGGCACGGTTAAGGCTAAACTGCCGCAGACTGCGAGACCGCTCTGCCGAAAGGCTAATGAGATAACCAGAGATGATGAAAAAGGTATAGACGGCCCAGTTGGAGAGCACCAGCCAGCCATTGCTTAGCCTGTGTAGCGGATCTTCTGACACGGGGTGCCCCGCCATAATCAGGCCATGGGTGATGATAACAGACCATGCCGCCACCAGACGTACCAGATCAAAGTTATTATTGCGGCCCTGGCCTTTTATAGGGCCAACAGCCGCAGCCCGGGCAGGGGGCTGGGTAGCCAGTTCCATGAGAATTGATCGGGCCAAGCAGCGGAGGGAGGGCCCGGATTGTGCAAAGTTGGCCCCGCCGCGGCCTTATATCCCCAGTGCATCCAATAGGTAAGGGGGCCTCGCCCCAAGCGTATTGTTCAGTTAAATACGAAATGACCATGAGCTAGGCCGGGCTGCGCCTGCATAATGCAACTTTGCAACCAAGCAAGACTATTGTTGAAACATAAAATGCCTTGCTGCTTCCTCCACCTTACCAACCTTCCCTAACATGACTTTACGATTTACCCTGACTGCGGCCTGTGCTATGCTCGCTGCCGGGGGCGTTGCGCTGGCCCAGGGGGTCAGCCCGTCAGATCAGCTCACCGTGCCCCTGGCGCAACCTGCCAAGGATACTACCTACTGGGCCAAAAGCCTGAAGGTAGGCGCCAACCTCACCCAGGCCACCTTCTCTGACAACTGGAAGGCCGGCGGCACCAACAACCTGAGCTTTACGGCCCTACTAAACGCCAAGGCCGACTACTTGCGAGACCGCCACACGTTCCGCTCAGAGATCGACTTTCAGTACGGGGCCGTCAACAACGCCGGGCAGGGCTTCCGCAAAAGCCTAGACCGCCTCTTTGTAGATACCAAGTATGGCTACGCCATAGCCAAGTCTTGGAGCCTGTACAGCTCCGTCAACCTGCTATCCCAGTTTGCCCAGGGCTTTGCGTACAAAGACTCTGCCGGCGAGACGAGGGCCCGGCTGTTGTCGCAGTTCTTCTCACCGGCCTATCTAACCGAGTCTTTTGGCTTTGAGTACAAGCCTGCAGACTATTTCTTTTTGCGCTTTGGTACAGGCACCTTGCGCCAGACGTTTGTGATAGACACAACGCTCTACCGCAACACGCCCGACCAAAAGAACTACGGCGTACCCATAGGCCGCCGGATGCGCAACGAGTTTGCCCTCCAGGTGATGGGCAGCTTTGACCGTGACGTTGCCAAGAACCTCAACCTGAAGGCGCGCTACATCGGCTTTTACAACTACCGCACCCTGGGCGACCCCCGCACCTGGGACCATCGCGCCGAGGCCATCGTGCTGGCCAAAGTGAACAAGTACATCTCGGCCTCGGTATCTTCTATCCTGATCTACGACCAAGACGCCGACCCAGACGTGCAGTTCAGTTACCAGCTTGGCTTGGGGCTTTTGGCCACATTTGGGGGTATCAACAAAAACTAGCCTCGCAAGCCTTCTTAAAGCAAAAACGGCCGCCCCTCTCAGACAGAGGGGCGGCCGTTTGCAAGGGATGCCTGCCGCCGTGCGGCTACTCGAACATGTTGGCCAGGCCACCCAGCACCGAGCCGCTTTCTTTCTGACTGTTGCCACCTGCCGGGGCCAGCGCCGCAATAAGCTTGTTGATGGGCATAGACTGCAACCAAACCTTGCCGTGGCCCTGGAGCGTGGCCAGAAAGATGCCTTCGCCGCCGAAAACCATAGACTTTAAGCTGCCTGCCCGCTGGATGTCGTAGCTGATGGTATTCTCGAACCCGACGATGCAGCCAGTATCTACGCGCAGCATCTCTCCGTTTAGCTCGCGCTCTATCAGGTGGCCCCCAGCGTGGACAAATGCCCGGCCGTCGCCTTGCAGCCGTTGCAGAATAAAGCCTTCTCCCCCAAAAAAGCCGGCGCCCAGCCGCTTGTTAAAGGTGATGCTCACTTTGGTGCCCAAGGCTGCGCATAGAAAGGCATCCTTCTGTACGATGACCTCGTTGCCGTTCATCCGGGCCAAATCTATGGGGATGATGGTGCCCGGGTAGGGGGCAGAAAACCCGATGCGAGCCTTGCCTGCGCCGCGGTGGGTAAAGTGCGTCATAAACAGCGACTCGCCGGTGATGAGGCGGCTGCCGACCTGCATGAGCTTGTCCAAGAATCCGGCCTTTGGGTTAGAGCCATCGCCCATCTTCGTTTCGAAGGTGATGCCTGGGTCCATGTATAGCATGGCACCTGCCTCGGCAATTACGGTTTCGTTCGGGTCCAGCTCAACCTCCAGCATTTGGATGGAGTGGCCGCTGATTTGGTAATCTATTTCGTGGCTGTTCTGGGGCATGTTTGCAACCGTTGGTTTAGCCTGTAAAGCTAGTGGAGGAGCAGAGGAGTTATTAAGTGGGCCTAGCCTGCTGGGATTACTAGCATGCCGGCGGTTAAAGCCGAACACTTCCGTCGCTGAATTTTGTGCAAGGGCTTTGCCCCCCCTTCAACTGTGCAATGGCTTTGCCATTGTCACGTGCTCTGGCGAGGCTCCGCCTCGCGTGTAGGCCAGGGTGGCAGACCAGGCAGGATGCGGATGGCGCAGGGTGAAGATTGTAGCGCGGGCTGTAGCCCGCGAGGCCCGCGTGGTTACCCGAGGTTAATGGTCGTTTCACAAATGGCCTAACGTTATGTTTGGGGACGAGGCCCCCTCACCCCCCAACCCCCTCTCCCCCTTTCGGGGAGAGGGGGAGCAAAACGCCGTTAGGCTACTTAAGAAATGACCATAAGCCAGGGGCTACTGGAAAGTATCTGCCCTTTTGGCGACGGCTAAAGCCGAACGCTTTTCGTCTGTTTATCAATCCTTTACGAGGGGATTTTGTCGGGGAATGTCGGGGGATTTGTCGTGTGTTGCTCCAGTCTGAAGACTGTGCTGCAGTAGGCGTCACAAGTCATCGCTTCCCTGATCAGGTCGCTAAAGACTTGCGACAGGTTGCGCACGGGTAAAGTATCGCGTAGCCTACGGCCGGGGCTGCCTTTGTGCCGTTGCGCCGTGCTTGCGGTAGGGGTGTATGCAGGGCTGGAGCCCTGCCAGTGAGGGTTGCGAGGGCTGGAGCCCTCGAACAGCATCCCATACATCCCATAGGACGCCGAAGGCTTGAAAGCGTTCGGCTTTAGCCGTCGCCTTAGCACGTGACAAGGGCAAAGCCCTTGCACAGTATATAGGGGCAGTCCACCCAAACCTAGGGGTGCCCCCAATACCTGAATGCTCCAGGCGCTAGCCCGGAATAACCCAATGGCACCTTTTTTGCCGTTAGATTCGGTGGGTGGGTGTATCTGTTTTATTATACCTTTACCGCATCTGTCTCGGCAAAAACCGGGCTGTTTACCATAAAACCTCTGATTGCCATGCTTACTGCTTCTGCGCCCGATGTAGCGGGCTCCGCTTCTGTTCATGCTACCTCTGCGGGCCGGCGCCTGGTGCGGCGCGTGGCGGTGCTGGGGTCTGGCGTGATGGGCTCTCGGATTGCCTGCCACTTGGCCAATGCAGGGCTAGAGGTACTACTGCTAGACATTGTCCCCCCCGGCGAGGCCCCGGCCGGCGTGGGCGATACACCCGCCTACCGCAACTCGGTGGCGCAAAAGGCGCTGGAGGCCGCCATTAAAAGTAATCCCGCGCCGCTCTTTTTGGCCGACTATGCCAGCCGCATCCGCGTGGGCAACCTAGAGGACAACCTGGCCGACATCGCCAAATACGACTGGACAATCGAGGTCGTCGTCGAGAACCTCAAGATCAAGCAGGCCTTGTTCGACCGCATCGAGCAGGTGCGCAAGCCAGGCACGCTCATCAGCTCCAATACATCGGGTATTCCGATCCACCTGATGACGCAGGGACGGTCGGAGGACTTTCGGCGGCACTTCTTGGGCACACACTTCTTTAACCCGCCGCGGTATCTGCCCCTGCTGGAGGTGATTCCGACGGCGGAGACGGACCCTACGGTCACGCAGTTCTTCCTCGAGTTTGGAGACCGCATCCTGGGCAAGACGACGGTGCTGGCCAACGACACGCCCGCCTTTATTGCCAACCGCATCGGGGTGTTTGCCATTCTGGACGTGCTGCGCATCATGGACGAGCAGGGGCTCAGCATCGAAGAGGTGGATAAGCTAACGGGCCCCGTGATTGGGCACGCGAAGTCGGCCACCTTCCGCACCGCCGATGTGGTGGGGCTGGATGTGCTGATGAAGGTGGCCGACGGCCTGGCCGCAGGTCTGCCCAATGATGAGCGTAAAGAAGTTTTTGTGCTGCCCGCTTATCTGCGCCAGATGGAGCAGAACAAGTGGCTTGGAGACAAGACCGGCCAGGGCTTCTACAAGAAGCTGCCGACCAAGGAGATTCTGGCCCTGGACACCAAGACACTGGAGTATCGCCCACAGCAGAAGCCCAAGTTTGCCACGCTAGAGAGTACCAAAACGATAGACCAACTGCCCAAGCGCTGGCCCGTGCTGCTGGCCGGGGCAGACAAGGCCGGTGCGTTTTACCGCCGCATGGCAGGCGGCCTGTTTGCCTACGTGAGCCACCGCCTGGGCGAGATTACCCCGGACCTCTACCGCATAGACGACGGCCTGCGGGCCGGCTTCGGGTGGGAAGAGGGGCCTTTTGAGACCTGGGATGCCGTCGGGCTGGCCCAGGGGGTGGCGCTGGCCCAGCAGGCAGGCTTTGCCGTGGCGCCCTGGGTGCAGGCAGCGGTAGATGCAGGCATCACCCAGTTTTATAAGGCGCAGAATGGCTTGCGCTATTACTACGACCCCGCCAGCCAGGCTTACAAGGAGATACCGGGCCAGCAGGGCACCATTCGCTTAGCCAACCTGCGCAAGACGGAGGCCCAGATCTGGGGCAATGCTGGGGCCACGCTGTACGACATCGGCGATGGAGTGGCCTGCCTGGAGTTCCACACCAAGATGAACACCCTCGGCTCGGAGGTAATCGAGGGCATGAACAAGGCCATCGCCCGGGCCGAAAAGGAGTTTGCCGGGCTGGTGATCGGCAACCAAGGGCCCAACTTCTCGGCCGGGGCCAACCTGGCCATGGTGTTCATGTATGCCGTGGAAGAAGACTGGGACGAGCTGGACCTGATGATCCGGCAGTTTCAGCAGACGATGATGCGCGTGCGCTACAGTGGGGTGCCCGTGGTGGTGGCGCCGCATGGCCTCACGCTCGGCGGCGGCTGCGAGATGGCCCTGCATGCCGATGCCATCCAGGCGGCGGCAGAGACGTACATCGGTCTGGTAGAGGTCGGCGTCGGGGTGATTCCGGGCGGCGGCGGTACCAAAGAAATGGCCCTGCGCGTATCGGACGGCCTCGAGACGGGCGACCCGGAGATCAACGCCCTCACCAACGTCTTTATGAACATTGCCACGGCCAAGGTGGCTACAAGCGCCCGCGAGGCCTACGCTATGCACATCATGCGCCGGGGCGACGGCGTCTCTATGAACAAGGCCCGCCAGATTGCCGATGCCAAACTAAAGGTGCTAGAGCTGGCCCAGGCGGGCTACGTGCAGCCCACCCCGCGCAAAGACATTCGCGTGCTGGGCAAGTCTGCCCTCGGTACACTCTATGCAGGTATCGAAGGGATGCGCGTGGGGCGCTACATCTCTGACCACGACAAGAAGGTGGTGCAGAAGCTGGCCCAGGTAATCTGCGGGGGCGAGCTGAGCTACCCCCAGCGCGTGAGCGAGCAGTATTTGCTGGACCTGGAGCGCGAGGCTTTCCTGTCGCTCTGCGGCGAGCGCAAGACGCTGGAGCGCATCCAGAGCGTACTGCAAGGAGGCAAGCCGGTGCGGAACTAACCGAAAGCGCCCAACCGCTGGGGCAGGGGAGACGTATCCAAGGCTATGGCCATAGATACGAACTCCCCCAACACCAACCAGCACCCCGACACGCCCGACGACCTGCTGACCAGCCGCAGCGCCCCCGCCACGCGGGAGCATAAGCCTGCGCGCGAGCCGTACACATGCGACAAGTCGAGCCACGACCTGGCTGCTACGGGTACGGAGGCAGAGGCAGACGGCGAAGCCTCGCCGCAAGATGTACGCCAGGCCCGCGAGGCCGCCGGAGAGGCACAGCGCCATGCCGACCAAGGCGGAGACCTGGGCCAGGGAGATACGGGCCACACCGAGTCTGTATAAAATGCCGGGCGGGCCAGGCCCAGGTGCCAACTTTGCACACACATGGCCCAGCCCGACGTTGACCCCAGCCTGCTGCACCTGCTCATCAAGGAGCCCATCTATGTGCTGCCAGAAGATCGGCCTGCTCCACAGCCAGAGGCTGCATCGGCTGCTGCGCCTCCTGTGGCCGCTGCTCCAGAGCAGGGGCCTTTGGCAGTGCCTGCCCAGGGCGGTTTGCCCTCTGTGCCCAAGCTGCCTGCTATGGCCAAGGCGGCAGGCGTGGCGGCAGGCGCATTGCCTGCTGTGCCCGCCAGGGGGCTGGCCTTGCTGGTACACCACCCAGCCGGCAAGCTAGAGGAACCGCTGGCCACCATGCTCCAAAAGCTGGCCCTGGCTACCGAGCCAAATGCAGAGCTGCATCTGCATTTGGTGGGAGACATGGCCACCTACACCTGGCCCCAGGCCTGGCATCCTTGGGCTGCGAGGCTAACGCTTCTGTTGGGTTGGCCACCCGCGCTGCTGGCCCGGCATCGGGTGGCAGAGCCCTTCCGCTTGCTGACTTTTGCCTCGGCACGGGTCATTGCAGCGCCGCATCCGGCAGAGCTAGAGGCAGACCGCGGCCTAAAAAGTAAACTTTGGGCTTTGATTCAAGAAGCAAAGTCGTAACTTTACCCAAAGCAAAGGCACCATA
The DNA here is from genome assembly GCA_947458545.1 of Cytophagaceae bacterium. Lineage (GTDB taxonomy): Bacteria > Bacteroidota > Bacteroidia > Cytophagales > Flexibacteraceae > CANGYH01. The sequence continues at coordinate 52,831 of CANGYH010000005.1, read as the reverse complement.
AAAAGGCTGCAACCTCCTCTTGGAAGTTCGCCTCGGCTGCCGTATCTTTGCAGTCCTTTTTGCAGAAAGTGTAAGCCCCCGTGGCAATTACACCGATGGCAAAGACCGGTAACTCCAACCCAGAGAAGACAATTCCAGAGCATGGCTAACCATAAATCGGCTATCAAGCGTATCCGGGCCAACCGCGCCAAGATGCTGCGCAACCGCTACCAGCTGAAGACCACCCGTACGTTCGAGAAAAAGCTCCGCCTGATGACTGACAAAGCCCAGGCCCAGGAGTTCTTCAAAACCGTATCTGCCATGCTAGACAAGCTGGCCAAGAAGAACATCATCCATCGTAACAAGGCTGCCAACCACAAGAGCCGCCTTGCCCGCATGGTCAACAAACTGGCTTAGTGCCACCTGCCGCCCGATTTGGGCGTGCATTTCAGAGCATCTCAGGCCCCTGGTTGGGCCTGTTGTTTGGGTTTACGTTTTTGCAAAGAGCCCTGCCTGCTGCCCTGCGCCAGGCAGGGCTTTTTGTTTTGCTGGGTATGCGCCTAGGCATTGCCCGGCATAACAACCGCAGGCAACAACCGTTCTGGTTTTTGGGCTGGCGTTGCTAGCCATGCTTTGGCCCTGGCCGGGCTTAAGGGCCATCTTTGAGGCTGTGTTTGGTATCATAGTTGCGTTGTTGTTGCAGGTCTCGGGGTTAACCTCTATTGCAGAGGCCAACCGCCTGGCGCGCCGTGCCTCTGATGCCATGCGCCAGGGCCAGTATGCCGCCGCCGCCCGAGACTATAGCCAAATGGCAGACGGGCTCGGCGTGAAAAATGATGCCGTGCTGGCCAACCTTGGCCTGGCCCACCTACGCATGGGCGACCATGCCAACGCCACCCGGGCCTATACCCGCCTCTCCATAAGCGGCGACGCACAGATGCGCTCGCTGGCCCATGCCCAGTTGGGGGTAATTGCCAGCCGGCAGAAAAACCCCGGCGAGGCGGCCAACCAGCTCAAAGAGGCCTTACGGCAGGATCCTAATAATCAACTGGCACGCCTCAACCTGGCCCGTCTGCTAAGCCAGAACCCTAAGCTGCAGCCGCCACCCCAGAGCCAGAAGCAGCAGCAAAACCAACAGCAAAACCAACAGCAGAACCAGCGACAACAGAACCAGGATCAACAGCAACAACAGCGGCAGAACAAACAGCAGCAAGACCAGCAGCAGCAAGACAGCCAGAAACCTAAGCCAGACCCGCAGAAGCAAGGGCAGCAACCTCAGAAGGACCAAGAAGCCGGGAACCAGAAGGGCCAGAACCAGCAAAGGCCCGAAGGCCAAACAGACGCCGGCCAGTCGCAAAGGCGGCAGGGCGCTCAGGGCAAAGGCCCCGTAGATGATGCCGAGCAAGGCAAAGGCGACGAAGGCAAAAAGCCGCAAGAGGCTTCCCAAGGCCGCATAGCCAACCGGGAGCAACTACGGCAAATGCAACTGTCTGAAGAGCGCGCCCGCCAACTGCTGGAGGCCATGCGCAGCGGAGAGGTGCAATACTTGCAGCAGCGCCGCAACCGGCGCAGCAATCCCAACAACAACGGCCGCCCCGACTGGTAACCGCATCTGCCATGGCCTGGATAACACTTTTTGCCACCCTGGCCGACGCCGAAGCCCGCGTTGCCGTGGGCCAGCTTTTTAAGGTTCGGCTGCCCAGGCCACCCTTTCGGGTAATTCTGCTTCGCCGGGCCGACGGTAGCTGGCGCGCTTTTGAAGATGCCTGCCCCCACAAAAAGGCGGCCTTCAGCCTAGGCGGTTACCTCAACGGGGTAGGCGAGGTAGTCTGCCCCCTGCACCACTATGCCTTCGAGCTAGATACCGGGCAAGAGACAACGGGCCAGGCATGCCCGCACCTGCCAATGCTGCCCGTAGAGGTGGGTTCAGATGGGTTACGGCTCAAGGTGTACTAGCGTTGGCCTGGTTTTTCAGATACTCTTTGCGCTTTACCCGGTTGCCTTCATCATCTAGCCGCCGCAGGTAGCGGCGGGCCTCATCGCGCAGCACGGCATGGTTGGTAAAGTCTAGCACGTCTCGGTATAGCTGTTTGGCTATGTGGCGCTTGCCCTGGTAGGCGGCCAAACGCGCCTGGCCGGCTAGGCAGATAGACTTTACATTGTCGGCCTGTTTAGAGACGTGCTCTACCCGTTTTAGGGCATCTTGGTATAGGGCGGCGGCTTTGGCGCGGTCTCCCTGCCGCTCGTGGTACCAACCCAGCATGGCCTCGGCCCCGGCCTTTACCAGCGGGCTCGGAAACCGCACCGCATATCCGGCATGCGTCGGCACGTCTTCCAACTTATTGTTGAGCAACAGCGCCTCAGACAACAGCACCCTAAATGCCGGATTAGAGGGATACCGCCGCACCAACTGGTTGGCATACGCCAGCCCCCGCTCTGGTTTATGCTCGTACCGCAGATTGATAAAGGCCAGAAACATGGTGGCCTCCGTCTTTGTGTAGAGGCCTTTCTCGGCGGCTAGCTCTAGGTTGTGCAGGCCTTCTGCCTTGTCTCCGCCCGGAAAGAAGCTCAAGAACGGCTTGTAAATCTGGTGATCTTCTGGGTAGCGTATCCGATAGTACTTGTAGAGCCCGGTAGAGAAGTAAAAATCAGGGTTCCGGGCCTGCAGGTCGAAACCACTCTTAAGATGCTTAAAGGCATCTTTTGCATACCCGACGGCCTTTAGGTTGTCTCCATCTTCGCTGGCCTGCCGGGCCAGAATGGTGTATGCCATCATGCAGAAGAAGGTGGCCTCATAATCTGTCGGGTTGCGCTCCAGCATCTTCTCTGCCAACTGGGCGGCCTTGCCAACCGTGGCTTTGTACCTGTTGTACTCTTGCCCATAGAGGCTGATGGGCATATAGCGCCAGTAGTCGATCAGCGCATCTACCAGCAAATACCCGGGGTAATTGCTCCACTTGGGCGCCAGGGTACGCAAGGTGCTGTCTGCCTGCACGGTGCGGTAGGCATAGAGGTAGTCAAAAGTCTGAACGATGGCAGCAGTGGCCTGCCTGTCGCGGGCCAGGCTGAGGGTCTGGGCCATAGGCCTGCCTGGTAATACGAATACCAGTAGCAGCATCGGCAGCCCGGGCCACAGCCTGAAATGAGGCATGTTTGGCAAAAAAATAGCGGTAATGTCCTTAAAGTTAAGGCTAAGCAAGCAAATAGCGAGCCACAAGCCAACACCTTAACGACGAATATCCCAGAAATGTCTCCGATCAGGCCGCAGGCCGTACCGATGGCCCTGTAGCCAAGCGCCTACTTACTCTGCCCAACCGGTGAGATTACCGTAAAGTAGAGCACCGTCAAGATGGCGGCGTTGATGCCGGCGCCTAGCAAAGCCTTTTGCGTCACTTTACGCTCCGTGCTGTTAACGCGCACGAGAATTACGCCCGGAATAGACAGCAGGGCACCCCACAGCAAGGGCTGTGCAGCAAAAATGTTGGTTGCCTGCTGTGTGGTGGCCAACGGCCGGCGCGCAGGGGCCTCTGCACCCATTGGGGTAGGGAGGGCGTAGTAATCGGCAAGCGAGGCGGTGGTTGCAGCCACCTCTTCGGGCAGTAAGATGATGTAGCTATCTCCGGCAGGTGCGTTTACCAACCCTACGCCAAAGGTGGGATTTTGCGTCCCCCAAGCCAAAGATTGAGCCGCTAGCAGAAGCGCCACCACAGTTGCCGCAAACACTTTCATGCCCCGAATATAGACAAAACCGACTCGCAACCCCACGCCTGGCCCGATTGGCCAACGCTCTGCTGAAATAAAAACGATAACCTTAGGCAATCGCAACCTGTGGCTTGTTTGTTGGCAGGTTTGCAGATGGCTTTGGTTAGATAGCTACCTTTGTACAAGTTCCTCTCTGCGTGCCCACGCTATGGCCTCTCTGATAGACTCCATCTTACCTTTCTTGTGGGCTTTTGTGGTAGCTGTTTTCGCGGTGCCGTCAATCGTCTATGTGGCGCACCTTAAAAACCTGCTCGACGAGCCAGACCCTCGCCGCCTCCACCAAGACCGTACCCCCCGCCTGGGCGGGATGGCCATCTTTGCGGGCTTCGCCTCGGCGCTCACCATCTTCGGCCGGTTAGACCTTACCACCCAGCGGGTGTTGGCAGCCACCATGCTGCTGTTCTTCATTGGTATTAAAGACGATATCATTTCTATATCTGCCTTCAAAAAGTTCTTTGTGCAGATACTGGCCACGGGTATCGTCATGTTTGTGGGCGACGTGCGCATCACCAACTTCCATGGTTTCTTAGGTATCTACGAGCTGCAAGAGGGCGTTAGCTATGGCTTCACCTTCCTGGCCATTATCGGTATTACCAACGCCATCAACCTGATAGACGGGCTAGACGGCCTTGCGGGCTCGCTTGTTTTTGTGATAGCAGGCACCTTCGGCGTCTTCTTCAGCCTATACGGAGGGCCTACCTTCGACCCCTACGCCAAGCTTTGCTTTTGTCTGCTAGGCGGTGTGGCGGGCTTTTTGCGCTACAACATGCACCGGGCCATCGTTTTCATGGGCGATACTGGCTCGTTGGTGTGCGGGTTTCTGGTAGCGGTTATGTCTGTCAAGTTTTTAGACCTGGCAGGCCAAACGGTGCAGAGCACGCCAAGCCTTGCCATAGCCACGCTGGCCATCCCCATCTTCGACACGGCGCGGATTTTTGCCATTCGAATTCTAAATGGCCGCTCGCCCTTTTCGCCAGACAGCAACCATGTGCACCACGTCTTAAAGCGGGCTGGCTTTAGCCAGTTGGCCATCGTGGGTACGTTGGTGGGTGTCAACCTGGCCTTTATCGGATTGGCCAGCTACTTTGCCTACCTAGGAGACACCGTATTGATTCTGGCCATCGGGGCTGTATTTCTGCTGGCGGGCATCGGTTTCGAGTTCATCAAACCGGCTGCCAACGGCGATAACCCTGCGCCCGAGGGATTAGCCACGCCGGCAGCACTGCCGCAAGAGCCCCTCACCACTACACTTTAGTTATTGCGTAATAGTAGGTTGTGAAAGGTCTCTGGCGCATAGCTTGGCCCATAGGGTTGTTGCCAGCCTTACTGGTGGGGCTTTTTGTTTGCTGCTTGCCCTTGCCTTGCCTGGCCCAACCTACCGATACGCTCGGAGCCGACAGCCTTGCCCAGGTACAGATAGCCCGGCAGGCGGCCCCTAAGCGCGACACGCTCGACGTTAGCACGGCCAAGCCTGCCCCCAGGCCGGTGCCATACTACGAGAGCTGGCAAAACCCCTGGTACGTCTTTTCTGACAGGTACAAACAGTATGTAGATGTGCTCCGCCCGGCAGATCTAATGGCCAGCCACGTGCTTGCGCTCACCCACCGGCCCGGCGGCGCCCCATACGAGCAAGGCTTGGTGTATTTCCCCGGCCCTACATGTATATACCTTGATGGCCGCTTTTTGGCTTTTGTAGAAGGGCAGACGATAGACCTCAACAAGCTCACGCCGCATTTTAGCCAGTACCTGGCCTTTTACCTGCAACCCAGCTATCAAGAGCTTACGGCCCGCGCCGGCAAAGCACCCACCGTTGAGGCGGCAAGTTTTCAGGGGCATCCTCCATTCCGCCGGTATAGAGACGAGCTGCTGGCCGGCAGCTTTACCCTGCTGCTGGCCCTGTTAGCCGGCACCAAGGGTAAGGCGTTTTACCGCATCTTCTCGCTCCGGAGCCTGCTTTTGCAGCCAGAGCAGGCATTGCCCGGCCAAGGCCCAGAAGTGCTGGGTGGGCAGACGCTGATACACCTGGGGCTTACGGTACTGTGCTCGGCTATCTTCTTGTTTTGTTATCGCCATGGCGTAGATCCTGTGCTGTTGCAACCTGGTGTAGGCAATGGCACAGAAAACCTGGCCGTGTTTTTTAACCTGGCCTACGGTGCGCTCGTATCTGTGCTGGGGCTGGCCGCATACGTGTACGTCATCGGCCTGGCCCTTTTCAACATCCGCATAGAGGGTAGCCACGTGCGTGGCAACCTGGAGCTGTTCTCGATAGGGGCAGCATTGCTGGCGGTATGGGCGTTGTTGTGGAATTTTACAGCGCTGGTTTCGTTCGATATCTTTCGTATTGTATCTTTTTACTTTTGCATAATTATATTCGGTGTTAAGGCATTTTTAATGTATAAAATTTTGGTTTCAGACCAAGGATTCCGGAAGTTTTATGCCTTGTCGTATATTTGCCTCACCGAATTGCTCCCATCGATCCTTCTTATTCGGTTGCTGACCGACCTATGAGTACCAAGCCGGCCGCTACAGAAAAGCCCAAAATCAAGAATCTGCTGATCAGCCAAGCCAAGCCGGCCGATGCGAACAATCCCTACCAGCCGTTGGCTGAAAAGTACAAGCTGAAGCTTGATTTCAGGCCATTCATCGAGATCCAGCCCGTAGGCTACAAAGAGTTCCGCAAGCAGAAGATCAACATTCTCGATTTTACGGCCATCATCTTTACCAGCCGCAATGCGGTGGATGGCTTCTTTGCCATCTGCAAAGAGGCCAAGATAGAGATGCCGCCTGAGATGAAGTACTTCTGCGTCTCTGAGCAGACGGCCAACTACTTGCAGAAGTACATCGTCATCCGCAAGCGCAAAATCTTCGTCGGGGCCAAGTCTGCCACAGACCTGAACGAGTACTTTTTGAAGCATAAAACCGAGAAGTACCTCTTCCCCAGCTCAGACATCCGCCAACCCCACGTAGCTGATTTTCTGACCAAGCACGGCATTCAGTTCAAAGAGGCCGTCATATACAACACCGTGTCGGCAGACCTGTCTGGCATGGACCCTAAGGCCTTCGACATCATCACCTTCTTCTCGCCCAGTGGGGTAGATTCGCTCAAGAAGCAGTTTCCAGAAATAGAACAAGGCGACATCCGCATGGCCGCTTTTGGCCCTACCACCGCCCAGGCCGTGCGCGACGCAGGCTATCGCCTCGACATTGAAGCGCCCATGCCAAATGCCCCCAGCATGGCAGGCGCCATAGAGCTTTACCTCAAAAGCCAGACGGGCAAGTAGCTAAAGGTAAGCACGTTGCCCATGCCCCCAATCACAGACCCACCTGCCCCACAGGTGGGTCTGTTTTGTTAGCAGAAGTGCATACCCCCTTAACACGACGCACAGGTAAGAAATTTTAGTTCGGCGCTTTTGGGGCTTTGGGGTGCGGTTGCTCTATATTTACAGGCATTTCCAAACCATATTCGGCTCAATGAAAAGATTTACTCTTTTTCTTTTCGCTTCGGTTATTGCGGCAGGCCAGTCGTTTGCCCAGCAAGATCCCCGCTTCACACACTACCTCTACAATCAGCAGTACTTTAACCCCGCTGCTGCCGGAATGGATGGAAGTGCCCGTTTCATGATGCTGGGCCGCGCGCAGTGGCTCGGTTACAACCAAGATGGCTCGGCGCCCAACACGGGCCTGTTCAGCTTTAACACACCGCTGCTGCGCGCCAGCTCTGGCGTAGGTGCCGTGGCATACTACGAGCGCTTTGCTGCCGTATCTGCCCTGGCCATTCGTGGCAACTATGCCTACCACCTCAACGTTGGTAGCGGTAAACTCTCTATCGGTGCCTCGGTAGGTATGGTATCGCAAGGGCGTGACCGCAGCAAGTATAAGTTCATAGACCAGAACGATCCCAGCATCCCTGCGTCTGTAAACTCTATGCAGCCTGACCTGGGCGCTGGTATCTACTACAAAACGCAAAAGCTGTTTGTAGGCCTGAGCGCCATGCACCTGACGGCCCCCACCTTTACCTACAACGGCCAAGGATCTACCACCAGCAAAGAGACGCTGGTGCGCCACTACTACGGTATTGTAGGCTACAACTACGAGGTAAACCCCACGCTGACGTTGACGCCTTCTATACTCTACAAGTCGGCTAACTTCAACAGCAAGGCAACGTCAATCGAAGGCAACATCACGGCCAACATCAACAACCGTTTCAGCATCGGTGCTGGTTACACCCAGCAAGAGGCCGTCAACGTATTGGTAGGTCTCTCGCTGCTGAAAGACAATTCTCTGCGCCTGGGCTACGCCCTAGACCTGGTTACCAGCGGCCGCAACGCCAAGCAAAGCACCAGCCAAGAGCTGATGCTGGCCTACCAATTGCCCGTAACGCTGAAAGGCCCGCGTCCGGCAATCCGTACGCCTCGTTACAGAAAATAAACCGACCCAAACGTACGTTAATCACTTAACGCCATGCCGAAGGGCTGCCGCTACCGACAGCCCTTTGCTATGCCCGGCCGGCAAAGCCACCGCTCAAGATAACACTGCTGAAAGTGCCCTAAACCTTACAGCGGCGAAAACAGGTTCAAATTCGTAATTTCCAGAGAGTTACCACGTTAATTTTGTGTATCAAGAGGGGCGCAGGATCGACCCTCTACCACAGGCAGTATGAAACAAAGCTTTAGGAACTTCCGCACCTTGGGGCTGGCAGGCTTCATGGTGGCCGCAGCAGCACTACAGGGATGCGGGCTCGGCAAGCAGGAAATCCAGGGGGAATTGATTGGGGTACAAGGCCGTGAAGGCTGGACCCAGCAAGTGCCTTATGGTATGACCACCGTGCCCTCCGGCACCTTCCACATGGGGCAGTCCGACGAAGACGTGGCCGCCTCCCACATCAACTACAACAAACAGGTAACCATCGGTGGCTTCTACATGGACGACACCGAAATTACCAACAACGAGTACCGCCAGTTTGTGGTGGCCCTCTCTACAGACGATACTGCCGGCATCGGCTATCTGAATGCAGAGCAGACCGCCATGGTAACGGCCAAGAAGTACTTTCCGGACACGACCGTCTGGATGCGCGACTTCTCGCACCACATGGGAGACCCCATGATGGAGTACTACTACATGCACCCTGCCTTCGACCAGTACCCCGTCGTAGGTGTCAGCTACAAGGCAGCCAAGCTGTTTTGCAAATGGCGTACGGGCTTCCTGAACAAAGCCCGCTCAGATGCAGGCCTGTTTGGCCTGCCCAGCTTCCGCCTGCCCTCAGAGGCTGAGTGGGAGTACGCTGCCCGTGGCGGGCGCGACCTGGCCCCCTTCCCCTGGGGAGGCCCCTACATCCGCAACATGAAAGGCTGTATGCTGGCCAACTTCAAGCCCGGCCGCGGCAACTACTATGACGACGGCTTCAGCTACACCTCGCCCGTAGGCAGCTACTTTGCCAACGACTACGGCCTCTACGACATGAGCGGCAACGTAGCAGAATGGTGCAACGACGCCTTCTATGAGGCCTCGGTACCCGTCGTATGGGACCTGAACCCCACCTACATCAACGATGCAGAGACGCGCAAAGTAGTGCGTGGCGGTAGCTGGAAAGACATTGGCTACTTCTTGCAGAACGGCACCCGCAACTACGAGTATCAGGATACGGCCAAGTCTTTTGTAGGCTTCCGTTGCGTAGTAACCTACCTGGGCCGCTCGGCTGGTACGGAGTTTTAAGGGCATGCCCCGGCCATCCGGGGCTCCGCTTTCTGGATTTTCATTTTCATAACTGCAAAAAAAGGCGTAACATCGCACCACGGTTAGCGATTCTGCTGCTTTTCTGCGCCTGAGACCGAATTTTTGTCGGCAACAGCGCATTTTTGCAGCACAAGACAGCCGCCTCTGGCCTAGGCCAAAAAAGCGCTCTTCTATTTTCTCTCTTTCTTTTCTCTTTCTCACCCTACCTCTCTCTTTCTCAAGTAAACCTGACCCATGGCACAGAATAAAGGTGGTTTCCAGGCTTGGTTCTACGGTAAAATTGCTCCCATCATCACCGGCCTCGGTGCATCGGTGGTAATCCTAGGAGCTCTTTTTAAAATCATGCACTGGGACGGTGCAGGCCCCATGCTGATCATCGGCCTGGGTACAGAGGCAATTCTATTTGCCATGTTTGCCTTCGCGCCCCAAGCACACGACCCCGCCTGGGAGCGCGTGTACCCCCAGTTGGACGATGAGTGGTGGGCCAAAAACGGCAAAACCGCTCTGCCTGCCGCTACCCCCGCAGGCGAGGGTAAATCCGTAGTTAAGTCTATCGACGAAATGATGAACCAGGCCAAGATCGACCAGACAATGGTAGATCGCCTCGGCCAGGGCTTCAAGTCTCTGTCAGACTCTGTTGGCAAAATGGGCGAAATCGCCAACGCCTCCGTAGCTACCAAGTCTTACGCCGAGAACGTTAGCAAAGCTGCTACTGCTCTCCAAGACATGAACAAGAGCTACGCTGAGACGGTGAAGTCTATGTCTGAGATGAGCGCTGCTACCTCAGATGCTAAAGCCTTCCACGTACAAGTTCAGAACATGACCAAAAACCTCGGTGCCCTGAACGCTGTGTATGAGATGGAGCTGAAAGATGTCAACAACCACCTGAAGGCCATGAACCAGTTTAACGCTGGCCTGACCCAGGCGCTTGCCAACATGAACGAGGCCGCCAAATCTACCGACCAGTTCAAAGGCGAGATGGGCAAACTGACGGGCAATCTGTCTAGCCTCAACAACGTTTACGGCAACATGCTGGCCGCCATGCGTGGTACGCCTGCCGCCGCTGCTGCACCTGCTGGCAAGTAAGCCGCCCAGGGTATCGAATCTGCTCTGTAGAACCTGGCCATCGCCCCAAACGATGGCCAGACCTACAAAAGCAAATCGCCACCCGCACCCTCTTTCAATTTCTCAAAGACATCACGCTTACCCAATCTACGCATCCATAAACCATGGCTGGCGGTAAAGAAACCCCAAGGCAGAAGCTCATAGGTCTTATGTACCTGGTGCTTCTGGCCCTGCTTGCCCTCCAGGTGAGCTCGGCAATTCTACAGAAATTCCAGTTCCTGAACGGCTCGCTCGAGCAGGCCGTTAAAAACGCAGAGTCTCTCAACGAAACCAAGCTCGGTGCCATCGAGAAGGCCGTTGAGAAAGACAAAAAGTACTCTAACATCCTAGACCAGGCCAAAGCCGTTAAGGCAGAGTGCCAGGCTATGATCAAGTACATCGAAGACATGAAGCAGGAGGTGATTAAAGCCACCGGCGGTGTCGACGAAAAAGGCAGCTACGTAGGCCTGAAGGACGAGGACAAGATTGCCAACTTCATGGTGGGCGATCCTTCTACCGGCAAAAAAGGCAAGGCTTACGAGATGAAGCAAAAGCTGAACGACTTTACCACCCGCATGAACAAGGAGCACAACAAGTCGTTCCCCATGCTTGCCATGGATGGTAAAGAAGATCCGCTGACCAAAGGCGACGCCGAGCAGAAAAACAAAGATTTTGCCGAGCTCAACTTTGCCCATACGCCGATGATTGCCGGCCTGGCCGTAATGTCAGACAAGCAGACCCGCATCGCCAACATGGAGGCTGAAATCCTGAACCACCTGGCCAGCCAGGTAGGTGCCAAGGACATCAAGTTCGACCAGATTCAGGCTGCTTACTCGGCCAAGTCTAGCGTAGTAGCTGCCGGCACCGAGTATGAGGCCGACTTGTTCATCACGGCTACGTCGTCTGCCCTCGTGCCGACGATGAAGTTCCGTGGCACTGCCCTCAAGATCGAGAACGGCAAAGGCAAGATCAAATTCAAAGCCTCTGCCACCAACTACGACAAAGAAGGCAATGCCAAGATGGAAGCCCCTGCTTCTATCACCATCCCCAAGCCTACGGGCGACGGCGACACGACCTTCAACGTGAAAGTGGAGTACGTGGTAGCCAAGCCGGTTATCGACGTAAAATCTGCTGCCGTATCGGCCCTGTACCTGAACTGCGGCAACCCGCTCAACATTCAGGTGCCTGCCTTGGGTGCCAACTATAAGCCTAGCTTCTCTGCAGCCGGTGCGTCTGTCATCAACGGTGCAGAAAAAGGGCAGATCATCGTAGTGCCTAGCTCTACCGAGAAGGTGTCCATCAACGTAGCCTCAGAAGGTTCTGCTATCGGCAAAGTGGAGTTCCCGGTTCGGAAAATTCCTCGTCCGAACATCGTCATCAAGGTGAACGGTGCTCCCGTGGACTTGAAGCGTGGCCTCACGGCGCCTGGCCCAGCCTCTATGCAGGTGGATGCCGAGCCTGAGCCCAACTTTGCTGCGGCTCTGCCTAAAGAAGCTCGTTACAAAGTATCTGCCGGCGAGATTCTCCTTGCCCGTGGCAAACGCCCTGTTGGCCAAGTGCAGATTTCTGGCAGCATGGTAGGCCTTGGTAACCTCCGTAGCCAAGCCCAGGCTGGCGACCGTTACGTCGTTGAAATCAAAGGCGTGAAAAGGATGAACTTCCGCGACCAGATCGAGGATGTTCCCATCCCGACCAGCGCTTCGATCGTCGTAGTGCCGATCAACTAGCACCACGTAAGCCTTAAAACTTACATACGCCAGACGGGCGGGTTATACCAAACAAAGGTGCCCGCCCGTTTTGGTAACTAGCAGCAGCAATGGGTGCCCACCGCACCTCTGCCGCAAATGGCCACAAAGCCCATAAAGACAATCCCCCGCTCTACAGGTTTATGAAAATCCGTTTCTCACTTCTCGCTTTTGCTCTGGCTTTCGCGGGCCTGGTAGGCTCAGCAGACGATGCCTTTGCGCAAAAACGCAAAGGAAAGAAAAAAGCCGCTGCAGCCACCACAGAAGTGGAGTCTGCGCCCGTTGATGCTACGGTGGCAGCTCCGGCAGCTCCTGCTTTGCCTACACGCCTGGAGGTAAAGTACGATTCGGCAGGTTACAACACCATGTCGGTCAGGCCCATCCACGTGTCAGACATCATGTACAAGATGTCTGTATGGCGCCGGATAAACTTCAAAGAGAAGTGCAACGAGCCCTTCTTTGCCCAGAACAACGAGTTCACCCGTATTATCATGGAGTCTGTGCGCCGTGGGCAGTTGCAGGCATACCAGTCTAACGGAGACTCTGTAAACCGTCCGATGACCGCCCAGGCCTTCTTCGATATCATTACAGAGAAGCCCGAGTCTGGCGGAGAGCCCGTGATTGACGCCTTTACTGGCAAGCCCGTAGAGACAGGCCCCATCCAAGGCACGGAGATGACACCCCGCGAGCTTTACCTGGTGGAGCTGAAAGAAGACCTCATCTTCGATAAGCAACGCAGCCGCCAGTTTTACGATATCCAGGTAGTATCTCTCATCATTCCATCAGAGAAGTCTTTGAAGGGTATCGAGCAGCCGCTGGCCAGCTTCCGCTATAAAGATTTGGACAAGCTCTTTAAAGATATGCCCAACGCCAAGTGGTACAACTTTGCCAACCGCGCCGAGGACAAAAAGCTATCAGACGCATTTGATCTGCGTTTGTTCTGCTCGCGCATCGTCAAGATGAGCAACCCCAAAGACGAGCCCATCGAAGGTATGGCCGAGTATGGTGGCAACATCAAAGCCAGCCTCATTGCAAGCCAGCAAGCAGAGCTGGATATTGTAGAGAAAGAAAACGAGTTGTGGGACTTTTAGTCCTGATTATGAGCAAACTACAAGCCCGGCCGCAAGCCGGGCTTGTTTTGTTTAAGCAGTAAGCATCGGGCACTGGTACCAGCCCCCAACTGTTATTTAGAAAGGTTCTAAACTTAATTTTACCGCTTCGTTGGTGGCATTTGAATTGCTGTAGATGCGCCGAAATACCTAGTTTTGCACCCACAAATGAACAGGTGTGTTCCTGTCGTTCGTTCTATGAAGGTTACTCTTGGCTCGCGCTTCGGTATCGGCATTTTATCGCTGCTATTTTCAGTAAGCATCGTTGCTACCTCTTTTGCCCAGGCAGGCGCTGATTCTGCTGCGGGCGCTCAGCCTGCCGCTGCCGCTGCTGCTCCCGCCGCGGGTGGGGCAGGAGGCGACATCGCCGCGGGCGAGGCAGTTTTTAATGCCAACTGTAAACAGTGTCACGCTTTCAACGAGGTCGTTGTCGGGCCTGCGCTTGCCGGTGCTGTGGGCAGGTGGCCTAGCGAGGCTGCCTTGGCTAAATTCATCAAATACCCGCAGAAGGTGATTGATGGTGGCGACCCTTACGCCAAAGGCCTGTACGAGAAGTACAAGCAGTACATGCCCAACCACGACTTTTTGTCGGATGCCGACATAAGCAACGTCATTGCCTATATCAAGAAGGGCCCTACCGAGCCTGCAGCTACCGCAGCTACTGCCGGTGCACCTGGTGCCGAGGCTGCTGCAACGGCAGGTGGCGGTGTAGATGGCGGTGCTTTCAACATTGTCTTGGGCATTCTCTTGCTGGTGCTCGTCATCGTTCTTATCGTGTTGATCTTGATGGTCAACATCCTCACGCGCGCCGTTAACAACAACGACAGCATCCCCGCTGAAGACAAAGCCTTCATTCAGCAAAAGACCAACTTCGGGGCCTTCTTCCTTTCGCCTGCCTTCAAGACATTCGTTATCGTGGTCGGTGTCTTCTTCCTGGCCAAAGCCGGTTACGACCGTGTATATGCCGTGGGCATTCAGCAGGGATATGCGCCCAAGCAGCCGATTGCCTTCAGCCACAAGCTGCACGCCGGCATGTACGAGATAGACTGCAACTATTGCCACATCGGTGTTAACAAGGGCAAGCGTGCTACAATCCCTTCCGTCAACATCTGCATGAACTGCCACAACGCCATCAAGACGAAGTCTCCTGAAATCCAGAAGATCTGGCGTGCCGTTCGTACCAACCAGCCCATCGAGTGGGTACGGGTTCACAACCTGCCAGACCTGGCCTACTTCAACCACGCGCAGCACGTCAAAGTCGGCGGCGTAGAGTGCCAGGCTTGCCACGGCGACGTACAGAACATGGAGGTAATCAAGCAGCACAGCACCCTCACCATGGGTTGGTGTATCAACTGCCACCGCCAAACGTCTGTGAAGGCAGAAGGCAACGCTTACTACGACAAGCTCCTCTACCTGCACAAGCAACAAACCAAGCGCGAGATGAAGGTGGCCGACATCGGCGGCCTAGAGTGCTCTAAGTGCCACTACTAGTGTGCACCGCTTGGCATAGCCGCTAACATCCCCCGGATTTCTGATCTTTCCCTCCCCCAACCATACCCTCCGCCAAGGCAACTAACACCGGCACCCTGCAGCCCAGCAGCCGCGCCACTGCCCTAAGCGTTACCACCCCGGTTACAATGAGCCAGGATACGATATACTGGAGAAGCTTCGAGGAACTGACCAACCACCCCGAGTTTATCAAAGACTCGCTGCGTGAGTTCAACATCCCCTCGCCCACAGAGCTAGAGCAGGCCCAAGCCCCGGACCGTCGGGACTTCCTCAAGAAGGTTGGCTTCGGGCTCTCGGCTGCGGCCCTTGCATCCTGCGAGGCCCCGGTGCGCAAGGTGATCCCCTTCTTGGCCAACCCCGATAACGTAGATTACAGCAACGCCAACTGGTACGCCAGCTCTTACATGCTTGATGGCGAGTATTGCGCCATTCTCGTAAAGACAAAGGCAGGTCGTCCCATCAAGATAGAGGGTAACAAACTGTCGTCTGTTACGCGCGGTGGCACCAGTGTTCGCGTACAGGCATCTGTCCTCGGCCTGTACGACAACAGTCGTTACGTCAAGCCCCAAATCGACAAAAAGAACGCCACCTGGCAGCAGGTAGACGAGGCCCTGGCCGCCGCCGTTAAAACCGGCAAACGCACCGTTCTGGTTACGCCCAGCATGCCCAGCCCCTCTTTCGAGGCGTTGGTTGCACGGATGCAGGCCGCCATCCCTGGCTTCGAGCATGTAGTCTATGATGCCCTGCCCGCCAGCGGCATCATCAAGGCCAACAAAGAGAGCTTTGGCCAAGCCGTTGTGCCCAGCTACGATTTCAGCAAAGCCAACACCGTTGTCTCTTTTGATGCCGACTTCCTCGGTACCTGGTTGTCTCCGGTAGAGTTCTCTCGCGCCTGGGCCCGTACCCGCAAGCTTGGCCCCAACAACAAGCGCATCAGCAAGCTATTTGTGGTAGAGCCACTCATGTCGCTCACCGGTGCCAATGCCGATCAGCGCATCATGGCCAAGGGCTCTGCCCTGGGTAGCCATGTCGCCGCCCTTTACAACGCCGTGATGGCCCGCACGGGCGGTAGCGCCCGTGCAGTCGTGGCAGGTGTAGATCAAAAAGCCATTGATAAGATGGCCGACGACCTCGTAGCCAACCGTGGCCGCTCGGTGGTTGTGGCGGGCAGCAACGACCCTGCTCAGCAGACCTTGGTCAACGGCATCAACTTCGCCTTAGGCAACTACGGCACCACCATCAATCTCAATACGCCCGTCCGCACCAAACAAGGCACGGAAGAGGGTATAGCAGGCGTGCTGGCTGGGCTTGAGAATGGCTCCATCGGCACAGTATTGTTCTACAACACCGACCCCGTTTACACCCATCCCCAAGGGGCTGCGCTGAAGGCCGCCCTGAAGAACGCCACCGGTGTAAGCCTCGACAGCGCACCGACCGATACGGCCGATGCCTGCAAAATCGTAGCAGCCGCCCACCACTACCTGGAGAGCTGGAACGACTTTGAGCCTAAGACAGGCTTCTTTAGCCTGCAGCAGCCTGCCATAAGCCCGCTGTTTGAAACACGACAGGCTGAAGACACCCTGCTGAAACTTGCCGGGGTAGGAGAGACCTACTACGACTTTGTGCGTGCAACGTGGCGCAGCCGCGTTTTCCCGCAGCAAACCGAGTACAAGGGCTTCAACCAGTTCTGGAACTATGCCCTGCACGACGGCATCTTCGAGGTAGGCCGCCCCAGTCTGCGTGGTAAAGACTTTGCCCCCAACGGCACAGGCGATGCCGACGAGCGCTACGAGTACCTGTCGCTCTCTGGCACGGCCCCTGCGGCCTTTGCGGGCAATGTAGGCAGCGCCATGTCGGCCGTAACGGGCCAGGCTGCCGGGCAAGGCCTGGAGCTAGTGCTCTACCCGCTGATGGGTATGATGGCAGGCGTGCAAGGCAACAACCCCATGCTGTTGGAGTTTCCTGACCCCATCAGCCGCGTTACCTGGGAGAACTACGTTACCCTGGCACCCACCAAGGCCGTCGAGCTGGGTGTGAGCCTGGCAGAAGGTCGTACGTCGCTCGTCAAACTAAAAGTTGGCGGTAAAGAGCTCACCATGCCGGCCATTGTGCAGCCGGGCCAAGAGAAAAACACCATCGGCCTGGCTGTCGGCTACGGCCGCACGGTGGTCGGTGAGGCTGGCAAAGGCGTAGGCCAGAATGCCTTCCCCTTTGTTAACCTTTCTGGTGGTTTCCAGAGCTACGTCGTCTCTGGCGTAAGCGTAGAGAACACCAAAGAAGAGTACATGCTTGGCCATGTACAAACCAGCCATACCAATGCTGGCCGCCCCGTAATCCAAGAGGCTACCCTGGCCGAGTATCAGAAGAACCCGACCGCCGGCCGTGAGTTCCCGATGATTACCACGCCGGATGGTAAGATGAAGCCGACCGACCTCAGCCTGTGGAAGACAGAGGTCAACAAACGGCCCAACCACGCCTGGGGTATGGTCATAGACCTGAACAGCTGCATCGGTTGCGGCGCCTGCGTAGTGGGCTGTAACGTTGAGAACAACGTAGCCGTCGTAGGTAAGCAAGAGGTAGTAAACCGCCGCGAGATGCACTGGCTGAGGATTGACCGATACTACTCTAGCACCAAAACGCGCGAAGAGAACGCCACCAACGAGGAGCTGGAGACTGCGGCTGAAAACCCGCGCGTCACCTTCCAGCCGATGATGTGCCAGCAGTGCAACAATGCACCTTGCGAGACGGTTTGCCCCGTATTGGCTACCACGCACAGCACCGAGGGCCTCAACCAGATGACCTACAACCGCTGCATCGGCACGCGCTACTGCGCCAACAACTGCCCATATAAAGTGCGCCGGTTCAACTGGTTTAGCTATCCGCAAAACAAGGAGAACTTCCCCACCAACCCGGCCAACGACCCGCTGACGCGCATGGTGCTGAACCCTGACGTTACCGTCCGCGCCCGCGGTGTAATGGAGAAGTGTACCTTCTGCATACAGCGCATCCAAGACGGTAAGCTCACCGCCAAGAAGGACGGCCGCCGCCCCGTAGATGGCGAGATCGTGACGGCTTGCGCCCAGGCCTGCCCGACCGAAGCCATCATCTTCGGCGACATGAACGACCCCAACAGCCGCGTGCAGCTCGCCATTAAAGAGCAATACTCCGAGCGGGCCTTCCGCGTGTTGGAAGAGTATAACACCCGGCCCAACGTTTCGTACCTCACTAAAATCCGCAACGCCTAGTTCGTCAACCCCATTTTCACCGTCTAAATCTTATGAACGTTACCGCATCCGTAAGGCCCCCGTTGGTGAACGGTGGCAAAACGGTGGCCGATGTCACCCACGACATCAGCCGCCAGGTAGAAGCCGGCCCAACCAAGCTCTGGTGGGCGGCCTTCGTGGTATCGCTGGGCTTGCTTGCCTGGGGCACCTACTGCCTGCTCACCACTTGGTGGGTTGGTATCGGTGTCTGGGGTCTGAACAAAACCGTAGGCTGGGCCTGGGACATTACCAACTTCGTATGGTGGGTAGGTATCGGCCACGCCGGTACGCTCATCTCGGCGGTGTTGCTGCTTTTCCGCCAAAAGTGGCGGATGGCCATCAACCGCTCTGCCGAGGCTATGACGATCTTCGCCGTACTCTGCGCGGCAACCTTCATCCTGGCACACATGGGCCGCCCCTGGCTGGCCCACTGGGCACTGCCCCTTGGCAATACCTACGGCTCGCTGTGGGTAAACTTCAACTCGCCTCTGGTGTGGGACGTGTTTGCCATCTCGACCTACCTCACCGTATCGCTGGTCTTCTGGTACATCGGTCTGATTCCTGACCTTGCCACCATCCGCGACCGTGCCAACACCCCTATCCGCCGCTTTGTGTATGGCATTCTGGCCTTCGGCTGGAACGGTGGTGCCAAAGACTGGAGCCGTTACGAAGCTGTTTCGCTTGTTCTGGCTGGTCTTTCTACGCCGCTTGTACTGTCGGTACACACCATCGTATCGATGGACTTTGCCACCTCGCTCGTACCTGGTTGGCACACTACCATCTTCCCGCCATACTTTGTGGCTGGTGCCATCTTCTCGGGCTTTGCCATGGTGCAGACCCTGCTGCTGGTAACGCGTACCGTCTTCAAACTAGAAGATTACATCACCATCGAGCACATCGACTCGATGAACAAGATTATCATGGTAACAGGCTCTGTGGTAGGTATTGCCTACATCACCGAGTTCTTCATCGCCTGGTACTCTGGCGTGATGTATGAGCAGTACGCCTTCACCAACCGGATGTTCGGCCCTTACTGGTGGGCATACTGGAGCATGATGAGCTGCAACGTGATCTCGCCGCAGATGTTCTGGTTCCGCAAGCTGCGTCGCAGCATTGCCTTCAGCTTCATCATCTCCATCGTGGTGAACATCGGCATGTGGTTCGAGCGCTTTGTGATCATCGTAAGCTCGCTGCACCGCGACTTTCTGCCCAGTAGCTGGGCCATGTTCTCGCCCACGATGTATGACATTGGCGACTACATCTTCAGCTTCGGTCTCTTCTTCACGCTGTTCTTCCTCTTTGCCAAGTTCTTACCGGTGGTAAACATGGCCGAGGTGAAGTCCATCATCAAAGGCTCCTCTGCCGACCCCAAAGAGGAGTACAACAGCTCCTCTTTCGGCAACCGCGAGGCTGCCGGCCGTGCCGTAGCCACCGAGGCCTCTGCAGACGCAACGCAGTCGCCCAATATCTAAACCCTGCACTTTCGCCTTCTCCTTTTCTCTCTGAAAGCCCGCCTACGGGCCGCCAGTCTTCCAGACCCACCTGATCGCTGATGGCAGCTGATACCAACAAATACATCGTCGGCATCTTCAATGACGACGAGGTTATCCTGAACGCCGTACCGCAGGTACGGGGCAAGGGTATCCGCATCCACGAGGTTTACTCGCCATTTCCCATCCACGGCATAGACCCTGCCTTGGGCTACAAGCGCTCGCGCCTGCCTATGGCTGCCTTCATGTTCGGGGCAACGGGCCTGACGTGTGCCGTGAGCCTGATCAGCCTCACCATGGGCTCAGACTGGCCCATGAACGTCGGCGGCAAACCGCACGTGTCTGTAACGATGGTACCCGTGTCGTTTGAAGGTACGGTACTGTTCACGGCACTGGGCATGGTGGGTACCTTCCTACTGGCCTCTAAGCTGGGCCCTGGCTCTAACAAGACCATTTTTGACCCACGTGCCTCAGACGACAAGTTCGTGATGGCCATCAGCCTGGATGCCAACACCCAGCTCTCGGCAGAAGAGATCATGCAAACCCTACGGCAGCAAGGCGCTACCGAAGTTTACGAAAAGGAGGTGGTTGAATAATGGCTCTTACCATGAAATACGTCCTGGCCGCTCTGGCCCTATCATCGAGTGTGCTCCTGACCAGCTGCGGCGGTAAAGCCGAAGGCGACCACCCCGGCACGGAGTTCGCTCCGCAGATGTACCACCCCATCGCCTACGAAGACTACACCCAGATCACCGATACCACATCGGAAGACTACAACTCCATCAGCTTTAACCCGCACCGCCAGAACCTGCGCAAGCCCGCGCCAGGTACCCTGGCCCGCCGCACCAACAGCGGCCAAAACAGCGGCTTGGTGCTGGCAGCCGACATCATGGAGTACGGTATTCCCCATGCAGACTCGATGGCGTGGAGCGAGCGGAATCTGAAGAACCCGCTGCCAGCTACGCCTAAGGTGCTAGAAGACGGTAAAGTGCTTTACACCCGTTACTGCGCCCCTTGCCATGGGGCAGAGGGCAAAGGCAACGGCAAAGTGGCCGACCAATATAAAGGCGTGCCTTCTTACAGCGTCGGCCGTGTAGCTACCCTCAACGAAGGTCACATCTACCACACCATCGTGTACGGCAAAGGCCGTATGTGGCCCCACGGCACCCAGGTGCTCGGCGACGACCGTTGGAAGATCGTTCACTACGTACAAACCCTGCAAAAGCAGAAGTAAGTCTGCCGTTTAGCCTCCTATCCATCACCCACTTCTAGAGCAGAACGCTGCCTACACCACCCAGTGTGTGGGCCCGGCCTCCGCCCCCTACCTCTGACCTTTTACTCTAGCCCATGGCATCGCATCATCACGTAAGCGTAGATAAAGACCAACGGTACGAATTTTCGGCCAAGGCCCAGTCACGCCTGATTCTTTTCATGGTCATAGGCCTGGTGCTCACACTGGTGGGCTGTTTCCTGGCTGCCAACCACATCGGCGAAGGCCACCACGAGGCTAGTGCATACTCCTCTCTAACGGCAGCACCTGTTGCCATGCCCGGCCACGGCCATGATGCCGCGGCCCACGGCGCAACCCACGGTGCTGGCCACGGCGAAGCCAAAGCAGAAGCACACGGTGAGGGCCACGAGGCTACCGTTGCCAACGCCTCTGCCCATAAGGATGCCAATGACCACACCCGCACAGGTGGCGGTGCTGCCTCCGAGCACGGCGGCGGCGAGCACGAGTATCACTGGACAAAGCGCCTCTGGGCCAACCTTTGGCTAGATGGTGTCTTCTTTACTGGCCTGGCTGTTATAGGTCTTTTCTTCGTTGCGGTTCAATATGTGTCACAAGCGGGTTGGAGCGCCGGCCTGGTTCGCGTGCCAATGGCTTTTGCCAGCTTCCTGCCCATTGGTCTCGGTATCCTAATCGTTACCTTCTTGGTTGGTGGGCACGACATCTTCCACTGGACGCACGAGAGCCTCTACCAAAAAGGCAGCCCCGATTACGACCCCATTCTGGATGGCAAGCGTGGCTACCTAAACACGCCGTTCTTCATCATACGCATGGTGGTGTTCGTGGGTGCCTGGATATTGCTCGGCCGTATGATCCGCAAAAACTCGCTGACCGAGGACCTGCAAGGCGGCAACAGCTTCTGGCACAAGAACCACAAGCTCTCGGCCATCTTCCTGGTCATCTTCGCCGTGTCTAGCTCCATGCTCGCTTGGGACTGGACCATGTCCATAGAGCCGCACTGGTACAGCACCCTCTTTGGCTGGTACACCTTTGCCAGTTGGCACGTTGCCGGTATCGCTACCCTGGGCCTTACCCTGGTCTATCTGAAAGACAAAGGCCTGCTTAGCCACGTGAACGGCAACCACCTGCACGATGTAGGCAAGTTCATGTTTGCCTTCTCTATCTTCTGGACCTACCTCTGGATTGCGCAGTACCTGCTTATCTGGTACGCCAACATTCCAGAAGAGATCATCTACTTCCTGGAGCGCACCAAGGGCTTCGACGGCAAGTTTACGGGTGTGTTTTTCATTAACATCTTCATAAACTTTGTCTTCCCGTTCTTGTTCTTAATGACAAGAGACGCCAAGCGTACCCCGCTCTTCCTTAAGATTGCAGCCTCGGCCATCATCATTGGCCACTGGCTAGATTTCTATCTGATGGTGATGCCGGGCACGGTTGGCGCTCACGCAGGTTTCGGCTTTATCGAGTTTGGCCTGGTTATGTTGTTTGCTGCAGCCTTCATCTACGTTGTCAGCAAGTCTCTGGCCTCAGCTCCGCTCGTAGCCAAAAACCACCCGATGCTCCAAGAGAGCGCACACCACGACATCTAGCATTTTTTCGCATAGCGCAACCTAACCGCCATGTCATACATCCTAATTACCGTAGCAATCCTGGTGCTGGTCATCTTCGCGATGATCGTGCGCACGGTCAACCTGCTAGAAGTGTTCAGCGGCTCGTTCTACAAGCGTGCTGGCACCTCCAATAAGGTGAACGCTCTGCTGTTCCCAATAACGTTCATCCTCGGCACAATAGCCATCGTTTGGTCTTACAGCAGCGCCAGCAAAGAGTTTTTGCCTGCGCCTAGCTCTGTGCACGGCAAAGAGGTTGACTTTATCTTCTGGCTAGACATGGGCATCATTGTCTTTGTCTTTGTTGCTACCCACATCCTGTTGTTCTTCTTCCCCTACATGTACCAATTCAAGGAGGGGCGCAAGGCATACTACTACCCAGACAACAACAAGCTGGAGGTAATCTGGACGACCATCCCGGCCATCGTACTAGCTGTACTGGTATTTACAGGCTGGCGTGTCTGGACAGACATCACCGGCGAGGCTCCCAAATCAGCCTACAACATAGAGATTGTCGGCAAACAGTTCAACTGGATGGTGCGCTACCCAGGTACGGACGGTATCATCGGCAAGCATAACTTCCGCAAGATTGATGCACTCAACGAGGTTGGCATAGACTTCGACGACAAGGCCGCGCTGGATGATTTCATGGCCAATGAAATCCACCTGCCCGTCGGCAAGCCGGTCGAGCTTAAGATTCGCGCCCGAGACGTGCTTCACTCTGTCTTCATGCCCCACTTCCGGGTTAAGATGGATGCCGTCCCTGGTATGCCTACGCGCTTCTGGTTTATTCCGGACAAGACCACGGCAGACATGCGCACAGAGCTGCGCAATCCCAATTTTAACTACGAACTGGCCTGCACAGAGATATGTGGCCGAAACCACTTCGGTATGCGCAAGGTTATAGTAGTCGAAAGCGAAGAGGAGTATCTCGAGTGGCTCAAGTCTCAAGAAGTTTTCCTGGCTAAAAATCCAGACTACATCAAGAACGTGCCCGAAAAGCTCCGTGCCGACGCCGAGCGCATCATCAGCAAGAAACCCGCTGAAGGTGTCCCTGCCCAGGCTGCTCTTTAACCCTTATCACTTTACAGCTCCCAGCTCACTTTTTTCCTAACCGTACCATGGCAGAGATCGCCCATAGCGCCGCGCTAGACGTACACGCCGGCCACGCCCACGATCACGACCACGACCACGAGCACCACGACTCGTTCTGGACCAAGTACGTATTCACCACCGACCATAAGATGATCGCCAAGCAGTTCCTGGTAACAGGTCTGTTCTGGGCCTTCATCGGTGGGGCTATGTCGATGCTGTTCCGCATACAGCTTGGCTTCCCAGATGCCAACCTCGATTGGCTCAAGCCCATCCTGGGTGGTTGGATACAAGACGGTAAGCTAGACCAAAACTTCTACCTGGCCCTGGTTACCATGCACGGCACCATCATGGTGTTCTTCGTGCTCACGGCAGGCCTTTCTGGTACCTTCTCCAACTTCCTCATCCCGTTGCAGATCGGTGCGCGCGACATGGCCTCCGGGTTCATGAACATGCTCAGCTACTGGTTCTTCTTCCTGAGCAGCGTGGTAATGTTTATCTCCATCTTTATCGAAACCGGCCCCGCCGGCGGTGGATGGACCATCTACCCACCTCTGAACGCCCTGCCGCAAGCCAACCCTGGCTCGGGTTTGGGTATGACGATGTGGCTGGTAGCTATGGCGCTCTTTATCGTGTCTCAGCTTCTTGGTGGTATCAACTACATCACCACCGTTATCAACCTACGGACACGTGGCATGAGCTTCTCTCGTCTGCCGCTCACCATCTGGGCCTTCTTTGTGACGGCCATCCTGGGTCTGCTGTCCTTCCCCGTGCTGTTCTCTGCCGCATTGCTGCTCATCTTTGACCGTAGCTTCGGTACCAGCTTCTTCCTCTCAGAGATTTACATCAACGGCGAGGCGCTCCCCAACCTGGGCGGTTCTCCGGTCTTGTTCCAGCACCTGTTCTGGTTCTTGGGCCACCCCGAGGTGTACATCGTAATCCTGCCTGCCCTGGGCATAACCTCAGAGATTATCGCCACTAACTCGCGTAAGCCCATCTTCGGCTACCGCGCCATGGTGGGCTCTATCCTGGGTATCGGTACGCTGTCGTTCATCGTTTGGGCGCACCACATGTTCGTTACGGGCATGAACCCCTTCCTGGGCTCCATCTTCATGTTCTTGACGCTCATCATCGCGGTACCTTCTGCGGTGAAGGCCTTTAATTACATCACCACACTTTGGAAGGGTAACCTGGTGTTTACGCCGGCCATGCTCTTCTCTATAGCACTGGTATCGCTCTTCATCTCCGGTGGTCTAACGGGTATCATCCTCGGCAACTCCGCGCTAGACATCCAGCTCCACGACACTTACTTCGTCGTGGCCCACTTCCACCTTGTGATGGGTTCTGCCGCCTTCTTTGGGATGATGGCCGGTATCTATCACTGGTTCCCCAAGATGTTCGGGCGTATGATGAACGACAAACTCGGCTACGTTCACTTCTGGATGACCTTCATCGGTGTGTATGCGGTTTTCTTCCCCATGCACTACACGGGTATCGCTGGCTTCCCCCGCCGTTACTACAGCTTCACCTCTTTCGAGACGTTCAGCAAGTTTCAAGACCTGAACGTGTTCATCTCGATTGCTGCCTTCGTAACGTTTGCGGCCCAGGCCATCTTCATCGTCAACTTCTTCTGGTCAATGTATCGCGGCCGCCGCGCCCCGATGAACCCATGGCGCTCCAACACCCTTGAGTGGACGACACCCATCGAGCCAGGGCACGGCAACTGGCCGGGCGAGATACCTACCGTTTATCGCTGGCCTTATGACTACAGCAAGCCCGGCGCTGCTGAAGATTTTATTGCCCAGCACATCCCGTACAGCCAGACGCCCGAGTCTAACCTTGCCCACGAGGTAGATCCTGTAGAGGCTTACGACGCAGACCTTACCGTAGATACCCATGCCCAGCACCGCGGCTAGTCCACGGACGGAAGCTCGGTTTCGGTTCTTCGCAAAGGTTACCATAGCAACGGTGTACTTGCTCATCCTGGTGGGTGGCATAGTACGTAGCACGGGGTCAGGTCTGGGTTGCCCAGACTGGCCCCGTTGCTTTGGTAGGCTAATCCCCCCGACGCACGTCAGCCAACTGCCCCCCGACTACAAGACCCGCTACGCCGAAGACGGCCTACCCCCAGAGAAGGTCGTCTTCGACCCTGTACTGACCTGGATCGAGTACCTCAATCGCCTGCTGGGTGCCCTGACGGGGGTGTTCATTCTGGCAACGGTGGTGCTGGCCTGGCGTGCGCATGGCGGTGCCGTTTTCGGTCTGAGCCTGGCAGGTCTGCTACTGACGCTGGTGCAGGGTTGGCTGGGGGCCAAGGTCGTAAGCACGGCCCTGATGCCTATGATGATAACGCTGCACAATCTGCTGGCACAGCTTATCGTCTATGTATTGCTGGCGGCCTACTTTTTGAGCCGCAAGGCCAGGCAAGAGGCTGTACTATCGCCACAAGAGCGTAATCTGGCCCTATTGGCTCTACTCTTTACGGTAGGCCAGTTCTATCTGGGTTTGGGTGTGCGCCAATGGGTAGATACGCTAGGCCAGGCCGGTGCTGCCAAAGATGCCATCATCGCCGAGCTGCTGCGGGGAGATCGTACGGCATTGCTTTTGCTGCATCGCAGCTTTAGCTGGGTGTTGGCAGCCTTGGTGGGCTGGCAGGCATGGCGCTACCTCAAGCCCCGTGCAGGCCAGTTCGACGAGGGCATGGCCTTGCAGCAAGCCGCTTTGGGCTGCGTCGTTGGCAACATCGTCGTAGGCATAGCGCTTCAATCATTTGACCTACCTGCCTATGCGCAGCCTTTGCATTTGTTGCTGGGCTCCCTGTTGCTAGGCGTCTTTTTTAGCCTGTGGATGCTCGGCTTACTACAGACAAACAAAGCCTGACTCCACCCCGTTTTGAGCAGTAAACACGTTACGGCCGGCAACTAAAGCCGGCAATTTGGCCCCTTAGTTCATGCAGACCGATCTACCCCTTACCTCAGAGCCAACCCTGCCCCAGGCGGCTCCTGCCGTACCAGCCGGGCCTAAGGGCATATCGGTGGGGGTTGTGGTGCAGTTGGCCAAGCTTCGTTTGTCGCTGCTTGTGGTTTTCTCTGGGGTGATTGCCTTTGCCCTCGGCCGCGAGGGCCAGGCCACGCAATGGGAGTGGATGGCCTTCTCTGTGGCAGGGCTGTTTACCACCGTCTCTGCCAACATTGTCAATCAAATACTTGAGCGCGGGCCAGATGCCCTCATGGACCGTACGCGCAACCGCCCCTTGCCCACCGGCCGGCTAGACCCTGCGCCTGCCTGGGCCTTGGTGGCTGTTTTCGGCGTTCTAGGTATGGGCACCTATGCCCTTTACTTTACGCCGCTCAGTTTTGCCTTGGCCTTGGCCAGCTGGCTCCTCTACGGCTTTGTGTACACGCCCCTTAAGCGTATTACGCCACTGGCAGTGGCCGTTGGGGCCGTGCCTGGGGCCATGCCCTTGCTCATAGGGTTTGCCGCCGCCACGGGCACTGTAAGCCCAGAGGCTTTGTTGATGTTCGTGGTGCAGTTCCTGTGGCAGTTCCCCCACTTCTGGTCTGTGGCCTGGGTCTTGGCCGACGACTACGAGCGCGGCGGGTTTCGACTTTTGCCCGGCCGCGGCGGCAAGCCCGATGCGCTCACGGCCTGGCTCATGTTTTTTTACACCCTGCTGCTGTTTCCGGCAGTGTGGTTGCCCTTTTTGCTGGGGTACGTAAGCCTGCAGGCAGGCATCGTTTGCACAGTGGCAAGCCTGGGCTTTTTGTACACCAACTATAAGCTCGTCCGGCTGCAGACCCGGGCCGCGGCCCGGGGTGTCATGTTCGGCTCGTTTCTGTACTTGCCGGCTGTTCAACTGGCCGTTTTACTGGACAGGCTCCTCTAACCCCAGAGCCGAACAGACCACACCAAGGCCCAGGTTTTTTTGATATATCGCAACACTTTCAACCTCTCTCGCCACGCTGGCGTACCCTTCAATCTCCCATGGCTGATCAAACGGATTTGCTCAAAAACTACCCCTACGACCCTACGGCCAACCTAGGCCAGGCCGTAGAAGACGAGCCCGAGCCAACCTTAAGCATGCCGCCCAAGCGGTTTGCCCTTTGGCTCTTTATCGTGAGCATCATCATGATTTTTGCCTCCATGACCTCGGCCTACATCGTCCGCAAGGCTGAGGGCAACTGGCAAGATTTTGAGCTGCCTGGCGTCTTATGGCTCTCTACGGCTGTGCTTGTGGTAAGCTCCTTTACCGTGCAAATGGCCTGGAACGCCGCAAAAAAGGACGAACTGGGCCAAGTAAAAGCCTGGATGTTCGTCACCTTCGCCCTGGGCCTGGTATTTCTCTATTTGCAGTGGGAGAGCTGGGTGCGCCTGGTACAAATCAATGTGTACCTGGTAGGCAACCCGTCAGGCTCATTCCTGTATGTGCTCACAGGCCTGCACGCCTTCCACCTCATCACGGGGTTGGTATACCTGGCCATCACCACAGTAAAGGCATACCGCTACAAGATCCACAGCCAAAACCTGATTGAGATTGAGGTGCCTGCCATTTACTGGCACTTTTTAGATGTATTGTGGATTTTACTGTTCGGCTTCTTGCTCTGGAGCCATATGAGCTAACGGGGAGCCGTTGAGTCACCTAATTTCTGCCTACACGCCACTTAAAGCAAAACCATCTAGCCATGACACCCGGTCGCTCTGCCTTCCTCATTTATTACCTGTTTATGGGGCTGCTCTACATCGTAATGGGCATCATGATCTTCGTCTTCGAAGATCGCTTCACCGAGCTTGGGGCCGCTGCCAATATCATGGCCGGGGCCTGCATTGCTTACGGCACCTTCCGCCTATACAGGGTTTTTATAGACTACAAAGCCCACAGGCGCGGTATCCCCAAGGCTTAAGGCTGCACCTTGTTTGGCCCAACAGCCAGCTATACCGTTGTTTTGCAGCGGCATTGGTACGCTGCCTCCATAAAGCAAGATACAAGAAAACCTATGGGCACGATGTTGAAGACAACGGTTAACCAGTGGCTTGGTGCAGGGTTGTGGTTGGCCATGGGTGCCTGCGGCCCTACCACCACCAAAAACGGCAAGGCGATAGACACGCCCACCACGGGCCAAATAACCATCGCCGTAGACGAGGTAGCTGTACCTATCATCCGCTCTACCGTATCCACCTTCGAGGGCGTTTACACCTCTGCCAAGATCGAAGCCAAAACGATCCCGCAAGAGGTTGGCTTCCAGTTACTCTTTCAAGACTCGGTCCGCATGGTCGTCGGCAGCCGGAAGTTGAACGACAAGGAGCGCGCCGTCTTTGCAGAGCGCAACATCACGCCCAAAGAATACGAGTACGCCCTCGATGCCGTGGCCGTCATCGTCCACCCCTCTAACCCAGACACGCTGCTGACCCTAGACAGGCTCATGGGTATTTTAGGTGGAGAAACCCTTACCTGGCCCGGCAGGCCTAGCCTTAAAATCGTGCCAGTGCTAGACCACGGCTCGAGTGCCAATGCCATTTTCTTAGAAGAGAAGCTTGGCCTCATCGGCAAATTAACCACCTCTGTATATGCAACCGGCAGCACAGAGAAGGTACTAGACTACGTGGCCGCCAACCCCGGAGCCATCGGTTTCATCGGCGTAGGCTACGTGTCAGACCTAGACTCGCCCCAGCAGCGGGCCTTTCGCAGCAATGTGCGGGTGGCCAGCATCTCTGCGGCACAGGTGGCGGCAGACTCAAACAGCTACCCGCCATACCAGGCCTACCTCTCGCTCAAGAAATACCCGCTGGCCCGCATGCTCTACATCGTTAGCGGCGAGGCGCGCTCGGGCCTGGGTACCGGTTTTGCCAGTTGGGCCTTATCAGAGAAGGGGCAGCGTATTGTACTAAAGGCTGGCCTGCTACCTGCCACCATGCCCGTGCGCTTGGTGCAACTGAACAAAACCAATAACCTGGTTCAATAAGCCCGAACCAACCTTCGTTTCTATTTCGTTATACACAACGTGAAAAACAAACTGTTTCAGATAGCGGCCGTGGCCGTAGCCTGCATGGGTCAGGCGGCACCTGCCCTGGCCCAGGCACCCAATGCCGGAGCTCCCTCCGTCCGAGAAGGCCTCCGTTTGGTAGAGGTAGAGCGCTTCGGAGATGCAGGCCGCAACTTCCGCCAATTGGTGGCCCAGGCCCCTTCGCCCGACAACTACTTCTACTACGGCTATGCCCTGGCCAAGGCCGAAAAGCCCGACTCTGCCGTGCTGATGTGGACCGAAGCCGCCACCAAAGACCCTAAAAACCCGCTTGGCCACGTGGCTGCGGGCTCCATCGAGGTGCTACGCAAAAACCTGGCCGGTGCCAAGGCCCAGTTCGACGAGGCCAAGAAGCTCAGCAAGAACCGCAGTGCCGAGGTGTTTTACCGGGTAGGGGAGGCCTACACCATCTACCCCACCAAAGACGCCGGCGAGGCCATCTCTAACCTGACCAAAGCCGCCGAGCTAGACAAAACCAGGCCCGAGATTCTGGTAACGCTTGGCGATGCCTACCTCATACCCAACGATGGCTCTGGTGCCGCCACCAACTACGAGCGTGCCCTGACGCTGAACCCCAACTACACCAAGGCCTACATCCGACAGGGCCAGGTGTACGAGCGCGCCCGCAGCTATGAGGCCGCCTACAAGCGCTACATGGAAGGCATGCAGCGCGACAGCAGCTACACCCCCGGCTACCGCTACCTGGCCGAGCTGCAGCGCAAGGCCCGCCTGCAAGGCCAGGCCATTGCGAACTACCGCAAGTACATCCAACGCTCTGACCGCAACCCCGAGGCGCTGCTGCGCTTTGCTGGCTTCCTCATCGAGGCTGGCAACTACCAGGAGGCCGCCCAGTATGTGGCCGAAGCCGAAGGCAAAACGAAGAGCCCCCTCTTCCAGCGTCTGAAGGCCTATACCTTGTTTGAGACTGGAGACCCCTCAGGTGCTGCCCTGGCCCTCAAAGACTTCCTCTCTACGGTAGATACCTCTAAAGTCCGCATCATCGGGCGAGACTACTTCTACCTCGGCAAAGCAGGCCTGGCCCTGCACGAGGATACGGCCCGGTCCATCGCCTTCATGAAGCAGGGCATTGCCAAAGACAGCAACCTGCGAGACGACCTTAAGACCCTCGGAGACTCTGCCTTCATGCGCAAGCAGTACCGCGCGGCCACGGCCTTCCGCCAGGCCTATGTGGAGTCGCTCACCAAGCCTGAGTCTAACGACTACTTTGGCCTGGGCCAGGCGGCCTACTTCGGTAAAGACTACAAGACGGCCGACGAGGCCTTCGCCAAGGTAACCGAGGTCAGCAAGGGCCGTGCGCCTACGGGCATCTTCTACCGCGGCTACGTAGCCCAGGGTATGGACCCCGAGGGCAAGACAGGCAAGGCCGCCCAGTTCTTCGGCGAATTCTTGAAGGTTACCTCTGACACAAGCCTTATCCCGGCCAAAGACAAGCCCAAGTTTGCCAAGCAGCGCGCCACCGCCTACGCCTTCCTGGCCCGCGAAGCAGCCGTCAAAAAGGACTACAAGGAGGCCGAACGCCTTGTAGGTTTCTCTATGGCAGAGGATGCCACCAACAAACAGGCCCTGCAGATCCAGCAAACGCTCACACAGGTAGCCAACCAACCTAAGGCCCCGGCCCCCAAGGCCGCTCCCGCCGCCAAGCCTGGCAAGAAGTAAGCCTTGCAGCCCTGCAAGTTCTTCGAACTTCCTTGAACCCCAACAGCCAGACCTAACCCAAGGCCTGGCTGTTGCATTCTAGGCCCACCAATTGTGGCATCTCGGCGCTACCTTAGGGCCCCAAGATGCGCACCTTAGCCATAACTACCCTGGCAGCTTTGGCTGCCCTGGCAGCCTGCAAACCCGCTGCCGACAAGACAACTATGACCCTGCCAGACGTAAAGCCGCCCGTTGCCGACAAGAAGCCTTTTACCTTAAAGGCCCCCTTCGGGGCAGAGCGCCAGGACGAGTACTACTGGCTACGCAACCGCGAGGACAAGGCCGTAATTGCCTACCTGACGGCTGAGAACGCCTACAAAGACACCATGATGTCGCCCGTGAAAGGCCTGCAAGAAGAGCTTTTCCAGGAGATTAAGAAGCGCATCAAAGAGGATGACAACGGCGTACCCACCAAAGACGGGGCCTGGTACTACAACTACAAGTATGCTACCGGGGCTGAGTACCCCATCCACGTCCGGCAGCGCACGCTGAAGGATGCCGAGCAGATCATCTTCGATGAGAACAAGATGGCCGACGGCCACGACTACTTCGATATGGCCGGCTACGAGGTCTCGGACGATGGCCGCTATGCGGCCTATGCGGTAGATTACGTCAGCCGCCGTCTCTACACGCTCAAAGTACGAGACCTGGAGACTGGCCAAGACCTGCCCCTGGAAATCCCCAACACCGACGGCTACGCCGTCTGGAGCGCCGACGGGCAATATTTCTTCTACATCCACAAAGACACCACCACCCTTCTGGGTTACCAGGTGCGCCGGCACCGCATGGGCACCAACCCCAGCCAAGACGTGGTGGTGTATGAGGAGGAGAACAACAGCCACTACATCAGCGTAGGCCGCTCCAAAAGCAAGAAGTACCTGGAGATATCAACCCGGCAAAACGGCGTTGCTACCGAGCATTTCTTTTTGGATGCAGCCAAGCCCACGGGCACCTTCGTCTCGTTTGCGGGGCGCACCCGCGGCCACGAGTTTGAGGTAGACCATGCCGGAGACCGGTTCTACATCACCACCAACCTGGGCGGTGCCAAAAACTACAAGCTGATGGAGGCCCCAGACCAACTGCCCGCCCCCACCAGCACCTGGAAAGAGGTCATCGCCCATCGAGACGACGTCTTTCTGGAAGGCATAGACCCTTTTGCCCGCTACCTGGTGGTGCAAGAGCGCAAAGAGGGCCTGCTGCAACTCCGCATCCGCGACAGGCAATCGGGCCAGGAGCACTACCTGCCTTTCGGCGAGCCTGCCTACACGGCCTACCCCGGCAACAACCCCGAGTTCGACAGCCAAGTACTGCGCTACGGCTATACCAGCCTCACCACGCCCAGCAGCGTGTACGACTACGACATGGCCTCCCACCAGGCCACGCTGCTGAAGCAGCAGCCCGTGCTGGGCACCTTCAACAAAGACGACTATGCCACCGAGCGCGTCTATGCCACCGTGCGAGACGGCGTCAAGGTACCCATCTCCATCGTCTATAAGAAGGACTTTAAGAAAAACGGCAGCGCGCCGCTGCTGCAGTATGCCTACGGCAGCTACGGGGCCAACATGGACGTGTACTTCTCCTCGTCGCGGCTATCGCTGCTCAACCGGGGCTTTGCCTACGCCATCTGCCACATCCGCGGCGGGCAAGAGATGGGCCGCCACTGGTACGACGACGGCAAGCTGCTCAAAAAGCAGAACACCTTCAACGACTTTGAAGACTGCGGCAAGTTTCTGATAAACCAGAAGTACGCCGCCTCAGACAAGCTCTTTGCCATGGGCGGCTCGGCAGGCGGGCTGCTGATGGGTGCCATCGCCAACCAGGCCGGTATGCAATACCGCGGCATCGTGGCCCAGGTGCCCTTCGTAGATGTGGTTACTACCATGCAAGACAGCACCATTCCCCTCACCACCAACGAGTACGAGGAGTGGGGCAACCCGGCCAACAAGGAGTACTACGACTACATGCTCAGCTACAGCCCCTACGACAACGTGGAGGCCAAGGCCTACCCGCACATGCTGGTAACGACCGGCCTGCACGACAGCCAGGTGCAATACTGGGAGCCCGCCAAATGGGTAGCCCGCCTCCGCGCCAAAAAGACGGACAAAAACCTGCTACTCCTCCACACCGACATGGACGCCGGCCACGGCGGTGCCTCCGGCCGCTTCAAAGCCCTCCGCGAAGTCGCCAGAGAGTACGCCTTCCTCCTGCTGTGCTTGGAGGTGGCGGTGGATAAGGGGTAGGCCTAACCCAAGTCTTTAGGAACGCACAGCTTGTGTTTTTGAAGAAGAATCTTAATTAGCGGTAGTTTTAGGCCGGGTGCTACGCAGAAGAAATTTCTGCCTAGCGCCCGGCTATTTTATTTGATGCAGAATATTGATCAATATCCGCTTGTCAAAGATGCCGAGGGGGATAGTTTAAGATGGTATTTTATTAGCCAAGGCGAGAGGTCCATCATCAAGGTTGTGGATTATAGCCTTATTAGCTCTGTAGAGGGTAGACCCGTTTATAATCTGGCATTCGGAGACATCGAAGAAGGCGGATTTGTGAATGATAGAAGCAGGTCTAATAATGGAGACATCTATAAAATCTTCAATACTATTTTATTTACCACTACGCTCTTTTTTGACCACGTACCGGACGCGTTGGTATTTGTTTCGGGCTCAGATAGCCAAGAGGTTAGTGAGCTTCCGTGCCGCAATACTTGCCGAGATAAGCGATGCAAATCTGCATGCCGCCTGCTGCACCAACGCATAAATGCCTATTCGGGATTTGTACGTCGTAATTACACAGCACTTGCAACGAAGTATCTGTTTCTGGGATGGCCCAAAGGCAAAGTGTTAGACGAAATCAACCCGTATGCCTTCGAGCCGTTCAGTCCTCAAGGAGATTACCAGGCGCTGATGGTGTTGCAAGACGCAAAGCGTTGACAAGTTGATTTTTAAGCCCTATCTTTACACTATGGCCTTGGATAAGAAATCATGGGCAAGGGCTGAAGGCAAAGAGACAGACGAAGCCCTTCAACAAAAACTCCGCCTGGCCATTGAGCAGACGCGGGATAAAGAACTCTTTCCCAGGAAGGTAGCGGAGGCAAAGGCGTTTTTTGCCCATGGCGTAGTGCTGCCGCCCACCAAGTAACAGGTAGCATACCAATACCCGAGGAGGTGATATTCGCCCCCATGCTCCCTCCCCACGCCGCTGACGTTCTTCGCATCCTGGCTGCCCATGGCTGCCAAGACTGGGTGCTAGCTCCAGGTAGCCGGTCGGCCCCGCTCGTGCTGGCCCTGGCCCGCATGGAGGGCATGCGCACCTACCTATGCGGAGACGAGCGCGCAGCAGGCTACCGCGCCCTGGGCATAGCTGCCGCAACGGGCAGACCCGTGGGTGTGGTGGTCACCAGCGGGACGGCCGTGCTCAATCTGGCCCCCGCCGTGGCCGAGGCCCACCTGGCCGAAATCCCCCTGCTTCTGCTGACGGCCGACCGCCCACCCGAGGCCATCGGCCAGCAAGACGGGCAGGCCGTAGCGCAGCCCGGGGCCTTTGGGGCCAACTGCAAGGCGGCGTTCCACCTACCCACCCAACCCACCCATCCCGACGAGCTGCGCCATGCCCACCACCTGGCCAACGAAGCCGCGCGGCTGGCCACCACCCACCCGCGCGGGCCGGTGCAGCTCAACCTACCCTTCCGCGAGCCCTTTTACCCCCAGGCGGGCGAAGTGCTGGACCTGGCGCGCCCCGTGCCGGTTTGGAAGACCGTCGCCGCCCCCGCCCTGCCGGATCGCCCACAGCTGGTAGAGCTGCTGCAAGCCTGGCAGCGCGCCCCACGCCGCATGATCGTAGCCGGCACCCAGCCCTACGACCTGGACCTGCACAACGCAGTCCGCGCCCTGCTCTACTACGCGCCCGACGTAGCCCTGGCCGCAGACCCCACCAGCAACCTGGCCAGCCTGTCTACAACCAACCTGGCCCTGGCAGCCGACATGGCCCGCCCAACGCCCGACACAAACCCCCAGCTGGCACCGGATCTTATTCTACACCTGGGTGGCCCGCTCACCAGTCGGCAGTTGCGGCGCTACTTGCGCGCCTGCCCGGCGGCGGAGGTATGGCGCATCCAGCCCTATGCCCACCCCACGCCCGACCCCTTCTATGGCCTGAGCCGGGTGGTGGTGGCCGAGCCAGCCGCCTTCATCACCAAGCTGGGGGAGCATAGCTTCTTTGAGTCGGCCAAGGACGACACGCCCCGGCCCTCCCTGGCAGAGGCATGGGCCACGCTGGCCGCGCCCATCGCCGCACGCATACCCGCAGCCCTGGCCGCGCCAGACCCAGACGGCACCCCTAACGAGGCCGCCGCCGCCCTAGCTGCCTTGCAGAGCGTGCCTGCCGAGGCTATCGTCCATCTGGGCAACTCTATGCCCGTACGCTGGGCCCAGTGGCTTTGGCAGCCCGGTCCGCACCAGCGCGTGTGGGCCAACCGCGGTGCCAGCGGCATAGACGGCTCAACGGCCACCGCCGTCGGCTACGCCAACCAAACCGATCTGCCCGTGCTGCTGCTGACGGGGGAGACCGCCTTCCACTACGACCGCAACGGCCTCTGGACGGGCGAGCCCCTGCCGCCCAACCTCAAGATCATCGTGCTCAACAACGGGGGCGGGGTCATCTTCCGCCTCATTGACGGCCCGGCCCACCTGCCAGAGCGCGACCGCTTCTTCGAGAATCGCCACAGCCTGACGGCCGAGGGCACGGCCCGAGACTTTGGCCTGGCCTACCACGCCTGCCGCGCGCTGACGTCCGAGGTGCTGCAAACCCACCTCTGGGGCATAGACGGCCCGGCCTTGGTGGAGGTCTTCTGCGATCCGGCCGGGGCAGAGGCGGCCCTAGCTGCCCTGCGCGGGTAGGGGATGGGCCCGCCGATTGCTAACTTCACATCTATGTTCCGCCTACTGGTAATCGTGTCGCTGGCCTTGGCCATACAAGTATCTGGCCAGGCCCAGGTGCCACCCCCTGTGCGTACCTCATCCACGCTGGCCCAGCCCGACGCTACCTCCAAGCCCGACCTGCCCGAGCCGCTTGGTGCCCTTACGCCCTATCCGGCCAACTTCGACCCGCTGGCCCTGGATGCCTACATCCAGAAGGGCATGGCAGACTGGCAAGTGCCCGGCCTGGCCATAGCCATCGTCAAAGACGGGCGCACCATTTACTGCAAGGGCTTTGGCACCCGCACCGTGGGCAAGGCCGAGCCGGTAGATACGGCCACCCAGTTTATGATTGCCAGCAACACCAAGCTCTTCACGGGCCTGGCGCTGGCCCATCTGGCCCGGCAAAAGCGCCTCTCGCTCGACGACCGCATCGTGCGCTACTTCCCCGACTTCAAGCTCTACAACGACACCACCACGCGCCTGGTCACCGTGCGCGACATGCTCACCCACCGCATCGGCACCAAGACGTTCCAAGGCGACTTCACCTACCTGGACGGCAACCTGACCCGCGCCCAGATCATGGAGCGCATGCGGATGATGAAGCCCAGCCAACAGTTCCGGCAAGACTTTGGCTACTGCAACAGCTGCTACCTGGTGGCAGGCCAGGTTGTAGAGAAGGTAACCGGCCGCCCCTGGGAGGCTTTCATCACCGATTCCATCCTGCGCCCATTGGGCATGCGCCGCACCACCGCCCTCGGCAACGACGCCCCCACCCGCACCAACATCGCCCGGCCCTACACCAACCTCTACACCGGCAAGCTCACCGAGCAACCCTACGACACCTGGGACAACCTGGCCCCGGCGGCATCCATCATCAGCACGGCGGCAGACATGGCCCGCTGGCTGCGCTTTCAGCTAGACAGTGGCCGGTTTAATGGGCAGCAGGTGATGCCATGGCCCGTGTTGCAAGCCACGCGCGACGTGCAGATCATGGCCGGTAGCCGCAAGAGCCGGGTCTATCCGAGCCACTTCCGCGGCTATGGGCTCGGGGTGTTTGTCGGAGACTACAACGGCCGCCAGGTGTACAGCCACGGCGGCGGTGCCGTAGGGATGGTCAGCACCACCTGCTTTGTACCCGAAGAGCGCCTGGGCATCGTCGTGCTCACCAACAACGACAACCAGTCGTTCTTCGATCTGCTGCGCTTCCATTTGCTAGACCAGTTTTTGCGTGTGCCCAACGCGCCCGACCGCTCGGCGGCGGCCCTGCCGGGCTTTAGGGAGGAGATGAAGGCCCAGCAAGACTCCATCGCCAGCTGGCGCGCCCGGGCCGACCGCCAGGCCAAGCTGCGCATGGCCGTCCCCTTCTTGCCCGAAGGCACCTACCGCAATGCCCAGTACGGCACCGTCACCATCAGCAAAGACGCCAAGGCCAACACCATGACGGTGCGCTTTGCCCACCACCCCCAACTAACGGCGCGCCTCCGTTGGATGGGCGGCACCAACTGGCTCACAGAGTACAACATCATAGAGTACGGCATCTTCCCCGCCAAAGTGGCCAGCACGTCCGACGGTACGCCCACGCTCACGCTCGTTGTAAACGACTTCATCGAGCAAGACCCGTACACTTTTGTCAAAGAGTAGGGGCAGCCTTACCGGCAGGCAGGGCGGCAAAGGTGTAGCCCTCGCCTGCCAGCACCTCTAGCAGGGCAGGCAGCACGCGCTCCAGCCTCGGAGCCGCTTTGACGCTGTCATGAAAGACGACGATGGACCCCGGCTGGCAGCGCTGGTAGGTCTCTATCAGGCAGCGGCCGGGGCTAAGCCTCTTGTCGTAATCGGCAGATAGTACTGACCACATCACCACCTGATACCCGGCCGCCCGCAAGGCACGGCCTTGCCCAGGCTTGATGCGTCCATACGGCGGCCGAAAAAGCGCTGGTGCCTGGCCAGTTACCTCCGCCAAGGCCTGTTGGCAGGCTGCTACTTCTTGTAGATAGGCCACTTGAGATAAGCCCCATCCCTTCACATGGTGCTGGGTATGATTGGCCAACACATGGCCCTCTGCCACCACGCGCTGGGCCAGGGTAGGGTAGCGGCGCACATTGTCTCCTACGGCAAAAAAGGTGGCCTCGGCCCGGTAGGCGGCCAGCGCATCCAGCACAAACTCCGTGGGGCCGGGCACGGGGCCGTCGTCAAAGGTCAGATAGATGGACTTATCGGCCTTGGGGGTGGGTAGCTCCCACCAATAGCCGGGGGCCAGCTTTTGTACCCATTTTGGCACCGAGTGAAAGGCCATCTGCCAACAGCTACAAGTCGCCTTGCCGGCCTTAGAGGTTCAGCGAATCGAGCGCCCGTTGGTAGAGCCGGGCGTTTTTCAGGTGGGTGCCGTAGTCTTCGGCAAAGGTATGGTAGCCGCTAAAGTCGCGCCGGGCCACAAAGAAGATATAGTTGTGCTTGGCAGGCATCAGCACCGCATCGATGGCCGTCTGGCTGGGCATGTTGATGGGGCCCGGTGGCAAGCCCAGCACCTTGTAGGTATTGTAGGGCGAGTTGTTGGCCTTATGGCCCTCGCGCACGCGCTTGATGGTAAAGTCGCCCACGGCATACACCACCGTCGGGTCGGCCTGCAGGGGCATACCCTGAGCCAGCCGGTTCAGGTACACGCCGGCCACGATGGGCATCTCGTCAAACTTCTTGGTCTCTGCCTCCACGATAGAGGCCAGCGTAATTACCTCTGCCTGCGAGAGCTTCAGGCCCGCGGCCTTGGCCTTGCGGCTTTCCGTCCAGAACTTATCGTAGGCCTTGCGCATCTTCTTCCACAGGGCCGGGGCAGATACCGTCCAGTACATTTCGTACGTGTCGGGCACAAACATGGCCGTCATGGTCTGGGGCGTAAAGCCATACGCGGCGCACGTGTCAGGGTCTTGCAGGCGGGCCAGCAGCGTGGCCGAGTCAAGCTCCAGCTTATCGCCCAGCTTGCCGGCCAGGTCTTGCGGCAGGCGCAGGCTGTTGAAGGTCACCTTGATGGGCGTCTGTGCCCCGTTGCGCAGCATCCGGATCACGGCCAGATTGGGCGCATTGGGCTCAATCAGATAGGCTCCGGGCTTAATCTTGTCGCGCAGGCCGGTGGCGCGGGCCAGGGCCGCAAAGCTCACCACGTCCGACAGGTACTGCCCCATGCGCAGGGAGTCCATCACCTCCTCGTAGGTGGCCCCGGTGCGGATGTAGAGCATCTTGGCCTTGCCGCCCACTTGCACATTGGGGCTAAACAGCGCCTGGTAGAGGTAAACTGACATCGCCACAAACAGCGTGACGATGAAGATGTACAACCCAATCTTGGTTTGCCGAGCTAAGGCCATGGTAAGTGCAAAGGTACGGATAGCCAGCAAGCCCGCCCAGGGGCCAACTTTACGCCTACCCATGCACAACCATCCGCTTGCTAGGCCTTACCTCTTGGGCCTGTTTATCCTATTGCTCTGCTGGGCCGCTTTGGGTGCCCATTACCTGGCAGCACGCCCCCTGCTAGACCTTACTGACAGCTTCGACTTCATCTATCGTGCCCGCCACCTTGGCCCGCCGGCGGGTAGCTGGTTTCATCC
This sequence comes from Cytophagaceae bacterium, assembly GCA_947458545.1. Classification (GTDB taxonomy): domain Bacteria; phylum Bacteroidota; class Bacteroidia; order Cytophagales; family Flexibacteraceae; genus CANGYH01. The sequence goes on along the minus strand of CANGYH010000005.1, from coordinate 12,944 downwards.
ACTCTACCCACTAGGTTATCCGCTGCTCTTGCGTGGCGTGGCTACCCTGGTAGGCGACTATGCCTGGGCGGCCAAAGCCATCTCATTCGGCGCTGCTTTGGGGGTGCTAATGCTGTTTTTTGCCACGGCCGTGCGCGTTTATGGTCGGCAGGGCCTGGCGTTGTTGCTTACAACGTTTTTTGCCTTTAACACGGCCTTCTGGCAAGTAGCCGTGTTAGACGGCACAGACATGCCCGCCCTGCTGCCCATGATGGCCGCCCTCTATTTTCTGGCGCATTTGCCCGGCTTGCGGTGGCAGCCGCTTTTATATGCAGGCCTGTGCCTGGGCGTTTCTTACCTGATCCGATACGCTGCCCTGGCGATGGTGCCTGCCGTATTGCTTACGTTGCTGTTTTTGCTGCAGGCAGGCGCAAGGCCCCGGCTAAGGCAGGCGGTTGCCTTTGTGGCGGGCTTTGTGCTGGCGGCATCGCCCCAGTTAATCTTGGCCTTGGCAGTAAAGGGCAACCCGTTTTACAACGAGCAGTACGTCAATGTATGGTTCGGGCTGCATGGCAACGGCGACTTTGCCACCCATTGGATGCAGGCCATGCAGGTGCAGAGCCTCTGGCAGGTTATAGCCCAGGCCCCTGCCCGCTTTGCAGAGAATACCTGGCTCAACCTGACCAAGGTATTCTTCATGCAAATGCTAGACTACCCCCTCCTCTTCTTGTGGTGGCTAGGGCTGGTGCTGGTACCTGCCGTGCCCCGTTGGCGGCAGCGCCTGGGGGGGCAACTGCTTTGTACGCTTGCCATAGGCGCAGCCGTATCGCTGGCCTTTGTTTACTGGCGGCTGGGGTTGCCCGCCCTGCCGGGCATGGTGCTGGTATCAGGCCTGGCCTTTGTTTGGGTAGAAGGGCTAACCCTGCGCTACGTGCCGGATAGTGCGCGGCGGTTTTTGCCCGCGGCTTATGCCGTTGTGGTTATTGCCTGCCTGGCCGCCACGGCCGAGCGATTCATTAAAAACATAGGCCCGCAATTGGCCCAGCCTCTTTCTGCTACAGACCAGGCCCGCATCGGGGCTCGGCAGGCCATGCAGGCCCACGGCTACGGCGGTGCCCAGCAGGTGCTATCGCTCTGCTTTGGCCAGTACGACTATGCCAACCCCGACCACCCACCCTATACCCGGCCCTGGTTTTACGAGTCGGCAAGGCTAGACAGCCCTGCCAAACTCCGCGCCCTGATTGCCCGAGCCAAGCCACGCTTCATCGTCGTAGATCCGCTCAGTCCGGCAGATGTGCCTGGCCTGGCAGGCTTCTGGCCAAACCTGGGCCTGGAGGCATACGCCCGCCGCATCTATGCCCAGGCAGGCGTAGAGGTCTGGGTGCCGGGGCAACCCTAAACCCGCCAGGCCCGCGGCCCGTAAGGGGTTGGCAAACAGCCTTGCGCTGTCTGCTCCACCCCCCCTCACGCCGCCATGCAGACCCAAGCCCAGCCCACAACCAACACGCCGCTACAAAGCCCTGCACGACGCGTGGCACCGGGTGTTTATATAAAGCGGCTTCTTTTCGTCAACATCGTTTTCTTGGGCGAGCCCGGCGGGCCCTGGATATTGATAGATGCGGGCATGCCAGGCTACGCCGATGCCATCCTAGCCGCTGCCCAGGCCATCTACGGGCCAGGCGCCCGGCCCCAGGCCTGCGTGCTGACGCATGGCCACTACGACCACATCGGCTCTCTGGCCAACGTGCTAGAGCGCATCTGGCCTGGCCTGCCCGTCTTTGCCCATCCGCTAGAGCAGCCGTACCTCGACGGTACCGCCGCCTATCCGGCGCCAGACCCCACCGTGGGCGGGGGCATCATGCCTTGGGTAGCATTGGGCTTTCCGCGCGGGCCCTTCGATTTTTCGGCCAACCTCCGTCCGCTGCCCGCCGATGGCACGGTGCCCTTTGCCCACGGCTGGCGCTGGGTACATACGCCCGGCCATGCGCCTGGCCACGTGTCGCTCTGGCGCGCGCAAGACCGTTGCCTGGTTGCAGGCGACGCCGTCGTCTGTACCCGCCAAGAGTCCGCCTACTGGGTAGCCACCCAACGCCCCGAGCTTAACGGACCACCCAAGTATTGGACGACAGACTGGCAAGCCGCCGCCCGCAGCGTTCGCACCTTGGCAAGCCTGCAGCCCGCCACCCTTGTATCTGGCCATGGTGGCACCTTGCAGGGCCCGCGCCTCGGGCAGGCTTTTAGGCAGCTCACGGCGCGTTTCGAGGCAGAGCAAGTGCCCCACGGCGGGCGCTATGCCGCCTCGCCCGTTGTTCAGAGCCAGGCAGGGGTAGTGTACGTGCCCCCGTTGCCCCTGAGGCCCTACGTAAAGCTGGCCCTTGTGCTGGCCGGTGGGCTGGCTACCCTCTTGTGGCTGGGCAACAACCTTGGCGCGCAAAGGCCCCAAAAGCAAAAAGCCCCACCGGCATAAACCGGACGAGGCTTTTTAGGGTAAGGATAAAGTTGCTTGCAGAGATGCCGAGGGCTAGCCTAGTACCAGCCTTCAATCAACGTCGGCATACCGCGTTGCTCTAGGCGGCAGGCAAAGTCTTGCAGCGCATCTAGCTGGTCTAGCGTAGGCTCGTTCACGAAAACACCTTCCAGCAAAGTGCCGTTGGCCAACAATTGCCGGGTACAGAAGAGGCTCAGGGCGGTCTCGTCTAGTAATACCTCTTGCCACTCGAACGCTGCCGTTGTCAAGGCCTCGTCTGGGCCAGGCAGGCTCAAAAAGAGCCTGCACACGCCGGGCATTACGTCGGGCAGGGGCCATTCGGCCTTGGTTTGTGGTTTGCGAAAAGAATTCATGCAGCTGCTTGAAAGTTGGCCTGCCGTGGTGGCGTCACCACAGAAGGGGTTGATGAAATAGGATGGCAATCATCTGGCCAGCTAACACAACATATTCTGTGCCAGATATTTGTACGAGGGTTTCTGGTATTAGGGTACAAGGTTGGCCTGGGCGGCACCTGCCACCAGCGGAGCAGACCATTGTGCCACCGTAAAGCCGGTAGCTACCAGCACAGCCACCACGTAAGTGGCAATCTCCAGAGAGAGCGGATTTTGAGAAAAGAGTCGGCGCATGTTCGTACTTGGCTTGATTTGTGTAGAGCGCGGCGCCAGCAGCAGATACTGCCTCGCCTTTTGCCCCGGCGGCCGGTCTATCAACAGGTGTACAGTTTCCATGTCCACCCCTTGATGCCGGTTGCTGCCCGCCAGGTAACCACGAAAGTGGCCCCCACCCACAACTGGCTCCAAAAAATGGCTCTAGCCTCTGCCGGCACACCGCGTGCGTTATGCAGCCGTATTGAAGGCCAGCGCCGATTTAGCCCAATCTCCGCTGCTTTTCTGTAACACTTCTGATTCCATATTCAGGAATCTAATGCTGAAAATCAGCATCTTATGCCTTTGCGGCCGCCCAATGCTTGTACTTTTCTTGCATGCAAGTGCTGCCATGGCAGTATGCAAGGTTGCGACTCCCGCCTCGCTAGCGGATTCTGATGCCCAGCGTGCTTTTGCCGCGCACCAAAAAGTAGCCCGTCACGCGTTTGTTGCTGTTGGGATTCAGGTTCCGCGCGTTAGACCGCACGTTGGCCGGCGGCTGTGCAAACAACCCGCCATTGTTGATCTGCACCTGCATCTCTTGGAAAAACAGCCTTGCATCTTCAGTAATAGACACCACCGATACGCGCACCGTGTCGCCGAGCTTGTAGGGCTGGTTGTTCACATCCGGGCCCTGGATAAGCTGCCCGTCGCTCAGGTCGTCGTTTACGGCAAAAAGGTTTTGAGGCAGGTTTTGAAGCGTGTCGTTTCTTACTTCCTCAAACATCAGGTTATCTCCTTTGCCGGGCAGCTCGCGGAACCATACGCGGACGTAGTACCCGTCTTGGAAGGGCCCCTCATTTTCTCGCCGCCGCACCGTCAGCGAGTCTAGCACCTGCTTGCGGGGCATGGTTGCGCTGGCCTCGTAGCGTTCATTATCTGACGTGGCAATGTCTAGCCGGTAGGTAATGCCTACCCGCCCGGCAAAACCCGGCTCTACCAGGTAGCGGCCTGGCCGCACCTCGGCCAGCGTATCGCGGTAGCCGTCTGAGCCCGAAAGCACCACCTGCGCGCCACGCACCGGCGGCAGCGCGCTTTGGTCTAGGTAACCAATCGTGCTGCTGAGCTTGATGGTGTCTGCCGTCTCAGGCAAGTCGTCTAGCGTTCCATCCAGGTTCAGGTACGGCTCTACGGTGTTGAGCTTCAGGTCTATCTTATCGTCGCAGCTGGCAAGGGTCAGCCAGGCAGGCAGGCAGCACAGCAGGGCAAGGCGTTTTAGGGCAGTGGTCATGGCGGTTGGGCTAGAAGTTGAAGTTATAGGTAACCCCAGGCACCACAGACCCGAAGATGGCTATGCGGCGCATCTCCGTCGTGCCCTGGGTGTCGAACGTACGGCCAGGCTCTGCATAAACCCCGAAGGCATTCCGCCGCGCGTAAGCATTGTAAATGGTAAACACCCACTCGCCCTGGAAGCGCCCGCGCTTGGGCCGCTTGTGCGTGGCAGAGAAGTCTAGCCTGTGGTAGTCGGGGATGCGCACATTGTTGCGCCCCTCCACGATGGGGTAGATGTAACCTCCCACCGATCCTTTGGCCACCGGCAGCGTGGTCGGCGTGCCAGTGATGTAGGTAAACGTGGTACCAAACGTCCACTTGTCGTTGAGCTGGTAGCTGCCAACGATAACCAGGTTGTGCGGCCTGTCAAACTTGGCGCTGTACCACCGCCCGAAGTTGATGCCCTCCACCTGCCGCAGCGAGCGGCTTAGCGTGTAGCTCACCCAGCCCGTCAGGCGGCCGGTATTCTTTTTCAGGTAGAGCTCTAGGCCGTAAGCCTTTCCACGGCCCGAGAGCAGCTCGCCCTCCAGCCGGCGGTTCAGCAGTAGCTGGGCACCGTCCACATAGTCAATCTGATTGTGCAGCCACTTATAATACACCTCTGCCGATAGCTCGTAGTCGGCCTCGGGCCCCAGGTTGCGGAAGTACCCGGCCGATACCTGGTCTTGCAGTTGGGGCTTCACATTGCGCGTGGTGGGGGCCCACACGTCAAAGGGCGTCACGGCCGTCGTGTTGCTTATTAGGTGAATGTACTGGGCCGTGCGCATGTAGCTTGCCTTTACAGAGCTGCGCTCGTTTAGGGTATAGGCAAGGGCAAGGCGTGGCTCTGGGTTCCAATAGCGGGCCTGGCTTCGGTAGCCGTCCAGATAGCCGGGGTCGGCCACGGCTACGGTGCCCCGCTGGCCAGGCTCGCGTGTGTAGGTGTAGAGTGTATCGCGGTTGCCCAGATAGTCGAACAGCGATGCCCGCAGCCCGGCCTGGATCGTCAATCCGCCGATCTTTTGTTCTGCAGCCACATAGGCTGCATGTTCAAAGGCGCGCTGGTCAGGCAAAAAGAAATTGTTGAAGAGCGAGCTGCCAAACGTCTTGGCCGTGCCCGGCACAAACGTGTAGAGGATGCTGCTGGCCCCGTAGCTCAACGTAAGGTCAGGGTTCAGGTAATGGGTCAGGTCGTACTTGGCCTGCCAGGTTTTGATGTTGGAGGTCCACTCAAACTCCTGGGCGGGCACGTTGCTGCGCAGCAGATAGTTGTAGTTAGATCGGATAAGCGTGGCATTGGCAAAGAGCCGCTGGCTAAAGACGTGGTTCCACCGTAGGGTGCCCGTGGCATTGCCATACCCAAAGCCAAAGAGGTTGCCGATGCCATAATTGTCTTGCCCGAAATACCCGCTCAAAAAGACGGTGTTGCGGTCGTCAATCTTCCAATTCACCTTGCCCGACAGGTCGTAGAAGTAGAAAGTGCTGCCTTTAAACCCACCCGTCAGAAAAGGCCTTGCCAGCACGTCTATATAGCTACGGCGGCCTGCCACCACAAAGCTGGCTTTGTCTTTGGCTATGGGCCCCTCCAAGGCAAAGCGGCTCATGATGGTGCCTACACCTCCGCTGCCCGTAAAGCGGCGGGCATTGCCCTCCTTCATGCGCACATCCAGCAAGCTGGCCAGCCTGCCCCCGTAGGCGGCAGGTATGCCTCCTTTAAAGAGCTTCACATCTCGCACCGCATCAGGATTAAAAATCGAGAAAATGCCCAGCAGATGCGAGCTGTTGTACACCGGGGCCTCGTCTAGCAAAATCAGGTTATGATCTACCAAGCCGCCCCGTACGTTAAAGCCCGAGGCGCCCTCGCCTACGGTGCTTACGCCGGGTAGCAGCTGCACGGCCCGTACCAGATCCACCTCGCCCAGCAAGGGGGGTATGGCCTTAATCTCCCGTGCCGACATTTTTTGCAGCGACATCTGGACGCTCTTCACGCTCTCCTCCCGCTCTTGGCGCGCAGCCGATACCACCACCTCTTGCACCTGCAGGCCCTCTTGGCCCAGTTCGGGGTTCAGCACCGTATTGCGTTGCAAATCCACCGTCAGCGTACGGCTGCTAAAGCCTATGTAGCTAAAAACTACCGTATAGCGCCCGGCCGGCAGCGTAAGCGAGTAAAACCCGTAGTTGTTGGCCGTAGTGCCAGATTTGAGCTCTTGCACATAAACCGTAGCCCCTAGCAGCGCCTCGGCACTGGCCGAGTCTCGTATATAGCCAGACAGGGTGTACCTGGCATCGGCCGTGCGCTGGGCCACGGCAACACCACACACGGCGAGGCAAAGCCACACGGCCAGGCCCCAAGCATAGAATAACTTCATAATATAGCCCTCGCCCATAGGGACGCCGGGCACAGTTTTAGGTTGCCCACCGCAGCTAGCCGCAGGCATGCGGCAAAGGTCGGCATAAATTACCGACTAACCCGTCTGGCTTGTGGCAAGTGGTTATAAAGCAGGGTTAAACGGTTATGTACCAACCAAGGCTCTTTACTAGACTCAGGCAAACCCTATTAGGAGAGAAGTTAAGGCATTGCGCAACTTTACAGTCGGAAGCCCGTAATCCCGGCGGCAAATCATTACAGCCAGGTGCGTAGGCCAACCCCCATTCTTAAATGAAGAATCTGTACACCTCGTTACTGTTGGCAGCCGCGTTGTTGCTTGGCCTTGCCCCTACCCAAGCCCAGCGCCTAACCCGGGCAGACTTTTTTGGCGTTATCGTGCCACGCTTTATAGCCAAGGGGGGCACCACAACGGGTGGGCAGCGCATCCCGATGGCCTATTACGCCCGCGTAACCAACCTGCGCCCTAACGCAACCTACAAGTTTATCTCCCAAGGGGCCATCGCAACTGATACCGGCGGTGGCGCGGGCAACCCACTTTTTTTGAACCCAGGCGGCACGGCGCTCTACACCACGCAGCCCAGCCTGGCCAATACCAACAGCGGCACCTTTACCACCAACGCCCTGGGCGAGTACACGGGCTGGTTTGCCTTTGTGCCCACGGCCAATGCGCGCTTTTCGGTACAAAATCAAATTATCCCAACCCTCATCCTCAACGACGGGCAAGGGGGCACTACCATCGCCAAGCGCCTCGGGCTAGACCAAACGCTTAGCGTACTCGGCTTCGGAGACACCGGGGCAGACTCTGTGGCCACCGGCGTGCGTGGCTCGTCTCTGGCTACGCCCAAGAACATCGTAGCCCTCTACGATAACCCAGACGGCACCGGCCGGCCCCTGACCACGGCCGTGGTAGAAGCCATCGGCGCGCGCGTAGCCGGCGGCCCCAGCTGGAGAGACTCCTCCAACGGCGGCTACACCACCTATGTGCCCAACAACCTGCCCAATGGCATCCGCTTCATAGCGCAGTTCGACATGATGGGCCAGATCGTCGGCAATCAGGCCAGCGCCACCGGCACCTGGGGCACCGTATCGTCGGTGAACCCCCGTGGCGGGCGCACCACACCCATCGTGATAGGTTCGGCCTTTGCCCCGCTCAATGCCATCACAGCCCTGCAACCTCGGAGCCAAGAGGGCATCCGCCTCCACCACGATGCCAGCCGCGCCGAGCTGAGCATCTTCGTGCCCCAGTCTGCCACCTTGCGTATCTGCAGCCTCACAGGCCAGGTAATGGCCCGCGCCACCGTGCAGCGTACCGCAAGCCTCTCTACAGAAGGCTGGGCCAAAGGCCTGTACATGGTGGTAGATGAGCGCACTGGCCGCGCCCAACGCGTAGTGGTGCGCTAATGCTGCCAGCAAAATCGCTTACAATAAAGCCCGGCCTTGGTGCCGGGCTTTCCTTTTTAGGGCCAGGGCCTAGGGCCAAGCTGGCTGGCCTGCGTACCTTAGAGGCATGGCTTTCCGCCCCCAAGACACCCGCTACGGCCGCCCCCGCCCTCTTGGCGAAGCCATCGAGGCGTATCTGAAGCACTTTGCCCTGCAAGGCAAGCTGCGCCAGCAAAGCCTGCTAGACAGTTGGGAGCAATTGATGGGCAGCACCGTGGCCAGCCGCACCCACCGCCTCTGGCTAGACGGCACCGTGCTGCACATAGAGCTCAGCAGCGCACCCCTGCGCACCCAGCTCGTCCAAAGCCGCACCCGCGTGCTAGAGATTCTGCAAGCCCACGCCGGGGCAGACGCCATTACGGAGGTGGTGTTTAGGTAATTACATTAATTTATTAACCGCTTCAATATGCCAGAAATATTCAGAGCATTTGGCCTACGTTTCTTTTTCTACAGTAACGAGCACCTTCCGAAGCACATTCATGTTTCAAATGCGGATGGCGAAGCTAAATTTTCCATCAAACCGTTAGTGCTCATAGACAATGATGGCCTTAAACCGAAAGATTTAAGATTGGCAGAAGCGCTTATTTTGGAAAATGAAGATTTAATTGATTCAAGATGGGAAATCTACTTCAACCGATGAGTACCGCAAAACCGCGGCTAACCGCCATCTCCTTTACAGATAGGGAGGTTGTGGGCCATTTTGCCGATGGACGGTCGGTGGCTTGTCCCCTGCATTGGTTTCCTATTCTTGAGAAAGCATCGCCCAAGGAGCGCCTTCAATACCAACTTAGGCGCCAGGGGGCTTCTGCCCATTGGCCTGCCCTGGATGAGGACCTGTCTGCAGAAGGTTTTTTTACCTATGCTCCCCAACCGGTCTCTGCCTAAGGTTGCCCCCATCCTCCTCTTCGACGGCGTCTGCAACCTCTGCAGCAGCGCAGTCCAGTTCATCCTGCGCCACGAGTCTGCACCCACCCTGCGCTTTGCAGCCCTGCAGTCAGAGGCAGGCCAGGCCCTGCTGGCCGCCCACGGCCTGCCCCCTGGCTACCAGGCCAGCCTGGTGCTAATCGAAGGCCCCGCTGCCTACACAGATTCCGACGCCGCCCTGCGCACCGCCGCCTACCTGCGCCTGCCCTGGCGCTGGCTGGCAGGTCTGCGAGCCCTTTACAAGCCCGCCCGAGACGCCGCCTACCGCTTCGTGGCGCGTCGGCGCTACCGCTGGTTTGGCCGAAAACCCTCCTGCTGGCTACCCACCCCCGAACTTAGCGCCCGATTTTTGCGCTAGTGCTTCTAAGCCCCCAAGCGCAAGCCCTGTGGGCATTCTATCAATATGGATCTTCTGCTGTTGTGGGTGCTGGCCCGCAGTTTTAAGCTCAACAAGCGCCGCCTGTTTGGGCACTACTTTCTGCTGTCGCTGCTGGCGGGCTGCGCCATTTACGCCTATCAGTTCGGCCAAGACGCGGCCATGGCCGAAGCCCTGCGCAATACCGCTATCGCCGGCTACGCCATCTTCATCTTCCTGATGGTGGACGGCCACTACAAGCAGCCAAAGCCCAAGGCTCCACTGGGCCCCGGGCCTCAGACGCCGCAGACCTAGGCCCTACCGCACCGGCCCAAACCGGTGCGTATCCATAACCTGCCCCCGCGTGCCGCCGTACAGCACGTCGGCCACAGCAGGCCCGGCCAAGAAATCGTGCGGAAAGCCCAGCTCGATGGCGCTCACCGCGTTGAGCCGCTCCAGGTGGGCCGCCTCCAGCTGCACATCGAGGCAGCCGATAGACTCCTGAATCTGCGCTGCGTTCTTGGCCCCCACAATCGGTATCACCAGCGGCGAGTAACTCCGTACCCAGGCCAGGGCCACTTGGCCGGGTAGCGCGCCCAGCTCGGCGGCAATGTCCACCACGGTTTGGGCAATGGCTGTGGCGCGTGCGTCGCGGCGCAGGCTTTGCTCGGGCACGCGGCCAGCCTCGCCGCGCAGGTATTTGCCGGTAAGCGCGCCCCCGCCCAGCGCCCCCCAGGGCGTAATCGTCATGCCGAAGTGCTGCGCCATAGGCAGCAGATCGCGCTCTACGGTGCGGTTAATCAGGCTGTACTCCACCTGCAGGCCTGCAAAGCGCTCCCAGCCGCGCAGCTCGGCCAGCACGTTTGCCATCGAGCAAACCCAGGCCGGCGTGTCCGAGATGCCGATATAGTGCACCTTGCCCTGCCGCACCAGGTCGTCAAGCCCGCGCAGCACCTCGTCCACCGGCGTCAGTCCATCCCAGGCATGCACCCAGAGGATGTCCATAAACTCGGTCTTCATCCGCCGCAGGCTCTCCTCTACCGAGCGCATCAGGTTCTTGCGGTGGTTGCCCGAAAAGTTCGGGTCTCCGCCCCTGTCGCGCAGGCTATACTTGGAGGCGATCACCCACCGGTGGCGGTCGGCGGCGATAAACTCGCCCAGGTACCGCTCCGAGGTGCCCTCCGTGTAGCGGTTGGCCGTATCGTAGAAGTTGCCCCCCGCCTCGGCAAAGGCCTCAAACAGCGCCTTAGAGCCCGCATAATCCGACCCATACCCCCACTCCGTCCCGAAGGTCATAGTCCCCAGGCACAGCTCAGACACGCGCAGGCCCGTGCGGCCAAACAGTTTGTATTGCATCATGAGGCAAAGGTGGGGAGATAAAGAGCACTCGAAGGCGTTTCCCCGCCGCCATCTTGTCAGCCCCCGCACGCCTGGCCCCGGGTTTGTAAGGGCGCTAGGCACAAACCCCACCGTAGTTACTACTTGACCATGGAGCAGAAAGGCACCATTTCCATCCATACCGAAAACATCTTCCCCATCATCAAGCGGGCCCTGTATGCCGATACCGAGGTGTTCATCCGCGAGCTGGCCTCCAACGGCGTAGATGCCTGCCGCAAGGCCAAGCAAGTCGGCCCGCTCGAGGGCGTGGCCCAAGACGATGACAAGCTGGAGGTGAACGTGACGGTGGACAAAGACGCCCGCACCATCACCTTCTCCGACACCGGCATCGGCATGACGGCCGACGAGGTCGAGAAGTACATCACCCAGATCGCCTTCTCGGGCGCGTCTGAGTTTCTGGAGAAATTCGCCGCCCAAGGGGCCAAGCGCGAGGACATCATCGGCGCCTTCGGCCTGGGCTTCTACTCGGCCTTCATGGTGGCAGACAAGGTCGAGATCGTCACGCGCAGCCTGCGCCCCGGCAGCCAGGCCGTGCGCTGGGTCTGCGAGGGCCAGACCGACTACACCATCACCGAGGCCGAGCGCGAGACGCAGGGCACCGACGTCATCCTCCACATCGGCACTGAGGGCGAAGAGTTTCTCGACGAGTACCGCGTCCGCACCGTGCTGACGCGCTACTGCCGGTTCTTGCCCGTCACGGTCAAATTCGGGGGCGAGGCCATCAACCAAAAAGCCGTTTGGACGCGCAACCCCGCCGAGCTGACAGACGAAGACTACCTCGAGTTCCACCGCACGCTCTACCCCATGGCCGAGGATCCGCTTTTCTGGATCCACCTCAACGTTGACCACCCCTTCACGCTCACGGGCATCCTCTACTTCCCCAAGATGACGGGCAAGTTCGAGGTCGAGCGCGAGAAGATCCAGCTCTACAGCCGCCAGGTCTTCATCACCGAGAACCTCAAGGACGTTGTACCCGACTTCCTCTCGCTGCTGCACGGCGTCATAGACTCGCCCGACATCCCCCTCAACGTCTCCCGCTCGGCCCTACAGAGCGACCAAGCCGTCAAGAAGATCGGCGGCTACATCACCCGCAAAGTAGCCGACAAGCTCCAGGAGCTCTACAACCAAGACCGCACCGCCTACGAGGCCAAGTGGGAGGCCGTCGGCTTCTTTGTCAAGTACGGCATGGTGGCCGAGCCCAAGTTTGCCGAGCGCGCCAAGAACTTCGCTCTCCTCAAAAACACTGAGGAGAAGCTCTTTACCCTAGAGGAATACCGCGAGAAAACCGCCCCCGCCCAGACCGACAAAGACGGCAACCTGGTATGGCTCTACACGGCAGATGCGGCGCGGCAGGCGGCCTTCATGACGCCCCTCACCGCCCGCGGCTACGACGTGCTCGACATGAGCCACCCCATCGACAGCCACTACGTCAGCCACCTCGAGCAAAGCCAGGAGAAGCTCAAAATCAAGCGGATAGACTCTGCATCGGCCGAAGACATCATCCCCAAAGACCAGGCCGCCATCGCCGCCCTCTCCGACGACGAGAAGACCCGCCTGGCCGAGCTGTTCAAAAAGGAGCTAGGCGACAAGATCACCGTCCAGACAGCCGACCTCCAGAGCACCGACCTGCCCACCGCCCTGGTGCAAGACGAGTTCATGCTCCGCATGGCCGAGATGATGCGCATCCAAGGCCAGAAGAGCCCCTTCGGCGACATGCCCGGCACGTTGGTCGTCAATGCCAACCACCCCGTCATGGCCAAGCTCCTCACCCAGGCCGAGGCAGGGCCCGCCGTGCGCCAGCTCTACCACCTGGCCCTCCTGGCCCAAGGCAAGCTAGAAGGCCAACCCCTGGCCGACTTCATCGCCCACACAGCCAATAGCCTGGTCTAGGCCAGACAAGACAGTTGGGATGCTGGTCCAGGTCTCCAGAAGCTGTTTAGATTTTATTGAGGGAGAGGCAGATGCCTGCCAGGGTTATGAAAGTGGCTGATGATGAGGCTGTTTTCTCGTATTCTTTGGAGAGTCTGCGGAAGTTTCCAAGCCAGGCCAGGGTGCGTTCGATGATCCATCTTGGGT
>CANGYH010000004.1 GCA_947458545.1 Cytophagaceae bacterium | reverse complement strand
GTTGCTGGTCAAATACTTGGAGATGAACTCTGTATTCAGTTCGAGACATTTGCTTTTATCTATTTCCAAGACGCCCTGAGGCCTGGCAAGTACAAAAATTTTGTGTCGCATCTCACCTACTCCGGCTATGTAGAATGCGACGTCAGCATAGGGGCTTGCAGGCGCATGGATACCGCCTCTTACATCCAAGTACACGCCGTAGATCTTGCACGCCGCAAGGTGCGCATCAGCTACGATCTGCGCTACTACCGCCTACCTTCAGACGTTCGGCAAAGAGACCGCAACATGCCGATGAGCTTCAGATTTACGCAGACAGAGCCCATCGTAGTGCGCCTAGTCAACTAGCCTGGCTCCCTCTGCCCCACTTGCCTACCTTTGCAGCCCCCAGGCCTACCTGGGCCATTCATTCCATGCTGCAACGCCCTCAGACTTTGTTTATGCTGGCCGCTTTGCTCTGCCTGCTGGCGGCCTATTTTGTGCCCGTGCTGGCCATGGGTGCCCAGCCGGTGGTGCCCTTCGTAGAGGTGTTTACCCACGGCATCCGCGTCGTCCTCTCGCCCGACAACGTGGGCATGAGCGCCGAGCCGGGCCGCACCGGCTATGTGGGGCTGGCCCTGCACCTGGGCGCCGTGGTGGCGCTGGCCTTTGCCATGGCGTCTTTCAAAAAGCGGCCGTTGCAAATCAGGCTGCTGGCCTTGGTCAATCTGCTGGCTTTCAGCGCCTTGGGGGCGGCCATTTACTCCTTCAAATTCTCTACAGACCCTAAAGAGTCTCTGCTCACCAGCCTCTCTTGGGGCACGGTGCTGTTGCTGGTGGCTACGGTTTGCAACCTGCTGGCGGTAGGGCGCATCCGCAAAGACGATAACCTGGTGCGCAGCATGCACCGCCTGCGCTAGTCTGGCGTAGGCACGTAGGTAAAGGGCTGGTGGCAGATATGGGCAAACTCCTGGCCGGCCTCGAGTAGATCTTCATCGTCTGGGTGGTAGCGCCACTCCACGCGCAGGTTGGGGACCTGGTTCAGCATGGCAAAGAGCCGCCCCAGCAGCATGCTGGAGCCCGAGTTGAAGTAGTCTAGATGGCAGACGAACACCGTTTGTGCGGCGGGTTGCCGGGCATAGCGCTCTATGAAGCGCAGCAACGGCTCAAAGAAGAGGCCTGCATCTATGGGCATGGCCCGCCCCACCAGCGAGAGTAACCCTTGCTCGGGCTCGAACCGGACTGCGGGTGTCGTGTGGGTGGCATCCTGCAAGAGCGGACGCAGCGTTGCTTGGGTCATAATTCGAAAGTTGGAGGATGTAGCCTGGGCAGCAGCAGTGCAGCGCCCCGGGCCTTCAGTGGAGTATTAGCTAACCTGTGGCTTGCGCCGCCTGGCACCCAAAGTGCCTGGCTGGTGCGAGCCTTGCCGGCTTGCGGGCCAAACGCCAGTGCCTAAGCCTGAGCGGGCATGGGCATAGGTTTGTTTGGACGTAGATACGGCCCGATGGGAAAAGGTAACTGAAAAGAAACACAATTTTTATGGAATCTGGCCTGTATCTTGCATGGCCCGCTAGGCCTTTGCTACTTGGCGGGCCCTGCTTCTGCTATGATTCGTGTCATCCCTTCGCTTTCCATCCTCAATGGCCGCACGGCCAAACTGAGCCATGGCGACTTTAAAAACGCGCGCCTTTTCGAGAAAAGTCCGCTAGACCTGGCCAAGTTTTTTGAAGACAACGGCGCCGAGTGGCTGCAGATTACCGACCTGGACGGTGCCGCCTCTGACCGTGTCTCTAACGACGGGGTGCTGCAGGTGATTGCCGCCCACACCCACCTCAAAGTCAGCTTCTCTGGCGGGATGCGCAACAGCGACGATGTGAGCAACGTGCTTAAAAACGGCGCAAAGACCGTGACGCTGGCCACCCTGGCTTACGAGAAGCCAGACCTTTTTCTGGACCTGCTCATCACCTACGGCCGCAACCGCTTTGTGCTGGGGGCAGACGTTGAGGATGGTACCATCGTGACGCGGGGCTGGCAAGGTAAAACCAAAAAGGACGTCTGGGAGCACATCCAATACTTTTACGACCGGGGGGTGCAGTTTGCCAAGGTTACAGACGTAAACCGCGACGGCGTGCTGGAAGGCCCTAACTTTGACCTCTACCGCGAAGCCGTGGAGCGGTTCCCCAACATGGAGATCGTCGCCAGTGGTGGCGTGCGCTCTGTGGCAGACATCGAGCAGCTCAACGACATCGGCGTGTGGGGCGTTATCGTTGCCCGCGCCTTGTACGAAGACAAGCTCGACGTGCGAGACTTGCAGCCCTTTTTTGGCCAGGCAGCCCGATAGGGGCGGCCTGCCCCCGCCCTGCCTAGTGATACACCTGTACCCTTCCGCCCGCTTTAGCCTCTCTCTACAAACGGCCGTGGCCGTGCTGGCCCTGGTTGCCGTTTGCCTGCCCGCCAGGGCCCAGGCCCCGGCCACCCCACCCTACACCCCCAACGGCCCAGCCCTGCAAATGCCCGAGGGCTTGCGCGGCGACTTTCAGTGGGACTTTGCCACCTACCGCAAAGACGATGCCATCGGCGCGCCCGAGGTGCCTGAGCGCATCGGCTCTAACGCCTACCTGCAACTGCTTTACGACAAAGGGCCTTTCTCGGCAGGGGTGCGCTTTGAGAGTTACCAGCCCCCGCTGCTGGGCTTCGACCCCAACTACCGGGGCACGGGCCTGCCCTACCGCTTTATCCGCTACAACAGCGGCATGCTAGACATCACGGTAGGCAACATATACGACCAGTTTGGCTCGGGCACCGCCTTCCGCACCTATCAAGAGTGGGGCCTCGGCTACGACAACTCGCTAGACGGCGTCCGCGCCATCGTACGGCCAGGCTACGGCCTGCAGGTAAAGGGCCTCATCGGCACGCAGCGCAAGTTCTTTACCCAGAGCCCGGGCATCGTACGCGGGGCAGACGTGCAATGGCGCCTGGCCGAGGTGCCCGGGCTAGACAGCTCTGCTTGGGCACCGGTTACCCTCGGGCTGGCGGGTGTATCTCGCTACCAGCGCGACGACAACCCGACCTACATCCTGCCGCAGAACTCGGGCCTGATATCCCCCCGCCTGCGCTACGACGGCAAGCACTGGACGGCCACCTTCGAGTATGCCTACCGCGGGCAAGACCCATCGGCCGCCAATGCCTTTATCTACCGGCCAGGGCAGGCCTTGTGGGCGCAGATCGGCTACGGCAAGGGCCAACTGGGCTTTACCTTGGCCGCCAAGCGGATAGACAA
Source organism: Cytophagaceae bacterium (assembly GCA_947458545.1). GTDB lineage: Bacteria > Bacteroidota > Bacteroidia > Cytophagales > Flexibacteraceae > CANGYH01. The sequence continues at coordinate 222,138 of CANGYH010000004.1, read as the reverse complement.
CATGGACTTCCGCTCAGACCGGAACGAGGGCTTCAACAACGTCCTAGTAAACTACCTGCCGCCGCTTACGCCGCAGCTCACCTACCGCCTGACCACGCTGTACCCCTACGCCACACAACCCGTGGGCGAGATGGGCCTGCAGGCAGATTTCTTTTACCGCGTGCCCGCAGGCCGCTGGCTGGGCAGCACCAGCGCCAACTTCATAGGCAACTATACCCGCATCCAAGGGCTAGACAGGCAAACCACCGGAGACCTGCGCGGCTACACCAGCCCCTTCTTCAAACCCGGTGGCGAGGTCTATTACGAGCTCATCCAGGCCGAGGCCCAGCTCAAGTTTAACCCCAGGCTCAAGGGTACACTGGGTTATTATGGCATCACGGCCAACATACCCGTCATCAAAGTGGCGGAGTATTCGGGTATTGTGTACAGCCACACGGGCGTGGCAGACCTTACCTACAAACTACCCAACAAGCGCAGCCTGCGTTTAGAAGGCAGCTACCTGCACACCCGGCAAGACCGTGGAAGCTGGGCCCTGCTCCTGGCAGAGTACACCATTGCCCCGCACTTCTTCTTCTCTGTTTGGGACGAGTACAACCTCGGCAACGCAGAGCCCAGCCGACGCATCCACTACATCGGAGGGCAGGCGGGTTACATCGCGGGTAGCCTACGCGTCACGGCGGGGTATGGGCGCCAGCGTGCGGGTGTTTTCTGCGTCGGTGGCGTATGCCGCGTCATCCCGGCCAGCAACGGCATGCAGGTTAGTGTGAGCGGGAATTTCTAACAAGACCTGCTAGCTGCCAGCCCCACCCCACACAGCGCCATAAACCGCTCCAGCATGGGCTGCAGGGCAAAGGTTGCCTCTACATAAGCGCGCGCATGGGCCTGGCGTAGGGCGCGCTCTGCTGCATCTGCCATGCAGTGGTGCAGGGCTTGGGCCAGGGCATCTGGGTCTCTTGCAGCGGCCAAAAAGCCACCCCGGCCCTCATCCAGCACCTCAGGGATGCCGCCGGTAGTAGTGCTTACCACCGGGGTACCTGCCAGGGCAGCCTCCATGTTGGCCACGCCGAGGGCCTCTTCTATGCTGGGCACGCAGAAGACATGGGCGGCATAGAGCCGCTCGCGCAAGGCCGCCTGCGGCAGGGGGCCGCGGTTGTCAGTCTCTACATGGGCCAAGCCTGCAAAGAACCCTTCTACGGTGGCTTGCTCGGCGGCGGGAGGGCCCACCAGCTCTACAACAAACCTGTGCTGCGGCAGCCGGGCCAGCGCCTGTGCCAGGTACACCAGGCCGCCGCAGCGGTAATCTGTCTTTACAAACAAGATGCGCCAGGGCTCATCAGCCGCAGGCCAGGGGCGATTGGGGCGATAGGGTAGCGGTGCGGCGTCTACGGCTTTGTAGAGCGTAGGCAGGCGCTCAGGGGATACGCCATAGGTGCTGGCCAGGGTGCGCGTCAGGTACTGGCTGTTGGTCATCACCAGGGGCATGCGCCGGGCCACGCTCCGCTCCATTTGTTTGAAGAGGTACTGCTTCAACCCCCGCTGGCCACCGCGCAGGGCTGTGCCTGGCGTAGCCTGGCAGTTCAGATAGTCGTTTATCATGCCCAGCACGGGCACCTGCCCCTGCCCCAAGGCGTAATAACCCTGGAAAGCGTTGATGTACACCAGCACGTCCCAGGGGTAGGCGGTACGCACCTCGAGTGCGCGCTGATAGTAGGGCTTCATGCGGAGCCACTGGCCCACAGGTTTGGCCCAGCGCGGTATGCGCAGGTCTAGCCCATATACCTGGCCTGCCGCCACGGCGGCTTCGGCCTCTGGTGTGCCGCGGTAATCTTCGGTCAGGATGCGCACCTCGTGGCCGGGGCAGCGCTCGGCCACCTGCAGCAGGTAGTGGGCAAACTTGGCCGGCCCGTTAGAGACGCGGGCAAAGGCGTTGGTCAGCAGCAGCACACGCATAGGGCCCGGCAAGTTAGCGCCCCGGCGTAGCCTGCTGCCTCAGCTTGGCCGTATATGTATGCGATTGCAGGCCTATGTTTACCAGGTACAAGCACCTCCTCCGTAATCAATTACCAAACCCAAACCCCCACCCTTATGCAGCACCCAGCAGGGGCCTATCCAGTAGCCCGCTTGTTTTCGCTCATCCTGGTTTTAGTATGCACCAGTTTGCTGGCTGGTTGTGGCGGCCCCGTCGTAGATGGAGACGGCGTCTTAACCACAGAGCAGCGATCGGTGGCCAAGTTTCAGCGCATAGACCTTTCTCTACCGGCTGATGTTACCGTGCGCCAGGGCCCGGCCCCAGCTGTGCAGCTAGAGGCCGACAAAAACCTGCTGCCCCTCATAGAGACAGAGCTCGTCGGCACCACGCTGCAGATCAAAGCCAAGGGGAATATCGGCAGCAATAAGGGCATACGCCTGCAGCTCACCATGCCTGATCTGCGCGGCATCATCGTCTCTGGCCCCGGCGGCGTTGTGGTGCAAGACATCTTCAGCCCCACAGACATCACCCTCGAGGCCTCTGGCCCCGGCAACATCACTGGGCAGTTCATCACCGGCCAGGTAGAGGCAGAGGTCTCTGGCCCAGGCACCATCACCCTCCGCGGCTCGGCCGACAACCTCTCGGCCGATGTCTCTGGCCCCGGCAATATCTATGCGGATGCCATGGCCGCCAAGCGCGTAAAAGCAACGGTAAGCGGCCCGGGCAACATCTCGTGCCAAGTGCAAGACGAGCTCCAGGCCGAGGTCTCTGGCCCGGGCGACATCTCCTACAAGGGCAACCCCGCCAAGCTATCTCAAGACGTGAGCGGGCCGGGGTCTGTAAAGAAACTGTAAGCCCGCTGCCGCCAGTTGTAGCCAGGCTCCATCTTTACCTGCCAAATGGACCCCTCTTCGCTGCTAATCGGCGTGCTGGGCGGTGGGCAGCTGGGCCTGATGCTGCAACAGGCCGCCGCAGACCTCTGCCTCAATGTTCGCTACCTCGACGCTGACGCCGCTGCCCCGGCGGCCCGCTTTTCCGGCCATTTTGTGCAAGGCCCCTTTACCGATGCGGAGGCCGTCTATCAGTTTGGCAAAGGGTGCGGTATTGTCACCATCGAGATTGAAAACGTCTCGGTAGAGGGGCTGCGTCGCCTGCAGGCAGAGGGCGTGGCCGTCTATCCTCAGCCCGATGTGCTGGCCATCATCCAAGACAAGCTGGCCCAGAAGCAGTTTTACCAGGCGCATGGCCTGCCTACCGCGCCGTTTGCCCCCGTTGCCAACCGGGCAGAGGTAGCCACCGCCCTGGCCCAGATGGGCCCAGCCTACCAAAAGCTGGCCCGCGGCGGTTACGACGGCCGCGGCGTGCAATACCTGGCTGGCCCGCAAGACCTGCCCCGCGCCTTTGACGCGCCCGGCTACCTGGAGCAGCCCGCCCAGCCGCAAGCCGAGCTGTGCGTACTGGTGGCCCGCAGCGCTACCGGCCAGGTTTGTACTTGGCCCGCCGTAGAGTCTGTGTACCACCCAGAGGCCAACATGGTAGATTATCTGCTCTGCCCGGCCCGCGTACCGGCCAAGGTAGAAGCTGAGGCTCAGGCCCTGGCACGCCGCGTAGCAGAGGCCTTTGGCGTAGTGGGCTTGCTGGCCGTGGAGCTTTTCTACACGCCCGAAGGGCAGCTTTGGGTAAACGAGTGCGCCCCGCGCCCCCACAACACGGGTCATCACACCATAGAAGGCAGCCCTACCAGCCAATATGCCCAGCTTTGGCGGGCCGTGCTTGGTTTGCCCCTGGGCCTTGCTACCGTGCTCCGCCCTGCGGCCATGGTAAACCTGGTTGGCCCTGCAGGCTATAAAGGCCCGGCAACCTACCCCTATCTGCCAGAGCTGCTGGCCCTGCCCGAGGTCTTTGTACACTTATATGGCAAGGCCGAGAGCCGCCCTTATCGGAAGTTGGGCCACATAACCCTACTGGCCGACACCGAGCCCGAGCTGCTGGCTAAGCTGGCCCAAGTACGGCAGGCCATTGCTTTTTAGAGCTGACTGGGCTAATAAATTGCCTTATGCCCCTTGCTGTCCAACTGCTTCTTTAAATTCCCGGCGCATCTGTTCCACAGCCCGCCGTTCAGAGCGGGCCGACAAAGCAACAAAGATGCCAATAATCCAGCCAATTCCAGTCAGTTGCATCAGGGTCCAAAACAAGCCCGAGGCGGGACGACCATTCAACGCAAGGCTTAGGCCTGGCAAAAAGATAGCTAGCAGCATTCAACAAACGCAGGTTGGAAAACAATAGCCCCTTGTCTAAAGGACTTGGAAAGCCCGGCACTGGGCAAGGTTGCATGGGGGGGCAGAGAACCTACGGCGGCGAATATCGCGCATCGGCTTTACTGACACATTATTTAGTAAGCCCTTCTTTCCAAGTAAGTACAGCATTGACAGGCGAATACACCGTTCAATAGGCGTGCTAACCTAGCGCAGCATTACCCGGATAGTGGCCGTACCTACCTCTGTGGTGTAGGTAACGCGGTAGATGCCTGCTGCCAGGCCTGTGGCCTGCATGGGCATGGCAAAGGCACCGGTGCCTGCCTCGGTAGGCTGGCTTATGAGGGTGCGGCCTGCCAGATCCTGCAATTGCAGCAGGCCGGGGGCGGCCGTCACCTTGCGGTAGCGTAGCGTAAAGCGGCCTGCCTCGGCCGGGTTGGGCACGGCCTCAAGGCCCAAATCAGCGGCGGTCAGGTTGGGCTTGTTGGTGGTGATGGTGGCCGTCGTCTGGCTGGTGGTTACGCTAAAGCCGTTGCTGGCCCCGGCACATGGGTGGAAAACCTTGAGCGATACCACGTAATTGCCTGCCACGGCATAGGTGTGGGTAGCAATGGCGTTAACGGAATCTACGGCTCCGTCGCCAAAATCCCACCTGAAGCGCCGGCCTGCTGGTATCGGAGACGAGAAGATAAACTCTGACGGCCCGTTGCGCCGCGCCATAATCGGGTAGGCCTGCGGGCCCGTTTGCCGGGTGAGGGTTACGGGCGCAAAAGCTACGTTGTTGCTGTCTGAGCGCTCTAGCACGTTGTTGTTGGGGTCGGTATGGCTTACGATGTAGTAAGTACCGTTGCAAACGCCTGCCAGCGGAATCTCTTGGCCGGGCAGGGTTTGGTTGTAGATGTCGGCCTTGCCGGGCCAGATGCCTTGGTCTCGGCTACAGCCCGTCACCAAGCCCAGGCCCGAGTTGGGCATAGAGTCCATGTCGAGCACGCGGCCTGCGTCGCTCACGCAGAGGCTGTTGGCCGTGCGGCAGTCGGCCAGGTTTACCAGGCAGAAGCTTAGCTTTTCGCCGGTGGCCACCACGGGCCAGCGCAGGGGGTTGGGGTCGGCTGTACGGTTGCGCAGGGTAAAGTGGCTCCACTCCTCCATGTGCACGTGGCCGTGGTTGGCGTGGTAGATCATGTAGCCGGCGGGGCGCTCGTAGGTAGTGTAGGTGCTGCCCGTCTTGCGATAGACGGTTTGAATGACCTTCTCTCGGATGCCGGTGGGGCAGGGGGCGTCGCAGTTTACACGGACAGAGTCGCAGTAGCACTCGCCCGTGCCGTGTATCTCTAGCGGGCCGTAGCCGATGTTGGGCGTGGCGTTAGAGATGGTGATACGTCCGTTATACTCGGTGCGCTCTGTGCGCATGATGCTGGCAGAGGCGGTCATATCGGGCAGCAGGTCGCAGGTGTCAGAGCCGTCTGGGCAGAGGCAGGCCCCCATGTTGGCAAAAGAGCAGGGCGATGCAGGCGCGGGCGGGCTGGGGGGTGGGTTGCGGCTAAAGGTGAGCGAGAAGCTGTTGAGCACGCCTTCGTCTTGGGCGGCGTTGTCTGTCACACAGAGGCGCCATACGCCGTTGGGGTTGGCTCCGCGGTTAAAAAGGTTGATGTCTTGGTCTGGCACAAAGACACCGGTAAATGGCGATGCCCCGTTGCCAATCTGGGTGGGGCCATCCATGGCCAGGCAGGTACCCACAAAGTTTTGGCTACCCCCACCCACGCGGTTCACGAGCACAACACTGTCTCCGACGGGGTTGCGCAGCACGATGGTGAGGTCTCCTACATAGGTATGGGTAATGTTGATGCATACCGAAGCCAGGCCGAAGGTGTCGCTGGCGGCGGCAGGCAGGCCTTGCACCGCAATGGGAAAGCACAGGTTGTGGCACTGGTCTGGCAAGGGGCCGCTGGTGCCGTAGGTAAACGTCTGGCCCTGGGCCGTGGCTGCCGCCGAGAGCCCAAGTGCAAAGCCTAATAAAAGCGCGTAGAGTGAACGCATACCGATGGATGGTGTGATGAAGACCAAGGGGGCCGGCCTTGCATAAGCAAGCCCACCTACAACGCCAAATATACCATGGCAGATTTGGCTAATGCCAAGATTTTCAGCCAGGTTTATGTCGTTTTGTAGATTTGGGCCATGGCCGTTAATAAAACACAACCTACCCAGGCCTCTGTGGCAGCCTACATAGCCGCCCTGCCCAGCGTAGCCCGCCAGGCAGAAGCCCACGCCCTTGTAGAGCTTTACGGCCAGATCACGGGCCAGGGCCCGCAGATGTACGGGCCCTCCATCATCGGGTTTGGCCTCTACAGCTATGTGTATGCAAGTGGCCACAAAGGCATGGCGCCCCGGGCCGCCTTTGCCCCTCGCAAAGACAAGCTCGTCTTTTACGTTTCTGAAGGCTACGAGCTGCCCGCCGATCTGCTGGCCAGGCTGGGCAAACATAAAATGAGCAAAGGCTGCCTCTACCTCAACAAACTGGCAGACGCCGATGCCGATGTCTTGCGCCAACTGCTGGTTTGGGCTTACGAGGAAAACCTGCGCCGCTGGCCGACAGAAGCATAGCCTGTACGTCGGCCTGCATCTGGTTGCTGGCCTGGGTGTTTGGGCAGGGCGCAGCAGCTTGGCTGGCTTTTGAAAGGAAAGGATAAATAGCGGCCTTGGTTTTTAGGGATTGGCGGCAAGGCCTGCAGTAGCGGGCTTGCTCATCTTGCGGGCATTGAAGCCGAAGCTGATGCCCAACTGCTGGTGGTGGCGCCCCGGCAAGAAAAACGCATTGACGGGCAGGTTGAGCCGACCGCTGCGGAATGTCTTGCCCACGGCCACAACGACACCCGTCTGCAGGCGCGGGTCTCCGTTGCTGTCTATACGGTACTCGTAGTCGGCACCTGTGCCTGCATCCACGCGCTGCCATTGGCCGTTTGCATCGTAAAAGCCCCGCGATTGGCGCACCACCCGCAGGTTGGGGCCCAGGGCAAACTCCCAGCCCCGCACATTGTGCCGTATGCCGTTGAGGATTGTAAGGCTGGGGATGAAAAGGCCTTGGTCTAACCCAGAGATCATCGGCACAAACTCGAAGAGTGCCTGCCAGTTGCCCGTGTTTAGATACATCGTCTCAAACTGGTAGCCAAACTGAAACAGCACCGGGTTGGCGTTAAACCCGCCCTCGGCACGTGGGCGGCGCAGGGCCTCGGCGGCTGTGCCCGTCAAAAGGGTGTAGCCCATACGCGGGCCGCTTGTGTTGAGCCGCGGCGCGTTCTCGCTGTTTATGGCATTGTCAAAATCGTTGGGGCGCGTCAGGCGGCGGCGCAGCAGGGTATCTACGGGTTGCCCAAAAAACTGGCGCAAGCTGATCTCTATCATGCCTTGTACCTCGGCAGGCAGGGGCAGAAACTCCGTAACCTGGGTGCGCTCAATGGCATCGCCGCGCACGTCTATCAGGCGCAGGGTGAGCACGTATTTCTTTTCATAGTTTTCCAGGCTGCCGCTCAGCATCTTGTCTGCGTGTATGGCTTTGCCTACCTCTACCAGGCAGCTTCTGCCGTAGCAGTTTTCGGCCTGCTTGCTTTGCAGCACCGCCATGATTTCGTAGCGGTCTAGCACCTCGAACCGGTTCTGGCGCTCCACCTCCAGCCGAGCCATATTGCCCAGGATGATGGGGTGCGTTACGATGTTGACGGCATCCAGGCTAAGGATGCCCAATTTGGGGCGGGGTGCCGCCAGCGGACTTGGCGTCAGGTTTTGGGCCAGGGCCGGGCTGGCCATGCCGGCAAGCAAGAGCAAAAATCGAAGGCTTTTCATAATCGTTAAGGGTTGATGGGCGTAAAGAGCTTTTTCTTAACCAGCCGCCTAGATGCGCAGCGGCACCAGCTTGCGGCGGTGCGTCAAAGGTGATGGCACTTTTCCGTGCCCGCCCAATGGTTTTGGCCCCTAAAGCCGAGTTCATTTTGTAACATATCCTTAAAGGCTTGCTCGGTGGGTGCAGTATCTGGCAGCCTTTGCCTATATTGCCAGGGCAGCCGGGCGTTTTTGCAGGTTTTACCAAAATGCGCTGGCGTCTTTTGCAGCCTTTACCAAGCCCGCGCCTACCCCTGCCATGCCAACCCCAAGCCCTGCCGACTTAGGCGCCACCGTGCAGCAGCGCCTGTTCGAGCGCATCAAAGCGGCGACGTTGCCCTACCAGTCTGTGGTAGATGAGGTGGCCGATGCCTTGGGCCTGAGCCCCGACAGCGTGTACCGCCGCATGCGCGGCGAGAAGGCCCTGACGCTCGACGAGGCTCTGCGCCTCTGCAGGCGGTACCGCCTCTCGCTAGACGGGCTAGACAGCGCCGCGACGGGTACGGTAGCCTTCCAGTACAGCCGCCTGCAATCGGCAGATGATTTTGAGCAGTACCTAGAGGGTATGGCCCACTTTTTGGGCCTGATGCAGGCGGCCGAGCAGCGGCAGATGCTCTATGGTGCGGCAGATGTGGCCATCTTCCATAGTTTTGGCCATCCAGAGTACCGGGCCTTTAAGCTCTTTTACTGGCAGCAGTCTGTGCTGCGCCTGCCCGAGCTGCAAGGGGTCCGCTTTAGCCCCGAGCGCGTATCGGCGCGGGCCCTGGCCTTGGCAGAGAAAATCTACCAGCGCTACTACGCCGTGCCCAGCGTGGAGATATGGACGGTGTACAGCGCCCTTACGGCCTGCAGGCAACTGGGCTACTACTACGAGGCTGGCCTGTTTGAGAGCCCGGCCCTGGCCCGCACGGTGGTGGGCCAACTGCGCGCCGCCCTGGCCGGGGTAGTAGCCATGGCAGAGAAAGACAGCAAAGACGAGGCAGGCCGTATCCCCTTCCAGCTCTACGAGAGCGAGATACAAATAGGCAACAATACCGTGCTGGCACAGGCCGGGCCCATGCGCATCACCTACGTCTCGCACCAGACGTTTAATGTGATGACGACCCAAAACCCCGACTTCTGCGACGACACCGAGGCGTTTTTGCGTGGCCTCATCCGCCGCTCCACCCTCATATCGGGCGTGTCTGAGCGGCAGCGGGCGCAGTTCTTTGCCAAAATCGTAGAGCCTGTAGAGGGGTTGCTGGCGCGGATACAGGGCTAGCTGCGCAATTTGTGCACTGTGCGCCAGCCATAATTATCAGATGCCCGGTTGCAGTTAGAAAGGGCTATCTGGCATGGACATTAGGTGTTTTCACACAGCGGATCTCTAGTGGCAAAAGGGGGCATAACATGGCAGCATATTTCGTATTTAACGCCTACAACCAAGATAGCCCCCCAAAAAAAACGACTCATAGCGTCAAATCATACGCATACCCCTTGTTGTACCAGTAATCGGGCGGGGGGGTATCGCTGGCGTAGATCTTGCCAATCTTTTTGATGGACTTGACGCCGTACTTGACTGGGATGATGAGCCGCAGCGGGGCCCCTTGCCGGGCCGGCAGCCATTGCCCCGATACATGGGTGCAGAGCAGCGTCTGCGGGTGCAGGGCCGAGGGCATGTCTAGCCCGACGTAATACTTGCCGTCTAGGGTAGCCAGGCCGATGTATTTGTAGGCCCAGGGCTCGCGGCCCGTCAACACGGGGCGGCCGTCTTTGCTGGCCAGGCCGGTGGTGCGGGCAAAGTCGGCCAGGCGGTAGCCGCCCCAGCGGGTAATCTGGCTCCAGCCCTCCACGCATTTAAAGTCGAACACGAGCTCTTGCCAGGGCAGGCGGCGCAGGGCTGCCAGCCCGTAGCGGGGGCGGCCCGTGGTGTCGCCGGTGCCCGGGGTAGCCAGGTAAAAGGCATAGCCGGCCGTGTCTGCCGAGCCTCCCATGCCGATGTTGCCATTGACGCGCGGCACCCGCACCGCCCGCCTTGCCGGAAAGGTATCTACCAAATGCCCGTGCGAGACCATCTGCCCGGCCAGCCGCTCGTTTAGCGACAGCACGCGCCGCAAAGTGCGGGGCAAGCCTTGCTCTCGGGGCTCTTGCAGCACGTAGCCTATGCCTCCGCCCAGCCCGCCCGCCAGCAGCAAAAAGACGGCCCACCTGCGCCAAATGCCTGCCTTACCCATGGCTGAAAGGTACGCATCTGCATCGGAAAGCACCAGGCCGCGCTCGCCCTATCACCAAGCTGAAGTCTTTCAACTTTCAACTTTCAACTTTCAACTTTCAACTTTCTTAATCTAGGCCAAGCGCACGGGGCTGGGGTCTATGCCAGTTTTGTGCCAGCTCTAAGTTCTTGAGGCTTGCTATGGACCGTAAATCGTTTCTGAAAAAAGGGCTGCTGGGCGTGGGGGCCTTGGCCACCGCGCCAGCCCTGGCCGCGGCCGGCTCTACCTCTACCCCCACGCCCAACCTGGTCGGGTTCAACCACTTGCCCAATCCTGCTGACAAGCGCATGGCTTCTACTGTATTGCACCTGGCCCAGACACGCGGCCGGGCCGACCATGGCTGGCTGCAAAGCCACCATACCTTCTCATTTGCCAACTACTTCAACCCAGAGCGGATGAGCTTTGGCGTGCTGCGCGTGCTCAACGACGACTGCGTGGCCGGGGGACAGGGCTTTGGTACCCACCCGCACGACAATATGGAGATCATCTCCATACCCCTGGAGGGCGACCTGGAGCACCAGGACAATATGGGCAACAAGGCCGTCATCCGCCGGGGCGACGTGCAGGTGATGTCGGCCGGCACCGGGGTGTACCACAGCGAGTACAACCGCAATACCGACCAGTTGGTCAAGTTCTTGCAGATCTGGGTGTACCCCAACAAAAAGAATGTGCGCCCCCGCTACGACCAAATTACGCTAGACCCGGCCGGGCGGCACAACAAACTCCAGCAGATCCTATCGCCCAGTGCAGACGATGCCGGGGTATGGATCCACCAGGATGCGTGGTTCCATATGGGCAAGTTCGATGCGGGCTTTCGGCAGGCTTATGACCTCAAGAAGGCGGGCAACGGGGTGTATGTCTTCGTGCTGTCGGGCAAGGTGACGGTAGATGGCCAGACCCTGGGCCCGCGCGATGGCTACGGCTTGTGGGATACCAACCGCATTGCCATGCAGGCAGATACCCCCGCCGAGGTGCTACTGATGGAGGTACCTATGCTGGGCTAAGCCTGCATAAGTACCGATGGTGCAACAATTGGCCGCGCAGCGCGTAATAAGGCACGCCTGCGCCAGCCTGCCCCCTGGTAAAGCAAATTCATAATGAACTGGAAAATACTGGTAGTAGGCCCCCACGCCGAAATATTAGAAACAGTGGTGCGCCTGCTTAACCAAATCCCCGGCTGGCAGGCCAGGGGCGTGGCCGACGCGATATCTGCCTTGGAGCAGATATCGGCCCTGCGGTACGACCTGGTACTGTTAAGCAGTGGGCTAGACCCTCAAGCAGAGCAAAGCATCCGGAAGGCTGCCTCGGTTTTGGTACCGGCCGTGCCGGTAGTGCAGCACTACGGCGGCGGCAGCGGCCTGCTGGTGGGCGAGGTGCGCGCCGCCTTAGAGCAGGGGCAAGTGCTGCTGTAGGGGTAGCACACCCAGGTATGTTGGGTGTAAGGTTAAAGCATCGGGCGGCTAAAGCAGATGCTAGCTACCTTTGTAACTTGGTGCTTGCCCAGGGCTTTGGCTCGGCGGCTTGCCCTCAAACCTTTCTCCCAACGTTAAGAAGTTAAACCGCGCGCCCTGGCGCTGTGCACCCTGCGGGTGCCTGGCCCTTGGGGTACGGCCCGCTTGCCCTATGAACCGCCTTGTAGCCCTTGCCATTGGCCTTTGGGTACTGCTGCCAGCCACCTGCAGTTGGGCGCAGGTGGCCGACAGCGCGGCAGCCGCCTGCACAGACTCGGCGGCCAACTTCAGGGTGATGTTTCTGGCAGAGCCATCTGATACCCTCATCTTTACCCGCGAGGCCGAGGCGCAGGCTTTCATACCCACCGATACGGTAGAGGCCATAACGGAGGCAGACGTGTACGACACGCTAGACTTCCGCAACTACATACCCGGCACGCCCTTCGAGCTAATCGAAGACAGGCTCAGCTGCATCCAGGCCGATGTGCCGCTGACGTTTAACAAGACGGTCAACTCGTTTATCAACTTCTTTGTCGTCCGCAAGCGCAACTACACGCAGACGATGCTGGAGCGGAAGGACCACTTCTTCCCCATCTTCGAGGCGGCCCTACGGCGCTACGAGCTGCCAGAGGAGCTCAAGTACCTCAGCATCGTGGAGAGCGGGCTCAACATGCGGGCCATCTCCAAGTCTGGCGCAGTAGGGCTGTGGCAGTTTATGTCGGCCACAGGGCGCGATTTTAAGCTCTACCAAGACAAGTACGCCGATGAGCGTATGGACCCCCACAAGGCCACCGAAGCGGCCTGCCGGTACCTGCGCTTTCTCTACAACCAGTTTAACGACTGGGAGCTGGCCCTGGCTGCCTACAACTGCGGGCCGGGCTCTATCCGCCGCACGCTGGCCCGCACGGGCGGCCGCACTTTTTGGGAGATTTACAACGCCTTGCCCCAAGAGACGCGTAGCTACGTGCCCCAGTTTACGGCGGTTGTGTATGCCATGCACTACGCCGAGGCCCACAACCTGCGGGCAGACGCCGACTCTATGCTGGTGCTGCCCACCCACGATACGGTGCTGGTGAACCGGCAGGTAAACCTGACAGCCCTCAGCAACCACTTGCAGGTAGATGCCAAGACGCTGGTGCTGCTGAACCCCACCCTGCGCAAACCTGTGACACCCGAACAGGTGCCCTATGCCCTGACCCTGCCCGCCGAAGCCGCCGGGCGGTTCCGCGCCGAGCGGGCCTGCTACCTGGAGATGGCCCAGGGCGAGCCCCTGCCCGAGCCGGCGCCCCGCACAAAGCCTGCCGCAGCCGAGCGTGTAGTGGCCCGCAAGCGCCACACCGTGCGCCGGGGCGAAACCCTCTTTGCCATTGCAGACAAATTTGAGGTATCTGTGCAAGACCTGCGCCGGTGGAACCACCTGCGCAGCAACCGCGTGCGCCCCGGCCAGCGGCTAACGGTGGCCATTACCACCAAGGGAAAAGCCGCACCCCCCAAGCCAGACTCTACCATTGGCCCAACCATGGCCAATGTGCCCAAAGCCGTGGCAGAGCAAATTCGGCTTGCTCAAAAGCAGCAAAACAAGGCCGATACGCTGGCCACTGTGGCAGACTCGGCCGCAGAGGCTACCGCGCCTGTTGTGCTGGTACAGGCTCCTGCTCCCAAGCCCCTGCGCACGGCCAAGCCCCGCCTGGCCCCGCCAACCCCACCGCCCCCTGCCCCTGCCGAAGCTGCGGCCCCGGCGGCCCAAGGCAAGGTGTACGAGGTGCAACCCGGTGACACACTCTGGAACATCAGCACACGCCAGGGCCTGACGGTAGAGCAGATCATGAAGCTCAACGGACTAAAGGACAAAAACCTGAAGGTCGGCCAAAAGCTAATCTTGGGTTAGGCAGAAGGCGTAATATACTGGCATTGCTTTTGCCGACTGGCTAACAGCACTTATTTAAGCTGGCGCCCAGGGCCGGATTATCTTTGTTACTTCTCCTCACCAGAAAAACCCGTCTTATGACTCTCTTTACACGTGCTTGCGCGCTTGCGTGGGCATTGCTGGCGGCCCTTTCGGCCCAGGCGCAGGTGGTGGCTACATTGCCCTCCTTCCCTACCATAGACGACGCCGTCACCATCCTCTACAACCCGCGCCTGGGCAACGGGGCCCTGGCCAACACCAGCACCATTTACGGCCACTTTGGCCTGGTGGTAGCAGGCCCCACCAGCACCGCCTGGACGCGGGTGGTTGGCACCTGGGGCACGCCCGATGCCCGCGTGCTGATGACGCGGCAGACCGACGGCAACTACACCATCACCTTTACGCCGCGTAGCTTTTTTGCCAACACGGCCGGGGTGCAGGGCTACCGCCTGGCCATGGTCTTCCGCTCGGCAGATGGCAACACGGTGGGCCGCTCCGAGACGGGCGGAGACCTGTTTGTGCCACTCTACCAACCCGGCGAGCAGGCCGCCCGCTTTACACGCCCCCTCTCTGGCACCAACACGCTGTTGCAGGCCAACACCGCTACCACCTTGCTGCTAGAGAGCAGCACCCCTGCCAACCTGCGCATCATAGACAACGGCAACGTGATTGCCAGCACCACGGGCGCGGCCTTGCTCAGCTACAACTACCAAACGGCCCGCCAAGGGGTTCATAAGATTTACGGCGAGGCCACGTTTGGCAACGGCACCATCCGCCGAGACTCTATCACATACATCGTAGCCGGGGCGCCGCGCATCGCGCCTTTGCCCCCTGGCATCAAAGACGGACCCAACTACCCCACGCCTACCTCGGCCGTGCTGGTATTGATGGCCCCCAAGAAGAAGAACGTCTTCGTCCGGGGCGATTTTAACAACTGGGCCTTCGACACGGCCTATGCCATGAACATGACGCCAGACAGTGGCCGTTTCTGGCTAGAGATTAATAACCTGCAGCCGGGCCGCAGCTACATCTACCAGTTTACCATAGACGGCACACTCACCGTGGCAGACCCCCTCAGCGAGGTTACCAGCGATCCGTCTGACAATGGCATCTCTTCTGCCATCTACCCCAACCTGCCCCGGTATCCGGCAGACAAAGCCACGGGCATAGCCTCTGTGCTGCGGCCCGGCCGCACGCCGTATGTGTTCCGCCATCCGCGGCCCATCGTCCCCCGCCAGAAGCTTACGGTGTACGAGGTGTTGCTGCGCGATTTTTTGGGCCGTAGCATAGATAAGAGTTTCCAGGGCCTGATAGATACCGTTGCTTACCTGCAAAAGCTCGGTATTAATGCGGTGCACCTCATGCCCGTATCTGAGTTTGAGGGCAACAACAGCTGGGGCTACAACGTGAGCTTCCACGGGGCGGTAGATAAGACCTACGGGCCAGACGACAAGCTCAAGGCCCTGATCGACACGCTGCATGGGCGGGGCATCCAAGTATTGCTAGACGTAGTGTACAACCATGCCTTTAGCCAAAGCCCGCTGGTGCAGATGTATCCGGTGGCCAACAGCCCCTGGTGCAACGCTGTGGCCCGCCACGACTTTAACGTAGGCACAGACCTGAACCACGAGAACCCGTTTTTGCAAGCCTACATGGACCGCTGCAACGAGCGATGGCTCACGGAGTTTAACGTGGACGGCTTCCGATTTGACCTGAGTAAGGGCTTTACCCAGCGCAATACCCTGGGCAACACCGGCCTCTGGGGGCAGCTAGACCGCAGCCGCGTGCGCTTGCTGGCCCGCATGGCGGCCCAGTGCCGTACCTACTACCCACAAAGCACCCTCATCCTAGAGCATCTGGGCGAGAACCGGGAGGAAATCATCCTCTCTGACAGCCTCAACTTCTTGCTGTGGGGCAACATGAACGGTGCCGCCCGCCAGGCCATTAAGGGCATGAGCAACGGTGCAGACCTCTTCTGGGGTTATTACACGGCCCGGGGCTGGCGCCAACCCAACCTGCTCACTTACTACGAAAGCCACGACGAAGAGCGCCTCGTGTTTGATGCCCGCAACAACGCCCGCACCACCACCACCTACAATGGCCGCAGCATACCCGGCATCCTGGCCCGCTCTAAGGCGCTGGCAGCCTTGCTGCTCTCGCAACCCGGGCCAAAGATGCTGTGGCAGTTCCAAGAGATGGGCTACGATTTTAGCATAAACCGCTGCCCTGCCGGCAACATAGACCCTGGCTGCCGCACCGATCCCAAGCCCCCCCGCTGGGACTATTACCGAGACTCTACCGCCCGCCGTACGCTGGCCGAAGTTTACCGTGCCATGCTCCGGCTGCGCGCCACCGAGCCTGTCTTTAGCTCGGCCAGCAACGTGCTTATTCTGAACGGTGCACTGGGCGGCAGGCGCGTTCTGCTGCGTGGCGGTGCCGACGGCGACGCGCTGACGGTGTGCAACCTAGACCTTGGCACCGTAACCACGACGGCCGGTTTCTCTCGCACGGGCCGGTGGTACGAATTTTTTAGCGGAGACAGCCTGGAGGTAACCAACGTAACCCAGACGCTGCAATTGCTGCCCGGCGAGGTACGCATCTACAGCACCAAGCGGCTTACGCCCCCAGAGCCCGGCCTCATTACGGCCCTGCGCCAGGAGTGGCGGCAGTTGGCAAGCCAGCCCCTGAGCGTGAGCCCCAACCCGGCCACCCGCCTGGTAGAGATCACCGGCACCGAAGGCCAGCCCGTAACCTGCACCCTGCTCGGCACCGATGGCCGCACCCTGGGTAGCCTGGCCCTGCCCACAGGCCAAACCATGTTAGACCTGGGCACCTTGCCCTGCGGCAAACCTGCGCCAGGCCTATACCTGCTCCGCATAGCAGATGCTGGAGGTGCAGTGCGCACCCTGCGGCTACAGGTACAATAAGCAGGAGTACTGTAAAAGACGCACAAAGCCCGGCACCAAGGCCGGGCCTTGTGCGTTATATTGCCTTAAAGAATTGTTGCTATGACCCTCACCATCCACGTACCCGATGCGCAGGCCAAAGCTTTGGCCGAAGAGATGGAGCAACGCGGTTACGCCGTTGTGCTGGAGACGGAAGACGTCCCAAATTGGCATAAGGAAGGTGTAGAACGGATACGCGCCCAAACAGCGCCTGAAGCCTACATTCCCTTAGACACTTTTTTGAAAGAATGGGACTCGGAGTAGTCTACCAAGTCCGGTTGTCTCCAGATGCATCTGAGCAGGCTAAGGCCGCTAGAGCCTATTACAGAAAAATAAACCCTGAGCTAGCCAAGAGATTTCAGAATGAATTAAAGGAAAAGCTCAAAGGTTTAGTGTATTTCAACGCCTTTGCCATTAAATTCAAAGACAACCGAAGGCTCAACTTAGACACGTTTCCATATTGCATCTACTTTGTTGTTTTTGAATCAGAGGCGCGCGTTGAGGTGGTTGCTATTTACCATCAAAGCCAGCAAGCTGCTGAGTTAGGCCCTGAATAACACGCAGGAGATTAGAAAGCCAACCCTCCGTTATGCACAAGGCCCGGCAATGATGCCGGGCCTTGTGCATAATGCAGGGTGCCTCTGCCTTACTCTACCGTAACGGACTTGGCCAGGTTGCGGGGCTGATCCACGTTGCAGCCACGGAGGACGGCGATGTGGTAGCTGAGCAGCTGCAGCGGAATCACGGATATGATTGGCATCAGCGCCTCGTGGGCAGAGGGTACCTCGATGGTGTAGTCGGCCATCTTGGCTACGTGGTCGTCGCCCTCGGTGACGATGGCGATGACGCGGCCCTTGCGGGCTTTTACCTCCTGGATGTTGGAGACGATCTTCTCGTAGCTGCTGTCTTTGGTGGCGATTACGATCACGGGCATCTCCTCGTCTATGAGGGCGATGGGGCCGTGCTTCATCTCGGCTGCAGGGTAGCCCTCGGCGTGGATGTAGCTAATCTCTTTGAGCTTGAGGGCCCCCTCCAGCGCTACGGGGAAGTTATAGCCCCGGCCCAGGTACAGCGCGTTGCGGCTGTCTTTGAGCGTCTCGGCAATGTACTGGATCTGGGCGTTGGCCTGCAGGGCCTGCTCTACCTTGCCGGGGATGGCCTCCATCTCTACAAGCAGGTGGCGGAAGAGGGCCTCGGTGATGGTGCCCTTCTGCCGGGCAATCAGGATGGCCATCAGCGTGAGCACCGTTATCTGCGCCGTAAAGGCTTTGGTGCTGGCTACGCCGATCTCGGGCCCGGCGTGCGTGTAGGCCCCGGCGTGCGTGGCCCGGGCAATAGAGCTGCCCACCACGTTGCAAATGCCGAAGATGATGGCGCCTTTGCTCTTGGCCAGCTCTATGGCGGCCAGGGTGTCGGCCGTCTCGCCAGATTGGGAGATGGCAATCACCAGGTCTCCCTCACGGATGATGGGGTTGCGGTAACGGAACTCGCTGGCGTATTCCACCTCCACGGGGATGCGGCAGAACTCTTCCAGGATGTACTCTGCCACCAGGCCTGCGTGCCAACTGGTACCGCAGCCGAGGATGATAATACGGTCTATGTTGTTGGCCTTGCCGATGTAGTCTCTCAGGCCGCCCAGCACGAGGTGGCCGCGCTCGCTGGCCAGGCGGCCGCGCATGCAGTCTGCTATGGAGCGGGGCTGCTCAAAAATCTCCTTGAGCATGAAATGCTCGTAGCCGCCCTTTTCGATTGACTCCAGCTCCAGCTCCAGGCGCTGGATGTAGGGCGTCATGGGGATGTCGTCTATGGTGCGGATGGACAGCTCGCCGTTGCGAACGGAGGCAATCTCGTAGTCGTTGAGGTACACCACGTCGTTGGTGTACTCGATGATGGGTGTCGCGTCTGAGGCAAAGAAGAACTCGCCGTCTCCTACGCCAACAACCAGCGGCGAGCCCTTGCGGGCGGCGATGAGCTGGTCGGGCTCGTCTTTGTTGATGATAACGATGCCGTAGGCGCCCACCACCTTGTTTAGCGCCAGACGGACGGCCTCCTCTAAGGTGCAGTTGTTGTTGGTAAAGATGTCTTCAATAAACTTGATGAAGACCTCAGTGTCGGTGTCGCTCTCAAATGCGTAGCCCCGGCTGACGAGCTCTTGTTTGAGCACGTCGTAGTTTTCGATGATCCCGTTGTGGATCATGGCCAGCTTCTGGTTAGAGCTGTAGTGGGGGTGGGCGTTCAGGTCGTTGGGCTCGCCGTGGGTGGCCCAGCGTGTATGGCCGATGCCGATGGTAGAGTCCAGGTTCATCTCGGCCAGGTGGGCCTTGAGCTCCGAGACTTTCCCTTTCTTTTTATAAACGCTGAGCTCGCCGTTGAGCAGGGCTATGCCGGCCGAGTCGTACCCGCGGTACTCCAGACGCTCCAGGCCTTTTATGATGATGGGGTAGGCTTGGCGCTTACCCACGTAGGCTACAATGCCACACATAGACGGTTAGAAAGATCGAGGTAGAAAACAACCTGCCACGGGCCGACCTAGGGCGGGCGGCAAGGTGTAAAGAATCTAGGCTGAAAGTGAGGATGGTGTATCGGGCACGGGGGATGCCTGGCCGGGTAAACCGGTACTTAAGCAAAGGTAAGGCGCAAAGGTGTGGTGGGTAGGCTACCGCACCAGGCGCACAAAGTAGGCCCGTAGCCTTGCCCTGCGGGCCGAGGCGGGGTCTGTGCTGAAGCTGAACGGGGCCAGAAAGGGCTCGCCTGCGGCGGGGGCCAGCAACAGGCCGCCATCTATCTGGGTGCCGTTTTCTATGCCGAGCAGGTAATTGGTCACCTCTATCTGGTAGCTGGTGGCTGCCGGGCTATAGCCTTGGTAAAAGGCATCTAGCACGCCGGCGGCGGTGGTGTTGCGCCCTGCCGGTAGGGCCTTGGCAAAAAAGGTGTTGCGGCCTACGGCCAGTGCGTCTGCCGTGCCTTGCCAGGCAATGAGCTGCGGCAAGGGGCCGTTGCGGCGGCCAGCAGGTATGGGGTCGGCCGGCAGCTCTAGCACGGCACGAATAAGCGTAAGCCCCGGATTGGCCCGGCGGAAGCCCACGTAGGTTGGCCAGTTTACCCGGCCCCAGAGGGCCCCCAAGCTCTGGATATACACCCGGTTGCCGGCCTGGGCCGCAGGCAGCAGGCGGGTGGTGGCCAGCGCGGCAAGGTCTGAGCCGGTGCGGTCTGCCCGGGCGTAGCTGAAGTATTGGTTGCCACCCGCCCCAGCACCGCGCAGGTTAAAAGCGCGCGAAAACCGCACCGTGTCTGAGCGGCCATAAAGGGCCAGCAGACCATCGCGCAGGCGGAAAGACACCACAGGCGTGCTGTTGCCCTGTGGCACCAGCGCAAAACCGCGGAAACGCCGCGCAAAGGCTACCTCGTCGGCATAGGTGGCGCCAAAGTCTGCGCGTTTGCCGAAGGCTACCAGGTTTTGGAGCAAGGTATCGGTAGCAGGCAGCTTAAAGAGCACCTCGCCAGAGATGCGGGTGGTATCTACGGCGATGGTGGCCGTGGCCAGGGGCGTAGCGTCGTAGCTGCGTGCGCTAGAGGCCAGGTAGATGCTGTCTTTGTCGAAGGGGGCCTGCAGCCTGTGCAGATTGAGCACCAGTTGGGTAGCCCCCGGCGGCGTGTGCTGAAAGCGGAACGGTAGCCGGATTACCAGCGAGTCTGCCACCAGATTGTCTGGGAACCGGGTGATGGTCAGCGGCAGCCCAAAGTCGAAAACGCCCACCGAGGCCAGCGTGCCCGTTTGCAGGCTTTGATGCGCCCCTACTACCAGGCTTGCCCCGCCTACGGCCAGGGCCGTGTTGGTGCTGGGGTACACCAGCGTAGAGTCGAACCGTTGCGTAGCGCCGTCTAGCCTGAAGGTATCCACCATCAGGGCATTCTCCAGTTGTTGCTGGTCTCGTACGTTGGGGCTTACCTCGGTCGTGTCTGGGTTGCAGCCCGCCAGGCCTATGGCCCCCAGGGCCAGGGCGGCTGCCCAGCGGCAGACGTTAGCCAGCAAGCTCTGTGTAGAGGTTGTAGTAGGTGTCGGCCTCGGCGTTGTCGGGCAGGTGCTCAATTTGCTTTTCGGCTTGTTGCTGGCAGAACTCATCCAGAACGGCGGCCAGGGCCGGATCGTATGCGTCGTCTGCCTTAATAACCACATCGGCATAGTGCATGCCCATGCGGATGAAACCGGCAAAGTCTGCCGTGGCAAGCGGGCTCAGCATGGCGTCGTCGATGTCGAGCATGCGGGCTTTTTCTACGATGCTGGCATCAAACGTGTGGCTGAAGGCGTTGTTGTACACCGAGAACACACACTTGGCGTCTTTGAAGATGGGGTCCTTTTTGTAGGTCGTTTTCAGGTACATGGGGATCAGCGCCGTCATCCAGTCTGTGCAGTGGACGATGTCGGGCTGCCAGCCAAGCTTGCGGACGGTCTCCAGGGCGCCTTTGCAGAAGAAGATGGCGCGCTCGTCGTTGTCGGCAAAGAACTGGTTGTTGTTGTCGACAAAGACGTTTTTGCGGTGGAAGTAGTCGTCGTTGTCGATAAAGTACACCTGCAGGCGGGCGTTGGGGATGGAGGCTACTTTGATGACGAGGGGCTTCTCTTCGTCGCCGACGGTGATGTTGATGCCTGACAGGCGGACGACCTCGTGCAGGCGGTTGCGGCGCTCGTTGATGATGCCGAAGCGTGGCACCAGGATCCGGATCTCCATGCCCCGCTCTTGCATGGCTTGTGGAAGCTTTCGTACAAAATCCGCTACTTGCGTGGTTTGGAGGAAAGGGTTGATCTCGCTTGCGACGTAGAGGACTCTAAGCTTCGACATGTTCGGACTCAAAAAAAGTAGCCGGGTTTGCCGCCACGGCCGAGGTGTTGACAGAGACAGACAGGCAGCCGGCACGGGCGTGCGCCGGGTGTTACCCGTATCCCCCTACAAAATTAACGCTTTTTCTGGCTGATATGCAAGGGAGACTTGCCGCATGGATAACAATGCGGTGGGGTGGGGGGTTCGGGTGTGAGGGTGGGTTGCCGCGTGCATTTGCCTGCGCCGGCCGCGGCCCCTGCCTATGCTGGGCGAGGGCGGAGGCGTGATCGGGCGCTAACACAGGGGCGCTACCTTTGCAGTCATGATGGACCTGCTGCGCCAGTTTGTGGACTTGTTTCTGCACCTTGACAAGCATCTGACCGATGTCGTCAATGAGTACCACACCCTGACTTACCTCATTCTGTTTGCCATCATCTTTGCCGAGACGGGGCTGGTGGTGGTGCCGTTCTTGCCGGGAGACTCGCTGCTGTTTATGGCAGGCTCGCTCTGCGCGCTAGATAATGCGGAGCTGAATGTATGGTACACCTTCTTCATTCTGCTGGCGGCGGCCATTTTGGGCGACACCGTCAACTACAGCGTGGGCAAGGCCATCGGGCCGCGGGCGTTCTCGGGCAAGGTGCCGTTTTTGAAGCAGAGCCATCTGGAGCAGACGCAAGCCTTTTTTGCCAAATACGGCGGCAAGACGATCATCATGGCGCGGTTTGTGCCCATTGTGCGCACGTTTGCGCCCTTTGTGGCAGGCGTAGGTACCATGAACTACGGCCGGTTTATCCTATACAACGTGGTGGGCGGCCTGCTGTGGGTGGGCATCTGCCTGGCGGCGGGGTATTGGTTTGGCAACATTCCACTGGTAAAAAAGAATTTCTCGCTGGTGGTGTTGGCCATCATCGGTATCTCTGTGCTGCCCATCTTGCTAGAGATGTGGAAGGCGCGGCGCGCCAAGGCAGCCTAGGTTTGCCGCTCTACCAGCAGCTCAAAGCCCATGGGCCGTACCTGGTTCCATTCTACGGCCAGCGTAAGGGGTACGGCACCTGCTGGCCAACTGCCGCCGATAAACTCAGCCTCGATAGGCTGGCAGGGTAGCTCTGGGGCAAATCCGCCGCCCCAAAGGGGCCGCAGCGTAGCCGTCGGGGTGTGCAGCCGGTAGGCCGCAGCCAGCCGCGTGTAGCCAAAAAAGCGGATCCGATACTGCAACAGCCCCAGCGTAAGCACCAGCACGGGGGTCGGGCCCAGGGCCTCAGCCTCAATCACAAGGGTGACGCGGTGCAGGCTCAAAGCCTCCAGGTCTAGCGCGAGGCCTTGGCCGTCGGCCAGCAAGAAGGGCTGGGGGGCGTCTGGGTCTGGCAAGAGGGCTATGGCACCGAAGATTACCTCCGGGCGAGGCAGGGAGGTGTAAGGGCGAGACGAGCGGTAACGAATGGGTGCGGGCATAGCAGCCAACCTAGGCGGCAGGGCGAAGGCACGATCGCTTTTGTGCCGAAGCGGCGTAGGCGTTTCCGTTGCGCAAGACCTTGGCCCCCATGGAGTTTCTACTAGACGAAGATTTTAACCATGCCTTAGTAGGCGATGCCCTGCTCACCCTGCAAGCCACCGATCCTACGCTGGCCCTACCAGCACAAAAGCTGGCGCTGGCCGAGGTGCGCCGCAGCCTGGCCAGCTTCGACACAGACAAGGCCCTGGCCCCCTGGCGCTTGTACGACCCTGCCCAAGCCTACGCGGCAGGGCAGCGTATCTTCAGCACAGACTACGGCCTATTTTGGGCGCGTGTAGATGTACCCGCGGGTATTGTGCCCGAGGACGGCCCCTTCTGGGCTGCCGGAGATAACCGCCTGCCAGAGCTGGTAGACGTAGTAATGCGCCTAACCCTTTTCAGCCTGGCACAGCGGCTGGCCCTTAGTACCGTCCCTGCGGCCGTAGAGGCTGGGGTAGCGCAAGCGCGGGCCTGGCTGCAAGCCCAGTCAGCAGGCACGGCGCCTGCGTTGCTGCCTCGGCTTGCAGGCAAAGGGCTGCCGCTTATTGGCAGTATGCCTGCCCGTGCCGACGGGCGCGCGTTATGGTAGTATGGCCCCGTATTTGCCCTAACCCAGGCAGCTATCCATCCGTATTGCAACCAGTTGTGGGTGGCACGTGGCCGATGTCAGAGGCGGCCGTGCCACCCATCCAACTCTTGCAGCCCAAGAGGTTTGCCCCTACCTTGCATCTGGCATTATTGCCCAACCCTCCGTACCCAACAATAACCATGGCAACCACTGCAAAGGCCGGCACGGCCAAGACATCCGCCAACGGCGCGGCTCCCAAAGGCAAAGCTGCCCAGCCCACACGGGCTGAAGAGCCCAACATAGGCCTGGCCCGGGCCGATATGGACGACACCTGTGGGCTGCTCAACGAGCTGCTGGCCAACTACCAGGTGCTGGCCGTCAAGACGAAGAACTACCACTGGACGGTGGTCGGCCTGCAGTTTAATGATTTGCACAAGTTTTTTGAGAAGATGTACGGCTTTTTGTCTGAAGAGGCCGATCAAGTGGCCGAGCGGGTGCGGGCCCTCGGTGGCCGGCCACTGGGCAGCATGGCGGCCTTTGTAGAGCGGGCCAGCCTGAAGGAGGAAACACGCGAGGGCCTCCGCGCCTTGGAGATGGTGCAAACCCTGCTGGTGGACGAGGAGGCCCTTATCCGGCAGTTGCGCGACATGATCGGCCGCATCGGCGATGAGCTGGGCGACGATGGCACCGCGGACTTTGTGACCGGCCTGATGGAAGAGCGCGAGAAAAACGCCTGGATGCTGCGCGCCCTGGCCCAAGGCTAGGGCTCTTGCACCTTTGGCCTCAGGGTGCTAACTTTCCACCTATGGCAGCGCTGGAGACCCACGGCTGGACGTATGAGCGGATGGTGGCAGAATTGCCCCCAGAGAGCCGGTATGAGCTGGCGGATGGTGTATTATTGGGTATGAGTCCGGCACCTGGAGGTTTGCACCAAGACATTTTTGGCAACCTTTACCTCTTATTTCGTCAGTACTTTATCGCGCATCCGGAAGGGAAGGTATTTCCTGCGCCGATGGATGTGGAACTGGGGGTAAATGATGTTGTACAACCAGATATATTCGTCGTGCTCGGAGACCCTAAGCGTCGGGTTGAACGCAGTTACAAAGGCGTGCCTGAGCTTGCTCTAGAAATTGTCTCGCCCACCAGCTACCGCCGAGACAATGTGGAAAAACGCGCCTTGTATGCCCGGTATGGCGTAAAGGAATATTGGGTAGTAGATCCTGCCAATCAGGTGATTGAGGTGAATACCTTGATGGAGGGTACTTACACGCTACACGCCATGGCTAATCCGGAAGAAGGGGAGCCAAACACGGTGACATCGGCCTTGCTGCCGCAGTTGAGCGTCTCGCTGGCAGAGGTTTTTGAGCGCTAGGGGTAGAGCAAATACTTGCGCCGCTGGGCTTGGTAGGCCTCTAGCGCGGGTTGCCAACTGGCGCGTATCTGGGCCTGGCTGTACCCGGCGCGGATTTGCCGCTCTAGCTCTGGGGTGCCTGCCAGTTTGGTGAAGAAGGGCGAGAAGAACTTCTCTTTGCCAGGGGAGCGGGCGTACATTGTCAGCAGGGGGCCCAGGTCGAAGCCGTACTCCAGCACGGTGTCTCGCAGGTCTAGGCCGTAGCAGCGTTTACCTGCCAGAACGGTGGCGGCTGCGCCGGGCTTCAGCACCGGGGTAAAGGTGAAGCTGCCGTAGCGGGGATCGTCTCCGCCCACAAGCTGAAACGGGTAGTCTGTGCCCCGGCCCATGCTGAGCGGCGTGCCCTCAAAGAGGCACAGGGAGGCGTATAGGTCTATGGCCTGGGCATTGGGCAGGTTGGGACTGGGTCGGATGGGCAGGGCATAGGTGCTGTCGTGCGTGTAGTGGTGGGCGGGCACCACTAGCAACGTGGCAGAGTCGGCATGGGGCACCCAGCCTTCGCCTATGGCCATACGGGCCAGCTCGCCGATGGTGCAGCCGTGCAGTACGGGCAGGGGCCAAATGCCCACAAACGAGCGCTGGGCAGGCTCTAGCACGGGGCCATCTACGAACATGCCGTTGGGGTTGGGCCTGTCTAGCACCAGCACGGGGATGCCGTACTGCCCGCAGGCCTCCAGGACATAGTGCAGGGTGCTGATGTAAGTATAGAAGCGCGCGCCGACGTCTTGTATATCGAAGACGACCAGCTCTACGCCGGCCAGGTCCTCGCGGGTGGGTTTCTTGCGCTTGCCGTAGAGAGATACTACCTCTAGCCCGGTGGCTGAGTCTCGCCCGCTTTTGACGGTGGCACCGGCGTCGGCCTCGCCGCGAAAGCCATGCTCAGGCGCAAACACACGCACCACGCGCTCGCCTAGGGCCAGCAGGGTGTCGGCCACATGGCGGTTGCCCACGCGGCTGGTCTGGTTTACCACCAGAGCCAGGCGCTTGCCCTGCACCCAGGGCCTCCAGAGATGGACAGAGTCTGCCGCGGGCGAAGGCCGTTGGGCTTGAGCCGGAGCGCAGGCAAGCAGCAGGCATACTGCAGAAACCAAAAAGCCGAGGCACTGGCGCATGAGAGAGTTGGCGTGCACCTGATACAACCTAGAGATGCCTTACTTGGGCGCTTGCTTACTGAGCAAAGAGGCCATGCTCTGCGCCATGGTGTAAAAGCTATTGTCTAGCGTGAGCAATACCTGGGGCAAATAGCCTTTGGCCAAAGAGCGGGGGCCGTCCCAGATGGTGCCCTCTTGTGCGGGGAGTAGGTCCTCGTGACGGACGCTCCCTATGAGTGTTGGGCAGGGGCCATCTGGTTTAAAGATATAGCGAGCCCGGCATCGCACCCGTGCTGGCCCGATTTGTACCTCTGCCCAAGATACCGTGGTGTACACGACAAAGACATGGTGGGCTTCTTCGTAATAAGGCAGGCGGGCCGAGACGGAGTCTAGGATAACGGTGAGCTCGCCAGGGCCAAGCTGGTTGTGCAGGTTGCTAGCCTCTAGTGCTGCTTGCACGTGGCAGGCCAGGTTGCCCGCCAGGTTGGGGGTTAGGTTGGTGCGGCCCAGGTATAGAAGGTCTTGCTTCTCTGTGTTGAAGTATATGAGCAGTGGCAGCACCTTACGCTTGGCCTTGTAGGCCAGTGGTTGTGGAAAGATGCCCATACCGATGCTATCTACCACAGAGACGCGTACCGTCTGCCGATAGTCTGTGGTGCAGGCAGGGGCCTCTGCCAACCGAGCAGCGTCTAGCTGATTTTGTAGTATTTTGGTGGTAGAGCAGCTGGCCAGCAACGCACAGCCTAACACGGCTAATAACGCTCTGGCACCTATCCAACCGTATGATAGCATGGGGGCAAAGTTACCCGCCTGCCTTAGAATGGATTGGTGGCCCAGACAGAGACCTCTGGCACAAAGGCGCGGTCGTCTATCTCCAGCACGGCTACAAGGGTGTGGGCAATCTCTTGCGGACGCAGCTTGTGGGCCTCGGCCGGGCGTTGGCGTCGCCCGGGCTGGTGGAAAGCCGTCGTAACCTCAGAGGGGTTGATCTGGCAAACGCGGATGTTGTAGCGGCGCAGCTCCTCTTGCCAGCACTGTGTCATCCCGCGCAAGGCAAACTTGCTTGAGCCGTACACCGAGCCCAAGGCAAAACCGCGCTGGCTGCTGGTGCTGGCAATGTTGACGATGGTGCCCTGGCCTTGGGCTTTCATACCCGGCACTACGGCCGCCGCCAGCATGGCAGGCCCAAATACGTTTACGGCAAAGACCTGCTCCAACATCTCCCACGTAACGTCTTCTACCCGCTCAAACTCGCCAATGCCCGCATTGTTGATCAGCACGTCTATGCCGCCCAGGGCGTTTTGCGCGGCGGCTACCGTAGCAGCTACCCCCTCTGGCGTGCCGACGTCGGCCACGGCATAGGCGCAGCCCAACTCTGCGGCGGCGGCCTCGAGCGCATCGGGCCTGCGGCCGGTGATGCAAAGGCGCGCACCTTTGGCTATCAGGGCGCGTGCTGTCTCTAGCCCTATGCCAGAGCTGCCCCCTGTGAGCAGAATGCGCTTACCGTCTATTTGCATGGTGTATTTCGTTGTCTATACGGAGGATGGGTATGGGTGTTGCCCCACCCTTGACAGGGCTACGGGCAGCCTTGTCGTTTGGCAAACCCCATGGGCAGGTATGCTAAACGCCGTCGCGACTGTAAATGTAGCTACATCAATATCGGTGACCGGCACGAAAACAGCCCGGCCCTTACACGAAAGCGCGTAAGGGCCGGGCCTTGAACATAGAGTTAATCTGGCAGCCTACATCCGCGCCATGTGGGCGATCAGATCGGCCGCCCGGTTAGAGTAGCCGGCCTCGTTGTCGTACCAGCCAACGACTTTGGCCAGGTTGCCGTTGACGGCCGTCTGCTCGGCGTCGAAGATGCAGCTGTGCGGGTTACCGATGATGTCCACCGATACGATGGGGTCTTCGGTGTACTCCAGCACGCCCTTCATGGCACCTTCTGCGGCGGCTTTCATGGCAGCGTTGATCTGCTCTTTGGTAGCCTCCTTCTTCAAGATCACCGTCAGGTCCGTCAGCGAGCCATCGGGCACAGGTACGCGCATGGCAACGCCGTCTAGCTTGCCCTTCAGGTGAGGCAGCACCAGGCCGACGGCCTTGGCAGCACCCGTGCTGGTGGGGATGATGCTCAGCGCGGCAGCGCGGGCACGGCGCAAGTCGCTGTGAGGCGCGTCTTGCAGAGACTGGTCTTGCGTGTAGGCGTGGATGGTGGTGATGTAGCCGCGATCGATACCGAAGGCGTCGTCGAGCACCTTGGCCATGGGGGCCAGGCAGTTGGTGGTGCAGCTGGCGTTAGAGACGATCGTCTCGGTACCGGTGAGCGTGTCTTGGTTAACGCCCAGCACTACCGTAGGCACGTTGCCTTTGGCAGGGGCAGAGATGATGACCTTGCGGGCACCGGCCTGCAGGTGTTTGCCGGCACCTTCTTCGTCTACAAACCGACCGGTTGACTCCAGCACCACATCTACCTGATTGGCCTTGTGGGGCAGGGCGGCAGGGTCTTTCTCGGCCGTTACGACGATGCGCTGGCCATTAACCACGAGCGCATTGCCATCTACCGATACCGTACCCGGAAATCTGCCGTGTACAGAGTCGTACTTCAGCAGGTGGGCCAGCGTGGCGGTGCTGGTCAGGTCGTTGATGGAGACAACCTCTACCCCCTCTTTTTGGAGCAGAGCCCGGAAGGTGAGGCGGCCGATGCGGCCGAATCCGTTGATGGCTACGCGAATGTGCGACATAGTTGCGAGTTTTGGCCCCGGGTTTTACGCGTGGACGCAGGCATGCGCCCGCAGGGCAGGCCAAAGATAACAGCGGGGCCAAGGTTGTAGCCTTATTGTCCTACCCGGATGCACAGCGCCGGTGCCCCTGGGGCTACCCGCGCTCCCTCTGCCACCACCCCCAGGCTGCACCAAAGCACCACACCGTCTGCCCGCACCAGCACCCGCACGTCTCGCAGGGCAGCAGGGGGCAGGCCTGCCTCCTGGCGCATGTCCGTCAGCAATTTGGTGCCCGCCAGGCCCAGGGGTTGCATGCGGTCTCCCGGCTGGGGCGCGCGCAATATGTACGGTGGCGGGCAGGCCTCGGCAGCCAGGTAAAAGGTGCCTTGCCGGGCTTGCGCGCGCAGCTCGGCCACGGTGGCCGGAGCCATGCTGCCCGGCAGCAGGCTAATGGCCTCTGGCAGGGGCGGCGGTGCCTTGCGGCTGCCCAGAGGTTTACCACCGGCCGCAGGCGCGAAATACACCGCATCGCCCCGCCGCTCAAACACGCCTGCGGCCGTCTCCAGCTTGGGGGTGCCCGGCTCCACCAGGCGCAGCGCATGTTCAAAATGCAGCCCCGGGTAGGCCGCCACCAGCGCCTCGGCCTGGGCGAAGGAGTTAGCCGCAGCGTCTAGCGTTAATTGGGCGGCCCAGGCCTCTGCCGACGTCTGGGCCGGTGCCAGTGCCTCCCAGGCCTGGGAGGCCTGCCGGGCTGTGGCCAGCAGATTTTGTTGCCAGAGGGGTTGCAGGCGGTCTAGCACGGGCAGCAGGTGGTGGCGCAGACGGTTGCGCAGGTAGGCATCGGCCTGGTTGCTGGCATCCTCGCGCCAGGCCAGTTGGTGTTGCTGGGCATAGGCGGTAATCTCTGCCTTGGGCACGGCCAGCAGCGGCCGCCCTATGCGCCGCTCGGCATCCCAGCCCGACATGGCCCGCAGCCCTTTGAGCCCCGTGCCCCGCAGCAGGCGCAGCAGCACGGTTTCGGCCTGGTCTTGCAGATGCTGTGCCACCAGCGTACCGTAGTACCCATGTTGCCGGCAGACGGCATCAAAGAACGCATACCGCAGCCGCCGGGCCGTAGCCTGCACCCCGGCCTTGCGCTCTATGGGGGCAGACTTGGTATGGCAGGGCACCCCCAGCCGCGCTGCCAGCGCAGCCACAAAGGAGGCATCCCCATCGGCCTCTGCCCCGCGGAGGTGGTAGTTCACATGCGCCAGCGCAAAGCGCATACCCGGCTGGCGGGCGCAGAGCTCGGCCAGCACCACAGAGTCTTGCCCGCCCGAGCAGGCCACCAGCCAGGTAGCCTGGGGGGGGTGGTGGTGTAAAAATTGGGCAAGCGCAGAGGTGGAATCATCGGGCTGGACATTAGCCATAATCGCAAGATAGGGTTGGCTAATGGGTAACCTAGGTCCAGCGGTCGAGGGTGCGCGCGCTCACCTTTAGCTTGGCAGCTGCCTGCTTTACAGAGCCTGTTTCTTTAACAGCCCATTCTTTTACATAGCGCCTGAACTCAGCCTCAATTTCTACCCATGGTTTGTCCGAGGGGATGTGAAACACGGCTCCTGTCTCCTCGGGCTCTGCGCCGAATCCTACCTCTTCGTATTCTTTGCGAATATGTCCTAGAATTCGCCCCTCTTCATAGCCTAAGGCTCGGTAATGGTGCCAGCGGATGGCAATCTTCTCAAGGTCTCTGAAGTTGCCATTCATTTTCTCTACGTTGTTGTGTATCCAGGCGCGGAGGGTGGCATCAGGTAGTTGCCCAGACTCTTGGAGCTTCTGCGCTTTCCAAACAGACTTGAAGCTGTCCCAAAGGTTTTGGGCCTCAGCCAAACCCTTAAATCGGACAATGATGTGGCTTATTCGGTCGTACACATGAGGCATCAGCACATCTGCACTCGAGCGCAGTTCGGCAATAGATTTTACACTGGTGAAGATCACCTTAACGCTGTAGCTAGAGTCAGGAAAGGTGGACAACTCGTCGTGGGTGTTTGAAAAAGCCGTAAACATGGCGGCCTGGGCCAGCATAGGCATATCCTCAATATGGTCTATGACCAGCACCCGGTTTTGGGCTCGCATCATGTCTCCCATGAGGGCAAACCAACCGTCAGGGGTTTGAGGGGCAAACTGGGCAGAGATGTAGCGGCGTTTGAAGCCCAACTGCTCTAGCACAGCCTCTGCCGTATGGGTTTTGCCCGAGCCGCTGGGCCCTACAAGTAAAATACTGACGGTTTTTTCGCTCATTAGGGCAGCCTTTAGGCGCTCTTCTTTAGACTTTGCGTCATTCTTGTCCATCAGCATGCTATAAGTGTCTTAATTACAAATAAACATCTATACCACGTTTAAACGCAAATAGACTTGCAGCGTCAACTCTGACAAGCCCTTGCGGGCCCTTTCAACCAAACTCTTATACCAACAGCTGCACCCATGTGCTACCCTACGTTCCTTAAAACGCATAAGGCGTTCTTAGAGGCTCAGCTCAAAGCTCTACAGGCGCTTGCTTTGCGCTACCCGCTTAACCCTGTGGCTTATCAGGCCTGCTCTCTACCCAGACATGTGCAAAATCGTGTGGTGAAGGTAGAGGTAAGGCCAGGCCACCAGTCGGCTGCACAACCCGCCTTTTACGAAAGCCGCCAAGGCTTAGTTTGGTTGCCGGCAGACCTGTTAAATGATCCCAAAGCCAAAGCCACCATCTACCTGGACAAAGGCCCGGTGCACGTCAACCTAGCAGACCTGGCGGTTAAGAAAAAAGCCCGTGAGCGGTACGTATCGCTAAACCTAGACCCCAAAACAGGTAGCAAGGTGGATAAAGACTTCTTGCTGAAAACACTTGAGCGGGCCATCGAAGCGCAGTCTGAGGCCATAGGCAACGATGCTCAAGACCTTAAAGGCATAAGCCTAAATGACCAAGGATTTTTTACTTTAACACCGACCGCCAAAGAAGACGAGCGCTTTTACTGGTTTGAACCCACAAACAGAGACAACCTTAAGGCCAACCTGTATGTGCTGCTGAACCTGAATGAGCTAAAACAACAGATAACGGCCGTAAAGGCTTGGGGCAGACACAATAACTTGCCTCCATCGCTAAAGCCGCTCACCCGTTTTTTAGGCCCTGCGCAAGACAAAGCCAAAGCAGCAGAAAGCCAGCCCGAGCCGCAAGCTGAACCCAACTGGCAGGTGTTGACAGATGGGACCCGTGCCGGCGCAACTGAGCAACGTGCCTGGGTGCGCAAAGCCCTGGCCACGCCCGACATGGCCTTATTGGAGGGCCCTCCTGGCTCGGGCAAGACGACCGTGATTCTAGAGCTTGTGCTGCAACTGATTGCCCGAGGCAAGCGAGTGTTGCTAACCTCTGCCACCCACGTAGCCATAGACAACGTGCTTGAGCGCCTGCTGGCTCAAAAGGTGAAAGGCCTGTTAGCCGTGCGCATAGCATCTAACCCTAATGCCATAACCCACAGCCAAGTTCGGGAAGAGCTGTATGCGGAGAACCTATACAAGCAATTTGCGGCCAAAACACAAGCCCACTTGCAGACGTTGCAAGCTCCAACCACCGGCCAAAAGGTTCTTGAAGGTTTGGTGGCGGATCCAAAGTCCGTAGAGTTACAGCATTTTTTGCTCAACAATGCCGATCTGGTTGCAGGCACGCTGGTGGGGCTTTTACAGCACCCCGGCCTAAAATACGCTCAGCATGACACGGCTCCCTTTGATTACCTGATTGTAGACGAGGCCTCAAAAGTGTCTTTGCAGGGTTTTTTGGTACCGGCCCGCTTTGCAAAGCGGTGGGTGATGGTGGGCGACAACACGCAGCTAGCGCCCTATGCCGACGCCAACGAGCTGGCTATTGCCTACCGAGACCAGCTTGGGATTCCAGAAGCAACGGCGCTTGAGCTGGCCGACAGCCTGTGCAACGCCTGGGCCTTCCGCAAAGACGCAGACAGGTGCCAAAAGCATATGCGCAAATTTTACGAAGCGGCAGCATCTACGCCGGCAGAGGGTAGAAAGGCAGAGCTAATAGACAAGGCCAGGGTACTGCTCCCTTCTGTCTTAGAGCTTTTTCAGGAAGGGTTGGCTCCGATGCTTCAAACAGGCCAAGACTTTGGGCTAAACCGAGGTGTGTACCAAAACCCAGATACGCGGCTTGTAGCCTCAAGCTGGGAGCCCCGCTTTGAGAGCCTGACCTACCAACACCGTATGGTAGATGAGCTGGCGGCAATCCCCCGGGCACACTTCTACCTTGGCAAGAATATGCTCACAGCCCGGGCACAGAGCAACCGGATAAAGCCTTATCTGGGTCTTTTGGGCGACGTAGACACCGCACCGGCTACATGGATAGCGTATCCCCATCGAGATACAGGCAGAGATAACAAAGAGGAGGCAGAGAAAGCCGTTGCAACCTACAAACGAGTGCTGGCTACCCAGCAAGGCGAGGCAAAGCCTTCGGTCTTCATCATCTGCTTTTACCAAAGGCAGCGGCGCCTGATAGCCGACCTACTCAAAAAAGCCGGGATAGACCGTGAAGAAGTCGTCCATACGGTGGACAGTGTGCAGGGCAAAGAGGCTGACATCGTTCTGCTCTGTTTCACCAAGTACTCTGAGGATAGCTTCTTCCATGTGCCCAACCGCCTAAACGTTGCGCTAACTAGGGCTAAAAGCCGGCTCTTGCTTTTTGGCCCACAGTCTAGCCTACGCACGGGCACCAACCCGGCATTGGTAGAGCTTGCCCAACTCCCAACTCTGCTTTAACCATATTTTCTCAAGCTTTATTTCTCAACCTTCAACAACGCAAAGTCATGCAAAATCCTTTAACCTTAACCGTCAAAGGCACTGTACTCCAGGGCTATGTATCTGGCACTGCAGTAAGCGTTCTGCACCAGAACACATTCACGGCTGGGGTCTTCTACCACTTGCTAGAGGCAGGGCCGCTAACGGCGGCCCAGGTAACAGAGCAGCTCTTTCCGATGATACCCGTGGCTGCCACTGGTTGTATGCTTCAAAAACTGGTAAGCCAAGGCTGGCTTGCACAGGTAGGTGGAGTCTATAGAGCACTTAGCTCTGCTAGCACTAGTCTGATTACACCCTTACCCGAGGGCAGCGATCTCCGGCTAACGGTGCTCAAAGTAGGAGACAAGCACTTTGGCCTAGAAGGAACACCAAGCGAAGTCCGCGGCGACAAAAGTGAGTTGGTAGCACATTCATTGCCCTTCATTCAGGTTAAAGACAACAAGCGAGAGGGTATGCAATACCAAGTTGCTAGCAGTTATTTTGCCGAAGAAAAGAACCTGGGCCTTGTTGACCTAACACTTCAGATTACGGCTAAAGGCTATAGCCTGACCTACAACGGCAAGGTGTTAGAAGAGGAGTTTGCCCCCATAGCCAAGGTGGCAGGCCAAACCTTAGACGATCTGGCAAAAGATCTTTACTATGGGGCGCTCCCTTACAACTACATGCTTGACGAGCCTGAAACGCATGTAACGACTCTCCGTAAGATTGAGGTTAACGGTAAGATTTATTCAACGAACCCTTTACTTCTGCACTGGGTCCCGGATACTCCTTTAGGGGCTCGCCAAGCGTTTGATGATCTGTCCTATAAACGAGGGGACTACAACATCATGACGGAAGAAAAGGCGCAGGAGCTTTGGCAGGCCAAGCCAGACTATTGGGAGTTTGCCTTCGAAGAGGTCTTCCCCGAGTTTTAGTTTTTCCATCCCCCCCAAGGGCCGGCAACACCGGCCCTTTTGCATGCCCGGGCCACAGGGGTTGACAAAAATCATCTTATCTGTATATAGACCAGGTCTAAATAAGGCCTATATTTGCACCACTTTCTGCTTATGCGTAACCTGCTTCTTGCGGCTGGGCTTGTGGGCCTGGCCACCCTGGCCGCCTGTAAAAAAGACGACCCAGCCCCCACCGGCCCCGCCGCCTACGACACTACCCAATACCTGGCCAACAGCACCGACGAGCGGGCGATACGCCGCCGCATGGTGCTGATGATGGCCGAGGCCCGCCGCGGCCGCAACCGCGCCAATACGCTCGACGCCGCGCGCCTGCAAAGCCTCTTTACCAGCGGCACGCCCAGCGTGGCCCAGGCTGCCACGCCCTACTTTGCCGGCCGCATCGGCGGGCCTGCGGGGTGGCTGGCCACCATGGCCGCGGCCTCGGGCCAGGTCTATAGCTTTGAAGAGAGCGACACGGCCGGCACTGGCGGCGTGGTCAACAACACCCAGTATTTGCTAGACCGCTACGGCATAGAGACCGAGCAAGTGGTAGAAAAAGGCTTGTTCGGGGCGCTGCTCACCTACCGCGTCCACCAATTGCTGGATCAACCGCTGACGGTGGCCACGTCTGACAAGGTGATGGGGCTGCTGGGCATGAGCCGAACGTTCCCCAGCTCGGGCAGTGCCACTTTGCATACCCGGCCCGACAGCGCCCTGGGCTCTTACCTGGCCCAGCGCGATAAGAACGACGGCAACGGCTACTACAGCCAGATGGGCCTGGCCCTCCGCCGCCTGCAAACCGCCACCCGCAACAGCAACGCCACCGAGGCCCAGGCGGCTGCCACAGACATCAAAACCTTGCTCGACAAGGTGACCGGTGCCACCATCATACACTACTGCTACCAGACGCGGTTGCTGCTGGCTGGCAGCCCCACCCCTACCGACAAAGGCAGCGCCCTCCACAAACTGGCCGAAGGTATCGGCTTTGCTCACGGTTACCGTACCCTGCCCTACGCTCAACGCCGCCTCAGCGATGCCCAGATAGATCAGGTGCTGGCCCTGATGGGCGCGCCCGCCACAGGCCCGGGCAGCGCCTACCAATTTATTACGCGTAGCGCCCAGACGCTGCCCCGTCTGCAGACGGCCATCACCCTGGTGCAGCAGGCCTACGGGTTTACCGATACCGAGCTACAAGACTTTCAGAACGACTGGGTAGGCACCCAACGCCGCTAGAGCCCAAACCCTAACCACAAAAACAACCTACCTCTGGCCGTATTGCAGCAGATGCTGTAGTACGGCCTTTGCGTATGGGGCCGCTATCTGCGTACTAAAGCCAAGGAAGTCAGACTCAGACCCATCGTCGGCCGTGTCTGACACGATGCGGACGATGGTGTAGGGCAGCTTGTACTCGTAGCAGACCTGGGCCACGGCGGCGCCTTCCATCTCTACGCATAGCACGTCTGGCAGGGCTTGCCGCAAGGCGGCTTTGTCTGCCCCCTGTGCCAGAAAACGGTCTCCGCTGGCAATGGCCCCTTGGTGCAAGACTGGCTTGTGCAGGTTAAAAAGCTCCACCTGCAGCGGCGTAAGCCCGGGGATGCTGCCGTACATCTCAAGCATCTGGGCCAAAGCCTGCTTGGCGGTAGCAATACGGGTGGCGTCTGCCGGTAGCGCCTGTAGGCCAAGTTGCGGCAGCTCAAAGCGGGCCAGCACCGGGCGGGCGTCCATGTCGTGCATGTAGAAGCTGGTGCCCAGCACCATATCGCCGATCTGCAGCCCGGGGTCCACAGCGCCGCACAAGCCTACGAAGTAGAGCTCGGTAATACCGAAGGCCAACACCATGTGGGTGCAGGTCGTGGCCGCTGCTGTCTTGCCCCAGCGCGAGAATGCCACCACCACCTGCCGCCCCCAAAGCGTGCCCAGGTAGTAGGCACGTTGGCCACCGTTTTGCACGGAAACGTTTTCCATCTGGGCCACCAAGCCGGCGACCTCTTCGTACATCCCCCCCAGGATACCAATCGTTCCAAGATTCATGCGGCTAAATGCATAATTGCTTATAAACTATGTGCAAATAAGCACAACGGTACTGCCCAAACAAAATGCTGTGCCGGCAAATAAGCACCTACGAGCAGGATTGTGGCAGGCTGGCCCTTGCTCGTGCCGAGGCTCGGGCCGAACCCCGGCCCTACTTTCGCGGTTTAGTACTGGATATGGCCCTACTACCCGACGCACCCCACCGCACCGACGCTACCGGCTACGATACCATCAGCATCCGCGGGGCGCGCGAGCACAACCTGAAGGATGTGTCGGTAGAGCTGCCGCGGGGGAAGCTGGTTGTCATCACGGGTATCTCCGGCTCGGGCAAGTCCAGCCTTGCCTTCGACACGCTCTATGCCGAGGGCCAGCGCCGGTACATGGAATCTTTCTCTGCCTATGCACGGGGGTTTATTGGGGAGATGGAGCGGCCCGATGTGGACAAGGTAGAGGGCCTCTCCCCGGTTATCAGCATCGAGCAGAAGACCACCTCGCGCAACCCGCGCTCCACGGTGGGCACGGTGACGGAGATCTACGACTTCCTGCGCCTGCTCTACGCCCGCGCCGGCGAGGCCTTCAGCTACCTGACGGGCAACCGGATGGTGAAGCAGACCGAAGACCAGATCATCGAAGCCATCCTCAACGACTACGCCGGGCAGAAACTCACGCTGCTGGCCCCCGTTGTCCGGGGCCGCAAGGGCCATTACCGCGAAGAATTCGTCCGCATCGCCAAGCTGGGCTTTGGGAAGGTGCGCGTAGATGGCATGGTGCAAGACATCGTGCCGAAGATGCAGCTAGACCGGTACAAGATCCACGACATCGAGATCGTCATAGACCGCCTGGTGCCCAGCCGCGACGACAGGTTCCGCCTGGCCCAAAGCGTGCAGACGGCCCTGCAACACGGCAAAGGCCTGCTGACGGCCCTTGTGGCAGACAACCCCGAGCCGCGCCACTTTAGCCGCACGCTTATGGACCCGGCCACGGGCCTGAGCTACGATGAGCCCGCGCCCAACGCTTTCTCCTTCAACTCGCCTTACGGGGCCTGCCCGCATTGCAACGGGCTGGGCCGGGTAGAGGAGATATCAGAAGAGCTGCTCATCCCAGACGCAACCCTGTCTGTCTCGCGCGGGGGGCTGGCCCCGCTGGGCGAGTGGCGCGACGTGTGGATCTTCCATAAGCTGCAGGCCTTGCTTAAAAAGCGCGGCCAGAGCATCTCCAAGCCCATCAAAGACCTGCCGCCCGAGGTGGTGCAGGAGCTGTTGCACGGCTCAGAGCTGGTGCTGCGGGTAAAGTCTGAGATGTATGGCCGGTACTACGACACCGAGTACGAGGGCCTGGTGCCCTACCTGAAAAGCCAGCTGCACGAGGGCACCGAGAAGATGGCCGAGGCTGCAGCTGATTTTATCCGCTACGTGCCCTGCCCCGAGTGCGGCGGCGGCCGCCTCAAAAAAGAGAGCCTGCATTTTAAGATTGACGGCCACAACATAGCCGAGCTGGCCCAGATGGACCTCGAGGCCCTGGCCCAGTGGTTCAGCAACCTGCAAGACCGCCTCTCGCCCCGCCAGCGCCTCATCGCCAAAGAAATCCTGAAAGAGATTCGCAAGCGCATCGGGTTTATGGTAGAAGTGGGCCTGGGCTACCTGAACCTGGACCGCACCATGCAGACCCTCTCAGGCGGGGAGGCGCAGCGCATACGCCTGGCTACGCAGATTGGCACCCAGCTCACCAACGTGCTCTACATTCTGGACGAGCCCAGCATCGGCCTGCACCAGCGCGACAACGTCAAGCTCATTACCGCCCTCAAAAACCTGCGAGACCTGGGCAATACGGTGCTCGTCGTCGAGCATGACCGGGATATGATGCTGGCCAGCGACTACATCCTCGACATCGGCCCCGGCGCGGGCCGCCACGGGGGCCAGGTGGTAGGCGCAGGCACGCCAGAGGCGTTTTTGCAGAATGGCAGCACCACCAGCCGTTTCCTAAAAGGAGAAGAGACCATCGCCCTGCCCGAGGCCCGCCGAGGCGGCACAGGCCACTGGCTAGAGCTGGCCGGGGCCACAGGCAACAACCTCAAAGACGTCACCCTCCGCCTGCCGCTGGGGACGCTCACCACCGTTACCGGTGTGTCGGGCTCGGGCAAGAGCACGCTCATACACGACACGCTGTACCCGATACTGAACAACCACTTCTTCCGCGGCCACAAAGAGATACTGCCCTACCGCAGCATTACCGGGCTGGAGCATCTGGACAAGGTGATTGAGGTAGACCAGTCGCCCATCGGGCGCACGCCACGCAGCAATCCGGCCACCTACACGGGCGTCTTTACGGACATCCGCACGCTCTTCAGCCAGTTGCCAGAGGCCAAGATCCGGGGCTACAAGCCGGGGCGCTTCAGCTTTAACGTAAAGGGCGGCCGGTGCGAAGAATGCGAGGGCGGTGGCCAGAAGGTGATAGAGATGGACTTTCTGCCCGATGTACACGTGCAGTGCCAGACCTGCAAAGGCAAGCGCTTCAACCGCGAGACGCTGGAGGTCCGCTTCAAGGGCAAGTCTATTGCCGACGTGCTGGACATGACGGTAGAGCAGGCCGTATCATTCTTTGAGAACCAGCCCTCCATCGTGCGCCGCATCCAGACCCTTGCCGAGGTGGGCCTGGGCTACATCACCCTGGGGCAGCAGGCCACCACCCTCTCCGGCGGCGAGGCCCAGCGGGTAAAGCTGGCCACCGAGCTGAGCAAGCGAGACACGGGCCAGACGCTCTACATCTTAGACGAGCCCACGACGGGCCTCCACTTCCAGGACATCCGCCACCTGCTGGGCGTATTGCAACGCCTGGTAGATAAGGGCAATACGGTGCTCATCATCGAGCACAACCTGGACGTGATCAAGGTCTCGGACTACCTGATAGACCTTGGCCCCGAAGGTGGTGCTGCCGGCGGCCGCATTGTAGCCCAGGGCACGCCTGAGCAGGTAGCCCAAGCCCCAGAAAGCATCACAGCCCCCTTCTTGGCCGACGAGCTGCGCGGCAGCCACGTGCGCCCGCCAGAGCCGGTCATCCCCGTAGAGAAGAAGAAGCGCGAGCCCAAAGCCACCAAAGAGCGCAAGCTGACCCGCTCAGAGCAAGTGCTAGAAGAGACCATCGCCCGCGCCGACGCTGCCGATGCTGCCGCCGCCAAACCCACCCGCGGCCGCCCCAAAAAAGTAACCGAAGCCCCCGCACCCCCAGAGGCTAAAGCCAAACCCGGGCGCAAGAAGTAGGCATAAAACCTGTGTACAAAAAATGCCCGGCAGCATACCTGTCGGGCATTTCAATGGTGTACATCCTTGGCCCTACGCCAACTTCTCAATACAGTAGTCTTTAGCTTTTTTATCAAATCAACTACCCTCTGCCTGGCCCGCCTGCACGCTTCCAAATAAGGAAATTGATCAGGCTTTAGAGGTCAAATGCTCAGCAGCGGCCTTAGCACCGCTCAAAGCACAATGGTTGGGTACCGATTGAAGCAAAAGCCTTACCTTAAGGCAATAGATTACTTGCAGATAAAGGTCGCAAGCGTTTTCTGCAGTCCTATCACATCAATGCCTTTTTTAAGCTCCTTTTTAAACGGAGTAGGCGTTCCAGAAATCCATATCTGAATTTCACAATCGCCATCGAAAGTGCCAGCAGTTTCTACCAGAAAATGGGTGACAGACTTGTAAGGCACGCTGTGGTACTCCTTTTTAGAGCCTGTCATGCCCTGAACATCAACCATAATAAGCCGCTTGTTCGTAAACACCCATTTGTCTCTGAAAATTTTGAATGCCGCCTGAATCTCCTCACCATCGCAGAGGATAGAAGAGAATTCGTTCTGCAACTCATTTACATTAAGCTCTGTTGCGTTTCCAAGTAAATTTGAGAGTAATCCCATCAGATTTGCCTAATTACTTCCTTACTCATATGGCTTTTCAGGATCTGCCCCGTTTTTTAAGTGGTTGCTGGTCTCCACTTCAATAAGCTTCCTCCAGAGCCGACCAGAGGCAAAAACCTAAGACAGCACAAATTTGAAGAAAGTGAAGCAAATGTATAACTATGAAGAATAAATTCCTAATACAATAAGGCAAGAAAAAACTCAATCCACGTCAGCACATAAGCCATAAGCGCCTTACCGCGCTAACAAATCGCTCAGAGGTTCCCTGCTAGCAAATGCATCTAAACCAACATTCTCTGACAAAACCCAAAGACAATCCTTGCTATACTCAGGCAACGAAATACTTGCTCTGGTCTCTTCCACCTTCAGAGCCAAATAAATTGTCTCCCTAACGCTACGCAGCTACAGGACCGATTGATGGCGGATTAGCCTTGACAATCACCTCATGTTCAACCCTCTGGGGCAGGTTTACTCTCTTCGAGGCAGAAATAACCTCCAACCCAATGATGTTACCGTCTTGGTCAAAGTCAGCAATGACACCCGGCGATAGCTCATCCGTTTCTGCCACGGGCGCTTCCTTAAGCACTATGTATAAAGCGTCGGCTTGCAGGTCGTAGGTAACTTTCATAGCTTCCAGTACTTATCAGTTTTGCTGGTTAGGTAAAACGACACTAGCGTGGCAGGCGTTGTCGTGAAGTTAACCACAACTCTGCATAAGTACCGCTTACCGTCTAATTCAAATCTTGACTGGTGGATAACCAGATCTGAGTCAGTCTCATCCTTCAGAACTTGCTCTGGATGGGCTGCCGTCTCCAGTATAAGATGTAAGGGCGCACCCAGCTCCTTAAGCCGTTTTTCTAGCCGCTCTTTAAAGTGAGCAGTAAAGTAAAAGGCTTCTTGGCCCGATACGCCCTCCATCACAAATACCTACGCCAACTTCTTAAACCGCACGGGCTTGGGCTCTTCGCCGCCGAGGCGCTTCTTGCGGTTTTCTTCGTAGTCGCTGTAGTTGCCCTCGAACCAGTACACCTGGCTGTCACCTTCAAAGGCCAGGATGTGGGTGGCTACCCGGTCTAAGAACCAACGATCGTGGCTTACGACGACGGCGCAGCCGGCGAAGTTCTCCACGGCCTCTTCGAGGGCGCGGAGGGTGTTTACGTCCAGGTCGTTGGTCGGTTCGTCGAGCAGCAGCAGGTTGGCCCCTTGCTTGAGGGCAATGGCCAGGTGTACCCGGTTACGCTCTCCGCCAGAGAGGGCTGCCACCTTCTTCTCCTGGTCTGCCCCGTTCAGGTTGAAGCGCGAGACGTATGCCCGGCTCGGTACCTGCCGCCCGCTGATCATCATCAGGTCCGTACCGCCGGTGATGGCCTCGAAGACGGTGTGGTTGGGGTTCAGGTCGTCGTGCTCCTGGTCCACATAGGCCAGTTGGACGGTCTCGCCCACCTTAAACTCTCCGCTGTCGGGCTTCAGTGCCCCGGTGATGAGCTTAAACAGGGTCGTCTTACCGGCACCGTTGGGCCCGATAACGCCCACAATCCCGGCAGGTGGCAGCGAGAACGACAGGTTCTCGTAGAGCAGCTTGTGTCCAAAGGCCTTGCTGATGTTGTGCGCCTCGATGACGACGTTGCCCAGGCGCGGCCCGGGGGGAATGAACAGCTCCAGCTTCTCCTCGAACGCCCGAGACTCTTCGCTGAGCATTTTGTCGTAGGCGGCCAGGCGGGCCTTGCTCTTGGCTTGGCGGGCCTTAGGGGCCATGCGTACCCACTCCAACTCGCGGGCCAGGGCTTTCTGGCGCTTGCTCTCGCCTTTTTCTTCGGCCTTGAGGCGGTTTTGCTTTTGCTCCAGCCAACTGGTGTAGTTGCCCTTCCAGGGAATACCCTCGCCGCGGTCCAGCTCCAGTATCCAGCCAGCTACGTTGTCGAGGAAGTAACGGTCGTGCGTTACCGCAATGACAGTACCCTTATAGCCCTGCAAGAAATGCTCCAGCCACTCTACAGACTCTGCATCCAGGTGGTTGGTGGGCTCGTCTAGCAGCAGCACG
This sequence comes from Cytophagaceae bacterium, assembly GCA_947458545.1. Taxonomy (GTDB): domain Bacteria; phylum Bacteroidota; class Bacteroidia; order Cytophagales; family Flexibacteraceae; genus CANGYH01. The sequence continues at coordinate 179,659 of CANGYH010000004.1, read as the reverse complement.
TCGGGCTCTTGCAGCAACAGGCGGCACAGGGCCACGCGGCGCTTTTCGCCGCCGGAGAGTACGCCCACGATCTGGTCTCCGGGCGGGCAGCGGAGGGCGTCCATGGCGCGCTGCAGTTTGTGGTCCAGGTTCCAGGCGTCCAGTTGGTCCAGGCGCTCCTGCACCTCGCCCTGGCGGGCCAGCAGCTTGTCGTAGTCGGCGTCTGGGTCGCCGAAGGCCTCGTTGATTTTCTCGAACTCGGCCATGAGCTCGGTTACCTCAGCCACGCCCTCGCGGACGACCTCCATCACCGTTTTGGTCTTGTCCAGCTCGGGCTCTTGCTCCAGCATGCCCACCGTGTAGCCGGGCGAGAAGACGATCTCGCCGGTGTAGTCCTTGTCGCGGCCGGCAATGAGCTTGAGCAAGGTGGACTTGCCCGAGCCGTTGAGGCCCAGCACGCCGATTTTGGCTCCGTAAAAGAAGCTGAGGTATATGTCTTTGAGAACCTGCCGCTTAGGTGGAATCACCTTGCCGACCCGGTTCATAGAGAAAATGATCTTCTCGTCTGCCATGATGCGATACGCCCCAAGGCCAGCGGCCCCCGAGCATCCAATTGTAAATAAGGCTGCAAAGGTACGACGCCCAGCGCCGGGGCAGAGGCGGGGTAGGAGCGTAGAGAGAAGGGCTGGAGCGTACTACAGGCAACTACAATACCTAAGGCAGGCCCTTACCCTCTGTTCATACCTTAAAAATTGCGGATATACCACCGGCCAATGCGGACTGCTTAAAACGCGTACCCGTTCTTGGCAAGCAGATGGTCTGCCACGCGGCGGCGGGCTTCTTTGGCATTGAAGGGCTCCATTTTGGTGAAGCGCTTGAGGCCCAGTAGCATGATGCGCAGCTCGTCGCCCTCAGCAAAGCCCAGGATGGCGGCGCGGCCTGCCAAGTTGCAGCGGTCTACGGCGGTTTGCAGATAGGTGCGGGCCATGTCGGCATAGAGGCTGGTGGCCTCGGCGCCGCGCTCGGCTTGCAGCTTTTCTACGCGCAGCAGGGTGCTCTCGGCCACATAGACCTCCATCATCATGTCGGCCAGGTTCATCATAATCTCTTGCTGCTCCTCAAACTGCATCATGTACTTCTGCACGGCGGCCCCGGCAATCATCAGGGTAGCCTTTTTGAGGTTGGCAATCACCTTCTTCTCTGCGGCAAAGGGGGTTTCGTCTTCGTCGGCGCCAAAGTCAGGGATAGAGGTAATCTCTTTGGCTACGGCCATGGCGGGGCCCATCACGTCTAGCTCGCCCTTCATGGCACGCTTCAGCACGGTGCCCACGGCCAGCATGCGGTTAATCTCGTTGGTGCCCTCAAAGATTCGGTTGATGCGGCTGTCTCGGTAGGCGCGGTCCATAGGGGCATCAGCGCTGTAGCCCATGCCGCCATAGACCTGCACGCCCTCGTCTACCACATAGTCTAGCACCTCACTGCCGTGCACTTTGAGCAGGGCGCACTCTATGGCAAACTGCTCTACGCCCTTCAGCTTGGCCTCGGCCTCTGGCATGCCCTGGCTGGCAAGGTCTTGGATTTTGTTGTCGATATCCTGGCCACAGCGGTAGCAGGCCGTCTCGCTGGCAAAGATCCGGATGGCTTGCTCGGCCAGCTTGTGCTTGATGGCCCCAAAGCTGCCGATGGTGGTGCCAAACTGCTTCCGCTCGTTGGCGTAGCGGATGGCCAGCGTGGCCGCGCTCTTGCTGCCGCCGATGGCCGCAATGGCCAGCTTGATGCGCCCGATGTTGAGGATGTTGACGGCAATCTTAAAGCCGTTGCCCCGGCCGCCCAGCAGGTTTTCGGCTGGCACGGGCGTGTCGTTAAAGAAGATTTGCCGCGTGCTGCTGCCCCGGATGCCCATCTTGTGCTCTTCCGGATTCATGGTGATGCCGCCGAAGCCCTTCTCTACGATGAAGGCCGTCAGGTTCCTGTCCTCTTCAATCTTGGCAAAGACGATGAAGATGTCGGCAAAACCCCCGTTGGTGATCCACATCTTCTGGCCGGTGATGCGGTAGCTGCCGTCTGGCTGGGGCACAGCGCGGGTTTTGCCGCTGTTGGCGTCTGAGCCTGAGTCTGGCTCGGTCAGGCAATAGCTCGCTTTGTAGGCACCGGTGGCCAGGTGGGGCAGGTACTTGGCCTTTTGGGCCTCGTTGCCATAGTACACGATGGGCAGTGTGCCAATGCCCGTATGGGCAGACAGGGCCACGGCAAAAGAATACCCCGAGCCAATGGCCTCTGCCACCAGCATGCTGGTGTTAAAGTCCATACCGAAGCCCCCATACGCCTCGGGCACAGAGGTGCCCAGCAGGCCGAGCTCGCCGGCTTTGTCTAGCAGATGGGGCATCAGGGTGGGGTCTTCGTGGCTGTCGAGTTTATCTACCACGGGCAGCACCTCGGCGTGCAGAAAGTCCTCGCACGTTTTGGCAATCATGCGTTGCTCTTCTGTAAACTGCTCAGGCGTAAAAACTGCCTGAGCCTCAACGGCGCGGACCAAAAACTCACCCCCTTTCAGGGCAGCAGAAGCAGTGGCTGTGGTAGACATATATTGTACTTTAGTTGTAGGTGTTGAACTTTTGTTAGCTGATTGTCAGCCAACTGTGTGGCGTGCGGTTAGCACAAATGTAAGGAGCAAATGCGGTGCCAGGAAAGTGGAATATGGGTAGGCTTTAAAGCAAAAGCGGGGTTTACCGGCACGAGATTTACAACTATCGTAGCAAAGACGTCCATCGCCTGCATAGCCCTAACCTACAGCCAGCTTACCAGCCTCGTGCCAAAGAAAGCTAGGCAGTGGCGTAACCAGCTCCCAAATGATGGCCATAGGCCTGCCACCTGTGTGAGACTTGTATTTTACCGGGCCTAAGAAAACATAGGGTAGTGTTAAGCCACCTTCGTTGTAGCGCTGCTCTCTAACAAAAAGCAAAATTGTCTTTCCCAACGCACTTTGGTTAATGTAGGATTGACCCTTGGGCGTAAATGCGCTGGTGGCATTCTGAGACTCCCAATGGAAAAGCGTGTCTGATATGGCATAATCGTTGTAAAGTGTTGAGGGTGCATAGCGCTCCTTGCTCTTCTGCAATTCAACAAACAGGATCTCGGTATTCAAATCAGGTACCATACAAACGCCTTCTCGCACAGAGCGGGCATGCTCAAATTGCCATACCCCTAAGGCCGCCAATACCTCGTCTCTAGAGTAACGAGCATGCAGCTCAAGGGCACAAACGTAAGGCAGCGCCATCACCGGCGGCACGTAATCTATCTGCTGCTCACATACCTCAAGCAGCTCAAGCGCCTCTTCTGCCAAAGTCGTCGCATTACGTAGCGCGAGCAGGCTGGCCTCTAAAGAGCCTACGGGTACTTTAGGGCCTGGCTTTTGGTACAGCAAGTAATGCAGCATAAGGCCATAAGCCTGACCCTTGGGCCCTTCAAGCAGGCTAATAATAGATTGCTGGCTGCCAAAGATTTGTTTTACAAAGCTGATAAAGGCCGGACTGTTGATTTGCGCAAGCCGCCACAATTGGCCAACCAAATCTGCCTCCTCTTTTGGCAGCGTCGGTAGAGCCTTGCGCGCACGTACCTTTAGTGCATACCAACCGCGGGTCGTGGCTCTGGCCTTGTATATATCCATCAAACTAAAGCCTGTATGCGCCAGAAAAAAGGTCAGTTTTAAGGGCAGCGCACTCTCCAATTCAAAATGCTCAAGTCTTCTGATCAGATTTCGGAGGTTGCTGCCTGTGGCCGCCTTAATGTTCTCCAAAATGGATTGCATGGCCTCCTTCTCCATCTGAATAGTGCACCCAGGGGGCAGCCGGTCAAAGCCAGCCTCTATTTCACTAATAACTGAGGTGCCGGTACGCCCAATTAAGGCTCTAAACCGCTGCTCACAAGAGTATTCTGCACGAGCTTGGCCCACAAAATCCAAAACAGTCAGGCACTCTTTATCAGAATGATGTCGTAAACCTCGGCCCAACTGCTGCAAAAAAACAGTCAGGCTTTCAGTAGGTCTTAAAAATAAAACTGTATCAATTTCTGGGATATCAACCCCCTCATTAAAAATATCTACTACAAAGAGGTAGCTTATCTTACCAGTTCTAAGATCTTCTCTAAGACTCTGGCGTATTTCTGATGTTGCATCTCCGCTAACAAGGGCGGCGGCTGGCAGCCCTATATTGTTAAACTGCTCTGCCATGTATTGCGCATGGGCGCGCGAGACACAAAAGCCTAATGCCTTTACCTTACTCGGATTCAGTAAGTATTTATGGAGCGAGGTCACGATGGCCTGCGTCCTTATTACATTTTGGTTGTATAGCTCAGAAAGAGCCTCTACGGAATAGCGCCCTCTCTCCCATTGTACCCTCCGATAATCAACCGGATCTGTAACGCAGAAGTATTGAAAAGGCACCAAGAACCCACGCGCAATGGCTTCTGGCAACCTAATCTCGGCGGCGATGGTATTATCAAAATCTGGTAAGATAGAGCCTCCATCGGCGCGCTCTGGCGTTGCGGTAAGGCCCAGTAAAATCGCAGGTCTGAAATAATCTACCAACGGCCGGTACGATGCTGCGATAACGTGATGCACCTCATCTAGTACAATATATTCAAAATGCGCCTTTCCTAATGCCTTCTGTAGATACTGCTTTTGAGAATCAAAGGTTTGCACCGATAAAAACAGGTGGTCGTAAGAATTTGGTGTCTGCCCTCCGACCCACAAATCACCAAAATTGGGATTATTTAAAATGTGCCGATAGGTGCTGCGCGCCTGCCTTAAGATTTCCTCTCGATGAGCCACAAAAAGCAGTTTTGGAAACCTATTATGCGCTTTGGCAAATCTTGCATAATCAAAAGCCGAAATCACCGTTTTCCCCGTTCCGGTAGCGGCAATAACTAAGTTGCGGTATCTGCCATGGTAGCTGCGCTCGGCCGCCAGTCGGTCAAGAATTTCTTGCTGAAAAGCATACGGCCTTAAGTGAAAGCCTGCCAGCACCTCTGAATCATCGCTGCTTGCAGCCCCTTGCTCGTTTAAAGACAGCCGTAACCTCTTTGTCCCTGGCTCATCGGGTACAAATGGCTCAAAGTCGGGTGCGTTCCAGTAGGTTTCAAACGTGGCCTCAAACTTTTTAATAATAGCAGCATTGTCTTGGGCCGTCAGCTTCACATTCCACTCCAGCCCGCTGGTAAGTGCCGATCTGCTCATATTGCTAGAACCGATATAAGCTGTTGACAGCCCAGACGCACGGCCAAACATATAGGCTTTGGCATGCAAACGCTCTCGAGCCATATTGTAGCTAATGCGTACTTCTGCCCCTGGCAAAGCTGCAAGCGCCTCAACTGCTTTGGCATCGCTTGCACCCATGTATGTGGTGGTTAATATCCTTATGCGCTTACCTTGGTTGGCAAAGTTTTCTAGCCTGTCAATAAGCAGGCGCAGGCCACTCCATTTAACAAAAGAGACAATCAGGTCAATAGAATCAGCAGTTGCAATCTCTTTGCGTAATTCACTAGTGAGGGATAATCCTGAATTACCGCCCGAAAACAGCTCAGACTGCGAAAACCGAAGCGCGGGCTCAATCTCCTTCAGGTAATCTCCTACGCGATGCTGATAATCATGCGGGACGACAAGCCGTGGTAGTACAGCCCTCAGCAACCGACCTTGTTCTGTAAGTCGCTGATCATACTCTTGCCCTTGCAAAAACTCAATTATCCTATTGGCAATTGATACCTGTTCGGCCACTGCCTTTGCATCATCTTCCTCGTTGCTGGCCAGCGTGTGTAATACTTGCCCAATGGTTGCTGCCAAATGGCGGGTTAAGAAAATAGCTGCCCGTTCGGGATCCAGGTTTTCTCGCTCAACTACAAATTGAGAGGTATCCACATGGCCAACAGCCCTTGTCAGAGCTACTGTTAGGAGATGCTCGTAATGACCTGATTGCATAATTCTGGCAAAGTACTCGGGGTGCTGGGCGGTTTTTGTGGCAATATGATTACTCGCTGCCCTGTTACCCCCCCACTCCCCCATCCTACCCTACCTTTGTATCATGCGTTTCTCGCTTACGCCGCGGTCTCGGCGCGATGTGTGGTTGCACCTGGGCATCATCGTGGGCCTGATGGCCTCGGTGGTGCTACTGTTCTTCTACGTCTACCTGCCTTGGACGACGCACCACAACCAGATCGTCACCGTGCCAGACCTTGTCGGCATGAAACAAGCCGACCTTGAGGATTACCTAGAGGCCCGAGACCTTGAGTACCTTGTTGAAGACTCCACCTTCAACCCCGATAAGCCCGTGCTGTCTGTACTGAGCCAGTACCCCCAGCCTGGGCAAAAGGTCAAAGTAGGCCGTAAAATCTTCGTCACGCTCAACAGCCGGCAGCCGCCGCTGGTCAAAATGCCCAACCTGCTCAACCGCTCCGTCACCAACGCCGAGGGCGAGCTAGAGAGCTACGGCCTCAAAAAAGGAGAGATCCAATACGTGGCAGACCTGCAGTTTAATGCCGTGCTGCAGCAACTATACCGCGGCAAGCCCATTACCGAAGGTACCCAGGTGCCCAAAGGCAGCCGGATAGACCTTGTGGTGGGCAACGGCCTGGGCGAGCAAGAGTTCGACGTGCCTAACCTGGCCGGCCAAAGCCAAGACGAGGCAGGCTTCACCCTCTCTGGCCTAGAGCTAAAGGTGGGCAGCGTCATCTACGAGGGCGGCAGCGGCAAGCCCGACGGCACCGTGCTGCGCCAACGGCCAGAACCAGGCCAAAAAATCCGCGTAGGAGATCAGGTGGACCTCTGGGTGGCCGGGCCAGACCCCGCCGATGCCGCCAGCCCCGACGAGGAATCTGCCACAGACCTGGAGTAAATGGCCAGCCGCCAGGCGGGCAGGCCCCTGGCAACGTATTAAACCCGGCGTAACAACCCGGCCCTACTTTTGCAGTAGGTATTTACAGGTAAAGCAACTACATTTTGAATTCGACAACAGAACCACGCCTGAAACGCATCGCCGTATTCACCTCCGGCGGCGACGCGCCCGGCATGAACGCCTGCATCCGCGCCGTGGTGCGCACGGCCCTCTACAATGGGTTAGAAGTTTACGGCATCCGCCGCGGCTACACAGGCATGATCCGCGGCGACATCGTCAAGCTGGAGAGCCAGTCTGTCTCTAACATCGTGCAACGAGGGGGCACGATCCTCAAATCGGCCCGGTCAGACGAGTTCCGCACCGCCGAGGGCCGCAAAAAGGCCTACGAGCAACTGCAGACCTTCGGCATAGAGGGCCTGGTGGCCATCGGGGGTAACGGTACCTTTACCGGGGCTGAGATCTTCTACAACGAGTATGGCCTGCCCACCGTAGGCGCGCCAGGCACCATAGACAACGACCTCTACGGCACAGATTACACCATCGGTTTCGATACGGCCGTAAACACGGCCCTGGAAGCCGTAGATAAAATCCGCGACACGGCCGACAGCCACGACCGTATCTTTTTCATCGAGGTAATGGGCAGAGACTCGGGCTACATCGCCATACAGTCTGGCATCGGCGGCGGGGCAGAGCTGGTGATGGTGCCAGAGGTAGCCAGCAGTATAGAAGAGGTGATCGAGACACTAAAGGGCAACTTTAGCCGCAGCAAAACAAGCTCCATCATCATCGTAGCCGAGGGCGACGAAGAAGGCGGCGCCCAAGAGGTAGCCCACAAAGTGAAAGAGTACGTGCCCTACGCCGACATTAAGGTGACCAACCTCGGCCACATCCAGCGCGGGGGCTCGCCTACCGCGTCTGACCGTATCCTCGGCAGCCGCCTGGGCAACGCCGCCGTAGAAGGCCTGCTGGCCGGCCGCAAAAACGTGATGGCCGGCCTCATCAACAACGAGGTAGTGTACACCCCCTTCCGCGACACGCTCATCAAACAAAAACCCATCCACCCAGACCTGCTGCGGCTGGCAGAGATACTCTCTACCTAGAAAAATTTTGCCTGCAGGCGCTTGGGCACAAGCCGCGCCGATGCTATCTTTGCAGTCCCAAAACGCCTGGGGGATTAGCTCAGCTGGCTAGAGCGTCTGCATGGCATGCAGAAGGTCATCGGTTCGACTCCGTTATCCTCCACACTAAGCCACAGAAAAGGCCTGCAAGTCAATCACTTGCAGGCCTTTTGCTTTCGGTGGCTCAACTATGGCTCTACCTGGGGTTGGAGTACAGCCGGTCTAGCAGTACGTCTTGGCCGCCTGCTGTGCCGTCTCTGGCAGAGCCTGAAGCGTCGCGGCGAAGCTCCCGCAGCTTGTCAAGTTCCTCGCCCACCTCGCTGACGACCACGTAAGCTTTCATCAGCTTGTCCACATTCTGCACCACTTGCGCCATGGCCTGGTGCTGACTCGCAAGCTGGCCGGAGAGCTTGCGTAGCTCAGCGACAACTTCCGCACCTGCAGGCGCTGTGGATGTGGCGCCGCCGGGCAACAGGCCGCCCGTCTCGAACCGCACTGCCTTCAAGGCTGAAGTGTCAATGGCCAGGGCGGCACCGCCCCGGTTCATAGAAGTGTCAAGCAGCATGTCTACCAGCTGGCGGTTGTTGGCGTATGTGGCGCGGCTAAGGATAGGCTCACCGCCTTCCACCTCCGCAATCTGAGTACCCCCGGGCCCGACGACCGGAACGCCGCCTTGGGCGTGGCTCGGCCCCGAGATCACCCCGCCTGCCGCCATGCGACGAGACGGCAGCAGACCGCCTTTGGCAAAGTCTGGCACGGGCGTGGCTATCACCTTGGCGATGTTGAGCGCGGCCATGGCCGAGGTGGCAATGGCCTGCGGCGAGAAAATACCCAGCGGGTTTGCCGAGGCCGCTATCACGGCGATAGCGGCCTGCATAATGGCAGAGGCCACGTTGTACATCTTCTCGCGCCGCGCAGCCTCACGCTTGATAGAGCGCGTCTCGTCGGCGAATCGCTGCTCTATCCCGGCCTTCTCGCGCTCGTAGCTCTGCTTGGAGATCTTGCCTTGCGCAAACTCCTGGTTAAGCGAACGCAACCTGGCTGCCTTGTCGCGCTCCACCCGCTGCATCTCTCGCTGCGACTGGATAGCCTGAAAATCGGCCAGGGTGCCGAAAGCCTGCTGAAATCCGTTCACGATGCCGGCAGCGGTCTGGGCGTTCACCTCGCGCTGCTGCTGGGCGTAGCCGTCTAGCATCTGCGCCTGCTTGGCCTGGCTCTCGGCAAGAATCAGCTGCTTGCGCTCTTCGGTCAATCCCATCTGCTGCAGCTCCATATCGGCTTGCGTCTGAAGCTGCGCAAGCTGGGCATCGAGCAGCTGACGGCCTGCCGCCTGGCTGCCTGCGAAGTCGCCGCGCTGCTGGGCTAGGCGCTGCTCTTCCTGCGCCTGCAGTACGGCAAGGTCAGCCAGTGCCTGGGCTTTGTCTCTCGCGATCCGTAGCTGATCAGCCGCGGCCTTCTCGGCCTTCTCCTGCGCTGCCCGGTGGCCCTTATCGAGCGTGTCGGCGATGTCGCGCTGCAGCTTGGCCTCGATCGAGGCAATCTCCCTGGCCTTGGTCTCGGCCGTGCTTCTGCGGCCTTGGGCGGCCTCAACTTCGAGTTGAGCCGCGGCACGCAGATCTGCCACCTTTCGCGCGGTCTCGTCGGCGATCAAAGCGCGCTCGTTGGCCTGTGCCTTGCGCAGAGCGTCAAGCTCGTCCTTGGCCCGCTGCTCCAGTTCCTTCTTGCGTTTCTCGGCTTCCTCCTTAGCCTTCTTGGCACGTTCTTCCGCCGCCTTACCCGTCAGCTCATCGAGCACCGCTTGGGTGCGCACGATCTGCTTGCGGATGCGGTCGATCTCCGACCTGGTGGCGGCATCGGAAAGCTGGTCTCGCAGCGCCTTCATGTCCTCCTCGAGCTTCTTGATAAGGCCGACCTTGGCCGCCACCGCCTGCTGGGTAGCCGCGTTGGCTGCCTTGGCCTCCGACTCTGCTCGGTCTTTGGCACGGTCGGCGTCTGCCCGCTTGTTGACCTGGTGCTCCTCCTTGATCTTCTCGTCGTAGCCCGAGGAGAAGGCACTTGCAATCCGCTTGCCTGCTCCCTTGAACATGTCCACGATGCCGGAGATATCGCCTGTGGCAAGCGCCTTCCAAAACTGCAGGTACATCGAGGCAAGCTCCTTGATGCCGTTCCACAGGCCTGCGATGCCTGCCCGGAGCATCTCGCTGTTCTTGTAGAGCGTTACGAAGCCTGCCACCACCAGGGCCACCGCCGCGATCACAAGTCCGATGGGGTTCGCGGTCATGGCCGCATTGAGCAGCCACTGCGCCGCGGCTGAAGACTTGGTGGCGATTGCCCTTGCCTTCTCCACGGCCGTGAAGGCAAGCGTACTGGCCGAGGCACGAATCTGATTCGCGTTGAGGCTTACGAGCGCCACCACCAGGGCGAGGAGGGCCTCGCGGTTGTCGTAAATCCAGCCCGGCAACTCCTTCAGACCGTTGATCAGCGCGATGGTGGCGCGCGTAAATAGCTCGAGTGCTGGCAGCATCTTGCTCATTACCTCGATCTGCAGCGTCTCGAAGGAAGCCTTCAGCCTCTTCATGTCCGCCTCGAAGTTGTTCGTGTTGTCGCCTGCCTGCTTATAGGCCTCCTGTGTGCCGCTTATGGCTCCAGTCAGGCGCTCTATCTCGCCCCGGCTTGCGATCATGCGCTGGGCTACGACCACGTTCTCCGCGCCAAACTGCTTTGTCAATTCTGCCGCGGACAGGTTCTTTTGCGCCAGGTTATCGAGGGCAGTTTGCAGTCCTACCAGCTTAGGGTTGGTGTCGTCCGCCCCGGCCTGCAGCCGCAGCAGCACGTTACGCAAGCCGGTACCTGCCTCGCTCCCTTTAAGGGAGATTGCCGAAAGCGACTGCAGCACCGCGTTCGTGGCCTCGAAAGAAAGGCCTGCCGCTGCTGCCACCGTACCCGAGTTCTTCAATGCTGCGGCTGTCTCGGTAATCTCCGAAGCGCCTTCCTTGGCGCCAGCGGCAAGCACGTTGATGTATCGGCTTGCCTGATCCGCTCCCGCACCGAACTGATTCAGAGAGCCTACAAGCGCGTTGGCAGCCTCGGGCAAGGCAAGACCGGAAGCCTGCGCAAGTGCGATGGCCTCTTGCGTGACGGCCGTCAGCGCTTCCTTGTTAGCCAGTAGCTCCGGCTTGGCCGAGCCAATCAGCTTAAATGCCTCAACCGCCTCGATGGCCGAGAGCGTCGTGGTCTCGCCAATCTTGCGTGCAGCCTCGGAGTAGAACTCAAGGTCTTCAGCAGTAGCGCCGGTGATGGCCTTAAGACTTGACAAGCTGGCTTCAAACTGCGAGATGGACTCAACGGACGAGCTGGCAAAACTCGAGATGGCCGACGCCGCGGCCTCTACGCCAAGCTGTACGCCCGCGAAGGTGCCGGCGAAGCTGGCCACATCGCCGAGGGTGAACTTGCGGCTCTCCTCTCCCGCCTGGCCCAGGGCCCTTGCCACTTGCCGGGCGGCACCTTCCGCCTGGTTGAGTTCGGCCGTGATCTTCTCAAAGCCCTTGGACTTCTCTATCCACTCGGCCGAGCCCTCGGGCAGGCGCTGCATCTGCGCGGCAAGCTGCTGGGCCTCCGTCTTCATCTGCCGGATGGCCTCACGGGTGGAGCCGTACTTCTCCCGCAGCTCACCGATGCGCTGCCCGGCCTCCACGAGGGCGCTCGGCTGCGCCTCGCCCATGGCTTGCGCCACTTCCTTTGCCGCCTTGCCCGCATCCTGGATGCGCTTTTTGACGGTCTCCAGCTCTCGCGTCTTGACTATCCAGGCCTCGGAGTAAACAGGAAGTCGCTCCAGTTCCGAGCCCAGGCGCTGGGCCTCCTGTTGCAGGCCTCGCATCGAGCTTGGATCGAGCCGGTTGATCTGGTCTGACACCTGCTTGGCCGCGTCCCTGGCCTGGCGCAGATTGCCGGTCGCCTCGTCGTACTGACGAGCTTTCTCGATCCAGGCATCGGAGGCGATGGGCAGGCGCTGCAGCTCTCGCGCCAGACCTGCCACGGTGCCCTGAAGGTCTTTGATGGTCTTTCCGGCGACCTCGCCGTTGACCATCACTTTAATCGGAGCTAGTTCAGCCATAGGTTCTTAGGCGTTTTTGAATGCGGCCTCGATGTCGGCCTCTATGATTTGCACGGCGCTCGTACCCGTCTTCTCGATCAGATCATCTACCAGCCTGCCCACGAGCGGGCCGTAGAGGAACTTGTTGAGCCATTGCTTCCGGCGATGCTGGTACTTGCGCAGGCGGCTCCAGGCTATGCCCCAGGCGATGCGGTTCATAGCCACGGACGTAGAGGGTATGCGGCCGTTTCGATAGCCGGGCACGTAGGAGAAGGCAGCTAGGCCCTTCTTCTGCACGAAGCCGAGCATGGCGTCGAAGTTGGCCGGACGCGTGTAGGTCAGCCGCTTCATGTCCTTGAAGCGTCCGTAGTTCCTCACGCCCAGCGTGGCCGCCGCCTGCCCCTCGATGTTGGCGGCCGTAATGCTCCAGGCGATGGAGCTTTGCAGCTCGCCCGTCATTACCATGCCGCGCTTGGCCAGCTTGGCCTTCAGCTCACGCGCCGCGTACTCCGTCCAGGCGGCGACGACCTCGTTTACCGTCTCGTTGTAATCCTTCGCCTGCGGCCGTTGCATTGGCCCAAATTGAGGGCCGCAAGCCCGGCCTAAAAAGGCCTAAAGAACCGAGCGGTCGCAAAGCCACAACTCCATCTCGGCGGGCTTGCGGATCGGAAAGGTCACCTTGCATGACCGCCATAGGTAGCGGTTGCCATCCACCTCGATCTTGTCGTCCTGCGCCAGGTTCTTCAAATCCAGCGAAGTGAGGTGGAAGCTGCGCACCACCTTCTTGGTGGCCTGCAGGAAGTCAAGCCACGGCTTTGCAAGCTGGGCGTAAATGCCCGCCTCGGTGTCGTAGCGGAGCGCAAGCTCGCCCATCGGCTGCCCCTGGTAGTTCACGTTTCCGGAGCTGGCCAGCGGGTAGTTGTTGCCCTGGCTGTCTGGGTGAAAACCCCAAAAAAAGTAGAACCGCAGGCCTGCCTCCTGGCTGATGTTGAGATCTCGGACGTTGAGTTTTTGGCTCACCGCCGGCACGAGCCACGAGCGGCTGACCTGGTAATCCGAATTGCCCACTTCGTCTTCTCGCCGATCCTCAAGCAGCGGACTTGCCTTAGCCTGGCGATTGGTCTTGCCGCCGCCGATCGTCATCGGATAGAGCGCATCCGCAATGCGGCTCCATACAAGCCCGTTGCCCGTCGTCCAGAAGGGCTTGTAATAGCCGTCTTCGGCAATAACGTACCTTACCTGGTCGACGTCGAAGATGTCGCCGGTCGTGGGTGCGGTGGTGGGCAGCTCGTTTAAGGCAAAGACAGGCTCGCCGATACGGTACTTAGACAAGTCCGGCAGTCGCGTCTTTACGAAGCCGTCGGCAGCGTCGAAGCCGTAGCTTAGCGTGAAGCCGCCTGGGTCGTCGCGTAGCAGGCGGTACTCGCGCTCGGCCAGCAGTGACCAGTCCTTTGCCGAGGGCGAGGCCAGCACCGTCTTCAGGTTAACTACCCGGCAGCGCCTGGCCTCTATGTCCCAAAGCGCACCCAGGTAAAGCATCTGGCGCAGGGCGTTTAGGAACTCGCCCAGGCTGCACTCTGGCATGTGGTCGGCCAGCCGGATCCGGTAGGGCATCAAAAGAAAGGAAGGCTGCCCGTTAGCGGCCACTACCTTGACGGCGGCCGTGTTGTTGTACACGAGCAGCCGCCGCAGCTGGATCATCTCGTCGAATGCCTCCAGCGTCAGCTCTACGCCAAGCTCCGAGAAGAGCCTGCCGAGCACGTGCCCTACATAGACTTGCGGGCTGTAAAAGTGCTTGGCAAAGCCGCTGATCGGATACTGGTAGCCGCCGTTCACATGGTAGTTCAGGTACGGCCGGGTGGTCACTTGAGGCGTGAAGGCCGCGTCGTCAAAGGCTCCCGGATTGTAGATGCAGGGGAAGGCGTAGTTGTTCTCCGGCCAAGGGTTGTTGGAGGCCTGCTGGAACATGGCGTCCAGCACCAGCCTAAAGTTGGTGTCGCTGCTCGGGCTGGAGATGCTTTGAAAGCCTGTCGTGACGGCCAGGGTGCCGAAGGTCTGCCCCCAGGTGAGCACGTAGTCCAAGGGCTCGACCGTGCCGCCGCTGTTGTCGAAAAGGTAAAGCAGCGTACCGCTGGCCACCGCCTCCACGGCGTAGATGTCATACGGATCGTCGTAGAGATAGTACTTCGGCGAGATGAAGAGGCGCCAGTAGTCCGGCCACTGCGCGGCCGGACACACCAGTATCCAGTGTACGTCATCCAGCGTCTGGCCGACTGTGTTGTTGAACTGAGCCTCCCATACGTTGCCGGCAGAATCGGTCACTAGCTCGTACTGGTCATATACGCGAGCAGGATCAAGCGGCTGCGGCGAAGTCTGCCCGTTGATTTTGGCGGCAAGGTCTTGGATCAACTGCTCGACGCTGCCTCGCCAGAGCACCGGGTGGTAGGTAAAGGCGTTCGGCCCCTGGAAGAAAACGCGGAAGTTGATGATCGAGCCCAGCGGCGGCGGCGGGCCGTAGAGCGTGAAGCCCAACGTCATCACGGGCCGCGGGTCTGCAGGCAGCAGGATGGTCTCAAGCGGCAGGTCTTGCAGCTTCAGCGTCTTGAGCTTGTCGGCCACCGCGCCCACTTGCGTGAACAGATTTACCGAGTAGGCGCTATGGGTTACCTCACGCACTTTGAGTCTCGCCCGCAGGGCAAGGGCCTCATAGACGAACAGGCACTCGTACTCGGTCTCCAGCTCGGCCAGGTTCTCGATGATCTCCGGAAAGCCGAGCGTCAGCCGGTTGTGAGGCGAGGCAGGCAGCGTGAAGGGGTAGGAGAACGAGCCCTGCAGCACGTCCGAATCGAAGAGCGAGTTATTGAACACCAGGCTCACGCTGGCGTCGGGCGCAAGGTCAAGCGCCCGGCCCTTAACGTAGATCTCAATCATAGCGGGGAGTAGCCTGTTGTGTCGAATCCGTAGCGGTACTCTATAGTGGTGCCTCTCATGAAGTCACGCTCCGACTCTCGCAAATCAACGCTATCCTTCCCAAGCAGTATGGGTAGCCACTGCCCGTTGACCAGCTCGTAAATCTGGCGCGAAAACATTATCTCGGTCAAAACGCGGGCACCGGTGTTGACGTCGTCAAACCAACCGGTCGAGACCTTGACCTTCGTTGCGGCCGTCAGCCCGGCCGCGAAGTGAGTGGGCTGGATGGGGTCATAGCCTACCTGCAGCGCACGGCTCGCTTCTTGCCTCTGCACGGCAAGCGAGGTGGAAGAGAGCCCATGGCAAGTGAATGTCTGCCAGCCGCCTTTGGCCGAGCGGTAAAGTAGGGTGCGCTCTCGCTCGACGTAGCTTCGGTCAACGCTGAAGCGCCAAGGCCCTGCATTATAGACTTGGCTGACGCCGGACTCGAATTCCACCGTGAACTCGTCTCGCTCGTCCGCCCGCGGCCAGCTATCCAGGCGGCGGGTATGCAGCAGCAGCGCCGCCTGGCCTTCCACCGCGCCTGACTCCTCCGTCCAGTCGTACTGTACGGTCTCGGTTCGGGGCGTACCGTCGAGGCCCGTGAAGCGGAAGATGAGTCTGTCCTCGTTGGAGGCGTAGCCGAACAGGCTTAGGTAAAGCGGCGCTTGACGCACCTGCAGGGTGCCTGCCGTGTTGTCCATCAACGCCTGGCCGGATATGCCAAAAAAGGGAGCCTGCGCCAGCGAGAGGTCTTGCGGAAAATGCTGAAAGGGAATCCCACCCAAGAAGACCGTGCGGGTCGGCTGGGCCTGCCAGTCGGTGGATAGCTCTCCCATCACCAGACGCGTTCTGGTGTAGAAGCGCCGTACCGAGTGCCTGTGTACCTTCCAAGTTTGCGAAGGGGAGGGTACGTCCTTCTCTGCGCCAGCCTCAAGAATCGCGTCGAGCACATGGCTGTAGCTGAAGTAAGCGTTGCCCAGGCGATGATGCGGACGCTCCATTGTAAGGACCTTTTCGAACTCGTCCGACAGGTAGGCCGTCTCCACGTAGAGCTCCAACTGTGCCTGCTGTCCGGCGGCGACGTTCAGCACCTCGGTAACCACCAGGTTCTTACTCCACACCGGCTTCTCGCCGACGTAGATGTAGAGCTGGAAGCTATGCAGGATGAGTGGGTTGCAGAACTCGTCGGTGCCGAAGAGATTGATCTGGACGGTGAAGGTTTCGCCCTGGCCTCCGTTGTCCGCCGCCTCGCCCACAATGGCATAAGTCTTGGGATTCCAGGCAAGACCGCTGGGCAGGCCGGACACCTTGATCCAGCCGTCGTCTCCCTGGCAGCCCGCGCCCTGCAGCAGCGAGGCGATGGGTACGTCAAGCTCGATGACGTATCTGAAGGGTTGGCCGACTGGAGCGACGGCAACGGGGTTAAGCAGACTAGGCATTGTTCCAGGGCTCGGATGAGTGGCAGAGGTCAATGGGTTTTTTGAGGCTGAACTCGACACGCCAGCCGAAGTCATTGTCGACGAAGAGCGTGTCTAGCGGATCAAGCGAGAAAGCCTCGGCGGCTATCAGATTTTGCGCGCGTTGCCGCGCGTCGTGGCGTATGCGGGCGACGAACTCCAGGGCTATCCGGTTGGTTTGGGCCCATATCTGATCTTGCTCGTCCGGAGAAGAGTCCGGCGAGTTCCAAAGGATGCAGAAGGCGCCTACCTGCTCGACCGTAACCG
Source organism: Cytophagaceae bacterium (assembly GCA_947458545.1). Classification (GTDB taxonomy): domain Bacteria; phylum Bacteroidota; class Bacteroidia; order Cytophagales; family Flexibacteraceae; genus CANGYH01. The sequence continues at coordinate 162,909 of CANGYH010000004.1, read as the reverse complement.
AGCCGGCACCGTTGTCTCGCAGGGCCTGGCCGGGGGTCTCCAGCCAGAGGCATGGGTAGGTGAGCGAGCTGCGGGTGCGCTCCTTAAAACGGCGCACGTCTCCATGCACGAACGAGCCTGCCACTTGCCTGTGTAGACCAGCAAGCTCCTGGAAGTAAGACTTCAAGTCCTCAAAGGGAGATATGATCTGGCTCATTGCTGGGCTGCGGCCTCCAGCCGCGTGTGGATAAGGTAGAGCACCGTGACGAGCGGCGTGTGTGACACGGCTCGGTAGTCGCCAAGCTCCGTGCCGGAGAGGTGGAATACCGTGTCTATGAGCGGGGCGGGCTTGGAGCCCGGGGCGGAGTGGGCGAAGACGCCAGCGAACTGCCGTTTTGCCGTTGCGATCATGCCCTCGAAGTGCCATACCACGAGCAGTTTCTTGGCCAGCGGCAGCCCGGCCATGCGCTTTGCCCTGGCTGCGACGATTTCCGCGTTGTATCGCTCACGTTCGTCGCCGTCCCAGCCGGTGGCATAGTGCCGGGCGAAGGGGAAGCAGCGCAGCCACAGCCGCCTGGGGCGGCAAAGCGTGGCAACGGCGAGATTGAGGGCATCCTCGCTCTGGGTTTTTTGCCAACGGGCAAGGGCTTCTTGCGCTTTGGCCGTCTCGATGAGCGATATGCGCTCGTATCGTGGTAGCAGGTAGCGCGTCAGGCCAAGACGGAAGCTGGTAATCGGGCAAGTATGGTGCGGCTTGCCCATCCAGGCCGTGACGGCACGTACCACGTCCAGGCGCTGGGCGTCCGTAAAGCGCCGCACTTGCTTTTTGGCCGCTGCCGGCAGCAGCGTGAGTAGCACGGCGGCCTGCGCCGCCGGTCTATCTGGAAAGAAAAGGTGCCCTACGCAGGCCAGAAGCTGTTTTTTACACAGCTCCTCCAGCCGCGAGGGCACCTGATACGTGGCGTCTTCAATTTGCAGAGTTACCATCCCGGAAGTCCAAAGCGCTTGCGCAAGGTCTGGACTGCAAGGAGCGTGAGCAAGGCCCAAATAACAGGGCTTACCCACCAGGGCACCTGCTTGACGACGACGGGAGGCGGGCGTATGGTCTGCACGGGCGGGCAGGGCACGGCCCTGGGCTGCACGAAGGTCTGCGCCTGCCGCTTGGCCCTTAGCTTGTAAGGGCCAGCCTGGCTGGGACTTGCAGACGGAAGGCGCGTCAGGATGGCCGTGGCCGTGCCGTCCTGGGTGGTGGCCACAAGGCTATCTCCTGGCGCCAGCAGCGTTACCGCGTCCGCTTCGAGGCGTTTATCGCCCTCGCTCTGGGGCTGGGTAAGTCGCACCGTGTCGCGCACGAACATGATATGGCCGGGCTCGCCGTACTTGCGGTAACACCTCTGACGTGTGGCGCAAGCAGATAGCGTCAGGCCTGCAAGCAGAACCAGTGCAAGCACGGGGACGGGCGGCTCCGGCTTATCGGCGGCGGGCAAGTGGTGCTCGTCTGCGGCCGAGAGGCGGCGGTTGAGGTACTCGAGCACCTCGCCGCGCATCCAGCCGAGGCGAATCATGTTTTGGACGGCCGAGAGGAAGTTGCGCATAGCAAAGAAGCCGAACACAGCCGAGGGCAGCCAGGCGAAGGCCACCGGCTCTGCCAGCGAGATGTGGTAGGAGACCGACATCACCGCCAGATGCGAGAGCATGATGGGCACCATGCGCGTCATCTTTCGCAGATCGACCTTGTGGCCCGCGTTGTAGGCCACAAGCAAGCCCAGCAGCGTATCTGCCAGGATGAGGCCCACGATGATGAACACCGCCGAGGGCGGCTTATAGATGTAGTCGGCCAGGAACTCCGAGCCAGCCACAAGCGAAGCGGCCGACACCTGCAGCACGACCAGGGTAAGTGACTTGATGCCCAGCACGGTGACGAGCAGTTCGGACAGGGTCTCGAATCCAAGCTCGCGAAGAAAGGAACGTAGCATATCAGATCAGGAAGGATTTGGCTGAAGCGTCGCTGTTGTCGGGCAACCGGGTGAGGTAAGGTGAAGTGCCGGCAGCGGCAGGCACGTAGGATGGATATAGGTCTGCGTAAGACTCGAGGTACTTGATGAGCGCCACCCGGTAGGTGTCTGCCAGGCGCTGGTGCTTGGCCTGCAAGGCCGAGATGGCCGTGTCTGAAGCCTGTAGGCGGCTGTTGATGCCGTCGCTGGATTGAAGCACCTTGATGCCGCTGCCGCTGATTTGCACGGTGATCTCGGGCAGGGCCTCCACCATGGCCGCATGGGCCACGAAGGGCATACAGGCCTTGGCCAGGCCCTCCATGGACGTACCCGGCTGGCCGTCGGCCAGGGCTTGGGTAAGCTCTGCGTACAGGGCCTCGCCCAACACCTCGGGAAGGTGTAGCTCCTGGGCGCGGAGCAGGTAAGGCCGCAGCGCCAGGAAGGTGCGGCGGCTGCCCTGCACGTTGACGTAGCGGCTCAAATGCGCGGCCGAGCGCACGATGGTACTGTTGAGTACTGTGTAGGCATCCGAGCTTGCCCACTCCGGGTAGGCCTGCGCGTTCTCCTCGAGAAACTCGAGGAGCATATCGGTGAAGAGATCTGCTGACTGCAGCCAGCTCTCGACCAGGTCTCGCATCACCCACTGGCGCGTCGGGGCCGCTTCGTCACTCAATCCCTCCACAATGCCGCGGTCGCCCGTCTGCACCATCAGCGTTGGGGCGGCGGCAACGAGGGCATAGAATGCCAGCGGGCGCTGCACGTAGGCGAGCAAGTCACCATAGGCGGCGGTCAGGTTGTCGCTGTTTACGCCTATCACCAGGGCCTGCAGCAGCGGCCTGCCCAGCACGGGCAGGATGTAGTGCTCCTGCGCCTGAAGGATGTAGCCCTCAAGCGTCGCCATGGCCATGTTCTTTTGTACCGTACCGACGATCTCCTTGATTTGGGCGAAGTCGTTAAAGATTGTTCTGGCCATTATCTACCACCCGCTGCTTACCCGTCGGGTTCTGGTCTAAGGTTGTGATCTCGATGTCCGAAAAGGCGACGAAGTACTCGGCGGGCCAGCCATTGTGCCGGGCTACGATCTCAAAGGGCTCGAGCAGCACCTGGCGTGGCATGGGCGTTTTGAGCGCCGTATGGAGCTGGGACACGATCCGTAGTTCGGAGCCAGACGTGCCCTTGTTGGAGCCGTCGCCGATACCGGCCAGTTGGGGCAACACGCCATGGCCGACGGCCTGGTTCATGTTCGCCTGCCTGTCCAGCTCGATGTAGCTCTTGTCGGAGTCCGTCTGGCCGACCGTCTCCACGACGATGCCGGGCTGTTGCCGACCGCTGGCGTCCAGGTCATAGGTTGACCAGATGGTCTTGTCGGCATTCTCGGCACCGGCGAAGAACGAGTCGAAGTCCTCGCGCAGCTTGCGCCGCTTGGCCTCGCGCTCCTCGTCGGTGTTGGCCATTCGGTCAAAGTAGGACTTGGGTACCTTGATCAGGTACTTGATATTGTAACCGTTTTTGAGGCCGTTGCGGTGGAAGAGCGGAATCAGGTTGGATACCTCCGTCCACGTCATGGTACCCCACCAGTCCGGGTAGCTGTAATACTTCTGGCCCATGCGCTCACGGCTGGCGTGGAAGATGCATTTGGCCTGCATCTGCCCAGGGCGGTAGGCATCCACCACCACAAGCGGGTTCTTCTCGCCGGGCGTCTTGCTCCAGTCAGGGCAGATGCCGTATTGCTCCACCTCGCCCGAGCCGTTGGCCAGGTCGATGATGCCGGCACGGACGTCCGTTGAGTCGTGGCACTTGAGCGAAACGACGTTGCGAAGGGCGTTGAACACGAACTCCGTGAACACGTTGGCCGTGTTGACGTAGTTGTTGATCGCCCGCTGTATGTAGCGGCGGTGGTTGAAGCTGTTGAGAAAGCGCTGGATATCCGGATGGAACGCGGGCTCGATGCGCTCGGTGCCATCTACCAGGGTGCGCTTAAAGATCTTCAGGCCCGCGCCGTAGAGGTACTCCTCCTCGGTCGTGAGCAGCTTGGCCTTGATGTGGTTGCGCGTGACCAGGTCGAGCATGGTCTGGGGAAGCAGGTTGACCTTGCCCCATTTGGCGAACTTGAACTCGCCGGACTTGGCCTCGAAGCTGGTGTCCGAGAAGGCAGAGTCGCGGGCGGCAAAGTCGATGAGTACGCCTGATTTGGGCAGTAGCCAGACGTTGCGGTCTAGCTGGATGTGCTCATTTACCATATAGGTGCTTGATTCTTAGCCCGTTCCAATGCGTGAGCAGGCAGATTTTTGCGTAAAAGGGATGGCGGGCGAGGTTGTCGTAGAGGAGTAGCAGGTGATTTTCCTTGATGCGTCTGCCCTCTCGGGTAGGCGCAGCAGGTACCACCTGCCCTTGCCTCTGCGTCAGCCTCTTGCCTCCTCCGATCCGGACGGATTCTTTCGTGACCCTTCTGCCGTCCTGCGTGATGAATGTCAGTGCGAATGGCTCAGGGGCGCAGTAGATCTCCGATAAGACTCGCCGGATACAGATCAGGTCTTCTGACATGCTGTAGGGGCGGCTGTTTGTGCAAAGCTTGCCGAAGCCTGGGGCGGATGTGAAGGGCTAAACTATGCCCTTTTGGATTGCGATACATTTACCTGCGACAATGTTGTAAATCAGCGCATTAGAGGCCCGAGAGGTTTTTATTTTGCGACGTTCCTGTGAGAGCAGCACGCGGGCGCGCTTTCGCAAAAGCGCAAGTCGGCAAGGCCCGTTTGGCGGATATATGAAAGCCTCGGCCTTGCAAGGGGCGCAAGCCCCAGGGCCTTGCGCAAGTGTCTGGGCTGGCGCTGGGTGTTAAGGCGCAAGTGCGCAAGGGCAAAGCCGCAAGGGCGCAAGGGCAGATAGGGCTTGCAGGGACAGGGCCGAGTAGCGCTGCAAGAACCGCAACCAGGGGGGCATTTGAAGCCAGGCACAGTTTGGGCCGGGCAAAAAATAGCCCCTGCCTTGGGAAGCAGGGGCGGGCCGGAGAACTACCTACCGGGGCGGCATCCCCGCTGCGACCATGAAGCCCCGCAGCGGGCGGTAGACAAATATAGTATAAGCCGTTAAAACACTAAAGCCCTGGCCTTACTCCCGGGCTTTTGCTCATCTAGTAGACTCTTGGTAAGATAAAGCGAATAATAAGTTTGACCAGATATCAATATCTTGTAATGTTGTACATCATTACAACATACATCCTTACCTTTGGAGCCCTATTCCAGTAAGGAAAAGGTCAATCCCCAGGACAACCCTATGGATACCCAAATAACAAACGCCCGGCTGCTTCAAGAGATCGAAGCTGCGGCAAAAAAAATCACGGTCATCGATCCGGCTTGCCGTTACTGGTTCATACGAACTAATGGGGGCGAGTTCTATGATGACTTCAAGGCCAGCAAGACAATTGGTATTGGCTATGACCTTGTGCCCCTTTTCAACGCCCGGATGACGATTCAGGCCAAAGGCGACCTAGGTGCGCTTGTGGATACTCACTATCCAGGTATGAGCCAGCCGAGACGAGCTGCAGGCCTCATACACCGCTTCATTATGGAAATGAAGCCTGGCGACGTTGTTGTCATTCCTAGCCATCATTCCCAGGAGTTCTCCTTTGGAATCATTCAGAAGGGTGAGCCCTTTGAGATGACGGAGAAAATCGCAGGGCTGGAACAAGGGTTCAAAAAGCGCAGAAGTGTAAGGTGGGTGGTAACTAAGCCGCGGCATTTGGTAGAAGCTAATCTGCGTAGTGCGTTCGTCAGCTACCAGACCTTAAGCGAAGCCACTGCTTATGGCGACCTTATTGATCGGGAGATGTATGGCCTCTACACCAAAGCAGGGCGCACGCACATTAAGATTGAGGTAGGCCATATCGACGGTATCTACGGCAGGGACTATTTTAAGATGGGCAGCGCAATTTTCGAGCTTCTTGACGACCTTGAAGCGGAGCTTAAGCTATCCCCTAACCCGGAGCGCATCGAGTTTAAGACTAACGTCCAGAGTCCAGGATGGCTTGAGTTCATCTCTCAAAACTCTGCCCTCATCATTGCTATTGCCTCAATTACTACAGTAGCCCTATTTGGAGGTGGCCTACGTGTTAAGTCTTGGGGATTAGACCTTACCACTCCGGGCTTGTTTAATAGCCTTACTGTCTTCTTGAACGCAAAACAGCGACGCAAGTTGACTGCGCAGATACTTAAAGCGAAGATGGCGGAGCTGGAGGTTGAACCAGTCACCGAGATGATGAAGGCCTTGCATGATCCAAATGAAAGCCCTAAACTTGACCCTACGAAAGCTAAGGAGGATGAGAAACCTGAGAAAGGCTCCAATTCCGAACCCCAAACCTCGTAAATAGGTTATATGGTCATGACCACTTTCAGGCACTGGATATCGCTAATGGCCTCATTCATAGCAGTTTTCTCGGTGCTCTACATAGTTCTGGACTTCCTAGTCGCCTTGGTTGTCCCAATTTGGGGAACAGAAGGTGGAAATGCCTTTTACTTCCGAACAGCTCTTATATCAGCGGCCATCTTGGCCTTCATTATCAAATACGTTACTCTCTACTCACCCTACGGAAAGGACAGAGACTGACAGTGTGAAACGTATTGATAAACAAGCAGCCCGGCCATAGGCCGGGCTGCTTGCAAAAAGATCAACGCCAATCGGTCATAGAGACCGGTTTATTGCAGCGGCACCAGCAGGCCGCTGGCCACCGCAGACTCTAGGAAGGCCTCCGGGCTGCTGGTATCCAGCACGTGGCCTGTGTATATCTTCTCGCGCTCGGCAACGCCCTCAACGTACTGCCGATAAGTCGTCTCGGCCTCGAAGCGGTTTCGTGCCTGCAGTTGATCGATGATCTCCTTGGCGGTGTCAGCGGCCAATACGTGGCCGTTCCGGCTCTGGTACTTAAGTCTCATAGTCAGTAGGGACTGGCAGCCGTTTAGGCTGCCAGGTCGTTGATGCGTTGGAAGTAAAACTCGCTCACCGGGCGGGGTGCGAAGGCCTCGGCTGCCTCAAAGGTAGCGGCTGGGCTTACGCGGTAGCCCTGCTCCGAGTAGCTGATGAGGCTGTGCAAAAAGAGCACCCAGTTGCTGATTTTCGTGTACTCTACCGTACCGCTGTGCTGGCGGAACTCCACAGTACCGTGCTCGGAGAAGGCCAGGGTATTGACCTTGTGGTACCGATTGGGCAAGGCACGTACCAGCTCCCGGACGGTGGTGGCGGCTTGTGCCCGCTCGGTGTAGCCTACAATTGAGCGGCAGTAGGTGTTGCTCTGCCCCCGGCGGCTCTCGGGCATCATGGTATCAATCGTGCCCTCCAGGTTGGCGTATGAGGCAAACAGGTTTTTCCAGGTGGGCAGGGTGAAGCTACGAGCCTCGATGTGTACGTGCAGGCCGCAGCTTTTATTGACCTTCGCCCGTTTGGCTGCCAGTATGCGGCAGACCTTTTCCAGTTGCGCCAGGCCGTCCAGGCCTACCAGGATGGGGCTCACCAACTCGAAGGAGTTGGTGCCCCGGATGGAGCCGTCCGCCCCTACGCGCCAGAAGTGCAGGCCCTCGGCATCCAGGGCGCTGCGCAGCTCGTTGCGCTCTACGCCGAAGGCCTCAATCTCGATGCCGAAGCGGCGGTTGAACTCGCCCAGTACGAAGCTGGGGCGGCTTGCTGCCGTCATCTGGGTAAGCACCCACTTGGCGTACACGTTTTGCACGAAGCCGTAGCCTACCCGCATGATTTCGGCTACCTGGGTGCGGGTCAAACCAAGCTCGAATAGCTGGCGCATTTTTGCGCTCTTGGTGGCTTGGCTGTCCATGATTTGCTGCTGTGTCATAGTCGATTAGCGTTGTATCGTGTTGTAAAGCACAGCTTCTGCTCGGCGACACGCAAGTCGACTTTGGCACAGTTACTTATGTAAGAATCTTGTAATCGTTTACAAGTCGTGGTTTACATTTGCCAGGTATGCAGGAGTTAACCAAAAAGCAAGAGTTCTACCTGGAAATCTTGAAGGAAGCAATCTCAAAACGTCAGAGAATTGATGTTGAATACGCTGGGGTTCATTTTACGAGAGAGCCGATAGCAATTGGAAACATTAGATTCAAGAGTGCTTTTGATGGGGGCGGCGGAATTGAAATGACTTCCAGCTTGGCATTGTTAACAGTGCCAGTTTACGAACCAGATAACCAAGATTTTGGCATTAAGCCAATTGTCGAGGGTATTGATAATAGTTACGCAATTGATGCACTGATTGAGCCTATCTTCCTCATTGAGATGATTGATAGCGTAGGTATTTGGGAGAGCAATCAAATACAGACACCGCCTGAGATAATCGAGGTAGTTTTGGAGCGCGTTGAAAATCCAATCGCAACTGTGGCAATCCACTAGCTCAGCCAAATCTGATGCCCGGTATCGCCGGTGAGTATCCAGTCGTACTTGCGGCAGACGATGTTGTCGAAGCAGTCCGAGAGGTGGGTGGCCAGCTCTTGCGGTACGGGCCGCTTTTCGTCGGCCTTGTCCTTCTTGAAGCCCTCTAGGATGGGTGCCCGCTCCATGGAGGTGAGCAGGCCGTCGGCCTTTTGGAAATGGAAGCGCACCTTCGGCCAGGTAGGCGATTCTTCCTTCAGCAGGGCATTGACCAGGAAGTGGCGCAAGTCGTGCGCCATGTCGAGATCTCGCTCCGGCCGCTTGAATACCGACCACCCATGCTTCTCCAGCCGAATGATGATCTGCTCGTAGAATGTCAGGGTGCTGCCTGCGCTCTTACTGTTGCCGTTACGGTCTCCGTACACGTCCACCACCTTCAGGTAGTGGTACTTGTATGCCTCGCAGAACTTGTCCACGAGCGCGTCGATGAGGTTGTTGTCGGTCTCCATCGGCTTCACCCAAAGCGAGTCGCCGACGCGGAACTCGATGCCCTCCCCGGTGATGATCTCCTGGCACACGATCATGGAGGTGAACCCCGCGTTAAAGTCGAAGGACAGCTCTAGCTTCTGCTCCAGGTTTAAGAACTTGTCCAGCTTGGCCACGATTTCTCCGGCCGAGTTCTTGACGTACTTGTGTACGTCAGACACGGCATGGTGCTTCCGCTCCAGCGAGGGGTAGAAGCCGTTGGGCAGCTTGCGCGGCCGCTGGTTCATGATCTCCGCTTCGAAGTCCCAGGGCTGCATAGCGGCCCGCTGGCGCTCGATGTAGTCCTCGCCCAGCACGAGCAGGTTCTCGTCGCTGCGGGCCTCCACGAACAGGTAGCGGCACTCTGACTTCTTCAGCTTGCCGGCCTTTACGAGCTGCTGCTCGCGTATCATCTCCTCCTCCACTTTGAAGACCCACAGCCCCTTGGTGGTGCGGGGGATCGAGGTGAAGCTGCAGAACGAACCGTGCAGCCAGTGCTTGAAGCGGTAGCGGTTGCCACGAATCGAGGCCTCGCCGATCTGGGTAACGAACTCTTGATCGAGAAGCGCCTCTTCGTCGGCCGCACCGCCGTCGTAGCTGCCGCCTCGGTTCTCTTGCGCGACCTCCTGGCTGATCATCTCGATGTGGAAGCCGTTGCGGAAGTAGATCACGTGGTCGAAGTCCTCCGGAGCGGAGACGGCCTGCTTGAAGTGCGCAGGCGGACGCTTGCCCACCACATAGTGTCCACGGCCGGTGCGCGGATTGTAGGGCATGCAGCCGAGCAGCGACCAGGCTTCCTTCAGTGCCTTCACCGTCTTGGTGTTGAGCTGCTTGTAGGTGATGCCCAGCAACACCCACTTGGCACCCGGCAGGTAGCGCATGCACAGGTATAGGTAGAAGCCCAGCACGGTGGACTTGCCGCAGCCTCGACCGCCCATGAAGGTCTTGCGCTTGTGGCGAGAGCGCAGGAACAGCAGCTGCTTGGCGTTGAGGTATATGCTAGTCTTCTTCATCCTCCTCGTCGTCTGGCTCCGGCAGTACCTCGTGCGCTACGTCGTGTGTCTTTTGGCTCTCGATGAAGACGGCCGGGTCTGTCGTGAACTCAATATCACGCGGCGGACTCCAGTCCTCCTCTTGCTCGGTGCTCGCACGATCGAAGGCACCCTCGATCTTGGCGGCTTTAGAGAGTGCGGAGATCGCCTCCGTCAGCTTGCCCTCTTCCTCTGCCCGCTGGGCGATGGCCAGGAACTTAGACGCGTACAGCGACTTGGTGCCCTCCTGCAGCTCTTGCCCCACGTTGCCGTAGATGCGGATGGCATCGCGGATGATCTTGTAAGCCTGGCCGAACTTGATATCGTACTTGCTCTCGAGGATTTTCCGGACGGTGTGCTTGTCCGGGTAGGTGCGCAGCAGCGACCAGGCGAAGTCTAGCTTCTCGATTTGCGCCTCCTGCTCAGGCGAGGGTGTTCGGTCGCCCACGATGCAGGCGATCAGCTTGTCGTAGTAGTCGAGGCGGTCTTCGCCTGTGCGCTCGGGTAGGGACATGGCAGGGGAGGCAAAAGCAAGGCCCGCCCGGGTGAGGGCGGGCCTTGGGATAGTGGCTGAAAGCTTGGAGCGGCTATGCGCTCAGTTGGCGAATGCGGAAGTCTAGGCGCTCGATGTCCGCGTCGAGCTGCTCCAGCCTGGATTTGTGATCCAGGTTGTCAGGGTTCTTCTGCGCGGCAGTCCGAGCGCGAGAGCGCTTCTCTGCCAGGCGTTGGCGCTGGGTTTTAAGCTCTTGCAAGTCCTCCTCGATGGCCGGAGGCTCCGGCAGCTTGCCGTGTACCTCCACGTGGCGGATCTGGCTGGAGAGCGCAATGATCTGATCGTCGAGTTCGACGACCTCCAGGTGGGCTTTGCGCAGCTCCTCTCCGTCCAAGTCGGCAAGGGTGTCAGACTTCTCGGCGCGGGCACGATAGAGAGCCGCACGGCGCTCTAGCATCTCACGCAAAAGATCACTCTCGCCGGGCTTGGCCGAGGCGGCGGGCGCAGCGAACGTGTCGCTGGCGGGCACCTCGGCTATGGGCACGTAAGGTACCTCGGCAAGCTTGGACAGCTCATATACGAGCGCGTCGAAGTTGCCGTTGGTCTGGTGGCGGCGCAGCTGCGCCACGAACGTGAGGTTGTCGCCGTACTTTTCGTACAGTTCAACCCCACGCCAGTAGCTGCGCTCTTCAGCCGCCAGCCATGCTTTGATTTCCTCTTGCATGGTCAGACCAGATTAACCTGCAGGTGCAGGCGTGGGTGTAGCACTAGCGCCAGGGATAGCGCCGTTATAGGGCATGGCGCCGCCGCTGGTGATGGTGAACTCGAGGGCGCAGTGGTTCTTGTCCTCGCCCTTAGTGCCGAAGTCGCGCTTGATGCCCAGCGTGGCACCGCGCTCCTTGTTGCCGATGAGCCAGGTCTGGCCTTCGGCATCCTTGACGATGAGCACGAACGAGCCGTTCAGCAGCTGGTTGAGCATGCGCGTCACTTGCGCCTTGTTGCCCTTCACCATGCTGGACACGGTCGTCTTGACCGAGCGGAAGCCCGCGTCACCGACCGACTCTTCCTTCATGCTTCCGGTATCCTCGACGAACGCCCAAGAGGCAAATGTCTTGCCGGCAGTCATGGTCACGTCACCCGTGATGGCTCCGGTATCGCTGGCCGGGGCCGGAATGGCCGCGACGTCTTTTTTGTGGGCGATGTAAATCGCGTCCACGAGGCCGCCCGTCACGGTGCGGCAGTCTACGGTAATAGGTGCTACTTCTAAGCACATGGCTGGCAGAGGGGGGAAAGGAAGTTAAAGGAGCGGGCGGCCGTTATTGAAACGCGATCTCGCGGCCGCCCCGATCCTTGGGTTGTTGAGTTGCAGCCCGACTAGTCGGGCTGGATGTTGGTCCAGATGAGCTGGCCCAGGGCGAAGTCAGCCGATGCCTGGAAGTCAAGCATCAGGTGGATGTTACGCTTCTCCTTCTCGACCACAAGGTTCTCGAGAGAGCTGTTGTTGTCAGTCAGCCACACCAGGTTGTCCTTGGGCGTGATGATGACGTGATTCGTGCCCGACAGGCCAGGCTCGGAGATGAGCTCGATCTGCGTACCCTCGAGGAAGGTCTTCTTGTACTCGAGGTTGTAAGGCAGATTGCCGTTGGTGCGCTGGTACCAGGCATCGTAGCAGCGCTTGGCGAAGGGCGAAGCGATGCACACCATAGGCGTGTCGTAGTAGGTGTCAGACACCTTGTTGAGGACGGCCTTGAACTGGTCACCGGCGTTAGCCTCGGTGAAAGCTGCAGGATTGGCGGCGATGTTGGCAGCCGGAATCTCGCCATTGCCACCGGCCAGCTCGATGAGCGTCACCAAGCCGTTCATGGTGTTCTCCGGATTGGTGCCGGCAGAGTTCAGACGGCCTTTGAAGACGGCCTTCAGGTGCAGGTTCTCCTTGACCTTCTCGACGATCTTGGCAAAAAGGAAGGCCTCGAAAGGCATCGTGTCGGTCTTGATACGACCGCCGTCAATCAGGCCCAGGTAGCTCTTCCAAAGGTTCTGGATGAGGGTAGGGCTGAAGGTGAGGTCTGCCTTACAGGGCCGCACCTTGCCGATACGCGCCTTGAACGTGCCGGCGTTGGTAGGGTTGAAGGTGTCCTTGCCGCCTGGCTGGAGCAGATCACCCATCACCAACTCCGTCATCACGACCTCGTCGTTCGTGTTGATGGTGGTGCCGAAGTAGCGCTGGAAGCTGAGGTCTGACAGCAGGATGGCAGACAGAATCTGCTTCTGGTAGGTGCGGGCGTAGCTGCTAAGGGAGCTAGGCAGTTCCGAAAGAACCAATGACATGGATTTATAAGGGGGGGACTAGGGCCGTGCGAAGGGGTGAGGAATAAAGGACTCTGAATTGGATGCCGCCTAGTCTAGGCTAGGCAGCTTGGGTAACGGGGCGGACTGTGCGAGCTTCTCGCGCTCCTGGGCGATCTTGTGATGGCTGGGCACTTCTTTAGCACCGCCGCCGTGACCGGCGAAGGTGTCGTTGCCCGCCTTGCCGGTGTGCTGGGCAAGCGGGGTTTTCTCGAGGGTACCCAGGCGCTTGTCAAGCTGCTCGAGGCGGCTCATGATGGCCTGCTCACCGGCAGAAAGCTGGACGCTGCCGGCACCGCCTTCTGCAGGCTTCTCACCCTGCTGGACGGGGTCGCTGGCAGGCTCGGTGGCAGACTCGATCTTGCCGTCCTTGACGACGATCTTCCAGCCAGCGAGCGGGCCGTCGGCAATCGTGTGCTCGCCGTCGGGGGCGGCGGCCTCGTTGCCGTCCGCGTCCTCGGCATAGACCTCACTGCCTGCGGTGGGCTTTGCCTCGTTGGTCGAGATGCGGATGGAGGCACCATCCGAGGTGGTGGCGTTGATGTCGAACGCCAGGCGCTTTTTGGACATAGCTACAGATTTAGAAGGCTTGGAAAGTGAAGGGTCGGCGCTGCGGCCAGGATTGCTGGAAGCGGCAAACAAGCCGCCCGGGGTAATGGCACCCTCGTCCACTACGTCGGTAGCGTCCAGCGATGCGAGGGTGATGTAGAGCGGAGAGTCAGAGCCGATGTACTCCTCATAGGCACCATCGCTGTCTATGACTTTGCGCGTCTTGTCCGCTCGGTAGAAGTAGTACTCGCCGATGCTACCTGTGATCGAGAGAGCCAGGAAGTCAGGCCGCTCGTCGGCAAGCTCGAGCACGTACTCGCCCAGGTTGCCCAGCGGAGACTTTGTGGCCGAGGCCAGGATGTGGATATCGCCCAGCGCCACGTCTCCCTCCACGCGCACGTTCTTGATGGCGGCGATGGCCGAGCCCAGGGAACGCTTGCCCCATTCTGGATGTTCGAAGCGGCACTTCAAGCCGTTCTTCTTTTGACCGGCCAGGGCGGCGATGTTGTCAACGAAGGACTGCTCGACGTGGAAGCCCCAGCCGCGAGACTCGCCGACCTTGCCCAGGATCACGTTCTTGATCAGGCCTGACGCATAGTCGCCTCCGGTGCGGTCGACGTTCGATTCCGCACCCTCACCGGGTTTGGTGGCACCTCCGCCCGCGGCGAAGGATAGCTTTATGCCACTGCTGGCTTTAAGGTCTGCAAACGACGAGGGACGTTCCACGTCGGCAAAGCTGCCAAGTGCACCTGCCGATGGCTAAGGCCTAAAGTGTACCTGACGCGTCAGAAGCCAAAGCGGCCCGGACGGGATTCGAATGCGGGGCGCAATCCCCCCCGAAGGAGGGATGTCGCTGCGGGCGCTCATCCGCTTATGGGCGGATGCGGGTGCGGGTTCGAATCCCGGCCAGGCCGGTGGCTGCATTAAATGAGCTGGTACTTAAAGCCGGTGATCCACTTCACGCCTTGGATTTTCTCGACGTGTAGCCTGACGCGCAAGGTATGCAGCACCGGGCCGAAGATCTTCTTGTGCGGCAAAGTCGTGTCCGGATTGTCGATGGCAATCCGAAACTGGAAGTACATCGTCAGCTTGTTTGACCGAACCCGTGTAGCTCTGATTAAAGAGCGATTGGCAAGCTCGATGGGGAAGTCGCTCGGTAAAAGCTCCCTGCTACCTGTGACGGATCGGCAGAAGGTGTGAGGATCGAAGTCATTCAGCAGAGCGGGCGTGTATGGCGCGGCCGGGCAAGCAAACTCGGTCAAGCGGTTAAGCAGCACACGCTGGCCGGAGCCAACGCCACCGATCCAAGTCGTAGTGGCGCCGCCGTAAAGGCCGCTGCCAGGGTGGCGCGTGGAATAGCGGCTGTCGGCAGGATGCACCCAGCCCCTGGGGCGAAGCGCACGGGGCGCGTCAGGCCCGCCTGCCCGCTTGGCCTGCTTCTTGTTCCGATGCCGAAACAGCCAGATTTCGGCACCAAGCTCTTGTACCGAGCCCGGCAGCGGTGAGGCGTAAAAGACCTCCAGGCTCGGCAGGCCACGGCGCGGTACTGGCTGCCCTTCGTGCCACACGTTAGACGGGAGCACAGGGCCTGGCAAGATGCGTACCTCCAGCCCTGGCAAGCCTGCGCCGCCGCCACCGCCGAGCGCATCCATGAGGCGACCAAGCGTCTGGCTCTGGGTCTGCCCGCTGCCATCGTTGCGCTCCACAGGAAAGCGCATGTTAGGATCGATCGGGCCTGCGTCCGGCAGTTGGTAGATGCGAGTGGTGCTAGACATGGGTCGTGAGTCTGTCGCTTTGGTCGTTTATGAAAAATGCCCCATCGCCGCCGGTGACAAGGTACACGGGCGGGTTGTAGCCCAGCGCCGTGCGGCGCTGGCTGCCCTGCAGGCGTAAGGTGCGGCCTGCGCGGTCTGTGCCGGCAGCGCCTGTGGTGTGGTCTGATAGCAGCGTCAGCGGCTGGGTGGGCGTACCATAGACCCGCCTTACGCCGTTACCGTCGCGCACCACTGCAAGGAAGGTTCGGCGCTCGTTCTGGGCGCAGAACAGCGCCAGGTCGGGCGTGTCCTTGCCGAGCTGGACGGATACCGCCACCTCGTAGTAGGTTCCGTGTTCGCTCTCCCGTTGCAACACCTGGGCCTGCAGGCTCTCCTCGGCGGCATCCACCATGAAGCGCGTGGCATCTGGCCGAAGCTGGATGCCTGCGCCTAGCAGATCTACGCCGAGGCTATACGGGTAGAACTGCTCTACCTGGTCGGCTCGGTATAGCTCGAGGGAGACGGCACCGCCTACGTTGGCGCCGCAGCCGGGTGCAAGTGTCCGATCGGTCATAGCTCGAAGAAGCGGACTTGGCCGGTGTTGAAGAGAAATGCCTCGGTGGAGCGGCGGGCCAGCAGGCCGTCGAGGCGGCGACCGTCGGCAAAGTGCCAGGCGCAGAAGAGGTCACTTATGCGCTGGCGGTCTCGCCCGCCCTTCTGGATGTAGGCCTGCAGGCTAGAGTTTGAGATGGCCCCAACGCCGCAGTTGTGCCTAAAGCACACGAGCGCGTCGAACTGGTGCTGGGCCAGGTTGTCGTCGTGGAAGAGGGCGCGGACGGTGGTCTCGGCAATGCGCACGTCATGCTGCAGGTAGGCCTCCGCCTGCTCGGGGGTGCAGCGGTCGCCCTGGCGCACGGGTGCGTTATTGGGGTACAGGATCGTACCGAAGCCGATCGTCCACTCGCCGCCGGGGCAGCGGTAAGCTTTCAAGACCGGCTTGCCGCCCTTGCCTTCATAGTGCTTCAGGATAGATAGTCCCAGCGGGCTGAGTCTCATCATAGCGGGGGCAAACCTCCCTCTATGTCAGGCCCTGCCGGAAGGCCTAAACTCTAGCCATAGCCTGCAGCGGCTGCGGGCGAGGCAGATTCAAAGCATCTCGGCGCTCGGTATGGTCTCGCCAGATGGCACGGAGCGCCTCACGATCGAGTATGTCCTGGTGCAGGCCGTAGTGTTCGTAGAACGCGTTGATCGCACCGTAGGTCTTGCTGCCCGTCAGCAGCATGGCCGTGATGAAGGAGACCGCCGAGGTTGTAAACACCTCCTCAAGCAGGTAGCCTGCCTCACGGATGGCATTTTCGTCCTTGGTGTAGCGTGCCATGTTGGGCGATACCTTGACGCGGATGAGCTCCGAGCCGGGCTTCTTGATCTCGCGGGCATGAAGGTGTACGCCCATGGCGGCGTTGCGCAGGATGCCGCCCAGCAGATTGCGCATGGTGGCCTGGGGCTCCGAGCCGTACTCACGCGTGAACCACTCGCGAATGTGCGGACGAACAGGTATTTCTATATACGTCATAGATAGAGGGTGCCACAAGTTAAACACAGATTATCACTATTAGATATAGCGGGACATTTATTCGGCCAGCAATCGGGCCTTCTTGTAAGAAAATCCGCCCCTTTCATCAGCCGGGCTTGTCGAGGTGGGTGCGGACGTTGATCATGAACTCGACGACCTCGGTAAGGCAGGCCATGAAGCTCTGCTCGTCGGCGGGTATCCAGGCCTGGTAGGTTTTGAGAGCCTCGGCGTCATCCTCCCGCAGCGGCCAGCGGGTGCAGCAGTAGTCGTAGAAGTTGCCGCGCTCGTCCTTGTGGACGATGGCCCGGCAATGCATCTGCAGGCTTACGCGGCCTTGATTTTCAACTGTTTTCAAAAAGGCCTTACGGCCGGAGGCGCATCGCCAGTAGCGTATCATGGTAGGGTTTGGGGGAAAAATCGAAATGGGTGTTTTGGGGTTCTGACAACTTCTGACTTCTGACAATGCCTGTTTATCAATCGGTTATGGCCGTTTTTGCGTCAGAAAGCGTCAGAAGTGTCAGAACTCTGACAACTTCTGACAACTTCTGACATTTTCTGACGCTTTCTCTCTCTTTAATAATCATTATATATCTAATAATCAATTAGTTAATAGAGATTGTCAGATGTCAGAAGTTGTCAGAGGCCCAAAATCGACTTTTTGAAAAAGCCACACTTTGGGCCGAAGAGAGGGGCAACCCTGGTGGATTGCCCCTCGGTGTGGGTTAGGCCGCCACTTGAAGCTGCGCCTCCGGTATGGCTGCTCTTGCAAGCAGTGCCTTCTTGTAGATGCTGTCCAGCATCTCTGTGTCGTCGCGCAGCTGACGGTTGAGCGGGTCGGCGCTGGATGCGTCACCCACACGGAACACGGCCTGTCGTAGCTCCTCCAGCACGGCCGGAGACCTTGGCGCTTCACGCGCCCAGAACAGGGTGGGGTATTGGCTTACTTTTTCCATCCGTTCCTTATAGCGATGCCTGTGAGAGTCTGGTGAATCCAGTAGACTAGCATGGCCAAGGCCAAGATGCCAATCGGCATCCACATGGGGCTCAAGACCCAGGCCCAACTCCAGGCGATGGCTCCGATAAGCTTAAGGGTGATGAAAGTCAGAGTCAGGATCATGGTGAAGCCTAGGATTCCGTTTTCGGATTTAGAATTACTCATAGGTCTATAATTGCCGCTTTCACCCCGGCCGGGCTTTTTCTTTAGAATGGTAGAGCCTCTTCTTCAACAGGCTCGTTGATGGTGGACGGGTGGCCGCTTGATCCGTCGCCTTTTGAGATGGCAATCGCACCCAGGATGTCGGCCTCGATTTGGCTCAAGTCAAAAAGGTGGCAGCTGGAGCGGGCACCGTTCGCAAACCGGGCGGTGGCCTTTGCGCCCTTGTAGGCCTTGGTGCCGCGCAGCTTGTCGAGCATAGACATACGCTCCAAGCCCTGGCCACCGTGCACGAAGCGGAAGGCTGCCTTGTACTTCATGTGGACTTCAGTAAAGCGCACCGAGATGGTGTCGCCGTCCACGCGGATCTCGCCGCCGTCGGTGATCTCTCCCTTGCCGATGCAGTACATGATCGTGTCCCAGAACTTGGCCACGTCTCCGCCTGTGTCGCGCTTGGCGTTCTGCCGCGTCATGGATTCGCGTAGGTAGGCATGCAGCTCCTCGCGGTTGAAGGGCATCGGAAAGCGCGGCGAGAGCAGCACGTACATGGCATCCAGCACGGCT
Source organism: Cytophagaceae bacterium (assembly GCA_947458545.1). Classification (GTDB taxonomy): domain Bacteria; phylum Bacteroidota; class Bacteroidia; order Cytophagales; family Flexibacteraceae; genus CANGYH01. The sequence goes on along the minus strand of CANGYH010000004.1, from coordinate 144,579 downwards.
ACGTTGGAGATCATCCGGTCTGTCAGCGATACGCCGGCAAAGAGCTTGCCCATATCCCGGGAGCACTCGCGGAAGGTCGTGTTGAAGTCCGCCTCGATAAGCGGCCGCTCCTCCAGCAGCTGGCAGAGGATGTCGGTCATGCCCGTCTCCTGCAATTCCTTCAGCTCTTGAAACTTGAACTTGTCCTCCTCCGTTCGCTGGTTCTTGTTCAGCTCGAGCACGATGAGGCGCTGCAGCAGCGGGTCGTCGGTCGGGTAGTCGTTGCCCGTAATCATTACGCCTGACTGGATGGGTACCGTCTCGGTGCGGTAGCTGGTGTCCATGCTGGCCCTCTTGTAGCCGAACCTGTCCCAGATGCCCTTTAGCATGTTGACGGTCTTGTCATTGCCGTTGCGGTACTCCTCCAGGCAGCAGATGAGGTTGCGGAACTGGGCAAGCTCACGAATCTTGGCCTTATCGGTGTTGGCGTCAGAGCTCAGGTGCAAGGGGTCTTGCGGCTTGCCGAAGAGGTGCTGCGTCGATCGAATGAGTACGCCCTTACCCGAGCCGCCCTCTCCGTAGAAAAAAAGCATCGGAAAGAACTGCTGCGCAGAGAACACGACGTCCGAGAAGGCGCAGGCCATGCCGAAGAGCATCGCCACCATGCCAGGCTCACCGTACACGCGGTGGTAGAGGCTTACCCAAGTCTCCCAGCTTACGCCGGTCTCCACGTAGCGCACCTTGCGCTCGTTGTTGAAGAGGGCCGGGTTATTGAGATACGTGGCGTTGGCTACGGGCAGGTAGTAGCTCTTACTACCCAGGCTCACGATGCCGCGCGTGTCGGCCTCTAGAAAGCCTGTGCGGGTGTCTTTGCCGGCACCCTTCTGTGGCAGGTATAGGCCGTTGGCAAAGGCAAAGAAGCCGGCAGCGTTCCAGCCCAGTACGTCCAGCTGCTGGCAGTACTCTTCCTGCTCCATCAGCTTGGCCTTTATTTTTTGGTGCTCGGCTCGCCCGCCTTCAAAGCGGAAGTTGCCCGCACCCTCGACGAACTTCATAAACTCGCCCACCGATACCAGGTTACCCGTCTCCGTCTCAATCGTCTTGATCACCCCGCGGTTGTTGCGCAGCTCGACGATGCGCAGGGTGCGCTTGCCCGTCTCCATGTGGAAGAGGTAGCGGCAGACGAAGTTTGAGATAGCCTGGCGCCTCCAGCCGTTGCCAGACTTGGCAGGCACCCAGTATTGGTTCTTCCACTCGAAGAAGCCGTACTTGTTCATATCGCTCTCCGGGTCGTTGCCTTCCTCTTCGTAAGCCTCCTCCGGAATGATGGATAGCCAGTCATATCCTTGCTCGTCGTCTTGGCCTGCCTTAGCGGCCTTCTTGGCTGGCGGCGATGGCCACTTCAGATCCAGCAGCGGCTTTAGGTGTTCGATGATTTCACCGGTCTCCTTGTCTATCTGGTGCTCCCATACGCCTATCCACTTCACTTCGTCCTCGCCCTTCTCGTTCACCTCGATCTGTCCGTGCTTTCCGGTCGTGAAAAGCGTCGGCCGCTCGCCCTGTGCGATGCCGTCTGCCAGGTCGAAGCCGCGCTCGGGGTCGTCGAGCAGAAGGCCCTTTTGCGGCCACAAGTCCACGATGGTACACTCCATGCCCAGACCGCGCAGGCGGAAGGCGGCTTTAGGTTTGCGGCCTGCCGGGTCGGCATCGCAGAAGACGTATATCCTGCGGTCGCGCAGCACCTCGAAGTGCTCGTCTTGGCAGCCGGTGGCACCTCCGGTGGCTACCCAGTCGTAGGCCGGGTAGAAGTACGCGGCCAGGATAGCCGTCTTTTCGGACTCCACCAGGCAGACCGAGCGGCCCTTGGCCGGGTCCAGAAGGTGTGAGCCGAACAGGCACTTGCCGTACTCGAGCTCTTCGCCGTCGCGCTCCCTGGGCCAGGGCTTGGCAAACCAAGGGAAAAGCTTGTTGCCCTCGGCATCCATCTTGATGCGCCGCCCGTCGGCGTTGTACTGGACGCACTTCCAGGTGCATAGCCTGCCGTCGGCGTCGATGTATAGAAAGGCCGTGTGCTGCGGGCCGTTCTTGGCCCGGTAGTGGCCCAGGCCCCACATACGCATGTGTTCGGCCGATACCCCGAGGCCGCCCATCCACTCGTGCAGGGCGGTAGTACCTTCCAGGCGGTTCTGGCCTGCCTCCCAGCCCGGCCAGACGCGGCGCACTTTGAGCTTCTCTCGGGCCGGCGCTTTGACGAAGGTCGCCGAGTTATCCACATTGACCCCACCGCCTATCTGGTTGCAGATCTCGACCGCCTCCCTGAACTCGCACCCGCGGTATCGCTGCACGAAGGAAAAGCAGTCGAAGTCCTCACCCGTGATGAAGTCGTGGAAGCACCACTTGCCGTGCTTCTTGTTGAAGTAGATCGAGCAGCCGTCCGAGTCCGAGTCGGCACGGAAGGGAGAGCACAGGTTGATGGCACGGTAACCTCGGATGGCCGCGGCTTCCGGCAAAAAATGAGCGAATACGTCTAGGCCTTGGTTGGTGATGGCCAGGACTTCAGATTTATCTATGCGCAAGGGAACGTTGCGTTTAGGCGGTGAATAGGTTAGGTCGGTCGTAGCAGTCTTGCCCCAGCTTGCGCCGCATGGTATTGGCCTGGCGGTCATGGGCGAAGTGGCACCGCTGGCACAGAGCTTTGAGATTCGAGAAGCGGTTGTTGGCCCGGTTCTGGTCTAGGTGGGCAACGGTCAGCACCACCTTGACCCATCTGGCAGGCACCAGGCCGAAGCCTTCCAGGGTGCCCAGTACCTTTCCGTCTTCCGCAGACCTCACAACTTCATTTTCTTGGCAGTAGGCTGGGACGTAGGCAGGTATGCCGGCTACCTGAAAGCGCGCAATCCAAGAGTGGTTCTCAACCCCGCACTGCTCGCAGCGGTTGCCGGCCCGGCGCAGGCGGATAAGCCGGCTGATAAGGCTCCACTTAGCGTGGTATAGGTGACGGTTCTTCATGCCTGACCCTCCCATCCGCCTTTCGGCTCTGGCACTATCCAATCGGGCCTGGTGGGGCCTGGCTCGTCCTCATCCTCATACAGATAGCGTATCTGCGCCACCTGCGTATCTGGTATGCCGCTATCCCAGCGTGCCGGGCGGAAGTTGCCCGCGTTCGGCCACGGTATATAAAGCTCCCTGCCGTCCTTGGTGCGAATGAAGCACGGGCCCTTCATGTAGCAGCCTGGGTAGTCGTGCCACTCGAAATAGTTGGCTACGGGGTACCAGCCCTTATCATAGCCCCAAGGCTTGGTCAGCTGCCGCTTAGCTACCTCGGCCTCCATCGCCTCTTCAAACAGCTGCTTTGCACTTGCCACGCGGGCCTCGGCGGCGGCTATTTCGTGCGGGCTGCGTACGGCGGGGCTGAAGTGGCCTCGTTTGTAGGTGTGCTTCATAGCTATGAGTGGTTAAAAAGTGAAGGCTCCTCGATAAAGCGGCACACGGCCGAAGAGCACCAGACGCTTTCCGTCTGCTTGCCCCGCATCCGCCCGGCGGCCTGCCACAGTGCCCGCCCGATGGCCTCGCTCTGCGTCACCTCTACAGCGTTGCCGATGTGCTTCTTGATAGTCTGCTGGCTACCGGCGAACGGGTAATCGTCGCCGAAGCCCTGTATGCGGGCAAGCTCTCTTACCGTGAGCATGCGCATGTACACGTCCGCTATGCCGTTGGCCCGGCAGAACTCGGCGCACTTGCCGAACCAGTGCCCTTGCCCAGTGTGCGGCTTCTGCCGCCCGGCCTCGGCCTGCACCAATGCAACCTTATCCTTGGTGGTGATGGTGCCGACGGGCGCGTCCACGCTTGAGCAGTTGTCGCCGGTGGAGTAGTAGCCCGCCGCGAAGGCTGCCGTGGCCAGCGAGCTGCCCGAGGACGTGGTTACCGTACCCGCCGGGCCGTCGGTGGCATAGACCTGCTCACCGGTGAACTGGCTTACCAGAAAGTCGGCCTGCACAAGCGCCTCGTTGGGGCTGGCCTTCACCGTCCGGGCGGGCGCGGCGGCTGAGCTGACTTTGCCGCTGGGCACCCCGCCGTGCGACTGCATCAGGTAGGGCTGAACCAGATTGTAGTGTGAGCCCGTAAGCAGCGTCCGCGCCGGATTGTCCAGCCCTTGCGGCTCGTTGGCAAAAACGTTCTGGGAAAGAAACGCCGCAGAGGCCAGGCTCGGCCTGTGGTGGCTGGCCGTCAGCGTGTGCGACGGTGCCTCCAGGCTGGCCGGGTCATGCCCGAATTGGCCTCTGTCCACGAACACCGGTGCCACCACCGCCGTACCGTCCTGCGTGGTGACCGTGCGGCTGGGGCCGTCCGCCGGGTAGCTGTTCCACCCCTGGCTGTTGGAGGCGCATAGCTGCGTCAGGAACACCTCGCGCCGGCAGAACTTCTGCAGGCCCGCGTGTATGCGCTTGAAGGTTGCCTCGCTTAGCAGCTTGCCCGATTTAGGCCGGGGCAAAAAGATGCTCTCGCCCCTGTCTGCCAGATCCAGCAGCGGGCGCACCGGCTGCCAGGGCAGCGTACCCGGCACCTTGCCGCCCTTGCTGTGGGTCTGCTCGGGCCAGCCGAAAGGCGTACCCGGGCGGTTAAAGCATAGGAACAGGCGCTTGCGGCTGGTGCGGGCACCGTAGTCCGCGGCGTTCATCACCTTGGCGTGATAGCGGTAGCCCATGTCTTCGACTAGGCCGCACCAGCGCAGGTAGTCTAGGCCGCGCTTCCGGCTCAGCGGCTTTCCTGCCTCGTCGAGCGGGCCCCAGGCCATGAACTCCACCACGTTCTCGACCGTGAAGTAATCGGGCCTCAAAGCCGTCAGGTAGTCAGGCATGTGGTCGGCCAGGCTTCTGCTGTCCGCGTCCCTGGGCTTGCCCCCCTTTGCGTTGGAAAAGTTGGTACACTCCAGACTGGCATGAAGCAGCACGTAGGCATCGGGGTAAAGCACACGCAGCGCGTCAATGAGGGTGGCTATCTGGCCTATCACGGCCGGGTCTCGCACGTCTTCGGTAAAGTGGTAGGTCTCCGAATGCCTGCGTGAATGGGTGGCGATGGCCGCAGCGTCGTGATTGACCGCCGCCGCGATGTAGTACACATAGCGGCCTTGCTCGTCTCTGACGCGCTTGAGGCCTTCGGTAACGCCGCCAGCGCCGCAAAAAAGATCTACGACGATGAAACGGGGGGCGTAGGGGTGGTTCCAGGTCATAGCTCCACCCCCTCTCTGATCTGCGGGCCATTGGTGCGCAGATTCTTAATGTGCTCCTGCAGCACGTTCAATAGCTCCAAGGTTTCAATCCGAACCGAGATGCCATCCTCCCAATACCAGAGGTATTTTTTGGAATAAGACATGGCCAGCCCGCTGCCCCCTCTGCCCCAGATAGGAGTAACCTCGCCCCAGCCTTTTGGCCCGTCGTTGTAAACGACATCTTGTAATTCAAGCGTTAGCCTTGGCTTCATAGCTCCACCCCCTTCATCTTGGCCGAATAGTCAATCTGGGCCTTTAGCCATTCTATTTTCCGCTGGGCAAATTCAAGCTCTACTTCAAGAAGCTTGATTCTTTGCTTGAGACTCTGATTTTGCTTTGCCGCTGTAATCACGTATTGCTGAATCCACACGTGGCGGTCTAAGAATTTAGGAGTAAAGCAGAGCACAAACAGCCGCTTGCGTTCACGTTTATTAAAAAGTCTAGGCATGGACACCTTCCTTTCTTTCCGGAGCATTCAGCCCCAGCCAAACAAGCCAGATGATCTTATCAGCAGTATCGTTCAGACGATGCCAGCGGTAAAGCACGTTCCAGCTAGGGAATCCGTCTCGGTATGCGAGAGCCTCTAAAAAAGCTTTTTCATCCATCAGCTTTCCAGCGAACTCAGGCATTCTCCGCGTGTCATCTTCGAATGCTTGCCAATGATCAAGTTCGGGCGCTCGTGGCCCGACTTCTGTCGCGTAAAGCACGATTTGGTTCTCCATGATTTTTACCAAGAAAATGCCTCTAAGCACCCTCTCGGTAATAATCCGGGAATGCTTGGTGCGCAATCCTGTGTATTCTCGAACGGTCTCGAGATATTTCGGCACCACGTTGCGGCGCTTGCGAAATGTGATGTCCTTTCTTCCAGATTCAATCATGGAGCGAAAGACATTTTTGTAGCCTATCAGCATGGTTGGGCCTCCTTTCCGGCATTTTCAACCACATGCCCAGGGCAGCCATGCACATAATCCCAATCGGGGCATTGGCCGATCGGAATTACCAAATGGCCTTTTGAAAGCTCATCCAAAAGATAGTCTCTAGCTTCTTGTGTGCTGAGAAATTCGCCAGTATTATTATTGAAGAAAACGTTTTTCATCTCGCTTAAAGGCTTTTTCAGGTAGCCTTTAACGCAGATGCCCATGTGCATACTCTTAGTCACGCCAGCCTCCTTCCTGGCCGAAAAGCCACTCATAGTTGATGATGTAGTCGGCCGCGTCGATGAGCTTGTTGCAGACGAAGCGGAGGGCGAGGCACGTTTTCTCCAGGATGATGACCGGCATCAGAAGTACCAGGACGAGGAGGATCAAGGGAATCGAAAAAAACTGACGCATCAGGGTTGGGAGATGTATCCACGCAGCAGACGGCGAGGGCCGTTCCACTCGTGGATGGGGTGGAATTGGATGAGTAGTCTGCCGCCGTGTTGGCGGATGGTGAGACGGTCGCCGTCTTTGCCCCAGCGCAGCCAGGGTGCGGGGCTGGGGCTGCTCTGGTAGTACACCGAGGCGCCCGCATCGGCCTGCCCGTCTCGGAAGACGGTAACCCGCTCGTGGGGCTGGTGCTCGCCTGGCGACAGCTCGACCGAGAAGACGACGCTGTGCCTGCGCCCACGCACGACCGTCCAGTTCTCGAGCTGGTACACGTACACCTTTCCCAGGCTCGTGCGGTGCAGCAGGGTGGTGTCATGGGCATGGTCTAGCTTGATGGTGACCGAGTCATTGATGCTTACCTCGCCGTACACGGCGGGCTTGGGTGCCTCGGTCTTGCCTTGTCCGGCACGGCATCCGGCCGTCTGCAAAGCCACGGCTGCAGCCAGCAGGGCAGGATAGAGGATGGTCTCCAGCTTATGCATGGCCACCTTCCTTTCCTGCAGGCTCCGGCTCGGCCGCAACCAGGTTAAAGAATGTGGTGGCCACCCAGCGCTCGAAGTGCTCCTGGCAAGCGCGCTTCGCTGCCTCCGCATCCGCAAAAGCAGGCCCTTCATGGAAGCCGCCATCTATGTTCATGGCGCAATAGGCCATGCTGTAGGTGGGCTTCCAGACCACGTAGGTCTGATACCTACCTACGCGGGCCTCGTACTCGTCAGGCCGGGCCTTGCTCGGCGCAAAAAACAGCTTGCGAAACCGCAGTTCTGGATTCGGGAAGGGCAAAACATTCCCGTCAGCCTCTAAGAGGCCGCTTTTTTGTTGATCCATAAAGCTTAAGGGGGATTAAGGGGCGGGTTTGTACGGCATCAGCGTCCAGTACCTAGCGTCGCCCTCTGTAAAGGGTTCCGTGTTCTCCAGCACTAGCCTGATAATGTTGGTAGCGCTAGGATGGTAGTGACGAATCTGATAGGCCACCTGAAGGTTATGGACGTGCAGTCCGACCTTATCGCAGTCCCGAATGCGCTTACCATTGTCATTGTCCGGCCTGGTGATCAGATGCACCGCAAAAGGGTAGTCTGTGCTCTGTCGAATCTCAACCACGGTACCTGGATTTAGCTGAAGAGCCTTAGCGAGGACACGACCAAAGGTTATCGTGCCATTGATATTGACGTAGATGGAAGGCTTTACTTGCACTTCAGATTCCATAATAGGCTTCGGTTAGGGCGGTTTCGATAAAGTCGCGGCTGGTGCCGGTCGAGGCCATGTATTGGCCTATGCTCTCCACCTCTACCATGACCTTGCCATGCTTGGCACCTTCGCGGCGGGTTTTGAGAACCCCTTTCGCGATCAATCGCTCCAGGGTACGGAGGCTGCAGCCGAGGGCGGCGCAAGCCTGCTGTCTGGTAAAGAAGGTCGGGCGGTGAGGCGTTAGTTGCCAGGTTGCCTGCAGCTTGCTTTCCAGCTGCTTCACCCGGCCTACAAGCGCCTGATGCATTTCGATGCTCGGAACGTGATAGCTCGTCATACCTGCAGGCTGTCATAGTGTCTTTTGCCGACCGACCAGAAGGCTTTGCACACTGCCCGTCTGCGAGAGCGCCCGTTCCGGACGTTGATGATCTCCGCTTCGGTGGCTTCTATGCCAGCCTGTTCCAGTTCCTTCTTTACCTCTGCCACATAGAATCTGGGCAGATAATCTTCGATCAGACCCACGGTCTGATCCCAGAACTTCTTTCCCTCCAGGTCGTCGTTAGGCTCCTGAAGCGGAATTTTTTCACTCATAGGCATACGGGTTTGCTGTATTGTCTTGTAATCTTGTAATGAATTACAAGACGAGGGCAAAGGTATATCGAATTGATATAACACGCAACTCACTGGGGAAACTTTTTTCATTCCTACATGAGCGAAACCGTACCAAGCACCTCCCAAGACGCTATCAATCAGCGGTTTTCGGAGTTGATAAATTTTTTGGTCAAGAGCAAGCGTGTCGGCAGTAAGTCCCGCTTTGCCGACATGATCGGTGCTACGCAGGCCCAGGTAAGCCAGCTCTCCAACCGGGTGGCAGGGCGTAACGCCACGCCGGAGATGATATCCCGGACGCTTCAGGTCTTCCCTGACCTCAATCCGGAGTGGATGCTATGCCTCTCGGAGGGGCCTATGCTGCTCGAGGGCAACGTGACCTCGAAGGGTCTGTTAATTGATCAAGAGTTCGTGGATCTGCCCTTCGTCAAGGCCAACATGCGCGCAACCTTTACTGAGAACATGACCGGAACCCTCCCCCCAGAGATCGAGCGAATCAGAGTCCTTTACGTCCAGCCTACTAAGCTCAACAAGCAGGGCGTGGTCTTCGAGGTCAACGGAGACAGCATGGAGCCAGGCTACCCGGCCGGAGCCATGGTACTTGCGCTTCCAGTGCCCCAGGTGGACTGGCAGTACCTATCGGCCGGCGTGTACGCTGTCAGCTTCGGAAGCTCGTTCGTGATCAAGCGCATCCGCGACAACGAGATTCTAACCAAGGGACTGCTAACCTTGCATTCCGACAGCTCGGAGGGCGGTAGCATGCCCGTCCTGGTGGACGATATCCGGGCCGTCTGGAAAATAGACCGAATCGTTTACTCACCCGCAAGATGAAAAATCAAATCGCAACGCTTCTGCTCGCTCTTGGTATCTGCGCCTCCGCGAGCGGCCAGAATCAACCTAAAATCGAGGCTTCAAATCTGGCCAAAGCCGGTGCCTGCTACAACAGAGGCCTGGCCTTCGGCGGTGCCGCCGCCGCGCTCGGCGTAACGGGCGGTATTTACCTCGGCCGCTACCACGGCACGGGCCAAATCAACACGGATATGCGCTTTTTCGGCGGCGTAAGCATAGGTGCCGGGGCCGTCTGCCTGGGATTTTCCATCGTCAACTACGTGCGTGGAAATAATTACCTGATTAAGGCCGGAAATTCAAACGGCGGCGGCCTAAGCTACGACGTTGGCTTAGGCAACGCTGCCATTACGTACCGCTTCTGATGGCCGTCCACCTGAAATTTGAGCTTCGGCCCAGGTTAAAGGAGGACGGAACACAGCCGGTACTTCTGCGCATGACGCTGGGCAAGAAAATAGCCCGCTTCACGCTCGGAATTTACGTGCTCGGCAAGCACTGGAACAAGAATGCCAACCCAGCGCAGGAAAATTGGATAAGCAAAAAGGCAGACGACTGGGCTATCGTAACGCCTCGGCTCCGCAATAAATTGCGGCAGGCCGAGGCTGCCTTAATGCAGCTTGAAAAAGACGGTAAAGCCTTGGATTTCGACGTTGCCAAGCAGTACGTTGAGGCCGCGCTGCAGGGTAAATCCGGAAAGCAAGAGGGCGGCTTCTTGTTTTTTTTCAAACAGCAAATCGAGCATATCCGAGTAGCGCAGTCGCAGGCTACGGCGGTGAAATACACCACGATCTATAACGAGATAAGCGACTTTTTGCAAGGCTCGGATATCAAAATCCAAGACCTTACCCTAGAGCTTATTCATAGGCTTGAAGCGCACTGGCTCGGCAAGAATAAACGCAATACGGTCAATAAGAAGCTTGAGCAATTAAAGGCCATGGTAAGCCGTGCCATTGATTACGGCTTGCTCGAAGGCACCAAGAATCCTTTTTTGCGCTACACCTTCAAGTGGGACAAGGTACACAAGGAGCGGCTCACGGCCGTGGAGGTTGAGCGAATCAAGGCACTCGATTATCAATCGCAGGACAGGCGCCATGATGCCCGGTCGGTGTTGCTCTTCCAATACTACTGCGCCGGTATGCGGGTAGGTGATGCCATCTGCTTGCGCTGGGGCAACGTGCAGGGAGATAGGCTGCTTTACCGAATGGGCAAGACAGGTACCACCAAGTCCATCAAGCTACCCAGCCAGGCGCAAGCCATTCTTGCGCAGTACCGCAAGGCAGATGCAAAGGCAGCGGACTTCATTTTCCCCTTCATGCGCCCGGGGCTCGATCCGGAGTGGATCGAGAAGAACCGCAAGACGGCCACGGGGCCCTCCATTGCGACCATAAACAAGCTCCTAAAGCGAGTGGCTCAAGATGCCGGCATCGAGAAGAATCTCACCACGCACATGGCTCGTCACAGCTTCACGGATCATGCGATCAAGGCCACCGGAGACGTGTACGCCGTCAGCCGGGCGCTCGGCCACTCCAACATCACCATTACCGAAGCGTACCTGGCAAGACTAGACGAGGGAGCGGTTGACGACACCTTAGATACGCTTTTCGGAGAAAAGAAAAAGCCCGACCAAGGGCCGGGCTCTTTGCCTAAAAAAACGACACGCAAACGCTAATTCGCCTGTATCGGGTAGTTGGCCGTGAGCACTTCGACCTTCTTTTTCTTGCCTGCCCGCTTGCCCGTCACGGCCACGCTTTGCTCGATGCTGACGGTGTGCCAGCCGTAGCGGTCGGTGAACTCCGCAAGCAAATCAGAGGGGTAGCTCGAAAGCAGGAACTTGCCCTCGACGCGCGAGAGCAGATCCAGCAGGTTCCTGAAGTCCTGCTCGGAGTAACCCTCGTAATGCCCGCAGTTGGAGTTGAAGTACGGAGGATCGACGTAGTGGAAGGTGCCGGCGGTGTCTCGGCTGGCGATCACGCGCAAGGCGTCGTTGCATTCCACCGTCGTGCGGGCAAGCCGATGCGCCAGGTGCGGGCCGAACTCGGCCAGCTTGTTGCCCAGCTTCTTGATTGTGGTGCCGTTCAGGTCGTAACCCCAGCTCTCGGGCTTGGAGCCGAAGCCCTGGACGCATCCGACCCATATCGCCCAGGCCACGCGCAGCTCGTCGAACAGGTGCGGCCGCTCCAGGATGTGAAGCGCGTCGGCGTAGGCATCGCGGCTGTGGAGCGTCAGCTCGATCTGTTCCCGCAAGGCCTGGTACTCGGTTTTGAGCACACGCCAGAACGCCGTCACGGCATGGTTGAGGTCGTTGATTACCTCCACCTCGGACGGCGGCTTGGCCCAGTAGATGGCCGCGCCTCCGCAGAATGCCTCGGTGTAGATTTTGTGGGTGGGTATGAGCGGCAGGATGTGCCGCACCATGCGCTGCTTGCCTCCGTAGTAGGAAAGCGGCGTCTTGCCGGTTGACTTTATCATAAGCTAGATGGATGCGGCCCACAAGGCCGTATGCATTCTGGAGGCAAAGATTCGGCAACAGGCTGTCGCCCAAATGGCAAGGCATGGCTTGGCCTTGCCCATATCTGTTTTGCCGACGATTCGCAGCAGCCGCCGGCAGACCCTTGACCTGCCCGCCATTGTCAGTTACATGGCAGTTACATGGCCGTCACATGGCAGTTACATGGCCGTCACATAAGCCCTCGCCGTGGTTCAAGTATGGCTCAACCAAGTTGCATGATAGGGCAGATTAGGTGCGCCACACTCGGCAGCGCAATCAAGCTAACTGCCTGACTTGTCGTATCCGGTATGCCAGGCTATGCCAAGCCTCGCGCCCGTTATCCTCCACCAACACAAAGAGCCCCGGCAAAATATGCCGGGGCTCTTTGTTTTTAGGCCCACCGCACGTGTAAGAAATGGGCCACATTCTGGAACAGCACTTCCGTGTAACGGACAATACCATAATATGGAAATTTTATGCGACATTATCCGCAAAACATAGCAAATAAGCAATAAGTGATGATGCTGCTTTTTTAGATTACTTCTAAATTATATTTGATAATCTGGAGAAATAGAACATATTATAGAAATTAGGGGTCAGGTCTATTACTAACCATAGATAGACCTATCGCATTTCAAAGAAGTGCAGATTCGTGAGGGTAGTCCAAAAAATGCGTGTAAATAAAATCATCTAACCGTCTAGAAATTGGCTGGCGCGTATGCTTGTTTTAACATGACTTAATGCCTACTTAACAAGCCAACATGAAAACCAAAGCAACTGCCGGCAGTTGGGCTAAAGGCAGCCTAGAGGCCCCAACCACCAGCCTGGTGGCATTCGGAGGTTTTGGTTTGCTTTGTACGCTGGTAGCGCCCCTTGTGCATGCCTACCTGGCCGACGAGCCGCTGGGCGAATTCTTCCAGCCAAGCATCGTGGCAGTAGATCTGGCCATGCTGGGGGTGGGGCTATGGCTCCTGTTTACACACCTGGGCCAATTGCACCAAAAGCTGAGCAATGCATACGCCTTCCACACCGTCCTCTTCGAGAAATCGCCTGCACCGTTTTTCATTCTTGAAAAAGAAACCTGCAGCGTCGTAGACGCAAACGAGTCGGCCCTGGGTTTGCTGGGCTTACCCCCAGACTTTACCGGCCCCATCGACCTGTGCGACTATTTTGAGCCTTGGCCCAATAACAGCCAAAAGGCCATGCTCAATATACCCGAGCCTGGTTCTTTGGCAGACCAAGGGCTTTTTACGCTAAAAGGAGATAAAGACAAACGGTACTTTCGGGCAAGGGCATTGCGCCAGATGGTGCAGCAGCAAGAGGTGCTCGTGCTGGGCTTCATAGACGAGACCGAGCGGGTGCTGGCCCAAGAGTCTCTGCAAACGTACCAAGACAGCCTCTGGACAGTGCGCGACAACCTCACAGACTTCTGGGCCACCTACGACAAAGACTACAACTGCATCCGCATCAACAAAGCCGGGGCGGCCTTTGTAGGCCTAAAGCCAGAAGATCTGGCAGGCAAAAACCTGTGGGAGTTCTTCCCCGGTGCCAAGGAGCTGAGCTTCTACCCCATGTACCGCAAGGTGCTAGAAGAGGGTATCTCCGTCTCTTTTGAAGAGCGCTACCAGGCCGCAGGGTTTGACCTTACCCTAAGCGTCTTTGCCTTCCCCAGCCCAGAGGGCTTTACGGCAGTAGTGCGCAACCTTACGGAAGACCGTAAGAACCTCCGCCGCCTGCAGCAGACCCAAGACAACATGTCTGACGGGTGGATCATGCTAAGCCATGATTTTACCGTCTTGCGGGCCAACAAGGCCATCTTGGAGCGATTGCAGCTCAGCAAAGAGCAGTTTGTGGGGCAGCATTTGTGGGACCTTTATCCAGACGCCAAGCAAACCAAATACTGGACAGAGTACCACCGCGTACTGCAAGAGGGCGTATCTGTGCAGTTTGAAGAGTTCTACCAGCAAGACCACCTCACGCTTTGGGCGCGCATCACAGCCATGCCTGTGCCAGAGGGCCTGTCGGCCTTCATCCACGACATTACGGAAGAGAAGCTCCAAGAGCAAAAAGCCAAAGAGGCCCAAGAGCAGCTCAATGCCATGCTATCCTCAACGCCAGACCCCGTCTGGTACCTCAAGAACGACTACAGCATTCCCTACTTTAACAATGCCTTTATTACCCTGCGCGAGCGCCTGGCAGATGCCAAAATAGTGCCAGACGCCCCCATGGAGGCACTGCCCGACTGGGTGCCGCAAGATGTGAAAAGCGTGTTGAGTGCCGCCTATGCCCAGGTATTCGAGGGCCAGGCCCTGGATCTAGACGTGCCCCTGCGGTTTTCCGATGGCCAAGAGGCCCAATATGAAGTGCGCCTGGTGCCCATCTTCGGAGCCGAGGGCACAGTATTAGGCGTAGGCTGCTTTGGCCGAGACGTAACCCTGCGACGCCAGGCAGAGCACCGCCTCGTAGCCCAAAACGAGCAGCTCCGCCGCATAGCCTGGTACCAAAGCCACGAGGTGCGCGGCCCGGTAGCCAGCATTCTGGGCCTGATATCCCTCTTCGGCAGCACCGCCCCAGACGATCCCTTCCATGCCGAGCTGCTTAAGCATCTGCAGATTATGGCCGAAAAGCTGGATGGTGCCGTGCGCAAAGTGGTAGAAGAAGCCACGGCGGCATAAGGGCTGGCGCGTAGGCCCGGCCTAACGGCGGCTGCCCAGCTTAACAGTCTAAAAAAGAGCGCAATCGGCCGAAGAGCGCCCTTGGGGGTATGGCCCGCTTATTCATATTTTGTATAATTGCAGCCCTCTTCTCATCTGCCTGGTATTGGGTATAAATGCCCATAGTCTTTCTGCAAAGCCTTCGTACGTCTTGGAGAGCCGTAATTTTTTTCTCAAACTGCTCTTTAGGTGTGTCTCCCGCACCGGCTAAGTAGTAATGACAATTGACACAGAACAGCCCAGAGTTTCTCTGCCGGCTGCAGATTCGCCTGCAACGACTAGGCAATCCAAGGCCAACACGCTGCCAGAGGCAGACTCCCTCGCCATGCTGGGTTATGCCGACGCCACCGGCCGTGCCTGCCAGATCTGGCCTTTGCCCGTTGGCGTATTGGCCGTAGGCCTGGGCTTGTTATTGGCCAAGCAGGCTGCCTGGCCGCAGGCAGGCCCAGGCCTGTATCTAGAGGCCGCCTGGGTAACGCTGGTTGCCACAGGCCTCTACGCCCTCTTGCGCTACGTTTACAGCCAGATGGTAGGCCTAGGCCAAAACCACTACCTGGCCCTGCAGCACAACCCGCTGCCGCTGCTGATTGCCGATGGCTCTGGCCAGATCTTGAACGCCAACCCGGCGGCGCAGGCCCTCTACGGCTACACAGAGGCAGAGCTCAAAACCTGGAGCATCGCCAGCCTGCACGCCCGGCCCTCGGGCGAGGGCATGCCTTGGCCTGCTGCTGTCAGCGGCACTACAGATGCTGGCCTTTTCCGGATCCACCGGCCCGATCATGACATCCGCTGGGTGCAAGTCTTGCTGGGGGCCTACGGGCAGCACCACACCAAAAGGCACCTGGCCGTGGTGATAGACAAAACGGCCGAGGTAACCGGCAGGCAAGAGGCCGCCGGCTTTGCCCGGCAAATGAGCCTGGCCAACCCCGCCCGGCCCGACGGATACCTGGCCCTAGACCATGAGTTCCGCGTGCTCTACATGAATGCCACCCAAGGGCAGATTGCCCGGGTAGAGCCTGCCGCTGCCCTGGGCCGCTCCATCTTTAGCCTGCAGCCACAGCTAGAAAAAGCCGAAAAGCTGGCCCTGCTGCAAGGCCTGGGCGGCGCCTTGGCCGAGTTCGAAAAATATGTGCCCCACCTAGACAGGCACTATAGAGTGGCCGTGCACCCTTCGCCCACGGGCCTAGCCGTGCTAAGCCACGACGTTACAGCAGCGCGCCGCCGCGCCAAAGGCCAGGCCACACTTGCGCGCCAGCAGGCCAAGGCGCTAGACCAAGCCTCAGACTGTATCTGGATCGTAAGCCGCAACTACGAGGTGCAATACAGCAACCCGGCCTACCAAACCCTGCGGCAAGATCTGTTAGATAAGCCAGAGGCACCTTATCAGATGCGCTCGCCTGTGGTGATGCCGCGCCAGCCGCAGGGCTTCTCTCTGGGCCTGGCAGAGGCCTTTGCAGAAGCCTTTGCAGGCAACATCGCCACGCGCCAGGGCGAGGTAGTAATGCGAGACGGCAGCACAAGGGCCTACCAGGCCGTCGTCAGCCCAATTACCAATGCCGACGGCGAGGTTACCGCCCTCTTCTGCGTAGGCAGAGAGATTACTGCCGCCTACAACCAAGAGCAGGCCCTCCGCAAGCAAGTTGACCGGCTTAAATCAATAGCCTGGTTTCAGAGCCTCGAGGTCCGCGGGCCCCTGGCACGCATCATGGGCATCTTGCAGATACTACCCCCAAGCCAAAACGCCGAGCAAGCAGCCTGGCTGCAGCAGCTCACCCTAGCTGCCAAACAGCTAGACGATGCCACGCGCAGCATCCTGCACGAATCAGAACAGTCTCCCACTTAAAAGGCGGGAGACTGTGTTCCATTTTCCGGAATTATACATAACTTATTTGTGATAAAGATATAAAATAGGACTGCCTGCGTTTTTAATCACGCACCTATTTTTATAAAAAAAACTCGCCACGGGTATTTTGTACATAAAAGCTACATATACGCGAGTTGATTATAACTTATGGCTGAATAAGTGGTTGTAAAATGGATGTTTGCTCCTAGCAATTAAGCTGGGCTATAGAGATTAGGCGTTTGGCTCCTCGGCCGCGGCTCTCTGGCCAGCTTTACCATTTTCTGCCTGCCCTTCCACTATGGCTCAAGCTTATGGATAGCCTCACCCTGCCTAGCCAGGCATCGGCGCTCTGTGCTTACCTTTTTTACGCTGCCCCCGGCCAGGCCGCTGCCGCCAGCCTGGCAGAGGTACTGCTGCTGGTGCTCGTGCTGGTGGGAGCAGGCGTATGCGTAGGGCTGATTACGTCTCGTGCCATGGCCAGGGGCCAGGGGGCCACCTTGGCTGCCTTTAAGCGCCAATACCAGCAATGCCCGCTGCCCACCCTGCTGGTAGAGCCCAAAACAGGCAAAATCTTACATGTTAATCCAGAGGCTGTCGGCCAGTTGCTGTGTTATGCCGACGAAGACTGCCAAACGCTGGGCCAACTGCTCACGCCCTACGAAACGGACGTAGCCCCCAATACCTGGGCACCCCTGACATCGCCCACCTACGATGCTGGCCTGTGGAGCCAGCAGCAAAAGGGCCAGCTAGGGTACTTCCGCCTATTCTTGGCCCCGCTTTATCTGGGCGGCAAGCTTTATACGCTCGCCATGCTCATCAACAAAAACAAGGCCGTGCAGGCCGAGCTAGATCACCGCGCTTTGCAGCGCAACCTGCAAGAGCTGATTAACGGCACCAACGCCGCCGTTTGGTATGTAGATAAAGACTTCAACATCTTATACAGCAACAAGATGTTTAAGCAGGCCACCGCCTATTTAAGCAAAGGCAACATTTCGGAACCCACCCGCGCCATGGGCGAGCACCTGCCCGACGACCTCAGGCAAACCCTGAAAAAGCAGTACCAGGCCGCGCTTGCAGGCAGCCAGGTCTGCTTCGACATCTCTGGCCCCGGGCCCGGCGGCGATTTTGTAACCTACCAGTTCACCTTTAGCCCCGTTTTTGGCGAGGATGACCGCGTAAACCACATTGGCTGCTTTGCCTACAACGTTACAGAGCGCATAGCCGAGCAAAAGCTGATTGAGGCCCAGAACGACCGCCTGCGGCGCATTGCCTGGTTCCAGAGCCACGAGGTGCGCGGGCCCGTTGCGCGCATCCTGGGTTTGGTGCAGCTCTTCAACAACACCAAGCCAGACGACCCCTTCAACGAGGTAGTAGTACAAAGCCTGGGCGTAGCCGCACACGAGCTCGATCATGTGGTGCGCTCCATCGTACAAGAGGCGCAAGAAGAGCTCCCCGATGCCTGGCATGCAGCCCACGGCCAAAGCCTGAGCCCAACCTTGCATACAGACGGAGCCTCGCTACCAGATCCTGCCGCATACACTGTAGAGACTGGCCAGGTCGATACCTAGTCTTGCCTGCCTTCTGTAAGGCGCTTGCGGGCCCGGAGCCAGGCCTTGAATTGCTCGATGGGCTCGGCCGGTGCCCCCACGAGGGTCTGGTCGTCTCCGGCGGATTTGACGACCGTGGCTCCCATGCCCGTCATGAGCCTGTCGCCCAGGGTGATGCCATTGAGGATGTTGACCGACGGGGCCACCCACCCATCGGCCCCGATGCGGGCCGAGCCTGCCACCATGGCGTTGGCAATCACAAACGTGCGCGGCCCGATGACGGCCCCGTGTGCAATGTGCACCAGGTTATCTACGGCCACGTCGTCGTGCAGTTGGGTAAAGCCTAGGGCGGCACGGTCTATGCAGGTGTTGCTATGGATGTGGCACCGCTGCCCGATGCGCACCCGGCCCACCTGGGGCACGGCCATGGGCCGTCCGTCGGCGTCGCGCTCGTAGCCAAAGCCGGGCGCCCCGATGGTGCAATGGCTGCCGATGGTGGT
Organism: Cytophagaceae bacterium; assembly: GCA_947458545.1. Taxonomy (GTDB): domain Bacteria; phylum Bacteroidota; class Bacteroidia; order Cytophagales; family Flexibacteraceae; genus CANGYH01. The sequence continues at coordinate 126,232 of CANGYH010000004.1, read as the reverse complement.
ATCTGCCCCTACCTCGGTGCCGGCCATCAGCACGGTGTGGTGCAGTACCTGCACCCGCTCGCCAATCATGCAGCCCTCCTCGATGACGACGTAGTGGCCTATGTAGCAGCCCGCGCCGATCTGGGCGCTGGGGTGTATCTGCGCGGTGGGCTCTATCCGGGCGGGGCGCTGGGGGGCAAAGCCCTGCTGCACCAGTTGGGCAAACACGCGGCGGGGGCTCGGCGTCAGCACCCAGGCGCGGATGCGGGCCGGGTCGGCAATCTTGGCCCTGCTCTCGGGCGTGCAGACGAGGGCCGCCACAGGCTGGCCTGCGGGCAGGCGGTCTTCGTTGCCCGGCTTCACCCAGGCCAGGCCCTCGGCACCGAGCCCTTCGGCCACCATGTCGAAGTTGACGGGCTGGCTAAGCAGCACGGAGGGGTCTCCGGCCACGGTAGCGTCGGCCAGATCTATACCTTGCAGAAGAGAAGCCAGGGTATGCATTGCGGGGTGCAAGGTACTTAATTGGAAGGCATGGGTAGATAGCGATAGCAGGCTGCTCCATGCCTTAGGCTTAAATACATTTGCAAGCATGCAAGGGCCGAGGACAGCCTACCAAACCATTCGAAAGCGGAGGTCTGAAGCTACAGATGTGGGTAAGGCACCGTTCTACTGTGCATCAGAAAGCGCATGGCTGGGTCCTGGCTATTACCTGTGGGACACAGACATACGCCTGGCCCATGTTTGGGGTCAGCGTAGGTGCGGCGGTCAATATCGGATTGTCGAATTCAGCTTTATACTGGACAATCTTTGCCTGGATCTACTTGACCCTTTGGGAAGACTGGAACTTGAGGCTGCAACCAAAGCCTTGGCTACCCATTTAGATTTTAACTGGGAGCTCATCACACTCGCACAGGTGGTAGTCCTTCTTTCTCAACATGGGCTTATGCCCTACGAAGCCATCCGAATCGAAGGCGATCCGTTGACAGACGAGTTTCTAGAAGGCACAGACCCCTCTCTCCGATCAGCTTTGGTTATTAAGCCCAACCGCGTCCGGCTCACGTTCGTAAAACCTACACAGCTGTGCCTTTTTCATGATAGGGCACTAGATTTGCATAAAATTGGTTGTGTATTTTCGAGTTCCAACCAACAGCCAACCTCCCCATGACCAAGTTAGAAGCAGCTGTAAGTGAACTGGTTGCGAAGGTGTCGGCGGATAAGCTCACCCAGCAACTGGCAGAGATTCAAGGACGCGGTTTCCAAAGCCCCACCGTGCATCGGGTGGTTAGAGGGTGGCAGCATTCACCTCCCATTGTCTATCAGTCTGTGGGTACGCTCGTTGCCCAACCTCTAGTTCAATATGCAAACCCCGGTGCTTCAACAGCCGGGGTTCTTTTTTTCTAAAACTTGCTGGTTGTAAATGGTTACAGTCTCGAACCCTGCACCTTTTGGCCTGGCCGACTATGCCGTCGTTTACCTAGAATTTGAGGCTCCTCAAAAGGAAGACATTGCCGGCTTGTCTGTAAGTATAGAGCCATTGCCAAGCTATGATGTGGAAGCTGGCCGCTTTATCCTTGATCTGGATATTGTGGTTTCGTATAAGGCAGAGCAGACCTTACTGCGATTGGGTATGTCGTTCCTTTTTCAGTTTCAGGCAGGTCTGCCATTAGCTGATATTCCACCCTACTTCTACCAAAACTCCGTGGCCATTGTGTACCCCTACATCCGGGCCACGGCAAGTTCGGTGGTCATGCTTTCCAACAGGCAATCGTTAATCTTGCCCTTGCTCAACTTGGTTGAGGTCGGCAACCGCATTAAGGAGATCATGCACTCGGATACTAGTAGCGACAGTGCTACCAATTAGCCTGCCAACAATTAGAATATCCTTTAAAGCCTTAACGCCCTTAGTTCAGGTTGATGCCCAACCCCAGCCCCAGCCACAGGCGGTTGTGGTAATACCAATAAGGGCTGTTGGCATCCAGCAGCACGTCTTGCCCGGCCATTAGGCCAATGGTGCCTTGTTGCACCGCCAGCAGCACCGCCAGCCCCCGCGATAGCACCGGGGCATCGTACTCGGCGGCAATGGGGCGGCGCACATAGTCGGGCCGGATGCCCTCTGCGCCTAGCCCGACAAACCCACCTACCGATAAGCCCAGGTGCCGATCTACCCGGCGGTAGAGGCCCAGCGGGGTAGGGCGGTAGCGCAGCACAAAGCGGTCGGCCCGCAGGCCGATGTAGCCATTTACGTTGAAGGTGCCCCGCAGTTGGTGCGGATGCGGGCCCGCGGCCGGCCGGTAGCGCACCGGTGCTGCAAACAGATCAAGGTCTAGACTTTGGTCGTAAAACGTGCGCTTCGGCTGGGTATGGCCGGTATGTGCAGGCAGTGCCAATACACTATCGGGCCCGGCGGGCAGGTGGCGAAGGCGCAGGGTATCTGCCAAGGGCAGCACGTATACGCGGCCTTGGCTTTGGCCCGCCACCCGGTAGCGGTAGCTGCCCTCGGCAAACACATCCTTGTCTGCCCGGGGCAAAAAGCCTGCGCAAGAGGAAAGGGTGGCCAGGGAGGTATAAAGAAATACAGCGCGTAGCATGGCTAGGTGCATGGATGCGTTGGTAATCTCCGAGGCCTGCTATTCTGCTTTATTAGAATATAAATCGTATCACCTCAAACGCCTCGGCCCAGGTGGTGCCGATTTGGACGCCGCGCGTGGTGGCCAGCGAGCGGATGAAGTTCTCGTTCACGTAGGGGCGGTGGGCCTGGCTCTTGTAGCAGCTGAGGGCCGCTACCTTGGTGGCCACGTCCTCATCGGAAAGAATGGAGAAGCTGCGGGTGTTGAAGCTCAGGTTGTTCCAGGGCATCTCGTAGCCGAGGATGGTCTTGTTCTTAAACGCGCGCAGGCCCTCTTCCGAGATCACCTGGTGGTCTTGGTGGATGTCCGTCGGGCTGGGCACGAAGATCAGGTCTGGCTGCAACTGCTTGCCCAGCTTCACCAGCTCTTCCAGAATATCCTGGCGGAACTCCTTAAAGCGGCGCACGTCGTAGTCGTACAGAAACAGGTTCTGGCTGGGGATGCCCAGCACCTGGGTGGCGGCAGCCACCTCTTTGGCCAGCGTATCGGGTGCCCAGCCCGCAGGCAGCGAGCGGGTGGCAATGGAGAAGGCCACGTAGTACACGTCGCGGCCCTCGCGGCAAAAACGGGCAATGGTGCCGCCGCAGCCCAGCTCACCGTCGTCGGTGTGGGGGGCCAGTACCAGTACGCGCTGTTTGTTGCTGTGCATGGGGGCAAAGGTAGCAAGGCCGGGGCAGGGCCGCGCCTGCCCCCCAAGCCGTACTTTTGCACACTCCATTATGCTACGTTCTCATACCTGCGGCCAGCTGCGCCTGGCAGATGTTGGTACCCCCGTTACGCTGGCCGGCTGGGTGCAGCGCGTGCGCGACAAAGGCTCCGTCGTCTGGATAGACCTGCGCGACCGCTACGGCATCACTCAGATCGTGCTCAACGAAGACGTGCCCGAGGCCCTGCGCGCCCAGGCCCGTACCCTGGGCCGCGAGTTTGTGCTGCAGGTGCAGGGCCGCGTGGTAGAGCGCTACAGCAAAAACCCCCAGATGCCCACCGGCGACGTAGAGGTGCTGCCCGAGCGCCTGCACGTGCTCAACGAGAGCAAGACGCCTCCCTTCGTGATCGAAGACGAGGCCGACGGTGGCGAAGACCTCCGCGCCAAGTATCGCTACCTCGACATCCGCCGCGCCCCCGTGCGCGAGGCGCTGCTGCTGCGCCACCGCGCCGCCCAGTCTGTACGCCGGTACATGGATGGCCAGGGCTTTGTAGAGGTAGAGACCCCGGTGCTGATCAAAAGCACGCCCGAGGGTGCCCGCGACTTTGTGGTACCAAGCCGCATCCACCCGGGGCAGTTCTACGCCCTGCCCCAAAGCCCGCAGACCTTTAAGCAGTTGCTGATGGTGGCCGGGATGGACCGCTACTTCCAGATCGTGAAGTGCTTCCGCGACGAGGACCTGCGCGCCGACCGCCAGCCCGAGTTCACGCAGATAGACTGCGAGATGAGCTTCGTGGAGCGCGACGACGTGCTCGACACCTTCGAGGGCCTCATCTGCCAGCTCTGGCAAGACACGCTCGGCATCGAGCTGCCCCGCCCTTTTGCCCGCATGAGCTACGCCGACGCCGAGCGCCTCTATGGGTCTGACAAGCCCGACCTGCGCTTCGGCATGACGTTTTGCGAGCTCAAAGGCCTGGCCGCCGGCCACGGCTTCGGCGTGTTCGACCAGGCCGAGTACGTAGGCGGCATCGTGGCCCCGGGCTGCGCCGGCTACACCCGCAAACAGGTAGATGAGCTTACCGAGTGGGTAAAGCGCCCGCAGATCGGCGCCACAGGCCTGGTGTACGTGCGCTACGAGGCCGACGGCTCGGTAAAGAGCTCGGTAGATAAGTTCTACACGCCCGAGGTGCTCAAAACCTGGCTAGAAGCCGCCCAGGCTCAACCCGGAGACCTGCTCCTCATCCTAGCGGGGCCCGCCGCCAAAACCCGCAAAGCCCTCGGCGAGCTGCGCCTGGAGATGGGTACCCGCCTCGGTCTGCGCGACAAGGCGAGCTTTGCCGTAAGCTGGGTGCTAGACTTCCCCCTGCTGGAGTACAACGAGGAAGACGGCCGCTGGTACGCCATGCACCACCCCTTCACCAGCCCCTACCCCGAGGACATCGCCCTGCTGGACACCGACCCCGGCCGCGTCCGCGCCAACGCGTACGACCTGGTCATCAACGGCTACGAGGTCGGCGGCGGCTCCATCCGCATCCACGACAAAGCCCTGCAGGCCCGCATGTTCGATATCCTCGGCTTCAGCCCCGAGGAGGCCCAGGCCCAGTTCGGCTTCCTGATGAACGCCTTCGAGTACGGCGCCCCGCCCCACGGCGGCCTGGCCTTCGGCTTCGACCGCCTCTGCATGATCCTCGGCGGCTCTGAGTCCATCCGAGACTACATCGCCTTCCCCAAAAACAACGCCGGCCGCGACGTAATGATAGACTCCCCCAGCGAGATCGAACCGAAGCTGAAGAAGGAGTTGGGGTTGTAAAGCATTCCCCCCGCTAAGCAAAGTCTCTGACTTTGCTTTCCGCCGCTGCAAGTCTCTGACTTGCATTCATTGTAGCATCATCGCAGATCAGCTTCTGCCTGAATCATCACCACCGATGAGCCGCGTCTGTTTGGCAAGTCGGAGACTTGCAGCGGCCAAAAGCAAGGTCAGAGACCTTGCTTAGCGTCAGCAAGTGGCGGGTTGCCCCTTTTTTCAGTAAGTAACTTTTTTACTTACTGACCGCGCAAGCCTTTGATGCACAATGGGTTAGAGGGCAAAAAAGTAGGCAAAGTAAGTAAACACGCCAAACCAAACTTTTCCCATACGATGGGTGCGAGGCGTGGCGCCGGGGGCCTGGGGTACTGACGGCCATACACCATTAAAGTTTATACCGTATTTACTTACTACTTACTGAAATAGGGTATATAGAATAGGTATATAGTATTGAATATCAGGCTTTTACAAGCCAGAAAAAGCACAGTAAGTAACTTATTTTACTTACTGGTTACTTACTGTTTACTTACTGGAGAGCCCTGGAGGGCTTATATCGGGCAGGCTTGTGCCAAATGCTGCAGAGTGCTTGCCGCAGGTGCTTGTTTTGCCCAGCTGACTGCCAGATGGCCCTGGCCGGTAGCACCCCAGCCCTATGTCTGCTGCGCTCGATAGGAAAACAGAGATTCTGGCCGCTACCCGGGGTGGCCTAGACTACTACCTGGCCCATGTGCCGGGCCTGAAGGCTCCGCTGGGGCGGCGCTGCCGCAACGCCCGCAACCCCTTCTACGACGACCGCAAGGCCAGCCTATCGATCTGGCGAGACAGAGACGTCTGGCTCCACAAAGACCACGGCGATGAGCGCTACACGGGCGATGTGTTTGCCTTTGCGGCCCACGTGCATAGGCTAGACGCCCAGCGCGACTTTGTGGCCCTGCTCAAAGCCATGGCCGATGAGCTTAACCTCCCCAACGCCACCCCCAAGGCCGAGCTGCTGCGCGCGACAGCGCTGAGCGCCAAGGGCCTGGCGTTCTGGCAAGGCTACGGCATCGGCCCCGAGTGGCTGGCTCGCTACGGCATCTGCCAAGTGAGCCACACGCGCTAAGCAAAGTCTCTGACTTTGCTTTCCGCCGCTGCAAGTCTCTGACTTGCAATCAATTATAGCATCATCGCAGTGCGGCTTCTGCTTGAATCATCACCACCGATGAGCTGCGCCCGTCTTGCAAGTCGGAGACTTGCAGCGGCCAAAAGCAAGGTCAGAGGCCTTGCTTAGCCGAGTGTCGTGCGTTAGCAGCGATATGTTGTATTATTGCTGCGCTTAAAAAAATCCTCCATGAAAAACGCAATCCTGGCTTTACTTGCTTTCATTACTTTCTCTTTGGCCTATGGGCAAAAGGTTGATTTAGATGAGAGCAAGTTTGAAGTGCGCTCACGCAACCTGCCATCCAAACCTCTGAAGCCTAATCAGCGGAAATATCACGTTCAAGTTACGCTCCAGCCAGACCAAGAATCTATTAAGGAGATCAAAGAGCTTGAGAACCTAGAACTTGTGGGGCTATCGAAAGTGCCCACCGCAGAATCTGCGGATGTCAAAGTCTTGTTAGAACTGGGACAACTTTTCACAGACGTTCCTAAGATGGTTGATAAATCATATACGGACAACAAGGGTAATCGGACGCCTAGGTTTTTCTTAAATATGAATTATCATTATACTGTTAAAGGGAAACTGACAACTTCAGATGGAAATACTATTTTGACCAAATCGTATGGAGTCGTCCCTACGCCTTTTAACAACGGATATCTGTGGGAAAGCCCTGAGTTCCGTACTGCTGCCGATGCCAATAACTATTACATGAACTACCAGGCCACTATTCGGCGCCAGCTGTACCTAGAGGGATTCTTGCGCGACTGTAAGATCTTTATCTCGCTTGCCAACGAAACCTACGCATACCCAGAAATAACTCTACCCTACACGCTTTGGTACATAGACGGTGATAAGCATCCTGAAGCCAAAGAGCATAAAACGCGCTGCGAAGAGATTAAGCTTCTTGCAACCAAAATCAGCCCATCGGATACATTGGTTGACGGCAAGCCCATCCGAGAAGGTTTGAACTCTAATATTACCTACTTCGAAGCGTTGCCTCAAAAATATGCAGGTGATTCAAAGGCAGAAAAGAAAATTAGATACTCTGCCTATTACAATCTAGCTACTATCTATCAAATCCTAGACAACCCTTCAAAATCTGATTATTTTGCTCAGAAACTGATTGAAAATGATTACGATACAGATGATGGCAAAAAGAAGATTGAGGCTAACGAAAAGCTTTTTGCTTTGCAAAAGGTAAATAATCAAAATACCAGACATTTTAAACCTAATTAAGGTAATGTATCGCTGGCTTCAGTTTCCCCCTGCTAAGCAAAGTCTGGGACCTTGCTTAGCAGGGGGGCGCGATTACCCCCCGCTGTCGCAAGCCTGGAGGCTTGCGACAGCAGCAGCGGCTATAGCAAAGTCTGCGACCTTGCTTAGCAGCGGGGCGCGCTTACCCTTTCACATGCTCCAGAGAGATCTCTCCGCTCTTAATCCACTGGTAGATTTTGGATTTGGAGATGGCCAGTTGGTCTGCCGCCTTTTGGACGTTGCCGTTTTGGCGGCGCAGGGCTGCCTCTATGGCCTGGCGCTCGATCTGGTCTAGCGTTACCTGGGGCTCTAGCCAGAAGGGCTTCAGCCGGGGGCCTGCGGTCAGCAGCAGGTCTGCGTCGGCAATTTCGGGGCCGTCGGCCAGGGCCATGGCCGTCTCCATGGTAGATTTAAGCTCGCGGGCATTGCCGGGCCAGGGGTAGCTCAAAATCTTCTGCTTCGCTGCCTCAGAGAGGGGTTTGGGCGCCAGATTGTTCTCTTGGGCAAATTCCTCTAAAAAGTACTTGGCCAGCACCACACTGTCGGAGCCGCGCTCGCGCAGCGGGGGCAGGTCTATGGGGATGCCCTGCAGGCGGTAGAACAGGTCTTCGCGGAAGCGGCCCTCGGCCACTTCGTCTGCCAGGTTTTTGTGGGTAGCCACCACGAGGCGAAAATCCAGGTGGACGGTCTCGTTGCCGCCCACGCGGCGCAGCTCGCGCTCTTGCAGCACGCGCAAGATCTTGGCCTGCAGGGCGGCGTCCAGCTCGGCCACCTCGTCTAAAAAGAGGGTACCGCCCTGGGCTTCTTCAAACTTGCCGATGCGGCGTGTAGCAGCCCCTGTAAAGGCGCCTTTCTCGTAGCCAAAGAGCTCAGACTCCAGCAGCTCTTTGGGGATGGCGGCCATGTTGACGGCCACCAGCGGTTTCTTGCGCCTGTCAGAGTTGTAGTGCACGGCCCTGGCTACAAGCTCTTTGCCGGTGCCTGTCTCGCCCGTAACCACCACGGTGATGTTGGTGCGCACGGCTTTCTCTAGCAGCGTAAAGATGCGCTTTATGGCCGGGCTTTGCCCTTTGATCAGGTTCTGGAAGGTGTTCTTCTGGCTAACCTGCTCCAGCAGATCATCTACCTGATTGCGGAGTTGCTGCCGCTCGCGGATGTTGAGGATGGCATGCCACACGCGGTTGGTGGTCTCCTCGTCTTTGAGGATATAGTCGTACGCCCCGATTTTGAGCAGGTGTACGGCCGTGCCAACATCCTCTTGCCCCGAGATGATGAGCACGTCGGCCGTCGGCAGTTGGTCTTTCAGCCTGCGCAGAACGGTCTCGCCGTTCATCTCTGGCAGCGAATAATCTAGCGTTACTACGTTAGGCTTCAGGTACAGATTGGCCAGGGCCTCTTGGCCCGTGGCATAGCGATAAACCTCGTAGTCTGGGTTCAGACTCAGGTGATGTGCCAACAGTTCGGCATACCACGGGTCGTCTTCAACAATGAAAATTCGAAAGGCCATGCAGGCGGTAGCTGGTTAACAACCATAAAGTTGTAGCACGATTGTTAAAACTGCAACACTTTCCTAATAAAGGAAAAGTTGTTGATTTTTTGGCAGATTCGTTTACCTTTCTTTTAGTTTAACAACGGCTACCGTTACGTCGTCTGCCAGGGGGCGGGTGCCTGTGTGCTGCAACCGCAGTTTATGCAATGCTTGCAAGATCTGGCCTGGGCTTTGGTGGCCTGTGTCTTGCAGGCACTGGGCTATGGCCTGTATGCCCAGCATAATCCCAGTGGCTGAAAATGACTCCATTAGCCCATCGCTCATAGCCAGCACAACGTCGCCGGGCGCTAGCGATATACGGGTGGTGGCAAAGCTCTCTTGCAAGGGCGTGCCCAGAAAAAGGGCCGGTGCCTGGTGCCGCTCTACCAGCCTGCTGGCTGCCCTGTAAACGAGCACGGGCGGCATTCCGGCGTTAGAAAATAATACGTGGTCGTCCTGAAAATGGAGAACCAGCAACCCCATAAACATTTGTTGCAACTCCATAGCGGTTATCTGGGCACCCATTTGGCCCAGTAGCTCGGCAGGCGGCAGGCTATTGCCCAGGCATTGGAACAAGCTCTTAACCGTGGCCACCATGATGCCGGCGCGCATGCCGTGGCCGGTGGCGTCGCCCAGGGCCAGGGTAAAGGCGTTGGGGGCGGGTTGCAGGTAGTCTAGGTAATCTCCGCCTACTTCTTCGGCGGTGGTCATGTCGTAGGCCAGCTCGGCGTGCGTGGCCACCAGGCTGCGTTTGGGCAGCATGTTCAGCTGCAGTTGCCGGGCTTGCTCCAGCTCTTTTCGTTTGGCGTCCAGCTGCTGCTCTAGCTGTCGGGTACGCTCTTGCAACAGGCGGGTTTGGTCGGCAAGTTTATCTTCTTGCTGTTTGCCTGCCGTCATGTCTATGGCCACGCCAATCAGGCCAGGGCTGCCGTCTGGCAGGGCAAAGGGCTCGGCCTGGTGGTGTACAAAGCGGCGCTCGCCGCCGCGCTCTACCCAAAACCCAGCCGCGCCTGGGCGCTGATGAACAAAGACCTCATCCTTCCACCGGTAGAGTGCCTCAACGTTGGGGTTGTTCAGGCCCAGCTCGGCATCCGTCTTGCCAATGATCTCTGGCCCGGCAAAGCCCAGGATGGGGTCGTACACCCAGCGGTAGCGTTTGTCTGGCCCTTGCACAAAGCTGGCAATCCCCCCCAGCCGCATAGAGAGCTGAAACATGCTCCGCTCTACCATGATATCCTCGTCTGCGCGCACGGTATCAGATACATCTACGGCGCGGCCCAGCAGGCCGAGGCGGCCGTTGGGCAATACGGTGGGCTTCAGCAGCACTCTCATGTAGCTCTGCCTTTGGGTGACGTAAGAGTCTATCCAGCCTTCCCAGCGTTGATCTTGCCCGGTGGCCAGGGCGCGCTGCTTGGCGTCTATGATCTGGGCAAAGCGCTTGTTTAGCCCTAGCTCTTGGTCTGTTTTACCTACCAACGCCAGATATGCTTCGCTCGTCTGGCCGTTTTTGATCCAGATGTAGCGCAGGTCTTCGTCTTGCAGCCAGATGGTGAGGCTAGGGTCGTCTTGCAGCAGCTCTATCTGGGCTTGCTGGCTGCGTTGTTCGGCGGCGGCTTTGTCGGCGGCGGTCAGGTTCTGTAAAACGGCCAGCACGGCAATGGGCTTGCCGGCGCGGTTGTAGCGTACCACACCCTCTACCCGCACAGATACAAACTGCCCCTGCGTCGGAGACCAGAGCAAGAAACTGCCCTGCAGCCGGCCGCTGGTCTTGGCAAGCTCCAGCATATGCAGGTAGCGAGGGCGGTCGGCCTCGGCGATAGAGGCCAGCAGGTCTTGCAACGAGGCCTTTCCGCTTGTGGCAGAGCCGCTGTCAGGGGTAGGGTGGTGCAGGCGCCAGCGGAAAGTCTCCGTCTGCAGATTCAGATACCAGATGAAGGTATTGTCTGGCCCTGCTACCTGATGCAGCAGCTCCATAAAAAGGCGAAGCATAGCACGAGGCGGCCGCTTGCCTACGGGTATGGACTTACCCTCCGAAGACCGGTTAGAAGACATGAAAGGTTTTTGTGGTTACGGCCGTCTAGCCCGTTCAGAACGAAGATGATGTTCAAAAAACCTGCGCGGCCCAACACTGCCAAGGCCTAACCCACTACCACGCACGCTTACCCGAAGATAACACCGCTCTTGCTAACCATCCTATTGATTTTTAGATTGTTGGGACGAAAAGCGCCCATAGCTACCCACCGCAGGCCCTCGGTCTGCAAACCGTGTACGTCCTGTAAGGGCGGCGGCGCCTTCAACTGTGCAAGGGCTGTGCCCCCTACAAACTGTGCAAGGGCTTTGCCCTTGTCACGTGCTCTGGCGAGGCTGTGCCTCGCGTGTAGGCCAGGGCGGGAGAGATGGTAGGATGCGGAGGGTGTGGGGTTGGATTGTAGCGCGGGCTGTAGCCCGCGAGGCCTGCGTGCTTACCCCAGGCTAAAGCCAGGGGCTACTGCTATGGCGACGGCTAAAGCCGAACGCATTTTGTAGTGCGGGCTGCCAGCCCGCCCTGCGGAAGGTGCCCAACGGGGGAGATAAAAGAGAAAAGATAAGAGATAACAGATGTTGATGTTGGGTAAGGTATGCTAAGAGCGGTGCCTGGGCCTTGTTTGTGCCGTTGCGCTGTGTTTGCGGTAGGGGGGTATGCAGGGCTGGAGCCCTGCCAGCGAGGGTTGCGAGGGCTGGAGCCCTCGAACAGCAACTTTCTTGCTGCCGAAGGCTCAAAGCGTTCGGCTTTAGCCGTCGCCATAGCAGTAGCCCCTGGCTTTAGCCTGGGGTAAGCACGCAGGCCTCGCGGGCTACAGCCCGCGCTACAATCCGCAACCCTGCGCCATCCGCATACTGCCAGGTCTATCGCCCTGGCCTACACGCGAGGCACAGCCTCGCCAGAGCACGTGACAATGGCACAGCCATTGCACAGTCTGTAGGGGGCACAGCCCTCCCATAGCACGCTGGTTATAAATGCGCTAGGCATTAGCCGCTGCCATCCTAATAGCCTCACGGATTTAGGCTGGGGCAGCACTCGTAACTCCTAACTTCCCCCCGACCTTTGCGGCTGTGCGCATCATCCACCTGCTGTCGCAATACGAGGTCACCGGGGCCGAGGTTTATGCCGCCCAACTGGCTGGCTGGCAGCTTGCCCACGGCCACCAGGTTTGGCTCGTGTCCGACACCTTCAGCACGCCTACGCAGGCACCGTATTTCTCCATGCCCATCGGGCAAAAGGGCCTGGCTGTCCGCTGGGCCAATGCACGGGGGTTGCGCAAGCTGATCCGGGCAGAGGGGGTGCACATCGTCCATGCCCATAGCCGGGCGGCCAGCAAAGTCGGGCTATGGGCCGTGCGCGGCACCGAGGCGGCGCTGGTCTCTACCGTCCACGGCCGCCAGCACTGGCATGGCCGCTTCAAGCAATACGACGTGTACGGCCATGCCGCCATCGCCGTGTGCCAAAACCTGGCCCAGCACCTGGTGGCCGAGCTCGGCCTGCCCGCCCGCAAGGTGCAGCACATCCCTAACGGGGTAGATTTTGCCCCGCTGGCCCCGGCCGAGCGTTATCCCATCCTGCTGCTGGCTGGGCGCACATCTGGGCCGAAGGGTGCCGTCACGGCTCAGTTCTTAGCCAACCACGCGGCCGAGATCCTGACGGCACAGCCCGCCCTCCAACTCCACCTCGCAGGCGGACCACTGACCCACCTACCCCCCGAGGGCCAGGCTGCCTTTGCCCAGTTGCAGCAACGCTTCGGGCCCGAGCGGGTGCAGCACCTGGGCTTTGTGGCCGACTTGCCCACCCGCGTGGCCCAGGCCTGGGCCGTCGTAGGCTCTGGCCGCGTGGCCCTGGAGGCCCTGGCCGCCGCCACCCCCCTCTACGCCGCCGGCGAGGCCGAAGCCCCCGGCCGCATCACCCCGGCCAACTGGCAAGCCGCCGCCGCCTCCAACTTCGGCGACGTAGCCCCCCACCGCCACCAAACCCTGCCCGACCTAACGACCCTGGCAGACCAAATTCTCCAAGATCTGAATCAACTCAACCCCCCCTCTCCCCGAAAGGGGGAGAGGGGGCTGGGGGGTGAGGGGGTGCTCCCCACGCACGGAGGACTGGGTGATGAGGGGGCCTCCCCCTCCACCCTCGCCCAAACGATCCGCCAACACTACGCGCTAGACACCGTCGCCGCCCAGGTACAAGAGGCCTACGGCCAGGCGCGCGTGCGCAAGCTGCACCCCGGCTACATCCCCGTGCTGATGTACCACAAGGTGCCCTTGCAACCTATTGAAAGCCAGCACCGCATCTTCGTTACGGCAGATACGCTGGCCCACCAAATGGCCCAGCTCAAGCGCCGCGGCTACCAGACCATCACCTTCTCGCAATACGACGCCTGGCGCCAGGCCCTGCCCGGGGCCACCTTGCCCAAGCGCCCCATCGTCCTCACCTTCGACGACGGCTACCTCGACAACTACAGCAACGCCTGGCCCCTGCTGCGCCGCCACGGCTACACGGCCGTCATCTACGCCCTAGGCCACCCCACGCACGACCACAACTTCTGGGATGTAGCCAAGGGCGAACCCCGCATGCCCCTGCTCGCCCCGGCCCAAATCCAGGAGATGGCCGCTGCCGGCATCGAGTTCGGCGCCCACACCCTGAACCACGCCCGCCTCACTGAGGTAACTCCCGCCGAAGCCCTGGCCGAAATGGTTGGCAGCCGCCAGGCCCTGCAAGCCCTCACGGGCCAGCCTGTGCTCAGCTTCGCCTATCCCTATGGAGACCACAATGACGAGCTTAAAGCCCTGGCCGCCCAGGCAGGCTTCCGCTACGCCGTCGTCATCTCCGCCGGTGGGCTAGACTGGGAAGAAGACCGCCTGGCCATCTTCCGCGTCTATGTCTTCCCCGAAGACCGCGGCCTCAAGTTCTACAAAAAGACCAGCCCCTGGTACCGGGCCTACTTCCGCCGCAAGCGGGGCGTGTAGAGCAAGCTACACCCCATCCCCCCTCAGCGCCCTATACCGCTTCCGTGCCTCGGCCACAAACACCGAGCCCGGCTGCTCTTGTAGGAGTCGCTCATACAGGGCCATGGCGGCAGGTTTGTCCTTCAGACGCTCCTCCGTCAGCACGGCCTGGGTAAAGAGCGCATCGTCGGCATAGATAGACTCGGCAAAGCGCTCCAGCAGGGCCTTATACGCCTCCACAGCCTGCGGATAGCGGCGCGTCTGCGTATAAATCTGCGCCTTGCGGTAGAGCACGTCGTCCTCCAAATCGTCCCCCTTATACACCAGCGGAATGCTATCTAGCGTCTGCAAGGCCCAATCGTATTGGGTCTCCAGTTGCAGCAGCTCGGCCCGGGCAAACACACGCAGGGCTTTGCCGGTGGTGTCTTTCACCAGGTTGTCAGATATCATCAGAGCCAGTTGCAGGGCATCGTTGGCAATCTCGCGGCTGGTGGCTTGTTTCAGCACGCCCAGGTGCTCTTCGGCCAGCAAAAACTCGCCCCGGTAAAAGCTCAGGCGGGCGTTGCGCAGCTTGGCCTCGTAGCCCAGGGGCTGGTCTTTGTTGTCTTTCTCTACCTGGCTATAGAGCAGCGTACTCTCCCAAGGCTCGCCGCGGATCAGGTACAGGTCTCCCAAATCGAGTTTGGCGCGGGCGGCCCGCTCCGGGTTGTAGCGGCCAGTCTGGATGGCCTGCTCAAACAGGTGCACGGCCGAGTCTGCCTTGCCCAAGTAAAAGCCCGTCAGCCGGCCCATCTCGTAGTAGAGGCCTGCCTGCTCTTGTGGGGCGGCCTGCTGCACCAGGTTGCCATACTGGCCCAGCAGGCGTCGCGCCAGGGCACGGTCTATCGGGTAGGTGGCCTCCAATTGCTGGCGGCGCATCTCCAGCTCCTGGCGGCGGGCGGCAAAGGCGGCCGGCGAGTTGGCATAGGTCTCTACTACATACTGGTAAATGTCCGCCGCCGTGCCGTAGGCCTCGGCGTTGCGGGCCAGTTGCGCTACTTCCAGAATCCGGTTCGGAAAGCCCCCACGCTCGGCCAGGCGGCGGTCTAGCGCCTTGGCCTGTATAAAGGCACCCTCAAAGTCTTTTTGCTGCACGTAGAGCCAGTAAA
Organism: Cytophagaceae bacterium; assembly: GCA_947458545.1. GTDB lineage: Bacteria > Bacteroidota > Bacteroidia > Cytophagales > Flexibacteraceae > CANGYH01. The sequence continues at coordinate 111,131 of CANGYH010000004.1, read as the reverse complement.
GCAGGCTGCCGTATGTTTCGTTTTGGGGGTCTTGCTGCAGCTTGGCCAGCAGGCGTCGCTCAAAGGCAGCCGTCTCCTCAGGTTTGTCCAGACTGTTTTGCAGCATGCCCTGCACCTCGGCCAGGGTAGAAGGGTCTCGCTCCGCCAGGCCGAAGAGTTCGTCCAGCATGGCATCCGTATTGCCTTGCTTGCCGTAGAGGCGGCTCAGGTCGTAAGACCAGGCATGGCGCTCGCCGCTGAGCTTGCGGGCCAGCAGCAGGGCGTCTATAGCCTCGGCATACCTGGCCTGCCCGTCATAAAAGCGCGAAAGGAGTGCGGCCGCGTCTTGTGTCTTGCAATCGCCCAACGCGTCTTTGCGGGCCCGCTCGGCCTCTTTGGCTTTGCCTTGCTCGGCATAAAGCAGGCCCAGGCGCGCCGTAAACTCTGGCCGCCGCGTAGCCTTAGAGAGGCGGCGGAGGTAACGCTCTGCCTCCGCATAGTCTTTAATCTGCCGCAACGCCTCCAGATAGCCGGGCCATACCTGGCTCACCAGCGTAGGCTCTTTGGCAATGCGCTGGTAGGTATCGGCTGCCTTTTGCCACTCGCCGCGGCGCAGATATTCGCGGGCTACCTCAAGCGTCTGGCGCGGGCCTGGGTCGGGCTGTTTTTGGGCTTGTGCCGCCAGGCACAGGCCCAAGGCCAGGCATAGGTGTAGTCCAAAGGCCCGCCCATGGCCGGCCAGCTTTTTTCTCCACAGGCCCGATTGTTCTCTATTAAATGATTTAGAAAGAATCATAGTAATACTAAGGCGTGTGGAGATGTGGACAAGCTGCCTTCTGTGGATAAACCCGCGTTTTTGCATGGTTATCCACCGGTTTTGGGCTTGTTATCCACACAAACGTAGGGGCTCTATGGTTCATTTTCAGCCTAAGGCGAAAGTTATCCACCCTGCTGTGGAAACTTGCCCCTTCCTTAAGCGGCTCGCCATCCACAGGGATAACTTTTGGGATTGCGCGTAAGGTTTTGCCAACCCTCCAACAGCTCTCTGGGTTTACCCCCCTTTGTTGGCCGATGTACGTTAGCAACCCACCGGCTGGTGTGTATAAGCCCCCCGGTTTTGGGGATGATTGTGGATAAGTACGTGGATGAAGCTTATGTAAGGTTAACGCACCCTTTCGCAGCACTATTACCGCCGCTTCCGAATCTTAAACGCCGTCTTGTCCATGGGTGGCCAAGGCTGGTTGGCATACCCATAGGCCACCTTCGTCAAGTAAGCACACAGCTGCACCCGCTCTTCCATTGTCATCTTCCCCTCGATGTCCACATGCTGGTCCTCGGCCTCCTGGTGCGTCAATACCGCAAACGCTGTCTTATCCAACCGGTATGTCATCCTTACGAATATAGCAATCCTGTCTCCTAACATTATTTTCTCCCTCTCCCCATGCGCTGATACCAAGGGGTGATGAGGGGGTGCGCCCTACGCACAGAAATCCCCATCTTGCACCCCCGTTCCCTGCCCGCGCTTGAACTTCATCTCCCTCGCGTACTGGCTCTTCTTTGCCTGCACCACGGTGGTCTATTTTGGCCTCCGGGGCCGGTTGCAGTTGGGCTGGGTCGTGCTCTGCTCGGTGGCGTTTTATGCGGCCTATAAGCCCGCCTTCCTGCTCATCCTGGCCACCCAACTGGCCATAGACTTTAGCGCCGGCTGGCAAATGGGCCGCGAGCGCCACCGCCGCTTCTGGCTCTGGGCCAGCGTCTGCAGCAACGTGGCGCTGCTTTTCAGCTTTAAATATCTGGGCTGGGTGTTGGGCCTGGCTGGTATAGATTTCACCCTCAGCCCCGAGGTGCCGCTGGGCCTCAGCTTCCACACCTTTCAGGGCATTGCCTACGCCGCAGACGTTTACGCCCGCCGCGTCGCCCCCGAGCGCCGCTTCCTGCCCTTTGCCCAGTACATCTTCTTCTACCCCCAGCTCGTGGCAGGCCCCATCGAGCGGCCCGGCCACTTCCTGCCCCAGGTAACCGACAAGCGCCTCCACCCCGCAGACCTGGTCGCCGGTGGCCGCATCATCCTCTGGGGCCTGGTGCAGAAGATGGTCATCGCAGATCGCCTCGCCCTCATCGCAGACCCCGTCTTTGCCGGGCGCGCCCCCTACGGCGCAGCCGCCACCGCCGTCGGCATCCTGGCCTTCACCGTGCAAATCCTGGCCGACTTTGCCGGCTATACCGACATCGCCCGCGGCTGTGCCCGTGTCCTGGGCTACCGCCTCACGCTCAACTTCAACAACCCCTACGGCGCCACGTCCGTGTCCGACTTTTGGCGGCGCTGGCACATCTCGCTTAGTACCTGGTTTCGCGACTATGTGTACATCCCCCTTGGCGGCAACCGCCTCACCGGCCTGCGCTGGGCCGCCGCCATCGTGCTCGTCTTTGCGCTAAGCGGCCTCTGGCACGGGGCCGCCGCCACCTTTCTGGTCTGGGGGCTCTACCACGCCGCCTGGCTCTTGGCCGAGCGTTGGCTGCCCATCCCCCGCAGGGTTTCTGCCGCCTACACCTTCTGGGCCGTAGCCTTGGGCTGGGTGTTCTTCCGCGCCCCCACCCTCGTCCGTGCCCAAGAGATGCTCGCAGCCCTCACCCGCTTTTCTCTGCCAGACGTAGCTCACCTGCCCCAACAACTGGCCGGCACCGGCAACCTGGCTCTGTCGGCAGCCTTAGCCGTTGCCTATTTGCTGGCGATGCGTTTTGCCGCTCCGGCTACGCTGCTGATACAAAGGCGGGCGCTGCTCCGTTGGTTCTGTTATTATGCCGCTATCGGGCTGCTGCTGTTTCTGGCCCCTAGCAACAACCCGGCCTTCATCTACTTTCAATTCTAGATGCCTATGCGGTGGATGTTCAAACTCGCCCTGCTCTTGCTGCCTTGGCTGGCAGGTGCCGCCTGGCTAGAAGACTGGCTGCGCCGCCACCCCAACAGCTACCTTCAAAAGGATGTCCAGCTCCGCGCCCAAGCCCAGCACGTGAAGACCCTCGTCTTGGGCGACAGCCAGGCCGAGCAAGGCATCTGGGCCCCCGGCCTCGGCCCGGCCTACGTGCTGGCCCACCCCAGCCAGCCCCTCGTCGTAGATAGTCTGCTGCTGGCCCATTATGCCCCCCGGTTGCCGCACCTGCGCCGCGTGCTCGTCGTGCTGGGCGTCCACCGCCTGCAAGAGGATGCCACCGCCGCAGGCAGCCGCATTCGCATCTACGACGCCCTCTATGGCCCGCCTACCTACAACCCCGTAGCCTGGCTGCGACGCCGCCTGCAAATCCTGCAGCTCTCTCCCCGCGAGGCCGTCCAGTTTGCCCGCGCCCCCTACGTCCCCCTGCCCGATTCCGCCGGGGGCAGCCGCCTGCAACCCGCCTGCCAGGCCCCAACGCCCGCCACGGGCCAGGCCCGCCGCCAAGAGCTGGCCACCTACGCCCGCCCGGCAGAGGTCGGCTCCAATCTGCGCCGCCTGCTGGCCCTGCAGGCCTATTGCCGCAGCCGTAAGTTAGAATTCCTGCTCGTATTGCCCCCGGCCAGCCCCGCCTACCGCCGCCTGGCCGCGCCCGGCTTTGCCACCCAGCAGCGCCTGCTAGACTCTGCCGGCCTCCCTTACGCCGACTTCCGCCAAGCCCTGCCCGCCACAGATTTTGCCGATGCAGACCACCCCTGCGACGCCGGGGCCCACCGGTTCACCCAGGCGTTGGCCCGGGTATTTGCCCCCTAGCCCAGCAGGCGCTCGTCTAGCGTAAAAGGCTCTATCTCCAGAATGCGTACCGCCTGCGTATAGCCCGCAAAGCCCGGATTCAGCACCAGGTTTTTATCGTGCGGACAAACCGCCGCCGGCACCTGAAACCCCAGGTGGGCCGCCTGCCGCAGCAGGGCATCGCCATAGCGCTGACAGGCCTCCGGGTATTGTTGCCAGTCGGCGGGCAGCGTTTCTGGGTGCAGCTCCGTTACATCCTCTGGCTGGGTCAGCTCAAAGGTCACCAGGCACAAATCCGGCGGATGCAAATACCGCCCCGCCGCATCCGCCTCCAGATGCGCCAAACACTCCAACACCGCCGTCGAGACGCATTGCGCCGTATACAATGCCGGGCACTCGGCCGAGTTCCACCGGCCCTCCCCCTTCCCCGACAAATCCTCCGCGCTTTGCCGCGCCGTAATCCGATATACCTTCATAGCTGGGATGCCTAGCCCTCGGCCAAGCAAGCCCACCTACGGCCCGACCCCCGGCCGGGTTTAATCATCATCCCCCGCCAAAAACCGCTTGGTCAGCGGCTGGTAGCTGTCGATGCGCCGGTCCCTAAAGAACGGCCAGTGCGTCCGGTACCGGTCCGAGCCTGTCAGGCTGATCGTCTCTACGTGCACGGCCTCCTCCAGATGGGGGGCCTGGTAGAGCACCTTCCCAAAGGCATTGGTCACAAAAGAGCCGCCCCAAAACTGCATTTCAGCCTCGATGCCCGTGCGGTTTACAGAGATCACCGGCAGCCCATTGGCCACCGAGTGCCCCCGCTGGATCGTCTGCCAGGCCTGGTACTGCTCCTCGTTGGTTTCCGGGCTCTGGTGCAGGGCCCAGCCGATGGCCGTCGGGTAAATCAGCATATCGGCCCCCATCATGGCCGTAATCCGCGCCGCCTCCGGATACCACTGGTCCCAGCAGATCAGCACGCCCAGCGTGGCAAACTTGGTCTTAAAGACCTTATAACCCAGGTCTCCCGGCGTAAAGTAGAACTTCTCGTAATACCCCGGGTCGTCCGGAATGTGCATCTTCCGATACTTGCCCAGGTAGCTGCCGTCGGCATCCAGCACGGCCGTCGTGTTGTGGTACAGCCCCTCGGCCCGCTTCTCAAACAGCGAGGCTACAATTACTACGCCCAGCTCCTTGGCCACGGCCCCCAGCGCCTCCGTGCTGGGGCCGGGGATGGCTTCGGCCAGCAAAAAGTTGTCATAAGCCTCCACATCGCAGAAGTACAGGCTCGTAAAGAGCTCTTGCAGCACCACAATCTGGGCACCCTGGGCAGCAGCCTGCCGGGTGCGCTCAATGGCTTTGGCCAGGTTCTCGGCCTTAGAAGCGGCGCAGGTCATCTGCACCAGGCCAACACGTACGTCGCGCATGGGTAGTAGGTCAGGCATTGCAAACGGTATAGCAATGCGAGGGCAAAGATGGTTCCTACCCCTACGAATAACCCACAATCTGGGCTAGGCATGCGCCCGCGCCAGCGCCGCCTGGTACATGCGCACTACGTTCTCCAGCCCGTAGTAGAGGGCATCGGCCACCAGGGCATGGCCAATAGATACCTCCTCCAACTGCGGAATGTGCCGGTAAAACCAGGTCAGGTTGTCTAGGTCCAGATCATGCCCTGCGTTCAGGCCTAGGCCTGCAGCCGTAGCAGCTCTGGCGGCAATAATGTACGGGGCCACGGCGGCCTGCTTGTTGCCCAGGTACTGCTCGGCATAGGGCCCGGTGTAGAGCTCCACGCGGTCTGCCCCGCAGCGGGCGGCCCCTTCGGCCATGGCAGGGTCTGCGTCTATAAAGATGGAGCTGCGGATGCCCGCCCGCCGCAGCTCGGCACACACCTCGGCCAGGCGGTGCTGGTGGCGGCGGGTGTCCCAGCCGGCGCTGCTGGTGAGGGCGTCTGGGGCGTCGGGCACTAGGGTGGCCTGGGCTGGCCGCACCTCCAGCACGGCGCGGAGCCAGCGCTCATCCGGGTAGCCCTCTATGTTGAACTCGCCCGCGGTCTGGGCCCGCAGCGGGGCCAGGTCTGCATAGCGCACATGGCGCTCGTCTGGCCGGGGGTGCACGGTGATGCCGTCTGCGCCAAAGTGTTCGATATCAGCTGCTACGGCCAGCAGGTTGGGCCGATGGCCGCCCCGGCTGTTGCGCAAAAGCGCGATTTTGTTCACGTTTACCGACAGGCGGCAGGCAGACCTTGCAAGCATTCTGCTACAAAGTTGGGCCTTGTAACCCGTCTGCACGGCGCTGGGCCACGGTCGTCGGCTAAATCCTTGTTATACAGGCGCTAAACCTTACACAGGCCTGGTTGCCCATAACAATGATATCTTTTGTTTGCAGAGGCCTAACCAACTTTGAATCAGCAGGTTGAGCACGCCGCTCCCCAGGCCGCGCCGCCCAGCCTGCCAGATGATCAAACCTTCTGGCTGTCTCCGTACCCCTATGCACGCTCAAACTGTAACCGAAGAGCCTACGCCTATGACTGCTCCCGTCGCCTCCCGCTCGTTCGTTCACCAAAACCGTGCCTTTCTGCGCGGCGCCCTGCTGCTGACAACCCTGCTGGCCATGCATATTTGGATCATGTAGGGAATTAAAAATTAAGAATTAACAATTAAAAATTATAAATGCGGCTTGCCTTGGGTAACTTATCCCATAGCGCAGATCCCAATTTTTAATTGTTAATTCTTCATTCTTAATTCATTACGCTGGTTCTTGCTGGCTTAGGCAGTGGAAGCTGCCCAGGCCCCAGATCAGGTCTCGGCTGTCGATGCCGATGATTTTACGGTCTTTGTAGCAGCCCTCCAGGATACGGAGGGCTTTGTCGTCTGCGGGGTCTTGGAAGGTGGGCACTACGACGATGCCGTTGCCGATGTAGTAGTTGGCGTAGCTGGCAGGCAGGCGCTGGTCTTCGTGCACGACGGGGCGCGGCATGGGCAGCACCTCGATGTTGAGCTTGCGGCCGTCGGCCAGGCGCATGCGTTGCAGGGCCTTTAGGTTGTCTTGCAAGATGTGGTAGTTGTCGTCGGTTGGGTCATCTTCCACCACTGTAACCACGGTGTCTTCGTTTACGAAGCGGGTCAAGTCGTCTATGTGGCCGTCCGTATCATCGCCGACGATGCCGTCGTCAAGCCAGAGGATGTGCTCTTGCCCATAGTACGCCCGCAGGTACTCCTCGATTTCGGCCTGGGTCAGGTGGGGGTTGCGGTTCTCGTTTAGCAGGCAGGCGCGGGTCGTCAGCACGGTGCCGGCGCCGTTGAACTCCACCGAGCCGCCCTCCATTACGATGCCGGGGTAGAAGACAGGCACCTGCAGCGCCTCGGCCACGCGGGTGGGGATGTCGTCGTCCAGGTCGAACGGGGGGTACTTGCCGCCCCAGGCGTTGTAGCCCCAGTCCACGATCACCTTGCGGTCTGCGGCCTGCTCGTTGATGAGGAACGCCGGGCCGTGGTCTCGGCACCAGGCGTCGTTGGTGGGGTGGTTGTAGAAGTCGATGCGGCTCAGGTCTGCCCCGGCCTCGCGCAGCATCTGCTCGGCGCTTTGCCGCAGGGCTCCATCGGCCACGTTTATGCAGACCCGCTCGGTGGCCGACACCGCTTTGATGAACGCCAGATAGGCCGGGTAGGCATCCTGCAGCTTGCCGGGCCAACTGGCTTCTTTGTGGATCCAACTGAGCCACATGGCCCGGTGGGGCGCCCATTCGGCGGGGAAGCGGTAGCCTAATTGCTGGGGCGTGCGGCCTTGGTCTATCATCTAAATACGGGTCGGTTGCGCTTACTGGCTGCAAAGATGGGCGCCTCCGCAGCCTCGTTGCGGTGTTCCACGTGGAACGGCTGCCCTGGGTTTGCCGTAGTTGCAGGCACTATGCCATCTTTCTCTATTTTGACGCCTACCAGCGGGCGGCTGGCTTACCTGCAGGCGTGCGTCCGGAGCGTGCAGGAGCAGGTGCTCTTTGGGGCAGACATCGCCCTGGAGCACATCATCGTCTGCCATGGGGGCGATGCCGAGACACGCGCCTGGCTAGAGGCTGCTGCCTTGCCCAACACCATATGCCTGTTTGCGGATGAGGCGCTTTCTCCGAGTGCGGCCCGCAACCGGGCTCTGGAGGTTGCGGCCGGAGACTGGATCCTTGTGCTGGACGACGACGACCTCTACCTGCAGCGCACCGTTTTCTACTTTGCCGATGCCGTTGCCCGCCACCCAGAGCGCCGCTGGTTTGTGGCAGACTTTGTCCGCGTGGATGCGCAACTGCGCTACCTGCCCGGCCAAGACGTGTACGGCTACCAGTTTGAGCGTGACACCCAGATGCTGCAGGCCATCTTTGCTGCAGAGACGTTTGCCCAGGGAAACGTTTGCATAGCCCGCAGCCTGCTAGCCGAGGCAGGCCACTACGACGAAGCCCGCGCCGTAGCCGAAGACCTGGAGCTTTATGCCCTCCTGTTGCTGGCAGGTGCCGTACCGCTGGCTCTGCCCATGGTGAGCCATCTGCACCGGGTGCATACGCAAAACACCAGCAAGCACATTGATGCGCGCCACCACCACCAAGACCTGGCCGAGATCTACCGCAAGCTAGAGGCACCGCTCCGCGCTAGGGGTGTAGAGCTGCAGTTGCCCCAGGCCTAGCCTTGGTGATACGCCCAAAGGCCTCGAACATGGGGCGAAAGGCCTGGCACAAAAAGTAGTCGTTTGCGTCTGAGCAATGGCCGTATGGCTCGTAGCTGTAGGGGCTGCCTTTGTCTCTGCGTCGAGGCTTGGCTTTGGTGCCGTCTGGGGCCTCTTGCACCTGCGCGTAGTCTTCTAGCGTATGGCGGCAGTTGGCGGCAATGCGCAGCCGGGGTTGCCCGTCGTCTGGCTCGGCCAGCAGGTGGTTTATCCACCGGCCGCGCAGGGCAACGGGCGGGGCCTGTTTGCAGATGCGGGGCTGTGGGTCCCAATCTACCAGGCAGCCAATCAGCTGCGCAAAGGGAGGTTTATCGGTGGCTACCGTCCGTGCCATGCCCGAAGGATCTCCGTAGAGGTACACCCCTGGCGGCCAGGTACGCCCAAACTTTTGCAGCAATGCGGCGCCCATGTCTGCCACGGTGTTGCGGGGGCCGTGCAGGCAGAGCTCGTCTACTTGTATGGCCCTAAGGCCTTCTATCTGCCATACGGTGCAGGTCAGGTAGGGCTGTACGTTAAAGTCGAAGCTTAGGTGCAGGGGCTGGGCCGGATCAGCCGCCGCCTCTGCCACCACATGCCTGTTGTTGGCAAACCGTTTGTAAAACAGGTCTCGCTTGCGCTCTGTGCCCCAGAGGCCGAGGGCATATATCCTGAAGAGGTTCTCGTCTGTCCGCAAACTGTGCAGCAGGGTCTGCAGGTAAGCCGGGTCTATAAAGGGATTGTCGAAGGCGGTGCTCGTTGTGAGCAACACCTCGGGGTTAGGGGGCAGGCCTGGCCGGCAAAACCGCTCATAGACGAAGCTACGCGGGGTGGTAGGATTGCACGTCAGGATGAACTGCTGGTAGCCAACGGTACGGCCCCGCACGCGCAGCTCTAGCTGGCGGAAGTCGGCATCCTCCAGCTCGGTGGCCTCTTCTACCCAAACACTGGTAATGCCCTGGATAGACTTTATTTTCTCTGGATTGTCTAGCCCAGAGAAGAGGAGCTGTGCCCCGTTGCTTGCCTCAATCCGCAGCTCAGAGCGTAGCAGCCGCATGTGTGGCCCTAGGTTGTGCTCGGTAATCAGGTCTGCAAAAAGCTGGAAGACCGACCGCCGCAGCGTGGCCGCTACCTTGCGCACTACCAGAAAGCGTGCCCCCGGCTCTAGCAGCATACGGTAGAGCAGCAGCGTGGCCGCCGCCATGCTTTTGCCCGAGCCTGCTCCGCCCACCAACAGGTTGTAGCGCCCACGGTGGGCCGTAAACCCGCGATATACCTCGGGCAAAACGAAAATGGGCTGCTGCACAGGCTCGTTGGTAGCCGGTTTACACACAGACATAACTAGGCAGGCTTAGGCGCGGGGTGGGCGGCGGGGCCACAGCCCTCTGATTTGCAGCACCACATAAACAATGGAAAGCAGCGTAAGCACCAGCGAGGCTGTGCCCTGCAACAAGCCCAGTGCCTGGCTCCACGATAAGGCCACCAGCCAGCCGGGCATCATCAGGTGCCAGTTTTTTGTGCGTACCATAACCTCCAAGAAGCATAGCCTGGGAGCCATGCACCCATTTTTGGGCCAAGCAGGAGCCATTTTTGGGGCTATGTGTGGGATCAGCGTCGTCTGGGCACCGGCCCAAGGCCAGGCAGGTTTGTCTGCCGATGCCGCCCAGCGCATAGCCGCTCAGATGGCCGCCGCCACCGCGCACCGTGGCCCCGATGGTACACATACCCATGCTACGGTTGCTGGGCCAGAGATTTCTGTGGCCCTGGCTGCCAACAGGCTAGCCCTGCGCGGCGGCCCTGAGGCCATCCAGCCCCTGCGGCACCCCCAGGGCTGGCTAGCCTACAACGGCGAGCTGTTTGGTTGGCCCAGCCCAGGCTCTGATACGATAATGTTGGCAGATGCCTTGGCCCAGGGCCAGCTGGATGCTTTGTGGCATCATGAGGGCATGGGTGCTTTTGCCTGGTTTGGCGAGGCCCAGCCCAGCCTGGCCTTCGCCAGAGACCCTTTTGGCATTAAGCCCCTTTGGATGCACGAATGCTCTGCCAACTCTTTGATAATCAGCTCAGAGATTCTTGGCCTTAGGGCCAGTGGCCAGCTACCGCTGGCTTTTGATGCCACCCTATTGCCCGAGCTGTTGGCCTATCGTTGTACACGACATCGGGTGCCTGTTTGTGCCAAGGTACAGGCTGTGCGGCCAGGCCAGGTGCTTTTGTGGGAGAGTCAGAGAATCAAAGATGTAAGCACAGATAATCAAGCGTTTACGCTGCCTGATGCATCTGCACCAAAGCCTACCTTGGCTGCCATAAAGGACGCATTAATGGCCTCTTTATTGCAGAACATGGAGGCTGATCGCCCCATAGGATTGATGCTCTCTGCGGGAATAGACAGTGGCCTGCTGGCAGCGCTCGGTGCCGAGGCGGGCTATAGGCTACCCTGCTTTACGGCAGAGGGGCCCGAGCAGCACGCCGCTGCCGCCTGGGCCAAACGCCTGGGCCATGAGATGATTCCGGTAGCTGTTCCACGTGGAACAGCGGAATGGCTTGCGTTTTTGCGCCACTCCCCTGCCCCCATTGCAGACCCTGGCGGATACATGACCTGGTGCGTTGCCCAAGCTGCCCAGGCTGCCGGCGTGCCCGTGTTGCTCTCTGGCGCTGGGGCAGACGAGGTCTGGCTTGGGTATCGGCGCCATGCGTTTTTCTACCGCCATGGCCGATGGTTGGCTAGTGCGCCAGCCCAACTGCTATCAACGCTAGATGCCCGGCTGGGAGGTGACAGTCGGCCAGCCAATGCTTACAGACGGTGGATGGCTGCCCCCGGCAACCTGGCCCATTTCTTGGGCCTGCCCATGCCTGGGTGCCCGCAAGACTTGCCACCCATGCCCCATCTGCTGTGGTTAGACCTCTTTACCTATTTGCCAGACCAAGTGCTGGCCGCTACCGATTTGTACAGCATGGCCCACAGCGTAGAGGTACGCGTGCCCTACCTAACCCGCGCCATGGTGCAGATGGCTTGGGGCTTAGGGGTAGATGCGCTGTTGGCCCAAGGCCCCAAAACCCCCCTGAAGCAGCTGTTTGCCCAATATGACGGCAGCGTAGGCCCCAAGCGTGGCTTTGGCCCCTGCCAAGCCCAATACCCAGACTTTGCCGCCATAGAACAAGCGCTGGGCTTGCATCTGCCTGCGCATCCGCTGTATGCCCATCTGCCCTTTGAGGCTGTGGCTCGGTGGCGTAAGCGGGCTACACCGCTGCAAGCCAGAATGGCTTTTTGGAGCGCGGGGGTGCAGGCGGGGGGTTAGGGAAACGTTGGTAGTTAATACTTATGTAGGGGCGGACCCATGTGTCCGCCCCTACATGCAAAGCCTTGCAATCTTGGTCTTACCCCCCAAAAAAAGCCCCGCCAATGGGCGGGGCTTGGGTTTTTGGCATAGAGGCAGCGCAGCGCCTATACGTCGAAGCTTATGCCTTGGGCCAGGGGCAGGGCCGTGCCGTAGTTGATGGTGTTGGTCTGCCGGCGCATGTAGTTGCGCCAGGCGTCTGAGCCCGACTCGCGGCCGCCGCCGGTCTCTTTCTCGCCGCCGAAGGCGCCGCCGATCTCGGCGCCGCTGGTGCCGATGTTGACGTTGGCAATGCCGCAGTCTGAGCCGCGGTGGCTGAGGAAATACTCCGCCTCGCGCATGTTGAGGGTGAAGATGGCCGAGCTCAGGCCCTGCTTCACGTCGTTTTGGATCTGCACGGCCTCTTCTACCCCGCCGTTGTACTTGATCAGGTACAGGATGGGGGCAAAGGTTTCTTCTTGCACGGTGGTATAGCTGTTTTGGGCCTCCACGATGGCGGGCTCTACGTAGTGGCCACCCTCTAGGCCGGCTACGGCACGGCGCTTGCCGCCAACCAGCAGGCGGCCGCCTTCGGCCTGGGCGCTGGCCAGGGCGCTCTCGTACATCTGCACGGCGGCCTCGTCAATCAGCGGGCCTACAAGGTTGCCCTCGAGCGGATTGCCGATGGTAAGTTTCTGATAGACAGCCACTAAGCGGTCTTTTACCTGGTCATACACATCAGCATGGACGATGAGGCGGCGCGTGGTAGTGCAGCGCTGCCCGGCCGTGCCTGCAGCGCCGAAGACGGTGGCGCGTACGGCCATCTCCAGGTCTGCCGAGGGGGTGATGATGATGGCGTTGTTGCCGCCGAGCTCCAGCAGCGTTTTGCCCATGCGCTGGGCTACAGCCTGCCCTACGGCCCGGCCCATGCGGGTAGAGCCCGTGGCCGATACGAGGGCTACGCGGGGGTCTTCAGCCATCCAGGTGCCTTGCTCGCGCCCGCCCAGGTAGAGGGCGAAGATGCCGGCAGGCAAACCATTGTCTGCCAGCACCTTAGAGGCGATGTAGTGCGTGGCGACAGCCGTCAGCGGGGTCTTCTCGCTGGGCTTCCAGATGCAGACGTTGCCGCAGATGGCGGCCAGCATCGAGTTCCAGCTCCAGACGGCCACAGGGAAGTTGAACGCCGAGATGATGCCTACCACGCCCAGCGGGTGCCACTGCTCGTACATGCGGTGCTGGGGGCGCTCGCTATGCATCGTCAGGCCATAGAGCTGGCGCGAGAGGCCGACGGCAAAGTCGCAGATGTCGATCATCTCTTGTACCTCGCCCAGGCCCTCTTGGGTGATTTTGCCTGCTTCTATGGAGACCAGCTTGCCCAGGGCCTCTTTGTGCTGGCGGAGGGCATCGCCAATCTGGCGGACGATCTCGCCGCGCTTGGGGGCGGGCATCTGGCTCCAGACGGCGTAGGCGGCCTGGCACTCGGCCAGCAGGTGGTCATAGTCTGCGCGGGTTGCGCTGGGGGCCTGGGCCAGCTCGGCCCCGTCTATGGGGCTGGTGACGGCAATAGGATTTTGGCCGGGGCCTGCGGGCCCGGCCTGCAGGCCCAGGTACCAGGCAGAAAGGCTAGCCGGGCAGCCCATCTGGGCCAGAAGGCGGTGCGCCTCTTGGGCCACCGCAGCGTTTGAAAGCGTGTGCATGAGGGTGTTAGCATGGCTGCCAGCGGCACCAGGCCCGGCTGCAGCCTCCCAAAGGTACAACCTGGCACCGGGCCCTGCTAACCCCTTTGGGATTGGCCTGGTTCTCTGCAAAAACAAGATTGTGTAGGTAAACCTTGTTGAAACAGTGCTAAATCTTACATGCCTGCCAAGACGTTAAAAGTGCGTTAAACCAGCCGGTATAGGCCGCTTTAGCACTGGCAGAGGCGTTGTGCGCCAAAGTCTCTTTGGTGCTTTGCTGCAAAATGATAGAAAAAATTTTGCCGTTTGGATTTGCGTATGTGGTTGCAGAAATGGAATTTTACGCCCAGTATGGCTTTATAGGCGCAGACCCGCCTACACCAAGCCTAACGACTTATACGCACACATCACCCCTGCAAACCCCACTTCTTCACAACCCTTCTATATAAGGAAGACCTTTACCTCCGCTCAAAAGGTTGGAAATTCTCCGAATTTTGCAACTGCTTGCCCGTCACATTGAAATAATGTTGGTTACCTTTAGCGGTAACAAAGCATTCAGCCTATAATGGCTGCTGCGGCAAGCCCCTACCATAAGTACCCTCCGACTGGCTGGTCTGCTCATTGTCAAGGCGTTAGTTGCGCCGCGCGCTGGGTGGCACCACTGGCTGACACATCCACAGGCCTCCCCCGCCCTGGTGTCAACGGTGTTCTGGCGCAGTCTTTTTCTATTCTTTTTTCTGAACTTATGTCCTTTTTTGCCTTTAGCCGCAGGGCCTGCCCGCAAGGCCCCCGCTGACAGGCAGCCAACCCGATAGGTTTTCTGAAACCTAGCCCTGAAGCTCACTTCTGCCGCCGCCGCAAGGCAACGGCGGGCTGCCCGGCCTGCAAAGGCGGGGCTTTCGTGTTCTCATCAACTACCTTCTCTTTTTTAAACCTTTTTCTAACCTTTTTTACATGGTAAACATGTACACAACCTTGCGGCGCACCCGAGCATGGACCTGGCTCGCGGCGTTGCTGATCCTGGCGGCCACCACCGCCCAGGCGCAGGTGGGCAACTATGTGGCCAACCGCGTTAGCCGGGCATTTGTGCCGCTTACAGGCGACTCTACCCTAAACAGCGATGCCACTTCTGCGACGGATTCCTGGCTATCAGGTTTCATCGCCATCCCGGCATTCAATTACGGTGGTATCACCTATACACGGATGTATGTGACAAGTAACGGTCTAATTCAGTTGGCCAATACCAACACGTCTACTGTAGCCGCTTTTTCCACATCGCCAGGATCGCTTGCAGCCATCATTGCGCCTTATGGCCAAGACCAGGTAGCCTCTGTGGCAACAGGTGCCAGCCCTCTCATTTCTATGAGAAAGTTTGGCACTGACTCCATTGTGGTCCAATGGAGAGATTATTCTCGTTACACGCTCACAGTTGCTAACGCAGACCGCCTGACATATCAGGCAATTCTGGTTTATGGCACGCCAGGCATTGTTAAATTCTCATACCGTATCGATCGTGTGGGCATTTTGGGCAGTGGCCCGACCATTGGTGTTTCAGCAGGCAATGCTACAACCAACTTGTTTACGATGTTGCTGGCGTCTTACGGCGTCAACAACCGAGAGTCCTGGGATAGCCCTTTGCAGAACAACAGCAATACGGCCGCAAATAGCTTCGTAGGCTCATCGCACCCCTTTTACTTCCCGCCCAACAACCTTAGCTACACCTTTGTTAGCGCTGGCACCGTGCAGCGCCCGGGTGCTATTACTACGGGAGCCGTTACTGCCACTTCCGTACCTTTCTCATGGACAAACGTAGCAGCAGCAACCTCTGGCTATAACTGGGAGGCGCGTACTTCTGGTCTGCCAGGTTCTGGTTCTTCGGGTCGTGTAGGTTTCGGTACACTCGCCGCTGGCGCCACCACTACAACCGTAAGTGGTTTGCAGTCTAACCAGCGGATTGTTTTCTATCTACAAAGCAATGCAGGTGGCAACTTGAGTGGCTGGCAACAATCCAACCCTGCCACTACAACGATCAGCACTGGCGCCACCGATGTTACGCTTGCTTCTATTTACCTGAACTCTGCCTCATCCACAGGTGCCAACTTCCGCTGGACGGCTGCTACCACCGCTCCTGCAGGTGGTTATGATTGGGCCGTTACACCTTCTTCAGCTGGTGCAGGCCCCTTTAACGGGCAGGTAGCTTCTGGCAATACAGGTGCTGGCGTCGTTACCACATCGGTTACAGGCTTGTCGGCTAATACCCAGTATTACTTCTGGGTACGCTCTCGCATAGATGGCGCCAACGTTCGTAACTGGGTTGGTCCGTTCATTTTCACTACGCGTTGCGCTTCAACTTCTGCGTTGCCGGTAAGCGAGGATATGAACACGCTGACCGTCTCCATTTTGGCTGGTGCTAACCTTTACCCCTCTTGCTGGACGGCGCTTGTTGCTAACAACGGCACTGTAACAGCTGCCACTGGCGGTACGAGCACTACCGGTGGCTCTGCCTCTGGGCCAGGCTTTAACTTTCCACTAAGCACGGCTACCAACGTTTATAGCGGTTGGGTATTTTCACCAGCGCTCTCGCTCACGGCCGGCCAGACGGTTAACATCACCTACAATGGCCGCGCTACCGCCACAACGGGTACACCTTCAACCCGTGTTTGGTTTGGCAATGCTGCCGACCCTGCCGCCATGACGACGGCCGCTGGCGCAGCTCAGGCCTTGACGGCTACGTTTACCAACTACTCGTACACCTTTACCGCTACCACGGCAGGCACTTACGTACTTGGTATCAACACAACACTGGCTGGGACGGCCTCTTTCAACAACGTTAACTACGACGATCTGTCTATCATCAACGTTGTCTGCGGTGGCCCCCCTAACAACCTTGCTGCATCTGCCATCACCAGTTCTTCTGCTACCCTAACCTGGGCCAACAACGCCGGAGCGACAGATGGCTACGAGTATGCCCTCTCTACGGATGGTGGTACTACATGGGGCACAACCCAGACGCTGGCTGCAGGTGCAACGTCTGTCAACCTCACAGGCTTAGCTACCTGTACCAACTATCGTTTCCGCATCCGTAGCGTCTGCTCTGGCGGTACGTTGCAGTCAGCCTACAACATCGTTAACTTCGGTACAACGGGCCCAGTATCCCTACCATGGAACGAAAACTTTGATGGTATGACGGCCCTGGGTGCTGGCCTGTTGCCCACATGCTGGACTAACATAGTTGTGACGGGTACGGGCTTTGCCACAACCAGCACATCTGGCTTTGCCAACAGCGCACCCAACCGCTTGTTCATGACATGGAGCTCTAATGGTGCTGCCGTGATGCCTGCGATGAGCCTGGTGGCTGGCACCAGCTATGAGATTAGCTTCCAAGGCCGTAACGCTGATGCGATTGCCGGCAATTTCGTGATGATGAAGTGGAATACTACCCAGTCTTTGACAGGGTCTAGCCGGTTAGCCACTTACACCAACACTACCACGCCCAACACTGTAACAGCTAGCTTCCAGAGGTTTACGGTAAACTTCACACCTGCTAGCTCCGGTACCTACTACTTCATCGTACAAGACTCCGTCCCTACGAGTTCGCCCAACGGCTTCTCGATGGACGACTTCCGTGTACGGGTAACACCTACATGCTTTGAGCCCACAGGCCTTACCTACACTCCTACAGCCGGTACACAAGGTACCGCCTCTTGGGGTGCGGCAACACCGGTACCGGGCGGTGGCTACTACTATAAAGTTGTGGCTGGCACGGGCTGGCACAGCGCTGCTGCCATCGGCGGCAACGAGGGCCTGACCTCCAGCCTCAACGTAGCCCTGGCAGGTCTGCTAGACGGTACCCAGTACCGCCTCTGGGCGCGCAGCTACTGCGGCCCCGGCACGGCATCTACAGACTCGTCTGACTGGACCTTCATCACCTTTACGCAGCAGGCCCCGCTGGCCTTCTCTGTAACGAAGGACAACCAGCCGTTTACGTCTATCCTGACGAACCCATCGGCCCAGTCGTTTGCTAGCTGGAGCAGCACCAGCACCGATGATAACTTCTCGGCCAAGACGAACATCGGGTTCAACTTTATCTATCATGGCCGCAACATGGGCCAGTTCTCGCTGAGCACGAACGGCCGACTGCGCTTGTTTGGGTTGACTTCTACGGCAACGGCAGCTACCGCATGGAATAACCTTGCAACCGCCAATGACTCCAATTACATCATGCCTCTATGGGATGACCTGGTCATCGGCCGGAACACAGGTGGCACCACTACGCTGACAGACTCGGCCAAGTGGTTGTTGACAGGCACCGCGCCCAACCGGACGCTTACCGTAGAATTTACGGGCGCCAAATTCAACGGCGGTGTGGCTTTTGGTCGGATCAATTACCAGGTCCGCCTGCTGGAAACGACCAACCAAATCATCTTCCATTATGGCAACATGCAGCCGTTCGACTTTACGACGGCAGCCAACCTGTTGCTCACGCCTACCATCGCCCTGACGGGTCGCAGCTTCTCAGCCCCTCCCACGGCGGGCCAGGCGCTTGTGATGCAGCACGACAACCAGAACGTGTGGTCTCACCACGGCTTTAGCACCACAACGGATGTTGGCAACAACAAGCGTCAGGATATTCCTCAGTGTAACGACCGGTACGTGTTTACGCCTGGTGCTGTGGCAGCCTGGGTGCCTGCCGATACCACGCTGCCGTCTAACGACGACCCCACCTCGCCTATCGTCATCCCGGCACTATCTCAAGAGCCTACCAACCTGTGCGGCCTGCAGTTCAGCAACCGCTATGCCACGCAGACAGACCTGTCTGTTTACACCACCGTTACCGCCAACAACCCTGCCACGGTAGGTACCGGCGACGACGACGTGTGGTTCCAGTTTGAGGCCCAGAGCTCTAGCACAGACATCAAGATTGTAGGCTCTGGCGGTATGCGTACCGTGTTCCAGGTGTACGATGCCGCGCTGAACAACATCACGGCAGGTACCATCCTCGGCACGGCGACGCTTACGGGCAGCTCCGTCGTAGGTACGACTTCGGCCTTTGGCCAGGTGGTCGGCCTGCGTATGAGTACGCTGAACCCTGGCGACCAATACCTGGTGCGTGTTTACCACTTTGCAGGCGGCACCCGTGCCCGCGGCACGGCTACCGTATCTGGTGGCGCTATAACAGGTGTGTCTGTGGCCGCCGGTGGGTCTGACTACACCTATGGTTCACTCGGCACCGGCAATGCCGCGCCTGAGGTATATGTCTATGGTGCCGGTACCGGTGCCAAGATTGACGCTACCATCACCACCGGTGCAGTATCAAGCTTCACCGTGCGCGACGGTGGCTCAGGCTACACCACGGCTCCTACCGTTGTTGTATCTCGCCCAGGCCATTCTATCACGGGTCGCTTTGGTCTGTATGTGTTCTCTACACCTACGCCTCCGGCCAACAACAACATTGCCACGGCTGCCGTGCTTACGCCTTCCGTTGGCCGTTGCGCTACGCCTACCACGGGCCTGACCTACGCCGCCACGCCTGAGCCTCAGGCTCCGCGCCGCAACGGTGGTACGGCTGCCACCAACTTTACCACAGCCGGCAATCCGGATGATGACGTTTGGTACCGCTTCACGGCGACCGACCAGGTAATGGGCATAGACCTTGCCTCTGGTACGGGCTTGCAGGCTGCCTCTTTTGGCATCCAGATCCTCGAGGCTGGTACGCCTATCGCTGATACCACGCAGTGGATTCCTCGTGGCACGGGTACAATCGCTAGTGGTGCTTCTGCTTCTTACTTCTTGCCAGCCAACGTAGGTACTACCTACTTCCTGCGCATCTACGGCGCCGGTGCTGGCGACCCTGGCATTGCCGCACGTTTCCGCATCTGCGTATATGCTCAGTCTATCCTGAAGTACACCATGGCTACTACGGTTGGCACCTTCACCCCGCTGACCTCGCCCACGGTACTGAAGGGCGACCTGTCCACGTCTGACACGGTTGGTGTGAGCCTTTCTCCGCCCATCAACTTCCAGGGCCTGAGCTACGACCGTGCCATCGTGCACAGCAACGGCTATGTAATTCTGGGCCGCAACGCCAGCATCTTCACCACGTCTACTACGCCTATCACCACCGTAATCGGTGAGTCAGTGATTGCGCCTTTCGCGGCTACGCTGCGCGACGGTGACGGTGCTACCGGTTCTGTGAACCATGCCTATGTAGGCAACGAGCACGTGTTTGAGTGGCTCAATGCACGGCATACGTCTGCAACGACTGGGCAGCGGTTCAGCGTTCAGGCCCGCGTCAACACGAGCACGGGTGTGATTAGCTTCGTGTACGACTCTGTATCTGTAGGTACCATTACGGCCACCACCGCTCAGGTGGGCCTGCGTATCAGCAGCGGCAACGTTGCGCCATACTTCGTAATGTCTCGCACAGGTTTCTGGCGCGACAACACGACCGGCGTCAGCACGCTGACGGGTGTATCACCCCTGGGTACGACCATGGCTGTATCAGCCGTAGGTGGCCGCTTCCCCGCGGCTGGCCTGACGATGACCTGGACGCCTACCCCTGTTGCGGGCTACCCCATCTTCAACGGTCTGGTAGGTGCTGGCCCTACGGTGAACTACCCCACCAAGAACAGCGCCCGCGTGCGCTGGATGCCTGCGCCTCCGGCTACGTCTGGTTACGCCATCCGTTGGCGCCGTGCGGTTGATCCGCCATCGGTTGCCACCTATGCAACGGCCACCAACACAGGTGCCGGCGTAAACGATACGTCCTACACCATCACGGGTCTGGTACCTTCTACCGCCTACGTGTTTGAGGTTGCCAGCCGTGCGGGAGCCAACCGCTCGCTGTATAGCCCAGCAGGCTCGTTCACCACGCTGCTGGCCGATAACGACCTTGCACCTGTAACCGTACTCGTAACTGGCACGGCTTGCGCCGGTGGCACAGGCAACCTGACGGTTAACGTCCGCAACTCGGGTACGCTGGCCATCCCTGCCGGTACCACCTTCGACGTATCGGTTGATGTAACCGGCGCCGGAACAGGCACCGTTACGCTGACAGGCTTTACCCTGGCTGCTGCACTGGCACCTAACAGTGTTGTGGCAGTGCCTGTGGGTACCTACTCTTTCGCTTCTATCGGTACTTACGTGTTAACCCCGACAGTAACCTGGACGGGTGACGAGTTGCCAACCAACAACACGCTTACGCCTGGTGTAGATTTCACCACCGTAGCCAGTGTACCGTTTGCCAACTACCAGGAAGGTTTCGATACAGGTATCCCTGCCAACTGGACGGTTACCTACACGGGCACCGACATTGATAACGTGGTAGGCTTCGACAGCCAGTTGCGCGTAGGATCTTCTTTCTCGACGACCTTCTTGCCAGGTATCAGCGGCAACATGCTGACCTACCTTGGATATGACATTTCTGTCGGCAACAGTGCTAACCTCACTACGCCATGTTTTGACGTGCCCAACAACTGCTCTTTCATGAGCTTTGACATGGCACAGACAAACAGCTCGTCTACGGCGCTCAACGGTGGTATTCAGGTTCAGGTATCTGTGAACGGTGGTGCCTTCACTACCATCCAGGTTACGGACTCTATCACCAGGGCCTTGGTGGGCCGCGCTCCTGCGTACAGCGCCACCAGCCGTTGGAACCGTTTCTCTGCTGATCTGTCTGCCTATGTTGGTCAGGCTATCCGCCTTCGCTTTGTGTTCAATGCCGACTTCTTTAACAACTTCGGTATGGACAATGTGCGTCTGCGTCAGCGCCCTGCAGTTGACCTTGGTATCACGGCGGTACAGTCGCCAGAGCCTGCACCTTCTTGCGCCTCTGCCAATACGCCTCTGCGTGTAACCCTGCGCAACTTTGGCTGCAATAGCCAGAACAACGTTCCCATTGAGGTAACGATCACGCGCCCTGCCGGCCACCCCCGTCCGTCTCCTGAGACCTTCCAGGATACGATTGTCTTGGGTGCTTCCTTAACGTCTGGTCAGACCGCTGACTGGTTTATCCGCAACGAGGATTTGACTACGGCTGGTAGCTACGTCATTCGTGCCCGTACCATCGCTGCCGGTGATGGTGACGCTTCTAACAACGAGTTTGGCCCTTACACGGTAGTAGTTTCTACGACCAACCTGCCTCCTGCTGTAACGGCCAGCATCACGCCTTCGGCTGTGTTGGTAGGCTCGTCTGCCAACCTAACGGCTACGGGCCCAACTACTGGTCCGGTATCATTCACAAGCACGCCCAATGCGTTGCTGCCCAATGCGCCTGGTGTTTCATCCACCATCAACTGTCCGCTAACTGGTACGGTGGGTGCAAATCTTGTGAACGTTCAGGTTAACATTGCCACTACCTGGATTGGCGACGTGACCTTGACCCTGACCTCGCCGAGCGGCCAGACCATCCAGCTCTTTAACGCTCGTGGTGGCAGCGGCGACGACATGATCAACTGTACCTTCCAGACGGGTGGTGCAGCACTGTCAGGTGGTAGTGCTCCATTCTCTGGTGTGTTTGCACCTGAGCAGCCATTCAGCAACCTAACTGGTTCAATCAATGGCAACTGGGTATTGACCGGAAGTGACGTTGCGACATCAGATGCCGCTACCCTGCTCAACTGGTCTATCACATTCAACAACGGCCCTGTTACCTACACCTGGACGGCCAACGCCGGTAACCCTGCGCCTACGCCTGGCTTCACGGCCAACGTATTCAATGGTACCTCGCCTGGCTCACGTACATTCGGTACGTTTGGCCAGTACAACTACACGGTAACATCATCGTTTGCCAACGGTTGCTCTCGTACCATCCCAGTGCAGCTGCTCGTAACGGGCGGTAACATCTGGAAAGGTCAGGTAGCTGGCGGTGCCTGGGAAGATGCCAACAACTGGTACTTCGGCGCCTTTACGCCTGGTAGCTCTGTTATCATCCCTGATACAGGTGGCCAAGGTGTACCTGCCAACTACAACATGCCGGTCATCAACAGCAACGTAAACATTACCAACCTGACGCTGGGTGGCCCTGCCGCCACGGTGAGCGTAGGTGCTACCCGCACCTTCACCATAGCTGGTAACGTTACAGGTAACCTGTCTCAGGTACAAGGTTCTGGTACCATCGCCATGGCGGGTACGGGTACGCAGACGATCAACGGTCGTGTAAGCGTAGCCAACCTGACGGTGAGCAACGCCACCAACCCTGGCCTGACCTTCGCTCCTGGCGCATCATTGACGGTGCAGCCTGGTGGTACCCTCACCATGGCGGCCAACAGCCGCATCACGGTGCCTGCCGGTGCCAGCTTGGTGTTGGGCTCTAGCGCAGCAGGTACGGCCCGTCTGGCTCCTGTACCGCCTAGCGCTACCTTCACCGGTAACCTGACGATGCAGCGCCGCACACCTACTACGCAAGGCTGGTACTTTGTATCTGCTCCTGTGCGCACAGGTACGCTGGCTCAGTGGAACGAGATTGCCCCTCGCGTTTCGCCAATCAACAACGCCAACATCTTTGAGTACACCGAGAACGACACCACCCGTCGCTCTGCCAACGGTACCCTCATCGAGCGTGATGGCTGGAAAGTACCTAGCGCTCTGACCAACCTGCAGAACCCCACCACGCCGACCTTCCGCGTGAAAGGTTACCGCCTGTGGCTCAACAGTGCTTATGTGGCCAACTTCAACTCAACGTTGGAGGTGTCAGGTCCTCCGGTAACGGGTAACGTAACGTTCCCCTTCACCAAGACCAACAACGGCTTCAAGTTTGCTGGTTACAACCTGGCGGGCAACCCGTACCCTTCAGAGATTGACTTTGACGCCGTCATCACAGACGCCGCCAACATCTCTAAGCCTATCGGTGCCTTCTGCCAGATCTGGAACTCTGCCCTGGGTGCTTACTCGCTCTACCAAGTAGGTTCAGGCGGTACCAACGGTGGCTCACGCTACATCCCAAGCAGCCAGGCCTTCTGGTTGCGTGTACCTGTGGGCACGTCGGCTCCTGTTAGTGATGTCATCACTTTCCGCGAGTCGCACAAGGCCAATCAGCCGAATACGTTCTTGCGCAGCGCTCTGCCTGCCAACACCATGCGTATGACGCTGTCAGCCAATACCCGTACCGACCAAGCCTTGCTCAGCTTCCGTACCTACGGCCTCAACGGCCGCGACAGGTTCGATGCTGATAAGATGTCTGGCCTCTACCTCAACGTCTCTACCGTACCTGACCCTGCCATGAACCTGGTTGGTAACGTAATGGGCGAGCTCGTGGGTGAGACAACCATCCCTGTACGTGTAACTTCTACGATGACGGGTACACACACCATCAGCTTCGAAGGTGTAGATGGTTTCGATGCCGGTACTACCGTGTACCTGCGCGATACCTACACCAACCGTATGCAAGACCTGAACATGAATCCGAGCTACAGCTTCGACATCACGTCTGACCCTGCCACCTTCGGCACGGGCCGTCTGCAACTGGTGTTTGCTCCGGCCAGCGTAACGCTGACCAAGCCCGTCGTTAAAGCTGGTATCTCTATCTGGCCTAACCCGGCCGAAGGTGCCGATCAGCTCAACATCCGCCTGGCCAACCTGGGCGATGGCAACGCTGTCGTAACCCTGATAGACGCCCTCGGTCGTGAGGTTGCCCGCACCGTGGGTGCCCTAGACAACGGCGTACTCGAGACACGCTTCCGCGTGGCTGGCCTGCCTGCCGGTGTGTACGTAGTACGCGCCAAGTCGGCCTCGGCTAACCTCAAAGAGCAAGTGGTTATCAAGTAAGGTACCCTGCTATCACACTGGAAGCGCCCCGCCAGCAATGGCGGGGCGCTTTTGTTTTAAGATTTCGTCAATGTCCCACGTGGAACATCGGCCGGCTTGCACCTTTGTACCATGCAAAACCCCATGCCTGATCGCTATGCCGCCCGCGGGGCCAGTGCCGGCAAAGAAGACGTCCATGCGGCCATAGCTGGGGTCGATAAGGGGCTTTTTCCTAAGGCTTTTTGCAAGATCCTGCCTGACCTGGCCGGTGGCGATGCTGCTTTCTGCAACATCATGCATGCCGACGGGGCAGGCACCAAAAGTGCCCTGGCCTGGGCTTACTGGAAAGAAACCGGAGACCTTTCCGTCTGGCGGGGGATTGCCCAGGATGCCATCGTCATGAACACCGACGATCTGCTCTGTGTGGGTTGTACGGGCCCGATGCTGCTATCTGGCACCATTGGCCGCAACAAGCGCCTGGTGCCAGGTGAGGTTATCAAAGCCTTAATTGAGGGCACGGAGGCCGTGTTGGCAGATTTGCGCCGATGGGGCCTAGACATCCAAAGCTGCGGCGGCGAGACGGCAGACCTGGGCGATCTGGTGCGCACGGTGGTGGTAGACTCTACCCTTTTTGCCCGCATGCCACGTGCCGCCGTAATAGACAACGCGCGTTTGCAACCGGGCCTGGCCATCGTAGGTCTGGCCAGCTATGGGCAGGCAGCCTATGAGACGGCTTATAATGCGGGCATGGGCTCTAACGGGCTCACCAGCGCACGCCACGAGCTGCTGGGCAAAGCAGTGCTTGCAGCCTACCCAGATACGGTAGAGCCCGGTATGGAGCCATCCTTGGCCTATGCGGGCCCTTATGGCTTGCTCGATACGTTGCCGGGCACCAACGTCTCGGTAGCACAGGCTTTGTTAAGCCCTACACGTACGTATGCCCCCTTCGTCATCCAATTGTTGCAGGCCTGCGACCCCGCGCTAATACTTGGTATGGTGCATTGCAGCGGTGGAGGCCAAACCAAGGTCCTGCACTTTATGGATCGGCTAAAGGTTGTCAAAAACAATCTGTTGCCTACCCCCCCCCTCTTTAAAGAGATTCAGCGCGTGAGCCAAACGCCTTGGCATGAGATGTACCGCGTCTTTAACATGGGCCACCGCTTAGAGCTATACCTGCAGCCCGAGGCCGTAGAGGTTGCCCTCCAGATTGCCGACGCTTTGGGTATAGATGCAAAGGTTATCGGCTTTACCGATGCTGGATTGGCGCCCGCCGTAGAAATCCATAGTGCCGAAGGTGGTGTGCTCCACTATGGCCAGCCACAGGCATAGGCATAGGTATTTCTTATCTACAGAAACAGCAGCAGCAGCAAACCGGCAGATCCTGCCAGTGCGCTGATTTTTTGCCAAAAGCCAGCCCGCTTGTAGAAGCGTTTGGGCTTAAAGTCTAGGTCTAAGAAAGAGCTCATTGTTTTAGGTTACCAATAGCTGGCTTAGATACAACCGCAGCCTTGCGCCCAGGGTTTGGAGTTTACAGGTAAAACGACGAAGCCGCCCCTCGTATGGGGCGGCTTCGTCGTTTTGTAACCGGTTGGTTTTGCCTCAGACGGTCATGATCTCCTTCTCTTTGCTCTCAAGGATGGTGTCTAGCTTGGCTACGTGCTGGTCTGTAAACTTCTGCACCTTCTCTTCCGCATCGCGGACGGCATCTTCAGATACGCCTTCTTTGAGTAGCTTGCGCAGGGCCTCGTTGATCTCTTTGCGGGCGTTGCGGACGGCTACCTTGCCTTGCTCGGTCTCTACCTTGCTCATCTTCACCAGATCTCGGCGGCGCTCCTCGGTGAGGGGGGGCAGGTTGAGGCGGATGTTTTCCCCGTCGTTTTGGGGGTTAAGGCCGAGGTCGCTGTTTTTGATGGCCTTTTCAATCTCGCTCACCATCTTTTTTTCGAAGGGGCGGATCAAAATCGTCCGTGCATCGGGTGTTGATACCGTGGCTGCCTGGCTCAGCGGCGTAGATACGCCGTAGTAGTCCACATAGATGCCATCTACCATGCTGGGCATGGCTTTACCGGCGCGGATTTTTTGCAGCTCGGCCTGGGTGTGTTTGATGGCCTTGTCCATCATCTCCTGGGCCTCGCCCAGGTAAAGCTCGATTTCTTCCATGGCAGGCGCAAAGATAATTACGCCTCTGGCAGGCTAGCCCTTTTGGTGCTTGGCAAGTGTTAGCTTACAGGCACAAAACCCATGGCCCAGCGGGCCGTTAGCAGGCATTACCATGCAGTGGATTGGCAGACGAGGATCGGGCAACGTAGAAGACGGCCGCAGTGGCGGCGGGTTCGGCGGCTTTGGTGGTGGGCGCCTGGGTATTGTCGGCCTCTTGGTGGTGCTGGCCATCAGTTTTTTTACGGGGCAAAACCCCCTGCAATTGCTCAGCCAGGTGCAGAGCAACGGCCCGGCCGCTTCGCAGGTGGCTTCTGGCCCCCCGGCGGAGGCAGACTCGGCCGCACGTTTTGTGTCGGTCGTGCTGGCAGACACAGAGGAGATTTGGGGCAAACTCTTTGCCGAGCGTGGGCAAACATATGCTCCACCCAAATTGCGGCTATTTAGGGGGCAGGTTCAGTCGGGCTGCGGGGGGGCAACAGATGCTACGGGCCCCTTCTACTGCCCTGCAGACCAGCGCATTTACATCGACCTTAGCTTTTACGACGATTTGCACCGCAAATACGGCGCACCCGGAGATTTTGCTATGGCCTATGTGATTGCCCACGAGGTGGGGCATCACATCCAGCACTTGCTAGGCACCACCCGCTTGGCCGACGAAGCCCGAGCCCGCGGCACCGATGCTGGCCCAACCGGGGCTAGTGTACGGCTGGAGCTGCAAGCCGACTACTATGCCGGCGTCTGGGCCCATTACGAAGAGCACCTACTGGGCGTGTTAGACCCCGGCGACGTACAAGAGGCCATGCAGGCCGCCGCCGCCGTGGGCGACGATCGCCTGCAGCAGCAGGCCCAGGGGCAGGTGGTGCCCGATGCTTTTACGCACGGCACCAGCGCCCAGCGCCAGCGGTGGTTTATGCAGGGCTACCAAAGCGGAGACCCAGCAGGAGGAGATACGTTTGGGTCGAAGGCCTTGTAAGGGTTGGCCGTGGTTGCACAGCGCATTCAGTAATACGGAAACGGCACTTGGGAGGCCGACGGGAGTCGGCAGGCAAGGCATCCTTAGACTGGAGTCTAAGGATAGCGGAGTAGTAGTCAACTCTTTTTAGGACTGGACAGAGGCACAAAAAAGCCCCTGCGTCGGCAGAGGCTTCTTTGTAAGCGTGGGCTTGGGCTTACTTGCTGGCTACCACGTCTAGCTTAAGCTCGAACTCGTCGAAGATGGCTTTGTCGCCAATGCTTTCGAAGAATTTCTTAGAGCCGTAGCGGATGTCGTAGGCGGTACGGTCAACGGTTACGTCGGCTTTGGCCGTTACCTTATTGCCAGCGATGGTTACCGTGGCGGGGAACGTTACCGGCTTGGTGGTGCCTTTGATGGTGAGGTCTCCGGTTACGTTGTAGGTGTTGGCGCCGGTTTTTTTGACGCTGGTAACCACCAGTTTGCTGGTAGGGTGGCCGGTTACGTCAAAGAAGTCGGGCGAAGTCATGTGGCCCAGGAACTTCCCGTTCGTTTCGGCATCGGAGATGTCGGTGCAGGTCATAGACTTCATATCTACTACGAACGTGCCGCCGGTAAAGGCTTTGCCGTCTGTGAGGATGGTGCCGTTGCTGAAGGAGATTTTGCCGGTATGCTCGCCGGTAACTTTTTTGCCCACCCAGGTAATGTTGCTCTTGGCGGGGTCAACCTTGTAGGTTACGGCCTTGGGAGCGTTGCCGGGGCCAGCCCAGGCAGATGCGGCGAGGGCAAAGCCAGCCGCCAGAGAGAGAAGCGTTTTCATGTGTTTAGAGAGACTATGGGTTTGAGAAACATACCCGCCAAAGGCAGGCCGCATCAGCCTGCCGAGCCAGATGGAGGGCAACCGAATGCGTAGCAAATATATGTAGATACACGAATTGTTCCAAGGTCTTTGCCCAGCGCCGCTGCATTTGTTAACCTAGTTTAAGCCTTTGGCGGATATAAGCAGGGGGCTTGTCCAAAATTTCGTTAAATTGGTGTGTAAATCGCACCCGAGGGCTTTTATGATTTGGCCTTGCGCTGTATTTGTCCGTATAATTGCCTTTGTTATTTCTGTTTACCCATTTTTAACCGTCTCCTCAAGCAAATGAAGAAACTACTACTCGCAGCCCTCTCTTTGGGCTTTGCCATGAGCGCCAGCGCCCAAAGCGGTGGTATCTCCATCAGCCCCGTTGGTGCTACGGCCGACCAGCCCATCACCATGACCATTGACCCCAACGTAGTATGCGTTGATGGTACCCCCGGCCTCGGCGGTGCTACCATCGTACGCCTGCATGCTGGTGTTACCATCAGCGGCCAGCGTTGGCAGAACGTAGTGAGCGCCAGCCCTCCCGCAGACGGCGGCTTGCCTGACGCCATCACCGGCTTCACGCAGAACGCAAACGGCACCTGGTCTAAGACATTTGTGCCCCGCACCTACTTCAACGTGCCTGCCGGTACAGACATCACCGAGCTTTGCTTTGTGTTGAACGGTGGCCCATCTGGTACGAACTGGGATCTGCGTGGCAAGTACGAAGATCCTGCTACGCCCGGCTCTTGCGGAGACGGCTTTGCCACTTTCCCCGTTGGTGCGCCTTTTGGTGTGTCTAGCGTGAAGCGCGGCACGGCTTCTGCCTTTGCCCTGTCTCCTGCTACGCCCAACCCCATCTCTGGTGAGGCTACCATCCGCTTCAACCTCAAGAAGGCTGGCGAGGTAAACGTTCGCGTTGTAAACCTGCTGGGCGAGACGGTATCTGTGCTCAACAACGGCTACATGAGCGCCGGTGCTAAGAGCTTTACCTGGAACGCTGCCACTGCGGCTCCTGGCATCTACTTCTACACCGTAGAGATGGATGGCATGGCTGCCAGCAGCAAAATGCAGGTGGTGCGCTAAGCTATCGCATAAGCCCCGACCAAAAACCCGCTTGCCAACGCAAGCGGGTTTTTTTATGCGCTGGCGGGCGGCTAGCCCTTGTATAGCAGGCGGCCGGTGTAGGCCTACATACCACAACCACCCTGCCCGCTTGCCTACCTTTGTGTGTTATGGTACCCCACCCTGCCCGCTTCGACACGGCCGTCTTTATAGACCTGGAGAATCTGCTCAAGGGCTATGCCCTCTCGGCAGAGCAGATGGCCCGACTAGATTTTAGGCAACTGCTGGCGCAAATCCGTGAGCGGGAGGCTTTGGTGGGCCAGTTTGCCATGGCACGAGCCTACGCCAACTGGCAGACCTACAAGGTGGCTCCGCTGCAACGCACCTTTACCGACCTGGGCATAGCTCAAGAGCATGTACAAGCCGTGAGCGGCACTCAAAAGAACCTCTGCGACATTGCCATTGCCACAGACGTGATGGACGTGCTGCACAGCAGGCCCCACCTTCGCACATTTGTGCTGGTAACCGGAGACGGCGGCTTTGCCTGGCTGGTGCGCCGCCTGCACGAGTATGGCAAGGCCGTGGTGGTGGCCAGCTACCCGGCCCAGATGAATGAGGCCCTGCGTAGCCTGGCCGATGCCTTTATCGAGATTGAAGATCCGACCGGCCTGCGCCAGGCCGACTACCACAGCCAAGACCCGGCAGCCCGCGCCCTGCTAGACGACCTGGGCCGCATCTATGCCAACCGCGTGGCCCAGGCCGAGGTAGAGCTTTTTGGCCGGCGCCTCTTTGCCCGAATGCCAGACCTGGAGCTACCCCGCAAGGCCCTGGAAGCCGGTGTGCCCCTGGGCAAGTTGCAAACGTGGGTAGAGGAAGTGATGGAAGGGTTCCGCCACGAGGCGCTGGGCTTTACCACCTTTAGCGAGTGGGTAAAACAAATGGCCGAGGGCAAGCAGTGGGAGCTTGTGCTGAGCGGTACAGAGCAGCGGCTATGCTTCCGCACCCAGCCCCTGGCCACCCCAACCCTGACGCAGCGCGTAGAGCTGGGCGATGCCTACAAGGGCAAGGCTCAGCCCCTGGCCACACCAGCCAGCCAGGCCACCCCCGCCGCCCCGCCTGCCCCCCTGCCTGAGCCAACAGCCAAAAAAGCCAGTGCCAAAAAAGGCAAAGACCCGCTGGGCGATGCGCTGGCCAAGGCCCAGGCCGTGCTAGAGGCCCTGGATAAAGAGCTTGATTTTGACCAGGGAGAGCTTCTGGAAGACGTAGCCAAAGCCTTGGAGAAGCGCCTGCCCGGCTGCAAGCCTTACGCCCTGGGGCTAGAAGGCTTTGAGCACCTGGCCAAGCTGGCCGGGCAAGAGCTGGAGCTGGCCGAGTTTGCACCTCAGGCCAAGTACGACAAACCGCTCATAGCCTACGCGGGCAGCAAACTGCGCGGCTACATCCGCGTGGAGCCCATTGGGCCAGCCGAAGTGCACAGCCAGGGGCACTACAAAGCCGCCCTGCAACAAGCCAACCTGATGCAGGAGGGCGGTGGGTTTATGCCCTACTTCCGCCTGCATGGGCCAGAGATGACGCGCGCCGTGGCCCGCCAACTCTACGAGCACAGAGACAAACGCCGATCTATAGACGAGTGGAAAGCCCTGTTGGAGGATAAGCTGAAGCCCGAGCCAGAGCTGGCCTCGCTGGGCAGCTACTTGGGGCACCATGTGTTGCACACGGTGCTGGCTTACCAGGCGGCCAAGTGTTTTGACAGCCAGCCGAAGGGCAGCCAGGTGCGAGACCAAACCCATATGCTAGACGCCACCAGCTACTACAGCGCCAACAAGCTGATAGAGCACCTGCGCGCTACTTGTGCCGACAAAATTGCCAAGCTCATAGACACCCCCGCCAAAGAGGAAATCCTCAAAAGCGTGGTGGGGTAAAACCTAGTTGCCTGCAACATGGCTAAAACCAAAACCTGGGCCCAGAAGATGGCCACCCCCGCCCAGCCAGAGGTAAAACCGCTGGACAAACCCTTTGGCGGACAGCCTGCCGGCGCGCGCATGCTTATACCTACGCCGCAGCTTGTGGCAGACTATGTGCGGCAGTTGCCCAAAGGCACCCGGGCAGACGTGGTAGCCATGCGGCAAGACCTGGCCCAGGCCCACGGGGCAGACTTTGCCTGCCCCCTCACCACGGGCATCTTTTTGCGCATTGTGGCAGAGGCCAGCCTGGAGGCCTACCAGCAAGGGGCACCGTTGGCTAGCCTGGTGCCGTTTTGGCGGGTGGTAAACGTTAAAAGTCCGCTGGCCAAAAAGCTAAGCTGCGGCCCGGCCTTTGTGGCAGAGCAGCAACAGGCCGAGGCACTTTAGGCGCAAAAAAAGCGCCCGGCACAGCCAGGCGCTTTGTCTTAAATTGGCGTTGCCGGGCATTGTACCCGCCTGGCAACAGGTTTATAAAAAACTACCTTTTCAGTGTGTGCGATTAGGTATTGTCTGATGGCATAGGCACGCGTTTTTACCAACTGAAGCCTACCCCTACGTGGAAGAGCTGGTACTGCACCTGCACAAGGCCCGGCACGGCTAGGCTCTGGCGGGGCATACGGCGCATGCCTGCCTCGTAAAAGAGGGGGCCGCGCTGGTAGCGCAGGGCTAGCAGCAGATGGGGCAAGGCCAATGTCTGTTGCGGCGTGCCGTCGGCGCGGCCCAGGGGTTGCAGCAGGGTTAGGCCGCCGCCGGCTTGCAGGCTCAGTGGAGAGCCAGCCAGGCTTAGGCGCCCCCACAGCTCGCCGTGGGCTTGCAGGGTTGTCCAACGGAGGGTATGGCCCTGGGCAGGCTGGTGTACCAAGTGGGTGCCGATAGAGCCATCGACATGTTGCTCTACCACGGGCTGGTCTGCGGTGTGGGCCATTTGCAGGCGGAGCACATCTTGCCAGCCGCCCAGGCCTAGCCCTGCACCGAGTTGCAGACCAGGCCGCAGCAGGTAGCCTGCGTTGGCAAAAGCCTGCAAGCCAAGGCTGGGCTGTGGCTGGGCAGGATCCCACGCAAGGGCTGTCAGGTCTGTGCGCTGGGCCAGGGCCATGTCGCGCTGGCGTATCAAGGCGTGCAGGCCCGCCTCAAGTGTATAGGTACGCGGCGCGTGGGCCACCGTGGGAGTAACCGTAGTAGGTACGGTGGCTACGGCGCCCGGCGCGGGCAGAGGGCTTGCAGATAGGTAAGGCAGGCGTGTGGCCAGCTCTGCCAGGTCTGATGCGGCCGAGGTGTAGGCTTGCGCGCCAGAGGTTGCTGCTTCGGAGGCGGCAGGGATGCTCTGGCCGATGGCCTTGCCAGCGCTGCCAGAAGCAGACCCTACCTGTACCAACTGGGTGGCAGCGTCGGCCTCTACCGTTGATGGGAGGTGGGGCGCTGTTGAGGAAGAAGCCTCTGGGAGGCTTGCAGGGCTTGAGCCACCGGTGGTGGTGGCCTCAGCGTTGGCGCTAGCTAAGCTTGCAGCCTCAGGCGTTGGGGCCAAGGCCAGGGTGGCTGCTTGCAGCCTGCGGGGGCGCCTGGCGGCAGGCTTGGCAACAGTGGTGGGTTGGGCCTCGGCGATGACAGCGTCTTGAGTCGCGTTGGGCTGTGCGCCTTGGGCAGGTAGCGACCCGGGTGCGTTGTGGGCAGCAGTGGTTTGGGCCGCCGGCAGAGGCTGGCCAGGCGCAACGGAGGCTGGGCTGCGTGTAGGGGCGGTGTTGCTGTTGTAGGCGCTCTCTGCTGCCGATGTTTCTGTGGCTATGGAGGTGCGCTTGGGCATAGCATCGCGCAGGCTAAAGATGCCCAGCACGGTGCCCAACAGAGCTACCATCGCTCCGGCCCACCAGAAGGGCCAGCGGCGCTTGGGCTTGGGCAGTGCCTCTTGGAGCGCCTGCCAGCCGCCGGGGGGCGGGGGGAGGTACTCGGCATCAAACGCCTGGCGCAAGATGCCGGGCCTGAAGTTGCCTTCAGCTCCGGGTTGGGGTGTGTCGTTGGCGGTCATGGCCTTTCTGTGGCTACGAGTTTTTCTTGGAGCAGCTTGCGGGCGCGGCTCAGTTGGCTTTTGGTGGTACCTACGCTCACGCCGAGCATATCGGCGATTTCAGCATGGTCAAATCCCTCGACGGCATATAGGTTGAAGATGATCCGGGCTCCTTCTGGCAGGCTGGCCACCAGGCGTTGCAGGTCTTGCAGCGATAGGGTGGAGAGGGCTTCGGCGGGTACTTCTTCGCCTTGGTAGCTTTCTTCTGCGCCGTAGGTTAAGGGCTTACGTTTCTTGTTGTGGTAGTGGTTAATGGCCTCGCGGACACAGATGGTGCGGATCCAGCCTTCGAGCACGCCGCCGCGGTAGCTCTCCATGCGGGTAAAGACTTTCATGAAGGCCATGTGAAGCACGTCTTCGGCCTCCATTCTGTCTTGGCAATACCGTTGGGCTACGGCCAGCATCTTCCCGGCAAAACGCTCATAGAGGGCGCGTTGCAAGGCGGGTTTCCCCGCCTTGCAGCCCTCTACAAGGTCTTGGTCGGTGTAGGTGCCGCTGGCCTTGGGCCTCATGGTTTGCGCCAGGGGTGGGTTTAGGGTTTGGAAGGCCAGGCCGACGTTAGCGGCCTAGCGCGTCAGTTGTAGTCGGACGGCGGCATTGGCACCGTCGGCTTGGCTCAAGGTAACCATGTAAAGGCCAGTGTCCAAGCCTTCTAAAGAGAGGGCAAGGCCATTTTCGACGAGCGCCGTTTCTATTGTGCGGACGATGCGCCCATCGGCGGCCAGCACGCGAACGGTGGCCGCGCCCTTAGCGCCGGGCAGGGTGAGCTGCACCGTGCTTGTGGCCGGGTTGGGGTAGGCCTGCAGGGCCTGGCCCAGCTTGCCGCGCACGGCCGTTACAGAGGCCACCACGCCCGCAGCGGTGGCCGTGTAGTTCACATCGGCCGTGGAGCTGGTGCGCAGGTCGGCCATCTGGTCTTGGGTCATGAGGTAAGGCAGGTCTGAGCTGATGCGGTACTCGCCCTCAGGCAGGTTGCCAAACTCGACGGTGTTGCCCGTTGGGGCATGGGCCCAGCCCAGCACCCGGCCCGAGCGTGACCGCAGGTAAACCCGCGCGTTGCGCATGGCAAACGGACGCATACCACCGCCTGGCAGCAGGCTTTGCACCATCGTACCCTCGCCGGCAAAGGTTACGCGCACGCGGCGTGGGCCTTGGGGATAGGTGCTGTCTAGCACGCGGAGGCGGATATCGAGGTTTGTGTTGCTGGTGGTGAGGTTGACGACGTTGAGCGAATCCCAAAAAATGGAACTTGGGTAGTAGGTGGGCACGTAGCCCAGGCCCGTGAGGGTGGGGGCCAGCGGCGTGGCGCGTACCAGATATTGGCCAGGAGGCACCTCGCCCCAGTAGTAGCAGTTACCGACGGTGTCGCGGTTGATGATGGCACGGTAGTGGCCTGCATTGATGCCGAAAAACTCGATGATGGTAGAGTCTGTGACGCAGACGTTGTTGGCCAGGATCTGGCCCCCCACATACACGGGTTGCCCAACGCGGATAGACATACACACCTGGCGGCTGCAGGTGGTGCCTAGTACAGAAAGCGTGTGGCAGACACGGTACATGCCCGGTGCATTGTAGGTATGCTCGACACCGTTTTGTAACATAGAGGTTGAGTCTGAGGCGCCGTCGCCGAATGTCCAGACGCTGCGGTAAGGGACGGTAGGCAGGGGCATGCTCAGCAGCCTGAAAGCCATGGCGAGCGGATTACCCGCTGCTCCGGGCTGTGCCGAGAAGCTCGCGTTGAGGTTGCAGGGCGGCGGCGTGTTGGGGCACAGGTTGTACGTGGGGCGGCCGGCCACCGTCTGCGAGACGTTGAACAGCATAGGGTTGGCCAGGCGGCCGTTGCAGTCTCGGCCCTGGATCATGTACTGCGTAGTCATACCGTTGGCGCGCAGCGGAACCAGGATGCGGAACATACCCATACTGTCCGACACGACGGTGTCTCTGAAAAGGCCCGACGTGCGGCTGGTGTCGATAACACCGTTGTCGCGCTGGATGCGGATAACGGTGGCGTCTTTGTAAGGCCAGCGGTTGAGACCTTGCATCAGGATACCTGCTACCGTGCCATTGGGCACCTGGGCCATGGCAGACGTGGCTGCCAAGAACCCTATGCAGAGCGCGAGTAAAAGTTTAGGAATCTTCATAACAATGTTGTTGAAGGTGTTGAAGGGGAAGATTTAGACAAAACAGGTATGGCGAACAGAGCACTAGGGGAGGTTTTTGACTACGATGTAGCCAAAGCTTGTTTGACGTCGGCGCGGGTCATGGCTTTTGGTGCGGATGCGGTAGCGTAGGCGCACGGAGCGCAGCGTGTCTTCGTAAACACCGAGGCGGAACTCTCGCACGGAAGGAGGCAGGCTCCCGACGCCAGGGTCTAGGCGTACGTCTAGCGCTACGCCGCGCTGGTTTGGCGGAAAGATCCAAAACGAGGCAGCGTCCAGGCTATCTGGGCAGGCAATGTCGTTGGCTATAAACTGGGCCGGGATGTAAAAGGGAGACCAAGGATTTTGCCGGTTGCCAAAGCGGAACTGCACCGTGTCGTCGACGGCCTGCAGCTGCGTGGTACAGGGCGGCTGTGGTGCCACCTCTAGGTAAACCTTGGCGCGGCGCACCACACCGGCCGCATTGACCAACCGGTAGCCGATGGAGTCTTTGCCCAAAAAGCCCGGGCGAGGGCTGTACAGCAGCGTTTGTTGATAGACCTGCACACTGGCACCGGCGGCGCTCTGGGCGTCGGCCTCTAGGCGTACGTTGCCACAGAGATGGTCTCTGCGGGTGGCCGCTATGGTGTAGGTGGGCTGGCCTGTAATGAGGGTGACGGTGTCGTTGTAGGCAACGGGCAGGCAGTGAGAGGGCTTCATCTGGACGATGACGCGCCCGCGAGAGGTGGAGCCCCCGCGGCGCATTTCGTACTCGGCTGTGTCTCGGCCCGCAAAGAAGGGCCCGGCCTCGTAGCGGACCCGGCTGGCAGAGTCGACCGTGATGCTGCCCCAACGCGGCCTCGAGAACCGCATTGAGACAGCACCCCCTGCCAGGTCTGCAGACCCAGGCAGAGGTACGTATCCGATTCCGGAGTCGGAGACGCCCACAGTCAGATCGCCCAGGTTGGGTGCAGCCAGTGGGTCTGGCGTCGGCTGGTCGTGCAGGCGCTGGCATCCCAACGCTGCTACCAGGGCCGCCATCGCCCAAAGACTGTGTACCTTCCTGTTTGCCATACAAGCCCAAAGACCCCGGCATGGCCTGCCGGGTTGGAAAAACACCATTAAAAAATTCTTTGACATAGGATTTCTCATCAATTTGGCATGTAGCTTGCCAAGGCTTGTGCTGCCTTGCCAGCGGCTTGCCCCTTGTTTTTTATGGCTAACACTACCTTACTTGCCGACACTGCCATTGCCCAGGCCTTGCAGGCTTTGCCGGGCTGGCATCACAGCAATGGCACCCTGCACAAAACCTACCTACTGCCAGACTTTGCCGCTGCCATGGCGCTAATCGTCCGCGTGGGCATCGTCTCTGAGCGGTTAGACCATCATGCCCACATCGTCAACATTTACAACCGGGTTGAGCTAGCCATCCATACCCACACGGCCGGCGGCGTAACCGAGCTAGACATCGCCTGGGCCCATGCCATTGACGACGTCTCTACCCGGCAGGCACCTCAATAAGCCTCTTTGACGATGGCTTTGAAGCGTCTGTCTGCCGCCAGGTTTTTGAGCATGGGGTCGTCTTGTACCTCGTCTTTGCTGTAGGGGCGGGCTTTGAGGCTCTCTTGCAGGTAGGTGAAGGCTTGGTCTAGGTCTCGGGCTTTGGCGGCGCAGCAGGCCAGGCCGTAGCGGGCCTGCGGGCCCAGCGCCGGGTGTTGCAGCACCTGCCTGTAGAGCTGTCGGGCAGCCTCCAGGCTGTCTTGGGCCAGGCGGCAGTCTGCCAGGGCCAGCCAATAGGCAGCACCCAGTGCCTGCCGGCGTGCCGGTTGCAGGCGGTCAAGCTCTTGGCGGGCTTTGGGTGGCTGGCCCAGGCGCAGGTAAGCCTTGGCCGCATAAATGCGCGCCTCGGGGAAGAACTGGTCTGGGTCTCTGTCTGCCACGCGCATGATTTCTATCAGGCCTTGCTGCGCCTCGCCGTTGCCCATCAGGGCGCGGCCTTTGGCCAGGTATGCCTGTGGAGTCGGGTTGCCTGTTTTCAGGCTTTTGTCGGCGTATTTGGCGGCGGCGTCATAGTCTAGGGCGCGCAGGGCGTTGGTGGCCAGGGCCGTCAGGGGCTCGGCCTGAGCCTTAGGGTCTGGGGTGTATTTAAGGGCTTTCTCCAGGCAGTCTTCTGCCTTATCTGTTTGTCCGGCACGGGTATAGGCGCAGCCTTGGTGCAGCCATGCCTTGGGCAGCTCGTCGTTCATGGCATAGGCGCGTTTGTATTGCGCCAGGGCATCGGCGGCACGGTCTTGGGCCATGTACACGTCGCCCAGGCAGACGGCCACGTCGTAGTTGTGGGGCTCTAGTTGTTGGGCGGCCATGGCGTCTTGCAGGGCGCCGTCTGGCAGGCCTTGGTCTAGCCGTATGTGCGCGCGGGCCACCAGCAGCGGCACGTAGTTTTTGCGGGCGGCCAGGGTTTGGGTCAGTGTTTTTTCGGCTTCAGGCAGGGCCTGCATGCGTCGCTGGGCCTGGGCGGCCTCTAGGGCGGCCTCTACCAGCTCTGGGTTGAGGGTCAGGCCCTCCAGGCACTTGTCCAGGGCTGGGGCAAACTTGCCCATCTGCATGAGCACCCGGCCTTGCTCGTAGCTGGCCCAGGCTGCAGAGGCCATGGCAGCGCGCTCGTCTGGGCTGGGGTTTTTCTCGCGGGCCTGGGCAAAGTCTGTACCGGCTTCGGCTACCTGGCCCGTGGCCAGGTGCACCTGCCCGCGGCGGAAGTAGTGCCGGGCTGCGTCGGGCTCTAGCTCCAGGGCTTTGGTAAAGTCTGCTACGGCGGCCTTGTGGCTGCGTTTGCCAGCCAGCAGCAAGCCCCGGCCGTGGTAGAGGTCTGGCCGGCCCGCGTCTAGCCCGATGGCTTGGTCGTAGTCTGCAATGGCGCCGGCCGTGTCTCGCAGCAGGCTTTTGATCTGGGCGCGCTCTTTGTAGAAGATGGGCGAGAAGCGCGAGTTGGTAATGAGCAGGGTATAGTCGTTGAGGGCCTTGTAGGGCTCGCTCATCTTGAGGTGCGTCTGCGCCCGGGCCAGCAAGGCGGGCCGGTGCACGGCGTTGGCCTCCAGCGCTTTGTTGATGTCTGCCAGGGCGCGTTTAAAATCGTTTTTGGCATTGTAGGCCAGGCCGCGGGCCACCAGCAAGTCCGCTTGCCGGGCAGGAGGTTCGCCCGCGCTTTTGGCTTTGTCCAGCTCTTTACCCCAAAACTTAATGGCGGCCTCCAGGTCTAGCTTGCGGGCGGCGGCGCGTTGCTGCTCCAGCTCGGTAAGGCGCAGCTCTTGGGTGCGGAGGTGGTCTTGCAGGGCAGCGTCGCCGGGGTTGCGGCGCAGCAGGCGCTCGGCGCTGCTTTTGCCCACGGCATAGTCTTGCACGCGGATGGCCTCGGCCAGCAGGGCCTCCAGCTCTTGGGTTTGTTTTTGCTCCAGCAGGCGGCGGCGCTCGCGGGCGCGCTCCACCTCTTGCACCCGGGCGCGGGCGCGGTAGTCGTAGCTGTTGATGGCGATGGCCTGGTTGTAGGCGTCTATGGCCTCGTCGTAGCGCTCGTCTGCCAGGGCCTTTTCGCCGCGTGTCATGGCGTCGGTGTAGGCGCGCTCGCGGTCTCGGCGGCTTTCGGCATACTCTCGGCGGGCCTCCTCTTGCATTACCTTGGCAAAGGCATCTTCTGAGGCGTTGCCTGCCCCGGCCTTGGCCTGTTGCTCGGCCGTTTTCTGAATCACGACCACGTCTGCCGGTGGGGCCGTGGCGCTGTCTGCCGGGCGGGCAAAGCGTATGGCGGCAATAAAGGTGCGCCAGCGGTTGTTGATGCGCTCTGCCCGCATCGTAAGCACCTGCTGGATGGGCACATACGTGGCCGTGCTGCCCTTGGGTTTGCCTGCCAACTTGCCCTCGCAGAGCACGTTTACAAAGAGCATATCCGTGCGGCGGATGGGCCCCATCTTCCGGTTGTCTAGCTTAACGGTGGCGTCTGGGCTTTTCTCGTAGCCAATGTCGAAGTCTGTCAGGTAGGTGGCTACGGCTTTGTCTTGCGCGCCCGTGGCCGAGGTGTGGGTAGGGTCTATGTTGTCTTCTACCACGACGTCTTTGTTGTAGAAGATCTGGTTGGGGCCGGGGGTATAGCTGCCTTCTATAAAGAGCTGTATTTCTGCCGGGCCCGAGTTGGCGTTAGAGATGGCATTGAGCAGGTTTTCTAGCTCGGCGGCTGTGTTTTCGGCCTGCATGAGGATTTCGCGGGCATCCTTGTAGGGCAGCTCTTGGGCCCTTGCAGGCAGGCAGGCGCACGCCAGGGTGGCCATCCACAATACAAGGCTGAAGCAACGTTGGGCCATAGGGCACTAAAGGTACAAAAACGCCGTAAAAGCGCCCAAGCCCTTTGGGCACCGCAGGGCTGCTGCCGCCTTTTGCCGCATTGGCCTTGGTGCTACCTTTGGGCTGTCGTCTTACGTGCCCGTACCAGCTAACCCCCACGCCTCGCTTTGCGCCTCGCCTCGGTAGATATCGGCTCCAACGCCATCCGGCTTCAGATCAACTCCGTCAGCAAGTTCCATGGCCAGTTGCTGGTCAAAAAGATGGAGTACATCCGCTTTCCGCTGCGGCTGGGCAACGACGTGTTCTCCATCGGCCGCATCGGAGACGAGTCGGCCCGCAAGTTTGCCCGTCTGCTAGAGGCCTTCGCCGCCTTTATGGACCTCTACGACGTGGACGACTACATGATCTGCGGCACCAGCGCCCTCCGAGAGGCCGCCAACGGCGCAGAGCTCGCCACACAGGTAGAGCAAAAAACTGGCCTCAAGATCCACATCATAGACGGCAACCAGGAGGCAGACCTCATCAACCAGGCCATCTACAAGTTTCTGGACGAGAAGCCCTACCTGCACGTGGACGTAGGCGGAGGCAGTACCGAGATCACCCTCTACCAAAACCGCGAGAAGCTCGCCTCGGCCAGCTTCAAAATCGGCTCTGTGCGCAACATGAACAACATCCACAAGCCCACCGTCTGGCTGCAGATGGAAGATTGGCTCAAGGCCCACGTTCACACCATGCCCCAGCCCGTTACGGCCGTCGGCACGGGCGGCAACATCAACAAGCTCTTCGAGCTAAGCGGCTCCAAAACCAAAAAGAGCCGCACGATGACCTTCTCTGAGCTAGTCTCCATCCAGCAAGAGGTCTCCTCGCTATCCCTGCAAGAGCGTATCAACACCCTCATGCTCAACCCAGACCGCGCCGACGTCATCGTCCCCGCCTCGGAGATCTACCTACACGTGATGCGCATGGCCCACGCCCGCAAAATCCTCGTCCCCGACGTAGGGCTGAAAGACGGGATCATTGATTTGTTGATTACGAAGCATAAGCATTTGTTGTAGGGGGGATAGAGGCCTATCATTCCCCCAAAATCCGGTGCAACTCCAGGTTCAGGTAGTAGTGATGCCCACCAATAACCTTTTTGCCCAGAATCTGCATATCTACCAGCTGATTTAGGTATTTACGGGCCGTGTTCTCCGCATAAAGGC
The DNA here is from genome assembly GCA_947458545.1 of Cytophagaceae bacterium. GTDB lineage: Bacteria > Bacteroidota > Bacteroidia > Cytophagales > Flexibacteraceae > CANGYH01. The sequence continues at coordinate 70,313 of CANGYH010000004.1, read as the reverse complement.
GGGCATCGGTCAGGTGTTTTACCTTGGTAAAGGGCTGGGTAAAGATGCTGTTCACCAGCGACTCGGGCCGGTCTATGTCCGTCTCCTTCAGCAGCGCCTCCAGGATGGCGTCTTTGGCGGCCATCAGGTCGTTGATCTTGTGGTAAGTTAGGTGCGAGGTCTCTTCTACGGCGCGGAGCATGTAGCGCAGCCAGGCCGTCCAGTCTCCCCGCTGCGACACACCAGCCAGACAGGCATAGTAGTCAGCCTTATGGTCCATAATGTAGCGGCTCAGGTAGAGGATAGGATAGTCCAGCAAACCTTTTTGCGTCAGGTAGTTAATATTAAACACCCGCCCCGTGCGTCCGTTGCCGTCTCGGAAGGGGTGTATGGCCTCAAACTGATAGTGGCCTATGGCCATCTTCAGCACTGGGTCTAGCGGGTAGGCTGCATCGTCGTTCATAAACTGCAGCAGGTTGCCCAGCTTAGCCTCCAGCACGCCCTTGCCCCTAGGGGGCGTATAGACCGTCTTGCCCGCGTTGGGCCCCGAGCCTCCCTGCCGGATGTACACCTGGGCCGTCGGCGGCCGCAAGCCGTCCGTGGCCTCGGTAATCTGCCGGTACACCTCCGTGAAGTAATCCAGGTCAAAGTCGGCCTGGCGTTGTAGGTAGGTATGGCCATGCCAGAGCGCCTCGCGGTAGCGCAGTACCTCTTTGGTGGCGCTGTCGGCTACGGTGGTCACTGCCTGCTCGCTGTAGGCCTTGTAGAGCTCGTCATCGGTGGTAAAGATGTTCTCGATGGCGCTAGAGGCCTTAGCCTCTTGCAGACTAATGGTGTTGATCAGCAGCCCTTGGTTAGGAATCACCGCGCTGCGCCCTTGCAAACGCCCCAGCGCAGCCCGCGTTGCCACCAGTTGGGTCAGCACCTCCACCGTCTCGTAGCAGGACGGAGCCAGGGGTAGCTCGGGCAGCTCGTTCCAGGGTCGGTTCCGGTCTGGGTTGATGGGATATGGCTTCATTCAGTATAGCTGCAGAGTAAACATTAAAAGAGGGCTTATTTTAATGTTTACTCTAATTTAGACCTCAAATATAAAGCACGTCTGGGTACCAAACATTAAAGAGCGTACTCTTTTAATGTTTAGTGCCGCTACCCACCTCAAGCTTAAGGCCCAAATTAGAGTAAACATTAAAATAAAGGGTGTTTTAATGTTTACGCTGGTTTGGGCCTTAAATCTGCCTTCAAAACCCTCCCCTCCCCCTAGGTGTTACCTTTGCACCTATGTCCACGCTCGCCCAGGTCCAGAGCCAACTGCGTTATTGCCAGAGCCTTACTGACTACCGACGCCGCCCCACCCGGGCCGTGCGGGTAGGGCCCATCGCCATCGGCGGCGACAACCCCATCCGCATCCAGTCTATGACGACGGTGGACACCATGGATACGGAAGGCTCCATCGCCCAGTGCATCCGTATGATCGAGGCCGGCTGCGAGCTCGTACGCATCACAGCCCCCTCCCTCAAAGAGGCCCAAAACCTGGAGAACATCAAGGCCGGCCTGCGCGCCCGCGGCTACGACACGCCCCTGGTGGCCGACATCCACTTCACCCCCAATGCCGCCGAGCTCGCCGCACGCATCGTAGAGAAAGTCCGCATCAACCCCGGCAACTACGCCGACAAAAAGAAGTTTGAGCAGATAGACTACACAGACGCCAGCTACGAGGCCGAGCTCGAGCGCATCCGGCAGAAGTTCACGCCCCTGGTGCGCATCTGCAAAGAGCACGGCACCGCCATGCGCATCGGCACCAACCATGGCTCCCTGTCAGACCGTATCCTGTCCCGCTACGGCGATACGCCCCTGGGCATGGTAGAGTCAGCCCTGGAGTTCATCCGCATCTGCGAGGCCGAGCAGTTCTACGACATCGTCGTCAGCATGAAGGCCAGCAACCCGCAGGTGATGGTGCAAGCCTACCGCCTGCTCGTAGCCAAGCTAGACGAAGAAGGCCTGCAACCCTACCCCCTCCACCTCGGCGTAACCGAGGCCGGCGAGGGCGAAGACGGCCGCGTCAAAAGCGCCGTTGGCATCGGTGCCTTGCTGGAAGATGGCCTAGGCGATACGATCCGCGTATCTCTGACAGAAGAGCCCGAGTACGAGGCTCCCATCGCCAAAGCCCTGGCCCTGCGCTACGAGCAACCCGTCCGCCAGGCAGACCCCGTCCGCCCCGAGCCCGAGGTCTATCCCCTCAACCCCTACCAATACCACCGGCGCGAGACCCGCCAAGTCCTCAACATCGGCGGCCATCAGGTGCCCCGCGTTTTGGCCGACCTCTCCGCCCGCGAGCAGATCACGCCCGCTTCACTCTTTGGCTGGGGCCTGCAGTACTCCGTGCCGCTGGACAAGTGGACGATCACCGACCAAGCAGCCGACTACATCTTCACCGGTGTGCTGGCCGTAGATTTTGAGATTCCCGGTACGCTGGGCGTGGTGCAGTTCCACCCCGTCTGGCAAGCGCAGAAACACCGCCCCCGCCACTACCCCTGGCTCACCATCCCCCAATACATCGGCGGCGCCGAGCGCCACCCCGAGCTCAACTTCCTCTACGTAACGTATGACGATCTGACGCCAGAGCTGGCCACCGCCCTGCGCGACGACCCCACCGTCGTCCTTGTCCTGGATACCTATAACCCCCACGGCATGGCCGAGCAGCGCCGCCTCATCGTAGAGCTGATGGCCCAAGGCATTGCCGCCCCCGTCATCCTGGGCAGAGCCTACGGACCGCAAGGCGCTGGCGTAGCCGGCCAACCCGGCATTGCAGACGCCGCCGCCGACCGCCAACTGGCCCTGCAGCTACAAGCCAGCACCGACCTGGGCGCCCTCCTGCTAGACGGCCTCGGCGACGGCCTCTTCATCTGCGCCGAAAACGAAGACGAAGACGGCAACCCCGCCCACCCCAGCCTCCACGTGCCAGATAGGTTCATCTGCTCGCTGGCATTCGGCATCCTGCAGGCCACCCGCACGCGCATCAGCAAGACGGAGTACATCAGCTGCCCCAGCTGCGGCCGCACCCTCTTCGACCTGCAAGAGACAACCGCCCGCATCCGCGCCCGCACCCAGCACCTCAAAGGCGTCAAGATCGGCATCATGGGCTGCATCGTAAACGGCCCCGGCGAGATGGCCGACGCCGACTACGGCTATGTCGGCGTGGGGGTTGATAAGATCGCCCTCTACCGCGGCCAAAACGTCGTCCAAAAAGCCGTCCCCACCGCCCAGGCGGTAGATGCCCTCATAGACCTGATTAAGGAAGACGGGGCGTGGGTAGAGCCTGTCTTGGTTTAAATAAGGCACAAACAAGCCGACAGTCAACGCTCCACATTCGGGATTGCAAAGCCCTACCTATGGGATTGTAGTGCCTGGGCTAGGTAGCGTTTATGGCTGAATTTCTAATTCAGTTTTACCCTGGTGGCTCCGTAGCCGAGGCGCTCTTTCTGGAAGTCTTCAAAATGAGCGATGAGGCCGTTTTGGGCTGCGGCAGACAGGCGGCGGTGGATGGCCTGGCGCAGTGCGGTATTGGTAACCCCGTGTACCAGCACCAAATAGGTCTGTCCGCTGGCCTGGGCCTGCTCGAAGGCTTGCTCGAAGGCGCGGAGCTGGGTCTGCAGAATCTCGTCAGAGCTGAGTTGGGCTGCACGGGGCGAGAGCTGCTCTATGTGTAGGTCTACCTCGTCGGTGGGGCGGGGGGCAGAGGCTTTGGGCGGCTCTGGTGCTTTGGGGGCCATCATGGCCTCGGCTATGGCTTTGCCTGTCAGTGCCGGGGTAGGAGCTTTGTTGGGCCCTGCCACCACCAGCTTACCGCCGGGCAGCGCGCCGATGATGCGCGGCTCTGAGGGCGCGGTTTGCAGGCCGGGTGTCTCTAGCTCGGTAAAGAGCATGGGCTTGCCTAGTAGAGGGGCGGGCTCAAGCGCGCGGTCGGCAAAGTCGGCGGGTAGGTGCCAGGCGGCGTGGATGGGGGCCGGATGAGAGCCTTGCCCCAGCGCGGCGGCATGGGCCCATACCTGGAAGGTAGGCCTGCCAGCCAGATGCCGGCCAGGCACCTCTGCCAGCAGGGTGGCGGTTTTGGCCGGGGCCACCAGCACCTTGTCGGTCTGGTAGCGGCCGTCGCGGTTGTAGCCTGCCACCAGGGCCAGGGCCAGGTCGCTGTTGTTGAGCAAGTACCACTCGCGGGCCTGGGTACCAACGATTGGGGCCGTCAGGCCCAAGAAGATGCCTTTGCGGGCCACGGTAGCCGGGGCTTCGGGAGGGCTGGCTGGGGCTGCGCCTGACCGGGCTTCAGCTGCCTTGGCGGGCCCTGCCGAGGCCCGAGTGACGGCCGAGGCCGCCGGAGCAAAGGCGGCCTGCTCGCTGGCGCTGTGCACCAGGGCCAGCTCTTTGTCAGGAAAGGGGCGCTCAAATCCGTCGGTCATCTCTACCACTACGTGGCCGTGTTTGTTGCGGCCCGTTACCGTACCCTCCATATCGCGCTCTTGAATAACGCGGACACGGTCTCCGGTGTGGAACTTCTTCATATTGTTTACCAAGGCTTTTTGAATTTGTCTTTCAGTTTATCCAGCTCTTGCTGGGCGCGGTTTTGGGCCTCTTGCTTCAGGCGCTCGGCCTCGGCGCGGGCACGGTCTTCGGCCTCGCGCTTAAGGCGGTCAGCTTCGTCTCGGGCGCGTTGCTCCGCTTGTTGTTTGGCTTGGTCTAGCTGCTCTTTGGCGCGCTCTTTTACGGCACCTGCCACACCCCCACTGCCGCCCAGCTTGCCAATGCTGGCAAACTGCACCCGGGGGCTGCCCTGCGTACCCGTCACGTTAAAGGTTACCGGCACCGCCGTATTGCCCCCCGTAAGGCGTGCCAGGGCCGGAATGGCAGCAGAGGCCTGGCTTACAGCCGTGGGCGGCAAGTCTGTGGCCAGCTTCCAGTCTATCGTCTGGTCGAAACCGCTGCTGCCGGCCAGCGTCAGCTTCTGGCTGCCGACCATCAGGTCAAACGGTTTGAAGTTGAGCCGCCCGGCCATGATCTCTCCCTGGGCGGCCAGGCTTTTCATATTGCTTTCGGTGGGCAGGTTTAGCTTGGCCAGGCCGTTGAGCTTGGAAATCAACCCCAGGCTTTGAAGCTTGGCCCCGTCTATGCGGATGTTGCCGCCGCCGTTCAGGGTGGGGAAGACGGGCTTCATCTTGTTGTCTAGCTTGCCTGCCAGGTTTAGGCGGGTGGTCAGCTTGCCTTGCAGGCCTTCGGCTGCGGGGGCCAGCACGCGCACCGTGTTGAAGCTGCGGTACACCTCGGGCATATCTACGCCTTGCATGTCGAGCGTCATGGCGTAGGCGGGGTTGGCAGGGTCTCGGCTGTCGTAGCTCCCATCTACGAGCAATTGGCCACCGAGGGCACCCATGCGCAGGTTGCGCAGATCTGCTACGCCGTCCTTCACCACTACCTGCCCGGTTACGTTGGTAGCATCCAGGTTGTCGTAGCGTAGCTTGTCTAGCTTGGTGTTGAGCACCAGGTCCAGGTTGCGGGGCACGGCAATGGGCTCCAGGGCAGGCTCGGGAGCAGGCTGGGCCGGAGCGGGCTCGTCTGTCATCCACTCGTTGGCGTCGAAGCTGGGGCTGCTAAAGTTGAGCTGCCCCTTGATGGTTTGCCCCTTGAGCATGTAGCCGAAGTAGTTGCTCAGGCTGCCAGACATCTCTACGGCAGAGCGCCCCAGCTTCCCGTCGAATCGGGTCAGATTGATGGCTGCCGGGGTAAAGCGCACATCTACGGCCTGGGCTGTTACGCCCTGGGGCAGGGCATCGCTTTTATAGGTCAGGTTGGTCAGGTTCAGCGTGCCGCTGGTGGGCAGGCGGTCGTAGCGGCCGGCTTCTACGTCTGCCATGTTGCCCCGCGTGTGGATGTCGGCCTGCAGGCGGCCTGCCAGTTGCGTACCCTCGATTGGGTAGATTTTGGTCATCTTGGCCAGGTCTAGCACGCCTTGGGCGTTCACGTCCCAGCGGTAGTTTACCAGGTCTTCTATCAGGGCATTGGCGGTAAAGGGCTCGCCCTCCAGGCGCAGGGCCAGGTTGGGGATGCGGATGCGGGTATCCTCCATGCGGCCGGTGCCGTTTTGCATGTAGGCCTGCACGGTAAGGCCCTCTATCGGGGCCGGAAACTGGGCGCTTTTCACGTAGCCATCTACCAGGTTTACCTCGCCGTTTACGGCGGGCAGGCGCTTGCGGGCCGCGCTGTATATGCCCTTGGCCTGGGCGTTGATGGCCAGCAGGCCGCGCAAATCGAGGCCCTCCATGGGGAAGGCCTTGGTAACCTCGGCCAGGTTCAGCCGGGCGGCTACGTTGGCATCTACCTGCATCTCGCGCAGGCCGCGGATCTGGCCCTTGGCCTGTACGGGGTTTTTGCCCATCTTCATCTCGAAGCGGCGCAGGTTTATGGCCAGGTTCTCTAGTGGGCCTTGCGTGTGGAGCACGTTTAGGTCTACCTGCACCCCCGTCACGGCGCTTGGCAGGTCAGGGTATTGAAACTGGCCTTGGTCTACCTTGAGGTCTAGCGCGAGGCGGGGCAGCAGGCTGTCTTGGTGGCGGCCCTTTACCAGGCCTGCCAAGCTAAAGGTGCCCTCTGCCCGCAGGCCCTCGAAGCTCTTGGTGTACATGCCGGGCACCAGCGAGAGCAGATCTTTAAAGTTGCCGTTGAGGCTCTTAAACGTCAGGTCGGCATCGGTGTAGGCATCGGCCAGTTGCACCCAGCCGTCCAGGCCCAGGCCCAGGTCGTTGAGGTATAGCTCAGACTGGCGCAGGGTGTAGCGGCTACGGGGCTGGTCTATCTGCGCAGCCAGCTTGGCCCGCACGCGCTTGCCTGCCAGGTAGGTGGCTGAGTCTAGCTCGTAGGTGACGGACTGCGCCTCGGTTTCGGTGTCGAGGTCGAACACGTCCTGGGTAAAGTCGCCCGAGCCGGAGTGGTTGAGCCCGCGCACCACCAGCGTCATGGGGGTTTGGCCGTCGGCAAAAAACACCTGGCCGTCTGTAATGGCCCAGCGGCGGATGGCCACGGCAAACTGGGTAGGCTCTTGGGCCGTGGTGTCCTTAGCCGTGGTGTCTTGCTTGGCAATGTCCCAGTTGGCCCGGCCATCAGCCAGGCGGATGGCGTTGATGCGGGGCCGGTCCAGCTCTATGGAGACGACCTCGATCTTACCCCCGCCAATGAGGCTGCCTACGTTGACGGTAGCCCCAAAGCGGCCCACATCGGCCAGCGTATCGCCTGCAAAGGCTCCGATGCCTACGACGCCGAATCGCTCCAAGCCTATCGACAGGTTGGGAAAGCGCCGAAAGAAAGACAGGCTAAGCGAGCTAGCGTCATAATACACCTTGGCATTGACGGAGGCCGCGATTTCGGCATCTATCTTGGCCTTGATCTTGTCTTTGAAAAGCAGCGGCGCCATGGCCAGGGCCACCAACACAAACAGCAGCCCACCGCCGACGATCCATAAGGCACGTTTCATACGGAGTTTGAGGTTAATAAAAAGCGGAGAGAGGTTTTTTGGCCTTAGCCGCCCTAAATCTACGGCCTATAGGCAGCGGCGGGTATGGGTAGCCATGGCCCTGCGTAATCAAACGCAAGGCATAAGGCTATGTTGGCTGAGCCAAGTCGGCAAAGGGGGCGGGCCTAGGTGGCGCTGGGCTCTTGCTCTAGGTTGCGGGGCAGGGCATCGGCGGGCAGCTCGTGGCCAAGCTTGTCGCGCTTGGTTTGCAGGTAGGCAGCATTGTGGGGGTTGGCCGCAATCACGATCGGCAGGTTCTCCACAATCTCTAGCCCGTAGCCCATCAGGCCCACACGCTTCTTAGGATTGTTGGTAATCAGCCGCAGCTTGCGGATGCCCAGGTCGTAGAGGATCTGCGCGCCCACGCCATAGTCTCGCTCGTCCATGCCGAAGCCCAGCTCCAGGTTGGCCTGCACCGTGTCTCGGCCTTGCTCTTGCAGTTTATAGGCACGCAGCTTGTTTAGTAGCCCGATGCCCCGGCCCTCCTGGTTCATGTACAGTATCACGCCACGGCCCTCGGCCTCTACCATCTCCATGGCATGGCGCAATTGGGGCCCGCAGTCGCAGCGGCAGCTGCCGAACACGTCGCCGGTTAGGCAACTGCTGTGGACGCGCACCAGCACGGGTTCGTCTGGCTGCCAGGTGCCTTTTACCAGGGCCAGGTGCAGCTGCTGGTTGCTCTGCTGCCGGTAGCAGACCAGGTCGAAGCTGCCGTGCTCGGTGGGCATCTCTACACCTATCTCTTGGTGTACGCTGCGCTCGTGGCGCATGCGGTAGGCCACCAGGTCTTTGATGGAGACCAGCTTGAGGCCGAGCTCGTCGGCCAGCAGGCGCAGGCGGGGCAGGCGGGCCATCTCGCCGTCATCGTCCAGTATCTCGATCAGCACCCCGCTGGGGTAGCAGCCAGCCAGGCGGGCCAGGTCTGCGGCGGCCTCGGTGTGGCCGGTGCGGCGCAGCACGCCCTCGGCCTTGGCCTTCAGCGGAAAGATGTGGCCCGGGCGGCCCAGGTCTTCGGGCCGGGTGGTGGGGTCTATCAGGGCGCGGATGGTCTTGGCCCTGTCGCTAGCAGAGATGCCGGTGGTGCAGCCGTGGCCCAGCAAATCTACCGAGACGGTGAAGGGCGTCTCGTAGGCGGCCGTGTTGCTGCCTACCATCATCGTGAGCCCCAGCTCGTCGCAGCGCTCCTCCGGAATGGAGCAGCACATGAGCCCCCGCGCGCGCTTGGTCATGAAGTTGACAATCTCGGGCGTCACCATCTCGGAGGCGCAGATCATGTCTCCTTCGTTTTCGCGGTCTTCATCGTCCACCACAATGACGACCCGCCCGGCGCGGATGTCTTCGATAGCGTCTTCAATAGAGTCGAGCTGAATGGGGGCAAGGTCGGCCATGATGGTACAAAGGTCGCATAGGCAGAAAGGTTTAACTGCAGACGCGATTGTTTACATAGCCGAAGTTTGCCTGGCTCGGGCCTGCACATGGCCTGGTGTCTTTATGGCTGCGCATCTACCACGAGCTTGAGGCGCACCTCGTCTTCTAGCATGAAAGTCTTGGGCCCCACGCCAAAGTCTCTGCGGTTGATGGTAAGGCTGCCTGCAAAGCGGACTTTGCCCCCCGGCTGTGGCGTAAAGGTGAAAGGCATCGTCACGGGCCGCGTCACGTTTTTGAGCGTGAGCAGAAAGCGCCCCTCATACCCGGCAGGCGTAGCACGCACAGACTGGCTAACCATGTGGATGCGCGGATAGCGCTCGGCGTGGAAGTAGTCGTCGGAGCGCAGGTGGCGGTCTCGCATGGCGATGCCTGTTTTTAGCGTAGCCGTCTGCACCGAGGCCTCCAGGCGGCTGCGCTCTGGCTGGGCAGGGTCAAACAAAAGGGTACCCTCAAACCCGGCAAAGCTGCCCTCGGCCGTGCCGCCCAGCTTATCTATGGTAAACGTTACGCTGGCCTGGGTAGGGTGCCAAGGCGTCTGTGCCTGCAGGGCTTGCAGGGCGGCCAACCAAAGCCAAGCAACCAGGCCGAGTTTGTGCATCATCATAGTATAACCGCCCTTAGGCAGTTACAGTTTGGGTTTTGCCCGGCAGGCCCTGCACGGGCTGCCGCTGGGGTAGGCCGCAAGTGCCAAGGCAACTTGTGCCAACGGGCCTGCCCGCTATCTTTGTGCTAGCGTGCTTTTGCCCGGTTTTGTTCTATACTGAGTTTAGAACATGCCTCACCTAACGCAAAAGTGTACGTTGAAGTGCCAAGCCTGGGCCTTTGCCACCAGCAGATGGCAGGCAGTGGCAGCCCTCGTTTTCTATGGAAGCCAATCCCGCAGCCGATGCCCTAGCCCCTGTGCAAGCCGCACCTGGCCAAAAGGCCGAGCGTACGGCAGGGAAGCGGATTCATTTTGCGGGCTTTACGGGGGTACGCGCCATTCTGAGCCTGGTGATGCTCGTCTATCACATAGAGATAGTGAAGCATGCCTTGGGTCTGCCCAGCCGCCTGCATGTGCCCTTTGTTGACAATTGCGGGCAAGAGGCCGTCACCTGCTTTTTTGTGCTGTCGGGCTTTCTGATTACCTACCTGTTGTTTGAGGAGCTGGCCCGCACAGGCACCATTGCCGTGCGAGACTTTTACCTGCGCCGGATACTGCGGCTGTGGCCACTTTACTACGCGGTGCTGTTGCTGGGCTTTTTGGTTTGGCCCTTTTTGTGGCCCTTTAACCAGTCTGAGATGACGCAGCTGGTAGATGCCAGCGCCCAGACCTACGCCGTGCATGGGGCCCTTTTTGTGACGATGCTGGCCAACGTGGTGTACGTGCTGCCCAACCTTAGCTACTTTACTACCCACATCTGGAGCATTGGTGTTGAGGAGCAGTTTTACCTCTTTTGGCCATGGCTGGTGCTGAAAGCCAAAAATTACGTGGTGGCCTGCCTGGCCATTATCGGCTGCTACCTGGCGCTAAAGCTGGGGGTGATTCTGATCAAACGTACCTACACAGCCGGCACGACAGAGTACGAGCTTTGGCAGAGCATCTTTCAGTTTATCTCTATAACCCGGATAGACTGCATGGCCATCGGTGGCCTGGCGGCTTGGTGGTTTCGGTTCCATAAACAGCGTTGGGCGTGGCTGGCCTCGCCAGGTATGGTTTGGGGGGCGCTGGGGGTCACCTTCGGGATGCTGATCTTCCGTTGGTATGTACCCTACGTGCAGCACGAGCTAAAGGCCGTCTGCTTTGCGATTGTCTTTATGGGCATGGCCAGCAGGCCACAAAACTTTGCCTGGTTAGAGCACCGGGTTATCCGCTACCTGGGCAGCCTAGGGTATGGCTTTTATATGCTGCATACGCTGGCCATTGGCTTTACGCTGCTGGTAATCAAAATGTACCTGGTGCCCCGCCTGGGCTGGAGCTACGGGCTAGACGCACTGGCCTACGTGGCAGCCACGGCGCTGTCTTTCGGGCTGGCGGCCTTGAGCTTCACGTATCTGGAGAGCTACTTTATGCGCTTTAAAGAGCGCTTTGCCCGCGTGAAGAGCGCGGTGTAGGGCAAGGCGGGTCGGGGCTGATACCAGGCGTGGTTAGTCTGAAGACTGTGCGTCAGTAGGCGTGTCACAAGTCATCGCTCCGCTAATCGCGTCGCTAAAGACTTGCGAGAGTTGCGTCTATTAAAAAAGAGAGCCAAGGCTTTTGCCTTGGCTCTTTGGTTGGATGGGTAGGGGTTGGATTACCCCTTCTTCTGCTGGCGCTTCCACACGTCGGTGCGGCCGAGGAGGGAGATGCCGATGAAGCCGCGCACCTCCAAGGTGTTGGCGTCTGTCAGGGTCATTTTGCAGCTGTAGTCGTTGCCGGTTTTGGGGTCGTAGATCTGGCCGTTCTCCCAGAGGTTGTCGCCGGCGTAGGTAAAGTCGCGCAGGTTCTCTAGGCCGCGCAGGGGGCGGTTGCGCAGTTTTTCTTCCGGGTTGTTGATGTCAGTACGGGGTTTGCCGTTGGCGTCGTTGGGGATTTTGAGCCAGACGATCTTGCCAAAATACTTGTCGGCCTTTTTGTAGATCTGCACCATGCCGGTGCCCTCGCCGTTTTTCCAGACGCCGAGGACGGCATCTGCGCCAGACTGGGCCTGGGCGGTGTTGAAGGTGAGGCTGCCCCAAACGAGGGCCAGCAAGAGGAGGAGGCGGGTCATTCGAAAGTTGAGAGTTGAAAGTTGAGAGTTGAAAGTTGAATGTGCGGGGCAGCTATCCTTTAGGGAGAAACGAGGTTGAGGGACACGTTCGCATAAAAGGGCAGGCCCATGTCTGTGTTAAAAATTCTGCCTTGGTTGTCCTTTAGGTCTTTATCACCACCGTTCTGGGTGTCGAAGGCGGCAAAGCGCCAGTTGTAGCGCACGCCGGCCTGCACGGCCAGCCACACAAAGCCTGCCAGTTTTTGCTCGTAGCCGATGCGGGGCTTGAGCTCGCCGCGGCGCAGCCAGAGGTCGGGCCCGGCACCGGCACCGGGCAAGAAGAAGGCGTTGCCCTCTATCTCATAGCCGGCCAGCAGCATAGAGCTGGGCGAGAAGTTGTACCGCACGGCTGCCCGGGCAGGTACGATGGCCTCTATACCCCAGCGCGGGTTGAAGGTGCGGTTAAAGAGAATAACCGGGATGTGCAGCACCTGGCCTGCTCGGTATGTCCGCGTGAGGCCAAAGCCGTACATTAGGTTGTCGCTGGGCTTCCACCCATAGATAGCCGTGCCAGAGTAGGTAAGCTGCTGGCCCGTCAGCTCGTTGAAGCCCAGGTAGTTGCCGCTCACGTCGGCCTGAGCTTGGGCGATGATGAAGTGCTTGTTGTCTAGCGGCTTGAAGAGCGTGGCCTGCAGACCACCCGTGCGCAAGCCCCGGCTGCGGAGGCGTCCGGTGAGGTCGTCATCTCCGGCTGCGGGGGCGGCGGCCATGTCGAAGGTGGAGTTCCAGTAGCTTAGGCCCACGTTCAAGATGATGTTGTTGCGCGAGATGACAGGCGTATTGGTCTGAAAGCGGAAGCCGCGCAGGCTGCTGACGTCGGTCGTCTGGCTAACGTCGGCGTCGTTGGCCGCCTCGCGGGTAGTTTTCATGGTAAAGGGCCCCTGGGCCTCGTAGCCAAAAGAAAACAGGCGGGTAGGGGTTAGGTACAGCACCTTTTGGGTGCAGTAGCTGGTGGCGGGGGCGTCGGCGTCGCCGTAGGCCGAAAAGTCGTCGTCGGCGGTGGCGGCAGAGTCTGGCTTGGTTTGGGCCCAGGCGGTGTTAGAGGCCGCCAGGCATAGCGCCAGGGCCAGGGTGCGGTGCATCATAGGCTAGTTGGTAATAGGAGGCTGCGCCTTGTGGCTGTGCGCACACAGCTCGCAAGCACGGCACCTGCCGAGGGTTAATAGGTTAGTGAGCCAAAAGGTTTGGCATGGACGTGCAGGCCCGAAAATACACCGCGGCAAGGCAAGTGTCCTATGGGGTGGCCACCTTTGTGCCATGCAGCGTTACGACGTGGCCGTGGTGGGGGCTGGGCTGGTAGGCTCTGCCGCAGCGGCATACCTGGCCCAAGACGCTGGCCCTGGCCTTTGCCTGGTGGGCCCGCCAGAGCCCGCCGAGGGGGCGGCTATCTTGCCCCACACCGTATTTGCCAGCCACTACGACGCCGGGCGCATCCAAAGGCTTACGGGCAAAGACGCTACCTGGACCCGCCTGAACCTGGAGGCCACCCAGGCCTACGCAGGGCTAGAGGCAGAGACGGGGCTGCGTTTTCATGCGCCGGTGGGGTGTTTGTATGTGAGTCCGCACTGGGCGGATGATTATCTGCAAGCAGCACCCGCTCTGGCGGCGGCAGCAGGGGTGCAGGCTACCTACCTGCCCGATGCGGCCGCGTTGGCCAAGGCGGTGCCCGCCTATCGGTTTGAGGGCACGCCGGTGGGGTGGCTAGAAGGCGGCCCGGCGGGCATCATCATGCCCCGGGCGCTGGTGGCGGCCCAACAGAGCCGGATGCGGCAGCGGGGTGGGCGGCAACTGGCTGCAACGGTGATAGGCGCCCAACCCGAGGACGGCGGCTACCGCCTGCGCCTGGCAGACGGCCAGCCCCACCTATGGGCCCGGAGGGTGCTGCTGGCCGCCGGGGCCTTTACCAATATGACGGGTGTGCTGCCCAGGCCCCTGGCCATGACTCTGAAAGGCGAGCTGACCGTGCTGGCCGAGGTGGATGCCGACACCACCCAGCGCCTGGCCCATCTACCTGCCCTGCTCTATGAGGGTTGGTTTGACGACCGCGACGGCATCTACCTGACGGGCCCCATGCGCTACCCCAATGGCCGCTATTACGTGAAAATGGGCTGCAACGTGCCTGAAGACCCCTACTTTAACACACTGGCCCAGGTGCAGGCCTGGTTTGCAGACACGGCGGCCAGCCAGGCCTTGCTGCCCAGGCTGCGGGCCCAGGTGGAGGCGCTGCTGCCGGGGGTGGCTTTTGCCAGTTGGCAATTGCGGCATTGCATCATCCACCGTACGCCGAGCTTGCGGCCAGTGATTGACCAGGCTGCCCCGGGCCTGGCCGTGGTGGCAGGCTGCAACGGCTACTCGGCCATGTGCGCCGATGCGCTGGGGCGGTTGGCCGCGCACCAAATGGTGCACGGCCAGTTGCCTGCCGGGTGGGATGCTACATGGTTTGCAGCCGATTGGCGCTAAAGCCTACGGCTGGCGCACATAACGCTGGGCCTGCCCGTTGAGGCGCAGCACGTACACACCCGGAGCCAGGTGGCTGAGGTTCTGGGCCTGCGTGCCGGGGCGCAGCAGCACCTGCTCTTGGCGGCCGTCTGCGGCAATGACCTGGAGGGTGCCGCCAGTGGCTGTTACAAGGGTGAGGTGTCCGTTGCCGGGGTTGGGGTAAAGCGCAAAGCCGGTGCGGCGGGGGTTGCGCCAGAGGCTGGTTACAACGGTATCTGTGCGGCCAGGGTCTCTGATGGGGCGGAAGAGGGTGCTGGCCGTGGTGTTGGTGCGGATGGGGTCGTTGTAGTCGAAGTAGATGTCGGCAAAGTTGGAGATGCGGGTACCCAGCGGCAGATCGGCCCGGGGCTCAACCTCAAAGCTGACAAAGCCACCTGCCCGCTGGGCGCCATGGCGGGTAGAGTCTGGCAGGTTGATGCCTGCAAAGAGAAACTCCAGCACGGGGCGGGTGCCCTGGCCCAAAAGTTTTACCTGGGCCCGGTGCGAGCTGCCTGTTACCTGCAAGGTGCTTACATCCAAAAAGGGCGAGAGGGTATCTACGATGCGGACGACGAAGGCGGTGTCGTTGCCCTTGTTCATAAAGCGGATGCGGTAGCTGAGCGTGGTGCCGGGCTCTATGCGGCCATCGGGGCCCAGGCCGGCCGGGGCCACCTGCTTGTCGTTGGGGTCGTAGCTGTCTCTGATGGGTTGGCAGTCTATGTCTTGCACGGGGCTGCTGGCGCCTGCAAACCAACTGCCTATCTGGCGGCCACCGGTGGGGCCCGCCAGGCAGCTGGCCGTAGCTACGGCAAAGCGCCCGAAGGGCGAGGTGCTGTCTAGCCGGGCCTCGATGTAGTAGGCCGCTTGGGGCGAGGCGTTGGGTACGTAAAGCTCAAGCGAGTCTCCGGCGCCGAGGAAGTAGCCGCTTTCATAGACCAGCACCGAGTCTGCAAAGACGCGGTATGGCCTGAAGGCAGACATGGCCTGCCCCTGGTTGCGGAGCACAAAACGCGGCGTGCCCTGGCGGCAGAAGCCCCGTGCCACGATGTCTGACCCGTCGAAGCTCTGCGGCCACTGGCACCGCTGGATGCCAGGGGTAATCCAGACCTGGGTGCATTGCTCCAGGCCCATTAGGCCGGGCAGGCAGGCTACCGAATCTACTACTGAGATGGTGCCGCTGGTATCGGGGGCTAGGTCTCCTACGGCAAAGTGGTAGGTAGAGTCTTGGGCCGTGTAGGTGTAAGGCCGGCTGGCTGCCAGCAGGTGTACAAAACGGGGCATGCGCAGGTGTACGACAGCCCCGGCCAACGGGGCTGCGCCGCGGTTGCCGTAGGTGATGTAAGTCCAGTTTTTGAAGCAGCGGCGCCGGCGATTGGCCGAAACCGTCACCGAGGGCAGGGGGCAGGCCACCACGCTGTTGGCAAAGTCTAGCCCGGTGGCCTGGGGTGCAGCAGGCCCCACCGTGGTGGTGTAGCCAGCGTTGTTGGCAGGGCAAAGCTGCCGCTGTAGCAAGCCCATGCTGGCCGAATTTACCAGGCCTTGCTCTACGGTATAGGTACCCGAATCAACGCGGAGGGTGTAGCGGCCAGCGTCGTCCGTCATGGCATAGTAGAGGCCGGGGTTGGCCACCACAACGCGGCCAGGCAGGCCTGGCTCGTCGGCATCTTGTACGCAGTCAGTATTACGGCCCAGAAAGATGTTGCCCGTTAAGCTTTGCCTCGGGCCCTGGCCAGCATCGTACAGCAGGGCCAGAAAGTAGTCGCTGCCGCGGATGCCGGTTATACGCGGCAGGCCATCGGGCAAGATGAGGGGGACGGTGCCATTGCCCGTAACCAACCGGCCCCAAACCACCACCGAGCCATCGGCCCGCAGCGCGGCAGAGTACCCAAAGCCGGCGGCAATTTCTACCACGCGGCCAAGGCCTGGCGGCACATTGAGCTGCCCTTGCCCATTACCGCCCCAGGCCACCACCGTACTGTCTGCCAACAGAGCCAGGCCATGATCTACCCCGGCGGCAACGGCGCGCACGTTGGCCAGGCCCCGCGGCGGCGCCACAGGGCGGCCGAGGGTGTCGCCAAGCGCGACCACGGTGCCGTTGGCCCGCAGCGCAAAAGCATAATAGGTAGAAGCTGCTACCTGCACCACCCGGCCCAGGCTAGGCGGGATAGCCATAGGGGCCTGGCCAAAGGAAATCAAGGTGCCATCTGCCCGCAGGGCCAGGCCACTGCGGTCGCTCATGGCTGTAACGCTGCGGTAGGTGCCAGTGGGCACGGGCAACAGAAACCCCTTGGCACCTAACTGACCTTGGGGCGTAAGCCAGGCAATGTGGCTGGCCAAGCCTGCTATGGCCGACACATTGCGCAGGCTGCGCGCTTCTGTAGGGGTTATTTGGGGGGCCTGCACCAAGCCCACGGTGCCGTCAGACCGCACGATATGCCCACTAAAAACATTGCTATTGTCAACATTGCGTATGCGCACCCGCAGCGGGGCGCCAAGCGTTTGCCCGTTTTGGTAAAAGCCCCAGACGCGCACGGTTCCGTCTGCCATCAAGGCGGCGCTGCAATTGTTGCCGGCAGACAATTGCACCGCCGCCCTTAGGCCTGGGGGTATATCCGTAGCACCTCCCTGTTGGCTGCCAATGCCAATAACCTGGCCATTGCGCCGCTGCACCAGCATGTGGGTAGGCCCGGTGGCAAAATCTACGGCATCTTGCACCTGGTTGCCCTCGGTGAGCAAGGCGCCGATAGGAGTAGTGCCCCACACAAAGAGGCGGCCGTCTTTGCGCAGGGCTACCAGGTAGCGGTCTCCGGCACCGACGGCAACAAAACGGTCTTGCGGGGCGGGGTTGATGGAGAAGCCCCCGGTTACCAAGGTACTGTCCGTACGTAGGCCGATGCCAAAATTTTGGCCGATGGCCACATCTCGCAAGGCCTGGCCCGGAAAGGCCTGCATCAGCGAGTCTGTATTTACAAGGTAGGCCTGGCCGCTGGTGCTGATGGCAACGATGGTCCGGCTCCGTTTAGACAGGCTGCGGATACGCAAGCCGGGGGGTAGGGCGATGCCGCTATCTTGCCAGGCATCTTGGCCCCAGCAGCGCAGGCGGCCGTTGGGCAGCAGGGCGGCGCTGAGGCGAAATCCGACATGCACCTGCAGGGCACGCAGGCCGGGGGGCACCGTCGCCTGGCCCCAGGCATTGTTGCCCCAGGCAGCCACAGAGCCGTCGGCCCGCAGGCCCAGGCCGTAGTTATCGCCGAGGCTAATCTGTACGTAGGGCTGGGCAGAGGGGGCTGGGCTCTGGAAAATGCCCGCCAGCATATAAGCCGAGCCCGTTGATTGGGCCATGGCTACGGTTGCGGCACAAAAAGCGGCCGCCAGGCTAAGAAAGTAGCGCATATTCATAGAAAGGAGGTGTTGGCCAGGGCTCTGAGGCTGTCCCTCAACCGGTTGGAAGGTGCAGGCAAGGAAAGCAGCTAAAGTAAGAAGAGATGCGGCAAAATATCGTGGTCTTGCTGTATTTTGTACGGATTGCCGCATAGATGCATACAAAAACAAGCGGGTAAGTAACCCGTGTTACTAAAAAACCAAAGGCCCGCTTGCAAACGCAGGCGGGCCTTTGAGGACAATCTGAGGATCACAAAGTGCCCTGTCTACCTGACGACCAACAGGTTTGTGCCTGCTTGCCCGCCCAGGCGCGCATGCACCAGATAGGTGCCAGGCATCAGGCGGCCATCGGTGTTCAGAAGCTGGGTGCCCTGCCCCTGGCCTTGTGCTACGACACGGCCTTGCAAATCCAAAACCTGGTAAGTAACGGGCTGACCGGGCTCTGCCAGCAGACGGGTGGTGCCGCTTGCCGGGTTGGGGGCCAGGGCCAGGCGCAGGGCTTGCGACGCAGGGCGGGTGCTTACTACAAAGTCTGCGTCTTGGTAACGGAATTTAGCCAAACCCAACACGGGCGCACCGTTGTACGTTGAAAAAGAGCCTCCTACATAGACAATCGAGTCGTCTATGAAGATGGACTCAACCGTTTGGCTAAAGTTGGGGTAGTAATCTTGCGAGTTGCCACCTGTGCCCAGCACGGCCATGTTGCCTACCGTTTGCCCGGCAGCCGAGCGGAAGTTGCCCCCCACCAAGATGGCATTGCCCTTGGTATCTATGGTGCCGACGGTGCCGTTGGTGCCAGGGTCCCACGGCATGAGGGTGCCTCCGGTGGCCCAGTCGTAACTGGCCAGGTAGTTGCGGGTTTCCGCGTTGTTGTTGACGCGGCTAAAGCTGCCACCCACGTAGAGGATGTCTCCATTCAGGCGCAAGGCCTGCACGGTGCTGTTCATGTTGGGGTTCCAGGCGGTGGCATTGCCGCTGGCCAGCTCTAGCTGTGCCAGCCTGTTGCGGGGCTGGCCGCCGACGGTGGTAAAGCTTCCCCCTGCCAGCAGCGTATTGCCGCGCAGCACCAGGGTGTTTATGGTGCTGTTGGCGTTGGGGTTCCACGGTAGGGCTACGCCGGTGGCCAGGTCTGTGCTGGCGGCATAGTTGCGGTTTGCGGTGCCTACCTGCGTAAAGGCTCCGCCCAGATATAGGGTTGTGCCTTGCAGCGCCAGTGCATTTACCGTGCTGTTTACCCCGGGGTTGAAGGTGGTGGCATTCCCATTGGTTTTGAGCACCTCTGCCAGGTTTTGCCTGGGCTGCCCCCCTGCAGACGAGAACGAGCCCCCGACGATGACACTGGTGGGCGTAACGAGCAGTTTTTCTACGGTGCCGTTTACACGCGGTGCCCAGTCTTCTAGCGTATTGGTGGTTAGGTTTATGGCCAGGGCCCCGGTGCGGTCTAGGTGCTTAGCGTAAGAAAAGCTCCCCAGCACCAGCAGGTTGTTGCCTTGCAGCTCTACCTCGTTGGCAGTGGTGTTGAGGTTGGGGTTCCAGGCCGTGGGGGTGCCGCTTGCCAGGCCGATGGCGGCGGCGTAATTGCGTGGCTGGCCGCCCACCTGGGTAAAGGCCCCCACCACATAGGCGTTGCCGCCAGAGATCTGGATGTCGTAGGCGCTGCTGTTGAGGTTAGGGTTCCAGGTTTGGAGGGCGCCCGTATTGATATTGACGGCTGCAAGGCGGTTGCGCGTAGTGCTTGCCACGGCCGAAAAATCTCCGCCGATGTACACATTTGTGCCCTCGAAGGCGATGGCGTGCACGGTGCTGTTGACGGTTGGGGCCCAGGCCGTAACTTGTTGATTATCGTCGGCCACGGCCATCACGTAGTTGTTAGGTACGGCCTTGGCGAAGGTAAACGTGCCGCCAACGTAAACGCTCTGCCCGGCGGTGGCCACCCAGTTGGCGCTGGCCGAGAGGCGAGGGTCCCAGGCGGTGAGGCGGTTGTTGCTTGTGTTAAAGGCCGCCGCATAGGCCCGGCGGGTGTTGCCTACCTGTGTAAAGTTGCCCACGGCATAGAGCAGGGTGTCTTGCAGGGCCAGGCAATAGACGTCGCCGTTCAGGTTGGGGTTCCAGGTGCTGGCTGCGCCGGTGGTGGCATTGAGCGCCGCCAGCCGGTTGCGCGTTTGCCCGCCGATGCTGGTGTAGCTGCCGCCTACCAGCAGGGTATTGGCATCTCTTACGACGATGCTGTACACAATGCCGTTGGGGTTGGCGTCAAAACTGGTGATCAGGTTGGTGGCCAGGTTTATGCCTGCCATATACCGTGCATCGCTGTATTTGATCCAGGTGAAGTTGCCGCCCACCAGCACGTTGGTGCCTACGATACGCACCACATTGGCGCTGGCATTGGGCTTAGGCCGCCAGTCTGTAGCCAGGCCGGTGGTGGTGTCTATCTGGGCCAGGTACTCGCGGGTACGGGCGGGTGCGCCCAGCGTGGTAAAGCTGCCTGCCAGGTACAGGGTGCCCCCTGCCAATGCCAGAGACTCTACCGAACTGTTGGAGTTGGGGTTGAAGGTAGTGGCATTGCCCGTGGCCAGGCTTAGCTGGGCCACCCGGTTGCGGGGCTGGCCGCCGATGGTGGTAAAGGCACCGGCCACATACATACGGCTGCGGTTTATGAGTATGTCGTACACGGGGCTGTTGGCGTCTGGGTTCCAGCCACCGAGGGCACCGCTGCCTTTATCTACCACGCCCAGGTATCGGCGGTTGGTGCCGCTGATGGTGCTAAAGTTGCCGGCCATATACATGCTGTTGCCCACCAGCAGCAGCTTTAGGACGGTACTGTTGGTGTTGGGGTTCCAGGGCAAGACGGCCCCCGACGCCTTTGAGGCGGCTGCCACGTAATTGCGGGGGGTGCTGCCTACCTGCGTAAAGCTTCCGCCGAAGTAAACGGAGGCACCATCTACCTCAATGGCTTGCACGGTGCTGTTGGGGGCGGGGTTCCAGGAGGGGTTGCTGGTGCCAGTGGCCGCATCGCAGGCTGCCAGGCGAGAGATGCTGCTGCCGCCTATGGTGGTAAAGCTGCCACCTACGTATAAGGTGCTGCCATCTAGCCGCAGCACGTGCACAGTAGAGTTGGGCCCGGGCACAAAGCTGGCATCTACCTCGCCACTGGCCAGCAGGTGGGCCAGGTTGCGCACTTGCGTGTTGCCTACCTCGCTAAAGCTGCCGCCAAGGTACCAGCCGCCGGCACCATCGGGCTGGAGGGCGTTTATGGTGCCGTTTACCTTGGGAAAGTTGAAGCTGGGATTGTCGCTCGTGGTGCTGAGCTGGGCTGCGTAGCCCGTTTGCCAGCCCGATGCGGTAAATGAGCCACCTGCATAAAGCGTGTTGCCTACCGGGGCCAGCGTTTGTACGGTGCTGTTGGCGGCCGGGCTTGGCAGAAGGGTGCCGTCTGCCAGGCTTACGCGGGCTATGTAGCTTTGGTCTTTGCCGCCGACACGGGTAAAGCTGCCGCCCAAAACAACGTCTGTGGCAGAGGCATAGATGGCCTGCACGCTGCCCGAGCCGATGTCTGGGTTCCAGTTGGTGAGCTGGCCGCTGGTCAGGTCGATACACCCCACTCGGTTGATGTTGGAGCCTGCCAGGTTGGTGAAGCTGCCGCCCACATAGAGCAGATTGCCTACCTTTTGCATGGCAAACACGGTGCTGTTGGCCGCAGCGTCGAAGGCAGGGTCAACGGTTTGGTCTGCCAAAATGTGGGCCAGGTAGCGCCGGTTTACGCCGCCCACTTGCGAGAAGCTGCCGCCTATGTAATAGCCGCCGGCGCCGTCGGGCACGGCCACTTGCACGGTGCTGTTGGCTTTGGGCATGGCAAAGCTGGGTACGTCTGTGGCGGTGGGGTAGTAGGCGTGGTAGCCCGTCCAGAAGCCAGCGTTAGAGAAAGAACCGCCTACATACAGGTTGTTGCCGTTTTTGGCCATACGATAGACGGTGCTGTTGGCGCCTGCGTAGGGCATCAGCGCATTGGTGGCCAGGTTTATCTTGGCCATGTAAGCAACCTCTTGGTCGTAGATGCGGGTAAAGTCTCCGCCGGCGTAGAGGATGTCTCCGCCCACCCACAGGGTGCGGACGGTACTGCCCGGGTTGGGCGTAAAGGCAGCGTCGGCCTGGCCCGTGGCCTTGCTGATGCGTGCCAACCGCGCCGCGGCTGTGCCGCCGATGTTGGTAAACGAGCCTGCCACAATCAAATCGTTGCCGTACGAGGCCAGGGCGTGTACCGTGCTGTTAGGAGCAGGCTCGAAGTTGGGGTCTATAGACAGGTCTGCCAGGATATGCACCAGGTAGGGCGCGCTACGCCCAGATACCTGGGTGAAGCTGCCGCCTATATACCAGCCGCCGGCACCGTCTTCTAAGGCTGCCTGCACAGTGCTGTTAAACCGCGGGAAGCCCGCCCGCACCATGTCTGACCCTGGCGAGAGCCAGGCCACCCCATTGGCGGCATACCCTGCCTGGCTGAAACTGCCGCCGAGGTAAAGCCGGTTGCCGTCTCGGGCCATAGTTTTGACGGTGCCGTTGGTCTCGATAAAATGCCGCCTGACGGGCTGCGCCTGCGCCAAGCCCAGGCCGAAGCCCAGGCAACAGACCAGGCTTAGCAAGTAGGTAAAGGTTAGTCTCATAACAAGAAATACGGAGATTTGGGGTTTGCGTGCAAAAGCCAGGCCCAGCCCCCCTTGCCCAAGGATGGGATGATACCCAGGCAAGGCAGGCTAGAACTTTGCCTAGGCAAGGTAGTGCACAACACCCGATACACGGAGCAATAGTTGGCTTTATTCTGAAAAAATTTACTTTAATAATCTTAGTTTGGCCCTAGGCAGATGTGGTAAGGTTGGGCTAGTAGCCTTGAATGAATTTATTGTAAAGTGGCGATAAGCATAACGCAGGCATCATATCTGTACATGCCTCGGGGCAGGTTTTGGGCCATTGGAGGGCTGGTTACCTTGGCCACCCTGCGGGGATATACCGCAAAACCTTACCCCGCTAAGGTTGTTTCTATGCCAGCCGAAGCGGTTTTGGCCAGCCAACAAACTTGTTTTTGCATCACCCTCTTGCAGGATAATACTACCGTAACCTTACATTTGTAAGTTAGCTAAATGGTGTGTAGGCCAACTTGCCTACGAGCCCTGCGGCTACCCGCTCTACACTTACCGGCCTTTCCAAGGGCCGGCAGTTGCGTTAACCTTTCGGCTGAAGACAGATTGCCTGCCAACCTACCCCGGTGCTTACCGGCATGTGCAGGCGCGTATCCCCGTCCACAGGGGGATAGCCATTTGCTTGCCTTACTACTGAAGATTCGCCTTTTTCTACTCGCGGCCCTTGTGGGCTGGGCAGACTCCCGCCCGGCAACGCAAGTGCAGCACCCCCGATACTTTCTCGCCCCTATCGCTCTCCTCCACCGAGTGGCCATGAAGTCTACCTCTACACCTCTACGTCTTCTTCTCCTGTTGTTCGTGCTGTTGGCTGCGCCTCGGGCGTGGGGGCAGTTTGTTAGCACCGCACCAACCATCGATGCCACCGCCGATGGGGTTACATCGTACCCGAACAGTGCCGTGGCCGGCTCTGGCAGTACTACAACGTACCGGATGTCGTGGACGGACACAGACCTTTATATCCATATCCAAAATGCCCAAGAGAACGAACCCGTCTCCATCTTCTTGGATGTGGACCCGATCTCTCCGGTAAACGGGGGCACCGATGCGAATGGCAGCTTGGTGGGTATCAATTACGACGGCTACACCACGCCGCCCAACCTGCCCTTCCGCGCAGACGTGCTGATCTATGCCCACAGTGGCTACCGCGAGATTTTCCGCCGCAACGGCTCGGGTGGATGGACGAGCCTGGGAGGCACCCCGAACGGTATCCGCGGCGACGGTACCTCTGACTATACCTCAGGCAATGCCAACGGCCACTACGCCAGCAACCAAAACGGCAACGGCCTGGGTGCAGACGACAGGCGCGAAATGCGTATCAGTTGGAGCCGCCTGCAAGGCACCATCAACAGTGGCGCGCGCCCGACAGCCTTCAACTGGCTGGGATATATCTCTTACAACAATGGTATGTATGGAGAGCTACCCGTAGAAAACTACGACGGTGGTTCTGTTGTAGCCAACACCAGCGGCACCAATGGCCTGGTGCGCTACTATACGGTGCCCACCACCGTTTCGGGTGGTAACTCTCCTTTCCTCAACAATAGTTATACCCACCCTCCCGGCAACGTAAACGGAAGCTTTGGGGGCATCTCTGTTTTTGACTTTACCATCAACTCTGCTACTGGCTCTATTACCCGGACCACAGGCGCGGGCGGTGCTTGGACGATCGGGCGCAACCTCGTAGTGGGCGCAGGTACGCTGAGCTACGGCACCTCTAGCAACAGCGTAACGGCTGTAAACGTGTTGCAAAGCGGCGGCACCCACAGCCTCTCTACAGTTGCCGGGGGTGATCTGAACGTCAGCGGCAACTTTACCAAGACGGCAGGCACGTTTACGCCCAATGGACGGCAATTAAATTTTAACGGAACAATCAAGCAAACTTTTAGTAGTAGCACGGCAGAGGGAGGTAACATGTTCTTGTTGGTAAGCAATACAACAGACTCTGTACGCATTGCATCCAATCTGAACTCTACCACAGCAGGCAATACTGTGACCTTTAATGCTGGTAGTAGAGTAGCATTGGTTGGTGGCGCTACCCTTACACATTCAGCCGGCTCAGGGGCTTTTGTAAATAACGGCTCATTTCAGATTTTGCCAGGCGCCACCTTCGTACATGGTGGCACGGGGGCCTTCACCTTAGGGGCTAGCTCCTTAATGAATGTTTTCGGAACCTTTAGGAGGACTGGAGCATCAACGCTAACAACAAGCTCAACCACGTTGGTAATCGGGGCAACAGGCACATACGATCATGCATTGAATTCGGCGGCAGTACCCACAGCCAGTTGGTCTGCGGGTTCTACTTGCCTTATTACAGGAACAACAGCAACTGCCCCTGGTGGTATGGGCCAGAACTTCCACCACGTGGTTTGGAACTGCCCTGGGCAAACCTCCACAGCTCAACTATCCCTGACAGGTACTTTAAACTGGGGTGGAAACCTTCAGATATTAAATACCTTTACCTCTACAAATGGTGTGCGTCTTACCGCTGGTACTGCTACTTTTAATATCGGTGGTAACCTTGAAGTCTCTGCAGCCACAGGTGTTACTTCCATATTTGATTTAGGTAGTGGAGCATCAGGTACACTAAACTTAAATATTTCTGGCAATTTGATTCACAACGCCACTGGAACAGGCGTTGCCAGAATTTCTAATGCAGGAGGCGGCACGACAAACAACCTGAATTTTGTAAGGAGCACTGGCACTCAAACCATCACTCAAACTGGTGGCACTATGGGTACACAGAACGGTATCAACTGGGTGTTTGGCAACGGATCAACCACTAATACGGTACAGCTGCTAACATCTCTGGCAAAGGGCAGCGGCACAGGTACAGTTGCTGTCGGGTCTGGGTCAACGCTAGATTTTGGTACTTCAGAAATTACGGGCGGCGGTGCATTTACTGCCGCAGCAGGGGCAACACTCCGGTCTGCCAATACAAATGGTTCGGGTGCGTTTTCTACGTCAGGTGCCACTGGCAGCGTACAAACTACCGGCACCCGCACCTACACGGCTGGCACCAATTACACCTTCAACGGTGCTGCAGCGCAGTTTACCGGCAATGGTGTAGCCTCTACCACGGCGGGTACCATTACCATCAACAACAGCGCAGGCGTAACGCTGACAAACGCCACCAGCACGGGCACGTTGGCATTTACCGCGGGCAGCCTCCCACTAGGCGCCAACAACCTGACGGTGAATACGGCCATCACCGGGGCCACGGCTGCCCGCTATGTGCAGACCAACGGCGCGGGTACGCTCACCATGTCTGTGCCCAATACCAACACGGCGGTGCTCTTCCCGGTAGGCAACAGTGCCTATAACCCGGTAACGTTTACGCAGACGGCCTCTGGCACTACGGATAACTTCTCTGTGCGGGTGGTAGATGGCGCCCCCATCTACACCCCCAGCGATGCTACGCTGGCCATCAACCGGATGTGGGTGGTTACCGAGGGCACGGCTGGCGGCAATGGCGGCCTAACGGTTGCCACGCAAGCCAACTCGGCCGACCCCGTCGGGGCCAACTACAGTGCAGGCTCGGGCAACGTCATCGGCCTCACCAGCAACGGCCCCGGCACCTGGACGACAGAGGTAGCTGCCACCAACAGCGGCGGCAACCCATTTACCTACACCGCAGCGCTGGCCCCGGCTGCCACCACCTACGCCTTGGGCATGGGCCGCCCCAATGCCTTTGCCGCAGCGGTGCCTGCGCCTACCATCACCGGCTTTAGCCCGGCCACCGGCTACACGGGCACCACCATCACCATAGACGGCACCAACCTGACGAGCCTCAGCGCCGTAACCATTGGTGGCGTGGCCGCCAACATCATAACGCAGACGGGCACCCAGGCTACCGTTACGGTGGGGGCAGGTGCCTCGGGCACCATCTCGGTAACCAACAATGGCGGCACGGCAACGTCTGGCAGCAGCTTTACCTATCTGGGCTACATAACCACGGCCGCCGGTGTTTACACCACGGCGGGCACCTGGTTGGGCAATGCCGTGCCGCCTGCCGGGCAGCCGGTTACCATAGCCCATGCCGTTACGCTGGCCTCGGCGGCCAACGCGCCTACGGCGGTTACCATCCTCGGCGGGGCTAGCCTGGCGGTGAACGCCGGCGGATCCATAGCGCCTACAGGTACGGTGCTGAACGACGGCACGCTGACCTCTGCCGGCACGGGTGCGATTACCCTTGCGGGCGGCAGCAGCCTGACCAACAACGGCACGGCTACCCTGGCGGGTACGACGACCTTCAGCACTGGCACCGTAACACTAGACGGTACGACGGGCGTAACCTTCTCGGGCCCGTGGAACGTGAACGGCACGGCCTCGCTGACAACCTCTCCGACGGTATCGGCCAACCTGACGCTGGGCGCAGGCGCTGCCCCGATGACGGGCGCTGCCACCGTAACATATACGATCACCGGCAACCTGGTGTATGCCACAGGCGCCAACATCACCGGCCCTGGCCAAGAGTGGACCGCCACCGGCACTACCGCAGGCGCAGGTGTGCCGCAGAACATCACCATCCAGGGTGCGGGCACTTACCTGAACCATACGTCGGGCTCGCGTGGCAACGCCGGCAACCTAACCATTGGCACTGGCAGCTCATTAGACCACTCTGCCGGTACCATTGCCGTGAATGGCAATGTCACCTTAAACAATACCCTGGCCTTGAGCGGTACGGCCAACTTTACCGTCGGCCCCAACGGCGGTGGCAATCGTGTCTTTACGATGGGCTCTGGCGGCGTACTGCGGCTGCTGACAGGCGCGCCGGCGCTTACAGTAAACGGAAACGTGGTGTTTAGCACCGGCGTGGTGGAGTGGACGATGAACAACGGCACCTTCACCATAGACCCTAACGATGGTACTTCGGGTGGGTCTGTTGCGGCCGGTACCCACACCTTCGACCTGACTACGGCCCCGACGACGTTTAACGTTAACGGGGGCAGCATCGTCATTGTAGATCCTCCATTCTCTGGCGCGGGTCTGTCTTTACGCTACAACATGACCGGCACCCGCACGATGCTGGGCAACACCATCACCTTCGGTGGCAGCTCTGGCACCAACAGCAGCACGGCCACCAACGGGTTTAACGTAGATACTTATGTAGGCGGAGGCAACCTGCGCTTAGGCAATGTCGTCATCAACGGTGGCAGTGGCGCCAGCCGGTTTGTGTCTGGCTCTACAGCCAGTGCCAACAGCTTAGATATACAAGGCGACGTTGTCATCAATCCCAACAGCGAGCTGCGTACCCTCTCTGGAGGGGGCCGCATGACGCTAGGCGGCAACCTGGTCAACGACGGAACCCTGACCCTGGCTACAGACCTTTGGCTGGGCCTTCGCACGGGCTTGACACTGAATCCGGCCACAACGGCACAGACGATCAGCGGCGGTGGCACCTTCCGGAATGCTACCACCAGCCCGACGGCCAACTTCAGCGGCATCACCGTCAACAACACTGCCACGCCGGTGGCAGTCACCTTCAACATAGGCGACATTACGCTCGGTAGCGCATCTACCCTTACGCTGACCAACGGTGTAATAGATGTGGGCGCGGCCAACAACCTGACGCTGCTCAACGGTGGTACGGGTGCCATCGCTACCCCTAGCGCTACGGCGTACATCTTGCGGGGCGGCTCGGGCGCGCTCATACGCACACTTAACACCACGGGCACTTACGTGTACCCCGTCGGCGAGGCTACGGGCACGCAGTCGTACTCGCCGCTATCGCTCAACTTCACCACGCTGGCCGCGGCCGGTACGCTCGGTGTGCGCGTGGCCGACGGAGACCCTGCCAACCTGAACACCCCAAGCACCGCAAGCGACTATCTGAGCCGCTCTTGGCTGCTCTCTAACGCTACCCTGGGTACCTACACCTTTAATGCCGCGGCTACCTACATAACCGGTGTAGAGGATGAGGTAGGCACGGTGGCCAATGCCCTGCCCAGCCGCTGGACGGGCGCTTTCTGGCAGAACTACACAGGCAGCACCAACCCTGCTGCCGGTACTTTCATCACGAGCGGTATCAGCAACGTCAATACGTCGGCCCTCAACGGTAGTATCCTGACGGCCCGCCTCGGCGCCGCCGTCTCGTACACCTGGAACGGTAACGTAAGCGCTGCCTGGAACGAGCCCGGCAACTGGACCCCCGCCGGCGTACCGGCCGCCAACGACAACGTAACCTTAGCCGACGGCGCACCCAACAACCTGAACCTCACCACCAGCCAAACGGTCACGGGCCTGTCGTTCATCGGAACGGGCAACTTCTTCTCGGTAGCGGCAGGCACCACCTTGGTTGCCACGGGCGCGGTAAACTACGTCTCTGGCACAGGCACATGGGATGCTACCAGCACCTTTAGCATCAGCAGCTCGTCTGCGCAGACGGTGCCTGCCTTCAACTACGGCAACCTGACGCTCACAGGCGGTGCGCGCACCTTTAGCAGTGGCGCCACTTATGGCATTGCGGGCACCCTCACCCCAGGTGCGGGGGCCATTACCACCACGGGCAGCACCATCGTATTCAACGGAGCAGGTGCGCAGAGCATACCTGCCATGGCCTACGACAACCTGACAATTACCGGCAACCGTGGCGCGGGTACGTTGTCTTTTGCAGGTGGCTCTGGCGTGATAGATATCGCCAACGTATTCGACGTGTCGGGCCTGAGCAACTATACGCCTGGCTCGCTCGGATCAGTCACGTTCAACTTCAGCAGTGCGAGCTCGCAGACGTACCCGGCCTTCATCTATGGCAACATTACCAACTGGCAAGTAGGCAGCACTACGGTGAATGCCGGTGGCACACGTGTGTGGGCCAATGCAGGCACGATTGAACTGCGGGGTGGGGTCTTTAACCCATCTACGGGTACCAATACCAATGCAGGCTCTACGGTGTTGTACAACACGTCTGGTACGCTGACGATGTTTGCGATACCGAACCCCTCGCTGGGTACAGACTACAACAATGTGGAGTTCCGCCAAGGCAACTTTAGCCAGAGCGCGGGCTTTAGCCTGACGACGACGGGCAACTTCACGCTGACCACCGGCACCTACAACATTATCAACAACACAACGGCCAACAACCTGACGGTTGGTGGTACTTTCAATCTGGCCGGTGGTACGCTGAATATGGCCAACGCCAGCGGCACGGGCGCCCTGGCATGCTCGCTCAACGTGGGTGTCTACAACCAAACCGGCGGCGGTCTGGTGATGATTAATGGCACCTTTAACACAGGCCAGGCCGTGGTGAATGTAACAGGCACCACAACAGTTAGCGCCGGCACAATCACGCTTGAGAATGGCACCGCTGGCACGGGCTCTGCCCTGTTTATTGCCAATGGCGCCGCCAGCTTTACAGGTGGTACGCTCAACTTTGGCGGAGTTACGGGCGCTGTTACGACGGGGAACGAGTTCCGCGTGCTGAACGGGCTATCGGTGGGTGCGGGCGTAACCTTCACCAATACAAGCACCAACACGGTGCCGCCTGCGGGCGTAGTCTTTGCAGGCACCAATACGCAGGCCTTTAGCTACGCAGGCAACAACCCTGCCCGCGTACCCTTTACGGTTAATGCAAATGCAGTCGTAAACCAGAGCACGGGCCTTGTTATCACCAGCAGCACGCCAAACCCGGTCTATAACGTTAACGGTACCCTCAACCTGGCGGCTACGGCCGTAATTTCAGGCTCGGGCACCTGCGTGGTAAACGGTGGCGCTACACTGCGCACGGCCCATACGGGCGGTGTTGCTGCCGCCATCACTACTACTACCCGTACGCTAAACTCTGGTGCCACTTATGGCTTTAACGGCACAGCCGCGCAGATAACCAGCACGGCCATGCCCAACCCTGTTGTAGGCTTAGAAATCAACAACAGCGCGGGTGTAACCCTATCTCAGGCTACGATTATTGCCAACAATCTGGCACTGACGAGCGGCATCTTAGCACTTGGCAACAACAGCCTGACACTGGGCAATACCGCCACCATCACCGGCGGCGGAACCACCAACTATGTAGGCATTAATGGAACAGGGGGCATGGTACACGGTGGCCTGACGACGGGCCAGACACGTAGCTTCCCCATCGGCACCAATGGCTGGTACACCCCGCTGACGGTTACGCAGCAGGCTACCGGGCCCGACAACTTCACCGCTCGCGTAGTAACGCCCATCTCTGGCTCGGTGGCAGATGCCAACCAGATCGTTAATGTGGACTACCAGCTGACCTCTGCCAGCAACCTGGCCGACGTTACCTTCGGCTGGGTGCCAGCGGCGCAGGCGGCGGGCTTCAGCACGGCAGCAACGGCCGAGGTGGGCCAGCGGGCCGGCGGAGCCACTTATCCGCTGGTAGCCAGTGGCCTTACCATAAACACCGGTACCATAAACACTGTAGCCACCACAGGCCTAACCACGTTTGCTGCGGCCAATCCGTTTGCGGTAGGCAACACCAATGCCGTCATCATCCCGATTACCACCTACACCTGGAACGGCAGCACGGATACCGATTGGGCCACGGCCACCAACTGGACACCCAACGGTGTGCCCGGCAGCATAGACAACATCATCCTCAACGTGCCTGGCGCCAACGTGCTGAGCATCAACAGCAGCCGGAGCATCACCAACTTCGAGCTGAGCGGCACGGGTACGTTTACCACTACCAGCGCGGGTGTGCTTACCATCACGGGTAACATCACCAACGGCGGTACGCAATCTGCCACGCTAGATCCTGCCTCTACCGTAAACATCACCAGCAGCGCTGCCCAAACCATCCCGGCCATCAGCTACGGCAACCTGAACCTGACGGGCGGAGACCGCACCTTCCAGAGCGGAGCCACTACGGGCATTGCCGGTACGCTCACCCCCGGCGCTGGAGCCTTGACGCTGACGGGCAGCAACATCGCCTTCAACGGCCCAGGTGCGCAGACCATCAATGCGCTTAGCTACAACGACCTCACCATCTCTGGCAACCGCGGCGGCGCCGCCCTTACGCTGGCCGCCGGTACGATTGGCGTAGGCGGTACGTTTACGGCCACGGCCAGCAACTATACGGCTGCGGTATCTGGCAACACCTTCAACTTCGGCAGTGGCTCTGCGCAGACGGTGCCTGCCTTCTTCTATAACAACATCACCAACACCGGCAACGGAGCCCGCACCCTGGCCTCCAGCGGTGTGATAGACATTGCAGGCACGTTCACGCCTGGCACGGGCACCTATACAGTTACGGGCAGCTCAGTGCGCTACAGCTCTACCACGGCGGGCACCATTACCCTGCCAGGCTTTAGCTACAACAACCTGGAGGTTGCCCCCGGCACGGGTGTAACCTATGCACAGGCTACGGTTACTACCACCAACGTGGCGGGCAACTTCGTCCACAGCGGAGCGGGTACCTACATTGCCCAGAACGGTGGTGCAGGCTCTAGTCAATTGTTGGTTACAGGTACGTTTACCCTGAACGGGGGCGGTACGTTCATCAGCGGGGCGGGTGCCTCGTCGGGCTCGGGTGCTTTTGTGACCATCACAGGTGCCTCTACCATCAGCAGCGGGACTGTGTTTGTGGTAGGCGCTACGGGCACGGGTGGTGTAACGCACCGCTTTAATGCCAATGGTGGGCTCACCATCAGCGGCACGGGCCGCCTCGTGCTTGAGGCTGCCACTACCGGCACTACCCCGGTAGGTGTGGTAAACGTCTCTAACATGACCGTTACCTCTACGGCTACACCAGCCGTAGACCTAACCCAGGCGGCTGTCTTTACCAACAGCATCGGCAACGCCATCAACCTGACGGGCGATCTTACCAAGTCTGGCACGGGTACCTTCGGGATCACAGGGGCCTTTACCAACCTAGTAGGCTGGAACCTGACCGGCACCACCCAATGGAACTATACCGGCACCGCTCCCACGCACTTGGGTGGTTTTGGCGTAGGCGCAACGGGCACGCTAACCCTGCTCACCGACCTGAACCTGGGCACGGCTGCCGCGGCCAACAACTTCGTGTTGTCTAACGGAGCCACCTTCAACCCCGGTGCTTTTGCCGTGGTGGCTGGCAACTCCGCCAACCTGCTCAACGGATCGCCTCCTGGTGGCGGTACGGCTACCATCAACATCAGCAGCGCTACGGGCCTGGCCAGCGCCTTTAGCGGGTTTACGCTTACCAACATGACCTTCCCGCAAGGGATGACCTTCCGCTACACGGGCAGCAACCAAAGCACGGGCCTGAGTACTTTCTCTTCTCGTCTGACGAATAACTATGGCCTCACCTTTGCCGGCACGGGCAACCTGACGCTAGACCTGAACAGCCTGACCCTCACCGCCCTGACGATGGAGACCGATGGTCTGCTAACGCTGGGCAGCAACAACCTGACGCTCAACAGCAGTGCTACGGTGTCGGCAGGTGCGGGTAGCTTCTCTGCCAGCCGGATGGTGGTGGCAGATGGTACGGGTCTGCTGATCCGCAGCATCACCAGTGCTGGGGCAGGTATTCCCTTCACCTGGCCTATTGGGGATAATACCGGTACGGCTGAATACTCGCCCGTTACCATCAACAACATTTCTACCAGCCTGGCAGGCAACATCGGCTGGCGTGTGACGGATGCCACGCATCCCAACAACAGCCCGGCCACCAACTTCTTGAGCCGCTACTGGACTTACAGCACCAACCTGAGCAGCTACAACTGGACCAACGCCACCTTTACCTATGCAGCCGCTGACATAAACGGGACAGAAGGCAACTTTAAGCTCAATGCCTGGGACGCCACCAACCAAGGTTGGACGGAGTTTGCCAGCAGCAGCGCCGCCTCTAACGTGCTGACGGTTGTCAGTGGTCCAACCTCATCTACCGTAGCCACTGGCAACGACTTTACGGCACGGCAAACAGTGCCGCTCTATTACCGCACGGCAGCAGCCGGCCCGGCTACCTGGGCCACGGCAGCCACGTGGGAGGTATCGTCTGACCCTGCCTTTGTATCTCCTGCCCCTGCGCCGGCAGCGGTGGCGCCCAACGCCGTCAACAGCGCGGGCATCACGGTGCAGGCCGGCCATACGGTGAACGTGGGTGCGACAGTCTCTGTAGATCAGATGACGATTGAGGCCACCGGCATTGTGAATGCGAACTCTCCGCTGAACGTGGCCGATGGCACGGGCACGGATCTGACCATTGCCGGGCGGTTGAACAACGCTGCCGCTTCTGTTTGGGCTACCGGTGCTGCAGTAAGCGTGCCTACAGGTGGATATATCCGCTCTACGGTATCGCCCAGCAGCTTGGCTACCGTTACCGTTGCCGGTACTTACGAGCACGCCATGGACGATGGCTCGATCCCTGCTGCCACTTGGCAGACAGGCTCGCTGTGCACCGTAACGGGCTGGATCAATGGCACGCCCGGTAGCAGCAACAGCAACCGCATCGGCCAAAACTACTGGGACTTTACATGGAACTGTACGGCCCAGACAGCCAACGTTAACCTGCAAGGTGCTTTCAATGGGATAACGGTTGCCAACGACTTTACCGTTCTATCTACTGGCAATGCAGGGTCAGGAAGCCTACGCTTTGGTAGCTCAGCAGGTACGGCCCTGGTTGTAGGCAGAGACTTTACCGTGAACGCCGGCGCCGGCACAACTGCTATTGTGCAGTTTGCCAATGCAGGCAGCACGTTTACCCCTGGCACGCCACAGACGCTAACTGTAAACAGAGATTTTGTGGTCAGCGGGGCCGGGGCGTTTACCATGGCGGGCACCAATGCCAACTCAAGTGGAGCAACACCTACATTAACTGTTGGCCGCAATCTGGTAAACACTTCTACGGCTGGGCTTAGCTTCAGCATGTCAGTAAGTGCTTGCCCGACCAACTTAAACGTTACCGGCAACCTTCAACATGGTGGTACGGGAACGATGCGCCTGACGGAGACCTCTGCAGCTGTAACTGCAACTGTCTCTGGCGACGTTAGCCTCACATCTACCGGTACCCTGTCTTTCGGTGCAGGCACCGGAAACGCCGTTTTGAATGTGGCTGGTAACCTCAGCCACCCAGCCGGTACCACCCTGTTGCGAGCAGGCTCTGGCTCTGCTACGTTGAACTTTGCCCGCACCAGCGGCACCCAGCAGTGGACGGGCGGCGGCACCGTAACGGGTAACATTGGCATCAATGTAGGCAACGGCACTACGCAGAACCCCACCGTTGCCTTACAGTCTGACGTAAACCTGGGGGCAGGGACGGGAACGACCACTGTCTTCAACGGTGCTACGCTAGACATGGCCGCCTTTGTCCTCTCGGGCTCTGGCACGTTTGTCTCTAACAGCGGGGCCAACCTGCGCCTGGGCCACGCGGCCGGTATCGTAACTGCACCTACGGCCAGCGGCAACGTGCAAACAACCACGCGCACTTTTGGCGCAGGCAGCAACTACACCTTTACCGGTGCGGTGGCCCAAAGCACGGGCAACGCACTGCCTACGCCGCTTACGGGTACCCTCAACATCAACCCATCGGCAGGGGTAACGGTAACGCTTGGCACCACCAACCCCACGGCTGCAACCCTGAATTTGCAATCGGGCCTGTTTGCCATCGGCAGCGGCAATACGCTAAACTTTAGCAACGGCGGCATTGTGGCCGGCCTGGGCGGCGGTTTTGCCACAGGCGCCACGGGCGGTACCATCGCCAGCCCGGCCAACCCGAGCACGATGGCATTTAACGGCACCAGCAACCCGTACAACGTAACGGCCAACGGCGGCATCCTCTTCCCAGGAGGAGCTAATACGGTTACCATCCAAAATGGCGGTACGTTCCAGATCAATGCTGGTGGCTTTGCCAATGCCAGCTCTCCGGCTTATGCGGCAGGCTCTACGCTACGCTACAACTCCGGCGGCAACTACGGCCGCGGCTTTGAGTGGAACGCCTCGGGCACGGCAGGCGTAACACGTGGCTACCCAGCCAACGTGACCATTGCCAACAATACATCTATGCTCCCCGGGGGCAACAGCAACACGGGCACCGTGCTTGACATGAGCGGCAGCCTGAACATCACCGGTGGCTCTAACATGTTCTTAGACTTTGGAGGTGCCGTGATGACGCGCGACTTTAATGTGCTGGGTGATGTTACGCTGGCTGGTGGCCTATCCTTGAGCACCTCTAGCGGAGACCTGTTTGTGGGTGGCAACTGGACCCGCACCGGTACGCTGACGCACAACAGCAGAGAGGTGGTGTTTAACGGCACAACCAGCCAGACGTTTACGGGCACCACTACCTTCGACTTTGTACGTGTGCGCAACACAGCTGGTGCGGGGCTTGGGGTAACGGTAGCCTCTGGCAACGTTATCGTCAACAACCGCCTGGCTATGGAGCGTGGTGTGCTAGTTATCGGCAACAACAATGTGCAGCTCAATGGTGCCTCGTTTATCCAATGGCCGGCATCAGATACCAACAGCTTCGTAGTAACCAATGGGACGGGCGTAATCACAACCACCGTCGCGGGTGCGGCTAAGTTCTTCCCGGTTGGGCCTACCACCACCAAGTTCGGGTCAGTTAATCTCGTACAGAACGGCACTTCAGAGACGATTACCGTACGTGCTATTGATGCACCTCCGTTTGCTGGCGCCATGACGGATGCCACGCAGGCTGTGAACATTCAGTATGTGCTGACCGAGTCTGTAGCTGGGGCCAACAACCTGGTGACCACCTTCGGCTGGACGCGTGGCTCTGAGGCGGCCAACTTCTCTCGCGGAGCGGGTGTGTTCTTGGCCAACTGGGATGGTGCTGCGTGGCAGGCGCGGCCAACGCTGGCGACATCTGGCACCAATCCGTACTTCTCTGTAAATACCGGGGCCTTCAACTTTACGGGTACGATTGGCAGCGGGGCCACTTTTGCGGTGGGCAACTACACGGCGTTCTTCCCTTGCTTCCCCAGTGTAGCAGGTGGTGGAGACTGGAACAACACCAGCACATGGCAATCTGCCTCTTTGCCACCAGCTAGTGCCGCGGTTTGTATCAACGGGCCGGTAACTATTACTACGGCAGATCCAAACCCTGTGAGCACGATTACGCTCAACACTGGCTCTAGCCTGGTGATGAGCGCTGGCCGCACCTTGACGATTGACGGCGGCGGTGCGTTTGTGAATGGCTCTGGCGCTGTGGCCAACCTGGGCTCTGGCACGGTGGCTTTCAGCGGTGTTGCTACGGTTAGCGGTGGCAATGCAACGGCCTTTAACAACTTGCGCCTGGGTGGTAATACCACCTTCAGCACGTCGCCAACGATTAACAACGAGCTGCAGATTGCAGCGGGTGGCTTTGTGTTTAGCGGCACCATCAACTATGGTGCGGCCTCTACCCTGGTTTATACCTCTGGCAACACGTATGGCCGCTCGCTGGAGTGGAGCACTACCAACACCCCGGTAAACGTACGGGTAGCCAATGGCACAACGCTGGACATCAACAACGGCTCTAATACCTCGCGGGCAATTACGGGCAGCTTCACCGTAGATGCCGGTGGTGCGGCCACCATGGGTAATATGACGGGCAACGTTACCATTCCTGGCAACATGGTGCTCAATGGCAGCTTTACCCAATCAACTGCCGTAGGCGGAGACCTGATAATCGCGGGTAACTGGACAAGCGGCGCCTCTGCGACGCTGAACGCCAACAACCGCGACGTACGGTTTAATGGCACGGTGCCGCAGACGATTACCACCAACGGGCCGATCAGCTTCGGTTTCTTAACGATTGACAATACAGATGCAGTATCAGGTGTGAACCTGGCCACACCTATCACGGTGGGTACGTTCCGCATCAACCCGAACCGCACCTTCAACGTGTCGGCCGACAACATCACCATCACGCCGGGCGGCAACGTGTCTATCGGCAGCGGTGCGGTGTTTAATGCCAACAACCTGGTGATGAACTACCAGAACGGCGGCAACTTTACCAACGACGGTACCTTTAACAGGGGCACCAGTACCCTCAACTTCCAGGGCACTTCGCCTGGGCAGGTAACAGGTTTGGTGCAGACCAACTTCCACAACATCCTCTTGGCGCCGGGCTCAGGTATCAACTTTGCCTTTGGCGGTGCACCTCGCGGACAGTTGTCGGGCACGTTCGAGCTGCGCGCTGGCTCTTTTGTTACAGGCTCTGCGCCGCTGTATCTGGCAGGCTCTAAACTGCGCTACGCCGGGGGGGGCACCTTCAACCGCAACGTAGAGTGGGATGCATCTACCCTGCAAAAGGTAGAGGTAGCCAACAATACCATTCTGAAGCTGGGCACCAATGGCACTGGGTTTACCCATGTCATGGGAGACTCGCTCATCATCCGGGCGGGCTCTACGGTGGATATGACCTTCCCCAACACGACGGCACCGCTGCGTGTTGGGGGTACGCTAGAGCTGGCGGGCACCTTGTTCTTGTCTAACAGTGCAGGGGGTGATCTGGAGATTGGTGGAGACTTCTTCAGGAACAACGGCACGCTGACGGCCAACGACCGCCTAACGACCTTTATCGGCAGTAACAATGCTGTTATTAAAGGGAATGGCACCACGTTCCCCTTCTTGACGATTAACAAGACGGGTGGGGCCAGCGTAACCCAGCAGGTGGCCACAACGCTGAGCCGCACTGGCGGTACGGCCTTGCGTATCCAAGGCGGCACGTTCGACCTGGCCGGCCTAAACCTAGACCTTGGCACCGGCAGTAATACCCTCCGCATAGATGCAGGCTTTGCCAACCGGCAAATGCTGCGCACAGGCGGCACCAGCATTGCAGGCTTTAGCGTTTACACCAACGGCACGGTTAGCGATAGCTTGGGTGGCCGGGTAGAGTACAGCGGCCCATCTGCTGAAACTGCCCTGACACTGGGCTATAACCAGTTGGCCTTCTCGGGCAATGCCACCAAGCAGCTCAACACCACCACCCGCGTGGCAGACTCACTGCTGATTGCTGCTGGCACCACGGTAGATTGGGGTGGTGCGCTTTCGATTTACGCCCGGGGCCATGTGCGCAACAACGGTACGGTTACGGCCAACAACGCGGCCCGCATCGTACTGAACGGCGGCAGCGGCCAAACCATGAGCGGCAACGGCACCTATGGCAACCTGGTGATCAACAACAGCGCCAACGTGAGCCTGACGGGCCGCCCAACCGTAACCAACGCTTTGGATGTGCAACTCGGCAAGCTGATTACTGGCTCGGCAGATACCATTGTGCTGGCCTCGGCTGCCCAATTGCTAGAGAACATCGGCGCCGTAAATCAGCACTTTGTGCGCGGCAACCTGAAGATGACCCAGACGTTGGGTACATCTGCCTCTACCTTCGGGGGCATGGGCGTGCAGCTGACGGCCGGTGCCAACCTGGGCACTGTGTCTGTGGTGCGTAGCTCTGGCACGCCGATATCTGGCGCGGCACCTTGCTGCACGGGCAACGCGGGCATCAGCCGTTTCTGGGTAATTAAGCCCACGGTGCAACCTGCCCAGGCAGACCGTACGTTGCTCCTCTTCTGGCCCAGCCAAGACGACAACGGCCGCAACCCGGCCCTGGCCCAGGTGTACAAGAGCACCGACGGGGTAGCCACCTACGAGCGCGTATGGCAGGTGCAAAACGGCAACGTAGGCCCTTACCGCCGCGTGGCCGTGCCCAATGTAGCTAGCTTTAGCTACTGGACGGTGTCAGACAACTTCCAGCCGCTGCCGCTAGGCCTGCTCACCTTTACTGGCCGCAACGAGAAGGGCATAGCCCGCCTCAGCTGGACCATGACCCAAGAGGGCGACTGGACGCAGTTCGTGGTAGAGAAGTCGGCCGATGGCCGCACCTTTACCGCCATTGGCACCGTAGCTGCACGCACGCCCAACGGGCGCACCACCAGCTACAGCTTCGACGACCTCGGCTTTGTGCAGAACAGCTACTACCGCCTGCGCCTGCAAGACGCCAGCGGCAAGCAAGAGCTGAGCGAGACGGCCTACATCAGCACAGATGGCAAGCAGCTTGGGCAGATCCGCCTCTTCCCCAACCCGGCTGCCGAGGGTACGCGCATCGCCATCAACGGGCTGACCGATCTGGCCCTGCAGATTACGACAGAGATCGTCAACCTGGATGGCCGCGTGGTTGAAACCTTCAGTGGCTCCCTCACCGACGTGAACGAGGCCCTCCAAGCCCGTGTGCAGGCCTTGCCTGCCGGTATGTACCACGTCAAAGTCTCCACGCCAGACGAGGTTCAAGTGCTCAAGCTGATGAAGCGCTAAGCCTTTCGATTAAAAGCCAAAAGCCCAGGCCTTACAAGTCCTGGGCTTTTTCTATTAGAGCCAGGTATGGTATATTGAGCTAGCAATTCGTGATTACTCCTATGCGTACCCTATCCCTTGCCCTCCTTCTCTGGCTGGCCCTCGCGTCCGCCCGCGCCCAGCAAGCGCCAGACGTACACAGCAAAGCCACCATCGCCCTGCGCCCGGGCAAAGGCCTGGCCGAGCTGGCCGCCCTCGGCATCGAGACAGACCATGGCACCTTGACGCCGGTGGCCTTTACAAGTTTCTTCTCTACCGCAGAGCTGGCCCGCATCCGCCAGGCAGGCTTTGGTATCACCATCCTGGAGGCTGATGCCACCCAGGCCTTTGTAGAGCGCAACAAAGCAGCCAAAAAAAAAGCCGACAGCCCGCCCGCCGCCCCCGCCGCCTTTGAAGAAGACTGCGACAAACTGCGCCCCCGGTCCATCCCACGCGGGTGGCGCTACGGCAGCATGGGCGGCTACCTCACCTACGAAGAAGCCCTGGCCCACCTCGACAGCATGCGCGCACGCTATCCGAGCTTGATTACGGCCCGGGCCCCCATCGAGAGTTTCCGCACCACCGAAGGCCGTCCCATCCACTTTGTGCGCCTGGCAGGTAACGCCGCCGTGAGCGATACCACCAAGCCTCACGTATTGCTGACGGCCATCCACCACGCGCGCGAGCCGTTGAGTGTGCACCAACTCATCTTCTTTTTGTGGTATCTGTTAGAAAACTACGACAGAGACGCTGATATCCGCGCCTTGGTCAACAATACCCAGCTCTACGCCGTGCCGTTTGTGAACCCAGACGGCTACGTTTACAACCAGCAAACGGCCCCGCAAGGAGGTGGCATGTGGCGCAAGAACAGGCAAGCCTTTGCAGGGGGCACCGGCGTGGACCCAAACCGCAACTATGGAACCTTCTGGGGCTTCGACGACCGGGGCTCATCGCCCGATGAAATGGCAGAGACGTACCGGGGCCCGGCCGCTTTCTCTGAGCCAGAGACCCAAGCCATCCGTGCACTAGCCCGGCGCTACCCCTTCCGTATTGCGCTCAACTACCACAGCTTTTCGGATGTATTGATACACCCCTTCGGCTATGCCTCGCGGCAGACGGCAGATTCATCGTCGTTCAGATACCTGGCCCAGGCGCTGACCAAAGAGAACGAGTACCCGGCCGGCACCACGCTAGAGACCATCTTCTACAACGCCAACGGCGGCTCAGACGACTACCTCTATACCCCAGATGCGGGCAAGCCCGAGCGCATCTTTAGCTACACGCCCGAGATTGGCCGGTCCTTCTGGCATGCGCAAGACGAGATTCTGCCCATCATCTTAGGCCAGCAGCACCAAAACCTCACGGCCCTGCGTGCCGCGCACCCCTTCGCCATATTTGCAGATAGCACAGGCCTGTTTCTGCGCCCGGGCGCCAATGCCAACCCGGGCCGCCAGCGGATACGCTACGCCCTGCGGCGGGTAGGGGCAGACAGGCGGCCCCAGGCCACCTTCACCCTGCGGCTAGAGCCCTTCGGGCCCGGGCATGCCAGCACCGCCCCGGTAGAGCGCACCTACACCCTGCGCCCCGAGCAGGCCGCAACAGACAGCATCCTTGTGCCGGAAGGGCCCATCGGCAGCCCCGTGGGCCGCAGGCTTGGGTGGCGGGTACGCGTCAGCAATGGCCTGTTTTCTACGACAGACACCATCTATCACTACGACGGCTACCCCCAGACGCGCCCCACCTTGCAAGATGCTTGCGATGCGCTAGCTGGCTGGGCCGGGACTTGGGAGATAGACCGTAGCAGGCATGCCCAAGGCACGGGTTGCCTCTCTGATGGGCCCGGCAACTATGTGCACGACGCTGGCGGCTTTACCCAATACACCACCTGGCGCACCCGCCCGTTCGACCTGCGCCTCCCCAGGCTGGCGGCCGCCGAGCTCTCTTTGCTCACGAGGCGGAACCTGCTGCGCCTCTTCGACGCCGGCCAGCTCTCGCTCAGTGCCGACAGCGGTGCCGCTTGGACGGCCACCTGCACCGACGGTACGCGCCGCGCCAGCTACCGCCACAACCAGGATAACGTAGTGTTGCAGGCAGAGCCCGGCCCGGTGTGGAATGCCGCCCTGCCGGCATGGCGCCGCCAATGGGCAGACCTGCGCCCCTACCTGGGCCAAAAGGTCTGGATGCAGCTAATGCTGGGTGCCACCCCCGGAGCCCCCAACGACTACGACGGGATCTACATAGACGACATCCGCATCCGCTACGTGCAGACCGGCGTGGTTACAGCGTTGGCATCAACATCCGCAGCAGAGGGCCTGCAAGCCGTGCCCAACCCGGCCACCGGGAGCTTCACCCTGCTGGGGCTTACAGTCCCCACCCCCCTGCGCCTGACCGACGCCCTCGGCCGCACCGTGCTCGAGACCGTGGCCCAGCCCGGCCAGCCTATATCACTGCAAGGCCTGGCCCCCGGCCTCTACACCTGGCAAGCCGGCCATGCACACGGTCGCCTTTTGGTAGAGTAGGGTAGGCTACCCTATTCTACACCCCCGGCCTAAACCCAATCGGCTCCCGCGGCTCGGCGGGCGGCGTAAGCAGCTCCCGCAAGGTATCGAAGACGAGCTTGAACTGGTCGTCGTAGCGGGCCTCCAGGTCGTCTAGCTTTCGGGCCAGATCCACATGGGCGGTCAGCACCGAGCGCAGTTGCACAAAGGCCCGCACCACCTGAATACTGGCCGCAATGGCCCGCTCGCTCTTGAGCACGCTGGCCAGCATCACGGCCCCATGCTCGGTAAAGGCGTATGGGGGTTTGCGAATCCCTCCCCAATTTGAAGTCGCAAATTGCGACTTCAAATCAGACCACTCTGACTCGGTAAGTGCGAACATGAAATCGGCGGGAAACCGCTCCACATTCCGCTTTACCTGCTCGGTAAGCCTACGAACTTCTACACCATATAAAGCGGCTAAATCTTGCGACAGCATCACCTTATGGCCCCGCAGGTAGAAGATGCGCCCGATGATGTCTGCCTCTGGCACGGTTAGCATGTCCATGGGCGCAATATCCATTCCTCATCCCAAAGGCCGGAAATTCACGCAAGGGCGTTTCGCATATCGGCTCCTGCTTGGTTGCCACCAACCCTTTCCGTGGCACTGCCGTTGTACCTTTAGAGCGGTCAATGCACGGGCATAGATAATTCGCCATCCATTGGCGATGTTGCCTGTCACTTTTGTAAAGTCAAGTAGGGAATAGTTTGATAAGCAATACATAAGTAATTGATAATCAAACATAAAACTCTGCCGGCAAAACCCTACATTTGGAACCCAGCACCCCGCTCGGGGGTTTAATACAGGTACAACAACCAACCTTTTTCTATCTCTTTCTCCGACTCTGTATGAGTGATAAACTCGAAAAGCTCAAAGCGCTCCAGGTAACCCTCGACAAGCTCGACAAGACCTTCGGCAAAGGCACCGTCATGAAACTCTCTGACGAGAAGGTGCAGGATGTAGCTTCCATCAGCACCGGCAGCCTGGGCTTAGACATTGCCTTGGGCATAGGCGGTGTGCCCCGTGGCCGTGTCGTCGAAGTGTATGGGCCCGAATCGTCGGGTAAGACGACGCTTTGTATGCACATCATGGCCGAGGTCCAGAAAACCGGCGGCCTAGCTGCCATCATCGACGCCGAGCACGCCTTTGACCGTACCTATGCCGAAAAGCTGGGCATCGATACCAGCAACCTCTTCATCTCTCAGCCCGACAACGGCGAGCAAGCCCTGGAGATTGCCGAGC
This sequence comes from Cytophagaceae bacterium, assembly GCA_947458545.1. GTDB lineage: Bacteria > Bacteroidota > Bacteroidia > Cytophagales > Flexibacteraceae > CANGYH01. The sequence continues at coordinate 27,042 of CANGYH010000004.1, read as the reverse complement.
ACCTCATCCGCTCCGGTGCGATTGATGTGCTGGTTATCGACTCCGTGGCGGCCCTGGTGCCTAAAGCTGAGATTGAAGGCGAGATGGGCGAGAGCAAGGTCGGCCTCCAGGCCCGCCTGATGAGCCAGGCCCTGCGCAAGCTCACCGGCGCCATCAACAAGACGGGCTGCTGCTGCATCTTTATCAACCAGTTGCGCGAGAAGATCGGCGTCATGTTCGGCAACCCCGAGACCACGACCGGCGGTAACGCGCTCAAGTTCTACGCTTCCGTGCGTCTGGATATCCGCCGCGTATCGCAGCTCAAAGAGGGTGCCGACGCCGTCGTGGGCAACCGTACCCGGGTCAAGGTCGTCAAAAACAAGGTGGCGCCTCCCTTCAAAGTGGTGGAGTTCGACATCATGTATGGCGAGGGCATCAGCAAAGTCGGCGAGGTGATCGACCTGGGCGTAGAGGCCGGCATCATCAACAAGTCGGGTAGCTGGTTCAGCTACAATGGCAGCAAAATCGGCCAGGGCCGAGACTCCGTCCGCCAGCTCTTGCTAGACAACCCCGAGCTGCAAGACGACATCGAAAAGCAGATCCGCGCCAAGTTTGCCGCAGTTCCCGTCGTAGAGCCCGCCGGCGGGTTCGAGGATGAGGAGGAAGACTAAGCCTGCCGCTTTCGTGGCTGGCCCGCATCAACGGTAATACAAATGGCCCTGCCTCGGTAGGGCCATTTTTCATATTGGGTAATTACATGAGTGGTTTGGTTTTTCTGCCTTTTGTTTGCACCTTGCAGCTGGCTTAACCCACCTCCGTTACCCAAATGATTACAGAAGCATACAAACCATCCCCAGGCGAAGAGCCGCAGCTTTCCGCTAACCCTGAGGCCCGCAATGCCACCTTTGGCCGCCGCCTGGGGGCTACCCTGGTCGATTTTATCGTGCTGATCTTCGCCAGCCTCATCCTGACGATAGTCTTTGGACTCGCCCTCAAGTCTTCCATTTCTGATGAGGAGATGCTCAGCTACGTAAACCAGGGCCTAACTAACGTGCTTCTGGCTATTGCCACCATGTGGCTGGAGTCTAGCAAGTGGCAGGGCACACCGGGTAAGATGCTGCTGAACCTAAAGGTGGAAAACGGCCACGGCGCTCGCATCTCCTTCGGCACCGCATTCTTCCGGTATGTGGCCAAAATTCCAGCAGCCCTTGTACTGCTACTTGGCTACTTTGCCATGCTGTGGCACAAAGACCGCCTCACCTGGTACGACAGTTGGACCAATACCCGCGTGCGCCACTACCCGGAGCAGGGATAGTCTGCATAGTTGTTACAGCTTACTCAACCGCCCCCCATCTACCAGCACGGCTGCGCCGTCCACAAAGGCGGCGTCTAGGCTGAGGAGGTAGGCGATGGTGGCGGCCACGTCCTGGGGTTTGCCGACGTCGTTGGCATTGAGCGTCTCAATGCCAGCCTTGATGTTGGGATTTTCCCAGAGCATGGGCGTGTCTATAGCCCCGGGCAAGATGGCATTGACGCGCAGCCCCTTAGCCTTGCCCTCCATACTGGCCGAGCGGGTCAGGCTGACCAGGGCGGCTTTGGCGGCAGCATAGGGGGCCACCCTAGGCGTAGTCTCCAGCGCATGGATGCTGCTGACGTTGACGACGGCCCCGCCGGGCGGCATCTTCAAAAAGGCCTGCTTCAGAAAAAAGAACGCCCCCAGCAGGTCCACCCGCAAGATGCGGAGCCAATCCTCTTCCGTCTGGGCTTCCAGCGGTTTAAAGAGCATGAGGCCTGCATTGTTCACCAGGCCGTCCCAGCGCCCAAAGCGTTGCAGGGCGGCGGCGGCACAGGCCTCTACACTAGCCTCCTGGCCCACGTCGCATACCTGGCAGAGCACATCCGGTGCGCCTGCCTGCCGAACCTGCGGCTCAGCCTTAGCCAGGTTATCGGCCGATAGGTCGGCCAGTACAACCTGCGCCCCCTCTGCCCCCAGGCGGCAAGCCGTAGCCAGGCCAATTCCCGAGCCACCACCGGTGATGATGACGACCTGATCCTTGAATCGCACCTGCTCAGGAATTAAAAATTAAGAATCAACAATAAAAAATTCGGGTTATTGGGCACCCTCGGAGCCGCTGCCTGCTTGTTGGGCTGTGGCGGCTTGCAACTGCTCTTGGGCGGCAGAGGGTTTCTGGACCTGGTGCGTCCGATTGCGGACGTTGAGCGAGTAGCCCTTGCGGTAGTCTTTGGGCGGAATGACCGGCACCTGCAGGCAGAGGCTTTGCGTGGGTAGAATCGGCCCCCAGTCTTCGATAATCTGCTTGTAAGCCTTGCCCACGGCGCGTATCTCGCGGTTCAGGTCGTAGAGGCCGAGGGGGTTCACCTTGCCGTTATCCTGGCGCAGGGCGGTGTCCCAATCTACCTGGTCTGTCAGGCTGTACCAGGTGAAGCCAACCATCGGCACGCCGTCGTTGCGGACGCGCAACACGTTGGCCCACTCTTTCCAGAGCCAGTTGACGGCCTCCTGCCCGGTAGGCCCTTCGATGATGTTGGTCTCGGTGTGCATCACAGGCAGGCGGTAGCGGTCGTAGTACTGCATGGTGATGACGTGGTACCCAAAGATTTCTCCGCTGGCCGTGGACGACCCGTTGGCTTGGACGCGGTGCTCGTTGGTCCAGTAATAGTCGTTGCCCATGATGCAGTGGTGCTTCAGCTTCTGGCCGAGGAAGAAGTGATACTCGTCCCGCGTCATCCCGTTGTCCATCAGGTACTCGTACATCTCACTGTCTACCCGGCGGCCGTAGTTGAGGTCTAGCGAGAGGAACCGCTTGGCGTTCATGAGCTCGGCGGGTTTGATGGCATCTGGATTTTCGGCGTGGAAGTACTCTGAGCTTTCGCTCTGGATGAATATGGCATCCGGCCGCACGGCCAGGATCTCTTGCATGGCCAGCACGTTGGCCTTGACGATGTGCTTGAGCGCCGTCACAAAGGCCAGGTCCGTAGTCATCTGCTCGTTCCACCAGCCGTATTTGGCCGAGAAGACGGCACAGATGAACATCTCGTTCACCGGCGTATAGAGCTGCACCCAGGGGAAGCGCTGCGCAAAGGCCCGGGCATAGCGCGCAAACACCTCGGGCCAGTCTGGGTTTTGGAAGTTGCCCAGCCAGTCGGGCAGGCCGAAGTGGCACAGATCCACGATCGGCGTCAGCCCCAGGCGGTAGAGCTCGTTGAAGGTAACGTCGGCAAACTCCCAGTCGTAGTCGTCGGCCCCTCGCAAAGAGGTGTGCAGGGGCGGGCCATAGCGCAGAAAGGGGATGCCCATCTCTACGCATAGCTCCAGGTCTTTTTTCCAGTAACGGTAGTGGCCACACTTCTCCATCTCATCTACCCGCCGCCCATTGACGGTGGGGATGGAGTTTTCGATGCCGGTGGCAAACATGAAGCCGGTTGAGGTAGAGGGCATAACATGCTTGGGTACGGCCCTACGCCGCCTAGGTTGGCCTGCCCGGCTAAAAGTTGAGGGCTATTCAGACTTTTCAGGCACGAGGTGGCAACCTTCTGCCCCAATGCCGTAAGAAGTAGGCAAACCACACAAAAACCTTGTACCCTTGTTATGCGCAAGCCAATCTCTTCTAAAACACACGGCTTTATGGACTATGCCATGGCCGGTACCCTGCTGGCCCTGCCCTGGCTGCTGAGCCGAGACAAACGCCGCGGCGCCCCGCTGTGGGTAAGCTCGGTGGCGGGGGCGGCCATTGTGCCCCAGAGCCTGTTTACGGACTATGAGTGGGGCGTCAATAAGATGTACTCCATGCGCACGCACCTGCGCAGCGATGTGGCCAGCGCACTTCTGTTGGGTGCTGCCCCCTGGATTTTCGGCTTTAACAGACGGACGCGTTGGCCTTTTCTGGCCGCCGCCGCCGCAGAGCTGGGCGTAGTGCTGCTCTCTGACCCCAACGCCTACAGCGGCCGCACCCCCGCCGCCCTGGACCGCGCCTTTGAGAAAGGTAAGGACCTGATTAGCCGGGCCACCGAGAAGAAACCCAGCCAGCGCGACTTCCAACCCGAAGACCGCACGGCCTCCAACGGTGCGGCCCCGGCCCCCAAGGCCAAAGCCCGCAAAGGAGCAGAGGCCATGGAGGCGTAAAAAGCCCCCCAGTTCTGTGCAATGGCTGTGCCCTTGTCACGTGCTCTCGCGAGGCTGCGCCTCGCATGTAGGCCAGGGCGTCAGACCTGGCAGCCTGCGAATAGCCCCTAAATGCTGGTCCCGGTCTCTGACCGGGACCCACCCACGGAAGGCCCCGCGGTCTCCAGACCGCTCAAACGGATGGCATCGGGTACGTCCAGGCTACGGTCTGCACCTCCACCGCTGACGCAAGGCTGCGTCTTGTGTCCCCCATGTTCAGCAGTTGCACGGCGCCGCCGAAGGCGAAGAACGTCCCTTCCGCGTCCCTTGGTGCAACCTGTCGCAAGTCTTTAGCGACCCGATTAGGGGAGCGATGACTTGTGACGCCCATGGAAAAGCAGTCTTCAGACTAGAGCTACACACGACAATTCTACCGACATTTGCCGACAAAAACCGCTTGCAACCTCCTAAAATTCAGCAAATAAGCAGCGGGCGGTTTCAGCCGTCGCTATTCTAGTAGCCCCACGGCTTTTGCCTGGGGCGGCCCAAACTAACGCACCCCCAAGCCCTCCCTTTCAGCGGTCTGGAGACCGCAGGGTAACGGCTAGGTGGGTACCGGTCTTTGACCGGTACCAGGAATCTTGCGGAGACCGGTACCAGCGGCAACTCTCAATTTTCAACTCTTAACTCTCAACTCCCCCCCCGACCTTTGCGTCCCTTATGCTGATTGCGCCATACATCACCGCTGCCGACCCGGCCTCGTTTGGGGCATTCACCTTTCGGGAGCGGCTGCCGAAGGTGGTGGCGCAGGTGCAGGCGGCTGTGGCCTTGCAGTCTGGGCAGGTGCAGGCCTTAGAGGCGCTGCTGGGTGTCATCCACCAGAACCAGCCCCTTCCGCCCATAGATACCACTCAAGTAGCAGCCGGGGCGGGTTGGGAGCGTTTCAACCAGACCTACGCCGGGCAAATGGCCACCCAGGTGCCCTTTTCGCAGGTCGAGGCCTGGTTCTATACGCAGATAGGCATCGTATTGGGCTACGGGGCAGACCGCAGCCTTGATCCTTTTGCTCCGGCCAAGCAGGCCAGTTTGCAGGGCAGCCTGCCCATCTTGGCGGAGGCGGCGGGCCGGGTGCGAGCCCTGCTGGCAGCGCAGGTGCCCTTAGCCCAGGCCTTGCCCGGCCTGCTGCGGGCCAACCTGTATGGCAACACGGCAGACCTCAGCCAGCTGGCCGCCCATGCCCGCACAGAGGTAGCCGACGAGCACCTGCTGCTAGACCGCACCCCCAATCTGCTGGCTTATCTGGCCCCGCGCACCCCCCTACCTCGCCTAGACTGGCTGGCCGACAACGCCGGGCTAGAGCTAGGGCTAGACCTGGTGCTGATCTACTACCTGCTAGCCAGCGGCGCTGGGCGGCAGGTGGTGCTGCACGTCAAGCACGACCCCACCTTCGTCTCAGACGCCACCGCGCAAGACGTGCGGCAGCACCTGGCTGCCTTTGCCGCCGGCGCACCGCCCCTGCAAGCCCTGGCTGCCGCCCTGCAACAGGCCATCACCCAAGGCCGCCTTCAAATTCAAGACCATCCCTTCTGGAACGGCCCCTGGCCCTTTGCAGACCTGCCCCGAGATCTGACGAGAAATCACCATCTAAGCATCCAAACTAGCTCCCCCTCTCCCCTGGAGGGGGAGAGGGGGTTGGGGGGTGAGGGGGTGCTCCCCACGCACGGAAGGCCGCAGGGTGATGAGGGGGCCTCCCCCCATGCACAAAAAGGAAGCCAGTCCAACGACCTCTTCACCTCCAACCTCTGGGTCGTAAAGGGAGACGCCAACTACCGCCGCCTGCTCGACGACCGCGCCTACGACCCCACCACGCCCCTGGCTGATCTGCTTGGCTACCTGCCCGTGCCTGCGCTCATGATCCGCATGCTCAAAAGCGAGATGGTGGCAGGGTTGCCTGCGCATCTGCCATCCCGGTTGGATGGGCTAGACCCCGCCTGGCGCGTCAACGGCCATTGGGGCCTGCTCGACTTCTGGCAGCCTGCCTAGCCGTACCACACATCCCGGAATACCTGCGCCTGGTAGCCGTCTGGCAGCAGCACCAGGGCCACCTCGTCGAACCGGGCCGGGCCTTGCCATTGGCGGGCCTCCACCTCGGCCTGCAGGGCCTGGTTAAGCAGCACTTGCTTGCGCTTGGTGATAAACTCCTCGGGCCGGCCGAAGGCGGTGTTGGTGCGGGTCTTAATCTCAATGCAGACAAGGGCCCCGCCCTCGGTGGCCAGCACGTCCATCTCTGCGCGGCCGTGGCGCACGTTGCGTGCCAGCAGCTTGTAGCCGAGTGCGGTAAGCAGGCGGCAGGCCATATCTTCGCCTTGCTTTCCGTGCTGGGCGGCTATGGTAGAATCGGCTTTGGCGGGTTCTGGGGTAGGCGTCATCAGGGGGCGTAGCGGCACAATCTCCTCTCTTAGCCAAAGCTACGCAGCCGGCACGGCGCACGTTTCGCGTTATGAAGAAACTCATCGAAGGCTTCCCCGCCCAATTGGAGGAAGCGCTGGGCATTGCCGCCCAGGCACAACTGCCCGCTGCCAAGCAGCCCATCCACAACGTACTTATCTGCGGTATGGGTGGCTCTGGCATTGGGGCCAATCTCATCCAGACGTTTCTGTACGACGAGCTGACGGTGCCCGTAGCCGTCAACAAAAGCTACGACATCCCGGCCTTCGTATCGGCCAACACGCTGGTCATCGCCTGCTCCTACTCGGGCGGTACAGAAGAGACCATCGCCGGCGTAGAGCAAGCCTTTGCCAAGGGTGCCCAGGTGGTAGGCGTCACCAGCGGCGGCAAACTGGGCGAGCTACTCAAGCAGCATGGCGCCAGCTACATTGCCATCCCCAGCCGAGACCAGTCTCCGCGCGCAGGAGTGGGCTATGCCGTTACGCAGTTGCTCAAGATTTTCGGCCACTTTGGCCTGGCCAAAGGAGACCACGCCGCCGACATCGCCGCCAGCCGCAAGCAACTGGCCGACGAGCAGGCCCAGATCCAGGCCGATGCCCAGGCCCTGGCCGCTAAGCTGAAGGGCAAGTTCCCCATCTTCTACGGCGATGCCCGCCTAGAGCCGGTGCTGGTGCGCAACCAACAGCAGATTGCTGAAAACAGCAAGCAGCTGAGCCACCAGAACGTCTTCCCGGAGATGAACCACAACGAGCTGGTTGGCTGGCGCTTCCCCGAGTGGCTCTGGAAAGACACCGTAACCGTGCTGCTGCACACCGACTACGACAACAGCCGCAGCCGCATCCGGATGCAGATCTGCGAGGATATCTTCCGCAAGGCCGGCACCAAGTTGGAGATCCTGCCCGCGCGCGGGGGCAACTTCATCCAGCAGTGCCTCTACCTCATCCACCTGCTAGACTGGGTGAGCTACTACCTGGCCGAGGAGAACGACGTAGACCCCTTCCCGGTTGATGTCATCACCTTCCTCAAAAACGAGCTGGCCAAGCACTAAGCCCCCAGCCCCAAAAAAGCAAAGCCTCTGCCCGTTTAGGGCAGAGGCTTTTTTGGTTAAAAGCCAACCAAGCACGCAAGGGGGCTGCGTGGGTTGGGGTGATCGCTCATCTCGGCGGTGCTGGGGGCGTTGCTGCCGGATTAGGGGGGCGGTTGGCCTGCCTTGGGTTACTTCTGGCCAGGGAGCGGTATTAATCCCCGCCCTGTTTGCACCCTGCGGGCGTACCTCTTAAATTGCTGGCCTGGTTATCCCTTTGTTTATGAGTAATCGTCTTTACTTATTGCTCTTGCTGTGTGTTTGCGCCCTGCCTGGGTGGGGGCAAACGCAGGAGTTTCGGGCCTGGGGGCGGATTGCTTTCGTCGGCGAGTACAACAAGCAAATAACCAAGCTTACCTCTGGGCTTGAGCATAACCTAGCAATCCTTGAGGATAGTACCGTGATGGCTTGGGGCCATAACTTGTACAAGCAGTGCGACGTGCCCGTAGGCTTGCGAGGGGTAGTAGATATCGCAGGAAGCGAAAATTCTACCATCGCCCTAAAACAAAACGGTACCATTGTAGCCTGGGGCAAGAATAGCCGTACCCCTCGAGGACTAACAAACATAAAAGCTGTAGCAGCATCGGAGGGTGTTTATTATGCATTAAGAAGTAATGGCACAATAGTCTATTGGTCAACCACTTATGATACAATTGGCTACCCTGTAGTTGGCATAAATAATGCTGTTGCAATTATCAGTAAAGGATATCGTCTCTCCGCACTTTTAGCTGATAGTACGGTAGCTGTTTACAATTTGGGTGGCATCGAAAGGCAGCTAAACAAAATAACAGCCATTGGCTGCGGCATTGGTTTTACTGTTGGCCTCAAAGATGATGGGACGGTCACTGGTTTTGGACAATATAGTAGTGGTGGCATGTTTAGTGTGCCCACTAATTTAAGTGGGGTTGTAGCGGTAGCAGTTGGCCATAATCATACCTTGGCGCTTAAAGCAGATGGAACAGTTGTGGCTTGGGGCTTCAACAATTTCGGTCAATCCCAGGTACCTGCAGGCTTAAACGGCGTGGTTGCTATTTCTGCAGAGGCAAATTTTTCTCTGGCACTTAGAAGTGATGGTACCTTAGTGTCATGGGGTTCCACAAACTGGGGCACTCAGCCTGTTCCTAAATCGGTTTCTAATGCCTTGAGTGTATCGGCTGGAAAGCTACACTGCTTAATTCTTGGCCGTGACAGTTCTGTTTCCATTTGGGGTGCCAGCAATTTGGTGCCTCTAGGAGTGCCGCCGAATTTGGGAAAGGTCCGGCAAGTGGCTGCGGGAACATACCACAATGTGGCCCTTAAGGTTGATAGTACTATTAATAACTGGGGCGGCCTGGGACAATGGATACCCAATTTTAAACCGCTCAATCCAAGAGAAAGGGGCATTGTATATATCGCTGCAGGTGATGTGCACAACCTCGCTGTCCGAAGGGACGGCACGGTTTTTGGTTGGGGAGACTCTCTTGTTATCAATACCGCCCGTACAAGACAACTAAGGGAGGTAGAGACTGTGTCTTGTGGATTTCGACACAGCTTAGCATTATTGGCAGACTCTACTATAGTGGCTTGGGGCGATAATACGCGGGGCCAAACTGCGGTGCCTGCTGGCCTTAGAGGCGTGGTAGCAATTGCAGCTGGCAGCTACCATAATCTAGCCTTAAAGGCTGATGGAACGGTGGTAGCTTGGGGATTCAATAATCTGGGGCAGTGCGATGTACCCCCAGGCTTAGACAGTGTGATTGGTATCTCTGCAGGCGAGTACCATAATATTGCCGTCAGGAAAAACGGAACTTTAGTAGCGTGGGGTACCAATTCGAATTGGCAAAGCAGTATTCCCAGTGACCTTTCAGGCACTTTTCAAGCCTCAGCGGGTCATAATTTCTCAATCGGAATTTCTACACCAACCACTACTAGGCCTCGTAGTAATTTTCCAAGACGGTTCAGACACAGGTTACAGGGTCATGTCTTTCTAGCCAGAAACACCGATTGCATCCAAGACTCTGGCGAAGTTGCCATGCCCTTTACGTGCATTATTGCTAAAGACTCGGCTTCGGGCAAAAAATATTATGGCTTTTCGTTGGAGCAGGGCATTTTTAACATCGGAGTAGACTCGGGCCGCTATAAGGTTGAGACCTTGCTGGCCCAAGAATTCCTTATGCGGAGACGCCAGGTCTGCCCGCCCTCGGGCACAGGCTACACGGCCGACTTTGCAGGCCCACGGGATACGGTAGCCGGCTTGGCCTTCGCCATCCAGGAGCAGGCATGCGCCAGGCTGGAGGTCGCCGTCGGTTCTAACCGCCGCAGGCGCTGCATACCTAACTCGACCGTAATCAGCTACGTGAACTCCGGCCAAGCCCCTCAAGCAGGCGTGGTGGCGCATCTGCAGCTACCGCGCTATCTGCATCTTCTGTCGGCCGATAAGCCTTATAACTTTAACACGCAAGACTCTAGCTACAGCTTTGCCATCGGCACGCTTGCTGCCGGTCAGGCAGGCAGGATTGTGATTCGCGACTCGGTGGCCTGCGCGCCTGGCATCATGGGCCTGGAGCAATGCACCAAGGCCTGGCTTACCCCCGCCCCCGAGGCTTGCGCCTGGCCCCAGGGCTACGACGGCTCCTTTGTCGAGGCCACGGGCTACTGCCAGCAAGGCCGCCCCACCTTCACACTGCGCAACACAGGGCAGAGCATGGCCCGGGCGCGCCGCCTGCGGCTCTGGCAAGACTCGGTGCTGGTCTATGAGCGGCCTTATCGCCTTGATGCAGGCGATACGCTGGCTCTGGCCGTCAGCCCCTTATCGGCTGCTACGATGGCCGTTGTTGAAGTCGAGCAAGACTCGCTCTCGCCAAGGGGTAGATGGCAGCGGGCCTGGGCCAGTTGCCTCACGCTATCGCAGGCAGGCGGTCAGCAGGTGCAACTGCCCGGCTCAGACTCGCCCATCGAGGCGAGAGAGTGCCTGCCCATCCGAGACAGCTACGACCCCAACGACAAGCAAGTCGACCCGAAGGGTATCGGCACGGCCGGCAACATCGAGCCGGGCACCCGGCTTCGCTACCGCCTGCGCTTTATGAACAAAGGCAACGACACGGCCTTTGCCGTGCGCATCACAGACATGCTCTCTTTGCACCTGGACCTATCCACCCTCAGATTCGGTGCAGCCTCACACCCCTACCGGGCAAGCCTGTCTGGCGAAGGGCGACCTGTCTTGACCTTCACCTTCCCGGGCATTCAGCTGCCAGACTCGACGCGCTCTGGCCAGGCCTCGCAGGGCTTTATCGACTTTTCCATCCTGCCAACATCTGACGCGCCGCTGGGCACAAGGATTGAAAACAACGCCGACATCTACTTTGACTTCAACGACCCGGTGCGCACAAACACGGTGGTCAACACCTTATACCGGCCTGTTGTCGATACGAGCCGCTCTGACTCGGTGCAGGTCATCACCTCGGCACGAAAAGCGCTGCCAAGCACCTTTTCGGCCCGGCCCAACCCCAGCTCAGGCCAGCTGGAGCTCACGGCCCAGGCTGCAGGCAAGCTCGAGGTGCGCTCGGCTCAAGGGGCGCTGCTGCGCAGCGCCTATCTGCCCAAAGGCACCAGCTACCTGGATCTCTCCGCCCTGCCCCGCGGCCTATACCTGCTGCGCATGGGCAACCAAAGCCTGCGGTGGGTGCGGGAGTAGTTGCCTGCTTACTCCTCTTCCACCACCATCTTGAGGCGGACGGCATAGCGCGTTGGCACAATCTTCTCGCCACTGCGGCGCATGGAGACGTATATGAACTCGGCCCCCAAAAAGAAAATCCAGGCCGAGTAATTGACCCACAGCAGCAAAATAATGATGGAGGCCGCCGCTCCATACGTGCTGGCCAGGTTGCTGCGCCCCAGATAAAAGGCAATCAACCCGCGCCCTATCGAGAATAGCACGGCTGTGAGCAGGCTGGCCTTCCAGACCTTGCGCCAGGGGATGATTACATCTGGCAGGTATTTGAACATCATCGCAAACAGCATCGTAACGATGGCCAGCGAGGCAGCCAACTGCCCAGCCTGTATGGCATAGGCAGACCAGTCGTCTAAGATGCGGGCGATGTAGTCTTGCACGGCCACCAGCACGGCGTTCACCACCAGCGACACCATCAGCAGAAAGCCGATGGCCAGCACCAGGGCAAAGCTCAACACGCGAGAAAGGATGTATTTGATGAGGCTGCGCTCGGGCTTGATCTTGAGCTTCCAGATGGTGTTGAGCGAGTCTTGAATGACGGAAAAGGTGGTGGTAGCAGCCAAAAACAGCGTTACCGCGGCAATGACGGTGGTGACAAAGCCGCTTTCTTCTAGGTAGGCGTGTTGCACCAGATTTTGCACGGCCTCAGCCCCTTGCGGCCCAATCAGGTCTTTGGCCTGCCTGAAAACCTCGCCGGAGACGGCCTCGCGCCCAAAGAAAGCCCCCGCCGTGGCGATGACAATGATCAGAATTGGGGCTATCGAGAAGATGGCATAGTAGCTCAGCGCCGCCGCTAGCCGAAAGCAGTTATCGTCAGAAAACTCGGTGAAAAGGTCGCTCACAAAGCTCCAGATGCCTTTGGCGTGGGTGGTCCAGTCGTCGGAGGTAGATGAAAGTTGGCGGGCCATGGAGAGTCTGATACGGGCAAAGCGCAACCCGCGGATAGGCTTGGGGCCAAGTTGGGCAACCCGGGCCGGGCGTAAAAATGGCAGGCACAAGCCCGTATGCATACGCAAGGCCCGGGCGGGTGCGTTTCTTTGCAGTGGCAAAAGGGCGCCACATCTGGGCCCGCCCCCCACCCCCCCTGCATCAGATGGACATCGTTACCAGCATCTTTCAGATCTTACTGCCCGGCGGCCTGGTGCTGATGGGTATGTACCTTACCATTAAAACGCTGCTGCAGAAAGACTTTGAGAAAAAGCTGCTAGACCTGCGCGCCCGCAATACAGAGGCCGTGCTGCCCCTGCGCCTGCAAGCCTACGAGCGTATGGCCCTGCTGCTAGAGCGCACCAGCCCCCACAACCTGGTGCTGCGGGTAAACAACCCGGTGTTTAGCGTGGCGCAGTTTCAGCAGCAGATGGTGCACGAGGTGCGCGAGGAGCTCAACCACAACCTAAGCCAGCAGATTTACATCAGCCCAGAGGCCTGGGCCCTCACGCGCCAGGCCGTAGAGGAGACGATTTCGCTTATCAACACCAGCGCCCAGGGCCTAGACGCAGGCGCCCCAGGCCTGGAGCTGGCCCGCGCCATCTTCGAAAACCTCATCCGCCGCGAGGAGGCCCCCGCAGAGCGCGCTTTAAGGCAGGTGAAAGACGAGGTGGCACTGCTGTTTTAGAGAAGCCTAACGGGGTAGATGACACTCCAACAACTGCATTACATTTTGGCGCTGGATGCCCACCGGCACTTTGGCCGCGCGGCAGAGGCTTGCCATGTAACGCAGGCCACCCTCTCTATGATGGTGCAAAAGCTGGAGCAGGAGCTGGGCTGCCGCCTATTTGACCGTAGCCGGCAACCCATTGTGCCCACCGACCTCGGGGCCCGCATCGTGGCCCAGGCCCGCGAGGTGGTGCGCCAGGCCGAGCGCCTGCAAGAGCTGGCCACCGACGAGCGCCAAGGCCTGCAGGGCGAGCTGCACCTGGGCATCATCCCGACGCTGGCCCCTTACCTGCTGCCAGCCTTGCTGGGCGCATTGGCGGCCGCTTACCCTGGCCTGCGCCTCCACATGGCCGAGTATACCACGGCTGTGCTGGTTGATAAGCTGCGCACCGGCACTTTAGACATGGCCCTCCTCTCTACGCCCCTGGCGGAGGCTGGCCTGCGGCAAGAAGTGCTCTTTGACGAACCCTTTAGGCTCTACGCCACCCCGGCCGAGCAGGGCCCGCTCCTACCTACCCACCCCAAACAGCTAGACCCCGCCAAGCTTTGGCTGCTAGAAGAAGGCCACTGCATGCGAGACCAGGTGCTGGCCTTTTGCCAACTGGCCCGCCGACACCCGGCAAATGAGCGGCCCGTATACCAAGCAGGGTCAATAGAAACGCTACGGCAACTGGTAGATCAGCTAGGAGGCTACACCGTGGTGCCTGCCCTGGCCGTGGCCACCTTCGGGCCCGAGGCGCAGGCCCGGGTGCAACCCTTTGCAGAGCCTGCCCCCACCCGGCAAATCAGCCTCGTCTGTGCCGAAAGCTACCCCAGAGAGCGCCTGCTGCTGGCCGTAGCCGACACTGCCCGTACGGTGGGATTGGGGAAGTTGAGAGTTGAGAGTTGATAGTTGAGAGTTGAGAGTTGAAAGTTGAAAGTGGGGTGGCGGCTCATGCCTCAATTGCCAAGAAACAGCTTGCGCTCGGCCCAAAACGTGCCGAAGGGTACCAGGCTTGCAACGAAGCCCAGGGCATACTTTTTAAAGCCCCAGCGATGCTCTAGGCCAGCGTCTAACAGGGCGCCGCAATAGCCTATGAACAAGACACCATGCAGCATACCCATCACATAGTTGGGTTGTGGGATGCCAAGGCCGTATTTGAGGGGCATGGTTAGCCCAAAAAGCAGCAGATACGAAATGCCTTCTACCCAACTGAGCAGACGCAGGCGCCCCAAGGGCGTAGTAAGAGAGAACCGTGCAGATGCCATAGCCGCGACTTTTGCCTGCAAAAGTGGGGCCAGGCCAGGCCAACAGTGGCCTGGCCAGAGAGCCGGGTGTACCATTTTATGCGCAGTTTTGGCACAAAAACTGCAAGCAGCCGTTTAGTACTCCGGGGTTTGGGGCCTATCTTTGCCGCCCGACACCCCCGTTACGAACCTTTTTCGGAATGGCCCATTCTACCGCTACCCCCGCCGCTGCCGGCACCGATCAACGCCTCTGGCAAGGCGGTGTAGAACCTATGAAAGTCAGCTACGGCAAGCTGATGATGTGGTTCTTTCTGCTTTCAGACGCCTTCACCTTCTCGGCCCTGCTGATTACCTACGGGCTGGAGCGCTTTAGCTGGCCTACCTACCAAGGCAAGCTAGAGGACTTTGAGTTCAGCCAAGCCTATTGGCCCGTTCCAGAGAAGGTGTTTAATGCCTTGCCCTTTATGCACGGGCTAGACGTGCCCCTTGTATTCGTGGGCATTATGACGTTTGTCCTCATCATGAGCTCGGTAACGATGGTACTGGCCGTAGAGGCCGGCCACCGCAACGACCGTGCCGATGTGGAGAAATGGATGCTCTGGACGATTGTAGGCGGGGCTGCCTTTTTGGGTTGCCAGGCCTGGGAGTGGACGCACTTTATCCACGGCACAGATGAGGGCGCTATGGTAAACGGGGTGCGCTTCTACGGTGCCAACCTGGTGCAAAACCAGTATGGCCCGCCCTTGTTTGCAGACCTGTTCTTCTTCATCACGGGCTTCCACGGCCTGCACGTAACGTCTGGTGTGCTGCTCAACTTCCTCATCTTCTACAACACGGCCATGGGCGTTTACGAAAAGCGCGGCCATTACGAGATGGTAGAGAAAGTGGGCCTGTACTGGCACTTTGTAGATCTGGTATGGGTATTTGTTTTCACCTTCTTCTACCTGATCTAAGCCACTGCCCCACCACCGCTTCCAAGACATTGTACTAAAAACGCTCCTACTGATCTGACCATGGCTGCCCACGCACACGACACCCATGCCGCCGAAGCCGGCGTGCGCCAAAAGCCCCAGACCAAAGAGATCTGGCAAACGTTCTGGATCCTTCTGATTGCAACGGCCATAGAGTTTGCCATTGCCTTTACGCTGCCTGCGGGCATGCTGCGGGTGGCGCTCTTCTTGGGCCTGACGGTAATCAAAGCCTTCTACATCGTGGGCAACTTCATGCACCTGCGCCACGAGACCAAGACACTGATCTGGTGCATCATCCTACCCATGGTGTTTGTCTGCTGGGCCATCTGCGTGTTTTTGGTAGAGGGCGAGAGCATATTCCAGGTCCGCTAGCGCTTGTAGGCGAAAACCATACGCACGCTTAAAGCGCCCATCGGCAGGTTGCCGATGGGCGCTCTGTGTTTACAGGCACCACTTTATGGCAACTGGCGTATGTAGTCTGGCCCTATTGCCCGACCCTACCTGCGTATTTGAAATCAATAGAATGCTTCGGCGTAAAAGCAGTGTGATGGGCTGAAACCTGCACCATTCTAGCCCGTTTCGGTACATTTCATTACAGCAACGTTGGTGCGCTGGTACACAACAGGTTATTTTTGGGCCAAAGCGCGTAAAGCAAACCCCACAGCAACCCAAAGGTTTAGTGGGCCCCTCTGGCAACCCTGGCCCCTGGCTTAGGTACGCCTCTGGCACCGGGCGGGCTGCACCCTTTCCCTGACACTTTTTGCATGAAAAAGGCTCTCATCACGGGCATAACCGGCCAAGACGGTAGCTACCTGGCCGACCTCCTCCTCTCTAAAGGGTACGAAGTGCATGGCATCAAACGCCGCAGCTCGCTCTTTAACACAGACCGGATAGACCACCTCTATCAAGACCCGCACGACAAGGGTATCCGGTTTAAGCTCCACTACGGAGACCTGTCTGACTCTACCAACCTGATTCGCATCGTCCAAGAGGTGCAGCCAGACGAGATCTACAACCTTGGCGCGATGAGCCACGTGAAGGTCTCTTTCGACACGCCCGAGTACACCGCCAACACAGACGGCATCGGCACCCTCCGCCTGCTGGAGGCCATCCGCATCCTCGGCCTAGAGAAGACGACCAAAATCTACCAGGCCTCTACCTCTGAGCTCTACGGTGGCATCTACGGCAAACCGCTCGACGAGAAGACACCCTTCTACCCACGCTCGCCCTATGCCGCCGCCAAGATCTACGCCTTCTGGATCACGGTCAACTACCGCGAGGCTTATGGCATGTTTGCCTGCAATGGCATCCTCTTCAACCACGAGTCTCCGCTGCGGGGCGAGACCTTCGTAACACGCAAGATTACCCGTGCGGCCAGCCGCATCGCCCTCGGCCTGCAAGACAAAATCTACCTGGGCAACCTGGAGAGCTACCGCGACTGGGGCCACGCCAAAGACTACGTGGAGGCGATGTACCTGATCTTGCAGCAAGAGAAGCCTGAAGACTTCGTAATCGCCACGGGCGTAACCACCACCGTGCGCGACTTTACCCGCATGGCTTTTGCCGAGGCCGGCATTGAGGTGGACTTCCGCGGCGAGGGTGCAGATGAGGTTGGCTTCGTGAAAGCCTGCCACAACCCTGAGTACCAACTGGAGATTGGCAAAGAGGTGGTTTGCGTAGATCCGCGCTACTTCCGCCCTACGGAGGTAGATCACCTGCTGGGCGATCCTACCAAGGCCATGACCCAACTGGGCTGGAAGCCCAAGTACGACCTCAAAGGGCTTGTAAACGACATGATGACCTGCGACCTCGAGCTCTTCAAGCGCGACAAGTACGTCAAAGAAGGCGGCTACAAGACGATGAACTACTACGAGCTGTAGGCCGTTTTAGTACAGACAGGCTGGCCCAAAGCCAGCCTGTCTGTTATTTTAGGAGTATGAAAGTGCTGTTAGAGCTACGTCACGATCAAGAGATAGTAGAGCTTGCTAGGAAGCGCCTGAAAGAGCAAGGTCGGTCGTTGGAGGCTGCCATTGATCATGTGATCGAACGCGCTTTACTTATGCCTGCTAACAACCGTAAACCGCTTGAGACCGCAAGCAAGCAGCTCTCTTCTGCCGCTACTGCATTTTTTGCTTATCGAAACGAAGTGCTAGGAAAGAAATTTGCTAATTTCACGGATGAAGATCTTGAGCTTGCAAAGCTGCAGCACTTGAGAGAAAAGTATGGACGAGGGCTCAATCTTCCTAGATACTAACGTCCTCCTTGATATTCTACTAGGACGTGAAGTGGGAAAGGCAAGTGATGTTGTATTTGAGGCCGCTTCGGCAAAAGGTATCAAGATGTACATTTCTGCGCCAGGGCTAGCCACAGCCTTTTATGTAGCCCAGCGCGTCATGCCTATGCGAGTAGCTTACGACCTTGTGGCAAGTGTATATCCAAACTTTGATGTAGTTGGCCAAGATAAAAAGGATGTAGACGAAGCATTTGCTTTACCCATCCCTGACCTTGAGGATGCCCTCCAATACCAAGCAGCGCGCAAAGCCAAATGCATGGCTGTATTAAGCCGGGATATTGCTTTTCAAAACCTTGGTCTGACTGAACCAGAAGTTTTAAGTCCTGAGGTAGCTCTCTCCAGATTCTTTTGACAGTCTTTACCTACTTGAGAGGCGATCGAACAAAACATGGAAACCAACGCCAAAATCTACGTAGCCGGCCACCGCGGAATGGTGGGCTCGGCCCTGGTGCGCCGCCTGCAGACGCTCGGCTACCAAAATATCATCACCCGCGGCTCTAAAGAGCTGGACCTGACCAGCCAACAGGCCGTGGCCGACTTCTTTGCGGCCGAAAAGCCGGACTACGTCTTTCTGGCGGCGGCTAAGGTGGGCGGCATCCACGCCAACAACGTGTACCGCGGCCAGTTTATCTACGAGAACCTGCTCATCCAGAGCAACGTCATCCACCAGGCGCACGTGCATGGGGCCAAGAAGCTGCTCTTTTTGGGCAGCTCTTGCATCTACCCCAAGATGGCCCCGCAGCCCCTGCGCGAGGACGCCCTGCTGACGGGAACCCTGGAGAGCACCAACCAGCCCTATGCCATCGCCAAAATCGCAGGCATCGAGATGTGCGATGCCTACCGAGCTCAGTATGGGTCTGACTTCATCTCGGTGATGCCGACCAACCTCTACGGTCCCAACGATAACTACGACCTCAACAACAGCCATGTGCTGCCCGCCCTCATCCGCAAGTTCCACGAGGCCAAGCTGGCTGGGGCGCCTACGGTTACCTGCTGGGGCACGGGCTCGCCCCGCCGCGAGTTTCTCCATGCCGACGACCTGGCCGAGGCCTGCGTCTTTTTGATGGAGAACTACTCTGCCCCGGGCCTTGTCAACATCGGCACGGGTACAGACGTGACGATCAAAGAGCTGGCAGAGCTCGTCTCGCAAACAGTGGGCTACCAAGGCCAGATCGTATGGGACAGCAGCAAGCCCGACGGCACCCCCCGCAAGCTCATGGACGTGAGCAAGCTGCACGGCCTGGGCTGGCACCACAAGATCGATCTGGCAGACGGCCTGCGCATGGTGTACGACGAGGTGTCAGCAGGCAAGGCCATCCGCGTTTGGTAGCTGGGTCTGCCTGAAGGTTACTTAAAAATCAAAAGCCGCTGCTCCCCATCGAGAGCAGCGGCTTTTTGCTTTTGGTTTGGCCGCTATGGTATCAGCGTACAAGGCGTACCCAGGCGGCAGGGCTGCCGGGGGCAGCCAGGCCGCAGCGATAGAGGCCCGGCGGCAGAGGCGCCGTCGGCAAGGGAACCGATAGCATGCCTGCATCCAGGGTCTGCTGCCAGACGTTGCGCCCGGCTGCATCGGTAATCGTCAGTTGGCTGCCGGGGGCGGTGGGCTGGTTCAAGTGCAGTTGTGTGGCTACCCCGGCCGGGTTTGGGCTAAGGCGCATAAAAAACACGGCCCTAGGCTGGGCTGCCGCCAGCGGGTCGGCCTGGGGCATCAGGGCAATGTCTCGCAAGATGAGGCCCGGGGCTGGGCCTATCTGGCCGAAGGGGCTGAAAAAGCCCGTCTGCAGATCTACCCGATAAAGGGCAGAGGCTGCCCCGCCATGGAGCACACCGCTGGCAAAGGCCTGGTAGGCGGTGTCGCCCGGGGTACGCAGCACCTCTAGCTCTACCCCTCCGTTCAGGGGCTGAAAGTTGAGTTGGGCAAAGCCTACATAGCGTAGCCGGCCCGTGTCGCCCCAATGGCCTACAATGCCCAGGCTGTCGTCGAAGACGTAGCGCCGGGGCGGCAGCGTCGTATCGGCACCGGGGTCTATGGCCACGCTACCCAGGGCCGGGTTGGCCCCGGCGTTGGGGTCGCCGGCGGGGTAGGCCAGGCCAGAGTCTATGGCCAGCACATTGCCGGTAGCGCCATCTAGCCAATAGGCTCGGTCGGTATAGCCTGCCAGTACCATACGGTCTTGGCGGGTATCAAAGCAGAAGCCCTTGCTGTCTCGGTTGCCCAGCGGTAGGTCTAGCGGTGCGGCGCGGATTTCGCTCGCCTGGCCTGTGGCAGTGTCTAGCCGGTAGATACGCGCCCGGCCAATGCCGGTATTGTAGGCGGCCATGTAAAGCTCGCCGGTGCGGGGCCTGCGGCTGAGGCCCGTCAGAAAATAGCCGGTGGGCACGCCGCTGATGGGCCTGCTGCTGCGGATAACATTGGGTGCCGTGGTAGAGAAACTGACCAGCCGCGCATCTGCCGTAATGCCGTAAACATGCGGGGGTGGGGCCTGCGCCCGCGTAGTGACAGCCAGGCTTAGGGGCAGTGCCAACAGGGCCAAACTGCGGGCCAGGCAGGCTGCCGGGTATAGATTTTTCATGGTACTAGCGGTTTTGTGGAAACCCTAGTACGCGCAATGGGCCGGGCAGGGTTGGCTGGTGGGCTGCTACTCTTCGTCGCGTTTCATGGTGGCTTTGCCTGCCGGGCGGGGGGCGGGCTCAGCCGGGGCGGGAGGGTCGGGGCCCATCTCGTCTGGCAGGGTAGGCTGGCCGGCGTTCATCCAGCAGGTGTACCAAAGGTCGCCCAGCAGGCGAATGGAGGCGTGCAGACGGCGCTCTACCTGCCCGGCCAGCATCTGGTGGTAAGCGGCCGAAAACGCCTCTGAGTATTGCCGCTGGATGCGTGTGCCCCGCTCGTTGGTGACGGTCTTCTGCTCTACGGGGATGCGCTGCTGCACGGCCTGCTCAAACCGCAGCACCGAGTCTAGCCCGCGGTGGGTGGTCAGCACGTCGGCCCAGACACGGGCGTTGATGTCTGGCACCAGCTGCGCCTTGCCGGGCAAGAACGTAAAGGTGGCATAGAACTGCTCAGGCAAGCGGCTCTCCCACAGGGCGTGGATGCCGCGCTGGCCGCTGAGCTGGCCGTCGTAGTTTTCGGTGGTATGCAGGGGTACGTTGGCATCGCCCACGTAGTGGCCCAGCTCGGCGCTCTGGTAGATAACGGCGGGCCAGTCGTGCGCCTCAAAGGCTTTGGTAAGGCGGTAGCAGGTAAGCTGCACCTGCCAGGGCACGGTGCCATACTTGTTGAGGGTATCCTCGGTATAGCGGGCTACGGCTGGCTGCCAGGGCGGGCGGCTCCGTACCAAAAACGAGTCTGAGAAGGCCCGCACATCTAGGTCTATGTAATGGCGTGGTGCCTCGGCTGGGTCTAGGTTCCGGCGCTTGTCTGGGTTGGGGGCGGCCTCTGCCAGGTAGGCCTGGTGCCGCTTGTAGAAGCTGAGCATCGGCTCAGGCAGCATATAAACGGCCAGGTGGTTGATGCGCTTGTGCGCCAAAAACCCCCAAGCCCGTGCCGTGCTCGGCCGCAGGGCCAGTGCCAGGCATAGAAAAATCAGATACCGCATGACTGGCCGCAAAGGTCGGCACAGAAGATGGGAGTTCCTTGCTTTGCCACTTGCCACCCCGGGCCTATGCCCTTAGGGCTTCAGCACCACCTTTACGCAGTCTTCCAGCTTGTTGCGAAAGATGTTGTAGGCATGCGGTGCCTCGGCCAGCGGCAGGCGGTGGGTGATGATGTCGTCCAGCCGTAGCTTGCCCTGCTGCACTAGCTCCAGGCAGGGGCGGATGTACTTCTGCGCCTGCGCCTGCCCGCCTTTGAGCGTGATGCCCTTGTCGAACCATTGGTGGATGGGGAAGTTATCAAACGGCGTCGAGTAAACGCCCAGCACCGACACAAACCCGCCCCGGCGCACGGCCGACATACACGCCTCCAGCACCTTGGCCGATCCCTTCTCGAAGTTGACCACCGCCTTGATACGGTCGCCCAGATTGCGCTCCGGCTCAAAGCCTACGGCCTCTATGCAGACCTCTGGCCCGCGGCCGTCCGTCATGGCGCGCAGTTGCTCTACCACCTGCTTGTGGCTCTCCCAGCGGATCGTCTCGGCCCCGGTCGTCTCGCGGGCTTTGGCCAGGCGATACTCCAGCGGGTCTATCACCACCACACGCTTGGCCCCCAGCAGCCAGGCCCCCTTGGCGGCCATCAGCCCCACCGGCCCGGCCCCGAAGATGGCCACCGTCTCGCCGCCCTTCAGCTCGGCCCATTGCAGGCCCGTCCACGCCGTCGGGAAGATGTCTGTCAAGAACAGCACCTGCTCATCGTCCATACCCTCGGGCACGTGCACGGGGCCCACGTCGGCGTAGGGCACGCGGACGAACTCGGCCTGGCCCCCGTCGTAGCCGCCGTAGAGGTCGGTATAACCAAAGAGCGCCCCGCCTTTTTCTGTCATCAGGCCGCCTTCGGGGCCGTAGTGGTTGGCGTTGCTGTTTTCGCAGTGCTGGTGCAGCTCGTTGCTGCAGAAGTGGCAGTGCCCACACGCCACCGGAAAAGGCACCACCACGCGGTCGCCCTTCTTGAGCTTGGTCACGCCCGAGCCCACCTCTTCTACCACGCCCATAAACTCGTGGCCCAGCACCATCGGCAGCGGCTGCGGAATAGACCCGTTGTAGATGTGCAGGTCTGACCCGCAAATGGCCGTGGAGGTAACGCGGATGATGGCGTCGCGCCGGTCTTGTATTTCCGGATCGGGCACGTTGTCTATGCGGACGTCTTTGATGCCGTGGTAGCGTAAGGCTTTCATAGGGGGTAGCGGAAGGGGTGGTTTGGGGTTTTTACCCCCGTGCTAACGCAGGTGCGGGGGGAGGGTTGCGTTGCAGGCAAAACCACCTTTTGCCAACGCCGGCTCCATTTGTAAGTGAAGTGCCTTGACGCTATATTGGCAACCTAAATGTCTCTTTGCGTATGCGTTATCTAAACTTTACCCTCGCTTTTCTTTGCTTTTTTGCACTAACTGCCCAGGCACAACAGGGTGGATTTAATCTGCGGTTTTGGGGTTAAGAGGTTTGTCTGGTTTTGTCAATCAGCCGATCCAAAGTATTGCCGGGCCAGACCCTTATTTCGTTCTTCTGCCAGACAGTACCGTTGTATCCTGGGGTATGAATCAATACGGACAAGGTATTGTGCCTTTTACAGTAAAAAAGGCGCTTGCTGTTGCTTCAGGTGGCATCCATAGTTTGGCAATAAACGTTGACAGTACCGTTATAGCCTGGGGGAATAATAGGTACGGCCAAGTTGAAGTGCCTGCGGGATTAAGGGGAGTTGTTAGAGTTGAAGCCGGTTTAGACCATAGTATAGCATTATTGCGGAATGGAACGGTTAGATGCTGGGGTGTTAATGATCAAGGAGAATCTACGCCACCACCTGGGCTTTCTGGTGTTGTCAATATAGCGGCTGGTGTTAGCCATAGTCTTGCACTTAAAAGTGATGGCCAGGTTGTCGCTTGGGGCAGTAATACTTACAGGCAACTTGAAATTCCTGCTGGCTTAAACAATGTTACAGCCATAGCATGTGGTGGCTTGCATAGTTTAGCAATTAAAGAAGACAGTACAGTTGTAGCTTGGGGTTTAAACAGTCATGGCCAAACCGATGTGCCTCAAGGCCTGAATGGTGTTGTTGCAATTTCTGCGAGCAGCTCATATAGCATGGCTCTTAGGAAGGATGGAACAATAATGACCTGGGGTTGGAATCCGAATGGACAATTGAGCCCACCATCAGGTCTTAGTGGTGTTAAGAAAATCCATGCAGGATGGCAAAGTTGCCACGTCATTAGAAACGATGGTTCTGTAGTAACATGGAGCACAGATTTTTTCTTTAACAGCAGCGTACCCTTAGGTATAATCGAAGCATCTGCAATGTCAGCTGGACGAGATCATGTCCTTATCCTCAATACAGATGGCTCAACATCAGCTTGGGGAAATAATGCATACAACCAGTCAACTGTCCCCCCAGGTTTAGGACGAGTAAAAGCTGTTGCTGCAAGCAGCTATCATAGCCTTGTAGTTAATCTAGATGGAACAGTAACAGCTTGGGGTAGAAATAACGCCTCTCAAACTCAGGTGCCGGCATCATTAAGCAACGTATTTGCTGTGGCTGCTGGTGAAAGGCATAGTATTGCATTAAAAGAGACTGGAGACGTTATTGCTTGGGGTGATAATTCACAAAACCAAATATCTGTTCCGCAAAATCTGGACAGCGTGGTTTCAATCTCTGCGTGTGGCGATCATAATTTGGCCATTAGGTACACCGGAGAAGTGGTAGCATGGGGATCAAATTATCGCGGGCAGATAAACGTACCACAAGGCTTAAACGATGTTATTGCAGTGGCAGCCGGGAGGTTTCACAGTCTTGCTCTTAGGCGTAATGGAGTAGTTGTTGCATGGGGATGGAATGATTCAGGGCAAGCTTCGGTGCCAGCGGGTCTGCAGAATGTTGTAGCCATTGCTGCTGGTTATGACTTTAGCCTTGCGCTGAA
Source organism: Cytophagaceae bacterium (assembly GCA_947458545.1). Classification (GTDB taxonomy): domain Bacteria; phylum Bacteroidota; class Bacteroidia; order Cytophagales; family Flexibacteraceae; genus CANGYH01. The sequence goes on along the minus strand of CANGYH010000004.1, from coordinate 2,992 downwards.
GCAAGATGGCTCTGTTGTGGCATGGGGGGCAAATCTTTACTCACAAAGTTCTGTCCCTCAAGGGTTAGGTAGAGCTTATGCCGTAGCGGCAGGGGGCGACTTCTCCGTGGCCCTCCTGGCTCCTCAACAACCCACCCGCACCCAGCCCCGCTTTGTTAGCGCAACCACGAGCTTTACTGCCTACCCCAACCCCTCCACAGGTACGGTGTCCTTCGAGAGCCAGAAAGCCGGGCAGTTAGAGGTACTCACCCCCCAAGGCCAGCGCGTCCGCCAGGTTTACCTACAACCCGGCACCACCCACCTAGACCTCTCCGCCCTGCCGCGCGGCAACTACCTGCTGCTCATGGGCAGCCAGAGCCTGCGGTGGGTGCGGGAGTAGCCGCCAGCGGGCTGCCCCGGCCTGCGGGGGCTTACCTTGCAGCCACATCGGCCCGTATAAGGCTTTCGATATGGCTATCCCTACCCCAACAGAACTGGTGCGCGTGCTGGACGCACGGCCCGGCTACATCTTCTCAGACCAGGAGCTGGCGCGGCACTTCCACCTGCACCACCGGGCCGATCTGTATGAGCTGGCCGACATCCTGGAAGACCTCATAGACCAGGGCCAGATTCTCTACCTGGACGGGCACAAAGGAGGCGGGTTCACCTCCGTGCTGTCGGCCAAAGAGGCCGAGGGCGTGCTAGACTACGTTAGCGCCCGGCGGGCCTTTGCCATCGTAGAGAACGTATCGCCAGACATCGTCTTGAGGCCCGACCGCCTCCTCGGGGCCCTGCACGGAGACAAAATCCGTGTGCGCTATATGCCCGCTTATGGCGAAGACGAAAAGCCCGAAGGCCAGGTGCTACAGGTGCTGGAGCGCGCCCGCACCCGCTTTGTGGGCACGCTGCGCGCCAGCGGCCGCCGCCTCTTTCTGGAGCCGGAGATGAAGCGCATGTGGGAAGAAATCCACCTGGAGCCCGGCGCCGAGGCCGATGCCAAACCGGGCGACAAGATTGTGGTAGAAGTAACCCAGTGGGCCCCTGACGGCGGCAATCTTGTGGGCCGCGTGGTAGAGCGCCTCGGTGTGGCGGGGACGCACAAGGCCGAGATGCTGGGCATCCTGTCGGAGTTTGGGCTGCCGGAGGCTTTTCCGGAAGAGGTGGAGGCCGAGGCCAACCAGATCAAGCCCGGCATCACCAAGGCCGAGGTAGCCAAGCGCCGAGACATGCGCGCCATCACCACCTTTACCATAGACCCGATTGACGCCAAAGACTTTGACGACGCCCTCTCCATCCGCAAGCTAGACAACGGCCGGTGGGAGATTGGCGTCCACATAGCCGATGTGACGCACTACGTGCGCGAGGGCACCGCCCTAGAGGCCGAGGCCCTGCGCCGCGCCACCAGCGTTTATCTGGTGGATCGGGTGGTGCCTATGCTGCCCGAGCGCCTCAGCAACGAGCTCTGCTCGCTGCGGCCGCACGAGGACAAGCTGACCTTCTCTGCCGTGTTTGAGCTAGACGAGGATGGCCGCGTGCACAACCCCTGGTATGGCCGTACGGTCATCCACTCAGATCGCCGCTTCAGTTACGAGCAGGTGCAAGAAATGCTGGAAGGCGCAGAGGGCGACTTCAAAGAAGAAGTGCTCACCCTCAACCGCCTGGCCTACAAGCTGCGGGAGGGGCGTTTTTCTCACGGTGCTGTCTCTTTCGAGACGCCCGAGCTGCGCTTTGTGCTCGACGCCGAGGGCAAGCCGGTCAAGGTCGTGCCCAAGGTGCGCAAAGACGCACACAAGCTCATCGAAGACTTTATGCTGCTGGCCAACAAATACGTGGCCGAGTACGTCTATGCCCTAAAGGCCGATGGCCTCAAAACCACCGGCCCCAAGCGAAGCCTGGCCCAGGTGGCAGCCCTGCCCAACCGGCCCAACCCCATGGTGTACCGCGTCCACGAGCCGCCCGATGGGGAGAAGATCGAGCAGTTGCGGCAGTTCGTATCCCGCTTTGGCCATAGGCTGGCCACCGAAAGCGGCAACCTGCAAACGGCCCTCAACAAGCTCAGCTCTGACACAGAGAGCCGGCCTGAGGGGGCCGTTATCGCGCAGTTTGCCGTCCGCAGCATGATGAAGGCCCGCTACACGGTAGATCCGCTGGGCCACTTCGGGCTGGGGTACAAGCACTACACGCACTTCACCAGCCCCATCCGCCGCTACCCGGATATGCTGGCCCACCGCTGCCTGGCGGCCTACCTGCAAGGCAAGTTTCCGGAGGCCACCGAACTGCTTGAGAAGAGCTGCAAGCACAGCAGCGAGATGGAAAAGCGCGCCGCCGACGCCGAGCGCGCCAGCATCAAGTACAAGCAGGTAGAGTTTATGATGGAGCGCATCGGCCAAGAGTTTGAGGGCCTGGTCTCTGGCCTGACGGAGTGGGGGCTGTATGTGGAGATTGTGGACACGGCCTGCGAGGGCATGGTGCGCCTGGCCGACATCCGCGACGACCACTACGTGTACGATCCTGAGCGCCTCACCATCACAGGCCGCCGCCGGGGCCGCCGCTTTCAGTTTGGAGACCGGCTGCGGGTGCGTGTCAAAGACGCCAACCTGCTGAAGCGCACCCTAGACCTGGAGCTGGCCGACCAGGCCCCCGCCACCCGCCACGACCGGGGCCGAGACTTTGACCGTTGGGACAAAGCCCCCAAGCGCCCGGGCAGCCAAGACCGCGCCCAGGCCCGCCGCCAAAAGAACGGCGGCAAAAGCGACCGCCCACCGAAGAAGCGGCGGTAGCAAAGCAAAGGCGAAGGCCGCTGGTGTCGCTCACCTCCTAGATGCTAGTCCCGGTCTCCCCCTAAATGCTGGTCCCGGTCTCCTGAAGCTGTTTAGATTCTTTTGTTTTTGGCTCGTATAGGTTTTGGACAAAAACCGAATGAGCTATGAAAGCTGCAACGACGCCGGGCCTGGGCTATCCAGGCAGGCTTACCGATCAGGACTGGGCCTTGATAGAGCCCGTGCTCAATGAG
>CANGYH010000003.1 GCA_947458545.1 Cytophagaceae bacterium | reverse complement strand
TGCGAGGGCTGGAGCCCTCGAACAGCAACTTTCTTGCTGCCGAAGGCTCAGAGCGTTCGGCTTTAGCCGTCGCCTTAGCAGTAGCCTCTGGCTTTAGCCTGGGGTGAACACGCGGGCCTCGCGGGCTACAGCCCGCGCTACAATCTGCACCCTACGTCATCTGCAGGTTGCCAGGTCTGGCGCGCTGGCCTACACGCGAGGCGCAGCCTCGCCTTAGCACGTGACAATGGCAAAGCCATTGCACAGTTGAAGGGGGGGGCACAGCCATTGCACAGAATTAGGGGGCGCAGCCCTTACACAGATTCAGGGGGCACATTTCAACTTTCAACTGGCTGGGGCAGGGGTTTGACGCGGGGGTCTGGGCGGAAGAAGAGGCGCTCCATGCGGGAGACTTGGAGGGCATAGACGCCGAACTCCTCCGTGACGGTGCCGTGCAGTTCGTAGAGGCCCGGGCCGCGGAAGGGCCAGGCCGCCAGCGTGGGCGGAAAGTGGACCGTGTCCAGAAAGTCGCTGTCTGCGTCTAAGAAACATCCGAAGCACATGCCCTCGCCGCGGACGGTGCGCACGCCTTTGGTGCAGACCAGGTAGCCCACCATGCGCACGGCGCAGCCCAGGTGGGCGGCCATGTCTCGCACGCCCAGGGTGCCTTGCAGGCGGGCGGGGTCTTCGGCCAGGGTGAAGGGCGAGCAGAGGGGGAAGCCCAGCAGCTCGATCTGGTCGTAGGCATCTTCGTCGTCGTAGGTGCTCAAGGTGGGCAGGGCGTAGGCGCTCACGGGGGTGGCAAAGAGCTGGGCGGCCACGGGGGCGCGCATCGTCTTCTGGGCATGGAGGGCCTGGGCATCCCACATGAGCGTCTTCTTGTCTGCCCCAAAGCAGCGCAGCGCCCCTACGCGGACCAGCAGCAGGGTCTGCTCTAGGCCGGGGCGGACGCGGGCGCAAAAGTCCTCCAGGCTGGCGAAGGGGCCGTTTTGGGTGCGCTCGGCCAGCAGGCGCTCGGCCACCTGGGCCTCTAGGCCCAGCACATGGATGAAGCCGAGCCAGACGACGGTGCCCTGCAGCCAGGTCTTGTAGCGGCTGCGGTTGATGCAGGGCGCCTCTATCTGCCCGCCGGCGCGGCGGCACTCGTTCACATAGACCTCGGTGCGGTAAAAGCCGCCGAAGTTGTTGACGACGGCCACGGCAAACTCTAGCGGCCAGTGCGTCTTGAGGTAGAGCGACTGGTAGCTCTCTACCGCAAAGCTGGCTGAGTGGGCCTTGCTGAACGAGTAGCCCGAGAAGCTCTCGATTTGCCGCCAGACCTCGGCCGCGCCGGCCTCGTCGTAGCCCTTGGCGGCGCAGAGCTGGAAGTAGGTGTCGCGCACGCGGTCAAACTCCAGGCGGGAGCGGTACTTGCCGCTCATGCCCCGGCGCAGGATGTCGGCGTCGGCCAGGTCCATACCGGCAAAGTGGTGGGCCACCTTGATGACGTCTTCTTGATAGACCATCACGCCGTAGGTCTCGGCCAGCAGGGGCTCTAGGTCTGGGTGGACGTAGCGGATTTTGGCCGGGTCATGAAAGCGCTCTATGTAGGCGCGCATCATGCCGCTTTTGGCTACGCCGGGCCGGATGATGGACGAGGCCGCCACCAGCGTCAGGTAGTCTTGGCAGCGGAGCTTGCCCAGCAATTGGCGCATGGCCGGGCTCTCTATGTAGAAGCAGCCGATGGTGTGGGCGGCGCGGATGTTGTGGCGCACGGCGGCGTCTTGCTTAAAGCGAGCCACGTCTCGGATGTTGACGGCTTGGCCGCGGTTTTCGGCGATGATCTGGACGGCCTCGCGGATGTGGCCCAGGCCGCGCTGGCTGAGGATGTCGAACTTGGCAAAGCCGATGTCTTCTGCCACGTACATGTCGAAGTGGGTGACGGGGTGGCCCAGCGGCATGGGCGTGAGGGCGGTGTAGCAGTACAGCGGCTGCTCTGAGATGAGGATGCCGCCGGCGTGCACGCCCTGGGCGCAGGGCATATCTACCATCTGGCCGCCGTAGTGGAGGATCTGGCGGCCGATCTCGGTCTCTTGGCCGCGCTCGGGGCGGGCTACCAGGGCATCGATCTCGGCCTTGGGCAGGCCGAAGACCTTGCCCAGCTCGCGGATGGGGCCGCGGCCCTGGTAGGTCGTCAGGGTGCCCATCATGGCGACATGGTCTGGCCCGTAGCGTTCGAAGAGGTAGGCCTGCACCTTGGGGCGCTCGTCCCAGCTGAAGTCTATGTCAAAGTCTGGCGGGGAGGTGCGGTGCCGGTTGATGAAGCGCTCGAAGTACAGGTCTAGCTCGATGGGGTCCACGTCTGAGATGCTCAGGCAGTAGGCGGCCATCGAGTTGGCACCCGAGCCGCGGCCTACGTGGAAGAAGCCCTTGTGCTGGGCAAAGCGAATAACGTCGTGCGTGATAAGGAAGTAGGCCTCAAAGTCTAGCTCGGCAATTACCTCCAGCTCTTTGTCTAGGCGGGCACGGGCTTCGGGGTGGGCGGCGGGGCTGCCGTAGCGGTGGGCAAAGCCCTCCCAGGCCAGGCGGGTGAGCTCGGCCAGGTCTGCAGCTTTGGTGCCGAGGAAGGTCTTCTTGTTTTTGGGGGCCGTCAGGTTGGGGCTAAAGTGGCAGCGGGCCAGCAGGGCGTCGGCGTTGCGCAACAGGCCCAGGGCCTGGCCAAAGGCGGCGTGCATGCGCTGGGGGCTGGGCCAGTGCTGGGTGATGGGGGCATGCTGCCGGGCCTGCAGCTTAGAGAGCAGGGTGTTGTGGTCTATGGCCCGCAGCAGGCGGTGCAGGTCGTAGCCGGCGCGGTCTAGAAAGGTGACGGGCTGCCAGGCCAGGCAGCGGTAGGCCAGGCGGGGGTTTTGCTGGCAAGCCCAGGCAAAGCGGCCCAGCTCTTGGGCGCGCACGCCGATGTAATGATGGGGGCCCAACTTGCGCTGCAACGCCGCCGCCGAGAAGGGGAAGACGACGGCTCCGTGGGCCAGGTCTGGCGGAGGGAGGGGGCCGCCAGCCGCCAGCCAGGCCGAGAGGTAGCGGTTGATCTCGGCAAAGCCCTCGTCAGCGAAGGCCAGGGTTGTGAAGTGGTGCAGGTCTTGGTGGTGGAAGGCTACCCCCACCACGGGGCGGATGCCCGCCTTGCGGCAGGCGCGGACAAAGTCGAACACGCCGCCTACGTGGAGGATGTCGGCCAGCACGAGGGTTTGCTGGCCCCGGGCCTGGGCCTCGGCCACGAGCTGCTCGGGCGAGAGCAGGCCGTAGTTGAAGCTGAAGTGGGAGTGGCAGACGTACATGGCACCCGTGCCGGCCGGCTAGGCCAGGGCGGCCCTCCGCACCGCGTCTAAGCCGAAGCGTGTCCGGATTTTGTCCAGGGCTAGGTCTAGCGGGGCCAGGCGGGCCGAGGCGTCGAAGAGGGCCAACTGGGCCCCGCTGCGGCAGAGCTTGGAGAGCCGCACGCCCAGCAGGCGCACCAGCAGGCGGCGGTCGTACAGGCGCTCGAAGGCCTCTTGGGCGGCCTGGAGCAGTACGGCGTCTGAGCTGGTGTAGGGCAGGGTGACCTGGCGCGTGTGGGTGTCGAAGTTGGCGTAGCGGATTTTGACCGTGAGGCAGCCGGTGGTCTCTTGCTGCTGGCGGAGCTGGTAGGTGAGCTCGGTGAGCATGCGCAGCAGCTCGCGGCGCAGAAAGGTGACGTCGGTGGTATCGGTGCTGAAGGTGCTCTCGGCCGAGAGGCTTTTGCGGGCCTGGTAGGGCACCACGGGCGAGGCATCTTGGCCGTTGGCCTTGTGCCAAAGGTCTCGGCCGGGCTTGCCGAGCAGGCCCTCTAGGCGCTGCACGGGTACCTGGGCCAGGGTGCCGACGCGGTAAACGCCCATCGTTTTGAGCAGGTGGGCGGTGCGCTCGCCTACCATGGGGATGCGGCCTACGTCTAGCGGGGCCAGAAAGGCACGCTCCTGGCCGTAGTCTATCTGGACCTGGCCGTTGGGCTTGTGCTCGCCGACGGCAACCTTGCTGACGGTTTTATTCTCTGACAGGCCGATGGTGAGCGAGAGGCCGGTCTCGTGCACGACCTTCTTTTTAAGCTCCTGGGCCCAGCGCAGGGCGCCGTAGAAGCGCTCCATGCCGGTCATATCGACGTAGAACTCGTCTATGGAGGCTTTCTCCAGCACGGGGGCCTGGTCTTGCAGGACCTCGGTGACGAGGTCTGAATAGCGGCCGTACGATTCAAAATCGCCCCGCACAAACAAGGCCTGGGGGCAGAGTTGGCGGGCCTGCCGGGCGGGCATGGCCGCGTGGATGCCGTAGCGCCGGGCCTCGTAGCTGGCGGCGGCTACTACGCCTCGGTCTCCGCTGCCGCCCACGACGACGGGGCGGCCGCGCAGGGCCGGGTTTTTGAGCGCTTCTACGGATACGAAGAAGGCGTCTAGGTCTAGGTGTAAGATTGCGCGTTGTGCCATGGCAAAGCCTGTCCGAAGGAGAGATACCGCCCGAAGGGTGCACACAGCCGCTGCAGCCGAAAGGAGAAAATTGTTTACCCTTTATAGTTAGATATAGTTTCTACTTTTATTGGGTTTAGGCAAAGGTATGGTCAGATAGATGGTACACCCATTGCCAGGTAAGGTTTATTTTCTCATAAGGCTAGAGAGCGGTGGCAGTGCGAAGGTGCTAGGGGTTGGGTGCCAAAAGGTGGCGGGCGGGGGTAGTCTCCACCAGCATACCCAAAAGCAGAAGCGCCAGCCCCTTAGGAGGGCTGGCGCCTAGCTGTATGCGTAAATCCCGAGCGGTTACCTCACCACCGACAGCTTGCGGCTTGCTGCCCCGCGCGGGGTGCGGATGCTGACCTGGTAGAGGCCCGGCGGCAGATCGGCCACCGAGAAGGTGTAGGCGCTGCGGTTGCCTTGCAGGGCCATGCGCTCGGTGCGGAGCGTGCGGCCAGAGAGGTCTTGCAGGGCGAGGGTGGCCCAGCCGCTGCCCTGGGCATCGCCTACGGAGACTTGGATGGTGCGCGTGGCCGGGTTGGGGTACACGCCCAGCGTAGGCACTTGGGCCAGGCGGCGGGCGTTAAGCGGCAACTGCTCTAGCGTGTCTGTGGTAGAGCTGCCGATGCGGACGCGCAGGGCCGTCTTGTTCTCTTGGCTGAAGAAACCCCAGCTGGTGCCGTTGAACAGCACCACGTCTTGCTCTTTGCCGATGGGGTTGGCCAGGCGCAGGGAGTAGTCTATGTACTGGTCGTCTGCCCCGATGAAGATGGTCTTGTTGCCGGAGTAGCTCACCACGTGCAGGTAGTGGCGGCCGGGCAGCAGTTGTACGGTGGGCTGGCCCGAGGTTACGTCAGACACATCTACGCTGACGAACTGCCCGCTCTCTTGCTGGCTGTTGTAGGTGTAGGTGCCGTTACCGAGCAGGGTGGTCTCGTTCAGGTCTATGGTGCTGTCGTTGTTGGCATCTACCCACTCGTGTACTTCGGCCTCGAGGGCCTCGCCGACGAGGGTGTTGGCGGGTGTACCGTCAGACGAAGCCAGGAAGGTGAAGCCTTGTACATAACCGCCTTGCGAGCCGGTGCGGTGCATGAAGCCCCACTTGAGCGCCCCACCACCTGCCTTGGTAAGGCCGATGGTATAAAAAGGCTGGTAGAAGTTGGCCGCCGATGCATCGGTATTGATGCGTGCTTTGGAGAAGCTGTTGCGGTCGAGGTAAAAGTCGAAGGTGTAGGTGTTGTCGGCGGGGTTCTCGTCGGTGGTGTTGGCCGCGCTTACCATATAAGTAAGGCGGTAGCGGCCAAAGTAATCTGCCCGGCCGGGGTCTGCGGCCACCAGGTCGAACATGCGCAGCATATCGCCGTCGCTGGTGTCGGCCGGGTTGAGCGTCGTAACGGTGGCCGAGTCTTGGTAGAGCATCTGTGGATTGGGCCCCACGCGCTCGATCATGGCCTTGAGGGTAATGTTGGCAGCCCCGCCACGGCCCAGGTTAAACACGCGTCCCCCTACGCGGAAGCGCATGTCGCCCGTATCGCGCACCATGTGCGCGGGCTTGAAGGTCTCAGACGGCGGGAAGAGGCCAGCCGGCTGCAGGCCGATGTTGTTGGCATAGAAGCCTGCCACATTGCCCAGTTGCAGTTGGAGCACCCCCGCCGTGATGAGGCTGGCGTTGCGCAGGGCCCACTCGCGCGGCACCATGATGACAGGAATATTGACCTGCGCCCCATAGCGCCCGCCGACGATCTGGCCAGGAGGCGGGTTCTGGTTGTTGACGATGATTACGCCCACGGCACCGGCCTGCTGGGCCTGAAAGGCTTTCTGCCCAAACTCGATGCCACCGCGCCGGATGAGGGCAATCTTACCCGCCAGGTTGCCAAGGCGAGGCAGCACGGGGTTGGCCGTGTCTATGGCCAGCGAGTCTGGGCTGGCCCATTGGGCTATGCCCACCACGGGGCGGCTGCTGAAAGCCCAGGTAGTGGTATCGGGCTCTACCGTGCCGCTCACGGGCCCGGCCACCGCAGCCGGAGAGAGCACCACCAGTTGATATTGGGCAAGGGCAGGGCGGCCAAGCAGCAAGAGCAAGGCGGCCACCAGGCCAGGGCGTAGAAAGAAGCGCATAAAGCTGTAGCGTTTGAGTGAGAGAGGTTTTGTGGTTGGGTTGGGGCCTGCCAACTACATGTTGGCCAGCCGGTGAGGGCAGGTACGCAAACAGCCAGGCAGGGTTGTGGTTGGCAGGTGCAACAAATGCAAATGCACTCTGGTGGGGGGCAAGGCGGCTGTATGCGTTACCCCCTCGCCCCCCAGCCCCCTGTGCATGGGCAGCACCCCCTCACCCCCCAGCCCCCTCTCCCCCTTCAGGGGAGAGGAGGAGCAAGTACCTATTGGGGTAGTTATAGAATAACCCATAGGGGAGGGGATGGGGAGCAAATGCCCTTTTTCCATAACCTAACAAATGCAAAAGCCCCCAGACCGTTGGGCCTGGGGGCTTTTGCTTAAAAGGACCGTATGGCTTAGTGAGCTACTACGAGTTTCTGCGTAGCGCGGCCGCGGGGGGTGATTACTTCTACGTTGTACACGCCGTTGTTGTAACCGGCGGTAGACATGAAGAAGTAGCTGGCCGTGCCTTGCAGCGTCTCGGTGCGGGTCTCTACCAGGCGGCCTGCCAGATCTGTGACGCGGATGGTGGCCTTGCCGAAGCCGCCCATGTCACCTACCGTAAGCTGTACGCGGTCTGCGGCAGGGTTGGGGTGTACGTGCAGGCGGGCACCGGTGTTAACCAGGCTGCGGACGTTGGTGGGGATGTTGAGGCCAGGCTGCGTAGTAACGCCTGCCACGGGGTGGATGTCCACACGCAGGGCGGCTACTTGGTCTAGCTGGAAGAAGCCCCAGGCCGTACCGTTGAAGAGGGGAGCCACAACGTCGTTGTTGTTGTTGTTGGCAAACCATAGCTGGTAATCTACGCCCTCGTCAGAGGCAATGAACACGGTGTTGGTGCCTGAGTAGTTCACCAGGTACAGGTAACGCTTGCGGGGCTCAATCTGTACGCCAGCGTTGCCGGTGGCCAGGTCGGTAATCTGCTCGGTGAAGTAGACACCACGCTCGCGGTTGTTGTTGTAAATGCGGGTGGCGTTGCCCAGCAGGGTAAGCTCGGCATCGGTGATGGCGCCGTCGTTGTTGGCATCTGCCCACTCGTGTACCTCGAGGTCGATGCTCACACCGCCCAGAGAGTCGGTTGCGGCAGCGTTGTTGGTGGTAACGGCCCAGGTCATAGCGTTTACGAAACCGCCGGTAGAGCCCGTGCGGTGGTAGTGGCCCCACTTAAGAGCACCACCGCCAGAGCGGGTGATGCTGATGGTGTTGATGGGGCGGCCTGTGCGCTCCGTTACGGTGGTGGTATCGAGGCGGGCTTTAGAGAAGCTGATGGAGTCTCTGCCAGCCAGTGTTACATTAGGCACCATACCTACGTAGAAATCTACGGTGTAGGTGTTGTCAGATGCGTTGGCGTCTTGGTTGGCGCTGGTTACGTTGTAGGTCAGCTGGTAGTGGCCTTTGTAGCTGCTGCGTGCACCAGAGGCCTGCACGAGGTCGAAGGTGCCGAAAGACTGGCCCTCAGACGTGTCGCCCGTGGTGCCTGCTGCGGCGATGGTAGCGATGGTACGCGTCTGGGTAAAGAGTTGGGCAGGCTCAGGCTTCACACGGCGGACGGTGGCCGTCATGGTTACGCTGCTCTGGGCTTGGTTGCCGATGTTGCGGGCAAAACCACCGATGGGGAATTTGAAGTCGCCCGTGTCTCTCACCAGGGCAGAGGGGATGTGGATCTGGTTAGGGAAAGTTACCAGATCTCTCTGCAGCGCCAGGTTGAAGGCAAACTGGCCTACGGGGTTACCGATTGATACGTTGAGCGAGCCGTTGAGCAAGAACGGGCGCACCGTGTTGAGCCAAGAGCCATCTACGAAGATGACGGGGATGTTTACACGGTCGCCAGAGTCGCCGGCGGCCATGGCGCCAGGGGCTGCAGCACCGTTGTTTACGATGATGACGGCAATGGCACCGGCGCGCTGCAGGCGCAGGGCCTTAACGCCAAACTGGAAGGAACCGCGGCGGCAAACACCGATTTTGCCTTGCATGTTGCCTACGTCTCCGGTTGGGCCTGCCAGGGTGTCTGGGCTAGCCCACTGGCAAAAGCCGGTTACGGGCTGAATCGTTTGCGGATCACCAAAACCCCAGCCATCGGCCGGGTTCACAAGGCCGCTTACGCCACCGGCTACCGAGGCAGGGGCGTTCACGATCATGGTGTACTGGGCCTGTGCAGCCCCAGCTACGCCCAATACAAGAGCGATAGCCGATAAAAAGGTGCGTAGTTGTTTCCTCATTGTGGGGATTAGTGCTAAATTTTTTAGTTCAGCTGCAAAGGCCGCTTTTTAGGCATTAGCAGAACCCTTGTAACAGGCAAAGGTACATACCAATGCCTGTTTTTGTAGAGAAAGCTTCGCCAAATTTTCTACAATACCGACGATTGTACGGCCTATGCCAGGCCATACCTAACAAAGCCTGTGCCAGACGCCGGGCCGTACCTGAGGCGGTATCTTTGGCCCAGGGCCTCTGCGTGGCCTGCTTTTGGCCCGCAGGGGCCGTTTTAGTGTGTATGATTCTGCCTATTTACTCGTATGGCCACACGGTTTTGCGCAAAAAAGCCGAGGATATAAGCCCTGATTATCCCAATCTGCCGGGGCTGATTGCCGACATGTTCGAGACGATGTACAACGCCAGCGGCGTGGGCCTGGCGGCTCCGCAGGTGGGCCTTGGCATCCGGCTGTTTGTGGTAGATGCCGAGCCGATGGACGAGGAAAAGCTGGCCGGGTTCAAAAAAGTGTTCATCAACGCCCAGATGCTGGAGGAGTCTGGCCATGCCTGGGCTTACTCGGAAGGCTGCCTGAGCCTTCCCAACCTGCACGAAGACGTGCTGCGCAAGCCTACCATCCGTATCCGCTACCAAGACGAGCACTTTGCCACCCACGAGGAGACTTTTGAAGGACTTGCAGCGCGCGTCATCCAGCACGAGTATGACCATATAGAAGGGGTGCTGTTTACCGATCACCTCTCGGGCCTGCGGAAGCGGTTGCTCAAAGGCAAGCTGAATGCCATTGCCAAAGGCGACTGCGATGCCCGCTACCGGATGAAGTTTGCGCTGCGGTAGGCCGATTGGGTATCCGCTGTGCAGGCCTTTCGTCTGCCTTTTTTACGCCCTGCGCGGGATATGAGGCAAGTCGCAGACTTGCAGCGGCGTGAAGCAAGGTCAGAGACCTTGCTTAGCTTGGGTTGTCTGGCGCCCTGGCCTACAGGCGAGGCGCAGCCTCGCAGGAGCACGTGACAATGGCAAAGCCATTGCACAGTATAATTGAGCAAAGCGCTTGCACAGTATGCCGGTATGCCGAAGGCTTAAAGCGTTCGGCTTTAGCCGTCGCCATAGCATTAGCCCCATGGCTTTAGCCAGGGGTGAGCCGCAACCCTTTCCCCTACCCCACGCCTTCCGTTTGAGCGGTCTGGAGACCGCGGGGGCCTTGCGCGGGTGGGTCCCGGTCTGGAGACCGGTACCAGTATTTAGGGTACTAGCATTTAGTTGGAGATCGGGACCAGGAGTTTGTCTGGCTTGGCCAACTATCCTAAAAAGAAAATGCCCCCGCCGAGGTCGGCAGAGGCATTCTGGAAGATGATCAAACCTTTCAGCTGTAACAGCTATGTACACTAATCAACGTTGTCGTGAAGGAACTTGTTATGGGTGCTAAGTTCCTGATCTTCTGAGAGCGTAAAACGGCTCAACTCGGTGGCACTGGCCACGGCGGGTTGCTCGTCAAACTGCAGGCCCATGCGGGCATATGCGGGTGCGCCTTCTAGGGCGGCGTAGTTCTGTGTAATGTTGCCAACCTGGTTAGAGAACCGGCGGCGGCGCTCTTCGCTGGCCTCTAGCAGGGCCTGGCGCTTGCGCTGGAAGTCAGCCTCTTGGTTCTGCTGGAAGCCTGGCCTCATGGGTGCTACCTTGATGGGTGTCTGCTGCTGCGCAGGCGCACCGTAAACCGGCATGGCCGGTTGTTGGGGCAGGGGCATCGGGGCAGGCAGGGGCATCATAGGCTCGGCTTCGGCTACGGGGCGTGCTTGCGGCTGAGGCTCAACCGTTAGCCTGGTATGGCCATATACGGGCTGGGCCACAGATGGTTGTGGTTGGGCAAACTGCACCGGTTGCCGAGGCGCAGGCACCTCTACGGCAGGCTGCGGGGGGATGTCCACCGTCTGCGTCAGCGAGATGGCCTTGGGCTCTACGGACAGGTCTATCGGCATGGTAGCCTGGCTACGATCCAGCTCGATGACCTGCGGGCGCTCAAAAGGGACGTCGTCGTCTGCCGCGCGGCTCATGAAGCTGGTGGCAATGACGGTTACGCGCTGGTACTCGCCCAGGGTATTGTCTATGCTGTGGCCATAGATGATGTTGGCATTGTGGCCTGCGGCGGCCTGGATGTACTCCAGTATCTCGTCGAGCTCGTCCATGCTTGTCTCATGCTCTTGGCTAGACGAGAGCGAGATCAGGATGCGCTCGGCACCAGTAATGTCGCGGTTGTTGAGCAAGGGCGAGGCCAGGGCCTCTTCTGCGGCTTTGAGGGCGCGGTTGTCACCCTTTACCTGGGCTGACCCCATGACGGCAGAGCCTGCGCTCTTCATCACGGTTTTGACGTCTTCAAAGTCTACGTTCACCACGCCGGGCACGGTGATGATTTCTGCTATGGAGCGGGCGCCGGTGGCCAGAATGTTGTCTGCCTCGCCGAAGGCTTCGGTGATGCGCAGGTCGCCAAACATCTCACGCACCTTGTCGTTGAGGATGACCAGCACCGTGTCGCAATTGCGCTTGAGCTCTTCGATGCCTTCTTCGGCCTGCTTGCGTTTTTTGGGGCCCTCCCAGCGGAAGGGGGCCGTTACGATACCCACCGTCAGGATGCCCATGCTTTTGGCAATCTTGGCGATGACAGGGGCTGCACCCGTACCGGTGCCACCGCCCATGCCAGCCGTCACAAACACCATCTTGGTGCCGTCTGACAGTAGTTCTTTAATGCTCTCTTCAGATTCTATGGCAGCGTCGCGGCCTTTCTCCGGATTGGCACCGGCGCCGAGCCCTTCTGTAAGGGTGGTGCCGATTTGCAGCCGCGTGGGCACCGCGCAATAGCGCAAGGCCTGGGCATCTGTATTGACAACCACAAACTCGACATCCTTGATGCCTTGGTTGTACATGAAGGTAACGGCATTGGAGCCGCCACCGCCCACGCCGATCACCTTGATGATCGAGCGCTCCTGGCTTGCCAGGTCAAATGAATAGGAGGCCTCGAACAGATCGGGCATAGCTGTAGAGAGGAGGATTAAAAAAGGTTTACAGAACTGAAAGGTAGGTTGAGGCCGCTGGCCCAAGCGCAGCCGCGTGTGGCTGGGGGTTTGGGCGAGCTTCAGAGGTAAAGGTCGGGTGCGAAAGTTGGGACTTTCAAGCCCATGTAAGGAAAACTGTAACTTTTTTGTAGGTCTTTTGCAAAAATGCGCTAGAAACCACTGTTACGGCCATCTACGTCTTCTGACAGGAAGTTTTTCGTGCGCGAAATGAGGCCTTGCAACAAACCTCCGCCGCGGGGCTTGGCCTCTTCTGTGCTAATCCGTTGCAGGTTGGCCGTGCCCGAGCGCTGCTCGCGCTTGGCATCTAGCTTGCGGTAGCGGGTCTCGCGGTCGTCCAGGTCTGTCAGGCTGCTTAGCACCAGGCCCAGGCCGGTTGCGCTGATGGGAGACTTGGTCTGCTCGAAACGGGTTTTCGCCAGATACTCGTTGGGGTAGCCGATGCGGCAGCTTTGGCCCGTCATGAACTCAAAGAGAGAATCTACCTTCTGCAGCAGTGCCCCGCCGCCTGTAATGACGATGCCTGCGGCGAGCTTGTCTTCGAACCCGCTCAAGATGAGCTGCTCGTGCACAAGGCCGACGACCTCTTGCATGCGCGCCTCTATGATGTGGGCCAGTGTGCGGACGGAGATCTCTTTGGGTGGGCGGCCCTTGAGGCCGGGGATGGCCACCACATGGGCGGGGTTGGCCTCTTCTGCCAAGGCAAAGCCAAAGCGGGTTTTGAGCTGCTCGGCCTGCACGGCCAGCACCTGCAAGCCCTGGCGTATGTCTTGCGTTATCATATTGCCGCCAAAGGGCACTACGGCGGTATGCCGCAGCAGGCCGTCGTAAAACACGGCGATGTCTGTTGTGCCGCCTCCGATATCTACCACGGCTACGCCGGCCTCCTTCTCCTCTTTGGTGAGGATGGCCAGCGAGCTTGCCAGCGGGGCCAGGTGCAGCTTTTCTATCTCTAGCCCGGCCTTGCGGACGGCCTTGGTGATGGAGTTTACGGCGTTCTCGTGGCTGTACACGATGTGGAAGTTGGCCTCTAGCCGGGCGCCCGTCATCCCGACGGGGTCTTTGATGCCGGTTTCATAGTCGACCCCATAGTCTTTGGGGATGACATGGATGATTTTATTGCCATGGGGCACCACTGTGCGGTGCATGTCTGTGTTGAGGCGGCGGACGTCTTCTACTGTAATCTCTTCTTCGGCATGGGCTCGTGTGAGCGAGCCGCTCTGGTGGCAACTGCGCAAGAAAGAGCCTGCCAACCCTACGTTGACAACGCGGATGTTGATGTCTGACAGGTCTGAGGCTTTAGCCACGGCCTGCTCGATGGCTTCGGCTGTTTTTTCTATGTTGAAGACGAGGCCTTTGATGACCCCCTCGCAAGGGGCAGAGGCTATGCCGAGTACTTCTAGCCGGTCGTACTCGTTCATGCGGCCTACCACACAGCTAACCTTGGTAGAGCCAATGTCGAGGCTGGCGTAGATGGGAGAATCGTCTTGCATATTAAAGGTGGAGCTGAAGGTGCTGAAAGGGGCAGGCTATGGAAGAAAAGGTTTGAACTACTGGCAGACGAGCTGGCCTCGGTATTTGACCGATACCTGGCGGTAGCGGCCCCATCCTTTGGCTGGCAAGATAAAGTCGTAAAAGGCTTGTAGCCGTCTGAACTTAGAATCTAATTCGTCTGGATAGCCCAGCTCGAAGACTTGGTTGCCCACCTGGGGGTAGAGGCGCACCTCGCCTTGGGCGCTCACATCTATCTCGGCAGTTTGCGCGGCCCAGAAGGGGTCTGCCCGCAGGCGGTTGATGAGGGTGTACAGGTCTTGAGCCAGGGTGTCGCCCTGTTGCAGCCCGTCTATGAGGCGACGCGCACCCGGGCCCTCTACCAGCAGGACGCGGCTGGTGTAGAGTGGCGACACGGGGATGACCTTACCCTCGTCGGTAAGGTAGCTGTCGCCCCGGCTCATCCCTAGGATGCGGGCTATGGGCCGAGACTGGTGAATTTCTACGGTAATGAGACCGGCCAGGTCTTGGCTGATGTTGGCCTTGTGGATGAAGGGGTTGCGCTCTAGCAGGCGCTCTAGCCGGCCCAGGCGCAGTGCGTGGCCGCTGCCTTGCTCTTTAATGTCTTGCAAGATCTGCCCCTGCACCAGGGCAAAGGTCTCGCGCTCGTCTACAAAGTGCAGGCCCTCTTTCTCTACTACCTCTACCAGAATGTCTGGTATGGCCCTGGCGTGCTGCCGCTTGCCTGTAAAGGCTATCAGCACCAGCATGGCCAGCAACACAAACCCCCAACGCGCCGGGGCCGGCAACCGGCGCATGCCGGCCACAGCCATCGGGTTGGGGCGTTTGGGTAAGTTCATGGTCAGAAGTCGAAAGGTTTGAGAGGGCTGAAGAAGACGTATCTACTGTTGCGACAAAGATGTATGGCTTAAGGCGTTGTAGCCAACAGGTTGGCTATCTGTGGCAAGGTGGTATAAATATCTCCGGCCCCGACGGTTGCCACCACATCCAGCCCGGGCAGGGCGGCGAGTTGGTTAGGTAAGTTTTGCAGCGTTGTGCGATAAACGACGGGCCCTGAGATGTACCGGCCGATGGTATCGGCTGTAATGCCGGGCAAGGGCAACTCTCGGGCGGGGTAGATGTCTAGTAGCAGCACACGGTCTGCCAGCGAGAGGGCCTGCCCAAAACCCTCGGCAAAGTCTCTGGTGCGGGTAAAGAGGTGCGGCTGAAAAGCTACCGTCAGGTCTCTGCCCGGGTATAGCCCGCGCATAGATCTCAAGAAGGCCTCAATCTCGCGGGGGTGGTGGGCGTAATCATCCACCAGCACACGCGTGCCTGCGATGGGATGGAACTCGAACCGGCGCTGTACGCCCAAGAAAGTCTCTAGCCCCTGGCGGATGGCTGCGGCAGGCAGGCCTACGCGGGCGCAGGCGGCAGCGGCGGCCACGGCGTTCTCTACGTTGTGGTAGCCGGGCATGCGGAGGCGCACGCCGTGCAGGGCAAAATCCTCGGTTATAAGGTCAAAGACAAACGTGTCGCCCTCTGCCCGTACGCCCTCTGCCCGGGCCTGCCCTACCCCGATGCCATAGGTCAATACACTGTCTGCCGAGGCGCCCTCGGGCAGCAGTTGCTCTACGATGCTGTGGTGCACCACGCGGTACCCACCCGGCTTTAGCTGCCCGGCAAACTGGCGATAGGTGGCCAGCATTTCTGCGGGTGTGCCGTAGATGTCGAGGTGGTCGGGATCCAAGCTGGTGAACACGGCCACGTCTGGGTGCAGTTGCAGAAAGCTGCGGTCGTACTCGTCTGCCTCGAGGACGGCGATGGGCTGCACCTCGTCTTGCTCTGCATCGGGTAAGATGAGGTTGCTGGCGTAGTTGCGCGTGATGCCGCCTACAAACGCCAGGCAGGGCATCTGCCCGGTATGGAGCAGGTGGGCCACCAAGGCGCTGGTGGTGGTTTTGCCATGCGTGCCTGCCACGGCAATGGAGGGCAAGCCTTGCGCCACCATGCCCAGCACGGCAGAGCGCTTGACGACCTGCTGCCCGCGCCCCCGGAAAAACGCCAGCTCGGCCGAGTCTGCCGGAATGGCGGGGGTATAGCAGACAAGGGTGCGCTCAGGGTCGGCCAGGAAGCTCTCGTCTATCAGGGCCGGGTTATCGTCGTAGTGGACGGAGATGCCCTCGGCCTGCAACTCGGCCGTGAGCGCGGTGGGGGTGCGGTCGTAGCCGCCCACCTGCACGCCGCGGCTGGCAAACCAGCGCGCCAGGGCAGACATGCCAATGCCACCAATGCCAATGAAATAGGCTTTGTCGAAACGGGTAAAAGGCACAGGGCTAGGCGGGTAAAGGTGGGGCTATAGGCAAAAACAGGTTAGCTAAAAACAGATGTCTGCATGGGCAGCAGCCAGGTTTAGGCTGCCATACGCTCAAGCTCGTCTGCAATGCGGGCGGCCGCGTTGGGCAGCACTAAGTTAGAGATTTTGCGGGCAAAGTCTTGCAGCAAGGCAGGGCTTTGCAGCAACTCTAGCGCCACGGGCAAAAGGTCTGTGGCGGCGCGGGCGTCTGGCACCAGGCGGGCGGCGCCTTGGTCTGCCAGGGCCCGGGCATTGTGGGTCTGGTGATCTTCTGCCACGTTGGGGCTGGGCACCAAGATGGCGGGTTTATTTGCCAGGCAAAGTTCGGAAATGGTGAGCGCCCCGGCCCTGGCCACCACTACGTCTGCCGCGGCGTAGGCCAGGTCCATACGGGCGATAAACGCTGATGTCCAAAGCGCTACCCCTTCGGAAGAAGTTGCCCACATTTTTTGCACAGCCTCGGCCCGGGCGGCTGCCTGGGGGGCAAAGGCTTTGCCCGTTTGCCAAATTACCTGGCAACCGGCCCGGGCCAGCGCCTCTAGCCCAGCCTCCAGGGCCAGGTTTAGGGTGCGGGCCCCGAGGCTGCCGCCCGTTACCAGCAGGGTGGGTCTGTCGGGCCGCAGGCCGAAATAGGCCAGGGCCTCGGCACGTAGGCCGGCCAGGCGCTCGGCCTCGTAGCCGGCACGGACGGGGTTGCCCGTCAGCACCAGGCGCGCGCCGGGCAGTTGGGCCTCCATACCGGGGTAGGCCGTGCAGACGACGCGGGCACCTTTGGCCAGGTAGCGATTTGTCAGGCCTGCGTAGCTGTTTTGCTCTTGGATAAGGTAGGGCACCCCTGCCAGCCGGGCGGCCAGCAACAGCGGCCCACTGGCGTACCCCCCTACCCCCACCACGGCGTCTGGCTTATACTGCCGCAGCAGCCCTTGCGCCAGGCGCAGGCTGCGGATAAGCCGCAATGGCAGCAGCAAATTCTCGGCCGTGAGGCGGCGCTGCAACCCGCGGATGGGCAGGCCCACGATGGGGTAGCCGGCCTCGGGTACTTTCTCCATCTCCATCTTGCCCTCGGCCCCTACAAATAGAGTATGCGCCTGCGGGTAGCGCCGGCGCACCTCGTCTGCAATGGCCACGGCGGGGAAAATATGCCCGCCGGTACCTCCGCCAGAGATGATGATGCTCTTGATCAAGAATTAAGAATTAAAAATTAAGAATTAAAAATTTTGGTGGCAGGATTATTACTTGATACCTGGCAGCTTGAGGCTAACACCTGCCTGGCAGGCATAAATGCCTGAAGATATACCTGAAGAATATTGCCTGCCCGGAAAGTTATCTCCGTAGGCCGTCAATTGGAAGAAGCCTGAAAGCTGGGGAGTACCTATCCGCAAGGCAATGTTGGTGGTAGTGGTAAAGTAATTAAAATTGCTGAAGCGTAAGCCCCCGCTTTGGAATTCGCCTAAGGTACCGCTGCGGCGGTAGTCGTACAGACCGACTAAACCTGTTAGGATGGAACTGCCTGCAAGCACTTGCACCTGCACCCGCTGGGCGGCAGGCGTAAGCCGGATGGCGGCCGCCAAAGTACCCTGCCCGGATACCGTTATATTTCTGATCCTGATTTGGACGTTTGTGCCTAAAGGCTCGTCGATAAATCTGAACTCACCGGAGTTCAGCGCCTCTCTAAACCACTCTATCGGAAGGCCTGCCTGGGCCATGAGCGTGAGGCGCCCCAGTGGCCTGTATAAGCCAAATGCCGGTGCCACCAGAGAGGCGAGCATTCTGTTGTAAGGCCGAGATCTATCTGTGCGAAAGAGCGCACCTGCCCAATAGGCATCCGTAGTAAAATAGGTACGAGGCCCGGTAGCCACAAACGCGTTGACGCCAAACGCGGCATAGTTTGGGCGGGCCAGATCGGTGGTATTGAGTGCGGTACCTGCCGTAAAGGTGAGGGCCTTGTCGCCCTTGCCTTTGGGTGCGTTCAGGATGGGGGTGGGTTGCGGATAGAGGCGACCCAACCCCGTGCAACTGGTGGTAATAGCCAATACGACCAGCACCGCGGCCCAAGTAAGAGCCATCTGCCTGGTGGAGGGTTTAGTTAAAGTCATGACTTGAGCGGCAATGGGCATGGGGCGGCCCTAAAAATGAGAAAATCAACCCAAGCTTACTGCGTCGGCCGGGCGCGCTTGCGGGGCATAAACCCGATACCCAAACCGCCATGTGCAGAAATGCCACGCTCGTAGGGATTGACGATTGGCAGGTGCAGTATCTCTTGATCTCTGCCGCCGACGGGGGCCACCAGCCCGCCGCCGATGTACATATCAATCACAAACCCGTTGCGAGAGCGCATCTGGTAGCCACCTATTACGCCCAGGCCTATGGCCCGCGCCAACTGCCGCTCTTCGCGGCCAAAGGGGTCAAAAAAATCGCCGCCCGATTGCCGCACCAGGTCTATGGATTTAAACTGGGCGTAAGGGCCCATATAATAGCCCCTGCGTTCGTAGGCAAAATCCAAGAAGTGGTGCCGGTATTGAAATTCTACGCGGTAACCGCTGTAGCTGCCCCGGCTGTCGTAAAACCAGGGATCCTCGCCCAGAAAGCCTCCGGCGTTGAAGCGTACCGTGCTGTAGGTGCGGGGCACGCGGGCCTCGTAGGCCACCTCTAACCCGGAAGCCAGAAAAGACAGCGGCATCAGGGCCAGGCTGTAGGTCCAGGGTACGGTATCGCCCCTCAGATAGGTGTTGTTGTAATACCGGGCCTCGTTGACTACCGGGGCCGTTGCAATGGGCTGTGGTGCCCCTGCCGGGATAGACTGTGGCATAAACGACGTTTGCTCTTGGGCAAGCACGCCGCCGGCTGCAAACAGCAGGGGCACAACCAGGCAGAGGAGGTTTAAAGGTGAGCGCATGGCAACCAGATAGATAAGGTAAACAACAAAGAACGGCAAAAGAGAGGCGGACCCTGGCAGGCCCGCCCTCGATGCCTATAATGGCAAATATGCAGATTTATTTGACTCCGCCTTACTTGGCCGAGTAGTTGGGTGCCTCGCGGATGATCTGCACGTCGTGCGGATGGCTCTCGCGCACACCTGCGGAGGTAATCTTGACGAAGCGGGCCTTTTGCAGCGCGGCCATGTCTTTGGCACCGCAGTAGCCCATGCCTGCCTTGAGGCCGCCCACCATTTGAAAGATGACCTCTGACACGCGCCCCTTGTAGGGCACGCGCCCGACGATGCCCTCGGGCACGAGCTTTTTGGCGTCGGTTTCGCCTTGCTGGAAGTAGCGGTCGGACGAGCCGTCTTCCATAGCCTCTAGCGAGCCCATGCCGCGGTAGGTTTTGAACTTACGGCCTTCGGCGATGATGACCTCGCCGGGGGCCTCTTCGGTACCTGCCAGCACGGAGCCGACCATGACGGAACCTGCCCCGGCGGCCAGGGCCTTGACCATGTCTCCGGAGAAGCGGATGCCGCCGTCGGAGATGATGGGCACGCCTGTGCCTTTGACGGCCTCTACCGCCTCTAGCACGGCCGAGAGCTGGGGCATGCCCACCCCGGCGATGACGCGGGTGGTGCAGATGGAGCCCGGCCCTACGCCGACCTTGATGGCATCGGCACCGGCTTCGGCCAGGGCCCAGGCGGCCTCGCCGGTGGCGATGTTGCCGACGATGATGTCCAAGTCTGGCCAGGCGTCTTTGGCCTCTTTGAGGGCGGCTATTACGCCCTTGCTGTGCCCGTGGGCGGTGTCGATAGACACCACATCAACCCCGGCGGCGCGCAGTGCCTCTATGCGCTGGAGGGTGTCGGGCGTTACGCCGACGGCGGCCCCCACGCGCAGGCGGCCGAACTGGTCTTTGCAGGCGTTGGGGCGGTCTTTCTTTTTGAGGATGTCTTTGAAGGTGATGAGGCCCACCAGCTTGCCGGCCTTGTCTATGATGGGCAGCTTTTCTACCTTGCTTTGCTGGAGGACGTCTTCGGCCTCGGCCAGGGTGATGCCCTCGTTGGCGGTGACGATGCGGTCTGAGGTCATCACCTCGGTTACGGGGCGGGCGTAGTCTTTCTCGAAGCGCAGGTCGCGGTTGGTCAGAATACCCCGGAGGATGTGCTGCTCATCTATCACCGGGATGCCTCCGATGCGGAACTGCTCCATGACCCGGCGGGCGTCGCCGATGGTGGCCGACAGGGGCAGCGTAACCGGGTCTAGTATCATGCCCGACTCCGACCGTTTGACGCGGCGGACCTGCTCGGCCTGCTGGGCGATGGACATGTTTTTGTGGATGAACCCGATGCCGCCCTCCTGGGCCATGGCGATGGCCAGCTCGTACTCGGTAACGGTATCCATCGCCGCAGACACCAACGGGATGTTCAACCGAATGTGGCGTGTGAGTTGGGTGCCCGTATCCGCGTCTCGCGGCAGCACCTCTGAGTATGCGGGCAAGAGCAGGACGTCGTCAAACGTCAGGGCCTCGAAGAGTATCCGGCCAGAATGGTTTGCCATGTGCAAAGCTAAGGCGCGGGGCAGCAATGATTAGATTATGGATGAGTTAAGAGATAAAAGATAAGGGATGGGGGTTTGGTGGTTTACCAGCTTCTTAGGGTTTTGAGCCAGGTGATGTCTGCGCGGTCTAGGGCTAGGCGCTCAGGCGGGGTGCCGGGGAGGGGCTGGCTAAGGCGCTGCCGCTTCATGCGGATTTGGGCTTGGGGGGTGAGCACGGCCAGGTCTTGGTGGAGCAGGATGGCGTCGGCCAGGTTGGCTTCGTAGGTGCGGAGGACGTCTACCTCTATGGGTTGGCCGGCGGGGTCTTGGCCGGTGTAGCCGATGTAGGGGTCAGCCAGCTCTCCCCTGCCCCGCGAGAGGCCCAGGCGCTGCAGGTAGGCGTCGAAGCTTTCCAGCGGGTGGCTGTGGCCTTCGATGTGCAGAAAATCTAGGTCGTTGACGGAGCGGGGCCGGGGTGCAGGCACGCCGTACAGATCGGACAGCACCTCCAGGGCGGTGCCCCCCAGCAGCGGCATCCGGTACCGCCCGCTACACCGGGCAATGCGGAGGTCTAGGGTGGAGTAGCGGGAGATGGGGGGCACTGGGGTATTTAAGAACGCTATTCAGCAAATTCAGATTCTAGAGATTTTATTGCCCTGTTATAAGCGAAATACATTTCAATTAATGGTTGTGCCATTTTTTTAGCAAAACTAGGCTCATCGATTTTACAAAATGCCTCTTCATTCCATGGATCAGGGAAGTCGGAATAAATGTTATTGTAATAAGCCCAATAAAACCAAACCTCCCTAGGATTGTCCCAAGTTTGTAAAGATTGAGGCGCTTCTGAGTTTAGTCTACTCATATAAGAGAACCTCTTTTCTTCAGACCAGTTGTGTTTGACACCTCTTGAGCGTAGGGAAAAGTATACACTACTCAAATCTTCTTTATCAAACCCGATCGACAAACAAAGCGAGTCCCAATCTTTAAAGAGGAACATCGTGTCTTTTTGCGCTTCAAACAAGTTTGAATGTATGAAAACTCCAGGTTCCTCTAATTCACATCCAGCGCTTGAAAGCTCGTCTAAAATATTCCTACACAATAATTTATACTGCGAATCTCGAAAGTGATTCACCGCTTCAGAGATTGCGATAGCAGCCTTAAAGTTGTCGGGAGTCTTCAAAAGTGCGGTAATTTGATCTTGCATAGCAAGGTGATTTTTGGTTGATAGACCGAAGTTGTAAGAGAGAAACGCAGCAAATTGATGTAAACTGGCTGAGTAAACATTACCGAGTGGGAGCGAATCAGTATAAGCATAGATCCCGTCCACCAACCTTTGGTAACTTAGGCATATTACCCTGTTTAAGGGGCATCTCCCCTGTGAATTTTCACTAGGACGACTACCATTACGTGTCAAATAAACTATTATAGGTTCAAAGCCTGCTGCTGAATATGAGTTATAATACCTTTCAAGCTGATCAGGTTGATCCCACGCATAAGGTTTATTCTCAACGACAATAACGATATTCTTCCACCTGATTACTAAATCAACATTGCCGCCCAAATGCAAATCTGATGACCTTCTTTTAATCCCAAGACCTTCCTCACACTTAACTTCTATTGTTCCTTCGATAGGTGTTTCAAGCAGGCTTATTCCTACATTATCTAGTGACTCTCGAGGCAGCAAATTTATGAACGATTGTAAAGGCTCTATTCCACGACCATGCACCCCATTAGGTTCAAGGAAGAGCCATAGGTACCTTGTTAAGCTTTTTTCGTCTCTCGGGACATTTAGGGCTTTAAAAATATTAAACTGATGTCCAGTAAGCTTCGCCTCAGATTCTGCTTTATTAAGAATCTGCCTAGTGGCTTGTATTAAATTGGATACCTGCTGCACTTTTCAACTTATCTCCACAAATATACACGCATCCCCCAAACCCCGTACATAGCGGCGGAGCTCGAAATTATCTACGACGCGGTAGAAGGCATAGACGTGGTCGCCCTTATATTCCACGTGGTCGGGTTAAGGGAGGGGGGAGTGGGCCTGTTCGTAAATCCACTGGTGGGCGGTGAATTTTAGGGTTATTTTTTGGGGCTCGTCGTGCAGGTTGGAAATGCCTACCATGCGGGCGAGGCGGGCGCGCACGTCCAGCTGGGGGTCGGGGGAAAAATGCTCTTCGGTGCGAACGATTTCGGTTACGCGGTCTAGCGCGTAGGCTTTTAGGAAAGCGGCCTCGGGCTGGGCATATTCTGGGCGGCCTATGCCGATGAGGTACATAAAACCCTCGCGCTCGCAAACGAGGTAGGGCTCTACGATGTGGGTAACGACGTCCTCCGTGCCGAACATCTGATGATCAACCCGCAGGCGCTGGTGGAACTTGAGCGCCCGTACCAGGGCGGCGATGTAGCCCAGATATACCTCGTAGCCGGCCGGGGCCGGGCTGCGCAGCACCAGGCCCAGCTCGGCAAGCTGGGCCGCATAGCGGGCGGCCCGCTCCAGCATGGCGGCAGCCTGTTGGGCCAGTTGCACCTCGAAGGCCACGTCAGGCACTTCGTCGGTGGGGGTGGCGGGCTCGTAGTGGCCCTTGGCGGCATTGTAGAGGTAGGGCTTGCCTTGGCCCGCGAGCCGGGCCAGGTCGCGGTCTAGCGTGCGGGCAGAGGCGGGCACCTCTTTGTTTTTGAGGTAGGCCAGCAGGTCGGCGCGGCTGCCCTGGTGGGTTGCCAGCCAGTCTTCTACCAGCAGCAGGCGGACGGTGGCCGAGTTGAGGGGCTCTTCTTTGCGGGACTTTCTCATGGGGGGCCAGGTTGGATGCCCCAAAAGTCAGGCGGGGTTGCGCCAGAAGGTGGCGCAACCTCAAGAATTTCCGTTTTTTTCCTGACTTTCTGGTACTACTCCCGCACCACCGGATACCGGTACACCGTTGCCCCGTCCGTCAGCGAGAGGTGGTAGAGGCCTTGGGCCAGCGGGCTCAGGTCTAGAGAGAGCCACTGGCTGGGCTCTACGACCACGGAGGGCATGGCGGGGCGGCCCAGGGCATCGGTGAGGGTGCCGGTGAGGCGGGCAGGGCCGTTCCACCGCAGGGCCAGGCGGCCGGTGGTGGGGTTGGGCGCGCAAGAGAGCGTGGGCTTAAAGCCCGGCAGCGCGGTGGCGGGGCGGTACTCGGTTACGGGCTCGGTGATGGGGTTGCGCCCGCCTTGGGGGCCGGTGTTGCCGGGAGGCACGGTGCCGTAGTAGGTGGGCCCGAGCACGTAGGGGTATTGCGGGGTGCCGTTGCTGGCCACGGTCATAAAGTAGGCGTAGGTGCCTGCTGGGTACTCGGGCGTTACGCAGAAGCGGCCGTTGTGCTTATCAAGCGTACCTGCCGTGGCACTAAAGGCATAATCTTCTACATATGCCCCTAGCGGATAGTTGGCGCTCACGGCTGGGCCGTATTGGTTTTGTGGAAGGGTGGTGCCGTTGGGCAGGGTCGTCCGCTGGGTGATGGCCCGGGCCGCATAGCCAGAGCGCATGCGGACGATACCGCCCGTGCCATTGGTGTTGGCATAGGCGAAGGGGCCGTAAATCGGAAACCCATCAAAGGCATAGCCCACCAGCGGCGAGTGACGGCTGCTGTCAGACAGGTTTACCAGGCAGTTGGGGGCAATGTGGTGGTGATACTCGCCACCGGGGGCAGGGTGGCCGAGGCAACTGTCAAAACTGGTGCGCTCAAAGTAGTAAGCGTCTTGGTGCCAGATGTTCTGGTTGCGGTAGCTGCGGGCATCCTGGGCATTAAAGAGGCTCACCCCGTTGCTGAAAACCCCCGTGTGGCCCAGCCCCGTAGCCACGGCCGTGCCCGTGTTGGCCTGCGGGGTGCGCGGAATCTTAAACGTGAAGCCCATAGCCACCGGCGTATTGGGGTTTGCCGGCCAGGGCCCGATGGGATAGCTGGGCACGCTGTTGCACTGCACATACACCTGCGTGGCCGAGTATGCCACCCGCGTAACATTGGTAACCAGCCCGCCGTAACCCGTCTGCCCGCCCGGGTTCAGGATCCATCCGGTTACGACGGGGGGCAACGTTTGGGCAGATAACCTGCCAGATAGTAGAAGCGTGAGGGCAAGAAATCGTACAGCTATGCGCATAAAGTGCTTGGGCTTTAGAAGCATTGGTTTAAACAATACTTCTGTGTTTGACCCTGTAGACTATACCAAACCTACTTTGGGTTGCAATCTAGGCAAAATAAAGTTTGGCAAATATGCCTAGACCCATAAAACACAAGCGCCCTCCAGAGGAGGGCGCTTGTGCGTCAGGAGTGTAGTACAGGTGTATGAAAACTTGTGTATCTGGGGGTAGATACCGCAGATGGGTTAAAGGTAACCAAGATTTTCAAAATTTTTTTTGCAGAAGCGGGTACCAAGTGTTACCATGTAGCTGAACGAATCTACACTGAAATAAAAGCATGAGGCTAAATCGCTGCCTATTAGGATTTTACTTGGCCCTGCTAGCTGGTGCAAACCAGGTGGCACTGGCGCAGCAAGTATTGCCGGTTTATGCCAAAGGGCGCATCCCTTACAATTTGCCGGGTGTGGCCAAAGCCTATGCTACGCCCAAACAAGACAGCCTCGGCCGTGGCTGGGAGACCAAGATTGGGGTGCCTACCCTCACCTACTACGCCCCCGCCGCCCCGGCCAACGGCGGCGCGGTGATGGTGGTGCCCGGCGGGGGCTACGCCTTCGTCTCTACGCGCAACGAGGGCGAGCAGGTGGCCCAATGGCTTACCGCCCGGGGCTATGCCGCCTTTGTGCTGCGCTACCGCCTGCCAGACACGGCCCTGGTAGAGGCCACCAACCGCCGCTGGGTGCCCCTGGCAGATGCCATCATGGGCATGGAGACGATTAAGGAAAACGCCGCCGCGCTGGGCATAGACACTGGCCGCATTGGGGCCATCGGCTTCTCTGCCGGGGGGCATTTGGTGGGCATGCTGGCTACCGTGGCCGACAAGCACCCCTTCGGCAGCCGCCGGGCGCGCCCGGCCTATACGGCCCTCATCTACCCCGGCACCAGCGTAGAGGGCCTTAACCCCGGCACACGTAAGCGGCTGCTGCAAAACCAGCTACGTACGCTGGCCCTAACAGACTCGCTCTTCTCGCCCAGCTACAATGTGAAGGCTACAACGCCGCCAGCATTCCTGGTTATGTCTATGGATGACAACATCATCTCGCCCGGCAATGCCATCCAATATGCCGAGGCACTGCGGGCAAAAGGCGTGCAGGCGGAGCTACACCTGTACCCTACGGGCGGACACGGCTACGGCCTGGCCCAAGACAAAACCGGCACTGTGGCAGGCTGGCCTGCCTTGCTGGCAGCCTGGCTGCAAGGGCGATAGGCCCGGGTAAGGTCTAAACTATTTGGGCACAGATGTTGTAAGTATGGTGCACAAGGTGGCCGCGCCATGCGGCGCTACCTTTGTGTCACGATACAACGTCTCTACCATGCTTGTACTTAAAAAAGCACCCAGCTTTGAAGCCCCGGCCGTTATCAACGGCGAAGAAATCATCTCTAACTTCAGCCTAGACCAGTATCTGGGCGACAAGTACGTCGTTTTCTTCTTCTACCCCAAAGACTTCACCTTCGTTTGCCCGACGGAGATCCACGCCTTCCAGGAGCGCCTGGCAGACTTTGAGCAGCGCGGCGCCGTGGTAGTTGGTTGCAGCACCGACACCGAAGAGACCCACCTGGCCTGGCTAATGACACCCAAAGACCGGGGTGGCATCCAGGGTGTAACCTTCCCCATCGTGGCAGATACGGCCAAGACGATTTCTATCGCCTACGACGTGCTCGGCGGGGAGTATGGCTACGACGACGAGGGCAATTACAGCTTCCAGGGTGCGCCTATCGCCCTGCGCGGCACCTTCATCATAGACAAAGAGGGCACCGTACGCCATGCCCTGGTGAACGACTTCCCCCTCGGCCGCTCAGTAGATGAGACCATCCGCACCTTGGATGCCATCATCCACAACGAGAAATTCGGCGAGGTTTGCCCCGCCAACTGGGAAGAAGGCCAAGACGCCATGAACGCCACCCGCGAGGGCGTATCTAGCTACCTGGCCTCTCACTAAGCCGCAACGCCTCCAAAACAAAGCGCCCCTCCGTCTTCTAGAGACGGAGGGGCGCTTTGTTAAAAGCTTGTGCCAGCGCTAGCGCACAACGGCCAGCCGTTGCGTGGCTACGCCTTTGGGCCCAGCCACCTCTACGGTGTACAGGCCCGGTGCCAGGCTGGCCGTAGGCAGCAGCGTGCGCTGCGTACCTGTGCCAAGCAGCACGGGCTGCTGCAGGCAGACGCGCCCGGTGGCGTCTAGCAAGCGTAGGGTGGCGGGGCCGTTGCCCAAAGCGGCCGTGGTCTGCACCGTTACCGATGCCGACGCGGGGTTGGGGTAAACAGAAAGTCCCTTAGCCCCCAGCCGAGACGCCACGGCCGTAGCCTGGCTCAGCGTAGCCCGCATGGCCGGTATGGGCGAATCGCGGAAGTAGCCCCAGCCCGTACCATTAAAGAGCGGTGTGTACCAGTCGCCGTTAGGGGCATCCAAGAAGTTGCGCTGGTAGTTGATGTATGCATCGTCTGCCGCAATAAAGATGGTTTTGTTGCCTGCGTAGCTCACCACCAGCAGATAGCGCTTGCCAGGCTCCAGGGCTACGCCTGCTGACCCCGTGGCCACATCACTGACTTCTAGCGTGTAGAAGACATAAGACTCGTTCTGGCTGTTGTACACCCGGGTACCGTTGCCCAGCAAGGTTACCTCGGCTACCTGGATGGCGCTGTCGTTGTTGGCGTCTGCCCATTCGTGTACTTCCACGTCAATGGCTTCGCCGGCCAGGTCGTTGGCGGGTGGGCCGTTAGAGGTAACGGCACACGTCATAGACACCAGGTTGGCCCCTACCGAGCCCACCCGCAGGTGATGCCCCCATTTGATGGCGCCACCGCCAGAGCGTGTATAGCCAGAGGTAAACAAGGGCTGGTAGTAAGTTGTGCTTGCGGGGTCTAGGTTGATACGGCCCTTTGAGAAGGTGGCAGAGTCTAGGTGGAAGTCTAGGCTTACCGTATTGTCTCCTGGGTTGCCATCAACCTGCCCGGGCTCGTAGGCTGTGTACCGCAGCCGGTAGGCACCGCGGTAATTGGGCTGGCTGCCAAGCGCCTGCACCAGGCTAAAGTTTGCCAGGCGCTGGTCAGCCGAGTCTCCCACGGCCATGCTGGCGGTAGAGAAAGAGTCTGCCCATAGGCGCGCCGGGTTGGGTGCGGTGCGGAACACCTCTGCCCGCAGTATGGCATTTGTAGCCGGCTGGCTGCCAAAGTTGCGGAACTTGCCCCCTACCGGAAAGGTCAGGTCTTGCGGTGTGCGCACCATAAACTCGGGCAGCACAAACTGCGTCGGGGCAAACACCTCTTTGCGGTTCAGCACCAGATTGTGCGGATACTGGCCCTGAATGTTGCCCAGCCGCACCTGCACCTGCCCGGCGCCAATCTGGACGCGTAGCCTGTCGCCCCACTCTTTGGGCACCAAAATCACGGGGATCGTCACCAGCGCCCCAGAGTCTTCAGAGGCTAGTATGCGAGGCGGCGCAGCCGTGTTGTTTACCATTACCACGGCAATGGCCCCGGCGCGCTGGCAACGCCACACCTTGTGCGAGCGCAGCACGGTGCCGCGGCGCACCACGGCAACCTTGCCCGTAAGGTTGCCCAGGGTAGAGATGTCAGAGGTAAGAGCCAAGGTATCTGGGCTGGCCCATTGGCAGGTGCCCGTTACCGCGGGCAGCACGTTGGGGTCGCCAAAGCCCCAGGTGGCATCGGGTGGCACGGTGTTGGGCACTACACCTGCCTCTGCGGCGGGCTGCAATACCGTTAGGCTAAACTGGGCGCGGGCTTGGCCCAACCCTAACAACAGGGCGGCCAGCAACAGGGGTACACGTAGCATCATCAAACAGAAGCGCTGGTTTGTAAAAGGTTAATAAAGGCGTGAAGCTATAAAGCTACAGTCAAAAGAGCCACTCTGGGTTAATTATGAGTGGCCTTATATACTAGAGATGCCCTTACTAATGCCGCTGCTGGGCCTGATGCCTGACACGCAAGACGGATATCTGCTTGCTTTCTATCCGGTAAACAATCCTGTACGACTGGTAAAACAGTTCTCGGATATGCTCTTTATCAAATTCGGGCACCTTTCTGCCAACCATGGGGAAAGTGCTAAGTAAACTGGTTCGTCTAAACACCTGGTTTACAAATCTTTCAGCATACTTAGTAGAGCCTAGAGCTATATAATCCCGGATGGCTTGCAAATCCTCTAAGGCCAAATTTGTCCAAACTACTTCCATAGCTTGGCCAAGGCTTCTGCTTCAGCCTGGGTGCGTGTTTCACCTGCATCAGCTTGCGCCAATCCTGCCTCTACTTCCGCTACGAATAGCAACCGCTCCACCAATTCTTCAGCGGCGAAGTCAGCCGGCATCTGCTCCACTATCTCTTGGGCTTGGGTCTTGGTCATATGGTAAAGATACCTGATACATTTCCAGATTGTTGCCGAAAAATTTGGAGTTGAGATACCCATTTATCTACCCAAGCAACATTCTACACCCAAAGGCAGTTGTACCGTATATGAAAACGCTTTTGTTGCTCGCCCTCGGCACCGGCCTGCTGAACCTGGCTGCTGCCCCGCGCAAGACTTTGTACGACTTCACCGTCCGCAGCATAGACGGCAAAGAGGTGGCCCTGAGCCAGTTTAAGGGCAAGAAGGTCTTGATCGTGAACGTGGCCAGCGAGTGCGGCTATACGCCCCAGTATGCCGACCTGGAGAAGCTAAGCCAGAAGTACAAGGGCAAACTCGTGGTGATCGGCTTCCCCAGCAACGAGTTTGGGGGCCAAGAGCCGGGCACCAACCAGGAGATCAAAGCCTTCTGCACGAAGAATTACGGCGTCACCTTCCCGATGATGGAGAAAATCGTGGTGAAGGGGAGCAACGCCCACCCGCTCTACCAATGGCTGAGCAAGAAAGACCAGAACGGCGTGCACGATGGGGCCCCGAGCTGGAATTTCAATAAATACCTCATTGACGAAAATGGTAATTTAATTCAGCATTTTGGCAGCGGCACCAAACCGTTGAGCGAGGAGCTGGCGAAGGCCATTGATCGGAATTAAGAATTAAGAATTAAGAATTAAGAATTAGGGTGGGGCTTTGGGCCCTGCCCTTTTTTATGCATACTCTCGGCTGCACCTTTGCGGCATGAGCCGCCCCGCTGCCCAGATTACCCTGCTGGTGCCTGACTATGACCAGGCCATTGCCTACTTTACCCAGGCCCTGGGGTTTGAGCTGTTGGAGGATACGCCCCGCAGCACGACCAAGCGCTGGGTGCGGGTGGCCCAGCCGGGCAGCCCTGTGCATTTTCTGCTGGCCCAGCCCACGACGGAGGCACAGCGCGCCGCCGTTGGCCGCCAATGCGGCGACCGGGTCTTTCTGTTTCTGTACACAGACGACTTTTGGCGCGACTACCGCCGTATGCAGGCCTACGGGGTAGCCTTTACAGAAAGCCCTCGGGAGGAGGACTTCGGCACCGTGGTGGTGTTTGCAGACCCCTGGGGCAACAAGTGGGATTTCATCGAGCCGAAATAGCGGCTTGGTGCTCCAACTTTGGGCACATGTTCAGGATTGCGATAACCCTGCTGGTGGCCCTGCCGCTGCTGGCCCAGGCCCAACCCGCCAAACAACGCCCCACGCCCGAGTGGCTCCTCTCGCTGGCCCGCGTGGGCGAGTACCACGTATCCCCCGACGGCAAGCGGGTGGTGTATGGGGTTACCCGGATTTCTGTTGCCGACAACAAGGGCGACAAAGACCTCTACATCGCGGGCACCTCGGCCCCGGCCAACCCCAAAGCCCTGCTGGCCGAGCCCGGCAACCAAAGCAGCCCCCGGTGGACGCCCGACGGCCGCAAAATCGGCTACCTGGCCGATAAAGACGGCACTACCCAGGTCTGGGTGATGAACCCGGACGGGACCGGCCGCGAGGTGCTGACCCAGGCCCCCAAAGACGTGGACGGGTTTGTGTGGCTGCCCGGCAACGCAGGCCTGATCTACAGCAGCAAGGTGAAGCTGGATACGTCTCTGGCCGAGAAATACCCCGATGCTTCCAAGACGAAGGCTAGCCTCTTTACGGGCCTGCTCTACCGGCACTGGAACCGCTGGGCCGACGGCACCTACGCCCACCTCTTCTGGCTGCCGCCCGGCAAGCGCGTCGGGGCAGACTTGATGGAGGGCCAGCCTTTTGACTGCCCCGTGCCCCCCATGGGCGGCATGGAGGATGTGGCCGTAAGCGCCGATGGCCGCTTTGTGTACTACGCCTGCCGCAAAGAGCGGGGTGCCGCCCGGGCAACCAGCACCAATACAGATATCTACCAGATAGACCTGCAAGCCCGCGCCACCCGCAACCTGACGGAGGGCAACCCCGGCTACGACCGCAACCCCGCCCCAAGCGCCGACGGCAAGCGGCTGGCCTACACCAGCATGGCTGGCGCTGGCAACGAGGCAGACAAGGCTCGCCTGCTGGTGCTAGACCTGGCCACCGGCCAGCGCAAAGACCTAACCGCCAACTTTGACGAAGGCCTGGCCGGTACGCCCGTTTGGGCGGCGGATGGCAAGGGCCTCTACGCGCCAGTGCACCAGCGGGGCACCGAGCAGATCTTCTACTTTGGCCAAGAGGGCACCGCCCCCCGCATGGTAAGCCAAGGCCGCCAGAACCTGGCCGACTGCCAGTTGGCGGCAGGGGGGCAGCTCGTCTGCACGCGCACAGCCATGGATGCCCCGGCAGACCTGATTGCCCTGGACCCCAAGCGCGGCACACAGAGCAACCTGACCCAGGCCAATGCCCAGACCGTGGCCAACACGGAGCTTGCCCGGATAGAGCAACGCATGGTGCGCACCAGCGACGGCAAAGACATGCTCGTCTGGATGATACTGCCCCCCGGCTTTGACCCGGCCAAGAAGTACCCGGCCCTTCTCTTCTGCCAGGGCGGGCCGCAAAGCCCGGTTAGCCAGAACTTCAGCTACAGGTGGAACTTCAATGTGCTTTCTGCACCGGGCTACGTGATTGTAGCCCCCTGCCGACGTGGCATGCCCGGCTTCGGCCGCAGCTGGAACGACGAGATCAGCGGAGACTGGGGCGGCCAACCCATGCGCGACTACCTAGCCGCCATAGACGATGCCGCTACCCTACCTTATGTGGACCGCAACCGCCTCGGGGCGGTGGGGGCCAGCTACGGGGGCTACTCAGTCTATTACCTGGCAGGCATCCACCAGAAGCGGTTCAAGGCCTTCATCAGCCACTGCGGGGTGTACAACCTGGAGAGTATGTTCGGCACCACCGAGGAGCTCTTCTTCTCTAACCACGAGATGGGCGGCCCTTACTGGCAAAAGCCCCAGCCGGGCAGCTACGTGCAATACAGCCCCCACCGCCTGGTGGACCGTTGGGATACGCCGATGCTCGTCATCCACGGCGGGCTAGACTTCCGCGTACCCGAGGGCCAGGGCATGGAAGCCTACACGGCGGCGCAGATGCGGGGCATCCCCAGCAAGTTCCTCTACTTCCCCGACGAGGGCCACTGGGTGCTCAAACCCCAAAACAGCCTCGTTTGGCATCGGGAGTTTTTTGATTGGCTGGAGACCTACCTAAAGCCCTAACCAATAAATAACTGTGCAATGGCTTTGCCATTGTCACGTGCTCATGCGAGGCTGTGCCTCGCCTCACCAAACACCTCCTCGCAGGTAACGACAAGCTCTGGCAGCAGGGCAGAGCTTACTTCGCCCTGCAATTCGGCGTAATCGTGGGTTTGGTAGGAATTGCCTTGCAGGGTGTTGATTTCAATGGCTTTGTAGGCGGGGTCCACCAGCCAGTATTCTTTTACACCGTGGCGGGCGTAGATGGCTTTTTTCTCTATCCGGTCAGATTTGCTGCTGCCTGGCGAGACAATCTCAATCACCAGCTCTGGCGCTCCGATTATATGGCGGGCAATCCGGGCCTGGATGGGATAGAGCAACACAAATAAATCCGGCTGCACCACCTCATTCGGGGCCAGCTCTACGTCCATCGGCGCGTGCATGATCTCACCAATGCCGGTGTCTTCAATGATCCGGCTCAAAATCTTCTCAAGCCGGCGAGAAATGCGGTTGTGCTCGTACGAGGGCGAAGGACTCATGGGCACCAAGTTACCCCCGTACAGCTCATACCGACTACCTTCCGGCAGCTCTGCCAGCATGCGGGTATAGGTCCATCCGGTGTCTGGGGCGGGGCGCATACGGCTCTAAGTTAGGAGGTTTCGCCTTCGGGTGCAAGGGTTTCTTTCAGGTCGGCTTCTTCTTCGTCGATGCCATAGAGGGTGTGCACCTCCGCGGCGTGGACGCCGGCCAGGTGTTCGTTTACATAGCGGGCGTAGGCGGCGGTGTAGCCGTGCGTCACGTACACATGCTCGGCGCCGCATAGCTGGATGGCCTGGTTCAGGCTCGGCCAGTCGCAATGGTCTGACAGCACAAAGCCGCGGTCTGCCGCGCGCCGCCGCCGTGCACCGCGCAGGCTCATCCACCCCGAGCAGACGCC
Source organism: Cytophagaceae bacterium (assembly GCA_947458545.1). Taxonomy (GTDB): domain Bacteria; phylum Bacteroidota; class Bacteroidia; order Cytophagales; family Flexibacteraceae; genus CANGYH01. The sequence continues at coordinate 192,899 of CANGYH010000003.1, read as the reverse complement.
CGTGGCGTAGGGTGCAAACTTGCGCATCCACGGGGTGCCCTGGGCCGAGGGCGGTGCCACCACCAACGCCCGGCGGTACTCGGCCTTGCCAGGAGGGCCCTCTACCCGGCCCACCTCGCTCAACCAGGGTAAAAACGGCTGGAGCACGTCGTTCGTATTGGCGACGGCCCCGTGGCAGAAGATCGGCCCGATGCTGCGGTCCACATTGCGTAAAATGCGCTGCGCCTTGCCCAGGGCATAGGCAAACAGCACCGAGGCCCGGCCCTCGGCGGCGTTTTGGGTCCACCACCGGTTGATGTCGGCAAACACTTCGGCCTGGGGTGCCCAGCGATACACGGGCAGCCCAAACGTACTCTCGGTGATGAAGTGCTGGCAGGGCACCGGCTCCCACACGTCCGAGATGCCGTCGTCTTCCAGCTTATAGTCGCCGCTCACCACCCAGACCTCTCCCTTGTGCGCCACCCGTATCTGGGCCGAGCCCGGAATGTGCCCTGCCGGATGGTAGCTGATCTGCACGCCATTTACGCTGATTTGCTCGCCAAACTCAATTGGCTGCACGGAGATATCGGCCCCCAACCGCAACCGCATCACCGGTATGGAGATGGGGTGGGCCAGGTAATGCTGCATTCCCCAGCGGGCATGGTCGCTGTGGGCATGCGTGATGAGCGCCCGGGGCACGGGCCGCCAGGGGTCTATATACACATCGGCCGCCCGGCAATAGATGCCGCAATCGGTGAACTCAAGCAGAGGCATGGGATGCAGCGCAGCCTACGGGCCGCATGCCAAGATATACTGCCCGGGCGGGTGGAGGGTTTTTGAGCTTTGCTTGCTGTTCGAGGGCTCTAGCCCTCGTAACCCTCATTAGCAGGGCTCCAGCCCTGCATTCGCCCCCAGAGACTACCTTGCCGAAGAAAAGCTATGCAAGGACAATACAGGAAAGGTTTTTTAATCAGCGATCAAGCTGCTATTCACTTTTTAACAATGACGGTAGTTGAGTGGCTGGAGATATTTATTCGTCCCCAATTGGCGGATATTTGCTTGGATAACCTAAGATACTGTGTTCAAAATAAGGGTTTGGATATACATGCCTGGTGCCTTATGCCTAATCATTTGCACCTGCTATGCTCGCATTCCGAAGGTAATTTATCTGGAGTATTACGAGACTTTAAGTCCTTCACGGCGAAGGCAATTTATCAAAATTTATCTACCGGGCAGGTGCCAGAGAGTAGGAAACAGTTGCTCCTCAATCGATTTCAGTTTGCTGGTAAGCCATCTCAGCAGGCGTTCAAATTGTGGCAGCCAGGAAACCACCCTATAATCTGCTTTTCTAGAGATTTCTTAGAGCAGAAGCTCGCTTATATCCATGAAAATCCCGTCAAGGCAGGTCTCGTTCGTGAGCCTGAGCATTATCGCTACAGCAGTGCTTATGACTATCTTGGAGGGGAGGGTTTACTTCCGCTTGTACTAGTTTGATTCTCTTTGGCTAAGGTCTGCCATGGGACGAATGCAGGGCTGGAGCCCTGCCTGTGAGGGTTACGAGGGCTGGAGCCCTCGAACAGCAAGCATAGTTAGAACGTCGCCTACACCCCTTCCACCACCCTTGCCGCTTGCAGAAGCGCCCCCTCCTGGAAGGGGTGGCCCATGAGTTGCAGCCCGATGGGGAGCCCGTCGGCCTGCCCGGCGGGGAAGGCCACGGCGGGCTGACCCGTCAGGTTGGCTTGCACGGTGAAGATGTCTGCCAAGAACATCTCAATGGGGTTGGTGCGCTTTTGGCCCAGTTGCCAGGCCGGGCCCGGGGCCACGGGCGTCAGCAGGGCATCGAAGCGCTGCAGCAGTTGGTCGTTGGCTTGCTGGATAAGGCGGCGCACGCGCTGGGCCTTGGTAAAGTAGGCGTCGTAATAATCGGCGCTCAGCACGAAGTTGCCCAGCAGAATACGGCGCTTCACCTCGCGGCCAAAGCCTTCGGCGCGGGTGCGTTTGTACATATCCTCTAGGTTAGCGGGGTTGGGCGTGCGGTAGCCGTAGCGCACACCGTCGTAGCGGCTCAAGTTGCTGCTGGCCTCGGCCATGGTCAGGATGTAGTAGGTGGGCAGGATATAGTCCAGCAGCGGAAAGTCATACACTTCTACGGAATGCCCGGCAGCCTTGAGGGCCTCCATCTTCTGCGTCAGGGCGGTGCGCACGGTGGGGTGCAGGGCATCGTCGCCGGCGTCCAGGGCCTGGCGCAAGATGCCAAAGCGCAGCGGGCGCTCGGGCGTGGCAGCAAGTTGAGCGCGGTAGGGGGCGGTGGGCTGGCTACTGCTGGTGCTGTCGTGCTCGTCGGCACCGGCCAGCACCTCCAGCAGCAGGGCCAGGTCTTCCAGACTCTTACCCAACGGCCCGATGCAGTCGAAGCTGCTGCCGTAGGCCACCAGGCCCCAGCGGCTGATGCGGCCATAAGTAGGCTTCAGGCCATACGTGCCCGTAAAGGCCGCAGGCTGCCGCACAGAGCCGCCCGTATCCGAGCCTAGGCTCAAGTCGCACAGGTCTGCTTGTAGGGCCACGGCAGAGCCGCCGGAGCTGCCCCCCGGCACCCGAGACTCGTCGGCAGCGTTGAGGGCCGGGCCGTAGGCCGAGTTCTCGTTAGAGCTGCCCATGGCAAACTCGTCGCAGTTTTGCCGCCCGATGATAACGGCATCCGCCGCCAGCAGGCGCTCTACGGCCGTGGCCGAGTAGGGCGCCGTGTAGCCTTGCAGCATCTTGCTGCCTGCCGTCAGCTTATGGCCCGCATGGCTGATGACGTCCTTCACACCCACCACCTTGCCGGCCAGCGGCCCGGCCTGCCCGGCGGCTATGCGCCGATCCACCTCGGCGGCCTGGGCCAGGGCTTCGTCGGGGTAAACTTCCAGAAAAGCGTTGAGCGCCGCCTTTTCGGCGATGCGATCCAGGTACAGGCGGGTTTTCTCGACGGTCGTCAAAGGGAGGCGGGCGGGGGATTAGCGATGCGGGGGCAAAGGTAGGGCCGGTAAATTGTGTTATGTAAAAAGTTACCTTTCGGCTTGCCCGGGCATCCTGTGCAATGGTACAACTACAGCCGCGGCCAGCTATCGAGCTTTTTTGACCGCTGGGTGGACTCAAACGGCCAGGCAGGTATGCTGCAAAGCGGCTACACCATGGAGCGTATGGTGGCGCCAGGCATAGACTCTATCCGCAGAGACTTTATGTACAGCGCCATGCAGGGTGCCGAAGTGGAGGTAGGCCAGGTGCACTACCGCTCGTCGGGCGCAGATAGGCTGACCCTGGGCAATAGGCAAAAGTCTGGCAAGGCCGGCTGGTGCGGGAGTAAGGGGTAGGCTGAAGGAGTTTAGCCCTGCCTATCCTCCTTCACCCCTTCTTCTTTCTCGACGGTCCCCTCGCTCTGGCCCTTTTTGAACTCAGAGATAGACTTGCCTAGCCCACGGGCCAGGTTGGGGATACGCTTAGCCCCAAAGAAAAGGATAAGCACAGCCAAGACCAACGTTATCTCCATAGGGCCGAGGCTGAAAGCCAGGATGGCAGCAATGCTTTGCATATCTGCAAAGATACGGCCCACGGCCAACCACGTTGTTGCGGCGAGCCTGGCACGCCGTTTGCCTGAGTGATGGATTAACAATGGCCTAATTTTGTAGACAGCTTCCGGCTTGTGGCCCTCCAGACTCCTCCCTTTTTTTACGCTTTTATTGCATTGGCTCAATCTCTCTCTCTGCGCCTGTCTTCAGACCGCTTACCCCTGCTCGGCAACCTGCTAAAACGCACGCTAGAGCTTAGCGACCGGGTACGCCGTCGCAAACCGTCGGCCGAGGCACAGCAAAACCAGGTACTCTTCAATCTGCTGGAGCGTGCCGCCGACACCGAGTTTGGCCGCCACCACGGCTTTGGGCAAATCTTAAGCCACTACCGCAGCCGCAACCCGCAGGCCCTGCTGGCCGCCTTCCAAGCGGCGGTGCCCATGCACGACTACCAGACCATGTTCCGCCCCTGGTGGCAGCGCGCCCTAGATGGACAAGCCGACGTATGCTGGCCCGGTAAGGTGAAGTACTTCGCCTTGAGCTCGGGTACCTCAGACGCCAGCACCAAGTACATCCCCGTCACCGCCGACATGACCAAGCACATCCGGCGCGTGGGGGTGCGGCAAATCCTGACGCTGACCCAGTACGACCTGCCCCCTAGCCTCTTTACCCGCGGGGTGCTCATGCTTGGCGGCTCTACACAGCTCAACAAAGTGGGCTACCGATACGAGGGAGACCTCTCGGGCATACAGGCCAGGCAGATTCCGCGCTGGTTTCAGCCCTTTTACAAGCCGGGCAAGCGTATTGCCGCCGAGCAAGACTGGGGCCACAAGCTAGACGAGATCGTGCTGAAGGCCAAAGACTGGGACATCGGCTACATCGTAGGTGTACCCGCCTGGCTGCAGTTGTTAATGGAGAAGATCATTGCCCATTACAACGTCAAAACGATCCACGACATCTGGCCCAATCTGGCCGTGTTTACCCACGGGGGCGTGGCCTTCGAGCCCTACAAAAAGGGCTTCGAGGCACTGCTTGGCAAGCCTCTCGTGTACCTGGAGACCTACCTGGCCTCCGAGGGCTTTGTGGCCTACCAGGCTCGCAAAGGGGCCAAAGGCATGCGCCTGGCATCAGACCTAGGCATGTTCTTCGAGTTTGTGCCCTTCAACGACGAAAACTTTGGCCCAGACGGCGAGCTCAAACCCGGTGCCCAAGCCCTGGGCGTAGGCCAGGTGCAAGAGGGGGTAGATTACGCCATCCTGCTCACCACCTGCTCGGGCACCTGGCGCTACCTGCTGGGCGACACCGTCCGTTTTACAGACCTGGCCGAGGCCGAAATCGTCATCACCGGGCGTACCAAGCACTTCCTTAGCCTCTGCGGCGAACACCTCTCGGTTGACAACATGAACCGCGCCGTAGAGCTTACCTCAGAAGAGATGGGCTTTACCGTGCGAGAGTTTACGGTGGCGGGCGTGCCCCACGGCACCCTGTTTGCCCACAACTGGTACCTGGGCATAGACGGCGCCCTGCCTGACGCCGATGCCGTGATGGCTCGCATAGACCACCACCTGAGGATCCTTAACGATGACTACCGGGTAGAGCGCCGCCACGCCCTGAAAGACGTGCAGGCCCGGGTGCTGCCCAGCCAGGCCTTTTACGACTTTCTGCGTGCCCGCGGCAAAGAGGGCGGCCAAAACAAGTTTCCGCGCGTGGTAAAGGGGCAGATACTCAAAGACTGGGAAGCCTTTGTGGCCGCTCGGGGCTAGGTTTGTGCCCGCACAACCATGGTGATAGAGGCGATCGGCAAGGGGATGGTGGTGGGCATGGGCCTGGCGTTTGCCATTGGCCCCGTCTTCTTTGCCTTGTTAGACACCTCCATCACACGGGGCTTCAAAGCCGGGGCGCAATTTGCCACCGGCATCCTGCTGTCAGACGCACTTTACGCCTTGCTATTCTGGCTCGGCGTGGGCAGCCTGCTGCAGGGGCTTAGCCACAGCGTATGGCTGTCTGTGGCAGGCGGTGCCATACTGCTGGCATTGGGGCTTACGGCCATCTTCAAAAAACCAGACCTGCGCCGCCACCACCTACCCAACCGCAGCCGCCACCGCTCGCGCCTGCGGAGTCTGGGCAAAGGCTTTGTGCTCAACACCTTCAACCCTGGCACGTCTGTAGTCTGGCTAGGCGCAGGCGCGGCCGGGGCAGACCTAGCCGCCGCTGGCGGCCATGGCCTGCAAGGCCTCTACTCGGCCGTTATCTTGGCCACCACCTTTGGCACAGATCTTACCAAGGCCTACCTGGCCAAGCGCCTCAACCGGGTGCTCTCGCGGCGCAACCTTATCATCGTCAACCGGGTGGCTGGGGGCATCATGGCCGGGGCCGGGGCCTACCTCATACTCACCACTTGCCAGCGCCTGGCGGCTTAGCGCTTCGGCTGCGTGCGCACCAGGCCCGTGCCAATGCCCAGTTGCACATAGCCACCGGCCATGCGCATATCGTACTGGCCCGGCAGGGTTTCTGTCATGGTGCGCAGGGCAGCACTGGGGCGGTAGGCCTTATAGCCTGCCCGCAGGCTAAAGCTTAGCCGGGGGCCGCTGCTCTCGCGGTAAGGCAGCGTGTACAATAGCAGCAGGTTGGCATCTTGCACGATGTGCTGGCTCCAAAGGCCCTCCTCCTGGTCTTCGTGGCGTGTACTGGCCTGGGCCGTGCTGCGGGCCTGGTAATGGCTGGCCCACACACCGTAGCCCATGCCGAACGTAGGCACCACGCAGAGGCCACCTGCCCGCAAAGCCACCACCCCAAGGCTCAGTTGGGCATCGCCGGCATAGTCTCTGGTGCGGTAGGTAAAATCATTGCCGGGCGTATCATCTACCTTAGGCGTACACCCCGCCCCGATGCTGTAGCCTAAGGCTATGCCACGGAGCATGTATTGGCCACCCATGTGCACCATTGTAAACTGGCTGCGAGGCCTCAGATAAGCACTGCCTCGGCTGGCATCGCCCACGCGGGTGCGGTCTGCACTCGGGGTGGGCTGCCACAGGTGGGCAGCGGTAGAAAAGCTGCGCCCCCGCTCCGCAAACGAAAACAGGTGCACCTGGGCCTGGGCCGACAAATGCGCAGCAAGCAGCATAACGGATACCGCGCATGCAAAGCGTAATTGACGTGTAAATTTTTGCATGAATCAAAGGTGCGGTAGCCGATTGCCTAGAGTTTGCGCTAAATCCTCCCAAACAATACCTCGTAACAAAAGCGACCTAAAGTCTTGCAATGAAACGGTAAATCATACATCAAAGTATGTTTTTGGGGCAACAAGGGTACGCCAGGCCGTTGCCAATTAATTCTAGGCGTTGCAACGCGCCTTAGTGCTATGTTTTACCAAAGCAATTTGGCAATTCTGTTAGAGCCACCGGAAGGTTAAAAACGCACAACGTCTATTTACAATTTCGCCCTTCTATACTATTCATAAATGCGTAAGGACAAAGTAACATAAAAAGGAATAGTTGTAAGATTTTATGCGTATTTAGCCTTATTTCCTTACGTTCGTAATTGGCAGCCTGCGCTGGCTAAACAGACTTTACGTTCAGGTAATGCCCCGCCGCGCTGTTGTTTTGAAGTCCAGACAGGCGTCCGTAGCGGCGTGCTACAACCCATAGTCTGGCTTATTCAGTTGCTCATCATCTCGCCGTTCAGGGCCCGGTTTTCTTTCAAAATGGATTGGCCCTTACACGAAACCCATGCCTGATAATGCCTCCCGCAAACTACAAAAGCGGCTAGAAGAAGCGCCACTATTGGCTCGGCTTAGGGCATTGTTGCTGGCAAGGATTGCCCAAATCTGGCCAGCGCACTTTGCAGACCTGGCACCTAGCTACGAGGCGCTGCAAAGCCACAATACGTTCTTCATCAGGCTCTGCGCCATCATCAATGCCGAGACGGCCGCGCGCCTCGGAGACCGCACCGTGCCCGTGGCCGCAACCGACGGGCTGGAGAACCTGCGCCAGGCCCCGCTGCTGGCAGAGCTGCTCACGATCAGCAAAGACACCCTGCGCCGCCTGCTAAGTACAGAAGAAGGCGAGCGGCCCCGCAGCTTTTACCAGCCCACCAAAGACGCCCTTGCCTACTACCTCGGCTTCGAGGGCTGGGCAGACTTTTGCGCCCAGCATGGCGCCCCCCTGCAAGGGGCAGATTAAGGCCTGCCGCCCCCCACCTTTGGGGCAGGTTATGACGGCATACACAGAGGCAATCACCTTTACGCAGGCACAGGTAGAAGCATTTGCGGCCCTCTCTGGCGACAACAACCCCCTACACCTGAGCGAGGCCTATGCGGCCAGCACGATTTTCAAAACGCCTATCGTGCATGGTATGTGGGTGGCGGCCGCCTTCAGCCGCGTGTTTGGCACACAAATGCCCGGGCCTGGTACCGTATATCTGAGCCACAACCTACAGTTTCTGCGGCCGGTCTATGTAGGCAAACCCTACCGCCTCAGCATAACGTTTTTGCGGGCCGAGCCCAGGCGCAACCACCTCTTCTTCGAAACCTTGCTCACCGATGCCGCAACCGGCAAAAAGATGGTAACCGGCGAAGCTTGTGTACAGAACGCCGCCTTTGTGTATTAGGAAATTGGCGGCCTGCCGCCGTAGTATTGCCCCTGGCCATGCCGGGCAGCCCATAAGGGTTGGCAAGGCCATGTAAGAAACAAAACGCAACACCACCGGCCCGGCCGGTTACCTAGCGGGTGCCTGGCGTATATAACCACGCTTGCCCCTTCTGAGCTGAACTCCTCCATGGACGATAACGCAATCGTGGAGCTCATCCGAAAGGGAGATGAGCGGGCGCTGGACTACCTCTACCGGAAACACTTTCGGATGATGGCTAGGCTCATCACCCGCAACAGTGGCTCCGAAGAAGACGCCAAAGACGTCTTCCAAGATGCACTCATCGTCTTTTGGGAGAAAGCCCGCTCTGGCAGGTTCGAGCTTTCTTCCAAAATCAGCACTTACCTCTACAGCGTTTGCCAAAACCTGTGGCACAAAGAGTTGAGCCGCAAGCAAAGACACACCAGCCAACCCATTGACCTAGCCGATACACCAGCCCCCGACAATCAAGAACGTGTAGCTATTGTAGACAAATGCCTGCAACAGCTAAAGCCAGACTGCCGGCAAATACTGATGTATTACTACTTCGACCAGCTACCCATGACGGAAATCGCCCAAAAGATGGAGTTTGCCAACGCAGACTCTGCCAAAACCAAAAAATACAAGTGCAAACAAGAGCTAGACAAGCTCATCCGCAGCCAGTTTAGCCCCTCTGATCTGCTCGACTAACGACCGCCACACACCCCCGAGCTTACAGCCACACACTATCACCCAACACACAAGGCCGACGCCGTTTGTAACCAAACCCTAATGGAGCCGACCCAAAACTTCGCCGATCAGCTGGACGACTACCTGCTGGGCCGCATGAGCCCGCAAGAAGCCGACGCCTTTGCTGCCCGCGCCGCCCAAGACCCGCTGCTGGCCCAGGAGCTGCGCCTGCAACAAGACGTGGTGGCAGGCCTGCGCCGCGCCCGCGCCGCCCAGCTCAAAACACGGCTAGACCAGTTGCCTACACCCGCGGCCGCCACCTTCACGGTAGGGCAATGGGTCGGCTTCGGCATTGCCTCCGTAGCCGTAGTGGCAGGGGCCGTGTCGCTTTACCTGGCCCAGCAACCCGACAAAAACCTGCAACAGGCAGACTCTGCCCGGCAGGCAGCCCAGGTCTATACCCCGGCCCCGGTTGTAGAGCCTGCAACAACCACCTCTGCCGCCGAGGTACCCACGCCAACCCCCGTGGCAGAAGCGCCCGCCAACGCCGACGCGCTCACTGAGGCCCGGCCCGAGGTTGCCCTGGAGAGCCCACAGCCTAGCCAGGCCAAACCCGCCGCCCAAGCTGGCAGCACCCTGCCTGCCCCCGAGCCGCTGTACGTAGCCCGTAAGAAAACCACCACCCAGCGGGCAGCCAATGGCAACGCCCAGGCATCGGCACTTAATACCGATACGCCAGACGAAGAAGCCGGCAGCAGCGGCACCATAGACAAGCCTGGCGTAAGCGCCCCCGCCAGCGGCAAAGTGGTAGAGAACAACGAGGTCAAAACCAAGCCGGACATCATCATCCGCCAGGCCGACGAGCTGGCCTACCAGTATTTTGACAACCGCCTCTTCTTATATGGCAGCTTCGGCGATGCCATCTACGAGCTGCTAGAGCTGGTATCTGCCAAAGAGGGCCGCCGTTTGTATGTCTTCTACAAAGACAGGTTCTACACCGTGCAGAAAAATGTGCGAGACGTAACACCCCTGCAACCCGTTACAGACCCGAAGCTAGAAGGCGAGCTAACCCTGCTCCGCAAAAAGAAGGCCGACTAGCCTCCACCTACAAATAGCAACTTAGGCGCGCCAGGCAACCTTGCCTGGCGCGCTGCATTTATACCCTCCCAGCCGCGTTAAAGCGAAGCCAGCCGCTGGCGCAGTGCCTCACTGCGGCTAGCCAGTCTGATGATCCCCTCAAGCAACCAGGGGGCGTGCCTACCCAGGGCCACCATCCGCCGCTGCGCCGTAAAAGAGGGCCCCAGCCGTCGGTATAGGGGGGCATCGTAGGCCTGGGCGAGGCCTTGGGGCGTCTCGGCCAGGCCCCTCTGCCTTAGCGAGGCTACCAGCGCCTGCGCCGCCAGCTGCCCGCTCAAAGCGGCCTGGCCAATGCCGTCGCCGGTGGCGGGTGCCACCAAGCCGCCGGCGTCGCCCAGCAGGCAATAGCCAGGGCCAGAAATTGAGCGGCCTGCCAGGCCCAGGGGCAGCTTCTGCCCTAGCCAGGCGCTGGCATCGGGCTCGGCCTGGGGGCGTTCATCGTCGGCCGGGCGGGCCGTCCACTGGGCCAGGGCCTGCTTCAGATTTTGGCCTGGGCGCAAGCGCAGCACACCTGCACCCACGTTTTGCGTCCCGTCTGCCAGCGGAAAGGCCCACAGATACCCTGGCAGCAGGGCCTTGTCGAACCACAGCGCCAGCGCATCTGCCCCCGCGCCGCCTGCCCCGGCAGGCAGGTACGTCCGCACCGCCAGCGACACCTCGGCCGCTTGCCAGGCAAGGCCGGTAAGCAGCTTGCGGCAGGGGCCGGTGGCTCCGTCGGCAGCGGCCAGGCGGCGGGTGGTAAAGCTGCGGCCATCGGCCAGGTGCAGGGCAAAGCCATCGGGCAGGGGTTCTAGGCTTTTCAGGGCGGCCGTGGCCAAGGTGCAGGGGGTCTGCGCCTGGGCATAGGCCAACAGGGCGGCATCCAGCTCGGCCCGCCGTACCACCAACCCGGGATGCACAAACTGTACCCGGCAGCGCCCGCCAAAAGGGCCACATACATAGCCGTCGGCCAGGCTGCGGGCGCTGGGCAACTGCGCCAGGCGGGCCGGCAGGCCGGGGGCCAGGCCCTCCCATACGCGCAAGGCCAGCCCAGGCACGGCATCGCCGCAGGCCTTTGGGCGTGGGAAGACAGCCTTCTCTACCACCAGCACACGCAGGCCGCTGCCTGCCAGCGCCAGCAGGCAAGTAGCCCCTGCTGGCCCGCCGCCTACAATGGCAATGTCAAAATCAGCCGCCCCCATTTCTACATAGCAAAGATGGTTGGGCGCCCTGTGCTGACTGGCCAGATGTCCTTTGCGTCCAAACATCCCCACGGGCAAACCATTCATCCCAATCTTGCTTGGGGCGGGCAGAGGCGGGGCGTATCCTTGCAGCGTACTCGCCGGAGCCGCATGGCTGCTACCGGCTGGGCCCACCCACTTACTGACCGCGCCGCTATGCACCCACCTCTACCCAATGGCCGCCGACATCCTCCCCCCCGCCGCCAAGGTTGGGCTTGGGTAGTAGGCCTGGGCCTGTTGCTGGTGCTAGGGGCGGTGCCAGCCTCTTGGGCCCACACCGCCCGGGTGCAGCCGGTGCCTGCCGCTCAACCACAGCCTACCCCCCCCGTCCGCGCAGGGGCCGATACCAGCCGCCTGCGCCGCAATCCTAAAAAACAAAGCCTGATCAACAAGATCAACCGCGCCTTGCAATGGCTGCCGGGCGGGGCCAACTGGCCCACCATCCGGTTCGAGAAAGCCGAGTCTGCCCGCGCCATGCCTCCTACCCTACCGCTGGCCTCCTTGCTTGAAGATCACACCAACCATCCCTCGCACCACCTACCCAACCTACCCAAACAACTATGAAAACCCTCCTCGCCTCCGCTACCATAGCCGCCATCTTTTCTGCCCCGCTCGGTGCCTTAGCCCATGGCCCCGAGGTCCCACCGCCCGACACCATCGTCCTCAAGCTCCGCCGGGCCGACAAGGTCATCATCGTAACCCGCCCCGGGCAAGAAGGCCTCCGCGGCCTTACAGAGATAGACCTCAACAGCCTGGTGCGCCGGCTAGACTCTACCCTGCGCCCCCAGGCCGAGCAAGTCATCGTGTCGGGCAAAGACACCACCATCATTCGCCGCATCACCACCGGGCGAGACGGCCAGGCCACCAAGCGCGTCTATGCCATCTCTATGTCTACCAAAAAAGGCATCGTCATCCAGGAGCGCGATGAAAACCTGGAGGTAGCCCGTACCAAAAAGGCCTACAAAGAGCTCTACGGCAGCGACTGGCGCGACGAACTTGAGCGCCAGATGGGCCCCAATTGGGAGCAGGAGCTTAAGAACAGCATAGAGGCAGGCATGGCCGACGGGCCCGGCGCAATGCCACCCATGCCGCCTATGCCACCCATGCCAGGCCTGGCGGGCCATGCCGTGCCAGGGGGCAAGCCTGCCATCCGCCGGCCCAAGGCATACAGCACCTTTACTACTGCCTTTGGCCTCACCAATTACCTGCAAACCAACGGCGCTGGCTTTCCGCAAGGCGAGCTTGAGAATTACACGCTGCGCCCTTGGGGCAGCCGCTATTTCTCGCTAGGTTGGCGCTGGGGCCGCAGGCTGGGTAACAGCCGCACGTTCTTCAACTACGGCTTCGACTTTGCCTGGAACAATTTCATGCTGCAAGACGCCTTCCGCTTTACCAAAGACGCCGCTACAGACCGTCTCGGCCTCATAGACTACCGCCAGGGTGGCCCCGGCGGTGCCGGCAACCTGGCCGTAGATAAAAGCAAGCTGGTGCTCAGCACGCTCAAAGTACCCCTAGGGCTAGATTTTGGCCTTGGCAAAGGCTGGCACCTAGAGGCAGGCGGCTTTGTAGGCGTGCGGATAGACAGCTATACCAAGTTCAAGTTTACCCAAGACGGCAACACCCGCAAAGACCGTGTCCGGTCTAATTACTACCTCAACGAGCTGCAGTATGGCGGCCGCCTGGCCCTCCGCCGCAACGGCTGGGGCGCCTTCGGCGAGGTACACGCCAACCCCCTCTTCACTGACAAAGGCCCCGGCCTGCGGGCCTTCCAGTTCGGGGTGTTCTTTGCGGGTATATAGCCACAAGGCTGTTTGAGCATCAAAAGGCCCTGGCATCTTTATGCCGGGGCCTTTTTGTGTAAATGCGCAAAATCGGGCCTTGCCAAGGCCGTACCTTTGCAACGGCAAAATCTGCCCGTACGCGCCTGAACAACCAGGGGCCCCAGTGGGGTTATAGCGTACGGCGCACCAGCTCTTCTTGCCGCCTCTAGCCCGTATGCAGCACATCCGCAACTTCTGTATCATTGCCCACATAGACCACGGCAAGTCTACCCTGGCCGACCGCCTGCTGGAGTTTACCCAGACGGTGGACAAACGCCAGATGCAGGCCCAGCTGCTGGACGATATGGACCTGGAGCGCGAGCGCGGCATCACCATCAAGAGCCACGCCATCCAGATGAACTACAAGGCCAAAAATGGCCAGGAGTACATTCTGAACCTGATCGACACGCCCGGCCACGTGGACTTTAGCTACGAGGTCAGCCGCTCCATCGCCGCCTGCGAGGGTGCGCTGCTGATCGTAGATGCCAGCCAGGGCATTGAGGCGCAGACGATTTCCAACCTCTACCTGGCCCTCGGCAACGACCTGGAGATCATCCCGGTGCTGAACAAGATTGACCTGCCCGGCGCCATGCCCGAGGAGGTGAAAGACCAGGTGGTTGATCTGCTCGGGTGTGACCGTGATGAGATCATCCCCGCCTCCGGCAAAGAGGGCATCGGCGTTTACGACATACTGGAGGCCATCGTACACCGCATCCCGCCGCCAAAGGGCGACCCAGAGGGCCCGCTGAAGGCCCTCATCTTCGACTCGGTGTACAACTCCTTCCGCGGCATTGAGGTGTACTTCCGCGTGTACAACGGCAAAATCCGCAAGGGAGACAAGGTCAAGTTCATGGCCACCGGCAAAGAGTATAACGCCGACGAGGTCGGTACCCTCAAGCTGAAGCAAGAACCCAAAGACACCATCGCCTGCGGAGACGTGGGGTACCTCATATCAGGCATCAAAGATGCCCGCGAGGTAAAGGTGGGCGATACCATCACCCACAAAGACCGCCCCTCCACGGAGGCCATCAAAGGCTTTGAAGACGTGAAGCCGATGGTCTTTGCGGGCATCTACCCCGTAGAGACGACCGAGTTCGAGAACCTGCGCTCGGCCATGGAGAAGCTCCAGCTCAACGACGCTTCCCTCGTGTGGGAGCCGGAGACGTCGGCGGCGCTGGGCTTCGGGTTCCGCTGCGGTTTCTTGGGCATGCTCCATATGGAGATCGTCCAAGAGCGGCTGGAGCGCGAGTTCGACATGACGGTGATTACGACCGTGCCCTCTGTGCAGTTCCACTGCTTTACGACGGCAGGCGAGAAGCTCATCGTCAACGCCCCCTCAGAGCTGCCCGAGCCCAACCACATCGAGCGTGTGGAAGAGCCTTTCATCAAGGCGCAAATCATTACGGCTTCTGAGTACATCGGGGCCATCATTTCGCTCTGTATGGACAAACGTGGCGTGCTCAAGAGCCAGAACTATCTGACCACGAGCCGGGTAGAGATCATCTTCGAGCTGCCGCTGTCGGAGATCGTCTTCGACTTCTTCGACAAGCTCAAGACCGTCAGCCGGGGCTATGCCTCGTTGGATTATGAGCTGATCGGTTTCCAGGAGTCAGACCTGGTCAAGCTAGACATCATGCTCAACGGCGAGAAGGTGGATGCGCTCTCGGCCATCGTACACCGCCAGAAGGCCTACGACTGGGGCAAGCGCCTCTGCGAGAAGCTGCGCGAGCTGCTGCCCCGCCAGCAGTTCGAGATAGCCATACAGGCAGCCATCGGCACCAAAATCATCGCCCGCGAGTCGGTGCGCGCCCTACGCAAAGACGTTTTGGCCAAGTGCTACGGCGGAGACATCAGCCGCAAGCGCAAGCTACTCGAAAAGCAGAAGAAGGGCAAGAAGCGCATGCGCCAGGTAGGCTCGGTAGAGATACCGCAAGATGCCTTTATGGCCGTACTGAAGCTGGGCGAGTAAGCAGGCTGCCATCTGCCATTCAAACCCCTTCTGTTTTCAGAAGGGGTTTTTTTATAATCTTTTTCTTGCCAAATGTCGTTTTATTAACGACATTTGTCTCAATAATTCTTCTGCCATGGCTTACTCCACCCTCCCCACAGACGACATGGGCATCATGCAGGCCGCAGAGGCCGGTGTAGCCTATGGCGCCTACCAGCCCGTGCTTGAGCACAAAGGCCTGGCCAGTAAGGATTGGGCCCGGCTGCTGCACGTCTCTGAGCGGACGCTCCAGCGCATCCAGCAAGACAGGCGCAGCCTCGATACCGAGGCCAGCGAGCGCCTCCTGGAGGTCAACCGCCTCTTTGCGCACGGGGCCGAGGTCTTCGGTACAGAAGAGCGCTTCTTGCAGTGGGCCGGGCGGGCGGTTTATTCCCTTGGCAGGCGCCGCCCGCTAGATCTGATGCAGACGCTGGCAGGCATGCGCATTCTGCACACAGAGCTGGGCCGTATCCAACACGGCATGCCTGCCTAAAGGGGTATGTTGGTTTTCAGGATTGCGCGCAGCCTATATGCCCGAGACCTTTCTGGCGAGGGTGCGCGGCTATACGGCAACCGGTGGAACAGCCCCGGCACGGCCATCCTATATACCGCCGAGAGCCGTGCCCTGGCCCTGGTAGAGGTCTGGGCCTCGTCTGGCGGAGACTTGCTTGGCGACGATTTCGATTTGCTTGAGCTCAAGCTGCCCACAGACAAGGGACTTTTCGCCACGCTGAAATCCCTGCCCGACGGGTGGGATAGCCTACCACCATTGCCGCCCTCGCGGCAAGTAGGCGATGCCTTTGTGCGGGCGGGGGCCTTATTGGGACTATGGGTACCCTCGGTGGTAGTACCGGCAGAGCGCAACCTGCTCCTCAACCCGCGGCATCCGGCCATGGCCAAGGTAAAGGTGCAAACCGTAAAGCCCTTTTCGGTTGACCCGCGGATGGAAGCCAACAGGCTGTAATACTACCTGCCTGCTTTGCCCGTAGGTGCCGCTGCCCTGTCCCAATTTGTAGGTAGCACTGCGGCTTGCCAGGGCCTCCAACCTTTAGGGGGCAATGCCTGTTGTAACTGTAAATCAACCCACCCTTTTTATGCGCACCCTTTGCACCCTTCTCCTCTTGCTGGCTATGGGCACCGGTATAGCCCTGGCCCAGATATCCGGTGTGGCCATCACGCCCGCAGGGGCCGGCCCTACGGATACAATCACGATTATCGTCTATCCGGAGCAGACCTACCCGCTGCCTGACGAGCGCGACCCACCTAGCGCGTTCCTTGAAAGTCTGGCAAACGCACCAAGGGTTCGTTTGCATGCAGGTGTGGGGCTATCTATAGGGCGTATATATCCCGACTCTTTCTTCCATTACCACGCATGGCGATTCAATGTAGGGGCTACCAATGATTTCTCACAACCAGGTCCAAATACAAACCCAGGTCAGCAGGAAATGACCTACTTTCCAGACGGTACCTGGCGTCTCACCATGGTGCCCGGCCGCTACTTCGCTGCGGTGGCAACCGCTAGCCGCCCACTGGTGGTGAGCCAGATTGAGTCTATGCAATTCGTCTTTGCAGGTGGGCCTGATGATGTACATGCTTGGAGCCGGGTTGGAAGATCGGACACCAGCTTATTCCCTTGGTACCCACGGGTCGGCCGGATACCCAGCGACTTCCACGTACCATTCCCCATCCCTGCCGCGTGGAGTGCACCCCAGCCGCCGACGCGGTTGCGCCCGGCCGGCCCGGGGATATTTTACCAGGTAACCGGCGCTGCCGGCACAGAGCAGTTGGTGCTTACCGTGCGGCCTGGCCAGACACTGCCGCTGGGCACGGCGCACAGTCTGCCTTCAAACCAGCCTTCAGACTTGTATCTGCACGCAGGCCTGGTTTTGCCGGGCCGCACAGGCTGGGCCCACCAGGTGGAGGCGACTGCGGCCAATGCGCAGGTCACGCGGCTTTACCGGCAGCCCGACGGCAGCTTCCGCAAGGTGATCCGCCTGCGCGAGTACTTTAACCTGAGCCCCTCAGAACCGCTGGGTCGGCTGGAGTTCAGTCTGGCGGGCGGCTCGCTCTCCGACTTATGGAGCCGATTTGCTGCACCCGCTGGCCAAGGTAGCCATTTCTCTGTACCTCTAACCCCTGCCGGTGTCACGGTCATCAAGCCCGCACCCGCTCCTGCTGCCATCCTAGAGCGCCTGGCCGACGGCGCTTTCCGACTCAAAGCCCAAACCCAGGGCGATGTCCCGGTCCGCATTTTCGATACCCTGGGCCGCCTGGTAGCACAAGGACATACCGTCGGTGGCACCTACCAGGGTACGTTGCTGCAACCTGGCCTGTACACGTTCCTTGTAGGCACCACTTCTCTTAAGGCAGCCTTTTAGGCTACCCATCATAAACACAAAGACCGGCCTCGAGGCCGGTCTTTGTGTTTTAAGGCATGGTTCCGATTACTCGGCTGCGGGTGCCTCTTCTGACGCTGCCTCTGCCGTTGGCTCGGCAGGGCGCTCAAACTCGGCTTTGAGGATGCGGACCACGTCGTCGATCGTCTCCTCTTCCAGGTCTGTACGGCGGAGCAGGTCGTCTTTGGGTGTGGCCAGTACGCGGCGGGCAGAGTCGAGACCAATCTTGCGGAACTCTTCGAGGATCCACTCTTCGATCTCGTCGTTGAACTCGGCCAATTCTACGTCGTCGTCGAGCTCTTCACCTTCCAGCTCGCGGTACACTTCAATCTCCAGATCCACCAACCGGCCGGCCAGTTTGATGTTCTGCCCTCCTTTACCGATGGCCAACGACACCTGATCTTGCCGCAAGAAGACGGAGGCGCGCTTGTTTTCGGCATCCACCTTCATAGAGCTGATTTTGGCCGGGTTCAGGGCCCGGGCAATCATAAGCTCCAGGTTATCGGTAAAGTTGATAACGTCAATGTTCTCGTTTTGCAGCTCGCGTACGATGGCATGGATGCGTGAGCCCTTCATGCCGACGCAGGCGCCAACCGGATCTATCCGGTCGTCAAAGCTCTCTACGGCTACCTTGGCGCGCTCGCCTGGCTCGCGCACGACCTTGCGGATGCCCACCAGGTTGTCGTACACCTCGGGTACCTCTTGCTCGAAAAGTTTCTCCAGGAACTTGGGGCTTGTGCGGCTCACCACGATGCGGGGCTGCGATCCGGTAGCCTCTACGCGGACGACGACAGCGCGGACGGTGTCGCCCTTGCGGAAGCGGTCTTTGCTTATCTGCTCGTACTTGGGCAGTACAAGCTCGTTGCCTTCGGCATCGAGAAGCAGGATGTCGCGCGGGGTAACCTGCTCCACCTCACCCACGACGATCTCGCCGATCTTGTCGTTGTAGGCGTTCAGCAGAATATCCTTCTCCAAATCCTTGATCTTCTGGATCAGCGTCTGGCGGGCCGTCAAAATGGCGCGGCGGCCAAACTCCTCCAGCTTCACCTCTTCGGTCAGCTCCTCGCCGACCTCAAAGTCAGGCTCGATTTTAGAAGCCTCCGCCAGCGGAATCTTGTCGTGGTCCCAGATGTCCTCCGACTCATCGTCCACAATCTGGCGGATGCGCCAGATCTCGAAGTCGCCCTTATCGACGTTGATGATGATGTCGAAGTTGTCGTCCAGCGTAAACTTTTTGCGGATCATGGCCCTGATCACGTCTTCAAGCACGCGGATCATGGTGGGCCGGTCTATGTTTTTCTGTTTGGCAAAGTCGGTAAACGACTCTACTAACGCTCTGCTATCCATAGGTTGTGTTGGGGGCGTTAAGGGTTGGGGGCAGTTAAGTTACAGTCTGTGAGTGGGTTTAGAAGCGGACCTGCACCACGGCGCGGGCCACGTCTGCATAAGGCAGCACGATGGGCTCGGCGGGCGGCTCGCCTTTTTTGGGCTTCTTGGGGCCGTCTGGAGTTAGGGTCAGGGTTTCGGTATCGGCGGCCGTCAGTTGGCCGTTGTGGGTCTGGCCGTCGCGGGTCTCGAGCTTCAGGTATCGGCCCACGTTTTTGGCGTATTGGCGCGGCAGCGTCAGCGGGTGATCTACACCCGGGCTGCCCACCTCAAGGTTATAAGCTCCTTTGATGAGGTCTTGCTCCTCCAAGGCATTGCCCAGCGCACGGCTGATTTCCACCACTTCGTCTATGCCAATGCCGGTATCTCCGTCTAGCAATACCTCCACCTTTTGGGTACCGCCTTGGCGGCCACGGACGTCTATGCCCACCACAAACAGGTGGGGCGTAGGCAGCAGCAGCTCCTTCACGAGCGCTTCTAGCTGTGCGACGAGGGTCTCTTGCGGGTGGGCCATGGGCTTAAATGCAAAGTGGAGATTCCGCACCAAGGCGAAATCTCCACTTCTAGGTATAATCCTGGATGTGGGGACGAGGCCGCGCCCACCACAAGGGCAGGCCCAACCTCTAAAGAGGGCTGTTTTGGAGCGGGAAACGAGGCTCGAACTCGCGACCCTCAGCTTGGGAAGCTGATGCTCTACCAACTGAGCTACTCCCGCTTGCGCTTCAAAACTAGGGCAAATATAGCAGAGCCAAGGCAGCCTGTTGCAATAGCGTGCATCAGCAGGGGCACAAGGCCCGCTCGGCCAGCAGCCGCAGGCGGCTCTTGGCCGCACGGGGGCGGGCGCACGCCTCTGCCTGGGCAGCAGGCAGCATAAAGGGCTGCACCAGTGCCGGATACTCTAGCGGAAAGCGCTCTGCGCCCTGCCTGCTTACCAAGGTACGGGTGGCTTTTACCACCGGATGCTCGTTGTAAATGAAGTAGTACACTGTACCTACTAAGCTACCCGGCCGCCCAGGGCAAAACGGCGCGTACACAGCCCCTGGCCTTACTTGTGTAAGGTTTGGTACAGATTGGCAAGGCCCTAAATTGCGCCAGGGCCTGCATGGCGCCCCCCTAGATAACAACCCTACTATGACAGCCACCGGCAACTACCTCGGCGGCCTGCGCACGCAGGTTACGCATCTGCAATCAGGCAATACCCTCGTAACAGACGCACCTACCGACAACCAGGGCCAGGGGCAGGCCTTCTCGCCCACCGATTTACTGGCGGTGTCGCTAGCCACCTGCGCCGTAACCACTATGGCCCTTGAGGCCAAGCGCCAAGGCTTTGACCCCACCGGCCTGAGCTGGACGATACTCAAAAAAATGGCCCCAGCGCCTCGGCGCGTAGCCGGTGTAGATGTAGTAATCGGCTGGGAGGGCGGCGCCCCTGCCGGTGCAGACGTAGCCAAGCTCAAAGAGGCAGCCCTCCATTGCCCCGTGGCCCGCAGCCTGCACCCAGATCTGGTGCAGGATATTCAGTTTGCCTTTTAGCACAAAGCCGGCGGACAGGCGTCCAGCCCCCGGCCTTTGGCACATACCCATGTACCACCGCCAGGCGTGCCGCCGCAAGAAAGAAGAAAATCTGAAGGCCAACCTAGACCTTAAGGCCCGCTACCTCAGCCACCTACAACCCGTTGGCCGATGAGAGGCACTATGCCTATCACAGACTCCCGTGATTTCTTTATGCCTGCCAGATGTGCGGCCCGCCTGCCAGCACATCGGCTGCGGGCAAGAATGCAGGCATAGTAGGTTATTTTTTAACCATCTGGGTAAAAAAATGATCTTTTTAGGATTTATTGGTTGCACAATTATGTAAATCTGCACGTAAGTTTACCGCCGAAACTGCTGGTTTGCAGGGCCTTTGGCATGCTTCGGCTGTTGCAAACACCTTATTAATTCAGATTTTACGCTTGTAGGTCGGTATGACTGCTCCAGCCACACGTCGTCGCTCACAAACACGGGCCCAGATTTTAGCCTGTATGGCAGAGGGTATGCACCGCTACGGCTACCAAGGCCTGCGCACCGACAAGGTGATAGAGGCGCTGGGCATTACCAAAGGTGCCTTTTACCATTACTTTACCGACAAGGCCAACGTAGCCCAGGCAGTTATTGCAGAAATGCACGCCCAGGCCTACGCCCAAACCTGGAGCCAGCTGCGCCATGCGCCCGGCCCCGTGCTGGCCAACCTGGTGGCCGCGCTAGAGGCCATCAAAGCAAGTGCAACCGAGGCCTCTGTGGCCTTGGGCTGCCCCGTAACCAACCTCATCCAAGAGATGGCACCTTTAGACGACGCCATCCGCAACCAACTAGAGCAGATCCTGACAGGCGAGCTGGCCGCTATCGGCAATGCAATAGAGCACGGCCAGGCGCAAGGCCAGCTAAACCCCGCCCTTAACGCCCAAGACGAAGCGCTCTACATACTCAACGCCTTGCAGGGTGCCTATAGCACGGCCAAGCTTTTTCGCTCAAAGGCCATGTTCTACAAAGGCATCGAGGCCATCATCCGCTATGTACAGGCGCTGGGGCTGGGCAGCCCTGCCGCTGCATAGGCTACTTTTGCCCCGGGCCTTCTATTACTGGCCCTGCTGCCTGCCCCCGTGTTACGACTGCTTATCTCCCGCTATTTTGCCGGGCTCCGCCGCCGCTCGGTCGTGGGTGCGCTCTCGGCCATATCGGTGCTGGGGGTAGCCGTCAGCACGGGGGCCATGGTCATCGTGCTGTCGGCCTTCAACGGGCTGGAGGGCCTCATCCGCCAACTGCACGAAAGCTGGGACCCTGGCCTGAAAATAGAACCTACCCAAGGCAAATTCTTTGAGCCTGCCCAAGCCCAGCCCACCGCCTTGCGCAAGCTAGAGGGCGTGGCCGCGCTGTACCCCGTCGTAGAAGACAACGCCCTGCTGCGCTTTAACGAGGGCCAGGCCGTGGTGCGCCTCAAAGGCGTAGAGCCTGCTTACGGCCAGCGGCCCGGCCTGGCCATGGGCATGCGGGCAGGCCGGTTCGAGCTTGGGGTGCCCGGGGCATGGGGCCTTGTGCTGGGCGCGGGCCTGCAATACGAGCTGCAGGTGCCCCTCAACGCTGGCTTCACGGGCTTGCAGGTATGGTATCCAAGGGCCAAAAAAGCCCTCGGGCTAGACCCGCGATCGGCCTTTAGCAGGCAAGCCGCTATTGCCACAGGCGTTTTTCAGGTAGAAAAGCAATACGACGAGCGATACGTCTTTGCCGACATCCGCCTGGCTGCAGAGCTCATGGAGCGCCCCGGCCAGGTAACAGCCCTCGAGCTAGACCTTGCCCCCGGCACAGACCCAGACGCGCTGGCCGCCCAGGTTCAGCAACAATTGGGCCCGGCCTTCCGCGTGCTCACCAGCAAGCAGCAGCACCAAAGCCTCATGCGCGTGCTGCGGCTAGAGCGCCTGTTTGTTTACCTGGCGCTCACGGTCATCCTGCTCATATCTAGCTTTAACATCTTCACGGCCCTCTCTATGCTGGGGGTAGAAAAACGCCGAGATCTGGCCGTGCTGTTGGCACTGGGGGCGCGCCCCCGGTTGCTGTTGCAAACCTTCCTAGGGCTCGGCCTGGCCATATCGGGCCTGGGGGCTACACTGGGCATTGGCCTGGGGCTTGCCCTGTGCTGGGCCCAGCAGCGCTACAAGCTGGTATCTATGGGCATGCAAACCTCTATTGTAGAAGAGTATCCGGTAGAGGTCCACCAGGCCGACCTGTGGCTGACAGCCCTCACCGTAATTGCCGTTAGCCTGGCCGTGAGCTGGGCCCCAGCCCGCGCCGCCCTACGCAGCCGCGTGCGAGAGGTTTAGCTAACCCGGGGGCCGCCTAAGGCATAAAAACACGCCTTGGCGCCTGGCTGGCATTCTTCAGCAGGGCATACGATTACAGACCAAAAATTTCTTGGCGGAGCAGGCGCACCTTGCGGCAAATTATTTAGATACAAGGGTGCTGATGGCTGTTTTTGGAGTAAGGACCAGGCATACCTTTGCGCCTGGTGGTTTATACCAAGGTTGCATAAATGTGGCCCGGCAAACCGCTGTTAGCTACACCCAAAACCTCATTTTTTCAGAATGCCTGCCATGTCTGTCTTCGTCCGCAGTTGGGCCGCTGCTTTGTGCTGGGCGGCGGGCTCGGGGCTAGGGGCCCAAACCCTGCCAGCGGCCGGGCCTTACCCCGCCGTGCCGCCTGCCACGCGCACCTATTGCAACCCGATAGACATAGGCTACCGCTACAACTTCGAGCAGCTCAACCAAGGCATCAGCTACCGCTCAGGGGCAGACCCTGTCATCGTTTTGCACAAGGGGTTGTACTACCTCTTCGTCACCATCAGCAACGGCTATTGGGTAAGCCCAGACCTGCGCCAATGGCGCTTCGTCACCCCGAGTATGTGGCCGATGGAAGACATCTGTGCCCCGGCCGTCATGTCTGTGCGCGATACCTTGTACCTGCTGCAAAGCACGTTCTCGCAACGGCCCATTCTGGCCAGCACCGCGCCCGAGACGGGCAAGCTGTTCTTTTACAACCGGTGGCTACCCTACATGCCAGACCCCGGCCGCTACGACCCTGCCTTCACCCCCGGCCCGTGGGACCCCGCCTTCTACCACGACCCAGACACCGACCGCTGGTACCTCTACTGGGGCAGCAGCAACGTCTATCCACTCTTTGGGGCAGAGCTGGATAAGAGCCGCCGCCTGGCCTATAAAGACGTCAAAGACGTAAAGCGCCTCTTTACCCTAGACCCCAAAAACCACGGCTGGGAGCGCTTTGGCCAAGACCACCGCGACACCATCCGCCCCTTTATGGAGGGCGCCTGGATGACCAAGCACAACGGCCAGTATTACATGCAATACGGCGGCCCGGGCACCGAGTACAACGTTTATGCCAACGGCACCTATGTGGGGCCTACCCCGTTGGGCCCTTTTACCTACGCCCCTAACAACCCCATCAGCTACAGGCCAGGCGGCTTTATGATGGGCGCAGGCCACGGCAACACCTTTCAAGACAAGGCGGGCAACTATTGGAACACCGGCACCGCCTGGGTAGCCACCAACTGGGGCATGGAGCGCCGCCTGGTGATGTACCCCACAGACTTTGACGCCGACGGCCTGATGTACGCCGACACCCGCTTTGGAGACTGGCCCCACTACCTGCCCACCGCCCCCCGCAAAAAGCCCGGGGCCGAGTTTACAGGCTGGATGCTGCTGAGCTACAAAAAGCCCGTAACCGCCACCAGCACGCTAGACACCTTTGCCACCGCCGCCATAACAGACGAAAAAGTCCGCCGCTTTTGGGTAGCCGCCAAAAACGAGCCCGGCCAGGGCGTAAGCATAGACCTGCAACACCCCTGCCAGGTGCGGGCCGTGCAGGTAAACTTCACAGACTACAAGAACAACATCTACAGCTCTTTTGACAGTACGGTAGTAACCCAGTACGTGCTAGAGCACTCGGCCGACGGCAAAAGCTGGCAGACCTTGGCAGACCTGAGCCAAGAGCGGACAGACCGCGCCAATGCCTACCACGAGCTGCCCGCCCCCGTGCAGGCCCGCTACGTCCGCTACCGCCACGTGCACAGCAAAAGCCGCCACCTGGCCATTGCAGACATTCGGGTGTTTGGCCAGGGGCCGGGGGCAGCGCCTGCCACGCCCAAGGGCTTTACGGCCCGCCGAGACACCGACACCCGCAACGCCTTTTTTAGCTGGAAACCCGTACAAGGGGCCGTGGGCTACAACATCCGCTGGGGCACCGCGCCGGGCAAGCTATACCAGACCTACCAGGTATGGGCAGACCACCCCACCACCCTCGAGCTGCGCGCCCTCAACGTAGGTGTGCCCTACTACGCTGCTATCGAAGCCTTTAACGAGGCCGGCGTATCGGCCCTGGGGCCGGTGCTGCCCGTACGCTAGCCGCGTGGGCTGTGTTGCCAAAATTCACCTTCTTGCCTACCTTTCAGGTGCCGGGCCCTGGGCTTGGCACCGGCCTACCCACCTAAAACCTTCCGCAACTGTTAGTCACCAAATTATCAGTATGACAAAATTTTACGCCTGGCTTTGGGCCCTGCTGTTGCTGCCTGGGCTCGCCCTTGCCCAAAACATCCTTACCGGCCGCGTAGCCGGCACAGACGCGCCCGAGGGGCTGCCGGGGGCAGCCGTCATGGTCAACGGCACCTCGCGTGGGGCGGCCACCGGGGCAGATGGCACCTTTAGCCTCAACCTCCAACCCGGCGACACAGCCGTCCGCGTCTCTTACCTGGGCTACACCACGCAGGTCATCGGCCTGGCAGGCCGTACTACCCTGGATGTTACCCTGGCCCCGAACCTCAACCTGCAAGACGAGGTGGTGGTGGTAGGCTACGGCGTACAGCGCCGGTCAGACGTGACAGGCGCCGTCAGCAGCTTGCGCGGCCCGGCCCTTACTTCTGTACCCAACCAAAACGCCGTGCAAGCCCTGCAAGGCCGCGTTACGGGGGTGCAAATCGCCTCGCCCTCTGGCGAGCCGGGGGCTAATCCCGTGGTGCGCATCCGGGGCGTGGGCACGTTCAGCGCTGCCGGCAACGACCCGCTCTACGTGGTAGATGGCACATTTATGACAGACATCTCCTCCATCAACCCGGCCGATATCGAGTCTATAGAAGTACTTAAAGACGCCTCGGCCGCGGCCATCTTCGGCGTGCGAGGGGCCAACGGTGTCATCGTCGTAACCACCAAGCGCGGCCAGGCCGGCAAAACGACCATCAACTTCAGCACAGAGGTAGGCGCGCAGACGATACCCAACCTGATCCCCCTGTTGGACGGGCGGCAGTTTGCACAGCTAACCAACGAGATAGGCGTTACCAACTACAACAACATAGACCGTCTGCCCAATACAGACTGGCAGCGGCAGGTTTTCCGCACCACCTCGCCGGTGCAGACGCACCAGTTCTCCGTCAGCGGGGGCAGCAACGTGGGCACGGCCTTCTTTTCGGTGGGCTACTTCAGGCAAGATGGCATGGTGCCAAACTCCTACTTCGAGCGTTTCACCATCCGCAGCAACAATACCCTAAACGTGGCCAAGTGGTGGACGGTCGGCAACAACCTCACCATCACCCCCAACACCAACCGCTCCGTGCCGCCCGTTTACCTGACGGCCTACCGGGCAGACCCTACCATCGCCGTCCGCAACGACACCACCGGCCGCTACAACGAGGTGCCCACCTACGGCAACCCCGTGGCAGACATCGAGTACAACAGCTACAACTACCGCCGTGGCCTCAACGGGGTGGGCAATGTGTTTTCAGAGTTTAAGCTGCCCTACGGGCTGCGCTACCGGGCCAACTTCGGCTTCGACCTCAACTTCGACCGTGGCACCATCTACACGCCCATCTTCTTTGTGAGCGCGGCCCAGTCTAACACCATCACCCGCCTGGCCACCAGCCGCAACACCCGCAGCAACCTGCTGGTTGACAACCTCCTGTACTGGACACGCAGCTTCGGCAAGCACAATCTCGATGCCTTGGTGGGCTACTCGCAGTACCGCAACTTCTCGCTGGGCTTATCGGCCAACGGGCAGCAACTGCTTGCAGGCGATCCGTCTGGCTATTACCTCAACACGGGCATCGTCGTAGCAGGTGGGGCCCAAGAGGGTGCCCAAGAAAACCGCCTCAACTCTGTGCTGGGCCGCCTCAACTACAACTACGACAGCCGCTACCTCTTCACGGCCACCATCCGCCGAGACGCCAGCTCCCTCTTTGGCGCCGCCAATCGCTCGGCCGTCTTCCCCAGCGTAGCCCTGGGCTGGGTCGTAAGCAGAGAGGCGTTTATGGCAAACGTCTCTGCAATCAGCAACCTCAAGCTGCGCGCCAGCGCTGGCCGCCTGGGCAACCAGGCCGTTGATGCCGGCAGCCAGAACGCCCGCTTCAACCTCATCAATGCGCAGACGCCGGTCGTCTTCGGCGCCGGAGACCTGGTTTTCCAAGGGGCCTCGCTCAACCGGATCTCTAACCCGGATATCCGATGGGAGACCACCACCAGCCAAAACCTGGGCCTGGAGGTAGGCTTGTGGAACAACCGCCTTGTGGTAGAGGCTGATTACTACCGCCGCACCACCGATGGCATCTTGGCCGAGCTGCCCCTGCCTCTGTTTTCGGGCAGCCCCGTGCGCACCGTTTTGGTAAACGCTGCCAAGGTGCGCAATACCGGTATCGAGTTTGCCGCCACCTGGCGAGACAACATTGGCGCCGTAGGGTACCGCCTCGGCGTGCTGGGCACCACCGTCCGCAACGAGGTTCTGTCTATGGGCAACGTCGGCCAGAGCGGCTCTTTCATCGCGGCAGGCGGGCTAGAGGGCAGCTTCATCACGCGCACCCAAGTGGGCCGCAGCATCGGCGACTTTTACGGGTGGAACTTCATCGGCGTCTTCCAGAATCAGGCCGAGATCGATGGCTACCCCAGCTTTGCAGGCACCCGCCCCGGCGACGCCAAGTTTGAAGACGTAAACCGCAGCGGCCGCATCAACGACAGCGACCGTGTCTTTATGGGCTCGCCCATACCCAAGTTCGTGTTCGGCTTCAACCTCGGGGCCAGCTACAAGGGCTTCGACCTGCAGGCCGACTTCCAGGGCCAGACGGGCAACATGATCTACAACGGCAAAGAGGTCATTCGCCCCGGGCTGGCCAACTTCGAGGAGCGCTGGGCCGACCGTTGGACGCCCGACAACCCCACCAACAGCCTGCCCCGGGCCACCGTCAGCGGTGCCAACTTTTTGCCCAGCCAGCTCTTTCTGCAGAAGGGAGACTTCTTGCGCCTCCGCACCCTGACGTTGAGCTACAGGCTGCCGCAGCCCCTGCAAGACAGGCTAAAAGCCCAGGGCATAAGCGTCTTCGTAAGGGGCACCAACCTCTTTACGCTCACCCAATTCACCGGCTACAGCCCAGAGATCGGCGACAGCAACGCCCTCTCTGCAGGTATAGACCTGGGCCGCTACCCCATCACGCGGGTTATCTCGGGCGGGGTCAACGTCAGCTTCTAAACACCACATCCATCAACACCATCAAGCTACTTTAGCTATGCCACGCTCTACTGCCCTTAAGGCCCTGTGCCGCCTCTGCCCGGGCCTGCTGGCTTTTGCCCTGGTGCTGGCCACCACCGGCTGCCGCAACAACCTAGAGGTAAAACCGCAGGGATTCGTCACAGACGAAGCCCTGTTTGCCACGCCCGAAAACGCCAAGCTCGGCGTAAACGGTTGCTACAACGTGTTGCGGTTCAACCAGTTCAACGAGGGGCTCTTCCCCATCTTGGACATCATGGCCGACGACTACGTCAAAGGCTCCAACCCAACAGATGCGTTGTCTAACATAGGCCTGCCTTACGACAGGTTTCAGCTCAATGCCAGCACCACCAACAGCCAAGACTGGTACGCCGCCCTCTACGTGGGGGTGCGCCGCACCAACTCCGTCATAGAGCGGGTACCCTCCACACCCATGGATGCCCCCCTGCGCAACCGCTACCTGGCCGAGGCCCGCTTTTTGCGCGCACTCTTCTACCTGGATCTGGCCCGGGCCTTTGGCAACGTGCCCTTTGTGACTACGGTAAACGCCCCGCCTGCCAACCGCGTGCGCCAGGCCTCTGCCATAGAGATTTACAACGAGATCATCAAGCCAGACCTGGACTTTGCCCGCCAAAACCTGCCCCTGCGCTACACCGGCGATGACCTCGGCCGTGCCACCAGCGGCGCGGCCAACGGCCTGCTGGCCCGCGCTGCCCTCTTTTTTAAAGACTGGGCCGTAGCCCGAGACGCAGCCGTGGCCGTTATCAACTCCAACGTTTACAGCCTGGAGCCCAACTTCATAGATGCCTTCAGCGTGGCGCGCCAGCATGGGCCAGAGTCTGTCTTTGAGATTGGGGCCACCCCGCAAGAAGACTTCTTCGGGCAAGACCTGGGCGGCAACCAATACGGCAACGTGCAGGGCGTGCGCGGCTCGCCCAACCGGGGCTGGGGTTTTAACCGGCCCACCTATGCCTTCTTAAAAGCCTTTGAGCCCGGCGACGTACGCCGGCGGCAGTCTTTCATCAACCTGGGCGACACGCTCGATGGCATCGTCATCACCGGAGACGGCGGCACGCCCGATGTTACGATCGTAAACGGAGACACCACCGAAATCGAAGTGTACAACCGCAAGGTCTGGACACCGGGCAACAACGTGCCTACGCAGTGGGGCCACAACCGCCGCTACATCCGCTATGCCGACGTGCTGCTGATGGCCGCCGAGGCCATCGTAGAGACAGGCGGAGACCCTGCCCAGGCCGCAGGCTACATCAACCAGGTGCGGGCCCGGGCCCGGGGCGGCAACCCCGCCGCCCTGCCAGACGTACTGCCCGGCGACGACCTGCGCCAAGCCGTTTACCGGGAGCGCCGCTTCGAGCTGGCCTCCGAGAGCAGCCGCTTCTACGACCTTGTCCGCACCGGCCGCACAGAGCTGATGGTGCCCATGGGCTTTGTACGCGGCAAGCACGAGCTACAGCCCATCCCGCAGACAGAAATAGATATCAGCGGCGGGCATCTAAAACAAAATCCTCAATATTAAGCCATTCTTTCTTTCTGAAGTCCTACCATTTATTTTGCCCGAAAGCAATCGCTCCAGGCCTATATTTGCCTAGGTAAGAACACCGTTTTAACCAAATTTCTTCCTCACTCTCCACAACATGCAAACAAGCATTTTCCGCCCCGTATTGATGGGCACCGCATTGCTGGCAGCCAGCGCCCTGAGCCTGGTGTCTTGCAAGCAAGAAGACGAAGTCGGCGCCCTCACGGTAAGCACGGCCACCGTTGGCGGTCGCGACATTGCCGGTGCTACCGCCGCTACCGGCGTTGGCCTTACCTCTAACGTTGTAGTACGCTTCAACAAGGCGCTCAACGCCTCTACTGCCACGGCCACCAGCGTAACACTGACGCCCACCGGCGGCACTGCCGTTGCAGCTACCGTAACCGCAGCCGGAGACTCTATCGTGGTGAACCCCACCAACGACCTGCTCAGCGGCACGCGCTACACCCTGACGCTGTCTAACGCCCTCAAGGCCAACGACGGTGGCAGCTTTGCAGCCCGCAACTTCACCTTCACCACGTTTGGCCCGCTCAACGTAACGCCGCCCAAAGTCGGCAACCAGATCGCCTTCTGGGCCTTCGACGGCACCGTCAACGAGAGCCAGGGACGCCTCAACATCAGCGGCCAAGAGGCCATCACCTTCGGGGCAGACCGTAAGAACAATGCCGGCGCAGCCGCCATGTTCGACGGAGACCGCTCTATCATCGAGGTTGCCAACGGTACCAGCCTGATCACGCCATCTAACTCACTGGCTTTCTGGATCAAGCTAGACACCAACCAAACGCACGGCCACTTCGTGATGGGTGCCAACTTCTTCCGCGGCCACCAGTTCGAGTTTACCCGCAATGGTGAGTGGTTCAAGTCTGCGGCCAACTTCAACTTTGCCGCCAGTGCAGACTCTAACACCGGCGAAGACCTCTTCTACAATGCCAACGGCCAGTACAACACCACCGGCGGCTGGATGGGTCACACCTTCAAAGACACCCGCAATCTGAAGCAAGAGGTGCCAGACAAGTGGGTGCACGTCGTCCACACGTACGACGCTACCACCAAAATCCGCACCATGTACCTCAACGGCCAGCGCGTAATGGCGTCTGACTTCAACCTGTGGCCCGTAGGCGACAGCAAGCGCCGCGTAATCGGTATGCGTACCCAAACCGCCAGCGACCTGTCAACCACCTGGGCTTTCGGCTTCGGCAAAGGCCGCGATGCCAGCTTCTGGTCTGACACCGACTTTGGCGACTACAACAAGCCCGGTGCCAACCACTTCAAAGGTGCACTGGATAACGTTCGCTTCTGGAACACGGCCATCACCGCCGACGACGTAACCACCCTTTACAACGCCGAGCGCTAGGTCTAGCACTCCGTTTAGAGCCTACAATCAAAGCCTCCGGCCCCATGGCCGGAGGCTTTTTTATGCCCGGATACCTCCACTGCCCCCCATTTTTGCAGCTGTATGGCCAAACCCGCCCCCCTTATAGAGACCGAAGGGCTGACCAAGACCTTCCACGACGGGCTAGATCTGCTGGTGCTCAAGGGGATAGACGTGGCCATATACCCGGGCGAGTTTGTGTCTATCGTCGGCTCGTCGGGCTCGGGCAAGAGTACGCTGCTTTACATCCTCTCTACGCTGGATACCCAGTTTGGCGGCAGCCTGCGCTGGCGCGGCCGCCCCGTAGAGAGCCTGAACTCTAACGAGGTAGCAGGCTTGCGGAACAGAGACATCGGCTTCGTGTTCCAGTTTCACTACCTGCTGCCCGAGTTCACGGTGCTAGAGAACGTCTGCCTGCCCGCCTACCGCCTGCGCAAATACCGCGAGGACGAAATCCGCAAGCGCGCCTTAGAGAAGCTGGAGCTGCTCGGCCTGGCAGACCAGGCCCACAAAAAGGCGCGGCAGCTATCGGGCGGGCAGCAGCAACGGGTGGCCATAGCCCGGGCGCTGATCAACGAGCCCAAGGTCATCTTCGGAGACGAGCCCACCGGCAATCTGGACTCTACCAACGCCCGCCTCGTCTTCGAGATCTTCCGTGAGCTGGCCCGCAAATTCCACCAGACCATCGTCATGGTCACCCACGACCCAGCCCTGGCCGAGAAGACAGACCGCACCATCACCCTGCGAGACGGCCTCGTTGTGGCAGACGTACGCAACGCCAATTAGTGGGCAGCCGTAGCAGTTGGCATCAAACTTGCACCTTTGTGCCGCCATGCAAGAGCTATTAACCTCAGAAGCCCTCATCTCTTTGCTTACCCTTACAGCGCTAGAGATTGTACTGGGCATAGACAACGTCATCTTCATCTCCATCCTGGCGGCCCGGCTGCCCGTGCAGCAACAAGAGCGCGCGCGCCGCATTGGCCTTGTGCTGGCCATGGCCGTGCGGGTGGTACTGCTGCTGTCCATCAGTTGGATCGTGAGCCTGAAAGAAGACCTGTTTACCGTAGCAGGCTTTGGCTTCTCTGGCAGAGACTTGATCTTGCTGGCGGGCGGCCTTTTCTTGATTGCCAAGACGGTGAGCGAGATTCACCACAAGCTGGAGGGCGCCACCGAGGCCGAAGCAGGCAGCAAAGGAGCTGCTACCTTCGGCGGCATCGTGCTTCAAATCGTACTGATAGACATAGTCTTCAGCTTCGACTCTATCCTGACGGCGGTGGGCCTCTCGCGGCAGATCATCGTCATGATTACGGCCGTGGTCATCTCCATCGGCATCATGATGTTCTTTGCCGGGGCCATCTCGCGCTTTATAGAGAAGCACCCCACCATCAAGATGCTGGCCCTCAGCTTTTTGGTGATGATAGGCTTCTTGCTGGTGGTAGAGGCTTTTGACGTCCACGTCAACAAAGGCTACGTGTATTTTGCCATGGCATTTGCGCTTGGGGTAGAGGCCCTCAACATGACCTTCCGCAAGCGCAGCAGCCGCCCCGTGCGCCTGCGAGACGAGCGCCTGCCCAAGGGGCAGGCCTAGCCCCTGGGCAGGCGCCTGCTAACCCCAACACCGGCAAGCGCGTATAGGGAGGGGCCTACAAGGCATGTGCGGCGCCGTTTAGAGCGCCGCCATAAGCGCCCCTTACTCCCACTATGTCGTCTCCTACTGAGAGCCTTCTGCCCGAGGCTGCCGAGCCTGCTGTTGCCTACAATCCGCCTGTTGCCGCCTCGGCCCCATGGCCTGCGTTGGTAGCTATCTCACACCTGCGTTGGGACTTTGTCTGGCAGCGCCCCCAGCATCTGCTTAGCCGTGCCGCACAAGAGGCACCCGTCATTTTTGTAGAAGAGCCGCTCTACGCAGACGTTGCAGCGCCTACGCCAGAGGTGCTACCGCGCCAAAACGGGGCCGTCACCATCTTGCGCATGAGCGCCCCGCACGGCCACGACCGGGCCGAGCTTGACCGAGAGACCAACCGCCTCTTGGCCGATCATCTGGCCTCGCAAGGGCTGGGCGGCTATGTGCTGTGGGCCTACGCCCCGGCGGCCATAGACCTTCTGCCTGCCTTGCCAGAGCCTGCCGCCGTCGCGTTTGACGTGATGGACGAGCTGTCGGCCTTCCGAGGTGCCCCGCCCGAGATTCTGGACCAAGAGGCCCGGCTGCTGGCCCGGGCCAATGTCGTCTTTACGGGTGGGCAAAGCCTTTACGACGCCAAGGTGCACCGGCATGGCAACATCCACTGCTTCCCCAGCAGTATCGAGAAGGAGCATTTTGCCCAGGCCCGAACCCTGACGGAGCGCCCTGCCGAGTATGAGACGCTGCCCGACGGACCCCGCCTAGGCTTTTATGGCGTGATAGACGAACGGTTTGACACAGACCTGCTGCGCGACGCGGCGGCCCTGCGGCCCGGCTGGCAGTTTGTGATGCTGGGCCCCGTGGTTAAAATAGATCCGGCCAGCCTGCCCCAAGCACCCAACATACACTACCCCGGCGGCCGCGCATACACCGAGCTGCCCGCCCACCTGGCCGCCTGGGATGTGGCCCTGCTGCCCTTTGCCCGCAACGAGAGTACGCGCTTCATATCGCCTACCAAAACGCCCGAGTATCTGGCCGCAGGCAAGCCTACCGTATCTACCAGCATTACCGATGTGGTGCGGCCTTATGGGGCAGAAGGCCTGGTACATATTGCCGACGAGCCCGCCGAATTTGTGGCTGCCATAGAGCGCGCACTGGCGCAAAAATCAGATAAAAATTGGCTGCAACAAGTGGATATTTTTTTGGTAGACAACAGCTGGGATAACACTTGGGCCAACATGCGACAACTGATTGTGGCCCAACTCCGTAACCATACCCGATAACAATGCCCTGAGGGCATAGTTGCCAAGCGACGCGGCGCGCTTCTTACCTCATAAGAAGCGCGCCTCTGTTGTAAAGCCGGGCATTAATGGTTGGCTTTATCGTCTGATTTAATTTCTATTAAACCACCCCACAAAAACCGTGAAATTTGATTATTTAATTGTTGGTGCCGGATTTGCCGGTTGTGTCATGGCCGAGCGCCTGGCCCGTGTGGCCGGCAAGCGTGTGTTGGTTATAGACAAGCGCAACCACATTGGCGGCAACGCCTACGACCATTACAACGACGACGGCATACTGGTGCACCGCTACGGGCCGCATATCTTCCATACCAACAGCAAAGAGGTGTTTGATTATCTGGGCCAGTTTACGGCCTGGCGCCCTTACGAGCACCGCGTGCAGGCCAGCGTAGATGGCCAACTGGTGCCGATGCCCATCAACCTGGATACCGTCAACAAACTGTTTGGCCTGAACCTGACGGCTTTTGAGGTAGAAGATTTTTTTGCCCAGCAGGCCGAGCCTGTGGCAGAAATCCGCACTTCTGAGGATGTGGTGGTGTCTAAGGTGGGGCGCTACCTCTACGACAAGTTCTTTAAGAATTATACCCGCAAGCAATGGGGCCTAGACCCCTCTGAGCTAGACAAGTCTGTTACCAGCCGTGTGCCCACCCGCACCAACCGCGACGACCGTTATTTTACCGATACCTACCAGGCCATGCCGCTGCATGGATTTACCCGCATGTTCGAGAACATGCTGGCCCACCCCGGCATCAAGGTGATGCTTAATACCGATTATCGGGAGATTGCCAAGACGATCCCCTACGATCAGATGATCTTCACGGGGCCCATAGACGAGTACTTTAACTACTGCTATGGCAAGCTGCCCTACCGCTCGCTGCACTTTGAGCACAAGACGCTCAACCAGGAGCAGGCCCTGCCAGCGGCGGTGGTAAACTTCCCCAACGAGCACCCTTACACCCGCGTAACGGAGTTTAAGTGGCTGACGGGCCAGCAGCACGAGAAAACATCGGTGGTCTACGAGCATCCGCGCGCCGAGGGCGACCCCTACTACCCCATCCCCCAGCCGGAGAATGCGGCACTCTACAACCAGTACAAGAAACTGGCCGACCAGACGCCCAACGTGCACTTCGTAGGCCGGCTGGCCACCTACCGCTACTATAATATGGACCAGGTAGTGGCGCAGGCCCTGAGCCTATTTAAACGAATCTACACCGACGAGCTGGAGACCGTCAGCGGGCTTGAGGTGGAGGTGCAGCGGCTGGTTAACGGCAGCGCCAAACCCTCTAACGGCCTAGGCAAGCCTCAGGGCCCGGCCGTGGTGGTGCCTAAAACCCTGGCAGAAGCGGCCAAACCCTCTGCCAATGTGGCCAATGGCTTGGCTACGAACCTCTCTCAAAAACTAAACGGCAACGGCAACCATTAGGCTAGCCCGCGTGCCGTATTGCCACCCACCTCTGATGCCAGGCACACGATGTGCCTGGCATTTGAATAAGCTACCTGTCTATGTCTGAAATGTCTGAAACCGTGCCCAATCTGGGCCTGGAGCTCTGGGGAGGTGTTGAGTGCAGCTGTGTGCGTGTAGGCGATGCCTATGTGGACCAACTGACGCAGAACGGCCACCGAAACCGGCTGGAGGATCTGGACGCTTTTGCAGCCATAGGCATAAAAAAGCTACGGATGCCCTTGCTCTGGGAGCACATCTGGCCCGATGCCAACCAGCCCCCGGACTGGGGCTGGGCCGATGCCGCCATGGCCCGCTTGCAAGCCTTGGGCATAGAGCCCATCGTGGGGCTGTTGCACCATGGCAGCGGGCCGCTGGATACGCATTTGCTAGACCCTACCCTGCCCGACCGCCTGGCGGCCTTTGCCTACCAGGTGGCCAAACGCTACCCCTGGGTTCGGTACTATACCCCCGTCAACGAGCCGCTGACGACGGCCCGCTTTTCAGGGTTGTATGGCCTGTGGTATCCGCACCACAAGGCGGACGGCTCTTTTGTGCGGGCGCTGCTGACGCAGGTGCAGGCCGTGCGGGCGGCTATGTCTGCCGTGCGCAGCGTAAACCCCTTTGCAGCCCTGGTACAAACCGACGACTTGGGCTATACCCAAAGCACACCGCGCCTGGCCTACCAGGCCAGCTTCGAGAACGAGCGGCGGTGGCTCAGCTACGACCTGCTCTGCGGGCACGTGCGGCCGGGCCATGCGCTCTACAAGTATTTGCGGCGTTATGGCGCCAGCGCCCAAGAGCTGGCCGCCTTGGCAGTGCGCCCGTGCAAACCGGCCATCCTGGGCATTAACCACTATATCACCAGCGAGCGGTATTTAGATGCCCACCTGGAGCGCTACCCCGCCCAGACGCACGGGGGCAACGGCGTACACCGCTATGCCGACGTGGAAACCTGCCGCAGCCCGGTGCCCCGCCTGGGGCCAGCTGTGCTGTTGCGCCAGGCCTGGGAGCGATACCACATACCCATAGCCGTTACCGAAGCCCACCTGGGCTGCACCCGCGACGAGCAAATGCGCTGGCTCTTCCAGATGTGGACCACCTGCCAGACGCTACGACGCCAGGGGGTAGATATCCGCGGCTGTACGGCATGGGCCCTGCTGGGCAGCTTTGATTGGGATAGCCTGCTGACCCAGGCTCGGGGCCACTACGAGCGTGGTGTCTTCGACCTAACGCCGGAGGGTATCCAGCCTACGGAAGTATCTGCCCTACTGGCCGACCTGGCCGCCGGCCAAGACGTGGCCCCTACCCTACGCCAACCCGGCTGGTGGGATGTACTGCAAACCGAGGCCTTGCGCCGCAAGCGGCAGCAACAAACCATCGAGGCCATTGCCGCCTAGCCGGCTAGGTCTGCCAGTTGGGCAACGGGCCCTACCGTAAACTGGTTGGCGCCCTCTACCTCGGCCTCTAGCAGGGCTATGCTGCGCTCGTTGAGCATCTCTAGCACGGCCATGAAGGTGTACACCATCTGCAGGCGGTCTGTGCAGGCGCGGAGCAGGTCTGCAAAAGCAACGGGGCCCTGGGTAGCGATGCGCGCCGCTACCAGGGCCTTTTGCTCGTCTATGGTGTAGGGCACCTGCACCACCACATGGAACCGCCCACGGTCTCGCTCAATCTGCTCTAGCAGTACGCGCTGAAAGGTGAGCGCCAGCGACGTGAGCGACAGGTTGACCAGCGGGGCCTTGTCTTCGGCCTCGGCAGAGAGCTCGGCAATTTCGGCGGCTACGTTGGCGCGGGCAAAGCGGGCCAGGGCCACGTCCTCCAGCTCGGATAGAGCGGCGGCGGCCTCTTTAAACCGGCGGTACTCCAACAGATGGCGCACCAAGTCGGCACGGGGGTCAACTTCCTCGCCCTGGTCGTTGACGACGGGGCGGGGCAGCAGCATCTTGGCCTTAATGCGCATCAGCGTTGCCGCAAAGAGGATGAACTCGGAGGCAACCTCCAGGTTCATATTCTCCCGCTCGCGGATGTAGGCCAGAAAGTCGTCCGTTATCCGCGCAATCGGAATATCCCGAATATCCAGCTCATCCCGCTCAATAAAGAACAAGAGCAGGTCGAACGGCCCTTCAAAATCGGGGAGGCGGATGGCGTACATTCCTTTAGTTAAGAGTGAAGAGTTAAAAGATAATAGATAAAAGATTAGAGATTTTGGGAGGAGTGAGCTTGTAGAGATTTAACTTTTAACTTTTAACTTTTAACTTTTAACTTTTAACTTTTAACTTTTAACTAACCCGTTTGTGGTCTGCCAAAAACTGGGCCAGGCCTTTGTCGGTTAGGGGGTGGTTGAGCAGGGCGAGTATGGGGCCGAGTGGGCTGGTGATGACGTCGGCACCCATGCGGGCGCACTCGATGATGTGCATCGGGTGGCGAATGCTGGCGGCCAGCACTTGGGTATCGTAGCCGTAGTTGGTGTAGATGGTGACGATGTCTTCTATCAGGGCCAGGCCGTCGGTAGAGACGTCGTCTAGGCGGCCTACGAAGGGCGACACGTAGGTGGCCCCGGCCTTGGCAGCCAGGATGGCCTGCCCGGCAGAGAAGACGAGGGTGCAGTTCGTTTTGATGCCCCGGTCTGAGAGGGCCTTGATGGCCTTGACACCGTCTTTGATCATGGGCACTTTTACGACGATGTTGGGGTCCACCTCGATGAGCTCTTCAGCTTCGGCAAGCATACCGGCCAGGTCTGTAGCGATGACCTCGGCCGACACGGGGCCCTGCACGATGTCTGCAATGGCTTTGTAGTGGGCCAGCACACGGTCTTTACCGGCGATGCCTTCTTTGGCCATCAGGCTGGGGTTGGTGGTTACGCCGTCTAAGATGCCCAGGGCGTGGGCCTCGCGGATGTCGCCCAGGTTGGCGGTGTCAATAAAGAACTGCATAAGGGCAAAGATAGGATTGCCCTGTAAGGTGTGCGGCCAAGCTACAGCAAGAGGCGCTTGTGCTGCCGGTTATCTTTGTGTTCATTACAGATGGAAATTCTAGTTATGATAGGCCAGCTCATCCTGGGCCTATCGCTTTTGGTGGGTCTGCACGAGCTTGGGCACTTGCTGGCGGCCAAGGCCTTCGGTATGCGGGTTGAGCAATTTTCGATTGGCTTTCCGCCCAAGCTGTTTGGTAAGAAATTCGGCGAGACTGAGTACACCCTTGGGGCCATTCCGCTGGGGGGCTTCGTTAAGATCAGCGGTATGGTTGATGAGTCGCTGGATAAGTCTCAACTGGCGGGCCCGCCCAAACCGTGGGAGTTTCGTAGCAAGCCCGCCTGGCAGCGCCTCATCGTGATGATGGGCGGTATCATCGTCAACGTCATCACGGGCATCGTCATTTACACGGCCATCGTCTTCCAATACGGAGAGACGTACCTGCCCGCCCGCGAGGCGCGCTATGGCATCGTGGCCCGTAACCTGGCCCAGCAGATTGGCTTGCAGACGGGTGATAAGATTCTGGAGGTAAATGGTAAAAGCCTGGAGAAGTTTAGCGACATCTACAGTGCAGATCTGCTGCTGGGCTCTGGTAGCCAGTACACCGTCGAGCGCGACGGCAACATCATCAACGTGCCCGTGCCCAACGACCTGGTAGATGCCCTAAGCTCTCGCACAGGGGCCAGAGACGGGTTTATTGAGCCGATTATGCCCTTCTCGGTAGGTAAGGTGTTGGCGGGCGACGGGGCAGACCGCGCAGGCATCAAAGAGGGAGACAACATTGTGGCTATAGACGGCAAGACCATTGCTTTCTTCCACGAGCTGCAGGCCGCGTTGCAAGACAACGCCGGCCGCAAGGTGCAGATAGACCTGGTGCGCCAGGGCCGCAAGCAGACGGTGGTGGCGCAGATCTCGGAGGCAGGGCTGCTGGGTTTCAGGCCCAAGTCTTTGCTGAAAGAAGATACACTGCACTACAGCCTGCTGGCCTCTGTGCCGAGGGGTACGGATATGGCCTTCAACGTGGTTTGGCTCAACATCAAAGGCTTCGGCAAGATCTTCCGCCGCGAGGTGTCGGCCTCCAACGCCGTTTCGGGGCCTATTGCCATGGCGCGCGACCTCTATGGCGGCATCTGGAACTGGCAGAACTTCTGGGGCATCACGGGGCTGCTCTCTATGGTGCTGGCCTTTATGAACTTTTTGCCTATCCCGGCGCTAGATGGTGGCCATGTCATGTTCTTGCTCTGGGAGATGGTTACGCGCCGCAAGCCGTCTGATAAGTTTTTGGAGGGTGCCCAAAAGGTCGGCATGGCATTGCTGTTGAGCCTGATGGTGTTTGCCCTTTTCAACGATGCCTTCAAGAGCTTCCGCCGCTCCGAGCCTGAGACGGAGGTGCGCAAGTAAGCTGCCTGCATGCTCAAGACCTACCTGCGCCTTTTGGGCTATGCGCGGCCCATACGGTCTTTTATAGGGCCATACCTGGTTTTCAGCCTGCTGCATGTGCT
Organism: Cytophagaceae bacterium; assembly: GCA_947458545.1. GTDB lineage: Bacteria > Bacteroidota > Bacteroidia > Cytophagales > Flexibacteraceae > CANGYH01. Next base: position 153,301 of record CANGYH010000003.1, on the reverse strand, counting down.
CTTCGGGCTGTTCAACTTCGCTATGCTCATCCCCGTGCTGGATGTGCTCTTCAACTCAGGCAACCCGATGCTGGTGGCTCCGGCCACACCGCCCGCGCCCAGCTTTTCGGCCGAGTACGTTACAGGCACTTTCAACTACTACCTCTACCAGCAGATAGCCGCCCATGGCAAAATGGGGGCACTCTACTTTGTTTGCGGTGCCCTCGTCGTATCAGTTCTTCTGAGCAATATCTTCCGGTACCTGTCCATCATAATCAGCGAGGCCACCCGCGCCCGGATGGTACGCAACCTGCGGACATCGGTCTACAACCACGTACTGAGCCTGCACCTGGGCTACTTCAGCAACGAGCGTAAAGGCGACATCCTCTCGCGCATCACGGCAGACGTTACCGAAGTAGAAGTCTCTATCACCGAGACGGTAACGGCTTTGCTCAAGGAGCCTCCGACGCTGATTGCATACTTCTACACGCTGATCCTTATCTCACCAGAGCTAACGCTGTTTACGCTGATTCTGCTACCACTGTCTGGGGCTATAATTGGCATCATAAGCAAGCAGCTCCGCCGCACGGCCCGCGCCGCCCAAGAGAGCCTGGGCATGATGGTGAGCCTGGTAGAAGAGGCCCTGGGTGGGGTGCGTGTCATCAAGGCATTTAATGCTGCTCCCTATCAAAAGGCCCGGTTTCTGCAAGAGAGCCAGCGCTATGCGGACCTTGCCGTCAAAATGGCCCGCAAGCGCGAGGCGGCTCCGCCCTTCTCAGAATTCTCTGGGGTGCTTGTCATCTGTGTGATTCTCATTTACGGAGGCTCTCTGGTGCTGGGGCCCAACCCTAGCTTAAAGGCCAGCGGATTTATTGCCTACCTGGCCCTGTTTAGCCAGGTGCTGCGGCCTGCCAAGCAGATCAGCCAGTCTTTCAGCCAGGCGCAGCGGGGTATCGCCTCAGGCGAGCGCATTTTTCAGGTGCTGGATGCCCGCCCCCAGGTAACCTCTCCACCCGATGGGCGCAAGTTTGATGGCCTGCAGGCCGACATCGAGTTCCGCGACCTGACGTTTGCCTACGAGCCTGAGCGGCCTGTGTTAAACGGTATCAACCTGACGCTGCGCAAGGGCCAGAGCCTGGCCTTGGTAGGCCCCAGCGGCAGCGGGAAGAGCACGTTGGCCGACCTGCTGCTGCGCTTTTACGACCCCAGCGAGGGCAGTATCCTGGTAGATAGCATAGACCTGCGCCACTACAACATGGAGTCTGTGCGCGCCCGCATAGGCCTCGTAAGCCAAGAGACGGTGCTGTTTAACGACACCGTTTTCAACAACATTGCCTTTTGTAAGCCGGGCGCCACCGCTGCCGAGGTGGAGCGGGCGGCCCGCATCGCATCGGCCCACACCTTCATCTCAGAGATGCCCCAGGGGTACGACACGCCCATCGGCGATAGGGGTACGCGCCTCTCTGGTGGGCAGCGCCAGCGGCTGGCCATTGCCCGCGCCGTGCTGCTAGACCCCGAGATTCTGGTGCTAGACGAAGCCACCTCTGCCCTAGACACCGAAAGCGAGCGCCTGGTACAGGCTGCCCTGGCCGAGCTACTGAAAGGCCGTACCAGCCTCATCATCGCCCACCGCCTATCTACCATACGCGACGCAGACAGCATCGCCGTGCTAGACCGTGGCACCGTACGCCAATTGGGCACCCACGCCGAGCTGATGTCTCAACCCGAGGGCCTGTATTATCGGTTGGCGGTTATGCAGGAAGAAAGCTAGGGAATTAAGAATTAAGAATAACGTGCAGGAGTAAATTTTTAATTTTTAATTCTTAATTTTTAATTCACGCTTACGCTGCTCTGTACCAGGCATTTCCTCCCTCGCTGTGGAGGAAGAGGTGTCCCTCCAGCAGCAGGTCTTTGAGGAGTTTTTCGGCACGTTGGCGGCTAAGGTTGCGGGCCTTGGCCAGGTCTTTGGGGGTGATGCGCTTGAGGCGCTTTAGCAGGTCGAAGGCGGCGCGCTCGTTTTTGGTAAAGTTTCTGGCCTGGCGCTCGGCGTATTGCTCTGTTTGTTGGCGTAGCAGCCGCTCGGTCAGGGGGTCGGCCAGCAGGCATTGGTCTCCGGTGCGGATGTAGGTATGCCATGCGCCTTGCTTGTCGCGGCATTGGTGGGGTTTTTGGTGGCTTTCGGGCACACACACCAGCAGCATGGTGTGGCCTTCGTGCTCGCACTCTTGCAGGTGCAGGTCTATGGCGGGCTGGCACCAGTCTCTGGCGGCCTGCATAACCATGAAAGATTCTTCGTCTGGCTGTGTGCCCACCACCTGCCGATTGTCTTCTACCCCAACCAACACGACGCCGCCCCGGCTGTTGGCCAGGGCGGTAAGGGTCTTGGCAATTTTGGGCAAATGGGTGATGGTCCGCTTAAACTCCACTTGAGGGCCTTCTCCTTGCCGGATGAGGGCTCGCACCTTTTGAGCATCCATAAAAGTTGAGGGGGTTAGAGAGGGGGCCGAATCGCGCATGGCATTTTCGGCAAGCGGGGAGCGGCTCTGGCTAGGCCAGCCCTCCGGGCTATGTGAAGCGGGCGCGTGCATGGGCAAGCGTGCGGGCCTCAATTGCTGCAATATATACGCCAACGGTTAAAAACAAGTTCCGCTGCTACAAAATGTAACCTTGCCCCGCACTATGGGCCAGTCCGATGGGGTGGGTAGCTGGTTTGGCCTGCTCTATTTCGGGCCCGGTTTTTGATAATTTGCAGCACGATGCACGCCCTGCCGCTCATTCTGATACTGCTGGTGATAGCCACCATTCTGGCCGAGTACGCCAGCAAATTCCGCATCTCTTACCCCATTTTGCTGGTGCTGGTGGGCATGGTAATCAGTTGGGTGCCGGGGCTCAAAGAGCTGGAGCTGCCGCCTGACGTTGTCTTTCTGATTTTCTTGCCCCCGCTGCTGTATGCCGCCGCCTGGACGACGAACTGGCCCGATTTCAGGGCCAGCGCGCGGCCCATCACGCTGCTGGCCATTGGTTGCGTGCTGTTTACTACCACGGCTGTGGCCTGGGTGGCGCAGGCGCTCATCCCCGGGTTTGGCTGGGCAGAGGGCTTTTTGCTGGGGGCCATCCTGTCTCCACCAGATGCCGTGGCCGCCACGGCGGGCACCAAGGGCCTGGGGATTCCGCGCCGGGTGATTGCCATTTTGGAAGGCGAGAGCCTGGTGAACGATGCCACCGGCCTGACGGCCTTCCGCTATGCGCTGGCGGCCGTGCTGACGGGCGCCTTCTCTTTGTGGAAAGCCAGCGGGGCCTTTTTGTGGGTTGCAGGCGGTGGCATTGCCATAGGGCTGGCCCTTGGCTACGTGGTGCGGTGGATACACCTGACAACGCCGCAGCGCCCCCGGCTAGACACCAGCCTGACGCTGCTTACGCCGTTTGTAAGCTACCTGCTGGCCGAAGAGCTGCATGCCTCTGGGGTGCTGTCAGTGGTGGCTACGGGGTTGTTTTTGTCGCGGTATTCAGGGCAGATTTTTAACCACTCTGTGCGGATAACGGCCAATGCCGTTTGGGATGTGGTTACCTATCTGCTCAATGGCATCGTGTTTGTTTTCATAGGCCTGCATCTGCCGGTGGCGGCGGCCTCTCTGCAAGACGGGCAACTGAAGGATGCGCACATCTACGGGGCCGTCATCTCTGCCACGGTGATTGTGGGGCGGATTCTGTGGGTTTTTCCGGCCGCTTATCTGCCGGGCTTTCTCTCGCGCCGCATCCGCGCCAAAGAGGGCAGGCCCGACTGGCGGCTCGTCTCGCTGACGGCCTGGGCAGGTATGCGAGGGGTGGTGTCTCTGGCGGCGGCGCTGGCCGTGCCTGCTACGCTGGCCAATGGGCAGCCGTTCCCGTTCAGAGACCTGATTTTCTTCATCACCTTTTGCGTCATCTTTGCCACGCTGGTGCTGCAGGGGCTTACGCTACCCTTTCTGATCCGCTGGCTGGGCATAGGCAACGCACACGACGATCAGGAGGTACACCGGGCCCGCCTCTCGGTAGCCAGCTCGGCGGTAGAGTACATCGAAGAGAACCTTTCTTACAACACCCTGCCAGACGAGGTGCTGGCCCTGATAAAGAGCAAGTACGAGATCCGCATCGGGCAGCTCAACAAGCGCCTTGGGCAGGCATCCGTGCCTAAGCTAGACGATGCCCAGACGCGGGCCTTTCTGCACGTGCAGCTACAGCTCTTGGCCCACGAGCGCGAGCGCATCCTGGCGCTGCGCCGCAGCGGCGTGTTAGACGAAGAGGCCATCCGCCAGCTAGACTATGAGCTGGACCTTGAAGAAGCCCGCGTACAACTAGACCTGGAAGAGACCGAGTAGCCGTTGCCCGGCTTAGTGTACCAGCAGCCGGAGGGTTGCCCCATGGGCGCGCAGCAGGTAGAGGCCGGGGGCCAGGCCCGTCAGGTCTAGCGTGGGCTGCAGGGCCGGGGTGGCCACTAGGCGGCCTGCCGCATCTATCAACTGGGCCGGGGTGCCTAGCCAGGCAGGGGGCAGGCCCTCTAGCCGTAGCAGGCCGTGGGCGGGCTGGGGGATGGCGCGCCACGCCACCGGGCTGCCGGGTAGCAAGGCGGCGGGCCGGCTGGAGGTGCGTAGCTGCAGACCGTCTAAGGCTAGGTTGTCTCCCCCGGCGGCAATGCCTAAAAAGGCAAAACGCACGGCAGGCCGGCCCAGCAGGCCGACGGCATTCACTTGCATGGGCTCCCACAGGGTGGCCACCGGAAAGGCGCGATAGCGGCTCCATGTGCCGATACGGCGGAAGGTGATGCCGCCGTCGGTGGTGGCCTCTACGCGGATGCTATCTACGTTGGAAGCATAGTTGCTGGTGCGCATCATGCTGGCTTCTAGGATGAGGGTGTCGCCGCTGATGGCGCTAAGGTCGAAGCAGGGGCTGATGGCACGGCTGCGCGAGAAACGGGCATTTGCTGGAAAGCTGTTGAGCCACAGCGCACCCGTGGCCCCTCGGGTGGCAATGCGGGGCGCCCCGAAGGTGGTGGCACCCACTGCCACGTTGGGCCCGGCCATCTGCCAGCCTGCAGTGCCACTTAGCTGCTGCACTACCCAGCCGTCGGGCAGGGTTGTGGCAGAGGTGAAGGGCTCCACATAGGGCAAGGCGGCAATGGCAGGCAAATTGGGAGACACCTGGCGGAGGGTGTCGTTGTTGCCAGAGAGGGCGGGGTTCTCTTGTGCAGCGCGGGCTACCAGCACAAGGTCGTTGTTGCCTGCAGGCAGGTTAAGTAATTGCGTAAAAATGAGGTCTATAGAGTCTCCGGCCACCAGCGGGGGGCTGACAATAAAGGACTGTGCATCTACGCGGCTGCCGTTGAGGCGCACCTCGCCGCTGATGGTATCTACGGGGATGAAGCCGGCATTGCGCACTGTCAGGCGCAGTGTCTGGTTGGGCTGGGGGCGGCAGGCATCCAGCACAAAGGGGCGCAACCTGCGCACGGCCAAGTCTGGCCGGGGGGTAAACCGAAAGGCCAGGCCCACCGGCGGCTGCATTACCCGCGAGAGCATCACACGGCTGTTGGCAACGATGCTACCGAGGGTATTGAGCCAACCCTGGCCTGCGGCAGCCGTGCGAGCACGCACCAGGTTGGCGTTGGTGCCACGCAGGCCTACTTGCACATTGCGCCCGGTTGTAACGCGCAGGCCCGTACGGCCATAGACGTACTCGATGGTGTTGCTGCCCTCATGCAGGCGGATCTGAAAGTTGAGCGAGTCTCCAAGCTGGCCAGTTTGGAAGAAGCTGTAGTCTTTCCATTGCAGCACCAGTTGCCGGTTGGGTGCCTGGCCCAGCCTTGCAAGGCTAATGCGGCTGATGGGCATGGCGAGCAGGTCTGCATTGAGGGCGGCGGCTACGTTGTTGCTGCCCGTACCCGCCAGGGCCAGGCCGTCTCCGGTTGCGTTGGAGAGGTAGGCGGCACCTATGCCCGTGGCCGAAACGGTGGGCCCGAAGGCAATGAATCCGTTGCTGTTGAGGGAGATGAACCGATGCCGCTGCCCGTTAAAGAGAAAGTCGAACCCGATGGGAATGCCGTTATAGACGCGGTCGTCGGGCTGGGCACCGGCCTCTAGGGCAGAGTCTGTGGCAAGCTCTGTGTATGCGCCCACCCGCTGCGAGAACTCATAGGTGGTAAGCTGGGCCTGGGCGCTGGCCATAGAAAGCGCAACGGCGGCAAACGTGGCCAGAGCACGGGTAAGGAGGTCTCGCTTCATACCTGTAAAGTTGCAGGGCCGAGCCTTGATATACCACGGCGGTGCCAGCCGACGAGCAATGCTACCTACGCTCAGAACGCGCTACCCAGCGTGATTTGGGTGAGCACGTTGTTGCTTAAGCTACCGGTGTTTTGGGCGAAGGTAAAGACCTGATAGTTCTGCCTGCGCTGGAAAACGTTGACGGACGCATCGAGGTACCAGGTGCGGAAACGGGCCCCGCCGCCGACAGAGTAGGTCCAGGTGTCGCCCGCCCCTTTGAAGGGGTTTTGCAACCAGGCCAAACCTGCCCGTGCACGGAAGAGTGGGCCAAGCAGGGCCTCTCCGCCGAGCCTGAGCTGGGTTGTAAAGTTGTGGACGTTGGCGCGCAGAAAGTCGTTGTCGGCTTGATAGGCATCGCCGCCGAGGCGGGCTCTGCCGTATTGTAGGGCCGTGGCCTGTATGCTCAAGAACCCGTACTTACTATCAAGAAAGGTGAGGCCGGCCGTGAGATTGCCGGGGGTGCGCATGCTGTAGCGGTCTCTGACGATGCGGTAGATGGCCTCGCGGGGGGCAGCCGTCAGAGGCTGGAAGGCGGAGTCGGTTCCGAAGTCGCTGTAATAAATGGGGCGGCCTCCATTGCCTACGAAGTTGGCGTCTAGCGAGAAGGAGTACTCGGTATTGACCCTGTACCAACTGGGCGTCTGGATACTGGCCCCGAAGCGGACGTTGTCGCTCAAGGCGTGCAGCACCCCGAATTTGGCATTGAACCCTACCCCCGAGGAGCGAAACGTCTCGCGCCGTTGCAGCGAGAAGCCCTCGTACTGGCGGGCGTAGGCGTTCTGCACGCTGTCCACGGCCAGGAGGCGCTCTTGGTAGAGGATGTCTCTGGTGTGGTTGAGGTAGGGTATGGCCAGGCTGCCGCCTAGCATGGTTCTGTCGTCGAGGTTGATGCCGTAGGCGAAGTCAACCTGGTTTTGGTAGCCTCGGTCGAGGATGCGGCCCGACTGCCGGATACGCCCCGTGGGTACGTTGCTAAAGAAATTGATGTTGCCGTTTTGATCTGTGCCTGCATCTATGAGGAACTGCGAAAAGCCGGAGCGCACCTCAAACTCGGGCTGTGTCATGCCCTGGTTGTTTATGATGCTGGTGTTTAATACCTCGGCGGCGCGGTTACTGGCGTTGGGGTCGTTGGCGGCAAAGGTTTGGCCTGCCAGGCCCAGATAATAATCTACCAGGCTGTTGGGCTGGATGATATTACCCGTGCGGTTAGGTACCCCATCGGCCCCTGTAGAGAAGGGGCGCAGGTTGTTGAAGTGGTTGATGCGCGAGAGGGTGATGGCAAACGTTTGCCCGCGCAAGCGGCCCGCCACAGCGTCTGAAGTAGGGCTGGCAATCACCAGGCCCATCTGCCCGATGTGGAAGTTGGAGCCGCGCCCGGTGGTGTCGTAGCCCCGGGTGGTGTTGCGTGTATTGGTGGCAATCAGCGCAGGAGAGAAGGTAAACTCAGAGCGGCGCATCAGGGCCAGGCCTGCGGGGTTGGTGGCAGCGCTCCCTGCGTCTGCGCCCAGGCCTGCCTGGGCACCAGATATGCCGTTCATCCGGGCGGTGCTGCTGCTGTACAAGTCGGAGTACTGGAGCACGTCTTGCCAGAGGCCAAAGCCGCCGACGTTGGTGTTAACGGTTTGGCCCCATGCCAGGGAGCCGCACAGGCAAGCCGCTGCTAAGAAGATGGAACGCCTCATAGGTCTATCGTTTCAGGTTGCCGCCAGGGACGGCGGCCAAGTTAGGGATGGACGCAAAAAAAGCGGCAGGGTTGCACGTGCAGGCCTTGTGAGGGCCATGCAGGCGTCGCAGAACGCTGCCGCTTAAAAGTTTGAGTGTCAGAATTAGGTTTCTTAAGCGAAGGGCGCTTAGCGAGGCCCGCCACTACGGCCACCGCCGCCGAAGCTACCGCCTCCTCCACCACCACCGCCGCCGAAGCTGCCACCACCGCTACCGCCGCCGAAGCTGCCGCCGCTACGGCCGCCACCCCAGCCACTGCTGTTGTTGCGGAAGCTGCCACCGTCCCAATTGCGGGCTGGCTGGCTGTTGTAGCTAGGTGCAGGCTCTTGGCGGAAGCTGCCACCGCTCATGCTCCGGCCACTCTCTGAGAAGGTAGGAGGGGGCTGCGGAGCCGAGTAAAAGTTGCGGTTGGGTGCCGGGTTTACGTACACGTCTGGCGCTGGGGCCGACGGGCGGTTGTAGAAGCCCTCGCGCCCGGCGTTGGGCTGGGGCGGTGGCGCTGCGTTATTAAAGCTGCGGCCGCTCATGGTGGGGGCGCCGTTGCCGCCCAAGGCAGGCTGCGGAGCGGGGTTGGTGTAGGTACGGCCCTGCATGGTGGCAGGGGCAGGGTTGGTGTACACCGGCGCAGACGGCATGGTATTGCCGCTCATACGGTCTGCCGGGCGGGTGGTGTAGGTAGGCTGTGCTGCCACGTTGCCGGGCATAGGCCGGCCGTCCATGGTAGCGCCCGTCCTTGGGTTGGGGGCCAGTGCAGGCTCGCCCTCGCCGACGCGCCCACCGGGGCGGCCGCTGTTTTGGCCTGGGTATCGGCTGATGACACCGACACCGCCGGGTACGGTAGGCCGCTGGCCTGTAATAGCAGCAGGCAGCGGGCGCCCGGCCACATTGGGGGCAGAAGGATAGCTGGAGCCCGAGCGCTGGATGGGCCCGCGCACCACCGTGGGCACGATGGGTGCCTGCCGGGGTCTATTGTCTATGATGCCGCCGGGTTGGCCGCCCCAGCCATTGCCGCCCCAGTACGGATTGCCCCAGCCGTTGCCACCCCAGAAACCGCCACCCCAATAAGGGTTGTAACCCCAGTTATAGCCAAAGCCATAGGCATAACCCATGTAGGGGTTAAAGTAGGGGTTAAACGCAAACGGACTGGCAAAAAACGGATTGTAAGCCGGGCCCCAGAAAGGATCCCACCCGAAGCGCGGGCCCATGCCAAATCCGCACATGTAGGGATTGTATAGCGCGGGTGTGCTCCAGAAAGGGTCGAACATGAAGGGCGAGGCCAGTCCATAGCTTACCATAGGGCTGAACCCACCCCAGCTGCTATAGCCAAAACCGATACTGAAACCGGGGCGGAACCAGGGCCTGTAAAACCCAAGCGGGCTCATGTAATTGATGCCGTTGGCAAAGCCTCCGTTGCCAAAGTAGTTGTTGGTAACGTAGGTGGTGCCACCGGTGCCCTGCTGGGTGTAGGCACTGCCGTTGCCGGGTTGGGGCTGCTGGTAATAGTCGGGCTGCTGCTGCGCCGGTGCACCCTGCTGAGGCTGCCCGGGTTGGCCTACCACCTGGCTGTTGCCGTAGCCGCCCGTGTAAGGGGCAGACACATAGTCTGTAGTGGTGGTTGTGGTAACGGTGGTGGTGCGGACGGCCCGGCTAGAGCCTCCGTACAGGTCGTCTGAGCCGGCCAGTTGGGCCTGGCGATGGCTAGAGCAACTGGCCAGCGCTGTCAGCGTAGCCAGGGCAGCGAAGGTGCGGGTGGTGCGCATAGGTGAAAAGTTGAGGTGCTTGTTTGCTTGATCGGAGGGTGCGAGGGCAGCTACAGGCCAGCCTTAGATACTTGAGATCCAGCGCCTTTGCCTGCCCGTAAGCAGAACGCTGGCGCCATTGCAAAAGTTGCCGACCCGGCAGGTTGGCTGGCCCAGGGCGGGCCGAACTTCCCTACTACCCAAATGTAGCAAGGCTTGTGCCAGGATGAAAGCCCGGCGTTGCCGAAAGGCCTCAGCTTCAGGTTTATTAACCAAAAAGCTACTACGAAACCGGTGTGAATCCGCAAAAAACGGGCACCATAGATGCAACGCTGCGGCTACCCCTGGCTTAGTTGAGCTTGCGTACCTGCTCGGCGAGCTCGTCTTCGTCGCCGGGGTTGTAGCTGTTGTGTTGCCAGACGATGCGGCCCTCTTTGTCTAGCAGAAAGGTGTGGGGCACGTTGACGACGCTCATGGCGCGCTTAAGGTCTTGGTTGGGATCTAGCAATACCTGGTAGGCCCAGCCTCGGCTTGCCACGAAGGGCCCTACCCTGCCCTGGCTGCGGGCATCATCTACAGAAACGGCCAGCAGGCGGAGTTTCTTCTCTTTTACGAGATCTGTGTAATGATCCTCGAAGGCGGTTAGCTCTTGGATGCAGGGCTTGCACCAGGTGGCCCAGAAGCTGATGACGGTCGGGCCCTCGGTGTTCACAAAAGAGCTAAAGTCGGCCGACTTGCCTGCCATGTCTTGCACGGTAACGTGGGGCACGGTTCTGCCTTTGTCGGCTTTGTCTTGGGCCAGGGCGGGGGCGCAGGCCAGCAAGGCCAAGCTCAGAGCGGCAAACAGGTTCTTTATCATAGGTGTATGTGCCAAAGGTATGGCTAGCCAGCCAGGGCCTCCAAGGCCTGGGCCTGCATGTTCACTTCTTCTAACATTTGGGCCAGGGTGGCCTTTAGCCCTGCAGAGGCCTCGGCCAGCGGGGGGCGCACGGTGGCGTGGCAGATGCCAGCCGCCTCCAGCGCGGCTTTGATGCCGACGGGGTTGCCTTCGGCATAGAGGGCGTCGTTCAGGTTGGGCTTCAGGTAGCTGCGGTGCAAGGCAAAGGCCTCGGCAATGTGGCCCGCGCGGGCGGCACGCACCATCTGCCCAAACAGCCCCGGCACCACGTTGGGCATCACCCCGATGACGCCGCAGCCGCCAAGGGCCAGCATGGCCGGTGCCAGGCCATCGTCGCCTGCCAGCAGGCAGAAGTCTTGCGGTACGCGCAAAGCTTGGTGCTGCCACTGCATCAGGTCTGCCGATGCCTCTTTGAGGCCTGCGATGTTGGGGTGCTGGGCCAGCTCTTCTACCGCAGCGGCACCCAGGTTAACACCCGTGCGCCCAGGTACATTATATATAATGACAGGCACCGGTGCCGCGTCGGCCAGCATCTGGTAGTGCTGCACCAAGCCCCGGATGCTGGGCTTGTTATAGTAGGGCGTTACAGAGAGTATGGCAGACACGCCTGCAAAGTCGGTTTCGGCTATCTCTGCCAGCAGAGCTTCTGTATCGTTGCCACCCAGGCCTAGCACCAGCGGTTTGCCGGCCCAGGCCGTATGGCGGCGGGCTGCCTGCAGCAGGGCGTGCTTTTCGCCATGGCGCAGGGTTGCAGACTCGCCCGTGGTGCCTGCGATGACGGCAAAGTCTGACCCTGGCCCCGTGTGCGCCAGCAGACGATCAAACGCGGCCCAGTCTATGGATAAATCGGCGTGGAAAGGCGTAACCAGCGCCACGCCTGAGCCCTGCAGCAACGGTCTCATACGCTTGCGAAGTTAGGCCACCGCCTGCCATCTGCCCTAGGCAAACTGCCGCGCCACCAGATAGGCCGCCGCAGCCGCCAGCGCCCCGATGCCCGCCATGCGGAAAGCCCCCGCAATAGGTGGTTGGCCCGTCTGCCTGCTTTTAAAGTAGCCAAACACCAGAAGACACAGCAGCGTGATGATGGCTGAAATAATCAGGCCCTGCTGGGGTGTATCTACAAACATGTAGGCGCTGAGCGGTATGAGGCCGCCCACGGCATAAGCCAGGCTGATGGTGGCCGCGCTCTTGCTGGCCTGGCGCGGGTCTGGCTTCTCTAGACCAAGCTCGTACTTCATCATGAACTTGACCCACTGCTCCTCGTCTTGCACCAGCTCGTCTACCACGCGTTGCTGCGTCTCGGGCGATAGGCCCATGGCCTCCACCAGCTCGCGGACTTCCTCACGCTCACGGTCGGGCAGTTCTTTTACTTCGCGGTGCTCGCGGGCCAGTTCGGCGTCGTAGTGCTCCACCTCAGTGCGGCCGGCCAGGTAGCCTCCCAGCCCCATGGCGATAGAGCCGGCCACCACCTCGGCCAGCCCCGCCGTGATGACGAGCTGCGTACTGGCCACCGCCCCACTCAGGCCCGCCGCCAAGGCAAAGGGCACCGTGAGCCCGTCAGACAGGCCAATCACAATGTCTTGCAGCAGGGCGGAGCTGGTCAGGTGTTGCTCGGTATGGGGGTGGTGGTGCCCATGCGCATGGGCCGTAGGTAGGGGCGGGGCCATGGGGCTAAGGTACGCAGGCGAGGTGGGTGGTGTTGGGGGGCGAAGAAGGGCCATACCACATCCTCCACTGGAGCTATCCTTAGAGTCCAGTCTAAGGATGCCTTGCAAGGCCGACTCCTGTCGGCCGATATACCCCTAGATTAACTAACGTCATCCACCGCTATCCTTAGACTCCCGTCTAAGGATGCCTTGCCAGGCCGACTCCTGTCGGCCAATTAACGAAGTAACGATGCGCCTATTTCCCCAGCATCCTTCCATTGCCATACTTTACGGCCATGGAAAATCCCCATCCAAAACCCTATGCATTTATGCCGGGCCAGGAAATCCATTTTCTGACCCTCACGGTGGTGGACTGGCTCGATGTTTTTACGAGGCCTGAATTTGCTCAGACTGTAATGGACAGCCTTACGTTCTGCACCCAGAAGAAGGGCTTGAATCTCAACGCCTGGGTAATGATGACCAACCACCTGCATATACTATCGAGTGCAGCGACTGGGTTTGAGATGGGCGCTATTATCCGAGACTTCAAGAAGTTTACCTCACGCTCTATCCTGGATATGTTGCGAGACAAAACGGTGAACGAAAGCCGCGCCCGCGCGTTTTTGCATGCTTTTAGCTGGCAAGGGCAGCGCAACAACCGCAATGGCGACTATCAATTCTGGCAGCAAGAAAACCATGCCGTCCATGCGTATTCAAGGTCATTTACGGAGCAGAAGCTCGCCTACATCCACGACAACCCCGTGAGGGCCGGCTACGTGGATGTGGCCTGGCATTGGCGCTATAGCTCTGCCCGTGATTACATGACCGCCTTGCCTGGCTTGGTACCTGTTACCCTCCTTGATTGAGTGTTGGGGAGATCGGCCGACGGGAGTCGGCCTGGTAGGGCATCCTTGGACGGGAGTCTAAGGATAGCAAGGATATATTATTGCCTAGAAAGCAGTATATTTGATATATGAATACGATAAAAAAGTTCGGAATAAGGCGCTATCGCAATGGTGTTAGGACTATGAGCTTTTACAAACAAGTTGGAACAGTTGATAACCCAAACTACACCTCTGATATGATTAAATTAGAGGCATATTTAGATAATACCGATATTAAGTATAATTACATTACCTGTGAGCGCGAAGAAGATGTACCCGAACCTACAGAAATAGATTTTACAACACGACGAACCTTTATTAAGATTAGTCAACATTGCTATGTGCTAGAAAGCGAGCTAAGCCAGTTTAGATTGTTGCCAAAAGTGGGGTGGAAATCAATCTAACCTGATAATTATCCATAGCTTCCCTTGGACTAGCTCTTAATGATAGCTGGCGGCTGCGTTACAGTAATGATATAAATCCTACCTTTTAAACTTTTCTAATTACTCGAACCATAACGTTTGATTAACGTATCGAAACATACCACAGTGAGGTTGTATGATCTAACCAAAATAAAGAGTATGAATCAAGAAGCTTTTGCTTTGGATGATTGAACCGAATAATAGTAGGCTAAAAGATTTAGCGTAACTCCAAAAATGAAGTCTAACTCAGAATTGGTAAGCCTATCCACTGTGGCAAGGTTGTAATGCCGAATATTAAAATTGTTAAATACGTTGAATAATCTTTCAGAAAACTTATCACTCTTCTTTGAGTCCGAAAAATGATTTTTTAGATCTTCACGAATTGCTTCAACCAAGTCAGCTAAGATAGCCACAGCTTTTGACTTTACGACGTTGTTAGGACTGCCAATAAGACTTGTTGCCGCCTCAATTACTGCCAAAGCATCTGAATCAAATATGTCAGAATCTGCTACCTTAACAATATGCGCTCCAGAGGATGGAATAACCACTCGCACATCTACAACATCATAGCCATAAGAGTCAGGAATTACTTCTTGTGCCTGATCGAGGAGTGCCAATTTTTCGATTTCAGAAAAATGGAGTTTAAAACTAAACTTCAAAGGTAATTCAATGTAAAGAACAGCGTAATAGGCCCATTTACGCCACCTCTTTTTTCGAAGGCTGCTAAAATACCTACCTGCGAACTCAATACTAGGAACACAAAAAAGGCGAGCATCTTTAATTTTTAGATACAGCTCATGATTGATCGTTTTTAAACGCTCTTTAAGGTCTTCTTCAACAGATTCGAAGAAAAGAGTACTGTGAGTAAATTTTTCCATGTCTAGTAAAGTTTGTTTTAGACAAAGCCCCCCTCAACCGAGGGGGGCTTTGTATTTGGCCAGCTTGGGGCGCAGGCGATTACATCATCCCACCCATGCCGCCGCCCATGGCGGGGGCTGCGGGCTCCTTATCGTCTGGGTCGTCGGCCACCACGCAGTTGGTGGTCAGCAGCAGACCGGCGATGGAAGCGGCGTTCTCTAGCGCGAGGCGGGTTACTTTGGTTGGGTCGATGATGCCGGCGGCAAACATCTGCTCGTACTTGTCTTCACGAGCATTGTAGCCGAAGTCGTCCCAGCCTTCTTTCACCTTCTGGATGACGACAGAACCTTCGCCACCGGCGTTGAAGACGATCGTACGGAGGGGAGACTCGAGCGCCTGGCGGATGATGTTAACGCCGATTTTCTCGTCGTCGTTGTTGGTCACGGCCTTGTCTAGCGACTCGATGGCGCGCACCAGGGCCACACCGCCGCCTGGTACGATACCCTCTTCTACGGCAGCGCGGGTAGCGTGCAGGGCATCGTCCACACGGTCTTTCTTCTCCTTCATCTCCACCTCGGTAGCAGCACCGATGTAGAGGATGGCCACACCACCGCTCAGCTTGGCAAGGCGCTCTTGGAGCTTCTCGCGGTCATAGTCAGAGGTTGTGTTTTCCATCTGGGCTTTGATCTGGTTCACCCGGCCTTCGATGGCCTCTTTGGTGCCCTTGCCATTGACGATGGTGGTGTTGTCTTTGTCGATAATCACCTTCTCGGCCTGGCCCAGGTACTCCAGGGTGGCGTTGTCCAGCTTGTAGCCTTGCTCCTCGCTGATAACGGTGCCGGCCGTGAGCACGGCGATGTCCTCCAGCATAGCCTTGCGGCGGTCACCAAAGCCAGGCGCCTTAACGGCAGCCACTTTGAGGGCACCGCGGATCTTGTTCACCACCAGTGTAGCCAGGGCCTCGCCGTCTACGTCTTCGGCAATGATTAGGAGCGGGCGGCCAGTCTGGGCGGTTTGCTCCAGCACGGGCAGAATCTCCTTCATCGAGCTGATCTTCTTGTCGTAGATCAAGATGTAGGGGCGGTCTAGCTCGGCCTCCATCTTCTCGGTGTTGGTCACAAAGTAGGGGCTTAGGTAGCCGCGGTCAAACTGCATACCTTCTACCGTTTTCACCTCGGTTTCGGTGCCTTTGGCCTCCTCCACGGTGATGACGCCGTCTTTGCCTACTTTGTCCATGGCATCGGCAATCATGTGGCCGATGGTCTCGTCAGAGTTGGCAGAGATGGTAGCTACCTGGGCAATCTCAGAGTTGTTAGAGATGGTGCGGCTCTGCTTCTTGAGATGCTCTACCACCACCTTCACGCCCTTGTCGATGCCGCGCTTCAGGTCCATGGGGTTGGCACCGGCCACTACGGATTTGATACCCGTGGTGAAGATGGCCTGCGTCAGTACCACAGACGTAGTGGTGCCGTCGCCGGCGCTGTCAGCCGTTTTGCTGGCTACTTCTTTCACCAGTTGGGCGCCCATGTTCTCGATGGGATCCTTCAGCTCGATGTCTTTGGCGACGGTGACACCGTCTTTGGTTACGGCAGGCGAGCCGAATTTCTTGTCTAGGATGACGTTGCGGCCTTTGGGGCCCAGGGTTACCTTCACGGCATCGGCCAGGGTGTCAACACCGGATTTGAGTTTCTCGCGCGCGGAGGCGTCGAAGAAGATTTTCTTAGCCATTTTTCTGTTGGTTTAGAAAAAAAGGGATGGAGTTTTTGAAAAAAGAAAAAGACGTGAAAAGCAAAAGCTTGCTGACGGGTATCCGGGCGGCTTAGAGCGTGCCGAAGATGTCAGACTCTTTCATGATGAGGTAATCCACGCCGTCGATAGAGAGCTCGGTGCCGGAGTATTTACCGTAGAGCACCTTGTCTCCTACCTGCAGCTGAGGGGCCACCAGGGTACCATTGTCGGCCGTTTTGCCGGGGCCTACGGCCACAACCTCGCCACGCTGGGGCTTTTCTTTGGCTGTATCCGGGATGATGATGCCGGAAGCGGTCTTCTCTTCAGCAGCGGCAGGCTTCACCAGCACACGGTCTGCGCTTGGTTTGAAGGAAATGCTAGACATAAGGTTTTAGGTAAATAAGAGATGGAGTTGAAAGTAGATTGGCCCCCGAGGCAAGGCCGAGGCACCGATACAGCGCCATAGACATCCCGAGAGACACCCGCGCCAGCAACGATAACCGTGCCAGCGCAGACGGGCGTGTCAAAATTTCCGAAGCTGACAGGGCAAGCCTGCAACTTTTTCAGGTATGCTTCTGTTGGGCGCGTGCCGCGCTACAACAAACGGCCGCTCAGGGCAAAAGGCGCAGCCTGCACCACCCTAAGTTGAGCCGCCAGCGGATGCTGCACATTCAGTACATAGTTAAAAGCCTGCGGCACATGAATGGTAGGCACCCGCAGCAGCGGCTTGCGCCCCGCCTGGCACCATGCCTGGCCCACCGCCTGTGTGGAGGGCGAGGCAGGCTCTTGGGCCCAGTCTTGCGGTAGGCGCTGCACGGTCTCTATCTGGGCTTTGGTAAAGGGCGCATCCAGCACAAGCAACGTAGCCTGACCATCGGCCAACAGGGCCGGATCTACCCCAGCCAAAAACTCAAGACATGCCAGCGCCGGATGCTCAGCGAGGTAAAGCACCGGCACCCCCTTGGGGTTCCACCGCCCGCCATAAAGCCGCGCCCCCTCGCCAGACAAAGACCTGGCATACACCCCCGCCCCTACCCTATACAGCAACATACACCACCCTTAGGCATAAACGCCATGTTGAATGCGGCCGAGCTGGTCTTTCACGGCGACGATGCCCGTAAAGGCCTTCAGCACGGCAAAAGGCGCCACGCCGCCAAGCGTCCGGTTGGGGCGGCGCAGCCACTGCTTAAAATGATCGGCAGAGCCCAAAACCTCTTGGCCAAACCGGGCCAGATCCTCTAAGAGGAGGATACGCTCAGAGGTGGCAGTATCCAGGTGGGTATCGTCTGCATATCGGTGCAGAGACTTAACCGACACATGCAACAAATCAGCCAGCTCGGCCTGGCTGGCCCCTAGCCTGGCCTGCAACTGCGAGAGATAAGCCCCCGGCAGCCCATGCATAATCCGGCTCATGAAGCTAGGCTGGTAGGCCGCCATGGGCTCTTGGGCCAAAAAGCCTTCAGAAAAGGACGCATCAGCCGGATAGATGCGTTCGTCTGGCAGTGCCTCCTCGTACTTTTTGTGCGCATCCATACCACAATACTACGCAACAATAGGCCAATTGTCAAGTCTTTTATAGACTTTTGTCTAATCTACCTGGCAACATCGGCTTCCATCTGGTTGCCTGCTAGGCAATACACGCCGTGCGCCAAAACCCTTGCCCCCATTGTGGCGGTTAAGGTATCTTCGTGAGGTTAAAAAGCCTACGCCTACGCGCAAGACACCCGCAACGCACACACCATGCTGACCGAGACCGCCCCCATGACCGCCGAAGCCCTGCTGGCCGAGTACGCCGCCCACCCCCACTACCGGGCCCCACGCGGCAACCAGCTCCACGCCAAAAACTGGCCCGCCGAGGCAGCCATCCGCATGCTGCTCAACAACCTCGATGACGAGGTGGCCGAAAACCCCGCCGAGCTGGTGGTGTACGGCGGCATCGGCCAGGCCGCCAGAGACCGGCAGAGCCTAGAGCGCATCGTCAAAGTCTTGATGGAGATAGACGAAGAGCACTCGCTGCTGGTGCAAAGCGGCAAGCCTGTTGGAATAGTCCGAACACATGCGCAGGCGCCCCGGGTGCTGATAGCCAACTCTAACCTGGTGCCCCAATGGGCCACCTGGGAGCACTTCAACAACCTGCGCGAGCGGGGCCTGATGATGTACGGCCAGATGACGGCCGGCTCGTGGATCTACATCGGGACGCAAGGCATCTTGCAAGGCACCTACGAGACGTTTGTAGAATGCGGCAAGCAACACTTTGGCGGCAACCTGCGCGGCAAGCTGCTGGTAACGGCCGGCCTGGGCGGCATGGGCGGCGCACAACCCCTGGCTGCCACCCTGGCAGGTGCCACCTTTTTAGGGATAGACGTAGATGAGAGCCGCATCCAAAAGCGGATCCAGACCCGGTACCTAGACAAGTACACCCACAGCTACGAAGAAGCCATGGCCTGGGCCGATGCCCACCGTGCCGCCGGAGAGGCCATCTCTATTGGCCTGGTGGCCGATGCAGGAGACGTGCTGGAGCGCATGCTGGCAGAAGGACGCATCCCCGACATCCTAACAGACCAGACCAGCGCCCACGACCCACTCAACGGCTACGTGCCCCACGGCATGAGCCTGGAAGAGGCCACCGCCCTGCGCAAGAGCGACCCCAAGCGCTACGAGCAATTGTCTATCGAGAGCATGGGCCGCCACGTCCACTACATGCTGGAGATGCAAAAGCGCGGCGCCATCACGTTTGACTATGGCAACAACATCCGCGCCTATGCCAAGCAGGCCGGCATCGAGCATGCCTTCGACTTCCCCGGCTTTGTGCCTGCCTACATCCGGCCCCAGTTCTGCGAAGGGCGCGGGCCCTTCCGCTGGGTTGCCCTCTCTGGAGACCCTGAGGACATCTACCGCACCGACGAAGCCCTGATGGAGCTCTTCCCCGAGCACAAGAGCCTGCATACCTGGCTCAAAGGTGCCCGCGAGCGGGTGGCCTTCCAGGGCCTGCCGGCCCGCATCTGCTGGCTGGGCATGGGCGAGCGCGAGAAGGCCGGGCTGCTCTTCAACCAGATGGTGCGCGATGGCCACCTCTCGGCCCCCATCGTCATCGGGCGAGACCACCTCGACTGCGGCTCGGTAGCCAGCCCCAACCGCGAGACCGAGGCCATGCTAGACGGCACCGACGCCGTGAGCGACTGGCCCCTGCTCAACCTGCTGAGCAATGCCAGCGGCGGTGCCAGTTGGGTCAGCTTCCACCACGGGGGCGGCGTAGGTATGGGCTACAGCCAGCACGCAGGCATGGTAGTCGTGGCCGACGGGTCTGACCGGGCCGACCAGTGCCTGCGCCGCGTACTCTACAACGACCCGGCCATGGGCGTTTTCCGCCACCTGGACGCCGGCTACGACCGCGCCGCCGAGTGGGCCGACCGTTTTGGCCTGCGGATAAAGTAATCTGGCACCTGTATTCATTAAAACCAAAAGCCTCTTTACAGAAGCTTTTGGTTTTAATGAATACAGGTCTTTGGATAGCCTATCAATTGATGCCCACAGGTCGCTGTATGGGTGCCGTAGCCAAAGGGCGGATGGCGCCTAGCTCCATGCGGAAGAGCTCTTGGCGGCAACTGCATAGATTGCCCAGGGTGTAAACAGCAACATGACGAAGCTCGGCCGGGCCCTCGGCAAAAAAATCGCCCTCGGCCAGTGCGCCTAAACCTAGGGTGATGTGGGGGAAAAAGGCCCCATAACAGCCGCGTTGGCTAAAGTTGTGCAGCAGCGTAAGCGTTGCCGGGTTTACCGCCTCGCCATCGGCATCTATGGCCTCTAAGACGGGGGGCTGCAGACCAAGGCCCGTAAGCACAGCCATGCACCGCTCGTGGAGGCGCTGCAAACTGCTGGAGCGCTCTATCAGCACACCGCTGACATCGATACCGCCGGGCTCTCTGCGCAGGTAGGTGTCAACGGGGGCTAAAAAAGTTGGCCATTCGGCAGCAAGCGCCTGCTGGAGGCGGGCCGCAAGGCCTGCCATTGCATCGCTGGCCACCGTACCCATGGCCAGCGTGATGTGCGGCACCGCACGCCCCCCTGCCAAAGGCACCGGGTTGGGCTGCTGTGGCAACAGGGCGTTGAGGCGGCCGGCCTCTATGGCCCAGGCGCGGGGCAAGGGCAGGCAGATATTGACAGCAACAGGCATGGTGTAAAAGACACTGCCTCAATGTGACTTGCCACCTGGCAGACACACGGGCGCGGGGCAGTTTACGCAAATCTAGCCGCAAACGTTATACGCTTCGCCGAACTTTGCCATCAGCGATTTGAACTGCCCCCTCCTGGGCTAGGGCCCGCAGCGCCGTCAGGATCTCTTCTACCTTGCAGCTGGGCAGTGCCTGGATAACGGCCCCGATGGCCAGCTCCTCGCCTGCGGCAAGTACCTCTTGCACGCGGGCTAAAGTGCGGGCTGGGGTTGGTGCGCCGCCCTGCTCGGCTTTTTTGCGGCGCAGACAATTGTCGCAGATACCGCAAAGGCGCGGCAGCGTCTGGCCGAAGTAACCCACCAGGCGTACCATGCGGCAGGCCTCGGGCTCGGCCACCATAGAGACCATGGCCTCGGCGCGGGCCAGGTCTTGCAGGCGGCGCTGGTCTAGGTTTTGGGCACGCAGGGGTAGCTCTTCTGGGGCGTAGCGGGGCGTAAGCAGGGTAATCTGGGGCTGCTCGGCAGGTGGTGTGTAGGCCAGCAGGTTTTGCTTGGCCAGCGCTTGCAGCATCCGGGCCAGGGTGCGCACGTCTAGCCCCAAGGCCAGGGCCAGGCGCTGCTCAGAGATGGAGGTGGCGTCAGAAAAAAGCTCGCCGCCGTACAACCGCAGCAAGGTTTTGAGCAATGGCTCGGTGGCCGGGTGCAGCATCTGATGCTCGTAGAGCTGCTCGAAGCTGACCAAAAACTGCAACTTGGCCGGGGCCCGGTAACTCTCTGTGCGGGCAATGAGCCCGGCACCTTCCAGCCGGTCTAGCGCGCCGGCCAAGGCACGGCCCGGGAAAGCATACACACCCTGAAAGCGATCCAGGTCGAAAGGGTAACTCTCCATAAACCCGAGGCCGATGGGTATCTGTAAGAAGTTGGCCATGGCCTGATAAACGCGGCGGATAAAGTCAGCCTCGGGATAGGCATCTTCTACGCGGCGGACGGCCAGGGCCAGGTCTGCCCGGTTGTAAATCAGCACGGCATAGCTGCGTTGCGCGTCGCGGCCGGCGCGGCCTGCCTCTTGGTAGTAGGCTTCGGGGCTCTCGGGCAGGCCCAGGTGGGCCACCAGGCGGACGTCGGCCTTGTCTATACCCATGCCAAAGGCGGTGGTGGCCACCACAATGCGCGTGCGGCCTGCCATCCAACGGTCTTGCACCTGCCCGCGGCGGGCCAAGGGCAACCCAGCGTGGAAGTACTCGGCCTGCAGGCCTGCCTTGCTGAGGGCCTCTGCCGTTTGCTGGCAGAGCATACGGCTGCGGGCGTAGACCAGCGCCGTGCCCGGCACCGCCCGCAGAATCTCTACCAGCTTGGCCACCTTGTCCTCGGCATACCGGGCCGATAGCGACAGATTGGGCCGATGAAAACTCTGCTCGAAGGTGGCCGCCGCCGGGCCAAAGGCAAGCTCGGCACGGATGTCAGCTGCCACACGCGGGGTGGCGCTCGCCGTCAGCGCGAGGCAGGGCGTGCCGGGGCGCAAGAGCGCGCGCAGCTCGGCAAGTTTGCGGTAGCTGGGGCGGAACTCGTGCCCCCATTGGCTGATGCAGTGCGCCTCGTCTACAGCTAGCAGGTTTACATGCATCTGGCTGATGCGCTCGCGGACGATGTCAGACTCCAGCCGCTCGGGGCTTAGGTAGAGCAACTTCACCTTGGGCTGGCCCTCTACGGGGTTGATGCAGCGCTCAAAAATCTGCCCTTGCTCGTAGGCCTGCTGGCCGGCATGCAAGGCGTAGGCCGGTATGCCCAGGCTGCGGAGGCGCTCTACCTGGTCTCGCATCAGCGCCACCAGCGGCGATACAACGATGCAAAGCCCTGGCTTGCAAAGCGCCGGCACCTGGTAGCAGAGCGACTTGCCCCCGCCCGTCGGCAGCAAGGCCAGCGCATCTTGCCCGGCCAGCACGGCCTGCACCACCTCTTGCTGCCCCGGCCGAAAGTAGGGGTAGCGGAAGTACTGCTGCAGCACCTGCAAAGGGTTGAGCACGGGCACCTGCGACATGAGGAGCTAAGGTACGCCATACATTCCGCCAGAAAAAGGCGCGGCCGCCTGCTTGCCTACCCTATCTCTATCTGGCAGCCGCCCTGGCGCACCAGCGGAAAGATGCGGCGGTATAGCCGCTGGTAGTAGGCCCGGCTTTGCAGTACAGCCACCTGCCCGTGTAAAGTACCCGGCCTTGCCCCAACCAGCAGGCAGCCCTCTGTGTCGGCAACAGTGTTGCCGGGGTGGATCAGGATGTGCGTAAACTGAGGTACGTCCTCAAGCTCTAGCAACAGGTGGGGCTGCCAGTCTGCCAAGTGGGGGTAGCGCGTTTGCTGCCCGGCGCCTACCAGGCGCTGCCCCTGCTCGCTCCATAAAAACCGGGCCGAAAACCTTGGCGAGTGCCGCACCCCCAACCGATAAACTCCGGCCGGGATGGCCGTGCGGCCAGGCACCTTTGGCCCCTGCCGCACCGGATCCTCGAGCGTGTAGCCCTCTGCCCGGCCCTGCACCCAAAGGCGGCCCAACGTATGCTGCGGCATGCTTTGATATCGCGCCACCCGAAGCAAAACAGACATTTTTATTAAATTAAAAATTAGGAATTAAAAATTAAGTAGTGGGCACTGCTAGAGGTTGTATCGATCGAGCTGTTCGTCTACCCAAGTGCGTAGGGCCTTGCGCGCCTTAGACTTCAACCGCCGCCTCAATGGGATGAGGTAAATTTTTTCAGCCAGAGAAATCCAAGTCCGTGGACGCCAGTTTATGTCCTTACCCTCTACGAGGCGATTGGTAATTTTGTCAAGCAGTATGTCTGCACGTTTGCCTGCCATGTTAAAAATCTGCTCGTAGCGGTCGGCCTGTCGGGTACGTAGGCCGGTGGGCCAGGTCATGGGGTAGATGGGCTGGGCGGCTGTGCCATAGAGCGGCAGCAGGGGCACCTCGGCCCCGGTAGCAGGCCTGCCTGCAAAGAGCGGGTTTTGAGCAGCGGCCTCGGCAGGCATGGCAAAGTGCTCGCTGAAAAACTTGTAGGCATTATGCCGCCCAAGCTGATAGTCGTGCACACGGTAGGCTTCAAATAAAAAGCCGCCAAACGCCCCAAGCGCGGTACTGGCCAGCGAGGGCTCGCCCACGCTTTCGGCCGTCAGGCCCCGGGTGTTGGCTGCCTTATCAACCAGCAGCTTGCGCTTGGGGGCAATCAAAAACCGGCGCATGTCGCTGGGGTTGGCGGCGCTGGCCAGCACGTCTGGCTTGTAGAGATTCTGCCGCCGCATGGCCGTAAACAGACTCGGCGCCAGGTGCAGCAGGTCTAGATGTGCCTGCTTGGCACGGCCGGTGGCAGAGTCGGTTTCGGCCTTGGGGTCAAACGGCTCGCCGATACCAAAGGGGTCAATCATCAATACGGTGCCCCAGGCCTTGGCGGGGTCTTGCTCCAAAAAGGCAGTATCCGCTTTGCCTGCCAGCAGCAGCCGCTCGGCCAGGTCGAAGGGCTCGTTGTTGAGCACGCCACCGTCTGAGTATAGGCTTACGTAGGGGTCGGCGTCGCCCAGGGCCCAGGTGGGTGGGCGCACCTGGCCTTGCTGCAGCCGTGCGTTGGCGCAGTGGCAGTCTGTGGCTGGGTCTAGCTGGGTGTAGGTGTTGCGCAGGTTCCACTCTGCAGCCAGGCGGCGGTCTATCGTACGGGCCCGCAGCCCGGCCGGAAAAGCGCTCGTGGCCAGCGCCGCCTCTTGCAGCAACTGCCAGCCCAGGCCCGCCACGGGCCCGGGCTGCGCCGGCAACGGCAAGGTATAGGCACCACTTGCCGGCAAAAGGCCCCCTTGCCCGGCACCAGCCTCTGTAAGGCAGAAGCGGGCATAGTCTGCATGGCGGCGCATACCAAACTGCCCCTGGCCCGTACCAGGAAACTTAAGGTCGAACGGTGCGCCCAGGTGGCTCGTCAGCGTGAGGGCCAGTTGCACCTGCGGAGCCCAGTACGGCCTGCGGCGGTTGCCGGTAGAGGTAGCAAAGGTCTGGTGGGCAATGGTGTCTAGGGCGGTGCTGTCTAGCAGGCTCCAAACCTGCGCCTCGGGCATGGCGGGCAGGTCTGCAAGGCCGAGCAGGGGCAAGATGTCAATCTGCTTTACCCAGGCATCGTAGCCGGGGTTTTGGCCGTTGCTGGCCCAGTCTTGTGGCAGGTAGTCGTGCAAATAGACGTCTTGCTCGCGCAACGACTGCGCCGAGGGCCGCACGGGCTCCCAGCGGCTGGCACTTCTGAGGGCCAGCATGGCCGCGCAAATACCCCCGGCCGAGGCCCCGGTGATGACCTTAATCTCCAGGTTTGGTTTGGGGACGCCGCCCGGGTTTGAGGCATAGGCTTCTTGCCAAGCCTCCAAGGCCTCAAACAGGAAATCGAGCACGCCCTGCGTGTAAGCGCCTGCCGAGACGGCACCGGCCATCACCAGCGCCAGTTGAAATTTCGGTGGCTCGTTTGCCTGGCCTGTCTTTGCCTGGTCTGCCTCTGCTTGGTCTGTCTTTGCCGGATTTATCTCGGTTTGGGCTGCCATAGAATATGCGGATGCTCGGGAACCAACATCCGCCACCAATATGCAACATTTATATATTTATTATTTCTTTTTTGTGCCAAATAGCCTGCTTGGCTCATTGAATTGCATACCAGAAGCGGCGTGCCCGGGGCCCATGGCCTTCGGTACGGTAGGGGCCTACCAGGCGTAGCCGGGCGCGGCGGCGCGTCCCCACGGCCTCTAGTTTGATGCGCGATTGTGGCCACCCGGCGGCCATCTCGTAGTTGGGCGAGGTCGTGAAGGCACCCCCGCGCCCGCTGTCGCCAGGGGCCAGCGTGAGGCTGGCAGGGTCTGCCAGGCTGCCGGTGTAGGCGCCCGTTGCCTTCACGGCAAAGCGAGACTTGTTCACCAACCATACCTCGGCCAGGTGCACTTCTACGCAGGCAGACGGGGGCGGCTGGTGCTTTGGGGGCTCGGGCAACTGCTCTAAGAAATAGCCGGGGCCGCGCATTTCGTCGTGGCTTTGCTTAGAGAAGTGGATCTGCTCCCCCGTTTCAGAGAAAGTCGTTACAGACCTGTACCATTGGATGCCCGCATCTGGGGCAGAGCTGTATTCGGCCTTGTGCACGGCCCCGCTGGGGTAGAAGCTGAAGTGCGTATTGGCGTGCCCTGCAATGCGGCGCTCGTCGTTGTGGTAAATCTGTTTTCCCTGCCTGTCGAAGGCGCGGGCCTCGCCCCAGCGGCCGTCTTTATCCAGGCAGATGGAGGTGGAGACCAGCTTCGTTTTGCCGAAGTAGGTGTATTTGCATTGGCTGAAGGGTTGTGCCTGCCCCACGGTGGCAAGCATCCACAAAATCCAAACGCACAGTAGCCGGGCCATCGTCATGCCGGCTAAGTTGGCCAACTGGCTGTAAAGTAGCTAGTTAAATTTGGCTAAAGCGGCACAAGCCCTGGCCTTTGGCCTTGGGCAGGCCCCCAGGCCGTACTTTTGCCGGGCTGCCTAGCGTTTGGTGCTTTGCACCGGGCCGGCCGGGCTGCCTCGTTATCATGCTGCGTGTCTGTATCCTGTTGTTGGCCTTGGTTGGGATGTTTGCCGCCTGCAAACCGCTAGACGAGCGCCTAGACCCCAACCCTGCCCAGGGCCTGGCCTTCTCAGACACGGCCATCCTCTTCGACACCGTCTTCACCACGCGCAAGACGATCACCGAGCGGCTACGCATCTACAACCCCAACGCAGGCACCATCGTGCTGGAGGAGGTCCGTATGGAAGGCGCAGGCAGCCAGGCCTCGCCCTTTACGCTTACCGTCAATGGGCGCACGGGCACGGTTATCCAAAACGTAGAGATACTGGGTAAGGACTCTGCCTGGGTACTCGTCTCTGGCATCTTACCCGAAGCACGGGTAGATACGCCCCTGCTCTACCAAGACCGTATCCTCTTCCGCATCCGCGGCCGTGCCGAGGGGCAGGCCATGCCCGTAGTGGCCAAGGGGCAAGACGCCGTCTACCTGCAGCCCAACACCGTCATCCGGTCCGACACCACCTGGCGCGCCAACAAGCCCATCGTGCTGCTGGGCACCGTGCTGGTAGATTCGCTGCGGGCCCTGACGATAGAGCCGGGCACGCGGGTGCACTTGTTCAACAATGCCTTCCTGGTCAGCAAGGGTACTTTGGTGGCCGAGGGCACCTACCAACGGCCCATCCGCTTTACGGGTACGCGCCTGGAGCGGTACTATGCCAACGTGCCCGGCCAATGGGGCTACATCGGCCTGCTGCCCGGCTCAGAGGGCAGCAGCCTGCGGCACTGCATCATAGAGAACGGCCTGCGCGGCCTGCAGGTGGGCATCCCCACCTTCCCGGCGCCGATCAGCGTCCAGCTAGACAATGTCCTTATCCGCAACTGTACCGACGTGGGCCTGTGGGGCTTCAATGCCAGCATCACGGGCTACAACCTGGTCATTGCAGACTGCGGCTCCAGCTACATTGCCGGGCAGATGGGCGGCAACTACGCCTTTGCCCACTGCACGCTGGCCCAGAGCGGCAACACACCCTTCAACCGCCGCAGCCCGCTGGTGTTCTTTGCCGACTTCTTTCAGCAAGACCAAAACAGCCCGCGCCTGGTAGGCCTCACGCCGCGCATCTCGTTTTTCAACAGCGTCATCTCTGGCTCGCAAGAGCTGGAGTTTGCCACCGCCCTGGCCCCGGGCGGCCCCGCCCAGGCGTTTGACTACAGCCGGGTGCAAAACAACCTCATCACCGGGCGGCGCTACCCAGACCTGCCCAATACCAACCGTCTGCTGCCTGTCAGCTTCTTTGCACCGGGGGGCCAGTTTTTCCGCCAGCCCTCCAGCTACGACTTCCGGCCAGACTCTGCCAACCCTGGCCCGGCAGCCACGGGCGGCCTCCGCATCACCGAAATAGACGACCGCGAGCCCGCCTTCCGCCCCCTACCCACCAATAAGTTCCTAGACTTCGTCGCCAAAGACCGCGACCCCAACACCCCCACCCTAGGGGCGTATGAGCGCATCCGGCCGTAGGGCGAAGCCTATACCGCTCTCCCCATCTGAAGCGCTGGTCCCGGTCTCTGACCGGGACCCACCCAGCCGTTAACCCGCGGTCTCCAGACCGCTGAAACGGAGGGCGTGGGGCAGGGTGTTTCGGCTTCAGTAAGCGCGTAACTGGTCCCGGTTTGTAACCGGAACCCCCCATAAGGTTGCCGTTTTGTAACCCGTTGCTAAGGAAGGTCTCTGACCTTGCTTTTGGCCGCTGCAAGTCTCTGACTTGCAAGACGGACGCGGCCCATCGGTGGGGCTGGTTCAGGTAGAAGCTGCTCTGCGATGATGGTACAATATAATGCAAGTCGGAGACTTGCAGCGACGGAAAGCAAAGTAAGAGACTTTGCTTAACTGGAGTATTACCGATTCTTGAAAATTAACTTTCTAGTTGCGGAGCTCGTGACACTCTATTGGTTTTAGTTCATACTCAATAAAAAACGGATTAGTAGAGAAATTGCTATCGTCTTCTTTATCATCTTCACTAAAGAAGTATAAGGGATTGGTGGTAGATGAGTGTTGAAAAATTGACAACCTCCTGCTCTTCCATATTTCAGTAGAAGGATCTTGTATAGCCTCATTTAAAGTAATTTCATAGCACCCTCCTAATACAATTAAATTTCTTCCAGCAAATATCGAATCTGCATTTATAGAGTCAATAATGGCAGAGAAATCACAATCTTTTGTTAATCTGCCAGTCTCAAGATTTAAAGTTGCATGATAATACAGAAGCCCATTCTTATATTTCTTTGTCTGTCTCTCACTTTTAGATTTTTTTAACCAAATATTTATCTTTCGACCAGTAGAATCAAAATAACCCTCCTCAACTATTTGCTCCGGATAGTTATTAAAGTATGAAAGAGCGCCAACAAAGTGATTCTTGTAGAAAGATGCCTTACTCTTCTGAATGTGAGAATCCTTAGGAAACGGCCCTTCCCAGGAATTAGAAAGATGCCACGAGTTCCAAAAGGACCAATTACCATCAAGTGATCCATTTTTGTACCTACCAGTTATAAGTGTATTTATTTTTATCCTACCTCGCCAACCAATCTCAATTTTGTCCTTGGCGGAAATATTCCACAATCCGTTTCTTTTCCCCAAGTTAAAACTTCCTATCACCTTCCACGGGTGGCCAAAATAACTAAATTTACCATGATATAATCTGCTTTGATTATTATTGTCTTCAATAAATTCGTAATTAGCACGACCAGTTTTATACTTACCACTATAAGTTTTAAGATTTTGGGCGCAACAATTAGAAACCCAAAATTGTAAAAAACCAAGAAGAATAAACGGCAACCTCCACACCTTCATGGTTAAAAGTTAAAAAATTATATTTTTTAACATCGAAAAATAATTACAAGGAGTAAGATTTCTTTAAGCGGATTTTAAACCCAAGTTACCCCCTAGTGATGATGCTCATCATCACCCTCGCTGCGGATGAGCGTTGAGAGCGTCAGTACGGCTAGCCAGACTACGTACACGGCCCAGAAACGATCCACCTGCTTGTCCATCAACGTCAGGCCCACGTGGCTGAACGTGCTGACGATTAGCCCCGTCAGGGCCAGGGTCTGAAAGATGTTCAGCTCCAGGTTTTTGAGTTTTTCAAACATATCAGGCATACGGACAGCAGACTAGTGGAACGCCATGCGGCTAAACAAAGATAGCCGCCCCACCTCTGCCAAACAAGGCTTTACCCCAAAAGGTGCCCTCCCGCAACCTGTCGCAAGTCTTTAGCGACCCGATTAGGTGAGCGATGACGTAAACTGTCGCAAGTCTTTAGCGACCCGATTAGGGGAGCGATGACTTGTGACGCCCATTGAGGAGCAGTCTTCAGACTGGCAACATGGGCAGCCTACGCATCCACTAGTCCTTAAAGACCGCCAGCGGCCTGCGGGTGCCTCGGTAATCTTCCAGGTCCAGGTCCACAGATCCCACCAGCAGCTCGGCAGAGACCTTCAATGGTACGCGGTTTGCATCATCGCTCATCCAGAGGCGGATGGCGTTCTCTCCGTCAAAAAAGCTGTTGTCGGGCATGATGGGCGACAGCACCAGCGCCGACACCCGCCCAAACTTGGTCTTGACGGCCTCGCGCCCCACAAAGCGCACCTTAAACTTGTACTGCGCGTCATCGAAGTAGGCATCCAGACTCATCACCGTGCCGGGTGCCAACTGGCTGTAATCTACCTGCCGCAAAAAGTAGTAGCCAGACACGATGTCGAACACGGGGTTGGGGATGCGGTAGGCCGTATCCTTCCGCTCGGTTCGCTTCACGGATACCAGGCGGCGGGCATAGTCAAACTGCAGGTCCTCATCCAGGCGGTAGCGGTTCTCTCGGATGTTGCGGTAGGCGCGCAGAGGTTTCATCTGGGCCGTGTCCAGGTAAGTGCCCCATACATTGCGGATCTTCATAAACCGAGAGAAAGCCCCTATGGTGCGGCCGCTTACCTCTACCTGGTAGCAGGGGCGGTCAGCTTGCTCGCGCACGCGGCGATCTACCGTCAGCAAGGCCTCGCCGGCGTTGATAAAGCCGTAGTGCACGCGGTAGCGCAGCTCCTCGCCCGGGCCAAAGACGGCGGCCCCCAGCAGGCGTATCTCTCGCGGAGGCGCGGCCGGGTTTTGGGCCATTACCCAGGCCCCCAGGCCGCATACCGTGCCCAGGGCCAGGGCCCAGGCTGCCACCCTAGTTGCCCACTTGCCGAGAACTGGGATGAAAGGCATTCTTCTTGATGAGTCGTCCGTTTTTGTCATACGTGCCCGCGCTTTTGACGGGAGCCCCCTTGGCCCGCTCGCCGGGCGGTGCAGAGGCGGCCTGGTTGGTGGGGCATACGGCCGGCCCGGTGCAGCCTGCCCAAGCCAGGCAGAGGGCCAGGCATATGGCGCCCATCATGGGCTGGCGGCTGTAACGGGTACGCGCCCAGGCAGGTTGCGGCTCGGTTCGCATGCCCCAAAGTAACGACGCCGCCTTTGGAAAGGTGCCTGCCGCCTACGTAGTTTTAACAAGAATTAGAATCTTGCATACCCGTTGCCGCCCATGCCCTCTAAACCCGTATTGAGGATGCAAGGCCGGGCCCTGTTGGCCCTGCTAAGCCTTTTGGCGACCCTGTGGGCCTGCCACGGGCCGCAAGACACCCCTACCCCACCTGCCCCCACGCACAACGGCCCCATGGCGTTGCCGGCCAGCTTTGGCACGCCGCGCTTCGGGGCCGTGCAAGGCAGTGTGACGGAGGCCGGCTTTGCGCTGGGCAAGGCGCTCTTCTTTGACCCGGCCCTCTCAGACGACAGCAGCACCAGCTGCGCCACCTGCCACCTGCCCGAGGCCGCCTTTGCAGACCCCGGCAAGGCCGTCAGCAACGGCATCTTCTCGCAGCCTACCAGCCGCAACTCGCCAACCATCCAGAACCTGGCCTGGCGTGCCGAGCTCATGTGGGACGGCCGCTCGCCCGGCGTAGAGCATCAGCCCATGCTGCCCATCGGCAACCCCGGCGAGATGGGCCAGAGCTTTACCACTACCGCCACCAAAGTGGGCCGCCTCATCCGCTACCAGCCCCTGACCCGGGCCGCCTACGGCAGCGACACGCTCACCCCAGCCCGCCTGCTCAACGCCCTGGCCCAGTACATGGCCACGCTCGTGTCGGCCCAAAGCCCTTTCGACGCCTACCTGCGGGGAGACTCCACCGCCCTATCGGCCCAGCAGCGCCAGGGTTTGCGCGTGTTCAACGCCCAGGGCTGCGGGCGCTGCCATACCCCCCCGCTCTTTACCGACAACAGCTTCCGCAACAACGGGCTAGACCATTTTGGCGACAGCGGCCGCTACGCCCACACCCGCCAGCTGGCAGACATCTTCCGCTTTGCCGTGCCCACCCTGCGCAACGCCGCCAAAAGCGCCCCCTACATGCACGACGGCCGCTTTGCCACCCTCGGCGAGGTGCTCAGCCACTACCGCCGCGGCATTCTTGCCAGCCCCAGCCTGGAGCGCCCCCTGCTGCCCCCCGGCGGTCTCCGCTTCTCTGATGCAGACTCGGCCGCCCTGCATGCTTTCTTGCTAGGCCTGACAGACGAAGCCTTCTGCCAGAACCCGAAGTTTAGGCCGTAGGATTTACTTGTAGTGCGGGCTGCAAGCCAGCCTTGCGGAACGTTCCATCACATCGCTATCCTTAGACTCCAGTCTAAGGATGCCTTGCTGGCCGACTCCCGTCGGCCTCCCAACCGCAAACGTCCTTCAAGGACAGACCCGCGTGTCCGCCCCTAAATACATTGCAATGGCTTTGCCCTTATCACGTACTCTTGCGAAGCTGCTCCTCGCCTGTAGGCCAGGGCGCCAGACCTAGCGGCCTGCGGATGGCGGAGGGGTACTGGGTGAGAGCGGTTACGCCAGCCCGTTGTTCTCCGTGTTCACCCCAGGTTAAAAACCTGGGGCTACTGCTATGGCGGCGGCTAAAGCCGAACGCTTCAAGCCTTCGGCATCAACGAAGATGCTGTTACGAGGGCTCCAGCCCTCGTAACCCTCACGGGCAGGGCTCCAGCCCTGCATACCCTCCTACCGCAAACCCTACGCAACGGCACAAGCACAGCCTTTGGCATACCTTACCCAACGGCACAAGCCTTATCTCTTATCTTTTATCTAACCCAACCAACTTCCGCAGGGCGGGCTGGCAGCCCGCACTACAATCTGTTGCACGCCCTTCATACCCCCGACATTTCCCGACAAAAACCGCTTGTAACATACTGCCAATCTGGAAATCAAAAGCGTTCGGCTTTTGCCGTCGCCTTAGCAGTAGCCCCTGGCTAAAGCCCGCACTACAATCCGCAACCCTACGCCATCCGCAGGCTGTCAGGTCTGCCGCCCTGGCCTACACGCGAGGCGCAGCCTCGCCAGAGCACGTGACAATGGCACAGCCATTGCACAGAATTAGGGATGGAACGTTGGGCGTCGCGGGCTGCAGCCCGCGCTACAAGTCTCAACTTTCCCTGTTTACAACTTGTGCACAACCTGGCCCGGGCCGTCGGTTAGTTTTGCAGGCTTTTAACCTATTCGGAACGTTCCCTTTCTGTGAGACTGACGCGGCTGGAGGCCAAGGGGTTTAAGTCCTTCGGCGACAAGATTATTCTGCACTTTGGGCAAGGCGTCACGGGCGTGGTGGGGCCCAATGGCTGTGGCAAGTCCAACATCGTAGATGCCATCCGCTGGGTGCTGGGCGAGACCAAGACGCGCAACCTGCGCTCGGAGAAGATGGAGAACATCATCTTCAACGGTGCGGCCAACCGCAAGCCGCTGCAGTTTGCCGAGGTCAGCCTCACCTTCGACAACGACCGGGGCATCCTGCCCACCGAGTACACCACCGTCACCATCACCCGGCGCTACCACCGCACGGGCGAGAGCGAGTACCTCATCAACGGCGTCCACTGCCGGCTCAAAGACATCGACAACCTCTTTGCCGACACCGGCATCGGGCCCGACAGCTACGCCATCATCGAGCTGCGGATGGTGGACGATATCCTCAACGACCGCGACGGCAGCCGCCGTACGCTCTTTGAAGAGGCGG
This sequence comes from Cytophagaceae bacterium, assembly GCA_947458545.1. Classification (GTDB taxonomy): domain Bacteria; phylum Bacteroidota; class Bacteroidia; order Cytophagales; family Flexibacteraceae; genus CANGYH01. The sequence goes on along the minus strand of CANGYH010000003.1, from coordinate 120,350 downwards.
CCGGGGTGTCGCGTTTTAAGCAGCGCCGCAAAGAGACCTTCCGCCGGTTGGAAGACGTGGGCCAAGACCTGGAGCGCGTCGAAGACCTGCTGCACGAGATCGAGCGCAACCTCAAGAGCCTGGAGCGCCAGGCCCGGCAGGCTGAGCGCTACTTTGAGCTGAAGGACAAAGCCAAGGCCGCAGGCCTGGCCGCCGCCCGGCGCGAGATGGCCCGGCGCTCGGAAGAGAACGGCCGTCTGCAGACCCAGATGGAGGCGCTGAAAGCCGAGCGCGACGAGATCGTCCGCCAGGCAGAGGCCGAGGAAGCCGGGCGCGAGGCCCTGCTGCAAGGCGTGCGTGAGGGTGAGGAGCTGTTCCGCAGCCGCCAGCAGACCTACGCGCAGTTGCAAGAGAACATCCGCCGCCTGGAGGGCGAGCGCAAGGTGAGCAACGAGCGCCGCCGCGCCGAGCTGCAGCGCAAAGACCAACTGGCCGCCCAGCGCGAGCAAGACCGCACCCGCCTGCTGAACCTGGCCACCACGCTGGAAGACCTGCAAGGCAGGGCCAACATGCTGGCCGAGCAAGAGGCCCGCGCCAAAGACCTGCTGACCGGTGTGCAAGAGGGTCTGCAAGCCCTGCAAGACGACTTTGCCACCAAGAGCCAGGCCCTAGACCAGGCCGAGCGCGAGCTGCGCGAGGCCGAAGACCAGTACCGCCGCCTGCACCGTGACGAAGAAGTAGGCCGCGCCCAATTGAATACCTACCTGCAAGAGCGCCAGCGCCTGGACGAGCGCACCCAGCAGCAGACGGCCTCTATGGCCGAGTTTGACGGTAAGCTCAAAGAGCTGGGCGTGGAGCTGGAGACGGCCAAGGCCCGGGTGCTAAACCTGCAATACAAAGAAGAAGAGCGCCAGGCCCGCGAGGCTACCCTGCAGGCCCGCCTGGAGGAGCTGCGCGACGAGACCGGTGCCCTGGCCCGCCGCCGAGACGCGGCCCAGAACGAGTACAACCTCACCAAGTCTCTCCAAGACAACCTGGAGGGCTACCCAGAGGCCATCCGCTACCTGCGCAAGACCAAAGGCTGGGCCATGGCCGAGCAGGTGCCACTGGTATCAGACCTGTTTGCCACGCCAGAGAAGTATCGCATTGCCCTGGAGTATTACCTGGAGCCGGTGCTGAACCATTACGTGGTAGAAGACGAGGCCGAGGCCCTGCGCGCCGTGGAGCTGCTGGGGGCCAGCGGCAAGGGCAAGGCCAGCTTTTTTGTACTGAGCCGCTTTGCCGGCTTGCAAGAGCAATTCTTCCGCTACCCAGAGGGCGCCGTGCCCGCCATGGACGTGCTGGAGTGCGAGCCCCGCTACCTGCCCCTCGTCCGGTGGCTGCTGGGCAACGTATGCTTCATGCCCAAGCCAGTGCCTGCAGACGACGAAGAGGTAGCCGTGCTGGCCCTGGAGGGCAATCTGGTGCTTCGCCGCCGCAGCGTCGCCGGAGGCAGCATCGGGCTCTATGAGGGCAAGCGGATTGGGCGGGTGAAGAACCTGGAGAAGCTGGCCACCGAGCTGCAAACCCTCAACAAGCGACTGCTGGAGCTGGAAGACCAGCAAAAGGCTACCCGCGAAGAGCTGGCCCAGGTGCGCGCCGCCGATGCCCGCCCCGAGCTGGAAAAACTGCGACGCGAGGCCCAGCGCCTGGAGCAGGATGCCGTAACCTGGCGCATCCGCCGTGAGCAGGCCAGCCAGACGCTGCAAGACCAAAGCCAGCGCCTGGAAACGCTGGCCGGCACCATCGCGCAACTGGAGGAGGCCGCCGCTGCCCGTGCCCCCGAGTTGGCCGAGCTGACCCAGCGCCGGGATGCCCTGACGGGAGGGTTGCAAGCCCAACGGGAGGCCCGCCGCCTGGCCGAGCAAGCCCTGGCCCAGCGCCGAGACGAGCTCAACCGCGGCCAGTTGGAGGCCGTGCGCTTGCAAGGGCAACTGACCCAGACACGCAACGAGCTGCACATCCGCACCGAAGACCGCAACCGCCTGGAGGCGCGCCTGGCCCAGGTAGAGCAAGACCTGGCCGCCGCCGAAGCAGCCCTGGAGACCCTGAGCCAGACCGATACCATCGGCGACGAAGACCTGAAGGCCCTCTACGACGAGCTGAAGGCCGTGGACGGGGGCGTCAAAGAGGCCGGGCAGACACTCTACCACGCCCGCGGCCGCGTAGAGACCAGCGACAAGCTGCTGCGCGAGCTGGCCCGCCGCCGAGACCAGAACCAGACCCTGCTCTCGGAGATTGCCAGCCGGGTATCGGGCCTGGAGGCCCGGCTGGAGACCGCCCGCGAGCGCCTGCTGCTGGAGTACAACATAGACCCCAACGACACCCCCGAGACCGATGACGGCCAGCCCGAACCCGAACCTGAAGAACTAGCCGCCCTTTCGGACCAGGACCTGCTGAAGCTGGCCGCCGACCTGAAGGCCCAGCTAGACCGGCTGGGGCCCATCAACCCCGTGGCCATGGAGAGCTACAAGGAGATGAAGGAGCGGCACGACTTCATTACGGGGCAGAAGAACGACCTGACAGAGGCCCGCCAAGGCCTGGTGCAAACCATTGCCGAGATTGAGGGGGAGGCCCGGCAGGCTTTCTTGGGGACGTTCAATGCGGTGCGGGGGCACTTCCACACGGTGTTTCGCAGCTTGTTTACGGAGGAGGACACCTGCGACCTGACCCTGCAAAACCCCGACAACCCGCTGGAGAGCCCCATCGACATCATTGCCCGGCCCAAGGGTAAGCGGCCCCTCACGATCAACCAGCTCTCCGGCGGGGAGAAGACGCTGACGGCCATTGCGCTGCTGTTCTCGATTTACCTCATCAAGCCGGCTCCGTTCTGCATCTTCGACGAGGTCGACGCCCCGCTGGACGACAACAACATCGACAAGTTCAACAACATCATCCGAGACTTCAGCGGGTCGAGCCAGTTCATCATCGTGACCCACAACAAGCGCACCATGACCCACGCCGACGTGCTCTACGGCGTCACCATGGTAGAGCAGGGCGTGAGCCGGGTAATACCGGTGGATTTGCGGTAGGGGCGCAAATGCGTGGTACCTGGTCCCGGTTTGTAACCGGGACCTATGCTAAGCAAGGGCTCCAACCTTGCTTAGCGGGGAGTACCAGGCGGAAATTTCCCTTGCCAATCAGAGCGGGTATCGAATATGGCTTCGATGTTCACACGAGTATCATCAAAGGTGAATAAGATGACAGTCAGTCCGTTAAGTATAGCTTTATGAACGGGTATGCCTTCTTCCACGGTGTAGACCGCGTAACGCCTTGGGGTATGTACCACTGTTTCCTTAAAGGATTCCCAACGGTCTTGGAACCTAAGAAGAACGTCTAGCTGAAAATCGGCTGCTATGTAGTCCAGTATCTGGCTCAAGCCGTCCAATGCCTCTTGGCTTAGGTGTAGCTCTCGGACTCTAAACTCCACGCTGGGCTTTTTGAATTGCTTCTGCTATCAGTCGATCAGCCTCGGCCGCGGGAAAGGTACGCCCTGCTTGGGTAGAGGCCATACCTGCCTTGAGCTGTGCCCTTGCTTGATCGGACAAAGGCCCGGTTTCGGCGTTTTCCTGTCCCAATAGCTGTTCCAATTGGGTCAGCAACTTTTCCAGCAAATGGGGCTCCTGCACGGCGGCAAGCCGCTCCAGCATCCAGATTTTACGGCTTTGCAAGGCTGGGTTCATAGCCTAAATATACGAACAAAAAGGAGGTGCCGACTATGGAGTGCACTTAACTCCGATGGCAGTTCCAAGTCTTTGCACCGTACATCGAGTTGCTAAAGACTTGCGACAGTTGCGAACCCCTCGCCCAAGCAGGTGCAGCGCATCCTGGACGGCATCCGCAGCCTGGGCCGGGAGATGGCGGGGCTGGATGTGGTGGTGTGAAGTGAGGTCTTTGGTTATAGACTGGGGCCTCATAGGCACAAGGACTTGTACCAAAGATGGGGTAAACTATATTTGAACTCAAAATTTGAACCTCATGGAACCATTTCAAAAACAGCCGAAACCGCTTTTAGACCTAATATTTGGTTTTAAACTAAAGAAGAATACCGATCATTTTAGGCAAGAAATAGAGGATTATTTGGCAAAATTAAGCGACGTTTCTAAACTGAATAGCGATTCACTCTATGCAATCGAAAGCAAGTATAGCCTTTCACAGGAAATGATACAAGAACAGTATAGCAAAATACTAAACCTGTACATATTACACAACCTTAGGAGTAATCTGGAGACTCCTTCAATTTGCGATGAAATTACAAAAATATCAAAATGTCTAAAAGTCATTAATCTCAAGGAACAGGCTACAGCTTGCATAAGTCTGCTTTTTATGGAAGTAAGCTCCGATAAAACCATACAAAAAGAGAACTTTTTTCTTAAACTTGACGCAATACATAATATAATGAGATATTTTAATTTAAGCATTTCAGACATATCCATAGACACTAGAATGTCTACCTTTGAGAAAATTACCCAATATCATAATCATGAACTTTGGATTGATAGGGAAGATCTCGATAAAATTAAGCTGTACTCAAACCATTTAGATTTGATTAAAGAGGAAAGCATTGATTCATATCTTCAAGAACAAGAAGAACTGTTAGACCTATGCAAATTACCTCTCGCGCCCCTAGACTCTGAGACGCATCCTTTGCATGATGATGTCTATTGGTATGAAACTGATTGTACACTTGAACGGTTCATTGATGAAGAAGAAACCATCGGATACGAAACAAATAGTCTAAGCGTTGAGGTAATTGACGGATTCTGGATTGGAGAGTCAGAGTCTAGACCAATTACAGAGCATAGATTCGGCCTGGAAGAAGTAGACAGCGGAAATGTCTATTTCTGTCACGACCATATCTATTTTGATGGCGACAATAAGGATTGGACTATATATTATAATAAAATTCGGTGTTGCTACGGTGCAAAAACACATATTCAACTTGAAATGAGAAATGGACTTGAACTATATATAGATATTGGAAAACCTATTAATGAAGCCTTAATTATCTTGAGGAAATTAATTAACCAACAATGACCCAAGCTTCAGCTTTTCGCTGACTAAGAAAGTCTTGGACTTGAAGTTTTGCTTGGGCCTTTGAGTGAAGCAAGAGGGACAAGCTACTTAGCCTTATGACCCTGCCCCACACCCTCCGTTTCAGCAGTCTGGAGACCGCGGGGGCCTTGCGGGGGTGGGTCCCGGTCAGAGACCGGGACCAGCAAACAATGGTTTGATGGGCTTAGGCTACGCCTTCGTAGCCGAGGACTTTGAGCATGCTCTCGGCTTTTTGCTCTTCGGCGAAGAGCTCGGTGGTGATGTTGCCGTCGGCGTCGCGGTTGATGAGCACGTGCTTGGGGGCCGGGATGAGGCAGTGCTGGATGCCGCCGTAGCCGCCCAGGCTCTCTTGGTAGGCGCCGGTGTGGAAGAAGCCGATGTACTGCTCCTCGTCCTTATCTACCTTGGGCAAGAACACCACCGAGGTGTGGGCCTCACTGTTGTAGTAGTCCATGCTGTCGCAGGTGAGGCCGCCCAGGTTTACCTGGTGGTAGCGGCGGTTCCAGTTGTTGACGGCCAGCATGATGTACTTCTGGTTGAGGCCCCAGGCATCGGGCAGGTTGGTGATGAAGCTGCTGTCGATCATGTACCAGAGCTCCTTGTCGTTCTGCTGCTTTTGGTCTAGGATGGAGTAGAGCACGGCGCCGCTCTCGCCTACGGTGTAGCTGCCAAACTCGGTGAAGATGTGCGGGGTGGGCACGCCTTGCTCGTCGCAGATGTACTTGATGTTCTCTACGATCTGGTCTATCATGTAGTCGTAGTCGAACTCGAAGCCGAGCGAGGTCTTGATGGGCAGACCGCCGCCGATGTCGATGGAATCCAGCTCGGGGCAGATCTTCTTGAGCTCGGCGTACAGCTCTACGAACTGGGTGAGTTGGCTCCAGTAGTAGGCGGTGTCCTTCATGCCCGTGTTGATGAAGAAGTGCAGCATCTTGAGCTGGAACTTGGCCCGGCCCTCGATGCGGCGGCGGTAAAAGTCCATCACGTCGTTGTAGCGGATGCCCAGGCGCGAGGTGTAGAACTCGAAGTTGGGCTCCTCGTCGGCGGCTACGCGGATGCCGACCTTGGTGTTGACGTTGACGTGCTGCTCGTAGAAGTCAATCTCGCCCATGTGGTCCAGGATGGGCACACAGTTTACAAAGCCGTCGTTGAGCAGCTCGCTGATGTACTTGAGGTACAGCTCGCGCTTAAACCCGTTGCAGATGATGTTCATATCCTTGGTCACCAGCCCCTTCTTGTGGAGGTTGCGGATGATCGGGATGTCGAAGGCGGAGCTGGTCTCGATGTGTACACCGGCCTTGAGGGCTTCTTCCAGCACGAAGCGGAAGTGCGAGCTCTTGGTGCAGTAGCAGTAGGTGTAGTTACCCTCGTAGTTGTACTTGGCCATGGCCTTGGCAAACAGGGCCTGGGCGGTGCGGACTTTCTCGCCAATTTTGGGCAGATAGCTGAGCTTTAGGGGGGTGCCGTACTGGTTGATGATGTCCATCAACGGTACGCCGTTGAAATGCAGCTCGTTGTTGACGACCTTGAACTCTTCTGTAGGGAACTCAAAGGTCTGCTCAATCAAGTCCTGATACTCAAGCATGGGAGGGTCAGCGGGGGGCCCTTAGTGCGGGGCCAAACATCGGGGTCTTAAAAACGGAAAGGGGCGCGAATTTACGCCGGTTAGAAGGTTGATTCCTAGCGCGGTAACGAAAGGGTAACGCGGTTACACTTATATAACCACGGGGGCCGGTAAACGTTCTAAATGGGGGTGGGATGATTGGCGTAGTTGAGGCGGTTTATCATTTTGCACTAAACCTTATGTTCCGCGTGGGACAAGCCCCCCCTCTCCCCCCAACCCCCTCTCCCCCTTCAGGGGAGAGGGGGAGCAAGGCGCCGGTAGGCTAATTGTGAAATGACCCAGGGGGTTATTTGGTCGCTAGGCCAGTGCAGGTCTTTGGGCCGATTATAGTGTTTCACCCCTTCAGCCGCAGCAGGCGGATGGGCACCATGACGTCTATGAGGGCCAGCAGCAAGAATCTCTTGATTATTTATCGTATAGAATCCTAATGCCTCCTTCAGCCATTAAACTGACGTTGTGGCAACGTTGGATAGGCCGTTGTAAAGCAGAAGCTCTAACCTTGTGCGCGGGATATAGTATCTTGCATATATGACCCAGTTCTTGGTTTCAGTGCCTGAAGAGGAGGCAGAAGCATTTTTGCTTTGGTTGGAGCAGCGCGGCTTTGCCCATGAAGTGCCTGCCCACGAGGTACCCCTTTGGCAACAGGAGCTTGTATTGCGACGAATTGCAAGCAGCAAGCCCGAAGACTACACCGCGACGGACGAAACGCTGATCCGGTTACGAAGCCGCCTAAAATGAAGCCCGGTTACGAAGTCAAGGTGCTAAAAGCCGCAGAAATTGATGCAGCCGAAGCGGCGGCTTGGTATGAATCTCAATCTCCTGGCCTGGGCCACAGATTCCTGGATGCTTTTGAAGATGTGCTCAGAAAGCTGCCTACCTTTTGGAACTCGGAAATTAGATATTCCACAGTCCGAACCAGGGCCTTCATTCGGTTCCCTTACAGCATTCACTACAGGGTAAACGAGGAGAAACAAATCATCGCGGTAGAGGCTGTCCTGCATCACAAGCGGAAGCCAAGATTTTAAGGCTGACAGGCCGTGATATATCCTAGTCCGCAAGACTGACATAAAACCCTACCCCTTCAGCCGCAGCAGGCGGATGGGCACCATGACGTCTATGAGGGCCAGCAGGAGGGCGAGGGCCAGGGCGTAGGTGTATTTGTTGGCGGCTACGTCTAGCTTTTTGACCTCGATGACTTGGCCTTGGAGGGCCTGCAGGTCTCGGCCCAGGGCGGGGAAGCCGTTGGTGGTGCGGCTTAGCTCGTAGTAGCGGCCGCCGGTGCTGCGGGCAATCTCTTGCAGGGGGGCGGGGTTCAGCTTGGTAATGACCTGCCGGCCGTCGGCGTCCGTTTTGAGGCGGGTGCCGAGGGGGATGCTGGAGCCCTCCAGCGTGCCTACACCCACGCAGAAAACCTTGATACCGGCCCGCTCCAGCTCGTCTAGCACGGAGGCGTAGCGCTCGCCGAAGTCCTCACCGTCGGAGATCAGCACGACGGCCTTGGCACTCTCGGCGGCCTGGGCGCGGGCAAAGCGCTGCAGGGCCATCTGCAGGGGCTGGCTCAGGTCTGTGCTGCCCCCGTTGACGATGCGCGAGGAGAGCGTCTCGATGAAGAGCGTGATGGCGCTTTGGTCGTAAGTGAGAGGGCATTGCAGAAAGGCCTCATCTGTAAAGACGATGAGGCCGAGGCGGTCTCCACCGAGCAGGTTGAGCAGGTTGCGCAGCTCAAACCGCACCTTGTCTAACCGGGTGGGGGCTACGTCTATGGCATTCATAGACTCGGACACATCTACGGCGATGAAGATGTCTTTGCCCATAGCCTTAACCTCTTGCTTGATTTTGCCGAAGCTGGGGCCCAAGAAGGCCACCACCATCAAGCCCATGTAGAGCGTCCGCAGCACCAATTTAAAGGCCACGTAGCCCCGAGGGCTGCGCAGGCGCCGGGCCAGCCGCAAGGTGCGCCATACAAAGAGGGCATACAGCAGCCCGAAGAGGGCCATGTACACATACTCTTGGGTGCCCAGGCTGCGGTACCACGTCATAGCCGCAAAGGAAACAGGTGGGTGGGTAAATGGGTGGCTATGTATGGGTAGAGTTATGTCCCTCGGTTTTTCTGTGCACGGGGCAAGGCCCCCTCACCCCCCAGCCATCTGCGCATGGGGCGAGGCCCCCTCATCACCCCCCAGCCCCCTCTTCTCCCCCTTTCGGGGAGGAGAGGGGGAGCTTAAAGGCCCTAGTCGCCGTCGCCGGTGTAGAAGGTGATGGAGATGCCGAGCAGGCTGCTCATGTCTGCCTTGAAAAGCCGGGTGTGCCGCTGCATCTCTACACTCAATTGCTGGAAGGCAGGCGAGGCTACAACCTGGCTAATGTCTTGGCCAGGGGGCAGGGCGGCGGCGGCGCGCTCTACCACGGCATACTGGGCCAGGGTGGCGGCTACCAGCTCTTTGCCGCCGGGCACGGTTTGCAGGTAATCGTCCCAACCGGGGCCGGATTGGTCGCCGAAGTCGCCGGTGTAAATCTGCTTATAGAGCGCCAGGCAGGCCAGCAGGGCGGCACGGCCCATACCGCTATGCCGGGCCTCGGCCAGTAAAGGGCTGGGGTCGCTGGCAATCATGCCGCGGCCGGCAGGCAGGGCTACCTTGTAGTTCTTACTCCACTCGTAGCCCCAGACGAAGGCATTGTAGTACTCGCCCATGGGGCTACCAGCCCCGATGCCGTCAGACGCGGTGAAGGTGGCGCGGTAGGCAGGCCAGGCTTGGGCAGCGGTAGTGGCGCGGGCGGCAATCTCGTCTGCCACCTGGCGGGTGTAGGTCCGCAGGTTGCCGTTGGCCACAAAGCGCTGCAGCGTGCCGGTGCTGTCGGCAAAGAGGAGATAGTCTAGCGCGGCAAAGCCCCGGCGGTCGTACTGGGGGCTATTGGGGTTGAGGGGGGCGCCGTTGGCAATGGCCAGGTCTATCTGCGCTTCGTTGGCGGGGAAAGACAGCAGGTGGGCGCTCAGGTACTCGTCGTTGCCGATGCGGCCAGGGCCAAAGTCTGCACAGAGGGTGCGCTGGGCATCCAGAAAGGCTAGCCTAAAGGCTGCCCGAGCCGCCCGCAGGGCCGAGTCTGTAGGCTGGGCCACCAGCGCCGCCACGGCGGCTTGCTGGGCCTGGGCACTGGTTTTGAACCGCGCGAACGTGGGAATGAGGTACTGGTCTGCCGCGTGGGCCAGCAGGGCACGGCGGTCGAAGGAAGAGGGCTGGGCGTTATCGGTGCCGGGTTGGCAGGCCAAAAGCGCAGCCAGGCCGGCTGCCAGAAGGGTTAGGCGGAAAAAAGTGCCTCTCATAGAATCTGGTTTTGCAGTCTTGTTTAGATTGTTTCTAAAGTGATGCAAACATAGCAAATCAGGTTCTTGTTTAGAAAGCGTCTAAAGAAATGTTGTACAGGTGCGGATTGTGGCGCGAGCTGTAACCCGCGGCACCCCACACAGAGGCCGTCGCTGGCAGAATACCTGCAACAGCATCTGCGGTACTCAATTTCTCAACTCAGCCCAAATGCACTTTCAGCCCCCATTTTTGGGTTTGTAACTTAGCCGCAGTGTGCCCGCCGGGCACGGCTTGCGGGCTTTGCCATGCAAACGCAGCCTACCCCTACCCCTACTACGCCTGCTGGCGGTGCTGCGCCACGGCGGCGGTGGGCGCTGTGGGTGCGGGTGTTGTTGGGGTTGTTTGTGGGCTTCTGGGGGGTGCTGCTGCTATTGATTCTGGCCCTGAGGATGCCTTACGTGCAGACCCGGGTGGTGGCGCGTCTGTCGGCCCTTGCCTACGAGAAGACCGGTTTCGACGTGCAGATTGGCCGGGTAGATCTGAATTTCTACGACCAGCTCCGCCTCTACAACCTTGTCTGCTACGACCAGGAGCGCAGGCGTATGATCGAGATTCCCGAGGCCACCATAGACTTTGCCCTGGCCCGCCTGCTGCGCCGAGAGGTAGCTTTGGATGCTATTCTGGCCCAAGATGGGCATGTGCGCATCGTCAACTCTCGGCGGCGGCACGAGGTCAACATCACGCGGTTTGTAGAGAATCTGCAGAACTGGCTCTCGCCCGGCACGGTGCGCAGCAAGAACCCGCCCAACTTCTACATCTACGAGGCGGGCGTGTCCAACTTCAGGCTCTCTATCGAAGACGAGCGGTTTGCGCCCCTGGCAACGGATACCCTCTTCGACTACCGCCACATCCACCTGAAGGGGCTTACGGGCACGCTGGCCGACTTCCGCACCCGGGCCGACACACTGGAGCTAGACCTGCTGGGCCTCCGCGCGCAAGACGCGGCCACAGGCTGGAAGCTGCACCAATTGCAGGGGTTTTTCCGAATGACGCGGCAAGACATGACCCTGGCTCCGATGCGCCTGTGGGTGGGCAACAGCTACCTGGCAGACTCGGTGCAGTTTGGCTACGCCAGCAAGGCAGACCTCTCAGACTTTGTAGAGAAGGTAACCATCCGCGCCCGCCTAAAGGGCAGCCGGATAGACTATCGAGACCTGGCCTACTTTGCCCCGACGCTGCGCCGCATGCCAGACTCGGTACGGGTGGCCCATGCCCGGGTGCGGGGCCGTGTACCAGATTTTACGGTGACCCAACTACAGGCCGAGTTTGGGCGCGGCTCGCAGGTAATAGGCCGGGGGCGGATGCAAGGCCTGCCCGGATGGGATACCACCCGTATGGACATTGCCCTGCAACCCAGCTACCTAGAGCCAGAAGACCTGCTCAAGTACACCCCGGCACCGGCCCATATCTACCTGCAGCGCCTAGGCCCTACAGACGTTGTGGGCAGCTTTAACGGCACCGTGCAAGCCTTTACCGTTGACGGTGGCCTATACGGCCGCAACGGCACCCTAAAGACGGCCGCCGAGCTGCACATGCACCCCAACAACCGCTCTACCTACAGCGGCACCTTTATGGCCGACAACCTGGCCCTGGGGACACTACTGGGCCAAGAGAAGCTATTGGGCCGGCTCACAGGTACGGGCTCCATCAAAGGGAAGGGATTTACGCTGGAGAGCGCCCGCGTAGACGTGGCAGGCCACTTTGATGCCCTGGAGCTGCAAGGCTACCGCTACCGCAACCTGACGGCCGACGCAACCCTGCAACGCCAGCTTTTTGATGGATACCTGCGTGTGCAAGACTCTAACCTGGTGGCCGAGGTAAACGGCCTGGCAGACCTGAGCAAGCCCCGCAAAGTATTTGACCTGGGCCTGGATTTGAAAAAGGCTCGCCTGCGCCCATTGGGCTGGGCCAAACGCGAGGCCAGCCTGGCAGGAAAACTTGATTTGGTCGGCAGCGGCAGCAACCTCGACGATGCCGAAGGCCAGCTGCTGATTGACAGCGCCCTGGTGACGGTGGGTAAACAACAACTGCCCATTGCAGCCCTTGCGCTGGAGGCCCGGCACAGCTACAGCCAGGGCCGCTATATCCGCCTGGCCAGCGATTATGTGGACGGTACGCTGCGCGGGGATTTTACCTTTAGCGCCATCGCCCAAGACCTGGAGGCTGCCCTAAACGACTATGGACGCCTCTTTAACAACCGCAAGGCCATGCGCAATCGCACGGCCGTCTATACGCCTGATCCGTACCAGGCATCGCTCAACCTGAGCATCCAGAACCTGACGCCGCTGCTGCGCCTGTATGTGCCGGGGGTACAGGTGGCCCGCCACGCCACGCTGACGCTAGACCTGGCCAAAACAACAAACCTGCTGGTGCAAGGCGACCTGCAGGCCGACTACCTGGCCTACGGCAACAGCGTTTTTGATGCCGTAAAGGTGGACCTGTCTAGCTCTAAGACGCTAGATGGGCGCAACGTATTGGCGGCCGCCTCGGTCACCAGCTCGAGCCAGCGCTTTGGCAACCTGTTGACCAAAGACCTGAACCTGGACGGCGTCTGGGACGGTAACACCATCAACTATTCGGCCGCCATTGCCCAAGACAACGACAGCAACTACGTAGACCTAGACGGCACCCTGGCCTTTGCACCCGGTCTGTTGGAGGCGCGTATTCTCCGCAGCAAGATCCGCCTGCTAGATACCAACTGGGTCGTATCGCCTCAAAACAGGCTCGTGTACGACGGCATCCGCCTACAGATAGACTCGCTGAGCTTTGCCGCCGCAGGGCAGCAGGTGCAGGTGCAGGGCCTGGCAGGGCCCACCGACCAAGACACACTGCGGCTGACGGTAGATTCGCTCTCGGCGGCGTTTGTGCGGGCCTTTGTGGCCGGGCACTACAAGGGCAAAACCAGTGCCTGGATTGAGGGCACCCGTCTGCTGGCCAAAGGCTCTACCCTGGCGGGCAAGCTGCGCATCTTAAACTTTGAGCGAGACGGCGTGGGCCTGGGCGACATCTACGCCCGCCTGGTGCCCCAACCTGCAGATGCCAGCCTGGCCCTGCAGGTGCGCGTAGATAAAGACAGCGGCACCATGCTACAAGGCGGGGGCTACATCCGCCCGGCCGCCCTAGAGAACCAGCTAGCCCTGGACTTTACCCTGCAGAAAGCCCCCATTGCCTACCTGGAGCCGCTGTTTGTGGGGCTGGCCAGCAACTGGCAAGGCCAGGCCACGGGCAACCTGGCCCTTACAGGCAGCTTTACCAAGCCGGTGCTGACGGGCGGCACCTACATCCGCCGGGGCGGCGTGACGATAGACTACCTCAAGACGCGGTACTTCTTTGATGATTCTGTGCTCTTTAAGCCGGGCTTGATTGTTGCCACCGGAGCCGTGCTGCGCGATGCCCAAGGCCACCGCGCCACGCTCACCAAGGCCCTGGTACGGCACAACTATTTTACCGATTGGTTCATAGATCTGAACGGAGACGTGGACGGCCTGCAACTGCTGGGCACCACTTATAAGGACAACAAACTCTACTACGGCTCGGCCTATGGCACAGGCCAGATGAGCATCCGCGGGCCCGTGGGCGACATCGTCATTGGCGCCACGCTGCGCACCGAGCGCGGCACACGCCTCTTTTTGCCGCTGCAGTCTGCCCTGGCGGCCAATACACGGCAGAGTAGCTTCATCTCCTTTGTAAACTCTGCGCAGTTAGACGCCGTACGGCGCGACAGCCTTGCCCGCGTGCGGACAGACTCTGCCGATGCCGCCCGAGACCGGGTACGCTCAACCGGCATACGGCTTACGTTCAACATAGAGGTTACGCCCGATGCCAACGGCGAGATCATATTCGACAAGCAGACCGGCGATGCCGTTTCGGCCCAGGGCCAGGGGCGCATCAGGCTCAATATTGATACGCGGGGCGAGTTTACCATGGTTGGCAGGCTGGGGCTTACGGCAGGCACCTACAAGTTTACCCTTGCCAACGTGATAGACAAGAACTTTGCCATCTTAGACGGCAGCTCCATCAGTTGGAGCGGAGATCCGGCCCAGGGCATCTTAGACATCCAGGCCAGGTATGCGGCATCGGTGCCGTTTTCGCCGCTGCTCATCGGCCAGCTATCTAACCAGCCAGACTCTGCCCTCATTGCCGCCGAAGCCCGCCGGCGCTACCCGGTTGCCGTCAACCTGACGCTGACAGGCCCCATGCTGACGCCCACCATCGGCCTGGGGCTGGATATTGCGCCGCAATACCCAAGCAGCCTACAGCGCTACGTTACCTCGTTGCAGAGCCTGGTGCAAACCAACGAGCAAGAGCTCAACAAGCAGGTTTTCTCGTTGCTTGTCTTGCGAAGCTTCTCGCCAGTTGGCCTCAATGCCTTTGCCTCGGCGGGCAGCGGTGTAGGCAACCTGACGGAGCTGCTCAGCAATCAACTATCGTCTTGGCTCTCAGACGTGAGCAAGAACCTGGAGGTAGGCATAGACCTGGCCGGCTTTACCCAGCAGGCGCTCAACAACTTTCAGCTACGGTTGAGCTACACGGCCCTGGATGGCCGCCTGCGGCTGACGCGCAACGGCACCTTTACCAATACCCAAAGCCAGACCACGGCCACCAGCCTGGCCGGAGACTGGACGCTGGAGTACTACCTGACGCGAGACGGCAAACTTCGGCTGAAGGCTTTCCACCGCACCAACCAGACGCTGGCCAACAACAGTTTGGGCCTAGGCAACCAGTACGCCATCACCACGCAGGGCGTAAGCATACTGCATACGCAGAGCTTTAGCACCTTGCGCGAGCTGCTGCCCTGGCTCTACCGGGGCGGGGCCGCCCGCCTCCGCCCCGGCCTGCCCACTGCGCCCGAGACGGCCCCCAGCACCCCGGCCAACCCGGTGCAGAGCCCAGGCGCTACCCCTGCTGCGCCTGCCAACCCCCTGCCACCCAACCAGCAGCCAGGGGCACAGCCCCTGCCTACGGCAGCGCGCCGGCCTAATGAAGGATAGCGCGGTAGCCTTGGGTTTTTTTATTGAGCGGGTATAATTCCAAAAGTTTTCTATCAGCTAAGGCAATTAGGTCTGCCCTGGCCGTGCCGTAAGATGTGTTGAGGTATGTCTGAGCTTGGGCAATGGTCCAAATAGTAGCGCTTTTGCGTATGGCTTCTAATAGCTGGGCCTGTCTGGGCAGGATTTCTAATCGCCTGGCCTCATCTACGTGGTTGATATGCTGTTGTCGGAGCTTCCGATCTAGGTATGCCTTGAGACTTTCGAAGGCCCTGATAAGTACCTTGGTGTGATAAAGCAGGAAGTAGGTAAGGTCATTCTCATCCTGTTCTACCTCTAAAAATGCCCGATAATACTGACTTCTACTCTCTAATATTATTTGGCTAATAGACAAGTATTCAGCCAGCCAATATCCGTTGCGAAGCATGTGCCAATAGAACAGTGCTCGCGCCATTCGCCCGTTTCCGTCAGTGAAGGGGTGGATGTAGCCTACCATAAAATGCACGATGGTAGCCCTCAGAATTGGGTGAATGAACACTTGCTCCCTGCCTGATGCCATTGCGTTTAGTCCACTTTGCTGATGATTAAAGAAGACTATTAGCTCGCTCATCCTTTCGCTTATTTGAGCTGCCGCTGGCGGAGTATAAATTAACTCACCGTTTAAATCATCAAAGATGTGTACATCTTCCGTTGCGTCACGAAACCGCCCTGCTTCTCCCTGATCTAGCGCATCTTTGCTAAGTATGGAGTGCAATTCCATTAGCAGCGGGAGAGTCAGGTCAGCAGTGCGGTGCTCACGTAAGAATTCCATAGCTAGGTAGTTGTTCACAACCATCCGCTCGCTCTTGTTGCGCGGCTTCTTCCCTTGCCGAATGAGCTCTTTGGCCCGGTCTCGGGTAGAGACGGCACCCTCCAGGGTACTAGACGAGAAGGCCTCCGTAAGCAAGCTGCTAATGATGAATCTATCCTTAACTCTTTCTGGCAACGGACCGAGGTCAGACTGTAGGCTTCCCCCACAATGCATATCAAGATTGTGCAGGCCCTCCATAAGACTAGCCGGTAAGTTGAAGCTAAAGTCATCGTGCAGGTGCAGGCGCGAAGCCTGGCTGGCGCGATGATACTTTACAGCAGTCCATAGGCGTGGAGCCTCAAAGCCCATAGCCTTGGCCTTGTGCTTTAGCTTTGCCCAATAGGGATAGGCTTGAAAAAACTCTGACAGTAATGGCCCATTAGAAACCACAATCTGAAAGATGCTTTCATAGTCCGTACCTATGGCCGGGGGCTTCTCTAAAGTACTCATGTGCAACTATCTTGTACACAAAGTTAGAAAAAACATCTGACAAAATCTAACAATTTGTGTCAAATTGTTAGATTTTGAAACATCGTACCAGCTAAATCATTGACCACCCGCCTAGCCCCCAGCCCCTCCGGAGACCTGCATCTGGGCCATGCCCGGGCCTTTTTGGCTGCCTGGGCAGCGGCCCGGCAGGCAGGCGGGCGCGTAGTGCTGCGTATTGAAGACCTGGATACACCCCGCGTAGTGCCCGGTGCCGCCGAGCGGCAGATGGAAGACCTGGCCTGGCTCGGGCTAGATTGGGACGGGCCTGTGCTGCGGCAGTCGGCCCGGGCAGACTATTATGCAGAGGTATTGCATCGTTTGGCTCAGGGCGGCCATGTATTTGCCTGCTACCACAGCCGGCAAGACGTAGCCCGCGCCGCCACCGCGCCGCACGGGGCAGATGGTGTACCCCCCTACCCCGCAGCTTTACGCCCACCACATCCCTTTGAGGCCAAAGCCCTGGCGGCCCACCCCGAGGCCGCCATTCGCTTTTGGGTAAAGCCCGGCACGGTAACCTTTGCTGACCTGCTCCAAGGCCCCCAAACCCAAGACGTAGCCGCCGACGTGGGCGATTTTGTGCTCCGCCGGCGAGACGGCCTGTTTGCCTACCAGCTTGCCGTAGTAGCAGACGATGCCGCACAGGGCGTTACGCATGTGGTGCGCGGGGCCGATCTGCTACCCTCTACCGCGCGGCAAATACAGCTTTACACTGCCTTAGACAGGCCCGTGCCTGTGTTTGGGCATGTGGGCCTTGTGCTGAACCAGGCCGGCCAGAAACTCAGCAAGCGAGACGGCGCCGTAAGCTTGGTCGCCTTGCGCCAGGCAGGCGTGCAGCCGCAGGTTTTGATAGGCTGGCTGGCCGCAACCCTGGGCCTGGGCACGGGCCAACCATGCGCACCAGGCCAGGTTGCAGCCCATTTTGGTTGGCAGGCAGCAGCAGCCTTACCTATCGTTTACGAGCCAACGGCTGTGCCTTGGGCCTAAGTGCGTCCGCTACATGGAAACTGCGCAACACTATACGTTGCAACAGTAGTAGCAAGTACCTGTGTAAGAGATTGCCTGGTTTTGATGACATCCTGGCTCGGCGGACAGGTCAATTTTGAATCGTCTGCTACGGCACAGGCTTAGGCCCGTGCCCGGCGCGGCAACCCAAGTCTTTTTTCAACCAGCATGGCTTTGTACCGACGCGCTTGTCTGCGCAGGGCCGCCTCATCTGACAATCGTACCAAACTTTAGCCAACCCCTAACACCCGCACAAGCATGATGACTCGCTTACTTGTACGCGCTGCCGCCCCACTGGCCTGCACAGCCCTGGCCCTGTTCAGCTTTACCGGCCGCGAAGGCCGCCACAATGCCCCCGGCTACAAAGCCGCCGAGGTGCAGTTTACCTGCCCCGTAGATGGCAACCAGTTTACCAGCCCCGTAACCTACAGTTATACAGACTTTGGCACCACCAAAGACCTGATGCAAAAAAACGGCGAGGGCAAGTTCTACGAGCACCAGGTGCACAGCTGCCCCCGCTGCCACTACAGTGGCTACAAACAAGACTTTGAAGAAGAGCTGACAGACTACCAAAAGCAGGCCGTGCGCCGTATAGTGCGCAAGCACAAAGGCAAGATAGACCAAGTGGCAGAGAACCTGCTGGCGGCCAAAATCCACGTGGCGCTGGGCGAGTATCCCTGGGCCCAGGCAGACCTTTATCTGTATGCCAGCTACCTGCTGCGCGACAAAGAGTTTCGCCAAGAGGAGCGCAGGCAGTATCAGGCCCGCGCCGCCGAGCTGCTGATTGAGCGCCCCTTTGACGAGAGCGAGCAAGGCCAACGCGCCAAGGCCCAGGCCCTCTACCTGGCTGCCGAGCTCTACCGCCGCGCCGGCAAGTTTGACCATGCCACCCAAACCTTTGGCGATGCGAGCGAGATCGCCCTCAAACCAGAGGGCCTGCAAACGCTCATAGACCAGCAATATGCCCTGGCCGAGCAGCGCAACGACGACAACACCCTCTAAAAGGCAGAAACGCCCCACAAATCAAAAGCCCTCTGGTACATGTACCAGAGGGCTTTTGATTTGTGGCCAGGCACAAAAAAACAGGCACATGCCAGCGGCAAGTGCCTGTCCAAACTACCTATTAATACACCAAATTAACCAAATAAATGCTGTAAGAGGAGGAGTCGAACCTCCAAGGGGTAGTTAGGCCACACGGAGGAGCTGCGTGGCTTTGTCCCAACCTCCCCACCCACGAGACGGGTGGGCATGGCTACCTATTTCATCACCTTACAGTACGGGGCCGAGCAGCTAGCGCCTAACCGATCAACCATTACAAATATACGTGGATGTGTGATTTGGTTGCAAATTCAGCAAGCAATTTGGCAAAAGTTTCGATAATTGGCAATGATATGCGTTTTTTGTTAGACAATCGCTAAACCATGCATGGTCAGGCGGCTCTGGGTTAAAAGTTTTCTAAGTGCTGGGCCCATGTACTTTGGCACCTGGGCGTAGTTTTGCCGGGCCGGGCGGTGTTAGGCCGCAGGTTGCTGTGTTATGCAAAGGCGTAGCGTATTGGCTAGGGCGGTGGCGATTGCCGGATTGGCGCTGGGCGGGAGGATTTTTGCCGGGTGGCCGCCAAATTTGGCTGTGGCCCAAACCCAGCCTCGGCCTGCCGTTGTGCATGCCCGCAATCTGGCCGTGGCGGCCTGGTTGGATACCGTAGCAGCGCGGAATGCCAAAGTCCGCTTGGCCAAAGGCTACCGCATACAGATCTACACCGGGCCAGACCGGGCCAAGGCCATGGCTGCCAAAGAGACGCTGTACCGCAACCATCCAGAGCTGCAGGTCTACCTGACGTATCAGGCGCCCAACTTTCGACTTGTGTGTGGAGACTTTCTGAGCCGCTTGCAGGCGCAGTTGGCCGTGCGCACCCTCAGCGCAGATTTCAGCAATCCGCTATTGGTAGAAGGGCAGATACGGTTGCGATAGCCCGACGGCATACTTATCGGCCGAGCCTGGCGGCGACGAGCCCTTTTGGCATAAGGTCTCTAAAGTTAGGGGGCACCTTGTGATGCCCGGCACATACCCTACTTGTACCTGTTAAACCGCAGCCATCTGCCGCGCCGCATACCCATCCGCGAGCGGAAGCTGCCATACCCTGTATTGGTAAAGGTGTACTGGTACTTGACGGACAATATTCCGTAAGCATCCTTTTGGCCGGGGTTTCCGCGGAAGCGGTTGTATTTGTTGGCCACGGCCTCGTCTTTGAAGATGGGGTTAATCTCGCCTCGGCGGTCAGAGAGCTGGGCGGCCAGCTCGTTGCTGAAGCTGGAGCGCGGCTTGTAGTTGCCGCTCACATCGTCGAGGTAGTCTGTAAAGGCTATGCGGTAGCCATACTCAACCATAATGTCTGAGGCCATGCCTACCCTAAACCGAACCCCAAGGCCCACTGGCACTACGGGTTGCAGGCCAGCATAGTACACACCTTCTGTACCCAACGGACGCAGGTTTACCCACCGGCCATTGAGCTGTGCCTGCGGGTTGTTGCTGGTGAAGCCGATGCCCCCAAAGAGGTAGGAGTTAAAAATGGCCCGCCGGCTGTACTTGTCTTGATAGCGCGACGGCTTGACCAAATCGAAATGGCCCAAGGCGGCAACCTCAAAATTGTTGGCCCTGAAGCTTAGGTTGCGCTTGGCGCGGCTGGCATTGCCCTGATGTGCATCAGAGCCAGAGAGCGTGTAGTACTGCCCCTCGAAGCGCATCGAAAAGTTATCTGAAAACCGGACTCGCACGCCCATATTAAGCTGCTCGCCCGGATTGGTGATCGAGCCCCCGGTATTGGCAAGGTCTCCAAAATAGAAGGCCGTACCGGTGCCCACCGTTAGAGAGTAATACTTCTGGCTGTTGCGCTTCACCAAAAGCCCTCGGCCAGCCATGCGCTGGGCGTGGGCGGTGGGCACAGCCAATGCCGCCAATATGGAGGCCAGGGCAAGCCGCAGCATCCAGACCAAAGGGGCAGGGTAAGTTTGGGGTAGTTGTATTTGCATAGCCGATGGCGGGCGGGGAAAAATGCCGGAGGACAGTACTGCAAAAAGCCTTAGAAGAAACGGAGATTAACGGCCGGCAACTCTTAGCCAAACGCCTAACCACCACCTGGGGGGTAGATTTGTAGCCTTAAGGTGCTCTTACAAAACTACCCTTGCCTGGTTTAGGGCTTGAGGCCCAATGCTGATGCACCCAACACACGTAAGATTTAACGTGAGCGTACTACGATTGGCCAAACCACCTTTGCGCCGCTGCCTGGCCCAGCTCTGCTACGTTGCCCTGCTGGGCTGCCTGTCGCTGGGCGGCTGCATTCCCCGGGCGCGGCTGGCATACTTTCAGCCCAATACGGGCACGGCCACCTACAACCCACCCCGCCCACCCTACAAGCTGCAGGCCGGAGACGTGCTATCTGTACGCTACTCGGGCACAGACCCTGCGGCCCTGGCCCCCTTTGGGGCAGATGCCATGGGCCAGGCCGGTGCCAACGCCATCAACGCACTGCAGACGTTTATGGCAGGGTACTCTGTCTCAGACTCTGGCACCATCTTTCTGCCGGTGCTGGGCAGTTTCCGCGCGGCAGACGCTACGGCAGAGGAGGTGGAAGCCCGGATACAAAGCCGCCTCAACACGTTGGTGCGCGGGGCGGTGGTAAAAGTGCGGCTGGTCTCTTTTAAGATCACCGTGCTGGGCGAGGTGCGCAACCCCGGCACTTACTACAATTACAACGAGGTGCTGACGCTGCCCGAGGCCCTGGGCCTGGCCGGAGACATGACCGATGCCGCAGACCGTAGGGCCGTGCGCCTGGTGCGCCGGCGCGGCCAACAGGTCATCACCCATACGCTAGACCTGACGGACACTCAGGTACTGAGCGGCCCCTACTTCTACCTGCAGCCCAACGATGTGGTGTACGCCGTACCCCTGCGGCAGAAGGCCGACCGGCTAAACCTGCCTGCGCTGTCTATAGGCCTCTCGGCCCTATCTACGGTGCTGCTGGTGATAACGCTGGTGCGCTAATGCACCATGCATAATAGAAAGCCCCGGCATCTTGCGACGCCGGGGCTTTCGGTTTTTTGTGGTGGTTGGTTGTCTGAAAGCCTGGCCTTAGGCAAACTCTACCCGGGTGATGGCACGCACGGGCAAGGTGATGCCTCCCTTTAGGTTGACGAAGTCGTCGCCGGCTGCCCAGACGGTGGTCTCTACGGTGCGCTCAGACTTGTCTTGCGTCAAGAAATTGATACGCACCTTTCCGTGGAAGGCATTGCCAAGGCGCTCGGCCCGCTGCAGGTTGTAAGACCGAGAGCGGCGGCCGTCCTGATCGCCAGACAAGACGTCGTCCTGCGAGAAGGCATACTGATTGAGCTCTTCTTTAGGAATGGTGTAAACAAGTGTGACCATGCTGGTAACTGGAGTAAGGGGTTGGTTGACTGTTGTGCTTGTCAAGTGGGCCTGGGGCTGGGGGCTGGCGTCGTACAATCTGGCTTGACCAGGTGTGCGGGCTGCTTTGTGCTTAGCCTCGGGCTAGGTTGGTTGGGCGGCCTCTGCGGGGCGTTTGCCGCGTAGAGGACTGATGCAAAAGTGGGGGCCAGGCCCCCACTAAAATCTGCACAATGGCCCTTTGCCTTTACGTGTACCAAGCGCCAATCAAAATTTGGCACTGCGGGCTGGTGGCCACTGTTAAGTACGGCGGCATGGTCTGGCATCTACTGTTAGTACAATCGCAGCCGGGGTAAAGTGCCCCGGCGCTGGCAGATTTGCGTTGTAACACCGTAAATGTCTGCTAACACTTACATAACAGCGCAGGCCTTAAGCAGCCGTAAGCTCGAAGGTAAAGCGCTCCATGATGGGGTTGGCCAGCAGTTTTTGGCAGGCTTGCTCCACCTTCTGGCTGGCTTCGGCCTCCGTGTCGGCCTCCAGCGTCATCATCACAGAGCGGCCTATGCGTACGTCTTGCACGCCAGCAATGTGTAAGTGTTGCAGGCCCAACAATACGGCTTTGCCTTGTGGGTCCAGAATTTCGTCTAACGGCAGTACGTCTATGTGGGCAGTAAAGCGCATGGCTGAGAGTTAAAAGGGGTAGGTTATGGGTCGTTTGTGTTGGTAGGCTTATGCCGTGGGCGCAGGCTTGCGCAAAAAGTAGATCTGAGAGAAAGCCACATAGGCCAGGATGGCAACCAGCGTGGCCCCGCCTTGGGCCCAGGGCAGCGAGGCTATGGCCACCAGGGCAGTTGCCACCCAGTAAGGCAAGGTGGGCTTAAGGCCAAGCTTGAAGCTGATCAGCCGCAGCGGAGACACCATCAACCCAGCCAGCAGCACGGCAACCATCAGCAGGCCTGCAGGCTGCACCAAGGGCATGGCCGCATCGGGCAATTTATCTATCTGAAAGCCAATACCTACCAGTGCCAGCCCAGCCGCCGGGGTGGGCAAGCCACTGAAGTATTTGGCTTGGCCAGGATCGTTGTTGAACCGGGCCAGCCGCAGCACGGCGCACACGCCCAGGCAGGCAGGCACAATTTGCCAGGCAGGGTTTAGCCACAGGTATTGGCGCAAGCCTGTAATCACGATAAAAGTAGGCAGTACGCCAAAGGTTACGGCATCGGCCAGTGAGTCTAGGTCTTTGCCTATGGGCGAGCTTACGCCGAGGGCGCGCGCCACGGCGCCGTCGGCCACATCCAGCAGGGCCGCCATTATGATGCACCAGCCTGCCGCGTAGGTGTCTGCCTCTGCCAGGGCCAGGTATATGCCGCCCATGCCACAGAGCAGGTTGCCTACCGTAAGGGCATTGGGCACGTGGGCTTTCAGGCTGGCTAGCATCGGTACAAAATTGGCAGACCTGGGCCCAACTTTACGGCCATGGCGCTGATACTTCCTGTTAACAACGTGTTGCCTCGGCTAGACCCTACCGTCTGGCTGGCCCCAAACGCCACCGTCGTGGGCGATGCACACCTGGGCCCGGGCTGCACCGTCTGGTTTAATGCCGTCGTGCGGGGAGACGTACACCAGATACGCATCGGCGCCGACACCAACATCCAAGACGGGGCCGTACTGCACTGCACCTACCAAAAAGCCGACCTGGTGATCGGCAACCGTGTCTCCATTGCCCATAATGCCTGCGTGCACGGCTGCCGCATAGACGACGAGGTGCTCATCGGCATCGGTGCCATCGTGCTAGACCATGTTCATATCCAGAGGCACTGCTTTATTGCCGCAGGGGCTGTGGTTACGCCCGGCACCGTGTGCGAAGAAGGCGGCCTCTACGCCGGTGCCCCCGCCCGCCGCCTCAAAGACGTGACGCCCGAGCAGGTGCAAACCATACTTGCCACAGCCGAGCGCTATAAGATGTACGCAAGCTGGTACGGGCCCCAGGCACCTGCCTAGGCCAGCTCTGCGATAACCGTTTGGCCCCCTTTGGTTACTTGGCCAAGCTGCACGGTTACCTTGGCATCCAGGGGCAGAAAGACATCTACCCGGCTGCCAAATTTGATGAACCCAAACTCCTGGCCAGGCGCCAGCGCGTCGCCAGGGCGGGCGTAGCAGACGATGCGGCGCGCCAAGGCGCCGGCAATCTGCCGCAGCATCACCCGGGCACCCGTCTCTGTGCGGATGGCCAGCGTGGTGCGCTCGTTCTCTGTGCTAGACTTGGGGTGCCAGGCCACCAGGTACTTGCCGGGGTGGTACTTAAAATACTCAACCTTGCCCTGCACCGGGCTGCGGTTTACATGCACATTGAAGGGCGACATGAAGATTGACACCTGCAGCGCAGGCCCGCCGAGCACCTCGTGGTCTGTAGCTTCTTCTATAACAACGACTTTCCCGTCTGCCGGAGCTATAACCTGGTGCGCTGCGGCCGTGGTGCTGCGGCTGGGGTTGCGGAAAAACTGCAACACCACCAGAAACACCACCAGGCTTATAGAGCCTAACACATAGCGCACCCCAAGGCTATCGGGCACGGCCCAGTAGAGCCCGAAATTGATAGCCCCAAGCACCCCCGCTACCAGCAACAGCGAGGCATATCCTTCCTTATGAATCGTCATCTTACGGCACAAAGGTAAATGGTGCCCGCAATGGGTACTCTTTTGGCTCCATACAAGAGAGTGAGGCTTCTACCAGATGCCCACCCGTTGCTGCCATATATGCGTGCCCTGCCGGGCACGCAGCAGATACACCCCCGGCTGCCCAGGCAGCATGAGCATAGCGCGGCCGGTAGCAGAGTGCACTGGCAAAACCTGCGACAGCACCAACCGTCCATCAGCACTGTAGAGCTCCACAGTGAGGGGCAGCCCGTCTTCTGCGGTAGCAACTTGCAGCGTGACTGTCCCCCGCGCCGGGTTGGGATATACCTGAAGCGACCCAGGGTCGGAAAGCTGCGGGCGGTTGGCCACCACTCGGCTGCCTTCAACCTGCAAGGGAAAGTCAGTCACACCGACCATATGTCCGTTGGAGGCGCTGCGGATTACCCATCGCGCCACAAAGGGCAGACCGCGCCTGAAATCCCAGATCGGGATGGGCGGCAGTCGCAGAGTGTCGGTAACGGTAGGGCCTGGGTTGGTGGTGCCGTACAAAAACTCCCCCGCACGGTCGAACTGGCCGTCTGAATTCCAGTCCACGAAGACCGAGTCGGTGAATGTGCCCGCAGGGCGGGTTAGCTCCACGGCCATAGGGGTGCCTATCGCCAGTACCAAGACGGGGCCCCCAGTGGGGTTGCTCGCAAATTGGTAAACGCCTGGGTTCAGGCCCGGACCCAGCCCGCGTATTTTCAAATCGAACGGTCCTGCCGACCCTGGCGCCACGGAAGGTACGGCATACTGCACAAGCTGCAGCTCGTAGGGCTCGTCGAGGGTGTTGCTGCCTTGCTCGATGTGGAGGTAGTGCGTGCCGAGGGGCAGCGCGTCTATGGGTAAGATGGTTGGGAAGGTGCTCCAATGCTGGTTTATGGCCCGGAAGCTGCGTTCTACCCGGTTGCTCTGGCTGCTGGAGTCGAGCACGTACGTGTCGTATCGGGTTGTGTCTAGCTTTCGTATTACGGGCCTGATGCCAGGGCGGACGTTGAACGAAAAGGTCTTGTCGGGCCCGTTAGACGGGAAATATTGCCAAGAGGTGGTGTAGTCGGCACCGATCATTCGGTTGAAGAACGGTATCCGATCCGTCAGGCTGCGGAACGTGCCTTGGACCCGGGTACCCGCGGTGAGCGGGGTGCTGCCTGCCCGCACGCGGAAGACGGTGTCTATGGGGGTGGCGGTGGCCGTCACCCGCACGTCGAAGGTGTCTTCTGGGGCAAGCGTCGGGCCACCTACCATCAAGAAGTAGAGGCCGGGGCCGAGCTTGTTCTGGATCCAGCCGGGGCTGCAGTTGGCACCCACGTTGGGCAGCAGGTAGCCCCAGGCCAGGGTGCTTTGATTGGTCGTGTCGCTCAGCACGGCCAGCAAGTGGTTGGAGCGCCGTCTGTTTTCCACCTGCAGATAGCCACTATCCGGCAGGTATATGCGGTAGAACCGCTGCCCGGTGGGGGGCGGTGTGCTGTATATGGCAGGGCTGTGCCGCGTCACGAGGGTGGGCAGCACGTTGGGGCTGCCCGCTACGGTGCCCATACGCCACAGGCCCAGCGCCAGCGGCTCGGCAGACGGGATGGGGACAGGATCTGGCAAAGGGTAGTCGAAGACGCGCATCCGGAAGCCGATGGAGACGGCCTGTTGGAGGCTGGCCTCTACGAGCAGGTAGTAGCGGCCGGCCTCCAGCAATACCCTACCGGGGGCCACGCTCAAGGCATTGCGATTGCTGGAGTCTCGCAAAACATAGAGAAAGGCAAGGTCTGCTCTTAGGCCCGTGTACACGTCTAGCCAACCCTTGCGGGACATATCGAAGCGGTACAATACATCGCCGAAGGGGGTGCTGTACTTCTGTACCCCCACAGAGGGTGCGGCGAAGTTGGTAAAGCGATTGTATGCCCAGACCGCCACACTGTCTATCTGGTTGGTGGCTGAGGGCAGGTCCACCGAGACGGAGTCGCCGATGGAGATGGGCTGGGCTCGCTGCCAAAGGCTCTGGGCCCTCAATGGAGCCCCAACCAGTAGCATATAAAACAAAGGAAGGCTAAAGCAAAGCCGTAGAGGCATGGCAGACGGGGGTAAAGCAGAAGGTATGCGTTGATGCAAACCTTGGCCACAAGGTAACCCATACTATAGCGCCCACCCTTACTACTTAAATAAATAATATTTGATAAATAAAAAAGCGCCCGATGAACAGGCGCTTTTGTCCTTATCGAAGGCCTAACCTGAGCGCTAAAACACCTCCTTGGCAATCGCCTTTACGGCATCGCTCTTACCCATGCTGTAGTAGTGCAGCACCGGCACACCCGCCGACACCAACTCTTTGGATTGCTGGATGCACCACTCTATACCAATCTGTTTGACCTCCGCATCCGTCTTGCAGGTTTCGCAGGCCTCGGCCAGGGCCTCGGGGATGTCCACGTGGAAGATGCTCGGCAGCAGCGTCAGTTGCTTGCGGGTGGTGATCGGCTTCAGGCCCGGGATGATGGGCACGGTAATGCCCTCGGCCCGACATTTCTCCACAAAATCCAAGAAGGCCTGGTTGTTGAAGAACATCTGCGTTACGATGTACTCGCCCCCAAGCTCTATTTTCTTTTTGAGCCACTTGAGGTCCGTTTTCATATTGGGGGCCTCAAAGTGCTTTTCTGGGTAGCCCGCCACGCCAATGCAGAAGTTGGTGGGCGTTGGCCGGGGCATCTCGGGGTCTAGGTACTTGCCCTCGTTGAGGGCCCGTATCTGCGAGATAAGGTCTGTGGCATAGGCGTGCCCATCGGGCTCTGGGTAAAAGCGGCCCTCGCTTTTGATGGCGTCTCCGCGCATGGCCAGCACGTTGTCTATACCTAAGAAATGCAGGTCTATCAGCGCCTCTTCGGTCTCCTCTCTGCTAAAGCCCCCGCAGATGATGTGCGGCACCGCATCTACGTGGAAGCGGTTCATGATCGCGGCGCAAATGCCCACCGTGCCGGGGCGCTTGCGCTCCACGCGTTTCTCTAGCAGGCCGCCGGGTTTTTGGCGATAGACGTACTCCTCGCGGTGGTACGTTACATCAATAAAGGGAGGCTTAAATTCCATCAGCGGCTCTATGCCTGCGTAGATGGTATTGATAGACTCGCCTTTGAGGGGTGGCAGAATCTCGAAAGAGAAAAGCGTGCGGCCTTTGGCCTGCGCGATGTGGTCAACGATTTTGGTCATGAAGGCCCAGGAGGAGAGGCAGCCCGGCAACGGGCATTGTAACCATTACAAAGGTAGGCGCGCTTTGGTTTATACAACCTGCCGCCGGCGTGCCACAAAAAAACCCCCGGCAGATGCCGGGGGCTTTTCTCCATTTTCCAAACCTGTGGGGCAGCCCTCGCGCTATTTGAGGTCTGCCGCAAACACCTTCCTAAACTTTTCCAACTTGGGGCGCACCACAAACTGGCAGTAGGGTGCGTCGCCGTTCAGCTTAAAGTACTCCTGGTGGTAATCTTCAGCCGGGTAGAAGTTGGAAAAGGCCGTGATCTCCGTCACGATCGGGGCCGAAAAGGCCTTGGCAGCATCCAGGCGCTGCTTGTAGGCCTCGGCCACTTGGCGCTGCTCGTCGGTATGGTAAAACACGGCCGAGCGGTACTGCGTACCCACGTCGGCCCCCTGCCGGTTGAGGGTGGTGGGGTCGTGCGTTTGCCAGAAGACCTCCAGCAGCTTGTCGAAGCTGACCTGCTTGGGGTCGTACACAATCTGTAGAACCTCGGCATGGCCCGTGCGCCCGGCGCATACCTCGCGGTAAGCCGGGTTTTTTACAAACCCACCGCTGTAGCCGCTGGTAGCGCTTACTACGCCCTTCAGCTCTGCAAAAACGGCCTCGGTGCACCAAAAGCAACCATTGCCAAAAGTGGCCACGGCCATGCCTGGGGGCAGTTGCACGGGGGTTTGGGGCAGGGCTTTGTTTGCTGTTTCTGTCATAGACGCGCTGGCAACACTGGCTTTGGGCTGGCTGGCAGGTTGGCCTTGGCATGCCGTGGCCCACATTGCTACAACCAGGTAAAGCAGCAGGTGTTTCATATCCGTGTAACAACACAGGTACAGCAAAAGTTCTGCCACGATTTACGGCCCGCCGCCAAATACCAGGCCGTTGTTTGCCGTCAGGCAAACCCATCATCGCTCCCCCTGCCTTATCTGGCCTTGCTCAGAGCAAGACTTAAAACAGCATCATTTGATTCTGAAACCGAGATAAACCATCCGGCCAATGACCGGGCCCCACACTTGCGAGGCAGCGTCAAAACCGGGCCCAAAGGGATCGTTCGCACCCAGGATGGGGTTGGCCTGGCGTTGGCCCAGCAGGTCTTCTCCGCCAAAGTAAATATCCACATGCCGCGACGGCTTGTAGGTAACCTGGGCCAGCAAGTTGGTAAACGCGGGCGACGCGCCGCTGCCGCCCTGGGGGGCGGCAGCCACCAAGCGTTTGGTGCTGGCATAAGAGAGGGTCGCATCTACCGACCACCGCGGAGAGAAGGCATACGCCACATTAGCCATCCACCTGTGCCGAGCCATTTGAGGGAGTAGAAGGCGCGGTGCGCCCTCTATGGTCATGAAATGGGCTCGGGTATCGGCCAACCTGTACCCAAGGCGCACATCCATACGCCTAATCGGCTTTGCATCTACCTGGGCCTGCAGGGCAAAGGCCTCTACGGGGCGCGGGCTTTGGTAAAAGCGCAGCAGGCCCGGTGTTTCTGCATCGGGCAGCCAGGCATTGGCCAGGCGCGTGTAGAAACCATCCAGCGTTATGGTGGCGGCGCGTTTAAAGAGGGCACCTTCCCAAAAAAGGCCGGTGCCCATGTTCCAGCTCTGCTCGGGCTGCACAAAGCCTTGGTGGCGGCGTCCGTCTTTGGCTACAACCTCTATGCGCCTGCTGCTTACCAGCCAGCCCTGTGCCTCTGCCAGCAGCGCGGGTATGCGCCTGCCTCGGCCTGCCGTCAGGCGCAGGCTAAGCTTTTCGTTAAACCTGTAGCTGCCCTGCAGCCTGGGCGTCACGAAGTATCCCCAACGGTCTGACCTTTCGGCCCGGATGCCTGCCACCAGCGTTGCCACCGGGGTTAGCTTCCAGTTTAGCTCTGTGTAGAGGCCAGGCAAAATCTCCTGATGTTTTATAACCAAGGTATCTGCGCTTGCACCGCCGTAGGCAGGGCCGTCCAGGTACTCTTGCCAACGGTCGGCCTGCAGGGTGGTCCCCATCAATATGATGCGGTTGGTGTTGCCCAGCACGGTGCGGTAAATCAGGTTGATGTAGCCCGACTGTTGGATACCCGCATACCTGCGCTGCCCATAAGTAGCCTGCTGCTGGTGGGCAGAAAAGCTGGTAATCAGCCCTATGCTCTTATATGGCCGCTGGCCCAGGCCACCGCCGAGCTTGGTCCAAACCTGGAGGCGGTTGTGGCCTGTATTGGCTTCATATAAAGAGACGTTGGGTGCCTGCAGAGGCTCTGCCCGGCTGAGTTGCCCGCCGAACCTTGCATCTGCCTGGCCCAACAGATGGGCCTGGAAGTGCCACCCCTTAGGCAGGGTAACCTCGTTGCGCCAAAGCATAGATGCCCCGCGGCCGGCGGGGATGTCGGCAAAGCCGTCTTTGTTTACATCCATCCGCATGGCATGCGGCAGCCCATTGGCGTGGGCCAACAGCGCGCTATGCCAGCGCGGCGCCAGCTTACCCCGCACGATGGCATTGGCTTCTAGCCTACCCATGGGGTTGAGGTATCCGTTCAGGGTCCATTGGCCAAAGCCGTCCTTCTGCATTTGCTTGGCCGGCACGAGGGGCTTAAACAGCTCAACGTTTATCTGGCCGGCCATCCCCTCGGCAGAGGGGGTTACAGACGACGCACCCCGCGTAAGCTGAATGCCCTCTACCCAGGGGCCGGGCAAATAACTAAGCCCCGAGGCAGCCGATAGCCCACGGGTATAGGGCACACCCTCTAGCTGCACCTGGGTGTAGCTTCCTGCCAGGCCCAGCATCTGGATGCGCTTTTGGCCGGTAACGGCATCGGCCTGCAGGGCATCTATGCCGGGGGTAGTCTCAAAACTTTCAGACAGATTGCAGCAGGCTCCTTTATGGAACTCCCCAACCGAGATTTTGGTGGTAATCGTGCTAGAAAGTCTGTCTAACTGCTGGGTAGAGCGGGTTTCCTCTACCACAGCCTCTTCAATCAAAAGCTCCATGGGCCGCGCAGATGCCGTGTCGGGCACCTGTTGGGCCATGGCGGTGGTGCACAGGGCCAGGCCTGCCAGCACCACCAACCCTAAGGCCCTCATTTGCTGCTAGATTCTTTACAAGCCTTGGTGCGGAACTGGCAGCAGTCGGGCAATGCCTGATAGACGGCATCTGCCGCTTTGCCTGCATCGGTGTCGTGGCCTGCGGCCATGGCCGCCTGCTTTAGCTGCAGCACGGTGGTTTTATCGGTTCTATAAACTACCGTAGCCAACTTGCTCTCTGGGTTCCATCGGGCAGACTTCACACCTTTCTGGAAGGCCAGGGCCTCCTCGATGCGGTCTTGGCACATTTCGCAATTTCCCTCTATGCGAAAGGTCTCCGTCTTAACTAAACTCTGGGCTTGCGCCCCAATGGCCCAAAAGGCCAGCAGAAAAACTATAACAAGGGTTTTGAAGGTCATAACTGTGTTTGGTTGGGCTGGTAAACAGACGAATTGCCCGGCACCATGCAGGCGCCTAAGCGTGCCACGCGTGCAGAGCGCTGCACCCAGGCAAAAAGCATCGCCTAGCCTAGCAACCCGCCAGCTTGAGGCATCCAAACAATATGACCATGCCCACCTTGTCTGAAGGTGGGTGCCCCCGCCCGGGCGCAACACCAGCCTGCCGAGCTACAACGCCTACTGCATGGGCACAAGGCGGCGAGGGAACCCATGCCATGGGCGCGGCAGGCAGCAGAAAGTAGCACGGTTGCAAACCACTGCCTTGTTGCTCGGCAAAATGCGGCAGCTCTCCCTTGGCCAGTTTGGCCTGGTTGTGGCAGCAGCCGGTTTCTGTGTCGGCATCGTCGGCTGCATCGTCTGAGCAATCGTCGGTCGGTTGCTCGCCGCAGCAGGCATCAGCACCTACGAGAATGCTCTGGCTCTTTTTGACCTCTCCGCAGAAATGGGCATAGACGGGCACCCCGGTGGTATAAACCAGGTAAAAGAGCAGGGCTACTATGCGCACCACGGCCGCCGTCATCCTATAGTAAAGTTACAACGCCGCAACCGTCAAACACAAGCAAGAAGTTTTGCCCCGCCCAACCACCAGCCCGGCCCGGCCCTTTTGGCTAAAAAAATGGCCCTAACCGACAAACGGTTAAGGCCTGTGTAGAGGAGGAGGGAAGTGAACCTAGTTTGTAAGTGCTTGTAAGACAATGCTTTGTAAAGATATGAAAGGTGGCGCTCACCTTTCTGCACACCGGGATTTTTTGCACTTTTTGGAGATAGTCAGAAGTTGAAAAAAGTGCAAAAATTTCCCTTGCTAGCTTTGTGCATGGGACAATGGCAAAAGCTCAGATGGAATCTCTATGCGCCGGTGAATGACTTAGGAGTTGCCTGGTTCACCAAAACTGCCCGCAAGCGCAGCCTTGAACTACTAAGCCTTAAGCCAGGAGCAAGGTAGTCTTCAACGGCAGTAAACGTGCCCATAGAGCAGATTGCCCTAGAGCAAGGCTTTGGGATAATTCATGTGGAAAAAGCTGTCGCGGGTCTCTTTTACATCTGGCAGCTACGAAAGCCTGTATAAGTGCTAATGCTCAAAATCGTGCTTGACTATCCCTTGAGGGGTATAGTTGTAGAGCTCATAGCCATGGCTTCTAAAAGCGAACACTTCTTCGACAACATACCGCTGGCCTGGCACAATTAGGGGCAGCATCTTGGCTCTGACTGGGTCGGGCATATCAGCCAGGGCGATCTGGCGCTCAAACTCTGGGCCTTCGCCCCACTCAAACTCTAGCGCCACCTGCCCGTGCCTTCCCCAAGCGAGCTTGGTTTCAACTTGATTGCGTGAGGCCGCCAAGGCCAGTTCCACCCCTTGCAAACGAGCTATGCTCTGACTGGCTCCCACCAACATGACAGCCCCAGAGACCACCATCACTCCATAGCCAAGCTTGCGGAAAAGTGTGGTGTTGATTCGGGTTAGGGCAGGCTTTACGGCAAAGCCCGCGACAAGAGCACCAAGAGCCAGGCTGCCTCCTATGCTGCCAGCCGCCTCCACATACACGCCAAGGGCAATGTATAGCGCAAGTTTGACAAGGTGAAGTAGCACCTCGTTTGCAGCGCGGGTGGCAACGATCTGCTTAGGTTCAAGCCCGGAGCTAAGGTAGAAGCGATTGAAAAGCAGCCCGACTGCCCCTGTGAGGCCGGACACGAAACCCGCCGCAAACCCTATGGCTACAACGGTTCCATGCCCCAATAATCTGGAGGATTTGACCTCTGTCTTAGAGAAGAGCACAGGTAGGTTTGCCAGAAGCAGGCAGCCAATAAGGAGCTGGAGGTAGGCCGGGTTTAAGAAGCTAAGCAGATATACTCCTGCCGCCGCACCCGGCAAAGAGGCAGGCACGAAGCGGGCGACGAGCCTCCAAGCAATATGTTGACGGAGTGCGTATAGCCTTGCCAGGCTAGACACTGCTGAGGCAAGTGTAATAGCAAAAGGAATCGCCGTAGCAGGCAGGTAAAAGCCCAGCAGTGGCACCAGCAGCATACTTGCTCCACCGCCCGTTACTGCACTAAGCGTGAAGGCAAGTAGGGATGCCGCAAAAACCCAGATTATTTCCACAAGACTTACAACGCGAAACTAGATAGAAATAAGGCCCTCCTCAAGAAACCTGATAATCGTCAGCGCATCCTTGCGCGAGAGCATTTTGCGTTGGGAACGGATGCCGGGCTTTAAGAAGGGTGTATCCCACTGGATGGCTTTGGCCTCGATGAGTGAGGCGAGCTCCTTTTTGAGGGTGCGGACGGTGCGCAGGCCGACGGCTTCGGCGATCTCCCATTTGTAGTAGAAAAGGCGGTCTTCGGGCAGGTTGATGGAAGCCATGGGGGCGGTTACAATTAGCCTATAAGGTACTACCGCCTTGATTCGGTTGGTTTGGGATTCAGGCTTTTAGGGGAAGATAGGCACAGTTAGGGAGTGCTTGGTGCCGTGCCTGCTTGTGGTTGCTTGTAGTGGAAGGGCCGGTTTTTGGCCGGGCCATGTTTGGAGTGTGAAAGGCGCAACGCTCACCCTTCTGGCAGGCTCGGGCCTGGCCCTTGTGGGCGGGGCTACCTGGCTTAACCGGCTCTCTAGGATCGCCCGGCAGATCGTTGTCGAGCAGCGCTCCGACTTTGACCGCAGGCGGATGGAATACATCGTCAACGCGACGGTGAAAAATCCTGTCTCGCAGGCCATCGCGATCAAGTATCCCTTCGTGCGCCTAGCCTATCAAGGGACGGTCGTGGCCTCTTCTCAGCCTAAGGCCGAGAAGGTGCGCATTCCGGCCAACGGCTCGGTAAGCTTTCAGCTCCGCATCGGCTTCGACCGCGAGCAGGTTATCCGCATGGCTCCCGGTATCGCCACCCTGCTTCTGGCAGGCGGCAAGGTGGAGCTGGACGCGACCACGCTCTCGGGCCTTATCACGCCGGTCTCCACCATCGAGTTTTCCAAGGCCCAAAAATTTCGCATCGGCTTCTAGCCCAACACAGCATGGAAGCCAGAAGCCAACGTCAGATCGAGAGCGGAGCCGGGTACGACCGGTACTTCCCGCTTCCGTACCGCCGCGACCCCATCGTAAAGCGCGATGCCTCCGTGTTCGACACGGTAGAGATGGTCAAGAAGGTGGTGCGCGAGACACTGGAGGATACCCGGCAGATCGCCCCGCTGCTGAGAGGGGCGACGCTGCGGGAGACCTGCTCCAACGTTTGGCACTTTGTCTACCGCCACATCCGCTACCGGCGCGATAAACCCGGCACTGAACAGGTGCGCCGCCCGGCTAGGGCCTGGGCCGACCGCCGCCTGGGTGTGGACTGCGACTGTTACACGGTTTTCATCTCCTCGGTGCTGCTCAATCTGGGCATCGCCCATACCTACCGCATCACCGAGTATGCCTCGAAGGGCTACTACCAGCACATCTACCCGGTGGTGCTGGCCGGGCAGGGCACGGCCAAAGAGAAGGCCACATCACAGATCACGCTCGACTGCGTCAAGGATGCTTTCGATTCAGAGGAGCCCTACAGCAAAAAGAAAGACTACCCGATGGACATGCAATACCTCGACGGGCTCTCGGACGTGCCCGATGATTTCCCGCTGTCAGGCGATGAGCCCCGCGGGCTGGAGGATTACCTCATAGACGGCCTGGGCCGGGTGCGCAAGCGGCGCGGAAAAAAGGTCGCCCCGGACGGGCCTACCGTTGCGCAGGCGGCACAGGCCGCGCCCGCGCAGACGGCAGCCGTCGTGCAGGCCCAGCCGCTGGCACCCGCCCAGCCCGCTGCCGACCCTACCATCCGGACGGCCACCTACATGGTGAACCGGGGCCGCCTCAAGGACGGCACCCTGGTCGAGCTCTCTCAAGAGGTGCGACCCGGCTCGGAGCGGCGCTGGCCCTGGCAGCCGGGGCGTGTGATGGCCCACCGCAAGGTGCTTTTCAACGGGGCTTGGGACGGGCACACCTGGCTGGATCGCTTCGTGGTGCGCAACGGCGTTCTCAGAGGCGTGAACGTGGACGGCTACTACTATACAACCGCCGTGAAGGGGCCGCTTCGCAAGGTCTCTGGCGTTCGCATCGCAAACTCGGCGGTACCCCTGGCCGGGCTCTCGGGCGAGGATGCGCTTGAGGCGCTCTACTCCATCAACGGACTCGGCGAGGTGGTCAAGTCACCGGTGCCTGGCACCTATGGCCTCTACATCTCCTACCCGGTTCTGCTGGAGCTCTGGCGCAAACGGCAGGCCCGCATCTCAGGTGCCCAAGGGCTGGAAGGTCTGGCCGCTTTGCTGGGAGACGGGGCCGACGTGCTGCTGCAAGACGTGGCAGGCACGGGCGACTTTGAGGCTGACGGCCTCGACGACATCGCGGGCCTGGCCGCCTCTCCCGGCGTGGGCATACTAGGCCTTGCCGATGTGGGCGGCCTGGGTGCGCTCGACCTGGAGCCCATGCTGGGCCTGGACGGCGATGAGGCGCTGCTGGTGATGGACGGGCTGGGCGGCGTCAAGCGGGCCCGCGTCCGGCGGGGCCGCAAGGGCGGCCCCGATCCGGGTGCGCCTGCCGCTCCTGCCGCAACACCGGCTGCCCCTACCGTCCGGCACCTGGGCTTGTATGTGCCCTTGAACACGCTGCGCAATCTCTTCAAGCTGCGTCGCATGGCCCTTACGCAGATGGCCTCCGGCGGCAAATCCGTCGTGTCGGGTCAGGTGCCTGCTTCAGTGGACGGGGTGGCCCTTTCGGGCAGCCTCGGTGATGCCGAGACGACGGCGGACGGCCTGGGCTGGGCCTTTGGCAAGAAGCTGCTGGGCGGGGCCCTCAAAGCCGCCGCCTTTGCCGCCCCGGTGGCATCGCTCGTACCGGGCCTTGGGCCAGTTGCGACCGTGGCCAAGATCGGCAATGGCATCATGCAGCGGGTGAACTCCAGTGGAGGTGGGCAGGTGCAGCCTGCCCCTGCCACACAGGCTCTGGTACCCTACGAGCAGCGCTTTGCGGGCGAGTCCATGATGGCCTACGGCTCAGAGGTGGACGGTCTGCGGGAAGTGCCCGGCAAGGTCGTCGGCTTTGTCAAGCGCAACCCGGTCGTCTCCGTGATTGGCATCGCAGGCCTGGGCTGGACGCTCTACCGCCTCTCACAGGGCGAGGCCATCCTGCCCGCGGGGCTCTCCGGCACCGAAGAGAAGCCGCGCCGCCGAAAGAAGCGCAAGGGCAAGGCTGGTTCCGTGCAGCGCTTCTCCATGATCACCCTCTCCTAAACTCCTCACACTCCAACAGGCACAAACCAACTGACAATACATGGCATCCACTGTAATCAACTCTACCAAAGAAACGCTTATCGACGCAGGGGTCGGCCTTGTGGGCGGCGGCGTACTCGGGGCCGTCGCAGGGCGCTTCTCGCTGCTGGGTGGCATACCGCTTGCGATCTACGGCCACCACTCGGGGAACCGATGGCTCAAGGCGCTGGGAATGGGCATGGCCCTTGCCAACGGCTTCTCCGCAAAAGGCGCGGCGGGACTGGAGGGCGAAGAGGACATCTACGGCCTGGAAGGCACCGACGGCTTCAACGCCCAGGCCTTCGCGCAAGGGGCCAAGGCCCGCGTCAGCTCCTACTTCCGGGGCTTCCGCGAGAAGCTCTTCCTGCCTGCCCCGCGTGGCACCTCCGGCTTCGGCGAGACCGACACGGCCTACTTCTCCAATCCCTACAACGGCATAGGCGAGGGGCCGGAGCCGATCACACAGATGCTCGGCTCCGGCGAAGAGCAGGTCGGCATCGAGGCCATCGGCTCGGTGGGCCAGCTCTCCGGCGGACAGCCTGCCGCAGGCCTGACCGGAACGGGCGGCGTGTGGTAACCGCGTGCCTTCAACCATTCACCATTCACTCTCTCCTACTCCCTCCCCGCACAACACTCTCATTTAACGACTTATGTATACTGAAATGCTTGGCCTGGGCTCGACCGCAGGCGCGATGGCCGTCAACAACTCCATGCTCAACAAGGGCTCAAGGGCCGAGTTCCTGGCCTTTGCCTCCACCCGCGAGGTGCCCGATGCCGTGAAGGCCGGTCTTGAGTCGGGCAAGCTCAAGCTCTCCGACATGATGATCTACTCCATCCGCCAGGTGGATGGCAAGACGATCAAGATGTTCCAGCCCCAGGACTCCAAGGAAATCGGCCTGCGCAACATCGACCGGGCCCGCCTGCCCAAACAGCAGACCCTGCTCGTGTCAGGCATCCAGCTTCTGGCCGCCTGGACGCAAGCGTCTGGCACCGGGGCAAGCCTGGTAAAGGCCGACGATGAGCGCAAGGCCATGGCCTCCAAGTTTTACCCCATCGACCGCTACTGGAACACGGCGGGCCTGATAGGCCGTGATGCGGCAGGCAAGATCGTAACGGGCCTGGAAGACGAAATCGTGGCCATGACCACCACCTCGGGCACCTTCCTCGACTATGAGTCCTTCTCGCCCTTTGCGGGCCTTGAGACGGGGGTGTTCACCTTCCGCTCCAACCGTACCGATCTGATCTCGGAGATGCCTCTGACCGTCTTCAAGGGCAACCCGCTCGCCCCCGCGCCGGGCTACTACAAGCTCGACAATCCGCGCCTGATTCAGGACGACGTGGAGATCGAGTTCGAGCTTAACCTCGGTGAGGAGGTCGAGGCCGACGGCAACTCAGAGGCGGTCTGGGTACTGGTGGGCCTGCACGGCACGGGAACGATCCCGGCCTAACGATACCGTCCGGTCGGCGGGTCAGGCACAAAATCGCTACAGCATACGCCAGCGCCTGCACCCGCCCCACCGGGCTTAGCTAATCCAAAATCAAACATCTACCTAAGACTCCAGCCCGTGTTTACCTGGCTTTACCATAAGATGGAACAGCTTTTCGAGGGCGTACCGGCCCGACGCTTCGTCTACAAGAAAATACCCGTGGCCATCACGGCTGCTGGCCGCTATATCACCCACCCGCCCTACGTGCTGGACAAGAACGTGAAGGCCGTCCATGCCATCACGCTTACGGCGGACGACGAGAGCCGCGTGTTCAACCTCACCCACCGGGTGGAGATCAACGGCCAGGAGCTGCTGCCCCAGGAGTTTGAGGCCCGCGTGATCTACGCTTACGCCTCGGTGCCGGTCAACGACCGCTACTTCGACCTCGGCGCGGAGCCTGCGGGCAACGGGGTGGTCAAGATCAACTGCTTCGACCGCAGCGCCTCGGGCTTTGCGCCCTACAACGTCAACTTCTACCTCAAGTGCGAGCTGGTATGAACGAAGCCAAAACACCTGCAAAGGCCTCTGCCTCCCCTTCCGTAACGGGCCAGGGAGGATACCGCTACCTGTTCCCTTACATCGACGTGGAGAAGGGCGAGGACTTCATCCCCTTCTCGGTGGATCTGCCCAATGACATCGCAGCCGTGGTCGGGGTACTCGTGCTGTGCAACGGCGAGGTGTCTGTGGCGGGCGGGGATGGCGTGGCGGCAACCGCCATCGCAACGCTGGAGGACAACATCGCAAAGGCACAGCAGCGATACCGTCGCACCAACATCCTCAACGGCTACTTCGAGTACGAGGTGGGCTATGACGCGAGGGAGCGCGTTCAGCTTGACCGCTACGCGCTGGGCACCGTCAGCATCCGCTCCTTCGAGGAGTCTGGGCTTTTCTACTCCCAGACCGTTTTGCCCCAGGCCTTCGGGCTGCACTTCCGCTCCGAGTTTGGAGCCGAGGCGCACGGCAGGTTTGAGTACCACGCCGTCTCGGGCAAGCGCACGGCATTTGTGCCGGTGCATGTGGACGGGCTCTCAACCGAGCTATTTGGCTTCTTTGAGCCTACGGCCTTCGGCAAGCAGGTGGGGGCTGCGGGCTCGGGGCTGTACGATCCCTTCACGGAGGACTTCGTGCATCCCTACCGCGTCTCGCTTGCCTTGAAGTGCATCACCAAATCCCTGGCCGGCTAGATGCAGCCTGAGCTGATTCCTCACTTTGTGGAGCGGCGCGTGCGTGAGCTGGGCTACTCCAGGTTCGTGCTCGACTACGAGCAGGTGCAGGTGGCGGGCGGCGCGACGACGCAGCTCTCGGCCTACAACAACCTCTACGTGCTCTGCGACTCGCCCAAGTCGGTGAGGATACGCTCCGAGCTTGGGGCCTACGGCTACGGCCGCCGCAACATCCATGAGCACCGGGGTACGGTCGAGATCGAAAACACAGGCACAGAAGACTGCTGGGTCTCCTTTGTCAAGGTCATCATCCAGCAATAGGCTCTACCTGGTAAGTAAGTAAAGAAGTAAACGCTCTCAAAGCATGATCCACAACACACGATACTCCGAGGCAAGGGTAGAAATCATCCGCCAGAACCTGGAGCGCTACGCCGCAAACGGCGAGCCCAGAGACTACGACATCTTCGTGGACGACGCGCCGGTGGTGTTTCGCACCAAAAGCCTGGATGCGTTCCAATCTTTTGAGCAGGCCATCGAGCCGGAATCGCGCACGGTAACGATCCGCATTTTCGCAGGCTCCTCCAACAATAACGACAAGCACATCCTCTACCTCCAGGAATTGCCTGAGCAAAAGGCCAAGGACGGCCTGGGCGGACTGGATGAGGCCGGGTTGCAGGGCTTGATCCAGAAGCAGGTTGACCAGGCCCGCTCGGGCTGGGAGTTCGAGGCGGCAAAGAAGGAAAACGCCAAACTCACCCGCGAGAACAACCGGCTGCAATCGGAGGTAGATCGGCTCTCGAATGAGCTATCCGAGCAGCGCTCAAGCTCCGGGCAGATGGGCCTTCTGGGCGCGGCGGTCGGGCCTTTTGTTGACGGCCTGCTCAAGACCTCTCAACTCAACCGCTCACCGCTGGGTAAGCTGCTGGCACCGGCTGAAGGTGGGGGCAGCACTAATCAAAGTCAAGACGCGGAGGTAAGCTTCGAGCCCGTCTCCGGTACGGCTGAGGTGAACGCTGACGTGCTGGAGTTCGCCCGTCATCTGGAGCAGACCTTCAGCCAGGCTGAGCTTGACAAGCTCTTCCCCCTCATAGGTGCCTGCGAGAAGGATCGCAGTCTGATCGACAAGCTCTACCAGGCCGTGGTCAAACAAGGCCAGCCTGCCATTCAACCCCAACCCGTAACCGTTCCCTAGCCTTATGGCCCAGAGCAAGTTCAGCTATACGATAAGCCTGTCTGCCTCCTCTGAGACGGAGGCCACGCGCAAAGTCAAGGCCGCCTCTACTCTTTGCGCCAAGCTCACCGAGCGGGAGCTGACGGCACTGGCTGCGGCTGTGCAAGACCCGGCCAAAGTGAAGGTGGCTAAGCAGTTTTTAGGCCTCTAAATCGTCAAGGTCAGGGGTTATTATTTCCTCAATGTGATTGGCTATTCCTTTTCGATATAGCATACCTCCAAATCGCTTGAATAAACTGAAGAACTCTTCAAAATTCAGAGTAGTGGAAAACTCCTCAACGTCCGCAATACCACCATTCTTACTTATCTCGGCGACGGCGCTGTCAAAGCCCGGATAGCGGGTTCTATCCAAACATAGGGCGGTAACATGGAACGTGGATTCTACGCCACGGATGGTTGCCGTTCCAAACTCGATTCCGATAAGGTAATACTCATCTCGATTGACTTCCAGAAGTTTTAGAAGCCTCTCCTCTCCATTCAGGTCAAGAAAGTCAACACTGAAGTGGCCCTCAAAATCTCTGTACTTGGGCCAGCTCGATTTTACACGCATAGACAAATCTAAACATCCCTCATGCTCCCCGCCCGCGACTACGCCATCTACGTCTCTACCTCGGTGCTTGCAGCCGGGGCTGGGCTGGGCATGTACTACCTGTTGCGTGGCAAGGTGCGTGAGCAGCAGCAGAAGGTGGTGCAGGAGGAGGGCTTAAGGGCAGGTACGGCGGCCAACTGGGCCAAGCGGCTCAAGATGGCCTTCGACAATGATATGGCCTGGGGCATGGGCACGGATGAGGAAGCCATCTACCGCGTGTTCCGTGAGCTGCCCACCAAGAAGGCCTATGTGGAAGTGCAGAAGGCCTACCGAACCCTCTACCAGAAAGACCTCAACGCGGTGCTCCAAGACGAGCTCTCCAGTTCGGAGTTTACCCGCGTGATGGCGATCTACAACGCAAAGAAGTAACCATGGCCAAGACGACCCTAGCAGAGAAAATCAAACGCGCTCCGGCTGCTCTCAAAGGGCTTGTCGTGGCCGGACTTGCGGCGGCGGGCTTTGCCGTCTACCGCGCACAGACAGCAGGCAGTGAGGATAAGCTGCCTGTGCCGGGGGTGATACCTCCCAAACCCAAACGTCAACCCCAGAAGCAAAGCAAGCCCGGCCCACCCACCGTAAAGCGGCAGTGGATCGCCACCACTTTCCCGCTCCGGCGGGGTATGCAGGGCGAGGCCGTAGGAGCCCTTCAGGTAGTCTTGAATAAGCTGGGTGCCGGTATTCAGGCTGATGGCAAGTTTGGCCAGGGTACCGAAGCTGCTCTTGCCAAGTTGGGGCTTGCCTCCACCGTTTCGGATGCGCAGTTCCGGGAGTTGCAGACGCGAGGCATAAAGCAGCAGGAGAAGCCGGGCGAGACCAAGTACCAACGCCTCCAGCGCCTGGGCTACAACGGCCCTGCCGAGATCGAGCCTGCTATCGCCTTACGCAAGGAGATTACCGCGCCGGTTGCCTCCGACGAGCGCATCCGCCAGTGTTTATCGGGAGCTAACAAAACCCTGACCAACATCCAGCGAGCGTACAAGACGCTCTACGCATCAGACCTACGCAAAGACCTGCTCGGGCTGACGATGGGCCGAATCCGTTTCGGCCAGCTCATCACCCGGCTTGAGGCTTTGTCAGGGCTTGGTGCTTCAGAAGGGCGAATCATCTCGGCCAGAGTGAATACCATCGTCAATGACCAGACTGGCAACGCGCTTACAGTGAGGGCAGGCACCCGTCTGGGGAGTTACCAAGGCCATACAGGCGGCGTGGCCAGGTTCACCGACACTCAAGGCAATATCCATGAGGTACCTCAATCCGACATCATCTAATTATGGCAAGTACACAACCACGCGGCCTGCGCAACAACAACCCCGGTAACCTACGCATCACCTCCATCCCCTGGGTGGGTAAGCTGTCCAAAGCCGAGAACACGGATGGAGCCTTCGAGCAATTCCGCTCGCTCAAGTGGGGTCTGAGGGCTATGATCCTCGATGTGCGGAGCAAGATCTCAAAGGGCCTTGATACTATCGAAAAGCTGCTCTCGGTCTATGCCCCAAAGTTAGAAAACGATACGGCGAACTACGCCCGCATCGTGGCGCAGCGCTCGGGTCTGAAGACCGGCCAGAGGCTGACGGCTACCAAGGAGGTGCTGAGCCGCCTGGTGCTGGCCATGATCCGCGTGGAGAACGGCATTACACTATCCCAGGCCGATTTTGAGTCGGGCTGGGGTGTGTTGCGGGCTACCTCGCATGATGCGGCCGCTCCTTCGCCGGGAAAGGCGATGGCCTGCTCTGGCTCGGCATCGCTGCCGGGGCAGGCTACCTTATCTACAAACATTATTCCCGCTGACGAGGCGGCCCTGGCGTAATGGCGACAAAGGCAGTTATCTCTGACTCGGCCCCTTTCCGGCTGACCTCTGCCGTACAGGCGCGTGGCCACCGCTGGTTCTCCCGGCCCGGCGAGCTCAACCTGATCGGCATACGTACGCCCGGCACAGTGTCGGGTCGCTTTGACGATATGATGATGGCCTGCGTACGCCACCGGGATGGGCGCTGGCATACTTGGGCCTTCCCCTGTACGACCGATCCGGGTACCTACTATCTGGGCAAGCCGATTTCCCCACGAGGTACGGCTATGCTCTGCCAGGGCCAGTATGAGGGAGCCTACCGGCTGGGCCTGCACAAGGGAAAGTATCAGGCGCTTGTGCAGATTGGGCCGGTCAAGATAATTCGGGGCCATGACCGGCAGGCACTGCTTTACGAGGGCGGCTCGGAGGAGCGCGGGCTTTTTGGCATCAACATCCACCGGGCCGGAGCTTCAGGCACGACCGACGAGGTGGGCCGCTACTCGGCAGGCTGCCAGGTCTTGGCCGATGCGACCGACTTCAAGACGCTGATGGGCCTGGCCACACTTCATACGGAACTCTACGGCCCGCAAATCACCTACATGCTGATTGACATGCGTGAGCTGGAGCTTGAGGCCCGGCGCACGGC
This sequence comes from Cytophagaceae bacterium, assembly GCA_947458545.1. Lineage (GTDB taxonomy): Bacteria > Bacteroidota > Bacteroidia > Cytophagales > Flexibacteraceae > CANGYH01. The sequence continues at coordinate 77,044 of CANGYH010000003.1, read as the reverse complement.
AGGCTTTGCCGCCCTTGTGCTGGCCGCACTGCTCTCGCTCTGGGAGTCCTTCAGGTCAAAGACGACCGCTAGAGCTTCCAAGACTAAAACACGCAAACGCAAGAGCGCACTCGCCGCATGAAACTGCACGCACCTCCCTTTGACTCGGTAACCGATGAGATGCTGCATGGCCTGGCCATGGGTGGCGAGGCCTGCGCGGTAGAGTGTGTTCAGTTTGGCGCGGTGATGATCGGACTCTCAAAGCCAATGTCCCCTGAGTTCCGTGGCCGAATCCGTTATGGGCTGGCCTGCCTTGTGGCACCTAGGGCCACAGACCCAAGCCTTGCCGCCTTCTTCTCCGAGACGCAAAAGGACTCCTCAGGCAACTACTACACGCTCGACAGCCTGAGGGCGCAAGGGTTGCCGCTCGGCCATCTGGGCAGCTATGAGATCAAGGGTACGGCAAACCTGGAGCGCTTTGCCATCTGCTCGGCGGACACCTCCGTCTGCGAACTGCGCATCCAATACTTCTGGTAAGCCATGAACCTCAATAAGCTCAAAGTATATCAGCCTGCACCGGACTCAGGCGGGACGGGCGGCGGTGGGGGCAACTCCGCTTACGTGCGCTCATCTCCCACTACAATCTCTGTGGGCGGCTATCCGGCAGGCTCATTGCCAAACGGTACGGTGCAGGACGTGCTCGACAAGATGTTCTATCCCTACCAAAATCCGGCGTTCACTGCTTTTGCCGTGCAGGGCATGGAGGCGGCCTATGAGCTGGGTGAGCCTTCAGGCGACTGGACGCGCACCTTCGTTTGGGCGACCTCGCAAAGCCAGAACGTGCAGCCAAGCTCGATGCGCATATGGGACGTGAACCGGGGTGTGCCGCTGCGGTCAAACATGGCCAATGACGGCTCGGAGGCGCTTCTCATCACTTCTATCACCTACAACGCGCCTACCCTGCATACCTGGCGCATTGATGCCCGCAACACCAACAACCAGAGCTTCAACGCCACGACCTCCGTGCCCTGGCGGGCCCGCCGCTGGGCCGGGCGCTGCAATGCCTCAGGCCTCTCGGCGCTGTTGGCCATTACCTCCGCGACCGATCTCTACGGCCTGCCTATGGTGGCCGACGTGGACGACCTGGTGATGGCAAAGCCCGGCCCGCGCAGCTACAACTGCTCGGGCGGGCCGGAGGCGCAGCACATCTTCTTTCTCTGGGATTCTACCCTTGGGACAGCCTCATTTACCTCCGGGGCTGCACCGGCTGCCTTCCGGCCACTGCGGCAATTTGCCTTTACCAACCTGTTTGGTGTGGTGAGGCAGTACAACCTCTACGTTTCCTCTAACGCTTACAACGGCTCTGCCGTGCAGATAACCGTCATCTAAAGCATGATCAAGATTTCCAAAGAGCGCATACGTGCGGCAGCCGCCATCGCGGGCGGGCTTGCGGGTAGCTATGTGGCCCACCAGCAGGCAGGTCGGATTTCCTTCATCGAGAGCCAGGCCATAGGCGGCCTCGGCACGCTGGCCGGATACGTGGCTGCCTCAGTGCTCACGCATACGAAGGGCAAACTCACCAAAGCCAGGCGATAGCGTATGAGCGGCTACAAGGTGCCGATGATCGGCATGGCTTATTACACGGACACGCAGGTGCCTGCCGTGCGTAAGGCCCTGTTTGGCATCAAGGCACTTTACGGCTCTCAGATAGCTGAGGCTTCGCGTCTGACCGGCGTGGCCGAGGAGCTGATTGCATCGGTCGTATTCATCGAATCATCCGGGAAGACCGATGCAGTATCATCTGCCGGGGCGCTGGGCCTCATGCAGCTCAAGCCCGAAACGGCGGAAGATGCAGTATGGCTTGCGGCCCGGAAGGACTTGCTGACGGATGAGCTGAAGGCAGCTCTCAACCGGGTGCTTAGGGGACGGCTGACCGCGCTACTCAAGCGGGCTAACCTCTCTGTCTTGCCTGCCTTACGCATCCCTCGTGCATTGCTCCTGCGGCCTGATGTGTCGATTCTGCTGGGATCATTGCTACTCTTACTGCTGTTGAAGGAAAGCGCCGAAAAGGACGAGGAGGCAAGGCTGGACAAGGTCATCGCTCGCTACAATCAAGGCTACTTCTACCGGCCCAAAGGCTCAGTCAAGCAGGTGGTTGCCACAGCTCCAAAAGAAGCGGCTGGCTACATTCTTAAGCTGGTAGGAATCAACTCCACCCTAGACCTATTGACCGCATGAAGGAGCCTGGCCAGGTGCGCTACGTTACCATTCCGCTCTGCGAGGAGGCTTCGGTGCCTATCCGGGCATATATGAAAGGGGAGTTAGCTGCTCTATACGGAGTGTCGCACAAGACGCTACGCAAGTGGATGCACGCCTTCCTGCCTGAACTGGAGCTGCTAGGCTATACCCAGGATCAGAAACGGCTCACCAAGCGGCAGGTGGAGCTGGTGTTTGCGCGGGTTGGGGAGCCTTAGTTTAATTTTCCTAGTACCTACAGCTTGCGTGGATGCTTTATGTTGCCAACATCAAATAGCAAAATTATACAAGTAGCACCAGCAACTATTGTAATCTCGACCTGTACGATCTGCCCTACCTTTGCCCTGTGAAAGCCACATTCCTGCGCCTGTTGCTTGGGTTCTACCTGCTATCTCTGACAGGATTGCGGGTGAACGCGCACTGGTGTGGTGATGAGCTGACCAACTTCGAGTTATTCTGCCATGAAGGTGAGAGGCATTGCGCCTGCCCGGCAGGGGAGCCCGAGGGCTGCTGCCGTGAGGTGAACTGTAACGTCGGCTCCACCGGCCAACAGTTGGCTCAAGAGACTAGGGCTGCGAAGGCCACAGCGGCCAAGCGACAGTTGCTTGCCCAGCCGCCTCTCTCCTTTGCCTCAACTTGGGAGGAGGGTAAGGTAGCGGCTTCACGGCGCTCACTATCCTATCGGGCTAGGGCCTGGCTGGATGACGAAGACAGTGAGCTTTACCTGCGAACGCGCCGTTTGAGAACGTAAAAGGAGAAGTGTGCCCATACCCATGCGGTATAGGCTATCCGCAAAGCCGGGCAAGTGCCCTGGTTGTAATCTTCATCCTCAAACTCAAAACATCATGTTCTCAAGACTTTCCATGCTCGCTCTTGCAGGGGCGGCTATACTTTCTTCCTGCAAATCATCTACGGACAAATCGCAAGGGTCTGACTCAACAAAGACCGAGCAGACCATCGGCCAGCACGAAGGCCATGGCCACGACGCACAAACGGCCCATGCCGGTGCTCATACCTATTCTTGTCCGATGCACCCTGAGGTAGTCTCGGATAAGCCTGGCGAGTGCTCAAAATGCGGAATGGAGCTGGAGCATACTGATGGCGCGGCTTCTGCCAAGAAGTTTACCATGAGCTTTACCGTTAAGCCCGAAAACCCCAAAGCAGGAGAAGCGGCGGAGCTTGTACTCAAGCCGACCGACCCGGAGGATGCCAAAACTGACGTAGCCCTGGATGTTGAGCATGAGAAGAAGATTCACCTCATCATCACCTCCAAAGACCTGGCCTATTTTGACCATATTCACCCCGAGTATGGGGCGGATGGGGACTATCGCGTCAAGCACACCTTCCCTAAGGACGACCGCTATATCCTATTTGCCGACTATAAACCCACCGAGGGTATGCACACCACCGACAAGCATGAGGTGGCCGTAGGCTCAGGCAAAGAGGGTAAAACCCAGTTCGCTACCCAGAGGCTAAGCTCTATGGCGGATGGCTACGAGGTATCCTTAGTCGATCAGTCAGGCAAACCATTTGCGGTGGGTGCGCAGGCCCACATTGCTGCGGTTGTTAAGCAGAACGGAAAGGAAGTGAGCGCCGAGAGCCTGGAGAACTACCTGGGTGCCAAAGCGCACATGGTCGTGATCCGGCAGGGAACGCTGGACTATCTGCACGTACACCCTGGCATCGAAAATGGGCGGCTTGATCTGCACACCACTTTCGAGCAGGAGGGCACCTACCGTGGCTGGCTTCAATTCCAGACCGGAGGCAAAATCCATACGGCCGACTTTGTCATCATCGTAAAACCGGCGGCTTAAGCGCTGCAACCTTACGGCTATGACAGTTTCGGTGCAGAACATGGTCTGCGCCCGCTGTGAGCTTGTGATCCGTGAACGACTGGCAGCCTCAGGGCTGCCGTCGGCTACGGTTAACCTGGGGCAGATCGACTTTGAACGCGACCTCACTGAAGAGGAGCTTACTGGACTGGATGCGATTCTAGAGCCGCTCGGTTTCGAGCGGCTGCGCGATAAGCGAACCATCCAGATTGACCGGGTGCGAGCCCTCGCCCTGGAATGGGTAAAGGGCGTGCAGATGACATCCCCTTACACGTTTAGCTCATGGGTAGCAGAGCGTATGGGGTTGGACTATACGTACATCTCCCACTTGTTCTCTTCTGAGACAGGCCATACGCTTGAGCAGTACCTCATCTCGTTAAGAGTAGAGCTTGCCAAAGACCTTTTGCTTGCCACTCATTTGAGCTTGCAGGAGATTTCAGAGCGGTTGGGCTATTCAAGCCCGGCGCACTTCTCCAACCAGTTCAAGAAACTCACCGGCCTGGCCCCTTCCGAGTTCAGGCAAAAACCAGGTGTGCGCTTACCCCTGGACAAGCTTTAATATGCTGGATCGCATAATCAGCTTTTCGCTGCACAACCGCACGTTTGTTGTAGCAGTAGCGGCCCTGTTGCTTGTGCTTGGGGGCTACACGCTCACCCGGTTACCTATTGATGTTCTGCCCGACCTAAACCGTCCTCGCGTTACGGTTTTCTTAGAGTCAGGTGGCCTCTCGCCGGAGGAGGTAGAGACGCAGGTAGTATTTCCTGTTGAGACAGCTCTTAACGGCTTGCCCGGCGTTGAGGTGGTACGCTCTTCAGCTACCATAGGCATCGGGATGGTATTCGTTGAGTTTGACTGGAGCCAAGACCCCTACCGGGCCCGCCAGCTCGTAGCCGAAAAACTGTCTACGGTGTCATTACCTGAGGGCATACGGCCTGTGATGGGACCCATCAGTTCTATCATGGGTCAGATTATGATGGTGGCCGTATCATCGGACACTACGCCGGCCTCCACACTTCGCACGCTTTCTGACTTTACCATTCGTCGCAGGCTGCTTTCCATCAAAGGCGTATCCCAGGTTATCCCTATTGGCGGAGACCGATTACAATACCAGGTGCTTGTCTCCAACGAGCGCCTGCGGCAGTACGGGCTCACCATTGAGGAGGTAGATCGTGCCTTGAGCCAGGCTAACGAGAACACGACCGGAGGCTTTTTCAACCGCTACGGCGCGGAAGTGCTGGTACGCAACGTGGGCCGGGCCTACTCTTTGGAAGACCTTGCTAAGACGGTGGTAGCCAATCGGGAGGGCCTGCCGGTACTGCTCTCGCAGGTGGCGGAGATGCGCTACGGTGCCGCCATTAAGCGTGGAGATGGGAGCTACAACGGCCGCCCCGCCGTAATCCTCACAGTGGAGAAACAGCCTGGTGCCAACACGGTCGAGATTACCCAAGCCGTAGAGCGCTCTCTGGCAGAGCTGGCCCCTAGTCTTCCCAAAGACGTGCGGATGGATGCTAAGGTGTTCCAGCAACGCGGCTTTATTGATAATGCAGTGAGCAACGTAGAGGAAGCCCTCCGCGACGGTTTCATTCTGGTGGTGTTAGTGCTGTTCCTGTTTCTTCTTAACCTTCGCACCACAGTTATCACGCTTACGGCTATACCACTATCACTGGTAATCACAGCCATCATCTTCCGCGTCTTTGACCTGTCTATCAATACGCTTACCCTAGGTGGGCTGGCCATCGCCATCGGCGAGCTTGTGGATGATGCCATCGTAGACGTTGAGAACGTCTTTAGAAGACTGAAGGAGAACGCCCGGCTGGATAAGCCACGCTCGGTGCTGCGGGTGGTGTATGAGGCAAGTGCAGAGGTGCGCAACTCCATCGTCTATGCTACCATCATCGTAGTGCTGGTGTTTTTGCCTCTGTTTTTCATGCAGGGCATCGAGGGGCGCATTTTCGCTCCGCTAGGGGTGGCCTACATCACGTCCATCCTGGCATCCCTAGCGGTCTCGCTTACGGTAACGCCTGCGCTCTGCTCGTTTCTGCTCAAGAAAGTAGGGGCTAAAGAGCATAAGGATGGAGCCTTGGTACGCTGGCTAAAACGCCAGGATGAGCGCATCCTGCACATAACCTTGGGCAAACCAAAGCCTATCCTTTGGATAAGCGGCTTGCTCATTGCCGGGGCACTGGCTATGGTGCCCTTCTTTGGCACTGAATTTCTGCCGCCCTTTAACGAAGGGTCTTTTACCATTAACCTCTCGCTACCGCCCGGTACCAGCATAGAAGAGAGCAACCGTCTGGGCACGCTGGCCGAGCGCATCATGCTGGAAGTGCCTGAGGTGAGGTCAGTCTCGCGTCGAACAGGCAGGGCCGAGCTGGATGAGCACGTAGAACCCGTTTCCAACTCGGAGATGGACGTGATGCTTAAGGAGGGTACCGAGCGTAAATCCTCAGAGATCGTGGCAGACATTCGTGGACGGCTCAACGTTATGCAGGGCGTAACCGTGAATGTGGGCCAGCCCATATCGCACCGGTTAGATCACCTACTATCAGGAGTTCGAGCCCAGGTGGCTATCAAGATTTTCGGCAACGAGCTAACGCAGCTAAGAACTAAAGCACAAGAGGTGGCCGACATAGTGGGCGGTGTTGAAGGCGCTACCGATGTCCAGATTGAGCGCCTAGTGCAAGTGCCCATACTTACCGTTAAAATCAACCGTGATGCTTTGCAGCGACATGGAGTACAGTCGGGTCAGGTGGCCACCGTTTTACAGACGCTGCTAAATGGCAAGGTGAGCTCTCAGATTTTGCTTGGGCAGCAAAGCTTTGACGTGTTGCTGCGGGCCCAAGATGTGGAGCGAACCTCCATCGAGGCTGTCGAAAACACGCAGATACCTACGTCATCAGGTGGCATGGTGCCCTTGCGCCTTTTAGCCGATGTACGCTACGAGACAGGCCAGAACACAATAGCGCACGAGAACACACAGCGGCGAATTGTGGTCTCGGCAAACGTGCAGGCGCGCGACCTGGGATCGACCGTTGAGGACATGCAGCGCCGGATCGCCTCTGAGGTAAAGCTCAGTGAAGGCTACTATATCACCTACGGTGGCCAGTTTGAGAGTCAAAAGGAGGCTACACGCTTGCTAGGCCTGCTTTCCATCTTCTCGCTCGGCGGCATCTTTTTAGTGCTCTATATGCACTTCCGCTCCGGGCTAATTGCCGCGCAGGTTATGCTCAACATCCCCCTGGCCTTGATCGGCTCGGTGGCGGCGGTAGCACTCTCTGGTGGCACGTTTTCCATCGCAACGCTCGTAGGCTTTATCACACTCACCGGCATAGCCTCCCGGAACGGGATTATGATGATCTCCCATTACATCCACCTTATTGAGCACGAAGGCGAGAAGTTCAGCAAAGAAATGATTATTCGCGGCTCGCTAGAGCGGCTGGTGCCAGTGCTGATGACCGCCCTTGTGGCTGCCCTGGCTCTCGTGCCCCTCACGCTCGACCCGGAGGCCCCCGGCAAAGAAATTCTACATCCGGTGGCAGTAGTCATCCTTGGTGGGCTGCTGAGTTCTACACTGCTAGATATTCTGGTAACGCCAGTTGTGTTCTATGCCTTTGGTGAGAAGGCCTTGTCTGATTACTTCAAAAAGCCCGATGCCGATGATGACTTTTAAGAATCTGGTTTGTGCCGGGCTTATTCTGGTACCACTGCTTGGGTTAGGTCAGCAGAGGCTGACTGAGCTTGACTATCTGGCTGCTGTGGAAGCGCAAAGCCCGGCTCTCAAAGCCAGTCGTCTTACCGTAGAGCAAAGCCAGACCCGCCAAGGCACAGCACTCTCCTTGCCAGATGCCGTTGTAAACCTGGAAAGCCCCACCGGCGAGTTCTATGCCACAGGAGTGTATCAGGCCTTTCGACTGCCGGGCTTTTATCAGAAGCAGCGCAATCTGCTTCGGTCTGAAACGGGACAGACTCAGGCTCAGGCAACACTCTCGCGTGTAGACATGCTGGTGCGAGCCCGCCAGCTCTTTCTGGAAGCTCAGTATTACCAGAGTCTTGATTCACTACTTGCCTTCCAAGACTCGCTCTACCGATCCATATCCTCTGCTGCTGAACGCTTGTATCAGGCCGGGCAGACGGATGCCTTGCAATCAGGCTTTGCCGCTACCCAAGCCATAGAGGTATCAGTGGCTCGGCGGGCCAATCAGGCTTTGGTTGCTTCATCGCTTACTCGGCTGGCTACGCTAGGTGGGCTGCAAGTTGTCGGGTTGCGACTCCCTTCTCTATTTGCCCTCTCGGCCAGAGCGGCAAGCCCCTTGCCAAGCTCCGAGAGTGCCCCCGTAGTACAGGTGGCAAGGCAGAGCTTGGAGGTAGCCCGCCGTCAGACCGAGCTTGAGCGCAGTCGATTTAAGCCATCCTTTGGCCTGGGGTATTTCAACCAAGGCTACCGTGAGACACCCGCCAGCTTGCGCGTGCGTGCGGTGGTAGACATTCCCATCTGGACGCGCCAGTATCGCTCGGCCATCACGGCATCGCGAGTAGGTCAGCGTATTGCAGAGCAGAATCTGGCAGCTCAGCGGCAAGCCTTCCGGCTCGACTCCATCCTGCTTACGGGTCAACGCGAAAGGCTCGCGCAAAGTCTAGCTGACTATGAGCGCATCCTCAACCCTCGCTCTGATGAGATCATCCGCAATTCGACACGGTTAAAGCAGGTGGGCCAACAGGACGTTATTTCTCATCTACGCACAGTAAATGATGCTTTTTCCATCAAGCTCCGCTATCTCGACCTGGTACGGCAATGGCGAGAAGCCCAAATCTCAACCAATGCCCTTGGCGGCACCATAACCCCATAAGTATCCTCACCATGAAAAGCTATTGGATTATCTTATTAGTCTGTCTGCCCTTCTTGGGACAAACTGTCATGGCCCACGAGGGGCACAATGACGCACCAACGCCTTCCATCACTACAGGTAAGGATCGTAAAGCGGAAGCCGTATCAGACAAATTTGAATATGTGCTCAAGTTTGCGCCCGCCGAAGTGGGCGAGACGGTGAGCTACCGGTTGTACATCAACGAGTTTTTGACCAACCGGCCTGCGCGGCCTTCCTCCATCAAGCTGCGCTGGGGCAAGGAAGAAATTACGCCCACGGCAGCTCAGCCAGGCGTGTTTGTTTTTGAGCATACCGTTGAGCCAACGATGGCGACCCTAAAGGTGCAGCTCAATGCTCCGCTTGGCCCCGATCTGGTAGCACTAACCGGCATTGACGCTGTAGTGGATGAGGAAGTTACCCCAGGCTCAGGTTTATCCATGCAAGGCTGGCCGTTTTTACTTGCGGCCATGGCGCTGGGTGCGCTTATTATGTACTTGGTGATGCGTGTGCGCCATCCTCGCCTGGCTGCCATGTTTCTAGCAGTGGCAGCGTTACTACCTGCAAGCGGTGGTGAGGTTGCCATTGCCCATGAGGGCCATGATCAACCGGCAAAAGCCCGCAGCGCTATGGTTGGCTCCGGTTTTATGAACGTGGCCAAAGAGACACAGTTCTTGTTTACCATGGAGACGGAGCGGATTACCCCTGGCCAGTTTGCCCCTAGCGTTAAAGTCTTTGGCACCATAGCACCTGCTCCACAAGGGCAGGCGGTAGTTACCTCACCGTTTACGGGTACTATACGTTCGCTCTTGGCCACCGTAGGAGCCCGAGTAAAACGTGGCCAGGTACTGGCAACCCTTGAGCAAGTGGTAGATGCCCAAACCCGCACAACCCTTACTGCGGAGCGTAACACCTTAGAGACCGAGCTTGCAGCCGCCCGGCTGGAATATGAGCGATTGCAGACCGTGGCCGATATAGCCTCAAAACGCGACCTCTCTGAGGCTAAATCCCGCTATGATCGCGCCCGCCAGAACCTGACCGTATACCAAGGCACTCTCTCCTCTGGAGCACGCGGAGGGCGAAGCATTGAACTGCGCAGCCCGATTGACGGCGTTGTACAAAACTTCAACTACGCCGTAGGGGCGACGCTGGAGGCGGGAGCCACTGCATTTACGGTAACGAATCTTGGTAAGGTCTATGTCGAGGCCCAGGTCTTTGACAAAGACCTGCCCTTGTTTGCTGCTGCGGATAGTTTTTCGGTTACCTGTGCTGATCCTGCCCGTAGGCATGTTACAGCCCAAGTGCGACTCGTATCTCTGGGTCAGAGTCTAAACACAACCAACCAAAGCCAGCGGGTACTTTTTGAAGTAGTAAACGCCGACGAGGATTTCAAGCTCGGTGAGTTCGTGGACGTGCGGGCCTTCTCTCGCCCGGTGCAGGGCACACTATCTGTACCAACGGCTGCCATCACCGAGGTGGACGGAAAGCCAGTGCTGTTTGTAAAGTCAGCTCCAGAGCTTTTCAAAGTCGTCTACGTAAAGACGGGACAGGCAAGTGGTGAGCGTACGGTCATTACTTCAGGCCTCTCTGGCGATGAGCGTGTGCTTGCAACGAGCGCTTACCAGGCACGGATGATCTACGCCAATCAGTAGCATCATCCAAAAACTATGTAAAAATCTTGTCTGTAATACTTCGTTTCTTGCTTTGATGACTAGACTCACTCTTGCCGCCGTTGCGGCGCTGCTTATAGCAACAATCGGCTGCTCTAAGAAAGAAGCCGATGGCCTGATGGTGCAGGCCCATGACGACAATGTCTTCATGCAGATCATGCACTCCTCTATGGACTCCATGATGACGATGCGCATGACGATGGATCCTGACCATGACTTTGCCAAGATGATGCGGATGCACCACATGGGAGCTGTTGAGATGGCAGAAAAACAGCTAGCCATCGGCCAAGACGCAACCATCAAGGGTATGGCACAAATGATCAAAGCGGCACAGCAGACGGAAATCGCTCAGCTTGACAGCTTCATCGCCGCCCACACGCCGCTGATGGATATGATGAATGCAGACCCCTTCGAGGCTGAATCCGACTCGGCCATGATGAAGATGGAGCGAGGGGCTGACCTACTGCCTTTGACTGGCAAGGCTGATTTTGACTTCGCACAGCTTATGGTAGTCCACCATCAATCTGCCATTGAGATGGCCAACGCCGTTATCAAGAATGGAGACGTACCCTTCATTCGCCGCTTTGCTGAGAGGGTGATTGTAGATCAGAACAAAGAGATCGGCCAGTTCCAGAACTGGATGCTGGCCAACCGACCTTATGGCTCGGGGATGGGTGGGCACTAACCAATTAGCAACCTTGCAAAAGGGCTCATCAATGATGGGCCTTTTTAATGACCATAATTCTACAAGCCTATACCCAAACCGTGTAAAACTCTTCTCTTGGCTGCCTGCGTTGTTTGTAGTGAAAACCAAAGCACTATGAATACACATGTGCATCATAAAGAAACGGCTGAAGCGGTAAAGGAACACGCACAAGCCGAGCCTGCAAGGCGTGAGAGTTTCCCGGTTGTCGGTATGTCTTGCGCCTCTTGTGCGGTAAGCGTCGAGAGCATTCTTAAAACCGCGCCTGGCGTGGAGGATGCGACAGTCAACTTCGTAAATAAGAAGGTTGCCGTTACCTACCGTCCTATGGAGACCGGCCCAGAGCAGCTACAGCAGGCAATACGCGGTATTGGCTATGAACTGGTGATTCCTAAGTCCGCTCAACACTCCCACCACGCTGGCATGGAGGAGCACCAGGAGCACGAAGACCATGCCGCCCATGCCGAGGCACTGGAGGGCAAAGCACTTAAACAGCTTTATCAGGATACAACAGGGGCCGTGGTGTTTGCCCTTCCCGTGTTTGTGATCGGTATGTTCTTCCATCACTCGCTGCCGGGGGCTAACTACTGGATGATGGCTTTGACCGCTCCGGTGCTTTGGTTTGGCCGACGCTTCTTCGTTACAGGCCTGAAACGCATCCGCTACGGGCAGGTGAACATGGATACGCTGGTGGCGCTCTCCACTGGCATCGCCTTTGTCTTTTCCGCAATCAATACCATTTATCCCTCTCTACTCAACAGGCAAGGCCTAGAGCCGACCGTCTACTTCGAGGCGGCGGCTGTAGTAATCGCCTTTATCCTCCTGGGTAAAGTGCTTGAGGAGCGGGCTAAAGCAAGGGCTGGATCAGCCATCAAGGCGCTGATGGGTTTACAACCTACAACCGTGCTGATGCAGATGCCCGATGGCACAACACACGAGATGCCTGTCTCTAAGCTTTCCGTTGGTGATGTTATCATTCTACGGGCCGGGGAAAAGGTGGCAGTAGACGGTACTGTGGTTTCAGGCGAGACGTATCTTGATGAGTCTACTATCACGGGCGAGTCTGCCCCAGTGAAAAAAACTGCCGGGGAAGCTGTCTTTGCCGGGACGCTGAACGGCCAGGGCTCTATCACCTACCGGGCCGATAAGGTGGGCTCAGAGACACTGCTTGCCCAAATAATTCGTACCGTTGAAGAGGCGCAAGGCTCGAAGGCACCGGTGCAGAGGCTGGTAGATCGTATCGCGGCAGTCTTTGTACCGGTTGTAATCGGAATCGCGTTGCTCACATTCGTGGCCTGGCTGGTATGGGGCGGCGATCAAGGCTTCTCGCATGGGTTGGTAGCTGCTATCTCCGTGCTGGTCATTGCCTGCCCGTGTGCTCTGGGGCTGGCCACGCCTACGGCCGTTATGGTCGGGGTAGGCAAAGGTGCCCAGGCAGGTATCCTGGTGCGTGATGCCGAAGCGCTGGAGCTGGCTAGAAACGTTACGGCTGTCGTTCTGGATAAGACCGGCACGATCACTAAAGGTAAGCCTGCTGTTACTGACTTGGTTTGGGCGGAAAAAGTGCCGGATTCAGAAAGGGAGCAAGCCCTCGCCGCCGTCTTGGCCGTGGAGCAACGCTCAGAGCACCCCCTAGCTAAGGCTGTTACCGCCTACCTGAAGTTACAAAGCATTGCTGACGTACCAAATGAGTCGGTATCAGGGTTCACCTCCGTTACGGCGGCTGGGGTAAGGGCTACCGTCAATGGCTCAAAAATCGCCATAGGTAACATCCGCCTTATGGAGCAGGAAGGGATCGCCATGAATGCCACCCTAAGCCAACAGGCAAGCGCCTTGGAGGCCCAGGCCAAAACGGTCATTATGCTTGGCTGGAATAGTCGCCATGTAGCCCTGCTGGCGATTACCGACCCTGTTAAAGGAACCTCACGCCAAGCGGTTAGTCGCCTGCAAGACCTTGGATTGGAGGTGCATATGCTCACCGGCGATAATGGCGCTACTGCCAAAGCCGTAGCCACGCAAGTGGGCATAAACTCTGTGCGAGCCCAAGTTTTGCCTGCCGATAAAAGTGCGTTCGTGAAGGAGCTGCAAGCCCAAGGCAAGCAAGTGGCCATGGTAGGCGACGGCGTGAACGATGCCGAGGCCCTGGCCGTGGCGGATGTGGGTGTGGCGATGGGTGCAGGCTCGGCCGTGGCTATGGAGGTAGCAGGGCTTACGCTCATGTCGTCTGACCTAGCGGCAGTGCCCCGTGCCTTGCGCCTCTCCAGGCTCACGGTCTCTACCATTCGCTCCAACCTCTTTTGGGCTTTCTTCTATAACGTAGTGGCCATTCCGGTGGCGGCGGGGGCGCTCTATCCCATCAACGGCTATCTGCTCAATCCTATGCTTGCCGGGGCGGCTATGGCCCTCTCCTCGGTAAGTGTAGTAACCAATTCACTCTTCCTTCGCGCACGCTCGCTATGAAAGCACAAACAAGCCCGGCCCCGCAATGGCGGTGGCTGCTTTGGCCCTTGCAGATGCTCTGGGCCGTAATTAAGTGGTTCAGGCCTAAGAAGTCCTGCTGCCGCTAGTCCCTCACTTTCTTAACTAAAAACACGTCAACACAATGGAAACCAAGACTTTTAAGACCAACATCAACTGTGGCGGCTGTCTCAAGGCCGTAACCCCCTCCCTAAATGAGCTCGGCTGCGAGTGGCAGGTAGACATTGCCAATCCCGAAAAGACGCTGACCGTGAAGACCGACAAGCCTGCCGAGGAGATCATCCGACAGGTAGAGAAGGCCGGCTTTAAGGCGGAGGTGCGGTAAGCTTACCGGACAAGCAAAGACCCTTACGAGTTGCAAGGGTCTTTGCTTGTTGTATGAGGCTTATCAGGCTGTAGCTACCATTTGGCGGCAGGCCTCGGCACAGCGGCGGCAGGCTTCAGCGCATTGGCGGCAGTGCTCTTCATGGGTATGCTTGCTGCATTCTTCAGTGCAGGCCTCACAGACGGTGGCGCATAGCTCGCAGACTTGATAGGCAAATCGGCTGCCTGAAGCCATGAAAGCTACCGCCATCTGGCAGAGCCGGGCGCAATCACGGTCTAGCCGGATACACTCGGCCATCATCATCTTCACATCCTGCTCTGATAGGCAGGCATCCGCACAGGCATCACAGGCTACGGCGCAGTCTTGGCAGGCCTCGATACAGTCTTGGTATTGGGTAAGTTGGTGCATGGTCATCTTGGGGTTGAGTCCAGGCACTGTTACGGGGGTAGGGGTGTAAGGTGCTTGTATAGTTTTGGGGGTAGCAGAGCTAAAAAAATGCCTTAAACGCAAGATTTCCCTCAAAGGTTCGACGTATGGGTAAGCTTCGACCTTTACTTTAGCTGACATTTTGGACACCGCACGTGCAGAACCTCTTTCAAGACCTTGCTGACCTTCTCTCTAACCATCCTGAGTATGCTAACGATGAGGGCAATCTGCTGAAGAATAGCATTGTTGAGCACGCCCTGGCGCTTGAACCTTCCTTGCTGAAGCTATTGGTTGGGCATGAAGGACTGAAGCAGCACTTTTTTGAGCAGGTAGATGGACTGCTCATCTTCGATAAGGTACAGTTTCAGCGCTTTGTGATGAACAAGCAGTTCTTGCCTGACAGCTACACCACTTTCAAGAACAAGATAGGCCTACAAACGCATGAGGGCGAGTACCTAACTGAGAGCCGCGAGGTGGTGCTTGCCTGGCCCTATAAGGACTGTGTGCTTGAGGGTGGCCAAACGAAAGACGATGCACGCCGAAATGAAGTCTTCTACAACGAGACGTTGGCACCAGATCAGATAGATAGGCTGTTGGAGCCGAAGGCCATGAGGGCATGGGCTCGATACACCGAAACGGGTAAAGAAGCAGTTAGCACAATCGGCCTGGAAGATAATCTCGTTCTAAAAGGAAACAACCTATTATGCCTACACTCTTTATTACCAGTATATAGAGGCAAGGTTAAGCTAATATATATCGACCCGCCATACAATACTGGTAGCGATAGTTTTGGGTATAACGATAGCTTTAATCACTCTTCTTGGCTAACGTTCATGCGAAATCGACTGAATGTAGCTAAGGAATTATTGGCATTAGATGGGTGTATATTCATCAATGCTGACGACAGTGAAGCCCATTATCTTAAAGTGTTATGCGATGAAGATAATTTATTCGGGCGCGATAATTTTATTGGAACAGCAATCTGGCAGAAAAAATATTCAACTAAAGCTGACTCTAAATTCTATTCTGAAAGTCATGATTATTTATTAACATATGCAAAGAAGAAAGGGTCATTTACATTAAATGGACTTCCAAGAACCGAGAAGCAAAATTTAAGTTACAAAAACTTGGACAACGATCCTAGAGGAGTATGGACTTCGGGTGATCTACTACGAACAGAGTATAGAGAATATGCTTATTACCCAATCATATCTCCGACAGGAATAGAGCACTATCCACCTAAAGGCTCAAGTTGGAGGTTTAACAAGGAAAGAATACCCGAATTGATTGAGGACAATCGAATATGGTTTGGTTTTGACGGTAATAGTGTTCCAAGATTAAAGAGATTCTTGAGCGAAGTTCAGGATGAGCTCCCTTCACAAACGCTTTGGTTACATACTGATGTGGGGCATAGTGATGAGGCAAAAAAAGAAATTGGACTGCTCTCATCAGGTGTAGTTTTTGATACCCCTAAACCAGAAAGGTTACTTGAAAGAGTTTTGCACTTAGGTTCCAAACCTGGCGACATCGTCCTAGATTTCTTTGCCGGTTCGGGCACGACCGCCGCTGTCGCCCTCAAAATGGGTAGGCGCTTCATTGCCTGCGAGCAGATGGACTACATCCGCAACATACCCATGGAGCGCCTGGAGAAAGTCATCAAAGGAGAACAAGGCGGTATTTCCACGAAGTACGATTGGAAAGGTGGAGGAAGCTTCGTCTATGCTGAGCTGGCCCAGTTCAACGAGGCATTCGCTCTACGAATACAAGAGGCGACTACGGCACTTGAGATCAGTGAAATCTATCAGGATATGCAGGAGCGGGCTTTTCTTTCCTACAAACTCAGCCCCAAGGCCATTGATGCGGCTGCCGTTAGTTTACAAGACCTAACCCTGACCGACCAGAAGCGCTACCTGATCGAGATTCTGGATAAAAACATGCTCTATGTCCCATATAATGAGCAAGAGGATGCCACCTATGGCCTTACGGAAGCGGACAAGCAAGTAAACCGTACATTTTACGCTAACGCCAAATAGATATGCAGACCGATCTATTTGGTAACCCGGTTGGCATTTCTGTAGTGCCCACCAAGCGACTTGAAGAGCTTCTCAAGGATGAGTTCGGCAATCGAGCTATTGACAGTACGGAGATACCTCGAAATCTACTTGAAAACCTCAATCCTGAGTTTACGGTCAGGCCCTACCAAAAGCGAGCCTTCCAGAATTTTCTACAATACTGGGAGGCAGAAGGCTTCCTGCCGAGGTCAATGCACTGTCCACATCTGCTCTACCTGATGGCTACAGGTAGCGGCAAAACCATGATTATGGCAGGGTTGATCCTCTACCTATACCAAAAGGGGTATCGGCGGTTTCTATTCTTTGTGAATAGCAACTCAATCATTGAGAAGACTCGGGATAACTTCCTTAACCCGGCAAGTTCCAAGTATCTATTTAACCCCTCCGGCCTCGTGTTTGAGGGTGAGCGGGTACATCTGCAAGAGGTTGCCAGCTTTGCCAGCGCCCACCCTGATTGCATTAACATCTGCTTCACTACTATCCAGGGGCTGCATACTCGCCTGAACAACCCCAGCGAGAATGCGCTGACGTTTGAGGATTTTGAAGGCGAGAGAGTAATCCTGCTTTCCGATGAGGCGCACCACATCAATGCCTTGACAAAGAAGGGAGTCAAGATGGAGCAGCTTAAAGCCGATGAGCAAATTGAGTTGATGGGTTGGGAACGCACCGTTCACCGCATCCATAAGTCTCACCCTGCTAATGCTTTAATTGAGTTCACGGCCACAGTGGATATGGCTGACCCCAACATAGCGGCTAAATACACGGATAAGCTGCTATTCGATTACAGCCTCAGAAAGTTTAGAGAGGAAGGCTACAGTAAAGAGATAAAAGTATTGCAAGCAGATATGCCGCCTATGGAGCGTGCATTGATCGCCCTTGTTCTTTCCCAATACAGACGCAAGGTTTTCGAGCACCACGGGCAGACCATTAAGCCTGTGATACTGTTTAAGTCAAAGACGATTGCTGAGAGCAAACAGTTTTGTGAGCTGTTTGTACACACGGTTAAGCAACTAGATGGCGAAAAGCTGAAAGCGATGGAGTCAAGCGCCCAGCAACTGGGCAGTATGCAGACCCGTATATTCGGCTCAAGCCCAGGTAGAGCGCTGTATAAAGCTTTTGAATGGTTCAGAGAGAACAAGATTACGCTTGACAATCTTGCTTTAGAGTTACGGGAAGATTTTAGGGAGGATAAGTGTTTAGCGATAAACTCTAAAGAAGATTCAGTAGCCAAACAGTTGGCTGTAAATTCTTTAGAGGATAAGACAAACGAGTATCGAGCGATTTTCGCTGTTGACATGCTCAATGAAGGTTGGGATGTGCTCAACCTGTTTGACATCGTCAGGCTCTACGATACCCAGTCAGGCAAAGGGACGGCCCCCAGTAAAACTACAATGAGCGAAGCTCAGTTGATTGGGCGGGGTGCGCGGTATTGCCCTTTCACAGTTGAGCAGGGGCAGCCAGTCAGGCAGCGTAAGTATGATAATGCGCAAGAGCAAGCCATACGTATTTGCGAAGAGCTGTTCTACCATGCGGCCCACAACCCCAACTACATCACCGAACTTAATACCGCCCTTCAGCAGCTTGGCTTGAAAGACAAGTTGATGAAGGAGAGAGAACTAAAGCTAAAGAAGGAATTTAGGGAAACGGGGTTCTACAAGGCTGGGCTCGTATATTCTAATAGGCGCATCGAAGATGAGGATGGAGGTCGATTTGCCTTGCAAGGCTTACCCAAGGTGGTCTTGGATATGCGGTTCAAGACAACGCTCTACTCCGGTGCCTTAAGGCAAAGCACAATACTGGGCGAGGACGGTAAGCCTCAGGCTGGGCCAACTGTCAAGACCTATAACTTTTCATTATCTAAGTGCCCTGCTGCGATCAAAATAAAGTCGTTGCACAAGTTGAGGTTTTACCACTTTAATTCCCTACAATATCAATTGCCTAATCTTTCCTCAGCAAGAGAGTTTGTTACAGGTGAAACCTATTTAGGAGCAATTAAAGTAGAGGTAACAGCTACCCCAGATAAAAACCATGAGGACAAGCTTACGCCTGATGAGTGGCTGCACATCTGCACACGTGTGCTTGAGCAAATGCAGCCGGTGTTAGAAGGCACCAGAAGTCAATATCGTGGTTCAAGGGAGTTTTACCCAGAGTTTATCTATAAAGTCTTTGATAACAAAATCGTCAGCTTTGCGGCATTTACGGGCGCAGATCAAGAGTTTGGTTTAAGCCAAACAACCGAATCGGACGAGCGTAAATACCGGCTTGACATCTCCAAGCTTGATTGGTATGCCTATGAAGATAATTTTGGTACTAGCGAGGAGAAGCTACTTGTCAAGTACTTTGACAGGATTTATGACGACCTGAAGCAGAAATGGGAAGAGGTTTTTTTAATTCGCAACGAGCAGGTTGTAAAACTTTACACATTCGATGGCGGGCAGAAGTTCTACCCGGACTTTATCCTGTTCTTGTCTCGCGCATCGGGTGAAGACCAAATGCACTATCAAGTGTTTATTGAACCTAAGGGTACTCATTTACTAGCCGCAGATGCCTGGAAGGAGCAATTTCTACAAAGCCTTAAGCAAGAACATAAGATCGAACAATTACATAAAGGTCGCAAGTTCACGGTTTGGGGCTTGCCCTTTTTCAATCAAGCAACAAGGATGGGCGAATTTGAAAATGCAATTAGTCTTTTAAGTTAAAAAGAAAAACCCCCATCTCTGGGGGCTTCTTCGTATTCTGAAAGGCTAATGCCAGCCTACTCGCAGCAAGCCATGGTGCAGCAGCCCATATCGGCACAGTCCTCGGGCGTGCAATCGGGCATATCGCAGCAGTTGGCGGTCGCACAGCAAGTGGCGGTGGTAACCTCTGAACTGGCGGTGCTACTGGTGCCCAGGCCAGCAAGGGCCAGGCAAGCGGTAATGATGAATGTCTTCATGGTGAAATTATTTATGCAAAGAAAGGGCTAAACCGATAGACTTAGTACCAAACTCAAAAATTATGTAAGCATCCCCTCCTCACTCCAGCTCACATAGTCATTCCCTGTGATAATCTGCGAGTCGATCAACTGCACCCCGTGCATCTTCATCGCCTCGGCAAGTTGTTTGGTGAGCTGTTTATCGGCATCGGACGGGCGGAGGTTGCCGCTTGGGTGATTGTGGGCCAGTGCTACCCCAGTAGCTCTACAGCATAGTGCTGCGGCGCAGGCGATGTTGATGTCGGCCAGGGTCATGGTGAGGGCCCCGGCACCTAGGTGCATGGAGCCGATGGCTTTGCCCTCAGCATCGAAGAATAACAGGTAGGAAAGCTCCTGCGTGCTGATACGGGCCTGGTTCCAGATGTCCTTGAAAGTAGCGGCCAGCGATCCAGGGTCGCGGGAGGGCATCTGACTTAGGATGGTTTTCTCACTTAGCACTATCTCCAGGGTCGGCAGCTCGTAACTGACCACGTTTGTGCCCTGGTGTGTGCCGATCTGTAGTTGCTTCTTTGCCATATTTTTTACTTAAGGGCCAGCAGGCGCAGCTTGGCCTTGGCCGCCTGCACCTTGAGGCTATCAACGTTGGTGGGAGATTGAGAGGGAGCAGTGGGCGGGGTATTGGTTGAAAGGCGAGAGTCCAGTATCACCTGGCCTTGCGTGAGCAGGGCAGCCGAGAGCACGTTAAGCACCGGCAACAAGCCCAGGAGAGTATCTTCCGATAGCTTCGCTGCTTGCCAGGCTGCCTCGGTGATGTCTTCCACCATATCCGTCTGAGCAGCAGATAAATGTGCAAGCTCTTCCTCGGTTGCCGCCATCAAGGCTTGAAATGCCGGGGCGTAAGGCACGGCTGCGGCAAGGCCTTTGCGAGCAATCTGTAAGGGTATAGGGTGATAGCTGCGTTGAATAGTCTGCATGGCTTAACTGTTCAGGGCCTCAAGGATTTTTAGTATTGCCTCCTCGATGGCCTTCAAGGCCTCAGCCTCCGACCTGACACGCCCGAAGAAGAAGCGGTTTGCTGTGCCCTTAGCGTAAGGGGCTTGGTTGAACACCCGCCTCAGGTCATAGCCCACAAGGCCCGCCCCAGATAGGTGCATCCCGGCAGAGCGACGCAGGCACATGCAGGCCCGAAATCCCTCGCAACGCCAGAAGCGCGGGTCGCTCGTGGCCAGGGCCAGCAGGTTGTCGTCTAGCGGCTCGTCGTAGGCCTTGAGCGGCACAACGGCGCAGCAGTAGTCCTCACGGCTTGAGGAGCCGCGCCAACCAATCACAGTATTGATCTTGACCGGCACTCCGCCCCGGATCAACAGGCGGGCGATCACAAGGGCTACCATGCCCGAGTAGAGAAACTGCTCGGGTGAGATGTCAGAGTAGTTACCGCATGAGACGAAGATTTCCGTCGCGGCCTTCATGCGCTTAGTCTTGGGGAAGTGGCCGAATACGCGCTTTGCGGTAGTGCGAAATAGGGGTGAGCCGTCGGGTCGCAATTCCCAACGCTTAAGCAACTCCTGTTTGGGCTGTGTTGCCGCCTGCCAGTATCTGTCTCTTTGCTGGCCGTTTGTAGCTGTCGCCTCTTGCTCCACCTGCCGGTAGTCCACCTTCTCTCCCGTTGCCGGGTTTACAAACTCAGGCAGCCGGTAGAGGCCCTGCGCGGCCCTATCGAAGGAGAACACGCCAAGGCCACGGTCGTTGTAGTCAAGCCTGCGACGGGGCACGGCGTTGCGGATGTCCTGCGGCAAAGCTGTTTCAAATCGGGCCAGCAATCTGCCGATAAGATCAGGGTCGCGGAATCGGCGTATGCCCTCCAGAATCTCGTCGGCGTTTACGCCCTTGCCGAACTGGGTGCCCCACGTTGCCTGGCTGCGCACCTGATCGTCGGTTAGGTAGAAGTATTCTTTCTGTGATTGGGTAATATGATCACGCCAGTAGTCCTTGGCCCACCTGCGGAACTCTATCAAATTGGCAAAGTCGTCGCGGATCACCGCCCCTGACTCGCGGCGGAAGGGAGCAATCTCGCGTTCCTCACGGGCTGTAAGGCGCTGGGGCTTCATCGGGTCTGGGCCCGGCGAACGCCTGCGCCCGGCAAGGCCCTGGTCGTATATCTTCGGCGTGCCTTCTACCATGATCCTATTCAGGAAGCTCGACGGAGAAGGTGTTGCGGGTTGCTGGCAAGATCGCTCCGAGGCCTGATGTGCCTTTGCTTTTGGAAACTTTGGCCGTCTTGCTTCCGGTCATACCGGCAGAAGCTAGTTCAGTCTGCATGTTTTTCCAGGCGGGAGTACCCCTATAACCATAGCCGTAGACCTGTGCTAGATCAAGCCCCTTATCGCGGCAGCGTTCGCTAAGTGTATCTTTCTGTACTGCCGTAAAGCCTTGCGTGCAGAAGGACTCAAAACAGTCGCCCAGCGTCTTGCCCGCATCAGCCTCTTTGGCTCCTCCACGCTCAAAACGCTCAAGTTCCAGCAGCAGCGTATCTCTACAGGTCTGCATCCAGCGCAGCGAAACTGCCGCCTCGTAGCGTAGCTCTTCGATCACTTCTCGCACGATGTTGCACCAGGCCCATAGTGTGGCACTCCCGACCACCTTCTTTTCAAGCTCGGGGTTCTTTTCGATGGTATACACCGAACCTGCAAAGCGATCCAGCAGCGACAAGTCCTGCTTGTTGTTGGCCCCATACGCCACGCTTTCGGCGTTTGGGTAGACGTTGCCCGTAGCGATGCAGGCAAAGTCCGGGTGGCGGTCAAAGCCCTCCTTGCGGGCGTTGAAGATCTTTCCGCCCGGCACCTTGGACTTGGCCAGCGCATCATTGAACAGGCCCGCCGTGTTGGGGTCAAGCTTGGGCAACTCGTCCAGGATCAGCATCCAGCCGTTACGCCAGGCCTCAATCATCTTGCCCTCCTGATACCCTTCGATGGTCTGGCCGCCGATGATCTCGGTCGGGGCCGTCCACTGCGAGCAGTTGATGGTAATGTATGGCCGCCCGAGCGCATCGGCCACGGCCTGGGCCAGCGTGGTCTTGCCCGTACCGGCCCCACCGACCAGCATCACGTTCTGGCCCAGCATCACGTCATCGACGATCTTCTGAAAGTCAGGCACGGATGACTTGGGCAGCACAGGCGTTGCGCGTCCCGGCACCTGGTACTGTATCTTCAAGACGGACTCCACTTTGGCCCGCAGCTCATCGGTCAGATCCTCCGTGCCGACCTTACCTGAGAAGGTTGTAGCCTGGCCTCCGGGCGCTCCCTTCTGAAGGTGAGCGAAGGCCGAGGCCAGCCGGTCAGCGATAAGCTGCACGGCATCCTGGCTGCTGGTTGAGGCTGACGGCTTGAGGTGAGCAGGCAGCCGCTCCGGAACTTCCTTCTGAAGCTGGGCCAGAAGCAGCCTGTCCATCTCCAGGGCCTTCTCGTTGGATTTGATAAAGCCCTTCGACACCTTCAAAAGCAGATCGAAGCGGCGCACGGTATCGGCATCGAGCGTGCGGATGAGTGGTTCCAGTTCCTTGGTCTTGTACATCGTGTTTAGCTGAGTTTAAGTCTGGCGCGGGCCAGGGTGAGGCGGCGTTTTGCGGGCAGGCCCGTGAGCGTCTGCGGCCCGAGGCGCATCCGGATCAGTTCGAGCTCCAGCTCCAGCTCGGCCTGCGCATCGTCCCCCGGCGGCGAGCTACCTTGAGGGGCTTGAGCCGGATTGGAGGGCTGCAGGCCGCCCTGAGGCTTTGGCAACGAAGGCATCCTGCCACGCTGCGGGACAATGGAGCGGCTGCGCATCTTGGGCAGCGAGAGAGCCTCGTCGTCCGGCGCGAAGGGGCCGTGATCGTCGAGCGACTCCTCAGCATACTTCTGCGGGCCGCGCTGCATCCAGACCAGCCGCCAGAACCTGCCCTGGCAGGGATTAGGCCGGTGGGGCTTTGTAGGCGGTAGTACAGGCGGCGAGAAGAACGGTGAGGCCAGCTGATTGGGAGCGTCATGCTCAAAAGCCCGGCCTCCGTCTCCGTCGTCATCGGTGGGCGCACCTGACCGGGGGCGGGTACCCTTACCTGTGGAGGGTTTTGTGGCAGGCTTTTCATCGCCAGGACTTTCCTTGTCTTCACCTTCCTCGTCGTCGCCGGGCTCAGGCTCCGGCTGCGGACTTGCGTGCTCCGAGTCTTCCGGCTGGCCGGAGCCTTCGCCTTGCCCGGACTCGTCGTCCTGCACCTCGTCTTCCAGTCTCTCATAGCCCGCCCGGCCTAGCCTGCGCAGAGTGCGGAAAAGTATCCGGAACTCATGGCATTCAGGCCGGGAGTGGTAGAATACCGAGTCGGCCACGATGGCGCAAAGCCTGCCGACGGGCGCGAGTAGCCGGTAGCACTGCCTTAGGTAGTCGGCCTCCCGGCCCCGGTGATGGGGCGGAAAGCAGACGATGCGGTTATAGAGATCGGTGCCTTCAGCCGACATCAGATCGTATACATCCGCCAGGCGATACCCCTTCACCGAAAGCAGGTCGCGGAGCTGTGCCTCGCGCTCCTGTACCTCCAACACACGGTAGCCGTTGTACCCCAGCTTTTCGGTAATGCGGTCGGCAAGCAGGCCCTGGCCCGCACAAGGGATAAGCACCGAATGCTCGGAGGATACCTCTGCTTTGGCAATAACAGCATCCATCCAGTCTGCCGGGCAGGAGTCAAAGCCCCACTGCTCGCGGGCAAGCTCGAAGTCCGTGTTCTTGAGCTGCGCCTGAATCTGATCGGCAGAGCCACGGGCCCGCTTGGTGCCGGGCCCGAGAAGCGTGTTTACAGAGGCTGATCCTGACATGAACGGGATAGGGTTTATGCGGACTGCAAAGCCTGCCTGGCCCTGGCGAGCTGCCGGGTCTCAATGGTTCTAGCGTCCTCAGGGGTATTGAACACGGGTCGCTCCGGCATCACGTCCGGGCAGAACATGATCTGGCGCGGCATGGGTATGCCGTGGCAGAACCAGGCGGTGGCAAACCAGGCCGAGGAGCTTTTGCCCGAGCGACCCGATGGGGTCTCGAAGTGATAGCGCCGCGAGGGTAGCACGATGTCTATGCCGTAGCGGGCAAAGAGCTTCTGGCGGCGGGCCGACTCAAGGGTCGATAAAGGCAGCAAGAAGGCGAAGGGCAGTCCCCGCTCGTAGGCCCTCTCCAGGAAAGCGTTTTTGATCGAGTAGGGCGGATTGGTAACGATCACGTCAGCCCCATCGGGATTATCTCTGCCAGACAGAAAGTTCCACTCCTTATCGGTCGCCGTTACCTTGAAGCCCTCTGCCTTGAGCGCCCCCGCCAGGTTGCCCTTGCCTGCCGCACACTCCCACACGTGAGAGTAGCCCGAGAGGTAGGGCAAAAGAATGTCCAGCGCCTCGGGCGGTGTCTGAAAGTCGTCGGGCGAGCCGGTCTTGAGCGGCAGGCGCGGCATGGTCTTGTCGGCCTGCATTACTTGAGCTTGGACTTGGGCACTTTGACGGTGATCACGACGGTCTTGCCCACGGAGGTAATCCCGCCGAGGCAGCCCTCTTTCTTGCGCTGGCGGGCGCGAGACTTGCAGGGTGAGTTGAGGCCTTTGCCAGCGATAGAGGTGCCCTTTTCGCGCAGCTCTTTGCCGAAGGCCGAGCACATGGGCGTAACCTTGCAGCCCTTCTTGCGGCTGGTCTTTTTGCGGCTGGACTTGCGCTTGCCTGCGGCCTTGCCGCTCTTGGTGGTGGTTGCCATACGGCCTCCAAATAGCTTCCGGCCTTCGGGGCAGCTTCCACATCGTTCCGTATTCTGCCACGTTCGGGCCTTGAGCGTACAACCTTGCCCGAAGCGGGAGGCCTCACGGTGCCGGGTCGCTACTTGGCAGCCATGGCACAAGAGAAAGCCACGCTTGATAACTACCTGCACCTGGCCTCCACGCTGGGCGTACCGGCAGAACTGGAGGAGCTACACCGCGACATCATGGTGCCCGCTTCTGAGCACGGCTGGGCCGTCTACTACAAAGACAAGGACGTGGCCGAGGTGGTAGACCTCTACCTGGGCAAGTATCAGGAGTATCTCGACGGTCTCGCGCCGTCCCCTCCAACGCCGCCCGCCGCCACGGCACCCAAACCCAGAAAAGCGGCCAGGCCGAAGGCCTCCCCCTCTCAGCCTGTAGTAATTACGCAGACCTACAAACCTCTGCCCAAGGAGGTCGAGGAGATCAGCACGGCCACCCGGCTCATCAAGCGCTTCTGCGGTGTGGTAAACCGGGAGGTGGAGCTTGCCGATCTGGTACGCCTGCTCAAGGCGCTTCAGCAGGCCATCTTAAAGAAACTGGTGCGGGCCACGTCGGGCTTTGCCCCTGAGCTGCGCGACATCCAGCAGACCCTGGTAGAGATCGCCAATACGGCAACGCCCGGCCAGGTGCGTCTTGACGTTCCCGATGACAAGCTGGCCGTATATCTCTCCATCGCGGGCGGCGAGGCGGTGTATGAGTCAGTGCGACTGCTCTCGCGCTACATCCGCCAGCAGGGCCTCTCACCCAAGCCGGAATGGGCAAAGCGATGGATTAAATCGGCCTCGCGTTTCCTAGCCTCCACCACGGGCCAGACCGACCCGCTGCACAACCACATTCTTGGGGCTATCGAGTCTCTGGAGGGCTATCTAAAGTCGGGCCGGATGGAAGCCTCGAAGCTTGACCTGCGCGGCCTCGGCGGACTGCTGGGCCTGGGTAACGTGGATGGGATGGGCTGTACCCCCGGCAATCCCTGCAAGACACCCTGCCGGGCAAAGGCAGGGGCGAAAGCCAAAGCCGTAAGTGGCCTCGGTGAGCTGGAAGCAGAACTGGCCCTGATGAAGTCGGGACGGGTACCTGACCAGCGCCCCGCCTACCATTACGTGCCGCAAGGAGAACAAGTGCAAGGCCTGGGTTCGCTGGAAAGGATCGAGCAGCTGGCTAAACCAAGGCGCAAAGGGCAGCCTCTGATGACGGGCTCAGACCTGATGGCCGTCAGCTACTCCACCTATGAGTTCTCCGAGCCCATAGCCACGCTGACGGGCAAAGTGGCTAAAGGCTTTCTGGCCATGCTGCACGGGCTGCCCGGCCAGGGCAAATCCACCTTCGGCCTTCAGTGGGCCGTCGATGCAGCCCGGCTCGGCCCGGTGCTCTACGTATCATCCGAAGAGCACGGCAGCTATACGCTTAAAGACAAGGTCAGCCGCGCAGGCGGCCCAGTAGCCGGGATGGACTTTGCCGCCTCCCTCTCAGATGCGGACTTGTCCCGCTACCGCTTCCTCTTCATCGACTCGGTCAATCATGCCGGTATGGAGATCGATCAGCTTCGGCGGCTCCGGGAGAAGTACCCACAGCTCTCCGTCGTGCTCGTGATGCAGTCCACTAAGGAGGGCCAATTCAAAGGCTCACAGGAGTGGGCCCACGAAACGGATTTGGTAATCGCCGTCGAAGGTGGCCGAGCCAGGACGCAGAAGAACCGTTACGCACCGCTTTCATCCATACAGGTCTTCTAAAACGGGCTTCTTCGATAGCTCCCGGAAGATGTACTACGGGGTTCGAGGACGTTGCCGCGTGCAGGACAATAGTTGAAATGTGCAAGGCTACGCAAGACCGAAAGTTGCAGGATATAGCCTGACAGGCTCAGAACCGGCCATCCACAACCCCGCAACAGGTATTCAACAACCCAAAAAGCGCCTCTACACACGTCTCAGACTACTTCTCAGTTATTCATGGCACAGATACCCAACTCCGTACCGCTCACTGGCGTGGTCGCCCCGACTGACGAGCTCGATACCTTCCCGGTCATCGATCCGCTCTTCGGCATAGACGGTCTACGTTCGGTCGCTGACTTGGCAACAAGGGATGCGATTACCTCTGAAAGACGGCGCGAGGGGATGCTCGTCTACACCCGCGCCGATAAAAAATACTGGACGCTGGGAGAAGACCTGTCTAATGCAAGCTGGATAGAGTTCCGGCCCGGAGGCGATACTCCTCCCCAAGGTTCAGGCTTTCGCTGGTGCATCCAGGACAACCTGATAGACGAAATTATCCAGATAGGCCCTAGCCAGACCTTCTTGCACGCCAACACCCACCTGGGAGAGGAGGGCCATGTGCTGCTTGCCGCCGGTGCCGAACTCAAAACACTCTAAACGATCATGTCAAGACTCACGCTCACCCATACCCCGGCCCCAGGCTCACCTCCAAGTGGATCGACTTCCCTGTTTGTCAAGCCTGATGAGGAGCTTTACCTCAAGCTTGCCGACGGCTCTGAGAAGCGGGTAGGCTCAGCCGGGGGCTCTGCGGTACCCTATCTGCCCGTGCCTGAAATCAGAGTCAAAAACCCGACTCAGTACCAGGTAGGCGGCGAGTCGCGTAACTCGCACGATACGCTTTTTTGTTTGCTACCGCCAGGGTTTGACGAGCGGTTCTATGAGTATGAGCCAGAAATCTGGCTCTACCGGTATGTGAAACGGAGCAAAGACTCACTGATGGTCAAAAAATGGGTGCATCCCACGCACCGTAACGGTACCGTAAATGCGGACGGCACTCCAAGACTACGCAATTATTACGATGGTGGGCAACACTATCTCACCTATGATGACAGCTCGCGTACCCTTGTAAAACAACTTATCGCAGGCAGAAATACCGAGTGGCAGATTCCACAAATGAACCGGCAAGCAGGCAATCTAATCTTCCTGAATCTGCAACCCAACCTTTGGTTTACTGACCGAAGAGCTCAAGGGAACGTTAGCATTCCAACGCTGGGCCCTGAAAACTTTGAGCCGGGCGACTATAGTCCGCAGGGAGTGCTACCCCTGCATATGTACCGCCCCACAGGCCGCCCTTGGCGGCACACGAACGCAAAGGCACGTTGCCTGTCTCAGCTATTCGCTCTTCGCCTGACAATCAAAAATCCGAGCCAGGATGCTGCCGAGCTTGCCCGCCGCCCACGCCTGTACTCGGGCCTTTCGCGCACCTTCCGGCTTCGCATCCAGACCCAGTCTCCGGGTAACGTGTCGTTTATCTCTTACCGCTTTCACCTCACCTAAGATTCCCAAACACCACCTGCCCCGGCTGCAAATGGCGGGAAGGGGGTGGAGCCAGCAATGGCTGGCCGATGCCTTCGGGTGGCCGGTCATAGATGACGCGCCGATGCCTTCGGGTGGCGAATCCAGCAATGCTCCACCGCCTCTCCGCCTTGCCGGGCGGTTTAATCTTCTCAAATTGACTATGATTCATAAAGCACTTGCTCCCCCTTTGAGCCCACGCCGCTACACGCTTTCGCTTATGTGCCTTGGCTTGTCTCCACTTACCCAGATGATTGAGACCTACCTTTTTGCAGACTGGCAGTTTTTGAAGTTCTTGCTTGTGCTGATCGCGCTTGACACGCTGCTCGGTGTTGCCTGGGCCTGGCGCACCAAAACCGTCTCCTCCCGCACTTTTTCACGCCTGCTCACAAAGCTTTTTGTCTATGTGGCCTTCTTGGTACTCATTCATGTGCTGTGCCACTTCACCGTTGAGGGTGTGCGATCCGACCTTTTCGCCTGGCTCAGCTCCCTTGCCTACGGTGCCATCCTAATCCGGGAAGGCATCTCAATTCTTGAAAACCTGGTGCGCCTATCGCCGGGCACGCTACCTCCCTGGCTTGTGGCGCGGCTCAAGGCGATGGACGAGCAGGGCAAAATCACGTAAGAAAACACCTCTAACCTCTCCTAGACAATGCAACAAGAAACGAATCGCAAACCGCGCTTCCGGGCTTACGTCTTCATCCTGCTTTTGGGATTGGCCGTTGGCCTGACGCTTGCCCACTTTTACATGAACGTCCGGCTAAATCAGACAAAGGCCGAGCTGGCAGCCGCTTATACTAAGCCCGCCAAGACTGATACTGTAGTGGTTCATCGGATATACCGGGACACGGTGCGTGTTGTAGTCCGCTCCAGGCCCAAGACAGTCTTTGTTTATAGCAGACCCGATACTTTGCGCCGACAGCGATTAGAGCACGATACGCTGATTGCAGGAGTGCGTATAAACTCTGAAAGCCTTGAAGTAGAGCGGCTTACACCCCGAGGTATCAGTCTCGTAGATAATTATCAGCTAGCAAGTATACCTGTTGTGGTGGGCATCCAGCATGGTGGGCAAGTCGAGATTGTTGTTGATAAGGCTCAATTATCAAGAGAAAAGCGTAGAAGGAGATGGAAACGTGTTGGGATGGCAGCTTGTTTTGCAGTTGGTTTGGTGGTTGGAGGTGCAATACGGTAATTCTGATGGCTAAAGTCTATACTTTACTCCTCCGTTAACGATACGTCCATCCAGTGGGGCATAAATCTGCCGAAAGGAGGGAGCAAGTTTTTGCCCCATGTATATCTGCTCAAAGCGCGTTTGACGCGTATCGGTCAGGTTTTCGCAATTGACAAAGACTGACAAAGGGCCAAAGCGCTTTTCAGCCAGAAAGCCCAACTCATAATAGGCTTTACCCGCCATATCGTTTTGTCGGGTTTGTGAACTAACAAGCAGCACTTCCAGACCTATGCGAAATTTGCCAGCTTTTTCGTAAAGCAGGACTGCGTTGCCTCGATGCGGTGCAGCCAATGGCTGTCTCAGCAAGACACCATTCTGTTGCCTGATGGCATCGGTATACGTGTAGCCAGCCACAAAGCGCAGTTGCTCGAAACGAATGTTAAGGTTGGTCTCCAAGCCACGGCTCCGCAGGTAGCCTTCGGGATTTGCATAGTAAAGTAGGCCAGGCTCGGTTGCATTGGCTAGCAACTGGCTAGGCCTCTCAAGCCAGGTATAAAAAGCAAGCTGGTTAATGGACAAAGAACCCTCCCCATCGGCAAAGCTTGTCGAATATCCTACATCCGCTCCACCGCCATACGAACGCTCCAGGCTCAAGCTTGCGGTAGTTCCTAAAGGTTGTAACCCAGCAAAACCAGCCCCTTCCGCATCTTCAGAATAGAGCGATGGGGATCGGTAGCCAAAGCCTGCCGTAGCTCTGGCAGTCAGGTTATCGGTAAGGCGATACAGGGCTGATGCCCTGGGCAGCACGGCACCTTGCGACCGCACTGGGAAACTGCTATTTACATAATCTAAGCGAAGTCCTGTCTCAAAAGCCAAGCGCTCGTTGGGCCGGAAGGTATTCTGTACAAAGGCACCATACGTGAGGATGGTGTTGCCCAGCCCAGAACCTGAAAGAGGCGGGGCCGGATTACGCTGAGCGAATTGATCCGTCCAGAGATTTATGCCTGCCACCCACTCAAGCCTTTTGGGCCCTGCCACAAAGGACAGCTCCGAGAAGGTGGAGGTCTGCCGCCCGGCAAAGTCTTGGCCAGGAGTTTGTAGCCTTCGGTCAAAGACGTTTACACTGTTTTTGGCAGTCAGGACGAGGCTATCAGAGATGCGGTGCTGGGCCACTAGCTGTGTTGATCCACGCCAGGTGTCGTTGCGCTCAAAATAGCCATCGGGGCTTCCCCCTCGGATACGGTTCATGTCTCCTCCATAACGGCTCTCTACCGTGCCATTGATGCCTGCCCAAACGGTAGTGCGCGTGGTTGGATAAAAAAACACTTTTGGGTTCAGCAATACCCGCCGCGTTTCGGGTATGGCCGAGAAGCCCTGGCCAGATGGGTCAAAGGCACTTGCATGGTTATAGGTACCAAGAATAGTATAACCCAGCTTGCCCCTCCTGGCCGATGAGAATACGGCAACATCCGCCCCCCTGGCCGTCGTTCCGTTGAGAAGTGCGTCCAGCACGGGCTTGCCCTCGCCGGGCGTGCGGCTCACAAGGTTTACCAGCCCTGCTATGGCTCCGCCGCCATAGAGCGTAGAGGCTGAGCCCTTGATTACTTCTACCTGTTTTAAGTCCAGCGGTGGTATTTGGAGGATGGCAAGGCCGGAGGCAAAACCCTGATAGAGCGGCAGGCCGTCTTTGAGCATCTGGGTATAGCGCCCATCCAGCCCCTGGATGCGGATGTTGGCTGTTGCCGAGACGGCCGATGTTTGCTGAGAGTTGATGCCGGTGCTCTCATTGAGCAGCATCTGGATGTCGCCCGGACGCATAGAAGCTTTCTCGTCCAGCTCCTCGGCATCGAGCACCTCAAGCCGTGTGGGAATATCCCTGACGCTCCGTCCGGCACGGGTTGTGGAGATGATCACCTCCTCCAGCGATTCGCCTGAGGGCTCCAGCTCAATCTCCAGGGGCTTGGCACCTGAAGGCCTTGGTAGCTTGATTCTTAAACGTGCAGGCTCGAATCCGAGGTAAGATATGGTCGCTTCTTGCTCACTGTTAGGCACACCCGGTATCGTAGCTGTACCGGTAGAATCAGCTACTCCTCCAAGTCCACTAGGTTTCAAATAGACGGTGGCTCCGGCAAGAATGCTGCGGTCGGCTTCGCTTCTGATCCGAAATGTGAGGGTAGATTGCGCAAAGCAAGAAGAAGGAAACAGATATGCCAACCAAAAAGTGAAGCATAAACACGCTATACCTATCTTTCCTCTCCTGCCCATCGTACAAAGGTAGGGCAGTCTTTTTTGAGGCCTTGGTTGAGTACATAATTATGTATGAGCCTGTGGAGCAAGAGCGAAAGCGCGGTGTCTTAAGCTTCTCAAGGCCTGTGTGGGTACTCTCGCTGGTCAGTCTTGCCGCTGACATAAGCAGCGAATTGCTCTACCCCATCATGCCGCTCTACCTGCTTTCCATCGGCTATGGGGCCGGGCTGGTGGGTGTGCTTGAGGGGGTAGCGGAAGCCGTTGCAGGCCTGAGCAAGATCTACTTCGGGCGATTAAGCGATACTACAGGCCGGAGAGCATCCTTTGTGCGGGCTGGCTATCTGGTTTCTTGCCTGGCCCGCCCGCTCATTCTGCTCAGTAATGCATCTGGCTGGATTGTTTCCATGCGTGCCGCTGACCGGGTAGGAAAGGGCCTGCGAACCGGTGCCCGCGATGCCATGCTCACCACTTACTCAGGGCAGCACGAGCGGGGAAGGGTGTTCGGTTTTCACCGCTCCATGGACTCCATCGGAGCCGTCGTCGGGCCCCTGCTTGGCCTAATATGGCTTCACTACAATCCGGGCGGTTATGCCACTATGTTCTTGGTCTCGGTGGTGCCTGGCCTATTCTCGGTAGGCCTGACCTGGCTGCTGCCCAAGGACGCTGCGGCGGAGGCTGTAAATAGTAAAGGGGCATCCAGACTACATCTGGCAGGCTTCTGGGCCAGGGCCGGAAGCGGCTATAGGCGGCTGGCGGGGGTGCTCATCGTCTTTGCCCTGGTCAATAGTGCCGATGCCTTCCTTTTGCTCAAAGTGCGCGAGATGGGATATTCTTCCACTGTCGTAATCGGGCTCTATCTTCTCTACAACGTATCTCAAACCTTGCTCGGGCTTCCCGTCGGGTCGTGGGCTGATGGTCGGGATAAGCGCCTGGTGCTGGCGCTGGGTCTGCTGGTTTTTGCCCTTGTGTATACTGGCATTGCCTTTGCCCAGAGTACAAGTGCTTTGGCACTAATTTTCATATTTTATGGCCTTTACGCTGCCCTTACCGATGGCGTAGGCAAGGCAGCTCTCTCGGCCCATATTCCCTCCGGGGAGAAGGCTACGGGGATGGGCTTCTATCAAGGTCTTTCCAGTCTGGCTACGCTTGCGGCAAGCCTCTGGACAGGTTTTCTTTGGCAAACCGCCGGGGCAGTCTGGCCCCTGACCATATCGGCAGGGGTAGCCGTTGTATGCGCGGGTTGGCTCCTTGCAACGAGAGGCGAAAAGCCATCAAGTTTCCGGTTAAGAATATCAGGATGACTTCTGGCCAGCAATTTTCCACAAACTATATTCGGATATGAATTTTGTTGCAGTGGCTGTGGGCGGAGCCATAGGCAGTACGCTGCGCTATGCTGTAGGTTTGATAATGGCGCACTGGGGAATTACAGATCGTGCCTACCTACCCACATTGATAGTGAATCTGACAGGAAGCTTTATACTGGGCTTTTTTGTCGGGTTTTTCACACAATCGAATAAGGTTAGCTCAGAGCTGAGAGCATTTCTGACGACAGGCCTTTGCGGAGGATTTACCACTTTTTCAGCCCTATCGGTAGAGGGTTGGCTACTGCTCGAAAAAGGAAATACCGTTGAGGCAATCACGTACTTAACCGGGAGTATACTGGGAGGCTTGGTCTCCGTGGCGCTGGGCTTTAAGCTTGGTGTTGCCCTAACCAAGATCGACGCATAGTAACCGTTATGAAAATGTTTGTCCGAGCAATGGGCGGATTCTACACATTTCTTCCTGCCCACCGAGCCAGTCCAAGCAGTACCGGTACCTCCACAAGAGGCCCTACCACGGCAGCAAGCGCCTGGCCAGAGCCCAACCCGAAAACCGATACCGCCACGGCGATACCTAACTCGAAGTTGTTGCCCGCAGCCGTAAAAGCCAGCGATACAGCTTTGTCTTTGCTCTGGCCAGAGCGCAACGCCAGATAATACGCCGAAAAGAACATCAAGGCGAAATAGAGCGAGAGCGGCAGAGCAATCAGGGCAATATCGACAGGGCGCTCCAGCACTGTTTTGCCTTTTAAGGCAAACATCACTACAATGGTAAAGAGCAGAGCAATGAGCGTGATAGGCGAAATGCGCGGCAAGTACACATCCTCATACCATTGCCGAGACTTGAGCCTTGGCAGCACTAGGTAGCTAAGCAACCCCAGCGCGAAGGGCAGGCCCAGATACAGCAAGACCGAGCGGGCCACCTCGCCCATAGATACCGGCACCACCACCCCTTGCATACCCAGCACATCCGGCAGCCAGGTACAGAATACCCAGGCATAGACCGAGTAGAACAGCACCTGAAAGACCGAGTTGAAGGCCACCAGCCCTGCCGTATACTCCCGCGAGCCGCCCGCCAGGTCTGACCAGACCACCACCATGGCAATACAGCGGGCTATGCCGACAAGGATGAGGCCGGTCATATAATCCGGGTAACGGCCCAGAAGCAGCGCCGCCAGGCCGAACATCACCAGCGGGCCGATCAGCCAGTTTTGCACCAGCGAGAGCAGCAGCACCCGCGTATTGGAAAACACCTGGCCGAGCTCGTGATAGCGTACTTTCGCCAGGGGCGGGTACATCATTAGTACCAGCCCCGCCGCCAGCGGCCAGGAGATGGTGCCCGTGGCGGCAAGGCCCAGGCCCTTGGCAAGGCCAGGAGCCAGCACGGAGAGCCCAACCCCCAGGGCCATTGCCAGCACGATCCAGAGGGATAGGTAACGATCTAAAAAGGAGAGGCGCTTCATGCCTGTTGCGTCGTGGTTTGAAGTTGGTCGATCAGCCAGGCCATTTCTGAGGCGATGGTGCGGCTTGCCTCATCATAGGCTGCGGCCTCGTCTGGAGTGCCGTCGGCATATTTTGGGTCGCGGTAGGGAAGCGAGTAGCGGCCGACTGCTCCCTCCACCCAGGGGCAACCTTGGTCGGCCTCCGAGCACACCATTAAAGCCACGAAGTCTGCCTGTGGATTAGCCTTATGGCTATACACCTTGCTGAAGACCTCCAGCATGTCCGTCTCAGCTTGGCCGTAGCGAAGCTGGTAGTGCGGATTGGCCCCTTCGCTCATTTTCTCCACACGGGCACCGGCTCGCTCAAGCGCTGCCAGGGTGTTGGGTTGGCAGGCCGTGGCCTCAGTACCGCCGCTAAAGGCCTCAAGCGCTACCACCGCTCTGCTTGCCGCCGCCGTGAGCCAGAACTGTCCCAGGTGCGAACGGCGCGAGTTGTGCGTACAGATGACTATGACCTTAATTGGCAGGTCGTTTGCCTGTCTGTCCTTCAGAAATGCGGCCAGCCGCTCAAGTCCGGCCTGTCGCGGGCTCTGGGTGATATTAAAACCTTGACGGGCGGCCTCAAGCGAGGCTGCCACTGCTGGGTAGAGTCGGTTTGTGTATGTCGTTTCCATTTGCAGATACTCAAAGGGCTAGCAACAGCCCGTGCCAGGTTTGCAACAGGCATCAGTATCGGGTTTGCGGGCGAAAACGGTTACGGAATAGATGCCCTCCTCGCCGGTACCGAAGGCTTTGGCCTGATCCTCGGGGAGGTAGGTTTTGAGCGTATCGAGCGGCATGGCCACGGCCCGCATCTTTTGCACCTTCACGTCTGTGAAACCGGCCTTCTCAACTACCTCCAGATACTCATCCATCGTGATCCCGCCTGATACGCAACCCGCGTACATCTCGGCGGCCTTCTTCAAGTGCGGAGGCAGTGCGCCCTTGGTAACCACATCCGAGATGGAGAAATGGCCGCCCGGTTTTAGCACCCGGTATACCTCGTTGAAGGCGGCCTGTTTATCGGGCACCAGGTTGAGCACACAGTTGGAGACAACCACATCGGCCACGCCCTTGCCCAGAGGTAGATTCTCGATCTCGCCCTCGCGGAACTCGACATTGCCGTAGCCCAGGCGGGTGGCATTTTCGCGGGCCTTAACAATCATGGCGGGCGTAAAGTCTACACCTATAACCCGGCCCGTCTCGCCGGTCTCGGCACGGGCCACGAAGCAGTCGTTGCCAGCGCCCGACCCTAAGTCTACCACAGTGTCGCCCGCTTTAATATGGGC
Source organism: Cytophagaceae bacterium (assembly GCA_947458545.1). Classification (GTDB taxonomy): domain Bacteria; phylum Bacteroidota; class Bacteroidia; order Cytophagales; family Flexibacteraceae; genus CANGYH01. Next base: position 40,938 of record CANGYH010000003.1, on the reverse strand, counting down.
AAAAGCGGTGGGCAGGCCGCAGCCCAAGCCCAGGTCGGCACCGGCATCGTAGCCTGCCAGGTGCGCGTAGTCTTCCGAGAAGACGGTATAGTCCTGCCCCTCGCCGTCAGGGCCGCACCAGGCTGAGGTGGCCCCGCAGCAGGAGGCCTCATTGTCGCCCTTGCTTTGGGTGGCGATGACGGCGTACTTCTCGCGCACCATAGCCTTGATGGCCGCGGGCGAGTCAGGGGTAAGCTCCACCGATGCCAGATCGGGAGCAGAAGGAAATGGATTGTTCATTTGATTAATCGTTTTATTGCGATGAAATAGGGTAAAAAAAGAGACCGTCAGCAGCAAGCGGGTTTTAGGGCAGGCTCAGCCAGCAGCTCTCCCAGTGCCAGGCGTGCAAAGCGCACTCCCTCTGCCGAGAGGCAGTAGCAAGTCTGTACCCCGCTGATCTCACCTGCCACAAGCCCCGCCTCTTTTAGCTCTTTCAAATGCTGGGAGACGGTACTCTGGGCAAGGGGGAGCTCATCTACGATGTCGCCACAGACGCAGGCGTTGCCGCGCCGGGCCAGCATCTGCACGATGGCGACCCGTGCGGGGTGTGCCAGTGCCTTTGCTAGCTGTGCGAGCTTAACCTGCTCTGCCGTGAATACGTCTGCTTTTGTTGCACCCATTTCAATCGCAATATTACGATAATTCTCCCATTTACCTCGGTGCTCTTCTCAGAATAGTTAAAAAAAGGCTCCCTTTTGGTGGGAGCCTTTGGATCATCGAGCGCAGCAGCCGGTGGTGCAGCCCATGACAGGCGGGCATTCCGAATCGCTGCAAACCCCTTGACAGGGATCAGCCTGACAAACCGAGGCCGGGCATTCTGCCGTGATAGGGCAGTAGCCGATGGCGCTGGTTATTGCGCGACTCTCTACCGAGCTGCCAGTGGCCAGCCCCATAAAGGCAACCATGACAGCCGAAAACAATACTTTCATTAGCATTTTTTCTAAGGTGATGGCATCCACCGCACGAAGTGAAGGCCGATAAATGAACAGGTCGTGCCCTGTTGCCTGGTAACATGACTGAGTAAGGATGAAAGTCATGTTGTATTTTTGGGAAAGTGGCTTAGATGCTCTACTACTTCATGTAGGTTCATATCCTTGAAGAGGCCTTTGAGCTGCTCTATACGGTCGCAATAGTCGCACTCGCCGGGGCATTCGTTCTGTGCCCTGACAAGGCTCTCAGCGAGCGATTTGCGGAAAAGCTCATCAAGCACTACATGAACCGATCGCGTTACTCTGCCTTCAACAGCTTTGAACTGCTGAAGCAACATACGTAAATCCTGCTCGTCATCATATGCTTTTTGCAGGCCATCTAGCTGGCCTTTTAGAGCGTTGATCTCTGCTCCGATTTTTCTTCGCTCCTGCGGGGTCAGCATGACGCAAACCTATAGTACTTCCCCCAGGGTTTGTCAAGTGGTGTGGTAGACTTTTTTATTCCTCCCACTCCTCGCAAACAAACTTATAGAAGTCCTCCCACTTGCGCCAATCAGTAACGCGCATGAATGTACCGTGCTCGCGGGGCTGGATGGTAAAGCCTATAGCCTCTAGGTGCTTTGTCAGGCGCACGGTAGCTTTTTCTTGATCAGGCTCCATGCCTTGCAGTTCGAGACGCATGATTGCATTGTCTCCATCAGCCTGCAAAGGATAGATGAGAGTTGACAGGCCCACACAGTGCGAGAAGAGTCGCTGGTACGTGTAAGCCAGGGCCTGCCGCCCGATGCCGCGCCCCCGATGAGTGGGCTCCAGCCACATCTCGACCAAAAACAGCTCTGAGCCACCCCCTCCCATAGCGTCCTCAAACTCGCTCTCCCGCAGACGGGCCGACAGTACAGTCATTTGCTCCGGCTCCCTGGGGTCTCGCTGCATATAATAGTGCATGAGCATGTAGTTGAGGTCATGCTCGGCCACCAGGTCATAGTGGTTGTCTATCCCAGCGAAGTCAGCCAGGCAGAAATCTATCTCGGCAAAGCGCATTTCACCTACCTTGCGCGGCTCATAGCTGTCGGTGTAGACGGTTGATCTGGGCCAGTCTGCAAAAAGTTCTGGGTTAGTTTCGGCAAGGCCGAAGGGCGTGGCCAATATGTCTACCGTTGTGTCCTTGCGATAGCGATCCTCAAGCGGCTCGTTGAGGTAGAAGGGTGTGCGGGCCTCAAAGCTGTAGAGGTAAGGGGTGGTCTCGTTCATCTCCCGCACCAGCTCATCGCTGCGCTTCCGCTCGGCCTGCTCGCGTTCTGCCCTAGTTTGCATAAAGCAAAGCTAAAAAAACACGGGCTGAGGTAAGCCCCCTTTACTCTTTTTCTTCTTATTTACTTTAAGAGTAAATACATGAAAAGGGCTTTGGCTGATTGCCAAAGCCCTTTTTGCATGTTGTCAGGCGCTCGTTTACTTTCCTTACTCTAAATAGCGAACTGCTCCCGCCTGAAGGTGTACACCTTGCCGGTCATCCACTTCCAGCTCACCTTGGTCGAAGCCTCCTGCATCACCTCGCCGGTTTCCTCCGAGGCCACTTCGGCCACCGGATCTATGGTCGGGAAAAGAAAGGCCGATGTCTTCTCCGACGGGGCCAGCTCGTACTCCTGCTTGAGCACCCGGCCCACATCGTGAGGTGTGTAGCGGGGTGTGCGCTCCGGGAAGATCAGCTCGTAGAGCCGTTTGGCATCGCATCGGAAGTGCTGCCGAGTATGCTCAGGAAAGTCGATGAATATCTGCCTGACGGCATCCTGTACCAGCGCCACAAGTTGCGGCACGGAGTTCTCTTTCACGCGGGCTAGAGCCTTTGTATGCGCATCCCGGTCAGAGATGGCAAAGCGGGACTCGGCCGTAAAGTGAACAAGCTGCCTGTGGCGCAGGAAGTGCAGGAAGGCCGGTATCTCGCCTTTCAACTTGTCCATCAAGCCGGAATCCCGACGTGGGATGCGACCCACGTCTATCACAAACCACTTGTTCTCCTCTCTTGCCACATGAGCGAAGTCGAGCACGTGGTTGCTCGTCATGATGAGCTTCACATGATTGACCACCTGGCGGGCCGGAGCGTTCTTTTCGTTGAGGCTGGCGTAGGGAGAGGTAACCATGGACTTGATGGCTTCGATCACGGCTGGGTCGTCAATGCGGCTCTCATCGATGCCTACCAGGCTCTTTACCACATAGCCGTTGAACTGGCTCTTGAAGTCAGCGTTGCCTACGATGCTCATGTTCTGGCCGAAGATTTCCCTGAGCCAGAGCAGGAAGGTAGTCTTGCCTGTCTCATTCTCTTTGGAGACCAGCGAGAGAATACGTTGCTTCTGCTTGGGCCGGGTATAGTACATCTGCACCATGTCCAGGCCCACACCCAGTTTGCTGTCCCCATCATTGGCAAAAACGTGCTCCAGAAAGGCCATCGTGGCGGAGATGTCGCCCTCGTGGGGCTCGTACTCTAGTGGGTAGGCCAGATTCAGCGCCCGTTGCGTGCCCTTGATTTCCAGCACGGGCTTGTAGGCGGTGAAGTCCGGCTCGTTGGCGTAGGTGGCAAACTTGGGTATTTGGCGCAGGTGGTGCTCCACGTCCTTGGCTGCGATGCCCTTGCGACGGAAGTCGTCGATGATAATGGCCTGGTGGCGCGGCTCGCGCAGAGGCTCGGCAAAGCCCTTCGAGTTCAGTGTCCATATCTGCTCGTAGTAGCGGTTGCCTACCAGCATATAGCCTGCCGCAGCCGCCGAGAGTTGACAATCGAGCTCTTCGGTGTCCTCGTTGAAGCGGTACCAACTTCCCTGAAACAGGAAGGGCTCGGCGGCCAGTATATCCTCGTGGCGGTCATAGAACTGGCCTACAGACTCCAGATGAAAATACTCCCGAAGCGAGGCCATCCGTGGGAAGGCTTCATGCACCGGCACCATGTGCAGATATGATGCAATGGCAGCACCATCAAACTCGGCCAAGATGACTTTGAGGAAGCCGTTATCCTTCCTGTTAGCCAAAAGCAGGTCGTCCAACCCCTTTGGCCCATCTTCTTTAATATGTGCATAAAGCACTTTCACTCCCTTTTTTAGTAAAAGTTTGGTCGCATCACGAAAGGCCTTGACCGACCGCATGAAGCTCTCCGGGCGCTGGGCAAGGTCTTTGCCATACTCGCCGGTGATCTGGCGGCAGTCTCCATCGTGCAGGTACACCAGCCGCTCCGGGCGGCAACGCTCCAGAATCAGCTCTATGGTCGGGTGCAGCGTCTCTTCCCCCTTTGCCCTCATGCCCCAGATGCCGTTCATCCCCACCACATCCAGCCCATGCACCGAGCCGCAGAGTGCCTTAAGCGCGCCTTCCGTCAAGATCAGGGTTTTGATGCGTGTTTTTGCCTCGATTTTGTCAATCAAAGCAGGCGGTAGAAAGGGCCTGGCCGTAGTCCCTTGAGGGGTCTGGTACTTTGGGCGCGAGGGCGATGGGTTCTTCAAGCGCAGTACCTTAAAGGGCACTTCCACATCAACTTCATTTTGAGTATAAGCATCGATCTTGGTGGCTATGCAGGTCTCGGCCACATAAGCTCCATCTCGCTTTTCAGACTTTAGGTATAGAATGGCAAGATTATCGTGCCGGGCCAAGTCTTGGCTTAGCAGTTCACATAGGACGGGTGTGGCTGCCCCAGGCAGCCACACCTTCACCTTGTTCATTTCCTTTGTCCAGCCAATCTCCCTTGCTCGAATGGCGGCGTAGGTTGTCTCCTTTGCCATTGCCTAAAAGCTGTTGAACTGACCTTGGCCGAAGTCGGGGAAGACCCGCTTTACCTGCTCCATCGTTGCCCCGTAGCCGAGCGACTTTTCGGCTAGGGTTAATATGCGCAGTTCCCGCTCGTCCCGGTTGATGGTTTCATCAATTTGTACCACATCCTTGAGCATGATGGTACGGTCTCGCTTGGCCTTGGCGGTACGCTTTTCAAGCTCTGCTTTGCGTTCGATCAACTTCATTTCGCGTCTCCTTTCTGGCCGGTAGCCTTTTTGCGTTCATCAAAAGCGCGGGCCCTTTTCTCCTGGTAGTAGTTGGAGGAAACAAAGCGCTCCACATCTTCGGCCTTGTACATATACTTGCCTTTGACGCGCACATAGGCAAGCTGGCGCGAGTCGCGCAGGTACTGAAGCACCGCATCTGACACGTTGAGATAGCGCTTCACCTGATCGGGCGAGAGAAGCGGTGAGAGGATGCGCTCCTGAGCCATGAACTCAGAAATTCGGGAGTCTACTTTCTTGTAGACCTCCAAGGCTACAGCCCTGGCAATCTCGGCCAGTGACAGTGCGGGGTTAAGTGTAGGGGTATCTATCATTGACTGTTTGCACTTAAGGCTTGAGGTTTTTTGAGGTTCCCGGCCTGAAGTGTGCGCAAAACAGTCGCGAAATCTGACCCCAAGTCAAAGGAATACGGCGGCATTCCACCATATTCCACTCTTGACAATCAGTCTGTTACTGGCTAATCGCCTGGTCTAATAACAGTCGTTTCCGTGCAAGCCTCTGGCCGATTCGCTCGATGGAAGCCTCTGCCTCTTCCAGGCTCTTTTCACTCACGCTGCTGAGTCTTTTGATAAGGCTCTTTTCGGCAATCGGATCGCCGTTCTGATTGACAAACTGCGAGGTTATTCTGCGGGCAAGCTCGGCCTGAGATGTGCCCGTTATCACCTTTGCATCCAATGCTGCCGAAGCAAGCAAGGCGAAGGAGTCAACGTTAACACCCAACTGCAAGGCTTTTCGTCCTTCGGGCACCTCCGCTGATTGCGGGCCGTCAAGTCCAACCGTCAAACCCTCCAGCTCCCCTTTGAGCATCCGGTTCAGTTGCTCCCATAGATTGGGATGCTCAGGCGAGCTACCATTTCTGCGCGGGGGCGACAGGCTTTTCAAATGTGCAAGCGCTCCCTTCAAATATCGAACACCACGGTGGCGGTCAAACCGGGCCAGGTGGTGCTTCAAAAGCTCCTGGAGCGTTTGAATAACGAACGGATCATTGTGGTTAGCGTCAACCAAAGCAGAGACGATCTGCCGGGCATGGATTGTAGCATGAGCTTCCGTGCTTAAGCGAACTTGCTGCCTTGTTTCAAGACTGTGCAGAAAATGGCGGATTACAGCAAAACGCCTGCGCGTGGGCAGGCGCTGATAGTCAAAAAACGGATGCACCAGATTGGCTATGATCGCAAGAATGGGTGCTCTTACATGGCCGCGCAGCCTGAAGGCTTTTGATAGTCTGTCATACCGTGGCTCATGGGTTGAGATCATAACCTCATGCCTTGCCTCGGCTATTTCCTTGTCCAGCTCAATATCATCCGGGTATTCATCCTCCAGCATCTCCAGCACTGACTCGGCAGCTACCGTAGCCTTCTGGAGCAGTACCATGATGGGCGTTGTATCTGGCTCAAGCAACAATTCAGGTAATTCCAACGCAACCTCCGCCCGCCGCAAAACAAGCGATCCCAGAAGCCGGACGAAGGCCCCATGCAGATTCGATACGGCGGAGACGCGCTGCTTCTGCCGGAAGGTCAGCGTCGAAGTGTCAAGGCTATGCTTCGTTTGAAATCTGAGCTGCTTGAAAATCTTCAGGTAGCTCAGGTACAGCCTACGTGCTTCTTCGTCAAGTTCTCCCTCGGCTTCTACAAAGTAGGTGTCTTCAAAACTTAGCTTGATGATATTGTTAAGTTGGTCAATCTCAGTATTCATGGGGTTTGCATCCCCTTCTCAATCTGTGCAGTCCTGGCAATGCTTAACAGGCGGCACAAGCTTGTCAAGTGGGTTTCCTCTGTATAGGTCTAACAAAAAAGCAGCCCAGAAGGTGCCTATTTACACCTTCCGGGCCATCCGACCTCCAAACCAAAGCTCAGGCTTCGCCTGCCAAACCTTTGAACCGGTTGCGGGCCGCCTGCATGTCTCGGGCCACCTTATCCTCAATCACCTTGGCGTATATCTGGGTGGTCTTAAGGTTGGTATGACCCAGCATCTTGGACACGGTCTCAATGGGTACCCCCTGAGAGAGGCAGACTGTGGTGGCGAAAGTGTGCCGCCCTACGTGCATGGTGATGTTCTTCTGGATGTCGCAGAGGTCGGCAATCTCTTTGAGGTAGTTGTTGAGCTTCTGGTTGGAGAGCACCGGCACTACCTGGCCTTTTTTCTTGCAGACCTCATCATTGGCATACCGCTTGGCCAACGCTAGGGCTGGTGGCAGCAGAGGCACATTGCAGGGGATGCCGGTCTTTTGACGAGTGGCAAAAAGCCAGGGCTCTCCGTCAGGCCCCTTCTGGATTTTGCAGGCGGTCAGGTCTCGAATATCTGAGTAGCTAAAGCCTGTGAAGCAGGCAAAGAGGAACGTGTCGCGCACTCTGGCCACACGCTGGCTGTGCAATCGTTTTTTCATTACGCGCTCCAATTCGTCTTCGGTGAGATAGCATATCTCAACGCGCTCGGTCTTGATCTTGTAGAGGGCCATAGGGTCGCGATGCAGTATCTCACGCTTCATGCACAAGTTGAGCACCACGCGCAGGCGTTGCATATGCTTGGCTATGCAGTTGATAGAGACCTTGACGTGGGTGAGTAGGAAGTGCTCGAAGCGCTCGACAAAGGAGAAATCCAGCTCTTTGAGAAATATCTCATCCCGGTCATACTCCAGCCTGACGAAGGTGCGAAGGTGATTGAAGGTAGTTTGGTAGACTGCGGTAGAGGCAGGCGAGTAGCCACGGCCATGGCGCTCACGCATCATGGCAAGGTGCGCAACACACTGGTCAATCAGCCCATACTTGCGCTGGCTTGTGCCCAAGAGCACATCACGGACTTTCTCCACAAGCACGACCTTTTCCCGGATCATAAGCTCATTGAATGTTGAGCGGGCCTCGGCCTCCAGGTTGTCTAGGGAGTCATTGATGGCTTTGGCCTTTGTGCCGGTGCCCTTTACCCGGCCCTTGCCGGGGTGCCAGTTCTTAGGGTCAACTGCGAACTTGGTAGAGAACTCAAGGCGCTCCTTGTCTACGGTGATGCGCATGAAGATGATGTGGTCGGTGGCACCCTTAGCCCTGCTTGCGCGGGTAATGAAGGTGGTGCCGAATGACTGGCGCTGTAGTTGCTGCTCAGTAAGGTTGGTGGATGGAATCATATGTGCGAGATTTCGTGTCAGAAATGGGCACAAATGAAGACTAAAATCTTGGTTGTAACCAAATGGCAGTCAGCCACTTAAACCCCTTCTGGTGAGCGCAAAGTTGGACTTTTCCTGCGCTCACCTTTGCGCACACCAGAATACCGGGAAAAGATGGGCAAAGATGGGGTTCGCTCTAATTGAAAAGTGCCTCTACGATGTCGTAGAGGCACTTTTTGACCCTTCAGTAGATGGGCCTAGTAGAGGGAGAGGGATTCGAACCCCCGGAACCTCGCGGTTCAACGGTTTTCAAGACCGCCGCAATCGACCACTCTGCCATCCCTCTGGCTCGTGGAGCGGGTGCAAATATAGCACGACAAGGCAATTCTAAAACCAAAATACCCCTTTTTACCAGGCTCGGTTGCATGCCCTTTTGGCGCAGGCCGACTCTATGCAACCAATGCTTGCCTGTAAGTGCAACTTTTCAATAGTAACAGGCAATTACCTGCTGTGCTTATCTTAGCCATGCAAATCCAAATCCGTATGGAAAGCGCGCTTCTAAACTGTCTTTACCGGCTCTACTTGGCACCTTGCCAGATACCGAAATCTGGCAGCCTCTGTGGCTTTGGTCTCCTCTTGCTTTTGCTGGCCCAAGCCTTTATGCTGCCCGGGCTGGGGTATGCGCAGGCGTACTGGCCCATGCCATGTGCTTACGACTATTTGCCGTCTGGGGCAGAAGAAGGCAGGGCGCGGCCCGAGCCTCCCCTTAGCAGCGCAGCCAGCCTGTTTGCCAACAGGCCCATCCGCATGGAGCGCTACACCGGCACACCCGGCCGGTGGACGCTGCAAGAGGCAACGGAGTACACCTACAACCCAGATGGGCGCTTTGCCACACGCTTCATCCTCAACATCAACGACCCGGCCATGAGCGACCTGATCGTATATACCTACCGGCCCAACGGGTGGCTTGCCAAAAAGAAAACGATTTCTGGCGGTACAGAAATAGACTCTACCCGGTATTTCTACACCCAAGACAGTGCCGGCCGGATAACGGAAATCCAATCCGTCTTCAACGTTAATAATGTGGGATCTACCGTGCGCTTTACCTATACCCCCACGGGCTGGGTAGATACGCTGGCACAAACGATTCGCGCATCGGGGCAGGTGTGGCGGGTGAAGCTGGCCCACCGCTACGATGCTGCCGGCCGCCTGACGGGCCAATCACGCTGGGACGAAGACCAGACCAACCACGGCACCTACATTTTTATAAGTACAACCGACAGCCTGGTATGGGCCTTCGGTTATGATCGGCCCCGGCCTTTAGACGCAGTGGAGCGCGCCCACGACCAAGGCCGAGAGCCAGACCCGATGCTGCTGCGCGGCAGCGGCCAGGTTCGGCGCGACTCGCTGCCCGGCCTTACACCCTGGCGTTGCCTGGGCAACCAGGTAGGCCGGCGCGCCAACAGCCAGCAGCAGCTACTGGCAAACGGCCGCTGGATTACCTCTGACACCACCAGCATTACCTACGACGACCAAGGCCAACGGCTAGACGTGAACTATGCCCAATACAACCTGGCGGGCCAGGTGTACATGGCAGGGTTTGAACGCTTTGCCAACACATACGATGGCCAAAACAGGCTGGCAGAGCAAGTGGTAGAGACCAGCATGGGCGGGTACTATCGCTTGGTTTTCTTTTATGCTACAACCCGGGTGGCGCCCACTGCCCAAGGGCAGTTACAACTGGCTCCCAACCCGGCAAACACCCAACTGGCCATTGCCGGCAGGGGTATAGGTGCGGCTTATGCCATATATACGGTGCTGGGCAAACAGGTATTGGCAGGGCAGTTGGGCCCGGGCAGCACCATAGACGTGAGCGGCCTGCCGCCCGGGGTGTACCGTCTGCAGGCCGGGGCCGTGGCTCGGCAGTTTGTAAAAGAATAAGGCTGCCAGGGGTTGGCTCCGTTTTTTTGAACAATACCCCCTACCCGCTTGCTTTTTCCAAACGCAGCTGCGAAGCCAAACCCCGATAGGTGCAGCCTGTGTCCTATATTGGTACCGGATTCTAGCCCGCCTCCGTACGCGCCGCCGGCGCCTCAACCCCATCATTATTCTTATGAAGTACACCTACACCATCGGCATAGAAGAGGAGTTTCAGGTGATTGACCCGCACACCCGCGAGCTGCGCAGCCATATGGAGCAGATCATCGAGGGCGGGCGCATCTTGCTCAAAGAGCAGGTAAAGGCCGAAATGCACCAGGCCGTGGTAGAGGTGGGCACCAACATCTGCCACAACATGCACGACGCCCGGCGCGAGGTAACCTTCCTGCGCCGCACCATTGCCGAGCTGGCAGACCAAAGCGGCCTCAAGATTGCCGCTGCGGGCACGCACCCCTTCTCGCTCTGGCAAAACCAGCCCATTACAGACCATCCCCGCTACCACCACATCGTAGAGGAGCTGCAGGATACGGCCCGGGCCAACCTCATCTTCGGCCTGCACGTGCACGTGGGCATACCAGACCGCGAGACCGGGTTGCAGATCATGAACGCCTGCCGGTATTTCTTGCCGCACATCTTTGCCCTCAGCACCAACTCGCCCTTTTGGGAGGGCCGCAACACGGGCTTTAAGAGCTTCCGCACCAAGGTGTTCGACAAGTTTCCGCGCACGGGCATACCCGATTTCTTTGCTTCTGCCGGCGAGTACGACAACTATATCAACCTGCTCATCAAAACAGGCTGCATAGACAACGGCAAGAAGATCTGGTGGGACATCCGCCTGCACCCCTTCTTCGAGACGATTGAGTTCCGCATTTGCGACGTGCCCATGCGCGTAGAGGAGACCCTGGCCCTGGCTGCCCTCATGCAGGCCGTAGTGGCCAAGATCCACAAGCTGATGCAGCAGAACCTCAACTTCCGCCTCTACCGCCGTGCCCTCATCAACGAGAACAAATGGCGCGCCGCCCGCTACGGGCTAGACGGCAAGCTGATCGACTTCGGCAAGCAAGAGGAGGTGGAGTGCCGCAGCCTGGTCTATGAGCTGCTAGACTTTGTAGATGACGTAGTAGATGGCCTAGACAGCCGCCGCGAGATCAACTACATCCAGCACATGCTCCACCACGGCACCGGGGCCGACAGGCAATTGCGCACCTACTACGAAAGCGGCGAGAACCTCCAGGCCGTGGTAGACCACATCTGCGCCGAAACCGTAGAGGGCATTTACGAAGGCGTAACCGTATAGCCCACCCCCCAAAAGCGAGGCACAGCCTCGCCAGAGCACCTGACAAGGGCACAGCCCTTGCACAGTAAAAGGGGTCAAATCCCTTGCACAGCTATGGGTAGAAGAATTTTTAATTTTTAATTTTTAATTTTTAATTTTTAATTTTTAATTTTTAATTTTTAATTTTTAACTCCCCTCCCCCTCTGCCTGTCTATCCTGCTCCAGCTGGTGCATGTGGGCCTGCTCGGTAACGAAGGCGTGCACCAGGGGCGTCAACAGCGGTTGCAACGTCCGCGCCCACAGAGTTGGGTTGGCGGCGAGCTGGGCAAGTTGCAGGGCCTGGTCTGCCGCCATGAGGGGGTCTTCTTCTGGCAGCAGCGTGGCAAGCTCAGCCATAGAGAGGGTCGCGAAGCTGCGCGGGGCAGCCTCAGGCTCTGCGGGGGGGAGTGCCTCTAGCGTGGCCAGGGCCGGGCCGTAGTGCTCTAGCGTGTCGGGCGGGAGGAGCTGGTGCCGCTCTATAAGGGCCAGCGTGAAGCCCGGGCGGCGCAGAAAGAAGTCTAGCACATCCGGCCCGGCCTCCCCCGTGTGGGTGGCCTGGGCAATGGCCTGCTTGTAGAACGCCAGCACCTCGGGCTCCAGCAGCAGGTCTGTGGGGCGCAGGGGTTCGGTCAGAAAAAGCCCCTCCAGGCTGCGGACGCGGCTGAGGGCCACGTAGGCCTGCCCGTGGGCAAAGCTGCCCGCGCGGCCCAGATCTACCTGGGCCAGGTCCAGCGTCATGCCCTGGCTTTTGTGGATGGTGATGGCCCAGGCCAGCCGCAGCGGAAACTGCGTGAACCCGCCCAGCCGCTCGCTGGCGATGTTGCGCTGGGCACGGTCGTAGCGGTAGCGAAGGTTTTCCCACAGCTCGGGCCGCACCTCGGCCAGGTTGCCGTCGGGCAAGCGCACTTGCAGCACCTCGGGGTCTATGGCCTCTACGGTGGCCAGGGTGCCATTGCGCCAGCGGCCGCCGGCCATGTCGTTGCGCAAGAAGATGACCCGCGCCCCCACCTTCAGTTGCAGCCGAAAGTCCGTCGGGTAGGCGCTTTGCGGAAACTCGCCCTCTACCACGGCATCCAGCGGCTGCACCTGCCCGGGCAGGGCGCGCAGCCGGGCCAGGTTGATGTCTTCAGCCTGTTTGTTGCGCGTGGTCAGGTGCATGGGCTCCGGGCCGAGCGGGTCGGGCTCGGCCTGGGTACGGGCGTTGAGGCGGGCCAGGTCTGCCGGGCCAGCCTCGCCGGTGCGCACCAGGTTGAGCAGCTCCACAAAGGCAGGGTCTGCCTGGCGGAACACCCGCGTCAGCTCCACCGTCTGGAACCGCGCCCGCGCCCACACCGGGGCCTGAAAGAACCACGGCCCGGCATAGAACCCCTGGTAGGCCTCGGCCTCTTGGGCGCGCAGCACGGGGCCGAGCTGGAAGCAGTCTCCAAACACCACCACCTGCACCCCGCCGAAGGGCTTGCTGTTGCCCCGGTTGCGCTGCAACCCCCGCGAGATGCCCTCCAGCACATCGGCCCGCACCATCGAGATTTCGTCTATAATCAGCAGCTCCAGCCGGTCGTAAAGGCGGCGGAACTGCTCGCTCTGCAGGCGCTTGGGCTCCTGGTCGTCGGGCAGCATGGGCCGCAGCGGCAGCCTAAAGAAGCTGTGGATCGTCTGCCCGCCCACGTTGAGCGCCGCCACCCCACTGGGGGCCACCACCACCGTAGCCCGGGGCGCGTACTTTTTGAGGTAGCGCAGAAACGTGCTCTTGCCCGTGCCCGCCTTGCCCGTCACGAAGTAGTTGGCCCGCTGCCGCAAGATGCGGTCTAGCAGGGCCCGCACGGCCGGGTCTGCGGCATAGCCGGGCGGAAACGCCGGGTCTTCGTCAGGCTTCTGAAAGGCGCGGGCCAGGGCGTCTTGCCAGATGCCCAGCGCCGGCAGCAGGGCAGACTCGGCCCGCCACGGCTGCCCCCCTTGCTCGGCGGCCAGCTTGCCGCGCAGGGCCCGCAGGGCAATCTCTACCCCCTCGGCCAGCAGCTTGGGGTCGGCCTGGGGGTGGGCCGCAAACGCCCCCTGTGGCAGGGGCCGCCCCGCCACGGCCAGCCCGCACAGAGCCAGCGTCTGCCCCACGGCCTGCAACCAGCCATCGGCCTCGTCTGGCTCCACATCGGGCCCAAAGAGGAGCCTGTCTTGCGCCTGCCGCAGCGTTTGGTAGAGGGGGTGCATGTTGAGGAGCCTAAAGATGCCACCTAACTAAGCAGACATATACCCCCCCGCTAAGCAAAGTCTCTGACTTTGCTTAGCGGTTAGCTGCAAGTCTCCGACTTGCGTCCATGCACATCACCCCTACAACAAACAAACCGGCAGCAACCCCTTCCGCTCGGTCATATAATCCACCGCCGAGCTATAGCGGTAGTGCCAAGGCTCCTCTACCCAGCCGACCACCACTGGGTTTTGATGGATGTAGCCCAGCTTCTGCTCGGCAAAGTCGCGGCTATGGACATGAACAGCGTGGTTGTCGCCCTGCCAGAGCTGGTATTGCTCGTTGTTGGGGTTATGAATTCCGTGCCAGCCAAAGGCGTTCAAAAAAGCCTGGGCGCGGCTCTCGTTCACACGGGCTTGCGTCAGGTCGGTCAAGATCTGGCGGGCGGTAAACTTCTTGAAGTCCCGCAGAATGGCCGAGAGGTCATGGCCCTGTTGTGGCGAGGCCATCAGGTGCAGGTGGCTGGTCATCAACACCCAGGCGTGGAGCTGTAGACCCTTATGCGTAATACAATAGGCAAGGCTCTCCAGCACATGGCGCGCAAACTCGGGCCGCACAAACACATCGAGCCAATCCACCACCGTAAGGGTCAAAAAGTGTATCTCTGAGCCTTTGACGATGGAATAAGCGCGGTACGTAGGGGGTGTCTGCAAACGGATGGATGGGGCGCTTGGTGGAAGGAAAATGCAAGTCAGAGACTTTGGTTAGCGAGGTGAAGAATGCAAGTCAGAGACTTGCAGCTACATAAAGCAAAGTCAGAGACTTTGCTTAGCGGGGGCCTGCCGCAGCGTTTGGTAGAGGGGGTGCATGTGGAGGGCTTACGCAGCTTCTGCCGAGGCGGCATACGCCTCGCGAGCATCAGCAGGTAGGGATTGCATTTGGGCTATGATGGCCTGGGTCTCTGCGCTGACGCGGCAGACGCGGCGTAGAAGGCCGATGACGTGGGATTTGTAATCGGCAAAGCGGTAGGTGTTGAACTTCTCGCGGATGGTGGGGTCTTTGGGGGTCTTCTCTTTGTATTGGTCTAGCACCCACTCCAGGGCGCTGCGGTTGCCCAGCTTATAGTCCCATGCCTCGGGAGGTATGCCTTCCAAGCGGGTGAAGCCGTCTAGCGTAATGGTGCCGGCTACCTTGTCTGCCGTCAGCTTTGCCTTGGCCAGCAGTTTATCCCGCTCGGGGTTATCGGGGTCAGCCTGGGCCAGGGTTACTTCACGCAAGGCATAGGGCTTGGCCGTTTCGTAGTTGATATGGATGTACATCAGGTAAGCGCCCCAGGCGGCCCATTGCTGAAAGCCGGGGTAGAACGGTATGCGCGGAAACTCCCGCTTCAGGTTAAGGGCGTATTTCTCCCGATACACTGGGTCGTGCAGCACCGCATAGACGTAGTGGAAGATGTCGAGCTTGGTGAGCTCGAATCCACCCTCCATCGGCTCACCACCGGACCCCAGGTAGATGGCCTCGATCTCGAAATCCGGGTGGTTTACCAGCTCCTCCCATGTGGCTTTGCGGCCCAGTTGCTCTTCCGCATTGGCCACAAAGCTCTTTTTCAAGGCTTCCCATTGCTCCGGCGTTTTCTCGCGCTTTACAAAGGCCCCTTCGCGGCCATATGCTTTTTCAAACTGCTCAAGGGCCCAGTCGGTAATGTTATCATACCGGTTGCCGTCCTTGTCGTAGCGATAGAGGGGGAGGCATTGGCCGTTTGGCATGTTCTGCACATCAGCCATTCCGTACAAACCAATAGCGCCAAACGCCTTGCCTTCCATTCCAATGCCATTCAATTGAATAATTGTGTTATTAAGACCTATTTGCTTCCACAAATAGGTCATACCGTTAAGGTGCTTATCATAGTACATGTATTTTTTGACATATGGCCTAAACATCGAAGAAATTAGGTTTGCTGGTTCAAGTGTCTTCGTTATTCCTGCTTTTAAATAACTCATCAATTCTCTATCCCATTTTATATCGTTATCAATTTTACCACTGCCGTCTACAGCGCGATTATATGTATCAATGAAGTAATTGATCTTATTGCCTAGTTTATCTGTATTTTCGTCATACACCCATTCATCTCGTTGTGTTGCAACTCCTCTTGAGAAGAGGGAGAAAACCGCGTTTACTCCCACCTTCTTTGCCTCCTGACTTGCAATCGGGATAAATTTTTCCCATTCCCCATCTGATTGTTTTATCCAATCCCTTTTCTTATTACTTTCAATTAAACTTGTTACTGTTTTAGATAGCCTATTATTTCCAAACCAAGATATTTTTTCCGACCTTGGTAGAAAATCATCCAATTGTGTATATTCTATTCTACAATTATTATTCGAGTTGTATGAAGGAGCTTTCACTAAAAACATTATAGCTACCCCAGTCTGTATGCCAAAAACATTATGCCCTGTCCCACTAATTTTTGGATTGGCTCGTACATCTGATTGCGTATCTATAATATACGCATATTGAAAGTCCTGCTCTATAACCTTTCGAAAGCCGTCAAAGGCTCTTCCATCAATAAAGCTGCGGTTAGTAATAAAAGCAATAACGCCCTGCTTGTCGTCCAGCCTATCCATGGCCCAGCGGTAAAAACGGGTGTACATATCGTACACCACAATCTGATTCTGGGCCGTGCCATGTTTGATAAACGTTTCTTTAATGCGCTTATCCACATGCTTATAGCCCCGGTTAGCATTCTGATAATTATAATTCTCTTGTTTGGCATTATACGGCGGATTCCCGATAATCACGCTGATTTTCCGCTTGTTTTGCCGGCGTATGCGCTCGGCATTTTCGGCGCTTACGCTGCCAAACAGGTCCTTTTGCTTGCCTACGAAGTCGAAGTCCACATTGTCCAGCGTATCCACAAAGCAGAGGTTTTTAAACTCGCGGTACTCGCCCACGCACTGCTTGTAGGTAAACTCTATGTTGAGGTTGGCGATGTAGTAGGGCAGAATGGCCACCTCGTTGGCGTGCAGCTCCTCAGCGTATTTGTAAGGCAGCTTCTTGCGGCCGGCCTCCGTCTGCCCCAGGTAGTCGATGATCTCGCAGATGTAGGTGCCCGTGCCGGTGGCGGGGTCCAGTATCTCCACCCCTTTGTCCTCCAGCCGGCGGCCAAAGTGCTTTTCCAGCAACCAGTCGGTGCCCTCCACCATAAAGCGGACGATCTCGTTGGGCGTATAGACCACGCCGAGTCGGTCTGCGGCCTTGGGGTTGTAGCTCTTGTAAAACGTCTCGTAGAGCACCTTCAAAAACCGCTGCTTCTCATGGTGGTCGGCAATCTGCGCCGCCGCCGCGTTGATGGTCTGGTAGTAGTGCTGGATGCGCCCGAGTGTATCGCGGCGCACGTCGCCGGTAAAGAAGGTGCCTACCACGCCCTCGAGCTCCTTGGCCACGTTGTTCTCGCGGTGGAAGTGCGGCTCGTCAAAGACGGTATTGAAGATGTCTGCCGTCAGCACGTGCTGGATCATCATCTCGCGCACATCCTCCAGCGTAATGGCCGGGTTTATGGACTCCTTACACAGCTCCCAAAACGCATCGCGGGCATGGATGAAGCGCGGGTTGGCCTGCGGCGCCTCCTGCTCGGCGATCAGGGTTCGCAGGGTGTCCGTCACCTGGGGCACATCGGCACTAAAGTGCTGCAACGCCTCGCGGAAGGTCTTCACCTCCGGCCGCTCAAACGATACAAAGGTGTTCAGCAGTGCCGCCAGTGCCAGTTCGTCGGTCAATTCGCAGCGCATCGTGAGCACGCCCTGCTGGTAGAGGAAAGCCTGCTGGCTGTCTTCAAACAGGATGTTGTCTTGGGGATAGCCGGCCGCAAACTTCTTGGCTACCTCGGTGGGCAGGTCGTCTTTAGAGTCTTTGGCCTCGTAGTAGCCCCAATCCTGGCGCAGCTTGTCCTTCAGGGTGCCGTCTGGGTTCACGCTGCGGCCCGTTTTGGTTTTGTAAGCCAGCTCCTCCACCAGCACCAGACCCTTGGGCTGTGCATACCGGTTTATGAGGCGGATAAAGGCCGATCGCACGGTGGTTTCGTTGCGCGAGCCTCCGTGGCGAATAATCTGGTCTACGGTAGCGTGATAGTCTCGGATAGCGGTAAGGTCCATACAAACGGGGGCCAGGGCAGGCAGGCAAATGTAGTCTTGTGGCGGGGATGGTAAGCCCCATATGCAATGCACGCACAGCCATTGCGCATGTTTCCAATTATTGCCCCCCCCGCTAACTTGCCCCCATGCCCCACCCCATCCTCCCTGTGCTGGAGGCCCGCTTTGCCCAGCACCCGCACCGGCACCCCGGCCTGGCCTGGGCCGAAGTGGCCGCCCGCCTAACCCCCGCCGCCCTGGAGGCCCTGGCCTGGATGGAAGCCACCGGCGGCCAACCCGACGCCGTGCCTGACCCGGCCACCGGCACCCTGCAATTCATAGACTGCGCCCCCGAGAGCCCCACCGGCCGCCGCAGCCTCTGCTACGACGAGCCCGCCCGCCTCAGCCGCAAAGACGCACCACCCGCCGGCAGCGCCCACGGCCTGTGCGAAGCCCACGGCCTCACCTTGCTGACGGAGGCCCAATACCGCCAACTGCAAAGCCTGGGGCCGGTAGATCAGAAAACCTCCAGTTGGCTGCTTACACCACAGCCCATCCGCGCCCTGGGCGGTGCCCTGTTTGGAGACTATCGCTACGGCACCGTCTTTATCTACCACAACGGGGTGCAGAGCTACTATGCGGCGCGGGGGTTCAGGGCGTTGTTGGCGCTTTAGGGGCGTTTAGCCCAAGCCTGCCTTCTGCTTGCCCTCTTCCGTCATGGCGAAGCCACGCGTCATCATGGCAATGTAGGCCACGCGGCGGAACCGCAGCGCGCTCCAGTCATCATCCAGGGCCACCTGGCTCACGGGCTCAAAGCCTGCCGCGCCGAGGGCGGCCCAGCCGGTGTCTCGGTTAAACGCGCAGCGGTAGCGCTTGCTGCTGGCTTTGGGGTAGCAAAACCAAAGGGTGGCATCGCCCTCCAGGCGGGGGGCCAGTTGGGCCGTCAGGCGCTCTACATCTGCCAGGGTGGTGGCGAAGGCCAGGGCGTACGTCACTGGCCCCTCAGGCGGCAAGCCCGGCACCAGGGTGGCAAAGGGGGCCATAGCGTCCCACAGTGGGGCCAGGTCTGCCGGAGCGTTCAGAATGCAGATGGGGCTTTGGCCCTTATAGTGCAGTTTTTTGAAGAGGGGTGTCATCAGGTAGAAATTGCACGGGGCGCTACGGAGGCAGCGCTTGCATTTAACCACAAAGCAAACATCTTGCCATGGGCATCTCCCGCTTCTTGCAACTGCTCTTACTGGGCCATACCGAGCAGTATGTCCACGTGCCGCCTGAGCTTAAGATGCAGCGTTTGCGCTTCTGGCGTGTTTGGCGCAACAAAAACAACAACGACTTCGGCGTAGAGCGCTTGCTGCGGCTGCTGCTCGTGGCCCTTCCGTTTGTAACGCCTGGCCTGTGGTGGCGCCACTTCTGGGGCCGCTACGGCAAGCAGCGCCGAGACCTTGCCACCGACATGTACGTGCTGCTGAAGGTGGGCATCTGTGCCGGTTTCTTGTGGTACAGCTACAACCCGGCCTGGCTCTCGGTGCCCATCGTGCTGTCGGTAGAGA
The DNA here is from genome assembly GCA_947458545.1 of Cytophagaceae bacterium. Taxonomy (GTDB): domain Bacteria; phylum Bacteroidota; class Bacteroidia; order Cytophagales; family Flexibacteraceae; genus CANGYH01. The sequence goes on along the minus strand of CANGYH010000003.1, from coordinate 21,727 downwards.
CGGTGGTGTACATCCTCTCGCTCATTTTTTTGCCAGACCAGCACAACCAGACGATCGTGGTGCGGCGCAGCATCCTGCTCATCCTGCTCAACTACGTCGAGCTAAACCTGACCTTCGCCAGCATCTACAAAACCCTCTCGGTGGCCATACCCGGCACCTTCCTCTGCGCCGAGGGCGAGAACCTGGCCCTGCCCGTCACGGCGTTCTACTTCAGCATGGTAACCTCTGCCACCGTAGGCTATGGCGACATTACCCCACAAACCCCGCTGGCCCAAGGCATCACGGTGGTGCACGTCATTTTCTCTTTTGTGTTTGCGGTGCTGTTTTTCAGCTATTTCACGGGGCGCTTCCCCACGCTGGCCAAACCCAAATGCCCAGAGGGAAGAATTAAAAATTAAAAATTAAAAATTAAGCATTCGCCTCGCTATCCTTAGACTCCAGTCTAAGGATGCCTTGCTGGCCGACTCCCGTCGGCCTCCCATAAGCATACGTCAATCAGGGGCGGATAGGTCAGGATGCGGGTCATGGCCATTACGCAAGGCAGGCTTCGTCGTGTTCACCCCAGGTTAGAAACCTGGGGCTACTGCTAAGGCGGCGGCTAAAGCCGAACGCTATGAGCCTTCGGCGTCCTGAGGATGCTGTTCGAGGGCTCCAGCCCTCGTAACCCTCGCTGGCAGGGCTCCAGCCCTGCATACCCACCTACAGCAAACACGGCCCAACGGTACAAACAGGGCCCAGGCACAGCCCTTGGCATACTTTACCCAGCGGTAGCGGCCCCATCTTTTATCTCTTATCTTTTCTCTTTTATCTCCCCCGTTGGGCACCTTCCGCAGGCTGCCAGGTCTATCGCCCTGGCCTAAAAGCGAGGCGCAGCCTCGCCAGAGCACGTGACAAGGGCAAAGCCCTTGCACAGAAGTTGGGGGCACAACCCTTGCACAGAATTCTTGACCAAGGGCACTTAATCTGCCAGAGCTACCTGGGTATGCACGCCGTGTACTTTGCCTTGCTCGTTCAGCTCTATGGTGCAGGCGTTGGGCAAAAAGAGCGGCACCGAGTAGTGCATGCGGGCATAGGTGGGATAGGCAACCCCCTGCGGACGGGGCTCGATGCTGCCCGGGGCGCCGAGCAGATGTACCACCTGGGCGCTGTCCATCCCGAGGGGTATCGTTTTGGCCGCCTCTTGCGTGCGATAGACACGCCAACCGTTGGCGGCAAAACCCAGGGCAACCAAAGCCAGGGCGCAGAAAGTCAAGGTAGTTACGGAGGTTTTCATACCCCCTAAAATGCCAAAAGCCGCCCGGGGGCGGCTTAAGCAGCGGGTAGTGTTCCTTACAGCGTAAGCTTTTCGAGCGATTCTTGCGTCAGCGGCTTGTTGATGTACTTTTTGACGTACTGGCTCTTTTTGGCCTTGCTGAGGTCTTGCGGGTTGAGCGAAGACGTCAGCATGACGATGGAGACGGCACCCTTTGTTTCGTCAGAAAGTTTATCAAACTCTTCCAAGAACTGAAAGCCATCCATCAGGGGCATATCAATGTCTAAGAAGATGACCTCGGGCATGGCGCTGTCGCGCATGGCAGGTACCTTTTCTATGTTTTTAAGAAACTCCAGGGCCCCTTTGGCCCCCGTGTAGCTCATGATAGACTCTGTGATGTCAGAGGCCTCGAGCATTTTCTGGTTGATGAGGTTGTCGATCTCGTTGTCGTCCACGAGCATGACAGACTTGAATTTGCGGCCTTTAGCGCTCATAGTAGCGTCGTTTACGGGGTTATGAGATGGTTGCGGCCCGCTCGCGGTGCCGGTTTGGTCCCCAATGTTAGTGTGGGCCAGGCCAATAAAAAAACACCAGGCACGGGCGCGGCCCGTCGCTGGCAGGCCGGGTTGGTAAGATTTCCCACCGGAAACGGAAAAAGTTTCCGGTTACTACCAGGCCCATTCGCCGTATGAATACCAACCACGCGGGTGCAAATTCGGTCTCTTTTTTGCAGATCGATAGATGCCTGGCCCAGGCTTGCTGTTCCTCCCTATCCCACATCCCCACGCCCATGCTTAAAGACACTGAAATCCGCGCCCTGGTCTCGCTCATCGGCGACGATGACCGCGAAGTGCTAGACCATGTCCACAGCAAGATTCTGGCCATCGGAGATCAGGCCATCCCCTACCTGGAGATGGAGTGGGAGCAGAACATGCGGCCCGACGTGCAAAAGCGCATCGAAGACATCATCCACCACCTGCAATACGAGCAACTGCAGCGCCGCCTCAAAACGTGGGCCGACGAAGGCGGGCAAGACCTGCTAGAGGGAATGTGGCTCATTGCCACCTACCAGTACCCAGACCTGGACCTGGCCAAGCTGCGCCGCATCATGGACCAGCTCTTCTACGAAACATGGCTGGAGCTGCGCCCCGACCAAAACCCGGTGGACCAAATCAACACCATCAACGACGTGCTCTTCCGCAAGCAGCGGTTTGCGGCCAACACCAAGCACTTCCACTCGCCGGGCAACAGCATGATCAACGTCGTGCTGGAGAGCAAGCGCGGCAATCCCATCACGCTCTGCGTGGTCTACATGCTTATCTGCCAGAAGATGAAGCTGCCCGTCTATGGCGTCAACATGCCCAACCTGTTTTTGCTCACTTACAAAGACGAGGGCATGCAGTTCTACATCAACGCCTTCTCTAAGGGGCTGACGTTGACGCGCAAGGACATTGACAACTACCTGGCCAGCCTGAACCTGCGCCAACTGCCCGTCTTCTACGAGCCCTGCTCGCACCTGGACATCGTGCGCCGGGCGCTGCGCAACCTGATCGTCAGCTTCGAGAAAGCCAACGAGGAGGAGAAGGTAGAGGAGGTCCGCAACCTGCTGGCCCAAATCTCAGACGAGGATGTGGACGGGCAGGTGCCGGAATAGCGCGACCCTACCACTGCCTTAAACCGGCGCCTATTTAGCCTTTGCCACCCCCTTCTATGCGTTGCAAAAAGGCTGAGCGATACGTGTCAGACACGGGAATGAGATGCTGCCCAATCCGCACCCTATTGCGCTCTACAGATTCGATCTTGCCTAAGGCCACCATATATGATTTATGCACGCGGCATATTTTTTGGGCAGGCAGCGCTTGCTCAAAATGCCCAAATGTTTGCAGCGTCATGATGCGCTTGGCTATAGTGTGGATCCGGCGGTAATCACGCATACCCTCTATGAATAAAATATCGCCTATAGCTACCCGCTCCAGCCGATATTCAGTCTTTACAAATACCATATCGTACGCTGGCTCAGAAGGTATTTGGTGCGCCTCGTGGCGAGTGCGTGCCAGCAAGGCCGCCTGTAAAAACCGCTCAAAGGTGTAGGGCTTCAGCAGGTAATCGCTTACCTGCAACTCGTAGCCGCGCAGGGCATAGGCATCGTAGGCGGTGGTCAGAATCACCTCGGCACGTGGGCGCAGCTTCTCCAATAAATCTAGGCCAGATATATCTCCAAGATTGATGTCCAAAAAAATAATATCTACAGAATGGGCAGCCAGCCAACCTGCAGCCTGCAACCCCGTCTCGAAGGTAGCCGCTAGCCCAAGCCAAGGCACCCGCTGCACATAGCCGCGGGTGCGCTCCATGGCAAGCGGCTCGTCTTCTATGATGATACAGCTAAGTGGCATTGGCAGGCAGTGTCAGGTCTACGCGGTAGCAGTAGGCCTCGTCTGAGATGTGCAAGGTATGCTTGCCCGGATAAAGCAGCTCCAAACGCCTGCGGATGAGGCTCTGCCCCAGGCCGCCCGCCTCGGGCAGTTTGGCAGGGCGTGCCTCGTAGAAGTTGATGCATTCAAACCGAACCTCCCCGCCCACTGCAGCAAAAGACAGCCGGATACCCTGCGCAGCATTTTTATTTTCTGAATGTTTGAAAGCATTCTCGATAAAGGGCATAAAGAGCATGGGTGGCACTGCAACACTGGTTAAGTCTCCCTCGCAGCGCAATTGCACAAAGTCTGGGTTAGAAAATCTTATTTTCTGCAGCTCTAGGTATTTCTCAATGTAAGTAATTTCTTGGCTGAGGGGTATGTGCGGTGCCTTGGTTTCAAAGAGCATAAATCGCAGAATATCTGACAGTTGATTTAAATATCCAGATGCCCGATGCGGATCTTTATCGATAAGCACATCAATATTATTAATGGTATTAAATAGGAAGTGTGGATTTATCTGCGCCCGCAGCAGCGCCAGCTCCATCTGGGCGTTTTGGGCCAACAAAGCATCTTTGAGCCCGGCCTGGGCAAATCCATCTACAAATCCGCGGAGCACCAGCCCAATTGCCATCTGTACAAATGCCAGCGCTGCCATAAAGAGCAGCTCGGTAGTGGCAGAGTGCCAACCAGCGTAAAACATATACCCAGGCCCAAACACAACGCTGACCGCCGCCGCACCCAGCATGCCCGCCACCACTGCCCCACCCCCAGCACCAAGGGTAAGCATACCCCACGCACGCCGCAACACAAACCGCGGAAACAGCCAAACGTAACCCAGATAAAACCCCGCTGCCGAGGGTATCACCACAAACGGCAGCATAAGCCTAAAGAAACGGCCACCACCCATCGCACTACCCACCGGGCTCTGGAAACTAATCAGCACAAATACCAGCAAGAGCATGGCAAACAAGAGCCAGTAGCCTAGGTGCAAAGCACCTGCAAAAACCTTTGTCATAATTATGGTAAAGCGGCTTTTGTACCGGCTTCGGGGTCAAAAGTACTGGGCTACTTTAGGGCTATTTTACTAGAATCTGCTCATGGGCACGATGTATCTGCCAACAATGAAATTGTGTCTGCAACCGCCCTGTAGGTAATATTATTTAAAGGCCCGAAAGCAAAAAAGCTCCCCTGGCGGAGAGCTTTTCTGCTTTCGGCTGGTTTGTACCGAGATGCCCTACTCGCCCACCGCCACGGGCACGGGCATGGCTACCTCTTCGTAGCTCTTGTTGTAAAAGCCGGCCGTGAGGCGGCGCTGTATCTCCTCGAAGGTGGTGATGGTGCGCTCTACGTCGGCCAGCTCGTGGACGGCGGTGGGGATGATGCGCAGGATGATCATGCCGCGGGGGATGACCGGGTACACCACGATGGAGCAGAAGATGCCGAAGTTCTCGCGCAGGTCTTGCACCATGGCCATGGCCAGCGTCTCGTCGCCATTGAGCACGACGGGGATCACCGGGGCCGTGGTGGTGCCGATGTTGAAGCCCTTGGCACGGAAGCCTGTCTTGAGCGCATCTACGATCGTCCAGAGCTTTTCGCGCAGCTCTGGGCGGGTACGAAGCAGCTCCAGCCGCTTAAGCGCACCTACCACGATGGGCAGCGGCAGGGCCTTGGCAAAAATCTGCGAGCGGGTGTTGTAGCGCAGGTACTCAATAACCTGCGCCTCCGAGGACACAAACGCCCCGATGCTGGCCATAGACTTGGCAAACGTAGAGAAGTACACATCTACGCCAGCCCCGACGCCCTGGTGCTCGGCCGTGCCGGCACCGGTAGGGCCCATGGTGCCGAAGCCGTGGGCATCGTCTACCAGCAGGCGGAAGTTGTACTTCTTCTTAAGCTCGACAATCTCTTTGAGCTTGCCCTCGTTGCCACTCATTCCGAAGACGCCCTCGGTGATGACGAGGATGGCGCCGTTGTTTTCGGCCGTCAGTTTGGTGGCGCGTTGCAGCTGGCGCTCTAGGCCGGCCATGTCGTTGTGGGGGTACACCAGGCGCTTGCCCAGGTGTTGGCGCAGGCCGTCAATAATACAGGCGTGGCTTTCAGCGTCGTACACGGCCACGTCGTGCCTATCGAGCAGAGCCTCGATGACAGACATGATACCCTGGTAGCCGAAGTTCATCAGCATGGTATCCTCGTAGCCCATAAAGGCAGAGAGCTCTTGCTCTAGCTGGACGTGGTACTTGGTGTCGCCGCTCATCATGCGGGCGCCCATGGGGGCGGCCATGCCAAACTGAGCGGCGGCGTCGGCGTCTGCCTGGCGCACCTCGGGGTGGTTGGCCAGGCCCAGGTAGTTGTTCAGGCTCCAGTTGAGCACCTCTTTGCCACGAAAGCGCATGTGGGGGCCAATTTCACCCTCCAGTTGCGGGAACATGTAGTAGCCGTGCGCGGCTTTGGCATGGCGGCCCAGGGGGCCACGGTCTTGCAAGAGCTTATCGAATAAATCCACGGTGAACGCCTGTGTTTAGTACAAATAAGTGGGATTACAAAGATACGCGGCCTGGCAGAAGGGCTCTGGCCAGTCAAACAAAAGCCCCGGTGGAGGCCGGGGCTTTTGGTATGGGCAGCAGGCTTAGGCTTTGGCGGCCTTGGCCTTTTGGATACGGTCCATGGCCATTTGCAAGGCGGCCTGGTGGGTGGTGATGCCGGCAGCCTCGGCCTGGGCGTAGAGGTTGAGCAAGGTGGGGTAGAGGGTCTCTACCTTTTGGGTGGCCTTGGCCCGGTCGTAGCCGAGGATCTCTTGATAGACGTTGATGACGCCGCCTGCGTTGATGACAAAGTCTGGCGCATATAGGATGCCCCGGTCTTTGATCATTTGGCCGTGCAGGGCCTCGTCGGCAAGCTGGTTATTGGCCGCTCCGCAGACGATGGCCACGCGCAGGCGGGCAATGGTGTCCGTGTTGAGGGTAGCACCCAGCGCGCAGGGGGCGTAGATATCGGCCGCCACGTCGTAGATCTCGTTGGTGCCTACCACGGTGCCGCCTACATGCTTGGCCAGCTTCTCGGCACGATCAGCAAAGTAGTCTGAGATGATGAGCTTAGCCCCCTCTTTCTGGAGAGACTCTGCCAGGTAGGTGCCTACGTGGCCAGCACCTTGCAAGGCTACGGTGCGGCCTTGCAGGCTATCGGTGCCATAGACGTGCTTGGCAGAGGCTTTCATGGACAGATAGACCCCCATGGCCGTGAAGGGCGACGGGTCTCCGCTGCCGCCCATCTCCTCGGGGATGCCGGTGGCGTGCTTGGTTTTTTCGCGGATGTAGGTGATGTCGGCCGTGGTGGTGCCGACGTCTTCTGCCGTGATGTAGCGGCCAGCCTGGCCCTCTACAAACTCGCCAAAGCGGCGCAGCAGCGCGGGCGACTTGATCTTGGCAGGGTCTCCGATGATGACGGCCTTGCCACCGCCCAGCCCCAGGCCTGCGGCCGAGTTCTTGAGGCTCATCCCGCGCGCGAGGCGCAGCACATCCGTTACGGCATCGGCGTCTCGCTCGTAGTGCCAGAAGCGCAAGCCACCCAGGGCAGGCCCAAGCACAGTGCTATGGATACCGATGATGGCCTTGAGGCCAGTGTCGGGGTCTGAGCAGAAAACAACGGACTCGTGGCCCATCGTTTGTATCTGCTCGAAAAGGGCGTTGTCGGCCACGGCGGGGAGTAGGTCCTCGGTTGCTACCATAACTGCGCGCAAGCGGGGTAAAAAAGCGTTGAAAGAAAGTGTGTGAGGCACCACCGGCAGCCGGCCAAAGGCCTGCTGTATGCCAGGGTGTTGGTGTAATTACGCCACAAGCCGCAACCTTGTTTGGGCGCAGGCGTCGGCCCGTAGCCGCCACCTTGCCGCGCAATGTAAAGGGAAAGTTAGCAGGCCTACATTCGCTCTTGCAAGGGTCTGCCTGGGCAGCCCATCTGCACCCACAGACCGTGGCCTGGGCACACGCACCGCCTTACGCCAGGCTTGCCAACTTTCGTTAGGCAAATAAGCCGCTTGGGCCAAATATTGTTTTACTACAACAACCCTTCGCCAAACATAAAAAAGTTAGACGGCTGGGTATTTTTTGGCCCGGCGTAGCCCCAGCTAGGCTACCCACCACCCCTGGGCAAAGAGGGCTGTAGCCAGCAGCAGTCCCAGGGCGCTGGCCAGGCACCATAAGAGATAGGCACGCGTAGGCAGCAGAGAGACGGCCAGGTACAATGGCACATTTACCAGCACATAGCGCGATATGCTCTGTAGCGGGTCTGTGGCCATGCAGGAGGTGAGCGGTACCAACAGCCAGACGGCCGCCAGCCCGCAGCCCCAGCGCCATAGCGGCTGCCGCCAAGCCTGGCGCGCAATGGTTGCCCAGGCCAGCAGGGCCGCCCCCTGCAGGGCTACGCCCAAAAACAGAAACAGCCGCCCCGCCGTCGGCACAAAGCCCCAGGCCGCCAGCTGCCGCAGCCCCAGCCAAAGGCCCGTGCCGGGCCAGCAGGCCTGTCTGCCAAAAGAGGCCTGCGCCGTAACGAAGGCCAGCGGGTCGTAAAAAGCGGCCTGGCCAAAGAGCATAAACAAACCCAACCCGGCCGCGGGCAAGGCCAGGGCAGCTACCCCGGTTAGGCCAAGCTTGAGGCTGAGGCCCTGTCGGCGGTACCGCACAATGAGGGCCTGGCCCACCCACAAGAGCAGGGCCAGGCCGGTGTTGCGTGTCAAGGTTGCGCCTACGGTGGCCAGAGCCGTAGGCCATACCCGCCCCTGTGGAGCGTAGTAGAACGCGGCCAGCGTGCAGAGCAAAAAGAGCGGCTCGGTGTAGAAGGTGTTGAGGTAAAATGAGGTGGGCAGCAGGGCCAACAGCCAAGTGGCGCGCACGGCCAGGCGGCGCTCCAGATATGGGGCAAAGGCTGCCGGGGCTACCAGCAAGGCCAGAATGCCGCAGACATTGCCCAGCAGCCACCCGGCGGCAGCCACGGGCAGGCCCGTAGCCTCGGCCAGCAGCGCAGCCAGCACGGGCATCAGCGGAAAGAACGCCGCCGACTTGGGGTTGTAGCCCTCGGCGGCAATCTGGGTGTACCAGTGGGCGTCCCATTGCAGCAGGGGCTGCATCCAGGCAGGGGCCTGGGCGATGGCCGGGCTTTGCAGGGCACCCCAGTCTGGCGCGTGGGGCAGGCCGTAGCGCCCCAGGCATGCACCTGCCGCCACCAGCGCAAGGTGGCAGGCCATTGGAGCCAGAGCCAGGGGGTAGTGCTTCAGCATGGGGAGGCAAAGCTAGGGTAGGCCATCTTTGCGGCCATGCAGTTCGGGCTGATAGGGCGCAAGCTGGGCCACAGCTTCTCTAAGAGCTACTTCTCAGAGAAGTTTGACCGGCTAGGTCTGCCCCACCGATACGACCTTTACGAGCTGGCCGACGTGGCGGAGCTGCCCACCTTGCTGGCCCAGCAGCCCGACTTGCTGGGGCTCAACGTGACGATTCCCTACAAGACGGCGGTGCGGGCCTACTGCACCGCGCTAGACCCGCTGGCTGCCGAGGCCGGGGCCGTCAATACAGTGGTGCGGATGCCAGGCGGGAGGCTCAGAGGGTACAACACTGATGTGCTGGGCTTTGGCCAGACGCTGGATACCTGGCTGGTAGAGCTGGGGCGTTCAATGCCGCGCAAAGCCCTGATAGTCGGGGCGGGGGGAGCCAGCCAAGCCGTGCAGGTGGCACTGCGCCTGCGCGGGGTAGCCTTTCGGGTGGCGGCCCGGCGGGCAGGCACAGATATCACCGGCCAGCGCTGGCTGCCCTACGACGCGCTGCCAGGCACCTTGGGCATATACGACCTTGTGGTACAAACCACCCCCTTGGGCATGCACCCCGACGTAGAGACTGCCCTGCCCCTACCCTACACCGAACTAACGCCCGACACCCTTTGCTACGACCTGGTCTATAACCCGGCCCAGACACGGTTTATGACCCTTTGCGCCGCCCAGGGCTGCCCCGTGCAGAACGGCCTGCCCATGCTGCACGCCCAAGCCGAGGCCGCCTGGGAAATTTGGCAGCAATCTCTCTGAACCCTTGCAGCCCAACCCGCCTGCACTACCTTTGGTGCCATGACCACAAAAGAGCAAATCGTACAAGACTGGCTGCCCCGCTACACTGGGGTAGCGCTAGAGGACTTTGCACCCTACATCCTGCTGACCAACTTCCACAACTATGTGGACATGTTTGCCGAGCGCTTTGGGGTAGAGGTGCAGGGAAAGGGTAAGCCCATGCAGGTAGCCACGGCAGGCCAGATCTCAATCATCAACTTCGGCATGGGGTCGGCCATGGCGGCTACGTGTATGGACCTGCTCTCGGCCATTATGCCGAAGGCAGTGCTGTTTTTGGGCAAATGCGGGGGCCTCAAGAAGACCCGCATCGGAGACCTGATTCTGCCCATTGCCGCCATCCGCGGCGAGGGCACCAGCAACGACTACCTGCCGCCCGAGGTACCTGCCCTGCCGTCGTTCCGCCTGCAGCGGGCCGTGTCGTCGGCCATCAAAAAGGCCGAGCTGGACTATTGGACCGGCACCGTCTACACCACCAACCGCCGCGTGTGGGAGCACGACGAGAAGTTTAAACAATACCTGCGCGACATCCGCGCCATGGCCATCGACATGGAGACGGCCACCATCTTTGTGGTGGGGTTTGCCAACTCCATTCCGCACGGGGCCCTGCTGCTCGTATCAGACAACCCGATGGAGCCCGACGGCGTGAAAACGGCCGCCTCAGACAAGACCGTGACGGCCAAATACGTGCAGCAGCACCTGGCCCTGGGCATAGACGCCCTCACCGAGCTGGCCGAGCGGGGCGAGTCGGTAAAGCACTTGATTTTTGAGTAAGTTAAACCCAAGCGGCTCATTAACGACAAAGCCAACCTCAAGGGTTGGCTTTGTCGTTAATGAGCCTCCATATACTGGGGCTTACCGCTGCCCCAAATAATACGACCAATCCTCGCTGACTTTGTCGGCAAAGTCGCGCAGAAACATGACGAAGCTGGGCTTGAAGGGGCGCTGGCGCATGGGCATCTCGGCCTCTTCCGGGGTTAGGTCTCCTTTGCGGCTGTTGCAGGTTTTGCAGGCGGTGGCCAGGTTGTCCCAGCTGGTTTTGCCGCCGCGGCTGCGGGGGTGCACATGGTCTAGCGTCAGGTCTCGGCCCGAGCCGCAATAGACGCAGTGGCCGCCGTCGCGCTTAAAGATGTTTTGCCGGTTAAGCACTACTCCGTTGCGATAGGGTATATGGACGTAGTGGTGCAGCCGGATGACACTGGGAAGGGGGTAGCTGTCTCTAACGGTGCGCAAACGTGCGCTTCCGCTTTCGGTGACGAGTTCGGCCTTGTTGAGGTACACCAGCAAGAAAGCTTTGGGTACGCTGCAAACGGTGATGGCGCTGAAGTCGGCATTGAGGACAAGTACCTTTTTTCCCATAACGAATGGTGGTGCTTTGGCTAGACTTGCCTACACCTATGCTTGTGGTGCAGGCGATGGTAAAAAAACTGTGGCATGAACAGAACGTACGGCCGCCTGCCCTCTAGAAGGCGGGCAGAAAGAGCTGTTGCGGCTGGCAGATGCATCGGCGTCAAGTCCGTACGGATCAGGAGGTTGGTGCTCAAATGTAACGACAAACGTGGATATTTCGGTTCCGCCTACGGGCCGGGTTTTCAGAGGCTCCAGCCCAGCTCGGCGGTGCGGGCTTGCAGCAGCTCCAAGTAGGCTTCTTTGCGCTCCTCGCTCAAGAAAGAGGCGGCTATCAGGCCCGGCCATTGGGGCAGGGCGGCCTGCACCTTGCGCTGGGCCACGGCAGCCACCTTGGGGGGCAGGCCCAGCACCTCGGTGGGCAGGTAGGTGAGGAGGTCGTCGGGTTTGAACTTGCTCTTTTTGCCGCGTAAGGGCATGGCAAACACCTCCTTATCGCTGGGCATGGCCAGGCGGGTATTAACCAAGTCGTAGGCGGGGGCCATCCGTAGCCCCAGAGGCGTCTCTAGCACCGAGAAGTTCTTGAGGTGCATGTCTGCGTTGCCCGTCAAGAAGTTATGGAGCAGCAGCAGATACAGGTTTAGCTTGTCTTGGCCTGGTACTGCAGAGTATGCGGCTATGGCCTTGGCCACTTTCTCTATACTGCTGCGGTACTTCTGGTCGGTGGGCGTTTCGGTTACCTGGGCCAGGTCCTCCATATCGAGCTTTTGGCCTGCCGGGGTACGATCCATCCTCAGGGTAAGGTAGGCCAGCGACTGGTCTGCCAGCTTTACGAGGCCAAACTGGGCCGTAGGCAGACCCATGGGCTTGGCCAACAGCATAGTCAGGTGCTCGTTCTCTGGCAGTTGGGCAAAGTGGGGCGTTTGGGGCTTCAGGATGTAGCGTCCGCCTGCCTCTAAGACAGTGAGCCGTTGGGAGTTGCCCACCTTTTCGAGCTGCAGCGACAGCTTGGCCTGCACGCCCGTGACGGCGCTGCGTGCCGACAGCAGTTTGGCGGCCATATCCTTAAGGCTGGCCTTGTCTATGGCCAGTACAGGCACACCCGCTTTGCCGAAGAGCGCCTTGGCACAGCGGGTATGGTAGTCAGGCAAATCGGCCATACCAAGCGGTTGCAGGCATACCAGGCAGGGGTTCATACGGTCTCGGGTTCGGGGTCAGAACAATCTTCTATACCGACGGCTCCTATACAGTCTCTACAGGCTGCCAGCAGCGCGCCCATACGATCCAAGCGACTCAGTTTCCAAGTCTCTTGGGCTACGGCCAGCAGCCAGCCTTCAGGTATCAATCCGTCGAAGAACGGGTGCAACTGCCGGGTCTGTACCACGGGTGTAGCAAGGGGCAGCGTAACGCTGATGGGTTTGGCGTCTGGGTGGGCCAGGTATTCGGGCAGGTAGCTAAAGCGGTAACTATCAGGCAGCTCCTCCAGCAGGCCTGCCCGCAGTTGCTTGTACCAAACGATGGCTTTCCGGCTCATGGCTGATGTCTGGGTAAAGGTTCTGGCACCAGCGTATGGCCCCAGAAAGCCAGCAACTGATTGACTTTGTCTAACCGAAGCGTAGGCTTGCCTGCCTCTACCTCACGAATGAAGCGAAGCCCAAGCCCGCTTTGCGCGGCCAGCTCGGGTTGGGTAAGCCCCAAAGCCTTGCGCTGCTTGGTTACAAATTGGCTTAAGGAAGTTTGCATAGCTGCTTGTAAAACGATTTTTATACCCGAACAGGTATACAAAATACTCAATACAAAAATACTATACCCGAACGGGTACAATCAAGCAGAAATGACCTAAATTATACCCAATCAGGTATACAAATAGATAGCCCCTACTAATTTATACCCAAACGGGTACAAAAAAGCCGCACCCTCATTCCTGAGGGTGCGGCCAATGGCGCGGGGGCCAGACGATTAGGCTTTCTCCAGCAGCAGGGCACTGGCGCCGCCGCCGCCGTTGCAGATGCCGGCCAGGCCGTAGCGGCCGCCGTTGCTGTTGAGGATGTGCGTAAGCGTCGTGACGATGCGCGCGCCCGAGCAGCCCAGCGGGTGGCCCAGCGATACGGCACCACCGCGGACGTTCACCTTGGCCATATCTGCACCCATCAATTGGCCCACGGCCAGGGGTACGACGGCGAAGGCCTCGTTGATCTCCATGTAGTCCACCTGCTCTAGGCCGATGCCGGCGCGCTCCAAGGCCTTTTGCATGGCCCCGACGGGGGCCGTGGTGAAGCGCTCGGGCTCTTGCTCGTAGTCGGCAAAGGCGGCGATTTTGGCCAGGGGCTTCAGGCCCAGCTCTTGGGCCTTGGCGGCCGACATCAAGATTAAGGCCGCGCCCCCATCGTTGATGGTAGAGGCATTGGCCGCCGTCACGGTGCCGTCTGGGGTAAAGGCCGGGCGCAGGCCGGGAATCTTGTCGAAGAAGACATTGGCAGGCTCCTCGTCCGTAGCGATGGCCTTGGGCTCGCCCTTCTTTTGCGGAATGAGCACCGGCACGATCTCAGCCGCAAACAGGCCGGCTTCGCCAGAGGCCTGGCTCTTCTTGTAGCTGTCAATGGCAAACGTGTCCTGAGCCTCACGGCTGATGCCGTACTCTTTAGCAGTGGCATCGGCAAAGACGCCCATGGCCTTTTTCTGATAGACGTCTTCCAGGCCATCGCGCTCCAGGCCGTCAACCAACTGGGCCGAGCCGTACTTGTAGCCGAAGCGGGCCCGGGGCACGTAGTACGGCACCTGGCTCATGCTCTCGAAGCCGCCTGCGGCCACCACGTCGGCCAGGCCGAGCTGGATGCTCTGGGCCGCCAGCATGATGGCCTTGGTGCCAGAAGCACAAACTTTGTTGATGGTGGTGCAAGGCACATGGGCAGGCAGGCCGGCTGCCAGGCTCACTTGCTTGGCTGGGTTTTGGCCCACGTTGGCCTGGCATACGTTGCCCATGTATACCTCTTGTACCTGGCTGGCGGCAATGCCGGCCTTCTCCAGGGCACCTTTGAGGGCGATGGCGCCCAGCTCTACAGCAGAGATACCTGCAAGTGAACCGCCAAAGCTGCCCATCGGGGTGCGCACGGCGGATACGATGACGACTTCTTTCTTGTCCATGGTGTGTGGATACAAAGGTAATGTTTGAGGCCTTGAGGTGGTGCGTAGATGCAGCGCGGGCTGATGGCCGCGACGGGTGCCAAACTGTGCAAGGGCTGTGCCCCCTTCATCTGTGCAATGGCTTTGCCATTGTCTCGCGCTCTGGCGAGGCTGCGCCTCGCGTTTAGGCCAGGGCGCCAGACCTTGCAGCCTCCGGAGGGCGCGGGGGTGCGCAAAGCCAGGGAGGCCATGTTCACCCCAGGCTAAAGCCGTGAGGTAACTGAAAATTATTTGCCCTTTTTGTCAACGGATAAAGCCGAGGGATTTTTTGCTGTTTTTCAGGATGTTGCAAGCGAATTTTGTCGGGAAGATGTCGGGAAATTTGTCGGAGTGAGAAAGGCGTGCAGCGGATTGTAGTGCGGGCTGCCAACCCGCCCTGCGGATGGTGCCCAAGGGCGGGGCTAAGGGGCTAGATGTAGATTTTTTCCCATGCAGCATTTGCATTGATTTACAAGGGTTTACAAGCATTTTTTGTCGAAGAAATGTCGGTAGAATTGTCGTGTGTTGCTCCAGTCTGAAGTAAGGGGGGTTAAACGAAAGGTATAGATATAGAAGGTCAAGAAAAATGGCCAAAAATGGCCAAAATGATAGCGCCAGGGCCGATTTGCATCAGCTCTGGCGCTTTTTGATTGTCAAACGAAAAGTAAAGATTTTTTAAGGACAGATTAAGACATAGGCCTGTTTCACAGCTTTATCTTTTACAAAAGACTTTGATTGAGCCTTAAAAGTGGCTTAAAGGGGTTTAATGGCCGATTCTAGCTGATGAATGCGGGCTTCTACATCAGCAATGCGGGTGCGGACGTCTAGGTTGCGGTTGGGGAGGTTGGCGGTAATGTTGAAGACTACGCGCCAGACCTCGATGATCTCGGTGGCGGGCATGGTGAAGGTACGCTCCTCTTCTATGTTGTCGGATTGGCAGACTAGGTAGCCGGCTTCCTGGATGCGGTTGTGGAGGCGCTTCACCACGATGTTGTCAGAGGTTACCAGGACGTGAATTTGGCCGTTTCTGATGCTGCTGGGCCAGTTTTCAACGAACTCGCATATCACAACGTCACCATCGAAAAGGGTGTCCATCATGCTGCGGCCCCGGACGGTAAAGGCCCGGTAGGCACCCTGGCGGAGGGCGTTGAAGGGCAGGGAACCTTTGGGCAAGTCGGCGAAGTACTCAGGGTCCATGTAGCGCTTGGGATAGCCTGCCATGGCCTCGGAGCGCACGAAAGCGATGTTGGGACGCCCCGAGCTATCCTCTGTAATGACGTGGGGCTGGTTGAATACCTGGACGAGGTTGCCGGCTACCTCAAGGGGATGGGGTTGGGGGTGCTTCAGCACGTTTTTGCCGCCGTTTGGGGCCTTGGCCGGTAGGGATTGGGCAGGCTGGCTGGGCAGGTACGGTGAACGCTCCTCCTGGGCAAAATCTATACTTTTCGTTTGAGAAAACAGGGGTTTCCGTGCATGATTCCGTGCATCAAACCGTGCATTTCCCTGCATTTCGGGAATTGTACTTTCTCTGTAATCGCTACCTAACTCAGGGAGGGTAATAGGTAGGTCTATAAGTATGCCCGCTGGACGGTTAGCAGGGCGTACTCTACGGGGTGGGTCTAAAAGCATAACGCCTTCACCCTTTACAAGCCAATTGGCATTGACCAATGGAAAGGTTGCCAGGATCTTCTCGATGGCTTCCAGGCCTGGTTTAAGCTCGCCACGGATCATCTTCCCAGTGTATCCGGAAGATAATCCCACTTTTTTATCAAAAGCGATGGCGGATAAACCGCTGTATTTCAATACTAAAGCAAAACGTGTAGCAGCATCCATAAGGAGGGTGAGAGAAAAATCTCAAGAAAGGGCTTGACATGCTGAGATTATAAGGATAGGTTTGCATCAGGATATGCCTGAACGAAAGATGCAAGACACATCTGCAACAAACCAAGAACAACACCAGGAAAAGATTCCTATAAGCAGGGAGGATAAGCGCATCATCGCTGATCTATTAGGTGTAAAGCAGGACACCGTCTACCAAGTGGCGGCGGGTAACCGCAAGAGCCAGCGCGTAGCCAAGGCTTGCTATGCATGGCTGCGCATTAAGCAGAACGCCGTCGGACAATTACAAGGGGATTTAGCGACTCTATGAGGGAGGAGGCAGGCATGTTTATCATCACCCCGAACGATCTTACTACTGCCGGAATCTCTATTAACACCGTCGAAGCGGCGGTGCGTCGTAAGACTTTTCAAAAGGTTGGTCGCGGCGAGTACAACTATGTGACTCTGCCGGAAACCTGGAAAGAGGCGCTAAAGGTCACCCTTTGGGGTGGTTTAGAGCCTGCTGACTGGGCGCAACGTATGCAAACCCTGCGCGAGGCGGTAGCCAAGCGAAACGGGGAGGACAGCCAACTGACGGCGCTGAAGCAGGCCTGGGACAATGTGCAGGCCTTGCATCGCACGGCCGACACGGAGTACCTGCTTACGCTGAAGCCCTGCGCCGGAGGCAAAGGCCTGCCGGTGAAATGGGTGCATGAGATCGTGCGCTCGGCCGGGCTGCTGACGCTGCTGGCCCAGCTGGATACCCCTACCCAGGTACGGTCTGCCTTTGCGGGCGTGATCCGCACCAAGGCGGAGCTGCGGGAGACGGTGGTGCGGCTGATCTGGCAGGAATGTGCCTGGCAGCTGGTGGACCGGGAGGGCAAGAAGGCCGTACACGAGCCGGAGACCCATAAGGACATCTTAAAAGGCCTGCGCATAGCCAACGTGCAGGTGCTGCAACGGGCGGAGCGGGCCTTTGCCGAGGCTTTGGAGGCCGAGGTGGAGGGGGTTCCGGCCGGTTTTGTGGCCGCTGAGCGCCGCAAGAATGCCCTGCAAAGCATTCTGAAGCGCCTGAAGCTAGGCAACCAGAACACCCGCAAGGTGGGCCGGGCCGAGCGCAAGGTGTTTGCCGGAGGCCGTTTTGACGTACACGAGCTGCTGATTCTGGAGGCTGTGGCCAACCCGGACGGCTCTGTGGTGCGGAATACGCCCCAGGCGTATTACCACTACGTGGCGCGGTGCCTGGAGAAGAACGTGCAGCCTGTGACGCAGAGCACGTTTTACCGGTACGCCAGCGACCCGAACACCCAGATGCTGATAGCCAAAGAGCGCCTGGGTGCTAAGAAGAGCAATGACCTGTACCGGCCATTCGTAAGCGCTCAGCGTAGCCAGATGGGCGGCAGCCTGGTGGCGATGGACGGATGGGTACCGGAGATACCCTACCGCACGCGGTTGAGCAATGGCACCACGGAGGTGCGCAAGCGCCTGGCGGTGGTGTTTTTGGTGGACCATGCCACAGGCTGCCCGCTTGGCTGGGCCATTGGCGCCAGCGAGACCGGGCTGCTGGCCCGGCAGGCCATGCGCCGGATGATGGCCCTGAACGGTGGCCGGGCAGCGCGCGAGATCGTTATGGATAACGGCTCGGCGTTTACCAGTGGCCTTAGCCGACACACGCTGAAGGTGGTGGCCGATGTGGTGAGCCCGATTGCAGTAGGCAACTCGCAGGCGAACCCGGCCGAGACCTACATACGCACCCACCTGAAGGCTGCTCTGGCCACGGTGGAAGGGTTTGTGGGCGGCAACATGAGCAGCAAGCACACGGATGTGCCCAACCCGGATTACTACCCGAAGACGGCTCAACTGCCCACGTTTGAGGAGCTATCAGCGATGCTGGACGGGGTTTTTGCCCGGATTGCGGCAGAGCTGGGTGCCGATGGCAAGAGCCGCCGCGAGCGCTACCTGGAGACGCTGAACCCAGCCTGCAGGCAGGTAGGCGTATTGGAGCAGCGGGCTGCATTTGCCCACCGCCTGGGGCCTGTGCGCGTGGAGCGCGGCGAGGTGACGGTACAGTTTGGGCAAGTGGTGCAGCACGACTTGCGCCGCAGGCCTGCACCTATCAAGCACTGCTATGCGGTGGATGTACCGACGACCCTGGCGATTGAGACGGCCAACCGCAAGAAGGTGGTGGTAATGTTTGACGAGGAGCACCCAGAGACGGTGGACTTGTACAACTACGACCCGAAGCAGCCTGACAACGCTGACCTTGACCGCTACCTGGCTACGGTTGAGTACAAGGGCCTGGCCAGCAAGGGCGTGGCCGAGCGCACACCAGAAGGCCTGGCGGCGCTGGGCAAGCAGGTGGCTGCCAAGAAGGCTTTTGACCAGGCGCAGACGCGAATGGAGGAAGACCTCCGCCAGGGCCTGGACGAGCTGGAGGTAGGCGGAGACCTACACGAGGATGCAGAGCTGGTGCTGGCGGTGCCCTTTACGGCGGACGCGAAGCGCTTTAAGACACACTACAACGAGGCGGAGCTGCTGATGCTGGGCAAGCGCCTGCATGACGATGCGGTGAGCCTGGAGCGCAGCGAGAACCGCAGGCGGGTGGCCGAGAAGGCCCCTGCGCAGACGGCCAAAGAAGCCAAACTAGCCCGATACCGGGCGGCTATGGAACACGAAGATTCTGACTTGTAACACTTTAACCCCCTTTTTACCCCCTTCATCACCAACATGGAGCAGACCAACGAGTTTTATGCCAAGGTAGCCAAGCTGGTAGCCCAGGCTACTGACAAGGAGACCGGCAAGATTACCCAGCAACGGCTGGCGGATGTGGCAGGCGTGAACGCCAGCTATGTGAGCCAACTGGCGCGCGGCATACACAGCTACGGCAACACTGGCAAGCCTTTTCCGCTAAAGGTTTACCAAGCCTTAAACCGGGTGCTTACGGTAAGGGAAGACCTGGTGCTTACCCAGCCTTACCTGGACGCTATGGCCTGGCTAAAGCTGGCTAAGAGCGGCAAGACCTGCGGCATATTGACGGGCGATGCCGGTAGCGGTAAGAGCAACGCCCTGGCCGAGTTCCAGAAGCGGTACCCTGGGGGCACGTTCATCTATAAAGCTGCGCGCGACATGAACGCCCTGCAGACGGTGAAGGGCATCTGCGATGCCTGCGGGTTGCAGCCGCCTGCCTTTGGCAACCGTGGGCAGATGCGGGTGCGGTTGACCAACCACCTGCTGAACCTGACGAAGCGGTATGATGTGATTTTGATAATCGACGAGGCCGAGAACTTGAGCAAGGGGCAGTTCATTTATGACACGCTGAAGGCCCTGTATGACAGCACGGAAGACCGCATCAGCATTGTGCTGGTGGGTGCCAACCACTATTACCAGCACCTGCAACTGCTGGCCGACAGGGTGGATGCAAAGAACACGATGCCGCAGTTCTTTAGCAGGTTTAAGTCTAGCCCATGCTTTGTGGGCAACGACACGCTGCGCGACGATGCGGCGGACATTTTTGAGCATTTTGGTATTGCCGAAGGCGAGCGGGACGCGATACTGGCCGACTGCGACACCTACCGCGATCTGTTTAAGACGCTCCGCAAGCGGGAGAAGGACGCCAAGGTGTTGGCCAAAAGCGAGCGCAAGGCCGAGAAGGATGCCCGGAAGGAGGTGGTAGGTGCCTAGGCTGCGCGATATTATAGGCGTAGGGGAGCTGCTGCGCAAAGAGTACCGCACGCTGCCCTTTGAGGGCTCGTGGGCCAACCACCTGGGCTACCCGGAGCAGGGCTTTACGGCGCTGATTTACGGCCCCAGCGGGGAGGGCAAGAGCACCTATACGGCGCGGCTTTGCAAGTACCTGGCCTCGCTGTTTATGGACACCTCTACGGCGGCTGTGCTCTACAACAGCCACGAGGAGGGGCACGGTCGCAGCATTCAGAAGCTGGCCGAGCGTGAAGGCTGGGCAGAAGTGGCAGGTAAGATTACGATTGGCGATGCGCTGGACTTTGAGGCCCTGAAGAAGCGCATGGGCACTAAGAACACCGAGCGCATTGTGGTAATTGACAGCCTGGATTTTATGGGGCTGACGTACCGGCAGTGGCAAGAACTGCGAGAGCTATACCCACACAAGGGCTTGATAATCATAGCCTGGTCTGCCGGGATGCAGCCTTATAATGAGCATGCGAAGGCGATCAAGTACGCGAGCATGATTAAGGTGCGGGTGAGCCAGTTTATGGCCTACCCCACAAGCCGCTACGGCGGAAATGTGCCTTACAATATCTGGCCAGACTGGGCAGACCACATGGGCGGCCTGGTGGGGCAGCAGACCCGCAACAACCGCGCGGCCCAGGGGCGTGTGTTTGTGTTGCAAAAGGAGGCTTTGGGTGTGGACAGCCGCACGTTCAGCATCCTGGAGCACATAGGCTCGCTGGGTGTGGCGGTGAAGAAAACGGACGTGCCAAAGGGGGCGCACAAGTGTTGGCCGAAGGACACGAAAGAGATGGCGGCGGCAGACTATGCAGCCTGGCTAAGTGAGCTGGAAGTGGCCGACCTGGCAGAAACGGAGGTGGTTGGTGGCTAATCTGGACACGATGGCGGCCTGGTTGGGCCTTACGGAAAGCGAGCTGTTTTGGTGGGTGGTGGACGCTGCCAGCAACCTGGCAGGCGACCCCCAGCAGCAGGCGGCGGTGGATGCGCTGCATGCCGGGCTGGACCTGCTGCGGATGATGGTGGAGGAGGAACCGGAAGGCACCTGGCTGATACAGCTGCGGGGGCATCTGCTTGGCCGGGTGTGGTATGAGCACCGGGTAGCCTTTGCCAAGCGCTTTGTGGTGATGCAGGCTCGGCTGGCGCTGGGCTATTACTCGGAGGCGCGGAACCCGGAGTTTTTCCAACCCGGACAGTTGCCCAGCGCCTGGGTGGCGGCGGAGGCCTATTACCGCCACACGGTGCAGCACTACGGCCCACCGATGACCTAAGCCCGCATGGTGCGAGGTGGGGGTTCGATTCCCCCACCGGGCTCTAGCCTGGCGCGGTTGCCGGGCGTTTTAACCCCCTTTAACCCCCTTTTAGAAGATGTCTGAAGTGACGAAAAAACCGATTAAAAAGGCTGGCCAGACGGATTATGACCGGATGGTTGAGCTGGCCGACTGTGTGGCTGCGCAGCAGGGCCAGAAGGCTACGCTGGAGGCAGAGCTGAAGTCTGCCAAGGCGGAGCTGCTGGAGCTGGCGGCCGAGCATGGCGACCTGTTTGTTGACGGCCGCCTGGAGCTAGGTGCTGCGTATGTGCGCGAGGCGGAGAAGACCAAGCCGGTGCAGCTGGAAAACTTCGACCTGGCTGTGTTTGCGGCCAAGTTTCCTGACTGCCTTAAGCAGCCGGACTTTAACGCTACGGCGCTGAAGACCTACTTCGGCAATGCTGACCTGCGGGGCAAGCTGGTGAAGCTTGGCCTGGACTGCAAGCAGGAGAAGGAGCTTGTGGTGGAGGTACGCAAGGCGAAGGCGGCATGAGGAAGCTGAAGGCGTGGCTGGTCTGGTTTGCCCAGGCCTGCGCGCTGGCCGGGCTGGTGTATCTGGCCTGGTGAAAGAGACCGGCGGGGGATGGTACGGAGCCCCTGCCTGGTGTAAAAAGGTTTGTTG
>CANGYH010000002.1 GCA_947458545.1 Cytophagaceae bacterium | reverse complement strand
TTTCGAAAGGCTATCCTCGAGCAAAGGGCAGGTTGCATACGCGTTACGCACCCGTCCGCCGGTGACATTGCTGCCCCCTCGACTTGCATGTATTAGGCCTGCCGCTAGCGTTCATCCTGAGCCAGGATCAAACTCTCCATTGTATAGCTTGTTGCCTCCGCTGTTTGCTGTGGGCGTTGCCGCTTCACATAGCTATGCAAACAGCATCGTCGGCGTGTTTGTGTACTTACTCTAAAGGAATTGAGCGAGCTTGGTAGCAATACCTTGCTTTGCTCAAATAACTTGTCGCTTCTCCACTACTTCAAAGAACGTCTCGAAAAATCTCGGTCGATTTCCCGATTGGGCTGCAAAGATACTGCTTGGTTTTCTTTGTGCCAAACCGACTAAGAGAAAAGTTTTTCTTTTTCTTTTGTCGGTCTTTTCTGCTTTTCCTCTGGCGGAAAAGGAATGCAAAGATGGGGGGCGTGGGGGTACTTGTCAAACTCTGCGTCGAAGAAATTTTCAAGGTTTGTGGCGCTTTGCTGGCAATTCTTTCAGAATGAGGGGCTTGTTGTTGAAAGAAAAGTAATGGGGGTGCCCCTGTGCGTGGGGAGCACCCCTTCACCCTCCAGCCCCCTTCTCTGCTCTATGCGCAGAATCCCTCCAAGGGAGAGGGGGAGCTTGTAGTTACTAGACCCTATAATTGATCAAAAGCTGTAAGGTCTTGCCAACTGTAGGTGAGGCTTCCCTGGAGAGAGCAGGGTGGGGATAATCGGGAAATAGGTTGCGGGGGCTGCAACCTCTGGGCGTAGGTTGCGTGTCTTGTATGTGTGGGGAGTATCTACTATTGGGTGCTCTTACCGATATTTGTGCCATGCTTAAACGGCATATCCTTTCTGTTGCGTGCTTACTGGCCCTGTTGGTGCCGGCCGTTGCCCTGTCTACAGGGCCGGTGGAGTTCTTTACGGCTACTTACACGGGCACGAGCATTCGGCTAGACTGGAAGCTGGCCGGGCGGCAGCAGGCTGACTTTGATGTGTACCGCAAGCGGGCCGAGGAGCCGAGCTTCCGCAAGCTGGAGTCTGTGCCTTATAATGGTGGAGAAACGTACACCTACCAGGACGACAACATCTTTCGGACGCAGGGTGAGCAGCAGGTGGCTTTTAGCTACAAACTGGTGGTGCGGCAGCAGGGGCAAGAAGAGACCTACATTGCCAACGTGCAGAACAGCCCAACGGCGGTGCAGCGGAGCTGGGGCTCTATTAAGATGATGTTCAGATAGCCAGCTAAGGCCGGGCGGCTGCAGGCTTGCCTGGGCTATGGACGGGCTTATCTGCCAGAAAGGAGTAAGGGTTTATACCAAATGGTGGGGTTGCGGCGTTTGTACGGTGTTGCCAGGGTGCGGCTGGTGTGCCGTTTGCCCTGACTGCTAAACCTCCGTACAGACGTAAGATTTAGGGCAATGTTGAGCTTCCAGGTGTATGGGCGTGCTGCCACATTTACGGCAGATGCTGCCGCGTTGGTGGCCTCTATGCCTTGCGGCTGCCGCGTACCTGAGACAATGGTACACGGTGCGTTGCTGGCGATTTGCCTTGCCATCAAACAGAATCAGGAGGTTGCGCGCTGCTCAGATGTGGTGCGCGGGGCCTTGTTTATCTGATTTCCTTTTGACCGGTGGGGATTTATGTACGTTAGCCTTAGCTCTGATACGATGCAGCTCTTTATCAAATACGGCACTGTCTTTATCGGCAGTATGTTTAAGTTCATCTTTGGGCCGCTGGCGGGCACTGCGGCAGGGCTGGCCACCTGGGAGACGTGCTTGCTGACGTTTGGCGGGATGATGACCAGTGTGGTGATTTTTAGCCTTGTAGGCTCGGAAGCGCGCACGGCTTGGGTGCAGCGGCTGCGGCGCCGGCGGCAGGCCAAGGCTTTCTCTCGGCGCAACCGGCGGTTGGTGTTTATCTGGCGGCGGTTTGGGCTGCGGGGGGTGGCGTTTTTAACGCCGCTGATTTTCTCGCCGATACTAGGTACGGTGCTGGCTGTGTCTTTTGGTGAGCCGCCGCGGCGGATTGTGCCCGCTATGCTGGTATCTGCTATGTTTTGGAGCGTGGCACTGACTTTTTTGGTGGACAGGGCGGGAACAGCTATTTTGAATTAAAAATTAAGAATTAACAATTAGGGTTGGGCTGCCTTTGGGGCTAATAGGACTCTTTGGGGTTGGGGAAGCCGCGGCCTTTGACGTCTGCTACGTATTGGGTGACGGCCTGGTGGATGGTGCCGGCCAGGTCTGCATAGCGGCGGAGGAAGCGTGGCTTGAACTCTTGGGTTAGGCCGAGCATGTCGTGGATGACGAGGACCTGACCGTCTACACCGGCGCCGGCGCCTATGCCGATGACGGGGATGGCTAGCTCCTCGGCCACTTCTTTGGCCAGGTTGGCGGGAACTTTCTCTAGCACGATGGCGAAGCAGCCTGCCTCTTGGAGTAGGCGGGCGTCTTCTCGGAGGCGGAGGGCCTCGGCTTCTTCTTTGGCGCGGACGGTGTAGGTGCCGAATTTGTAGATGGACTGCGGCGTTAGGCCCAGGTGCCCCATGACGGGTATGCCCGCTTTGACGATGCGGCTGATGGACTCTTGCACCTCTACCCCACCCTCTAGCTTGACGGAGTGGCCGCCGCTCTCTTTCATGATGCGGATGGCAGAGCGCAAGGCCTCTTCTGAGTTGCCCTGGTAGCTGCCGAAGGGCATATCTACCACCACGAGCGCGCGTTTGACGGCGCGGACGACGCTCTGGGCGTGGTAGATCATTTGGTCTAGTGTGATGGGCAGGGTTGTCTCGTGGCCGGCCATGACGTTGGAGGCGGAGTCTCCAACTAGGATGACGTCTATACCGCCAGCATCAACGAGGCTGGCCATAGAATAGTCGTAACTGGTGAGCATGGAGATGGGCTCTTGGCGGCGCTTCATCTCTTGCAGCACGTGGGTGGTGATGCGCTTGGGGTCTGTCTTGGCGGCGGACATGCTGCAAAGTAAGTTGAAAGTTGAGAGTTGAAAGTTGAAAGTTGAGTGTCAAATGAAGTTAGGCTGCGCGTTACGTTACTGTTCCCCGTGGAAGAGGTGGCATCTCCGGGGGTTAATCTTGCGGTTTGTATTTGTTATGCGTGTACTTCTGCTGGGGTCTGGTGGGCGTGAGCATGCTTTGGCCTGGAAACTGGCCCAGAGCCCTCGCCTTGAAAAGCTTTTTGTGTGCCCGGGCAACCCGGGGACGGCCGCGTTGGACCCGGCCCGGGTAGAGAACAAACCTATTGCACCGCTGGACGCGCCAGCGCTGTTGGACCTTTGCGCCGCCGAGCAGATTACCCTCTGCGTGGTAGGGCCCGAGCAGCCGCTTGTGGAGGGTGTGGCTGATACGCTGCGCGCGGCAGGCATCGCCGTGGTGGGCCCGGGCAGGGCCGGTGCGCAACTGGAGGGTAGCAAGGTATTTAGCAAGCGGTTTATGCTCGAGGGGGGCATTCCTACGGCGCCGGCGCGGATTTTTGATCGGGCAGGGCTGGCAGAGGCCAGGGCATTTGTGGGGGCGCACCCGCTGCCGGTGGTGATAAAGGCCGATGGGCTGGCCGCAGGCAAAGGTGTGGTGGTGGCCCAAACGACCGACGAGGCGCTAACAGCCTTAGAGGATATGCTGGCGCACGACCGCTTTGGCGCGGCAGGCCAGCAGGTGCTGGTAGAGACTTTTATGCCCGGCAAAGAACTGAGTTACTTTGTGCTGACCGACGGGCAGACTGCTATTGCCTTGCCAGAGGCACAAGACCATAAGCGCGCCTACGACAACGACCAAGGCCCCAATACCGGCGGCATGGGCGCAGCCAGCCCCGTGGCCTGGGCCTCGCCCGACCTGAAGGCAACCATTGAAGATGAGATCGTGGCCCCTACCCTGGCGGCGCTGCGCAACCAGGGGATTGATTATCGGGGATTTTTGTTTATTGGGTTGATGGTGGGGCCCGAGGGCAGCCCGCGCGTGGTAGAGTACAACTGCCGCCTGGGCGACCCGGAGACGCAGGCCATTCTGCCCCGGATGGAGGGCGATTTGCTGGCGCTTTGCGCCGCGGCAGCTACGGACACCCTGGCAGACCTTCCCCTGCCTGGCCTGCCCGCCCCGATGCACAGCCTGGCCGTGGTGCTGGCGGCAGAAGGCTATCCGGCCAAACCCAAAACCGGCGGCGTGCTAACAGGCCTGGCCGAGGCGGCCCAAACCGGTGCCCTGGTGTTTGAGGCAGGCACCGGCGCCGGCCCCACCGCAGCAGAGCGGACGGCGCATGGCGGCCGGGTGCTGGCGGTGTCGGCACAAGGGGGTACGTTGGCCGAGGCGCAACGCCTGGCTTACGGCGCTATGGAGCAGCTGCGCTTGCCGGGGAGCTTTTACCGCAAAGACATTGGGCACCAGGCAGGGTAGGCTGCCAAAGTAACAGGGTTAGGCTCTGGCCCGTATTTTGCAAAGGGTGTATTGCCTGCGGGCCAGGCCTTTGCGGGCCAGAGCCAGATGGGCGACAACGCTTCTATTACCTACAATCGCTTCATGAAAAGCATTTTCCGCACCTTTTTGGTGCTTGCCTTGCCCCTGATACTGTCTAGCTGTGGCTACAACAGCATGGTTGAAAAGCGCGAGGCCGTAGACCAGGCCTGGGGCCAGGTGCAAAACGTATATCAACGCCGGGCTGATTTGATCCCTAACCTGGTGAACACGGTAAAAGGCGAGGCCGCCTTTGAACAAAAGACGCTGACGGACGTGATAAACGCCCGGGCCAACGCCACCAAGGTTACGCTGAACGCCGAGAATCTTACGGAAGAGAACCTGGCCAAATTTCAGGCCGCGCAAGACCGGGTAGGCAGCACGCTGAGCCGCCTGCTGGTGGTGTCGGAAAATTATCCGAACCTGAAGGCGAACCAGGGCTTTCGGGATTTGACAGCCGAGCTCTCTGGCACAGAGAACCGCATTACTGTGGAGCGGATGAAGTTTAACCAGACGGTGCAGGCTTACAACACGACGATACAGACGTTTCCTAACAAAGTGACGGCGGGCATGTTCGGCTTTACCAAGCGGGCTTACTTTGCCGCCAAAGCCGGGACGGAGAACGTGCCGGAGGTGAAGTTTTAAGCAGCCCCGCTGAAAGGCAGGCGCTCTGGGCGGCTTTTTGGCCCCTGGGGCGCCCAGCCTGCCTGCTGTAGCAAAATCTTAAACACTGGCGCAGGCGATGGCCACTCGGTTTGGGCTTAACTTCGCTAGTGTTGTATTACCACCTTTTTTCCTGACTATGCTCATGCTTCCGACACTTGCTACCATAGGCTCTTCTGCGTTTTTCAGTGCCGAGGATAGGGACGCCATCCGCGCTGCGATTGAGCGGGCCGAGGCGGAGACCAGCGGCGAAATCAAGGTTCATATCGAGCCTAAATGCAGCGGCGATGTGCTGGCGCGGGCTACGCAGATGTTTGAGAAGCTGGGTATGCACCAGACGGAACTGCGCAACGGCGTGCTGTTTTACCTAGCCTACGAGGATCGGCGCTTTGCCATCGTAGGCGATGCGGGCATCCATGCGGCGGTGACGGAGGGTTTCTGGGATGAGATAAAGGTGGGGATGCAGGTAAAGTTCAGGCAAGGGCGCTTTGTGGACGGGCTGGCAGAAGGTATTGCTAAGGCAGGGCAGCATTTGGCCCAGGCTTTTCCGGTGCGGGCAGGCGACAACAACGAACTTTCGGACGACATCAGCTTTGGTTAACAATCTCTTTATGACGCGGCAGCCTGGGCGCATTTTGGCACCGGGCTGGTTATGGCTTTACCTGGCGGCACTGCTGGCGGTAGGCCAGGCTTGGGCCCAGATTCCGGACAAGCCCAACCCGCCCCGGCTGGTGAACGACCTGGCCGCCATGCTGGCACCCGACGAGGCAGCCGCGCTGGAGCAAAAGCTGGTGGCGTATGGCGACAGCACCTCTACGCAACTGGCTGTGGTGACGGTGCAGAGCTTGGAGGGTTATGCGGTTGAGCAATATGCCGTTGAGCTTGCGCTTAAGTGGGGCATAGGCCAGAAAGGGAAGGACAACGGTTTGCTTCTGCTGATTGCGCTGCAAGACCGTAAGATGACTATACAAACGGGCTATGGGCTGGAAGAGCGCCTGCCCGACGTGGTGGCGGCCCGCATCATTGACGGCGACCTGCGGCCTGCCTTTAAGGCGGGCCAATACTATGCAGGGATTGACGCAGCCACAGACAACATCATCCGTGCGCTGGCGGGCGCGTACCAGGCCGACCCACAGGAGGCACAAAGGGGCCAAAAAGGCCGACCAAGCTGGTTTACGATTCTTCTCATCATCGTTGTGGCCGTTGTGCTGCTGAGCCGTTTTGGCCGGGGCGGCGGGGGTACCACCATTGGTGGAGGGCGCAACCGCAGCCGGGGTGGGTTTATGCCGCCGATCTTCTTTCCGGGCAGTTTTGGCGGTGGCGGCGGCTTTGGCGGGGGTGGCGGAGGCGGCAGCTTCGGCGGATTTGGGGGTGGCAGCTTTGGGGGCGGCGGTGCCAGCGGAGACTGGTAAGGCCCGCCGAACGCTACGGCTTGGGCAGCGCCTTTGCGTCAGCGTTTTTTTTTATTGCTTAGAAACCCGCACCGGCCGGTGGCCTGTTGCCTGCAACATATATAGCCCGGCAGGCAGGCCCGCCAGCGATATCGTACCCTCAGGGGTGCCTTGCCAAAGAACCTGCCCTAGCTCGTTTAGGAGGCGTATGGGGGTGCTTGGCGGCAGGCCTTCTACCCAAAGCAGGCCCTGGGTTGGATTAGGACGCACGGAGAAGCTACCCGCTGCCGAACGGCTGCCTGCCGTAACGGCAATGCGCTGGCTCGGGCTAACGGCCGTGCAGCCGTCGGCATTGGTGACCCTGAGGCTATAGCTGCCCTGTTGGAGCACGAGGTGCGTGAGGCTGTTGGCGAAGGGAATAGGTTGGCCGTCTAACAGCCACTGGAAGGTATGGCCTGGGCCCAGCGATTGGGGTGCTACACGCAATTGCGCACCCGAGGCGGTAAAGTCTGCCTGAGGCTGGGGCGAGACACGGGCCTCTATGGGCAGGCGGGGGCTTAGGCAACTGCCGCTCAGCATGGCCACGTAAAAAACGGTAGTGCTTGTGGGGACGGGGCGGAAGGTCTGGCCGGTATCCAGCAGGCCGTTGCCCGTAGGCCCCTCGAACCAGGTGGGTACCCCCTGCCCTTGCGCCTGCAGGCGGGCAGTGTCGCCCAAACAGAGGGTGTCTGGGCGCAAGACGACGGGCGGGGCGACTGGGGCGCAGGGCAACACCTGCAACGTAAAATCTGCCGCAGAGCCTGTGGAGGAGCCGGTGCATGCATCGGCACCAGCCACAGAGACACGGCTGCGTACGCGCATGGCCAAGGGCCCCTGGGCCAGGCCGGCGGGTACTTGCATCAGGATGGTGGCAGGGCCGGCAGGCGTGGCGGGGGTACGCTCGGGCAGGTGCTCGGTGGGCTCGAAGATGCCGTTGCGGTTGATGTCTAGCCAAGCCCCCACCTGTTGGCCCGGGGCCACCCCAACGTGCAGGATTTGCAGCCCGCCTGCACGCAATACGCCAGAGCTAGAGTCTGTGGTAGGCCAAATGGTGTAGGCGGGGCCGCTGGCATCGGTACAGGGCAGGTTGAGGCGCAAGCCGGTGCCCTCTAGCCTGATGGTGCGCAGCCCCTGGCCGGGGAAGCAATTGTTGTAGCGAGGCGGACAATAAGCGGGCCCGTCTGTGACGATGTAGGGCTGGGCGGTGGTGTCTCGGCCGGTGGGGGCTGATAGGACGAGGGGGGTACTGATGGCCCCTGGGGGTACCAGGCCCGAAAGGCTGGTGGGTGTACGGGTGAAGGCCGTGACGGGGATTCGGCCAAACCAGACAGTATCTACCCGGTGGAGGTTGAGGCCCGTGAGGCCAAAGGTGTGCCCTACCGGGCCCTGGCGGGGAGAAAAGGTGCCGATGGCGGGTGGTGGCAGGGCCGTGCAGCCTACCTGGGCACGGAAGCCCCGGCCGCTGGTGCTGTTGTCTGTGGTGAAGACGAGGGTGAGGCCGCCGCGGGTGGAGGTAAAGGTGGGCAGGGTGGCGGGCCTGCCCTCAAGTGTGGCCAGCAAGGGGCTACCCGCGGCGCGGGTACCGTCGTATATCCTTAGGACGTCGAAGGGAGACTCGGTGTCGAAGTCTGTGAACTGGAGGATTGTCTGCCGCTCGGCCGGGGCGAGCAGGGTCATGCTAGTGGCAAGGTTGGGGCCGTAGCTGGCAGGGTAGCCCGGAGAGCGGAGATTGACCCCGCATAGGGTATCGGCTCCGCTGTAGAGGACGACGTCTGTAGAGACCTCAAAGTCTTGCTGAGACCAGACAGAGTCTGTGGGTGTAACCAGGGCCAGCTTTCCGCTCGTGGCGCCTGCGGGTACGACGATTTGTAACTCTGTGGCCGATTGCCGCCGGATGGCTGCCCGGGTGCCGTTGACGTAGGCCCGGCGGACGCGCCAGAAATGAAGACCCGTGAGCGTAACCGCTTGACCAGGAGGCCCAACGGTGGGGGCAAACTGGGTAATGATGGGCTTTTGCAGGACACGGAAGGGGCTGGTTGTGGCACCCTCGCCCCCTGGCGTAAGTACCCGGATGGCTCCGGTAACAGCGCCGACGGGTACGGTGGTGGCAAGGGCGGTATCGGTATTACTCTGCCAGGCTTGGGCGGGCTGGCCGCCAAAAGTTATGGCACCGGTAGCCGCCAACCCAGTACCTCGGAGGCGAACGAGGGCACCAGGAGCGCCCGAGTCTGGCTCGAAACTGCTAATAGTTGGCGTTGGGACGCGTGGTGTGCGCGAGAGCAAGAAATCGTCTAGAAAGAGGTTGTTGCCACCGGTGTTTAGGGCAACAAAGCGCAGGCGGATGGTTTGGCCAATCCAAGGACGGAGGTTTACGACCTCGCGCCGCCAGTGTGAGGCTTGGCTGGGGTAATAGTCTTGCGAGACGGGAGCTGGGGCTGTAACGAGGGCGCTCCCGCGCTTGTCGTAGATGGTGGTGGGTTCCCAGGTAAGCCCGCAGTCTGTAGATACCTCTATAAGCAGACGTGCGGCTGATGTGGCCGTGAGCCGGGCATGCGCGAGATAGAAGCTGAGGTAGGCGGAGGTATCTGGCCCGGCCAGGTTAAGGATGGGTGTGTAGAGTTCGTCGCGGAAGGTGGATGGTGCAGTGTTTTGGTAAAGGGCCATGCGTGCGGCCATGGTAGGGGTGCCGTAGGGCCCGGCTGGTACACTGTGGCGTCGCCATTGCCAACAGTCTGCATTGGGGTTAGTGGCTTGCCAGCGGTCGGGCCAGGTGTCTCCATCTTCAAAGCTCTGAGCCAGGGGCAGCGGCAGGCCTGTATCTACCCAGACGGTGGTGGCCAGATTGTTGTTGGCCGTTGCGGTGTCGGGCTGGCCATCTACGGCGAGCACGGTGCAGGTGACGATCTGCTGGCCCAGGTCCAGGATTATGGGCCCGATGACAATCGTATCTACCCCGCCGGGCGGCAGGGGTGCGGTGAGGGCTTGCGTGGCGCTGACTGGTGCTGAGATGCCTGACCGCAATTGGAGGGTGTAGCCGTTGATGGCGGCCGTACCGGCATTGCGCACCACTACCAGCGCCGAGTAGCTAAACCTGCAATGGTGGGCCAGTGGGGTAAACCATTGGACCAAGGCCAGGTCTGCCGGGGCGGGTGCGGTGAGTGCGGGCGAGGTGAGCAGGTCTCGGCGGCGGGGGGCGGTGGTGAGGACGGCGCGCATCCGAAGGGCCTGCTCTTGGGTGAAGAGCTGCATGCAGGCATCGGCGGTATAGTCCATGTAGTTTTCGAAGAGCTCGTCGGGCGTGCCGCAGCTATTGGGGCGCGGATGGGTGGGGCAGCCTTGGTTGGGCTGGTGGTGGACGGGGGTGTCTTCGGTGTAGTCTGTGCCGCAGAAGTCGTCGCCCCAGATGTGGCGCAGGCCTAGCCAGTGGCCTACCTCGTGGGTGGCGGTGCGGCCGTACTCGGCGTTGGCGATGAGGGGCCAGGGAGCAGCGTCTTGCGTGCCAAATGCTTTGTAGTTTACGACGATTCCATCTGTATTGGCGGCGGATCGGCCGGGCTCGCGGCAGGCAAAGCCCCCCAGGCCCGAGAGGATGGGCGGCTGCGCATAACCCAGAATAACGGCTCCAGAGGCAGCGTCTTTGAGGGGAAGCACCCAGATGTTGAGGTAGCGGGTGGCGTCCCAGATGGAGTTGGGCTTGATGCCGGCCTCGACCTGAGCCTCGGTCAGGATGGTGTCGGTGATGCCCAGGGCGGCGGCGGCTATGCGTCGGATGCCGTCTGTTGGATTGCCAGCGGGGTCTCTGCGGGCCAGAATGAACTCGATGCCGGGATCTGCGCTGCGGGGGTCTGTACTATAGCCTCGGGAGTTTGCGGCGCGGCGGAAGTCTTGGTTGAGGACGGCGATTTGCGCATGTACCTGGGCATCGGGTAGGTTGGTACGGACACCGACGGGCTCGCCCCGGTGGACGATGTGCACCACGACTGGAATGCGGTACACTGGCTGCCCGGCGCGGGCGTTGGCTTCGGTGCGCTGGCGGGCCAAGGTTTGGGCCAGGCTTTGCTCAAAAGCGGCTACGGACTCTATGCCCGGCTGTGCGCGGAGGTTTTGCTCATACTCTGCGGTGCGGCAGCGGATTTGCCCCCAACATGTACAGAAATCCACTAGGCTGATTGTTACGAGGATTAGGAAGAATTCTTTGCCGCGCATGTTGATTCAAAGGTATTAGGGGCGCAAGAGGCTATTGATATTGTTTAGCCGCACGTCTTAATGATATAAAAATACAAAGGGGGTGGAGCAGGGAGTTAAGTAAGCTGGCACCACCCAATAAAAAAAGGGGCTAACGCCCCCTTATTTAGCCAAAATGGCCCTGATATCTGTGGAGTATTATAACTCTGACAACTGGGTTGGGGTCATCTTTTTGGCAGCGGCTACGCCAGAAGGTTTGACGATTACAACCTTCCAAACCAATGTGCTGTAGCCATAATCTTGGTTTGGATTAGAAATCTGGCCGTCGGTTCTGCTGTATGTAAGATCAATAGCCCCCTCGCGTACCCAAAAGGATGTAGTGCCCTGGCCAGCTATTAAAGGCAAAACCCTCCAAGCGTTTTGCGAGTCAACAGCTTGGAAATATACTAAGGCCATACCATTGTTTACAACGTCCTGCGTTAGCTCTGGTACCAGGAAGGTGTAGCGAGAGCCATTCCATGATGCACTGTTGGTGGGAAAAACGCGGGAAACAATGGCTGATCCTGCAGGGCCAGCAGGGCCCTGTGGACCGGCTGGGCCTTGCTGTCCGGTGGGGCCTTGAGGCCCTGGAAGCCCATCTCTTCCATCTTGGCCCTTGCAGCTAACTAGAGCTAAGGCCAATGTAAATAGATAAATAATCTGTTTCATAAGCTGGTGTTTCGCAACACAAAAGTAGTGGATAATTAAACACCAACCAAAAAGGAATTGATATATTTTTAGAATATCGTGTTTTGAATATTATATTGAACATGAAAATAATCTTCTATTCTATTAGAAACTTAAGCTCTTCTTTCCACGAAAAAGCCCCCACCTAACGGCGGGGGCTTTGGGTTTATGGGGCTAGGCCCGGGCTATTGCAACATCAGGCGGACGGGGGGCTGGCCGGCTACCTGGAGGAGGTATAGGCCGCGGCTGTGGGTGCCCAGATCCAGGCGGATGCCGGTTTGGAGGGTGCCCTGCCAAACGGTGCGGCCGGTGAGGTCTTGCACGGTGGCGGGGGTAGCTTGGGGCAGCCTTTGTACGGTGAAGACGCCCGTGCTGGGGTTGGGCTGTACCGCCATGGTGGTGCGCAATCGGGCGCCCGTTGACATGATGATGAGCGCCGCGCTGGTGGCCTGGCAACCGTCGGGGCTGGTAATGGTAACGGTGTACGAGCCTGTAGCATCGGGCAGGGCAGCCAGGGCCAGGGTGTCGGCTGAGAAGCCGGTCAGCTCTATGCCGTTGCGGAACCAGCGGTAGGTAAAGCCCGGGCCTTGCGAGGCCGCGGGTACGGAAATGACGTTGTTGGCCATGGTTAGCGTAGTGGCAGGCAGGGGTAGGGCGCGCACCTGTACCGGCTGGCGGGGGCTGAAGCAGACACCCTCTAGCGCGGCGACGTAGAACGTGGTGTCGCGGCTAACCGTGACGGTGTAGGTGCTAGCCGTGTCGAGGTTGAGGCCTGCGGCGGGGGAGGTAAACCAGACGTAGGTGCCCGTGCCCGTAGCCGTAAGCTGGGCCTGGCTGCCTGTGCAGACGGTGTCTCCGGCTACGGAGGCCGGGCCTGCCACGGCCGGGCAGTTGCCAACCGTGAGGGTAAAGTGTACGCCTGAGCCCGAGGTAGCCGTGCCACAGGCATCGATGGAGTTGACGACGGTTTTGGACATGATACGGAAGCCGATCATTCCGGTAGAGAGGGTGTCGGGTATGCGCACGGTGAGCAGGCCAGGGGTGGTGGCCGTGGGCTGGCGCTGGGCGATGATGAACTCGGTGCTTTCTAGGACGCCGTTGCGGTTGTAGTCCATCCAGGCACCTACGCGCTCTGAGGTGCGGCTGAAGACCTGCAGCTGATACACGCCTCTGCGGAAAACGGTGCTGGTGGTACTGTCGGCCATGGGGTAAAACGTGAACGAGGGGCCAGAGGCATCTGTACAGGTGGTGGTGGTCTGCAGGTTGCTGCCTACCAACCGAACACGGCGTATGCCGCTGGTAGGCAGGCAGGCCGAGTAGGTAGGGGCACAGAAGTTGCGGCCCTCTGTGATTACGTACGACTGGCTTGTGATGGTGCGCGTGCCCTTGGCAGAGATGGTGAGCGGGCCCGTTGTAGCACCGGCAGGTACCACGCCCGTGACCGCGCCAAACGAGCGCGTGAGTTGGGTAACGGGGATGCTGCCGAACCAGACGGTATCTACGCCCGTCATATTGGTGCCGAGCAGGCCGAAGGTGAAGCCGATGGGCCCCTGGCGGGGCGACATGTTGAACACCTGAGGCGCAGGCGCGGGCACGCAACGCACGGTGCCGACAAAGCCGGTAGTGGTGCCGCTGGCGCTGGTCGTCCACCGGAGGGTGAGGACGCCTGCCGTAGAGCGCACGGTGGGCGGGCCAGGGATGAGGCCCGTGAGGCGCACGAGCAGGGGCGAGGAGGCGGTGGGGCCGTCGTAGATCTGGAGTTGGTCTCCGGTGGCGGTGTTGAAGTTGGTGATGGCCAGCTCTACCTCTTGGCCGCGCTCGGCAACGAGGCGGTAGGTGATGTTGGCGTTGTTTGCGTAGTTGCCTGGGTAGTTGGGCGATACGACCATGCCCGAGCAGATGGTATCAGCGCCGTTGCGTACGGTGACAAAGTCTCCCACTACAAACGAGGCGGTGGAGAGCACCGAGTCTGACGGCGTTACGATGGCGATGGGGCCGGTGGTGGCACCGTCTCCTACGACAAAGCTCAGGCTGTTGTTGGAGGCTATGGACAGGCTGTCGGACAGGGTGCCGTTCACGTACACCTTGCCTACGCGGCGCAGGCCGCTGCCCGTGAGCTGTACGCGGGTGCCGACGTTGCCCACACCAGGCGTAAAGCTGGTAATGGTAGGCGGCTGGATGATGGTGAAGTTGCCCGCAGAAGTGGCAGAGTCTCTGAGGGTGAAGATGCGTACCCGGCCTGTGGTGGCCCCGACCGGTACGATGGCCTGGGCGGTGGTGTCGTTGAGCACCGTCACAAACAGCGTCCGGGTGTTGTTGAAGCGCGCCCGTTGGGCCGACAACAGCCCGCGGCCGAAGATGGTAACGGTAGAGCCGATGCTGCCAGAGTCTGGCACGAGGCGTGTGATGACGGGCGGCGCGGGTGTGCCGCGGGCCAGGGTGATGTTATCCAAGTAGAGGTTGTTGCCGCCTGTGTTTAGGACTACAAAGCGCAGGCGCACCGTCTGGCCCACGTAGTTGCGGAGGTTGACGCGCTCTTGGCGCCACTGGCTGATGTTGCTGGGGTACCACTCGGTATTGGATACCGTGGTGGTGTGGGTACTGAGGGCGGCTCCGGTTTTGTTGTAGAGGCTGGTGGTGTCCCAAGTGGCGCCGCAGTCTGTGGAGACGTCTATGCGGAGGGTGCCGCTGCCACTGGTACCCGTAGAGGTACGGGCATGGGCCAGGTTGAAGATGAGGTAGGCCGATGTGTCTCCGGCCAGGTTGTAGAGGGGGGTGGTGAGTTCGTCTTTGAGGCGGGTGTTTACGGTACCCTGGTAGAAGCTGAACATGGCTGCCACGGTGCGGACGCCGCCGGGGCCTGTTGCTACGGAAGCCATGCGCCAGGTCTTACAGTCGAGGGTGGGGTTGTTGATGGCCCAGTTGGTGGGCGGGGTGTTTACGCCCTCAAAGTCTTGGGCAGTGGGCAGGGCAGCGCCCTGGGTAACCAGCAGGTTGGTCTCGAGCGTGTCGTAGCCGGTGAACTGGTCGGGCTGAGCGTTGGGGTCTGTTACCCAGTAAACGACGCGGTTGTTGCCTTGCTGCAGGTTGAGGTTGGTAAACTCTACATTACCCGTGGTGCCTGGCAGGATGTTGACGGTTTTGTCTTGAGATACGGCAGCACCGCCGTTTACCTGTGCCCAGAGCTTTACGCTGGTGAGGGGTGTAGAGCCCATGTTTTTGACTTGCACCGTACCGGTGGCGGTGGTGCTGCAGAAATCGCGCAGGGGGGACAGTATTTCAGAAATGGCGGCGTCGTTAGCGATGGGCGGGATGAGGCCCGTAGAGGCAATGAGCTCGCGGCGGCGGGGGCTGGTGCGCAACACGGCACGCATGCGAATCATCTGGTCTCTAGAGAAGATGTTGTAGCAGCCGTCGTCGACGTAGTCCATGTAGTTTTCAAACATCTCGTCGGCGGTGCCGCAGTTGTTTGGTTTGGGGTGCGTAGGGCATCCCCGGTTGCTGGTCTGGTGGATGGGGGTATCCTCGCAGAAGTCGTTGCCGCAGTTGGCATCTCCCCAGATGTGGCGCAGGCCCAGGTAGTGGCCAATCTCGTGCGTGGCGGTGCGGCCGTAGAGTGTGGCTGAGTTGAGGTTGAAGGGGCCGTCGTCTATGCTGCCGCAGCTGGTGGTGTTGATGGTGATGCCGTCGGTATTGGCGGCGCTGTTGGTGGGTGTGCAGGCAAGGCCACCGAGGGATGCGTTGAGCGGGAACTGTGCCACGCCGAAGAGGCCCGTCACGTTGGCTACCCACATGTTCATGTAGCGGGTGGCGTCCCAGATGGTGCGGGGCTTGATGGTTTGGTCTAGCTGGGTGCGGGAATAAGACGTTGCCGCGCCTAGCCCGAGGGTGGTGCCTGCCACGCGGTTGATGCCGCTGGTGGGCAGGCCGTTGGGGTCTCGGCGGGCTAGTACGAACT
Organism: Cytophagaceae bacterium; assembly: GCA_947458545.1. Classification (GTDB taxonomy): domain Bacteria; phylum Bacteroidota; class Bacteroidia; order Cytophagales; family Flexibacteraceae; genus CANGYH01. Next base: position 237,196 of record CANGYH010000002.1, on the reverse strand, counting down.
CGATGCGGGTGTCTGCGCCTCGGGGGTCGGTGTTCCAGCCCCGGGAGTTGCGGATGCGGCGGAAGTCGTCGTTGAGGACCTTTATCTGGGATAGTATCTGCCTGTCTGACAGGTTGGCCCCGGTGCCAATGGCCTGGCCCTGGTGGATAACGTGTACCACCACGGGGATGTACATGACTTCGTCTTGCGTGCGGGCACTGGCCATGCGGGCGCGCTCTTCTGCTACGGCTTGGGCGATGCGGCGCTCGAAGTCGGCTTCGCTTTCCAGATCTGGGTAGAGTTGCCGCAGCTCTTGCATGTACTCTACCGTATGGCAGCGGGCGGGTGGATTAGCGGACTGTGCCTGGGCCTGAAAAGTGCCAAAGCCGAGACAGGCAGCGGCCAGCGCTGCCTTGCGTAGAAGTGTGTGCATCCGACGAGGGTGTAAATTCTAGGTCTGGCGGCAAAGATACCATGTAAGATTCTTGCCGATTATGCGATGGCAGAATTTTGTGTGGCGGCGGCGGGATTTGAGAGTTGAAAGTTGAAAGTTGAAAGTTGAGAGTGGGCCGCTGGTCCAAGTCTCCAGGCCGGGACCCACCCAGCCGTTACCCTGCGGTCTCCAGACCGCTGAGGCGGAGGGCGTTTGGCTCCAGAACGTCGGCTATAGGGCCGCCCCCGGATGCGGTCGCCCCAGGCTAAAGCCGTGGGGCTACTAGGATAGCGACGGCTGAAGCCGCCCGCATTTGCCCCTCCTGCAGACGTTCTCGCCAGCCTCCAGGCTGGTGCGTGGCAGGGCCAGAAGCCTCTGGCTTCCGCGCCGAAGGCGAAACACGTCCCTTCCGAATACCCAGCCAACAAACCTAGTCCCGGTTTGCAACCGGGACCAGGTCTTTGGCCAGGTCTTTGGGGGTGTTTCGCCAGTCTGAAGACTGCTCGTCAATGGGCGTCACAAGTCATCGCTCCCCTAATCGGGTCGCTGAAGACTTGCGACAAATTGCCTGAACAGGGGGAAGATGGCCTAACGTATCCTTGCGCCCTCCCTTTCAGCGGTCTGGAGACCGCGGGGTAACGGCTGTCTAGGTCCCGGTCTGGAGACCGGGACCAGCACAAAGCGTTAACGGGGGGAGGTGAATGCGGGCGGCTTCAGCCGTCGCTATCCTAGTAGCCCCACGGCTTTAGCCTGGGGCATCCCCTGCCTGGGGCGGGCCAGCCGTAGCCCAAATGTCTGCCCTAGCCGATGACTGCGCCCAATGCCCACCGTTTCAGCGGTCTGGAGACCGCGGGGCCTTCTGTGGGTGGGTCCCGGTCTGGAGACCGGGACCAGCACAAGGGGAGACCAGGACCAGCGCATAGGGGGCGTGCCTAGTTGGCGGGCGGGGCTTCTTCTCGGACGGCGGTGTCGAAGTTGAAGAGGAGGGAGAAGCGGAGTGTGTTGGCCAGCGGGTTTTGGTTGGCGCGGCTGGTGGGCACCAGGTAGCTGATGTCTAGCCCGAACTGCTGGTACCTCAGGCCGATGCCACCGGTAAAGTAGCGGCGGTTGCCTTTGAAGGCGCTCTCGTGATAGTAACCGGCGCGGAGGGCGAAGAGGTTGTCGTACCAGTATTCTACCCCGGCAGAGTACATGATTTCCTCTAGCTCTTCGGTACCGCCGCGGGGGGCGTCGTTGAAGCTGCCGAAGATGCCGGAGATGAGGTTTTTGCCAGAGGTAAAGTTGCTGTCAATCGGCTGGGTACTGTCTGGTAGGCCGTTGGCCCCACGGCGGAAAGTGCGGCGGATGTCTGGCGTGGGCACCATCAGCTTAGAGACGTCTGCCAGAAAGCTGATGCGGTTGTAAGGGTCCAGATCGAGCGAAAGGCGGCCACCGAGGCGCAGGGCCGTAGGGATGAAGTCGCGCCGGTTGTTGTTGCTGTAGCTGATTTTGGGGCCCAGGTTGGTGATAGCGGCACCGAAGGCCATCTCGCCGGGGGTGGCGCCGAGCGATACCTCTTTGCGGTAATAGCCCGAGAGATCTACTGCTGCAGTTACGCCGGGGCGGGCGTTGACATCTACGGCGTTGGAGATGTTGCCCGTCAGGTTGGAGTAGATACCCTTGATGCCTACGCCGAGGCTGAAGTTCTGCGTGAGGCGGCTGCTGTAGCCCAATTGCAGGGCTAGCTCTTGGGGATTAAAGTCTCTGATGGTGCCGCCGTTCACATCCGTAAACGTTAGCTGGCCGAGGTTGAAGTAGGTAAAACTGGCCGTGACGGCGTTGTTGGGGTTGACCTTGTGGTAGCCCGTGAGGTAGGCCAGGTACATGTCGTTAAAGCCCAGGTTGCGCAGCCAGGGGGTGATGCTGAACGAAGCCGCCGTGGGCTTGTCGGCAAAGGCCAGCTTGCCGGTGTTGTAAAACGGGCTGTTGGCGTCTGGGCTGTTGGCAATGCCGGCGTCTCCGATGCCTGCGGCGCGGGCATCTGGGGTGATGGTCAGGAAGGGTACGGCCGTAGTGATGGCGTTGTACTTGTCTTGCCCGATGGTATTGTTGCCGGTGCCACCGATGCCGGTGTTTTGCGCATTAGCCGGGGCTATGCCAGCCACGAAGGCGGCTGCCAGGGCGGCGCGAGAGAGAGATGAAAGCTGCATGAAGCGCTGGTATCGTTGCAAAAATGGCACGTGACTACTGGTTTATTACCATGCGCCCCTGGGCGGAGGCGCTGCAGCCGCCGGGGCTGGTGGTTTGGATGCGGTATAGGTACATGCCGTTTTGGAGGAGCTTGCCCGATCCGGGCCCGTTATACCACTCCAGGCCGCGGCCGGCGCGGGCAGGGGCTTCGTCGTACTGGATGGTGCGGCGGCCTACCTGTTTGCCGACGGCGTCGTAGACGGTGACGTCTACCGTCATGGGTTTGCCGGGTTGGTCTATGTCGAATTCGAACCGGGCTTTGTCTGACACGGGGTTAGGAATGACGGTGGCGCGGGCTATGCCGGGGCAATTGGCCTCGCGGACGGTGAAGCGTAGGGAGTCTGTGGCGGAGTTGTTGTAAAGGTCCCAAACGGTGAAGCGGACGTTGTAGGTGCCCGGTGCCAGACCCTGGAGGGGGAAGCGCACGGTGCCCCGGTTGGGGCGGCCCAGGTCTGAGACGTAGAAGCTGTTCATGACGACGGTCTCTTGAGGTGCATTGGAGAAGGTGCCGGTCATCTCGTGGCCGATGCCGGAGAGGGATACGTTGATGCCGGTATTGTCGGAAACGCGGGCCACAAAGACGGGGTTAGGCCCTACGACGCCCCCGTTGCGGAAGGTGGTGTCGTTCATAAACAGGGCCACGCGGGGCGGCGTATCGTCTGCCACAAAGGGGGCCGAGCCGCCGATGACGAGGTTGTCGGTCTGAATGCCGTTGGCGTCTTCCAGGCCCTGGGTAGGCTTGGCGTAGAAACTGGCCAGGCCGCTGCCGAAGATGTAGTTGATGTCTAACGGCAGTTGGAAGGTGATGCTCCAGCGGCCGCTATCTACCCGGGTGGCTCCGTTGAAGATGATGCTCTTGCGCTGAGAGAACCGGTAGGTAGAGCCGTTGTCGTTGATGCCGATGAGGGAGGCTTTGTCGTACAGGGTTACCTGCACCTGGCCGCTGTAGTTGGGCAAGGTTTGGCCGGCGCGCGTCTCGACTACGCCGCTCATGGTGACGGTTTGCAGTGCGCGGATGGTATCTACGCGGTTGCCTTGGTCGTCTGTCAGGGCGGTCATCCGGACGTTGTGCTTGGGGTAAACCAGCGTCATGCTGGGGTCTCCGAAGAGGATGTACTGCTGGTTGTAGCCTGCGTTGGCCTGGTTCTTGGCGTCGGCGGTAAGCTCGCCCAGGGTGGGCATGCGGCCCTGGATGGGCGTAAAGAGGTAGTTGTAGATGGTGTCGTGCAACTGCTTGTTGCTGATGGAGAACACCGGGCGGCAGGCCGAGAAGGTGGCGATGGAGCCCCCGTCTCCCTTGAGCATGAGCGCCTCTGCGCCGGATACGATGCCGGGGTCGTCTAGCCGGCCAAACTCGCAGGTCAGCGTCATGAAGAAGGGCAGGCGCGGGCCGTTGTCGAGCGTGGGGATCATGTCCATGTCGAACACGCGCTCGTCTGCCCATTGGAATTCCGACCCGTGGCCGGTGTAGTTGAGCAGCAACGCCCCTGCCCGCATGCGGCGCTGGATGGAGCTGCGCATCTGAGGGCTTGTAAGGCCGCCCGGGCCTGCTACGAGGGGGTAGGCGGGCAAAAAGTACTTGTCTGGCAAAAAGGGCGAGCGGCGGCGCTGGTAGAGGTTGGCCGTGCCGTCTGACTGGCGGACGTGCTCTAGAAAGTCGCCGTTGTCTGCAATGAAGGCGTTGATGTTGCGCCAGGCACCGAGGGCGGTGGTGTCAGTCTCGTAGGCCTTGGCTTTGGCAAGCAGGGCATCGGCCTCGGTGGCGTTTTTGATGCAGAAGCGGCCTACAGACAGGCTGAGGCGGTTGCCGCCGGCGTTCAGGTTGCCCTGGCCGGGCGTGAGCACTACATAGAAATCGTCTGAGGCCCAGGCGTCTATGGGGTTGGCCCAGCCCCGGCTCTGGTAGGCAGGCACCAGGTTGGTGTTGTTGGCAATGCGGTACTTGAAATCTACACTAGGCTTGCCGAAGAGCAAGACGTGCCGCAGGTTGTTGCTGCGGTTGTAGAGGCTAAGGACAAAGTCGCGCAGGGCGCCGATGTCTTGGTGGCCGCCGCTAAACTCGTTGTACACCTGGGGCAGTGTAGCCACCAGCGTGGGGACGCCGCGGCTGATGCGGTAGTCTGCATAGGCCTGGGCCTGGGCACGCAGACCAGCCGGGGCCAGGATGAGGAGCTGGGGGACGTCTGCCGTGGCCAGGCTTTGAGTGGGCAGGTTGCCCAGCAGGATGGGGGCCTGGGTTTGCTCTGGCGCGACGACGGCCATGTGGACAGCCAGCCCGCCGGGGACGCGTATGCCTGCCGCCTCTATGGGCAACTGGGTGGGGCTGAGTGGATCTGCCAGGTGCCAGGCCTGCACGCTGGCGGGTGCGTTGCTGACGGGCAGCCAGGCGGGGCCTGCAGTAAGCTGCCCCGGCAGCCAGGCCTCGAAAGAGCGGGAGCGCCAAGTGGCCTGTTGGGGCGCGCCAGCCTCGATGAAGTCTAGCACGCCGATGGCATCGGGGTAGCGGGTACGGTTGTAGGCCAACTGGACGACCAGGTTATCGCCGCCAGGAGCGGGAAAGGTGCCGCGCGTATCGGCGTCAAAGTAATTGGGGCCGAAGGGGTAGGCCGTGGTGATGGGGATGCGGCTGGCTGCTACGACGGAGCCACCGACGGAGGCCGAGAAATAGGTGCCGGCCGTGTCGCCAGGGCCGCCGATGGCGCGGGCGGCGGTTACCAGGCGCAGGGTGGCCGGTGCGCCTGCGGCCAGGCCGGGCGTGGGCAACACGACATCTCGGCTGTTGTTGAGGGTAAACTGCTCAGAGAACCAGCGCCGGCCTGCTTTGAGCAGATTGATGGCCTCTTTCTCGAAGAGGACCATGTTGGTGTAGCTGTTGAGCGTGGCCGTAGGTGCATCTACCCCCTGGGGCTGCATGCGCAGGCCCGGCCGGGCATTGGCCCCGACGATGTACTGGATGGTGTCGGCGTAGAGGTGGGTGTCGTGCACGTAGGTACCTGCCACCGAGTTGTAGCTCCAGGTAACGGGGCCCTGGGCGTAGAAGAGGATGCGGTCTCCGGGGTCGAGGCGGCCGTCGGCTTCGCCCGTTACCTGGATGGCCAGTTCGCGCAGGCCTGGGGCTGCGGCGCCCACCACCTCTGGGATATTGCGGCCGCCGCGCCCATAAATGTGCAGGTTGCGGGCGTCTATGTTGTTGGGGTCTATACCGATGCGGCGCAGGTCGTCTGCCGTAAGCCTGTACACGCCAGACTGGGTGACGCCGATTTTGCCCCAGCTTCCGCTGGCCAACAGGGGCTGCAAGGTCGTGTCGGCGGTGGGGGTGGCCGGGCCGGGGGTGCCTCCGGGGCCTTGGGTGCGTGCCACAGCCTCTGCCCTACCCTGCGGTTGCACCACAGGCACAAACTGCATGAGGCGCTCTAGCTGGCCTGTGGCCGGGTTGCGCCGCAGCAGCCGCACGGTGGCAAACGTTTGTGTGCGGTGCTGGATGGTGGCCTGCTCTAGCCGAACGGCTGGGCGACCTGCGGTTGTGGTATCAAAAAGGGCCTTCTCTGCCTGGGAGAGAGGACGGTATAGGGGCTGGGCTATGCTGAAGGCTACCGCACCGGCAAAGGCCTGGGTGTAGGTGGGGTTTAGCCCTTCGTCGGCGTTGTGCTGCAGGCCTTTGCCGGTTAGGCGTGGACAAGGCTGGTTGTAGCGGTCTTTGAGGTCAGCGGCACCTTTCCACACCAGGCGGACGGGTGTGGGTGGATTTTGGGCCTGCGCTGCTACCGCAGCCCAGGCGCATATTGCCAGGGCGGCAGCTGCCGCTGTTTGCCAACTTTTAATCCGTAGTGCCATAAAGGTGCCCGTAGCCAAATACAAAGGTGTAGGTTGCATTGCCGACTGCGCCGCTGTTTATTGGCTATAAACTACATCGGGTGGCAAAGCGTTGGGATAACGGAGGTTGTAGGGCAGATATTTTTTAGAGTTGAGAGTTGAGAGTTGAAAGTTGAAAGTGGGACGCTGTTCCCGGTCTTTGACCGGGACCCACCCAGGCGTTACCCCGCGGTCTCCAGACCGCTGAGGCGGAGGGTGAGGGCGCCGGTTACAAACCAGGACCAGACACCTTTCGTGGGCTGGCGTCCTCGAAAGGTTTTGTTGCGGGTGGGAGATTGCCGTTGGAGGCCGACAGGAGTCGGCACGCATGGCATCCTTAGACTGGAGTCTAAGGATAGCTTCGGGGGAGACCGGGACCAGCGCAGGTCTGCCGCCTTGGCCTACACGCGAGGCACAGCCTCGCCATAGCACGTGACAATGGCAAAGCCATTGCACAGTAGAAGGGTGGGCACAGCCCTTGCAGAGAATACTTGGCATCGCGGGCTGCAGCCCGCGCTACAACGCTCAACTTTCAACTTTCAACTCTCAACTCTCAACTTTCAACTTCCCCCCATCTTTGTAGGCTAATCTGCACCGATGTCTCTTCTGCAAACAGATAAGGTTCGTTTTGCTATTTGTGGGTTTGGCCACATTGGCAAGCGCCACGCGGCGATGATCAGCCGTAACCCCGAGAGCGAGCTTGTAGCCGTGGTGGACGTGGACCCTGCCCAAGCGGCAGCCGCGGCCGAGTATGGCGTACCCTTCTACCCCAGCCTGGAGGCCTACCTGGCCCAGGGCCCGGCGGCCGACGTGGTCAATATCGCCTCGCCCAACAACTTCCATGCCCCGCAGGCTATGGCGGCCATACAGGCCGGGCGGCATGTGGTGATAGAAAAGCCGATGGGCCTCAGCAAGGCCGAGTGCGAGGACGTCATCTTCGCGGCGCTGCAGGCGCATAAGCTGGCCTTTTGCGTGATGCAGAACCGGTACTCCCCGCCCTCTGTCTGGCTTAAAGAGATGGTGAGCAGTGGGCGGCTCGGCAAGATTTACATGGTGCAGGTAAACTGCTACTGGAACCGCGACGCGCGCTACTACAAGGCCGGCGGTTGGAAGGGCCACCTCGGCACGGACGGTGGCACGCTGTTTACGCAGTTCTCGCACTTTATAGATATCATGTTCTGGCTCTTTGGCGACATCCGCAACGTGCAGGCGCGGTTTTTCGACTTCAACCACCAGAGCCTGACGGAGTTTGAAGACAGCGGCCTGGTGACCTTCGACTTTGCCAAGGGCGGGGCGGGCTGCATCAACTTCAGCACCAGCGTGTACGATACCAACCTGGAGAGCTCCATCACCATCGTGGCCGAGCATGGGTCCATCAAGGTGGGCGGGCAGTATATGAACGAGGTAGAATACTGCCACGTGAAAGACTACCAGATGCCCGAGCTGCCCGAGAGCAGCCCCGCCAACGACTATGGCCACTACAAGGGCTCGGCGGCCAACCACCACTTCGTTATCGAAAACGTGGTTGATACCCTCAAAGGGCGCAACGTGGCCACCACCAACGCCCTGGAGGGCCTCAAAGTGGTGGAGATTATCGAGAAGATTTACGAGCAGAAGAAGTCGGCGGGCAAGCCGTAGCAACCAGTTATTCCGCTGCCTAGGCCTTGTGTGCGTGGGGAGCACCCCCTCATCCCCCGGCCAAACCCCCTGTGCATAGGAAGCACCCCCTCACCCCCCAACCCCCTCTCCCCCTCTTGGGGAGAGGGGGAGCAGAAAGCCGAGACCTTGGACTTGTCGCCAGGGGAGAGGTGGAGTTTAGTTTACCATTCAAGTTTTATTGGCGTAGATAGATGATGCAGAGCTCTCGGGTGCGGGCGGTGGTGCGGTGGTTTACCAACCGGTATGTGGCCTATTGCCCGAGCCGGAGGGTGCGCCATGCCTGGTACCGGCGCTTCATCGCGCTGGGGCCTGCCGCCAATGTGATGATGGGCCTGCATTTGCGGAAGTTGGCAGACATTGCTATCGGGGCTCGAAGCAACATCAACCCAGACTGCCTGCTCGATAGCCGGGGTGGGGCCATCACCATCGGTGCCGATGTGGACATTGCGCCGCAGGTCAACATCTGGACACTTGAGCATGACCCGGCTGATGCCGACTTTGCCACGAAGGGCGGGCCTGTTGTGATCGAAGACTTTGTCTGGATTGGCAACCGGGCGATCATCCTGCCGGGTGTTACGCTGGGGCGGGGGTGCGTAGTGGCCAGCGGGGCCGTCGTCACCAAGTCTGTACCTCCGTGGACGATCGTCGGCGGGGTGCCTGCCCGGCCCATCGGCATCCGGCCAGAGCGGCAAAATCCGCGCAAGCCTTACAGGCCGTTTTTTATCTAGACTTTGGGATGCGTACGACTGACCTTAAAATCCTGCAATCCTAAAGTCCGAGTTTCTGAGGTGTATTCTCGGCAGGGAAGCACCCCCTCACTCCCCTCCCCCCTCTCCCCCTGCTGGGGCGAGGGGGGGGAACCAAGTACCTAAGCTCTATGACGCTGGCCTTCGCTGTTCATTTCTTTGACTTCCGCAACGATGTGCGGGTGCTGCTGGCCGAGCTGGTGCAGCGGCATACGATCGTGTTGCTCGTGCGGCCCGAAGACGAGGCCCAGATACGCGAGATGGCCCCGGCCGGGTGCCAGATTCGGCTGGTGCGAGAGCGGGTAGCCTCGGCAAGCAATGCCTTGTGGGACAGGCTCTTTCTGCAGTTTGGGCGCCTGCCCAAGAGCAGGCAGAACTTTTACCTGATGGAGATATTCAAAATCTCCATAAACCCGGATGCCGCCGTGCGCCAGCGGGCGCTGGCCCGGCTGCGCTGGCGGATGCGCCTACCTGCCTGGCTGAGCTACGACCGCTACCTGAACAACCTGACCTACAGCGGGCAGACAGACCTGAGCGGCATTGACGCATTCTTCTGCTTTACGGACATTGCCGACAACTACCTGCTGGCCAGGCTGGTGCGCGAGCAGCGGCCTGTGTCTATCTACGTCTATAGCTGGGACCATCCCTGCAAGCACATCCGCTACACCAAGCGGGCGCGTTACCTGGCCTGGAGCCAAGGTATGGCCGACGACCTGGTGGAGTTGCAGGGGATTCCTCGGCAGGCGATTGAGGTGCTGGGGGCCAATCAGTTTGGCTATGTGGATCGGTATGCCGCCCCGGCGCTGCTGGCACAGACGCCGCGCAAATGGGCGGAGCGGTACATCTACTTCGGTTGTGCCATCGGGATTCCGGATTTGGTGGAGGCAGAGGTAGGCGTTGCCCGCGAGCTGGCCCGCGCCCTGGCCACGGCCATGCCCGACTGGCGGCTGGTGGTGCGCCCTTACCCCGTGCTGCGGGCCTGGCACCACTACGAGACGCTGCGCGCGGAGCCCAACGTGATCTTAGACGATGCCTTCCGCTCTAAGACGAACCTCTCTGTGACGGAGGAGCAGATTGCCGAGAAGTTTGCCTCCATCTACCACGCAGAAGCCTTTCTGCACATGGGCACCACCCTGGGGCTGGAGGCCTGCTTTGTGGATACACCCAGCTTTCTGGTAGATCTGGAGCGCTTTGCCGCCGACAAGGATGCCGCCAAGCTGGCGCTGTGGCCCTTTGTGCACCAGTACCAGAACGACAAGTACCTGGGCGACGTACCCGGGGCCAACAAGATTACATCGGCAGCAGGGTTGGGCCAGGTAGCCCGCCGCATCGCCGCCGAGGGCAAGGAGGCGTACCTGCCGTTTAACCGCGAGGCGCGGCGGGCCTTTCCGGTACGGAGCTTTGCGGCCCTGGCAGATGGGGTGCAACTTGCAGCCCAAGCCTGGCAAAGCAAAATCGGCAGCCGGTAGATTTTTTGCCTGTTGCAGGCTATTTACAGGCCTGGCTTGGAAAATTACAGGCAGCAGGGCTTGCATATTGTTGCCGGGCATATACTTTTGCACGCCTTTTGGGGCGACCTTAACTGTTTAAGATTCACGTAGCATCCTCTATACTGCCTGCCCATGTACTGGACATTAGAACTTGCCTCTTACCTGGAAGACGCTCCCTGGCCTGCCACCAAAGACGAGCTTATTGATTACTCGATCCGCTCGGGCGCGCCTGCCGAGGTGATGGAGAACCTCTCTGAACTGGAAGACGACGGCCAACCCTACGAAAGCATCGAAGAGATCTGGCCGGATTATCCGACCAAAGACGACTTCTTCTTTAACGAAGACGAATACTAGGCACAATACCAGGCACAGGGAGCAGGTAATGAGCCTGTTGCAAGTGAGCCGGTTGGAGGTCCGCCGCGGGGAGCGTATCCTGGTGGCGGACCTTTCTTTTGCGGTGGAGGGGCCCGGGCTGCACTTTCTGACGGGGCCCAACGGGGCAGGCAAGAGTACGCTGCTGCTGATGCTGGCCGGGCTGCTGCCACCTGGCAAGGGCGAGATATTACTTGGTGGTGCGCCGCTTTATGGGCCTGGGGCCATGCCCAAGCGGGCGCGGGCGCGCCAACTGGTGTATCTGCCCCAGCACCCCAGCAGCCCGGCAGAGCTGCCGGCGCTAGACCTGGTGGCGCTGGGCAGGCTGCCACATCTGCACTGGACACAACCCTTGGGCCAGGCCGACTATGCCCTGGCGCGAAAAGCCCTGGCAGACATTGGCTTTGCACGCCCCCCAGCACAATGGATGGGCACCCTGAGCGGGGGCGAGCGGCAGATGGTCTGGCTGGCACAAGGGCTGGTGCAAAACGGTGACCTATGGCTGTTGGACGAACCCACCCAGCACCTGGACGCCGCGCGACGTGCCTACCTTTTTGGACTGATGGAGCGCCTGTGTACAGAGATGGGCAAGACACTGCTGGTGGCCACCCACGAGCTGGAGGCTCTGGCCAACCTGCCCGGGGCCCGATACATAGATCTGCTAAGCCCTGGGGCGGGCTTTAGGCCCTGCAGCCAGGCTGCCCTGGCCGCTACGCTAGAGGCGCACAAGGCGGCAAGCGGGCTTTTTTAGGCAGGGCTCCCCTAGCCGAGGAGGGATTCTTTGAAGGCGGCCTCGTCGTAGAAGGCCTCTTGGAAGTTGACCAGGAAAAGCTCTTTGCGGGCGCGGGTTACGGCGGTGTAGAGCCAGCGCTGATAGTCTACAGTGACGGTGGCGTCGGGCATGTAGCCTTGATCTACGAAGACGGCGTCCCACTGGCCGCCTTGCGATTTGTGGCAGGTGAGCACGTAGGCAAACTTTATCTGGAGGGCGTTGTAATAGGGGTCTTCTCGCAGGGCCTTGTCGCGGTCTTTTTTGGTGGTGGCCTCGGGGTAGTCTGCCAGCACGGCCTGGTAGAGGGCATCGGCCTGCTCGCGGGGGAGGTTGGCCTTGTCGGAATAGAGGACGTCCATAAGCACCTTGGCCTCAAAGGGTTGCTGCTCGGGGTAGTCCACCAGTTCTAGCTCTACGTCGGCAAACTTGAGGCCGAGCATTTCCTCGAAGCGGCGCACGCGGCGGATGCGGGCAAAGTCTCCGTTGGCCAGAAAGCCTGCGGCCCCGGCGGCCTCGGCATAGGCGTAGTTGTTGCGCACGACCATGACCAGGTCTCCGGCATCCAGCTCGTTCTCGAAATGGAGCAGGCCTCGGCGGATGGCCTGGTTAAACTGGGCGGCCATCTTGTTGCTGCGGGTGATGATGAGCGTGTTCTCTACCCCAAACTTATTGTATGCATACTCAACCCCCTCCTGGATGCGCTCGCCCGTCATGCTGAAGCAGTCTGGATAGGGCTTTGTGTGGAAGCTGACCTGCATGCGCCCGGCCATAAGGTGGTTGCGCAGGGCGGTGGCATTGGCCAGGATGCCAGACTCGGCCTGCTGGCGGATGACCTGCGTGAGCTGGGCACCCTCTACGGGCATGTGGTAGTTGTACTCGAGCCACCTGGCATCGAGGGCGAGGCTGTCGGGCTGGGAGACGGGCGGCAACTGGGCATCGTCTCCGACGAGGAGGAGCTTGTTCTCATCGTGCTCGAAGACATACTCCAGCAGCGGGGCCAGCAGGTTGTCTGAGCCTTGGCAGGCTATCATGGAGGCCTCGTCTACCACAAAGAGCGTGTTGCGGTTGTAATTGCGGGCCACGGCGCCAAACCCGGCCGTCCCGTCGCCAGCCTTGCGGAAGATGGTGCGGTGGATGGTAAATGCTGCCCGATGGCTGTAGGTGGACATGACCTTGGCCGCCCGGCCGGTGGGAGCCATCATATAAGGGCTGATGCCGAAGCGCTTGATCGTCTGGGTGATGAGCGAGACGAGCGTCGTCTTGCCCGTGCCCGCGTAGCCTTTGAGCACGAAAACGCGGCGGCGGCCAGAGTCGTCGGCCAAGAAGTCTGCCACCTGTGCCAGGGCTCGGCTTTGGTCGTCGGTAAGGGCAAATTGGCTTTTGGCCAAAAAGGCAGCCATCAACTGGTGGCTCAGGCTGCGGGGGTTGCGGGCACGCTCGCGTTGTTGCTCCAAGATTTGCTCGATTACCAAAGCTGAAAGGTAGCGCCGGTGTGGGCCTTGGCCTTAGGTGGCCAGGGCGGGCTCGGGGGCTACTTCTTCAACAGTAAGGGGGTCTAAAAGGGTCAGCCAGGCGCGCACTTGTGGCTTGCCCAGCTTAACCAACGCCTGCGCGGCCCGGGCCAGGGCCGGGCGCGCGGCCTGGGCTTCGGCAGGGTTGGCAGCAATGGCCACGACGTCGGTATGGTCGGGATGCAGCAGCAGGCGCTGGGGCTGCAGAAGCGTACCATCTGGCAGGGCCAGGTTGGGCTCTAGCAGCAGGCTTGCCTGCGGGGCGGGGCCAAAGAGCGCTGCCATCGCCGGTGTTGCTACGAGGGTGCGCACGGCCTGCAGGGCCCTGGCCCATTGCGTGTGTGTGATGAGCCCATCTGCCAGGAGCTGGTAACGGACCTGGGCCGTTGGCTCGCCCTCTAGCGACCAGCGGCGGAGGATGCGGGCCTGCAGCTCATGGTCGGGCAGCAGGCCGGTGGCAAGGTCTAGCTCTGGGATTGTGGGGGCGGGTGCTGGGGGTTTGGGTTTAGGCAGGTGCACCTGGATGGCTTGCCGGGGCACCTGGGCGCGCACTTCTCCGTCTGGCCCGATGGGACTGCCCCAGGCATAGGCGACAAAGGTGTCGGCCTCGGGCAGGTCTAGCGGGGTGGCGCCAGCGGCGGGGGCGTTGGCCAACTCGTAGAAGAGCTCGTTGAGGTGGGGCAGGCCGGTTTTTTTCCCCGTCAAGAAAGTATCAGACGGCTTTTTGGCGCGGATGAAGAGCATACGCGCGGCCCGGGTGCAGGCCACATAGGCCAAGTTGAGCACATCGAGGGCACGGGCGACGGTTTCTTGGTAGGCCTGGCGGGCCAGCTCGCTGTGCTTGAGCTTGGTGCCGTATTCGAAGGCAGCCAGCTTTAGGCCGTGGTAGCGCTCAGGGCTGGGGGTGTCTAGCCAGAGCAGGGTTTTGTTGAAGCTACGCGGCTCAATTTCTTCGTTGGCGAAGGGTATCAAGACGACGTCGAACTCCAGGCCTTTGGATTTGTGGATCGTCAGGAGCTGCATGGCGTCGTCGCTGGGGGGCAGGTTGAGGAAGCGCTTGGGGCCGTTGTCGTCCCACCAGTCTAGAAAGCCTGCCAGCGATGGGCCGTGTTTGGCGGCGTAGCCTTGTACAGCCTCTAAGAATGCCAGCAGGTACCCTTGCTCGGATGTGACGTCGTTCAGGCGGCAGATTGCCGCCAGGTTGGCCAGGCAAACCTCTGCCGGCAGGCGGGCCAGCCCGGGCCAGGCGGCTGCCAGGCCTGCGGGCAACTGGTTTAGCATTTGATGCAAGCCTACCTTGTCTTTGTCGCCATACCAGGGGGTGGTGAGCAAACCGGCCACGGCAGCGGCGGCGGCGTCTGGGTCAGCAGCCGTATTGCCGGCGAGCAGGGGTTTGAGGTAGAGGTGGTACTCGTGGACGGCGGCCACCATTGAGAGCACGTCTGAGGGGGCGCAGACGACACGGCCAAGGCTGGCCAAGAAACGCACCACACTTGCCTGGGCCACGGCCAGAGACTGCTCTGACGAGAACAGGTAGCGCTCTGCATGGGGCCCGCCTTGCAAGGCAAGCAGGGCCCCTGCTACGGCAGTAGCCTGTACCTTGCCACGGACGAGGATGCCGATCTGGCCGGGGCGGTAGCCTAGCGCCGCGGCCTGGTCTATCCAGGCCTGGAGGCGGGCCTGGAGCTGGGGCATATCGGGGGCTTCTTCGTCGTCTGGGTCTGCTGCGGGCTCGGATGCGGTGGTTTTGGGCGGCTTGGCGGCAAACTCTAGCTGAACGTACCCCAGGCCCCTGCGCGCTTCGGCTTTGTCTTCTGGCAGGGTCTGGCGGCCGTTGTCGTAGGCTGCCACCAATTGATTGGCTGCCTGGGCGATGGCCTCTTGGGTATCAGTGGGCAGATCGGTTTGCTGGAGGGCAAGGTCTGTAAGGGCATCTCTGAGGCGGGGCGGAAAGGTATCTACGAGCCGGTTGTTGAAGTCTATGATCTGGCCGAGGCTCCTGTAGTTGTGGCCCAGCACCTCTTGCTGTACAGACCCTTTGGGCAGGCTGGCCTGTATGCCGCTGAGCATCAGGTCGGCGTCGCCTTCGCGCCAGCGGTAGATGGCCTGTTTGACGTCGCCAACGATGAGGCTTTGGTGGCCCGCGGCCAGCGCGTCTGCCAGCATGGGTTGCAAGGCCTCCCACTGTTGGTGGCTGGTGTCTTGCATTTCGTCTATGAGGAAGTGGCGGATGCGGGTGCCGAGCTTTTCGTAGATGAAGGAGGCGGGGTTCTCTTGGGCCAGCCGGCTGAGGAAGTCGGCCTGTTGGAAGAGCAGGAATAGGTTACGCTCGTCTTTGATGACCTGCAGCTCGTGGGCCAGCAGGGTATTGATAAGGGTTAGTTTGAGATGCTGGTCTAGCAGGTCTAGGGTTAGGAAGTAGGCCCGGTTCTTCCGCACCAGGTCACACAGCTTTGTTATGATGTCGCCGAGTTGGCTGGCAACACGCTCTGCCTGGGCTGGCTCTACGGTTTTAAGCCGCTTCGTATTGAAGTAAGAATCGAGTTCGTAAGGCGCTTGATGAAGCTTTAAGACATAGCCTGATTCATCTGCCAATATGGCCCAGCCTTCACTTTTGAGTTTTTTGGCGTACCCCTTTGAGTAGTTAAGGGCCTCAAATACATCTGGAAAATTCTTCTGAAGGTCGAGAAAAATAAGGTCTATCTGTTGCTGAAGATCTACCAACTGCTCTTGCAGGGCGGTGCGCTCTTGACGGATGACCTGGGGCAGGTGGAGCAGGTCTGTGCCGCCGAACTGGGCCTGGAGCGCAGGCAGCAGGGCTGCAAACCGGGTGGTGAAAAGATGTGCGGCAAAGCCTTGTATGCGGCCCTGGATGGACCAGCGGCCCTGGTCTTCCAACTGCTCTAGCACGAGTTGCTTGAGCAGGGGGCGCAGGGTCTGCACGTCGGCGGCGGTGTCTCTGCCCAGCAGGCGCTCTACGATGGCCTGCTGGATGTCTTCGGTACGCACTTCTACCTGGTAGTTGGCGGGCAGGCCTAGCTCCAGGGCAAAGGCGCGGATGATGCGCTGAAAAAATGTATCAAGCGTGAGGACGGCAAAGTCGTCGTACTGCTCCAGGATGGCGCGGCGGACCTTGCCTGCCAGCGCCGGGGTGTATGCAGGGCCCTGGAGGGGTAAGGGCATTTTGCCCAGCTCCATCTCGCGCAGATGCTCGAGGATACGGGCCTTGATTTCGGCCGTGGCCTTGCGGGTAAAGGTTACGGCCAGGATGCCCTTGAAAGCATTGGGGCTTGCCCCCTGCAGGGCAAGTTTGATGTATTCTTGAGACAGTCGGTAGGTTTTGCCGGCGCCGGCCGAGGCGGTAACCAGTTGGAGCATAGGGGTTTGCAGCAGCGGCAGGGGCTTGCCTGCTGCAAGCTAAAGTTAGCCTGCCGCCAAATTGTGTCGGTGGGCCAAGATTTCCCCCAAAAGCGAAGGGCCCAGACCCGTTGCCAGGCCCAGACCCTTGCCTTTCATACATACCTGTCTAAACTCTCCTGACGACGGGGGCAGCTGGCTTTGCCTTCCCCCTGGGCTGCCCTAGAGCATGGCTGTGCCAGACCACGACCCTTTAAGCTGGGCCCATAGAAGAATAAAGAACCATTAACTAACTGTCGGTGAGCGCCCTAACCCCCACGCATCCATCCAGCGGAACGGGGGCTTGCGGTAGTGGCTTCTACCTGAATTGCACCCTCTGGCCTTCTGTAAGGGGCTGCCATCCACCGGGCAGCCAAGGCAAGCGGGTGTGCACGGTGTTTAATACGGAATGGAAGAGGAAAGTAACTTTTTAAGTTGAGAGTTGAGAGTTGAAAGTTGAGAGTTGAAAGTTGAACTTGTCTCCTTGACGATTGTGCAAGGGCTGTGCCCACCCTTCAACTGTGCAAGGGCTTTGCCGTTGCCACGTGCTCTGGCGAGGCTGTGCCTCGCGTGTAGGCCAGGGCGGCAGACCTGGTAGCTTGCGGAGGGTGTAGGGGTGCGGTCGTCGAATTCACCCCAGGCTAATGGTCAGTCACGATTTGAAAAGCACGGGATTGCCGTGGGGAGGCCCCCTCATCACCCCCCAGCCCCCTCTTCTCCCCTTCCAGGGGAGAGGGGGGGAGCAAGTCTCTACAAGTATTTAGTGTCTAACCATAAGCCAGGGGTGAACAGGAGGGCGTCGCGGGCTGCAGCCCGCGCTACAATCTACCCCACGCCCTCCGTTTCAGCGGTCTGGAGACCGCGGAGGCTTTGCGTGGGTGGGTCCCAGTCTGGAGACCAGTACCAGGGGATTTTTGAGACCGGTACCAGTTTTTAGGGGGGTGGGTGTATAAAGCACAAAGCCCGCCGGGTGGGGCGGGCTTTGGTGGATGGGGCTCACAACCTTAGGCGGGTTGAGCCTGGGCTTTGCGCTCCAGGTATTCTTTGAACCACTGGTAGGTGATGCGCAGGCCTTCTTCGCGGGTGACTTTGGGCTCCCAGCCGAGGATTTGGCGGGCGCGGGTGATGTCGGGCTGGCGCTGCTTGGGGTCGTCTTGTGGCAGGGGGTGGTAGGCCACCTTCTGCTGCGTACCCGTGAGCTTGATGATCTCCTCGGCAAACTGGCTGATGGTGATCTCAGACGGGTTGCCTACGTTGACGGGGTGGGCATAGTCTGACATGAGCAGGCGGTAGATGCCTTCTACCAGATCGTCTACGTAGCAGAAGCTTCGCGTCTGCGAGCCGTCTCCGAACACGGAGAGGTCTTCGCCGCGGATGGCCTGGCCGATGAAGGCAGGTAGTACGCGGCCGTCGTCTAGACGCATGCGGGGGCCGTAGGTGTTGAAGATGCGCACGATGCGCGTCTCCAGGCCGTGGTAGGTGTGGTAGGCCATGGTGATGGCCTCTTGGAAGCGCTTGGCCTCGTCGTACACGCCGCGGGGGCCGATGGGGTTTACGTTGCCCCAGTAGTCTTCCGTTTGGGGGTGGACTAGAGGGTCGCCGTAGACTTCTGACGTGCTGGCCACAAGGATGCGGGCCTTCTTGGCCTTGGCCACGCCGAGCATGTTGTGGGTGCCCAGGGAGCCTACCTTCAAGGTCTGGATGGGGATCTTGAGGTAGTCTATAGGCGAGGCCGGGCTGGCAAAGTGCAGGATGTAATCTACAGGGCCGGGGATGTGGACGTACTTGCTCACATCGTGGTGGTAGAACTCAAACTGCGGCAGTTTGAAGAGGTGCTCGATGTTCTCGAGGTTGCCGGTGATGAGGTTGTCTATGGCGATGACGTGGAAGCCCTCGGCAATAAACCTGTCGCACAGGTGCGACCCTAAGAAACCGGCTCCTCCGGTGATGACGACGCGTTTCATCAAATATGCTTGTACTAGGCTCGTGCGCGGATGCTTTAGGCTTTAACCGGCACGCGGCCGATGCTGTAGTAGGTGAAGCCGAGCTCGATCATTTGCTCGGGCTCGAAGAGGTTGCGGCCGTCGAAGATAACGCGGTTGTTGAGGCTGGCGGCTATCTGCTCCAGGTCTGGCGTGCGGAACTCTGGCCACTCGGTCATAATCATGAGGGCGTCTGCTCCTTTGGCGCAGGCGTAAAGGTCGTGGGCGTACTCGATTTTGTCGCCGAGCAGGCGCTTGACGTTGGCGGTGGCCTCGGCGTCGTAGGTTACGACGGTGGCGCCGGCGGCCAGCAGCTCGTCTATGTTGTAGAGGGCTGGGGCCTCGCGGATGTCGTCGGTGTAGGGCTTGAAGGCCAGGCCCCAGAGGGCGATGCGCTTACCCTGCAGGTTGCCGCCGAAGTACTCTTTGAGCTGGGGTATGAGCTTGGTCTTCTGCTTGTCGTTGACGTCCATCACAGAGTCCAGGATTTTGAAGTCGTATCCGTACTCGGTGCTGGTTTTGTGCAGGGCCTGCACGTCTTTGGGGAAGCAGCTGCCCCCGTAGCCGATACCTGCAAATAGGAAGCGCTTGCCGATGCGCGTATCAGAGCCGATGCCTTTGCGGACGTCATCCACATTGGCGCCGACGAGTTCGCAGAGGTTGGCGACCTCGTTCATGAAGGTGATCTTGGTAGCCAGGAAAGCGTTGGCGGCGTACTTGGTCATCTCGGCAGAGCGCTCGTCCATGAAGATGATGGGGTTGCCTTGGCGCACCAGGGGTGCGTAGAGGCGCTCCATTACCTTCTTGGCTTTGTCTGACCGGGTGCCGATGACGACGCGGTCAGGCTTCATGAAGTCTTCTACGGCTACGCCCTCGCGCAAAAACTCGGGGTTGGAGACGACGTCGAACTCGACCTTGGCCTTTTCGGCGATTTTGGCGTAAACCTTCTGGCTGGTGCCGACGGGTACGGTTGACTTATCGATAACAACGGTATAGTGCGACAAAAGGGGGCCCAGGTCTGAGGCTACGCCGAGGATGTACTTGAGATCGGCCGAGCCATCCTCTCCGGGAGGGGTGGGCAGGGCCAGGAAGATGACGGCTGCATCGGCGATGCCTTCTGCCAGGTTGGTGGTAAAGTGCAGGCGGCCTTGCTCTATGTTGCGGTGGAAGAGCACGTCTAGGCCGGGCTCATAGATGGGCATTACGCCTTGGCGCAGCTTCTCTACTTTGGCGGCGTCTATATCGACGCAGGTTACGTTGTTGCCCGTTTCAGCAAAACAAGTTCCGGTTACGAGGCCCACATAGCCTGTTCCGACGACAGCGATTTTCATGCGGTTGGTTAATAACTTTTCAAAAGTAGCCACAAAAAGCGTGGCAGATTGCAATTACCTAGCAATGTTGTTGAAAAGGTAATGCTCGATGCAAAACTTGCATTTAGCGGGCTTGTGCCGCAAGCAACAGTTTGCTTGTTTCTTACACGGTGCTTTAGAAGATGTTTCTCAGGCCCCAACATTAAGGTAGGCCCAATACGTGCTCTAGCTCGCCGGGTTTCAGCTCCCGGGCTAGGAACTGGCGCTTGCCGTTGCCGTAAAGGATGAGCGTGGCGGGAATGTTGCCCTCCCAGGCGGGGTCTATCCGGGGGATCCAGGCGTTGTAGTCGGGCTCGTCTAGCAGTACGACGGGGATGGGCCATCGGCGCTTTGCCAGAAAGGGCAGCAGCTTGGCCATACGGTCTTGGGCAAAGTCTAGGCTCACGAGCAGGAAGCGGACCTTGGCACCCTCTATGTGCTGGTGGGCTGCCAGGATGTAGGGCATCTCTTGCAGGCATGGTTTGCACCAGGTGGCCCAGAAGTTGACGACGACGGTGCTGTCTGCCGCGCCGGGCTGGATGCGGCGCAGCAGCTCGGGCAGTTTGATGGCGGGGGCGGGTTGGGCGTAAACGGACTGTCCCTGGTATGCGAGGCATAGCAGGGACAGGAGGAGGCAGCGGAAGAAATCAGGCCGGGGTGCCATCAGGCTCGGGGTCGTCGTCGGTGTGGATGATGTCGATATCGGGCTCGTCTGTGCTGTTTATGGCGCGTTGGTGCAGGTCTGGATAGTTGTTGTCTATCCGTTTGTTAGACTTGACCTCCCGATCGGCAATTTTGAGAATGCTGTGTGCGGTGCGGATAACGTTGCCGTTACCTTCAGAAAGGCGGCCCATGGCCTTGCCGTGTACCTGGCTAAGTTTGGTTATCTGGGTGCCAATCTCGTGCAGGTCTCCGAGTGCGTCGGATAATTTGTTGTAGATGTTGCCTGCAAGGCGCACCAGCTCCTGATGGTTTTTGGCAATTTCTTCGCGCTGCCAAAGGTCTGTTACTACTTTGAGGGCCACCACTAGCGTGCTTGGGGTAACCAGCAAGACGCGTTTGCGGTAAGCGGTAGAGACGAGTGCGGGGTTGAGCTTGACGGCCAGGTTAAAGATGGGGTCGTGCGGGACGAACATGAAGGTGAACTCCACGGAGCCTTCCTTCTTTTTGTGGTATTCAGTGGTGGCCAGCTTCTCTATGTGGGCTTGCAGAGAGTCTAGCAGGGCCTTGGCCAGCTTGGGTTGGTCTGTCTCTGGGGCGTTACAGTACTCCACATAGCTTTTGAGGGAGACTTTGCTGTCTATAACGACGGTGCGGTTTTGGGGCAGCGTCAGGGTGATGTCTGTGCGGGCGGTGCCGTCATCGTTGCGGACGACCTCTTGCTTGCGGTAGTGCAGGCCCTCTTGCAGGCCCGATGCCTCTAGTACACGCTCGAGGGTTACCTCGCCCCAGTCACCCATCACCTTGGCATCACCGCGCAGGGCCTGGGCCAGGGCAGAGGCCTCCTGGCTCAGGGTTTGGTTGAGCTGCTCTACGCGGACGAGATGCTCGGCCAGCGAGCCGTGTTGCTTGGCGCTGTCTGCGTTAAGGGTCTCTACACGGGTAGAGAACTCCGTGAGTTTTTCTTTGACGGGTGTGAGCAGCTCGGCTACGGATTGCTTGCTGTCTTCTTTGAGGGCGCGGGCCTTCTGATCTACGAGCTCGTTGACGGATACTTTAAACGTTTGTTGGAGCTGCTCTATCTCTTTCTTAAGAGCCGACTCCCGGTCGTCTAATTGCTTTTGGAGGTTTTTGAGCTGCCCCTCTACTGTGGCAAACTCGGTGCATTTGTCGTTGTGGGCTTTTTGCAGGGCCTCGTGCTCTTCGATTTTGGCTTTGAGCTTTGCGGTCTCCTTTTGGCAGAGGTCTTGGTGGTGGCGCACCTCCAGCTCGGCCTTTTCTGCCCTGTTGATGGCCTGCTGGTGCTGGTCGGATAGCTGCTGGATCTTAACGGTGGCTTCTTCTAGCCGCTGGAGCGTGGTGGTGGTGGTTTGTTTGGCCAGGGCCTCGCGCTCGGCTAATTGGGTGCGCTCTTGGAGCAGGCTGTTATTCTCTGCCCGGGTGGCGCGGATCTCTAGCTGGGCGGCATCTAACTGCTGCTTGTAGGCGTCTGCCTGGGCCTGGGCGCGGGCGGTGTCGTCAGAATTTGATGTTGCAGGCCGGGCGAGCAGCTTAACCACCACAAAGCCCATGAGGCCAATTATGATAATGATGCCGGCAGAGATAAATATTTCCATAATTCTTTGCTTTTTGAACAAAGGGAAAGGGTGGTTTCGCCAAAAGTTGGCGGCACAAGGGTTGGGTGGGTTGTTTTAGGCAAGAAAGTTACGGCTTGTTGCATGCTTGCAGGGGTGGCTACAGGTGCTGCCGGGCCATGGGGTGTGCCTTACTTTTGCAACCGAATACCCTGCCCCATGAAATACAAACGCATACTCCTGAAACTCTCTGGCGAGGCCTTGCTTGGCTCTAAAGATTTTGGCTTTGATGCCAACATGCTGCGCCTGTATGCCAGCGAAATCAAAAAAGTGACAGAGATGGGCACGCAGGTTGCGGTGGTTATTGGTGGGGGCAACATCTTCCGCGGCCGGGATGCCGCCGAGGCCGGGGTGGACCGGGCCCAGGGCGACTACATGGGCATGTTGGCGACGGTGATGAACGCCATGGCGCTGCAAGGATCACTTGAGGCTGCCGGGCTCTATACGCGGGTAGCGTCTGCGCTCAACATCGCGCAGGTGGCCGAGCCGTTTATCCGCCGGCGGGCCATGCGCCACCTAGAGAAAGGCCGGGTGGTGATTCTGGCCGCCGGGCTGGGCTCGCCGCACTTTACCACCGACTCTGCCGCTGCCTTGCGGGCTATTGAGCTGGGCTGCGATGTGGTGCTGAAAGGCACCCGCGTAGATGGCATCTATACAGCCGACCCAGAGAAAAACCCCGATGCTACGCGCTATGCCAACATCAGTTTTGAGGAGGTGTACGAGAAGGGCCTGAACGTAATGGACATGACAGCCTTTACGCTCTGCAAGGAGAACGGGCTGCCCATCATCGTTTTTGACATGAACAAGCCAGATAACCTGCGCCGCCTGGTAACGGGCGAGGAGATTGGGACGCTGGTGACCATGTAGAGAGTTAAAAATTAAGAATTAAAAATTAAGGATTGGGCCCTGCCTGGGGCCTATTTGTGGTGCTAAAGGGGATTTTTGAGGGTTATGGAGACCCGCTGTTTGTGGTGACGGATGCAGTGGTGCGCCGGAAGGTGTATCCGCTGGTAAAGCCCTTGCTGCCTGCCCACAAGCTGCTGGTGCTGCCTGCTGGCGAGGGTGCCAAGGTGCTAGACGAGGTGGCCCGCATTTGGACATGGCTGGGGGCACAGGGGGCTGACAGGCAGGCGGTGTTGGTGGCCTTGGGTGGAGGTGCCGTGTCGGACGTGGCCGGGTTTGCGGCGGCTACGTATTTGCGGGGCATCCGCTGGGTGGCCATGCCGACGACGCTGCTGGCCATGTGCGATGCTGCCTACGGTGGCAAGACGGGTATCAACCTGGGGGGTGCCAAGAACCAGGTGGGTGCGTTTTGGGCACCAGAGGCCGTAGTGTCTGAGCCGCGCTGGCTTGAGACGTTGCCTTATGGCGAGCTGCTGTCGGGCTGGGCTGAGGTGCTGAAGCATGCCTTGCTGCAGGGGCCTGAGGCCTGGGCACGCATCCGTACGATGGAGTGTGACGATGCTGCGGGCTGGCCTTATGCCATTGCCTTGAGCCAGGAGGTAAAGCAACGCATTGTGGCCGAAGACCCGCGCGAGCAAGGCCTGAGGCGGGCGCTGAACCTGGGGCATACGCTGGGCCATGCGCTAGAGGGGTTCTTTTTGCATGCAGGCACGCCGATTCTGCACGGGCAAGCCGTGGCGCTGGGCATGCTGGGCGAGGCTTGGGTGGCCCACCGGCAAGGTGCTTGTGGTGCCGAGCTGCTGGCCGAGATCGAGGAGGCGGTGCTGTGCCAGTATCCACTGCTGCCTTATGAAAAGGCAGACATTGCCGCCCTGGTGCGGCTGTTGGCCAAAGACAAGAAGCGGCTGGGCACCCAGTTGAGGTATGTGGCCTTGCACCAGCCCGGCCGGTATGACATAGATGCCACGCTGACGCCCGCCGAGGCCCGGCAGGCCTTTGCGTATTTAATGTAGCCGCAAGGCGTACTTTTGCGCCACTGGGGTGCCCACCCACGCTTGCCTTAGACAGGCCAGCGGCGGACCGGCTGAGATGATACCCACTGAACCTGACCCGGGTAATGCCGGCGTAGGGAGGCAAGACTGGCACAAAAGCTATGGCCCCTGCATGGGCCTGCGCTGCTCGTTTTGAGAGGTATCAACTGCTTGGTTTGGGAGGTTGTGGGCAGGCCAGATTGGCTATGCTGAAAACTTTACACCTATTTGCTATTTCAATACTCCTGGCTTGCTCTACGGCTTTGGCACAGCAAGCGGGCTTGCGCGTGGTAGATGCCCAAACGGAGCTGCCCATCTCTGTGGCTGTGCTGGCCGACGACGCCGGGCTGGCCTTGGCCAACAGCAACGAGGCTGGCCTGCTACCGGCTGATCCTAAGGGGGCTTATGTGCTGGCACCGGGCTACAAGGCCCATAAGCTGGCCGCTAAAGAAGTGCTCATCCGCCTGCAACCGCTGGCTTATGCCCTGCAAGAGGTGGTGGCTACGGGCTTGCGCCCCCAGACGTTTGCGCTGACGGATGTTAGTATTACGGGCAGCAAGGGTATTGCGCCGCTGGGTAATCCGCAGGCGGCTAATCTGGGCCAGGATGTGCCGTATTTGGTGCAGCAGACACCCTCTGCGGTGACGACCTCTGACGCGGGGACGGGTATCGGGTATACGGGGCTGCGGGTGCGAGGCTCTGACGCTACGCGCACCAACGTTACGCTAGATGGCGTACCCGTAAACGATGCGGAGAGCCAGGGTACGTTTTGGGTCAATATGCCAGATCTGGCCTCGTCTGTCGGGCAGGTGACGGTGGTGCGGGGCGTGGGCTCGTCCAGCAATGGGCCGGGGGCGTTTGGGGCTAGCCTGATGCTGCAACTGCGCAAACCCTCAGACACGGCCTTTGTGACGGTGGATAACTCGGCAGGCAGCTTTGGCACCCGGCGGCACAGCGTGCAGTTGGGCACGGGGCGCTTCGGCAAGGGCTTTACGGCCGAGGCGCGGCTGTCTCGCGTGAGCAGCCAGGGGTATATAGACCGGGCCTCGGCCGATATGTACAGCTACCTGGCCGTGCTGCGCTATCAGGGCAAAAATGGCTTTACGGCCCGCCTACTGACCACGCAAGGCCACGAGCGTACCTACCAGGCCTGGTATGGCGTGCCGAAAGACTCGCTGGCCACTAACCGTACGTTTAACAGTGCCGGGACGGATTTTGGCCAACGCCCCACCCCCTACGGCAACGAGACCGACAATTATGGCCAAACCTACTGGCAACTGCACCTGAACCAGCCCCTGGGCCAGGGCTGGCGCCTGGGCGGGGCCTTGTTCTACACCCGGGGCGGCGGGTATTTTGAGCAATACAAGGTGCGCAATCCGCTGGCGTGGTATGGCCTGCCGGGCAACGACACGGCAGACCTGGTGCGCCGCCGCTGGCTGGCCAACCATTACTACGGCGCTACGGCCACCCTACGCTACGACAGCGGCCAGCATAGCTTTACGCTGGGCACCTTGGCCTCCACTTATGTAGGGGCCAGTTTTGGACGGATTATCTGGGGCCAAGGGGCTGCCCTACCCTACCCCGACTTTGAATACCACCGCAGCCCGAGCCTGAAGCGAGAGGCATCGGCTTTTGCCAAGTATAGCTATACGCTGCCCATGGGCTTGCAACTGTATGCAGATGTGCAGGTGCGGGGGATTGATTACCGCATATCTGGCATAGAAAACGAGCTGCAGGCGGTTGACTTTAAGCGTACCTTCCTCTTTGTGAACCCGAAGGCAGCGGTAGGGTACGACCTGGGCCCCGGCGGGCAGCTAAGCCTCTCTGCAGCGGTGGCGCATCGGGAGCCTACGAGGGCTACCTTTTTGGCCCCGAGTGGGGGGCAGCCCCGGCCCGAGCGGCTGGTGGACTATGAGCTGAGCCACCGCGGCATTTTTGGCAACCTGACGACGGAGGCCACGCTTTTCTACATGGACTACTACGACCAACTGGTGCAGACCGGCGAGTTGAACGACGTGGGTTTTGTGCTCTTCAAAAACGTGGCCCGCAGCTACCGGCGGGGGGTAGAGCTGCAGGCGCGCTACAAATTGCAGAGCAACTTGTTTGCGTCTGGGTCGGTGTCGGTGTCGGCCAATAGGCTGAAGGCTTACAGCGATACGCTGCTGGGGGCTGATGGCAACCCACAGGTGGTTACCTATCGCAATGCCACGTTGGCCTACAGCCCAGGCACTACTGCCCAAGGCTGCCTAACCTGGCTACCCATCAAAGGGGCAGAAGTGACCCTGCTGGGCCGCTATGTGGGCCAGCAATACCTGGACAATAGCCAAAGCAAAGACCTAAGCCTGCCTGCCTATGGCGTGGCTGATCTGCGCCTGGCCTATGAGCTGCCCAAGGCGGGGCCCTTCCGTACGGTGCGGGCTTCGGTGCAGATCAACAATGTGCTCAACGCGCGGTATAGCAACAATGGCTATACCTACCTGGGCACGGCGTATGTGTTTCCACAGGCGCCCAGGCACTTTTTGGCGGGGCTGACGCTGGGCCTATAAGCCCAACAAGCCCGCGGCGGACGGTTTTTGGCACCATGCCCATGTGCGTTGTACCTTCGGCATCGTTCCGTAACAAATCTCACTTTGAAAAATCTGCGCTGGCTGGTCTGGGCCTTGTTGGCCGTTGTGGCCCTCCCTATGGAGGCCCGGGGCCAGGATCCAGAGGCAGCGGTACGTTTCAGGGTGCGGGTGGGGTTTGTGCCCGGCCCGGCGCTGTACCAGGCCAGCGCGGTGCCCGGTGGAGATGCAGCCAAGGCCGTGCGGATTTTTCCGCACCATGCCGATACCTCGCGGCTGGGGCGGTGGTACCAGCTATACCTGCCTAGCAAGAAAGACGCAGCGCGAACCCTGCCTTACCTGCAAGCAGCCAAGTGGATAGAGGTAGCCGAGCTGGCAACCTACCCCGAACCCATCCTGACGCCCAACGATCCGGATCTGGTGCAGCAACCGCACCTGAATGCCACGGGCGCACTGGCTGCCTGGGACAGCACCCGTGGCGACACGACAGTCTATATCGGCGTAGTAGATACGGGAATTGACCCTGGCCACCCAGACTTGCAAGGCAATGTATGGCTCAACCGCCGCGAGCCGCTCAATGGCTTAGACGACGACCGCGACGGCGTGGTGGATAATCGCCTGGGCACAGACCTGGCCGGGGCAGATTACCTCAACATGGCCCCAGACGGAGAAGCCTCGGCAGGCAGCGGCGGAGGCGCCGGGCATGGCGTCCATGTAACAGGGATTGCGACGGCGGCTACCAACAACCGGGTAGGTATTGCAGGCGTGGGCTTCAATACCCGCTATTTGGCCATAAAAGCCTCGGCCAACAACAAGACAACCCTTTACAAAGCCTACGAAGGCATGGTGCTGGCGGCAGACAAAGGGGCCAAGGTTATTAACTGCTCTTTCGGACAGAGCGACTATCCCTTTTTGGGAGCCGATGCCGTGGCGTATTGCCAGGCCAGGGGCTGCCTGGTGGTGGCCGGGGCAGGCAACGGCAACAACAGCGGTCCGTTTTACCCGGCCCATCTGCCGGGGGTGCTGGGCATAGCCAGCATAGATGGCAACCGGGTGCGCAGCGGCTTTTCTAACTATGGCTTTTTTACCAGCCTGTGTGCCCCGGGCAGCGGCATATATTCTACCGAGTTTGGCAGCGCCTACGCCGTGCGCAGCGGCACCAGCATGGCTACGCCCGTGGTGGCGGGCGCGGCGGCGCTGGTATGGGCCTACCACAAACGCGCCACGGCAGACCAGATAGCCACACGGCTGCTTGCCTCGGCAGATACGACCATGCTGGGCTTGCCGGCCCATGCCGGGCTGGGCCAGCAGTTGGGGGCCGGTGCCCTGCGCGTAGATCGTGCGCTACGGTACCGCGGCCCGGGCTTCCGGGTAAACCAGCCCGAGCCGCTGACGCTGGCCGGCTTTAGCCTGCGGGGCCCGGCAGACTCGATTAGGGTTCGCTTTACGGTACGCAATGTGCTGGCTGGGGCCACCCGCCAGGCCCGCCTGTGGGTCACGTGCCTAAACCCGGGTTATGGCAGCTACCGGGTGGGTATCTCGCTGGCGCGGATGCGTACGGGCGAGACGCGGACGCTGACCGTCGGGCTGCGGCTGCCTGCCAATGCGCCTGATAACCTCTCTATGGTGCTGCGTTTTGCCTTTTTGGACAGTGCCTATGGCTTTGCCGAAAACCGTGTGGTGCTGGTCTCGCCCACGACGGTAGATTGGACGGCACCCCACTTTGCCACCACCAGCACCAGCAATGGCCGCCTGGGGCATCTGGGTACTTTCACCAGCCGGGGGCTGGGCATCAATTACCGCAACCGTGGCCACTTTTACGAGGGTGGCTTTTTACTGGGCCTGGCCGGAGATACGGCATACTCAGCCGTACGGAGCCAGCCTGGGGTGCAGAGCCAGGACTTTCGGGCCAGGGCGCAGGTGCGGCTTTTGCCCGCCGGAGCCATCTGGCGGACGGAGGCGTTGCTGTCTGACAGCGGCAGTGCCGTAGGGCGTGGCCTGCAGATGCGCATACGGCAGGGCGCTGGCACCGTAGCGGCAGACAGCAACATCCTTTTGACGCAGGCCATACTCATAAACCGTGGCCGGCGCATGCTGCGGGAGGCCCACTTTGGGCAATGGATAGACTGGGACATAGCCTCGGCAGGGATGCAGGACGTGGCAGGCTACAACAGTGCCTTGCGCATGATATGGCAGCGTGCAGGTGTGCCGGGCATCGGGTATAGCAGGCGGGGGCCTTGGTATGGTATGCTGCCGTTGGCCGGGGCAACCGCTGGGGCTGCTGCGTTAGAGAACCTGAGCACGTCTGCCCAGCCCTCCATTAATGATGGGTGGACGGATGGCGAAAAGGCCGCCCTGCTCCGCTCTGGCACCACCTATGTGCAAAGGCTTCCGCCGGCCCGCACAGACCTGAGCCAGATGGTGATGCTTGGCCCCCTGACGCTGCGCCCGGGCGATAGCGTTACCGTGGCCGTGGCCGTTGTCTTTGCCCACGACTCTGCCACGCTGGTGGGCAGGGCCCAGGCGGCGCAGCGCTTGTATGGGCGTATAACGGCAGTAGAAGACGGGACCCTTACAGGCGTGCCTAGGTGGCAGGTGCGGCCGGTACCTGTGCAAGACCAATTGACGCTGACCCTACCCTATCCTGCCGACCTGACACTCTATGCACTGACAGGGGCCACCGTGGCCCAAAAACGGTTTGAGGCAGGGCAACATACCTGGCAATTGCCGCTGCTGCCGCCGGGCCTGTATGTATTACGCGACGAGCAGGGCAACCAAATGCGCCTGGTAGTGCAGGGGCCATAGTGGGTAGCCTGGCAGGCTAGGCAAACCAATCGCTTTGGCCTTAGGTTTGTAGGCTAGATAGACCTGGATGCCTTTCGAAGGGACTTACCGTTTTGGTATGGCCTTGGCAGGCAAGCGCTGCGCACATGCTCAAATTTATTTTTGTAACGATTCTGGTCTTGTGGCTGTCTTTCAAGCTGGCGGGGTTTGTGATCCGGCTGTTCTTGCGGTCGGCGGGGTTTCAGATTAATGCGAGGCGGGGTGCAGGCTATGCACCACGGCCTCAGGCGCAGTCTAAACAAGCCGGTGGCAGGCAACGCCCCATGACAGACCGCCTGGACGGCGACTATGTGGACTTTGAAGAGGTGAAGTAACCCCACACAAAGCCCTGCCCAAGTCTGCCTTATATGCCATTGCCCCTACAGTGTGCGAGGCTTATCTACATGAAAAACAAGAACTTACTACTGATACTGGCTGCCCTGGCCCTGGCCGCGGGTGCCGCTTATGTGTGGTATGCCCGAGGCAAGAAAGCCAGCGGCCCGGCCATGAACCAGGTGTTTGCCGTGGCAGACACCGCTCGGATTGACAGCATCATCTTGACGAGCCGGATGAAGGGCCGCCACACCGCAGCCCGACGGGCAGACGGCTGGGTGCTAGATGGCGGAGAACAGATTGCCCCCGCCATAGTCCAACAATTGCTGATGACCATCGGCGAGATAAAGGTGAAGCGCCCCTGCACCCGTGCCGAGCGCGAGATTGTCATCAAACAGATGGCTACTGAGAACACGCGGGTAGATGTGTACCGGCAGGGCGAGCATGCCATCACCTACTTCATCAGCAATGCCTCTACCGACGAGGGGCAGGGCAGCTACGGACTGCTGGAGGGCTCTGAAGAGCCTGTGGTGCTGCATGTGGCCAACTGGCAGGGCTTTGTAGGGGCGCGCTTTGTGGTAGATGGGCTAAACTGGCGTAACAAGCGGCTGTTTGCCTCTACGCCAGCTGCGCTGGAGCGGGTGCAGATTGCTTTTCCGGCCCGGCCTGCTGATGATGTGGAGCTGGTGCTGAACGGCCGCAACTTCAGCATGACGGGCGTGGAGCGCATGGATACCAGCCGTGTGGTAGCCTTGGCCATGGCCTTTAACGCCATCTTTATCGAAGACTATTTTGACAATGTCCGCATCCGCGACTCGCTCAAGCAGGCGTTGCCGTATGCCATCGTAACGGTTAAAGACAAGAGCCCTGCGCGGAGCCATGAGCTGCGCCTCTACCAACCCCCGCTGACGGGCCGGCTAACGCTGGACTCGCTAGACCGTATGCCGGGGCTGGTGGCAGACAAAAACTGGTACGTAACGCTGCAACCTCAAAACTACCTGCAACTTTTGCGGCCTCGGTCGTTTTATGCGAAGCCGGGGGCGTAGGGGGGACTCAGTAACCTGTAGCCCACTGTGCGCGGGGAGTACCCCCTCACCCCCCCATCCCCTTCTCCCCCTATTGGGGAGAGGGGGAGTGTTAAACTTCTTTCTCTTATGGATCTATCTGCCATCCACGCGTACGACAATCTGGAACTGCGGGCCCGGGGCTTGGTAGATGGGTTTATTACGGGGTTGCACAAGAGCCCGTACCATGGCTTTTCGGTAGAGTTTGCAGAGCATAAGGCTTATAACCCTGGCGAGAGCCTGCGGCATATTGACTGGAAGCTCTTTGGCCGGACTGACCGCCTTTACAGCCGACGCTACGAGGAAGAAACAAACCTGCGGGCCGTGCTGGCGGTTGATGTGTCGGCCTCGATGTACTTTCCGCGGCCGGGGCACCAGAAGGTGCAGTTTGCGGCCCTGGCGGCGGCCTGCCTGGCCTGGATGCTGCACCGGCAGCGCGACGCCGTAGGCCTGGCCGTGTTTGACGACCAACTGCGCGAGCAGACGCGGATACGCTCTACGGCGCAGCATATGCAGGGGCTGTTCTCGATTTTGGATAGGTTTGCGCAGGCACCGGCTCCGGCATCGGGCAAAACGGATGTGGCCGGGCCCCTGCATACGCTGGCCGATACGCTGGGCCAACGTGCGCTGGTGGTGGTACTGTCAGACATGTTGCAGACTGAGAATGCCGATGCGGTATTTGAGGCACTGCAGCACCTGCGCCACAACAAGCACGAGGTGCTGGTTTTCCACACGCTGTATGCTCCACTGGAGCTACAACTCGACCTGCCCGACCGCCCTACCCGGCTGGTAGATGCTGAAAGCGGCCGGACGCTGGATGTTGACCCGTATCAGATTCGCAAGGCTTATCAGGCTGCTGTGGCAGAAGACCGCCACAAGCTGCGCCTGCGCTGCGCCCAGAACCGGATTGACTTTATCGAGGCAGACGTAGAGCGCGGTGTAAACCCGGTGCTGCAGGCCTATCTGGCCAAGCGCGCCCGGATGGGCTAGAGTGCCTGCCTTAGTTGTTGGCGGCCAGCAGGTTGGTGTCTATAATGGCGCGATAGACGATGTCTTGCAGGCGGGGACGGATGTTCTCGTTTATGAGCTTTTTGTTCTCGGCATCGGGATAGACGCGGTTTGAGAGGAAGACAAAGACGAGCTCGGCCTTGGGGTCTGCCCAGGCGCAGGTGCCGGTGAAGCCGGTGTGGCCAAAGGTGAGCGGGCTGGCCAGCTTGCTGGTGGGGCCGCCGCCGCCGGTGGTGGGCTTATCCCAGCCGAGGCCGCGGCGGTTGCGGGCAAAGTGGCGCTGGGTAAAGTAGGGCAGCGTCTGCGGCAAGAAGTATTGGCCGCCGCCGTACTGGCCGTCTTGCAGGTTCATCTGCATGAGGATGGCAAGGTCTAGCGCATTAGAGAAGAGGCCCGCATGCCCCCCTACCCCACCGAGGATGGCGGCGCCAGGGTCGTGCACGGTGCCGCGGATGAGGCGCTGGCGGAAGGTCTTGTCGTCTTCTGTGGGGGCAATTTGTGCGGCGGAGAAACGCTCCAGGGGGCGGTAGCCCATTGTCTGGAGGCCCAGGGGGTTGTAAAAGTTCTGGGCGAGGAAAGCATCAAGCGGCTGATTGAGCAATTGCTCTGCCAGCCGCTTGAGGAGGTAGAAGCCTACGTCTGAATAGACATAGTCGTAGCTGCCGCGTTTGTTTTTGGGGGCTAGGGGCGAGCGCACGGTCCACTTCCAGAGGGTGTCTTCGATGGTGCGCATGGCAAAGAGGCCTGGGGCTACCTCTTTGTCGTACCAGCAGGTGTCTCTGTCTGTGCAGTAGAACAGGTCTGAGAGGCGGGTGCCGGGCAGGGGCTCGGGCTTGGGCAGGGTTGGTTGTAGGCTGACCTCAGGTGCCTCGGCAGAGGTGGGTGGGCCAGCTATTTGCCCGATGGTGCCGCGCAGCTTGGTGCGCTCCCAGTGGGGCAGTGTGGGCACCAGCCCGGCCTGATGGGCCAGGATGTCGGCCACGATGAGGTCTCCTTTGTTGGTGCCGGCCAGCTCTGGCAGATAGGTTTTGAGGGGTTGGGTAAGGTCTAGCACACCCCGCTCTTGCAGAAACATGATGGCCTGCAGGGTGCCTGCAACCTTGGTGATGGAGGCAATGTCGTAGAGGGTGCTGTCGGTAACGGGCTCTGGGCGCTGTAGGCTGTCTTGGGGATTGGGGTAGACCATCTGCCCAAACGCCCGCTGGTAGATGACTTTGCCCTTGCGGGCTACTACCAACTGGCAACCAGGGGCAATGCCGGTGCTGGTGATGTAGGCGGCCATGGTATCTAGCCGGGCCAGGCGGCGGCTGTCTAGCCCCACCTCCTCGGGCTCGCCGAAGCCGAGGCGGCGGGCATCGGGGCGGAACTGCAGGCTGCCCTCGGGCAGGGCCATCGTCAGCGATATGGGCAAGCGCCCACCGGTGGCCCCTGCCCCAAACAGGGCCTGGGCAGCTTCTGACTGGGCCGGGGCCTCGTTCTCGTAGGCGCAGACCAGGGCGGGCAGACTGTGCAACTGCTTGAGGGCGTATGGGTTGCCGAAGGCCACCACTACCACCTTATGCTTGGTGGCCAGGTGCGTGAGCCAGGGCAGCAGGTCGGGGCTGAGGCCGTAGGTCGTCTTGTCTTTGCTGGTGATTTTATGCAGGCCCACCACCACGGTGCGGCGCAGGCCGGGCAGGGCTGCCAGGCGGGCTTCGAGCGCATCCATGTCTGCCCGGTTGGCCTGGGCTCCTAGGCTGAACTGGTCGAACTTGGCATACTTGGCCAGTTGCCGGGTGAAGACGTTTGAGGCCCCGTCTCCGACAGAGATGGAGGCAAACTCCATGGTATCCAGGTTGCGGAAGGGCAGCAGGCGGCGGGTGTCTTGCACAAACGTGATGGAGGCCCGGTAGCAGGCATTGACCAGGGCCCGGACGGAGGGGTTCACCAGGTCTTGGTAGAGGTTTTGCTCGGGCAGGGGGGCGGGTTTGGTGGCCAGGCCAGCCCACCACTTGGCCAGCAGAATGCGGCGCACGTGCTCGTCTAGCTCCTCGGCCTTGATCTTCTTGCTGTTGATGGCACGGGTAATGGCCTCGATGGCGCGGGGTACATCCTCGGGGAAGAGGAGGACGTCGTTACCGGCCTGCAGGGCGGCTACCTCCAACTCGCCGGGTGGGGCGAAGGTGGCGGCACCCTTCATGTTGAGGGCATCGGTGAAGATGAGGCCGCCGAAGCCCATCTGCTTGCGCAGCATGGTGGTGACGATGTGGCGGCTGAGGGTGCTGGGCTTGCCGCTCTTCTCTAGCGCCGGGATCTGCAGGTGGGCCACCATGATGGTGCCGACGGAGTCTGCCACCAGGCGGCGGAAGGGGTATAGCTCCATCTCCTCGATGCGCTTGGCCGTGTGCTTGATGAGCGGCAGGGCAAAGTGCGAGTCGGCATCCGTGTCGCCATGGCCGGGGAAGTGCTTGGCGCAGGCCAGCACGCCGCCGCGCTGCATGCCCTCGGCATAGGCCATGCCTTTGAGGGCCACGTTCTCTTTGTTCTCTCCGAAAGAGCGCATCCCGATGACGGGGTTGGCCGGGTTGGAGTTGATGTCAATATCAGGCGCGAAGTTGACGTGGATGCCCATGCGGCGGCACTGCCGGGCTACCTCTTGGCCCATGCGGCGGATCAGCGTCTCGTCTGGGTGGGCGCCCAGCGTCATCTGGCGGGGGAAGGCGATAGTAGAGTCTTGCAGGCGCATTTGCAGGCCCCACTCGCCGTCTATGCCGATCATCAGCGGTACCTGGGCCAGGCTTTGCAGGCGGTTGGTGATGCGCAACTGCCGCACGGGCCCGCCCTGGAAGAAGATGAGGCCGCCGACCTTTTGCTGCGTAACCAGGGCCTCTAGCGTGGCAAGGTGCTCTGGGCCTTTGTTGCTGTAAGCCGCCACCATGAAGAGCTGCCCGATGCGCTCTTGCAGCGAGAGGGTGGCCAGCACAGAGTCTGCCCAGCGGGCCTGGGCCGGGTTGGGCGAAATAAAGCAGGGCACCGAAGCCGTAGCCTTGGCAGGGTCGTCGTCTACGACAGTCATCCAATGGCTGTAGAGGCCGGGGCGAGAGTCTGCCAGGCCGCAGGCGGTGGTGGCCAGCAAGGCCACTAAGGCCAAAAGAGAGCGTAGCGCCATCGAGGGTGCTTTCAGGTTAAAGGTGAGAGCCAGTTGCTGAAAGGGTTGGTGCAAGCTTTGAGCCAAAGCCTGCTATACAAAGGTATCTATTGCAGGGCGGCCTGCCGGGCCCATGTATGTTTTGTTGCCAGATTGCAGGCCAACTACAAAAAGCCGGCCAGTGCGCTGATAGTGAAGGCAATGCACCAGCAAAATGCCCTGTTTGCCAAAGGCTGAAGACGGGGGCTACAAATCACACCTGTGCCGCCGCCGTGCCCGCCAGCCAGCCCGTCGTCCAAGCAGCCTGGAAGTTGAAGCCGCCGGTGATGGCATCCACGTCCAGCACCTCGCCGCAGAGGTGCAGGCCGGGCAGGCTGCGGGCCTCCATGGTGGCAAAATCTACCTGATGCAGGGCTATGCCTCCGGCCGTGACGAATTCGTCTTTGTAGGTGGTTTTGCCTTGCAGCAGGTGCTTGTCTTGGCACAGGGCCTGGGCCCATTGCTCCAGGTGGCGGTTGCCGGCCTCGCTGGTGGTGAGGGTCTCTGGCAATTGGGAGGCTTGCAGGGTATAGTCTTGCAGGCGGCGGGGCAGGCCGGGCACGGGCAGGTTGGCCAGGCGCTTTTTGGGGTTGGCCTCGCGCAAGGTTTTGAGCATTTTGAGTACACTGGCGGGCTTTTGCCCCAGCCAGTTGACCAGCACCGGGGTTTGGTAGCCAGCCTCGGCCAAAGCCCGGGCTTGCCAGGCAGAGAGGCGCAGCACGCCCGGCCCGCTCAGGCCCCAATGGGTTACCAGCAGCGGGCCGCGGCGGGCGTCTTTGAGCTGGGGCAGGGCCACCTCGCCCGCCGGTACGGAGACCCCCGCCAGCGCCTGCAGCGGCCCGGAGCCCGGCAGGTTGAAGGTAAAAAGGCTCGGCACGGGCGGCACTACCTCTAGCCCGAGGCGGGCCAGCCAGGCCATGCCCTCGGCTTTGGGCGCACCGCCCGTGGCAACTATTACCCTATCGGCCTCTAGTGGGCCGGCCGTGGTTTGGACGGTGTAGCCTCCGCCGGGCCGGGGCTCCAGCGCCGATACGCCCGTGCTCAGCCGTAAGGAGACCCCGGCCTGCCGGGCGGCCTGCTCTAGGCAGGTGGCTACGGTCTCGGCCTGGTTCGTATGCGGAAACATGCGCCCATCGGCCTCTGCCACGGCGCGGACGCCCCGGGCGGCAAACCAGGCCAGCGTTTCGGGCTGGCCAAAGCGGGCAAACGCGGGCAGCAGCTCTGCCCCACCCCGGGGGTAATGCGTGGCCAGGGTGGCTGGGTCTGCACAGTTGTGGGTCAGGTTGCAGCGCCCCCCGCCGGAGATGCGGACCTTGGCCAGCGTCTTGCCCGTTTTCTCTAGCAGAAGCACCTGGGCCCCTAGCTCTGCGGCGCGGATGGCGGCAAAAAACCCGGCGGCCCCTCCTCCGATAACGACAACCTGCGGCATCTAGAGGGCAAAGGTGCAAGACACGGGCAAAGTTCGGCGGGCGGCCCATCTTTGCAGGCGCAAACCCTGCCTGTTTTGAGCCGTTTTAGCACCCTCCGCTGGTACCTCCCTGCCCTGGCCGTCATCGTTGTAGATCAAGTAGTCAAGCTGGCCGTACACTTCAACATGACCTATGGGGTTGATGGCGAAATCCACATTTTTGGCGACTGGTTCAAGCTGCACTACACGCTCAACCCAGGGATGGCCTTTGGCCTGCAACTGGGTGAGCCCTATGGCAAAATTCTGCTGACCGGCTTTCGGATGCTGGCGACGGCGGGCTTCATCTACTACCTGGCCAAGCTGGCCAAAGAGGGCGCGCACCGGGGCTTTTTGCTGTGCATATCGCTGGTGCTGGGCGGGGCCATCGGCAACCTCATAGACTCTACGTTTTACGGCGTGTGGCTGGGCAACGCGCCCTATGGATCGGTAACGCCGTGGTTCCACGGGCAGGTGGTGGATATGTTCTATCTGGACCTCTGGGAGGGCATCTTGCCTGACTGGATTCCGCTGCTGGGCGGGCAGTTTTATAGTTTCTGGCCCATTTTTAACGTGGCGGATGCGGCTATTTTCTGTGGAATTGTGGCCATCCTGATTTTCCAGGGCCGGTTTTTTGGGGAGGGGGAAAGGAACAGAAACTAGAATTATGGATGCTAGTGCTAAGCAAAGTCTCTGACTTTGCTTGACGCCGCTGCAAGTCTCTGACTTGCTGGCAATTATCACATAAAACGGCTTTATTACCTCTCTGCATTTATTAGCTTCGATGGGGGCGTTCCTTGGCAAGTCGAAAACTTACAGTGGCAGAAAGCAAGGTAAGAGACCTTGCTTAGCGGTTATTGGCTATTGTACCCGCACCAGCCCCGCCCGCCGCCGCCAGGCGGTGTAGCGGGCGTAGAGGCCGGCCAGCGGCAGGTGGGCCAGCCAGCGCCAGAGGGAGCTTTGGGCCCGGGGGGTGCCGTGGCTACGCAGCAGGCTTTGCAGGGTGCAGACGTGGGCCGGGTGGCCTGTGTAGGCCGCCAGGCGGACATGGTAGGCCAGAAAGCGGGCAATGGCCAGGCGCTCGGCTGGGGTTTGGGCCAGGGCGAAGGCGGCAGGGCCTATCTGGGCGATGGAGGCCAGCAGGGCCCCGGCCCGGCGGCCCGCTTGGGCGGCAGAGGCCGAGCGGGCGTGGAGGCGGTGTTGGCTGACGACGGCGGGCACGTAGGCTACCGGGGCGTGGCGGGCCAGGCGCATCCAGATGTCAAAGTCCTCAAAGCTGAGGGCGGGGTTGTAACCGCCCGCCGCCCGCAGCGCCTCGGTGCGGAAGAGGACGGTGCTGGGGCAAATAAAGCGCCCCTCGAAGAGGCGCTGCCAGACGTGGCCGCTCCAGGCGGGGTCGGCGGTGTCGGGCGGGTGTTCCAGGCCGAGGGGGCGGCCCTGGTCGTCTATGTAGAGGGCGTTTCCGTGGCAGAAGGCGGCCTCGGGCCAGGCCTGCAGGGCCTCTAAGCGCAGGTGGAGAGATTGGGGCGGCAGCAGGTCGTCGGCGGCCAGGTCTAGCACGTAGGGGGCCTGCACCAGCGCCAGCGCCTGGTTGAAAGCCCGGCAATGCCCGACGTTGTCGGCCAGCAGCAGGGTCTGGGTATGGGGGCGGCCATCGGCCCAGGCGGCCAGGTAGGCGGCCGAGCCGTCGGTGCTGGCATCATCTACCAAAATGAGCTGGGCCTGGGCCAGGTCTTGCGCCTCCAGGCTGGCCAGGCAGGCGGGCAGATAGGGCCGCTGGTTGTGGCAGAGCAAGACTACGGCCATCTGATAGGCATCAACCATGGGCGCTGGGCTGCTGCCCGGGCAGCGCAAAGGGCAGAAGGTCTCGGGCGGCCCAGCAGGTGGCCGCACCGAAGATGACATAGCGCGCCGTGTGCGCCCAACTGAGCCCCAGAGGCCCCAGCCAACTGCCCAGGCCGGCCGCTGCCAGGAGGTAAACCAGGAGCGATAGCCCCTCTAGCCAGGCCAGAGCCCGTAGCCGCCCGGCCGCCATCAGCGCCACAGAGATGGGCAGCGTCAGGATGCGGAGCATGTCGCCGGGTACCTGGCGGGCGAAGTAGGGCACGGCAGCGGTAAAATCGGCCCGGTTGAGCATGGGCAACACCCAAGGGCTGGTGGCCCACAACAGGGCGGCCATCCCTACCCCGATCCAGGCCAGGCGTAGCTGGTGGCCGAGCGCCTGGCGCAGATCTGCCACAGCCACCTGGGTGGCCTGGGCAAAAAACAGCCCGGCAAAGAGAGAGGTAAAGGGCACCAGCATAATGTCTCCGAGGCGGACGGCGGCCTGGAAGTAGCCCATCGGCTCGTAGAGGCCAAGGTCCATGGCGTAGGCGCGCAGGGCCATGTCTGCCCCGCGGCCCGCCAGCATGACGGCCAACGAGAAAACGCCGAAAGCCCCCAGCGGCTTTAGCAGGCCCGTGGCGGCCCGCCAGCCGGGGCCCGCCTGGCGGTGGTAGTGCAGCAGGTACCAGGCTCCTGCCGCCAAGGCCAGCATGGCCTGCCCCGCACCGAGCAGCAAGAGACGGGCTTGCAGGTCGTAGGGTGGGCTTGCGTCTTGCCAGCCAAGCCCGGCCGATGGCACAGCACCCGCCAAAACCAGCACGATGGCCTGCAGCGTGGTGAGCCAGAATACGGCCCAGGGCTTACCCTCGAACACCAGCACCGCCGTGACCCAAAAGAACCAGCCCGCCCCTCCGACGGCCACTGCCAGCGGCAGGGCCAGATCTACCATGCCGGGCAAGAGTGTGGGCATGGCCCAGATCAGCGCACCGCTGGTGATGAAGAGCCAGAACAGCCCGGCCAACCCGCCCTTTACCAACACGGCATGGCGCTGAGCGGCGGTTGCCTGCTGGCCGGCCTGCACCATCATGGCGCGGTTGAGGCCGTCTGTCAGCAGGCCGTAGCAGAGGCCCTGGATAAGTATGAACTGGCCAAGCTCTAGCACGCCGGCGGGGCCGTAGCGCAGGGCAATGAGCTTCTGCAAAACCACAGAGGCCAGGGCACGTACACCTGTAGATGCCAGATTGAGTGCCTGAGACCGGGTAAGCAAGCAGGTGGTCTAGTAAATCTGAAACTTGGCCGAAAGATACGGGGCCGCCCCGCTGGCCAACGCTGGCCCGATATTTGGTTTGTGGCCGGAGGGCCAGGCTTCTATTTTTGTATTAGCCAGCTCCTACCACAGGCCTTGACCTTTGCACAGAGCCTAACAGCCTCTATTTTTACACCTACCTCCTCCGCACCTTTAGATGGTATCAGAAGTAACGCAAGGCGTCCGGGTTACGGTAAATACGCTTTACCAGCCTGAGTACAGCCAGCCCAGCCGGGATCATTACGTGTTTACCTACCGGATTGTGATTGAAAACGGCTCGGCTTATACGGTGCAGTTGCTGCGGAGGCGTTGGCACATCTTTG
Organism: Cytophagaceae bacterium; assembly: GCA_947458545.1. Classification (GTDB taxonomy): domain Bacteria; phylum Bacteroidota; class Bacteroidia; order Cytophagales; family Flexibacteraceae; genus CANGYH01. The sequence continues at coordinate 197,343 of CANGYH010000002.1, read as the reverse complement.
AAGGGACAGGTATCCGCCGCGAGGTAGAGGGCGAGGGCGTGCTGGGCCAGCAGCCGGTGCTGGAGCCGGGCGAGCGCCACGAGTACGTCTCTGGCTGCAATTTGCGCTCGTCTATGGGCAAGATGCTGGGCCTTTACGACATGATCCGGATTGTGGATGGCAAGGAGTTCACGGTTGCCATCCCGGAGTTTACAATGATTGTGCCCTTCAGGCTCAACTAGGGCCTGACGCTACCTTGGGCAGTCAGAAGGGTAGCGACAGCCCTGGCTCTGAAGGCGGTGGGTTCTGGCTTTGGCGTAGGCCGAAGAAGGCCAGGTACTCTGCCAAAAACAAACGGTACTGGCGGCGCAGGTGGCGTGCGTAGGCTTGTAGACGGTTTTTCATGGCGTGGCGTATGGGTGTTAAGGGGTAAGGCAGGCAGCTACATGCGGAAGACGTTAACGTAAAAGGAGGTACAGGCGTCTATCTCGTAGGCAAGAAAAAATCGTGCCAGTGGGGGGCGCTATCGGTCTACGGGGCCCTTGTTTAGACCAACGCCTGGGCCAAAGACGGATAGTCCGTATAACCTTTGCTACCGCCGGTGTAAAAGGTGTGCCTGTCGGGCTCGGCCAGGGGGGCACCTAGGCGGAAGCGCTCGGGCAGGTCGGGGTTGGCGATGAAGGGCGCTCCGAAGGCCACCAGATCTGCCGTGCTGGCTGCGAGCAGGGCCTCGGCCGTCGCTTTGGTGAGGCCGCCGCTGGCTATGATGGTACCCTGGTAGGCAGGCCTGAAATAGGCCGCCATCGCCAGGGGCAGGCCTGCGGGCACCTTGCGGGCGTCGCCTTCCATCAGGTGCAGGTAAGCCAGGCCTTGGCCGCTGAGCTGGCCGATGAGGTACTCGTAGGTGCCGATAGGGTCGGTATGGCTGGCCCCGTTGTTGTAATTGTGGGGGCTTAGGCGCAGGGCCGTGCGGCCCCAGCCGATGGTCTCGGCCACGGCGAGTACCACCTCCAGCACAAAGCGGCTGCGGTTTTGGGCCGAGCCGCCGTAGGCATCGGTGCGGTGGTTGGTAACGTCAGAGAGGAACTGGTTGGGCAGGTAACCGTTGGCCCCGTGTATCTCTACGCCGTCGAACCCGGCGGCCAGGGCGTTGCTGGCAGCCTGGGCATAGTCTTGCACGATGCGGGCGATGTCGGCCTCGGTCAGCGCCCGGGGCGTCTCGAACTCGGTGGGGCCGGCTTGGGTGTAGGTGATACCCTCGGGGCGGAGGGCCGAGGGGGCTACGGGCTGTATGCCCCCGCTCAGGCTGCGGTGGCCGATGCGCCCCCCGTGCAGCAATTGCAAAAAGATGCGGCTGCCCTCTGCATGCACGGCCTCTGTGACGGCGCGCCAGCTTTCTACTTGCGCCTGGGTGTAGATGCCGGGGATGGAGATGTAGCCGATGCCCTCTGGGCTGATGGACGTTGCCTCTGCCACCAGCAGCCCTGCCGTAGCCCGCTGCCGGTAATACTCGGCCATCATGGGCACCGCAGAACCGTCTGCGGCGGCGCGGCTGCGCGTCATGGGGGCGAGGACGATGCGGTTTTTGAGTTGCAGGGCCGGGCTCTGGAAGGGCTCCAGCATGCGGAGCGTGGCGGGGGCGGTGGTCATAGAAGGTGGGCTATCGGAGGGCCAATGATGTATAACCCTGTAAGTTGGGGTGGGGTTTTGGTTGTAAGCCTGGTTTACCCAAGGTTAAACTGTGCAAGGGCTGTGCCCTTGGCACGTGCTGTGGCGAGGCTGCGCCTCGCATGTAGGCCAGGGCGGCAGGCCTGGTTGTATGTGCATGGTTGTGGGCGCGGGTTTAAAGGCGTTTCGCTTGGCAGGCTTTGTTGTATTCACCCCAGGCTAAAGCCAAGGGCTACTGCTAAGGCGACGGCTAAAGCCGAACGCTTTGAGCCTTCGGCATTCCCTAAGGATGCTGTTCGAGGGCTCCAGCCCTCGTAACCCTTACGGGCAGGGCTCCAGCCCTGCATACCCCCCTACCGTAAACCCGGCCCAACGGCACAAAGGCAGCCCCGGCCGTAGGCTTCGCGATACATTACCCGCAACGCGCTACTGTCGCAAGTCTTTAGCGACCCGATTAGGGGAGCGATGACTTGTGACGCCCATTGCAGCACAGTCTTCAGATTGGACCAACAGCACGACAATCCCACGACAAAATCCCCTCATAAAGGATTGATAAACAGACGTAAAAGCGTTCGTCTTTAGCCGTCGCCAAAAGAGCAGATACGTTGCAGTAGCCCCTGGCTTATGGTCATTTCATAAGTAGCTTAACAGTCTTCTGCTCCCCCTCTCCCCTGGAGGGGGAGAGGGGGTTGGGGGGTGAGGGGGCCTCGTCCCCAAACATAATGTTAGGCTATTTGTGAAACGACCATTAACCTTGGGGAACCACGCAGGCCTCGCGGGCTACAGCCCGCGCTACAATCCGTACCTTGAAACATCCGCAGGCTGCCAGGTCTATCGCCCTGGCCTACACGCGAGGCGCAGCCTCGCCAGAGCACGTGAAAAAGGCAAAGCCATTGCACAGTATTCAGGGGCAGACAGACAGACGGGTCCGGCCGTGAAGGACAAATGCGGTAGGTAGGCCGACGGGAGTCGGCCAGCAAGGCATCCTTAGACTGGAGTCTAAGGATAGCGGGGACTGGAGTCTAAGGATAGCGGGTAGCTGGCCTAACGCACCCCCTCGCCTTCCGTTTCTGCGGTCTGGAGACCGCGGAGGCCTTGCGTGGGTGGGTCCCGGTCTGGAGACCGGTACCAGCAATAAAAAGAGACCGGGACCAGCATCCTTTAGGGGCCGGCGTTGGATTGCTGTGCTGCTAGTGCCTTGTTAGCCCGACGGGTTCGGGCTCGCGCCAGGTGCGGCTGATGTGGTGGGCCACCAGGTAATGGCTGCGTCGGCCTTGCGCATCCGTTATCTGCCCGACGACTTTAAGCAATGACTGCCGGGGGCAAACCATAAAAACGTAGCTGTTGCCTGCATCTGACAAGACGGCGTACTCCCAGATTTTTTCGTCTGGACGGTATGTACGGCTTTTGATCTGGTAAAGGGACGTTATGCGCTCGGTTACGTGGCGGAACTCGCTTTCGACGGCGTCTAGCGTGAAGAGGCCGGGCTCTTGCAGGATGTAGCAATCGTCGAAGGCAGCGGTGGAGTCTATGAACCGGCAGACCTCGGTGCGGTCTGTGGCGATGCAGACGGTTTGGCCTTGGGCCATGGCCTCCGTATGGAGGCCGACGGTAATGGCCAAGGCGGCCCAAAGAAGATACATTTTCATAGCCGGTGCGGGGCCTGGCCGATGCCTGGCGGCAGGTGGCCCCACGGGCCTATACGGGGCAGCCGCGGGCAGGTTGGGCTGCGGACTTGCATTACCCTGCAGTTTATCGGCTCGTTTTGCGGCCTCTAAAGAGGCGGATGAGCTTTTCTACGTAGGGCTCGCCGGTTTGGACGTAGAGGTAGTTGGCGCGGTTGCGCTTGCAGAAGTCCTCCAGGCGCTGGCGGTTTTCGGCCAGGGGGGTGCTGAGCTGCCCGCTGAACCAGGCCGCCGAGGTGTTGACCCATACCGTGCGCCGCCGTTCCTTATCAAAGAGAGGGACGATGCCAAGCTTGGGGAAGCCAGTCTCGAGCGGGTCTGCCACGTGGATGCAGATCAGGTCGTGCCGGCGGGCCAGGGCACGCAGGGCGGGCTCGTAGTCGGTATCAATAAAGTCTGAGATGAGCACCACCACGCTGCGCCGCTTAATGACTGACAGCGCATACTGGGCCATGGCGGCCAGGTTGGTGCGCAGGCCCTTGGGCACCAGGTCGTAGAGGGCAGAGATGATCTCGTAGCCGTGGCGTAGGCCTTTGCCGGGGCGGACGTAGCGCTCTTTCTGGTCTGAGAAGCAGAGCAGGGCCGTTTGGCTCTTCTCTTTGATGCCTGCCAGGGCCAGAACGCCGCAAATCTCTCTGGCGACGTCTAGCTTGGTCTCTCCGGCACGGCCGATGTCTTGGCTGGCGGATACGTCGAGCAAAAAGAGGATGGTCTGCTCCTTCTCCTCCTTAAAAGTCTTAACGAAGGTGCCGTGCCCCTTGGCCGAGACGTTCCACTCTATGGTGCGGACGTCGTCTCCGTACTGGTAGCTGCGGACGTCGTCGAACTCGATGCCGGAGCCTTTGAAGACGGAGTGGAAGTCGCCCTGCATGCGGGCATCTATCACCTTGCGGATGCGGATCTCGTAGCGGCGCAGCTTGGCCAGTATGGCTTTGAGATCGTCTGGGTTCATGGCAAGGGGCGGCGGGGTTGGTGGCTAGTCGGCCAGGTCTGTGGTGCCTTCTTCTGGATACGGGATGAACACGAAGTTGGTGAACGTCTCTTCTACTACAAAGAGGCAGCAGTACTCTTCGGGGTCTTTGTAGGTCTCGGAGAAGCGGGCCAGGCCTTCGTCGTCCATGAGCTCGCGCTGGACGAACTCATCGACGTAGGTCAGAAAGTAGTTGAAGACCAGGTCGTGCTGGCCGGCGGGGATGAAGAGCTGCCCGATGGGCTGCATGATCCGGCAGGCCACTACGATGGGGTACTGCGATATCTTGCGGGCCTTGACTTGATAGGTGGCCTCTTTGATCAGGTCTGCCACCTGGACGAAGTCTTCTGAGATGATACCGAGGTATTTGCCGTCTAACGGCTCTGGGTCGTCGTCTAGCTTGGGGAGCATGGGGCTGGGGTTAGAACAGGCCTTTGATGATTTGATCTACCGAGACGCCCTCGGCCTCGGCTTTGAAGTTGCGCACCACGCGGTGGCGCAGTACGGGTACGGCCACGGCCTGGACGTCTTCGGCATCGGGGCTGTATTTGCCGCGCAGCAGGGCGTGGCATTTGGCCCCCAGCACCAGCGCCTGCCCGGCGCGGGGGCCTGCGCCCCACTCTAAAAACTGCTTGGTTTGGGCGGTGGCCATGGGGCCTGCCGGGCGGGTTTTGTGCACGAGGCCGACGGCATACTCCACCACATTGTCTGGCACGGGGACGCGGCGCACCAGGGCCTGGTAAGCCCGGATGGTGGCGGCGTCTAGCACGGGGCTTATGGCGGGCTTGTTGCCGCTGGTGGTGGCCTTTACAATCTGCACTTCCTCTTGGTAGGCGGGGTACTCTAGCAAGAGGTTGAACATGAACCTGTCTAGCTGGGCCTCGGGCAAGGGGTAGGTACCTTCTTGCTCGATGGGGTTTTGGGTTGCCAGTACGAAGAAGGGCGTGTCTAGCGCGTAGCGTTGGCCGCCGATGGTGACGGCGTACTCCTGCATACTCTCCAGCAGAGCGGCCTGGGTCTTGGGCGGGGTCCGGTTGATCTCGTCTGCCAGTACGATGTTGGCAAAGACGGGCCCTTTGATGAAGCGAAGGTTGCGGTTCTGGTCTAGCGTTTCTGAGCCGGTGATGTCGCTGGGCATCAGGTCTGGGGTGAACTGGATGCGGTTGAAGGACAGATCCAGTGCCTGGGCCACCGTCTGGATGAGCAGCGTTTTGGCCAGGCCTGGCACGCCTACGAGCAGGCAGTGGCCCTGGCAGAAGATGGCCGTGAGCAGCAGCTCGACGATGTCGGCCTGGCCGACGATGACCTGGCCGATCTCTGCCCGGAGGCGCTCATAATCTCGTTTGAGGCTGTCGGCGGCTTCTACGTCTGTGGCAAACAAGGGTGTGGGGCGGGTTTTAGAGGTTGGTTTACGAGAATTGGGTGGGCTTTGGGGGCCCTTAGAGGTTGTCTTGCAGGATTTTGCAGTCTGCAAAGGCAGGGTCTATCCAGATGGCGACGTCTTGCTTGGCCTTGCGGAGCCAGGCGGAGGTGGCTTTGCGCTTGGCGTCTGCCAGGGCGGTGGCCTGGATGCGCTGGTAGTCGTCGCGCAGGTTGGCCTCGTGGGGCAAGATTTTGCTCTTGTAGTAGAGGATTCGGAAGCCGGCCTTGCCATCCTCGCTGGTGTAGCTGAGTGGTTTGGAGACGGTGCCGATCTTCATGGTGTCTATGGTGAAGAAGACTTTGGGGTCTAGCGCGTCTGTGGGTACGCGGGGGCTGGCGGTGGCAGGGTCTAGCAAGAAGCCGCCACTGGACTTGGTGGCCATGTCGTCGCTGAACTTTTGGGCGGCCTTCTCGAACTTGATGGAGTCTATGCGGATGGCCTGCCCGAGCGAATCGAGGAACTGGTAGGCGCTCTCACGGTCTTGATCCGAGGCTTCTGGCCGGATGAGGATGTGGCGGGAGTCGTACTCGTTGCCGCGCTTGTCTAGTATCTGAATGATGTGGAACCCGAACTGGCTCTCGGTAACGGGGCTGGTTTCGTCTTTTTTGAGGGCCATGGCGGCGGCTTCGTACTCGGGCACCATCTGGCCGCGCTGGGCACCGAGGAGCTTGCCCCCTTGTGCGGCAGAGCCGGGGTCTTGGCTGTAGATGCGGGCCATGATGGCAAAGTCCTCGCCGGCCAACAGGCGCTTGCGTAGGTCCTCGGCTTTGGCGCGGGCCTCTTGCTTGCGCTGGCGGCCTGCTTTGAAGAGCCGCACGATTTGGCCTACCTCTACCTCGGTAGAGAAGAAGGGGACGCTGTCTTTGGGGATGGCGTTGAAGTAGCGCCGCACCTGGGCGGGGGTAACCTTGACGTCTTCTGTGATTTTGGCCTGGACGCGCCGGGCGATGAGCTGCTCTTTGACCTGCTTACGCAGCTCGGTTTTGAACTGCTCTACCGACTTTTTGTAGTAGGCTTCCAGCTTGTCTCGGCCACCGACGGCATTGATCATGTAAGACATGCGCTCGTCTAGCTCGCCGTTTACCTCGGCGTCTTTGACGGTGATGGAGTCTATGTCTGACTTTGCCAGCAGCACGCGCTGGAGCACGAGCTGGTCGAAGACCTGGCAGCGGAGCCTGGATTCGTCTGGCGCGGGGGCCTTGGGGTTTTGCTGTTGGAGCTGGGCCTTGGCCTGGAGGATGGCCACGTCTAGCTCGCTGCGGAGCAGGATGTAGTTATCTACCCGGGCGATGACGCCATCTATGGGGATGCGTGGCTGGGCCGGGCGCGCCAGGGGCTGGGCTACGGTGCCCGTGGCCCAGGCTGCCCAGAGGCCTATGCAGCAGAGGATGCGGAGGAGGATTTTCAAACCAGGGGTTGCAGACATGGGGGCCGGTGCCAGGCGCACGGCCCAGGGCATAACCGCTATGCCTCTGTAAAAATTGCACCTGGGGGGCGATTTGGTGGCTGCCCCCGGTGCATGGCCTGGGTGTTACGGGTTGGCCAGGCGGAGGGTGCGCCCTGCTTACTCCTTCACAAACCGCGCCCGCTGGCCCTCGGCCTCCAGCACATATACGCCGGGTGAGAGGGTAGAGACGTCCACTTGGTCGGCTTGGAGGGTGATGGGTAGGCGCCGGCCCTGGGCGTTGAGGATGGCTGCCGGGCCGGGCCTCAGGCCGCGCACTTGCAAGGTGGTGGTTACGGGATTGGGGCCCAGGCTCCAGCGGGCGGCGGCGGGGCGGGTGGCCAGGGGGCTGGCGGCGGGGTAGCGGGCGGCAGACCAGTAGGCGAAAGTGGTGTAAAAGTTGGTCCACCTTTGGGTGGTATCGAACTGGGCAGAAAAGAGGCTGTAGGACAGCAACGGCAGCCCTGTTGTCACATCTAAAAAATCGAATGTGCGGCCATACGTTGGGTATGGATAGGCCGTATTTATGGGCCCAAAAGCGGAATCTCGGATTCTACGCCTGTGCTCTACCAAGATGGCTTGTTGGGCAGGCCCGCCATTCACCCTAAGCATACCTTGGCCAGAAACCTCCAACGTATCGTAAACAGGTACTATGGGGCCCGTAGGTGGCCAACAAATCGAATCATTCAAAAAGTTGATGCCAGAAAAGGTGACTCTTTGGTCTCCTACTTGCATGCCTGGTATCAGGTGTGGGAGAGGATTCAGCAAGGGCCCTCTTAGATAGTAAGAGGACCAATCTGAAAGAATGTAGAGACCGTCTTGTTTTTGGTGGTACCATCTTCCATTAGTGGAGTCAGGCGAACCTTGTGAGTATTGGGCAAGCCTGATATATCCAGGATCTAGGGTGGTAGTGAATCCTGCTGATACCTCGATAACCTCTGTACTTGGCAATTGCTTGATGGGGCACCATAAAGGGGCGTAATTGATTAGGCCAATCTGACCCACACCCCAGTTGGGTGAGCCTGCAAAATGAAAACTCCAATTCTGATTGATGCCCTTAGCGGGCCTTGCAAGGACAGAGTCAGGCGTGATTGGGTAGCCGGTCACCCCTATAAGAACGTCGTGCCTGAAGAACCCATGGGCGAACATATTAATCAGAACACCAACATTAGGCGGGATTGGATGACCATTAGGATAGGTGGACACTTGCCGCTGTTGGTAAAATCCGCGCATGATCACTGGCGTGATGACAGGCTGGGCGTAGGCCGTAACGGCACTCAGGAGCAGGGCTATGAAACAAAGGATGCGTGGCATAAAGAACAAGTTGGGATAGTTGTTGCCTAAGGTAAAATACAAGCTTTGGTACATGCAAACCGGGGGGGGCGTCTTGGGGGCTACGGTGTTGAGACCGAGGGCGGGGCTTGTACCTTTGCATTGCCCCCATCCCTCCGATTTTTTCGATACGGTTCTTTATGCAGGTAGCCCTGGAGCGTGTACTTCTGACGTGGACGGCCCCGCTGATGGCCTTGCTCATCGTGGTAGAAATGGCTGTGACGGCCTATCGCCGCAAGCCTGCCTACGAGGCGCGAGATACCGTACATAATCTGCTTTTTACGGGCCTCAACTTCGGGCTGGATGTGCTGCTGCGGGGTGTATCGCTGGGGATACTGGCTTTCTTTTGGGGCCTTTCGCCGCTGCGGTGGGAGGCAGGCAGCCTGTGGTATTGGGTGGGGCTTTTTCTGGCTTTTGACTTTTGCTACTATGTGCTTCACTGTGCCGACCACCACGTGCGGTTTTTTTGGGCCACGCACGTGACGCACCACAACAGCGAGCGCTTTAACCTGACGGTGAGCATCCGCAGCTCGGTGTTCCAGCCGTTTTACCGGTTTTTGTTTTTTATCCCGCTGGCGCTGGTGGGGTTTGCGCCCCTGCACATTGTGTTTATGTATGCGGTGTGCCAGGTGTATGGGTTCTGGGTGCATACGGAGACGATTGGCAAGCTGCCCGCCTGGGTTGAGGCCGTTTTCGTTACGCCGAGCCACCACCGGGTACACCATGCCAGCAACATCCGCTACCTGGATCGGAACATGGGCATGGTGCTGATTGTGTGGGACCGCATCTTCGGCACGTTTGCCGAGGAGACGGAGCGCCCGGTGTACGGCGTTACTTACCGGATTGACAGGCCCGAGCCGCTGGGCCTGCTGTTTGGGGAGTGGCGCAAGCTGTGGCGCGACGTGCGGCAGGCCCCCACCTGGCGGCTGAAACTGGCCTACCTGACCAAGCCCCCCGGCTGGAGCCCAGACGGCAGTACGCTGACGAGCGCGGAGCTGCGGCAGGTTTTGGGGTATGTGCCCGATGCGACCATGCGCCAACACGCCACGACGGCAGAGGCCAGCTAGACGAAACCAAGGCCCCGTTTGGAAATACGGTTGCTGTGTTAAACCTTTGCGCAGACCCGTGCCTTGGCCGGGCTACCTGATATGCAACTGAAAACTACGTTTCTGACCCTGGCGCTGGCCGCCGCCGCCCTTTCTGCCTCTGGGCAAGAGAAGATTTTTAAGCCCACCACCGGGGCCAACAACCTGGAGGTGCAGGTGAACCCGTTTGTCAACAACCCTTTCCAGCTGTCGGGCAGTGGGTTGATCTCGGGCATTAAGTATCGGAAGTTCACCTCGCCTACGGCGGCGCTGCGTCTGACGGCGAACCTGAGCTACAGCCGCAGCTCTACGATTACGCAGGAGGCTGGCACAGGCGGCTCTACGCAGAAAGAGCTACGCGACCGCAGCTCGGCCTTTAACCTGACGATCAGGCCGGGTATCGAGAAGCACTTTGCGGGTACAGACCGGCTGTCGCCCTACATAGGTGCAGAGGTGCTGCTGGGCTTTAATACGACCCGCCAGGTGGAAGAAAGCACAGACTCGGGCAACTCTGTGGTAGAAACGGTGACGCGCAACCGCAACGGCTTTTTGCTGGCCGGCGCCAATGCCTTGGCCGGTGTGGATATCTACCTGATTCCGAATCTGTACATCGGTACGGAGTTTGGCTTTGGCCTGGCCTACACCTCGCCGTTTGCCACTAAGGTGAAGCCGCCCCAAGGCGAGGAGCGCGAGAGCAAGGTTGATAAAGACGCTAGCTTCTCTGTAGGGCCTTATATCCAGTCTGCGGTGCGGATTGGGTATATCTTCTAGAAAGGGCTTGATTAGCGAGGGATGAGCTCTCCTTACCCGCTAGCCCCCTCTTCCCTTCCAGGGGAGAGGGGGTGTTTTTTTGGTGGCCATGAGGGAGCATCTTTGATGGAGAATGATGGGCTTGGCTGGGCTTTGGTGGGCGCATGGATGCACCTTTTTGGTGGGGGGCGTACTGGCCTGGCGCGCGGGGCGCGCGGGGGTGCCGCTGGGGTTTGCGTTGGGTTCGCTGTGGCTCTACACCTGGTTTACGCCGGTGCTGCTTTGGTGGCGGGGCGAGGGTAGCATTGCCGGGTTGGCCTATGCGGCGCATCTGCCAGAGATGCTGGGTGTGTATGGGGTTGGGGTTGGGGTGTTTGTGGCTACATGGGCCGCCTTGCCTACAGCTACCGAAACTCGGTGGGTGCGGCAGGTTTGGGATGGGGTGCGTCCGGGTAGGTTATGGGCCTTGCTTGGGCTCTACCTGGGGCTTTTTCTGACGGGACTTTGGGTGCAGGGCATACCGCTGGCGGCCTGGTTCAGCCCTGGGCGGTCTGACACGGTGCTGAATCTGTTTGGCTACCACTGGAAGGTGCCCCTGGTAGATAAGGCGCTAGACGGCCTGATTACCCTGGGCTACTTGTTGCCAGCCAGCCATGCGCTGGGGTGGTTGGCGCTGCCCCTGTGCCTGGTGCTGTTTGCCCTGGCGGGCTTTCGGTATAGGACGCTGCTGCTGGTGGGGGGGCTGTTGCTGGCGGCGCTGCTCCGCACGCAGACGCGGGGCCAGCGGCTGGTGGCGCTGGGCCTTTGTGCAGTGGCGGCTACGGGCATGGCCTGGCTGACACTGAACAGGCTAAACGTGAGCGCCCGGCTTTATAAGAAGTGGGATTACAACCTGGCCCAATTTGATGCCCGCCTGCTGGCCAACGAGACCAACAACAGCCAGACCTTCGGGGTGCTGCTGGGGCATTACCATGCGTGGGGCGGCAGGCCCGATGGCTGGGGGGCGAGCCCGCATTTTGTGGCGGTGCGGGCCCTACCCAAAGCCCTTTGGCCGGGTGGGCAAAAGCCGGTTGCGCCCTTGCTGGGCAACATCCGCGCAGCTTATGACGCTACCCCTGCCGGGGCACAACTACACCCGGCCGTGAGCAATTTAGAGGAGTATTACCTCGGCTATGGCATGTGGGGTGTGGTGCTGGGCATGGCTGCACTGGCATGGCTTTGCCGGCAGTTGGCGCGCCTGGGACCGCTGATGCCGCTGGGTACGTTCTTTTTGTGGCAGCTGATATCGCGCGGGTATTTGCCGCAGCAGGTGGATCTGGCCGTGTTTTTAGCCTTGCCCGTGGGGTTGCTCTATCTTTGGCAGCGTTATGGCAGCAGCGCCCCCCTCCTACCCCGCCGGCATGGATGACCGTGGCCAGACTGATTTGGCTCGGTTTGATAATGCCTGGTATAAACCCGGGCGCGGGGCGCTGGTGCGGCTGGCCTGGTATTTTGTAAACGAGCTAGTGTTTAAGCCGGGCCTTTGGCCTGTAAACGGACTTAAGGTGGAGCTGCTACGCCTCTTTGGCGCTAAGGTGGGCCGGGGTGTGGTGATTAAGCCCTGCGTGAATATTAAATATCCCTGGCGGCTGACGGTAGGAGACTATGCCTGGATTGGCGAGCAGGTCTGGATTGATAACCTGGCCGATGTGCGGATTGGGGCGCATGCCTGCCTGAGCCAGGGGGCCATGCTGCTCTGCGGCAGCCACAATTACAAGCAACTCAGCTTTGACTTGCTGATTGGGGAGATTGTGCTTGAGCCCGGGGCCTGGGTGGGGGCCAAGGCGCTGGTGTGCCCGGGGGTGACGCTGGGCAGCCATGCGGTGCTGGCCGCAGGCTCGGTGGCTACGCAAGACTTGCCTGCCTACACGGTTTGCCAGGGAAACCCGGCGGTGGTGAAACGGACCAGAGTTGTTGTGAATTAAGAATTAAGAATTAAGAATTAAGGCAGTCGGAAAAATATAATGACCAACAAAGAAGAGAGGTTTTGACTAGGGTAAATAAGACGCTTTTAATTTTTAATTCTTAATTTTTAATTCCCAATTAGGGAAGGCCTTGCTCTAGGGGGTAGAGGAGGTATTGGCGGTTTCTTATTTGGGTGCTTTTGGATTGGATGAGTGCAAAGAAGTCTGCCAGGCCGGCGGGCTCGTTGCCGTTGGCGTGGATAAGGACCCAACTGCCGCTTTGGGGGCGTTGGCCTTTGGCTAGCCATGCATCTGACCCCATAGGCAGCAGGCCGAGGCTGAGGATTTGATTGAAGACGGCAGCATCTGACACCAGGCCTGGGAAGCGGAAAAAAGGGCTGGGCATCAGGTTGCGAGCCAGCATGGCTTGCTCGGCCAGTAGGGCCTCTTGGGTGGGGTTGGTGCCGGGGGTTAGGATGAAGTTTTGTGTGAGGGGGGCAGCTGGTTTGTAGGCGTGGTGGTAGGTGTGGTTTACCCAGGTGATGGCCAGCTTGCGCTTGTATTGCAGCTGCTTGAGGTAGACGACGTCGGCCGGGTGGGTGTTCAGCCACAGGCCTGTGAGGGATATGGCTACGGGGATGGGCCGCTCAGCAGAGTCGAAAGCGGCGATGAGGCGGTCGAAGAAGGTGCGGTCTAGCGGTTTGCGGCTGGGGCAGAGGTCTATGGTGAGGCTGAAGCCGCGCAGGTTGGTGTCGGCCCGTTGTAGGCCGGCGTCTTGCAGGGGGGTGCTGCGGAAGCGCTCGGCGGCCAGGGCTAAGCCATAAGGTGTGGCAGCCGTGGCGGTGTGCCAAGCCATGGGGCTTAGTGGCTGCACGGGCAAGCCCCGCAGAGGCCGGGTGCGGAAGGTGACGGGGTTAAGGCCCAGGTAAACGATTTGGGTGGTGTCGGCAGGGTCTTGCCAGCGGCGGATGACGAGCCAGCCGTTGATGGTTTTACCCCAAAAGACCTGGTAGTTGGGCAGGATGGGCTGGGCTTGGAGGGCCAGGGAGAGCAGTAGGCAGAATGCAATAAAAAAGACCTTCACTGATAATGACTTATAGACTAAACTAACATACACAATAGAAAAAACGCCCGACGCTATCCATTTTCTGCTGTTAGGCCCAAGATTTACCGTTCAGCTGATTTGCGAGCTCTGTAGAGTCAGGACTATCAATCGCAGCGTTCGTAATTCCATCAATATCTAGTAACTCAAAAGCTCTGGGCCCTCTAATTCCACCTGGAGAGCTTTTAGGCATGTATGTAAATCGGAAGGCATCTACAACAACAAATCTGTGTGGAATTCTAGCAATGTCGTATGGGCTATCCAAAGACATACTTCGAGCGCGGGCCATTAATTCTGAGGCATCTGCAGCATTTTTTAGGTCTCCAATGGCTTCAGTGTACCACTTTGCATCACCTGATCTAGGATCTCCCTCCATGACGTAAGCGTCTATGTAGCCTCTCACCTTCCCTATAGCTCCAATTGCCTTGTTGTGATACATTCCTATAAACTGATAACCATCGAACATGTGCTTAGTACCATCATTTCTGTAATACATGCTGTACTTTATATTTTCGTCAAGTGTCTCGCCAGCTGCAAAAACCTTCATGCGTGACCGAGATTTAGGATAGAGCCCAGAGGCTTGGCAATATTCTTCAAATTCTTGGCTGATTTCTTCCAGCAAAGAATTGCCTGAAGCAACACTTAAGGCCTCATCTGCAATTTGCTTAAATGTTAGGATTTTAAATTTACCGGCAAATTTCTGATTCAATTCTTTGGAAAGAGAATCTCGCCTTTCATTTGAAATTTCATCTACGATTGCCAACAAAATCTTGTTGCTTCCTTCTGAACTTGAAAATGCCGTAATGTGTCTCTCAAACTGATCTGGATAAAACCAATCCGATGTTTTAGTTTCAATAATAATTTCAAAACTGCTTTGCCTAATGAAACCGTCTGGGATTCCCTTTGGCCCTCCCTCTTGCTGTCTGATTGTAATACCAATTGTAACGTCAAATTCGATCAGTGCATGTAATAGCTTCTGTAGGTAGATAGGCTTTTCTTGATAGAACCTAGAGAAAAGCAGAAGGGTATTGTTCGTAGCTACGTTCTCAGGTTGTGAGTAACGTTGAAAATAGTGGATGTTTGCCATAAGGCGAAGATAGGCTACTAGGCCACCTACCAAGAAACGTCAAATCTCCCACTACGAGCCTCACCTGCCGCCCATCCGGTTGTGGGGCCTTTTATCCTGATTGTTAGATTGGCTGGGGGTGGTAGCCCTACTTTTGCACCACATTCGGTACTAACTACCTGTTTGGCTTGGCTGGCGCGCTGCTTTGGGCGTGGCTGGTGGGCTTCCTCCAGATTTTCAACTTATGCTTAAGCGTTTCACTTTGGCCCTGGCGGCTGCCGCCGCCCTCTTGCAGGGGCCTGCTTACGCAACCGCACCGCCCGACGAGGGCATGTGGTTGCCCATCCACATCAAGCGTCTGAACTATGTGGATATGCAGAAGATGGGCCTCCGCCTGACGGCAGACGAGCTCTACAACATCAACAACAACTCGCTGAAGGATGCCATCGTGAGCTTTGGCGGTTTCTGCACGGGTGAGATTATCTCGCCAGAGGGGTTGATTCTGACTAACCACCACTGCGGCTATGATGCCATCACGAAGCTATCTACACCACAGGATAACATCTTGGTGAATGGCTGGTGGGCCAAAAACAAGGCTGAAGAGAAGCGTGCCGAAGGCCTATTTGTAGACTTTTTGGTGCGCATGGAAGATGTAAGCCAGCGCGTGCTGGGCAAGCTGAACGACGGCATGACGGAGCAAGAGCGCAACGCTGCTGCCCAAGCCGAGATGGCTGCCATTAAAAAAGAGGCCGAAGGTGGCGCTACGCCCAATGGCTATGTGGCCAGCGTGAAGAGCTTCTTTGACGGCAATGAGTACTACCTCTTTGTCTATGAGCGGTTTAAGGACATCCGCCTGGTAGGCACGCCGCCTGAGAGCATTGGCAAGTTTGGCGGTGACACCGACAACTGGATGTGGCCTCGGCACACGGGAGACTTCTCTATGTTCCGCGTGTATGCCAACAAAGACAACAAGCCTGCCGAGTACAGTGCCGACAACGTGCCGATGAAGCCGCGCTGGTATCTGCCCATCTCTCTGAGTGGGGTGAAGCCGGGCGATTTCTCGATGATCTTTGGCTACCCTGGCCGCACCAACCGTTACCTGACGAGCTGGGGCGTGCAGAATGCCATTGACATCTCGGATCCTACGATTGTGAAGATCCGTGACCGTAAGCTGAAGACGCTGAAGGAGTATATGGACAAAGGTGCCAAAGAGCGCCTGACCTACGCCTCTAACTATGCCAGCATTGCCAACTACTGGAAGTTCTTTATGGGCGAGCGCCGCGATCTGCTGCGTTTGAACGTAGTAGGCCAGAAACAGCAAGAAGAAGCTGCCTTTGCCCAGTGGGTAGGCCAGGATGCAGGCCGGCAGGCGCGCTACGGCGCGGTGCTGGGCACGCTGAAGGACAACTACACCAAGGCCCGCAGCTACGAGATGGCGGCCATGTATTACCGCGAGGCTTTCCTCTCTGGCACGCCTGCCCTGCCTGTGATGGGCTTTATGGCCAGCGGCTATGCCGATGCGCTGAACGCCAACCCCGCCAAGCCTGAGGCTATCGAAGGTGCCCGCAAAGACCTGGAGGAGGCTGCCTCTGAGATTTACAAAGAGTATGATGCTGCTACCGACCAAAAGCTGCTGGCGCAGATGATTACCATGTTTATGAAGGATGTGCCAGCTGACCAGCAGCCCGCGTATCTGAAAGAGCAGGTGGCCAAGTTTAAAGGTAATGTAGAGGCTTTTGTGGCTGACATGTACGCCAAGTCTTTCTTGACGAACGCCGACAAGCTGAAGGCCGCCCTGGCCAAGCCCGATGCCAAGAAGATTAAAGAAGACCCGGCCATCAAATTTGGTGGTGCGGTGCGGGCGCAGTTTTTGGCTATGCAGCAGGGCATGATTGCCCCGGTGCAGGCAGAGCTTGGTAAAGCCAACCGTCTGTTTGTAGAGGGCACCATGAAGATGCTGGAGGGCAAGAAGAAGCTCTACCCCAATGCCAACAGCACCATGCGCATGACCTACGGCAAGGTGATTGACTACAAGCCGCGCGATGGTGTGCAGTATGAGTACTACACGACGCTGGACGGTATCATGGAGAAAGAAGACCCCAACAACGAGGAGTTTGTGGTGCCTGCCAAGCTGAAGGAGCTGTGGCAGAAAAAGGACTACGGCCAGTATGCCGAGAACGGCAAGCTGTATGTGGGCTTCATCACAGACAACGACATTACGGGTGGCAACTCTGGCTCGCCGGTGATAAATGCGCGTGGCGAGCTGATTGGCACGGCCTTCGACGGCAACTGGGAGTCTATGTCAGGCAACATTGCGTATGACCCGGCCTTCCAGCGGACGATTATTTGTGACATCCGCTATGTGCTGTTCTGTGTAGATAAGCTTGGCGGTGCCAGCAATCTTGTGCAAGAGATGAAGCTGGTGCGCAATGTGGAGCCTGCCCCTGCCCCAACGCCGGCTCCGGCTACGGGTGTTATGCCCGGCACGCCCCCTGTACCCAAGAAGCCTGGCTTAAAGAACGCCCGGACCTCTGTGGCACCGGTGCCTGCTCAGAAGGCGGGTGCTGCGGCCAGCGCTGCCAACTAAGGGGTATTCCTCCTCGGCTTCTGTGCGTGGGGGGCACCCGCTCACCCCCCAGCCCCCTACTCTGCTCAATGCGCAGAATCCCTTTCGGGGAAAGGGGGAGCTAACACCAAAGGCCCCTTCTGCCCATTGCGGGTAGAAGGGGCTTTTTTGTGGGTGGGCGTGGCCGGGGGTTAGCGGGTTGGGGTCTGCATCTTTGCAGGTACAATGATTACCTTGATACTTGCCCAGGCTACCGGGGGCGGCATGGCCCAGATCGTGATGATGGTGGCCATTTTCGTGGTGTTTTACTTCTTTATGATCCGCCCGCAGCAGCAGAAGCAGAAGGATCAGAAGAAGTTTATCGAAGCCGTGAAGCCTGGCGACCGTGTGGTAACTATCGGTGGCATGCATGGCAAGGTGGTGTCTGTAGATGACCTGACGATTGTGCTGGAGATTGACCGTGGGCTGAAGGCCACGTTTGACCGTGCCTCTGTCTCTATGGAGTCTACCAAGCGGGTGCAGGCTGAAGACGGCAAGTAGGCGCTGAGGCGCTGACACTGATTGCTGAAGGCACTTTCTGCCCCGGGATGGGGTTGTATCTGTACGCTATGGAATATCCCACCAAACTGGTAGAGGACGCCGTCACCGAGATTGCCAAGCTGCCGGGCATAGGCCGCAAGACGGCCCTGCGGCTGGCGCTCCACCTGCTGCGCCGCCCCGAGCAAGAATCTGTAGAGCTGGCCCGCGCGCTTGAGACGCTTCGGCTGAAGACGACCTATTGCAAGACCTGCCACCACATCTCTGAGGCGGAGCAATGCCATGTGTGCAGCAATCCTCGGCGAGATCGGAGCCTGCTATGTGTGGTAGAGAACAGCCGAGATGTGATGGCCATCGAGAGTACGGGGCAGTACCAGGGCCTGTACCATGTGTTGGGAGGCGTAATCTCTCCGCTGGATGGGGTGGGGCCTGATGATTTGAACATGGCAACGCTGCTGGCCCGTTTGCAGCCAGAGGCCGAGGTGCGCGAGGTGATACTGGCCCTAGGCGCTACGGTAGAAGGCGATACGACGGGGTTCTACATCCAGAAGAAGGCCCAAGGCTCTGGGCAGAAGGTCTCTACGATTGCCCGGGGCATACCCGTAGGCGGAGAGCTGGAATATGCCGACGAGCTGACGCTGGCGCGCTCTATTGCGCAGCGGGTGGCCTACTAGGCAAGGGGCCTCTCCCCT
Organism: Cytophagaceae bacterium; assembly: GCA_947458545.1. GTDB lineage: Bacteria > Bacteroidota > Bacteroidia > Cytophagales > Flexibacteraceae > CANGYH01. The sequence goes on along the minus strand of CANGYH010000002.1, from coordinate 179,101 downwards.
AGCCTACCAAGGCAGCGGCTGGCTGTCTCGGAAGAACCCGCCGGTGGGGCCATCGTCTGGCAGTGTTGCGGCCCAGACGATGGAGGCGGCACCCTCTGCCACGGGGCGGCCGCCGTGGTTGCCCATGTCGGTCTGGCTCCAGCCTGGACAAACGGCATTGACGAGGATGCCCGTGCCCTTGAGCTCTAAAGCAAGGTTGCGGGTGAGGGCGTTGAGGGCGATTTTGCTGGTGGCATAGGCAGGCACGCTGCCCCATAAATAGGCAAAAGACCCAACCTCTGAGCTGACGTTGACGATGCGCGGGTGCGGGCTCTGCCGCAGCAGCGGGAGTAAGGCCTGGCACATACGCCACGGGCCGTAGAGATTGGTTTGCATGGCGGCCTCTACTTGCGCCAGGCTTGTGGTGCTGGGGAGCTGGCCGTCGTCGTAGCAGATGGCGGCGTTGTTGATTAGGACGTCTAGGCGGCCGTGCCTGGCCTCTACTTGGGCTGCGGCCTGGGTTATGCTGGTTGGGCTGGCAACGTCGCAGACGAGTTGCTCTACGGGTAGGCCTTCGGATTGTAGGGCCTGGGCTGCGGCTGCGGCCTTAGCAGAGTCTCTGGCGGCAAGGAGGACTTGGTAACCCTGCTGGGCCAATTGGCGACAGACCTCTAGCCCGAGGCCACGGTTGGCACCGGTGACGAGGGCAAGCGGAGGCAAAGTAGACATGGCAAGCCTGATACGGATTAGAGCTACCTAAGGTAGGGCTTGGCTCGGCCAGGCTGTATTTTCGGGCCGGGGTAGCCTGCGTTTGCACACCGGGGCTGCCGACTTACACCAGCCATGTCTGAATTTTTGAAGCCGAGCCGTAATGGCCATGCAGTTACGTACCTCTGTGGGCACAGCCTGGGCCTGCAACCCACTGGGGCCCAAGCCTATGTACAAACGGAGCTAGACCGCTGGGCAAGCCTTGCCGTTGAAGGTCATTTTGTGGGAGAAGACCCTTGGATGACGTTCCACGAGTCGCTGGCGGGGCCGATGGGGTACATAGTTGGGGCGCGGCCCGAGCAGGTGTCTATCCAGAATACGTTGTCGGTGAATATCCACCTGATGCTGGCTAGCTTTTACAGGCCAGCGGGCAAGCGGGTGAAGGTACTGATGGAGGCACCGGCTTTTCCGTCAGACCAGTATGCCGTGGAGACGCATCTGAAGGTGCGGGGGCAGGTGCCTGAGCGCGACATCATTGAGGTGGCGCACGACCCTGCTAATTACCTGCTGGGTACAGATCGGATTCTAGACCTGATAAACCGCCACCAAGACGAGCTGGCTCTGGTGTTTTTGGGCGGTGTGCAGTACATCAGCGGCGAGGTGCTGGATATGGCTGCCATAACCCGTGCCTGCCGCGAGCGTGGTATTGCCTGCGGATGGGACCTGGCCCACGCCGTAGGCAATGTAGACCTACAGCTGGAGGCTTGGGATCCTGACTTTGCCGTGTGGTGCTGCTACAAGTACCTGAACGGCGGCCCTGGCACGCTGGGCGGCCTGTTTATGCCTACGCGCAACCAAGGCCCAGAGGTGCCACGCCTGGCTGGCTGGTGGGGCTACAAGAAAGAGACCCGCTTTAAGATGCGCAAAGGGTTTGACCCTGTGCCCACAGCAGATGGGTGGGCGCTCTCTAACCCGCCCGTGCTTGCGATGGCCCCGCTGAAGGCGAGCCTGCCTATGTTTGAGGCAGCGGGTATGCCCCAGCTACGGCAAAAGAGCCGGCAACTGGTGCAGCGCGCCCGCAAGGGCTTGTCGGCACAAGGCGGCTGGCAGGTCTTTACGCCCGACGCGGCAGAGAGCGGCAATATGCTGACCCTTTACCGCCCTAACGCGCGCCCGGCTTTTGATGCGCTTATGGAGCGTAACATTGTAGGAGACTGGCGGGAGCCGGGCATTATACGTGTGGCGTTTTGCCCACTCTACAACACCGACGCGGACGTGGACACGCTGCTGGCGGCCCTTGCCGAGGCTTAGCCTGGCCACAGCCGCCGACATAGCTTATTTTTGGAAATTGTTTGACGGCCTCTACACCAAAGGGCCGCCAAGCTCGTATTTCTAGCTGAGTATTACATTAAGAGCGCGGCTCGGTATCTGTTGCGCCCGGCCCAAAACCACGGCCTGGCGGAGCCCGCACCCCTAGCATGAATTTCAATCTCTCGCACGTACCAGAAAGAACCACCAAACCCCGCGAAGCAGGCTATACGATGGCCATGGACAAAGGCTTGTCTGTGCGCGAGGCTGAGGACTTGATGGCCACCTCGTCGGCCTATATAGACATTGTGAAGCTGGGCTGGGCAACGTCTTACCTGACGCCGAACCTGAAAGAGAAAATCGCCGTCTATAAAAGCGCGGGGGTGCCCTGCTATTTGGGCGGCACTTTGTTTGAGGCGTTTATCGTGCGGGATCAGTTTGAGGACTACCTGCGGCTGCTAGACGAGCTGGGTTTGGAGCATGCCGAGGTATCTGATGGCTCTATTGAGTTGCCGCATGATGTGAAGTGCCATTTCATCAACCGTTTGGCGCAGCGGGCTACGGTGCTGTCGGAGGTTGGGTCTAAGGATGCGGAGAAGATTATCCCGCCTTACAAGTGGATCCAACTGATGCGGGCCGAGCTGGAGGCCGGCGCCTGGAAGGTAATCGGCGAGGCCCGCGAGGGGGGCAATGTGGGGCTTTTCCGCAGCAGCGGCGAGGTGCGCGAGGGTTTGGTAGAAGAAATATTGACGCAGATTCCGTTTGAGCGGATTATCTGGGAGGCGCCGCAGAAGAGCCAGCAGGTGTTTTTTATTAAGCTGCTGGGGGCCAATGTAAACCTGGGGAATATTGCTCCCAACGAGGTTATTCCGCTAGAGACCATTCGCCTGGGTTTGCGGGGCGACACGTTTGGCCTCTACCTGAACGGCGCAGCCAGCAAAAAAGACTGGAGCCAGGCGCTGGGGCTAAATGCTTGAGTAAAATTGGCAGGCTCTAGCCAGCCTATTTATTCGTATTTTTTTAACCCAGAGGTTTTGGCCAGGCAGGCCTATGTTGTTATTTATTTGATACCAGCCTGACAAAACCAGGCGCGGATTCTCCGTCTATATCATAATGCTTGGGTGTTGATAAGGCGCGCATGCCCTTACCCTTGCCTGGCATTTTTTCTTTTAAATATTTAGCTGCTACGATTGGGGCGCCTAGCGCCTCAACGTCCAGGCAAAGTGCGTCTGGTTGGGTAGAAAACTGGCCTGTGAAGGTGTAGGCGCGTCCGACTAGCACACGGAGGCCGACCAATAGCTTTGCCAAGAATGCCTCGTAGGTTACGGGGCCTAGGTTGTAGGTGTAGATATTATAGATTGGGCTTTTGGGTATGCAGTGGACCTCACATAGTGCTTCTTCTGCTTGCTCAGGGCTTTCGGGTTCACTCTCGGTACGGCGGGCATGGTCTTTAACAAAAAAATAGCTGCGCTCGTGTTGCTGGTAAAGGTTGATGATACTGTCGTTGGTTAGGCGCAGCTGTATGGAGGTAAAATATCCATCGTCAAGACAGCCAGACATTACCATAGTAGCGCCGGCGTAAGCGGGGAGTTCGGACTGGATATTAATAAATCCGTACCCTACTCCGTAAGTAATGGATCTGATTTTTAAGCCTGCAAACAAGGTGTCTTGGTCTGTTATTAGTGGCGGTTTGCTGAGTATGGCTTCTAGGTTAGGGCGTTGCTTAGTTTGTGCATAAGCAGGCGCTAAGGATAAGCATGCCAGGCAAATAAAGGCTGCAGATAACTGGCGCATAGAAAAGGGGTAACTCTCTGGCGAAAGTTACCCCTTTAGAACGGCGTTTTGACTGCGCCTAGTATGTACCTGCGCTGAGCTGCTCGTTGAGCTCGGTGCGGAGCTCGTTGAGTATCTCCTTTTTAACGGCTAGGCGGCGTGTCTGGCTGTTGACGCGGCCCACGAGGGCTTTGTTGTCTTGGCTGTACATGTCGGCGCCGCTGGCCTCTTTCTCTTTTATTTGGGCCGTGAATACTTCGATGTCGTTTTCCTCTTTGCGGATGATGTCTCGCATGATGTTGATCTTGGCATTGACCAGATCGCGCGGGGAGAGGCGGAAGTAGTAGGGGTTGGCCTGGTAGAGCATCTTGTTGAGGAAGCTGAACTCAGAGATGCGGTCGCAGATGTAAAGGAACTCTTTGTTGATGAAGGCCTTGGTTTTGGGGGTTGGGCCCACGTTGTGCCAGGCGGCCTGCATCTCTTTGACTTTGGGGTAGGCCCCGCGGAAGTCGCCTTTTTCGAGTATGCCCTTGGCTTCCTCTAGCAAAGTCTGCTTGATTTTGAAGTTTTTGAGCTGCTCGATTTCTTCTGGGGTGAGCTGGCGGGGTTTTAACGGATCGCCAGGCTTGCCGGTGCGCTTGTTTTTGGCCAGGCGTTTGACGAGGCGCAGCACCTCCTTTTTGTCGGCCTTGAATTTGGCTTTGAGCTCTTCGTACTGCTCTTTAGGGATGTTGCCGACGTCTTTCCACTCTTGCGAGAGGACGTTTAGCGTTTTCATGATCTGGCCGGGGTGCAGCTGTGCTTCGGGCGTTTTAAGCTCGAGCTGTTTGGCCAGGATGGCGTTGTACTGTGCGGTGCGCTCTTCTATCTGGACGGCGCGCATCTCTATGTATTGGCGGCGCTGCTCGTAGAAGTGGGCGTTGATTTTATCGTACCGCTCGTTGAGGGTCTCGGCATCCTCGTTGGGCACGGGGCCGGTCTTGATCCAGTTGAGGCGGATCTCTCGCAGGCGGGTAGAGAGGGATTTGAAGTCGGTTTCGTCCACCAGGCCCTCCATCTCTTCTACCATGGCCAGTTTGTGCTCTAGGTTGCGTTTGCGGTTCTCGGTGATAGACGACCGCAGCGACTCTTCCAGCGCCTGGAGTTTATCCAGCAGGGGCACAAAATCGCCCAGGGCGTTGGCCTCGGGCAGGGTGTCTCTGAGGTGGAGGATTTTGTTGAGGTAGCTGCCTTTATTTTCGGCACTGCCCATGTCGGCCTCTAGCTCGGCCACTTTTTGGGCCAGCAGCTCGAAGCGGCGCACGAAGTATGAGAGGGCAGCCTCGTCGGTGTCTTTGACGACGCCGATCTCGCGCTCTGGGAATTGGGCAAAGGCCTTGCGGTACACTTTGCCGTTGCGGGCTTCGCCAAACTGGCGGGCCTGCGCTACTAATGTTGGGGTTTCCATAACAGGATGAAGGCAAAAAAACCGTGCACAGCGCGGCTAGGCCGCCCATCTAAAGCTGCCCAGGGGGCGAGTTTAGATGTTCAGAAGGGCCGGGGCCGGTACATTCGCTGCCAGCTACGGCGCCCCCAAAGGGGTGGGCCAGGCTGCCAATGCTCCCGTCGGCACTTGCTCAATACCGTGCAACAATGAGGTATGAACGGCAAATTTTGCGCTGAATGTTGAAAATACAAAACGAACCGGGGCTTAAAAAGCACTTGGGCCTAAAAAACTATGGCCCAAGGCCCTGAAAATGAACGATGGCTGGTGGTAGGCCAAGGCCTGGCGGGCACAGTAATTGCCCTTACACTTGCCAACAGGGGTGTGCAGGTGCATGTGGCCGATGCGGGTTTGCCCTGGGCCGCCAGCCCGGTGGCGGCTGGTGCCTTTAACCCGGTAACAGGCAAGCGTATGCAGCTTACCTGGCTGGCAGACGAGTTGTGGCCTGTGTTGGAGGCCTTTTACCCGCAGGCGGAGGCACTATTAAATGCACGTTTCTTTTTTGCCCTGCCCAACCTGCGCCCTCTTCTTACGGCTGAGGAGCGCGCAGAGGCCACGCGCATGACGCAGGCCGGCCCGCTGGCCGGGTGGATGACGCTGACGGATGTTTTGCCCTGGGCGCCGGCCAACCAGGTGGTGGCGCCCTTTGGGGCCTTGCTGGTGCCCAGGGCCGGGTATGTGGAAGTGCCTGTGCTTTGCCAGGCGGCGCGCCACTGGCTGGCTGCAGATGGGGCATTCTTTGAACAAAAGGTGGTACCGGCCGATTTGCAATCGTCGGAGGCTGGAATTATTTGGCAGGGGCGTGCGTATGCGGGGGTGATCTGGGCAGAGGGCGCGGCGGGCAAGGCCAACCCTTTGCTGACGCAACTGCCGCTGGCCCCCTTAAAGGGCGAGATTTTGCTGCTGGCACCGCAGGCCCCTCCTACCCTGGCCGGAGCGGTGCTGAACAGGGCCGCCTACCTGGCCCCGCGCCCAGACGGCCTGCTTTGGGCGGGGAGCACCTACCAGCATCAATACGAGTCGGAGGGCCCTACGGAAGAAGGGCGGGCTTCTATCTTACAACGGGTAGGTAAGTTTTACTTGCCAGGGCTCGGGGTAGAAAAGCACCTGGCGGGCATAAGGCCCTCGGTGCGAGACAGGCGGCCGATTGTGGGGTGGCTGCCGGAGCATGCTCACCAATATGTGTTTACGGGTTTGGGCACCAAGGGCGTGAGCCTGGCCCCGTGGCTGGCCGGGGTGTTGGCAGACCATCTGCTGGTAGGCAAACCAGTGCCAGACGTGGTGGCGGTGCGCCAGGTTTAGAGACGAGGGCGTGGGTTACTCTACGCGCAGGCCTACGACGAGGATGTCGTCGGTTTGGTCGGTGTCGGCCCGCCAGATGGTGAGGGCTTGGTCTAGCGCCTGGGTTTGTGCCTGGGCAGAGAGGGCGCTGGTTTTTAGGATGAGATCGCGCAGACGGGGGAGGCCAAATTTGGCTTGGCCGTCGGCGTTGTGCTGGTCTGTGTATCCGTCGGTGAGTAGGTAGAGGCTGCTGCCTGCAACCATGGTGAGGTTTTGTGTGCCGAACTGCCAATGGGCTGGAGCCAGCCTGGCATAAATACCGCCTACGCTGCGTCTGCTACCGGCTAGGGTGTGGACGTGGCCGCCGGCTACAACCAAAGCGTCGCGCCTGGCGCCGGCAAAGCGGAGCTGGCGGGTGGTGCGGTTGAGCACGCAGATGCTCATTTCGATGCCCTCCTTAATGTCTAGGCCGGGTTGGTTGCCGAGCGTGCGGCTGATCTCCTGGTCTATAAAGGTTAGGATGAGGGCGGGGTCTAGGCTGGGGACGGCGGCCAGGGCGCGGACCAGGGTGCTGTGGCCTACCAGGCTTAAGAAAGCGCCTGGCACACCATGTCCGGTGCAGTCTGCCACTACCACCACCGTCTCTGGGCCTTGGTGGCTGGCCCAGTAGAAGTCGCCCGAGACGATGGCCTTGGGGCGGTAGTAGATGAGCGGGTCTTTAAAGAAAGGGTGCAAGGGTGCCGAGGCGGCCAGGATGGCATCTTGAATACGCTTGGCATACTGGATGGAGCTTTCTAGTTGGCCAAGGGCCTCTGTGAGGCCTAGCTTTTGCTGCTCAATCTGGTCTCGCTGCTGCTCTATTTTGAGGTTGTTGGCGTGGAGCTTGGCGTTCACGGCCCGCTCTATCATGTTTTTGCGCTGGAGCAGCACGGCCATGATGCCCAGCAACAGGATGATGCCTATACCTGCCCAGAGCAGGTTTTCTTTCCGCGTCAGGTCTAGCTCCTGGATGCGCTTCTCTCTGGTGAGGACGGCGATTTCTTTGCCGCGCTTTTCGTTTTCGTATTTGAGGCGTACCTGGGCAAGCTGACGGTTGCGCACGTCGTTGGTGATGCGCTCTTTGAGGGCCACATAGTTTTTATAATGGCGCAGGGCCTTGGCATCGTCTCCTTTGGCGGTATGGTAGTTGGAGAGCTGCAGGTGGGCCCGCTCTTGCAGAGGCAGCAGCTTGTAGCGCTGGCCCAGGCTGAGGCCTATGTTGGCATAAAAAATGGCTTTAGCCTCGTCGGCAGACTTGTCGTAGGCCTCGGCCAGGATGAGGTACACCTCAGCTTTTACCTCTGGCAGGCGGGCAGAGTCTGCCAGGCCCAGGGTTATCTGCAGTTGATTGATGGCCTCTGGCAGTGCGCCTTGCTCTAACTGGGTACGCGCCAGGCCCTGGTGGCTGGCAACCTGGCCGGGTAGGTCTTGCGCCTGGGCAAACAGGCCCATAGCCTGCCGAAAAGCGCCTGCTGCCCGGGCAGGTTGGCGGTCTGCGATGTAGCACTCGCCCATGGCGGCCAGGCACTGGGCGGCCTGCCGGGCGTCGCCAGCGGCTAGGTACAGTTTGGAGGCTTTACGCAGAAACAGCTCGGCCTGGCCCGGATCGTCGAGGGCGAGTAAGTCTTGGCCTACGGCTTTGAGGGCCTGGGCTTGCCGGGCCTCGTCTCTGAGGGTCTCTGCAGTTTGCTTAGCCTTGAAGTGGTAGTTAAGGGCCTGGTTGTGCTGGCTTTGCGCACCCAGCACCTGGCCATAGAGGTAGAAGGCTTCGTATTGCTCTAAGCTGGCGGGCTGCTTTTCTACTTCTTTGGCGGCGGTGGCCAGGTATTGCTCGGCCAGTAGCAGGCGGCCTTCGGCCAGGTTTTTGCGGCCCAGGGCCAGGGGCTGCGCGGCCTTTGCCAGCGGCTGTACAGAGGCGCTAGCCTTGCTCTGTTGGCTACCTGCCTCTGCAACTTTGGGTGCGGCTGCCCCCCAGGCCGATGCCATTGGCAGCAAGCCCAATGCCCAAAGCAGCACCCACCTGCCCAAATTGGCAGGAAGGGGCGGCAAGGAAATGGGCAGGGCAGATTTCAAAGATTAGTACAATTTTTTGACGCTTGCAAACCGACGGTTTGCAGGCATTTGCATTGGGTGGCTTTGGGGGCAGTTGCCTGGCATGAGCGGCATTACAGCGCACTAAAAAGGCTTGCCGGCTTTGGCGCAAGTTAGCGGATTATTTCAATAAACTTAATAAAAGTACAAAAATTTTACATAAGACCCCACCGGGCTTCAAAAAGTTGGAAAATTTGGCTGCTGCCCCAAATTTTTGGTGTTAATAAGCACTTTTGGCCAAACGCTAAAGGGCGCTGCGTGTTATGAAAAGGCTGTGAAAGACATGCCCTTTTCTTGCCGAAGGCTCCGCCGCGTTGGCTGGCAGATTTGCCATCTTTGTAAATGATGGAAGCGGCCCCGGCGCAAATGCGCACTGCATACCTGCTGCGGCCCGGCTTGCTGGGCTATGGCGATGGGGTGGCCCTGCAAGAGCGGCTGTTTGGCCACCTGCTAGCCCAGAAAGCGGCTGACGCAGCCCGGCATACGGAGGCAGATTACCTTGTGAGCCTGCAGCACAACCCGGTTTTTACGCTGGGCAAAAGCGGCAAGGCCACCAATCTGCTGGTACCGCATGCGCAGCTAGAGGCCGAAGGCATAGACTTTTACCCGACGAGCCGCGGGGGCGACATTACCTTCCACGGGCCAGGGCAGTTGGTGGTGTACCCATTGCTTGACCTTGACCGGCATTTTACCGACATCCACCGCTACCTGCGCACCCTAGAGGAGGCGGTGATACGCACGCTGGCACGCTGGGGCATTGTGGCAGGCCGCTCCGAGGGCCAGACCGGCGTCTGGATTGGCGACCGCAAGATCTGCGCCATGGGGGTGCGGGCCAGCCGCTGGGTGGTGATGCACGGGCTGGCGCTGAACGTTTGTCCGGACTTGCGGTTTTTCCGTTATATCATTCCCTGCAACATTGCAGACAAGGATGTAACCAGTATGGAGCGGGAGCTAGGCTACGCCCCTGCCCTGGCAGAGGTAGAAGCTGAGCTGCTGGCCCAGTTAAGTATTTTGTTTTCTTTACACCTGCAGCCCTGGCCCGATGGTCAGCCGCTGCCAGGCACAGAACCTACGCATGCGCAACGTTGATTTTCCGGCCGTGGAAGGTGTTTCCATAGCTATAGCCCAACAAGAGTCTGATACGGTGCCTGGCCAGATAGACTGGACGGCCTACGTAATTAACAGCAACCCCTTCCCAATTGTAAATGTACTGGTGGCCACCAAAGGCTACGGCGAGCACAACGGAGAGCCCCAGCGCACGAGCGTGCTGCGCCACCTGATAGAGCGGGTGGAAGCGGGCGAGGCCGCCCCGATAGAGCGGGTGGATCCGCAGGTTTTCCACCTGGTGAACGAGTTTTGGCTCAGCTACTATAAAGACGAGGAGCGGTCTCAGATTTACGACAAGAAGTTTTTGTTTCTGCCAGACTCTATTATTGAAGAGAATCTGAGCTACATCCCTACCTTAGAGCTGCGTGGCGTCATCCATACCTAAGCCAGACCCTGGCCATGCGCCTGCCGGGCGCATGTGCAAGGCTTGCGGGCTGGCTATCCCCGAGGGGCGGCTGCGGGCGTTGCCCTCGGCCCTTACGTGCGTGCAGTGCAGCCAGGTGGGCAGGGTGGCAGGCTTTGCCGTGATTACGGGCAAGACGAGCTATTCTGAAATCCAACTTGTGAGCCAGGAGCAGGCCCAGGAGCTGTACCACAAGCAAGACCGCAAAGGCGGGGCCATTGCGCAGGGGGTGCAGTTTAAAAACCTGCCCCCGCCAAAGCTGAGTAAGCTTGACTTTGACTGATAATGCAAGTGGCAGCCCTGGGGCTGCCACTTTCGGTTTGCAAAAACCTGGTCTGTTACTCTCCCTGCCCGGCGGTGTAGCCTTTGACACCGTCGAACATGTAGAGGTTTTCGATCTTGATGAAGTCGAAACCGGCGTCCATGATGCGCTGCAGGAGGCGGATGATGTACTCGGGGCGGATGGGGTCTTCGCCGGGGTGAATTTCCGACTTGTAGCGGAGGCGGAAGTGGTTGGTCATAAAGGTCTCTGGCAGGCCCTCTGGCCAGACTTTGACGCCCCGATTGGAGATCATGGTGAGCACCAGCCCGTCTCCGTTGAGCTTGCTGAGCTCGGCACCTAGCTTATTGGCATCCCGGCCCTTGTAGTCTATGAAGACATCTACGCCCATCAGTGTTTTGACGGGGTTATAGGTGGACAGGGGTACGGAGCGGAAGGTGGCCTCGCGGTTTGAGTTGTAGGTAACCGTGGCCATTTTTTCTGGCAACTGGCCCAGGCGCTCGATGACGGCATCGGCAAACGCTTGGGTGCTCACCTTGCGCACACTGTGCTCAGAGCCCTCTTTGTAGATGTCAGCGGTGTGGATACCGTCTTCTAGCGTACGGAGCCAGGCGTTGTGGATTTTAGAGGCTACCTCGGGCGCATTGATGTGCACCAGCATCATGATGGCACCGTTGAGCAGGCCACTTGGGTTGGCAATGCCCTTGCCGGCGATATCAGGCGCAGAGCCGTGAATGGCCTCGAACATGGCGCATTGCTCGCCGATGTTGGCAGAGCCGCAGAGGCCCACCGAGCCTGCCACCTGGGCGGCAATGTCGGAGATGATGTCACCATAGAGGTTTTCTGTCACGATGACGTCGAACTTCTCGGGCTGCTCGGCCAGCAGGGCTGAGCCGATGTCGATGATGCGGTGGTCTTTTTCGATCTCGGGGTACTCTTCGCCGATTTCGTTAAAGACTTTGTGGAACAGGCCATCGGTCAGCTTCATGATGTTGTCTTTGCTGAAGCAGCTGACCTTTTTGCGGCCGTAGGCCTTGGCGTACTCAAAGGCATAGCGCACGATCTTCTCGCAACCGGGGCGCGAGATGAGCTTGAGGCACTGCACCACGTCTGCCGTTTGCTGGTGCTCGATGCCGGCGTAGAGGTCTTCTTCGTTCTCTCGCACGATGACCAGGTCCATGTGCACCTTGGTGGCCACGTAAGGCTCTAAGGTGCGGACGGGGCGTACGTTGGCATAAAGGCCCAGGGCCTTGCGGGTGGTAACGTTGAGCGATTTGTAGCCGCCGCCCTGGGGTGTGGTGATGGGCGCTTTCAGAAATACGCGGGTGCGGCGGAGGCTGTCCCAGGCCTCGGGGCCGATGCCGGAGGAGGTGCCTGAGAGATAAACCTTCTCACCGATCTCGATGATTTCTTTTTCGATGGGTGCCTCGGCTGCATCGAGGATTCGGAGGACGGCCTCCATGATTTCTGGGCCGATACCGTCGCCATAGGCGACGGTGATAGGGGTCTTGTGTGCCATTAGGGTAGCAAAGATGCTGGTAGTCGGCGGCTTGGTAGCAAGAATCGGGCCGCTGTGGGCCGTGGGTGTAAGGAAAAACGCGCTTTAACCTGTAAGTGGCTGATGCTGTTGCTGCCCATGCCCCAGCCTTACTGCCTGCGGCGCCCCGTGCCTATGCCGGGCAGCAGCCGTTTGGCGGCAATGTCTGCATCTATTTGCGAAGCGTCGGCAATTACGTTTTGCAGAGTATCCCAGTCTATGGCGTCGGCGGGCTCCAGGGCAAAGCCTGCCACGGCTTTGCGGCCGTGGTATTGCAGCAAGCCGGCGTGGGTTTGCAGGTGCCGGGCTTCTAAAAAGCAAAGCTCCAGGCCGTGGGAGGTGCCCAGGTAGGCTATCCACTTATGGCCGCTGTAAAAGGGCACGCCGTAGCGCATGGCACAGGTTATGCCCGGCAGGCCCACCAGGTATGTGTGGACGGCCAGTGCCGTGCCGCGCCGATTGGTGGGCAGGGAATCAAAGTAGGCCAGTACGTCTGCCGGGGCAGGCTTTGCCGTATGCATGGCAGAAAGTTAGGCCTTGCCGGGCCAGATGGCTCTGGGCAAGGCAGGCGCATCTTTGCACACAGACCTTATGGCCAGCCCTCCCCTTGCCCAAGCCCTTACCCTGCAGCAGCTGGAGGTGGCCCATTTTAAGAACCAGCATGGGCGCTACACGTTTGCCCCGAGGCTGACGTGCATCACGGGGCTTAACGGCATTGGCAAGACGAACCTGCTGGATGCCATCTACCTGCTGGCCCTTACAAAGAGCCGCTTTCAGAAGTCTGACCCAGATCTGATTGCCTATGGCCAAGACTATTACCGGGTGGCGGGCACCTTTGCCGTGGCAGACGATGCGCTGCAGGTGAGCCTGGCCTACCGGCGTGGCGAGCGCAAGATTTTAAAAGACAATGGCTTGGTGGCCGAGCGCCTGGCAGACCACATTGGCAAGGTGCCGGTGGTGTTTGTAAACCCTGACGATACGCCGCTGGTGCGCGGCGGTGCAGAAGAGCGGCGCAAGTTTTTTGACAATCTGTTGAGCCAAAGTTCGGCCCCGTATCTGGCCGCACTGCTGAAGCAAAACCGCCTTTTGCAACAGCGCAACGCCCTACTGGCAAGCCTGGCGGAGCGCCGCAGCACGGATATGACCCTGCTGGATACTTACGATGAGCCCCTGCTGGCGGCTTTCTACACGCTGGCGCAGGAGCGTGCCGCCTGCCTGGCAGCGTTTATGCCTGCATTTACGGGCTATTATGCCCAATTGAGCCAAGGGCGCGAGGTACCGCAAATAGATTATCAAACCCAGGTGCTGGAGGCAGACTTTGCCCACCACTACTACCTAAGCCGCAACCGTGATCTGGCCGCCGGGCGCACCCTTATGGGTGCCCACCGAGACGAGTTTGAGCTGCTGATGGACGGGCAACCTGTGCGCAAAGTGGGTAGCCAAGGCCAACAAAAGACCTTTTTGCTGGCCTTGAAGCTGGCCATGCACGACTTCTTGGCCACCCGCACGCAACGCATGCCCCTGCTGCTGCTAGACGATATTTTTGAGCGGCTAGACGAAACCCGCATAGCCGGGTTGCTGGGGCTGATTGCGCAAGGCAGGCTGGGCCAGGCGTTTGTAACCGAAGCCACCGGAGAGCGTATGCGCCGGGTGGTGGCCCAAGCAGGCCTGGCCGACGACGCAGGCTGGATTGCCTTGGGTTGAGGGGCACATAGGCCCGGTTGATGTAAGGTTTGCCGCAGGCTTGGATGGCCCTACCCCCTGCTAAGATTCTATCTTTGGCAAACCATGTTTGAATTTGATTACCAGCCACCCAAAGTAATAGCCGAAATTGGGTGTAACCACATGGGCCAGTTCGACATTGCGCTGGAGCTCATCAAACTGAGCAAAGACTGCGGTGCCGATTATGCCAAGTTTCAGAAACGCAACAACCGGGAGCTGTTGACCCCGGCACAATACGAAGCCCCACACCCCAACCCCTGGAACAGCTACGGCCCCACCTACGGCGCCCACCGCGAGGCGCTGGAGTTTAGCGCAGCCCAACATGCCGAGCTGAAGGCCTACTGCGAGCAGATCGGTATCGGATACTCGACCTCTGTGTGGGACATGACCTCTGCCCGGGAGATTATTGAGCTGAACCCTGACTTTATCAAAGTGCCCTCGGCCTGCAACAACAACTATGAGATGCTGGGCCTGCTGCGCGACACCTACCGTGGAGACGTGCACGTATCGACAGGGATGACGACGCAAGACGAGATTGCCGGCCTGGTGGCCTTTTTTGAAGAGACCGGCCAAGCACAGACACGCCTTGTTGTGTACAGCTGCACCAGCGGCTACCCGGTGCCGTTTAACGACATCTGCCTGCTTGAGATTAACCGCCTCTATGCCAACTACGGCAAGCGCGTGAAGGAGATTGGTTTCTCGGGCCACCACCTGGGCATTGCTATTGACGTGGCCGCCTACACCCTGGGCGCGCGCTGGATAGAGCGGCACTTTACCAAAGACCGCGCCTGGAAAGGCACCGACCATGCCGCCAGCCTGGAGGTACCCGGCCTGCAGAAGATGGTGCGAGACCTGCACCACAGCCATGAGGCACTGGCCTACAAGCAGGCCGATATCCTGGACATTGAGGCCGTGCAACGCGAGAAGCTGAAGTATCGCAAGGCGTAGGCCTGGCCGGCATTTACAGTCATAAGGCAGCTCTATGGGGGCTGCCTTTTTTTTGTGGTTATCTCCAACTCAATTGGCTAAACCAAGGGTATGGCATGGGCACGGCGCGGCCACGGCTTACCTTTGCTAAGAGACACACACGTATGCTTCCGCTTAAGCTGAACTCTGAATACGGCACTTTGAAGGCCGTATTGATGCACCGCCCCGGCCGCGAGATTGACCGCCTGACGCCCTACAACTGCGAAAACTTCTTGTTTGAGGATGTGCCTTACCTGGAGGCCATGCAGCGCGAGCACGACGAGTTTCGGTCTATCATCAAAGGAGCTTGCGGGGCGACGGTTTTCCGCCTGCAAGACTTGCTGGTGGATGTACTCATCAACGACGACCTGCTGCTGAAGACGATGCAGGCAGCCTTGCTGGAGGTAGGCATGAGCGAGATGGCCCCCGACATTATTGCCCGCCTCTCTACGACGGAGTGTGCCACGGCGCTGATGGGCGGCATTAAAGTGCGCGAGCTGAAGCGGAAGTTTACCCACCGCCTGCTAGACGACATGGGCGAGCACTCGTTTGTGATTCCGCCCAACCCGAACACGTACTTTATGCGAGACCCTGCCGCCGTGGTGCAGGCGGGCGTCATCTGCTGCCAGATGAAGTACAACGCCCGCAACCGGGAGAGCTACCTGATGCGGATGATTTTTGAGAACCACCCGCTCTTCCGCGGCAGCTTCAACCTGATATACCCCCGGCACGATGCCGAGAAGACCATCACGGGCAACTATCCTAATATTGAGGGTGGTGATATTGTGATTCTATCAGAGAAGGCCTTGGCCATTGGCAACTCTGAGCGGACAGACCAGGCGGCCATTGAAGAAGTAGCCTGGAACGTGCTGGGAAAAGGCCAGGTAGAGCGCATCTATGAGGTGGTGCTGCCCAAGCAGCGCAACTTCATGCACCTGGATACGGTGTTTACCATCATAGACGAGAACCTGGTGGTAACCTACCCCGATGCCATGGAGGCCGTGCTGGAGACGCGCATTCACCATCTGGAAGGCTTTGACGCCGAGGGCGACCCGATCATCAAAACGGAGGTGCTGCACGAGTCTGTTATTGATGTGCTGCGCCGCGAGATTGACTACCTGGAGGTGATTGCCACCGGAGATGGCAACCCAGACTACGCCAGCCGGGAGCAGTGGTACGACGGGGCCAACGTGTTTGCCATCGGGCCGCGCCGGGTGATCAGCTACAACCGCAACATCCACACCAACCGATCGCTGCGCGAGGCCGGGGTAGAGGTGTTGCGCATCCCAAGCTCGGAGCTGAGCCGGGGCCTGGGCGGCCCCCGCTGCATGACGATGGCGCTAGACCGGCAAGACTTCTAGCTTGCCAAGACACAACACAAAACGGCCCGCAGACCAGGTCTGCGGGCCGTTTTGTGTTTTCAGGTGCCTGGGGCTAATCTTCAAACACTTTGCCGCCTTCGGTGCAGTTGCGGCACATCTCTATCTGGCTGCGGCCGGTGAGGATTTGTTGGCGGAAGGCCTGGTACGCCTGGCCATGCCAGAGGGAGGGCAGACTTTGCTGTGCCAGGTTGCCCATGGCGTGGCTGGCGTCTTTGTCGAAGCAGCAGGGGGCTACGGTACCGTCCCAGGTTACGACGAGGCTGCTCCAACTGCGCCAGCAGGCATCCTCTAGCTTGTGTGCCAGGCGGAAGGTGCCGTCTGGCCGGCGGCGGTAGCGGCTGTACCGGGCGTTTTTGGGGATAAGGGGGTGGCCATTTTTGTAATCGTCAATCTGCGCTGTTTTAAAACGTATCTCATCTACCCCAAGCTGCTCGGCCAGGGTGCGGGCCTCGTCTAGCTGGTGCTCGTTGGGGCCCACCACCAAAAACTGCAAGATGATGTAAGGCCCGGCCGTGCGGGCGGCATTGCGGGCTGCCACCAGGTTGCCGATGCCAGCCAGCACCTTGTCTATACGCCCGCCTACCCGGTATTGGGCATAGGTCTCTTGCGTGGTGCCGTCTAACGAAACGATGATGCGGCTGAGGCCCGAGGCCACGGTAGCCTGCGCCACGGCGGGTGTCAGGTAATGCGCGTTGGTGCTGGTGGCTACGTAAAACCCCTGCCGCCGCGCCTCGGCTACCAGGGCGAGGAAATCGGGGTTCAAGAAGGGCTCGCCTTGAAAGTAGAAGTTTAGGTAAAACCCTTGGCGGCGCAGCTGAGCCAATACGGGCGCGGCCACCTCGGGCGAGAGCATACCGCGGGGGCGGGTAAAGGCGCGCAGGCCCGATAGGCACTCTGGGCAGCGTAGGTTGCAACTGGTGGTAGGCTCTAGGCTGGCGGCAAAGGGCAGGCCCCACATGGTTGGGCGCTTGCGCAGGCGGCTATACCAGAAACCTGCCCACAGCATGGCCAAGTTGGCCAGCCGCATGGGGCCTGCTGCCTGGGCTATGGCCCAGGCGTCGGCCAGGCGGCGCTGCCAGTAGGGGCGGCGTTGCGACTTAGCCGGGCCTGCTGCCGAAGGCAGAAGCTCGGCCAGCGAGGGGGAGTCTGGCTCGAAGGCTGGCTCGGTGGCTGGCAGGTCTTTGCCCATGCAGACAAATATATTTACCCGGTGCGACCGAATCGCTGGGCCGGTGTGGTGGCCCTTGGCATTTTAGAACTTTTGGGCAGCATACAACCCAGTGCGGCCCAAGGCATCAGGGCCTACGACGCGCGCGGCAAGGTGGCATATACCTTGGCCGGGGTAGATTCTGCGCAGGTTTTGGGTGGGCTGCTGTTGGGCCGAAGCGCAGGCACCTGGCACTTGTACAGGAGTGCAGACGGTACGCAGATTGCAGAGGCGGTGTTGCCCCAGGTGCGGCAAGATGCCTTTGGCTGGCAGGCCTCTACGGTGGCCGGGCGTAAGCTGCTGGTTTGCGGAGACGACAGGGCGCAGGTATCTGTGGCAGATGCAGCCCGGCCCGCAGGCCAGGGCTGGATGCTGGCCTTCCAAAACCAGACCTGCCTGGCCCTGCACCGCAGCGGAGGCCAACCCCAAACGCTGCCCCAAGGCACTGATACGGCCACGGCCCTGGCCGGCGACCTGTTGGCTTACGGCACCCAAGTGGCGGGCAATCGCCGTTGGGGTTTGTGGCAACCGTCTGAGGGTGGGGGCCATGCGCGGCTGCCGGCCATCTATGATTCTATCTGCGGGCCTGTGGGGGGGCTGGTGCTGGCCTTTGCCCAGGGCAAGGCGCAACTTTACACACCCGAAGGTAAACCCGTGGGGCCGCGCCGGCTAGAGCAGGCTGCGGTGTTGAATGCAGCCTGGCTTGGCTACCGCCAGGGTGGGGCCTGGACGGCGCTCCACCTGCCAACCTTGCAGATGTTTGCCTGTGCAGCTGCGCCTGTGGCGGTGGGCAGGCAAAGCTGCCTGCTGCCACAGGCCAAAGGCGTACAGGTGCGGAATGGCGCAGGCCAATTGGTGCCTGGTGTAAAGAAAGCCATCGAGCAGGCAGGCACCGGCCAGTTGGTTGTAGAGCGGAAGGGCCAGTGGTATTTGTTGGGCCACCCGGGCCTGGCAAGCACATTGCTAAAAGTGCCGCAAGTGCAAGCCCTGGGGCCTTTTGCCGATGGGTTGGCACCCGTACAACTGGCAGGCGGCCTTTGGGGCTTTATAGATAGGCTGGGGTTTGTACGCATAGCGCCGCGATACAGGGCTGTTCGGGCTTTTGCAGAGGGGGCGGTGGCCGTACAGATAGGCAGCAAATGGGGCTTGATAGACGCTGCCGAGCGCTTGCTTGTGCAACCCTGGGCAGATAGCGCCCGCTTCGATACTGCCCTGGCAGGCTGGCTGTTGGCCGCGCCGGGCAGGGTTCAGATCTGGAGCAGACAAGGCAAGCTGGAGGGCCTTACGGCCGTATTGCCCGCGGGGGATAAAATCTGCGCGCGGCAAGGCTCGGCGTGGGGGCTTCTGTCAGCGGGGGGCTTGTGGCAAATACCAGCTTGGTATGATGTGCTGCTGCCTGCTGCACCGGGGCAGTTTGTGGCCCGCCGTGGGGCCGAGTGGGCCGTGCTGAACGAGGCCGGGTTACCTGTGTTGCCTTGGGGATATAAAAGGCCAGGTTATGATGCGGCAACCGGGTTGTATTTTGTTAATTTGCCGGTTGCGGCCCAAAGCCAGTAGCGCACAAAGGGTGCGTTGCCAGTCACACCATTCTGATAACCACTTGATTTTGAACTTACCATGTGTGGCATAACCGGCCTGTTTTTGCGCAAGGCCGGCGCGCAAGCCGTGCCACTGCTGGGGCAGATGACGCGTGCCCTTGCCCACCGCGGGCCCGACGACGAAGGCTATGCCCTGCTAGGTGCCGAACAGACGGGGCAAGCCCTTGTGCCCATCTGCGGGCCCGATACCGTTCTAGAGGTGGCCCAAAGGCTGAAGGGCGCCACCCTTCAAGATGCCCAGGGGCAGCCCTGGCATGGGGGGCTGGGGCATCGGCGGCTATCCATCTTCGACACGTCTGCACAGGGGCATCAGCCGATGCATGGGCAGGGGTGCGCTATGGTTTTTAACGGGGCCATTTACAACTACCCCGAGCTGCGCCGAGAGCTGGAGGAGGCCGGCCATACGTTTGCCACCCAGTCTGACACGGAGGTGCTGCTGCAGGCATACCTGGCCTGGCAAGAGCGGGCCTTGGTGCGGTTAGAAGGCATGTTTGCCTTTGCGATTTATGACCCGCACCAACGACGGATTTTTGCCTGCCGAGACCGGCTTGGCGTAAAACCGCTCTATTATGTAGATGCACCAGAAGGCTTTGCCTTTGCCTCTGAGCAGAAGGCTCTGTACCAATTACCCTTCCTGAACAGGCGCGTGAGCAAGACGGCCGTGTTTGAGTTTTTGGTGCAGGGCCACCACGACGGCAGAGACACGGGCATGATAAAAGCCGTCCGCGAGCTTGCCCCCGGCCATTGCCTGGAGTACAACCTGGATACGGGCACGGCCAAGACCTGGGAGTGGTACAAGACCGAACCCAACGTACGTGGCGAGCACTACCGCGAAAGCCAATACAAGCGGCACCGC
Source organism: Cytophagaceae bacterium (assembly GCA_947458545.1). Taxonomy (GTDB): domain Bacteria; phylum Bacteroidota; class Bacteroidia; order Cytophagales; family Flexibacteraceae; genus CANGYH01. The sequence continues at coordinate 159,381 of CANGYH010000002.1, read as the reverse complement.
AACCGCGTAGCCGAGCTGCTGCAACAAAGCGTTGCCCTGCGCCTGCGGGCAGACGTGGCACTGGGAGCATGCCTCTCTGGCGGGATAGACTCTGCGGCGCTGGTGGGGCTGGCCGGGCCCATGCTGCAGGCGCAAGGCCAGGCTGCGGGGCTGCCGGTGTTTACGGCTACCTTCCCTGGCCAAGTGTTTGACGAAGGCGCACTGGCCCGGCAGACGGCTGAGGCGGCAGGTGCCATCTGGCACGGGGTTAGCCCCTCGGTGCAAGAGCTGGAGGCAGATCTGGTAGATTTTGTAACCACCCACGACGTACCCTTGCAAACGCCCAGCACCTACGCCCAGTACCGGGTGATGCAAACGGCCGCGCAGGCAGGTGTCCGCATTACGCTAGATGGGCAAGGGGCAGACGAGCTCTTTGGGGGGTACGCGGCGCACTTCCAGGCCTATATGATGCAGTTGGTGAGCCGGGGGCATTATGGGCAGGCTGCCCTGCAGTTTTTGCAGGCCAACAACAACTTTGCCAACCGCACGCAGACGCTCAAAACGTTTTACAAGCGCCTCTCAGGCCGGTTTTCGAAACGCGGGGCGCAAGAGGCTGCCTACCGGGGGCGCTATGCCGAGCTTAGCTATCTGCGCAACAGTTTTTGGGACGTTCAAAAACGGCGCCTTGGCCCCGAGCTTAACGGGGTTGCCGCAGGCCTGAACCAGATGCTTACGCAAGACCTGACAGGCCCCATGCTGCGCGGGCACCTGCGACTGGCAGATCGCAACTCGATGCGCTTTGGTATCGAGAGCCGCGTGCCGTTTGCAGACTCTGCCGCGCTGATAGAATATGTGCAGCGCGTGCCTGCCGTCTACAAGATTAAAAACGGGCAGAACAAGAGCCTACTGCGCTCTGCCGTGCGGCCGTGGGTGCCGCAGGCCGTGCTGGCCCGCCGCAACAAGACAGGCTTTGAGGGGCCCAACAAACTTTGGATGGAGCACCTGTCGGCCACGTTGAAGGAGGCCGTGCTGACCCCGGGCATGGAGGATTTTGTACACATAAACCACCTGCATCAAGACTGGGACGGCCTGATGAAGAAGGCGCTGGCCCAAGACCCGCACCGGCTTTTTCGCCTCGGGGCGCTGGGGCTTTGGTTTAAACATGTGTACCACGGCCCTAAGCCGTAGTTTTGCTGCCGCCACGGCGGTGGCGCTTTGTGCATGGCCAAGCTGCCCATCTTACTGCTCACCTTCAACAAAACGGCGCAAACCCGGCTGGTGCTTGATGCCATCGAGGCTTACGGGCCCGCGCGCCTCTACCTGGCCCAAGACGGCCCACGCCCCGGCCATGCGGGCGACGCCGAGGCTGTGCCTGCCGTCAGGGCCATGCTGAGGGCCATAGGTGGCGGAGGGCAGCGGTTTTACAGGCAACAGCCAGAAAATCTGGGCTTGCAGCGTCATGTAGAGCAGGCCATCACCTGGTTTTTTGAGGAGGAAGAGGCAGGCATCATTCTAGAGGATGATACCGTACCTACGCCAGACTTCTTTGCGTTTTGCGAGGAGCTTATTGAGCGTTACCGCCACGACAAGCGCGTGGGCATGGTAGGCGGCTGCAATTTGAACCTGGTGCAAGGGGCCGAGTACAGCTACTTTTTTTCGACGCATCCGCTCATCTGGGGGTGGGCCACCTGGCGAGACCGCTGGGCATGGTACCGGGCAGACCTGGCCCATTTTGATGCCATGGCCACCGACGGTAGCCTGGCGCTGCACTACCCCGATCCCTTTCGGCGTGCGTTTGAAGAAAAGATCGTGGCGGATCTGAAGACGGGCGCGATGAAGAGCTGGGGGTTCCGCTGGGCATACTCGATGCTGGCACAGAATGGCCTGTGTGCCATACCGGCCCAGAACCTGGTTGTGAACGTAGGCTTTGGCGAGGGGGCTACCAATGCCTTAGACGATGCCCATCCATCGGCTGGCCTGCAGGCAGAGGCGCTGGCCTGGCCACTGGCGCATCCGCCGTATATGGCACGGTCTTGGGCATGGGAGCAGGCTTTCTTTTACAGAGGGCAGCACTTCCACCGCTATTATGCCTTTAGCGAGCTGGCCAAAGGGCTTTGGCGCAAACTGAAAGAAAAATTAACCGGGCGTGGCTAAAGACAACCGCTGTGTGGTGGTGGTGCCCATCTATGCACCCGCGCCCTCGGCCGACGAGGTGCTGGCGCTGCGCTCGTTGCAGTTGCTGGGTGGGCGTTACCCGATTGTGTTTGCCGCGCCAGAGGGGCTGCCTTTGGCGGCTTACCTCAGGTTGGTGCCTGGCGCAAAGGTGCAGCCCTTTGCACCAAGGCATTTTGCCTCTGTAGAGGCCTACAGCAAGCTTACGGCCAGCCCGGGCTTTTACCTGCGCTTTGCACGCTACAGGTATATGCTGCTGGTGCAAACGGATGCCTGTCTGTTGCACGGCAACCTGGAGCCTTGGTTGCAGGCGGGTTACAGCTACCTGGGCGCCCCTTGGGAGCAGGCCGCCTGGCTGCCAGGCGTGCAGGCCTACGCCCAAAAACGCTGGGGCCAGCCTGCCGGCAGGCTGGTGCCAGCGGTGGGCAACGGTGGGGCCAGCCTGCGGCGCATAGGCCATTTTCTGCGGGCATGGCTTTGGTATGCCGCCCACGGCCCCAAAGAGGCAGACTGGCTTGCCGCCCACCGGCAAGAGGATGTCTTTTGGACGCAGGTGCTGGCCCCTGCCCTGCCCTTTTTTACCCTGCCAGATGCCCAAACGGCGGCAACATTTGCCATGGAAACCCAGCTGCCCGCCGAGGGCCAGGCCTTGCCGCTGGTTGTACACGCCGTTGGCAAGTACAACCCCGCCTTTTGGCTGCCCCTTGTAGAGGCCGCCCTTGCGCAACCCCGCCCCTAGCCTGGCGTAGAAGGTAGGGTAACCTAAACCCAAACCTCTCAACGCAAAATGGGCAATCTACTCTATTACGTGGCCGTCATACTGATTGTATTGTGGCTGGTTGGCTTCTTAGGCTTCGGCCAGGCCGTCGGCAATTTTATCCACATTTTGCTGGTGCTGGCCATTGTGGCTGTGCTGCTGCGTGTGGTGCGCGGGGCCAGTGCCTGACGGCGCCTGCTCTAAACCTGCTGCAAAGGCCCGGCCCGATGAGGTGGCGGGCCTTTTATGTATAGTAAGGTGTAAGGCTATCTGCCAGCGGGCTAGCAGGGCGCGGGCCGAACTTTTTACCTTTGGGGCGCGTCGTATCAGCAGCTTTAGCTGCTTCGGCCAGGGAGGGATGATTGTAATCGGGAATACGGTATTGTCTGACGACGTAGCAGAGCGCCGCTTTGTGTGCGACCTGAACAAATGCAAGGGTGCCTGCTGCGTAGAGGGAGATCTGGGCGCGCCTCTGGAAGAAGACGAGCTGCCTGTGGTGGAGGCCCTGGTAGATAAGGTGTTGCCCTATATGAGCGCCGAAGGTCGTGCCGCACTTGCGGCTCAGGGGCCTTACATCAAAGACCATGAAGGCGACTACTCTACCAGTACCGTAAACGGCAGGGAGTGCGTGTTTGCCTTTTATGAGGCCAACGGGCATTTGAAGTGCGCCTTTGAGAAAGCCTACGAGGAGGGCGTGATAGACTGGCCTAAGCCCATAAGCTGCCACCTTTACCCAATACGCATTACCCGGTACGACCAATATGAGGCCATCAATTATCACCAGTGGCATATCTGCTCGCCGGCGTGCAGCCTTGGCGAGGCGCTGCAGGTGCCGGTTTACCAGTTTTTGCGCAAGCCGCTGATTAGGCGATTTGGCCAGGCCTGGTATGATGAGCTCGACCAAAAAGCCCAGCCGCTGCTAAAGCCCAAACTTTAGCCCTGGGCTAAATGGGCAGCGAGCAGCGTGCGCAGGGGCGCTTTGGCAGCCTCTGGCACGGGCAAGGCCTCTAGCGCCGTTAGCTTGGCCTGGTATTGGGCGGTATCTACCAGGCGAGGGCGGTGGCGTGCAAAGGCGGCCAGGCTGCGATAGTTGCGGAGGGTTTCTGCATCGGCGGGTGCCATGGCATAGTCTAAAAAACGCTGATAGACGATGTCTGCCGCTTGGGCCGAAGGGTGCTGCATGTCGTCGGCATAGAAGCGGTAGTCTCGCAGCTCGTCTCGGACGATCTCTTGGGCCGGAAAGTAGGCCACGCCGGGCCATCGCGTCATTTGGTGGGCGGCTACGGTGAGTACGGCCTTGCTCAGGCTGTTGTCTGCCAGGCCATCGCGCCCGTGGATAACGGGACTTATGGTGACGATGATGCGTTGCCGCGCTGTGGCAGGCAACGCATCGTAGAATATTTGCCAGGCTTGCAGGATCTCTTCTACCGATAATAGCCTTCGGCCAAAGCGGGCTGCGGGCTGTTTGTGCAGGTTGGTGCAGAGCAGGCCTGTCTCGTTATCTGTATAGACCCAGGCCGTGCCGAGCGTGATGGCCAGCCAGGAAGCCTCATCAAGTGCGGCCAGCAGGCGTTGGCGTTGGTGGGCAAACTGGGCCAGCAGGGCTTGCGGGGTTGCACCCCAAACGTCGGAGTGGAGCAGGAAGCTGGTGTAGATACCGTCTCGGCCGACGAGGGAGGCCTCTACCTGCTCGGCCGTCAGGCTTAGACTGCCGAAGAGCGATATGGGGTTAAAGATGTTGCCATACGGGTTTATCGTACACCCGAAGCCATCTGTTTGCAGGCGCTGGCCTATCTCGGTGGCAAAGCAAGAGCCCAGCAGCATGCCTGCAGATTGGTAGCCTAGCCAGCCCTCTGGTGCCAGCGGACGCACCTGGAGCCTCAGCGTATCTAGCGGCGCCATTGCAGGGTGGCCAGCAGGGTATCCATGTCTCGGGCAATGTAGTTGATCATGGGGGCCAGGCTGTCGTTTTTGGTGGCCGTTTTAAAGTACAGGGCGCCGCGCAAGAAGTGGCGGGCAGAGTCTGTGACATAGAACTGCACCTGGGTGGGCACCTGGCCACTGAGCCTGAAGAGGATGGCTCGGTTGCCAGCCAGAGTGCGGCGCTGTTGCTCGTCTATGCCGCTGGCTTTTACCTGATGTTTGTTGGCAAGGCGGCGGGCATCTTCTATGTACGAGTTGAGCGATTTGCCGTCTGGACCCTGGCCGTTGCGCAAGGGCTTATAGGTAAACTCTACGGTGGCGTCGAAGGCCGGGTAGTAGAGGTCTATCCAGCCGGGCTCGGTGTGGCCGTCGCTGTCTGGGGCGGCAAGGGCGTGGGTGCTGTGCTTAAACGTGTAGGGCGTGGCCAGCTCTAGCGGTTTGTAGGCTGGGGCTGGCAAGGCTACATGGGGGTAGCCCTTAGGCTTTGGCACAAAGTCTGCCGTGCAGGCGGGTATGGCCAGCAGGCAAGCGGCAAGCAGGGCCAAGCATCTACTTTTGCGCGACCGTACAGAGGCAGGCGGCTTTTCCATCATCAACAGCAAATCTGATGCAAGTTAAACCCGGGCCCGAAGGCCGAGACCCACAACGCCCCTTGTTGGGCTTCACGCTCGGCGACACCAACGGCATCGGGCCAGAGGTTGTGCTCAAAACGCTGGCCGACCCTCGCCTGCTCAATTTGTGCGTACCTGTGGTTTATGGCAACGGTAGGCTCGTCAGGCGGTATCGCAAGGCCATGGCAGACCAAGGCGAGGATCTGCCTTGGCACTTCATCTCGTCGCTGGAGCAGGTAAACCCTAAAAAGATCAACCTGCTCTCGGCTTGGGAAGACGACTGGGAGGTACAACTGGGCAAACCCACCGCCGAGAGTGGACAGGCTGCCTACCTGAGCCTGGCCAAAGCCGTGGCAGATGCCAAGGCAGGCACCCTCCAAGCCCTGGTGACGGCCCCCATTGCCAAGAGCAATATGCCCGAAGCCTTTGCCGCCACGGGCCATACAGATTACCTGGCCCGAGAGCTTGGCGGCGGCAAGAGCCTGATGGTGATGGCCACAGAGTTTATGCGCGTAGCCCTGCTGACGGACCATATCCCCCTCAAAGACGTGCCGCGTGCCCTGACGCCCCAGCGGCTTAAGGAGCGGCTCCAACTGTTTGCCGACAGCCTGCGCAAAGATTTTGGGGCCTTGCATCCCAAAATTGCCGTGCTGGGCCTGAACCCCCATGCCGGCGAAGACGGCACCCTGGGCCGAGAAGAGATTGATGTGCTGGGCCCGGCCCTGCAAGAGCTGAAAGGCCAGATGCCGACATTGCTGGGGCCTTTTGCGGCAGATGCCTTCTTTGGCAGGCACCAATACCGCCGGTTTGACGGCGTGCTGGCCCTCTACCACGACCAAGGGCTGATACCCTTTAAGGCGCTGGCTGCCGACGAGGGGGTAAACTTCACGGCTGGGCTGCCGCTGGTGCGCACAAGCCCGGCCCATGGCACGGCCTTCGACATTGCAGGCAAGCAGCGGGCAGAGGCAGGCTCTACCCGGGCTGCCGCCTGGATGGCGCTAGATGCCTTGCGGCGCAGGCGGCAAGCCCCCGTGCCCGCCCCAAAGCTCGAGAAGATGCCCAAGCCTCTACCCTAGCGAGAGGGGTAGAGGTTTGTGCATTTTTTGGGCAGGTTGCGCTTTTTTGGGCGGGTTTCCTACATCCGTAAAAGTGTTTGCCAAGAGTTGGTGCAACTTCAATGGCAGATAGGGCATTTTGCTGCTGCTTATGGAGCACCGGCTTGCACAACGGGTTAGGCAGAGGCTGCTGCGCGTATTGGCGCTGAGCACTGCGCTGATGTTGGGCGCCGCGCTGGCAAGTATGCTGGCCCAGCAGCGTGCTGTGGTGGCACAAAAGCAGATGTACCGCCAGCTTAGCCTGGCCACCCAGCAGCGGGCCCTCTCGCAGCGGGTGAGCAAGCTGGCGCTTTGGCTGCACCATCATCCGGCAGATAAAGACGCTGCCAGGGCCCTGGATGCCAACCTTGCCCAATGGCATCATGTGCAGCGCGGACTTTGGCTTGGCGATGCCGCCCTAGGCCTAGAACCAACGCAAGACCCTGCTCTGCAAGAATTGCTGAGCCAAGGCACCGGGCAGATGAGCGAGCTGCAAGGCACCATCCGCACGATGCTGGCCGAGCCGGTAGGGTCTGCACGGGGCGAGGGGCTGACGCGCAAAATGTTGGTGCAAGACGAAGGGTGCCTGGCCCAAACCGAGCGCATCATTGCCCGCATAGAGGCCCTGCACCTGGATGCGATAAGGGCCTACAACCTTGCCCAGTACCTGGTGCTGGGTTTGCTTGCCTTGGTAGTGGTGGGCGTCGGGCTATTTGCAACCTACCCCAGCATTGAGGCTACCCGCCGGCTGGTGAACAGGCTGGCCAGCAGATATGGCAAAAAGCTGGCCCAGCTACGCAACCTGAAGCGGGCCCACCGGGCGCTGTACCAACGGCTGGATGATATATCGGCACGCGAGGAGCGCTACCGGGCGCTGGTAGAAAACAGCGCCGATTTTATCTACGAAGTTTCGTACGACGGGCGGTTTTTATACGCCAGCCCGGCCCTGCTGGCCCGGCTGGGGATACTAAAGGCTGAATTCCGCACGATATCTTACATGACCTTCGTGCACAAGGATTTCCGCGAACGCCTGGCACATTATTACCAACAAACGATAGACGGCCGGGTAGAATCTACCTATTATGAGTTTCCGATCGTGGCCCGCTCGGGCGAGGAGATCTGGCTGGGGCAGACGGGCAACACGATTTACAACGGCGATGGCCGGGTGGTGCGCTTTCAGTTCATTGCAAGGGATCTTACCACGCTACACAGGCTGGCCCAAGAGAAAGACAGCCAGCAGCGCATGCTGGAGGCCGTACTGCAATCGGCCGAAGACGCCATCTCTACACTGAGGCCGGTGTACGATGCCAGCGGCGACTTGCTGCACCTGGAGTGGGCCTTGGCCAATCCTATGGCGCAAAGGCTCTTTGGCACAGAAGCGCTTGAGGGTAAGATATTGGCAGACGTATTGCCAGCGCAAGAGGCAGAGGAACTACAAAACTGGTGCCTGCAGGGCCTGAGGCTCAGGCAGCCACGCGAGGCAGAGCGAACGCTCACCCTAGCAGGCCAACCACGTTTGCTGCGCATTTACACGGCATCGCTGCCAGAGGGGCTGGTGCTTACCCTTACCGACATTACCGCCGAAAGGCAAGCTGACCAGGAGCTGAAGGCCCAAAAAACGTTTTACGAGACGATTCTGAATCATCTGCCGTCTGAGGTGGTGGTACTTACCTTAGACCAGCGCTACACTTTTTTGAACCCTGCCGCTGTACCCCTGCCCGAGCGGCGCAAGCTGCTGTTGGGCCGCAACGATGCTGAATACTACGCGCTGATAGGTGGCACACCTACCGTGCCTGCCATGCGCAAAGCCAAATTTGCGCAGGCACTACAGAGCAAGCAGGTACTGCACTGGGTAGAGGAGTCGGCCGGGCCAGACGGGCTGATGCGGTACTATAAGCGGAGCTTTTGCCCCATTTTGGATGCGGATGGCAATGTGCGCATGGTTGTTGGCAACGGCATAGAAATTACCGAGCAGAAGCGTACGGAAGAAGCCCTCGAGCTTGCGCGCCACGTGGCCGAGCAGGCCGCCCAGGCTCGGCAAGCCTTTATCAACGCGATGAGCCATGAGATGCGCACGCCCCTCAATTGCGTGATCGGGCTATCGCATCTGCTGCTGGAGGACGCCCCTCGGCCTGACCAGGCAGAAAACCTGCAGACGATGCTCTTCTCTAGCAAAAACTTGCTGGCGCTGATTAACGACGTGCTAGACTTTGGCAAGCTGGAGGCGCAAAAGGTTTCTTTAGAGAAGATACCCTTCAGCCTGCAAGAGGTACTGCAGGGGGTGGCGGCCACCTTCAAACACCAGGCCCTAGAGAAAGGCATCGAGATGCGGCTGGACATGCCCGCAGATTTGCCTGCGCAGGTGTTGGGAGATCCCGTGCGCCTGACACAGATACTAACCAACCTGGTGGGCAATGCCGTCAAGTTTACGCAGGTGGGCGGCGTGCTGCTGCAGGCCCGCACCGAGGGCCGTGCCGACGGTGAAATCTGCCTGCGCTTTGAGGTGCAGGATACGGGCATCGGCATACCATTAGATAAGCAGGCGGCCATCTTCGAGAGTTTTACCCAGGCCGAAAACAGCACTACACGGCTCTATGGTGGTTCTGGGTTGGGGCTGTCTATCACCAAGCGCCTGCTAGATCTCTTCGGCACACACATCCAACTAACCTCTGAGCCTGGCAAGGGCTCTCGATTCTCCTTCTCGCTTACGCTGCCCATAGCCCAAACCGCAAACATGACGCTGACCATTCCTCATACGATTACAGAAACCAATCTTGGCCATCTGCGGGTGCTGCTGGTAGAAGATAACGATATAAACCGCCTGGTAGCCACCAAATTTCTGAAGCGCTGGGGGCTAGAGCCAGACATTGCCGTACACGGCAAAGAGGCTGTGGCAGCCTGCACAAGCAAGACCTATGACCTGGTGTTGATGGACCTGCAAATGCCCTTGCTAGATGGTTTTGAAGCCAGCCGACAAATAAGACAATTGCCCGGCTGCGGTGCCGATGTGTTGCCCATCATCGCGCTAACGGCGGCCAGTACAGCCGAGGTAGAGCAACAGGTGGCCGAGGCGGGGATGACGGCAACTTTGTCTAAACCATTTAATCCTGCAGATTTGCAGGCGATACTCCACAAGCTAAACGGCTAGGTACGTCGGCTGGGGCAGTATCTGTGACCAAGACTCAGCTATGCACCAACAGATAGACCTGCAACCGATTCTGAACCTTGCCGAAGACGACCCAGAGTTTTGCCAAGAGCTACTAGGGCAGTACCACCGCAGCTTTCTGGTTTTTCCGGCCGAGTTTGAGCAAGCCCTGCAAACAGGCGATTTAGAGCAGGTCCGGCTCTTGGTGCATAAGGTGAAGGCCAGCGTGCGCATGGCCGGGATGGATGATCTTGACCGCCTGCTCCATAGGGCCACCCTGGCGCTGCCGCCCCAAGGCGAACTGGCCGACACCCTACAGCAGGTGCAACAGCATTGCCAGGCCCTTGTTGCGGCCATAGAGCAAGAGATTAGCCGATAACAGACCCGAAGCACAGAGCATCAGTAGGCGTTGCCGCCATTGATGTGGAGCACCTGGGCCGTCATGTAGCTGCTGTCTTCTGCCGCCAGAAAAACGTAGGCCGGGCCAAGCTCCGCAGGCTGGCCGGGGCGGCCGAGGGGCACGTCTCGCCCGAAAGTGGCCACCTGCGCCGCCGGGAAAGAGGCCGGGATGAGCGGTGTCCAGATGGGGCCGGGGGCTACGGCGTTTACGCGGATACCCTTGCCGGCCAGGTTGGCCGCCAGTGATCGTGTGAAGGCTACAATGGCGCCCTTGGTACTGGCATAGTCTATAAGCTGCTTGTGGCCCTCAAACGCGGTGACGGAGGCCGTGTTGATGATGCTGCCGCCGTCTGGCAGGTGGTGGAGCGCCTCTTGCGTGAGGTAAAACATAGAGAAGATGTTGACGCGGAAGGTATGCTCGAGCTGCGCGTCAGACACGTCGGCCAAGTCTGGCTGGGGGTATTGCTGGGCTGCGTTGTTTACCAGCACGTCTAGGCGGCCGAGCTCGGCCACGGTTTTGCCTATGGCGCTGCGGCAAAACATGGGGTCGGCAATGTCGCCGGGCAGCAGGAGGCAGGCGCGGCCCTCGGCCTCTACCAGGCGCTGGGTTTTGGTGGCATCTTCTTGTTCGGCGGGCAGGTAAATTATGGCCACATGGGCACCCTCGCGTGCATAATGGACGGCCACGGCCCGGCCTATGCCAGAGTCTCCGCCCGTGATGAGGGCCACTTTGTTGAGCAGTTTGTCGCTGCCCTTATAGCCGGGGCGGATGTAGGTGGGGCGGGGCGTCATCTCTTCTTCGGCACCGGGTTGGGGGCGCTGGCTTTGCGGCGGGATGACCTTGTCTATGGAGGTTGATGGGGTGCTCATAACGCTGTTGGATTGTGTTTTTGCCCAAGCAGGTACGGCGGGCCTTTTGGCAGGTTGCCTGCCTTGGCGGGCATTTGGCCGGACACCCTTTAGTTTGCAGGCTAAATGCACCAGAAAATTCAAATGAAGCCGGCCGCCTTGCCCTCTGGCGGTGCCGAGGCGCGGCTGCTGTCGCCTGCCGTGATGATTGCGGCCCTGGGCTACTTTGTGGACATCTACGACCTGGTATTGTTCTCTATGCTGCGCAACCGCAGCCTACAAGACCTTGGCTACCAAGGCGATGCCCTGCTGCAAGAAGGCAGCACGATGTTTAACTGGCAGATGATCGGCATGCTGCTGGGTGGGCTGCTGTGGGGCATCTTGGGCGACAAGAAGGGGCGGCTGTCTACGCTTTATGGCTCTATCATCATGTACTCCATAGCCAACCTGGCCAACGGTGCGGTAGATTCATTGTTCTGGTATGGTTTCTGGCGGCTGATTGCGGGCATCGGCCTGGCGGGCGAGCTGGGCGTAGGCATTACCCTTGTGGCAGAGACGGCGCCCAAGCATAAGCGCGGCCTGGCCACGGCCATCGTGGCTGGGCTGGGGCTGTCTGGGGCGCTGCTGGCGGGCCTGGCGGTGGCTTACCTGCCCTCGTGGCGGTGGTGCTACTACAGCGGAGGCATCCTGGGCTTTTTGCTGCTGGCCCTGCGCATTGGTGCCAACGAGAGCGGGCTTTTCCACCAGACGCGGGATGCGGGCATTGCCCGGGGCAATTTCTTGTTGCTTTTCAGAGACTTGCCTACGTTTACGCGCTACCTGCGGTGCATCCTTGTAGGGCTGCCGGTTTGGTTTGTGGTGGGCATTTTGATGACCAATGCCAAAGAAATGGGGCTAGAACTGGGGGCGGCCCCGGTAGACCCAGTGGTAGCCGTGCCGCTGTGCTACGCGGGGCAGATTTTTGGCGACCTGGGCAGCGGGCTCTTTAGCCAGTGGCTGCAAAACCGCAAGCGGGTAATGCTCTTTTACCTGGTGGCGGGGTTGGTGTTTACGTTTGTGTTCAGATATGCCTATGGGGCGTCGGCGGGGTCTTTTTATGCCATTTGCTTTGCCCTGGGGCTGGGGGCCGGCTATTGGATCTTGTTCACGACAATGTCTAGCGAGCAATTTGGCACCAACATCCGGGCTACGGTGACTACGACGGTGCCCAACTTTGTGCGAGGCTCGTTGGTGCCGATGAACATGCTTTTCTTAACGCTCAAAGACGGTGTGGGCCTGCTAGACGGTGCGCTGTACACGGGTGTAATCGTTTATGCCATTGCTTTGGCGGGCTGGGTGGGCATGCAAGACACTTTTCACCGCGATATGGACTTTGTAGAATCAGCCGCCTGATGAAAGTCTCTGTGATAGCCTTAGTGGTAGCCGCTGCCCGCAATGGCATCATCGGCCGAGAGCAGGCCTTGCCTTGGCGCCTGCGCGACGATCTGGCGCTGTTTAAGCAAACCACCCTGGGGCACCCCGTGGTGATGGGGCGCAAAACGATGGAGGCGCTGGGCTGCAAACCCCTACCCGGCCGGGCCAACCTGGTGGTGAGCCGCAACCCCATAACGGCAGAGGGCTTTACGGGCTACACCAGCCTAGAGGCCGCCCTAGAGGCCGCCGCAGCCGCGCCAGGCGGCGAGGTGGTCTGCGTTATTGGCGGGGGGCAGATTTACCGGCAGGCGCTGCCCCTGGCAGACGTGGTGTACAAAAGCCTAGTAGATGCCGAGCCCGTGGGTGATACCACCTTTCCGGACCTTGCGGCCGATGCCTGGGCATTAGCCGAAAGCACCCCCTACCCCCAAAACGAGCGCAACGACCATGCCTTTACCTGGCAGGTTTGGCGCAGGGTGCCAGCCTAAGCCATGGCCCTAAAAAGACGCGGCCCCAGCATCTACCTGACGCATGGGGCCGCTTCGTACGTGGGCCTGGGGATCTCCCCTTGGCCAAATACTAGTCTTTATGCCTAAACCTCTACGGGTTTCTTGGCGGGCTTTTTGGCTGCCTTGGGCTTGTCGGCCTTGGGCTCGGCTGCTTTGGCGGCGGGCTTGGCCTCGGCGGAGGCGCCTGTCATCAGCTTGGGAGCTTTGCCGGTGGCGGCATCTTGCACAAAGGTGCCCCAGGTCAGGTTCATTTGGCCGGGCTTGTGGGCTTTGGCACGGCGGATTAAGAAGTCGGCTGCCGTCTCTACCACCCACTCGAAGTTTTCTTGCCCTACGGAGCGGATGTCGGCATCTGGGGCAGGGTTGCAGAAATCTATGGCGATGGGTACGCCGTTGCGCACGGCGAACTCTACGGTGTTGAAATCGTAGCCCAGGGCCTGGTTTAGGGCCAGGGTGTATTTCTTTACCAGATCTAGCAGTTTTTTGCTGACGGGGCTACCACCCTCCACGTACCTGGCGTGGTGCGGGTTGCGCGGGTCGTACTGCATGATGCGGACGTCTTTGCCGCCGATGCAGTAGCAGCGGAAGTACTCGTCGAAGATGATTTCTTCTTGCAGCATCATAACGAGCTGGCCCGTCTCGTTGTAGGCACGGAAGAAATCGTCGGGCCCGGTGAGTTTATAGACGTTTTTCCAGCCGCCGCCGTCGAAGGGCTTAAAGTAGGCTGGCCAGCCTACGTAGTTAAAGATGCCGTCCCAGTCCATGGGGTAGGCCTGGTTGGTAAAGCTATCGGAGGTGGTGCTGTCGGGCAGTTGGTTGCTGGGCAGCAGGGCCGTGCGGGGCACGGGTACGCCGATTTTTTCTGCCAGGGCATTGTTGAAGAACTTTTCGTCTGCCGACCACCAGAATGGGTTATTTACCACGGCCGTGCCCGCAATGGCCGCGTTTTTGAGCATACCGCGGTAGAAGGGTACGTCTTGGCTGATACGGTCTAAGATGACATCGAACCCGTTGGCTTCTGCCTGAATAACTTTATCGAAAAGGAAGGCCTCGGCTACGATGCCCTTTTCGGCCTTTTGGTTGATGCGCTCTGTAACGGCAGCGGGGAAGCTACGCTCTTGGCCGTGGAGAATACCAATTTTTTTCATGGTTTGCGTTGGGGCTAGGCCTTTTGCAAGGGCTAGATAAAAGGAAAACTGGATTGACAGAGCCGGAGGCACCCAGATAACCCAGGGCTGCGCTGCAGAAGCGCGTTGCACAAATATAAGTCCAATTTGGTAAAGTAGGATATAAGCCCTTGGCAAGGTCAGACTAAGCAGCCATGTACCAATAATCGTATATTTGCGATTAACAAAATTCTCACTAATACAGGCTTTACAATGGCATATACCAAGGCAGCGGCATTCTCGGCAGAAGACAGGCAGTTGGCGCTGCTGGCCAAGGCTATGGCCCACCCGGCGCGGATTGCGATACTGCGGTTGCTGGCGCAGCGCGGCACCTGCGTTTGCAGCCAGGTGGTAGAGGGGCTGCCGCTGTCGCAGGCGACGGTCTCTCAGCATCTGAAAGAGCTTAAGCAGGCAGGTTTGGTGCAAGGCGAGATAGATGGCCCCAGGGTCTGCTACTGCCTGCAAAGGGAAGGGCTTAGGGCTGCCGGGGCCGCTTTCGCCGCCTTGTTTGATGGCTTGCTACCCAACTCGCCCGAGCCGGGCGAGCCACTTTGCTGCGCCACAGGCGCTTCTACCTGTTAACTCAAGATCGTATGCTGCTTTCGCCCATTAGAGACTATTTGCAAGGTTGCCAAGCCACCTTTAACGTGGCCAGCAGCCCACGCCAACCAGAGCTTGTCCGGTTGTCTGCCTATCTGGCCCAAAAGCAGGCTGCCGGCACAGGGGCGCAATTGGTTGTGATCTGCACCCACAACAGCAGGCGCTCGCACCTGGGCCAGTTTTGGCTGGCTTCTGCGGCGGCCATGGTGGGTGCCGACTTGGTTGCCTACAGCGGTGGCACCGAGGCTACGGCCTGCCACCCCAATACCCTGGCGGCACTTGCGCGCGCCGGTGCAAGCATTAACCGACTGGCAGACGGGGCCAATCCGCACTATGCCATTGCCTATGGGACGGAAGGCCCTGAGCAGGTTGTCGCCTACTCCAAGCACTTTGCCGCGCCGCCAAACCCGGGCCAAGGCTTTGCAGCCATTATGGTTTGCAACGAGGCCGACCTGGGCTGCCCAGTGATACCGGGGGCAGAGGCACGGTTTGCGCTGCCCTATACCGATCCTAAGCACGCCGACCAATCTGCCGCCCAAGACGAAGCCTACGACCTGGCCTGCAAAACCATTGCGCAAGAGATGCTCTGGGTAATTGAAAACGCCAAAGCCCAGACGGCCTAACGATATGAAACGCCTTTCTTTTCTAGACCGATACCTCTCTGCCTGGATATTGGCTGCTATGTTGGTTGGGTTGGCCATCGGCCATTTCTGGCCAGGTGTGCAGCAAAACCCTGCTACAAGCCAGGCATCTGGCATGCAGGCGTTTCTGGCGGCGGGCCTCATCTTGATGATGTATCCTCCGCTGGCCAAGGTGCAATACAGCCAATTGGGCCAGGTATTTGCCGACAAGCGCATTTTGCTGCTGTCGCTGCTGCAAAACTGGATTTTGGGGCCGGTTTTGATGTTTGCCCTTGCGGCGCTGTTTTTGGCGGGCCAACCGGGCTACCTGGCGGGGTTGATGCTGATCGGTATTGCACGATGCATTGCAATGGTTATCGTATGGAATGATCTGGCAGGCGGAGACAGGCTTTATACGGCGGGGCTGGTGGCCTTTAATTCGGTATTTCAGGTATTGTTTTATCCGCTTTATGCGTGGTTTTTTATTACCGTGCTGCCGGGCGTTTTCGGCTTGCAGGGGTATGAGGTTTCCATTTCATTTACAGAGGTGGCGCAAAGCGTATTGCTGTATCTGGGCGTGCCCTTTCTGGCAGGCATCCTAACGCAGGTATTGGTGCCTCGGATAAAGAGCCGCACCTGGCTAGAGCAGACTTTTCTGCCTGCCATCAGCCCTATTACGCTGCTTGCTTTGCTGTTTACGATAGCGGTGATGTTCTCTCTTAAGGGGTTTCTGCTATTCTCTTTACCGCTAGAGCTTGCGCAGATTTCTTTGCCCTTGGCAGGCTATTTCGCCATTATGTTCTTTGGCTCTTATTTCATTTCAGTAAAAGCGGGCACCTCTAAAGAGAAAGCGACCAGCCTGGCCTTTACGGCAGCGGGCAACAATTTTGAGCTTGGTATAGCCGTGGCCATATCGGTCTTCGGCATAGCGTCAGACCAAGCCTTTGCCGCCATTGTAGGCCCGCTGATAGAGGTGCCGGTATTGATGATGATGGTGCGATGGGTGCGCAACCAGCCCAGCCGCTAGCCCTACTTAAGCGCCTCGCCCAGGTAGCGGGGGAACATGCCGCGCCAAACGGGCCAGTCGTGGTTACCGCCGGGGACGACGTCTAGCCAGTGGTGCATGCCTTTGCGGGCCAGGATGTCGGATAGGCGGTGGTTGTCGTCTAGGCAAAAGTCGTGCTCGCCAACACCTAGCACAACGCCCATGTGGTAGATGGCCTCGTCTGAAAGGCCGGGGATAAAATCTACCGGGTTGTGGTAATAGGCGTTGTCGTCGTAGTAGCCGTCTAGGCGGGCTTTGATGTCGTAGGCCCCGCCCATGTTGAAGACGTGCGAGGTAAGGCGCGGATACCGAAAGCCGAAGTTGGTGGCATGGTAGGCCCCAAAGCTGGCCCCTGCCGTGATAACCCGGCTGTGGCCTGTCTCTTGCAGGGCGCGGGGCAGCACCTCGTGGCGGATGTAAGCATCGTACTGCATGTGGCGGCGGACACGGTCTGCCGGGTGGATGCCTTTATTGTACCAACTCTCTTCATCCACAGAGTCTGGGCAATAGATTTTGATGTGGCCATTCTCTACAAACCAGGCTACCGATTCTACCAGCTTAAAGTCTTTGTTTTGGTAGTACTTGCCCATACTGGTCGGGAAGAGGATGACGGGCCGGCCGCCATGGCCGAAGACGAGCATCTCCATCTCTTTGCCCAGTGCGGGGCTGTAGGTACGCAGGTATTGTTCTTGCATAGGTGTGTAGGAGGGCCAACTAAAGCGAAAAAAACAGGCACCCGGCCGCAAGCGCTATGCTACCTGCAACCGGGCGCCCAAAGGTATAAGATGATTCTACGTTTTACTTGCCTTTGCCCACGCGCCCAACGCCGAGTACCAGCTTGAGGTACATGCCCTGGCTGCCTTGGGTGGCCGGGGCAGCAATGGGCGCATTGAGGATGTCTCTGGCAGCTATGCCGCCGCCGGTGGCGTTCCAGGTGCCGGCGCTTTGCATACGGTAGCCTACCTTAAGGCCGACGCGGAAGCCCTTGGCTGCCTCTTTGTTGCCGCCGAGGTAATAGTCTGCCCCAAGGCCAATGTCGAACACGAGGCCGTTGTTGTATACAAACTTATTCTCTTGGTTGCCGGTGCCTACATAGGCGGGGTATTGGCGGTTGGCACGGCTGTCTGACAAGAAGAGGCCTGAGCCGCCGTAGCCAATACCAACCATGGGCGCTACCACCAGGCCTGCCGCGCGGAACGCTACCACGCCTACCTGGGCCTGAAAGTCGGCCGCCAGGGCACTGGTTTTAAGGGTGAAATTGCGCTCGGCAGCGCCTGTTGCCAGGGTCTGGTCTGTCAGAGAGCTGCTTTTGGGTGCGCCATAGTAAACGTTCAGCTCGCCCCCAAAGAGGATACCGCTGCGGCAACCAAAGCCACCGATGGCCGCACCCAACATGCTGTTAGAGGGCATGGGGTATGCTACAGCGGCGCGGGCATTGTCTGCGGCATCGTTGCCCCCTACCGTAGCGAGGGCTAGCTTGGCATATTGATCTTGGGCGTTGGCCGTGTAGAGGCCCGGAGCTACATAAAAGCCGCCGCCGCTCTCTGAGAGCGAGAAAACGCTTTGGGCCGTAGCCAGCAGTGGGCAGGCCGCCAGGGCAGCCAAGAGTAGGTATTTTTTCACAGGTTAAAGTCGTATCGGTTGATTCTGCGGCTAATATCGAAGTTTAAACCTTACCGTCAGGGTACCGTCGAAAGAAAAGCTGCTGGTATCTGCCCGAAACCCATAGCGGACTTTAATGCCTTTTGTGCTGGTGCGGGCCAGCTCTGCCAGGGCGTTGTAGTTGTCGGTGGTGCCGGGCAGTAGGGTGGGTGTTTCTAAGTCTTTGAGGCGCAGGTTGGTAATGGAGCCCATGGGCCTGAAGTTGGCGCTGTCTGGGTGGGCAAACTCGAGGGTGGCCTGGTCTATGCGGGTATTGCGGTTGCCGTAGCTGCCCGGCACTACCTGCAGGCGCACCTCAGAGACCTCTACAAATTTGATCTGGGATCTGTTGTCGCGGAAGTCGGCATTGTCGTTGAGGTTTAGCGTATCCGTTTGCTGGTACTGGCTCTGGGTAGAGCGCACGGCTATGTTTATGCTCACTGGGGCAGACACATCGGGCAGGGCGTCTTTGAGCTCGTTGCAACTGGCAGCCATGGTTAGGCAACCTACCAAGGCCGCTAGGGAGAAGGAGGCGAGTTTACGGATTGACATAGTACAAAGCTAACCCAACAGGCTGATAGTTGTGCAAACGCCCTATGGTATTTATTATAATATTAACAAGATTATCAAAATTGTAGGCGGATTGCAGGGAAGCAGCCTGGTAGCCTTCGTAAAGCCTACTTTTGCACCTTGCTATGTCTGAGCATTTAGAGCGCTGCCCGGCCTGCGGCGAACCAAAAAGGCAGCCTTTTTTGGTGGCTAAAGACTGGCTGGTGAGCCAAGAGAGCTTTAGCCTAGAGCAATGTGCGGCTTGCGGGCTTGTGTTTACCAACCCCCGGCCCGGTGAGGACGAGATTGGACGCTACTACCAGTCTGACGCTTACGTGAGCCATACCGACACCAAGAAGGGGCTCATCAATATGGCCTACCAACTGGTGCGCAACCGTACGCTGCGCCAAAAGCGGCAGTTGATTGAGCACCTGGCTGGTAGCCCTGCCACGCTGCTAGACGTAGGTTGCGCTACGGGGCATTTCCTTGCCGAGTGTGCCGCCCATGGCTGGCAGGTACAAGGCACCGAGCCCGACCCTGGTGCACGTGCCTTGGCAGCAGCCAAAGGCCTGGCAGTGGTGCCCGCCGTGTTTGACCTGCCGGCAGATAAACGCTACAAGGTGATAACGATGTGGCACGTGTTGGAGCATGTCCATCAACTGAACGATACCTTGCACCGCCTTTTTGAGGCCCTGGAGCCCGGTGGCCACATAGCCATCGCAGTGCCCAACCGCATCTCGGCCGATGCCGTGCGGTATGGGGCGGGCTGGGCTGCGTACGACGTGCCCCGGCACCTGTATCACTTTGACCCGGATGCGCTGCGCCGGCTGATGGTGCGCCATGGCTTTGTGGCCCAAGGGCGCAAACCCATGGTGTTTGACGCTTTCTACGTCTCGATGCTTTCTGAACGGAACCGGGGCGGCAGCTTGTTGGCAGCCCTGAGGGCTGGCTTAGACAGCAACCGTAAGGCGCGGACGTCTGGCCAATACAGCAGCCTGATTCACCTTTTTACCAAACCTTAGCCGTTACACCCTTGGCCCCCATGCTGCAATGGCTTGCGCGCTTTGGCGCCCGGCGTGCCCTGGCACTTTGCATGGTTGCCGGCAGCCTATGCCTGGCCATGGGGGTAGGCGGCCCTGCCAGGGGGCAGGCCTTGCCCGCACAGGCAGACTCGGCCCGGGCAGCCACCGAGCGTGCCATCGCTTTGAGAGATACCATTAACCAGCCCCGGCCCTTGCGCCCCGAGGAGGTACGCGCCAACCGGCGCGAGCATCTGTTGGCCGCTACGGGCGTGGCGGTGCTGGCCTCTTTTACGTTTTTACTTTACAACCTGCGCACCCGCTGACCCTTGCCTGCCTTGCCCAACCATAAGCGATTTGCCTGGGGCCTATTGGTGGCTTTGCCCTTGCTACTGGCTGGGCTGCTGGGCAGCTGTGCGCGTGTGGTACCCCCAGGCGGCGGCCCCAAAGACAGCCTGCCCCCCCGGCTGGTGCGCAGCGTACCCAGCCAGGGACAAACAGGCTATAAAGGCCGCACCGTCTCCCTTGAGTTTGACGAGTGGGTGGCCATCAATGGCATCATGCAGCAGTTGATCGTGTCGCCGGTGCAAGACAATGCCTATACGTTTAAGCAAAAGGGCAGAAGGCTGACACTGACCTTCGAGAAGGAGTTTCCGGACTCGGCCACGGTGTTCTTAAACTTCCGCAATGCCGTGACGGACATCAACGAGAAGCTGCCTGCCAAAGACCTGCGCCTGGCCTTTGCCACCGGCGCAAGGCTGGATACCATACTGGTACAGGGGCAAGTATCTGCGCTGCTTACATCTAAGCCGGTAGCCGGCACAACGGTTGGACTTTGGCCCTGGCGAGACACTACCGACATCCGTCGGCAGCGGCCGCAGTACCTGGCATTGGCAGATGCGCAAGGCATCTACAGGTTAGAGAACGTACGGGCGGGGCGGTATCAACTGGCAGCCTTTACGGATGCCAACAACAATGCACGCTGGAGCGGCAAACGCGAGGCCCTGGCCTTTGTACCAGGCCCACTGCCAGTGCAAGGCGACACAACCGTACCCCTTACACTGGCCACTGTAGACGAAGACGCCCCCCGGCTGGAGCGGGTGGCTGCCGCAGCGGGCAGGCAAGTAGAAGTACGCTTTGCCGAAGGCCTGCAAAACCTGACAGCGCTGCGCAATACCGACACCAT
This sequence comes from Cytophagaceae bacterium, assembly GCA_947458545.1. Lineage (GTDB taxonomy): Bacteria > Bacteroidota > Bacteroidia > Cytophagales > Flexibacteraceae > CANGYH01. The sequence continues at coordinate 138,704 of CANGYH010000002.1, read as the reverse complement.
TGCCCGCCAGCCTACCGATGCTACGGGGGCTACCTTCAGGCTTTATCTGCCACAGGCTTGGGCCGACACGCTATCGCTCAGGTTGCTGGCGGTAGATTCTACAGGCAACAAGACAGATACGCTGGTGCGTATTGCACCCTACAAAGCACCCAGGGGCGCAAAAACCGATACAGCTAAGGTTGTGCTGCGGGCCCGGCCCGAGGGCCCTGCGGCTGGCAATGGGTACTACCTGCCCACTACGGCTACCGTAACCCTGCCAGAGCCACTGCGGCCAGGCTCGGCCCTGCCTACCCTCGCGCTGCGGGCCGACAGCCAGCCAAAAGCACGGACGGTTAAGCCTACCGTCAACAGATTCTACAACCGGCTGACGTTTGATCTTCCGGTGGGGGCTACCAGATTTTATACCCTATACCTGGGCCAGGGCGGGCTGCTGGCCTCTGGCGCGGCCCTGAGGGCCGACACGTTTAACCTCCCGCTGCTGGCAGAGGAGCAGGTGGGGTTGATCCGCGGCAGGCTGGCGGCGGCATTTGCCCACACCATACTTGAAGTGCTGAACGACCAGGGCGTGGCCGTGCGGACACTTTATGACGCTAAGACCTTTGAGCTGCTGGGGCTGCCGCCGGGCAACTATACCTTCCGCCTGACGGTGGATGAAAACGGCAACCGAAAGCGAGATTTACCAAGCTACAACCAACGCACCCCCGGCGAGCGGGTACTGCCCCCTACACTGCCCGTGCAGGTTAAAGCCAATTGGGAGGTAGAAGTAGGCGACCTTTTTGCCGCCGCTCCTTAGGCCTGCACCGGCTCTGCCCATGGTGCAGCTGCCGCAGACGAGGCATCTGCCTCTTGGTCTGGATAGGGGATGTCGAAGGTTACGCCCTCTTCTGCCAGATGGGTGCTGGCAAAGTAGGTACGGGCCTCGTCTAGCAGGGGGGCAAGCTCGCGGTATCGGCTAGAGAAGTGGCCTATGATGAGCCGCCTTGCCTGGGCTAGGGTTGCAAACTCGGCCGCCTGGCGCGCCGTGGTATGGAAGGTTGCCGCGGCACGGTCTTGCTGCTCGTGCAAGAAGGTAGCCTCGTGGTAGAGCAAGTCTGCACCCTGCAATAGGGCTGCATTTTGCGGCAGCAGGCGGGTATCTGAGCAGAAGGCATAGCTCCGGCGCGGATGGGGCGGCAGGGTCACGTGGCGGTGGTCTATGAGCAGCTCGCCGGTATCGGCATAGACGTCCTCGCCACGGCGAACCATGGCAATGTGCTGGGGCCGCAGGCCGTAGGTATCTATGGCGCTGGCTACGAGGCGGCGCTTGCCTTGCTTCTCTCTAAAAAAGTAGCCGTTGCAGGGGATCCGGTGCTCTAGGGGAATGGTGAGCACTTCAAGGTGTTCGTTCTCCCAAACGGTGCGGCTGGGCCCCGCGGGCACCGGCGTAACGATAAGGGGAAAAGACAGCGCCGTCTCTGACCAGCGCAACTGCACGGCCAAAATTTCGTCTAGCCCGGGCGGGCCAAAGACCTCCAAGCGCTGGGTGCGGCCATTGAGGTGCAGCGTCAGGATCAGGCCGAGCAAGCCTAAAAAATGGTCGCCGTGCAGGTGGGTGATAAAGATCTGATTAATACGGCTCATTTTGAGCCTGTAGCGCATAAGCTGGAGCTGGGTACCCTCGCCGCAGTCTAGCAAGAAGAGGTGCTCGTTGTGGCAGACGAGTTGGCTGGTCTGGTGCCGCCCATGTGCAAACTTGGCCGAGTTTGCGCCGAGTATGGTTACGTCGAACTTCATACAGTGGATGGGTGGATTGGTAAATAATCGGCTCGGCCTTCAGCGCCGGGCCGGGCCATGCGGTATGTATACCCCAGATGGCAAGCGCAAGTTTGCGTATGGATGCCGAAGGACGCGCTTTGGTAAACGTGCAAAAAGGTTAATTATGGCAAAAACCCTTGCATCGGCGGCAAGGCCTACCGGTAAACGGCTGCCCATCAACCCATTAAGGCAACCTACCGAGATGGGACTGAGGGCTCAGACCCGGTAGCAGAAAATCATGACGGCTGCATCCATACCCTCAAATTCCAGCTTGTCGCGCAAGGGGGCATCCGCAATTTTGACCTCGGTCTCTAGATAATACCTAAACCCCGCCTGTGTGATAATCTGCAGCAGACCAGCCAGGTTTTGGGCTTGGCCGGCAAAGCTGTGATACTCCACAAAGAGGTTGGCCACTTTATGCAGTTGGTCTGCTATGGCGGGTAGTACGGCATGCTCTGCGCCTTCAATGTCAATCTTGACCATATCGACTACAGCTTCTCGCTCCAGGTAGGAGCGCAGGGCTGTGGCAGGCACTTCTACGGTTGCGGCATTACCCTCTACAACGCGCCCGGCCGCGGCCCCCTTGGCATCAAAGTGCAAGGTGGTGTCGTGCGTCCAGACGGCTTTGCGCACCAACTCTACATCATCCTGATACCCGAAGGCTGCCAGGTTATGGGCGCAGATATCGGCAATGGCAGGGTCTGGCTCAAAAACCGTAACACGGGCCGAGGGATACTGCTGCCGGAAAAAGATGGCTGACAGGCCCAGATTACCGCCACAGTCTAAGACGCGGGGTTGGGCCTGCACGGGCTTAAAGTGGTATATGCCTCGGTAGAAGATCTCGTTGCGCTGCTGCAGGTAGGCCGCTGCATCATTAAAGCAGACGGTATGCCCCCCCAATAGATCTGTACCCTGCGTATGGCGGGGCATAGCAGCCAGGCGGGCGTCGCGTTGGCGGGCACGGGCCTGGGCAATAAAAGATTGTAGCGATGCTAGCACGATGTGGCAAGACGAGGGCAGCTCGCAAAGCGAGCCGAAGGCGAAATGACTACTCCTCCTCGCCCTGAGAAAACTGGGCAAAGATGCGCTCGCAATCGGCCTCTGATAGTTGCCTGCCAGACTGTAGGCGGATTCGGTGCTTAAGGGTTAGGCTATTGCCCTTGGGGATGCGCATATTGAGCACCTCGCGGCCTTTGGTGTAGGGCGTAACGCCGAGGGGGTTGGCACCTAGCAGGCCATTGCCGTTGTAGTTCCAGTACGTGGGGTGGCCCAGGTTGGTGGGATGATCAATAAAAACCAGGGATATGGGCTCGTTGCCAAACTGGCCGTTAACCAGCACCCACTCTGCGCGCTTGGCGTTGATGCTGTCGTCTTTGATTTGCTCTGAGTTGACGACTGTGCCATTGGCACCACCGCCGGTAGAGGGCGTTGCCTGTGGCTTGCCATCGGCCCCGGTTAATATGGCGGGGGTTTTGGTGGGGCGCTCCAACTCTCGGGCCAGGCGCAGGGCAAGCAGGCCGTTGGGGTTGTCGGTAAAGGCGGCGTCTTGTACTGCCGTCAGGATGGTGGTGCGGGTGATGGTACGGTCTGACCCACCGCCCTCAAATACAAACAATGTAGCCTCTTGCACGATGACTTTACCGTCTGGGCCCACCCAGTCTGCCTCTACCTCGAGCTGGCCTTGCAGCTTGCCGCTCTGGGCACGTTTGATGGCCTTGTGGCGGATGGTGCCGTAGGGCCCTTTACCGTCTGGGCCGGGGTTTTGCGCGTCGTTCCAGAAATCTATGCCGTTTACCTTGCCGTAGCTCATCCATAAGCCAACCTGGTTGACGGCATCCACGCGCTCGTTGGGGCGGGGCGCTGCAGGATAGCCGCGGGTTACGGCGTTTTGCTTGGGCGTGTTAATGGGGAACAACACCGGCCGGTTGCCTAAGCCCCAGCGGTAGGCGGTAAAGGGCTTGCCGTCAATCTCCACATCCACCTTTTTTTCGGCCTCGTTGGGCACTACCTTGATGCGACCATCATTTTTGGCTGCCAAGGCGGCGGTAAACCTGTTTTGCGGCGCTTGGGCAACGCACAGGGCAGGCGCCAGCAGCGCAAGGCCTAATAAAACTCCGGGTATAATCCTTTTCATAAAGACAGCTATGCCGCTTTTGGCCCGCTGGGGCCAGACGGCGGCGCAAGATATGGCAAAACAAGGGTTTGGTTTTCTACCGTTTTGCCGGCAGCTCAAATACAGGCTGCTTGTCTAGCGCCACAAGGGTAAGCGTACCCTGCCGGGCTTGCCTGCGCAATGGGAGTGGGGCTGCCTCACGGCTGGCCGCTAGCCAGACGCCGTTGATGCGCCAGGCGGCGGAAGGTGGCAATGGGCTGGCCACATTTAGCCAGCGCTCGGTTTGCCAGCGATTTGCCAGGGCGGACCGGGCAGGAAAGGGAGGCGCAGCCATATAAAGGCCTTGTTGAGCCACCCATACCGGTGCCTCTGGCCCAGGCACCAAGGCCATCCGGACGGTTTGGGCTCGCTGCCGCAATGCCCAAACCGTGGCAAGGCACCACATCAGAGCCAGCGCCGCACCCAGCCTGGCATGGCGCAGCGTTAGGCGTGCAGGCCAGGCTGCCAACCACAGTATGGCCAATGCCAGGCAGGCCGCCTGGGCCGTAGCCAGAAAGTAGCCCTCTTGCACGGCATAGGGTAAGTGGGCCACCCAGGCCATCCAGCCGTTGAGCAGATTAAGCGACTGGGCAACCAGCCAGGCCAGGCCGTCTGCCAGCGGCTGCGCCCACGGCATGGCATTGGCCAGGCCTTGCAAGGCCACCAGCCCAACGGTGGCAGGCAGAAGGAGTGCCGCGCCTACTATGGCAGGCGGGTTGGCCAGCCAAAACCAAAGCGGCAACTGCCCGAAGTAAATGAGCGTGAACGGCAGCGCCCCTGCCTGGGCCCCAAGGGTGGTGGCCAGCGCCTTCCAACCGAAAGACAGCAAAGCGTTGCGGGGCTGCCAGGCCTGCTCTAGCCGCTGGCCAATAATCAGTATGCCTGCCACACAGCCGAAGCTAAGCTGAAAGCTCAGGCTAAAAGCAGCGGAGGGATCTAGCATGAGCAACACCCAGGCAGCGCCGGCAAGGCCGTTCAGGTTGGCCGATGGCCGCCCCCACAAGAGGCCTATCTGGGCCAGGGTGAGCATCCAGGCCGCCCGCAGCATGCTGGGGGCCAGGCCGGCCACAAAGGCAAAGGCCCATACGAGCGCCAGCAGCAACAGCCGCCCCAACCAGCGGTTTTGCCCTTGCCAGGCAGGTGGCAGCAGCAGCAAAAGCGCAAAGCCCGCCGCCCACAAAAAAGCCAAATGTCCGCCAGATACTACCAGCAAGTGGATGGCTCCGCAGGCGGAGTAGGTGGCCTGCAGCTCGTCGGTGAGGCCCTCGCGGGTGCCTAATAGCAGAGCTTTGGCTGTGCCAGCGGCTGGGGTATTGCCCAAGGCTTGGGTTAGCAACTGATTGCAGGCCCGGGCAGCCCGCTGGGCCATACCCTGAAGGCCAAAGGCGGGTGCATCTGCCAGGGTTTGCAACAGGCCCGTGCGCGGGGTCAGATAAAGTGTGCCGCCTATTTGCTGCCGGGCCAGGTTTTGGCGGTAGCCTTGCCAGAAGGGGTCGCCCTGGGTGGGTTGGTTGGGCACCCAATAACCTTTTAGCAGCAGGCGGGCACCTGGCCTGGGTGCCAAGGCGGCCGGTAGGCGCACGTTTATGGCCGCATGCAGGGGATGCCACTGCCGAGCCATGGCTACGGCCTCTGCCCGCAAGCGGAAGGCATACTTACCGCCGGGCAGCCATTGGCCCGCCGCTGCCGTACCAACCCAAACGGTTTGCCTTGGGTTGGGCAAAAGTGCCTCTGGCGCGGGGCCTGGGCGGTAGTGGGCAGCTTGGCCTGTCAAAACGCCCAGGCCTGCAAAAGCCACCAAGGCGCCCACCAGCGCCCAATAGGCCCTGCGCCAGAGGTAGCCGCCAATACCCAGTATCAGCACGCCCGATGCTGCACATGCCAGCCCCCAAGCCAGGCCAGCCTCGGGGGCCATGGCCATGCCAGCCAACAACGCCAATAGCGGCAGCACCAAGGGCTGTCTGGCGGCAAACGGCGTAGGCTTGAGCATGCCAGGCAAGATAGAGAAGCCAGGCAGATCTGTGTTAAATCTGCCACAGGCCAAGGCCACAACTGCCCAACCTTTGCCGACCTTTGCAGCCATGCAGGCGCTAGATTCTACCAGCTTTACCTTGCCCGGGCAGCAGAGCTTTTATCGGGGCAAGGTGCGCGACGTGTACCGGTTTGATGGCTTTATGGTGGCCGTAGCCTCAGACCGTATCTCTGCTTTTGACGTAGTGCTGCCTCGGGCCATTCCGCATAAAGGCGCTGTGCTTAATGGGGTGGCTGCGGCTTTTCTGGACAGCACCCGGCACCTGGTGCCGAATTGGCTGCAGGCCACGCCAGACCCGCAGGTATCGGTCGGTTTGCTGGCCGATCCTTTTCCGGTAGAGATGGTGGTGCGCGGTTATCTGGTGGGCCATGCCTGGCGCACCTACCAGAGCGGCAAGCGCATCCTCTGCGGTGTGGCACTGCCCGATGGGCTCCGCGAAAACGACCCGCTGCCTGCTCCCATCATTACGCCTACCACCAAGGCGCACGAGGGCCATGATGAAGACATCAGCCGGGCAGAAATCTTGGCGCGCGGCCTGGTGAGCGAGGCACATTATACTGTGCTGGAACGCTACGCCCTTACCCTCTTTGCCGAAGGGCAGCGGCAGGCCGCAGAGCGCGGGCTGATTTTGGCCGATACCAAGTATGAGTTCGGCCTGCACCAGGGCCAGATTCTGCTGATAGACGAGGTGCATACGCCCGACAGCAGCCGGTACTTTTACGCCGAAGGCTATGCCGAGCGCCAGGCCCAGGCCCAGCCCCAGCGCCAACTGAGTAAAGAGTTTGTGCGGCAATGGCTGTTAGAGGAGGGGTTTTCTGGCCAGGCCGGGCAAACCGTGCCCCAAATGGACGATGCCCGCGTGCTAGGAATTTCGGCCCGGTACATCGAACTTTACGAGCAGGTGCTTGGCAAGCCTTTTGTGGCCCCAGACCCTGATCTTCCTCCGGCCGAGCGCATAGAGCGGGCCCTGCAGGCCTACCTTGCCCATCGCAACCCGATGCACCTTTCTGACGTTTAACGCTCCATACTCCCAACAAACCCTCCAAAATGAAGTATCTACTCGATAAGCAAGACAACTACACCTTAATCGCCCTGGAAGAAGATCGGCTGGACTCTGCCGTGAGCCCGCTGTTGAAGTCAGAACTGGTTACGCTCAATGCGGAGGGCGTGCGGAACATGGTGCTAGACCTGACGAAGGTGAAGTACACCGACTCCAGCGGCCTGTCGGCCATACTGGTGGCCAATCGCATCTGCAAAGACAGTGGCGGCACGCTGGCCATTGCAGGCATCTCTGACCATACCATGAAGCTCATCCGCCTCTCGCAGCTGGAGCATGTGCTCAACATCGTCCCTACACGCGACGAAGCCATCGAGAACGTGATGCTGGGCGATATCGAAGCCGAGCTGCGCCGCGAGGGGGGGATGGAATCTTAACAGTTATGTGAGAAATGTCAGCTATTTGTTTGGAACTAACCAAACAGATTTGCGTTATTTGTGATAGACCAAAGCCACAGCTACTATGGCTGTGCCTCTGGACTTCCCAGAAAGCCGTCGGCTCTTGCCGAACGGCTTTCTGCTTTTCTGCGGCCGCGCTGTGGGTACGTGCAGTTGCTAACTCCGCCAGAATTCTGAGTCGTCCAAGGCGCTACGGTTAGGCCTGCCATTGCCACCTTTGTGGCATGATTCGTTCTCTCCGTTACTTTTTGGTTTGGGTAGTTTTAGCAACGGCCCCCAACTGGCCTGCCCTGGCACAGAAGGGCTTGTTGAAAAGCGGGCCCATGCTGGCCTGGTCAGACTTTAGAGAGTGCGCCATCTGGGTGCAGGCGCAGAAGCCCGCCAAGGTGCAGGTGCGCTACCGTATCAAAGGCTCGGACGGCCCGGAGCTCCGCACGGCCGAGGTGGCCACAGCAGACCATCTGGCCCACACCGCCACCGTAGTGGCAGACCAGGTGCAGCCCGGCAAGCGCTACACCTACGACGTGTACCTGAACAGCAAGAAAATTACCCTCCCCTACCCGACAGAGTTCCAGGCCCAGGAGCTGTGGCAGTTCCGCAAGGATGCACCCGCGTTTACGATGGCAGTGGGCAGTTGCCTGTACGTCAACGACAGCATCTACGACCGGCCTGGCAAAGGCTACGGCTCTGACTACCAGATGATGGAAGTGCTGGCCCAGGCCAAACCCGATGCCATGCTCTGGCTGGGCGACAACACCTACACCCGCGAGGCCGACTGGAACACACGCACCGGCATCTTGCACCGGTACTCGCATACAAGATCTTTGCCCCAACTGCAGCCGCTGCTGGCCAGCACCCACCACTACGCCACCTGGGACGACCACGACTACGGCCCCAACGACGCCGACCGCAGCTACTGGGGCAAGGCCATGACGTCAGAAATCTTCTCGGCCTTCTTCCCCAGCATGAACACCGGCCTGGCAGGCCCCGGCAGCAAGACGAGCACCTTTATGTGGGGAGATGCCCAGGTCTTTCTGCTAGACGACCGCTGGTTCCGCGCGCCCAACGACGACAAAGACCCCAACCGAGACTACTTTGGCCAGGTGCAGTTGCAATGGCTAAAAGACGCGCTCACCGGCTCCAGGGCCCGGTTTAAGATTATTGCCAACGGGGGCCAACTGCTCAACCCGGTGTTTGAGATTGCCGGCGACAACGGCCGCAAGATCGAGCTGGAGACGCTTGCACGCTACCCAGCCGAGCGCGAACGTTTCTTGAAGGTGCTGCAAGAGAGCGGTGCCAGCGGTATCATACTGCTAAGTGGCGACCGGCACCATACCTCCTTCCAGAAGATGGACCGGCCGGGCACCTACCCGCTCTACGAGCTGACGGCCAGCTCGCTGACGGCAGGCAGCCACGCGCCCCGCAACGAGCCCAATCCGTACGTTATCCCCGAGACGGTAGTAGCTACGCACAATGCGGCCCTGCTCTCCTTCAGCGGGCCCAATAGCGACAGGGTGCTCAAGATCACCATCCTGAAAGCCGACGGCGGCATCGCCTGGACACGGGAGCTCCGCGCCGCAGAGCTGAAATAGCCCCCTTGCGGAAAGACCTTGTTTGCAGGAGCCCAGGCTGCATGGCCTGGGCTTTTTGCTAGCGCTGACACAAAGGCGCCATACGGGCTGTCTTTTACTTTTGCAGGCGATATACTATGAAAAGCAAGCTGGTACGTGGTGCCTTGGTGCTGTTGGCCTTGATAGCCATCAATGTGATAGGCTCGGCCTACTTTGTGCGGGCAGACCTGACGCAAGACAAGCGCTACTCGCTGATGCCTGCCACGCAGCGCCTGCTAGAGACGATCAAAGACCCTGTGGTGGTAGAGGTCTTTCTGGAGGGCGAGTTTCCGGCCGGGTTCGAGCGCCTGCAAAAGGCCATCCGCGAGACGCTGGAGGAGTTTCAGGCCTACGCGGGCGACAATGTCCAGTTCACCTTTACCGACCCCAGCGCCAACCCGAACGAGAAGCAGCGCAACGAGCTCTACAAACGCCTGTTTGAGCGGGGCCTTCAACCTACCAACCTGACGGCCGACGAAAACGGCAAACGCTCAGAGAAGATCATCTGGCCTGGGGCCATCGTGCAGATGGGTGGGCGCGAGGAGGCCGTCACACTGCTCAAAGGGAACCAGGCCGCAGGGCCCCAGACCCGCCTCAACCAGAGCGTGGAAGGCGTAGAATACGAGCTTGCCTTGGCCATCCGCAAGGTTAGCCAGCCCAAAAAGAAGCGCCTGGCCATCATCCGCGGCCACGGCGAGCATACGGGCATAGAGCTTAACGACCTGGCCACCAGCCTGAAAGGACTCTACGAGCTGGACACCGTTCTGCTAGACCGCAAGATGAGCCTAGACGGCTACGACGCAGCCCTCGTCTTTAAGCCGACGCAGCCCTTCTCTGAGCCAGACAAGTATAAGCTAGACCAATTGCTGGTGCACGGGGGCAAGCTCTTGTTTTTTTTGGAGCCGTTCCCCATCGTGCTAGACTCGCTCAAGCCAGACAACAACGTCTTTTTGCCGATAGACCTGAACCTGTCAGACCTGCTATTCAAGTACGGCGCGCGCGCCAACGCAGACCTGGTACAAGACCAAAACTGCGCCTCTGTGCCGCTGGTGGTGGGCTACATGGGCAACCAACCGCAGACGATGCCCGTGCCCTGGTACTACTTCCCGATTGTGAACACGTTTGCGGCCCACCCCATTACGCGCAACTCAGATGCGCTCTGGTTTCGGTTTGGGGGTACGGTAGATACCGTTGCCGTGCCGGGCATCCGTAAGACGGTGCTAGCCTCTACGGGCAAATACAGCCGGCTGGCGGCCAGCCCGGTTACGGTCAGCTTCAACGAGGCGCGTGTGCAGCCTACGCCGGCGCTGTTCAACAAGCAAAACCTGCCCCTGGCCGTGCTGCTAGAGGGCAGCTTTACCAGCCTCTACGCCAACCGGCTGGCCCCGGTAACGGCAGAGAAGTTCAAATTTGCCGAGCGCGATATGCCTGGGGCCGTGCTGGTGGTAGGCGACGGAGACTTTGCTCTCAACGAGTTTAACCCCCGCAAGCAAGTGGTGTACCCCACCGGATACGACCGGCTGACAGGCATCACCTTCGGCAACAAAGACTTCGTGCTCAACGCTTTGAGCTACCTGCTCGACGAGGATGGCCTCATCCTGGCCCGGCAAAAGGAGGTAACCTTGCGCCCGCTAGACAAACCTCGCCTCAAAGAAGAGAAAACGACATGGCAAGCCTTAAACCTGGGCGGGCCGCTCCTACTACTGGCGCTGTTTGGGGTGACGCGGGCCTGGCTGCGCGGCCGCAGATACGCAACTAACCGGGCAGGCAAAATTTAGCCAGCGATTTTGTCTCAAAAAAAAGTGCGCCTGCCCGTGCTGATTTTCAACCCATTACAAAACGGCCAAGACAAAAACCTTACATGGTAGAAGGCTGAAAAATAACATTCCACAGATTGGAATACCATTTGCACTTTTATTTTCTATTATTACAATTATCAAATAAGTATAATTTTTTAAAGCACTATACAGTTGAAATAGGACAGTATGAAAAGCGCAAGCATTATTACAGCTAAGTGCACATTGTTATATTGTTTCCGTAATAAGGAATAAAAATAATCTACTTTAGATGGTATAATGCGGCCTTGGCTTACTTAAGCAGAGGGTGCTTATGGCAAAACAAATGAAGGTCTCAGTGGCTCTTTAGCGTATAATTTTGACGTATAACCACTTTATGGCTGCTCCCTTCAAAATATTCATCGTCGAAGACGATACTGCCTATGCACAGCTGTTGGCGTTCTATCTGGGTCGTAATGCAGACTACGAACTCCACCGCTTCACTACGGGCAAGGAGGCGCTGGCCAAAATGCACAAAAAGCCGAATCTGGTTACATTAGACTACACCCTACCAGACCTGGACGGCACACAGGTACTGCGCAAGATGCTGGAGGCCTCGCCAGAGACGGATGTAATCATCATCTCTGGGCAAGATGAGGTTAGCACGGCCGTCCAATTGCTCAAGCTGGGCGCCTACGACTACATCCAAAAGACGCCTGATACCTTCACACAGCTCAGCAACAGCATTCAGAACGCGCGCGAAAAGCAGGCTCTGCGCCGGCAGGTAGATAAACTTCGGCAAGAGGTAACGCAGAAGTACCAACTGCAAAATCTTATCAAAGGGCAGTCTGCCGCCATACAACGCATCATCCCGCTGATAGAAAAGGCGGCCCGCACCAACATACCGGTGTCTGTCTTTGGCGAGGCAGGCACAGGCAAGGGCATGGTGGCCAAGGCCATCCATTACAACAGCCCCCGCCACCACGAGCCACTGGTGCTGGTGGACCTTAGCACCGTGCCGCAAGATTATTTTGAAACCGAACTCTTCGGCTACGAGCAGGGTGCCTGGCCGGGTGCCTCGCATCGCCGCATAGGCCGGATAGAAGAGTCTAACGGGGGCACGCTGTTTATCAATGCCATTCAAGAGTTGGATGGGTCTTTGCAGGCCAAGCTGCTGCGCGTAATTGTAGACAAACAAATGCGACGGCTGGGCAGCAGTACGCCCATTCCGATAGACTTGCGCCTGGTGGTGGCCTCTAACCGCAACCTAGCGGAGGAGGTGTTGGAGGGCAACTTCCGCGAAGACCTCTTTTACCGGCTTATGGGCATCACCATACCGCTGGCACCGCTGCGAGAGCGGGGGGTAGATACCCTTATCTTAGCAAAGGCATTTATGGAAGACTTTGCGCGCGAAAACCGGCTGCGCGCAAAGCCTTTAACAGAAGCCGCTAAAGAGAAAATACTATCTTATGCATGGCCCGGCAATACCAGCGAGCTACGTGCCGTGGTAGAAGCCGCCCTTACCCTGAGCGAAGGGCCAGAGATTACAGAAGCTGACATTGTGTTGAACGTGCCTAGCCCCACTGCCCTAGAAGACACCACAAAACCGCTGGCTCAGATAGAGCGGGAGGTGATTGCTGCGGCCGTGCGTCGCTGCAAGGGCAATGTGCTAAAGGCCGCCGAGGTGTTGCAGATCAGCAAGTCAAAAATTTACCAACTGATAAAAGCCGGCGAAGTGGTAGTATGACCGACGCGGCAAGCCTGCAAGACCTACGCGCAGAAAACGAAGCCCTTAAGCAAAAACTGGCCCAGGTTAACGCCTGGGCCTCAATTGCTTTAGAGGCTAGGTCTCCGATTGTTAGGCTTGATGCGCAAGACCAAATTCTGGAAGCCAATGGAGCCTTTTTGCGCCTGGTAAGCGAGACAGCCAGCAAGCGCAAACGGCCCCTGGCCGACTACTTGCGGACGCTCAGGCGTTTTGCTGAGCGTAATCTGACCCAGATCTCGACCATAAAGCTGAACGGCGAGTACTATTGGCCAGGCATCGGGCATAGAGGGCCAGACGGCAGCTGCGCCGTCATTCTGCGCGAGTTTACGGATGCTACCCTCGTGCGTTACGAGCTAAAAGCTACCTTGCAGCGCCTAGAAAGCCTGATTGGCAATTTGCAAGACGCGCTGCTGGTAGAAAACGAGCAGCGGCAGATTGTACTAACCAACCAGCCCTTTTGCCAAATTTTTGGTATACCCGCCCCTCCCGCTGCCTTGCGCGGGGCAGACTGCAGCCGGGCAGCTGAGCAAAGCAAGGCCCTGTTTGCCGACCCTGAGGGGTTTTTGAGCCGCGTGGCTGAGATACTGCAAAACAGAAAAAGGGCATTGGCCGAGATACTGGAGATGGCCGATGGCCGAATCTTGGAGCGAGACTACATTCCAGTTTGGGCTGGGCCCAAGTATCTGGGCCACATGTGGCGCTACCGCGACGTGACCCTGGCAGAAAACCAGCGGCGCAACCTGGCCCAAAGCGAGGAAAAATACCGGACGCTGATCGAGAACATGAACCTTGGCCTGCTAGAGGTAGATAACCAAGACTACATCCAGTATGCCAACCATAGCCTGCAGCATATGACAGGCTACACCCCCCAAGAGCTAATTGGCAACCGGGCTACCGATTTGCTGACCGATGGCACAGTTACAGAGCTATTGCTAGAAAAAGCGGCCTTGCGGCAAGAAGGCCAGATGGACGTGTACGAGATCCCCTGCAGGCGCAAAGACGGCACACAGATATGGTTTTTGGTGAGTGGCGCGCCGAGGTACAATGCCAAAGGCGAGGTGGTTGGGTCCATCGGCATCCACCTGGATATTACGCAACGTAAGAAGCTAGAAGAAGACCTTAAGGAGGCAAAAATTGCCGCTGAGGCAAGCTCTGAGGCCAAAGAGCTCTTTATGACCAATATGAGCCACGAGATCCGCACGCCGATGAATGCCATTATCGGTATGCAGCGGTTGCTGGCCAAAACCATGCTGGAAGACCGCCAGCGCCGCTATGTAGATGCCATCGGGGTGTCGGCCAGCAACCTGCTGGTGCTCATCAACGATGTGCTGGACTTCTCTAAGCTGCGGGCCGGCAAGATGGAACTGGCCCTGGCCCCCTTCGACCTGGCCAAGACGGTGCGGGCCGTAGCCAACGTGCTGGAGTATAAGGCCGAAGAAAAGCAGATTGCCTTCCAGGTTTCGCTGGCTGATACGTTGCCGCGCCATGTGCTGGGCGACGGGCACCGGATTTACCAGGTGCTGATGAATCTCTCAGGCAATGCCGTCAAGTTTACGGAGCATGGGCACGTTTTGCTCCGCATAGGCCCAGGCCCTGCACCCGGCCAGGTAACCTTTGCCGTTGAAGACACCGGCATCGGCATGGCCGCCGAGGTATTGCAAAGGGTTTTTGACCCCTTCAGCCAGGCAGATGCCAACATTGCGCGCGAGTATGGGGGCACGGGCCTGGGCCTCAACATATCCAAGCAGTGGGTAGAGGCCATGGGGGGCACCCTGTCTGTAGAGAGCCAAGCCGGCAAGGGCAGCATTTTCAGCTTTACTATAGCGCTGCCTGCCGCCCCGGCAGCGCAGATAGAAACGCCCACCCAGCAAACGGGCACCCAACGCTTAGATGGCTGGCTGGTGATGGTCGTAGAAGACAACGAGTTTAACAGGCTGGTGGCGCAAACGGTGCTAGAGTCTGCCGGAGCATCGGTGGTGCTGGCCAACAACGGGGCAGAAGCCGTAGATCTTGTGTCGGCACGCTGGCCAGACATCGTATTGATGGACCTGCAAATGTCCGTGCTTGGAGGGTTAGACGCTACCGTTATTTTGCGGCAACAAGGCTACAAGGGCCCCGTGCTGGCGCTGACGGCCAACGCTTTCCCCGAAATAAGGGAGCGCTGCCTGACGGCTGGCATGGATGACCTTGTAGTAAAACCCTTTGAAGAGGCAGAGCTGATTGCCCAAATACGTCGCCACCTGGAGCAACCCGCAGAGCAGCCCCCGACGCAGGCGACAGAAGCGGCCGAAGCGCCTACATGGGGCCATGAGGTTCGTTTCTCGGCCGAGAAGCTGGAGCAACTCTCGCAAGGCAACCCTGCTTTTGTTTACAAAATGCTGGGGATGGCCCGCACCCTGACGGAGACCTCTACGGCCGAGATCTTAGAGGCCGCCCAGAATCTAGACCGCACCAGGATATACAATGTAGCCCATAGGCTAAAGGCTACGCTGGATATGCTGCAGGTAGTGCCCATGCGCACAAGCGTGCGCGAGCTTGAAAACTGCGCCAAAGAGCAAATGTCAGATGAAGACCTGCTGGCCTTGGCACGGATGTTTGCCGATCAGGCAAAAGAGCTAGCCGCCCAACTGTTGGCTGCCGCCCCACCCGAGGCTGATAAATAAAGTTGCCACGCCTGCTGGCTTTTGCTACCTACAAGCACCCTTGTCTAAGGGTGCTTTTTTGTTGGCGTTGGCCTCCTGAACTATGCTATATTTTCTTGCTTAGATTATGTTAAACAAAATGCACACCATCGTTAAACAATAACACTGCTTTCACCGGGCCAATCTTCGGCCAAATATGCTTTTTCTGGAACCCCGCACGGCGCAATAGATAATTTATTGCACTTTTAGGCACTTTTACACGCCCTGACTTAGAGAGTGTAAGGATTTTCTGGACTTATAGTTAAACAAAGCGTCCAGTTTCCGGAAAGGTGGGCTATGTGTGGCTTGTGTTTGCAAAAGTGGCTAAGCCGAGGCTATACTGAAAATGCATAAACAGGGGCAACTGCTTGATAGAAAACGCATTAGCGTTTTCCTAAAATAGGAACCATTGCATCCTACGCAACTAAGGAGATTGCCCAACAGCACGCAAAACGGCCTTGGCGGGGCCACCAGTTTTGCCACTGCCAGCCGGTAATAAAGCTGGTTACTCACGGTCTAACCCCATTAATCCACATAAGTCATGACGAGGACTCTTACCTCTCGCAGCCTTGTATCTGCTGTCGCACTGGGCATCTGCCTGAACGCTCCCCTACCCCTGCTGGCAGGCGTAGGCCAAGATCCTACCACCGCCGAGGGCGTACCGAGCTACGCCACGCCTGCGGCCTATTTTGCCGCTGCGCCTGCAACCTCGCCACGGGCCCTGCCTTTAGAAGGTGCCAACGTGGTTGTCGTCAGCGACATGAAAGACCTGCCCTCACCTTATCAGGGCGTCATCAAGCTGGCCCCTAATAAGATGTACATCGTTGCCGGCCCTGTAAACATCGGCACCAACTGCATCAACCTGAACGGTGCCGGCCTACGCGGCAACGACCCCGGCAAAGACTTCATCATCTCGTCAGTAGCCGGAGCCGTGCTCCGCAGCCGGGATGTTGACGTGTACATGGAGAGTATCGGCGTAATCTGCGCCAGCACCGAAACGTCTGGCTACGACTTCCAAGACCTGACCGGCACCAAGTATGCCAACATCTTCACTGGATGCTCCGTGCTAGACGCGCCCAACATCGCCAGTGCCGGCGTCGGTAAGATCACGGGCTTCAACACGGTCTGCATAGAGAAGAACTACTGGAAGTGCAAAGACGGCATAAAAGTGGCCGGCAATATGCAGAAGTGGACCAACACCCTCAACTACGTGACGGGCATCACCAAGGGCTCGGCCGTAGAGTTTATGGACAACGCTGTGGTAAACGACGTCATCATCCAGTCTTGCTACTTTGTGTACTCTGGCGAGACGGGCATCAAGATGAACAAAGGTGCCATGGTTGACCAGGGCCGCCTGGCGCTCAACCTCTTCCGCGGCGTTACCAACCTACTGGTAGGCTTTGACAGCTACACCCCAGGCTGGGAGATGCACATGAACGGTGTAGGTGTGGCAGACTCCAAAGGCATGGGCTACCTGTACATGAACGACAACACAGCGCCGACGGGCTTCAAAACGGCCAGCCTGTACACCAAGGTAAACGGCACCACCAAGGTGCTAAAGTCTGACAAGTTCACCACGCCCTCCAGCAACAAGTTCGTCTTCACAGGCAAGCGCAGCACTACGCTTAACGTGTTTGCGGCCGTAAGTGCCAAATCGTCTGCAACAGACGACGGCAATGGCTACTCTATCGCCATCATGAAGAACGGCACAGAGCTGATCGCCCCCAACTCTACGGTTGCCAACCTGGGCCGGAATGCTGGCTTCCAGCTCACACTGCAAACGCAGGTAGAGCTCATCTCTGGCGACTATATCGAGGTTTGGCTCAAGTCTAACACCAATACTACGCCCATCGTCGTCTCAGACCTTCAGTTCAAGGTCAGCGAGTAAGCGTATCACATAACATCGGAAACGGAGGATTCTATTTCATTCCTGCCTGTATAGGGGCTGCCTGCTGGGCGGCCCTTATCATTCCCACCCTTACCCAGCCTGGCAGCTCCACGGTATTTGCTGCAAGGTTGGGTGGCAACAAGCGGCCCGCCAACGGCTGCCTTGCTGCGCTCTGTGGCAGCGCCCCCCAGGCCTGCACGGCGCGCAGCCAAGCCGGCCCGCAGCGCACAGGTCTTTCTATCTGTGCATGCGGGGCGCTATGCTGCCTCTCCAGTCGCCCTATCCGCCGGCCCCCAAACGGTGGTTGACCGTGACCACCAACCGCCACTGCCCTACGTTGCAAAACAGCAGGCAGAGGGTAGGCCTCTGGCCCTGGAATGGCCGTGGCACCCCGCCCCGGCCGCACCAACGTGCATTAAAAAAGCCTCAGATCTTCTGAGGCTTTTTTTGCGTACGTGGCCTCATACGGGCGGGTACTATGCAATGGCCTCGATGGTTAGCGTCCGCTCGTTGAAGGTTATGCTCTCGCCTACCTTTTTTCCCAGCAATTGCGCTATCAGCGGCGCCTGGATAGATACGCCGACATAGGTTTGGCCATCTACCTCCAGTGGCTCTAGTGCGGTGCAAACGAGCATCCGGGCCTGATCAGTAACGACAAGAGCACCTACGGCCACTTCGTCTAGCGTAGCATCCAGGTTTAGGCTTGCCAGGGCCAGTTGCTTGTTTTTGGCGTCGCCCGCAATGATGCCGTGGTTCTCCAGATCTTGCATCATTTCTTCTGACTTGCGGCCCAGGCTATCGCTAGAGGTCTCTTCGTCTTGGCTGCGGGTCCCTTCTGTGAGCACCTCCTCCAGATTTTCTATGGATGCCAGCGTGTCTTTGAGGCGCGCCTCGAAGGCGGCCACCACGCGGCGCTTGGTTACGTGCAGGTTAGTGTCTTGCATATCTGGTAGTTGTAAACGCTTGGGTCAATAGCAGGGTTGGGCTTTGGGCCAAACCTTACGCGGCTAAGGTTGACTCTGGCAAGGTAGGGCCCGAGCCAGTGGACGGTAAGCATCTTTAAAAGTGACTTTTGGCAGCCAGTATGGGAGATAAGACGAGCCTGAAAGGTTTGGGTTGGGTAGTGGCGCTGGCGCTTCTGATTGCAGGCTGCCAGCAGAATCCGCATGACACCGTGGCCAGCGAGGGCCTGCAGCTAACCGCCGATTATCGCGAGCGATGCCAACTGCTGGATGCCCTGCCTGCCCCTACCGAAACGGCCATGCGGCTGCACCGGCAAGATCCGCTCTTTCGGGCAGACCTGCTGCTGCCTGCCGGGCATACAGACTATTTGCGCACCACCGAAAGGCAGGCCCTCGGGCTGGGGGCCTATGTGGCAGACGTAGCCTATGCCAATCTTTACCAGCATCCGCTAGAGGCTGGCCAGAGCCTGCGCGCCGTGGAAACATTAGCGCAAAAACTCAACCTGAGCGATGCGCTAAACGTGCAGGCGTTGGCCAAAGGCCTAGAGGAGGGGGTATCGTCTGATACGCTGATGTCGCGGCTAAACCTGGGGGCGGCGGCGCTGAGCACCCAACTGCAAAAGCGCGGGCAACTGCCGCTGGCCGCCATGGCCGTGGCCGGCTGCTACCTAGAGGGCCTCTACCTGCTAGCCCGCCATGCCAAGGCCACGCAGAAGCCTGCCCTGCTGGCAGAGCTTGCCAACCAAAAATCAGCGCTAGACGTTCTGCTTGCCGCCTGGCCTGACACCGCCGGCAGCGATAACCCCGCCACAGGCAAAACCTATGCCCTGCTGCGCGCCACCCAACGCAGCTTAGAAGACGTACAAGAAGTAGCCCTTAGCGCATCGGGCGAGTGGAGGCAAATGAACGACCTGGCCGTTTACATGGATCAGACGCAGCCCTTGCGCTACCTGCCTACAGACAAACTGCCCAAACTGCTTTCGCTTTTAGCCCAGGCGCGGCAGCAGTTGCAAGCCCCGCTCCCAGACCAAAACCAGCTTTCCCACTAAACCCTCTTACCTATGAATTGCGCATGCTCTTTAAGCATTATATGCCTACGCTCGCCTTTTAGATGGTTTGCGTATGCAGCGGCGTAGTCTTTTGTGGGCGACCACGGCGTTGTTGGGGCTTTTGTTGGGTGCCGGCAAACCGGCAGGCTGCCCAGAGCCTGCCCAGGTGCAGAACTGCCCCTGCGGGCAGGCCGAAGGCTACGTGACGGTTAAAGCCTTTGCCGTGCCCCTGCAAGGGGGCGTGGCCGAGCACATGTACATTTTTACCGCAGGCACAGACTATCTGCTTACTGCCTGCGGGCCGGAGGGCCAGCCCGTGCCCCTCAAGGTGACCGTGCTGGACAGCTTCCACAAGCCGGTATTCTCTAACTACGACAAGCAGCACAAGGCGCTGCTGCCACGCTTTGGCTATGCCTGTGGGCAGACAGGGGTAGCGCATCTAAAGCTAGAACCTCAGCCTGGCGCCCAAGGCTGCGGCTATCTGTTTATTGGCTTTAAGCCTCAGTAGGCCGGGGCCCGCTACTGCGCTGTGCTGCGGACGATGGCCCACTGGTACACCTCGCCGGTGGCAGGGTCTGCCACTACGGCCAGTAGCTCGTGTAGCCAGGGTTTGTTAGAGGTAGGCAGGCTTAGGTTGAAGATACGCTGCCGGTTGCCGGCAAACTCGGCAGGCACAAAGGCCGGCACCTGGGCCATACTCTCGCGCAGTACATGGCGGTGGAAGTAGTTGCGGATGTTCTGCTGGTTGCTGGAGCGGCGGTAGTCTTTCTGCCAACCGCGGATGGAGTCTTGCATCCGGTAAAGCGTCAGGGTCAGCGGCGCGGCTAGCGGTGTCGTTTGGGTGAGGTTTACCTGTACCCGGCCAGGGGCGTAAGACATCGTCAGGCCCGTGGTAGATGGGCGCTGTAGCTCTTGTTGGGTGATGTTGGCCCAAGACGCCACCGGAGACATGGTAGTAGCCTTGCCGTTGAGCACACCCCGAGGCAGGCCAGCGGCGCTGGCCCGGTAAAAATCGTCTAGGGCGTCTCCGGCGGGGGTGCGCAGGTCTAGCCCGTAGGCAGAGTCTGGCCGGGGCGGAAAGGGCACCGCAAAGCCTCCGCAGTGGATAGACATAACCCCAAACCGGGCGTCGAACTGGTCTTGCAGGGCCTTGGCCTGGTCGTGCCCGTTGGGGCAGTTGCCGCAGGTGTGGCCGGTAAAATCATACAAGAGCACCTTGCGCACCGGGGTAATGGTGGGCAAGTTGGCGGTAGTGTCGGGCTTGGTAGTATCCGTAGGGGTAGGATTCTGCAAGGCCTTGCGGTAATCTACCTGGTCGCAACTGGCGAGCAGGGCCAGACTACCTGCCATAAATACGCTTGTGAGCCGGCGCAGCCGCCGCAACAGCAAGTGGTGCATAATCAGGCAAGTTAGGGGTGCAGAGGGCATTGTGGGTAACTTTTGCTTGACAAAACGGCCCCAAAAAAGTAATTTGTGGGCTTGCGTGCCAAAAACAGGCACGTCTTAAGACACGGCCTGCGCGCTGAACGCGATAACGCCTGCCTTGTTCTTCTATTTCCTACTCGGCATGAAACTGCACGACTTCGACTTCCAACTTCCGCCAGAACTGATTGCCCTGCACCCGGCTCCGCACCGCGACGATGCTAAAATGATGGTGGTGCACAAATCGACCGGCCAGATTGAGCACAAAACGTTTGCCAACCTGACGGACTACTTCAGCGAGGGAGACCTGCTGCTGATGAACGACAGCAAGGTCTTCCCGGCAAGGCTGTACGGGCAAAAAGAAAAGACCGGAGCCAAGATCGAAGTTTTCTTGCTGCGGCAGCTCAACAAGCAATACCATTTGTGGGACGTAAACGTGGACCCTGCCCGTAAGATCCGCGTAGGCAACAAACTCTACTTTGGCGACTCAGAGCTGGTGGCCGAGGTAATTGACAACACCACCAGCCGGGGGCGTACGATCCGCTTTCTGTACGACGGCACCCAAGAGCATTTCGACTCCATCATTGACCAGATTGGCGAGACGCCCATTCCGCCCATCATCAAAGATCAACGCGAGGTAGAGCCTGAAGACCGCGAGCAGTTTCAGACCATCTTTGCCAAGAACGTCGGGGCCGTAACGGTGCCTGCAGCAGGCCTGCACGTCTCTCAGCGGACCTACAAGCGCATGGAGCTTAAAGGCATCGACGCAGCATACATAACCCTGCACGTTGGCCTGGGCACCTACCGCCCCGTTGAGGCTGAAGATCTCAACAAGCACAAGTCTGACGCAGAACCCTTCACCATCCCAGAGGCAACCGTCAAACGGGTGGCCGAGGCTGTAGAAAAGCGCCAGAAGATCGTCATCGTCGGCACGACGACGATGCGGGCCATAGAAAGCTCTCTGGCTACGGGCAACCGCCTGAAGGCCATGTCTAGCTGGACAGACCGCTTTATCTACCCCCCGCATGAGTTCCGTATGGGCGATGCCTTGGTGACCAACTTCCAGCTCCCTATGACGCAACCTATGATGATGGCTTGCGCCTTCGGCGGTGCAGACCTGATTAAAGAGGCATACCGCCAGGCTGTAGAGCAGAAGTACCGCTTCCACGTCTATGGCGACTGTATGCTGATCCTGCGTTAAACCGCTTCCGGTATTACGTTGCCCAGCCCGGCCTTAGCTTACCGCTAAGGCCGGGCTTATTTTATGCTAATGCTATCCAAAAAGGTTGCGGATATCGTCTTCTGATAGGCGCTGCACCATGCTATCCTCAGCCTGGATGAGGGCCCCGGCCAAGGCCGCCTTGCGGTCTTGCAGCTCAAGAATGCGCTCTTCGACGGTGTCTTGGGTAATGAACTTGTACACAAACACGGGCTTTTGCTGGCCTATCCGGTGGGCACGATCTATGGCCTGGGCCTCAGCAGCGGGGTTCCACCAAGGGTCTAGCATAAAGACGTAGTCGGCAGAGGTTAGGTTGAGGCCTACTCCACCCGCCTTCAGGCTTAGCAGAAACACCTGTACCGCCGGGTTGCGCTCAAAGCGATCTACTTGCTCGGGGCGGTCTTGGGTCTGGCCGTCCAGGTAGGCATAGGCAAGGCCGTGCTCGTCTAACCAGGCGCGCAAGAGCTGCAAATGCCGCACAAACTGCGAGAAAACCAGCACCTTATGCCCCTCATCGAGCACCTCTTGCAGCTTGTAGCAGAGCGACTCGAACTTTCCAGAGCCGTCGGTGTAGTCAGGCTCCGTCAGCACTGGGTGGCAGGCCATCTGGCGCAGGTGCGTGAGGCCACGCAGCACCAAAAAGCGGTTTTTGGCCAAGGCCCCTTCCTCGAGCTTTTCGAGGATGGTGGTCCGGTAGGCAGAGCGAACCTTTTCGTAGGCGTGGCGCTGGGCCTCGGTAAGTTCGCAATAAAGCGTCTGTACGGTCTTTTGGGGCAGGTCTTGGGCTACCTGTTGTTTTAAGCGGCGCAGCAAAAAAGGGGCAATCAGCTTGCGGAGTCGCTCGGCCTTGGCGGTGTCTCCCTGCCGCTCGATGGGCACCACAAAGTTTTGCCTGAAATGCGCCGCAGAGCCCAGCAGGCCCGGGTTGCAGTACTGCATCTGGCTCCAGAGCTCCATCAGATTGTTCTCAATCGGCGTACCCGTCAGCGAGAGTCTGAAGCCGGCCTTGAGCGTAAAAACGGCCTTGGCCGTGGCGCTGTCGTGGTTCTTGATGGCGTGGGCCTCATCTAGCACAATACTCCGGAAGGCGAAGGTGCTAAAGATGGCCTTGTCGCTGCGGAGCGTGCCGTAGCTGGTGATGACGAGGTGGTAGTAGTTGAAATGCTCGTGGGTGCGGTGGCGCTGGGGCCCGATGTGGCGCAGCATTCGCAGGTGGGGGGCAAACTGCCTGGCTTCGCGCTCCCAGTTGTAGAGCAGGCTGTTGGGCACCACCAGCAGGCTGGTGGCCCTGGGGCGCTCGTCTGGCGGATGCAGGGCACAAAGCAGTGCGAGTGTCTGCACGGTTTTACCCAGGCCCATGTCGTCGGCCAGGCAGGCGCCCAGTTGGGCATCGCGCAGGCTATGTAGCCAGTCGTAGCCGGTCTGTTGGTAGGGGCGCAGCTTCCCCTTAAAGGTGTCTGGCAGCAGATGCGGGCCAGGGTTGCCTAATTGCCGGAGCCTGTCGGCCCAGGCGGCGGGCAACTGGGCCTCTATGCCCGCCTCTTGCAGCACGGGGCCCAAGAGGGCCAGTTGGGCAGGCTGCAGCTCAAGCACGTCATCAGCCGAGTTGCGCTGCGTGGTTAGGCCAAGGTCTTGCAGGGCATCTATCCAATCTGGCGGAATGGCCAGCAGCTCGCCACCAGGCAGTACGAGCCAGGGCTGGCGCTTTGCCAGCGCCTGCCGCAGCAGCCTGAAGGGTACCCTCACCTCGCCGATGACAACCTCGCCGCCCAGCTCGAACCAGTCTAGCCTGGGCTTTGCCTCCAGCTCCAGCTTGGGTGGCGCCAGAGCAAAGCGGGCTCCCTCTGGCAAGGCCTGCTTAAGCTCGACACCCGCATGGCGCAGGGCCGCCGCATGGGCCGATAGCCATCCCAGCGCCGCCCCCAGCGAGAGGCTCACCCGGCCACTCTCGGTAGCTTCAGCCAGGCCAAGCGTACCCAGCAATTGCAAGAAATACTGCTCTGCGGCCGTATTGCGGTGCACTTTGGTAAACCGGTAGGTATCGCCAGATGCCTCTGCCACCACCATGCAGGCGGCCTGCCGGGCCAGGGGCACGGTATGGCCGCCGTAGCTGGCTTCGGCACGCAGTTGGGCCGGGCTGGTCGGCGTCAGCAGCCCTGCATCCTGAGGCTTGTCTGCAAAAAGCTCGGTAGCCTGGCCGGTTGTAGCCGTCAGGCAGAGGGCGAAGGTGGGCTCGGCCTGCACCTGCGCAATCTCGAAGCCATGTGCCACCACGTCTTCCGTCTCTATGAGCGGAGCCACGAAGCTCTTGTAATAAGTGGCCTCCATCTTACGCGGCACCGAGATGAACTTCCGTTTCAGAAAGGGCAGCAGTTTCTTTCCATCAGCCTGGCCTGCCAGGGTGTAGAGCGTACCCTCTAGCAGCAGGCGTGCCGGCTTGTTGGTGAGCACGGCGCAGTTCTTGTGGTAGAACTCCAACTTTTGGCCCTGGTAGCGTAGAGTGGGGTAGTAATGGGTATCAGCCTCGTTGCGGAAGAAGTGGAACCTGATGGTGGGCTGCTCGGGTGCAAAGGCAATGGGCTGCCAGGCTGGGTTACCGTCCTGCCCCATCACAAAAAAAGGCTTAACCTCCAGCAGGCTGAAAACCTCCTCACGCAGGGCATCTAGGTGGGTGGCTACCAGGCCAGGCAATTGGCTGGGATTCTTCTCGCCGGCGTAATGCTTCAAGAAAAAGTCTGCCGGGGCCACCTTTTTGCCCGCAAAGCGGCGGACGATACGTTCTTGCCGCATCTGGTCGCAGAGTTCTACCAGTTGCCGGTCTTGCTCGTCGGCACGGGCAATAAACTCGGGCAGGTTCTCTGGCGAAACGGCCTGGCTACGAAGAGTATGCTTGCCTTGTGCGTTGAGTTGCACGGCATGCGCCTCTACCAAATAGCCAAGATACTGATGCTCTAGCAGAGCATAGATCAGGGCAAAATCTTCTTGGACAGATACGCGCACCGCCAGACGTGGGTCTTATGAACCTTCAAAAGTAAGGGCGCGGGCTGTTACGCCACTGTTACCGTATTAAAGCGTTGTGCCCCCGCCCGCCTTGCGGCAGACAGGGGCACAATCGGTTAGGCCTGGGTGGCAGAGCCGGTTATTGCATAATCTCTACCCAGCCGCGGCGCTCCAGGTTGCGGCCTTCCCACTGTACGCGGATGTGGTAGAAATAGGTACCTGGCTCCAGGTTACCCGTAACGTCGCTGTTCTTAAAGCCTTTGGCCGTAAAGACGCGGGCACCCCAGCGGTTGTACAGAGATACTTCGTTATCTGGGAAGTTCTCAATGTTCTCAATCTGGAAATTGTCGTTTTTACCGTCAACGTTCTGCTTTGTAACCAGCGAGCCGAAATTCAGACAGGCGTTCCATATCTCTTTCTTGACGGGTGGGGCCTTACAGCCGTCTTTAGAAACTTCCGTAGCGGTGATGTAGTACTTGTCGCGCCCGAAGCTTAGGCCGTTGTAGAGCACACGTACGGTATCTGCCAGCGTGTCTGACAAGAAGGAGATGTTGCCTCCCGCACCAGGGGCTTTCTCGAAGCCCCACAGCACGCGAGAGGTACGCGAGCGGCCAAAGCTGCGGTAGCGGATGGTGTTGATTTCGCAGACGGAAGAGTCTCCGTTGACGAAGATGTTTCCTTCGGCAGGCGTCGCCACAAAGAAGGTCTTCTCGGGCGAGGGCTGGAAGCAGGTCATGTTCAGGGTGTCGAGCAAGAAGCCAACGCGGAGGGTTTTATTCCCAGGCGTGGGGTTCAGAATCGAGAATTGGCGGGTACCCTGGCCCGACTGTGTGCCGTCTTGTGGATCTGGGCCATAAACCCAGTTGTAAGAGGTACGGATAGAGTCTGACGAGGTGAATACGAAGGGCACCTCAGGATCCAGGCAGACGGTATCGGGGCCGGTGATGGCGCCACCGCGCACTTGGTTTACGACGACGCGGTAGCGGATCGTATCAGACCAGCACTTCTCGCCGATGCTGGTGGTGCTAGCAGTGATGACGCGGAAGTCCACGTTCTGGTTGCGGTTCCAGCTAAGCTGAATGCGGTCGAAGCTGCTGCCCTCCAAGATGGTGTCGGCAATGCCGCGAGCGTTCCACCAGTAGTCGGTGATGGTTACGTTGTTGGGGCGGGCGGTGTCTTGCAGATAGGTATAGTTGGCGGCGCCAAAGCAAGAGAGTTTGTTGTAGCGCACCCGGCCGCGGGGGCGCGCCGTGATCACGATGTCTTCGTCAACTGAGTCTACATAGTTGCCGGCATTTACCACGAGGCGGACGTTGTAGCGGCCCGGAGCCGTAAAACGGTGGCGGGGTGCCTGGGCTGTGCTGGTGTTGGCCGCGCCAGAGGCAGGGTCGCCAAAGTCCCAGGTATAGGTGGCTACAATGCCTTGGCATTGGGCCTCGGCGGCAAACTGCGTGCTGTCGTTCTCGCAGAGGTTGGTGTATTGCATCACCGGGGCGAGGCGGTTGAAGGCCGACTGGTTCACGTTGGTCAGGCCACGGTCTGCCGTTGTGCCGGGCAGAAGCTGGATGTAGGTGGCATCAAAACCGGCGGCGGCCATATTCTCGTTGGGTGACGTAAAGGCGGCCAGCGAGGTTGAGGCACCTACCTTAGAGATGTAGATGGCACCGTCTAGGCCCAACTGCAACTGGCCCGGCTCAAAGGTTGTGGTGCGGGTAGCTCGGCTTGCGATGATGGCCTGGCTAGTGCCGGCGCACATATCCCACTGGTAAATGCCGCGGGCGTTGAAGGACCTGTCTCCGATATAAAGCTTGCTGTTGTCTGGGCTAAAGTCCACGCCATAGACGGAGAAACCAGTACCCGTAGCCCGGATGGGGAGTTCCACAAGGTCAAATACCTCGCCGGTTAGGTTGTTGAACTGCGCAACCTGTGCCCAGTGGCCACCGCTCTCGGGCTCAGTAAGGGCGCAGGCCACACGGTTGCCATTGGGCGAGAACTTGAGCGCGCCACGGCACTGTGTATGCACACGACCAACGCGAGAAATGACGGGTTGAGGATCGACACCATTTTCCGTCAGCAGGAAGGCCATCCACTCGTTGGTAAACCGGCGGTGGCCCATGATCCAGATCCAGCGGCCGTTGCGGTGCATAACGGCAGAGACCTTCTCTGTGGTAGAGTCGAAAAGCATCTGATCGCGCACGACGACCTCACCCAGAGGCTCGTTGGTGGCGGGGTCTATGCCGCGGGTGGTATCTACGATGGAATAATAGAAGCCCGTGCCTAGGCCCGGGTTGGCGCTGCCGTAGTTCTCTACCTGGGCTACCTGAAAAATGAAGTAGTTGGGGGTATTGCCCGGCTGGCGCACAATGAGGGCGTTCTGCGTTGAAGATGAACCGCCCTGAATGTCTGATCCGCCAAGCATAGGCTCGTGGCGGCGGTTAAAGACGGTGGCGAAATCGTCGCCAGCGGCCCGTGAGCCTACATAGAATAGTAGGCGGCCGCGCAGGTTAGAGATTGCCGCAGTGCCCTCAAATGCATTCAGGTTGGTGGCATCGTTTAGGGGTACCGGGCGGCCGTTGGGGCCGGGGGGCACAAACCGCAACCCTGCCTGGCGGCCAAAGTACCAATGGTTGGTCTCTATGGGCGACGTTTGCGCCTGAGCGGCGTGGTAAACGCCTATTGTAAGCAACAGGGCAAATAGCGAAAAGAAGGTAGCGTGTCTCTTCATGTGATTGGCTGAGGTGCGGCGCAAGCCAGGTAGCCTTATGGGGAAGGCAACAGTGGTGCCAAATATAGGAAAAAAGTAGCCGTTTTGCGCAACAAATCAAACAACATTACTCCAAATAATGTACAAGTTAGGCAACGTCAAGCCGACGATTCTTCTGCGAATAAGCTGTTTTGTAGGCATTTACAAAAATGCTTTGCCGCAAAACAACCTTGAGCCTTACGTAAGCTAAAACAAAAGGCGTTTCGCTGCAAAAAACACGATAATCATGGACTCTTGCATTAATGTTAAACAGGAGATTAAACCGTGCCGGCAGCAAGTAGGTGCTCGTAGCTTTGCCACATGGCCCGCCCTTACGCAGACCTCAGGCTGGTAAACGCACCTTGGCTGGCAGGCTTTGAGCAAGACCTGGCAGCCTGCCTGGCCGACAATTGCTATGTGCTGGGCCCGGGCGTGCAGCGGTTCGAGGAGGCCTACGGGGCATACATCGGCACCGAGCACTGCGTAGGCGTAGGCAATGGCACCGATGCGCTCTACCTGATTCTGCGCGCGCTAGAGATTGGCCCCGGCCACCAGGTGCTGGTGCAGGCCCATACCTGCGATGCTACCTGGATGGCCATCGCAGCCACAGGCGCTACACCCATACCCGTAGATGTAAGGCTGGATACGCTCAATCTAAACCCAGACCTGCTGGCAGGTCTGGTTACGCCTGCCACCCGGGCCGTGGTCTGCGTTCACATGAACGGCAGCCCTTGCGAGCTGGAGGCCATAGCCGCCTTCTGCCAGGCGCACCACCTACCCTTGATCGAAGACAACGCCCAGGCCACCGGTGCCACCTACCGGGGGCGGCGCACGGGTAGCTTTGGCCTGGCGGCAGCGCACAGCTTTTACCCTACCAAGCCGCTTGGGGCTTTGGGCGACGGAGGTGCCGTCACCACAGGCGATGCCCAGCTGGCAGATACCATCCGCAGCCTGGCCAACTACGGCAAGCCCGTTGCCCCCGGCGCACCCCGCTTGGCAGGCATCAACAGCCGGCTAGACGATTTGCAGGCCAGGTTCCTGCTACGCAAGCTGCCTTTTGTAGATGAACTTATAGCAGACCGCGCCGCCCAGGCCGAGCGGTATGCCCGGCAGCTCGAGGGCCTGCCCGTCGTCTTGCAGCAGGTATTGCCAGAGGCAACCTCGGCCCACCACCTCTTTACCATACTGCACCCAGAGCGCGAGGCCTTGCGGGCCGCCTTGGCCGATGCCGGTGTAGGCACAGCGGTGCATTATGCACAGGCACCCCACCAGTTGCCGCCCTTTGGCTATGCAGACCATGCCGCGCCGGTGGCAGCCCGTATTGCCAGAGAGACGCTCAGCCTGCCCCTGTAAGCATTAGAAAGAAGAGGTACCGACCTTGGCCCAATGGCTGGCAAACACCTCTCGCACTGAGTTGTAGGAGTTTTCTAGTGCCAGCTCTACCTCGGCGCGGGTCATCCAGCGGATGGCCTCTATGCCTTCTTCGGCCTGGGGGCGCATCTGGGCATCGTTGAGGCAGGCCATGCGGTACCAGCTGGTCTTTTTGAGGATCTGGCGCCCGTCAGAGACGTAGGTGTGCCAGGTGTTGGTAATCTTATCCTCTGGCAAGACCTGGATGGCGCACTCTTCCTCAACCTCCCGCACGGCACCTTCAATAGAGCGCTCGCCTTTTTCCAGCTTGCCCTTGGGCAGGTCCCACTTGCCCAGGCGGTAGATCATCAGGTACTTACCGTCCTTTAGCACCAGGCCACCGCCAGCCTTTACGATTTTGAACTGGGCTTTGACGAACTGCTTCACCTCGTCGTAGCGGTCGGTTACAAAGTCCACATGGTCTAGCTTTTTGAGCTTTTTAAGCTCCATTTGCAGCAGCAGGGCGTCCATGTAGGCGGGGGTGCCGTTCCAGACCAAGACCCTGCCTTGCAGCTTAACCTCCGACAGGGGAATATCCGGGCTAAGCTCCAGGTCGTAGCCAAGCAAATTACCAAAGGAGTCTGCCGCCAGCAGGTGGACGTACTTGTCGTTGATGAAGAGTTTCATGCGCTCAGGAGGGCCAACCCTAGTGATTTACAATAGGATGTGCGGCAAGGGCACGCTTGTGAGAAGAGGGAGCATGGCCAAGTGCCTTGACTAGCCGACGGAAATGGTTGGCGAAGGACGAGCCCAATGGTAGCAGAGAAGCCACAAAGATAAATTACCGGCAAGGGGCTGCGGCCCTCAAAAAAGGGAGCCAGCCGTACATCTTTAACTTTTGGTACGACTCTGCAGAACCGGCAAAACTCTGCCGCAGTGTACCCCGGTGGGTGGTTTGCCTTTGGGCAGGCCAACGCCGTCCCCTTCTCTTAGCTCTGAATAAAAAGTAATTTTTGTGGCTTCGCTCGAGTTTACCCTGGCCCAACTGGCCCAACTGCTAGGCGCAACGTTAGAGGGCCCGGCCGACCGCCGCGTATCTACCCTAGCCAAAATTGAAGAGGCCGGGCCTGCTGCCGTAGCCTTCTTGGCCAATCCGGCCTACGAGCCTCATATCTACACAACGCAGGCAGGGGCGGTACTCGTCCGCACAGATTTTGTACCCTCCAAGCCAACTCAAGCGGCCCTGCTGCGTGTGGCAGACCCATACAGCGCCTTTACCAAACTGCTAGAGTTGGCCGACCAGTACGTGAATGCCAGCCTGCTAGGCCAAGAGCAACCTAGCTACCTGGCCCCCGGCGTAACGCTGCCCGCCGATGCCTACCTGGGCGCTTTTGCCTACGTGGGGCCGGGCGCTCAGTTGGGTGCAGGCGTCAAAATCTACCCGCATGCCTACATAGGCGCGGGGGTTTCTGTGGGCCCAGGCACGGTGATTTATGCCGGAGCCAAGGTGTACCACGGGGTGCAGATTGGGGCCAGATGCATCATCCATGCCGGGGCCGTCGTCGGGGCAGATGGGTTTGGCCATGCTCCACAGCCCGACGGTAGCTACCGCAAGATCCCCCAACTGGGTACCGTGGTGCTGCAAGACGATGTCGAGGTCGGTGCCAACACCGTCATAGACCGCGCCACGCTCGGCCAGACCCTGGTGCAGCAAGGCGTCAAGCTCGACAACCTCATCCAGATTGGCCACAATGCCACCATCGGCAAGCACACCGTGATGGCGGCCCAGGTGGGTATTGCAGGCTCGGTGCAGGTAGGGGCAAACTCCATGTTCGGGGGCCAGGCCGGGGTTGCCGGCCACATGAAACTACCCGACGGGCTGAAGGTGGGTGCCCAGGCAGGCATCGGCAACAACATTCCCGCCGGGGTAGATACCATCATCGGCTCGCCTGCGATAGACTATAAGTCGTACTTCCGCGCCTACACCGTCTTCCGCCGCCTGCCCGACCTAGACCGCCGCCTCGATGCGCTGGAGAAGCGCCTTAAGCGCGAGGCAGATTAACCCGCTGCCGGGCCAGCACGGCGCTCCCGTTTGCGCTGCTGCCGCTCGGCCCGTTGCACCCGGTTCAGCCAGGCATCAGCTTGCTCGTCTAAGCCTTGTTTGTACTCGTGGTCTGGATAGGTGCGTACGCGGGCAAACCAGCTTCGGGCTGCCGTCCATTGCTTACGGGCATAGGCTATGCGGCCCAGTTGCAGGCAGGCGTTTGGGGCATAGTAGCTAGGGTCATCCCCACCCGTTGAGATGGTGAGCAGAAAGAGGCGCTCGGCCGCGGCCGTGTCTTTGCGGCGTTGGGCCAGGCGGGCTCGGCGGTACTGCACTTCGGCCAGCTCTGATATGGTGCGCAACTGGTGGGGCAGCACCGAGTCTAACGTGCGCTGGGCCCGCTCGTCGAAGCCGCCGTCGTAGAGGAGCCGCGCCCGCAGCAGGCGCTTGTCAGGTATGATGCCCCGCTTAAAGAAGTGTAAGGCGTAACGGTCTTGGTCTGTGCCCACCTCGCCGTAAGAGGCAATGGCATAGAAGTGTGCATTGGCCGTGGCACTGTCGCCTTGCAGGTAGTAGGCCACAAAAAGCTTGTAGTGCAGCTGCTTCACCAGCCGTTTGCGGCTGCATACGGCCAGGTACTTCTCCAGCGGAACGATGGCGCTGTCTGTCTTCAAGGCTTGCAGGTAGAGGTCGCCCTCCAGCAGCAGGGGGTAGTAAAAGGGCAGGTGGCCAGCGTCTTTGCGCATGTAGCGAATGGCCGCCTGCGCACGCCCATGCTGCTGCCCCTGCTGATAGACAGTGGCCAGCAAGGCCAGCCCGGCCAGGTCGTCGGGTTGGTTGTTAACGTAGCGCAGCAGCAAGGCGCGGCCTTGCTCGGGTTGGCGGCGGACATACATCTGCGCCATGCTGTAGAGCAAGACGGCCTCGGGTTGTTGGGCGTTGGCGCTGTCGGCGGCGGCTTGCAGGTCTGCCAGCCCGCCGTCTACGTCTCCGCGCAGGCCCAGTATTTTGAGCATCCAATTGTCTTTGAGGGGCGGCGCCAGGCCCAGCACCATCTGGTAGATGCCCATAGACTTGCGGGCGGGCAAAAAGGCTGGCCAACGCCTGCGCACCTCTTTGGTGCGGTTGTAGGCCTTGGCCAGCATGTAGGCAGCCTTTACCTCGTGGCCGTAGCGGGCCAGCACCAGGCCCCGGTGCAGGTAGGCCTCGCCCAGGGCGTAATTGGGCCAGGGCGATCGGTCTGGCAGGTCTGCCAGTGCATCTAGCCGATCGGTCATGGCATCTTCCAGGCCAGGCGGGGGCTGGTCGTCTTCGCGCACCATGCACTCTATAAAGTCTGCCATGCTCTGCACCAGCAGGCGTTGGGCTTCGATATCTGGCCCGGTGGCAGGGGCTGCCGTAAGCTGCCGGGCAGAATCTACCTTGAGCTTGAGAGCTAGCCTGTATGCTTGCCCATAGAGTGGCACAAAGGGCTGAGCCTGCACGGCACTGGCAGCCAGGCACAAGGCCAGCAAGCCCACCCAACGTTTGCACAGCACCCTAAGCATCATTCTACCTGCAAGATGCGGCCAAGCGCTGCTTGCTGCCGGGTATGGCAACCTGCTGCCAGGCACAAAAGCACAACCGTTCATCCAATATAAGCTACTGTAAACGCCTGACATTCTGCATTTTGGATGAGCGGTAGCACACTTATCCCAAAAGCCGAGCGGCCGTTGGCAGATTCAGGTATCCTTGCATTGTCGGCCACGGAGAAATCCACTGCCCGGCACGCAAACCCAAACAAACCTGATTCGCTCGAAACCCTAAAACAAACACTTACGACTATGAAAACCTTCCTTTTGGCCCTCATGCTCATTACCACCACCGGCACCCTGGCCCTGGCAGGCGAGAATGGCAGCAAAGGCACTACCGCAGGCGCGGCTTCCATCAAGGGGCTGACCCGCCACAGCCAATCTGTCTGGGCCGACAATGCCGTCGTCTTTGGTTACGCTGCCGAAAAGGGCTCGACGTACACCTGGATACAAGAAGAGGGCCCCAGCCGCGCCCGTATAACCGGCCAGGGCACCCCTACCCTGCTGGCCAGCCAAATGCAACCCGGCTGGTACGTCTTCGCCCTCACGACGACCCTCCCCAGTGGCGCCTCTGCCACAGACCGCATCGTAGTAAAAGTGAAAAGTGCCGACGGCGCCGTGTTTACACGCTAAGCCAGGCACCTTCATCCGTAGTTTTTCCGCATTGCGCCAAAAGCCACCCCTTGGGTGGCTTTTGGCTTTTTTTGGGTAACTCAATAAATCAAAAAAACAGGTCCTATAGAATCGCAACTCTTAATTCTGTCCCTTCCCCCACTCTTAATTCTCTAAATACGCCGTATTCCCCCCCACCCAGGTTTTGTCTTTGTTGTAACGCACGCCCATCATGCTACCCTGGCTCAGGCGCACCAGGTTGGTGCAGAGCGTGGGCCGTGCATCCCCCTCTGGCCAGAGGTAGAGCAGGCGGATTTCGACCTTCACCTCGCCAACGGGGCTTTGCAGGGCTGGGGCGTACTGCACCTTCTCCATCAGAATCCAGTTCTCGGGGTCGGGCACGGCGGCAAGGTCTGCCGGGGTAACGTCAAACACCACACCCTGCCCCGCAAAGCTGAACAAGGGCTTGAGCACGTACTTGGGCAAATCCGCCTCGGATGGGGTAAATTCTGTCATCCGGTAGGTTTTGGGTACGCTGGGGTGGTCCAGCATCGGCAAAATGTACTTGCTGATGCGGAAAAACCAGGCCGGATGCCCTGCCCACTCAACGTCGTAGTCCGTCCCGAAGTCGAAGGCGGTTTGCAGGTCGGTGCGCTGCAGCAGCTCGTCGAAGATGACGCGGTTGTAAATGCGTTTCACCTGCCGGCGGCGCCCATCGGGCAGGGTGCGGAACACCTGCCGCCCCTCTACCTGCAGCTGCGTGAGGCAGACGGTATCTACGCCGGTTAGTTTTTGGGTGCAGTAAAAATCTACCCGTGTCTTTTGCTTGTGGGGCTCAATCTCCAGCAGCACTACATCTTCTGGGGCATAGCTGCCGCAGATCGTCTGCTTAAGCAGGCGCAGGTACGACTGTCCGTTCATGGCTGGGTCAAAGAAATAGCTGTAATTGGGCGGCACATACAAGTACTCGGGCTGCGTAGCGCTGAAGTACTGCTGCCAGGCAAACAAACTCGGAAAGCCCTGCAGCTCAATCATCTTGGGCTCAAGCTCGCCGGTGGCTTCGTTGCGGCAGATGGCATAGTCCACCGCCAGAAACTCGGTGTGGGCACGCTCGCCCGGCACCTGGCACCGTGCCGGGATGGCCCCATCCGTGCGGGCCTTAAAGCCGGGAGCCATTATCTGCCCAACTACGTACTCGCCTGCAGCAACCAGTTTTTCTTTCAAGGCCCGGTCCATAAACACCGGCGTCTCCGCCACGCGGAAGTCTAGCTGGCCGGGGCAGTCTTGCTCGATGCGGGCCAGCAGGGCCTCGTAGGCAGCTTGGGTAAAGCGTTGGTTGTATTTCTGGCGTATATCTGGTACCATGTGGCAGTATCGGTAGGGGTATCGGAGGGCTGTCGGCGGTGAAAATAGGCATCCAAAGCTCAAACGCTTGTGCAGCGTATTGGCCAGCGGCCTGTGCAAGGGCCGTGCCCCCCTGTCAACTGTGCAAGGGCTGTGCCCTTGTCACGTGCTCTGGCGAGGCTGCGCCTCGCGTGTAGGCCAGGGTCGCCCTGTTCACCCCAGGCTAAAGCCGTGGGGCTAATGCTAAGGCGACGGCTAAAGCCGAACGCTTTCGCTGCCACCACAGCTTGCTGTTCGAGGGCTCCAGCCCTCGTAACCCTCACTTGCAGGGCTCCAGCCCAGCATACCCCCATACCGCAAAACCAGCACAGCGGCACACAATACGGCCTCGACATGGTACATAGCATACCTTACTCAACGGTACCGGCCCCATCTTTCATCTTTTATCTTCTCTCTATTATCTAACCTGTCCTTCCACGCCCGTTGGGCAGCTTCCGCAGGGCGGGCTGGCAGCCTGCACTACAAGCTAAAGCGTTCGGCTTTAGCCTTGGGTGAACACGCGGGCGTCGCGGGCTACAGCCAACGCAACAATCCGCAACCCTACGCACTCCGCAGGCTGCCAGGTCTATCGCCCTGGCCTACATGCGAGGCGCAGCCTCGCCAGAGCACGTGACAATAGCAAAGCCATTGCACAGTTAAAGGGGGGGCAAAGCCATTGCACAGTTGAAGGGCAGGCGGCTTCAGCCGATGCCATGCTAGTAGCCCCACGGCTTTAGCCTGGGGGCGGGCAGTCGTAGAATTACAGCGTATGCGGAAACGTAAACACGCCTTCGTGCATGATCTCTTCGCCGTCGAACCAGATGGAGCAATGCTGGGCCACACAGTCAATGTGCGTAGAGCTGGCCCAGTTGGCTCCGGTATGTTCAGCATATGGGTGGCCGAAGGCCATGTGGAGAGTGGGCAGCTTCTCGTCTTGCAGTATGTGGCCTATGGCCTTCTTCACGGCCAGGTTGGTGCCGATGGCAAACTCTCCTACCCGGTCAGAGTTCTCGTCGGTATGGGTATAGGCGTTAAACTCGTCCAGCAACGTCTTGTTGTCGCAGTGCATCTGTACGATACGGCTGTCAACGATCTCTATGGTGAGCGGGGTTTTGTCGAGCACGCCGTATTTCTCGCAGAGGTAGTCTCCTACCACGCCATCTACCACAAAGGTGCCATCTACCCGCAAGGGGCTGGTGAAGATCTCGCCGCCGGGCAGGTTACCCCACTTGTCTGGCGAGATGATGCCGCTCGTTTTGAGCCACTTGAGCTCAGGCACAAAGGTGGCCGTCAGGTCTGTGCCGAGCTTGGTTTTAACGGTGATGGTGCGGGCTTGCCGGGCGCGGTCAATCAACTGCTGGCTGAGGCGGTCTACGGCCAGAAAGTCGGCCCGCATACCCTCTACCATAATCTGCGCATTGATGTTGACCATATGCCCGTGGCGGATGCGGCGGCGGTTCACCACGTCTGACATTTGCCTGCGGGCGGCCAGCTCGCCCGTCTGGGCCTGGGCGCAGAAGATGGAGACTTGGCTTTCTTCGAGCGCATCCAGGGCCTCTTGGGGCATTACCTTGGTAGGGCGGGGCAGGTAGTCTTCCAGTATGATGGCGTGGCAGCGGCTGCCAACCTTCAGCACCTCTGCGTAGAGGGAGGCGGCAATTTCTTTGCTGGCCTCGTCGGTGATGATGGTGATCGTCTCGGCTGGCTGCAGGCGCAGGCAGGTGTTGATGGCGCTGAAGGCCCCAGGCGTAAATTCAGGGTTGAAGGGGAGCCGGGCCAGTTTGTCGGCGCCGGGCAAAACGGTGTGCGAGGCCTGGGTCATAAAGATGTACGCCTACGGATGGCGTTGGCGGCGGGTTTAGAACAGGTTAAGTACGGGCGTCTGCCCGATAAAGTACAGGCCCGCTCTGTAAAAATAAAAAGAGGCAGGCGCTTGTTTCCAAAAGCCGGCCTCTGACGAGGGATCAAGTAAGGGTAAACGGACCCGGACGCCGCTGCCAGATGGCCAACCCACCGTGCGAGGCCCACGATAGAGGGCACGCGCGGCCAGCTAGGTATCTGCAGGGCCTTGGCGGGTGGGGGCTACAGATCGCCGGCCAGATCGTCGGCCGAGAAAGGATCTGCCTCGTGGCCGACAGCGTTGAGCGATCGGGTCTTGCCGAAGAGCTCCTCGCTCTTGGCATTATAGGCCTTGGCGGCTTCTTCGGCCGACTTGAAAAAGCCGAGCTCGAAGCGCTCTTTGCCTTTGTACAGGGTGGCGCGGTAGCTGTTACCGTCTTGGTAAACGCCGCGATACCCGCTTTTGCTGGTGTTCTTTTTGGTGTTGCGCGTGATGATCGAACGGCTGGCCCACTCCAGGTTCTCGGTGCGGCAGTCTAGCCGGTTAGAGTTCTTGAACATGACGTACAGCTGCTCGTCGCTCGACGGACGCTCCAACAAGGTTTCGGCCAGGTACTTGTGCAGATAGATGGTCTCGTTGCGATAGCCCCCGTTCTTGTCAGGATGGTTCTTCTGGTAGAAGGCGTATCCGTTGGAGTGCATCCGTAGATTCTTTAGAAAATCTATCGATTGCAGGTAGGGGTTGTCGGCGATGAGTTTGTACCCATCCTCTGAAAGCATGACTGTCTTGTCAGAATTCTTTAGCGTAATCTTATAGAGCATAGGCGGCTGGTAAAAGACTGAAACAAACTTAGAATCAGCCTTAGCGCGCCACCAGGCCACGCAGCGTGGGTATATTACATGTGTGGGCAAAGCCCTTTTTTAACTTCTGCCGCGGGTGCCAGCCCCTTTGGCGGCGCTTGTGGCCGTCTTCCGGTACAAAACGAGCATGGGCAGCATGAAAATTACCGGAAAAGGCGAGGTAAGAACTTCCAGCGTATCGCGGCTAAAGGTTTGCAGCCAGTGGCTTTGCAACAGTTTACTACCCACGTTGGCTGCTATGGTTACGCCCCAGGCCAGAGCCAACAGGCTGTAACACAGCTTACGCTCTGCCCGGTTGCGCCCAAAAAACCAGATACTGGCTGCCATCACCACAAGCACAAGGGCACTGTAAAGCACCTTGCCCCAAAACTCCCCATGGTACACCTGCCAGCCTATGCGCTTCTCCAGATACTCTAGCGGGGCACCGATGGGGCGCCAAAACAAGGCATAATAGGCCCGGTATGCCAGCCATAGCCATAGCTCTTTGGCAAACTGTACTATGGCAAACAACAGGGCCAGCAACCCCCACCCCGCCCACAAGCGCCAATTTTTAGCCACGGCGCTAAGATGCCTGCGGGGTTTTGTCTTGCTCTTGCTCGGCAGGCTCCTCGGCCTCGCCTGCCAGCGAGAAACCGCTGAGCCGGTTGGCCCACAACATCCACAAGGCCAGGATGGCTACATAGGTGGCCAGCGTGTAGGTGTACTTGTGGTTGAAGTCGAAGCTGGATTGGCTGACGATGTGGTTGATGGCCAGCGCCACCACGCGGACAATGTTGACCAGGTAGATGGCCAGCAAACCCACCGGAATATACCAGGCCTTTTTAGCCAACGGGCCTGGGTAGGCTATGATGAAGCCCGCAAACAGGGCCATCAGGGTAAGCCCGGTGCAGCCTGAATCTATCCAAACCAAAGACTGGCCATTGAGGGTGATGAGCGTGTCGAAGCTGAGGCCGCTGGGGTACGGATAGGGCCGCACGGCGGCGTCCCACCCGAAGAGCTGCAGCACTGCCACAGACACCTTGGCTACGTGGGAGGCTACCTGCCGGATGAACACGCCGTCCTCCTCTAGTACAGACTTATAGAAATAGTCCCACACGACATAGAGCACACCCGCCGTGAGCAGGAAGCGAATAAGGACTTTGTTTTGGCGCATGGGGTAGCTAAATGAGGAGGGGGTACTACCGAAAAATAAGGTTAAAGCCGCAGTTTGCAGGCCTGCAGACCTGCGCTTGCAAAAGTAAAGGTAGCAGACAGCAGCAAAAGCTACGGCTAGGCATTTTGCCGGGCCAGCAGCAACGGGTGCCCGAGCACCGCCAGCAAGATGACGGCCGTGCCTAGGTAAAAGGCCGGTGTCATGGCCTCTGTTTGGCCCAGCAGCAGGCGGGCTGCCAAGATGCCGTAAACGGGCTCCATATTGATGGCAAGCGAGGTGCTGAAGGCAGAGAAGCGCCTGAGCAGCGCCACCGAAGCCGTTAGCGCAAATACAGTACACACCCCGCTCAGCAGAAACAGCCACAGCCAGGCCGATCCTTGAGGCAGGGCCGGCCATACCGTGGGCTGAAACCCGGCCCAGGCCGAAAGCGGCAGCATGAAGGCCGTGGTAACAAATGCGCCGCTGAGGCCCACCGTTGAAATGGCAAACACGTCTGACCCAGACCGCACAAAGTAGCGGTTGCAAAGCCCGAAAAGGCTAGAGAAAAGCGCCGATGCTATGCCAATGGCAACACCCCAGGCTTTGTCGGCCTGGCCTGCGAAAATGACCAGCAGGCCAAGGCAGACCACGACGGCGGTGGCAAGGTCTGCCCAGCGGATTCGGCGCCGGTCTACCACGGGCTCTAACAGGGCCGTCCAGACGGAGCCGGTGGCTATGCCTGCCAGGCAGGAGCTTACGTTACCTACCCTGGCCGCCAGAAAGAACAACCACCAGTGGATAGCTATCAAGGTACCAGTGCCCAAGATGGCCCAAAGCCTGGGCGTACCCATAGGCTGCCGGCTGATGCGGCGGCCAAATAAGGCCCACATGGCCAGGGCGGCGGCCAGCGTCCGCCAAAAAACTACCTCGTTGGGGGTGAGGGGGGCCAGGGCCATCCCCAACAAGGCCGTGAAACCCCACAGCAGCACGATGAAGTGCAGCAAGCCATAGTCTTGCAGGCGGGGATGCTGGGCCTGGCTGGCGGGGGCCTCCACAGGGCGGTTGGGGGTTGTGGTGAGTTTATTTCACCAGCAACTCTTTAATGTCTTGGATAATTTTTCCGGCCAGGGCATCGGCTGTGGTGCGGCTGTCGGCCTCGGCGTAGATGCGGATGATGGGCTCGGTATTGCTGCGGCGCAGGTGCACCCAGGTTTTGTCGAACTCTATGCGGACGCCGTCCTCCAGGTTGATGGGCTGCTTGGCGTACTTCTGTTGCACCTGTTTCAGTATCAGGTCCACATCGGTGGTGGGCGTCAGCTCGATTTTGTTCTTGCTAATATGGTAGCTGGGGTAGCTTGCGCGGAGGCGGCTGGCTGACATACCTTTTTTGGCCAGGTGCGTCAAGAAGAGGGCAATACCCACCAGGGCGTCTCGGCCATAGTGCAGGGCCGGGTAGATGACGCCACCGTTGCCCTCGCCGCCGATGACGGCCTGCGTGGCTTTCATGCGGGCCACTACGTTAACCTCGCCTACGGCGGCGGCGGTGTAGGTGTGGCCGTGCTTCTCGGTTACGTCTTGCAGGGCGCGGGTAGAGCTTAGGTTAGAGACGGTGTTGCCAGGGTTAAAACCCAGCACATAGTCTGCCACGGCCACCAGCGTGTACTCTTCGCCGAACATGGAGCCGTCTTCGTTGATGAAGACGAGGCGATCCACATCTGGATCAACGACGATGCCCAGGTCGTACTTCCCCTTCTGGATCTCTGACGAGATGACGGTCAGGTTCTCGGGTAGGGGTTCTGGGTTGTGGGGAAACTGGCCGGTAGGCTCGCAATAAAGCTTTTCTACCTGGTTAACGCCAAGCGCCTCCAGCAGCATGGGCACGGCAATACCGCCCGAGCTGTTGACGGCATCTACCATAACGCGGAAGTTGCGGGCCTTGATGGCCTCTACATCCACCTCTGGCAGGGCCAGGATGGCTTTGATGTGTTTGCCCAGCGCCTTGGAGTCCTCTTTAAGGCTGCCCATCTTCTTAGACTCCACAAAGGGGAAGTTGCCAGAGGCAGCCAGCTCTAGGATGCGGGCGCCATCTTGGGCCGAGATGAACTCACCACTGGCGTTGAGGAGCTTGAGGGCGTTCCAGTTGCCGGGGTTGTGGCTTGCCGTCAGAATGATGCCGCCGCCTGCCTGCTCGAACACGACCGCCATCTCTACCGTCGGCGTGGTGGAAAGACCCAGGTCTATGACGGAGATGCCCATCATGCGAAGGCTCTCTCGCACGAGGCCGGCGATCATGGGGCCAGAGGGCCGGGCATCGCGCCCGATGACGACCTTGGGCGTGGCCTGGGTCTCTAGCAGCCAGGCACCGTAGGCGCAGGCGTATTTAACAACGTCTGGTGGGGTAAGACTTTCGCCGGGCAAGCCGCCGAGGGTACCTCGTATGCCAGAGATAGAAGTGATGAGGGTCATTGTGCGGAAGAGGGCTGCAAAGATACGGGCCGCGGCGGGGCACCCCCTACCCTACCTCTACAACTATACCGGCAGACTTGGGGTGCCCTACGCAGAGCAGCACGTAGCCCTCACGTATCTCACTCTCTACCAGGCCTTCGGTCTCGTCCATCTCTACGGCACCGCTCAGGCACTTGGCCCGGCAGGCGGTGCATAGGCCGGCCTGGCAACTGTAGGGCAGGTCTATGTCTTGGTCTAGAGCGGCTTGCAGAATGGTCTCGCCCAGGGGTACTTCTACCTCGTAGGTGTCGCCGTCGTGCTTGATGGTTACGGAGAAAGGGCCTTCGCCTCCGGCTGCCGCCTGCGCGCCGCCCACTTCAACCGTTTCTTGATGATTGACCTGGCTGTCAGAGAAGAAGCTCTCCCGGAAGATGTTGCGGCGTACCACACCAGTGCCCAGCAGGGCCTGCTCTACGTCGTCGGCCATGGCCTGGGGGCCGCAGAGGTAGTAGCGGGTTTCTTCTACGTCTTGCAGGGGCTCCAGGTGGCGCAGCAGGTCAACCACCATAGCACCATGAATGCGGCCCGTAGCCCCCTGCCAGCCCGCAGGAGGCTGGGTGAGCGCATGCACCACCCGAAAGCGGGCCGGATGCTGGGCCTGCCATTGGCGGATGGGCTCTGAGAAGATGATGCAGTCTTCTCGGCGGTTGCCATAAATGAGGCTTACCTGGCTGCCGGGCTCGTGCGTCAATATAGATTTGGCAATGCTCCAGAGCGGGGTAATGCCGCTGCCTGCGCCCACAAGCACGATGTGGCGCCTAGCCCCAGGCTTGGGCTCGCAGACGAAGTTGCCAATGGGTGTAAAGAGCTGCATCGTCTGGCCTGCCTTCCAGTTGTCTACCAGCTCGTTGCTGACCAGGCCGCCCGGCACGCGCTTGACGCAGACGGTGGGGTGGGCATCCAGCCCCGGGGCCGAGCAGAGCGAGTAAGACCTGCGGTGCTGCTTGCCGCCTACGGCTACGTTCAGCGTCAAGAACTGGCCGGGGAGGTAGCCGGCCAGTTCTCCGGCGGGGTCGTTAAAGGCCAGGGTTACGGCGTCGGGCGTCTCTGCCGAGACGGCAGCCAGGGTAAGCTCTACGGGGCGGAAGGTGCTCATGATGGGCAGATGGGCGCAGTGGAGGCAAGTGCGAGCCGGGCCAGAACCGGCTCAAAAAAGGCCCAGAGCCGCAGCTGCGGCCCTGGGCGCTCCATAACTAAGTGATTGAAAAGTCTTGAAGAGATAAAACGCGCGGGCGGGGTATCTGTTCAAAAAATACCCAAGCACCGTCGCTAAGCTTGCTCGGCCATGCGGGCTACGCTGGCCTCGTACACGCGGCGCATGCCTTCTTCCAGGCTGATTTTGGGCTGCCAGTTGAGGCGCTGGCCCACGTAGCTGATGTCGCAGTAGCGGGAGTGTACGCCTACGGGCTTATCGAGCAGGGGCTTGATCTCGGGCTCGTAGCCGGCAAACTTGCTCATGAGGGCGATGATCTCGCGGAAGCTGGTGAGCTTGCCCGAGCCGATGTTGACGGCCGAGCCGTCCGAAATCTCTTCCGTAGCCTGCAGGATGACGTCTATGCAGTCGTCAATGTGGACAAAGTCTCGGCCCTGGTGGCCCGAGCCCCAGACCTCGAAGGGATTTTCTTTGCGGGCGGCGCGGGCGGCGATGGCGGGGATTGGGTAGCTAAGGTCCTGGTCTTCGCCGTAGCCCGAGAAGGGGCGCACGCAGGCTACGGAGATGCCGTAGTACTTGGCGGCAATCTGGGCCAGGTACTCGCCGGTGAGCTTGCTCCAGCCGTAGGTCATGTCTGGGGCACCCACGTCCGAGAAGCTGATGTCGGATTCGCGCAGGGCGATGGCGCCGTCTTCGCGCTGGAGCTTAACGGGATAGGCCGCCGACGAGCTGGGGAACATGGCCTTACGGCACTTCTCGCGCGTGAGCCAGTAGAAGAACTCAGCGTCTATGCTCAGGTCGAGGGCGACCATCATAGGGTCGCCGTCGATTTTGGCCCTGCCACCCACGATGGCAGCAAAGTGGAAGGCATAGTCGAAGGTATCGTATGCCCCGAAGGCAGCCTCGACCTGGGCTTTGTAGGTGGTGCGGTACTCGCGGAAGAACTGCCGGCAGTCTATGGGCAGGTACAGCAGGCGGCTCTTTTTCTCAGAAGGCTGCAAATCGGCCTGGTACTCGGGGGCCAGCCAGGTGGCAGGGTCTGTGCCGACGGAGAGGTCATCAACGATGACGATGGCGTCTTGGGTGGTGGCCAGCAGGCGTTTTACGAGGTTGCGGCCTACAAAGCCGCAGGCGCCGGTTACCAGGGTGTATCGCATGGAGTGCAGAGAAGGTGCCGACAGATGCGCTTATGCAGGGGCGTCGGCCCATAATGTATGGACAAAGGTACGGTTGTGGCCCTTTAGGCTACCAGGGGCTGGGCTTCTACCTTTGTTGCTATGTTTTGGCGCACCGTTGGTTGGTTGATTCTGAAGGGCTTGGGCTGGCACACGGCCGGCGGTGTAGATACCCGGCTGCAAAAGGCTGTGCTGGTGGCGGCCCCGCATACGAGCAACTGGGACTTTCCCATTGCGATGTCTGCCCTGCGGCTGATGGGCGTGCGGGTGCGGTTTCTGGCCAAAAAGGAGCTGTTTTCTGGTCCGCTGGGTTGGCTTATGCGCACCCTGGGCGGCGTGCCCGTTGACCGCAGCCGCAGCAACAGCCTGGTAGAGGCCATGGCCCAAACCCTGGCCGAAGCCGAGGGCCAGCTCATCGTGCTTATTCCACCCGAAGGCACCCGCTCTGCCGTGCAGGAATGGAAGAGCGGCTTTTACCACGTAG
The DNA here is from genome assembly GCA_947458545.1 of Cytophagaceae bacterium. Lineage (GTDB taxonomy): Bacteria > Bacteroidota > Bacteroidia > Cytophagales > Flexibacteraceae > CANGYH01. The sequence continues at coordinate 95,045 of CANGYH010000002.1, read as the reverse complement.
CCCGCCTGGCCCAGGTGCCCATCCTGCTCGGCTACCTGGACTATGGCAAGAAGGAAGCCGGCATCCACCCCGAGCCTTTCTACCCCACCGGCGACTACGACGCCGACCTGGAGCGCATCAAGGCCTTCTACCGGGGCATTACCCCAAAGTATCCCGAGTTGTGGAGGGGGTAGTGTAAACTTGGAACTTTTGCCTAGTTGTACGTATTATTGTACATACTATGCGCGTCGTTAACTATAGTAGTCTTCGAGCTAACCTCAAACAGGAGCTTGACCGGGTTATTTCCGATTCGGATGTGACCATTGTAGCCCGAAATGGCGAGGGCAGCAATGTGGTAATCATGTCTGAGGAGGTCTATCGCTCTTGGCATGAAACGCAACATCTGATAAGTTCACCCAAGAACAGAAATCTTCTGCTTGAGGCGATTAAGGGCCTCAATAACGGAGAAGGCATAGAGCGCGGGCTGATAGAATAATGGCCCGCAAGATTGTCTGGCACCCCCTAGCCTGGGAGCAATACCAGCATTGGGTAGAAACGGATCGTAGAGTGCTTAAGAAACTAAACGGCCTGATAAAGGAGGCCATGCGTACGCCCTTTGAAGGCTCAGGCAAGCCAGAACCCTTGCTCCATGAGTACAAGGGATTCTGGTCTCGCCGTATTACCGATGAGCATCGGCTTGTCTATCGGGTAGATGATGATGTGCTAGAGATTGCACAGTGCAGGTATCACTATTAGCAGTAAACTCTCTGCCAAACAACAAAGACTTTGAGCCCGTGCTAAACAAAGTCTCCGACTTTGCTTTACGCCGCCGCAAGTCTCTGACTTGCAAGGTTTTAACGTGCTTGCAGTTAACTTAAGCACTAGAACTAATGCCTAAATAGCATCATCCACTTGCAAGTCGGAGACTTGCAGCGGCGGGAAGCAAGGTCGGAGACCTTGCTTAGCGAGGGGGCCCAGGGGCCCTGAAAACATCAACGCCCCACCTTTCCAGGTGGGGCGTTTCTGTATGGGGCTGCCGTGTCCTTAGTCCAGCGTGATTTCCAGGGCCAGGCCGCGGAGCTCGTGGATGAGTACGTTGAACGACTCTGGAATATTCGGCTTGGGCAGGTTCTCGCCTTTGACGATGGCCTCGTAGGCTTTGGCCCGGCCGACCACGTCGTCAGACTTGACGGTGAGGATCTCTTGGAGGACGTGGCTGGCGCCGAAGGCCTCCAGAGCCCACACCTCCATCTCGCCGAAGCGCTGGCCACCGAACTGCGCCTTACCGCCCAGGGGTTGCTGGGTGATGAGCGAGTAGGGACCGATGGAGCGGGCGTGCATCTTGTCATCTACCAGGTGGCCCAGTTTGAGCATGTAGATGATACCCACGGTTACCTTCTGGTCGAAGGGCTGGCCCGTGAGGCCATCCACTACCGTGGCCTGGCCGAACTCGGGCAGGTTGGCGGCATCCAGCTCGGCGCGTACTTCGGCCTCGCTGGCACCGTCGAAGATCGGCGTGGCGTACTTGCGGCCCAGGCGGCGGCCCGCCCAGCCCAGTACGGTCTCGTAGATCTGGCCCAGGTTCATACGGCTGGGTACACCCAACGGGTTGAGCACGATGTCCACCGGAGTACCGTCTTCCAGGAAGGGCATGTCCTCGCGGCGGACGATACGGGCTACTACCCCTTTGTTGCCGTGGCGGCCGGCCATCTTGTCGCCCACCTTCAGCTTGCGCTTCTTGGCGATGTACACCTTGGCCAGTTTCACGATACCGGCCGGCAGCTCGTCGCCTACCTCGAGGGCAAAGCGGTCGCGCTTGAAGGCACCGGCAATCGTGTTGCGGGCGATCATATAGTTCTTCACCAGCTGGATGATGAGACCGTTGACGCGGGCGTCGTTGGTCCAGCTCTCCAGGATGAGGTCGGAGATGAGGTTGGCCTCTTCGGGTACGGAGAGGTTAGACTCGTCGCGGAAGGGGTTGTTGGGCGGGAAGAGGTTCTCCGAGATGTTCTTCTTGGTGAACTTGACGCCTTTGCTCAACACCTCCGTGCCGCGGTTGTGCTTGATGCCCTGGCTGGTCATGCCGTCGAGCAGGGCGGCCATTTTGTCCACCATGCGGTCGCGCAGGGCCTTCAGGTCTTTGCTGTACTTGGCCTTGAGCACCTCCACCTCTTTCTTGGCGCGGCTGCGGTTGTCTTTCTCCTTTTTGGGGCGAGAGAACAGGTCCGTACGAATAACCACACCCCGCAAAGAGGGCGGCGCCTTGAGGGAGGCGTCTTTCACGTCGCCGGCCTTGTCGCCGAAGATGGCGCGTAGCAGCTTCTCCTCGGGGGTGGGGTCGGTCTCGCCTTTGGGCGTGATTTTGCCAATCAGGATGTCGCCTTCGCGCACTTCGGCACCCTCGCGGATGATACCGCGATCGTCCAGGTGGCGTACGGCCTCTTCAGATACGTTCGGAATCTCAGAGGTGAGCTCTTCTTCGCCGCGCTTGGTGTCGCGCACTTCCAGCTCAAACTCTTCGATGTGGATGGAGGTGAAGATGTCCTCTTGCACCACCTTCTCAGAGATTACGATGGCATCCTCGAAGTTGTAACCCTGCCAGGGCATGAACGCCACCATCAGGTTGCGGCCCAGGGCCAGCTCGCCTTGGTTGGTTGCGTAGCCTTCGCAGAGGATCTGGCCTTTTTTCACCTCTTGCCCGCGCTCTACGATGGGGCGCAAGTTGATGCAGGTATCCTGGTTGGTGCGGCGGAACTTGATGAGCGGGTAGGTAATCACCTCGCCTTCAAAGTCCACGGCCTTCTGGTCGTCGGTCAGGTAGTGGCGTACCACGATTTTGCTGGCATCCACAAACTCGATCACGCCGTCTTCTTCGGCCATCAGCAGGGTGCGGCTGTCGCGGGCTACGCGGCCTTCCAGACCAGTGCCAACGATGGGTGCCTCGGGGCGCAGTAGGGGCACGGCTTGGCGCTGCATGTTCGAGCCCATCAGTGCACGGTTGGCGTCGTCGTGCTCCAGGAACGGAATCAACGAGGCGGCCACCGACACGATCTGGTTGGGGGCAACGTCCATGTAGGTGAGCTTCTCGGTCTCTACCATGGGGAAGTCCCCTTCGTAGCGGGCCTTTACGCGCTCGGTCAAGAAGTTGCCGGCGTCGTCGAAGTGGGCGTTGGCCTGGGCGATGTTGTTGTTGTCTTCCTCTTCGGCCGTCAGGTAGATGATGCCGTTCTCCATCACGGCCTTGCCTGCATCAATCTTACGGTAAGGCGTCTCGATGAAGCCCATCGAGTTCACCTTGGCGTGTACGCAGAGGCTGGAGATCAGACCGATGTTCGGACCTTCGGGCGTCTCAATGGTGCAGAGGCGGCCATAGTGCGTATAGTGTACGTCGCGTACCTCGAAGCCGGCGCGCTCGCGGCTCAGACCGCCAGGCCCGAGTGCCGAGAGGCGACGCTTGTGCGTAACCTCGGCCAGGGGGTTGGTCTGGTCCATGAACTGCGAGAGCTGGTTGGTGCCGAAGAACGAGTTGATCACGCTCGACAGGGTGCGGGCGTTGATCAGGTCCACAGGCTTGAAGTCCTCGTTGTCGCGCACGTTCATCCGCTCCTTGATGGTGCGGGCCATACGGGCCAGGCCTACGCCGAACTGGGCATAGAGCTGCTCGCCTACGGTGCGTACGCGGCGGTTAGAGAGGTGGTCGATGTCATCTACCACGGCCTTGGAGTTGATGAGGCCGATGAGGTATTTGACGATCGAGATGATGTCCTCTTTGGTCAGAACGCGGGTTTCTGGGTTGATCTCGTGGCCCAGCTTCTTGTTGATCCGGTAACGGCCTACCTGGCCCAGATCGTAGCGCTTGTCAGAGAAGAACAGGTTTTGGATGATGTCTCGGGCGGTTTGCTCGTCCGGGGCATCGGTATTACGCAGCTGGCGATAGATCTGCTCCACGGCCTCTTTTTCAGAGTTGGAAGCATCTTTTTGCAGCGTGTTGTAGATGATGGCAAAGTCGTTGAGGTTGATGCCCTCGCGGTGCAGGATGACGGACTTAACGCCAGACTCTTGCACGATGAGCAGATCATCTTCAGAGAGCGTGTGGTCGCGCTCCAGCAGCACCTCGTTACGGGCGATAGACACTACCTCGCCGGTATCCTCGTCAACGAAGTCTTCCGTCCAGGTGCGCAGCACCCTGGCAGCCAGGCGGCGGCCGATGATCTTTTTGAGGCCGGTTTTGGTCACGTTCACCTCTTCTGAGAGGCCGAACAGGTCCAGGATTTCTTTGTCAGACCCGAAACCGATGGCACGCAGCAGCGTGGTGACGGGAAACTTCTTCTTACGGTCGATGTAGGCGTACATGACGTTGTTAACGTCCGTCGCAAACTCGATCCAAGAGCCTTTGAAGGGGATGATACGTGCAGAGTACAGCTTGGTGCCGTTGGTGTGCTTGCTCTGGGCAAAGAACACGCCGGGCGAGCGGTGCAACTGCGATACGATGACACGCTCGGCTCCGTTGATAACGAACGAGCCGCGGCTTGTCATGTAAGGGATGTTGCCGAGGAAAACTTCTTGCTCTATCGTCTCGAAGTCCTCGTTGTCTGCGTCGTTACAGATGAGGCGCAGCTTTGCTTTGAGGGGTACCGAGTAGGTTAGCCCGCGGTCTATGCACTCGTCAACGTTGTACTTGGGGGCATCTACGTTGTAGTCAACAAATTCCAGTACGAAGTTGTCGCGAGAGTCAGAGATGGGGAAGTTCTCGGCAAACACCTTAAAAAGGCCCTCCCGGCTACGATTCTCGGCAGAGGTCTCGAGCTGGAAGAAATCTTTGAACGACTGTACCTGAACATCCAGAAAATCAGGATATTCCAAGGCATGCTTCACCTTGGCGAAGCTGATACGGCCGTCGCCGTTCACGCTAGCTGTCTTAGGAGTCTTCATGAAAATGGTTGCAAAAATAGCATGTGGCAAGTCGAATAACCTAACGAAAAGGGTATTAGTTTGCTGGCCATTACACAAAGAAGGTACCTAGACAGCCCTCCCTCCTGAAGCTTACTGAATCCTGGCGATCATTCGCATTGAGTATCCTACACGCACGAAACCTAGGGAGGTGTAGTATTGAATGAGCCTATCGTTCAGGGCAGAGAGCGTCAAAATGCGAAAGCCAGCTTCTTTGCCCAAAGCCCATGCAGTGCCTAGCAATCTTCGCCCAAGCCCTTTTCCCCGCCAGGCTTGAGTGACACCCAGAAAGGCGACCTCGAGTGCAGGCTCCATTTTCTGATCGAAGGGGATGCCCAGCGCTTTAGGTAGTTGGCCGTAGTTCAATCGAAGCGCAAGCCGAAGTGCCATGTAACCTTGGACTTCATCGTCGGCCGGATACGCTGCTACCGTTACATCTATCAATTCAGGATTGGGTGGGAAGGCCAAATAGTCCCTAAGCTGCCGATCTATAACCTGCTCTCCACTGGAAAAGCTATCTGCCTGAAAACTTGAGTCTAAGGGGCTCAAGACGAGCAAATTGGCGTTCATCCTCTAATGCTTGCCGGTTAGACTTCAGGTCAATAATAGGTACTAAACCCGCTTCAAGAAGCTTGGAAGCTGCTTCAATCTCGGCTTCACTCCACATTTGGAGGCGATGATCCTTAAGGTCAGACAGAGCCGCTTGGTACACTTTGGCAATCATGTACTCAGACACACTCATAGAGGCAAGCGCAGCCGCCTCCTGTACCTGCCGCTTGAAATCTTCCGTAACTCTTAGGTCGATGCGCTCCGTTCTCGATAGCGTTGCCATAGTTGTGGTTATGCCGCTCTAATATACCGCTTGTACGGCGAATCACCGCCAAAGGGCCAAACTTTTTTCTGAACCCCTACCCCGCTAACTTTGTTAAATCAATAACTATGATCTCCGTAACAGACGCTGCCCGCGACAAGATTGTGCAACTCAAAGCCCAAGACGGTATCAACGAGGATTATAAGATCCGCGTGGCCGTGAAGGGTGGGGGATGCTCGGGCCTGATGTATGACCTGGACTTTGACGATACGGATCAGCCCAACGACAAAGTGTTTGAAGACAAGGGCATTAAGATTGCCGTAGATAAAAAGAGCCTGCTCTATCTGGCCGGTACGGTACTAGACTTTTCGGATGGGCTTAACGGCAAGGGATTCCAGTTTGTGAACCCCAATGCCAGCCGCACCTGTGGGTGCGGAGAGAGCTTTTCAATCTAAAGCAAAGCCGGCACTGCCAACAGCTCGCCAAAGGCTGCCCCATGGGCAGCCTTTGGCGTTTTATCCCCCATCTTTGGCAAGCCAGACGGGCTGGCGGCACAAAAGCGGTGCACCATCATGTTCATTCTGAAGGTAAAAGGCAAGGCCAAGATTCCAGACTACATCCAACTGCGCGATGCCAATATGGTGCTGGTGGCATACTTCCGTGCCGACAGGCCGGTGAAGGATATGACCAAGTTTGGCTTGGCGGGCAAAGAGGCTGCCCTGGAGGCACTGATTGGCCAACTGCCCTTTGGCAAGTTGCAGGCACTTAACCTCTAAAAGCAGCCGCCCCCTAACATCTTTTTTTGCCTGCCGTGGAGTACGTTCTTAAAGCTGAAAACCTGGTTTTGCACCATGGCGAACGCCCCGTGCTGACACAAGCCAGCTTTGCCCTAGAAAAAGGGGAGTTTTGCTACCTGATTGGCCGTACAGGCTCGGGCAAAACGACCTTGCTGCGAGCCCTGTATGCCGACCTGGTGCCAAGCTCGGGTACGCTATCTGTGGTAGATATGCCTGTAACGGCCGATATGGGCCTGGCAGACATGGCAACGCTGCGGCGCAAGCTGGGCATCGTCTTTCAAGACTTTCAGCTGCTGCCAGACAGGAGCGTGCAAGACAACCTCTTGTTTGTTTTGAAAGCGACCGGCTGGGCAGACAAGGCCAAGATGGCTACACGCATGCACCAGGTGCTGGCAGAGGTTGGCCTAACCAGCGTGGCCGACAAAATGCCCTACCAACTATCTGGCGGAGAGCAGCAGCGTATCTGCATAGCGCGCGCCTTGCTGAACGAGCCGCGCCTGCTGCTGGCCGACGAGCCTACGGGCAGCCTGGATCCTGAGATTGGCTTTGCCATCCTAGAGCTTTTCAGGCTGATTAACCGGCGCGGCACGGCCGTGCTGATGGCTACGCACAACCACGAGTTTTTGCGGCAGTCTCCGGCGCGGATATTGCAATGTGCCGACGGGGCGCTCAAAGACAGCCAGCGCGAAGACATCGTCTTTATCCGATAGGCCCGGGCTCTGTTTACACATGGCGCAAGGCATCACCATTTGCATAGCCGCCTACCGCTTTGCGGCCGAGCCGCTGCTTGCCAGCCTGGCCCCCGCGCTGGAGGCTTGCCCCCTACCCTGCACGGTGCTGCTGGCCGACGATGCCTCTGGCGGGGCGTTTACGGCCGCTTATGATACCTTGCCTGCGCAATTCTCTTTTGTGCGGGTTGTGCGGCCGCCGCACAACCTGGGCCGGGCAGCCGTGCGCAATTGGATGGCCCAGCAGGCGGAGACGGACTGGCTGCTCTTTGTAGATGTGGACAGCGAAGTGCCATCACCTACCTTTTTGAGCGACTATGTAGCCGCCGCCGAAGGAGCCGACGCCATAGCAGGCGGCACGGCCTACACAGACACTCAGCCCGGGGCAGGCAACCTGCGCCACCGCTACGGCCTGGCCAGAGAGGCTGTGCCCGCTACCACCAGGCAGCAAAGGCCTTATGCACGGCTGGCGCTCAACAACTTGTTTATCAGGCGGGCATCTTTCTGGCGGGCCGGTGGGCTGGATGCCACGCTGACAACCTACGGCCACGAGGATACCCTGCTGGGCAAAGGCCTGGAGCAGATGGGCGCACGCATCGTCCACATAGATAACCCCGTCGTCCATACGGGGCTGGAGGATGATGCCACGTTTCTGACCAAGAGCGAAGAAGCCGCACGCAGCCTGGCGCGCCTCTGCCGCGCAGGCAAACTTGGCCCTGCCGATGCCAGGCTGATCGCCGCCGGGCAGAAACTTACGCAGTTGGGCCTGGGCTGGGCACATCCCATCATCCGCCTCGTGGGCAGCCGGCAAACTTTGCGCGGCTTGGATTTGCATAAGCTGGCAGCCTTTCTGGAGGCCTACCGGCAGCCTTAAAGGCCCTCCGCCGGGCCGCTGTGCTTGCTCAAGGCAAATAGGATGGCCAGCAGGACGGCCGCCTCGGCTGCGGCCACCAGCATGATGAAAAGGGCAAAGACCTGCCCATCGGCATGAGTAGGGTCTAGGCGACTGAAGCCTACCAGGGTGAGGTTGGCGGCATTGAGCATAAGCTCTGCCCCGCAAAGCATGACGATGGCCGAGCGCCGCGTCATAAACACGGCGGCCCCTGCCGCAAACAGCACCATCCCCAAAAAGAGCCAAGCCGAGAGTGCCATAGCAGCTACAAAAATGAAGCGGGGCCTGCCAAAAGGCGGCCCCGCAAACATTGGATAAGGTGATGCGCCCTTACGGCTTTGGCAACAGTTGCGCCTGCAATGCCGCCTTGGCGGGGTCTTTGGCATCCATGTTTTTGACGGCGGCGGCCAGGGCGGCACGGATGGTGGGGCTATCGGCCTGGTATTTTACCAGAGACTCCAGCATCTTGTTGGCTTCGTCTCTGGTGGCGCCGCTGCTGCGGTTAGAGAACGTACCCAGCGAGCGGATGACGAGATACTGGTTGTCTTTGTTAAAGTCGTGCAGGCGGCTTTTGAACCAAGCCAGATTGTCGGCACCGGCGCGGGTGGCATAAAGCTCGGCCAGAACACGTACGACGGTTGGGCTGGTGTTAGCCTCCATCTTTTTCATGCGGCCTTCTACGTCTGGGCCCTTGGCGATAACGTACTGGTTCAGAGCCTCGGCCTGCACCTCGTAGGCGGGGTCTCTGTCGAGTATCTCGGTAAGGCGGTCAATCACAGGCTCAATCTTTTGGTTGCCTACGATGCCAGCGGCCGCTGCACGCACGGCGATGCTCTTGTCAGTCTTGGCAATGTCGCCAATCATGATGCGGGTTTGCTCATCTACCTCGGGGTTGTTGGCGCAGAGCTGCAGAGCAGCCTCGCGCACGTGGTAGTCAGCATCGCGCAGGCCTTTGCGCAGGTACAGGTTCAGGGCCTGGCCCTCCGTTACTTTGGCCAGACGTTCGATGGCCTCAACGCGATCTATGGCGCGGGGGGCGAAGTTGAAGGCCTGGATGACCTCCTCGTTGGGCACCTCGTAGCGCACCTCGGCCAGCAGGGTGTGGTCAGGGTCGAAAAGCACCAAGGCCGGAGCCTTGCCCATGGGTATCTCGAAGGTGCCGTCTCGGCCCTCGAGCATGAAGTTGTGGCGCACCTTCCGATCTCCCTGCCAAATGTCGAAGGCTATGGGCAGGCGGTAGATGGGGGTGTAGGTCGTGTCCTGCACCTGGCTGACGGAGAGCAGGAGGCTCTCGCCGGTAAAGGTTTTGCGGACGAGCAGCTCGGGGTGGCCGGGCTTAAAGTACCACTGGTCGAAGAACCAGTTGAGGTCTTGGCCAGAGACTTCTTCTAGCACGAGGCGCAAATCGTGCACCTCTGCTTTTTTGAAGCTGTACTTTTTGAGATATGCCTGCAGCCCGGCAAAGAAGACATCGTCTCCGAGGTAGCTGCGGAGCATGTGCAGGATGCGGCCACCCTTTGCGTAGGTGTGGCTGTCAAACATCTGCAGGTCTCGCTGGTAGTGGTAGCGAATCAGGTTCTCGCGTTTGAAACGGCTCTCGTACAGATACTGCAGCTTCTCTTCCAAGGCGTGGAAGTCGGCCGCGTCCTGGCCCTGCTTGTGCTCTAGCCAGAGGTACTCGCTGTAATTGGCAAAGCTCTCGTTGAGCGAGAGGTTGCTCCAGCTCTCGCACGTTACCAGGTCTCCGAACCATTGGTGGAAAAGCTCGTGGGCGATGATAAGGTCCCAGTTTTGAGTGCGCTTGTCAACGTCGTCCTCCAGCACATCCTCCATAAAGAGAGAGGCGCTGGTGTTCTCCATAGCTCCAGACACATAGTCTCGGCCCACAACCTGGCTATACTTGGGCCAGGGAAATGCCACGCCCAGGCGCTTGCTGAAGAACTCAATCATCTCTGGCGTGTTGGCAAAGACGGCCTTGGCGCGCTTGGCCAGGGGCTTTTCGGCATAGTAGCTAACCTCTATGTCGCGCCATTTGTCTTTGACGACTGCAAAAGGCCCTACGGCCAGCATGGCCAGATAGGGTGCATGGGGCAGCTTCAGCTCCCAAACATCTATACGCTTGCCGCCGGGCAGGCGTGTTTGCGAGGTAAGCAACCCGTTAGAGAGCGTTGTAAAAGAGGTATCTACGGTTAGGTGTACCTCCTGGGTCATCTTTTGATTGGGGGCGTCTAGCGTGGGGAACCAGCGGCTGTTGCTTTGGGTCTCGCCTTGGGTCCAGAGCTCGCGCGGGCGGTTGGGCAGTGTACCGAGGGGATTGATGAAGTACAACCCTTTGTCAGACGTGATGGCTTCGAGGCCTTCGGCGCTGGGGGCTTCTTCTGGCCTGGCCACATACTCAATCTCCAGGCTGCAGCGCTGGCCTGCGGCAAAGGCAGAGTCTAATTTGATTTTGATGGCTTTGCCGTCGTAGGTATGCTGCACGGGGTAGGCGGCCCTGCGGTTTACCCGCTTTACGCTGCGCAGCTCGAAGCCGACCCCGTCTAGCATAAGCTCTTGCTTGTCGCCAAAGTGGGGCGTGAGCACGACGGTAGCCAGCCCTTTCATCTGCCGTTTGTCCCAGATGGGCTCAAGCTCTAGTTTGGTATGCACCAGATCCCAAACACGGGTGCGCTCGGGTTGGTAAGGCCCGCCCTGGGGCCCAATTACGTTGTTTGCAGGCTTAGGCATTTGCCTAGACACCGGCGCCTGCTGATAGGATTGCTGGCTGGGCTGTTGGCTTTTACACCCAAAGGCAACTACCAGTACAGCCATGGATGCCCAGGCCCCTAATTGCCTACCTGCTACAGAACGAGACATAGCTGCAAATAAACGCTTTGGCTGCCCTTTTTTACCGAACCAGCCGCACCATTTTTGCAAGGTTGCAAAACGAGCACATACATACCGCCACACCTCTACCCGCCCCTGCGGTGGTTTTTGAAGATAACCACCTGCTGATATTAGACAAGCCTGCAGGCATGCCCGTGCAGGGCGACGACTCTGGCGACCTGTGCCTGGTAGATTGGGCCAAGGCCTACCTGGTGGCCAAATACCAAAAACCCGGCGAGGCCTTTGTAGGCCTTGTGCACAGGCTAGACAGGCCCGTGGGCGGCCTGGTGATGCTGGCCAAAACTAGCAAGGCCCTGGCCCGCCTAAACGCAGCCGTGGCCGAGCGCAGCATCACCAAGCGCTACCTGGCCCGCACAGAGCAGATACCTGCCGAGCATACCGCCGTGCTAACAGATTATCTGCTGAAAAACGCCGCCAACAACACGAGCCACCGGGTAAGCCCCAAGCATAAGCAGGGCAAACGTGCCGTGCTGAGCTACAAGGTGATGGCCACCCAGGGGCAGGCTGCCCTGCTGGGTATAGACTTGCAGACGGGCCGGCACCACCAGATCAGGGTGCAACTGGCAAGCCGGGGCTGGCCCATCGTGGGCGACAAGAAGTATGGGGCCCGCATGGGCTACACGCCCCAGGCTATACAACTGCATGCCAGCTACTTGCGTATGGCCCACCCCGTAGGCGGGGCCATATTGCAGCTGTACAGCGCCCCGCCTTGGTTGGAAGTTTCCAGCGAAATACTTAAAAAACTCGGCGAATGGTTGCCTGTCGCGTAGCGAACAGTGCAATTTTTGGGCTCTCTAGCCAAAGTATAGTCCATCCCGGTTTAACCCCCTCTACATGAACAGAATTCTGAATTTAGTTGCCTGGTTGCTGCAGGCCGTCTGCGTGCTGCTGCTTGTTTACTCTGTGACGATGAAGATTATGCAGACGGATAAGGAAAAGGCTGCCTTCAGGATGCTGGAGATGGAGGGCTTCGGGATGTGGGCCTCAATGGGCGTGGAGATTCTGTGTGTGGTGGGCCTTTGCGCGCCCAAGCTGATGCGGCAGGCTGCCGTTGTTACCATTCTGGTGTTTGGGGCAGGTGTCTTCTTTCACCTTTCTGAGCTTGGGGTCAAGTTTTGGTCTGACGAGGGCGGGCGGTTTTACCAGAACCTGGCCGGGCTCATCTTCTCAGTGGCTTTGCTGGCCATCCGCAACCATCTAGCTGTGGTTCTTTACAAGAGAGGCCGGTTAGACTAGGCCACGCCTGCGTACTTTTGGCGCCCGTTGGAGGCATGCTTGCTGGTTAGCAGGCTACTGTTGCCTCCTTGTGGTCTAATATTTTTTGTGATGGTGCAACCGTTTGTTCTGGGTGTGACGGGTGGCTCGGCTTCGGGCAAAACGCATTTTCTGCGGCAACTGCTAAGCCAGTTTGCACCGGGTGAGGTCTGCCTCATGTCGCAAGACCACTACTACAAGCCTATGGACCAGGTGCCGGTTGATAAAAACGGCATACACAACTTCGACATGCCCAGCGCCATAGACGTAGACCAGTACGCCGCAGACATAGCGGCCGTCAAGGCAGGGCGCACGGTGCAGAAGCTGGAGTACACCTTTAACAACCCGCTGGTGGTGCCGCAGATGCTGACCTTTAAGCCAGCGCCCATCATTTTGACGGAGGGCATCTTCGTCTTCTATTACCCAGAAGTGGCCGGACTCATAGACCTGAAGGTCTTTATCGATGCCGACGAGTCTGTGAAGCTGCGCCGGCGCATCGTGCGCGACAACCAGGAGCGAGGCTACGACCTCAACGACGTGCTCTACCGCTACGAGCACCATGTGGCGCCGACCTATTACCACTATGTGCAGCCCTTCCGTGCCGAGGCTGATCTGGTGATACCCAACAACCACGGTTTTGCCATGGCCATGGACGTGCTGCTGCACTACCTGCGCCGCGTTTGCCAAGAGCGGGCCGCGCTGGTGCAGTCCTAGTCTTCTAGCACGATTTTGCGGGGTGGCACCAGGCTCTCAGAGAGGCCCAGGGGTTCTACGCGCTTGGCTACCTCGCTCTGCTTGCTTTGCGACATGTAGGCGGCCTTCAGCGTGGTATAGTCCACGCGTAGCTCCTCAATCTCTTGCCGCGTCTTAGAGAGCTTGACGATGGTGCGGTTGGCATTGTGGTTGTTGGCGATGTACACGATCACCAGCACGGTAAGCCAAAGCAGCCGGGGCAGGTACCGAATGGGCAGCCCCCCGCTGAAGATAGAATCTACCCGCAAGGCCGTTTGCAAAAAGCCAAACAGGGTGGGCTTGGCCTCTTGCGGGGCCTGGCGGGTAGGGTCTTTAAAGCGGTTGCGGATGTCTGCCAAGGTTGTCTTCTTACAGGCTAAAGTTAGGTACTAACCCGGAAAGGCCTGCCCCGTTTTGGCGGCCACGCGCTCTGCCACGCGCAGTTTGGCCGAGCGGGCGCGGCTGTTTTCTGCCAGCTCCTCCTCTGTGGGCACGATGGCCTTTTTCCAGACAGGGCGCAGGGGCGCGTTGAGCTGGTTGCCGTAGATGTCCTTTTCTACCTTACCCTCGAAGTTGCCCGTCGTTAGGTAGTTTTTGACGAGGCGGTCTTCCAGGCTGTGGTAGGTCATCACGACGAGGCGGCCGCCGGGGGCCAATACGCGGGCAGCCTGCTCCAGCATCTCTTTGAGGGCGGCCAGCTCGTCGTTCACCTCTATGCGGATGGCCTGGAACACTTGCGCCAGAAACTTGAACTCGGCCTTGCGGGGAGCCAAAGGCCATACGGCTTCTTTCAGCTGGAAGGTGGTGGTGATGGGCCGGCGGGCCCGCTCGGCCACCAGGTGCTGGGCCAGGCGGCGCGGGTTGGTCACCTCGCCATAGTGGCGGAAGATGCGCTCCAGCTCTTCTGCGCTGTACTCGTTGACGACCTCTTCGGCACTGATGCCGGCGCTGTTGTTCATGCGCATGTCCAGCGGGCCGTCGAAGCGGATGGAAAAGCCCTTGCTGGGCTCATCTATCTGCCAAGAGCTAATGCCCAAATCTGCCAGGATGCCATCTACCGGCGTGGCCTGCAGGCTATCGAGGTAGCGCTCGAGGTAGCGGAAGTTGGCCCGCACAAACTGGAAGTTCGGGTTCTGCCAGGAGCTTGCGTTTTTGTAGGCGTCGGGGTCTTGGTCAAAAGCGATGAGGCGGCCTTTGCCGATCATCTGCACGATAATTTCTGAGTGGCCGCCACCGCCGAAGGTGACGTCCACATAAGTGCCGGTCGGCTTCAGGTCCAGCTCGCGGATACACTCCTTGAGCATAACCGGTTTGTGGTAAGGGATGCGGATGCCGTCTGGGCTTGGTTCTTCGGCCATGAACCAATCAATTTCTGTGTAGTGGGAAGTTGAAATCACGGGTGGCTTGGTCTCCTAGAATTTTTTCTGCTGCGGCCGAAAGGGCTGCGGCGTCAGTGGTTAGGTACTGATTGTATTGCACGGGCTCCCAGAGCTCGATGCGGTTGGCCACGCCTACGGCCAGCACGTCGGCCACAAGGCCTGCGTAGGTAGCCATAGACTTGGGTATGAGCAGGCGGCCCTGCCCATCTAGCTCGCACTCGGCTGCACCACGCAGAAAGCTGCGCTGCAGCAGGCGATTCTCGGCCGTAAACTCGTTGAGGCCTGCCACCTGGTCGTAAATCTTTTGCCAGGCACTCTGGGGGTATATCACCAGGCAGGGCTCGAAGCCGCGCAGCACCACCAGCGTGTGCTCGCCCTCGGGCAAGCGCGCTTTTAGCCGGGCAGGCAGCAGCATACGCCCCTTGGCGTCCAGCTTGCATTCGTGCTCTCCGGTGAAGTGCATTGGGTGGTGGGCAGAGAGGAAGGTTTACAGCTTAGGTCAATAGGATTCTGATAATCAGAATCTTACATAAAAAACTGCGCGTTTGGAGGGTGCAGGCACCCCCGAGACGAAAAAATCCGACCCCGGCGGCACGGCAACTTCTGGCGCTAGAAGTTGCCGTGACTGGCCCGAGCCGGATGCGTACTACTGTTACAGCTGAAAGGTTGAGACAAAGATGAGAGGCAGCTTGGGAATTTCAACCACTTTTCGCCACTTTTTCCCACTTTGCACTCAAAATACCTTTACGCACCTAACACAGCCCAGGTTGGGCTACCTTTGCCTTTATCGGAACAATTACGCCAATCGCCTGAAATGCAAGCACTTAAATTTCTTTCTGTCGTAACACTGCTATCCGGGCCCGTGTTGGCCCAAAGCGTGCGGCAACCAGCGGCCGCGCCAAAAGAAACGTTGTACCAGGCAGAGGCAACGGGGCTTAGCGGGGTCAAAATCCCCTTTAGACTTGCTATGGAAGGGGTTGGCACAAGTGCTAAATCAACCCCAAAAGCATGGCTGGTAAACGGCACTGAACGCTTGCTGCTGCAAGCCCGCAAAGGGCTGAAAGACACCCTCGTTTACCCGTTGGTAGTGTTCGATGCAGACCTAAAATTGTTGAAAAACGGCGCAAATCTTACAGGGATATATGCGCGGTATGATGCCCGAGGGGGTACAGTGCGCATTCCCATTACAGCCAGGCCCACCCTACCCTTCCGCAGCAAGAAGTTGCTCCATACCCGGCGATACGATGTGCGGTTCTGTGCGCCAGATGGCAGCGGCGCATACCAGGCGGTAGGGCAGCTAGGTACCGTAGAGGGGCCCACAGGCGTAAAGGCCATTGGCACCTTTGAGACAACTACGGGTGACTACCGGTTTTTGGAAGGGGCCGTATCGGGAGACTCCCTCTGGCTTTCTACCTTCGACGGAGCACACCTTTACCTATTCACGGCCAGGATGCGGGGCGATAGCCTGGTGGGTGGACGGTTTTACTCGGCCACCGGCAAAGGTTACGAGGTATGGGCCGGCAAGTTGAACCCCGGTGCCGCCCTGCCTAATCCGCTGGGCCGCGTATCAGCCAAACCCGAGGTTCCAGTAGCCATTACCGCACAGGATACGGCCGGGCACACCGTGCGCCTTACAGATCCGCGCTTTGCGGGCAAGCCCGTCATCGTGCAGCTCTCTGGTACTTGGTGCCCTAATTGTATGGATGAGACCCAGTTTATGGCCGAGTGGTACCGCAGCCCAGCCCGGAAAAACATAGAGGTGCTCGGCCTGTTCTTTGAGCGAAAGCCCGAGCGAGCATACTGGAAGCATCGCCTTGCCCGCACGGCAGAGCGGCTGCAGGTGCCCTACCCCCTGGCCTACGCCGGGCCCGCCAGCAAAGACTCGGCTGCAGCGCGCCTGCCCTTCCTGACGCATGTAGAGGCCTTCCCCACAACGGTCTTTCTAGACAGGAAGCACCGGGTGGTGGCCGTCCATACGGGATTCAGCGGCCCGGCCACCGGGGCGGCTTTCGACGAATGGAAAAAGGAGTTCGAACGCTTGATTATCAATATTTTAAAAGATTAACTTAGCATAGCCATACATACATGCCCAGCACATTTGCAAGGAGGCTGCACCTAATGGGCATTGTTTTCCGTACGTAAGGGAAGCTCGAAAAAAGCCAAAAAAAATTTCAGGTTCACTTTCAGTAAGTTGGGTTTTAGACGAGCCCTTTTGGCCCACTTCGCCAGTGGTTGGCATTTTATCAGGTGGGCAAAAGTTCGCACATTTGTTATCCGACCCCGGCACCTCATCCCCACCTATCGCATCAGGCAAAGCCTGAGCCCTCAGGTACTTTTTATGACTAAGGTTCTCGTAGAAGAAGCGCACCAGACTGTTTGGCGTATGTTCATGCATACGGTGCGTCAGCTTGTTGACGAGGAGGTGTACAGCACATGGTTTACGCCGATGCAGCCGCTGCATCTGTCGGAAGAGAACGTGCTGACGGTGCAGATTCCCAACCGTTGGTTTTTTGAGTGGCTCCAAGAGCACTACAGCCAAGAGATAGGCCAGACGATCAGCCGTGTGCTGGGCCCTACGGGCAAGCTTGCCTACCGCGACGGATCTACCACGGCCGGCAAGCCTGCCGAGCCCCTGGCGGGCCGGGTGATAAACCACCCAGCCGCCCCGCCAGACCGCAGCATGGGCGAGGCCTTTGGCCATAGCCCGGCGGCAAAGGCCTTCTCTGAGCAATACCTGGCAGACTCTGACACGGTGGCCGACTTTACCTTCGACAACTTCATCGAAGGAGATTGTAACGCCCTGGCCCGTGCCGCCAGCCTGGCCCTGAGCGAGCGCCCTGGCAAGACAGCCTTTAACCCACTGCTGATTTATGGCGGTGTGGGGCTGGGCAAAACCCACCTGCTGCATGCCATTGGCAACAAGGTAAAGCAGGCCTTTCCGGGCAAGACGGTGGTGTACATCTCTGCCAGCCGGTTTACTGACCAGTTTGTAGATGCGTTGCGCAACAAGCGCATGGCCGAGTTCCAGGCCTTCTACATGCGGTGCGATGTCCTGCTGATGGACGATGTGCAGGTGCTGGCAGGCAAAGAGCAGACGCAAGAGTTCTTCTTTAACGTCTTTAACCACATGCAGCTCAACCAGCGGCAGGTGGTGATGACAAGCGACTGCGCCCCCAAAGACCTGCGCGGTATGCAAGAGCGACTGCTAAGCAGGCTCAAAAAGGGCCTCTCGGCAGATATTCAGGCTCCCAGCTTCGAGACGCGCCTGGCCATCTTGCAGCGCAAGTTGGAGCTTGAAAACGACATCTCGCTGCCCAAAGAGGTGGTAGAGTATCTGGCAAAGACCGTCAAAAGCAACATCCGCGAGCTAGAAGGTGCCTTGGTGAGCATGATTGCCCAGGCCCGCTTCGGCCGCGAGCCCTTCGACCTGACACGGGCCAAGCTTATCCTGCAAAACATCCTCGACGACATCGAGCAAGAGGTGGATATGAACCTGATACACCGGCAGGTGTCAGAGTTTTATGCCATGTCTCCAGATGCGCTGGTAGGACGCACCCGCACCCAAGAGGTTGCCCGGGCCCGGCAGGTGGCCATGTACTTCGCCAAGATTTACACAGACTTCTCGCTCAAGTCTATAGGCAACTACTTTAACCGAGACCACTCTACCGTTATCCACGCCATCCAGGCGGTAGAGAATCTGATAGAGTCTGACAAACGGTTTAAGAGCGACATTGAGACGCTCAAAAAGAAGTTTGAACGCGACTAGCCCGGGCCCGAGCCCGGGCTTTTTGTTGGAACAAACCCATAGGGCCTCCCCTCGCTGTGGGCGGGTGCTTGGCAATACTTGGCACTACCTTTACGGTACCTTTCAATAGTTGTAGCCGGGTCTGATATGTCTGCCAATGCCATGAACCGCAAAAAGGCCATCGTGCTGCGGGCACGTCTGGGTTTTTTGGGCGTTTGCCTGGTGGCACTGGCCATTGTGACACGCCTATGCGTGGTGATGTTTGTGCAAGGGCCCAAGTGGAAGGCCGAGATGCTCAAAAAGAACGTGCAAGAGCGGGTGCTGAGGCCTACCCGCGGCAACATCTATGCCGACAACGGGAGCTTGCTGGCCACCTCGTTGCCGTTTTATAGGGTGGGGTTTGATCCTACTGTGGCAGAAGACTCCGTCTTTAAGCCGGGCATAGACTCGCTGGCCTTTTTGCTGAGCCGGCATTTTAGAGACAAGAGCGCGGCAGAGTACCGCAACCGCATCGTAGATGCCCGCAAGGCAGGCGAGGAGTTTATCTACCTGAACACCGCCCGGATAGACTACCAGGAGCGGAAAAAGATGCAGCACTGGCCCATTTTCCGCAACGGCAAAAACAAGGGCGGCGTCATCTTCGAGAAGGTAGAGCGGCGGTATATGCCGTTCGGGCACCTGGCCTTCCGCACGGTGGGCTTTATGAATGAGGGCAACGGCGGCGCCGGCCTGGAGTTTACCTACAACCCCGAGCTGGAGGGCACCAAAGGCAAGGGCATCTTCCGCAAAATTGCCGGCGGCCACTGGAAACCCGTCGTAGAAATCAGCAGGCCCAAAAGCGGGTACGACATCCAGACCACGCTAGACATCAACATCCAAGACGTGGCCGAGGCCAGCCTGGAGGCTGCCTTGCGCAAGCATCGCGCCAGCTACGGCTGCGTGGTGGTGATGAAGGTAGAAACGGGTGAGATAAAGGCCATGGCCAACCTGGGCCTAACCCCCAGCGGCCAGTATGCCGAGAAGTACAACTACGCCGTAGCCCAACGAACCGACCCAGGCTCGACCTTTAAGGTGGCCAGCTATATGGCCCTGCTAGAAGAGCGCTTTGTGAAGCCGACCGACAAGATTGATGCAGGCAACGGCAGCTTCAAGATCATGGATCGCGAGATGACCGACCACCACGAGGGCGGCTATGGCGTGATTACGGTGGCCGACGCACTTGCCAAGTCTAGCAATATTGCCACCAGCAAGCTGATTATGAGCTGCTTTGGCAAGCGGCCTCAAAAGTATCTGGAGTACCTGCACCGCTTTGGGTTGGATGCAGACCTGCGCTTTCAGCTACGGGGGGCAGCCCCGCCGATGGTGAAGACGACGTCAGACCCGAGCTGGTCTGGCATTACGCTGCCGTGGATGTCGGTCGGCTACGAGGTGCTGGTCTCTCCATTGCAGATTCTGGCGTTTTACAATGGCATTGCCAACAAGGGCCAAATGCTGCAACCCCTGCTTGTAAGAGAGATCCGCGAGGGTGACAATGTGGTGCAGCGCTTCTCTACCAAAGTACTGGTAGAAAACATGGCCAGCGAAGAAACCCTGCAAACCATTACCGATATGATGGTAGGCGTGGTAGAACACGGCACAGCCGATAACATCCGCAACAACGACTATAAGATTGCCGGCAAAACGGGTACTGCCCAGAAGGTGATCAACGGTCGCTACACGGAGCGGTACTACACGAGCTTCTGCGGTTTTTTCCCTGCAGACAAGCCTAAATACAGCTGCATCGTGGTAATAGATGAGCCGCGCAGCGGGTGGTCTTATGGTGGAGATGTGGCCGCGCCGGTCTTCAAAGAAGTGGCAGAGAAGGTAAACTCGCTGGAGATGGACATGCACAAGCCCTTGTTCGACGAGCAGGACGGTAACAAGAACGAGCCTCGGTTTGCGCACGACCTGCCCTTCATCGGCAGTGGCAACCTGCCCGAGCTGCACACGCTGCTAAACCGCTTTGGGGTGAACAACTACGCCAAAGGCGAGGTAGAAGACTGGGTACGTGCACGGCCCATCAACCAGGCGGTGCAATGGCAGCCGCTCAACACCAAGCAGGGGCGCTTGCCCAATCTGCAAGGCCTCACCTTGCGCGATGCGCTCTTTTTGATGGAGAACAAGGGCTACCACGTGGCGCACTTCGGCCAGGGGCGGGTGTACCGGCAGACCCCCGGCCCCGGGGCTGCCTTAAGCCGGGGCAGTACGGTGAGCCTGTTGCTTAAGTAACGCACCGGCCTTTTTACTTTGTTGCCATGTTGCGGCGTTGGCTGGCCCAGCTGGGGGCCGAGTATGGATATACCCCGCCGCAGGTTTTGCAACTGCTGGGGCTGATGCTGGCTACGCTGCTGCTGCTGGGGCTGCCGCTGGCCTACAAGGCCTGGCTGCTGCGCCAGCCGCCCCCACCCCTACCTCCGATAGAGGTGGTGGCATGGGCAGATAGCACAGCCGCGCCATCTGGCAAGTACGGGGCAGAAAGCAAAGCCTTGGCGCCTGCAACGGTAATACTGCGGCCCTTTGACCCAAACACCGCCGACGAGGCCACCTGGCAATCGCTAGGCGCACCGGCCTGGCTGGCGCGGCGCATCGGCAAATACCGGGCGGCGGGGGGCATCTTCCGCCGGGCAGAGGATGTGGGGCGGATATACGACTTTCCGCCCGAGCTGCTGGCGCGGCTTGCGCCTTACATGCGCTTTGCCACGGCACCACCCGCTGCTACCTACCGGCGAGATGCCGAGCGCAAGGGCACCTACGAGGCCAAGGCCCCTACCTACCCTGTGCTAGACCTCAACACGGCAGACTCTGCCGCGCTGGAGGCACTGCCGCAGCTAGGCCCGGCCACGGCCCGCAACATCATCAAATACCGTAAGCTGCTGGGCGGTTATGTGCGGCCCGAGCAGCTCTATGAACTCTACAACCAAGACAGCGCCCGCACGGCCGTCTTTCTGCCCTACCTGCGGGTAACAGGCCAAGGGCGTGAGCCCTTGCGTATAAACGAGGCGGCGCGGGCCGGCAAGCTCTACCATCCCTACCTACCCAAAGCTCAAGCGCGCCTGATTGCCGCCTGGGTGCGCCAACACGGCAACCTAGCCCGGCCCGAGCAACTGCTGCAACACCGCCTGGTAGATAGCGCTACGTACGGACGCCTGCTGCCGTATCTGGCATTTTAAAGAAACCTGAACCTAGCCACAATATGACCTTCTCTTTGCAAGACCTGCACCACCCTGCCCGCCTGCAAGCCCTGGCCGAAGCCCTGGCCCAGATTACCGAGCGCATCGGCCACTTTTTGCAAGCCGAGCGTGCTGCCTTCGACCCCAGCCGGGTAGAGCATAAGGGCCTCAACGACCTGGTGAGCTATGTGGACCGGCAGGCCGAACAGCAGGCCATAGCGGCCCTACAGGCCCTGCTGCCCGAGGCCGGCTTTGTAACCGAAGAAGGCACCCTGGCCCACTCAGACGGGCGCACCCACCCCGGCCCCGGTGCCTACTGGATCATAGACCCGCTGGACGGCACCACCAACTACATCCACGGGTTGGGTATCTATGCCTGCTCCATCGCCTTGCTGCACGAGAGGCAATTGCGGGTGGGGGCCATTGCCGTGCCCGTGCGCCAAGAGGTGTTTATGGCCTGGCAAGGCGGCGGGGCGTACCTGAACGGGCAGCGGTTGGCCGTGAGCCCGGCCACCACCTTCGGGCAGAGTTTGCTGGCGACGGGCTTTCCCTACCAGCGCTTCGAGCGCATGGCCGAGTATCTGGCCGTCATAGAGCAGATGATGCACACCAGCCACGGCCTGCGCCGCATGGGCTCTGCCGCCGTAGACCTGGCCTGGACGGCCGCCGGCCGCTTTGAGGGCTTTTTTGAGTACAACCTGAAGGCCTGGGATGCCGCCGCAGGCATCTTACTGGTGCAAGAGGCGGGCGGCACGGTGACGGACTTCCGCGGGGGCGAGGACTACCTCTTCGGTGGCGAGATTATTGCCGCAGGGGGCATCCATGCACCCATGCTCGACCTTATCGGCAGGCACTGGTATCCCGCCTAGCGCATCTTGCTTAAATGCGCGCCATGCGGAAGAGCATGATGTCTTTGTAGCGCATGTTGAGGCGGCGCGCCAAGCTCTTGTTGGTGAGGGCGCCCTTGTAACAATAGACGCCGTTCATAAACCAGTCTTTGCTGAAGAGTAGCTCTTCTATACCGCCTTGCTTGTCGGCCTGCAGCAGGATGGGGGCAAAGATGTTGGACAGGGCCGAGGTGGCCGTGTGCGCCACGCGCGCCGGTACGTTGGGCACGCAGAAGTGGATGACGCCATACTTTTTGAAAACCGGGCTGGAGTGCGTGGTGATATGGCTCGTCTCGAAGCAGCCGCCTTGGTCGATGGACACGTCCACGATGACGGAGTTGGGTTTCATCCGGGAGACCATCTCGTCTGAGACTACCATAGGCGCGTGGCCTTCGTCGGCCCGCAGCGCTCCGATGACGACGTCGGCCCTCAGCAGGGCGTCTTGCAGGTTAGATACGTCTATGGTACTGGTAAAGACAAGGTGGCCAAGCTCTTGCTTGATGCGGCGCAGCTTGTAGAGGTGGTTGTCGAAGATTTTGACCTCGGCCCCGAGGCCGATGGCGGTGCGGGCCGCATACTCGCCCACGGTGCCCGCCCCCAGGATGACGACCTTGGTCGGCGGCACCCCGGTGATGCCTCCCAGAATGATACCGCGCCCGTCGTGGGCAGAGCTTAGGTACTCGGCGGCGATGAGCAGCACGGTGCTGCCTGCAATCTCAGACATGGCCCGGACGACGGGGATGTTGCCGACCTCGTCCTCCAGCAGCTCGAAGGCGACGCCGGTAATCTTGCGGGCGTTCATGGCCTGGACGAACTCGGCCCCGATCTGGCTCGTCTGCAGGGCAGAGATTACGGCAGCCCCGGGCTTGATCATACCAATTTCCTCCAGCGTCGGCGGGTTGATTTTGATGACAACGTCGCCGGCCTTGTAGGCTTCCTCGGCCGTGTAGGCAATTTGGGCGCCTGCATCAGAGAACTCGCGGTCAGAGAATTTTGCCAGGTCTCCGGCGCCTGCCTGCACGGTAACCTGGTGCCCCCGGCTGATGAGCAGGGCCACGGCGTCGGGCGTAAGGGCAAGGCGGGTTTCTTCTAACTCAACCTCTTTGGGAACGATGATGGCCAGGCCACCGGCCCCTTCGGCCACGGCTTGGAGGGCCTCTTGGGGCGCCAGGGCTTGTTGTGCTTGTGCAGCCAGGCGGGCAAAACCCGATGTGCTAGGCGTGGGCATGTTTAAGATCCAACCTGGCCAGGCGTTGGCCGCCGGCGGTGGTGGTAAGGTGTAGGTGTAAGTATTGGGAAGGCCAAAGCTCGGGCAGGCGCTCGGCCCATTCCACAAAGCAGCGGTCGGGCCCGTCTAGGTACTCTACCAGGCCGGCCTCCAGGGCTTCTTCGGCAGAGCGGAGGCGGTACAGGTCCAGATGATGAATGGGCCCTTGGGGGCTGGCATAAGTATTTGCCAGGCCAAAGGTGGGGCTGGCCACGGGGCCCTGCACGCCCAAGGCGTGGCAGGCGGCTTGCACCAGGGTGGTTTTGCCCGCGCCCAGATCTCCGTCTATCAGCCAGATGCGGGCTGGCAGGTCTGCCAGCCATTGGCGGGCTTGGCCTGCCCAAGCATCTGCATCGGAAATAAGCACCTGGGCCAGTTGCATAAAGGTAAAGGTAGCGCACCAAGGCACCTGGGGGCAAGCGTTTTGGTGGCAAAGGGTGTGCAAGCCGGGGCAGCGGCTTACTTTTGCTGGGCTGTTATGGGACGCATTTTTGAAAAACGCAAGCATAAGATGTTTGCCCGGTTCGACAGGATGGCCAAGGCCTTCAGTCGTCTGGGTAAAGAGATTGCCATCGCCGTAAAACAAGGCGGGCCCTTGCCCGAAAACAACCCACGCCTGCGGGCCGCCATCCAAACGGCCAAGGGCGTAAACATGCCCAAAGACCGGGTGGAGGCTGCCATCAAACGGGCCAGCAACAAAGACGAGAAGGACTTTGAAGAAGTGGTGTACGAGGGCTACGGCCCCCACGGCGTAGCCATCCTGTGCGAGTGCGCCACCGACAACACCAACCGCACGGTAGCCAATATCCGGAGCATCTTTGGCAAGGCCGGGGGCGCTGTGGGCAAAACAGGCTCGCTAGACTTCATCTTTAGCCAGAAGGGTGCCTTTAAGCTCAAACACACAGGGCAAGACCTGGAGGAGCTGGAGTTCTCGCTCATAGACCACGGGCTAGAGGAGCTGCTGCTAGACGAAGAAGAGGGGCAGATCATCATCTACACCGCCTTTGTGGATTATGCCCGCATGCAGAAGGCACTGGAGGCTCTCGGCATCGAACTGCTCTCGTCGGAGCTGGAGCGCGTCCCACAGTCTTTCGTGGATGTACCGGAGGAGTTCCACGATGAGATTTTAGACCTGGTGGAGCGCATCGAAGAGGACGATGATGTGCAGAAGGTGTACCACAACATGAAGTAGGCCTCCCTCTCTGCCCACATAATAAAGCGCTTGCCTTTGCAAAAGGGCAGGCGCTTTTTTTGGATGGTTAGGCCAATACGCCCTGCCAGGTGCGCACCGCGGCGCCGGCCACCCAGCCTGCCTCCCATGCGGCAGCCAGGGCAGGCTCAAAGAGGCCAAAGACGGCTGAGCCCGTGCCAGACATGGCCGCATACACGGCACCTGCCTGCAGCAGGCGGGCCTTGGTGTCGGCCAGGCTCGGGTGCAGGGCAAAGACGGTCTGCTCAAAATCGTTTACCAACAGCCCTTGCCAAGCCGCAGGCGGCTGCGCCAGCACGGCCTCTATGGGCATAGCAGGCTGTGCGGGGACAATGCCCGCAAAAGCCTGCGCCGTGCTGATGTGCAACGCCGCAAAGCAAATACGCACCCCATATCCTGCCAGGGGCAGGTGCACGGGCACCAACCGCTCGCCCCTGCCCCGCCCGATGGCAGGCTGATTCTGGATAAACACGGGGCAGTCTGAGCCCAGTTGCAGGGCCAGTTCCTCCAGCTCGGCCGTAGGCACGGGCACGGGTGCAAAGCGGGCAAAGAGTTTCAGGGCAAAGGCCGCATCGGCACTGCCCGCCCCCACGCCCGTACCGGCCGGGATGGCTTTATGCAAATACACGTCCAGCGCAGGCAGGGGGTAGCGGGCGGCCAGCAGGTGGTAGGCCTTCAGAACCAGGTTCTGGACCGGGTCTCCGGGTATGGGGATGCCGCTCAGGTGCAGGCGGGTGGGCTGGCCTGCCGGGGCGGGTACGGCCTCCAGCACGTCGCCACAACCGGGCACGGGCAGAAAACAGGTCTCCAGGTCGTGGTAGCCATCGGGCCTGCGGGCCACCACGCGCAGGCCGAGGTTGAGTTTGATGTTAGGGAAGACGACCATCGGCTATGCCGCTGGGGCTTGAGAAGCACCAGGTACAAATACACGTAGGGCATCGGAATTAAACCGCTTGCGGGCCAGGGCCAAATCGTACTGGTCTTGCAGGCGCAGCCAAAACTCGGCAGTCGGGCCCGGAAAGGCAATACTAAGCCGAAGGGCCATCTCTGGGCTGACACTCTGGCGCTGGTTCAACAAGGCAGACAACGTCTTACGGGTAATGCCCAGAGCCATTGCAACTTGCTCGTGGGTAAAGGGCTGGCCTGATTCTTCTTGGATGCTAGATAGCATCTCTTTCAGAACCTCACCAGGATGTGAGGGTGTGTTCATAATCATATCAATTAGTGGTAGTCTAGATAGTCAACGTCGTATACCTGGCCATCTTCATATCTGAAGGTTATCCTGTAATTGCCGCTTACGCGCATCGAGAATGTGTTGGATCCAGGGGGTTGAAGCCCGTGAAAATATCGATCAAATGCGCGGATTTCGTCTATAGACAAAGCAACATTCAGAACCGAAAGAATGGCCTTAATACGACTAACGTGGTGGGGAGACAGCTTGGTTGAATCTCCCTTAGTAAAAAAGAGCCTAAGCGCCTTTGACCTAAACGACACTATTGCCATCCTAACAGATTCATTCTGAATAAATTTTCTATAATTAAAAACGTGCGGCGTTACAAATGTAACGCCGCACGTTCCAAGTTACACCCCCGTACTCCCATACCCGCCCGCGCCGCGCTCGGTGGCGTCCAGCGCCTCCACGGGGACAAAGGCCTCGATGTGCTCGTAGCGGGCCACCACCATTTGGGCGATGCGGTCTCCGCTCTGGATGGTGAACTCGGTTTGGCCCAGGTTGATGAGCAGCACCTTAACCTCGCCGCGGTAGTCGGCATCTACTGTGCCGGGGCTGTTGAGCACGGTAATACCATGCTTGAGCGCCAGGCCCGAGCGGGGGCGTATTTGCGCCTCGGTGCCGGGTGGCAGGGCTATGTGTAGCCCAGTGGGAATTAAATGGCGCTCGCCGGGCTGCAGCGAGACGGGCCCCTCGGGCAGATGGGCTTGCAGATCTACCCCGGCCGCGTATGGGGTTTGATGGGCTGGCAACGGATTGCCGCTCCGGTTGATGACAGGGATGCGTACCACGCCCCAAAGCTAGCCCCGCCAACCCACCCTCGCCCGCTGACGTACATATGGGCCCAACCCAAAAACCCAATATACCATGGCCCAATACCCCGAAAAGCCCGGCCACAAAACCCAGGCCGACATCCGCACCATGATCGAGGATGCCCGCACCTGCATGTTCTCTACCTTCGACGAAGACAGCACCCGCATCAAAAGCCGCCCTATGTCCATAGCTGAGGTGGATGCCGCCAACCAGATCTGGTTCTTTACCGATGACACCAGCCACAAAATCCACGAGATCCGCAACAGTTGGCAGGTGGCCCTGGGCTTTGCCAACGGCGCCGCCGGGGAGTGGATCAGCGTAAATGGCCATGCCCGGCTGGTGAAAGACAAGGCCAAGATTCAGGAACTGTGGAAGCCGACCTACAAGGCCTGGTTCCCCAACGGACTGGATACCCCTAGCCTGGCCCTGCTCTGCGTAGAGATGGAAACGGCCGAATACTGGGAGAGCAAAGGCGGCCCCATCGTCACGGCCTTCGAGATGATAAAGGCCGCCATCACCGGAGACCCCGCCCGCAACAGCGAGCACGATGTGGTGGCCATGTAAACCGATGGCGCCCGCAGCCTGTCTTATAGTCCTAACCCGGGCCCTGCCCAATCGCCTTGGCAGGGCCTTGGCGTACCTTGCGGCCCAGCCCTTCCTTCTACTGCCCTAGCCCTTTCGTATGACGTTAAAGCCCGCCTACCTCCGCTACATCTTCATACTGCAGGGCTTGGTGCTGCTGGTAGCGGTGCTGTGGTGGCTCAGTGCCATCCTGGTGCCGTTTGGGTTTGCGGCCATATTGGCGGTGCTGCTCAACCCGGTCAACAACTGGCTGATGCGCAAGCGCATGCCCCGGCTGCTGGCCATCTCGCTCACGGTGACGCTGGGCATATTGGTGGTAGCCGGGCTGCTGTACTTCCTCATCGTGCAGGCCACGCAGTTTGCCGATGCCATTCCGCAATTGCAGCAGCGGGTAAACGAGTACCAGGCCGAGCTGCAAACCTGGCTGCGCAAAGAGTACAACATAAGCCGAAAGGTGCAGCTGCAGTATTTCCAGCGCGGGATGGACACCTTTTTGACCGACAGTGGTACCTACGCCCTCAGCGTACTGACGGCTTTAAGCGATGCCGCCCTGATCTTGACCATCATCCCCGTCTATATCTTTCTGCTGCTGCTCTACAAGCCTAACCTGGTGCACTTTATTCGGCAGGTATTTGCCACTGAGCGGACCTCACACTCTAAAGTAGGAGAGATACTAACGGAAGTGAAGGTGGTGGTGCAGGCCTACATGTCGGGTATGCTCATCGAGGCGGCCATCATAGCGCTGCTCAACGTGGGGGCGCTGCTCATCTTGGGCATTCCGTATGCGCTGCTGTTGGGCGTGCTGGCGGCCATTCTGAACATGATCCCCTACATCGGCGGCATCATCGGTACGGCCTTGCCTATGTTCATTGCCGTCATCTCTACACCCGACGGCTTGGCCGATGCGGCAGGCGTGCTGATCGCCTTTCTGGTCATTCAGTTTCTAGACAACAACATCATCCAGCCCCGCATTGTGGCCAGCAAGGTGCGCATCAATGCCCTGTTCACCGTCATTGCCGTGCTGGCAGGCAACATGCTCTGGGGCGTGGGGGGTATGTTTCTGGCCATACCCATCATCGCCATCCTAAAGATCATCTTCGACCGGGTGGAGGAGCTGCAACCCTACGGCATGCTGCTCGGAGACCAGATCCCCGGCGTGGATGAAACCCCCAGCCTCAACGAGGCCCGCCGTACCGTCGCGCGAGACGAGCCCGCCGAAACCGCCTAACGCTCGGCAAACGTGGCCGTCACCCGGCGGTTACGGGCTCGGTTGGCATCCGTGTTGTTGAGGAAGGCTGGCCGGGTGGCACCCAGACTCTTGGCCCGCAGCCGGGCAGCGTCTGCACCCCGCTCTTGCAGATAGGCCAGCACAGACTGCGCCCGGGCCAGGCCCAGCTTGAAGTTGGCTGCCGCTTTGCCCTTGTTGTCGGTATGGCCAGTCAGGGTCAGTCTCCATTTGGGGTGGCGCTCCAGGATTTGCACCAGCGTATCGAGGCCAGGCTTGCTCTCGTCCAGCAGTTGGGCCGAGCCTAGCTCGAAGCGGATGCCCTGGCTGATGCGCTTGGCCTGCAAGGCCACGGTGGCCACCGGGGCCGAGCTTTCGTTGCGGGCCAGGTCTGCCTTGCGGAAGGTTACCGTATCCTTCTTGGCGCGCGCGGCGGCGGCGCGGGCCGCCAGCAGCGAGTCTTGCCGGCGCTGGGCATTAGCAGCTAGTTGTGCGGCCAGGGCAGCCTGCACGGCCTGGAGGGAGTCTTGCCGGCGGCGCTCGGCGGCCAATTGAGCCTCCTTCTGGGCGGCCAGGCGCTGGGCCAGCAGGCCGGGGCGGCGAACGGGCTGGGGCAGCGCCTGCCAGCGAAAGACGTCTTCGCAGCAGTACGCGTCTTGCAACAACGTGGCCCCGGCCCGGTTAGAGGCCAAAAAGCCACTCTGCAGCGCCTCGTCTTCGGGCCTGAAGCTGTGGTCATCCGCAGCCGAGTTGAGGGGCTGGCCCAGGTTGATGACCCTGTCGAAGGCACGCGCCGGGCCCGTGGCCACCAGCACATCGTACCCGCCAAAGCCGGGGTGCCCGTCTGAGCTAAAGAACAACCGCCCCGTGGGGGCATGCCAATACGGCCAGCCCTCGTTGCCGGGCGTATTGACGGCCTTGCCCACCGGGGCCGCCGGGCCAAAGCTGTTCTTTTTGGCATCGTAGGGCGCAAAGAAGAGGTCCATGCCGCCCCGGGTGCCTTTGCGGTCGCTGGCAAAGTAGAGCCCGCCGACCCCCTTGCCCTTGGCCGGAGGCACCACGCAAGGCTGCGTGTTAGAGCCCGCCGCATTGGGCCCACCGCCCACCGGGCGGCTGCGCAGCACGCGGCCCTTGGTGTCTAGCTCGGCCTGGTAGATGCGGCAGTAGAGCCCGCCCGCCGCCGTAGGGCGGCAAACGGAGTAAAACAGCATCCGCTCATCGGCCGAGAGGCTGGGGTTGCCCACCTGGCAGCCGGCCGGGGCCAGCCCCCGCAGCGCGTCCAGGCGGGTAAAGCCGTCGGCCTGCCCGCCGCCGGGCGTGTAGCGGTAGAGGGTCGTTACGTCAAACACAGGGTCGGTCGGGCCCAGGTGGCGCACGCTGTCAGCCCGCAGGCTGGCAAAGAGCACCTGCCCACCCTTGCCCGCAGGCACGGCCCCAAAATCAGCATAGCCCGAGTTGGGGAACCGGAAGGTGGTATCCATCGCAAAGTACTGGCCCAGCGTATCCAGCTCGGCCGTGCGGGCCCCCAGGTGCTGGCCCAGCAGGGTGAAGCGAGACTTTAAGGCGGGCTGGGCCTTCAGCTCGGCGCGGTCTGCCAGGCGGGCCAGCAGTTGGGCAGCCTCGTCGTACTCTGCCAGGCGATAGGCGCAATCTGCGGCGTCTAGCAGGTGTTGGGCCGGGGGAGTTTGCAGGTCTTGGCGCTCGTCGGCATAGGCCTGGCGGGCGGCGGCATAGTTGCGGGCCAGGTAGTGGGCCCGGCCTTGGGTGCCGTAGCCCCCTGCCCAGCCGCTAAACCGCCTTTGCAGCTCGGCCACTTCGGCCAGCACGTCGTAGTAGGCACCGGCTTCGGCCTTGCGCTCCAGCACGCCCATGTAGCGGTGGGTGGTGTCGTACACCTGGGCCTGGGCAGGCCTGGCCAGGCCCAGGGCAACCCATGCCATCAGAAAAAGCAGTCTTTTATACACGGCAGCAGTTAGCAAAAGGATTATGTAGGTTAAAACGCCCGGCAAGGCACAGAGCTGGGTCCGTCGTTGGGTTTGGTGTACAAGAGGCGGTAGGTGAGCGTAGCCTCCAGCGCGCCCATGCCACCCAGGCCGATGATGCTGTTACGGCTGGCCGCCTGCCGCGCGCCCGAGTAGGTGGCGTCGTAGGTGAGGGCACCGGCCCACTTGTCGTACTCCAGCCGCACCCCGGGGATGACGGCGTCGCCCGGGCGCACAAACAGGCCTGCGCCCCACTGCATCTGCTTGCGGGCATAGCGGCTTTGGCTCAGCAGTACCCAACTGCCTGCCAGCATCTCGTAGGCCGGGCCTTGGCGGTTAAAGAAGAACAACGGCTCTAGCACCAGGCGGCCCTGGGTTTGGTATTGGGCCGAGAGAAGCAGGCTCAGCCGCCGCTTCTGGCTAAAGCCTGCGTAGCGCGCCTCGGTAGAGAAGCTCTCCTGCAGCTTGTTGATGCCCAGGTAGGCCACATCGGCCCGCCAAGAGAGGCGATCGGTTTGGTAGAACCGGTAGGCCAGGCCCAAGCTGGTCTGCACAAAGGTTTGCAGGCGCAGCAGGTCGCCCTCGCCGCTGGGCAGGGCTGGGTTAAAGCCCAGTTGCTCGGCATCAAACTGGTTGCCGAAGGTGAGGCCATCGGGCCCGAGCCGCCGCATCTGCAGGGCCAGGCCCAGGCCGCCCGAGAGTTGGTGCCGCCGGGCCACGTCCAGGCTCTGGGTATAGCTACCTGCCAACTGCACCCATTGGGTGCGCAGCACGCCTCGGGCCAGGTTGTCGTCAGCAAAAGAGATTTGGCCACCTATCCGGCGGAGTGCATCTGCCTTTTTGAAGCGGTAGCTCATCTCTCCGCTGGCAAAGAGCACGGCATAGGGCTGGTTAGCGGCATACCACTGGTTGCGGTAGGCTGCCGTGCCCCGGGCATCCTCGGGCATGTCGGCCACGCGGGCCGGGTTGATGGCGTGGCGCACCTGCCCCGCCTGCGAGAAGGTAAACTCTTGCCCGTAGGCCAACAGGCCTTGGCAAAGCAGGAGGGCCGTCAGGCTAAACCGGTAAACAATCATCCGCATAATGAAAATGATGGTTGATGATGGTGGGATGATGGTTTAGCGGATGAGTTGAAGGTTACCCCGCAGGGCCAGGTCTTCGCCGAAGATGCTCTTGGCCCGCACCACATAGACGTAGTTGCCCACCGGTGCCTCTGCCCCGTTGAGCTTACCGTCCCAGGTTTGGTTTGGGTTGGTGGTAGAGAAGACAACCTGCCCGAAGCGGTTGTACACCTCGTAATGCGTCAGTTGGCGCAAGAACCGGTGCCGAAGTTCCAGGGCGTCGTTGTTGCCGTCTCCGTTGGGCGAGAAAGCCGAGGGCAGGGCCACAAAGCTGCGCAGTTCCAGCCGGGCCGTGGCCGTATCGGCACAGCCCGAGGGATTGGTCACGATCTGCGTCACGGTGATGCGGCCGCTTTGGCGGTAGGCGTGGCGCGGGTCGGTAGCCTGGCTCGTCACCAGCGAGTCTCCGTCTCCGAAGCGCCAGCGCCAGTTGGTTACAAAGCGGGTAGAGTCTCTAAAGAGCAGGCTGCCGTCTGTACCCAGCTCGTCCAGGTTGTAGGTAAAACCTGCGATGGGCCCCTCGCGCACCTGCAGTGGCAGGGCCAGCGAGTCTCGGCAGCCGTTGTTGCCCACAATCACCAGTTGCAGGAGTGTTGGGCCGGTCTGCGTGAACCGCACAACTTCTCTGGGCCCAGCGGCGGCCTGGCCTTGGGTATTGACTAGTGGCAAGCCGTCTTGCAGCCAGATGTAGGACACGATACGCCCGGTGTCGCCCGGGGAGCGGCTGGCCGTGGCATCCAGCAGAATGTTAGAATTGGAGCACGGGTTGGGGTTGGTGCCGAAGACGATGGCCGGCTTGGGCTTTAGGTCTAGCAGGCTGCTGTCGGTGTTGCGGCAGCCCTCGTCGGTGATGGCCGTCAGCTTTACCATAAACCGGCCGATGCGCGGATAGACCTTATAGACCTGGCCGTTGGCGTTCTCTTGCGTGGTGCCGTCGCCAAAGTCGTATATGAAACGGCTGATGTTCTCGTACTGGTCTGGCACGCGGCCGTAGAAGAAGAACAGCGAGTCTTTCTCGCACTGGCCCTTGATGTCGAACACGGGCCGAGAGACCAGCACCGTAGCCGTGTCTTTCACATAGCGGCCGGGGCAACCCTTGGCGTCGTAGGCCGTGAGGCGGATGCGCAGCACCCCGTTTTGGTTGAAGGTACGGGCCACGGTGGCACCTTGGTCTTGCGGAAAGGCGGGCAGGTTGGGCAGGGCTGGGTAGTTGTAGTTCCAGTACCAGCGGCGAATGGGATACTGAGACTGGGTACGCAGCCCCGATAGCTGTGTCGGGCTAACGGCGCAGACCTGGCCTACCGTGGCAGCCACCCCGACGGAGTCTCGCACAAAGACGGTGTCGGCGGTGTAGGTCTTCACGCACACGTCCTTAAAGCGGATGCGCAGGCCGATGGGCGTGCGCCCCGGCGAGGTCAGCAGCAGCGAGTCTCTTGTAGAGGTGGCGTTGAAAAGGGCCGTATCGCCCGGGTTGGTGCCAAACCAGCGCCATTGCTGCACCAACGCCGGGTTGCGAAACCGCACCGCCACCCGCGTGGCAAAGCAGGCGGTATCTACCACAATAAAGGCGGTAGTGTCTGGCAGACGGGTAG
Organism: Cytophagaceae bacterium; assembly: GCA_947458545.1. Classification (GTDB taxonomy): domain Bacteria; phylum Bacteroidota; class Bacteroidia; order Cytophagales; family Flexibacteraceae; genus CANGYH01. The sequence goes on along the minus strand of CANGYH010000002.1, from coordinate 61,773 downwards.
ATACGGTATGGTCAAGCGTGTCTCGGCAGCCGGTAGAATCTCTCAGAATCAGCGAGATGGGCACGGCCGTATCGGCCGGTAGCGTGGGCAGGGGGCTGGCAAGGCTGCTGGTGTCGCCGTTGGCCAGGTTCCAGCGGAAGTAGCGGATGGGCCAGCGGGCAGAGACGCTCTGCCGCAGGCGCACTGTATCGCCTACGCGGCAATACGGCGTAGAGGTAATCTGCCCCGAGAAGGGGAAGCGCACCTGCGCCTGTATCGTCTGCACGCAGCCGTTGGTGAACACTGCCCGGCACGTAACCGTCTGCACCCGCCGCACGGGTATGCGGAAACGCACCGTATCGTCTGTTAGCGGGCCCGTTGTGAAGGTCGTATCCAGCCCGGATACCGTGACCCGGTAGCTCATGCTGGCGTTGGGCAGCGGCTTCCAGACTTTGAGGTTAAAGACCGTGTCGGGCCTGTCGCACTTGTGCCAGATGAAGGCCGGAGAGAAGGCCGCCTGCGGCTTGGGCTCTAGGGTAAACCGAACAGGCCGCTGGGTACGGCAACCGTTGCGAGACACAACCGTTACGATGCCCCGGTTGGTGTCTGCTACCTGAAGGTTGGCCGGTACCGTCAGGGGCACGTTGGCGTTCTCGGCATAGCCCCTGTTGTTGAGGAAGAGTGAGTAAAAAATGGGCGCACACTCTGGCCCGCCGGGGGCAGCGGCAGAGACATTGAGCTGGATGGCATCGCCCTGGCAGCGCGCCCCGGTGATGAAGGGAAAGACCTGCGGCGGCTCGCAAATGGTGATGAATCTGGATACCTCTACTTCGCAATTGTTGAGGCCCGTCACGGTGAGCTTGACCGGATAGCGGCCCGCCGGACCAAAGTTGAACTGCGGCCGCACCAGGCCAGAGGTTACGCCGCCCGGAAAGGCCCAGGCATAGCGCGGGCTGGGCCCGACCAGCCCCCCGCTGACGGTAGGAATGAGGCGCGAGGCCGTGCCTGCGCAAACGGAGTCTGCTCGAAAGCTGACGGCCAAATCGGGCGTGCCGAGGTTTACCTGGGCCTGGGCCGCGCAGCCGTTGCGGTCTGTAACGGTAACGGTGTACAGGCCCGAGCTCAGGTTTAGCAGCCGGGTGGTATCATCTCTGCCTAGCCAGCGTAGTGCAAGCGGCGGTGCCCCGCCGCTGACACGGGCCAGGATGGGGATACGCGTGCCGCAGGTGATGGCCGTGTCTGACCGTAAGCGAACGATGGGCCCGGGCAGCACCCTAATCGTATAGGTGACGGTGGTGATACCCACCCGGGGGCAGCTGTTGTCGCGGACGGTGAGGGTGAGCAGCCGGGTGCCGGTATCGGCGGAGGTGGGTGTCCAGGTGGCTATGCCTTGGGTGCTGCCTACCCCAGGCTCTGAGAAGAAGTTGAAGGTGCCCGGCAGCGTGTTGTTGGCAAAAACCCGGAGCGAGTCTGCCGCGTCGGCATCCGTAGCGTTGAAGGTGAGCGTTACGGGCGCGTTGGCGCAGACGGTAAAGGTGCGGGCAGGCGTGCCGTTTATGCCGCCCAGGGCGGGCAGCCGGTTGTTGCAGTCTTGCACGATGAGCTGCATGTCTCGCATCACATAGCCAATGAGGCGGCCCTGGGCATCGTACTCGTCTACCCGCAAGGCCGTAACGGCCTGTGTGCTGCGCGTGGCATTGAAGGTGAAGGTACCTGTAATACTGTCTAGCGCGAAGCCACTGACGGTGGGCAGCGGATTGGTGGCCGAGAAGGGCGGCACAAACTGCACCACGCCCGGATCTACCGGCGAGACGGTGTTGGTGCGAGGCGCTATAAGCCTGAAGCGCAGGCGGTTGCCGTTTACGTCTGTAGCGCCAAGGCTGAGCGAAACATCTGCATTGGCGCAGACGAAGGAGGCGGCGTCTGTATTAAAGACCGGGCTGGCATTGATGGAGGCATCTACGTTGTTGATGCCGGCCTCTATGTAAAGGCAGGTATTGCCGTCGTGCCGGATGGTGCTGATGGCAGCCGAGCGCCGGCAGTCTCTAAAGTACAAGACCCAGTCTCGGGCCTGGCGCGGCAGGTTGATAGTGCCCCGGTAAATGAAGCGCTCTACCCCGGGTTGCATCCCCCCCTGGCAGGTACTGGGCGTGCGTGCGCAGACGGGGGTAACGTCTGCCTTATCTCCGACCTGGTTGAGCGAGAAGGGTATCTGCTGCGGATTGGTGGTGGCACTAAACAGAAACACCTGCTGCGTATTGGGCAGCGGCGTAGCAGAGCCACAGTCCCTGTAAAGGGTGAGCGTTACCTCGTACTGGGTGCCGCGCAGGCTTTTATAAGTGATGTCTGCCGCCACCAGATGGTCTGCCAGGGCAGACAATGGGAAGCCCATAGCCAGGCAAGCGAAGAGCAATCGCAAGCATCGAGCTGGTATCATAGCAAAGGGTAGGAAAAGAAGAGGGCAAAAGGCCAACAGTCCGAGACAATAATACATCTGCTGTTGGCACATGGCCAAGGCACTTGTCTCTAGATAACAAAATACACTTGGCGTCAGCCAGGCTGGGTAACAGTCTAAACACGGGCTAAATCGGCAGATTTTGGCTGTTTTTTGGCACATGTACCAACAAGCATCGCTGTGCGCCAAGGGCTTACAACGCACCTGCCAGATTTGAAACCGGAACCCTGCCCATGTAGACGCCCCGCGCCTGCAAGCTCTCAGGGCTCTTGCCTAGGCGCCACGCCTGCTCGCTTTTACCAGCCCCGCCAGGCGGCCCGCATCTGAGCAACTCAGATACAGCCGCCCACCTACGCTGGCAAAAGAGGCCGAGCCTGATCAGCGCCCAGGCATCCACAGCCAAACTGTCTCCCATCAGCGCTAGTCCGCAGCCTTCGGGCCGCAGCCCATGCCTATGAAAAAGGTGCTTTTTGCCGCACAGGTGTTTGCCTTTACGGTACTTTTCGCAACAATTGCTCTGCCCATGTTGGCACAAGGCCTGCACCATAGCTCGCAAGAGCTGGCGGCCTGGCGCCAACGCCTGGCCAGCGGCCCCTATCGCCTGGCTGGCGATGCAGGCACCAACACACCGCCCGACTGGACCCGCATCTCTCAGTACGCAGACGACTTTAGGGCCAGCCCAATGGATACAGGCAACCGCAACGATGAGGACCTGGACATCTGGACCGGCTACCGTTACACGATAGACTCGCTAGAGCAATACCCCGTCTGGCAAGGGATCAAGATGGCGGCGGCGGGTTTCCGCTTCTTGCTGACGGGCGACACCAGCTACGGCAACCCGGTGCGGCGCACCCTGCTGGCCCAAGTGCGGTTTACGCATCCTACCCATCAGGGCTACGACGTATCTACCTGGCCCATACCCGCCAGCAGCCAGCGCCGGCCCACGCCAGAGTCTGGCGCTAAAGAGGCCGTGTGGCTCTGCCGCCTGCTGTTTGCCTACGACTACACCAAGGGCCTCTTTACCGCCGCCGAGCAAGCCGAGGTGGAAGATTACCTGGCTCGCTCGGCCCGCTACTTCTCTACCCGGACGCATACGCAGCTCCGGTTCAACTTTCCCAACCGGCTGCGCAACGACTATGCCACCCGCGTAGGCGCTGCAGCCCCCGGGGGCGTGCCACAGTGGACGCCGCCCATCTATATGCCACAAACCACCAGCAGCCATGCGGTGTGGCCCAATGGGCAGGTTTACACGCACCGCAATGCAGATGGGTCTCTGGGCAATGCCATACCCCGGCTGGCCTCGTTTTACAACAACCGGGTGTACGAGAAAATGCACTTTATGGGCCTTTGCGGCCTGTTGACGGGCGACACAACCCTGGTTTGGAACGCCAAGCAGGCGGCCAAGGAGTTCATCATGTTCTCCGTCTTTCCGGACGGCACCTTTGGCGAGTACGAGCGCAATGGCAACTATGGCAACCCCCACCAGGGCACCTGGATGTACGGCGGGCTCAACCTGCAGGCTGTCATCATGCTGGCAGATGCCCTGGCCCGCCGCGGAGACTTCAGCCTCTACCAGTTTCAGACCCGAGACGGTGCTCATAACATGGTAGTGCCCGCAGGGGGCAGGCCCAAGTCTCTAGAGCTGGTGCTAGACAAAGTGGCCCAGAACGCGGTGGGCAACCCGGGCATCTTTTACAACACGACGGCCCCCAACAACCGCCTAGACGTAGGCTTTGAGGGCACCAACCGCTTTGGCACCAACCATTGCACCTGGGACTATCTGCTGGCCGTGGCCAACAAGTACTACCAGAAACCCCTCTGGCGCGACACGTATTTGCGCCGCGCCGCCGGGGCCGTACCCTACCCCACCAGCGGCTTTGGCACCGCAGCCAAAGTATGGATACCCTGGAGCGGCACCGGGGCCGAGTATCCGGGCTTCTTGTTCATGTTTGGGCAGATGGAAAGCGTGCGGGTATATGCCAGCACCCCTTGCGATGCGCCCACGGCCGTTAATGCCAGCAACATCACCACGACGGGCGCGCGGATCAACTATACCTCTGGCGCTCAGATGCTGCGCATACAGGTCCGCCCAGCAGGCGGCAACTGGACGAGCATTACCGACAACGCCGCCCCAACCACACTAACCAACCTGCAACCCGGCACCGCCTACGAGGTGCGCGTGCGGGCTTTATGCACCGCCATAGACTCTAGCAACTGGAGCGCGACGGTGAGCTTCTCTACACAGGCGCCTCCGTGCCTGGCTGCAACGGGCCTGGCCGTAGCGCCGGCATCTTCAACCTCGCTCACGGTAACCGCCACGGCTGCGGCCGGTGCCACGCAATACCGCGTAGAGTACCGGGCCGTGGGCACAACTACCTGGATGAGCACGGCGGCGGCCAGCTTCCCTGTAACGCTTACCGGCCTGCAGGCAGCCACCGGCTACGAGGTGCGCGTCGTAACGGTGTGCGGCGCTGCCACCAGCCCTGCCACCACCGTCGTAACGGCCCAAACTTCGGCTGATGTATGTGCCCAGGCCGCCAATCTGGCGGGCCAGCCCTTTACCACCACAGACTCGGCTCTGCTCACCTGGAACAACGCCGCAGGTGCCCAAAGCTACCAGCTGCGCCTGCGCGCCACGGGCACCACCAACTGGAAGTTTGTGGTTGTGAGCGAGACGCGCCACGTAGAGGCCCAATTGGCCGCAGGCCGCACCTACGAGTTTCAGGTAAACACCATCTGCCCGGCGCGCGTGTCTGGCTATACGGCCAGCCGTACGTTTGCCATGCCCACCGCCCCTTGCGACGAACCCACTGGCATGAGCGTGGCCGCTATCACACAAACCAGCGCCGTTGTCAGCTTCATCGGCACGGCACCACGCTACGAGGTGCGCCATCGGATAGAGGGCAGCACCAACTGGCTTGCCGATACGGTGACAACCTCTCCGACGGCGCTGGCGGGCTTGCGCCCGGCCACTGGCTACGAGGTGCAACTGCGGGCCCTGTGTGCCAGCAATGCCTCTACCTATACGGGCAGCCTTGCGTTTACCACCCAAACCCCACCTTGCGACCCTGTTGCGGGCCTGGCCATCTCCAACATCAGCTTCTTCTCTGCCACGCTTACGTGGCAAGGCGTGGCTGGCAATACGGCCGGGTACAACGTCCGCTACCGCCAGGTAGGCACCACTAGCTGGGCCACTTCCACGGCCCAAACGGCTACGGCGGCCCTGGCATCTCTGCCGGCCTATGCAGATGTTGAGGCCCAGGTGCAGCAACGCTGCGGCGGCAGTGCGGTGAGTGCATGGTCTGCCATGGTCACGTTCCGCACGTTGGCGCTGCCTTGCCCTGCGCCTGCAGGCCTGGCGGTGCGGTTGCTCAACCCCACCACGGCCCAGGCTACCTGGCAGGCTAGCAGCAACGCATCTGCCTATCAAATCAGGGTAGAGCAGGTAGGGCAGGGCCAGCCTACCTTGTATTCTGTGGGAGCACCGGCTACCTCGCTGTCTATCAGCAACCTGGTGCCGGGGGCACTCTACAGGGTAAGCCTGCAGAGCACATGCCCGGGCGGCCAGTCGGGCTGGGCCGTGGCTGACACGATACGAATGCCTGCCATAACGGCCCTGGCAGCCCTAGGCAGCGCCGGTTGGACACTTTCACCGAACCCCGCCGCCGAAGGCACCCGCCTGCAAGGGCCTGCAGGCACCTACCAGGTACTTCTGTTAGACGTGGCCGGTAAGCAATTGGCTGCTGCCACCAAGGTTATAGCAGAAAGCACACCGGCAGACCTTGCAGACATGCTGCCTACCACCCCGGGGCTCTATTGGGTGGTTGCTCATGGCCCGGCAGGCCAGTACAAAGGACGCCTGGTGCGGCAATAATACCGTTTAGGTATAACTTATCTTACCATAAGGCCAAAAGCTACAGAATTGGTGGCTTTTGGCCTTCCGTATTACACGCACAGCAGTATGCTGGATAAAGGCCGGGGTTTGTGTGTTACCACAGCCTTTCTTTGCGGTTGGTACTAGCACCACTATCATTTGACGATGCAAGCCTTTCGTGTGCTATGGGTCTTACTTGGTATTGTGATGGGCCTGAGCGCAGGATCTGCTGCTGCAAACGCCGCCGGGCCAGAGGCACTTACCGAAGCCCAGGCCGACTCTTTGGTGGCACAGTGCATTAAGCGGTTGGATGCCACCAATGATTCGCCAGAGGCTATTGCTGGCTTAAAAAGTGCCCTCATCACGCTAGACAATCATCGGCACTGGGTTGCCTGGCGCCAGCTTGCCTTTGAGCAGGCCGAGATACTTAAGCTGTTGACGCGGGCCCCAGAGGCAATGGCCATTTACAGAAGTATTCTGGCAGAGGATATTCAACAGGCTGAGCGGGCCAAAGCCTACAACCGCATGGCAGCCACGATGTCTGAGGCCGGGGTTACGGACAGCGCCCTGTATTTCGTTAACAAGTCTATTAACCTTTGCCGGGCGTTGCCAAAGCGGAACCTTAAGCTAGAAACCTGGAATGCGCACATCAAGGGCTTTATTCTGCTGGATATAGACCACAAGGCGGCGCGCAAGTATTTGCTGCAAGCCCTGACACTGGCAGAAAAGGTTGACACGGCCAACGTACCCATGATCAGGTGCCAACTGGGCAACCTTGCCAAGCGCCAGGGAGACCTGCTGCTGGCAAGGCAGTATTTTGCTGATGCTGCGGCACAAAACCTGCGCATGGGCGCAGGTATCCATGTGGTCTGGATTGTGGTGAATCTGGCAGAATTGTGCCACAAGACAGGTGATGATAAGGCGGCCTATCACTGGCTCTGGATTGGAGACTCGCTGCGAGAACGATATCAGGTGGGCGAAGTAGATCGTAGCATGTCTGACCTGAAAGGGGCCCTTGTACTGGCCAGAGAGGCAAAACTTAGGGCAGAAGTTGATAACCAAAAGAACCTAGCCGAGGCACGCACCAGTTTGGCCTTTGGTAGCCTGGCGGCTGTAATGGTAGTGTTGCTGTTGCTTGGCCTGGCATACCTACGTGCAGACAAACAAAAACAGGCCCTGGCAGAGGCAAGCGCCCGGCTAGAGGCGTCTAACCAAACCAAAAACGTGCTGATGGGGGTGATAGGGCACGATCTGCGCGCCCCGCTGGCAAGCCTGCAAGGGATTGTCGGCTTGCTGGAGTTGGAAGATTTAGCCCCGGCAGAAATTCAGCAACTGGCCCAGACGCTGGGGGCAGACGTACAAGCCGCCCGCAGCCTGCTAGACGATTTGCTGCTCTGGGCCAAAAGCGAGATGAACGGGTTGGAGGCCACCCCATCGGCCACCGCCGTTTATCCGCTGGCAGAAGAGGTGCTGTACCAACACCGCGCCCTGGCCAGCACCAAGCACGTAACCTTTGCTGACACTAAAGCCGATGCAGAACAAATGGCCATGGGCCACCCTGCCCTGCTCAAAACGGTGCTGCGCAACCTGGTGGTAAACGCCGTCAATCATTGCCCGGCGGGCGGTATGGTGGCGGTAGAGGCCGCTGAAGCCGGGGGGCTTGTGCGCCTATCTGTTTACAACCCGGGGCCCGCCCTGCCAGAGGCCCAGCGCCACCTGCTAACGACAGATGGCCTGCAAGACAAGGCCCTGCACAAAAAAGAGAACCTCTACCAAGGCTTTGGGCTCTTGCTGGTGCGCGACTTTACCCGGCTGATGCGCGGGCATGTAGAGGTAGAGACACCCGAGGCAGGCGGCACCCGCATTACCATTGTGCTGCCTGCGGCAGAAGGTGTAGGCGTATTGGCAGCCTAAAGGATGTTGGCAGACTGCTCCTTGATCTTCTCTAGCTCCTCCTTCATGGCAACGACGCGTTGCTGCATGGCGGCATCGTTGGCTTTGGAGCCGATGGTATTGATCTCTCGGCCCATCTCTTGAGAGATGAAGCCGATTTTCTTGCCGGGATTGTCGTCTGTCTTTATGGTCTGCTCGAAGTAGTCCAGGTGGTTTTGGAGGCGCACCAGCTCTTCGGCAATGTCCAGCCGCTCCAGGTGGAAGATCATCTCTTGCTCTAGGCGACTGCCTTCCAGGCGGCCGTCGGCCAGAAAGTCGGCCAGTTTCTCCTCGAGCCGGGCGCGTACGCGTGGTGCGCGGAGTGGGTCTAGCACGCGGACGGCGGCCAGGTTTTGGCGGATGTTCTGGTTGTACTCCAGCAGCTTCTCTTCAAGCACGCGGCCCTCGTCTTGGCGAAAGCCCTCGCAGGCGTCGAGTGCTTTGCGGATGGTGGCCAGCAGGCTGGGCCACTCGGTCTGTTCGTCGGTCAGGCGCTCGGCCTGGGTTTGCTCTCGCACGGCGGCGGGCCAGCGGAAGGCCATATCCAGCAGCTCGGCGGGTGTTTGGCCGGTGCTTAGCTCTTGGGCCAGCTCGGCCAGGGTCTGGTAGCGGAAGCGGATGATGTCTTTGTCTATCGTCTCGGTGCTGCTGGCCTTCAGGTTTTTGTCTTCTGCATCAACAAAAACAGAGATCTTGCCCCGCTCCAGCACTTGGCCTATCAGGTTGCGCACCTCAATCTCTTTGTCGGAATAAAGCCTGGGCAGGCGGAGGGATACGTCCAGGTTCTTGCTGTTGAGCGTGCGTACTTCGACGGTGAAAACGCGGGCATCGGTTTCGGAGGCGGCGGCCCCAAAGCCGGTCATAGACTTTAACATGGTGCAAACCTACGCCATGCAGCGGGCAGGCCCCGCCTTGCCAGGAAAGCGGCTTACGAGATAGCGTCTCCCGAGCGCGTGTGCATGTGCTGGCGGTAGCTGCGCAGCAAGACGTAAAGGCCGATGATGACCAAGGGTATGCTGAGGAACTGGCCCATGTTGTAGGGTAGTTCGGTCTCGAAATCTACCTGGGGCTCTTTCAGAAACTCGTACACGAAGCGCAGGCCGAACACGCCCACTACAAACCAACCAAACAGGCGCCCCTCAGGCAGGGCGGCCTTGCGGCGGGCCCAGGTGGCATACAGGGCCAAGAATATGGCCACACAGCTAAGTGCTTCGTAGAGCTGGGCCGGGTGGCGGGGTACGGCGGGGATGTCCACTTTCAGCGTGTCGCCCTCTAGGCGGGCTACGGTTTCGGCATCTTCTGGGTGGGCGTGCATGTGGGCCTCGTCGTAGCTCATGATGGCCGTGGGCAACTGCCGCTCGCCATAGCCGGTGAGCGTTTGCGGATCTACGCCGGGGGCCTGCAGGTCTGCCTGCACCAGCACGCGGGGGTCTCCGCCCTCGGTGGTAAAGGCTTTGCCCGTCTTGTGGAAGCTCAGGCTGCGGACGCCCTCGGGCTGGCTGGCTTCTATGGCCTGGCGGATGGGATGGGTAAATACAAAAGCCCAGGGCACATCCGTCGGTTTGCCGACGATTTCGGCGTTCATGAGGTTGCCCATCCGGATGAAGGCCCCACCGAGCGCAACGACGATTACGATACGGTCTAGAATCCAGAGGGCGGTCGTTTTCTCTCGCCGCGCCCAGAGCAGCATGGCTACGATGATGGCAAAGGCTGCACCGTGGCTGGCGAGGCCACCCTTCCAGACTTTAAGGATTTCTAATGGGTTGGCCAGATAATAATCGGCATCATAAAACAGGCAGTGGCCCAGGCGCGCCCCTACCACGGTAGAGACGATCATAAAGAGCGTGAGGCTCTCTACCTGGCGCTCGGTTTTGCCTTCTGCCAGAAAGATGCGGGTGATGATGTACTGCCCCACGACAAAGGCCATGGCGAAGAACAAGCCGTACCAACGGGCCTCAAAGCCGCCCAGGGTTACCAGGATGGGATCGGCGTCCCAGATTATAAAGCTAAGCACGGTGCAAGGTTACGGAGTCTGGGCCGAAACGGCCGGTGGGCCCACGCTGTGGGGGTCAGGATAAAGGTGGGCGAGGCGGCCCTTGTACTCGGCCACCTCTACCCCGAACCGGGCCAGAAAGTCTATGCCCTCGTCTAGCTGCAGGCCTTTGTAGCGGGCGTAGCTGTGGAGATAGACTACTTTCTTGATGCCCATCGAGTAGATGATGCGGGCGCAGGCCAGGCAGGGCGAGAGCGTGACGTAGAGGGAGGCACCCTCCACGCTGGTGCCGTTTTTGGCGGCGTAGAGGATGGCGTTCTCTTCGGCATGGATGGCCAGGGAGCAGGAGCCTTTGCGATCGACGGCGCAGCCCGTGGTGGGAAACTCTTCGTCGCAGTTGTGGGTGCCGGCGGGCGGCCCGTTGTAGCCGACGGAGATGATGCGGGTGTCGCGCGTGAGGACAGCCCCCACCTGCCGCTTGACGCAGTGGCTGCGCTTGGCCAGGTTCCAGGCCAGCTCCATAAAGATGTCTTCGAAGGCAGGGCGTTGCTCCACGGGGCAAAGGTCGTGATTGAGTTGAAAGTTGAGAGTTGAGAGTTGAAAGTTGTAGCGCGGGCTGTTAGCCCGCCTTGCCCAATCTTCTGTGAAAGGGCTGTGCGCCCTAATACTGTGCAAGGGCTGTGCCCCCCTAAATCTGTGCAAGGGCTTTGCCCTTGTCACATGCTCTGGCGAGGCTGCGCCTCGCGTGTAGGCCAAGGAGATAGACCTGGCAGGATGCGGAGGGTGTCAGGGTGCGGATTGTAGCGCGGGCTGTAGCCCGCGAGCCCCGCGTGTTCACCCCAGGCTAAAGCCAGGGGCTACTGCTATGGCGACGGCTAAAGCCGAACGCTTTTACGTCTGTTTATCAATCCTTTACGAGGGGATTTTGTCGGGGAATGTCGGCGGGTTTGTCGTGTTGTTGCTCCAGTCTGAAGACTGTGCTGCAATGGGCGTCACAAGTCATCGCTCCCCTAATCGGGTCGCTAAAGACTTGCGACAGGTTGCGGGCGGGAGATAAAAGAGAAAAGGTAAGAGATAACAGATGTTGAGGTTGGTTAAGGTATGCCAAGAGCTTTGCCTGGGCCTTGTTTGTGCCGTTGCGCCGTGTTTGCGGTAGGAGGGCATGCAGGGCCGGAGCCCTGCCCGTGAGGGTTACGAGGGCTGGAGCCCTCGAACAGCATCTTTCGGGCATGCCGAAGGCTCAAAGCGTTCGGCTTTAGCCGTCGCCATAGCAGTAGCCCCTGGCTTTAGCCTGGGGTGAACTCGGGGCTCGCGGGCTACAGCCCGCGCTACAATCCGCACCCTGACACCCTCCGCATCCTGCCAGGTCTATCTCCTTGGCCTACATGCGAGGCGCAGCCTCGCGAGAGCACGTGACAAGGGCAAAGCCCTTGCACAGAGTTAGGGGGCACAGCCCTTGCAAAGAAATAGGCTAGAGCCCTCGAACAGCAAGCCGTTGGGTTGGGCCACAAATGCGGGCGGCTTCAGCCGCCGCTATCCTGGTAGCCCCACGGCTTCAGCCTGGGGCGGCCCCAACCCTAGGGTGGCCCCATAGCCGACCCTCCCTACCGCCCCACAAAAACTTTTCAAAAAAACCCGGCTGGCCATTTGGAGATACCCCGCCTGCCCTCTACTTTTGCAGTCCCTTTCGGGCCCAGCGGGGTTTGAGAGGGGCAAAACAAGCCTGGAAGTTTAGCTCAGCCGGTTCAGAGCATCTGCCTTACAAGCAGAGGGTCGGGGGTTCGAATCCCTCAACTTCCACCAAAAAAGCAAACTTAAGCCTCGCCTTCGGCGGGGCTTTTTTGTTGGGCCTACTGAGGTCTGGCTCAAAATTTGCCGGGCAGCCCTTCAGATTGACGTACTTCTACCGATGCGCTGGGGTATCAAGGGTTGGCGATGGCTGGGGTTGGCTGTGGCCTTGGGTAGCAGCCTGCCGCTTTGGGCAGAGACGGAAGCAAGGTCTGCCGGCACACGCAAAAGCACCTGGAAGCGCCCTACGGTGCGCCCCTTCATCACAGACGATGCCCGGGTGGTGGGACACCGGCTGGCCCAGGCCGAGGCCTGGCTGCGTATAGACCGCGAAGCGGGCCAAAAGTGGCTATTGATGGCCTACGGCCCCACCCCCCGCCTGGAACTTACCGTGGGTGGGGTGGGCGGTTACGAGGTCGTTCGGGATGCCGAGCGGGGTACGGAGATACACAAAGCCGCCTACGCCCTGCCGCTGCTGCAGGGCAAGTACCTCTTCAGGCCCTACGCGCCCGGCAAAGGGCCGGGGGTGGCCACGGTGCTGGGTACGTTTTTGCCGATGGGGCAGGGCTTCTTTAGGCCGCCGGGGTATGGGGTGTTTACGTTTACCAACGTGACCCAATGCTTCGGCCGGCACGAGGACGTGCTGATCCACGTCAACGGCGGGGCCAATTACCTGCATGCCGACCTGGAGCGCCCCCTCATAGCCACCTGGGGGGTCGGCACCCAGGTGCGGACCTACAAGGGCTTCCACCTCGTGAGCGAGGTCTTCTCGGGCGACCCCTACATCCCCGGCACGGGCACGGCCTGGCAGGGGGGCTTCCGCCACTTTTTCAGCGAATGGGTGCAGATGGATATGACCGTAGGCCAAGGCATCGCAGGCGATGTCGTGCTGCCGCTGTGGGGTACGGTGGGCGTGCGGATGGTGACGCGGCGGTTTGCGAGCAAGGGTAAAAGCTAGGGTTTTGTCAGATTCATAGTATGGCACAAAAATTGGGGTAAATTAAACCATTATCGTAATTATGCGAATTCTACTACCATTCTCCCTTCTACCTTTAGGAGTCATCATCGCGGGTTGTACTACTCCTAAGTTTTTACCTAAACACAGCCAATTCGTGGAGGTGGCCGTGGATCATGTTAGCGTTTTTTCCGGTAAAAGCTCCTTTCGATTGCAGTCACCGGATAGCATTGGCGTCTTAAGCCGCAAACAATTCAACGACCGATTCATGAGGATGAGGGGCCATAGCCAGTTTCTTTATTTTATGGATAGCGCTGGATACGAATTCAAAGAAAGGTTTGCTTTATCGCCTTTTATCTTCCCTAATTTTCAACGGGGAACCTATTACATGATATTTGAAAAAAGAAAATAGCAGGATGTCCTAAGCCAAAAAAGCTAAGGCCCATACAAATTTTGGAAAATTCTGGATTACACCGCCACCTTCTCTCCCACCAGCAACCCGGCCAGGATGTCGGCGGCTTGGAGGACTTCGGCTTGGGTGGTGGTGCGAGAGAAGCTGAAGCGGACGCCCTGACGGTCTGAGCCGGGGTAGAGGGTGTTGAGGACGTGGGAGCCGACCTGTGAGCCGGAGCTGCAGGCCGAGCCGCCGCTGGCGCAGACGCCGGCCATGTCGAGCCGGAGCAGGAGCATCTCGGAGATGGGGTTGGGCGGCAGGGAGGCCGACAGAACGGTGTAAAGGCTACCCTCTGCCCGGCCGGAGCCGCCATTGAAGCGGATGCCGGGGATGCGCTCCTCCAGCGCCTCCTTAAGGGCCAGCTTTACGGAGAGGATGTGCTGGTGATGGGCTTCCATGTCTGTGCAGGCAAGCTCAAGTGCTTTGGCCACGCCCATGATGCCGGCCACGTTCTCGGTGCCGCCGCGCATGTTGCGCTCCTGGGCGCCGCCGCAGACGAAGGGGTCTATCTTGACGCGGCTGTTGACATACAAAAAGCCCGTGCCCTTGGGGCCGTGGAACTTATGGCCAGCACCGGCGATGAAGTCCACCGGCGTGTTCTTAAGGTCTAGCGGAAAGTGTCCGACCGTCTGCACCGTATCGCTGTGGAAGTACCCGCCGTGGCGGCGTACCAGGTTGCCCACCAGGTGCAGGTCTGTCAGGTTGCCTACCTCGTTGTTGCCGTGCATGAGGCTGACCAGGACGGGTGCTGGTAGTTGAGACAGGAGGGCGGCCAGGTGCTCATAGTCCACATAGCCGTCTTCGTCGAGGCGGACGAAGTGGAGCTGGGCCTCGCCCCGGTGGGCCAGGATTTCTGCCGTATGGAGGACGGCGTGGTGCTCTATGGGGCTGGTGATGATGTGCTTGCACCCCAGGGTGCGCACGGCCCCGCAGATGGCGGTGTTGTCGGCCTCGGTGCCGCCGCTGGTGAAAAAGATCTCTGCCGGCGAGGTGCCAAGCAGTCCGGCTACGGTTTTGCGGGCGCGCTCTATGGCCACGCGGGCCTCGCGGCCGTAGCCGTGGAGGCTGCTGGGGTTGCCCCATTGCTCGCGCAGGTACGGGATCATTTCATCTACGACCCGGGGATCGGGCTGGGTGGTAGCGGCATTGTCCAGAAAGATGCGGGTGAGCTGGCCTGACATGGTACTAAGCGTGCGAGGTAGAAAGGGTGCGTCGGTGTAATTGCTAGCTGATGCACTGCCAGGCAGCGCATCTATACCGTAAAGGTACAAACCGCCCCCCGGTGGGTGAAAGCCTCCCTGGGCTAAAAAGCACCGGGCCCTGCTACCGCTTGCGGCGGAGCAGGGCCCGGGTATGGATACTTGGCTTAATTGGTCGCCTGCACCTAGCGGACAGCCATGCGCACCTGGGCTTTGTGGCCCGCCGCATCCGTAAGCACTAGGATGTAGAGGCCAGGCTGGGTGGCGCCAGTCAGCTCGATGCCTTCTGCCAGGGTGGTGGCGTCAGCCGTTTGGGCCGATACCAGCTTGCCGGTGGCATCTAGCATTTGCAGGGTTACGGTACCTTCAAAGCCGGTGGCCGTCAGGCGCTGCGCTTCTGCCAGGCCGGCGGGGTTGGGGGCCAGTTGCAGCGTGGGCACTTCTGCCAGCACGGCTTCTTCGTTAACACCCTCACGCTTGGGGTTGGCAATGCCGTAGTAGGTCACGTAGGCGTTCTGGCGCAGGCCACCGCCGCCGCCATTGGGCAGTACACGCAGGCGGGTGCGGCTGTGGAACATACCGGCAGCGTAGCAGCCACCACGGATGCTGGTATCTACACCGAGGACGGCGTCGTCTCCGCGGGGGCCCATGATTTTGGCAGAGAAAAGGACACCAGTGCCGTCTGCCGTCAGGCGGGCGATGAGGCCGGTGAGCCAGCCGTTGTTTTCAGTGATAACGGTGTTGCCGGGCATGGTGACCCGGGTATCGAAGGCCATGCCCACCAGGATCTGGCCGTTGCGGGCCATGCGGACCGACTGGCCAAGGTCCATGTTGGTGCCGCCCATGCGGCGGGCCCACTGTACCTGGCCGGTGGTGCCAAGGCGCACGAGGTAAGCATCCAGACCACCGGTTGAGGTAAGGCTGGTGCTGCCAAAGGCTGAGGTGCCAGAGAAGGTGCCGATGGCCACTACACCTTGGTTGCGCGGGTCGGCGGCCAGGTCGTTGGCTTCTTCTGAGCCTGCGCCGCCCATAGCGGTTACGTAGTCTAGGTTACCCCCGTTGCTCATGCCGAGTACGAAGACGTCGTTTCCGCCTACGGCCGAGCGGGTGAAGAGCTTGTTGCTGGTGCGGAAGTTGGCGCTGCCCGTGAATGTGCCGAGCATGAAGCCGTTGTTGGCACGGTCTGCGGCGGCGGCTACGGCGGCATCGTTGCCAGGCCCGCCTGCCGTGGCTGCCCAGAATAGCGAGCCTACACCAGAGAACTTAGCCAGGAAGGCATCGGTACCACCGGCGCTGTTTAGGCTTTGCTGGGTACCGAAGAGCCCTTTGAGGTTGAAGGTGTTAGAGAAAGTACCAGCTACCCAGAGGTTACCATTGCGGGCTACGTCTATGCCTGTGCCTCTGTCGTTGCCGGAGCCGCCAAAGCGGAAAGCCCAGGTAATGCGTCCGCGGCTATCTACGCGGGCCACAAATCCGTCAGTGCCGCCAGCAGACTCAAGCTCGATCTCTCTGCCATTGGCGTCTTCAAACTCTATCTCGTCAGAGAAGTAGCCCGTGATGAACACCTCGCCAAACGGGCCTGGTGCCAAGCCGAGGATTTCATCATTGCCATCGCCGCCGAAGTTGAGTTTGTACATAAAACGGCCGTTGGCATCCCACATGGCCATCATACAATCGAGGCCGCCTTCGCTGCGAAGCTGCACCTGGCCGGTGTTGTTGGTTTCCAGGTTGGCTTTGTCGGCAAAGGAACCGGCGGCAACCACGTCTCCGAAGGGCGTAGTGCGTACGCGGTTAAACTGGTCGCCTTTGTCCCCACGGGTTTGGCGCTTCCAGGCTATGTCTTGGAAGGCCACTTGCTGAGCTTGCACGTAAGTAACAAGGCAAAAACAGCTAAAGAGCGTAAATAAGAGTCTTTTCATATGGGTTTTGAACCATAGTACAGCACAAAGAGAATACAGAAGAACCTTTTACACAACAGTTGTTTTACGCAATACACAACACCTATTGATGGTAATATCAGAATATTATTCTGCTTTTCTTTAAAATACCCATTGTTACATGGGTCTGCAGGTTTAGTTTCAGAAGGATATAGCACTTATGTAAGGTCTGACCAATGTTAAATTATTTTATGCTTACACTTAGGCACTTACACTAATCAATGAATAAATTATACATGCATCTACCACCCCATCGCGAAAGTCTGAATAGTAGCCGGTAAGGCATCTTTGCCTGGCACCTGCCGGTGCTGGCTGCCGTGGTTTTCAACTCCCTCGCTTTCTTATGGTTTTTCCTGGGGGTTGTGGCTGGGTACTTCGCCTTACGGCACCGTTGGCGGTGGGTTTGGCTGTTGGTTGCAAGTGCGGGGTTTTACATGGCCTTTATCCCGGCCTATATCCTGGTGCTGTGCTTTACTATTCTGGTAGATTACGTCAGTGGGTTGTATCTGGCCCAGGCGCAGGGCAAAGCGCGGCGTTGGGGCTTATATGCCAGCTTGGGTGCCAACCTGGGCGTGCTTGCCACATTTAAGTATTACGACTGGCTGGCGGGCCATCTGGCGGTTTGGCTAGGGCAGTTGGGCCTAGGGGCGGGCACGGCTCCCCTGCCCTACCTAGGGTGGGTGCTGCCGCTGGGGCTGTCTTTCCATACATTCCAAGCGTTGAGTTATACGCTAGAGGTGTATCACGGGCGCCAGGCGCCCGAGCGGCACCTGGGGCGGTTTGCCCTGTACGTCTTGTTTTACCCCCAGCTGGTGGCCGGGCCCATAGAGCGGCCCCAGCATTTGCTGCCCCAGTTTAGGATTGCCCACCGTTGGGATGGCCGGCGGGTGCTGGCAGGCCTGCAGTTGATGGCCTGGGGGTTGTTTAAGAAGGTGGCCGTGGCAGACCGCCTGGCCCCGCTGGTAGATAGCGTCTTTAGCCACCCGATGGACTTCTACGGGTCTCCGCTCTTTATTGCCACGGCCCTGTTTGCCGTGCAGATCTATGCCGACTTTTCGGGCTATGCAGACATGGCCGTTGGGGCTGCCCAGGTGATGGGCTTTGACCTGACGCGCAATTTTGACCGCCCCTATTTTGCCCACAGCGTCCGCGCCTTCTGGAGCCGCTGGCACATATCGCTCACGGGCTGGTTTAGAGACTATGTGTACATCCCCCTTGGCGGCAGCAGGGTGGGCAGGGTACGACAATGGCGTAACGTGTTGCTGACTTTTGGCCTTAGCGGGCTCTGGCATGGCGCGGGATGGACTTTTCCGTTTTGGGGAGGGCTCAACGGCGGATTTATAGTGGCAGAGACGCTGGGTCAGCGTCTCGGTAATATCTGGCTGCAGCTGCCGCCGTGGCTGCGGCAAGGCTTGGGGCCGGTTTACACCTTCTTGGTCTTGATGCTGGGCTGGCCGTTCTTCCGCGCCGAGACCTGGCGCGAGGCCTACCATGTGGTGGTGGCAGGCCAGGCAGATCTGTGGCGGACCTGGACCTCTTCCCACTACCTATCCTTGGGCCAGTCTGCCCATACATGGTGGACGGTGGCGCTGGTTATTGGCATCCTGTTCGGGGTTGAGCGGATACAGCAGGCAGGCCCGCTGCGCGCCCGGCTGGCCCAGCACCCTTGGCTGCAGGCGACGCTAACGGCCGGGCTCTTGGTAGCTATTTTGCTCTTGGGCGTGTTTGAGGCCAACCGACCCTTTATTTACTTTCAGTTCTAGCGCAGATGCAAGCCCTGTGGCGTACCCTTATCCTCTGCGGAGCGGCCCTTGGGCTGGTGCTCTGGGGCTTGCCGCTGCTGCACCCCTACGTGCGGCGGCCTAACGACTTTTTTCAGGTTATGGACCGCAAGCTGGCCGACCAGGCGCACGTAGCCTCGCCAAGGGTGCTGCTGGTGGGAGGGTCTAACCTGGTCTTTGGGCTGTCGTCTGCCGAGCTGGAGCGGTGCCTGGGGCGGCCCGTCTACAACCTGGCCTTTAGTGCAGAGCTGGGCATACCCTTTATGGCCCGCGTGGCAGAGGCCTGTGCACGGCCGGGCGATGTAGTGCTGTTCTCGCCAGAGTATGGCGTGGGCACGGGCAGCTGCCGGGCTTTTGCCATGCTAAGCCTGGAGAGTCCGCGCAGTGCAAAGCTGCTGAATTTGAGCTTGAACGACCGCATCCGTGTGGCTGTGTTTAAGGCTCAGATTACGGGCGGAATGATGGTGGAGAAGTGGCTGCTGCGGCAGGTACCTGCCTCTGACGTGTACCGGGCCGACGGCTACGACCGCTTCGGCGATCTGGTAAGCCATGCCAACAAAGGGCCTCAAGACTTTGCCCTGCACCCACCCGCCGAGCCAGACCCGCCTGCCTGCAAACAGGCTGTGGCACAATTGGTGGCTGTAGCCCGCCAGCAAGGCTTTAAAGTGTTGCACTTACCCCCTGCTTACTCAGAAAGCGGCTACCGCCAAGACAGCACCGCCGCACTAGCACGCTTTGCCTGGGTGCAGGCGGCCGGTATGCAGGCTGTTTGCAGGCCCGAGGCTATGATCTTTGCCGACAGCTTTTTTTACGACACGCCATACCACACCCTGCGGAGCGGAGCCCGGCTGCGGGCTAGGCGGGTAGCTCGGATGCTTCTGCCCGCCCTCGGCAAACCCTGCCATGACTAGACCCTGGACAAGCCTCATCGTCTTTTGCCTGACGGCGCTGACGATCTGGGCATATGCGCTGCAAGCCATGCAAGGCATGGACAACCAGCCCCACCTAGGCTGGCAAGCCGTGGGGGTTACCCCCATGCACCCATACGCCGACCTGGATTTGACGCGCAAGCAATACGAGTACCTGCAAGCCGGACACAACCCCTATACAGACGGCAGCTACAACGAATCGGGCATCAAGGCCAATTACAGCCGGGCCATGCTCTGGGCCATGTGGCGATGGTACGATGCCTGGGGCTGTGTGCCTTGGGCGGGCACGGCTATGCTGGCCGTAACCTGCGCGTTGCTGGCTGGCCTTTGCTGGGGCGCGCCCGCAGCGGCAGGGATGTGCATGGCGCTGGGCCTCGGCATGGGCAGCGGCGCCCTGGGCCTAGAGCGCGGCAACAGCGACCAGATGGTTGCCTGGCTGGTAGCAGGCCTGGCCGTGCTGCCTTGGCAGTTAGACAAGCGCGGACAGCACCGTTTGGCCGTGGGCCTGTTTGGGGCGCTGGCCGGGCTGGGTATTCTGCTAAAGCTTTTTCCGCTTTTTGCCCTGCCTGCTGCGCTGGCCTTTACCCAGCGGCAGCATCGCTGGCAAGCCGTAGCGCTGGGGCTCTTGGCGGCAGGTATATACCAGGTGGCAGACTGGCAAACTTTGCCGTACCTGTTTGGCAACACGCCCTCGTCTGCCAAATACAGCTATGGCATACCGGGTATGCTGCTACTGATAAAAAAAGGGGCGCTGCACACGGCGCTGCGCCTGGGGCTTACGGCCACCGTGCTGGCCACAGGCCTTTGGGCTGCCTGGCGGTGGCTAGAGGCCCTGCGGCCTACACGTACCGACTGGCGCTACAGCCTCTGCCTGGCGGGGGCGGGCATCTTTGCGGCTACGTTTTTGCTATCTGCCAGCTACAACTACCGGCTGCTGTTTTTGCTGCTGACGGTGCCCTACCTGGCCCTGCAAGGCAGGCGGGTGGGTTGGACGCTGCTTGCCGGCGTATTGGTATATATGCTCTGGCCGTTTGTAGAGTATAAAGTGAAGCAACGCCTACCCTTAGAGGGCCTGCTAAAAATTACGCTATGGTCTGCCCGGCAGACGGTGGGGCTGGCATTGGCCGCGCTGGCGGTGGCCTGGCTGGCGGCGCAAGCCTGGCTGCGGCTGCAACCGGGGCAGAAAGACCCTGCCAGCGTTGGTGTGTAGCAAGGCAGGCTCTATCTTTGCAGGGGCAGCGGCAGGCCTAGGGTCTGTACTGCTTACAAAGGCATCTTTCTATTATGATCTGGCTTGTTATCATCTATGCGCTGGTGGTCCTCGGTGTGATTGCCACCTACACCATCCCCAATCACAAGCTGGAGCAGCGGCCCCGCAACAAGTTTCAAGACTAAGCCGGGCCCCAATTCCCAAGGCTACGGAGCCGCCGCTTTCGGCGGCTTTTGTGTTTGGCACCTATGCTTCTGCTTGCCTTAGAAACCAGTTGCGACGACACCGGCGCCGCCGTGTTTGACGGCCCGCGCCTGCTGGCTCAGGCCACCGCCAGCCAGACGGTGCACGAAGATTGGGGCGGCGTTGTGCCAGAGCTGGCCAGCCGTGCCCACCAGCAGGCCATTTTACCGACCGTGCAGCGTGCCCTGCGCCTGGCAGGTAAGGCTTTGACAGACATCGAAGCTATTGCCTACACCCAGGGCCCCGGCCTGCTGGGGGCGCTGCTGGTGGGGCAAAGTTTTGCCAAAGGGCTGGCGCTGGGCCTGGGCGTGCCCCTCGTCGGGATAGACCACATGAAGGCTCACGTGCTGGCCAATTTCATAGACGAGCCGCAGCCGCCCTTTCCGTTTTTGTGCCTGACCGTGTCGGGCGGGCATACGCAGCTGGTGGTGGCCCGCGGGCCCGAGGCGATGGAGGTCATCGGCCAGACGCGCGACGATGCCGCCGGCGAGGCCTTCGATAAGTGCGCCAAAATGCTGGGCCTGCCCTACCCCGGCGGCCCGCTCATAGACAAGCACGCCGCCGCGGGCAACCCAGAAGCGTTTGCCTTTCCCATTGCGGAGATGCCGGGGCTGGACTATTCATTCTCTGGCCTGAAGACGGCCGTGCGAAACTTTGCCGAGCGGCAGGGCCCGGCCTTCATCCAGCAGCACCTGGCCGATGTGTGTGCGTCGGTGCAGGCCACCATCGTGAAGACGCTGCTGCAGAAGCTGGCCCGCGCCGCTGCCGAGACGGGCCTGCGCCACATAGCCCTGGCAGGTGGCGTGGCCGCCAACAAAGGCCTGCGCATCGGCCTCAAGACGCTGGCCGTCCAAAAGGGCTGGCAGGTGTATATCCCCGAGCTGGCCTATTGCACAGACAACGCCGCCATGATCGGCATGGCCGGGTATTTTGCCCTGCAAGGCGGGCGGCGGGGTACGCTGGCCGATAAGCCGTTTGTCTCGGGCGAGGAGGCGTTGGTGTAAGGGTTGAGCGGTAAGTACTGACAATTCTCAGTTTTGCGAGTAAGCGCTACTGGTGTGCCTGGACTGCACCTTTGTAACCATAAAGCCGCCGGAACCTGCCGGGCATGGGCCGGGCGCTAAACCATTTTGAAGCGGTGGCTGTAAGCGTAGATATGGAATTCAAACACGAGGTAGCCGAGTGGATGATGGGCCTGCAAGACCGCATCTGCCGTGGGCTGGAAGAGATTGACGGCAAGGCCAGCTTCATAACTGACCCCTGGCAGCGCCCGGGTGGCGGTGGCGGCCGGAGCCGGGTGATTGCCGACGGCAACGTGCTAGAGAAAGGCGGGGTGATGTTCTCTGCCGTGCACGGGCCTGTATCTGAGCGCATGGCCAAGATGCTGCAACTGCCTGGCGACGAGTTCTTTGCCACGGGCGTGTCCATCGTGCTGCATCCGCGCTCGCCGATGATGCCGATTATCCACATGAACGTGCGCTACTTTGAGCTGGCCGGGCAGACCTGGTGGTTTGGCGGCGGCATAGACCTGACGCCGCACTACGTGGTGCCCGAGCAGGCGTCCTGGTTCCACGAGCAGATGAAGGACGTTTGCGACCAGACTGACCCCGCGCTCTACCCCCGCCTCAAGACCTGGGCCGACGACTACTTTTACATCAAGCACAGGCAGGAGACGCGGGGCGTAGGCGGCATCTTTTATGACCGCATGGGCCCCAACGAGCCTTATGGCCGCGATGCCCTTTGGGCCTTTACCCAGGCCGTGGGCAACCGCTTTGTGCCCATCTACGCGTATATGGCCGAGCATAACCGCCACCTACCCTTTGGCGAGGCCGAGCAAGAATGGCAGCGCCTGCGCCGGGGCCGCTATACCGAGTTCAACCTGGTTTACGACGCAGGTACTAAGTTTGGGCTCGAAACAGATGGGCGTACAGAGTCTATACTGGTTAGCCTGCCCCCGCTGGCCAGTTGGGCGTACAACCACCAAACCGAGCCGGGCAGCCGAGAGGCCGAAACGCTCAACTGGCTCAAAAAAGATATCGATTGGCTGGTGGCTGCGTAAGTAGTACCCAGCCATCACGGAGCTGTGCCCAACCCCTGCCCGTAGGCGCCGCAAGGCTCCCACAGGCAGGGGTTGTGTTTTTAGGCAAGGGCATTCAGCTTGTGGGCTGCAAGTAGCTTACCTTCTATGGCGGGCCAGGTATGGGCCTGGGCCAGCGCGTCAGAGAAAGTGTAGCCCTCTTTTTGCGCGAGCCAGTCGGCAAAGAGCTCTGCGTAATTGCGCTGGTAGAAGCTCTCCATCACGTAGCCCAGGCGGTGCTGGCGCACCCAGGCGCTCACCAGCACCTCGCCGTTGATGATGACGGGCGTACGAGCCTGGATGGCATCGTAAATTTTGTTGGGGCTGGCGTTGATGTTGTTGGCATTTACGGGCTCGTAAACGGACAGGATATAGTCGGCCTGGGCGGCCAGCCGCAGGCTCTCTTGCTGGCTGACGACGCCGAAATTCTGCACCTGCGGATGCTCAGCCAGGCGGCGGGTGGGCTCATCGTAAATCCAACCTGCCATCCAGACGCGTAGCCCTGGGGCTACGGCCAACATTCCCGCCAGCAGTTCTGTACCGCGGACGTTGCTCATGCTGCCGTTGTAGAAGACTATGAGCTCTCCCGGGCCGGCCGCCTTGGCAAAGCGCTCGGTTACGGGGTAAGGGTAGTTCTCTACGACGAAGGTCTTGTCCTCGTAGCCGGCGGGCAGCAGGTCTCGTCGGTTATCGTCTGTCACGATTACAGCTGCGGGGATGCGGTAGCAAAACCGCTGCAGGGCCTTGTAAATGCCTTGCTGCCCTAGCCGCAAAAAGATACTGTCGAACACATCTACCACGATGCGGCTCCGCGTAAATGCCAGGATCGGCAGCGTGAGCAGCAGCAGGTTCTCGTTTATGATGTGGATGCTGTGGTAGCGATGACGCCAAAAGACCCGCGCCACCAGCAGCAGGTATCGCAACAGCACCAACGGGTTGTTATGTGCGCCCTGCACCAGGTAGAACTCGGCGCAATGCCCGCGCACAAAAGCCCGCTCGGCCGATTGGCCGATGCCGCAGTAGATAACATCGGCCTGGGTGGCCTGGGTGCGCACCTCTTTGTTGATGCGTGTATCTGAGCCGTCGTTGACGGAGAGGTAGAGGATTTTGGGCTTCACAGTCAGGAGGCAAAGGTCGGCTGTTGCCTACATACTTAATGCCGATACGCCTGTAATACAAAGAGCCCAGACCTTTGGCCTGGGCTCTTTGTGCTAAATGATGGCGCTCTCGTAGAGAGCGTTTGGCCGTTTGGCTTAGGCGTTGGCCATGCCGCGCTCCTCTTCTGTAGCGCCTTTGGCGATGCTGTACACCACCAGGCCGAAGCCGATTTTGTTGATGGCGTCGGCAATGTTGTAGGCCAGATCTACGGGAGAAGACTTTGACAGATCTACACCCTCTACCAGGCCGCTGAGCAGGTTGCCTGGCAGCATCATGTAGCCGATGGGGTAAATGGCCCAGCCCACCAGAGTAAACCAGCGCATTACGGCATAGCCGCGCTGCACAGATGGCATGGTGCTGGTGGCAGCCTTTTTGGCGGCCTCGCCGAAGTAGATTTCGTAGATGATGACGGCCCAACCGAGGGTAGAGACTACGCCCCAGAACACGTTGCGCTCAGGCTGTACGGCCTCGCCGAGGTAGCCGGTTACCAGCATCAGCACAGAGCCCGCCAGCAAGCGCCAGAGCATACCTGAGCTGGCCTTTACGGGGCGCAGGATGAGGTAGTACTCGATACACATCAGGGGTACGGTCAGTGTCCAGTCTATGTAGCGGAACTGGGTGGGAGACACATGCTCCTCTAGCCAGACACCGCGCATGTAGAAGTAGTGTACGGCAGCGATGAACGTGATAAGGCCAGAGACGGTGAGCGAAGTTTTCCATTTATCGAGCACTTGGCCGCGCTCGACGAAGAAAAAGATGGACGCGGCCAACATGGACATGTAGCCGGTGAAGAAGGTGAAGCCGATGTAGTCTCCGGCCTGAAGTGTACTTGAGAGAAGCGTCATGTTGTGAACTGGTTAAAGGTGACACAGCAATAATAGTTAAAGACAATGAATTGTTTAAGACTTAAGCCATTTTTCTTAGAATTAGGCGATAAATAAGTATAAATTCTTATTTAGTTTATATGTTTTATTGCTATTCTTAATTTTATGTTTTTTCAAAATTATCTTTTGTGCAGGTAGCGCCCCGTAAAATTTTTTATTGCCGGGGCGCTCACTATGCTGCTTCTGCTTCCCAGTTCTGGCTCAACAGGCTAACGTGCCAGCGAGACTCTTGCCAGCCTTGGCTTGTTTTTTTCCAAATTATGGTCGTGACGCACTGAAAACGACCGACCTGCCCGCCAACGCGCAGGTTTTGGCAGAACTCCACCACAGAGTAGCCCATGTCAGCCATCTGCAAGGCCTTGTAATCCGTTATGTCGGTGTCGGTGGTGGCCTGCATTTCGGTCAGCTTGGCAAAGAGGGTGCGGAACCAGTTTTCCCATTCGGCCCGGGTGCGAATCATGATGTTCTCGCCAGAGGGGCCCAGATCTACGATGCCGAAGTCATCGTCGCATAGCGCGGCCAGGGCGTCGAAGTTGTGGGCAGAGACATAGTCGAACAGGCGACGGGTCTCGGCAAAAAAGGGTTGGTCTGAGGCAGTGATGGGTGTCATAGCTGGTGTAGATGGTAAGGGCTGAGCCGTAGCTATGGGCTAGGGCATGTCTTTGCTCGAAACCTCGAGCGAGGCCGGGTTGTCGGCCTGGTTGCGGATGATGAAGACCGTCTGCGGGCCAACCTTGGTTTTGGCTGAGCCGCCGGGCTTGACGCGGCCGGCAGACTGCTCGTTGCCGACCTCGGTGCGCAGGTAGAGTTGCACCTCCCAGCCGCCCTTGTTTTCTACCCGGACGGAGAAGGGCTCTGTCTGCCCGCCCCCCAGGGTGTACTGCTGCCCAGGCTGTAAATCCACATGGGCCGAGAACTCGGCCGGGCCGATGAAGGCCAGCAAAGGCAACAAAAACAGGATCATCCAGCGCCGCATACCAGTTAAGACCCAGAAAACGCTGGATTGTTTAACCGAACGCGACTGTGCCTCCTATTGGTAGCCCATGGACAGGTTGCTGAGGCGGTTGGGGCCCGGTTACCTCGCGTTTGGCTTTTCATTTTGCTACATACAGGATTTGGGTGTATGGGGATGGGCATGCGTAGTTTTGAACTACCATGGCGCTGGATATATCCTCCTACAAGCGGGCAATTGCCCAACTGGAAGCGTACTTTCAGCTAGCTGAATCTGATGTAGCCGGCACCGACGACACCCATTCCCGAGCACTGCGGGCTGGGGCAATACAAGCCTTTGAATACACCTATGAACTTGCCATAAAGACGTTACGGCGGTACCTAGAGGAGGTGGATGCAAGCCCTGGTGTGATTCAGGCCATGAGCTTTAACGAACTGATCCGCAAGGGCTACGAGGAGGATTTGCTGCAGGCAGAATTAAGCGAATGGCAGCAATTTCGGAAAAGCCGAGGCACTACTAGCCACGGGTATGATGAAGACAAGGCGCAGTTCGTATATGAGAATATCCCTGCCTTTTTGGCTGAGGCTCAGTTCCTGAGAAACGAACTGGAAAACCGCCTTGGAAAATGATTAGCCCTCACATCGACCTCCGCGACAAAGACCGCGCCATTGTGGAGGAGATCCTGCAGACCCATCTGCCGCCCCATGCCAAAGTGGGGGTTTTTGGGTCTCGTGCCAAGGGCACCGCTCGCCGGGGCTCCGATTTGGATCTTATGGTAGATGCAGGCCAGCGCCTGCCGCACCCCTCGCTGTTAAAGCTCTCCATCGCCTTCGAAGAATCGGCACTGCCGATTCGTGTGGATGTAGTGGACTGGAATGCCATTGCCGACGGTTTTCGGATGGCGGTGGAGGGGGATGTGGTGTGGGGGTGAGCGTGAGGCACAACCTCAGAAGAGCACGTGACAAAGGCGGAGCCTTTGCACAGTTGATGTGCGTCCTACAATGCAAAAGCCCCACCTACCGGCGGGGCTTCTGTTTGGTGATCCTTCGCGGGCTGCAGCCCGCGCTACAAGGTTCCTTAGCCGTTCATGCTGACGAGGAACTCGGCGTTGTCGCGGGTGCCTTTCATGTGGTCTTTGATGAACTCCATGGCTTCGATGGAGGTCATGTCGGACATGTGTTTGCGGAGGATCCAGACGCGCTGGAGCTCTTCTTTGTCCATGAGCAGGTCTTCGCGGCGGGTGCCGGAGGCGGGCACGTCGATGGCCGGGTAGATGCGCTTGTTGGCAAGCTTGCGGTCTAGCTGCAGCTCCATGTTGCCGGTGCCTTTGAACTCTTCGAAGATTACCTCGTCCATCTTGCTGCCGGTGTCTATCAGAGCCGTGGCGATGATGGTGAGCGAGCCGCCGTTCTCGATGTTACGGGCCGCGCCGAAGAAGCGCTTGGGCTTGTGCAGGGCGTTGGCGTCTACACCACCGGAGAGGATCTTGCCCGAGGCAGGCGCCACTGTGTTGTAGGCGCGGGCCAGGCGGGTGATGGAGTCTAGCAGAATGACGACGTCGTGGCCGCACTCTACGAGGCGCTTGGCCTTCTCTAGGGCGAGCTGGGCCACTTTTACGTGGCGTTCAGCCTGCTCGTCGAAGGTGGAGGCCAGTACCTCGCCGCGCACGGAACGCGACATGTCAGTTACCTCTTCGGGGCGCTCGTCTATGAGCAGTACGATCAGGTACACCTCGGGGTGGTTGCGCGAGATGGCGTTGGCCACCTCTTTGAGCAGCACCGTCTTGCCCGTTTTGGGCTGAGCGACAATCATACCGCGCTGGCCCTTGCCGATGGGGGCAAACAGGTCCAGGATGCGGGTGCTGTACTCGGTGGGGGCGCTGGAGAGCTTGAGGCGCTCGTTGGGGAAGAGGGGCGTGAGGTACTCGAAAGGCACACGGTCTCGCACTTCTTCTGCAGACTTGCCGTTTACCCGCTCTACTTTGACGAGGGCGTAGTACTTCTCGTTGTCGCGCGGGGCGCGCATGGTGCCGCGTACGGTGTCGCCGTTGCGCAGGCCGAAGAGCTTGCACTGGGCGGCCGATACGAAGACGTCGTCTGGGCTGGCCAGGTAGTTGTAATCGGGGCTGCGGAGAAAGCCGTAGCCATCGGGCATCATCTCTAGCACACCCTCGTTGCTGATGATACCGTCGAACTCGCGCAGGTTGGCCAT
The DNA here is from genome assembly GCA_947458545.1 of Cytophagaceae bacterium. GTDB lineage: Bacteria > Bacteroidota > Bacteroidia > Cytophagales > Flexibacteraceae > CANGYH01. The sequence continues at coordinate 33,762 of CANGYH010000002.1, read as the reverse complement.
CTCCCGGCGGCGGTCTGGGCGGAAGTTGGGCTGCCCATCGGCGCGGGGCTCGCGCTCGGGGCGCTCGGGCCTTTCGGTGCGCTCGGCCCGCTCGGGGCGGGGTTGTAGCTGGGGCCCCCGGTCAAAGCCTTGGTTGGGGTCGCGCTCGCGGCGGCCGGGGCGTTCAAATCGGCCACGGCGGCCGTCTGGGTTGGGGTTTTCTGCCCCGTCGCCGGGGCTTGTGCCGGGGTTGGCAGGGCCGTTGCCGTTGCGCTCAAAGCGGCCTCGGCGTTGCTCGAAGCGGGCTACGCGACCCTCGGCGGGCATGCCGTCGCTGTCTTCTGCATTGCCCTCGCCTGCGGGGCTGGTCTGGCTGGTGGGCTCACCGTCGGCGCTGCGAGCGGGCTCGGCGCCGCCGAAAGTGGCCATGGTAGCCTCAATATCTTGCGAAAAGCTCCGCAGCATATCGGCGGCGCTGGTGGCTTCGTCGTCTCGGCGGGGGCCGTCGGCGCGGGGCTCGCGCTCGGGCTGTGCATCGAAGTGGGATGTCTCTTCTTCAGCCTCGGCAAAGAGGCCGGGGTTGATTTTAGAGGCCAGGCCACGGGCGTTGGCCGTGCGGCGGCGGGGCTCGCGGCGGGCATCGTCTCCGGCGTCAGCCTCGGCCATGGCAGGGTCTGCCAGCGGGGCGCTGGTCAGGCGTTGTATCAGCTCGTCTTTTTTGAGCGATTTTACGTTTTTGATGCCGCGTGCTTCGGCAATTTCTCGTAGTTCTGATACGAGTTTATCCTTGAGGTCTTCCGTGGTCATCGGAAATGATTTGCTGGGAAATCAGGGCTATGGTTAAAGCCAGCAGGCAGCGTGCCTAGCCAAAGCTGGTTGTAAATGAAGACTGGGGCGGCCTTCTACGAGGCCCATGCCCAGGCGGTGTTGCGTTGTCGGTACGTATCAGAACCCGCTGCCAGGCACCTTAGGCCCGCAGGCCCATGCCCAATTACCCGTATAAAGGTTGAACTGTCTGGGCCAGACAGGCAATCCTCAGGGCGCAAATGTGCAGTGGGAAAGGTAGGGGTACATCGAGCCGGCTAGGGTAATCGTTAAAGAAGACGCAAAAGCCGGTGGGTCAGGACGGGTAGGCAAGCATTACGCTACGCGCTGATCAGCTGGGGAGCAGGCCGCAGCAGCGCCAGGCTCAGATGCCTGCACCGCAGTCCCTTCTCTCAATACGGGGGCTAAGGTAGAAAGGTTTGTGTGAATTATCAAATCTAGGGCGGGATTGTCGTGTTTACCCCGGGGTAAAGCCGACAACCACCCCACAAAAAAAGCCTCGGCAAAAGCCGAGGCCTCCTTACTCTCCACAATCAACGTACCGGATTAAGCCTTGCGGGCGGCTATCACGACGCGGCGGTCGGCGGCGTTGCTGCGGCCGGTAGGGTTGCGCTCGCCCATAGCCTGGATTTCTATCTGGGCGTCAGAGAGGCCGGTTTTGCCTACCAGGTACTGCTTTACCGTCATGGCGCGCTTTTCGGAGAGGTCTTTGTTGTAGGCCTTGCTGCCGGTGGTGTCGGCAAAGCCATACACTTTTAGCATCCCGCCTTGGGCAAAGCGCTCCTTGTAATCTTCGGCCACTTCGTCTAAGGCTTTGGCGCCGTCGTTGCTCAAGGTGGCCTGGTCTGTAGCAAAGAGGACAGTCTCTGGCAGGTCGTAGCTGGCGCGGTCTTCAGCGGCGCGCAGGCTCACTTTCTCCATACGGATGCGGGGCGATTGAACGTTGGGCAGGTTCCAGTCCAGGCCGTCCCAGGCGCGGCCCGCGGCGGCTTCGGTGCCGTCTGCGGCGGCGGCCAGGCCTGTGCCTTCGCCATTGCGATCAACCAAGGCGCCAGAGTCGGCAGCGGTGGTGGCTTGCTCGGCAGATTGATCTGTATGGTTGGTAGTTGAGCAACTGGTCAAGGTAAGTGCAAGGGCCAGCAGGGGTGCGGTGAGGATGTAAGCGTGTTTTTGCATGGTTTATCGCAACAACGGCCGGAAAATCGTCGGGCGGCCGCTTGGCCCTTGGTACGCAAGGGCGGGCAACAGGTTTGGAGCCCGCCTAAACCCAATGGCCCTGGCCGGTGTTAAAGCTTTATAGACTCTACTATGGAAACTGCCCCTGCGCCAGACCTGGCCCTCCGCCTGCAAGACGCCTACTTAGACCATGTGCTGACCGAAGGCTGCCCGCCCGTATCGGTTTATGCCTTTGCCAAGAGCCAGGGCATGGCAGAGGCCGACTTTTACCAGCAGTTCAATAATTTTCTGGCCATAGAGCAGGCCATTTGGGCCGGGCTGTTGCAGCAAACCGTAGAGCGCCTGCAGGCCGAGCCCAGCTACGCAGGCTATTCTGCCAGAGAGAAACTGCTGGCCTTCTACTTTACCTGGGTAGAGGTGCTTAAGCCAAGACGCAGCTTTGTGCTGTACGCTGCCGGGCAAGAGCGGCACACGGCCATGCGCACGCCTGCCGCCATGCAGACGCTCAAAAAGCAGTTTATCGGCTTTGCGGAAGACCTGGTGAACCAAGGGCTGGACAGCGGCGAGCTGGTGGCCCGGCCTCTGCTAAGCGACCGGTATGCTGACGGCCTCTGGACGCAGCTGGCATTTGTGACCCGTTTCTGGGCGCGCGATACCTCGGCCGGGTTTGAGCAGACAGACGCGGCCATCGAGAAAGCTGTGCGCCTGAGCTTTGAGCTGATGGGCCAAAACGTGGTAGATGCCGCTGCCGACCTAGCCAAATTTTTGTGGAACAGCCGCCGGTAGTTGCGGCTGGCCCACCTCCTCCAAAACCACCGGCTTTGCCAAAAAACCTTGCATGAAAGAGCAGTCGTCCATACCCACCAGTAAAGTAGAGCGCGCCGGCGAGTTTCTGAAGACCGGCGTCAAAATCGGCGGCAACTACCTGAAGCACTATGCCCGCAACCTGGTAAATCCGGAGGCAGGCAAGGCGCAACTACACGAGGACAACGCCACTGACATCTACGAGAGCCTGGCTGGCCTGAAAGGCTCGGCCCTGAAGGTGGCGCAGATGATGAGCATGGACCGCACCGTGCTGCCGCGCGCCTACCAGCAGCGTTTCCAGATGTCGCAGTACTCGGCGCCGCCGCTGTCTCTGCCGCTGGTGGTGCGGACCTTTCAGCGCACGCTGGGCAAGAGCCCCTTCGAGCTATTCGATCGTTTCAGCGACAAGGCCTTGCACGCGGCCAGCATCGGCCAGGTGCACGAGGCTTACAAAGACGGCCGCCGCCTGGCCGTGAAGGTGCAATACCCCGGCGTGGCAGACTCTATTGCCAGCGACCTGAAGATGGTTAAACCCTTTGCCGTGCGGCTGATGGGCCTCAACGAGGCAGACGTGAATCGCTATATGGGCGAGGTAGAAGGCAAGCTGATGGAAGAAACCGACTACAAACTGGAGCTACGCCGGGGCCGCCAGATTGCCGAAGCCTGCGCCGAGATAGACGGGCTGCTCTTCCCCAGCTATTACGAGGCATACAGCAGCGACCGCATCTTGACCATGGACTGGATGGAGGGCCTGCACCTGCCCGAGTTTTTGGCCACCAACCCCAGCCAGGAGGTGCGCAACCGCGCAGGGCAGCTATTGTGGGACTTTTACGAGCTGCAGATCCATGGCCGGCGCGAGGTGCATGCCGACCCGCACCCGGGCAATTTCCTCTTTAGGCCCGATGGCCGGGTAGGCGTGATCGACTTCGGCTGCGTGAAAGAGATACCGGAGAGCTTTTATACGCCGTACTTCGGGCTTATCAACCAGCGGAACCTGCAGGATGCCGAAACGACGGACCGCATCTTCCGCCAACTGGAGTTTGTGTATGACTTTGATAGCCAGCAAGATGTACGGTTCTATACAGAGCTTTTCAGCAAGATGATTGCCTTGCTGGGGCGACCCTTCTACGAGGGGAGGTTCGACTTTGGCAATGATGCCTACTTCGACGAGATCTATGCCTTCGGCGAGCAACTGGCCAACATGAAAGAGCTCAAAGAGAGCAAAGTAGCCCGGGGCAGTAAGGATTCGCTCTACATCAACCGGACTTACTATGGCCTTTACAGCATCTTGAATCAGCTACGGGCCGAGGTGAATACCGAAAGCGTGAGCCAGACGATTATGGTTTAAGCATTCCGTAGCCGGATAAACGAAGCGCCCGCCCCTGTAATGCAGGGGCGGGCGCTTCGTTTATCCAGCGTAGCTATCGCTACTTCTTTTTGGCCGGGGCGGCTTTGGGCGGGGTAACCTTGAGCAGCTCAACGTCGAAGATGAGGTTGCTGAAGGGCGGGATGGCACCCGGAGCACCTTGGGCGCCGTAGGCCAAGCTGTAGGGTATCAGGATACGGGCCTTGCTGCCCTCGGGGATGACGGCAAAGGCAGAGTCCCAACCGGGGATAACCATACCGGCCTTGTGCACCAGCTTAAAGGGCTGCACAGGGCGGCCCGGCTGCGGCGGGTTGATGCTGGAGTCGAAGGGCTTTTTGCTGACGCTGGTGTCGGCCAGCAGGCCAGTGTAGTGTACGGTGAGGGTATCACCAGCCTTAGGCATGGCACCGGCGCCCTTTTGGGTGAAGCCTACATAGACGCCCCCGTTCAACATCTGGAAGTTGCCAGCCCCGGCCAAGGTCTCTAGCTCTTTGGCGACGCGGGCTTCCATCTGAGCCTTGCTCTCTAGGCGCAGCACGCGCACCCCCAGCTTGAGGTTGCTGCCAGACTTAAGGAAGGGCGGGCGCTGGGCATCAGGCGAGCCCTTAAAGAGCGAGTCGGCCGGAATGAGGAAGTTGGCCGAGTCTCCGGCGGCAAGCACCTTGTAGCAGCTCATGAAAGGGTCTCGCGGGGCTCCGGGCATTGGCTTGGCGGTGTCTATGGTCACCGTCATGGGGGCACCCTGCTGATAGGTGGTGCCCAGCACAGAGTCTTTGTCTGTACGGTAGGTGGCATGCATCATCAGCATGTCTCCGCCTTGGGCTTTCTGGGCGTTTTCGTCGTGCTTTACCAGGGTGTAGGTGTAGCCGTCGGCCGTTTTTTGGGCGGTGCCTTCTGTGCTTTTGTTGCAAGAGGCCAGCAGGCTAACCCCGGCCAGGGCTAGCATTACAGGAGCGAAACGCATGGGGTAGGTTCTGAATCTGGTAAAAAGAGAGCCGGCGCTTTCAGAAGCCCGGCTCTGAGGTTGTACATGAGGGACTGTGGGCAAAGATAGCCGTTGCACCTGCACCCCCTAGCCCAGCGCCGCCAGCTCGGCCCCATGGGCGGCCACAGCTTGCAGAAAGCGCTCTATGGTGCGGGGCAGGTCGTCTGTGCTTTTGCCCCCGGCTGCATTGAAGTGCCCTCCACCCTCAAAGTAGCGGCGGGCAAAGGTGTTTACGTCAAAGGCTGCCGCTGAGCGGAAGCTCATCTTGACCATCTCTGTACGGTCTATGATGATGGCCCCCAGCACGATACCCTCTAGCGAGAGGGCGTAGTTGACGATGCCTTCCGTATCGCCGGTCTGGATGTGGAAGCGCTTGAGCTCTTCGGCAGAGATGGCGAAGTAGGCCGTTTTGTACTCGGGCAGTACCACCAGCTTCTCTGCCAAGCAATAGCCCAGAAAGCGTACGCGGTTTAGCGAATTGGTGTCGTAGATGAGGCGGTGGACCTTGGCATTGTCTGCCCCAAGCTCTATAAGCTCTGCAATGACGCGGTGGATGCGGGCCGTTGTGCTGCCGTGGCGGAAAGAGCCGGTATCCGTCATGATGCCTGCGTAGAGGCAATCTGCCAACGGGCCATCTATCTGCCCACGGCCCCCGAGGGCAGCTATCACCAGGTAGATGAGCTCTGCCGTGGCGGCGGCGCTGGTGTCAGAGAAGACGACCTGGGCAAAGGGCTGAGGCAGCAGATGATGGTCTATATTGACCTTGGCAGCTGGGCTTGCCCCTACGATGGGGCCAAAGTCGTTGATGCGCTCCAGCGTGTTAAAATCCAGGCAGAAGATGATGTCTGCCTCGGTGGCCAGGCGGGTGGCCTCGGCACGCGTCTGGGCAGACTTGTCGAACTGCAGTACCTGGCTGCGGCCAGGCATCCAGTCTAAAAAGGCGGGGAAGTCCGTCGGGGCCACTACCTGCACCTGGTGGCCTTCTTTTTGCAGGTACCGTGCCAACCCCAGCGAGGAGCCGAGCGCGTCGGCATCGGGCTTGTGGTGGGTGGTTATAACGATACGCTTGCCGCCTCCGGCCAAGAGGGCGCGCAAGGCCTCTATGCTTGCGGCGTCCAGGCCAAGGTCAGCGGTTAGTACGGCTGTCATGTGGTTGCAAAGATGCCATGGCCCCTGCCTACTATGTGCGACGCCATATGGCATCGGTAAAATAGCGGCGTGCATCAAACAGATGCTCTACTACGGCAAAGCCGGTTTGGCCAGCCAGGTGGGCCAGGCCCGGCAAGGTGTACTTATAGCTGTTTTCGGTATGGATCGGCTCCCAGGCCTCTAGGCCGAAGGTGGCGTTGCAGTAGGCCAAGTGTACAACCTGGGCCTCGGTGGCCAGCAAAAAGCTGCGGGCAACTCCGGCCAGCGGCTCGTAGGTGGCGTAGTGCACAAATTTGGTCAGGTCGAAGTTGGCCCCCAGCTCACGGTTTAGGCGGAGCAGCAGGTTGTAGTTGAAGCGGGCCGTCAGCCCGGCGGGGTCGTCGTAGGCCAGGCGGATGACGGCAGGGTTTTTCTGGAGGTCGAACCCGCACAAGAGGTGGTCGCCCTTGGCCAACAGGTTGTAGAGTGTCCGCAAAAAGACGAGGGCCTGGGTTTGGTCGAAGTTGCCGATGTTACTACCCAGAAAAAGCGCAAAAATGGGCATAGGTCTGAAAGTGCGCCGAACCCCACCCACGCCGGTAAAGAAATCGCCCACGATGCCATGCACCGGCAGGTCTGGCAGGGCCTGGGCCAGGTGCTCTACCTGCTTTTCTATGGCAGCGGCAGAGATGTCTATGGGCACATATCGGAAGGCGCGGCCCTGGCGGTGCAGCTCGTCTATGAGCAGGCGTGTCTTTGTCCCATCGCCAGAGCCTAAATCAAGCAGAATAAAAGGCTCTTCGGGCATCAGGCCCACGATCTGGCCCGCATGCCGCGTCAGAATCTCCTGCTCGGCCTGGGCGGGGTAATACTCGGGCATGCGCATAATCTGCGCAAACAGGCCAGAGCCCACATCGTCGTAAAAGAGCTTGCTGGGCAGGCTTTTGGGTGTCTGGGCCAGGCCACGGCGCACATCTGCGGCCATACCGTCTAGCGAAATGGGGCGGGTATGCAGATACTCTATGCGTGCCTGGGGCGATACGTTTACACGGGTTGCCATGGCCTTATGCAGCGTCTGTTGCCAGGCGCAGCCCGGCACATTGCCAGCGGCTGCCGGGTTCGAAAAAGTTGCGGTAGCTGTGGCGTATGTGCTGCCAGGGGGTGTAGCAACTGCCCCCGCGCAGCACCATCTGTCCGCTCATAAACTTGCCGTTGTACTCGCCCAGGCCATCGTTTACGAAGCGGTAGCCCGGGTAGGGCAAATAGGCCGACTGGGTGTGCTCCCATACGTTGCCAAACAAGCCCGCCAACGCTGCGCCATCGTTACCCTGGGGTTGTGGGTGTAACAGGCCCTGGTTGCACTGGCCATCTTGGCTGGGGTAGCCTGCCGCGGCAGTCTCCCACTCGGCTTCTGTGGGCAGGCGGTGGCCAGCCCAGCGCGCATAGGCATCGGCCTCATAAAAGCTAATGTGGCTGACGGGCACGTCGGGGGCCAGGGGCTGCCAGCCGTAAAGCGTAAACTCTTGCCAGCCTGGCCCGTCGGCCTGCCAGTAGAGGGGGTGTTGCCAGCCCTCGGCCTGGCAGCGGGCCCAGCCCTCGGCCAGCCACCAGCGGGGCGAGCGGTAGCCGCCGTCGTCCACAAAAGCGGCATACTCGGCGTTGCCGACGGCGCGGCTGGCCAGGGCAAAGCCCTCTACCCATTGCCGGTGCTGGGGAAGCTCGTTGTCAAAGGCAAAGCCGGGCCCGGCATAACCAATCTGGCGGATGCCCTCGTCGAAGGCTACCCAGTCTGGCACCTCGGCCGAGGCAGCGGGTCTGGCTTGGTCTTTGGGAGCGGGGGCGTAGGCTGGCTGGCCAGGGTTGCTCCAGAGGATGTGCTTGATGTCGTACCACATCAGCTCCTGGTGTTGCTGCTCGTGGTGGATGCCCAGCTCTACCAGGCGGTGCACCTGGGGCCGGCCGGCCAGGGCATCGTTGGCCAGCAGGTCTTGCATGGCGGCGTCTGCATGGCGGCGGTAGGCCAGCACGCGGGCCACCGTCGGGCGCGAGAGTTGGCCGCGCAGGGCCTTGTCGGCCGGCTTGGCCACAGACTGGTAGTAGCTGTTGAATACGGCCTCCAGGCTGTTGTCGAAGGGTCGGTAGCCCGTCAGGTGGGGCCGCAGCACAAAGTGCTCGAACAGCCAGGTGGTATGGCCCATATGCCACTTGAGCGGGCTCACGACAAAGGCCGTCTGCACCACAAGGTCTTCCAGCTCGAGCGGCGCTACGATGGCCTCGGAGTAGGCACGGGTCTGGGCGTAGGCGGTGGCCAAGCCTGGGGCACGCGCGGAGGTAGGGTCCATAGCCAAGGAATGTCTGAGGAGCGGAGGTATGGCTTTGTACGCGCAAGTGCGCTTAGCCGTTAGGCCCATCGCTGCAAAGCGGGCTAGGCACCCGTACGGTTGCCCTTAGATTAACAAATTTTATTTGCTTGCACCCCTTGCCAATACGCTGAAAATGAGCAAAAGACCGTTTTGCCCGAAGAGGATTTGGCCTAAACCCGTACTTTTGCCCGGTATAGCCCGTTTTAGCAAAACAAAGCCTAGCAACCTGCTAACCGCTGCCTATCTCCCCTGGCCCCATGAAACTTGACCTGACCGACCGCAAGATTCTTGAAATTTTGCAAGCCAACGCAAAAATCACCAACGCCCAGCTCTCTAAAGAGATCGGGCTGTCGCCTGCGCCTACCCTAGAGCGGGTAAAGAAACTAGAAAATGCGGGCATCATCCAGAGCTACCATGCCCGCCTCAACCCGCAGGCCATCGGCCTGACGGTGCAGACGTTTGTAACCGTAACCTTGAAGGGCCACAAGAAGGAGCACATAGACGCCTTCATGAGCCACGTGAGCGACATCCCCGAGGTTATCGAGGTGCACCACATCACCGGCCAGGGAGACTTTATTCTCAAAATCATCTCGCCCGACATCAGCTCTTACCAGAAGCTGCTGGTGGAGATCATCAACGAGATCCCCGAGATTGACAGCACCCAGACAACGGTGGTGCTCTCTACCTTTAAAGACAGCAAGTCGATGCCGATACCGGAAGCTATCATCACTGAATAACAACCACAAAGGGCCATATCGGCCCTTTATTCGTATCTTAGGGTAATGGGATTGGAGGAACTGAAAGCACACATCCACCAACTGGTGGACCAAACTACCGACCAAGGCCTTCTGAAAGACCTAGAGGCCCGGTTAGAGGGCAACAAAAAATACCCTGAGCCTACGGACGAAGAGTGGGCCAGATACTCCCGCGCCATCGAGCAAGCAAAACGAGGCGAAGCCATGCCGGCTGACGAGTTCTTCGCCAAGCTAGAGGCACGTATTCAAGAACGACGCAAGGGCAAAAGGGGGCAATCCTACCATTCATACCCTTGGGTCTGTAGATGACAGTTCAAAGGTGAAATAGAGATAACCCACCGCTAAAACAGCCAGAACCGCTTCTTGCGAGGGGCGTTTTTCTCTAGCCAGGCGCGGGCGTCTTTGCCGGCGTAGTTGTCTTTGTCAGCGTTGTCGACGGCGCGCTCCATCCAGGCGATGGCGGCCGGGGCGTCGCCTAGCTGGTGGCTGGCCAGGCCCGCAAAGTACATGGCGCTTATGGTGTAGCCGCTCTCCATGGCCTTGGCCTGCTCGGCCGCCTGCACGGCTTCGGTAAAAAAGCGCAGGGCCGTCCGCTTGGCTGTGTCTGTGCTGGCGCGCATCCAGGTAGTGTAGCCCAAAAAGTAGGCCGCGTTGCGCATGGTCTCAGAGGTGTAGCCCGGCATGGCAGCCTTGTACTTGATGTACATGTCTTGCGCCACGCGGCGGCAATCGCTGTTGCGGCCCGTCACGTAGGCCATGCGGGCATGGTAGCGCTGGTAGTAGCTGTTGTCAGGAAACTTGTTTGCCAGATACTCAGCCAGCGGGTAGGCTAGCTCGGCCTTGCCCTCCTCGTTGGCGTAGATGCGCATCAGGTAGGTCTGGGCCTCGGTGCGGGTGTAGAAGGCGGTTTGCGTTACCCGTTTAAGCTGGTCTAGCCCGAGCTGCTTGCTGCCCTTGGGAAAGAAGGCCATCAGCGGGCGCAGCATCACGTAGTTCTCCGAGATGTACTCGCGGTAGTAGTTGAAGAGGCCGTCGCCAAACAGAAACTCGGGCGAGAACTGCTCCTGGCCGTGGCTCATCTCCAGGTACTTGAGGGCGGCCTTGCCGTCTAGCGCGGCCTTGCGCCAGTTTTTTTGCTCGGCATGGTAGCGCCCGCGGAAGCCATAGGCCCCAGCCAAGAAGAAGGCGGCCTCCAGGTTTTTCTCGTTGCGCTCCAACAGTTGCTCGGCTTTAGAGATGGTGCCAGCCATGTGGGCCAGAAACTCGCCGTCGTTGCTGCGATTTTCGGGGTCTGGCAGCATCTTCCACCACACCAGCAGCCCGCGTAAGAAGGTAGGCAGCGGATGGCCGGGATACTTAGCCTCTAGATATCGGTATTCTTGGTCGGCCTGGTCGTACTTGAAGTTGTACATCGCGTTGATGACGTCGGTCGTCTCGTAGCGGGTACGGCGGTCTTCAAGTAGGTATTGTAGGCCTTGGTTGATGCTGTCTTGCTTGGTGAGGGACTGCCCGGCGGCAGGCCGCGCCCAAGCAGCAAGCAGCATCAGCAAAGTTGCCAGCACCCTAAGGGATAGATAAGCCGAGAGTGTACGTGCCAAAGCCGGTGGTTTAACGCAAATACGCAGGACAAAGAAAAGCCTGCCCCCCTAAAACGTGCGGGGGCAGGCCTTAGTTTATGCGGTAAACGGCAACCTACTGGTTGCGGCCTCGCAGGTTGCCAAACTTGTTGCCTACGCGGAAGAAACGGCGCAGCACAAACGTAACGTCGCCGATAGAGCCGTTGCCGGCCGGGTTGCCACCCGTGACGTGGTAGTCAGAGAAGGCCGCGTTCTGGTTCATGTACACGGGGCCGGTGAGGTTGAAGCTGACCGGGATACCGGCTGAGTTGAGGGCGTAGGCAATCTCCTCTTCCAGCTCCTCGTCTGTGGTATAGACGGCGCCGGATAGGGCACCTTTTTCTACGGCCATGCGGCGGGCCATGGCCAGGCAAGCGTCCAGGTCTTGGGCTTTGACGACGAGCACGGCCGGGCCGAAGATCTCGTGGGCGATCTGGTCGTACTGGCTCTCGTCTGCCTCCAGCACCAGGGGCGAGAGGATGCGGGCCCCTTCGAACTGCGGGTGGGCCACTTGCTTATGATCTAGCAGCTCCTTGCCCTTGCCTTTGAGCAGGCCAAGGCGCTCGAGGGTTGCTTTGTTTTGAATGGCACCGAGCACGAAAGGCCCAGCCTTGGGGTTTTGGGCCAGGCTATCTACGGCGGCGGCGTAGCGGCGGGCCACCTCGTCGAAGGGCACCAGACCCTCGGGTGTGTGGACGCCCTCTGCCGGGATGAGTATGTGGTGCGGGGCCGTACACATCTGCCCGGAGTAGAGGCAGATGGAGAAGGCCAGGTTGCCCAGCACCTCGTCTAAGTTCTGCACCGAGTGGATGATGGCCGCATTGATGCCGCTCTTCTCTGTAAAGAGGATCTTGCCGGGCAGGGTCTCCAGATACTCGCCGAAGGCTGCGCCGCCGGTGTAGTCTATGATTTTGACCAGCTCATGCTCGGCCAGTTGCTTGGCCAGGGGCTCGGCGGCGGTGTCTGGAGCCAGTTGGCAGACCTCGGGCTCAAAGCCGCACACGTCTAGCGCATCCTGGATGCAGGCCACGGCCAGGGCCAGGGGCAGCACCGCCTTGGGGTGGGGCTTGACGATGACGGGCGAGCCTGCCATGAGGCTGGCAAACACGCCGGGCAGGGTGTTCCAGGTCGGGAAGGTAGAGCAGCCTATGGCCAACGATATGCCGTAGGGATAGGTGTGCCAGGTCTTCTCGAGCTGGAGGGTGATCTTGCCCATGTTTTTCTCCCACAGGCTGGCCGTGTCGTTTTGGGTAACGGCATCGTAGCAGAGCAGCAGAGACTCAGCCGACCGGTCTGCGGCATGGGGCCCGGCCGCCTGGAAAGCCATCATAAAGCCCTGGCCGGTGGTGTGCATGGTGGCGTGGGCTACCTCGAAGAAACGGGCCTCGAAGTTTTTTAGGGCCAGCACAAGGCAGGCTCGGCGCTCGTCGGGGCTGGAGCGCTCCCATTCTTCGCGGGCCAGGTTGGCACGCTCCACCAGGGTCTCGGCCGAGAAGACGGGATAGGTGATGCCCAGGTCTTTGCCGGTGTAGGGAGACTCTTCTTCGCCTTGCCAGCGGGCCCCCTCCATGTTCTGGAGCAGGTCTTCGAAGGGTTGGCCCAGGCGCGCTTCGTAGGCGGCTTTGCCCTCGGCGTCGGCGGTCTCTCCGTAATTTTTGGGCGAGGGATTCTCCTCAAAAAAGGTGATGTAGTTGCGGTCGTAGAGGTTGGGGGCGGCCTCCTCCATCTTGGAGATGAAGTCTTCCAGGGCGGCTACGACGGCTTCTTCAGAGGCCGGGTTGAGGGGTGTGCTCATGGCGGTTGGCAGGTGTGCGAATCTGTGGTAAAGATACGACCGACCCTCTTGCCTGCCCTACCGCACCGTAATGACGACCCGGCGGTTGCGTGGGTCTCGGCCGGGCACCAGGGGTTTGTCGAACCCAAAGGCCTCGGTAGCGAGGCGGTCTGGCTCGACGCCGGCTTCGATCAGGTAGTCTTTGATGGCTTGGGCGCGGTCTGCCGACAGTTTCAGGCTCTCAGCACGGTTGCGGGCCAGGTCTGTATGCCCGGCAATGGTGATGGACAGGTCGGGCTGGGCCAGCAGCGTCTGCGCCAGGGCATCGAGCGTGGGGGCGCTGGCGGGGGCCAGGTCTGCACTGTTGATGTCGAAAAAGAGGTTGGACAGGGTGAGCGAGGTACCCTTGGCCAATCTTGCTGGCATTGCTCCAGGCGCTACCAACTTTTGAGCTGGCCGGGCAAACGGGGCAGCGGCGTCAGGCATTGGCTGGATGGGCGGCGGGCCCAGCGCCGGGGCATTCTGAGGGGGCACCTGGGCGGCCAGCGGCTGGGGCTTCAGCGGATTGGGGCGGGCCTCGGCGGGCGGGGTTAGGTAGGCGGCGGCAATGGGCCGGGGGCGAGCATCGGGCCCGGCGCTGGGCAGGCTCCAGTTGAGGCGCGCTTCAGACTCGAACCGGGCCTGGTAATACTCTACCCGCAGGGCGTAGGTGGCCCCGGCCTCTAGCTCTACCTGCACGGTATAAGCCGTGGCGGGTTGGTTTTGCCAGGCGTTCAGGATCAGATCGTTGCCCAGATAAACCCGCATGCCGTCGTCCACACTGGCCTGGAAGGTATAGACCCCGGCCTCTGGGGCGCGGAGCTGGCCTTGCCAGCGGACGGAAAAGTCTTCGGCGGGCACGCCGGGGGCCGGGGCCTGGTAGTCGAACCCACTGCCGAAAAAGTCGCGGTTTTTGCGCGTCCAGACGTAGTTGATGGTAGCCTCCGGGCGCGAGAGCACGAGGCGGTCGAAGTTGCGGCCTGCGTAGTAGCTGGCCCGCAGGCCCTGGTGGGCGGGTGCCGCTTGCAGGCCCAGAGGCGGTACGGCAGCCAGTAGAAAGGCCAGGCAAAGGCGGAAGTGGCGCATGGGTGTAGAAGTTTGGTTGTTTGGGTGAAGAATGGGGGCACTTATGGTCACTCAAGATTTGGAAGATAGGGATTTGCGGTGGGGAGCACCCCCTCATCACCCCCAGCCCCCTCTTTCTCTGCTCAAAGCGCAGAATCCCTCCAAGGGAGAAGAGGGGGAGTAAGGCTGCGCATTTATTTGGTGACTGACCATTAGCGTACTCGGATTGAAATGCTGCCCGGCGGGGCCTGCCCAGCCGGAGCCAGCGAGATACGGGCCGGGGCCACGCCAGCCTGCAGCAAGTATTGCCGCACGGCCTGCGCCTGGACGGCGGCCGAAGCCCCCTGCCCGGCCAATTGCAGCCGCAGCTTAGGCTGGGCCTTGAGCACGCGCGCCAGTTGGGTCAAGGTGCGCAAGGCTGAGGGGGCCGGCTGGGTGGGGTTGTCTGTGGCAAAGACGTTGGCCATGGCAAAATGCATACCAGGCCGCAAGGCAGGGGGCAGCGGGCCTGGGGGCGGCAGAGATGCCGGGCTGGCCTCTGGGTCTTCCGTCGTTACGCACAGGATGGGGGCGGCGGGCTCGGCCTGGGCCACGGGCTGGGGGCGCAGGGGCTTGGGGCGTAGCGCCGGCGGGGGCGAGTAGTAGGCAGTGCTAATGGGCTGTGGCTCGGCATAGTCTGGGGCGCTGGGTAGGCGCCAGGCCAGGATGGCCTCGGCCTCGTAGCGGGCCTGGTAGTACTCTACCTTTAGCTCGTAGGTAGCACCGGCTTGCAGCTCAACATCCACGTCGTAGGCGGTGGCAGGTTGGTTGCGCCAGGCATCTATTACCAGCAGCTCGCCGAGCCAGACACGGATGCCATCGTCCACGCTGGCTTGCAGGGTGTAGGTACCGCTCTCGGGTGGGTGCAGGCGGCCCGTCCAGCGGACGGAGAAGTCTTCGGTGGGGAAGTCTGGCCCCGGAGGGGCCATCACAAAGCGGTTGCCCCGGGGCGGCCCCTTCTGCCCCCACACGAAGTTGATGGCCGGGTCTGTCCGCGTGATGAGCAGCTTGTCGAAGTTGCGGCCCGCGTAATACTCGGCCCGCAAACCCCGGCCGGGCCCACCTGCGGGGGCTTCGGCAGGGAAATCCCACCCTAGCAGGGGGAGCCATCCGAGGAGTAAACCAAGTACCGTCATGCCTTCTACGGGCGGGCCGCTGGTGGGCTTACCACGCTGCCTGCTCAGGTCCAAAGATGGGGGCCCGGGCGGAGGGTTAGGTTGCCGTTCACCGCCGGGGTGGGGCCACTCACCGGCACTATGCGACCCAGGGCCGCGCCCCCGCCCTATTTGCGGGCTTTGGGCTTGGCCGCAGCCTGCTTTTCGAGCTTTTTTAGGTAGGCCTCCAACTCTTCCGTATCAGCACCTGCTGCTTTGCCCTGGGCCACGGCTTTGCGCTGCAACTGCAATGCCTCGGGCCGTCGGCCCAGGCTGGCCAGCAGGTGGGCCTTGGTGTCCATGGCGTTGTGATCTTTGGGGGCGATGCGTAGGGCTTCGTCTATCCAGGTAAGGGCCAGTTTTAGCTCTGGGGTGGGGCGCTTAAGTTCGAAGTAGGTCCAGGCGGCGTTGTTGAGGTTATTGGCAACCACGGCGCGCCCCATGCCTTTGTTCATGGCGCGTACCTGGTCTGCCTCTGCACCTGATAGGTTGCCGCTAGCAATCATGCTTTCGATATCAGCGGCCATACCTGCATAGCTTACGCTGTCTCTCCGCTTGAGTTCAGTGTCTGAGAGGCCCGTATAGTACTTGGCCACCAACTGGGGTACACGTGGAATTAGGATATCGGGTACGCCGCGGCCAGCTGCCTCCAGGCGCTTGGTAAGCTCTTCTTTTTCAACATCCTCTGGGGTAAGTGAATCTAATACATAAGAGGTTTTTAGGTACTCAGCTAATTCGTATTCATAGCTTGTTTTGCCTTTGGGCATAACCCTGTAGAGATTATTCTGGCCAGCATCGCCCAAGGCTGTAGCAATTTTATCTCTATCAGCTCCGGCAATACCCCGCAGCAAGGGCTCCAGGTATTTCCGGGAGTGTGCCAAGACCGTATCATGCCCAAAGACATTAGCCAGCGTCAACAGGCGAAGATTGGATATATCTATCTGCTGGGCTGGGGTCAATTGCCGAAACAGCTGTGTTGCTCTGCTGGCTGTACCGTCGTTTTGAGTATTTAGCTCAATTTCCTTTGTGAGGATTTTCTTCAAAAAAGCAGTGTCTGACTTACCTGCCGCATACTCCTTTTTCAGAAATGCCAGATTTTGAGGATCTGCCGATTCTTTTAACGCTATGTTACCCTGGGATTCAAACCATCCTTTGGTGTCGTTAAAGCCCATATTTGAGTACACCAACTCCCCCTCCGGATTGAAGTAAAGCCCCGTCGGGTAGCCCGTTACGCCATGCTTCTTGGCAAAGGCTGGGCCCTCTCCCTTCTCGGCATTGAGCTTGTAGCTCACAAAGCGCGGGGCCATGTAAGCCCCCACGGCAGAGTCCGGAAAGACCTGGCGGGCCATCAGCTGGCATGGGCCGCACCAGGTCGTATAGACATCAACATAGATATGCTTTTGCTCGGCACGGGCCTTGGCAAAAAGCTCGGCCAATGTGCCTTTGAAGAACTGGATGCCCTGGGCCTGCACAGCCCCAGAGGTCAGCAGTAAAAAGAGGATAAGGAACTTGCGCATAACGGTTGCAAGGTATATGCCAAGGCTCAAACTGCTGCATTTGAGCCCTCCGAGGGCGAACTTTGCCTGCGCATGCCCAAGGCCACCGTCATCATCTCTGTTTACAACAAGCTAGACTTTCTGGCCAAGGTGCTGGCCGGGTTTGAGCGGCAGACGGAGCGAGACTTCGAGATCATTTTGGCCGACGACGGCAGCGGCCCGGCCTTTACCGAGGCCCTGCCTGCACTGATGAACGCCGCCGGCATCCCCTGGCAGCATTGCTGGCACGAGGACGCAGGCTTCCGCAAGAACAAGATCCTGAACGAGGCCATCCGCCGGGCCGGAGCCGACTACCTCATCTTCGTAGATGGCGACTGCATACCGCACCGGGCCTTTGTGGAGGAGCACCTGCGCCATCGGGCAGAAGGGGTGGCCCTGGCCGGGCGGAGGCTTAACCTGCCAGCGGGCCTGAGTGAACGGCTGACGCCGGCCGCCATCCGGGCAGGCCGGGCAGAGCGCTTTCATCTGGACTACCTCCCGGCGCTGCTGCAAAAGGATAGCATGATCCCGAAGGGTTGGTACACGCGCAACCGCTGGGTGCTGGCCTGGGCCAACCGCAAGCCGAAGGGCATCGTGGGCTGCAACTTCAGCCTGCACCGGGCTGATATGCTGCGCATCAACGGGTTCGACGAGCGCTATACACAGCCCACCATCGGCGAGGATACGGATGTGGAATACCGCCTAGGCCTGGCGGGCGTCGTGGTGAAGCCCGTGCTGCATCTGGCCGTACAATACCACCTGCACCACAAGCTCCTCCCCCGCCCCCAAGCCAACCTAGACCTGTTTGCCCAGGTGCAACAGGAGGCAAGGGCCTTTACGCCGTACGGGATTGAGCAATAGGCCTTCGCCTCGTCTCTATGCTATAGACTCCAGTAGGCTTGCCCGGCGGGCAGGCGGTCTTTCCAGGCCCCTTTGAGGTCTCCGACCAGGGCAGTGGGCTGGAGTAGGGCTTCTATCTCAGCCCAGGGCATGGCCAGGTACTCTTTGTGGGGCGTGGCAAGGATGACGGCGTCGTAGCGGCCGCTAGGGGCGGGGCTTAGGGTGATGCCGTACTCCTCGTGCATTTCCTCTGGGCTGGCGTGGGGGTCTATGATATCGACGGCCACGCAGTAGGCGGCCAGCTCCTGGTACAGGTCTGCCACTTTGGAGTTGCGGATGTCTTTGACGTTCTCTTTGAAAGTGGCACCCAGCAGCAGGATGCGGGCATGCTGCAGGTCTTTATCCATCTTGATGAGCCGCTGTACCACCTTTTTAGCCACATAGCCGGGCATGCCGTCGTTGATGCGGCGGCCTGCGGCGATGACAGCCGGGTCTATACCCAAAGCCCGGGCCTTGTAAGTCAGGTAATAGGGATCTACCCCGATGCAGTGCCCACCTACCAGGCCGGGGACGAACTTCAAGAAGTTCCACTTGGTGCCCGCGGCAGCCAGCACCTCGTAGGTGTTGATGCCGAGCTTGCCAAATATCATGGCCAGCTCGTTCATCAGGGCGATGTTGAGGTCTCGCTGGGTGTTTTCGATGATTTTTGCGGCCTCTGCCACTTTGATAGACGAGGCCCGGTACACCCCAGCCTCTACGATGGCGCCATAGACCTGCGATACGAGCTCTAGCGTGGCAGCATCTGAGCCAGAGACGACCTTGGTGATGCGCGTCAAGGTATGCTCGCGGTCGCCTGGGTTGATGCGCTCTGGGCTGTAGCCGACGGTGAAGTCGGTGCCAAACTTGAGGCCAGACTCTTGCTCTAAAATGGGCACGCAGTCCTCTTCTGTGCAGCCTGGGTAAACGGTGCTTTCATAGACGACCACGTCGCCCCGCTTCAGGGCCCTGCCCACCGAGGCCGAGGCTGCCAGCAAGGGGCGCAGCTCGGGCTGTGCGTGCTTGTCTATGGGCGTTGGCACGGCTATAATGTGGAACGTAGCCTTCTGCAGGTCTGCCGCATCGGCGGTGAACTGGATGTCGCACCCGGCAAAGGCGGCGGCCTCCAGTTCGGCGCTGGGGTCTTCTTGCCGGCGGAGCATCTCTACCCGCTCGGGTTTTACATCAAAACCCACCACGCAAAACTTGCGGGCCAACTCTAGGGCAACGGGCAGGCCCACGTATCCCAAGCCTGTAACAGAAATGGCGGCCTCTTTGCGGGCCAGGCGGTCGTAGAAGGATGCAGCGTCCAGCATTAGGGCCGCAAGTTACGGCAGGTGGAAGCGGAGAGTTGAAAGTTGAAAGTTGAGAGTTGAAAGTTGAGAGTGGACCGCTGGTCCCGGTCTCTGACCGGGACCTGGAGGCTGGTCCAGGTCTCCAGACCTGGACCCACCCACGAAAGACCCCGCGGTCTCCAGACCGCTGAAAGGGGGGGCGTGAGGTAAGGTGTTTAAACTTTGGAGCCGCCTGCGGTTGGGGCCGCCCCAGGCTGAAGCCGTGGGGCTACTAGCATAGCGACGGCTGAAGCCGCCCGCATGCGCCCCCCGCACACGCTCTCGCCAGCCTCTTGGCTGGTGAGTGGCAGGGCCGGAAGCCTCTGGCTTCCGCGCCGTAGGCGAACAATCCTTCCTTAGCACAAAATAGCCAAGGCCGCAAACCTGCTCCTTACCTTCCCCTATTGCAGCAAACCCATGTATATGCTGTTCGAGGCTGTGCCATGCCTTCACCTGATCGATAATCGCCCGACAAAACCACCGACATTTCCCGACAAAAACCCCTTGTAAACCCTTGTAATTCAATGCAAAATGCGCAAATCAAAATTCTGACACACAGGCTGGGCTACCCGCCTACGGGCAGGTTCCGCCAAGCGGGCTGGCAGCCCGTACTACAACGACAAGCATGCCGACAAATCGCGACAAAAATCCCTTACAACCTCCTCAAAAAAAGCTAGTTAAGAAAATCATTTATGGCAAGACATATCGTACGGTTAACTTACCGAACTCATGCAGCCCCTACACACCCCCCGCCTTATCCTGCAGCCCTTTGCGCCCTCAGATTACCCAAACCTGTACCGGCTTTACCAAGACCCTGCAGTAACGCAGTATACGGGTGAGGTTCCCTTTGCCAGTGTGGAGGCGGTGGCAACAGCGTTTGCTGATTATGCTGAGCAGCAATACAAGCCCTTTAGCACGGGGCGGCTCAATGTGGTGGAAAAAGCCACCGGGGCCTTTGTGGGCTGGTGTGGCCTCAAAACGCTGGAGAACGGTACTGTTGACTTGGACTTCCGACTGCTGCCTGCGTTTTGGGGCAAGGGTTATGCGACAGAGGCCTCGATGGCTTGCCTGCGGTACGGCTTCGAAGTGCTGGGGCTAGCGGCCATTGTATCTGATGCGTTGGTGGCCAACAAAGCATCCATACGGGTCAAAGAGAAACTGGGCATGCGCCCCATCCACCAAGGCTACTTTGAGGGGCAGCCTGCTATGCTTTACCAGATAGATCGGGATACCTACCACTGCCTCTGGCCTGAGGAGGCTTAGGCTAGAATCGGGAACCCCTGCCCTGGCGCGTAGGCATCTTGCCAAAACCAGGCCTCTAGGCGGGCGGCATGGTGGTAGGCCTGGCGCATTTCGGCCTGCTCGGCGGGGCCAGCTTGGGCGTGGGCGCGGTCGGCCAGGGCGCAGGCTTGGGTAGTGAGGGCTTCAAACTCGGGGGCGGCGTAGGTGTCTAGCCAGGCTTGGTATTTGTTGGGCTTGGCAGCCAGAGCCAGTAAACGATGGCCTACGTCGGTGTAGATCTTAAAGCAGGGCAGAACGGCTGCCAGGCCCACACCCAGGGGGCGGGTAGCGCAGGTACTCTTTAAAAAGTGCGTGTAGGCAAAGCAGGCGGCCCCCATCTCCGTGGCAGGCGGGGCGGCAAACTGGGCCAGAAACTGCTCGTGCAGTTGGCGCTCTACAAAGACGGCCCCCTTGCCGAAATCGGCGATGGTAACCAGGTCTTCCATCGTCTCGGCCTTTGAGGCCAGGGTCGTCAGGGCGCGGGCATACTCGGCCAGGTAGAGCGCGTCTTGCTGCATGTAACGCACAAAGCGGGCCTCTGCCAAGGTGCCGGCGGCCAGCTCTTTCAGGAAGGGTTGGGCCAGGATGGCCTCCAGCAGGGGGGCGGTCTCAAGGACCAGGGTCTGACTAAACATAGCTGCGTGCCTCAAAATTACCTGCCGCTAGGGCAGCCGGCAGGCCCAGCAGCCATAGGCCCCCAAAGTGGCCGATACGGCAAAGCCGCCGTCAGGCAGCAGATGCACGTCCGAGAAAGCCTCTGCGTCGGAGAGGTGCAGCCAGTCTTCTAGCGCGGTGGGGAAGGCCACGCCCGCCTCCGGCGGGATGCGGATCGTGAACCGCTCCAGGCGTGGGGTAAAGTTGGCCACCGCCAGCAGCGGGGCCGTGGCGCTGTGGGCGGGCAGCATCAGCAGGGCCAGGCCATCGTTGAGGGCGGCGGCGCCGTAGCCCTGTGGATTGGCCGTTTGCAGGTTGTAGAGCCGCTCAAGGCGCTCGGCCTCCAGGCGGGCGTGGAGGGCCAGTATCTGCCGATAAGCCTCCAGCGTCTGGCGCTCGGCGGGGAGAAGGGCAGCATCGTCCCAGCGGCCCTGGTTGCAGTGGCGGCGCAGGCTGGCAACCGACCAGTAGTCGAAGATGCTCGTCTTGCCGTCTGGCCCGCTGAAGCCCTCTTGGTCTTGCCCGGGCTCGCCGACCTCTTGCCCGGCATAGACCATGAGCTGCCGCCCCACCACAGCCGTCACAAAGAAAGCCGTGGTGGCGGGCAGCGTCTTGCCCAGCAGGGCGGTGCTGGGCAGGCGGGGCTCGTCGTGGTTTTCGGTAAAGCGGAGCAGGCGGCGGTCTTGCCCGCGGGTGTCCCAAAGCGCCTTGCCGATGGCTCCGGTATCTGCCTTACCCTGCAGGCGGTGCAGCAGGGCATCGTAGAGGCCCACCTTGTCGTAGAGCAGGTCAAAACCGGCGGCAAAGAGGGGTTCGTAGTTGTGGGGCTGGTAGCTCTCGCCAACAAAGAGCAGGTGGGGGTGGGCTGCCTTGGCCTGGGCCAGCGCCCATTGCCAGAAGGGCACAGGCACCATGTCCACCATGTCGCAGCGGAAGCCATCTACCCCCTTGCCGGCCCAGAACTGCAGCACCTCGGCCATAAAGCGCCATGTGCGGGGCGGGCCCTCCAAGTGGGCCCGGCCGGAGCGGGGGTCTTGGCCGTAGTTGACTTTGACGGTCTCGTACCAGTCTTGCTCGGTGGGTGTGGGGGTAAAGGCGTCGTTGCCGGTGGCGCGGGCGGGCAGCTCTTTGTAGTCAGGCGCAAAGGGCAGCTTCAGGCCGCCGTCCAGGTAGAAGTAGAAGTTGTCTGGATAGAAGCCGGGGCGGCGCGTGTCTTGGGCAGCGGGGTTTGTGCCTTGGCCGGGGCGGTACTCTCGGGCGGTGTGGTTGGGCACAAAATCTACCAGCAGCTTGAGGCCGGCGGCATGGATGCGGGCCAGGCAGGCCTCGAAAGCCTGCCAGCGGCGGGCGGGGTAGCGGGCCAGGTCGGGCGCGAGGTCGAAATAGTTGCGGATGGCGTAGGGGCTACCCGCTCGCCCCTTGGTGATGGAGGCCGTGGCGGGCGGCAGGCCCAGGTCGGCGTAGTCGGTGGTGGTGGCGTGGTCAATCAGCCCGGTGAGCCAGATGTGGGTAAAACCCAGGCCTGCAATGCGCGCCAGAGCAGTCTCGGTCAGGTCGTCTAGGGTGCCGCAGCCGTTCTGGGCCCGCGAGCCGTTGGGCACGGGACGCTCCACGGTGTTGCCGTAGAGCCGGGTGAAGATCTGGTAGAGGCGCATGGGAGGGTAGTGCAAAGGTGGGGCAAGCCATCCATTCAGGCCTGGCTTCCGTACTTTTCGGCTTCTAATCCCTTGGGGGCGCTCCTCTCCCACCCTGCCATGCTACCCACTTTGCTCGGTGCCTGCACCGCCGTCTTCCCTACCCCCACCGGCCTGGATCTGGCCACGGCCGAGGCCCAGGTACGCGTAACCTTTCTGGGGGCGCAGGGGGTGCGCATTCAGATAGACCCTGCGGGGCGGTTTGAGACCAACCCCTATGCGCTGACTGAGGAGGCCGAGCGCCTGGCCTCCGGACACGGCTTTGCTTCCCAAGGCGGGGCGGCAGAAGGGGTGCTGCGCTATGCCTCTACCGATGCGTGTCTTGAAGTTCAGTTGAACCCGCTGCGCTTTACGCTGCTGGATGCGGCGGGCCACGTCCTCTGTGCCGACGACCCGGGACTGGGCACCAGCTTTCTGGGTACAGAGACAACGGTGTACAAGACGCTGCAGCCGGGCGAGCGCTTCATCGGCCTGGGCGAGAAGACTGGCCCGCTAGACAGGCGTGGCCGGGCCTACACGCACTGGAACACAGACTACTTTGGCTACGGCGAGGACAGCGACCCGCTCTATTGCTCTACGCCTTTCTACATGGGGCTGCACCAGGGGCGGTGCTACGGGTTGTTTCTGGTGAACAGCCACCGCTCTACCGTAAACCTGGGGGCCAGCAACGAACGCTTTGCCTCTGTAACGACGGAGGCCGGGGCCATGGACTACATCCTAATGGCCGGCACTAGCCCAGCCGAGGTGCTGACCTTCTATACCGGGCTGACGGGCCGAACACCCCTGCCGCCGCGCTGGGCGCTGGGCCTGCAGCAATGCCGCTACAGCTACTACCCCGCCCACGAGGTGCGCACGGTGGCAGAGACCTATCGGCGCAAGCAAATCCCGGCCGATGTGATCTACCTGGACATCCACTATATGGATGCCTACAAGGTCTTCACCTGGCACCCAGAGCGATTTGCCGAGCCCGAGCGCCTGCTGGCGGAGCTGAAGGCGATGGGCTTTGAGGTGGTGGTGATTTTTGACCCCGGCATCAAGGTAGAGCCCGGCTATGCCGCCTACGACGAGGGTGTGGCCGGCGACCACTTTGTGCGATACCCTGACGGCAGCCTTTACCAGGGACAGGTGTGGCCGGGGTGGTGCCATTTTCCGGACTTTACCCGCCCGAAAACCCGGGCCTGGTGGGCAGGTAAGGTGCGCGAGGTAACCGACACCGGCGTTGCAGGCCTCTGGACCGACATGAACGAGCCTGCCACCTGGGGCCAGCGCGTGCCCGAGGTGCTGCTGCACGACCTGGAAGGCCGCAAGGCCAGTCACAAAGAGGCCCACAACGTCTATGGCATGCAAATGGCCCGGGCCACGGCAGAAGGCGCCGCTGCGGCCCGGCCCGGCAAGCGGCCCTTTGTGCTGACGCGGGCCGGCTTTAGCGGCATCCAACGCCATGCCGCCGTTTGGACGGGCGACAACGTAGCCAGCGAAGGGCACATGTTGCTGGGGGCGAGGCTCATCAACAGCCTGGGGCTGGCCGGGGTGGGCTTTTGCGGTACAGACATCGGCGGGTTTGTGGGCGATGCAGACCGGGCCCTGTTTGCCCGGTGGATGACCATCGGCGCGTTTGCGCCCATGTGCCGCATCCACACCATGATAGACAGCCGAGACAGCGAACCCTGGGCCTACGGGGAGCGCACGGAGGCCATCAGCCAGAACTACATCGGGCTGCGGTATCGGCTCATGCCGCTGCTTTACAGCCTCTTTAAGGAAATGGAAGAGACAGGCCTGCCCGTGCAACGCAGCCTGGCCCTGTCTGACCCTTGGGCGTGGCAGACCTACGACGGGCGGTACGACAATCAGTTTATGCTGGGCACCCAAGTGCTGGTGGCCCCGGTGGCGGCGCAGCAGCAGCACACACAGGTGTTTCTGCCCGAGCGGGGCGGACAGCCCTGGTACTACCTCTACGACGACACGCGGTATGCCGCCGGGCAGCCGCTGGTGCCCGCTCCGCTGGAGCTTCTGCCCGCCTTTGTGCCGCCGGGGGCCATGCTGACCATGCGCAGCCTGGTGCAACACGCGGGCCAGCCCGACGATGGCATTTTGACCCTACACCTCTACCACGGCGATGCCCCTACGCAGCAAGACCTCTATTGGGACGAAGGCGACGGCTTTGGCTACCAATCCGGGCACTTCCACCGCTGCAAGCTGGCTTACGACCCGGTGGAGGGTACGCTTACCTTGGCAGAAGCGCAAGGCACACTGCCCGCCCCCTGGCACACCCTTCGGCTGGTGCTGCACGGTTTTGCCACCAGCCAGGCGCTGGTGGTAGACGGCAAGCCCGTGCCTTTGGAAGCCACCCATTACCGCTTCGTGGACGCGCTGCCTGCCTTTGACCCCTTCGGCAACGAACAGGCGGCTTACAGCTGCGCGGTGCAGGCGGCCGAGCTGCCCTATGGCTTGGGCCTGCGTGCCATAGGCCTGCCCAAGTAAGGCCGGGCAGTTTACTTTTGTTGGCGCAGCGCCTGCCCGCGGGCAGGCACGCTGCATCACCTATTACTCCCCCGCGAGCCAGACGCACCGATGGCCAAACTAGCCCGAGACTACGCCGCCGCCGGCGACACGTTCGACATCCTTTTCTGGGTCGGCTGTGCCGGCGCTTTTGACGACCGCTACCGCCGCGTAACGGCCACTTTTGCCCAGTTGCTGGACAAGGCCGGTATCAAATACGCCGTGCTGGGCGACGAGGAGGCCTGCACCGGAGACCCGGCCCGCCGCAGCGGCAACGAGTTTCAGTTCCAGATGCTGGCCGCCCAGAACATCCAGACGATGGAGATGTATGGGGTCAAAAAAGTAGTAACGGCCTGCCCGCATTGCTTCAACACGCTCAAGAACGAGTATCCCGAGGTGGGTGGCACGGCCGAGGTGCTGCACCACAGCCAGTTTTTGGTGCAACTGCTGGAGAGCGGTGCCCTGAAGGTGCAGGGCGAAGACAAGCCGAGCCGCATCGTGTACCACGACAGTTGCTTTCTGGGCCGGGCCAACGATGTGTACGAGGCCCCGCGCGAGGTCATCCGAGCGCTGAAGGCAGATCTGATGGAGCTGAAGCGCAGCCGGGCCAAAGGCTTGTGCTGCGGTGCCGGTGGGGCGCAGATGTTCAAAGAGCCAGAGAAGGGCGACAAGGACATCAACATCGAGCGGACGGAGGAAATTCTGGCTGCCAACCCCGAGCAGATTGCCGTGGCCTGCCCCTTCTGCATGACGATGATGAGCGACGGCGTCAAAAACAAAGAGCGCGAGGCCGACGTGAAAGTGCGCGACATTTCTGAAATCCTGGCTGACCGTGTGCTTTAGCATGTTGCGCCATCTAACCATAGCCTGTGGGCTGGCATTGGCCGCCGCCCTGAACGCCTGCAGCGATCCTGAGAACGCCACCAAACAGGCGCCCAAAGTGGCCATCGTAAATGCGGCGCTGGCCCCGATGCGTACGTTTGATGTACTGAGCAACGGCAACCTGATGGTGCCTGGCCTCCCCTACCTGCAGCCGACAACACTGGCAGGCTCGCCCTACCTGACCCCTACCCGCCCAGACGAGGGAACTCCCTGGCAATTGCAGGTTCGGCGGACGGGGCAAGGTGCAGATATCAGCAGCACGCAACCAGGCTGGCAGCCCGGGCAGCGTTACACCGTTTTTCTGTACGACTCATCTGCCCAGGTACGGGCGCTGAACCTGAGCGACGAAACGGGTCTGCCAGCTACTGGTATGGCCAAGGTGCGGTTCATCCATCTTTTGCTGGGCTATGCAGGGCCGGTAGATTTTGTGTTAGACAGTACGGTGGTGGCCTCTAACGTAGCTTTTGGCACCGCTACAGATTTTACCCTGCAGCAGGCCGGCAGCTATAAGCTGCGGATACGGCAGGCAGGCACGTATTTGGCCGCAGTACCTGCCATTTACGACGTTGCGCTGGCCTCTGGGCGCGTTTTCAGCCAAGTGCTGGCAGGGCAAACAGGGCTGGTGTTCGGGCAAACCGCCCCAACCAGCCTACTCTTGCGGCATTATTAGTCTAAGGGCCTGTCCGATACTTGGGCAGGTGTTCTTCCGTTTTTTGCTTATACCATCATGCGTTTTACCGTTCACCTATCTGCAATGCTGCTGCTAACCTCTGCCTTGTTGGCGGGTGTGCCCACCTGGGCGCAGCAGAAAAAGGCCAAGGCCCAACCCAAGGCTGCCCAACAAGCCAAAAAGCAGGGCACAGCCTCCGGCCAGGCAGCCAAACCAATGCCGAATCCTGCGTCTGCGCCAGCCCAGCCTGCGCAAACCCCGGGCCCGATACGCTTGATGGAGGCCGCCGTCGAGGCCGTAGAATCTCCAAAGCCTGCACAAAAGCGCACCCTGGCCGAGGGCAAGGGCAGCAGCCCCTTCGACCCCAAAGCCATTACGCTAACAGACGAAGACAACCGCTTTTACGAGTTTGTAAAGGAGTTTTTGCAAGGCTATTTTTCTTACTTTCCGGAGGCTGCCCTAGGCGCTGGCCTGCATACGTACGACAGCCTGCTACCCTTGCCCACGGCAGAGCTGCGAGACAGGCAGACTTTCTTTCTGAAGGAGCAGTTGGGTCGGCTGGGAGAGTTTATACCCTCTAAGCTCTCTGAGCGGGTGGCTATGGATCACGACATCCTCCGCAACGAGCTGGAGGCAGGAGTCTGGTACCTGAACGAGTATCGCTCGTTTGAGTGGAATCCCTCGCAGTACAACCCGATGGGCACCTTCTCAGAGATTATGGCCAACCCCAAAGTACCGCGCAAGCAGAAGTACCGAGACCTGGCCATCCGCATACGGGCCGTGCCGGCGTATTACGAGGCCGCCCTGCTCAACATCCGCAAGCCTACGGCAGAGCATACCAAGCTGGCCATCCAGCAACTGAACGGCAGCATCGAGGTTTTTAATACGGAGCTGCCCGACTCGCTCAAAAAGGCCAGGCTGCCTCGTACGGTGCTCATCCGGGCGCTCGAGGATTGCAAGGCTGCCACGGAGGCGACGGTGGCTTTCGTAAACGCCCTCCAAAACCGCGACGACGTAGGCTCGCGGAGCTTCCGCCTTGGGCCCGAGCAGTACGCGCGCAAGTTTGCCTACGAGATCCGCACCGGCGTAGGCCCGGCAGAAGCCTACAAAGCAGCACTGGCCCGCAAAGAGGAGCTGCTGGCCAAGATGTCGCTGCTGGCCAGTAAACTGGCAGGCAAATACGGCCTGGGGGGCGCGGCCGAAAAAGCCGGGCCAGGCAAGATTAAGGAGGTGATTGACGTCATCAGCCAGAAGCATTGCAAGCCGGCCGACTTCCAGGAGACGATCCGGAAGCAGATACCGGCCCTGGCCGAGTTTGTAAGGCGGAAAGACCTCATCCGCCTAGACCCCTCTAAGCCGTTGATTGTACGCGCAGAGCCTGCCTACATGGCCGGTGTGGCCGGGGCCAGCATATCGGCACCGGGGCCTTACGAAAAAGGCGGCAATACCTACTACAACGTGGGCAGCCTGGCTAGTATGGATGCCAAGGCCCAAGAGAGTTATCTGCGGGAGTACAACGACTATACGCTGCAGATCCTCAACATCCACGAGGCCATACCGGGGCACTATGCCCAACTGGTGTATGCCAACGAGAGCCCGAGCATCGTCAAAAGTATTTTCGGCAACGGGGCCATGGTGGAGGGTTGGGCCGTGTACAGCGAGCTGATGATGCTGGAAAACGGCTACGGCAACGACAGCCCCGAGATGTGGCTGATGTACTACAAGTGGAACCTGCGCACCGTCTGCAACACGATTCTGGACTACTCCGTCCACAACCTGGGCATGACGGAAGAGCAGGCCATGAAGCTGCTGACGGAGGAGGCCTTCCAGACGGAGGCAGAGGCACGGGGGAAATGGCGCCGCGCCACCTTGAGCAACGTGCAGCTCTGCAGCTACTTCTGCGGGTTTGATGCTATCTTAAAGCTGCGCGAAAAGCTAAAGGCCGAGGAAGGCGACGCCTTTAACCAGCGCAACTTCCACGAGCGGTTTTTGAGCTATGGCAGCGCACCGGTAGAGCTGATTGCCACGGATATGCTGGGCTCGGCCAAATAAGCCATATAGGCTGGCGGCAATGTTACAACCTACTGTTTGCCAGCCGCCTTGCTCCATTTGGACATTTGAATGCAGGCCCCTTTATCTTTACCGTGATGGCCTGCTGCAACCCTGCCGCGGGCCTGCCGGTAACAGCACCAGGGCTTGCGTTTAAGCACTGGCCAAACACTTTCAGAAACAAACCTTCCCCCTTTTTTGCCATGGATAGCAACCAGAAAGCCATCGTAGGATTTGTCGTCGGCCTGGCAGCCGGTGCGTTAGCAGGTATTTTGCTGGCACCAGACAGCGGCCAAGAGACGCGCCGCAAAATTGCCGACAAGACCAAAGACCTGAGCGAAGACCTATCGGGCCAGATCAACACGGCCATAAGCAAACTGTCAGACTACGTCGAGAAGGTGCAGTCTGAGCTGAAGGGTGTGGCCAACTCTGCCGTAGAAAAAGCGAAGGCCAACGTAAACTAGCCATCAAAGTGGGCCTAGCCCGCCTTTTGCAAAACAAGAACCGCCCCAAGCCAGGGGCGGTTTTTTTGTATATACTGGCAGCCAACCACTTACCATTTGTTTGGCCAAACAGCTTAAGCTGCCAAACGACGCATGTTGCCCTTAGTAGGGGCGCACACTGCCTGGCGGGGCTTGGCTATGGGCAAACCCCTGCCGGGGTTATATTTTTACTGCCCGATAGCGCCCTGCGCCGGCCCGTTTGGGCAGTGGCAGGGTAAGCTGCATAACGCACACACTATAAGCGCTTTCTGCCCCCGAGAACCCCATGCCAAAGAAAGGAACGCCGATGCCAGAGATCGAGAAACTGGCGGGGCCCAGCGTGGCCGACATTATGGCCGACTACCGCCTTGCCGTCGTTAGCCGCGAGGCCAGCCTGCTGGGCCGCAAAGAGGTATTTGCAGGCAAGGCCAAGTTTGGCATCTTCGGCGACGGGAAAGAGGTAGCCCAACTGGCCATGGCGCGGGCCTTTTGCCCGGGCGATTTCCGCAGCGGGTATTACCGAGACCAGACCTTTATGTTCGCCATTGGGCGGCTTACGGTGCAGCAGTACTTTGCCCAACTGTATGCCCACGCCAGCGTAGAGGCAGACCCTGCCAGCGGCGGCCGACTGATGAACGGCCACTTTGCCACCCGTTTGATAGACGACGCCGGCAACTGGCTGCCGCAGGTTGATACCAAAAACTCCAGCTCAGACATATCGCCCACGGGCGGGCAGATGCCGCGCCTGCTGGGCATGGCCTATGCCAGCAAGCTCTACCGGCATGTTGAAGGCCTAGAAAAACCCTCCTTCAGCCGCAAAGGCAACGAGGTGGCCTTCGGCACCATCGGCAACGCCAGCACCAGCGAAGGCCTCTTCTATGAGGCTATGAACGCGGCCGCTGTGCTGCAGGTGCCTATGCTGATGTCTGTTTGGGACGATGGCTACGGCATCTCGGTAAGCCAAGAGTATCATACAGCCAAGGGCAGCATCTCTGAGGCGCTGGGCGGCATGCACGGGCACGAGGGCAACGGCCTCCATGTGGAGCGCGTGCGCGGCTACGACTACCCTGCCCTGCTGGAAGCCTACCAGCGCTGTGCCGACCTGTGCCGCACCCGGCACCAGCCCGTGCTGCTGCACGTAACCGACCTGACCCAGCCCCAGGGCCACAGCACCAGCGGCAGCCATACCCGCTACAAGAGCCCCGAGCGCCTGGCTTGGGAAGAAGAGTTTGACTGCAACCGGCAGATGCGCCTCTGGCTGCTGGCCGAAGGCATGGCCACCGAAGAGCAACTGACGGCCCTGGAGACGGAGGCGCGCGCCGAGGTGCAAGCCGCCCGTGCCGCCGCCTGGCAGGCCTTCCGCACCGAGCTGGATGCGGAGACGGCCGGTGCCGTAGCCGCCCTGCGCCAGGATGGCCTAATTGCCGAAGCCGACGCCTTAGCTGCAGAGCGCTTTACGGGCCGGGCCGAGTATCTGCGCATGCTGCGCCGGGCTACGCTGCTGGGCAAGGGCTCGGCTTGCCAGGCCTATCTGGATGCAGTGCTGCCGTGCCTACGGAAGAAGCTGAACGGAGACCTGCTCTCTGTGCCAGAAGATGCCGTAGTAGGGCAAGAAGTAGCACCCCGCTATGGGGCAGACGCCGCTACGGTGGATGGCCGCGAGGTGCTGCTGGCCAACTTTGACCGCATCCTGGCCGAAAAGCCCGAGGTGTTTGCCATTGGCGAAGACGTGGGCCGCATCGGCGACGTGAACCAGGGAATGGCCGGCCTGCAGGCCAAGTATGGCGAGCTGCGTGTAACCGATACCGGCATCCGCGAGGCGACCATCTTGGGCCAGGGCATTGGCGCTGCGCTGCGGGGGCTGCGGCCTATTGTTGAGATTCAGTATCTGGATTATCTGCTATATGCGCTGCAGACGATGTCTGACGACTTGGCCTGCTTGAGCTACCGCACGGCCGGAGGCCAGCGTGCCCCGCTTATTATCCGCACCCGAGGCCACCGCCTGGAGGGTATGTGGCACAGCGGCAGCCCCATGGGCATGATTATCCACGCGCTGCGGGGCATGCACGTCTGTGTGCCGCGAAACATGACGCAGGCGGCCGCCTTCTACAACACCTGCCTGGAGCAAGACGACCCGGCGCTGATCATCGAGTGCCTCAACGGCTACCGCATCAAGGAACAGTTGCCCGACAACCTGGCCGAGCTGCGCCTGCCGTTGGGCGTACCCGAGGTGATCCGCACGGGCGCAGACCTGACGTTGGTAACTTTTGGCAGCTGCTGCCGTATTGCGCTGGATGCCGCCGAGGCCCTGGCCCAACATGGCATAGAAGTGGAAGTGATAGACTGCCGCACCCTGCTTCCGTTTGACCTTACGGGTATGATTGCCGATTCTCTCCGCAAAACAAGCCGCCTGTTGGTGCTGGATGAGGATGTGCCCGGCGGAGCGTCGGCCTTCATCTTGCAGCAGGTGCTGGAGCGCCAGGATGGCTACCACTTGCTGGACAGCGCGCCGCGTACGGTAACCAGCCAGGCCCACCGCCCGGCCTATGGGTCGGACGGCGACTACTTCTCTAAATCGAACGCTGAAGACGTAATCCAGACGGTACTGGAGCTGATGCGCGAAGCCGCGCCGCACCGTTTCTGATGCGCCTCCGTGTAATCAACATTGTGGACTCGCTGGCGCGGGTCAACTACGGGATATGGAACGCGGCCACCAACACGGCCCCGGCCCTGGCCCGCAACCACGACGTAGTCTCTGAGCTTTGGTTTCCGGCCGCAACGCTAGAAGGCGACGTAGAGCTACCTGCAGAGGTGGTTGTGCGCAAGCTGCCCAACACCAAGACGCGCACGCTGAAGGCGCTGGTAGAAGAGGCTGGCCTAAACCCCGAGCAAGACATTATTGTAACGCACGGGTGCTGGCGCTACCCTACCCGCTGGGGTGCCTGGCTGCGCAGCCGGGGGTTCCGCTGGGTGTTTGTGCCCCACGGCATGCTAGAGCCCTGGAGCATGCGCCAAAAGGCCCTGCTGAAGCGGCTCTACTTCTACTTTACAGAAGGCCCCCGGACCCGCCGGGCGGCAGGCATCCGCGCCGTGGGACAGCCCGAGCGGCAAAACCTATTGCGCCGCTACCGGTCGGTGATTTTTATTCCGAACGGGCACTCGGCGCGGCCCAGCAACTTTGTGCGGCCCCAGCAGCCGATACAGTTTGTTTATCTTGCCCGTTTCCATGCCAAGAAGCGGCCGGTGCAACTGGCTCAAGCCTGGCTGGAGAGCCCGTTGTCTCAAGACCCGGCCTTCCGCCTGGTGATGGCCGGGCCTGAGGAAGGCGAGCGTGACGCCATCTTGAAGCTGCCCGGGGCGCAAGCTTGCGCCAACCTGGTGGTGACGGAGGGCGTCTATGGCGAGGAGAAGGAGCGCCTGCTGCGGCAGAGCCACTTCTTTGTGCTGCCAAGCCTGTCGGAGGGGTTCCCCACGGCGGTGGTGGAGGCTATGAGCGAGGGGCTAGTGCCGCTCATTTCGGTAGGCTGCAACTTTCCGGACGCGTTTACCCAAGGGTTGGCGCTGGACAGCGGCACCGAGGTGGCCACCATCCGCAAGGCCATCGAAGAGGCGGCTTCCATCATGCCCAACCGCCGGGCCGAGCTGGCCAACCGTTGCCGGCAGTTTGCCGTTAGCCACTACAGCCTGGAGGTGGTGGCCCGTCACCAAGCCTTTTGGTACAGCGCCCTGCTGGGCCTGCACGGAGCCCAACCCAAGCCTGAGCCCGCGGACCCCGACTTTGACCTGAACAACCTAGAAACCCAAGAGTTTGACGATGAACGCTAAAACCTTTACCGGCATAGATGCCGCCGTTTTTGAGCAAATCAAGAACAAAATGGCCGAGTTTGGCCTGCAACTGGACGGAACCCGAGGCTCGGTCTCCAAAATGGGCGTGAGCCTGGACTATGCCTTTGACGAGGCTGCCAAAACGCTGCAACTGAGCAATGTGCAGGTTGGTATGCCCGCCAGCTTTGCCGGCTACACCCCAGAGAAGATTCTGACCACGCTGAGCGATGAGCTGAAGAAGCGGGGGATCGGGGCGTAAGTCGACGACTGTCTTGCGGTAGAAACAAGGCCACCTTCTTTGGGGAGGGTGGCCTTGTACATTGGGGACAGGTCTGTCGCCCTGTCCTACAGTGGGTTCGCGGGCTGCAGCCCGCGCTACAAGGAGATTGCCTTTGAGGCCGGTTACAAACCGGCAAACTTGGGTGTGTCCCGGTTGCAAACCGGGACCAGGTTAAGGGTTTTTACCTGTGGTGATACACCAGTCTGAAGACTGCTCGATAATGGGCGTCACAAGTCATCGCTCCCCTAATCGGGTCGCTAAAGACTTGCGACAGGTTGGCCTTCGGCGCAGAAGCCAGAGGCTTCTGCCCCTGCCACTCACCAGCCTGGAGGCTGGCGAGAGCAAGGAGGGGGGTGCGGGCGGCTTCAGCCGTCGCTATGCTAGTAGCCCCACGGCTTTAGCCTGGGGCGGGCCTTAGCCTGACGCCCTCCCTTTCAGCGGTCTGGAGACCGCGGGGCCTTCCGTGGGTGGGTCCCGGTCTGGAGAAGCTGTTTAGATTCTTTTGTTTTTGGCTCGTATAGGTTTTGGACAAAAACCGAATGAGCTATGAAAGCTGCAACGACGCCGGGCCTGGGCTATCCAGGCAGGCTTACCGATCAGGACTGGGCCTTGATAGAGCCCGTGCTCAATGAG
>CANGYH010000001.1 GCA_947458545.1 Cytophagaceae bacterium | reverse complement strand
GGTTATAGCACGGGTGTTCACCTCTTCCCATTCCGAACAGAGAAGTTAAGCCCCGACTGCGCCCATGGTACTGCCTTCGTCGGTGGGAGAGCGGGTGGCCGCCACACATCAAACAAAGCCTCACGAGCAATCGTGGGGCTTTTGTGTTTATACACAATTCATTCCTTGACTTATAGTAGCTTAGTACGCTCTTTAATCTAATACAGTGTCCCTTACAATTACTGCATCTGTCTCCAAGAAAGCCCAGCTAAAAAGAACTTTCAGCATTTTAACCTGGGCCTTGGGGGCCCTTTTGATATTGACCATTCCCCTCCGCCCCATCGATGTAGATGATGCTTGGCTAGGAGATTATGCCTATTGGATAGCCCAGGTGGGGCATGCCCGCACCGATCTCCTGGCTAATTACGTGCAATACCCAGAGCGATTGCTCGTGTATCATAAAGGGTTCTTGGTACAAGGCGCACTGCTAATTCGCTTGTTTGGCTTTTCAATTTGGCCACTTAAAATTTTGGCATTGCTCTACACAATTGCAGGTCTGGCTTTTACCTACCGAATTGCCAAAAACCAAACATGGCCCTCATGGGCACCTTGGGCTGTTTTGTTACTGACCCTTTTGCATAGCCAGGTATTTGAGCACGCGCTAATTTTTAGGCCAGACACGGCCGTCATGTGCATGGGCCTAGGTGCATTTTATTGCCTTCAAAGGTATTTGCAGTTACAAAGTATTGCCTACGCGGCAGGCGCAGGGATTTTTGCGGGCTTGGCAGCATTGTTTCACTTAAATGGGCTGGCTTTTGTTGGAGCAACCCTGGTTGTATTATTAGCCCAGAATCGCTACAAGGCAGTACTATGGGCTGGGATAGCCGCCGGTTTTACTGCCGGCTTATATACGCTAGACTTGTGGCAGCCAGGGCGTTGGAGCCTATACCAGCAACAGCTTGTGGCCGACCCCGCTTTGCTTCGGGAGGACCTTTCCTGGTACCGGCCGATTGTTAGCTTGCTTAAGGAGCACGAGCGCTATTTCCATAGCCCGCGCGAGATTTTCTTTTCAGCAAGCTTTATTCTATTGGTCGGCGGACAGTATAAATCTCTCTGGAGGCGGCACCGAAATTTGATGCTATATTTATTTACGGCCATGCTGGTATTGGCCATTATAGCGCATGGTAAAACAAGCAAGTATCTCACCTATTTTATACCATTTATGAGTATATTAATGGTGCAGTCTATCATCTTAATTACTGAAACTTCCGCTATTAAGAGGTACTTGTGGCGGCTTAGTTTTATTGCCTTGGCATGTCATATTGTTTTTTCCTTATCAGTAAACATAGCCTGGTATAGCCTCGGGGCTGACGGACCGGCGCAAAGACAAGAGTTGGCACATATGCAGAGCTTAATAGGGCCTGCGCCTGTGGTTGGGCCAATCAGCCTTTCATTCTTCAGAGCACCCGGCCCCAGCTTACGCTTTTGGCAAGCCTATCAAGAAAATTCGGCTGATGGCCATCACACCTTCAACCTACACAAGGCTGCACAAGAGGGCGTAAAGTTCTTCCTCTTAGAAAAGAATATTTTGGGTACACTCTTGCCAGATACCACCGGCTTTACACGCCTGGCTACGGGCCAGCATTATGCCTTATATAAAGCAGAGGTCCGATAGCGCAGTATTTGCCCAAGGTGGCGTAGGGCACTTTTCGGGCTACAGACGGCTGATAAAATCCAACAGATATCGCGCCCTGTGAATGTGCGTGTGATGCGCCAAAGTGTGCGCATAAGCTGCTTGTCCTCTTGCTTGGCATGATGCGGTATCTGCCAGGCACATTTCTATCCGAGGTATCATATCGCTCAGGTCATCTTTAATGAAGATGACATGCTCATTATCTTGGTAATTATTCGGGATCTCTATAGGTGGTTGCGTGCTCACCATGCACGTTTTGAGGGCTGGCACCTCCCAATATCGCAACGTGTCGTGCCCGGCGCCGCGTAGGTTAAGTACGACACGGCAACGGCTAAGCTCTTCCAAATAAAAGATGCCTTTCCGCTTGTATTTAGAAAACACTTGTTTTAGCGTCGTGCCGTTGGCTTTGCAATCAAAGTTATTTTCTAGCAGTTGCAGTGCCTGCGTGCGTATGGGGTGGCTTTCAACGGCCCAAAAGCTGACGTCGTACGGCTTTGCAGCCGCAGTATCAACCTCTGGCATCAGATCCATCCTAACACAAAACGGAAAGGCTACCACTTCGGGCGCATAGGTTTCAGCAATTAATTTCTCTCGCTTGAATATTAAATCAAACGGACGCTTTTGCAGAACAGCTTTCCACAAATGTTGGCCTCCTAGCCGCTCCAGATCTCCGCCTAGTGCGGGCCAGTCTCCTCCATCTAAAAATACATGTGGTATACTTTGAGGGAGCTTAGGCAATAGCTCTAGGTAGGTGGCCATCGTCTTGGGCTTGCACGACGCCACCACTACGGCTGTTGGCTCAAATTTGCCTAGCCGCCGCAAATCCAACAAAGGCCAATTGGGCGTGCGGCCCAAGTTGCGTGGATACGGCTTGCGCGCCCAGTGATAGTGGATATTAAAGGGGACCACCCGCACTTGCGCAGCTCCCAGCAAATCTACCAACCCTGCAAAGACCATATCTTGCTGGTAGTCTGTCTCTGGGGCTACGATGTATAGAATGCGAGGCATGCCCCTAATGTAGTTGATTTCCTCGCCTAAGGCCAACTGCTCTCCTAGAGTTAGCATTCAACCATAGCCCATTTACCTTAGCAGCGGCAACATTCCTCGGCTTATGCGTACCCAACAACGATTCGCGCTCGTCTGGCTCCTTGTCCTGGTTGCAATTGGCACTGGCTCTGTTTATCTCAGCCATGCCGCAGGCCAGCCTGCATATATTTTCCTGCTGCCTGCTGGGCTAAGCCTGCTGTTGTACGCAACCTTTTATCTCAACTTAGACGTATCAGCCGCTGGTGTCGAGTTCCAGCTTACCCCGTTTTTTAGGCGGAGTTACCCCTGGCATACCATTACCTCTGCCGAGGCGATACGCTACAAACCCCTGCTAGACTTTGGCGGCTGGGGCTTCCGCTATAGCTTCACCAAAAAGGCCTGGGCATACTCCATAAGCGGCTCGTGGGCGCTCAAGCTAGAGCTAACCTCGGGCAAAAGCGTTTACATCGGTATCAAAGAAGCTGATGCAGACAAACTGGCCCAGGTTATTGCTACCCACAAGCAACAGCCTTAATGGCCGCCATACCTTTGCTGGCCTATGTCAATATCGCAAACCTGGTTCATTACCGGCTGCAGCACAGGCCTGGGCCGTGCCCTGGCCATCTACCTGCTGGCACACGGCCACCGGGTGGTCGCAACGGCTCGCAAGCCAGCTAACATCGCCAGCTTGCCAGGGGCCACTGCCGACAATTACCTCGCTTTGCCGTTAGACGTCACCCAGCCAGGTCAGATTGAAGCCACCGTTGCGCAGGCCTGGCAACGGTGGGGCAGGGTAGATGTGGTCGTCAACAATGCCGGTTATGGTCTGGTCGGCTCCATAGAGGGCA
Source organism: Cytophagaceae bacterium (assembly GCA_947458545.1). Classification (GTDB taxonomy): domain Bacteria; phylum Bacteroidota; class Bacteroidia; order Cytophagales; family Flexibacteraceae; genus CANGYH01. Next base: position 1,776,253 of record CANGYH010000001.1, on the reverse strand, counting down.
TGGGCGATGCCCAGATCCGCCACCAGTTCGAGGTAAACTTCTTCGGAGCCGTGGCCGTCACCAAAGCCTTCCTGCCGCTGATGCGCCAGGCAGGCGGCGGGAGATTCTTGCACGTCAGCAGCATCGCCGGCCTCAACGCGGCCCCGGGCGGAGCTATGTACTCAGCCAGCAAATTCGCGCTCGAGGGCTTCTCCGAGGGCCTGCACAAAGAAGGTGCCGCCGTTGGCATTACCTCAACGCTCATCGAGCCCGGGCCTTTCCGTACCGATTGGGCCGGCCGCAGCCTTGTCTATGCAGAGCAGCGCATCGAGGCCTACGAGGCCACCGTCGGCACCATGTTTGCCTACCTGGATGGCGCCAACGGCCGCCAAAAAGGCGACCCAGACCGCGCCGCCGCCGCCATGGCAGCCGTGGCCGCTATGGACCAGCCGCCCCTACGCTTGCTGCTCGGTGCCGGTGCCCACCGCACTTTCTTCAAAAAGGTAGCAGACCTCCAAGCCGAGGCCCAACAGCACGAAGCCCTGACCCTCTCTGCCGACTATCCAGACGCAGCCTAACCCTACCCAAAGCATGGAACAGCCCCTCCGCCTCGGCGGCGTGCCCGAGCATTTCAACCTGCCCTTCCACCTGCTGCAGGCCGAGGGGGCTGCAGTGCCTTTTGCCTGGCAAGACTACCCAGGCGGCACCGGAGCCATGTTCCAGGCGCTGGATGCCGATAGCATAGATGCTGCCCTGGTGCTGACGGAGGGCGCCGCCGCCTACCTGGCCAAAGGCGGGCAGGCTATAGTCCCCGGCTTTTGGGTAGAAACGCCGCTGATTTGGGGCATCCATACCGGGGCCTCGTCTCCCTACCACAAACTGGCCGACCTGCGCGGCAAGCCCTTTGCCATCTCCCGCAAAGGCTCTGGATCGCAGTTGATGACCTACCTCCTGGCCCGCCGCGAGGGCTGGCCGGCAGAATCTGTCTCCTTTGTTGAAGTAGGCAATCTGGCGGGTGCCGTCCAGGCCCTCACCCACGTAGAAGCCGCCGGTTTCTTGTGGGAGCGTTATACCACCCACCCCCTGGTGGCCAACGGCACCTTCCGCCACCTGGGAGACCTACCCGCACCATGGCCCGCCTTCGCCCTGGCCGTCCGCCCCGACATCTGGGCCGCGCGTGCCGATCAAATCCGCACCTTGATGGCCCAGGCCCTACAACGCGCCCACCAACTGGCCCAAGACCCTACCGCTCCCCAACAGATTGCCACCCACTACGGCCTAGACGAAGCCCAAGCCCAAGCCTGGCTCTCCCAAACCCGCTGGGCCCACCCCTGGCAAGAGGGCCATACACCACTGGTGATAGAAGAAGTATCTGCCGTCCTTAGGTCGGTGGGGGCAGTTGAGTAGAGCCCGGGTTTTTTCGTATTAGCCTTCACCGGGCATCAATTCTGCAATACGCCTATCCAAAAACAAATAATCCTGGTCGCCTGGCACAAGCGTGAAGCCCAGCTTCTCGTAGTATCCAATCAGGCCTGGGTTAAGCGCCTTGACCAACAGGCCAGCCGCGCCAGCGCTGTTGGTGGCCATCAGTTGAATGGCATAAAACACGAGTGCCTTACCAATGCCTTGCCCCTCGCAACTGGTATCAACGCCCAATCTGCCCAGCTCTATAAGAGGAACGATTCTACGGCTACCAAATATTTTCCTTATTTCAGGCGGATAGGTAGTTGTGTCAATGGCATGCGCATTTAGCGACATATAACCCGCAATGCGTGCCGGGTTGTCAGTTGCTGCCAGTATGTAAATCCGGGCATAGCCACGCTTCACGTCTTGGGCGGCCTGCTGGTGGAGATACCGGGCAATACTCTCTTCTTTATTGGTAAAGGATTTTCTATCGTGCAAGGCCAAGTTCAACGGTACGATTCTATCCATTCGCCCCTACCTGCTTGCTTTGAAAATCCCGATAATGCTGCTGTAATGCCAACAAGGCAGGTGTCGGTTTGGCTGGTTCTTGTGCTAAAATATCGGCAATCCTTAACTGCTGGGCAAGGCTAAGGTCGGTTTGTTGATGATTGTCAACCGTTGCGCGGGCGTTCTCTATCGTTTTGAGCAAAATGTAATCGCTCAGGTTAAGCCCTTCGATAGTTGCAGCCTCTTGCAGCAGATCCTTCTGCCAGGCAGCAACCCTCACTTCGATACGTTTTGTTTTGGCAGAGACCCGAGTACTCATAACTTGTTTGTTTTCGTAAATGTACGTACGCCATCCGTACAACGCAAGCCTGCGTACAACAGTTCACGAACACCAAACAAGAAAGCCCACCGCTTCCGGTGGGCTTTCTTGTTTACGCGAGGCAAGCACGCCTAGCGCATAGATACCACTTTGGCCGGAGCCTCTACCTTAACCGGAGGTTGCACCTTGGCCGTGTGCGACTTGTGGTTGCCACCGCCGATGTAGGGCCCAATCACCAGCGCCACAATAGACATCAGCTTGATGAGGATGTTCATCGAAGGGCCAGACGTATCCTTGAAGGGATCGCCCACCGTATCGCCCGTTACAGATGCCTTATGTGGGTCAGAGCCTTTGTAGTATGTCTGACCGTTGATGTCAACCCCTTTCTCGAAGCTCTTCTTGGCATTGTCCCAGGCGCCACCGGCGTTGCTCTGGAACATACCCATCAACACACCCGATACCGTAACGCCTGCCAGCAGGCCACCCAGCACCTCGGCCCCAAAGCCGTAGCCGATGATGATAGGCACCACCAGGGCAATGGCCCCCGGCAGCAGCATCTCGCGGATGGAAGCCTGGGTAGAGATCGCCACGCACTTGTCGTACTCGGGCTTGCCCGTACCCTGCATGATGCCCGGAATCTCGCGGAACTGCCGGCGCACTTCCTCCACCATCGCCATGGCCGCGCGGCCCACAGCCGCAATCGCCAGAGACGAGAAGATGAACGGAATCATCGCCCCGATGAACAGGCCCGCCAGCACGTCGGCTTTGTAGATGTCGATGTGGTCGATACCGGCCGTGCCTACAAAAGCCGCAAACAGGGCCAGAGACGTCAGCGCGGCAGAGGCAATGGCAAAGCCTTTGCCCGTAGCAGCCGTAGTGTTGCCTACGGCATCCAGAATGTCCGTCTTGTTGCGGACTTCCTTCTCCAGCTCGCTCATCTCGGCAATACCGCCTGCGTTATCGGCAATCGGCCCGAAGGCATCGATGGCCAGCTGCATACCCGTCGTAGCCATCATACCGGCAGCGGCAATGGCCACACCGTACAGGCCCGAGAACTCAAACGCGGTGAAGATGCCCGCCGCCAAAACAATCATTGGCAGCATCGTAGATTCCATACCCACGGCCAGGCCTCCGATGATGTTGGTGGCATGGCCCGTAGAGCTCTGGCGTACGATTGACTTTACAGGGCGCTTGCCCATAGCCGTGTAATACTCAGTGATGACAGACATCAGCGTGCCTACCACCAGGCCTACCACGATAGAATAGAACACATCCATCTTGGTGAACTCTACCCCGCGCAGGGCCATCTTGTCGGGCATCAGGTAGTTGACGATAAAGTAAGACGCCACACCCGTCAGCGCAATGGAGCCCCAGTTGCCCAGGTTCAGCGCCGTCTGCACGGCAGAGGTGTCTTGCTTGCCCGTATCCGAGATGCGCACAAAGAAGGTCCCGATGATAGAGAACACGATGCCCAGCCCAGCCAGCAGCATCGGCAGCAAGATCGGAGCCATGCCACCGAACATGTCGTAGCTGGTCGTCTCGCGTCCAAGCACCATCGTAGCCAGTACGGTAGCCACATAAGAGCCGAAGAGGTCTGCACCCATGCCGGCTACGTCGCCCACGTTGTCGCCCACGTTGTCGGCAATGGTAGCCGGGTTGCGGGGGTCATCCTCGGGGATCCCAGCCTCTACCTTGCCCACCAGATCAGCGCCTACATCGGCCGCTTTGGTGTAGATACCGCCGCCCACACGGGCAAACAGGGCAATAGACTCAGCCCCGAGCGAGAAGCCCGTCAGCACCTCCAGCGTACGCTCCATCTCCAGGCCCGTTACCTCAGTGGCACCTACACTGTCAAAAAACAGATATTTAAAGAAGATAAACAGCGCGCCCAGGCCCAACACTGCCAGGCCGGCCACGCCCATACCCATTACCGTGCCCCCCGTAAAAGATACCGCCAGCGCCTTGCTCAGCGAGGTGCGCGCCGCTTGGGCCGTACGCACGTTGCTCTTAGTGGCAATGCGCATACCGATGTAACCCGCCGTGGCAGAGAAAACGGCACCAATCAAAAACGCCAGCACAATCAGCGGAGAGCTCTTCTCGTTGCCATAAGAGAGCAACCCCAGCAGCAGGCAGGCAATCACGGCAAAGCCCGTCAAAATGCGGTACTCGGCTTTCAAAAAAGCCATGGCACCATCGGCGATGTAGGCGGCAATCTCGCGCATGCGCTCGTTGCCGGCATCTTGCTTGTTTACCCAGGCAGAGCGTAGAAAAACGTACGCCAGCGAAAGCAGGCCCAGGCCGGGCACCGCAAACAGTAACAGTTCTGTTGTCATAGACAATCGTATATGTGAAAAAAGGGCCCGCACAGCGCAGCCCCCGCAACTCCCTACCCGACAGGGCGGTTGCCACCTATCGAAAGGGACGCAAGTATAGCCCCAAAACACCCCATAAGCCAAAGCCACTTGCACTTTTGTCTGGGCCCGATTCTATATTTGCAGCCCCAAACGCCTACTTAGCTCAGTTGGTAGAGCAGCTCATTCGTAATGAGCAGGTCGCAGGTTCGAGTCCCGTAGTAGGCTCCAGCAAACACAAGCCCCGCCATCTGGCGGGGCTTGTTCGCTTTTCGTTATAAGGGGCTGTCGCTTACTCCGCCATCGTCGCCTGTGCCAGATTGGCCAGGCCTTTTTCGTAGTCTGTGCCTACCATCTGGTCCATAAACAGGCCCATGTAGCGCACGTAGGGGTTGGCCCCCATATCCGTATGTAGTGTCCAGCGTACCACCGTACCACCATCCTGCGGCGTAAAATGGAAGGCCGAGTAGGCTGGCGTCTCCATGCCAAAATCCATCGTAGTGCCAATGCTGTCAGGCGTTACGGCGGTCAGCGCCAGCTTGCCGTTGCCGACCTGGTCGTTGTCGCTCGTCCAGCTATACCAGGCGCCTTGGCCTGCACTGGGGGTGCTGTAGGTAATCTGCATTTTTGGGTCTAGCTTGTGCCACGGGCTCCAGCGCTCCCAATTGCGCAAATCAGCAATCTGGGCTTGCAGAGCGGTTGCGGGGGCATCAATAAATGCCTTGCGCTCAACGTACACGTGGCGGGGCAGCAAAAAGCCACCCAGGCCCAGCAACGCAACCAAAACCAGCAGCGCCAGGCCAATCGTCTTCAATGTCTTCATGTAAATCAGTTTCTAGAGAGGGAAGGCCAGCCGTTGTAACAGCAGCCCGCCGCCAAGATACTGAACAATGGCACTTTAGGCAAAAGCGCATAGCAGTAAATCAGGTACTTGTTAACCAAGCTTCCTGCTTACTGGTACTGGCGCTACCCCCGGTATAATCCGTAGCTTCCACCGGCAAGTGCCTAAAAGCAAACGCCCACCCCTTGGTTGCAAGGGCGGGCGCAGTTGCTTGGGCGCGGTTGGCTTTCTAGCCTGCGGCTTGCTCGTTCACGCGGTTTTCGGCCAGTTGGGTCAGCTTCATGTCTGTAGCTTTCTCCTCTAGCAGGGTTTCTTCCAGCATTTGGGCGCATTCCATCTCGCCCAGTTGGCGGCACCAGGCAATGGCCGAGCCATAGCAGGCAATCTCATAATGCTCCATCTTCTGGGACATGGCAATCAGGCCTGCGTCGGCCACCTCTGGGGTAGCGTCTTCTTCCATAAACTTGGTAGCCTCTTCAATCAGGCCCTTCATGGCGGCGCATTCTTCGCCCTGGGCTTGTACGCCCATGGCCTGGGCCACCTGCTCCAGCCGCTGCACCTGGCGCTCGGTCTCTTTCATATGCTGCTCCATGGCGCGGCGCAGGGCCGCATTCTGGGTAGCTTCGGCCATCAGGGGCATGGCGCGCAGGGCTTGCGTTTCGGCAGAGTACATGTCTTGCAGGCTGTGCACCAGCAAATCTCTCAGGTTGTCCATAACGGGGGTAATAGGGGTTTGTAAAAAGAAAGTAGGTGTTGGTTTGAGGGCCGAAAAAAAGGGCCGGGCCGGCATGCGTGCCTACCCTGGCCCAGGCTCAAATACGCAGGTGGTTTGGGGCGGGTTAGCCCTGGCTGCCACAATCTTTTTGGCGGGCAGGCCTAAAGGCTTTGCCCGCGGTTATCGGCGTCGTCGTCCATGTCAGACATGGGCTCTGCCATGGTGCTGCCCTGGTTAGGGTCCAGGTCGGCATCCATGTCGTCGTTCATGTTCACGTTGGTGTTCTCGTCAATGTCGTCGTTGGCATGGTTGTTGGCCACGTCTTGCATCGGCATGGCGCCGCCGCCCTGGTTCTGCGCGCCCGACGCCATCCCGCTGCCGGTGCCCATGGCATCGCCGCCGCCGCCCATAGAGGTGCCGCCCGTGCCGCCTGCCCCGTGGCTGCTGTGGCCAGTGTCGCCCTGGTAGCTGCCCATGCCCTGGCTGCCTGCCCCGGTGTTCTGATTAGCGCCCGTGTCGCGGTCCATGCCGGTGTTTTGCTGGTTGCCGGTGCCGGTGCCCATGCCGCTGCTCATGCCCGAGCCCGATGATTGTGCCGAGCCTGCCGCCCCAGGCGTGTAAGCCGTGTCGTTCGTTTGGTTTTCCATGGTGTGTGCCAGTTGGTTTTTGGTTCGCTGCTAGGTACGGCCTGTTTGCGGCCAGGGTTTGGGCGTAGCCGGCATTAAAAAACCCCGGGCCATCAGGCCCGGGGCAATGGGTTTTTGTCGCTCTGGCTCGTCGGTGTTGCAGGGCTCTACTCCACCACCACCGTTGCCCTAAACGTCAGCCCCTGCTGCACCAGCAATACCTGGTACAGGCCAGGCGCCAGGCCTGCAGGCAGAGCAAAAGCCTCCCAACCGCTGGTAGAGGCCAGCGCCAGCCTGCGGCCGTCTGCTGCAACCAGTGTGGCCATGGCAGGTGCAGGGTTGGGTAGGCTAAAGTGAACCGAGCCCTGCGCCGGGTTGGGCACGGCGCGCACCGCCAGCGTACGCCGAGGCGCAATGCCCGTAGCCACGTCAAAACCCAGGTGCGGCACAATGCTAGAGCTGCCGCTGCCGGCCGTGTCCGTTTGGTTGCCGGCCACCACCCGCCGCCGCGCACCCACGGCAAAGATCCCCGTGCCCTGTATGCCCATGGTGGGGTTGCTGGCATTGCTGTAGCGGATGTCTAGCACCAGGCTGCGGGCAGGGTTCAGCGTAAAGGCAGAGTCTAGATCCAGGCTAAACCAAGTACCCGCAGGCCCACCGTTGATGACCTGCCGGCCTCGGCTAAACACCCGCCGCAGCCCCGTGCGCACAAACACGTTCTGAAAATTGGCGTTCTGCCGAAAATCGCGCAACGTCGTGTTGCCCAGCGCCAGCCGCAGCGAGTCTATCTGGTTGCCCGTATTGGCCAGATCGCCCAGCCGCAGGTAAATGCGCGACACCCGCAGCGGGGCCAGGGTAGAGTCTAGCACCTGCCCCGGCCGGTAAAGCTGCTGGTTGTGCCGGGCCGAGGCCAGCGCCAGCACACTGGCAGAGCTAGTTGCGTTGGCAGGGGCAAAGCTGTAAACCTGGCCCTGGGCCTGGGGAGCGGCGGCCAGCAAAAGGGCCAAGGCGGCAAAAAACATCGGGCGCATGATAAAGCAGGGGGTAAAGGCAGGGCCTGTGGACTGGTAGCGGGCGCAAGGTAGCCGCAGCCACCCCAAACTTGCCAAGCCCCGCCAACGCAAATACAGGCAAAGTGCATCTTTGCCCGGACATGCGTTATATCTGGAGCCATGTTTGGGCCTTTGCCGTGCAAGACTTTGCCCTGCGCCGCTACAGCCTGGCCCTGTGCTGGATAAGCCTGCTGGCAGCTTTCAACTATGCCATCGGGTACGAAGAAGACATCCTCGCACCCCTGGAGGGCACCTGGCGCGGCTATGCCGGCTACGCAGCCATGTATGCCCTTGCCTACGTGCCCGTAGCCCTGCTGCAACCCCTGCCCCGCCGGGCCTGGCCCTGGGCGGCCCTGGGGCTGGCCGTGCTGGTGATAGACGCCGGTTTCCAGGGCTACCGCACCCTGGCCGAAGCGCAGCCCACCGCAGAAGGTTACGTCGTGGTATGGGTCATTGCCCAGCAGGCCCAGAGCTTGCTTACCATCTTGCTCCCCCTGGCCCTGGCTTATACAGCCCTGCGGCCCATGCCTGGGTTTTATGGCCTGGCCGCCGGGCCTGGCGTCAGGCTAGGGCCATATCTCGGTTTGCTTGGGCTAATGGTGCCGCTCGTTTGCCTGGCAGCCCCTACCGAGGGCTTCCAGGCTACCTACCCCATCTTCGACCGCAGCCTCGACTGGCCCCAGCACCGCGGCTGGATCGCCCTCTTCGAGCTGGCCTACGCGTGGGACTTCCTCGCCACAGAGCTGCTTTTCCGCGGCTTCTTCGTCGTAGCGCTCGGCCGGTTGGCCGGGCCTGCCGTGGTGCTGCCCGTCGTTACGCTGTACGGCGCCCTGCACTTTGGCAAACCCGTGGCAGAGGCCGCCAGCTCGCTGCTGGGGGGCTACGTGCTCTCGGCACTGGCCTTGCGCACGGGCAATATCTGGGGTGGGGTCGTGGTCCACATGGGCATCGCCTTGCTTATGGAGGCAGCCGCCTTGGCCTTCCGCTAGCGGCGCTGGGGCAAACCGAATAAGCCTCTAAGGTGTTATTTTTACACAATCCCCAAACCCGCCCAAGCCCATGTCTCTGACAGAACGTGTCGATAAAGCCCTCGAAGCCATCCGCCCCTACCTGCGCACCGATGGCGGAGACGTCCGCGTGCTAGAGGTAACACCCGAGGGCACCGCCCGCCTGGAGCTCCAAGGGGCCTGCGGCACCTGCCCCATGAGCCTGATGACGCTCCGCACAGGCGTAGAAGACACCATCCTCCGCGCCGTGCCAGAGATCACCAAGGTAGAAGCCATCAACGCCGAGGGCGTGTTGGTAGGGTAGGGCAAACCTACCCCACCACCTCCGCAGGCGCCAGCGCCTCCGGCTCAGTCTCAGCCAGCGCACGCGCCCGCTGCCGCTCCAGATGGATGAGCTGAATGCAGCAGACCACAATCCAGAACGAGACGTGGTAGTAACAATCAGCAATGGCCCAGTGCAGCACGCTGGCCACAAAGCTGATGACCAGATACCGCCGCAGCGGCTGGCGCACCCGCCATACCCGCATCCAGATGATGGCCAGAAAGGCCCACACCAGCACCAGCGAGAAAACCCCCGTCTCGGCCAGCAGCTTCCAGTACCAGCTCTGGTAGCCAAACATGTTGTAGGCCTCATGCCCATAGGCCGGCCCCCGGCCCAGCAGCGGAGCACTCGTAAAGTCTTTTAAGCCCTTGCTCCAGGCCTCCTCACGCATATCGGCCGAGCGGTTCTCAAACACCATCTTACTGGTAATCTGGTGGAAAAAAGCATCCGCCTTCACCTGCACGGCCACCGGCAGCGCCGTATAAAGCACAAACGCCAACGCCGCCGTGGCCAAAAAGGCCCATACCAGGTTGGCAATCTGCCAGCCACGCGCCTCCAGCCCATACGCCACGCAGAGGGCAATCACCATAAACCCGATGCCGCCAGAGCTGGCCGTCATCACCAGGGCCACCATGTGCAGCGTCACAAACAGCGCCGCCTGCCCCCGCTTGCCATACTGGTTAAGCCAATACCACCCGAGCGGAAAAAGCGCGTTCACATTGTAGCAAAACAGGCTGGGCTCCTCGGCCGTGCCTGCTACAGACTTAAAAAACGACTGGTCATAAAAGTCCATGTTCGTCACAGACTTAGAGATGACCATCGTATCTCGCAAAAACGTGTTGCCCGTAAAGTTGATGATGCTCCACTCCAGCAAAATGATCGCATCACCCAGCAGCACGGCAAACAGGGCCATCTTAAAAAACCGCTCTATGGGCAGGCCACTGTCCAGCCACAGGCGTTTGTAGAGCACCACAAACACCCCAAAAACAAAACTGTAGCTAAAGGCATGGTTAAAGCTCTTGGGCGTCATAGACCCTTGCGTAAAGCTGATCCACGCCAGTGCGGCCACGGCCAGCAGCAGCCCATCCTCCTGGCTCACAAAAAAGGTGGCCGGGCGCCGAGCCAGCCGCTGCACCAGCATAGGTATGGCAGCCAGCAGCGCCAGCAGCAAAAAGTCTATGGGCGGGCGCAGCCAGCCGGTAAGGCATAGCCAGGCCGTCCAGGGGGCAAAGAGGATGTAGCCTTGTAGGCCGATGCGGCGCAGCATGCAGATGGCAAAAGTTCTGTCTTGGGGCTCGGCCAGCAAAGTCCGGGCCTTGTGCAAAGTTCGCCCCCCGGGGGCGCATGGCACGTTTGCGCCATAAGGCTGCGCATACATACCTTGCCACAGCCGTGCAAACACAACTTTTTTGGGCAATGCTGCTGGCCTGCGCGCCGCTGGCCGCCCAGCCGCTGGCCTGGGTAAGCCCACGCCAAACCGCCCTGGCTGGCCTGGTTGCTCCACGGCCCGATGCTGCCGCCCCCTTGCTAAACCCCGCCGCCCTGGGCCGCCTTCAACTGGCAGAGGCTGGCGTGGCCGTAGGCCAGCTCTTTGGCGTGGCGGGCCTGCCCGTGGTGGCGGCCGGGGCAGCGGCGCCTTTGGCAGGCAGGCACCGCGCCGGGGCAGGGGTGGTGCGCCTGGGCACAGGCAGCCTGGCCCAGACGTTTGCCGCTGCCTCCTACGCCTATTATCAAGACAACACCTGCCTGGCCCTGCAAGCCGGCCTCTACCAGCTAGCCCTGGGCGATGCACCGGTAGCCACCGTGCCCACCGTAAGCCTCTTTGGGCAGACAGACCTCATCCCCAAACTATCGCTGGCCGGGGCCGTGCTCAACCTGGGCCAGCCCCGCCTGCGGGCCGAGACCAGCCAGCGCCTGCCCGCCGCCCTACGCGCCGCCGCCGCCTACCAGGCCAGCCCCGAGCTGCTGCTGCTGGCCCAGGCCGAGCGTACCCTCAACCGCCCTGCCACCCTCTCTGCCGGGGCCGAGTATCAGGTGCACCGCTACCTGCGCCTGCGCGCCGGGGCCTCGCCCTGGCCCGGGCTGCTGGCCTGCGGCTTTCGGCTAGACGTTTGGGGCACCAGCGTAGAGTACGGCCTGGCCTACCACACCACCCTGGGCAACACCCACAGCCTGGGCCTGGGGTGGACGCGCCGCACCCCCCGCCGCACCCGCATAGAGGCAGACCATGCGCCTTAGCCCCCGCACTCCCCTGGGCCCGTGGCTGGTGCTTTGTCTGCTGGTGCTGGGCGGTACCAAAGCCCGCGCCCAGGCAGAGCTCACCGAGCCCCAGGCCCTGCAAGCCCTCGACGTCCAAACCATGCCCGGCGCCTGGCAAGAGGCCGGGCCAGAGCTGGCACAAACCCCACCCGCCAGCCTAGACATCAACCGCGCCTCGCCCGACGAGCTGCTGGCCCTGCCTGGTGCCACCCCCGCAGGCATTGCGGCACTGCTGCGCTACCGCCAGCAATACGGCGGCTTTGCCGAGCTCTCCGAGCTAAACGCCGTCCCCGGCCTCTCTACGGCCGAGGCCCAGGCCCTGGCCCCCTATCTGCTGCCACCGGGGCCCGCTAGGGCGCCCATCCCCCTTCGGCAGGTTTGGGCCGGGGCCGCCAGGCCTTGGCTGCTCATCCGCACCCAGCGGCAAGGGCCTTTGGGCAATGCCTACACAAAGCCAGACTTTGCCCCCGGCAGCAACTACGCTGGTGGGCCTTGGGGCACACTCGTGCGGCTGCGTGGCAACGCACCCCAACGCCTCAGCTACGGCCTGGTGCTTGAGAAAGACCCTGGCGAGGCCTGGCAACCCGCACCCGGCCGCCCCCTGCGGGCAGACTATGCCTCGGCCACGCTGGTGCTGCGCAACCGCGGCGCATGGAAGGCCATCGCCCTGGCAGACTATCAACTGGCCTTCGGGCAAGGGCTGGCCTTTGGGCGCTCCTTTCTGCTGGGCCGCGGGGCCGAGCCCGTCCTCACACTGGCCCAGCCCGCAGGCGGCATTCTGCCCTACCACGCCCTCGTAGAGGGCCGGGCCCTGCGTGGTGCAGCCTTTACACGTACCCTGGCCCCCGGCCTGGAGTTGCACGGCTTTGGCAGCTACAAACGCGTAGATGCCCGCCCCATAGCCTGGGCCGACAGCCTGGCCACCCAGCTGCCCGATGCCGTCGGCCCCCCTCGCTTCACCGGCCTCCACCGCACACGCGCCGAGCTGGCCACCCGCCGCAACTTGCCAGAGTGGCTTGGCGGCACGGCCCTGCAATGGGCACCCCGCCAGGGCTTTGGGCACCTAGGCCTGCTTATGGCCCGCCAAGCCTACGATGCGCCCCTGGCCGGATCCCCCCTGCCGCCCGGCCTGGCCCAAACGCAAAACCTGGCCTCGGCCTGGTACCGCACCCGCTACCGCAGCCTGGCTGCCTTTGGCGAGGCAACCCTGCGCCAAGGCATACCCTTGGGCGGGGTGCAGGTGCTGCAATGGATGCCCACGCCCCACACCGCCCTCGGCTTGGCAGCCCGGCATCTGCCCGCAGGCATAGCCGGTGCCTACGGACAGCCTTACGCCCAAAGGTTGGCAGGCCCCGCCGGCGAGCAAGGCCTGCTGCTGGCGGCCCAGCAACGCCTGGGCCGCTGGGCCCTGGCCGCCTACCAAGACTACTACCGCCCCCTGCAAGCCAACCCCGGCCAGCCCTTTGCCAGCCCCGCCGCAGAGTGGAGCCTGCAGGCCACCTATGCCCCCCGCAAAACCGCCGAGGCTCTGTTGCAGCTTCGCGCCCGCAGCCAGGCTGCCCCGATGCCCGCCCAGGCCGATCCATCTGCCTCTATACCGGCAGGCCAGACCCTCTACGGAGTAGCGGGGCTGCGTTATCAGCCTTGGCCAAGCTGGCAGTTGGCCGGGCAATTGCGCACCTGCCACGGCGCCGCCGGCCAGGGCTGGGCCCTCTACCAGCAGGTGCAGGTACGGTACGGCCCCCTGCGGGCCACCCTGCGCGCCTATGCCTACAGCACGGCAGGCTTCGGCAGTCGCCTCCTCTTTTTCGAGCCGGGTGTCCTCTACCAACCCCGCCTGGTAAGTGCCTACGGCCAAGGCACCCGCCTCATGGCCCTGCTAGACGCCACACTGCCCCATTGGGGCAATCTGTACCTCAAGGCAGCCCATACCCAGCCCCTCTCCGGCCCACCCACTTGGGAGCTTACCCTGCAGGCCCGCATCTGGCTCTCTAAGGGCACACAGCTGTCAGAGTAGTTCGCCCTTCAGGTTCATCCTAACCATTTGTCGGTAAGCAGAGATGCTGCGCTTTTGGCACAAACCCACGTATCCGCCTCCCAATTCTCAATTTTTAATTCCTCATTTTCTAATTCCCGTCATGACCCCCCGCCAGCGTGCCTTTTGCCTAGCCTACCTCGCCTGCCCAGATGCTCCCCGCGCCGCCCGTGCGGCAGGCTATGCCCCCACCGTGGCCGCCACCAACGCCGCCCGCATCCTGTCTGCCCAACCCGTGCAAGCCTGGCTAGAGCACCAGCGCCGTCGTCGCTGCATCGTCACCCTGCAAGACCTCGAGCTCCAGGCCCAGCGTTGCCGCAGCGTGCTGCAAGACCCAGCCTCCAGCCTCAGAGACTGCCTGCGCGCCTCGGCCGAGCTGCGCCACATCGCCCGCTGTGCCGACAAACTACCCCCAGAGGCACAAGCCCTCTCAGCCCAAGACGAAGCCGAGCTGGCCGCAGCCTTCGCCCAGGCCCACACACCCCCCGGCCCGACATCCCCCGACAAAATCGAGGGCCAAATGCCAGAAGATGAGCCCGTTGCAAAACAAGAAAAAACAGCCGAGCCCGCCACCTGCACCGCCACAGAGCTGCCCGAGCCAGCCCAGCCCCAGCAGCCAGGCCAAAGCGGCGCCGCCTTACGCCAAAACTTTGCCCGCCTATCGCTAGACTACCACCGCCAGGAGTGCCGCCGCATGAAAGAAGAAAACCTCAAGGCCAACCTAGACCTTAAGGCCCGCTACCTCAACCACCTCCATGCCATGGGCCGATAAAGAGGCACTAAGCCTTATGCTGAGGCACCAGCCGGCTGCCTAAGGCCACGCAACCCGTACCCTGCCGCAAGGCCGTACCTTTGCAGCCTCCTCAAGTCAAGCCCCCATGTCCAGTTTCCGTATAGAAGGCGGCCACCGCCTCTCAGGCAGCATCGTTCCGCAAGGCGCCAAAAACGAGGCCCTGCAAATTGTCTGCGCCGTCCTGCTCACGCCCGAGCCCGTCACGCTCCACAATCTGCCCGACATTGTCGACGTAAACAACCTCATAGACCTGCTGCAGGCCATGGGCGTCAAGGTAGAGCGTTACGGCAACGGCACCGTCCGCTTCCAGGCCGACGACGTCAACCTAGACTACCTACACACCGAGGGCTTCACCCGCCGCGCCGCCGCCCTGCGCGGCTCGGTCATGATCATCGGCCCCATGCTGGCCCGTTTCGGCACCGGCCGCCTGCCCAAGCCCGGTGGAGATAAGATCGGCCGCCGCCGCCTCGACACGCACTTTCTGGGCCTGGAGAAGCTCGGCGCCGAGTTCCGCTTCGACGCCGAAACCAACTACTACGAGATTGACGGCAGCCACCTGACGGGCACCTATATCTTGCTAGACGAAGCCTCTGTAACCGGCACGGCCAACGTAGTAATGGCCGCCGTGCTGGCCAAAGGCACCACCACCCTATACAACGCCGCCTGCGAGCCGTACCTGCAGCAGCTCTGCGCCATGCTGGTGCGCATGGGGGCCAACATAGAGGGCATCGGCTCCAACCTGCTCCGCATCACCGGCGTGGAGGCCCTAGGCGGCACAGACCACACCATGCTGCCAGACATGATCGAAATCGGCTCTTTCATCGGCATGGCCGCCATGACGCGCTCTGAGCTGACGATCAAAAACTGCCGCATAGACCAGCTCGGCATGATACCGGACGTCTTCCGCAAGCTTGGCATCGCGCTCGAGTTCCGCGGAGACGACATCCACGTACCCGCGCAAGACCTCTACGAGATACAAAGCTTCATAGACGGCAGCTCCCTTACCGTGGCCGACGCGCCTTGGCCCGGCTTCACGCCCGATCTGCTCTCCATCGTGCTGGTGACGGCCACCCAGGCCCAGGGCACGGTGCTCATCCACCAGAAGATGTTCGAGAGCCGCCTCTTCTTCGTAGATAAGCTGCTAGACATGGGTGCCCAGATCATCCTGTGCGACCCCCACCGCGCCACCGTCATCGGCTCGGGCCGGCGCATACCCCTGCGCGGCATCCGCATGACCTCGCCAGACATCCGTGCCGGCGTAGCCCTCCTCATGGCCGCCATGTGCGCCGAGGGCGTCTCCATCATAGACAACATCGAGCAAATCCGCCGCGGCTACCAAAACATCGAGCAGCGCCTCAACGCCCTCGGTGCTAAGATCGAAGTCGTAGGTTAGCCATACTCCAACCCCTCTGGGTGGTATCAACGTAGAATGGCCAGGCAGCTTGCAATCTGCCCGGCCATTTTCATATCTTGCTGAAGCTATGGCCACCCGCGCCCAAATCCAAGAGCTTGTAGACAAGCTGGTAGCCGGCTACCAGCCCGAGAAGGTCATCCTCTTCGGCAGCCACGCCTACGGCACCCCACGCGAGGACAGCGACGTGGATTTGTTTGTGATCAAAGACGACCCCCGCCCGCGGTGGGAGCGTCAGGTAGAGGCCAGGATGTCCATGGGTTTCAATGGCTTTGCATTAGACGTTCTGGTTTACACACCGCATGAATTCTCGATGGCAAACCCGAAGTTCAATCCCCTGGTACGAGACGTCAAAGGCAAGGGCGTAATGCTCTACAACCGCAACCACACCCAAGAGTATGCATAGTAGCGCAGATTATGTGCAGGGATGGTTGCGCAAGGCCAATGTCGACTATCAATCGTTCCTGCTCCTCGAATCCTCGTCAGAAGACCTTTCAGAAGCGGCGGCTTTCCACGCACAACAGGCGGTTGAAAAGTGGCTCAAGGCGTTGCTTACCTATAACGACGTCGATACGCCATATACCCACGACCTCACAAAACTTCTCCCCATGCTTACCCAGTTTTACACAGAGCTAGGTGCACAAGAATGGTTGGAGAGAGCCTCGTTGTTAAACGGTTTCGCCGTCGAGATTCGCTACATAGACGAAGAAAACCCACTACGTATAGGTGCACTTAATTTGAATCAAATCAAAGAATCCTTGGAAGCCTTCCGCACCTTTACCAACACCAAACTTGGTACGCATTGGAAGGCATAAGTGCGTTACAAGGCCTCTCAACCATTCAAAATAGCTCCACCCCTAACTTGCTGCCGACATGGCCACCCGCGCCCAAATCCAAGAGCTCGTAGACAAGCTGGTAGCCGGCTACCAGCCCGAGAAGGTCATCCTCTTCGGCAGCCACGCCTACGGCACGCCTACCGAGGATAGCGACGTGGACCTGTTCGTCATCAAAGACGACCCCCGCCCGCCCAGAGAGAGGCGCTTAGAAGCACGTATGGCAATCGGAAGAAGAAAAATCCCTATTGATGTACTTGTTTATACGCCTCAAGAATTTAAACAGGCCAATCCCAAATACAGCATCTTAATAGAAGACGTAACCCAACGCGGAGTTGTCCTTTATGAGCAGCAAGTTTGATTATCTTTTTGGCACACTAAGGAAGGCGGCCATAGATTACCAAACCTTTCAATTAATAGATAGCCACCAAAAAAATCTGAGAGAGGCGGCGGCATTCCATGCGCAACAAGCGGTTGAAAAATGGCTGAAGGCCTTACTCATTTATCAAGACCAACAGCCTCCCCGCTCGCATGACATTGAGGTCTTGCTAGAGCTTTTACGTCCTTATTACAATGAATTTGAGGAGCCAACATGGGTTCGAATGGCCGAGTCATTAAGTGATTATGGAGTTGATGTCCGCTATGTGGACGAGGTAAATCCTCGTCTGCCCCACGAGGTGGATTTAGCCCAAGTGAAACAAACTTTAGAAGCATTCAAAGTTATTGCCAAAGAAAAACTGGGCGAACATTGGCTCCCTGAATGACTTTGGAATTAATTACTGATAACTGATAAAACCTATTTTATAATTCTGGCCCGCGTACAAGTTAAGTAAGTCAATCCATGCCTTAAGTTCTTCACCTAGCCTGGCCATCTGCGGGTACGGATGTTTTTCTCCCCCACCCCCACCCACAGGTTATCTTCGTCTACCCGTTCTGCCTGCCGTAGATGCCGACCTTCAACCACCTCCACGTCCATACCCAGTTCTCGTTGCTAGATGGGGCTGCGCCCATCGGTAAGCTCTTCAAAAAGGCCAAGGCAGACGGGCAGCGGGCCGTGGCCATCACCGACCATGGCAACATGTTCGGCGTCTTCAAATTCGTGGCCGAGGCCAAAAAGCACAGCGTCAAGCCCATCATCGGCTGCGAGTTTTACCTGGTGGCAGATCGCCACCGCAAAAACTTCAGCAAAGACAACAAAGACGAGCGCTACCACCAGCTCCTGCTGGCCAAAGACGAAGAAGGCTACCGCAACCTCTCCAAGCTCTGCTCCATCGGGTTTGTAGAGGGCCTCTACTCCAAGTACCCGCGCATAGACAAAGAGGTGCTGGTACAGTACCACAAGGGCCTCATCGCCACCACCTGCTGCCTCGGTGCCGAGGTGCCCCAGGCCATCCTGAACGATGGCGAGAAGAAGGCTGAAGAGCTCTTCAAATGGTGGCTAGACCTCTTCGGCCAAGACTATTACGTAGAGCTGCAGCGCCACAAGCTAGACGAGCAGAAGAAGGTAAACGAGGTGCTGCTGCGCTTTGCGGCCAAGTACAACGTGCCCATCATCGCCAGCAACGACAGCCACTACGTCGATCAGGAAGACTACACCGCCCACGACATCCTGCTCTGCGTCAACACCGGCGAGCTCAAAAGCACCCCCATCTGGAAAGAGGAAGGCTCCTCGCCCAAAGGGTACCGCTTTGGCTTTGCCAACTCGGAGTTCTACTTCAAAAGCACGGCCGAGATGGCCAAGCTCTTTGAAGACCTGCCCCAGGCGCTAGACAACACCAACGAGATCGTCGATAAGTGCTGGGACCCCAAGCTGGAGAGCCAGATCCTGCTGCCGCACTTTCCGCTGCCGCCCGGCTTTGCAGACGCGGATGCCTACCTGGAGGCCCTCACCTTCGACGGTGCCCGCAAACGCTACGGCGAAGACCTCGACGAGCAGGTCGTAGAGCGCCTGCGCTTCGAGCTAGACGTGATCAAGAAGATGGGGTTTGCAGGCTACTTCCTCATCGTACAAGACTTTATCCGCGCCGGCCGAGACCTGGGCGTCAGCATCGGGCCGGGCCGGGGGTCGGCGGCAGGGTCTGCCGTGGCCTATGCCATCGGCATCACCAACATAGACCCCATCAAGTACGCCCTGCTATTCGAGCGCTTCCTCAATCCCGAGCGGGTATCCATGCCCGATATGGATATAGACTTCGACGACCAGGGCCGCCAAAAGGTCATAGACTACGTCGTCGATAAGTACGGCCGCAATCAGGTGGCGCAGATCATCACCTTCGGCAGCATGGCGGCCAAGTCTGCCATCAAAGACGTGGCCCGCGTGCTCGACCTGCCCCTGGCCGACGCCAACGCCCTGGCCAAGCTGGTGCCCGAAAAGCCCGGCACCACCCTAGAGCAAGCCTTTGCCGACGTACCCGAGCTGCGCGAGATCCGCGCCGGGGCAGACCTGCGCGCCGAGGTACTGCGCGAGGCTGAAAAGCTGGAGGGCTCGGTGCGCAACACCGGCATCCACGCGGCGGGCCTCATCATCGCCCCGCGAGACGTAACCGAGTGCGTGCCCGTAGCGGTGGCCAAAGACTCAGACCTGCTCGTTACGCAGTTCGACGGCAAGGTCATCGAGAGCGCTGGCCTGCTCAAGATGGACTTTCTGGGCCTCAAAACCCTGACCATCATCCGCGATGCGCTGGCCAACATCCAAAAGAGTAAGGCGCTAGCCATTGACATAGACGCCATCCCGCTCGACGACGAAAAGACCTACCAGCTCTACCAACGCGGCGATACGATTGCCACCTTCCAGTTCGAATCGGACGGCATGCGGCAATACCTCAAAGACCTCAAGCCGACCAACATCGAGGACCTCATCGCCATGAACGCCCTCTACCGGCCGGGGCCCATGCAGTTCATCCCCAACTACGTGAACCGTAAGCATGGCCGCGAGCAGGTAGAGTACCCCCATAATCTGCTAGAGCCGATCCTGAACTACACCTTCGGCATCATGGTGTACCAAGAGCAGATCATGCAGACGGCGCAGATCTTGGCAGGCTACACCCTGGGCGGTGCAGATATGCTGCGCCGCGCCATGGGTAAAAAAGACAAGGAGAAGATGGCCAAAGAGCGCGTCAAGTTCGTGGACGGCGCCAAGGCCCTGCACGGCATCGGGGCAGACGATGCCAACAAGGTCTTCGACACGATGGAGCGCTTTGCCGAGTACGGCTTCAACCGCTCCCACTCGGCGGCCTACTCCGTGGTAGCCTACCAGACGGGCTACCTCAAGGCCCACCACCCGGCCGAGTACATGGCCAGCGTACTGACGCACGCCATCGGCTCTATAGAAGACATCACCTTCTTTACCGAGGAGGCTAAGCGCATGGGCCTGCGCGTGCTGGGCCCAGACGTGAACGCCTCGGAGATGACCTTCTCCGTAGATGGCAGCGGGGCCATACGCTTTGGCCTGGCGGCTATTAAGGGGGTAGGGGAGGGAGCCGTAGAGGCGCTCATAGAAGAGCGCAAGGCCAACGGCCCCTACCTGGACGTGTTTGACCTGACCGGCCGCCTGGCAGGCAGCAAGCTAAACCGCAAGGCCATGGAAAGCCTCGTCTATGCCGGCGCGCTAGACGGCTTCGGCTTGCCGCGCGAGGCCTACCTGCACGAGGAAGGCGGCACCGTCTTTATAGAAAAGGCCATGAAATTTGGCCAGGTGCTGGCTCAAGAGAAGGCCAATGCCGTCACTACGCTGTTTGGAAACTCGGGGGCAGACACCACGCTGCAGCGCCCCAAGGTGCCCGCCGCCCCCGTACCCTGGAGCAACCTGACCCGCCTCGGCCACGAGAAAGAGGCCACCGGGTTCTACCTCAGCGGCCACCCGCTAGACCCCTACAAGCTCGACATACAGACGCTCTGCCAGGCCCACTCCGGCAACTGGAGCAACTTCAAGGGTCAGGAGGTCTGGATGGCTGCCATCGTGGCCAACCGCATCCAGAAGCGCACCAAGACGGACAAGATCTTCCTGACCATCACGCTCGAGGACCTGCAAGGCTCTTTAGAGCTGGCCCTCTTTGGAGCAGACGTGGCCACGCACGGCCCCTGGTTCGAGCCTGGCAACGCCCTGCTGCTCCGCATGAAGGTGGCCCAGCGCTTTGGCAACCAAGACCAGTGGGAGCTCAAACCCATCCGCGCCGTGCTGCTGCAAGACGCCCGCGCCGAGCTGCTCAAAGGCCTGCGCATAGACCTGGACGTGGCCGCCCTGCCCGGTATAGACCGTGCCGCCCTGGTAGATTGCCTGCGCCGGCACAGCGGCAAGGGCTCGCTTTACCTCTACCTGCACGACAAGGCCAAGGGCTTTACCCTGCCAACCCTGGCCCGCAGTTACAGCGTAAACCTATCTAACGAGTTGCTGCACGAGCTGGAAGATCTGGGCCTGGGTACCCCCAAGCTGGTGCGGTAACGTAGCTGTTGCCCCATGCCGCGCCGCCACCGCCAAGCCCTGCCCCCCTACGAGCCCGAGCCTGCCGCTCCGGCCCTGTGTGCGCTATGCGGCAGGCCCTTGGCCGGGGTGGTAAACAAGCACCACCTGCTACCCATCAGCCAGGGTGGGGCAGGCACGCAGACGGTGCTGATGCACAAAATCTGCCACGACAAGATCCACAGCATCCTCTCTGAGGCCGAGCTGCGCCGCCACTACCAAACGCCAGAGGCCCTGCGCGCCCACCCAGAGCTGGATGCCTTTATCCGCTGGGTGGCCAAGCGCCCACCAGAGTTTTACGACCGCACCCGGCGGGCCAAGCGCTAGGCCCGTGCCTTGGCCTCGGTAAAGAGGTAGCGCAGCACGGCCTCGTAGGCCGGCGATAGCTCCTGGTTGCGGCGGGCCATCACGCGGCGCTCGGTGTCTAACATCTTTTCTATGTCGTGCAGCAGGTAGCGGCCACCCTCGCCGCCCCAACTGAAGAGCGGCGCATACTTGGGCAGATACCCGCCCCCATACAAGCTGGCCCCGGCCTCCACCACCGTCCCGGTGTTGAACATCGTGTTGATGCCCGCCTTGCCATGGTCGCCCATCAGCAGGCCGCAAAAGAGCTGCCCGGTTTTGACGTGCTCTTTGCCCGGGCCCAGGTTTAGCTCTACGTTTCGGTAGTTGTTTTTCAAGTTGCTGGTGTTGGTGTCTGCCCCCAGGTTGCACCAGGCCCCCAGCACGCTGTTGCCCAGGTAGCCGTCGTGCCCCTTGTTGCTATGGCCCAAAAGCACCGAGTTGGCCACCTCGCCGCCGACCTTGCAATGCGGCCCGATGATGTTGTCTCCGCGCAGCTTGGCGCCCATGTTCACCGTAGCCCCGGCGCAGATGGCCGTAGAGCCCCGCACCAGCGCCCCTTCTTCTACCACAGCCCCGGCCCCGATGTAGATGCAGCCGTTCTCTGCCGAGAGGACGGCGGCCCGCACCTTGGCACCTTCCTCTATAAAAATCCGCTCGGGCTTGTAGAGCACCGTGGCGGCATCGCCCAAGGGGGCGCTTTGGCGGCCTGCCGTCAGCAGGTCAAAATCGGCCTCCACGGTTTGCTTGGCTTGCAGGTACAGGTGCCAGGGGCGGTCTAGCCACTGCACGGGGCCGCCGTATTCGATAAAGTCGCTGCCCCACAACAGCGGCGGCTCTCCGTAAAAGAAGCGTTTGCCGGGGGCCGCCTTGCCTGCCAGCCAGCGCTCGCCCTGGCGCAGCACCTGGCCCGGCAGCAGGCTCCGCACGGCCTCGGCGGCGGCTTTGTCTGCCACCCAGGCGCTGTGGATCACGGCCGGGTAGGTGTCAGCCCCGGGCAGGGGTGCATACAAGGGCTGCAGGTACGGCTCGGTGCAGAGGGCTATGTCTGCGCCCAGGTAGCGGGCCCAGCGCTCTTGCTGGGTCAGGATGCCATTGCGCAGGGTGCCCAGCGCGCGCGTGGCGGCAAAGGGCACCATCCAGGCGCGCTCGTCGGGGGTGTCGGCCAGTAGGTAGTTCATGGCCGCAAAGTAGTGCCTGGCGGCGGAGTTAAAGGCACTACCCCTAAACCGCCCAAAGGGTGGCCACCCCCCCGCAGCCCCAGCGCCGTCAAAATGGCGCAGGCGCTGCTCAGCAGGGTGCCCACCAAAATGTACTCCGAATGCCGCTCCTCGTTGGCCTCGCGGAAGCGCTAGATGGCCTTGCCCGTAATGATGAAAGAGGTGGCCTCATACGCCCCATGCCACACAAAAGCGAAGATGATGAGCCGCTCCAGGATGCCGATGTACACCTAGACCGGGGCTCTTTGGCCCCTCGGCCGATGCGGGTGGCTTTGGTTTAGGACTTCCATCTGGCTTTGATGGCCGCTGGGGGTAAACCAACGGTTGAGCAGCCAAAACGTAAACCAGCGCATCGGTTGCACTTGCATCAGTAAGCCCAACCCGAAAAGAACCTAAGTACCTATCATGTTATTTGCCCTTGGTGGCACAAATGCGCGTAGCGCTCTAGCGCTTGCTTTATGGCAAAGTAAGGCTTGGCAATGCTCCGAGAGATGGTTGATACCGATACCTGCTGGGCCTTTGCTGCCGCTGATAGCGAGCCTAGCTCTAGTACCAAGAGCAAGTTTAGGCCTTGCCTGGGCGAGAGCTTTTCTAGAATCGTATCTAGCAATACGGCCATCAGGGCCAGCTCTGCGGCAGCAGGTCCCTGGCTATGTATCTGCATAGCTACGGGGGCTTTCTTGTCTAGGCCCTGGCCCGACAAGACGTACTTGGCAGCATACCCTCCTGTGGTAAAGGGAGCCTCGCCTACGCCCATAGACATTCGAATAACTAGGGGCCTACGCTCTTGTGAAGGAGGCGTGCTTGTAAGTGGGTAGCTTATTCCAAGCAGGCGCATACAGAGCATAAACTTGAGCGCATCGGCCAGGTAGCACTCAATCTGGAAGGCATCACCTCTAAAGACAGGGTCTCCTTGGGCTTGTGCTGGCAGGTGCCAGCCATTTGTTGCTATTGGCACTGTGGTTTGTGGCACAAAGCCTATACTGCCTTGAGCTATGGAGCGTATTTTATCCATCAAAGCTTGCCGTAACTCGAAAGGCATGGCTTGGCTGCCTTTCACATCTCCATTTAGTACCGCTGTAACTGTTTTCATTTGCTATCTCAATAGCAAATATATATGTTTTGCTATCTGGATAGCAAAAAAATGCCCCTTCTCTGGAAAGAGAAGGGGCATTGACAAGCGGGAAGTGCCAGACCCTAAAATTCTTCGTCTAGCGAGAAGGCCTGGGCCTTCTTCTCAGCCATGACGCCGGCCTTCTGGTACTCGCCCACGCGCTTCTCAAAGAAGTTGGTCTTGCCTTGCAGCGAGATCATCTCCATAAAGTCGAATGGGTTGGTGGCGTTGTAGTGCTTGGGGTAACCCAGCGACACCAGCAGGCGGTCTGCCACAAACTCGATGTACTGGTTCATGAGGCGGGCGTTCATGCCGATGAGGTCCACCGGTAGGGCGTCGGTCACAAACTCCTGCTCGATGGAGACAGCGTCGGTGATGATCTCCAGCACGCGCTCGTGGCTCAGCTTGTTGTTCAGGTATCGGTCGTAGAGCAGGCAGGCAAAGTCGCAGTGCAGGCCCTCATCGCGCGAGATGAGCTCGTTAGAGAAGGTCAGGCCCGGCATCAGGCCCCGCTTCTTGAGCCAGAAGATAGAGCAGAAAGACCCAGAGAAGAAGATACCCTCCACGGCGGCAAAGGCCACCAGGCGCTCGGCAAAGTTGTCTGAGTTGATCCAGCGCAGGGCCCAGTGGCCCTTGCGGCCTACGGCAGGCACCGTCTCTAGTGCATTGAAAAGCCGGTCTTTCTCGACGGGATCTTTGATGTAGGTGTCAATCAACAACGAGTACGTCTCAGAGTGGATGTTCTCCATCATGATCTGGAAGCCATAAAAACACTTGGCCTCCGGAAACTGCACTTCGTTGAAGAAGTTCACGCCCAGGTTCTCGTTCACGATGCCGTCGCTGGCGGCAAAGAAGGCCAGCACATGGCTGATGAAGTGGCGCTCGCCGTCGTTCAGGCTCACCCAGTGGACCTGGTCTTGCGCCAGATCAATCTCCTCGGCCGTCCAGAAACTGGCCTCGGCCTTTTTGTACATCTGCCAGATGTCTGAATACTGGATCGGAAAGAGCACGAACCGGTTCTTGTTCTCGACCAGCAGCGGCTCGTGGGCTAAAGTTTGGGTGGCAGTCATAACGCGCTAAAAAAGTAGTAGTAGGTAGCTGGCGGTTGGGCTCTGGGGAGGCTGGGCCATGCGGCCCTTATGGACGGGTGCAAGCGGCGGCAAAACCGTTGTAAGTTAAACCGCTATGCAACCAAAAGGTTCTTAGAACAGGTGTGGCAAAAAGGCCCTATACGGGCTGTAATCCATCGGGCTGGCCCAAGCAGGCTTATGGCAGCGTACAGCGTTGGCTTGGGCACCAATCTACTGCCTGCTCACCACCCCAAAGGCTTTTGAGACGGACATGGCGGCGGAGTGGAAGCCTCCCTTGCCAGAGCCTCAAAGTTGCCCACCCAGACGGCAATTCACAAAATGAACCTGGCGGCCAGCAAGGGGCGTAATACAGGGTTATCAAGCAAAGGAGTGTCCAAAGTCAGGTTAAACACATTAGCCCAGAAAAGTGTTGACTACTCCAGCAAATCGCTTCATTCTCCCTATGTTAAAATACCTACTTTCTGTAAGTCTGTTTGCCTGCCTGGTGCTGGCCGGCTGTAAAGACGACGACGATAACGCCCTGCCCACAACCGGCACGGCGAGCTTAGTCGGGCAAACGATAACCTTCCGCACGGCTGTCCAGGCGACGGCCAATGGCGTTTATACCCTGACGGCAAACACCGACAAGTACGACGACGACGACCAAGACCGTGACCTGGACAACACTGCCCAGATAACCATCATGCAGATGGGCCCCAGGCCTACGGCATCAGGTGCGCAGCAGGGTATCCGCGTGATGGTGAGGCTGACGGACGACGACGATACCGTGCTCGGAGATGAGGACGATGATAGCGACGACGAGGATGATGACGCAGGCAACGACGACGGCGACGACGATGACAACGACAACGATGACGACGACGATGGCACGCCCGACAGCCAAGACAGAGACGACGACAACGACGGCATCAACGACGACGACGAGTCTAAGGTCTATTACTACTACGCCACCGACAACAGCGTAAACGCCACCATCACCAACGGCGACTTACGCTACGCCCTGACGGGCTTGCGCCAAACAACGGCAAGCGGCACGCCCATCAACAACGGCAGAACGCTGACGGCCACCATCTCTGAACGGTAAATCAGAAGTACCCTAGAGTACAAAAAAATAAACCGCTGGTGTTGCGAAACATCGTAACCTTTCGGTGCGTATTTTTGCAGACCCACTACTGCCCAGGCCTCGGCTTGGGTGGAGTGGTCTACAAAAAACCACGCCATTTCACAGAAAGCCGTCCCTATGGGGCGGTTTTCTGTTTTTAGGGCCAGCACAAGGGCTTGGCGTAAAGTGGCCTCCGATACCTTTGCAGCCATGATAGACGTTGCCGTTGTGGGTGCCACGGGCTTGGTGGGCACCGCCATGTTGCGCCAGCTAGAGGCCAGCAACCTGCCGATTGGGCGCCTTTGGCCGGTGGCTTCGGCTACGAGCGTTGGGCGTACGGTAACGTTTTGCGGCCAACAGGTGCCCGTTGTCGGTGTAGAGGAGGCCCTGGCGGCGCGGCCACGGTTTGCGTTGTTCTCTGCCGGAGGGGCCGCCAGCCTGGAGCTGGCACCACGCTTTGCGGCGGCGGGCACCACCGTTGTAGACAACAGCTCTGCCTGGCGGATGGATGATGCCGTGCCGCTGGTGGTGCCAGAGGTAAATCCGCAGGCCGTCGGGCCTGGGCACCGCATTGTGGCCAACCCCAACTGCAGCACCATCCAGATGGTGGTGGCTTTGCAGCCGCTGCACCAGGCCCTTGGGCTGCGGCGCATCATCGTATCGACCTACCAGTCGGTGTCTGGGTCTGGGCAAAAGGGCGTGGCCCAGCTAGAGGCCGAGGAGCAAGGCCTGGCCACGGCCCAGCCTGCCTATGCCTATGGCATCCACCGCAACCTGGTGCCGCAGATTGATGCCTTTGCAGACCAAGGCTACACCAAAGAAGAGCTGAAGATGATGCGCGAGACGCGCAAGATTATGGGCCTGCCTAGCCTGCGGGTGGCCGCCACCACGGTGCGCGTACCCGTACACACCGGCCATGCCGAGAGCATCTATGCCGAGTTTGAGCAGCCCGTAAGCCTTGAGGCCGTGCGTACTTTGCTCCAAAGTGCCCCAGGGGTGGTGCTGCAAGACGACCCGGCCCGGCAGCTCTACCCTATGCCAATGACGGCCGCGGGCCACCGCGAGGTCTTTGTAGGCCGCCTCCGCCCAGACCCAGACGATGCCCATGGCCTGCACCTTTGGGTAGTGGCAGACAACCTACTGAAGGGTGCCGCCGCCAATGCCGTGCAGATTGTAGAGATGCTGGCAGCCAGAGGCTAGAGGCAGGGCCTGGGCTATCGTAGGCAGTGTTCCTATCTTTGGGCTGTAAAGCAGGCAGCAACTGCCCTATACGGCCTAAGGTTTATGCCTTAGCCCAACCCAGCCCCTGCTTGATACGCCCTACCCAGCCTACCTGGCCCAGCCGCCGGCCATGCGGCGCTTAGCCAAACTGGGTGCTGACAACCATGCATCGCCGCCTCGCTCACTACTTTTTGCTGCTGCCACTGCTGGCGCTGGTATTTTCGTCTTGCCGGTACTACCGCCAAGACATTGTTTTTCGTGTAGACGACGAGGCCGACAAGGCCTACCTCAAGCAGCAGGTGGGCGTTGCGGAGCGCCAATACAGGGTCCGCAAAAATGACTTTATCGAGTTTCAGCTCTTTACCAACGGCGGAGAGCTGCTGATTGATCCCAATGCCGAGCTAGGCCGCCAACTGCAGATTGCAGGCGCCACGGGGGCGGCTGTGGGGCAGCCCGGGGTGCAAGGGCAGGCGGGCGCTGTAGGCGGCACAGGCCGGGCCCGCTACCTGGTAACCGAGCGCGGAGACGTCCTCTTGCCGATGGTAGGGCTGGTACCTGTAGAAAATCTCAATATCCGCCAGCTAGACTCTGTACTGGCGCAGCGGTACAGCGTGTTTTACCAAAACTGCTTCGTGTTATCTCGGGTAGCAAACCGCCGTTGCATTTTGTTTACGGCCGTGGGCGTTGGGGGCGCCGGTATCATTGCCACACCCGTACAAGGCCGGATAGTACCCCTAGAGAATGAAAATACCAGCCTGATAGAGGTGCTGGCCTCGGCAGGCAACATTGGTGTTTACAGCCAGATGCAACGCATCCGCATCATCCGCGGAGATTTGAGCAAGCCCGAAGTGCAGATCGTGGACCTGACCCACATCCATACGCTGGCAAAAACAGACCTGATCATCCGCCCCAACGACATCATATACGTTGAGCCCGGGCGCAGGCCAACGCTAGACGTGCTGCGCGATGTCGGCACCATTGGCAACCTGATTACCGGTACGGCAGGCTTGCTGTTTATCTTCTACATTACGTACAGGAATCAGTAGGTGCGCGCCTGTTAGGGGCTTTTAAGGCAATGCGCGCAACGCTGCTTCGCGCATTTTGAGGCCCTTGTAGGGGGCAGGTAGTTTTGGGGCAGACCCCAACCCCCTGCCTCTATGATTGCCCGCGTATTTGGATCTGCCGTTTATGGCGTAAGTGCCCACACCATCACCATAGAGGTGGACGTGTCGGAGGGGCGCTACTACCAGATGGTTGGCCTGCCAGACTCGTCTGTAAAAGAGGCGCGAGACCGCATCGAGTCTGCCATGCGGCAGTATGGCTACTACGTGCCTCGCACGCGCATGGTCATCTCGCTGGCGCCGGCAGACATTCGGAAAGAGGGCTCGGCCTACGATTTGCCCATCTGCCTGGGAATGATGGCCGCCACGCACCAAATCCCCATGGAGCGGCTCGACAAGCTGCTCATCATGGGCGAGCTATCGCTTACCGGAGAGCTGAGGCCCATCAAGGGCATTTTGCCCATTGCCATCGAGGCGCGGCGGCAGGGGTTCGAGGGCTTCATCATGCCCAAGGCCAATGCCGAGGAGGCGGCCATCGTCAATCAGCTCAATATCTATGGGGTAGATACCTTGCAAGAGGCGGTGCAGTTCTTGAAGGGGAAAATGGAGGTAGAGCCCACCGTGCGCGACACCCGCGAGCTTTTTGCCCACAGCTTTGCCCTACCTGAGGCTGACTTTGATGCCGTGCAGGGCCAGGAGAACATCAAACGTGCCCTGGAGATTGCCGCGGCCGGAGGCCATAACGTCATCATGATAGGCCCGCCCGGGGCAGGCAAGACCATGCTGGCCAAGCGTCTGCCCGGCATCTTGCCCCCGCTCACGCTGGCCGAGGCGCTGGAGACGACCAAGATCCACTCTGTGGCGGGCAAGCTGGGGCGGCAGGCCTCGCTGGTGGCCTCGCGGCCGTTCCGCAGCCCCCACCACACGGTTTCTGACATTGCTCTTATCGGGGGTGGCAGCATTCCCCAACCGGGCGAGATATCGCTGGCGCACAACGGGGTGCTGTTTTTAGACGAGCTGCCCGAGTTTAAGCGCGGCGTGCTGGAGGTGATGCGCCAACCGCTGGAAGATCGCCGTGTGGCCATCAGCAGGGCCAAGGTGTCGGTGGAGTTTCCGGCCAACTTCATGCTGGTGGCCTCTATGAATCCCTGCCCCTGCGGGTTCTACAACCATCCGGATAAGCCGTGCGTCTGCCCGCCGGGCTCTGTGCAGAAGTATATCAACCGCATTTCGGGCCCGTTGATGGACCGGATAGACCTGCACGTGGAGGTTACACCCGTCAGCTTCGATGCCATGACGAGCCGCCGCCGCCAAGAGTCGTCATCCTCCATCCGAGAGCGGGTGGAGCGGGCGCGCTCCGTTCAGACGGCACGCTTTGCCGACCAACCCGGTGTGTACAGCAATGCCATGATGGATGCCCGGGCCGTGCGCCGATACTGTAACCTGACAGACGAGAGCATGGCATTGCTCAAGACGGCGATGGACCGGCTTGGCCTCTCGGCCCGCGCCTTCGAGCGCATCCTTAAAGTGAGCCGCACCATTGCAGACCTCGACGGTGCCGATGCCATCAGCCCTGTGCACGTCTCAGAAGCCATTCAATACCGCAGCCTCGATCGTAAGAGCTGGGGCGAGAAGTAGCCCTCAGGCGGCATGGCTACTGCGGTTTGGTCTTGCTTTTAGACTTGGCCTTGCCCTTGGCCGCCGGAGCGGCAGTGGCAGGCTGCCCCGCCCCTTGCACGCCCATACCGAGATTACCGGCAGATTCGCCCTGGCTGGCAGGCACAGGGGTGCCCTCTTGGTTGCGCCACATGGGCTGGCCATTGGGCATAATGGTCTGGTTGCCGTCAGAGACGCCGGTGCCGGGTGGGTTGCCTCCGCCCATGGGCGGGTTGTCGCTGCTGGTGGTGCGGTTGCCCGAGCCTGGCCCGTTGGCGGGGCTGCTGGTGGGGGTGCTCTGCGCCCAGGCGGCAGTGGCCGTCGCCAGTGCGAGCGCGATTAAGAAAATCGTTTTCATATTACGCATAGCGCTGGAGATGAGGCTAATGGTCATTTCGCATGTACCCTAACATTGTGCAAGGGGAGCACCCCCTCACCCCCCAGCCCCCTCTCCCCCTCTAGGGGAGAGGGGGAGCAAAACAGCGTTAGGCTAATTGTGAAATGACCATAAGCCCAAGCTATTGAGGTGTGTTAGAGGGTTGGTTGACGGGTGTCCGTGCTTTTTCGGCAGCACCGCCCGCGCCCGGGCCGTAGTATGACTCTACCGTCTGCTTTTGGGTGGCGCGCTGGGTGCGCTTGGCTGCTGCGCGGCGTGCGGCGGCTTCTTTCTTTTGAGGCGTTGGGGTTGCAGCGGGTTTTGGCTGGGTCTGTGCCAGAACCATGGCGCAAACCAGCAAGAGCGTAGCATACATGAGGGCGAACTTCATAATCGGTGCAGGATTGGGGGAGTGATTGTGCTGGTGCCAAGGCGGCCAGCCGCCGGGGCGTTAGCGGGGATTGCTGTGCTGATCGGTATGGCTGCCGGTGCCGTAGCTGCTTTGAGATGCCCCGCCACTGGCCCCACCCTGGCTGCCCGATCCACCGGGGTATCGGGTGCCTTTTGCATTGGCCGGGGGCTGATCGGGCGGGTTGCGGTTGACCGCACCGGCATTGGCCCCGGCCTGGCTGCCTTGGCCTGCGTAGGTGCTGGTCTCGGTGCGGCCTTCGCCACCGCCCATGGCGGCGCCGTTGTAGCCGCCCTGGCCGGGCTCGCGGGCGGTGACGTCTGTGCGGGCAGGCTTTGCCTGCCGCATAGATGTAGCCCCCGTCATTCCGCTGGTATTGCTGCTGCTGCTTGTGGTGCCGTTTCCGCTAGAGCGCATGGTGCGGCCGCTGTTGCCCCCGTTGCGAGACTGGTTGCCGCTGCGCGTGGTGGCAGACATGGTGCTGCTCTTGCTGCTGCGGGCGCGTACCCGCTGCACCATGGCTTTGTCTTTGGCAGAGGATTGGCTTTTGCCTGTGGTGGCCGCGGCCTGCCCTTGGGTGCCGCCGGACATGCCTGCCGTGCCGCCGCCGGCACCAGATCCACCGGCCTGGCCTAATGCCGTGAGGGCCGAAATGCCCCATAGCGCCGTTGCTATCAAATAGATTTTCATGGTTATGGGCTGTGGTGCTTTGGGTGTGTTGCTGCCTTTACTACGGCATGCTTAGCCTGGGGTTGGCCCTTTTTTCTGGGGGAGAGTTGCGGCCTTGAACGCAAAAAGCCCGCACGGCCGAGGCTGTACGGGCTTTATAATACGTGTGTGATGCGTGGAGCGTACTGGGCTCGAACCAGTGACCCCTACCCTGTCAAGGTAGTGCTCTGAACCAACTGAGCTAACGCTCCAAGAAAATCAGCCTTGGCCTTGGGCGGGCTGGGGTGCAAATATAGAGGCAGGGCGTGGGCTGGGCCAACGCTAATTTTTAGGCTGAAGGCCGCTCAAGCAGCCACTGCTCCCAGATGGGGATGTCGGCCGGGGCCCAGTCTAGTGCGGGCAGGTCTGCCGGGGCCAGCCATTGCAAGGCCTCGTGGACTAAGGGCTGCGGCTCGCCTAAGGTGAGCCGGCAGAGGAAGGGCACCAGGCATATGTAGCTACCTGCAATGGGCCGTTCTTTGAGTTTGCGGACAATTTCTACGCGCACGCCGAGCTCTTCGAAAACCTCGCGCACGAGGCATTGCTCGTCTGTTTCAGAGGGTTCGACTTTGCCTCCTGGAAACTCCCACTTGCCTGCCAGTTGCCGTCCTTGGGGCCTGCGGGCCGCCAGCAGCTTGCCCCCGCGCTCGATAACGGCACAGCAGACGCGGAGCCGTGGGCGTGGGTCGTCGGGCGCAGACATAAAAGAGTTGGCAGATGAGGCAGGCACAAACAGCGGACGAAGATACGGCTGCCGGCAAGCCAGGCAGGGATATAACCTCCGCAGCGGCAAAATCGTTGCCCGCTCTGGCTGAGATGCCGATCGTCGGCCTAAGCCCACCCTTGACATTGACTGCTAAATGGCATATATTAGAGTAACTCAAACCTATATTAGTATGGCCACCATTACCATAGATATCGAAGACCATAGGCTCGAAGAGTTTTATGCCCTCATGCAGGAGTTGCGATTCAACGATGCAGGCACCAATCCAATGGAGATTCCAGATTGGCAAGTAGCTGAAACATTGCGGCGTATAGCGGCCACAAGGCCTGAAGATTACAGGCCATGGAGTGAGCTAAAGAAGAAGTATGGCAGATAGGCCATTGGAAATCGTACTAAGTCCTGAGGCTGATCTGGACATTGCCAATGCATATGGCTACTATGCCACGAATTCTGTCGATTTAGCAGAGCGCTTCCTTGACGATCTTGAGTTCAGCTTTGAGAGAATATCCCAGCTATGGAATACCCATCAAGTACGATATAAGAACGTCAAGTGTCGGCCCGTAGGAGCCTTTCCCTATCTCGTCCATTACTCAGTCGATACTGAAAAAATGGAGGCACTTGTTCATGGTATCTATCACCAAAAAAGCGACACACCGCTAAATAGTCGCGGTGCCTAGTCCAGCACCAACCGTGCCAGCTCTTCCTCAAAATCAAAGAATACGGGCTTGAGGCGGCTCTCGCCGTTGGTGCCGTAGTTGACAAAGAAGATGATGTAGGCCTTTTGGCTGGGGTAGTAGAAGCAGTTGGCCACATAGCCCAGGTCTCGGCCCGTGTGGCCGATGCCGGGGGTGCGGCGGCGGCCAAAGCGCTTTTGCACCGTGCCCTCGCCCACAAAGAAGTTGGTGTCCTCTTGCAGCACCGTCGTCATGCGCTCCAGCGAGGCGGCCGATACCAGCGTCCGCTCGGCAAACAAGGCCCCCATAAATTGGCGCAGGTCTGTGGTGGTGCTGTACATGCCCCCATACCCGTTGCCCGACCCGGTGATGAGCTGCGAGACGTCGGCCACGGTGCCGTTGTTGTACAGGTCGTAGTAGCCGTGCGCGGCCGTGGCGGGAATGTCCTCCCGGCCTTGCATGTAGGTGCGGCTCATGCCGAGCGGGCCCCAGATCTGCTCGCGCAGCAGGGCGACGTGGTCTTGGCCGGTGGCTTTCTCGATGCACATCATCAGCAGCAGCGTGTTGGTGTTGCTGTACGAGGCCGGGTAAGGCTGCCCGAGCGCCACCCCGTCTTGCCCGTGCGTGAAGCGCAGCAGCTCTTCGGGCTGCCAGCGCTTGTTGGGCTGGTTGAGCACGGCCAGGTAAAAGGCCGACGAGGTGATCAGGTCAAAAATGCCCGTGGTGTGGTTGAGCAGTTGGCGCAGCGTCTTGCCGCGGGCGTTTTGCACCTTCGCTAGCAGCTCGGTACCCAGGTAGCGCTCTACGGGGGCGTCCAGGTCTAGCCGGCCTTGCTCGGCCAGGCGGTGGGCCAGCGTGGCCACCTGCAGCTTGGTGATGGAGGCCGCCTTGCTTGGTGTGCAGACGTTGAAAGGCACCCCCCGTTGCAGGTCTGCCAGGCCGGCGCCGGCCGCAAAGGTGCGCCCGGAGCTGTCTTCCACATAGACAGACATGCCAGGCAACCCCAGGCGGACGTACTTCTGCATCACGTCTTGAATGGCCGCTGCCTTGGGGTGGTTGTTGGCATAGCGACCATCCAGGCAGGCTTGCCCGGGGCGGATTTCGGCCTCGCGGCAGGCGGGTAGGGCGGTGGCCAGGGCTAACAAGAGCGCAACAGCCCGCCCAGTGTTAGAAAGGGTTGTGATACGCATCTACTGGGCTGGGGTTGAGGGTAGGGCAGAGGCCAGGCCCAGGCGGTAGCTGAGGCCCAATTGCAGGCTGTTGTAGGGCAGCATGGGTACATACTGCGGCACAAAGGGTGCCTGCAGCATGATTTGATAGCGCAGGGCCAGCCGCCAGCGGTCGGCAGCATCCAGGCGGTAGGCCAGGCCCGGGGCCAGGCTGAAGGTCACCAGCGGCCGGCCGGCCCGCTCGGTGCGGGCGTAGGTGCCATTGTCTTGCAGTTTAAAGACGGCCGTCAGCGGAAAGCTGTGGCAGTAGCCTAGGCCCAGCCCCGCCTCTAGACGCAGGCGGGCATCGGGCTTGCGGCTGGGTGCCCATTGCAGCACGCCCTGGGCCGTCAGCGGCACCGCCGTCTGGATAAACCGGTGGTAAAACACCCCCGCCTGTGCGCGCAACAGCCATTGGCGGCGCCCGGCCTGCCGCAGCGTATGCTCGTAGCCTACCTGTAAGCCGGGGTGCACCGTTTTGTAGAACAGGCCGGGCGCACCTACCAGGGGTAGGCTGCTGTGGTAGTTGCCTGCCAAGGCTTCTAGGCGGCCTTGGGCCTGGGCTGTGGCCACCATGCTGCAGAGGGCGCAGGCCAGCAAGCAGAGGATTCTTTGCATACAGGTCAGAAAGAGGGTTTATGCCCTTGCCAGGCTGCCGTTGGGCTGGCGAGGGGCTGTGCCCATAAAGGGTTTCAGATAGGCGGGTTCAAACATGGCCAGGTCTGCCGGCTTGCCCCCTTGCGAGATGTGCAGGTAGGCCAGCTCGCCCACGGCACGGGCCATGGGCTCGGCTTCGGGCAGAAAGATAAAGCTGCCTCGGCCTGCCAGCAGCGGGATGCACTTGGCCACCCCATTGCCCAGGCAGAGGATGGGCCCGTCGTCGGCTACGTCGGCCAGAAACTGCTCATCCATGATGACCGGGGCCGAGGCGCGCAATACGCGGCCATCCTCGCGGTAGAGGGCTGTGTAAACTTCCATGCGGCGGGCATCCAGCATGGGGGCCAGCAGCGCACCGCCTGCCAGGCGGGCATGGCTGCCCGCGGCCCAGGCCATGGCTTGCAGCGTGTCTATGGGGTACAGCGGCAGGCCTAGGGCCGCACAGAGCCCCTTGGCCGTGCTGGTGCCGATGCGCAGCCCTGTGTAGCTGCCCGGCCCGGCCGAGAGGGCTACGCCCTCGGCGTCGCCCACACGTCGGCCCGCCAAGGCAGCCACCTGGGCCAAGGCCTCGGCCAACACCTCGGAGTGGCTGTTTTTGCGGCGGAAGACCAGCTCGGCCAGGCAGCGGCCATCTTCTAGCCAGGCCACAGAGCCGGTTTCGGTGCTGGTTTCGATGGCAAGGAGGCGCATAGGCAGGGTAGTTTTAGGCTACAGGCCGCAGCACTGGCATGTTGAGCACGGCGGGCAGTACGACAGAGCCGTCTGGCTGCTGGTTGTTCTCTAGCAGGGCGGCTACGATGCGCGGCAGGGCCATGGCCGAGCCGTTGAGCGTGTGGGCCAGGGCGGTCTTCTTCTCTTCGGGCCGGTAACGCAGCTTGAGGCGGTTGGCCTGGAAGGTCTCGAAGTTGGAGACGGACGACACCTCTAGCCAGCGGCCTTGGGCCGCGCTCCATACCTCGTAGTCAAACGTCTGGGCAGACGAGAAGCTCATGTCTCCGCCGCAGAGCAGCAGCTTGCGCCAGGGTAGCTCCAGCGTATCGAGCAGGCTCTCGACGTGGGCGCACATCTCTTCCAGGGCCTGGTAGCTTTCCTCGGGTGTGCGTACTTGTACGATCTCTACCTTGTCGAACTGGTGCAGGCGATTGAGGCCCCGCACGTGGGCACCCCAGCTGCCGGCCTCGCGGCGGAAGCAGGGCGTGTAGCCTGCCAGCTTCTGGGGCAGTTGGTGCCGCTCCAAGATCACGTCGCGGAAGATGTTGGTCACCGGCACCTCGGCCGTGGGGATAAGGTACAGGTCGTCGGCCACGGCGTGGTACATCTGGCCCTCTTTGTCGGGCAGTTGGCCCGTGCCAAAGCCAGAGTCTGCATTGACGAGGATGGGCGGCTGCACCTCCTCGTATCCGGCCTCGACGGCGCGGTCTAAAAAGAGCTGGATGAGCCTGCGCTGCAGCAGCGCCCCGCCCCCCCGATATACCGGAAAGCCCGCCCCCGTGATCTTGACGCCCAGCTCGAAGTCTATGATGCCCAGCGTTTTGATCAGCTCCCAGTGGGGCTGTGCGCCGGGGTGCAGCTCGGGCTTGCGGCCGCCCTCTTTGGCCACCACGTTGTCTTCGGCCACGCGGCCCTCGGGCACGGCGGCGCTGGGGATGTTGGGCAGCAGCACCAGGGCGGCCTGCATGTCGGCTTCGGCCTGGGCTACGGCGTCGGCTAGGTCTTTCATGCGGGCCTTCTCTTCGGCCACCTGGGCTCGGAGGGCTTCGGCTTCTGCCTTTTGGCCCTGCTTCATGAGCTCGCCGATGCGCTTGGCCTGTTGGTTAGCCTGTGCGGCGAGGGCATCGCTTTCTTGCTGGGCGGTGCGCCGGCGGGCATCCAGCTCCAGGATGCGGTCTACGGCTTGTTCGGGCTCGGGTACGTGCTTTTTGCGCAGGCCCGCTACGGCAGCGGCGCGGTTGTCTCGCAAGAAGGGCAGGGTAAGCATGGTGCAAACTTACGGCGGTTGGGGGAGGTGAGATTGAGAGTTGAAAGTTGAGAGTTGAAGCCGCCCGCTTGTAGCTCTAAACGCCGAGATGCTTTTGCAAGCTGTGGAGGCAGGGCTACGCCCCAGGAAGCGAGGCGTAGCCTCGTACGAGCACGTGACAATGGCAAAGCCATTGCACAGCATTAGGGGGTAAAGCCATTGGAGTGCAGGCCTGTCTCGCCATTGCCGCACAGTAGGCCAGGGGATAGGCTTACATTTTCTACGGGGGATCGCTTACACCTGGTGCCAGACGGGCCCACGGCCTTGCCCGATGCCCAGGTGTTGGCCGGCGGCCAGGGCGCGGTGCAGATAGGCTTTGGCCAGTTGGGTGGCCTGGGGCAGGGTATGGCCCTCTGCCAGGCGGCAGGCTAGGGCGGCGCTTAGGGTGCAGCCGGTGCCATGGGTGTGCGGCGTATGGAGCCTAGGCAGGCTGAAGGTCTGCACGGTGCCGTCGGGTAGGGCCAGCAGGTCTGTGGCCTCGGCGGTTTGTGGGCTGGTGGGGTGGCCGCCTTTGAGGAGGACGGCCGTGCCCAGGCGGCTGGCCAGTGCCTGGGCAGCCTCGTTGGCCTGGGCGGGGGTAGCGATGGGCCGGCCCCAAAGCACCTCGGCTTCGGCACGGTTGGGGGTTATGAGGGTGGCTGCGGGCAGCAGTTGCTCTTTTAGAAATTCCTCGGCTTCTGCCAGCAAGAGGCGGTCTCCGCTGGTGGCGACCATGACGGGGTCTGCCACGACGGGTACGCCGGGAAGGCCTTGCAGAAAGGCCAGCACGGCCTCCATGATGGGGCGGCTGAAGAGCATGCCGAGCTTGATGGCATCGGGCCGGATATCTGCCGCAATGGATTGCAGTTGGGCGGCCACAAAGGTGGCATCGAGGCCCAGCACGGCTTGCACGCCCTGGGTGTTTTGGGCGGTGAGGGCTACGGGCACGGCCATGCCGTAGCAGTGGTGGGCGGCAAACGTCTTGAGGTCGGCCTGCAAACCTGCCCCGCCCGATGGGTCTGAGCCAGCAATAGAGAGCACTTTGCGCATAAGCAGGCACAAAGTTGCACGGGCAGGCCGGGGCTTTGGGTGGTTTGGGGCCAACTTCGCACTGGCAAGTACGCGATGCTGCGGCTGTATGCGTTTTGCTTTTTTGCCGATGATGAACCGCGTATTGCTTGCCCTGAATGCCGTGCTGCTGCTGGCGGTGGCCTTTCTGTTCTACAAGGTGTACCAAACACCCGATGCCGCCCCGGCCCCTCCGCCTGCGGCACCGCTGGTCGAGCGCGTGTCCGAAGGTGACACTGCCCAGGCTCCGGTAGCCATGCTGGCCCAGGGCAGCGGTGCGGGCATCTACTTCGTCAATACCGATACGCTGCTGGCCAACTACGGCGTTTTCAAAACACAAAAGGCCCAGCTAGAGGCCCGCAGCCAGCGCCTGGAGGCCGAGCTGCAGCGCCGCGCCACCGCCCTGCAGCAAGAGGTGGCAGAGGCCACCCAGAAGATGCAGAACGGCCAACTGACCCAAACCCAGGCCCAGGAGGCCGACGCCCGCCTGCGCCAGCGCGGTGCCGAGCTGGAGCAATACCGCGACGAGCAAACCAGCCGTCTGCTGGCCGACGAGCGCAGCCAGACAGAGAAGCTGAACAAACGCATCCAAGACTTTCTGAAGGGCTTTGCCGGGCGCCGCGGCTACAAGTATGTGCTGGGCTACACCAGCGGCGGGGGCATCCTGTATGCCAACGACTCGCTGGATATTACGGCGGCTGTGGTGGCGGGGCTTAACAAGAAGTAGGAGGTAGCCTTGCTACAACGCAAAAAAGCCATCCCTTGCGAGGATGGCTTTTTTGATATCGGGCAAAGCATCTGGGGCTTGCCCCAGACGGCAAGAATTACTCTGCTTTGGCGAACTTGGCCTTGAGCTCCTCAAGGTCAACCTTGGCCACGACGGGCAGCTTCGTCAACTGCTTGATGCGCTCGATGCGGTTGTTGGCCCGGGCCTTGTTCTTACGGTCTTTGCGCTTCAGACGGGTTACGCTCATGGCTAAGGGACTTTCTCTTGTAAAAAAGGACTGCAAAGGTAAGGCTGCCTACCAAAACTTGCAAGCTTATTTTCCTACCATTGCAGACATCACACTCTTTAGCTGAACGGCTCCTTCCCTGTGCTCCCCTTGATAGAGAGTGAGGTAAGGATTGAGCGGGCATCGTCCATTCGAAACAAACCGCCTCATTGATCTTCTGTCCCTAAAGACCTTAAGATAGCCTAGAAGCATCAACACTCCTACATTGCAAAGTCTCGTAGGTCTGGGGCGACCTTAACCTACCGAGAGATAGAGAGAGCAAGATCCTAGATAAGCACAGTAGGCCGCATAGCAGGCCTTATGGTGTAAGCCTAAGGGTAGCAAAGTTCTTGTCAAAAGCTAGAGTTATATTCGCAAGCCCTTTTGCCCACGCCTACCCTTACTATTCATTAAAGTTGCTGAATACTCAGGATGATTGGTTATATATTCTTCTAACTCCTTTCGACCTAGGTCGACAGGTAAGTACTTAAAGCTAAAATTATCAGTTAAGTATTGGTATAATTCTTTTGTTAAAAGTTCACTGTACCTTCTCGATGAAGTTGCAGGCTCGAAACCACTCATGTCTTTAAGGTACTCATTACCAACAATTCGTAGAAAATTGTGATTTCGACAATCATACATATCTCTCCATCTCTCCCTTAAGCTTTTTGATTCGCCAACATAAACCATCTTTTCTTCTAAGAAAATCGCATAAACACCTGCCACATTCGGCAAGCTTATCGACATAGAGCCTCTCGCTTTAAAACAAAAGCTGTGAGAGGGTTGAGATAAAAGTTCAATTGTTTTGGAGTTGAGATAGGATTCAATGCTTTCAAACATAAGGCAAACATAATACTCCATTTGCATTTTTAAACAATAGTATAATAATATTATTATAAATATAAATGATCGCCTGACTGCTTTCTCTACCTTTCCGGCCATACGAGCAATACTTCATTCATAGCGATTCCTCACAGCTGCTGGCACCAATTTGGGCTGCCATCACTTTATGGAGGCATACTTAATCCATAAGGGCCTCCTCCCAAGCCTTAAATCTAAAACTCAACCACCTTACCCCCCTGCACCACCGTGCGCACCCGCCCCAGGGCGGCAATGTCTTGCAGGGGGTCGCCATCTACAGCGATGATGTCTGCTGTTTTGCCGGGCTCTATGGTACCGATCTTGTCTTGCAGGCCGAGTAGCTCTGCGGCGCTGCGGGTGGCGCTTACAATGGCCTGCATGGGGGGCATGCCTGCCTCTACCATGTAGCCAAACTCCAGGTAGTTGAGGCCGTGGGTAAACACACCCGCATCGGTGCCGAAGGCAATCTTGACCCCGGCCTTGTAGGCTTTGGCAAAGGTGCCCATCATCTTGGGCCCCAGGGCGCGGGCTTTTTCGGCAATGATGGGCGGGTAGTGCCCCGGCTTGCGGGCAGAGTCTGCTACAGAGCGCCCGGCCGTCAGCGTCGGCACATACCAGGCGCCCTTTTGCTTAAAGAGGGCGATGGCCTCGTCGTCCATCAGCGTGCCGTGCTCTATGCTGGCCACGCCGGCGCGCAGGGCCCGTTTGATGCCCTCTGCCCCGTGGGCGTGGGCGGCTACGCGCAGTCCATAGTCTTGGGCGGTTTGTACGGCGGCCTCTAGCTCGGTCTGGGTAAACTGGGGCTTGCTGCCGTCTTTCACATAGCTGAGCACGCCGCCGGTGGCTGCTACTTTGATGACGTCTGCCCCGGCCTGGATCTGCCGCCGCACGGCCCGGCGCACGGCGTCTGCCCCGTCGGCCACGCCGGCGGCAGGCTCTAGCCCGGTGCGGAAGGTGGCGTTGTAGCCGTTGGTAGGGTCCATGTGGCTGCCCGTAGAGCCGATGGGCGTACCCGCGCAGATTACCCGTGGCCCCGGTACTAAGCCCTTGGCAATGGCATTGCGCAGGGCCAGGTTCACGCCGTTGCCGCCCAGGTCTCGCACGGTGGTAAAGCCGGCGCGGAGGGTGGCCTTGGCGTAGGCGGCGGCGTAGTAGGCCTGCTCGGCAGGCTCGCGGCGCACCTCTATGGCCAGGTCGTCTTCGCTGTGCTCGTGGTCTAGGTGTACGTGGCAGTCTATCAGCCCCGGCAGTACGGTGCGGTTGCGGCAGTTGAGCACCGCCACCCCCGGCAGCGAGTCGTAGCCCGGCACGATGCGGGCCACCTGCCCTGCCTGGATGATGAGCGAGACGGCCGTTTGGGCTGGGCGGCCGGTGCCATCGAGCAGGCGGCCGCAGTGTACCACCAGGTCTTGCCCCCAGGCCGACGGGGCCAGCAGGGCTGCCCATAGGCCAAGTATCCACCTTTGCATACGGCGCAAGCTACGCCCGGGCACAGCCAAGGCGCAAAAGGGGGCTGGAAATAAAGACAAGCACTTGCCTAATATCCTGCGGCTTTGGCCGGAAAAGACCCAGCCGCAGATACCCCTGCCATGGGTGCTGAACTTCTTTGGGTTTACCTTGCTAAGGCCACTAGGTTAGCTACTTGTAAACACCTTTAAACTTATGAAAAGGAACACCTGTCTTTTTGTTTTTCTAGCGTATTGCATAGCCGTTACCCTGGTTGTCTCTGCCCCGGCGCATGCGCAAAAGGGCAAAGACGCCCCACCCGCTGCCGTAACGGCCCACTTTGCCAAAGCCTTTCCGCAGGCGCAAAAGGTCAAATGGGAGCAAGAGTCTGACGGCAAGTACGAGGCCGAGTTCATCTTGGCAGAGACGGAAATCAGCGCGACCTACGCCCCGGATGGCACCCTGCTAGAGACCGAGCAAGAGATTGAAGCCAGCGAGCTGCCCCCGGCCGTAGCCACTGCCCTCCAGAACGACTACCCCAAGGCCAAGCCTAAAGAGTTTGCCAAGATTACCCGCGCCGATAAGTCGGAGGTGTACGAGGTCGAGATCAAGCTCAAAGGCAAGGCCACCGACGTGCTGTACCTACCCAACGGCCAAAAGGCAGAGTAAGGCCCCCTGCCGAGACGAAACCCTCCTATGCACGAAGCGATGTCTGCAAGGGTATGGCGGTTTGCCATACCCTTTTTGATGGCCCTGCTGGCCATGCCCGGCCCTACCTGGGCCCAAACTACCGCAGGCCTTTTGGTGCAGGTGCAAGACTCTGCCACCGGCCAGCCGTTAGGAGCGGCCACGGTGGGTGTGCCGGGCACCGCCACCGTGGCCCAGACCGATGGTCAGGGCCGGGCTACCCTTTCCCCTGCCCCGGCGGCGGGTACGCGCATCGTCGTCTCTCTGGTGGGTTATAGGCAAGTGCAGATGGAAGTACCCGCGGGGGGCGTGCCCTTGCAGGTGCGCATGGGCACTGAAGGCCCCGCCCTGGAGGAGGTCGTCATCACATCTACCCGCACCAACGCCCGGCTGGAGGACCTGCCCACCCGTGTAGAAGTGCTGGGCGAGGAGGAGCTTACGGAAGAGAACGGCATCAAGCCCGGCAACATCGCCAGCCTGCTGGGCGACATTGCCGGCACGCAGATACAGCCCACCAGCCCCACCACCGGCAATGCAGACCTGCGCATCCAAGGGCTGCAGGGGCGGTATGCGCAGATACTGCGCGATGGTATGCCCATTTTGGGGGGCTATGCGGGCGGCTTTTCTATCCTGCAGATCCCCCCGTTAGACCTGCGCCAGGCCGAGCTCATCAAGGGCTCCAGTTCTACGCTATATGGGGGTGGGGCCATTGCGGGGTTGGTCAACCTGGTCTCTAAGGCCCCCGTGCTGGGCCAGCAAGAGCTGAGCGCCACGGCCAACCAAAGCACCCTGCAAGAGTCTAACCTGAACGTCTTTACCAGCGGCCGAGGCAAGCGGATGGGCTACACCTTCTTTGCAGGGGGCACGCGCCAGCGCTTTGTGGACGTAAACAAAGACGGCTACACCGACGTGCCCGACTTTGCCAACCTGGTCGTCCATCCCCGGCTGTTCATTTACCCCCGCATCGGCGGCAAAGAGGGCACGCTGGTGGCAGGCTATACCGGCACCACGGAGAGCCGCTGGGCAGGCCGGGTAGTTGCCCTAGAGAATTGGGCCCACCGAGACACGACCTACTTTACGGACAACTTTACCCGCCGCCACACGGCAGACCTGATCTACACCCAGCCCCTGGGCCGGGGTACGCTCACGGCCAAGGGCGTCATCTCCGGCTTCAGGCGGCGGGTGATGACCAACACGGTAGGCTTTGGGGCCAACCAGCGGTCGTACTTCTCGGAGTTGAGCTACCTGCTGCCGCTGGGCCGCCACAGCATCGTGCTGGGGGCCAACTACAACGGGGAGGCCCTGCGCCCGGGTGGCTACGAAAGTGCCCTGCAAAACCGGTACGACTTCCGCACCGTGGGGGCCTTCGGCCAAGCCGTGTATATGCCCACGCCTACCACCACGGTAGAAGCCGGCCTGCGGCTAGACCACCACAGCCGCTACGGCAACTTTCTGCTGCCCCGCTTGGCGCTGCTGCAAAAGGTGGGCAAGCACACCACGCTGCGCCTCAACGGGGGGCTGGGCTACCGGGCCGTGGTGCCTTACGTGAACGAGCTGGACGAGCGGGCCATGCCCCGCATCGTGCCGCTGACGACCGCCGCCGAGCGCAGCGCAGGCTGCAACGGCGACGTTACCTACAAGGGCCGCCTGGGCGACGAAGCCACCCTGACGCTGAGCCAGGGGTTCTTTTACACCCGCCTGGCCAACCCGGCCGAGCTGCAAGGCCCCAACCCCAACCAGGCCGACACGACCGCCCTGGCCTGGGTGAACGCCAGTGGCCCGCTCATCAGCCGCGGGCTGGAGAGCTACCTGCGCCTGCAAGCCAGAGAGACGGAGCTGTACCTGGGCTACGTCTATACCCAGGCC
Organism: Cytophagaceae bacterium; assembly: GCA_947458545.1. Taxonomy (GTDB): domain Bacteria; phylum Bacteroidota; class Bacteroidia; order Cytophagales; family Flexibacteraceae; genus CANGYH01. Next base: position 1,732,861 of record CANGYH010000001.1, on the reverse strand, counting down.
CGCCGCCAGTACGATGCGCTGCGCCCCAACGTAGAGCTGGCGGCCCGCCACAAGGTATCTACCGTGCTGGTGCACGAGCTGGGCGAGCACTGGGGCGTAGGCATAGAAGCCAGCTACATCGGTGCGCAGTACGTAGACCAAGCCACCACCGATGCGCTGGGCCGCCCCCAGGCCCCCCAACGCCGCACACCCGGCTATGTGGTGGCCGCCGCCATGGTGCGCTACCGCACCGGCCGCTGGACGGTGGTGCTCAACGGCGAAAACCTGAACGACTACCGCCAAACCCGCCGCGAGGCCGTGCTGACCGGCCCTACCACCAACCCGAGCTTCGGGCAGCTCTGGGCGCCTATTGAGGGCCGCGTCATCAACCTGTCGGTAACCTACCGGCTGGTGCGGCCTACACAGCGATAGGTGGGCAGGCCCTTGCAACGCTCAACTCTTCACGCTTAACTCGCATTTCTGTACCGAACTTTGCGGTTATGAGTCTCGTCTGCACTGAAAGGCTAGCCATAGCCTTGGCCGCCCTGCTGCCCTGCCTGGCCTGGGGCCAGGGCAGCACCTACCGCTTCGGCCATACGGAGCACCACTTTGGCACCGTTAAAGAAGAAGGCGGAGACCTGCGCCACCGCTTTGTGGTGTACAACACGGGCACCCTCCCCCTCAAACTGCTGGCGGCCAATGCCAGCTGCGGCTGCACTTCGCCAGACTACAGTAAGGCACCAATTGCCCCGCAAGACTCGGGCTACGTAGATGTGGTGTACCACCCGGCCGGGCGCCCGGGGCCCTTCAAAAAAGACGTTACCGTGCAGACCGACGGGCAGCCCAGCGCCACCCGGCTGCTCATCAGCGGGCAGGTTACCCCCAAGCCTTTGAGCCCGGAGGACCAGTACCCCGATACGCTTGGCGGGGGCCTGCGCATCATAAGCCGGTATTTGAACCTGGGCGACGTCTCGCCCCTGGGCGGCAAGGCCGAGGCCAGCTTCGAGGTCGTTAACATGGGCAGCCAAACCGTGGGCCTGGCCCTGGCAGAGCCTACCGGCCCGTGGATGAAGGTAAAACTGCCTGGCCCCCTACCGCCTATGGGCAGAGGTACGCTCAGCATCCGCTATAACGGCAAGGCCCGCAAAGACTGGGGCTACGTCACAGATCCGATCCGCCTCAAAACGACTGGCCTTAGCCCCGAGCGCCGCTCAGAGGCGTTTGTAACAGTGAACCTGCAAACGCCCGCCCAGGCCCTTACGCCCGAGCAAGCCGCCCAGGCCCCGCGACTAACTTTAGACCGCACCGAGCTAGACTTTGGACGCTGCTTTACGGCCCAGGTCTATACCCGCAAGTTTGTGCTGCGCAACACGGGTGCCAAGCCACTGGCCCTCTACGCCGCCAAGCCCGGTTGCCGCTGCCTGCGCATCGAGTTTACAAGCCAGAAGATTGCCCCCGGCGGCACGGCCGAGCTGTACGTCCACTTCGATGCCAACGGGTATCTGGGGCCCACGGCCAAGGCCATTTCGCTCTTTACGGCAGACCCTGCCAACCCGGTGGTGTCTTTAAGCGTGAAAGGAGACTTTACGCCCGCCCCCGGCAAAAAAGCAGCCGCCGTAGAGTAAGCCCGCCCACTGCCTGCCTTGCTGGTGGGCACGGCTGCCTCTGCCTTGGCAGAAGGGGGCTCTGCTGCCATGAAACCCATCTTGCTGCTGGTAGATGACGACCCTCAGGTGCTGCGGGCCATCTGCCTGGAGATGCGCCGCCACTATGGCCCCCGCTACGAGGTGCTTGAGGCCGATGGTGCCACCGCAGCCCGGCAGCTACTGGCAGACATGGCCGCCGAGCATGCTGCCCTGGCCTTGGTATTGGCAGACCAGCGCATGCCCGACGGCGACGGCGTAAGCCTGCTGGGGCATGTGCGAGACACCTGGCCCAATGCGCGCCGTGTGTTGCTGACAGCCTACGCCGACACTGAGGCCGCCATCAGGGCCATCAACAGTGCCAAGGTGCACTACTACCTGACCAAGCCCTGGGAGCCTGCCGAAGAGCGCCTCTACCCCGTGCTGGATGAGCTGCTGGACGACTACCAGGCCCTGGCCCAGGCAGAGCAGACCGGCACCCGGCTGCTGGGGTTCCAGTGGAGCCCACAGACCCACGCCCTCAAAGACTTTTTGGCGGGCAACCTGATCCCTTACCGCTTTGTGGAGGCAGACGGCCCGGCAGGCCTGCACCTGCTGAGCCAAACCGGTTTGCAGGGGGCAGACCTGCCCGCTCTGCTTACCGACGATGCCCCGCCTCTGCGGCAAGCTACCCCTGCCGTGGTAGCTGAGGCCCTGGGGCTGACGGATGCCGAGTGCGAGCGCCCTTACGACGTAGCCATCGTAGGGGCTGGGCCTGCCGGGCTGGCTGCCGCCGTCTATGGGGCCAGCGAGGGCCTTCGCACCATCTTGCTAGACAAGCGCGCACCGGGCGGGCAGGCAGGCACCAGCAGCCGCATCGAGAACTACCTGGGGTTCCCCCAAGGCATCTCTGGCCAAGAGCTTAGCCGCCGCGCCATCACCCAGGCCAAGCGCCTTGGGGCCGAGTTTATGGCACCCATCGAGGTAGAGGCCATTGCCCAAGAAGGGGCCTACAAGGTGCTTCGCACGCCCGACGGGCGCATCATCCGCGCAAGGGCGCTGATTTTGTCCACCGGGGTGGAGTACCGCAAGCTGGAGGCCGACGGGCTAGACCGTTTTAACGGGGCAGGCGTCTATTACGGAGCCGCCAATACCGAAGCCCAGGCCTGCGCCGGGGCAGACGTGTTTGTGGTGGGCGGCGGCAACTCTGCCGGGCAATGCGCCATGTACCTCTCGCGCTTTGCAGCCAAGGTGGTGGTGCTCGTGCGCAACCCTGACGGCCTGGCCCCGAGCATGAGCCAGTATCTCATAGACCAGATTGCTTCCGAGCCCAACATCGAAGTACGGCCCTGCTGCGTGGTAGCCGCCGCACAAGGCGACGAGCGGCTTGAGCGCCTCTGCATCCGCAACGTCACCACAGGTGCGTCAGAGGTAGTGCCCGCAGCGGCCTTGTTCATCTTCATAGGCACTCGGCCTGTTACAGACTGGATCGGCCTCAACGTGCAGAAGGATGGCAAGGGCTACCTGATTACCGGGCCAGACCTGGCTCACATCCCGCAGGCATGGCCCCTTAAACAACGCCCGCCCTTTTTGCTGGAGACTTGCGCGCCCGGCGTCTTTGCGGCCGGCGACGTGCGCGCCGGGGCCTTGAACAGGGTGGCCTCGGCCGTGGGCGAGGGTGCCATGGCCATCAAGTTCGTCCACGCATACCTTGCAGGATAACACAGGGGCAGCCCTGGCCCAACTATCTTTGGCCGGCGGCAGCGTTGGCAAAACTTTTGAGGCTAAATCTGCTTTATCTTCCAAAGACACATAGCTCCCTCCAAGCCCACTCGACTATGAACGTATTTCGACTCTTAGGTGCCTCGCTGGTGGCAGGCGCGCTGGTTTTCGCCTTGCCCCACGTCAGCACCAGCAACAGCAGCGGCCCGCCCAACGGCAATACCGGTGCCCCCGGCGACAATACCTGCGCCCGCTGCCACGGCGGCCAGGTGCGCACGGATGCCGCGCGTTTTCAGATCTCTACGGTGGGCAGTATTGCCTCGTACCGGGCGGGAGAGCGTATCCCTATGCGGGTAGAGTTGTTTAGCGCGGCCACACGGCGCAATGGTTTTCAGCTTACGGTGCTCAACAACGCCAACCAATCGTACGGCAGCATCGAGCGTACGGATGCTACGGGCACGCGCCTGAGCACTGCCGGGCAGCGTACCTACATCAGCCAAACGAGCAGCGGCTCGCAGGCCACCAGTTGGGACTTTGCCTGGCTGGCACCGGCACAACTGACAGATACCAGCAGTGCCTTCTTTTATGCCACCGGTATGGCCAGCAACGCCAACGGCAGCTCTGATGGGGGAGACCTGATCTACCGGGGGCGGCTGGCCTTGCCGCAGAATACCACAGCCATAGCCAGGCATGTGCTGGCGTCGTCGTCGGTGCGCATCTTCCCCAATCCTTGTGCAGATGCCGTACATGTTGGCCTGCATCTGGCGCAGGGCAGTCCGGTACAAGCACAGCTCTACACAACTGATGGCCTGCTGGCCCAGCAGCGCACCTTCTTTGCCGAGGCCGGCAACCAAACCCTGCGCTGGGCGTTTGATAGCCGCCCTGCCGCGGGTACGTACATCCTCCGCCTTACGGCCGGAGATAAGGTGGTGGCCCGCCGCCTGGTTGTGCGCTAGTGCCCGGCCCTGCTTTTGTACCTGGGGCCAGGCAGGCGCTATCTTTGCGCCCCCGGGTCCGATAGTAGAACGGATACTACGAATGCCTCCGGAGCATTAGATCCAGGTTCGATTCCTGGTCGGACCACTAAAAAAGCCCCTGGCTGTGTGCTGGGGGCTTTTTTGTGGGGCGCTTGTGCGGGTTGCAAGCGTTGGGCACAGCCAAAGTGCTTGGGGCCGATCTATAAGGGAAGCATAGGGCAGGTGCGGGTGCGGTACGGGGGCTCCGTGCCTTGCTGGTAGTTTGGCCTAGGAGCCAAGCGATTTAGACATGTGGGGGGCAATGAGCTGCCTTGGTAGCACAGCCAAACTGGCCCGATAAAAGGGGTGAGCTGCAGACTTTTCTTTGTCTCAGAAAAAGAAACTTTTTTACAAAAACTGGAAAAATGATTGCCAAAATTTAGATTTGGGGACCCATTTGTGCGACCACTGCCTTTTGAGACGCTCAATGCCCCACCTCAGCAAAACGATATCCGTGTTTGGTATGCTACGACTTCGTCTATTTTTTGTACTGGTTCTTAGCCTGATGGCTCGCGTTGTGTCTGCACAGTGCCCCATGCCCACACCCCAGCCGGGCGGCACGCTAGACACTTGCTTTCCGCAGACTGGCACCGGGTTTAATGGCTCAGCCTTGGCATTTGCCTTGCAGCCAGACGGCAAGGTGCTGGTGGGCGGCAACTTCACCAGCTACAACGGCATAGCCGTTAACCGCATCTGCCGCCTGAATGCCGACGGCAGCCTGGATGCCAGCTTTAGCGCTGGCACCGGGTTTAATAATGCAGTTAATATACTTGCCCTACAGCCAGACGGCAAGGTGCTGGTGGGGGGCTTTTTTACCACATATAACGGCACGGCCGTTAACCGTATCTGCCGCCTGAATGCCGACGGCAGTCTGGATGCCGGCTTTGGCGCTGGCACCGGGTTTAATAATACAGTTTATACGCTTGCCCTACAACCGGATGGTAAGGTACTGATGGGGGGCGAATTTACCAGCTACAACGGCACGGCCGTTAACCGTATCTGCCGCCTGAATGCCGATGGCGGCCTGGATGCCAGCTTTAGCGTGGGTACCGGGTTTAACTTTACAGTTTTTACGCTTGCCCTACAGCCAGACGGCAAGGTGCTGGTGTGCGGCAACTTCACCAGCTACAATGGCACGAGCAGAGTCCGTATCTGCCGCCTGAATGCCGACGGCAGCCTGGATGCCGGCTTTGGCATCGGCACCGGGTTTAATAATACAGTTCTTACGCTTGCCCTACAGCCAGACGGCAAGGTGCTGGTGGGGGGCATTTTTACCACATATAACGGCATAGCCGTTAACCGCATCTGCCGCCTGAATGCCGATGGCGGCCTGGATGCCGGCTTTAGCGTCGGCACCGGGTTTAATAATACAGTTTGGACCCTCGCCCAACAGCCCGACGGCAAGGTGCTGGTGGGCGGCAATTTTACCTCCTACAACGGTACGGGCCGCAACTTCATAGCCCGGCTCTTTGCCAGCTCGGCTGTACCATACTTTACGGGCATCTCACCTGCTACCGGCGGTGCTGGCACAACGGTTACGCTTACGGGCCAGAACCTTGCGGGCATCACCCAGGTGCGCTTTGGCACCGCGGTGGCCACGGTTACCTCTGCCACGGCTGCGCAGATCCTGGTGAACGTACCTGCGAGCGCTGTGCTTGGTGCCCAGTATGTGGAGGCCATTGCGCCTGTAAGCAGCATCAACCGCATAGCCTTTACGGTGGTATGCCCAACGTTTGCCGCCCCCACCATCACCGCCGCAGGCCCGACGACCTTCTGCGCCGGGGGCTCGGTGCAGTTGCAGGGCCCGGCCCTGAGTGCCAACGAGGCTTACCTGTGGAGCACGGGTGCCACCACGCAAAACATCACCGTAAGCACGGCGGGCAGCTATACACTACAGATACGCTCTACGGTTGCAGCTTGTACGTCTGCCGTAAGCAATGCCTTGGTGGTGGCGGTTGATACGCTGCCTGCCCAGCCTGCGATCACCTTCGACGGGCCGACGGCCGTATGCACCGGAGACCAGACGCGTCTTGAAGCCCCCGCCGGCTTTGCCGCCTACACCTGGAGCCCGGGTGGCGCCACTACGCGGGCCATCAATGCTGGGGTTGGCAGCTATACCGTCCGCGTGACGGATGGCAACGGTTGCCAATCGGTGGCCTCGGCTGCGGCGGTAGTCTCTGCCTCGGGCGTGTGCGTTGCCCAATGGAACGGAGATGTATCTCAGGACTGGTCTAACCCGGCCAACTGGACGCCTGCCGGCGTGCCGCTTGCCGGAGACTCGGTGGTGATTGCGCAGGGCGCCAACCTGCCTTCTGTGGCAGGGGTTACCCTTGTGGCCCGGAGCCTGCAGGTGCAGCCGCAGGCCTCGCTTGCGCTCGGTGCAGGCTCTACGCTGCAGCTGTCGGGCAACCTGTGGGCGCAAGGTGCCATAAACGGTGCCGGGACGGTGTTGCTGCAAGGCAGCGTGCGCCACAAGGTGTCGGGCACTGTTGCTGTTGGTACCCTGGCCATCAACTCGGCCCAAGGAGCCGTTTTGCTAACCGACAATACGGTAAGCGTAACGCGCTCGCTGGGCGTGCGCGGGGCCGGGGCCTTTAACCTGCAAGGCAACCGGCTGCGGCTGCGGTCTTCTGCATCTGGCCAGGCCTATCTGGAGACGGTTGCGGCAGGGTCTTTGCAAAACGCGCAGAACCTTTCGGTTGAGCGCTTTGTGCCCGGGCCAGGCCTCAACAACTGGGCCTTTGTTGGTGCTATGGTAGAAGGGCAGCGTGTGGATGGCTGGGCCAGCCCCAGCAACACCTACCTGGCCTCTACTTTTGACGCGGGCAATGCCTCCAACTCATCGCTCTTCAGCTACGATCCGTTTGCGCGCCTGCCGCTGCAAAACAACGGCTATACGCGCTCTTGGGCGGCGGCCTCTGACCCTGCACCGGTAGGGCGTGGCTATCGCGTTTGGCTCAAGCCCTCCTTCTATGCAGCAGGTGGCAAGTTTGTGCAGCAGGGTTCGCCTAAGCTGGGCGATCACACCTACACGCTGCAATACTGCCCAAGCAACTGCGCCTGGCCCCAAGGAAGCGCAGACAATGGCTGGAACCTAGTAGCCAACCCCTATGCAGGCCCACTAGACTGGGAGGCAGCCTCAGGTTGGCAGCGCCAAAACCTATCACCAGCTTGGTGGACCTATAATCGCTCTATTGCAAACTGGGCTACCTACCTGCCAGGTGTAGGTGGCGTCAACGGCGGCAGCCGCCTGATTGCCGTGGGCCAGAGTTTCTTTGTAAAGGCGCTGGCAGCCAGCCCCGGGCTGACGGTGCGGCCAGCGGCTGTGTCAGCGGCACATGCCTTGGGTGGCCAGGCCAGCTTCTTGCGCCAAGGCCAGGCCGATCAGGTGCTTCGCCTCGAGTTATCAGCTCCTGGCCAGGGGTCAGACGAGCTCTTGCTGGCTTTCTCGGCCCAGGCAAGCCGCAGCTTCAACCCAATAGAAGATGCAGAGAAGATGGGCGGAGACCTTGCCCTGACGGCTGTCTCTGCCGACGGGCGCTCGCTGGCCATCGGCTCTTGGCCCGAGCTAGGCCCGGCCGATACGGTGGTGCTCAAAGTGCGGGGCCAAGGCACGTTGGCGCTGCGGCTTACCGAGCAAACGGCACAGCGCCAGGTGTACTTGCTAGACCGGGTGCTAAACCGTACCACCGCATTGACCCGGGGCCAGACCCTAAACCTGTCTCCTGAGTCAACGGGCAGCCGTTATGCCTTGGTGCTTGCACCGGCAAGCGTAACGGGGCTGGACAATCTGGCCAGCCGGCGTCTGCAGGCCGTGCCCAACCCGGCTGCCCATAGCTTTGTGCTGGAGGGCCTGGCCACAGCGGCAGAGGTAACGCTCACCGATGCCACGGGGCGGCAGGTCTTGCAGGTACTGGTGCGCCCGGGCCAGCCCATAGCGGTTGGTCTGTTGCCGGCGGGCATGTACCACTGGCGTGCTGGCACCGCGCGCGGCACGGTGGTGGTAGAGTAGCAAGCAAGCTTCTTTCCCTTTTAGTACGGATGTGTCAGGCAGTGCCCTGGCACATCCGTGCTGTTTACAGGCAATCCCTTCTATATCAGGGCTGTTTTGCATGGGCTCCCGCACCTCCCTGTTCGGGAGGGTGCTTGCCCTGTCTATCATTCTAAGGTCTAAAAGCCGATCAAAACGGCGCCTTTCTCGACCTTGTCGCCCTCGGCTACGGCTATTTTGCCGACGGTGGCGGCGGCCTGTGCCTTGATCATGTTTTCCATCTTCATGGCCTCCAGCACCAGGAGGGGGGTGCCCTTCTCTACGGCCTGGCCGGGCTGCACCAAGATGCGGCGCACCAGGCCGGGCATGGGGGCCTTTAGGTCGGCTACTTTGGCGGCGGCACCTCCGCTGAGGCCAAACTTCTCCAAGACCTGGTCTAGGCGGTCTTGCAGGCGGCAGGTAAAGGTGTAGCCGCCGGCAGCCACGGTTAGCGTTTTGGTGGCAGGGTCTTGGGCTACGGCATAGCCCGTCAGCACCTGGTGGCCCAAAAAGATGCGGTAGCTGCCCCCGGGCAGGGCCACAATCTCTGCCTGGCGGCCACCGTCGAGCACTACGGCGCTGCCTGCGGGGGTAGCACCCAGAGAGATTTCGTCAACGGTGATGCGGTAGGTAGCGTCGGCCATGGGTCGCGGGGTGGTGTATTGGGGTTGCAAGGTACGCAACCCGGGGCCGGAAGGCCTAAGCTTAGCCCTGCCCCGCCTTAGGCCAGCCGCATGGCGGCCACCTTGTCTTTGAGCTCTTGCTTGTAGGCCTCCAGGGCTTTGGCCAGGGGTTTGTCGGCCAGGGCCAGCATCTGCACGGCCAGCAGGCCCGCATTGCCTGCTCCGTTGAGGGCTACGGTGGCCACGGGCACACCTGTTGGCATCTGCAATATGCTCAAGATGCTGTCCCAACCGTCTATGCTGTTGCTGCTGCGTACGGGCACGCCGACGACGGGCAAGATGGTAGCCGCTGCCACCATACCCGGCAGGTGAGCCGCCCCACCTGCCCCGGCGATGATTACCTTCAGGCCGCGGCCATGTGCCGCCTGGGCGTACGCCAGCATGGCCTCTGGCGTGCGGTGGGCAGAGAGCACTTTGGCCTCGTAGGCTACGCCGAAGCGGCGCAGCATGTCGGCCGCGTTTTGCATTACGGGCCAGTCTGAGTCTGAGCCCATGATCAGGCCTACCAGCACAGGGTTTGGGGTCATAGTTTGGGGGCCTTTTTGGGACTTACGCAAAGGTAGGGCAGCCTTGGCGGCACGGCTGGGCGGCATGGGGTTTGCTTAGCATTTTTTTGGGTAATGTTGCGGTAACTTTCAGGCGAAAAGTGCCTGCCTGGCAGGCCGCTCTGCACCCGACCGGGACACCTGACTACCTTAACCTACACTGCTTGCCAACCGACTATGGAGCCCACCCGCGTTTTTGACCTGCTGGCCTACCAGGCCGCCCACTTTCCGCAAGCCGATGCCCTGGCCGCCAAGGTAAACGGGCAGTGGGTGCAAACTTCTACAGAGCAATTTGTGGCCCAGGCACGTGGCCTGGCCCGGGGGCTGGCGGCGTTGGGCCTGCAGCCCAAAGACCGGGTAGCCATCATCTCTACCAACCGGCCCGAGTGGGTGATTGCCGACTATGGCATCCAGATGGCCGGGGCCATCTCTGTGCCGCTGTATCCTACCATTACGCCAGAGGATTACAGGTTCATCTTTCAAGACTCTGGCACCAAGCTGGTGCTTTGCGGGACAGACGAGCTGCTGGGCAAAGCCCGCCAGGCCGCCGAGGGTATGGCAGAGCCGCCCATGCTCTACACTTTTGACCAGGTGGCCGGGGCGCGCCATTGGGCCGAGATCATCGGCCTGGAGGCCCAAACCCCCGAGGCCGAGCTGGAGCGACGCATGGCCGCCGTACAGCCCGACGACCTCTACACCATCATCTACACCAGCGGCACCACGGGCGTGCCCAAGGGGGTGATGCTGAGCCACCACAACCTGATTGCCAACATCACCGGATCTCTGCCGGCCATGCCTGCCAACCACGATGCCCGGGCGCTGTCGTTCTTGCCCCTGTGCCACGTCTATGAGCGGATGGTGATGGGCATCTACGTGCGCTGCGGGGTGGCCGTGTACTTTGCCGAGAGCATGGAGACCATCGGCGACAACCTGAAGGAGGTGCGGCCACAGCTGTTTACGACCGTGCCCCGCCTGCTAGAGAAGGTGTACGACAAGATCGTCGCCAAAGGCCGGGAGCTGACGGGCATCAAGCGGGCGCTGTTCTTTTGGGCGCTGGAGCTGGGCCACCGCTACGAAATCGGCAAGCCCATGGGCGCCTGGTACGACCTGCAATTGAGCCTTGCCAACAAACTCATCTTCTCTAAATGGCGCGAGGCACTGGGCGGCAATGTACTGGCCATCGTGAGCGGGGCGGCGGCACTGCAGCCTAGGCTGGCGCGGGTGTTCCGCGCGGCGCGTATTGCCGTGATGGAGGGCTACGGGCTGACGGAGACCAGCCCCGTCATCTCTGTAAACCGCATGGAAGAGACCGGCTGCCGCGTGGGTACTGTGGGCCTGGTAATAGACAATGTGCAAGTCCGCATTGCCGACGACGGCGAGATTCTGGTGAAGGGCCCCAGCGTCTTTTTGGGCTACTGGAACCGCCCCGACCTGACCGACGAGGCCATCGACACCGAGGGCTGGTTCCATACCGGAGACATTGGCGAGATTACCGAGGGCAAGTTCTTAAAGATTACCGACCGCAAGAAGGAGATCTTCAAGACCAGCGGCGGCAAGTACATTGCCCCCCAACCGCTGGAGAACAAGCTCAAAGAGAGCATGGTGGTTGAGCAGGTGATGGTGGTGGGAGAAGGGGAGCGTTTCCCCTCGGCGCTGATTGTGCCGGCCTTTGAGCCCTTGCGGAGCTGGTGCAGGCTGAAAGGCATTGTCTATACGACGGACGCGCAGATGATTGAGCATCCGGCCGTGCTGGATAAGTTCCAGGCCGAGCTTGACAAGCTCAACGCAGACCTGGCCCAGTACGAGAAGATTAAGAAGTTCTGCCTGCTGCCTGCCCTCTGGACGATTGAGCGCGGCGAGATTACACCTACCCTCAAGCTGCGGCGCAAGGCCATTCTGCACAACTACAAGGCGCAGATGGAAGCATTGTATGCGTAACTTAGGGTTTGGTATGAGTACTATCCAGATAGAGGTGCCGCCTTATGGTAGCGGTTTGTTGCGCCATATTTTACAGGCACTCGGTATGGGCCATGTGCACGCGCAGATACCGGCAGAGGGTGATCTGCCACTGCAACCTTTCTGGAATGCCCATGCAGAGATGAAGATGGCCGCGCGCGAGCCTGTTACCATCCCGGCCAGCCCTGCAGAAGCTGCTCGTAGCATCGAGGCGTTGTTGTCCAAAGCGCCCACAGCGCATTGGCAACAGCGCATTGCAATGGACCCTGCTGTTGTGGGAGGAAAGCCTGCCATAGCCGGGACACGGATACGGGTACATGATGTGATTGACTTGCTTGCGGCAGGAGCTACCTTGGCCGAAATCCAAAATGATTATCCCTCGCTAAGAGAGGCCGATATAGAGGCGGCTGTCAGGTTCGTAGCTGCCCAGTCGCAATGGAAGTAGGAGGTGGCAGCACACTTCGCTTGATTATTGATGAACAATTGCCGCCTGCATTAGCTCCGTGGCTTTGCGCTAACTTTCCGGGAATAGAGGCCTTTTCGCTTGCATTTCTTGCCAGCTTGGGTAAGTCAGATCAATTGCTGTTTAAGGAATTTGCACAACCTGGCACCGTTGTTCTTTCCAAAGACGATGATTGGGCTACTATGGTACGCCAATGGGGCCCGCCTCCTCAGGTTATCATCCTAAGCCTGCACAACTGTCGCAACGAAGCCTTACGCAGGCACTTAACAACCGTCTTGCCCTCGGCCATAGCGTCTATCCGTTCGGGCAGCCCTTTGGTAATAATATAAATTTTTGGGGGCTATTTATCGCACTGCCACCCTCCTCCTGTCACCTGGCCAGCGCTTGTACCACCTTGCGGCGCACCACGGGCAAGCGGGTTTCGGCCTTAGGGGTAGGAGTGGGCGGCCTCTGCCGGCAGGTAGCGGGGGGCGGGCCTGCGCCCCGATGGCCAATAGGTTACCTTTGTGGTATGGTCTCCATTACCGACCTGTCGTTCTACTTCGGCAGCCGGCCGCTCTACAAAGACGCCAACCTCCACATCAAGCCCAAAGACCGTATCGGCCTGATTGGGCCCAACGGCCAGGGAAAGTCTACCCTGCTCAAGCTCATCACCGGCGACTATAAGCCCGATGAAGGCAGCATCTCTATGAGCAGAGACTGCACCATCGGCTTTCTGAACCAGGACCTGCTCAGCTACCAGACCGACGAGCCCATCAGGGCCGTGGCCATGCAGGCCTTTGCCCGTGCCCTAGAGGTACACGCCAAGATTGAAGAAATCCTCAAAAAGCTGGAGACCGACTACACCGACGAGATGATCGAGGAGCTCGGCCAGTTGCAAGCCGAGTTTGAGGGGCTCGATGGCTATACCCTGGAGAGCCGCACCGACGAGGTGCTGGAGGGCCTCGGCTTTAAGACGGAGGATCTGCAAAAGCCGTTGCGCACATTCTCTGGCGGATGGCGCATGCGGGTGATGTTGGCCAAGTTGCTGCTGCAAAAGCCTAGCCTGCTGCTGCTAGACGAGCCGACCAACCACCTGGACCTGCCCTCTATCCAATGGATAGAAGAGTATCTGCAAGACTATGAGGGGGCCATCGTAACTGTCAGCCACGATAGGGAGTTTTTGAACCGCCTCTGCAACACCATTGTAGAGGTGCGCGGTGGCAGGCTGGAGTATTACGCCGGTAACTACGATTTCTACCTGGAAGAAAAGAATCTGCGGCAGGAGATCCAACGGGGGGCCTTCGAGAACCAGCAGGCGCAGATTCGGCAGACGGAGCGGTTTATCGAGACCTTCCGCGCCAAGGCCAGCAAGGCCCGGCAGGTGCAGAGCCGGGTCAAAGCCCTGGAGCGGCTTGATCTGGTGGAAGACGTGGTGGATGATACGGCCCGCGTCAATTTTCGCTTTAAAGTAGGGCAGCCTTCGGGGCGGCAGGTGGTGCAGCTCAAAGGCATCAGCAAGAGCTTTGGCACCAACAAGGTGCTGGCCAACACCAGCCTGAACCTGGAGCGTGGCCAGAAGATTGCCCTGGTAGGCGCCAATGGCAAGGGCAAAACCACGCTGCTGCGCATCATTGCCGGGCAAGAGCCCATAGAGGGCGAGCGTGAGATTGGCTACAACGTGCGCGAAGCCTTTTTTGCCCAGCACCAGTTGGAGGCCCTTAACGTAGAGAACAGCATTATTGACGAACTGAAGCAGGCCGGCAGCGGCAAAACCGAGCAAGAGCTGCGCACGGTGCTGGGTTGCTTTCTGTTTACCAACGACGAGGTTTTCAAAAAGATCAAGGTGCTCTCTGGGGGCGAAAAGAGCCGGGTAGCCCTGGCCAAGACGCTCATCTCAGAGTCTAACTTCTTGCTGTTGGACGAGCCGACCAACCACCTCGACATGCAGTCGGTCAACATCCTGGCCCAGGCGCTGCAGCAGTATGAAGGTACGTTCGTCGTCGTAAGCCACGACAGGCACTTTGTGAGCCAGATTGCCAACTCCATCTGGTACATAGAAGACCGGCAGCTGAAGCAGTACCCTGGCACCTGGGAGGAGTACCTCTACTGGGCCGAGAATCTGCGGCCCCATGCTGCCCATGCCAGCACGCCCGCACCAGCCAAACCACAGGCCAAGGCAGCCCCCGCCTCAAAATCTGAAGGGCCCGACCAAGACAAGAAGCGCCTGGCCCAGCTAGAAGAAGCCATCGCTAAACTGGAGCAAGAGCGCGACTACGCCCGTGGCGCCCTGGGAGACCAAAGTCTCTACAACGACCAGACCCGCCTGAAGAACGCCCAGAAGGCCCTCTACGACATTGAGCAGGCCCTGGCCGCCCAAACCAAAGCGTGGGAGCAACTGGTGGAGCGGATGGGGTAGGCGGAGTTTTACCTGGCCACGGTACTTTTTTTCAGTCTGGAGCGTAAATTGTCATAGGATTGGACTCAATAGCCTATGAAAGAGTTTACTACCGAAGTCGATATCCAATCGCACGAACTGCATGTGCGGCTGCCAGACTCCATTGAGCCAGGTCGGTACACGATTACCTTGGTTCCTATGGAGCAGGTCGCTTCTGACCAAATAGAAGCCTCTACCCCATGGTCAGACTTGAGGGCGATTGCGAATGAGTTTATGATTCAAGCCCCTGCAGGTTGGAGATTTAATCGCGACGAGGCTCAAAGGCAACCATGAACGGCTTGGCCTTTATTGACAGCAACATTTTGCTTTATGGGTTACACCAGGGCCAAGACGCAGGCAAAAGTGAGCTTGCATCCCAGGTTGTACTGCAGGATACGATTATCAGTACTCAGGTTATTAGCGAGGTGCTCTATGTGAGCCAGCGTAAATTCAAGGTTGGTGACCAGGCCTGCAATCGGATATTGGCTACTTTAAGTGGTCGATTTGAAGTAGTACCCATGACCCTTTCGGTTCTAAAAAAGGCATTACAAATACGCCAAGTCTACAAATACACCCAATACGATGCCCAGATCATAGCGGCAGCCCTAGAGGCCGGGTGCGACAGGCTCTATACGGAAGACATGCAACATGGCCAGTTAATCGAGGGGCGGCTTACGTTGATAAATCCTTTTGTTAAGCCAATCTGGCTAGTTTAAGGGCTATTTATGCATTCATTAACAGGCATCATAGGCAGGTCTGCTGCGTCGGGCTACCATTATTTGCCCGTGCCAGCAGAGGTGGGCGTGCAGCTTATGGCAGCCGGGCACAGGCGCGTACTGCTGCACATTGAGGGCATTACCCTGCGGCGAGCCCTGGGTACATGGGCTGACATTGAAGGCATGGCCGTGATTTTTGGCCGAGACATTATACGTCAGGTTGGGGCGCAAGCGGGCAGTACCCTCCACTACCAGATTGAGAGTGACCCCCATCCCGACGTCTGGGAGTTGCCTGAAGAGTTGGCTGCCTGGCTGGAGCAAGACGAACAGGCCGCCAAAATCTGGGAAGGCCTCACGCCTGGCTACCAGCGGTCACTCTGCTACTACATTACCTCTGCCAAGCGTGCAGAAACCCGGTTTACGAGGGCAGAACAGCTGGTGCACAAAATGAAAACCGGGCAGCTCTATGGGCAACGCAGCCGTGCGGGCAAGTAGCTTTGATTGCCGGTGATGCTTGGGGTGAATTGCAATCGTTGCATAAAGCATAAATAACGGAGGCTATTAATGGAATTATAATAAGAATTGTTGTTACGGCTTACGGTAGTTGCGCAAGCACCCGCTGGGTATTGTTTTGTGCATGTGCATGAAACCTTGCTATCTTCACAAAGCGTTTAAGGACTAACCTTGGGTACCCCTTAAGACAGCCTCCGTTTAATTTTTTCCCTCCCTTTCATCCGAATGAAAGATTCTACCCTCAGATATTCGGCCGATGACCTCAAAGAATTTGATCAGATCATCTCTGAAAAGCTGGCCAATGCCCGCAAAGAGCTGACCTACATCAAAGAGGCGCTCAGCCGTAAGAACGATCCGGGCACGGAGAACACAGCCAGCGAGTACCGCAGCCTAGACGACGGCGCCGAGACAGCAGAGAAGGAGAGCCTCTCTGCGATGGCGGGCCGCCTGCAGAAGTTCATCCAACAGTTGGAGTTTGCCGCCATCCGTATCAAAAACGGCACGTATGGCGTGTGTGTAGCATCTGGCAAGCTGATCCCCAAAGAGCGGCTGCGTGCCGTACCCCACACCCAGCACTCTATAGAGGCTAAGATGGGCACGTTGTAGCCTCGGCCAGCCATCTGACCAGCTACGGCTGCATCGCACCAAATCATTATCAAACTGACAAGCATACTTACCCCTGCCCTACAGCAGGGGCTTTTTATTGCCTCAGGGCCTGGCCATGCCCTTAGATTTATGCCCGGAATGCAGACCGCTCCCAAGGCCCCTTTGCCCAAAAGGGCTGTTTTCAAATCGCTGATAACGACAGCTGCAACGCCTGAGGTGGTAGAGGCCATCTTTGGGTTGGCTGCTGGCCGGCAGGGTAGCTACGTCTGCTTTGCCAACGTCCATATGTTGATGGAGGCTGAGGCAGACCCCGGCTTCCAGCAGATACTCAACGAGGCAGACATGGCCCTGCCAGATGGTGCCCCTGTGGCGCTTTACCTGCAACGTCGCTACAAGCTACCCCAGGCCCGCCAGCCTGGTATGGATCTGCTGCCCCAGCTACTGGCGGAGGCCGCCCGGCGCCAAAAGTCTGTTTGTTTTTATGGCGGGGCTCCGCATGTGCTGGTTGCCTTACAGGCCCGCATTGCGGCCGAGCTGCCGACGCTGAAGGTGACAGGCGCCATCTCGCCACCCTACCGCCAGCTTACCGAGGCCGAACAGGCGGCATATCTGGCCGAGATAAACCAGGCCGACCCGGATCTGCTCTTTGTGGCCCTGGGCTGCCCCAAGCAAGAGAAATGGATGGCCCAGCACAAGGGCAGCATCAAAGCCTGTATGCTTGGGGTAGGGCAGGCTTTTTTAACCTACGCCGGGCTAGAGAAGAGGCTGCCGCCTGCATTGCGCAAGCTGCCCATTGAATGGCTCTATCGCTTGGCGCTAGAGCCAAGGCGGCTGTTTAAGCGCTACGCCATTACCAACACCCGCTTTTTGTGTAAGGTGCTGCGCGGCCACTAGCGCCAGGTGCCGCTGTATGCGGCAGTGCGCAGGTAGAAGCTGGCGTTCTCGTCGCCCATGCGCAGGGCTGTTTGCAGGTCTGCGTAGGCTTTGCCCTCTTGGCCCATTTGCCGGTGTACCAGCCCGCGCCAGGTGTAAGGCTCGGGGTTTTCTCTGTCGTACCAGGCGGCGCGGTCAAACTCTACCAGGGCTTCGTCTAGGTGGCCCATGGCAAAAAACGCTTTGCCCTTTAGCAGGTAGGCCTGGGGCAGGTGGCTGTCTTGGTTGATGGCCTTGCAATTGTCAGCCACGCAGAGGAGGTATTCCTTTTCTTCAAAATGGCAGCGTGCCCTTGCCAGCAGCCCTTCTACCGAGCGGGGGTGCTGGGCCAGGTGGGCATCTAATAAGGGCAGCGCCTCTGCGAACTGACGGCAGGCCAGCAGCTCTAGGGCAGGCGCCAGTCGCTTACGGTCTTTGCGGCGCTCGTCGGGCCGCAGCCAAAAGAGCATCCGCACCAGCAGGTAAAAGAACAGTACCAGTATCAGAAATACACCTTCCATGGTGATGGGCCCTATGTAGTGTAAAAATACGGCCACGCCCCAAAATGTTCGGCACAAAATCGTTGAAAGCCAACAATATGCCGAGCAACCGGGGCGTGGCCGTTGCTTTGTTTCCTCTTGCTTATTCTACCGCTAGGCGCAGGCTGCGGCCCTGTACCTGCATCAGATACAAGCCCGGCGCCAAAGGCCCCTCTACGCGGTATCCATCGCTGCGGCGCAGCATCAGGTTGCGTCGGCGGCCAAGGGCATCTACCAGCATGGCTGGTACGCTGGGCTGGGTGAGCCCGGCTATGGCAAAGCCTTGGCCGTTGGCTGGGTTGGGCACCACGCGTAAGGTTGCGCTTTGGGCGGTAGGCAGCCCTACCGGCAACAGGCCTGCGGCGGTGTCTACGGCTATATCGTCTAGCGCAAAGAAGGAGTTGTTGGGCGGCGAGTAGCAGTACCAGGCCAGGTAGTAGGCACCAGTGTCTAGGGCAAAGAAGCGGACCGTCGTGTCAGACCAGCCGCCTGTGGCAAGCGTGCGGGTATAGTTCTCTATACGAGCGATGTGGATGGCCCCCGTGGTATCGGCAGACTGGCTGCGCATGGCCAGCAGCTCAAAATCTATTGCGCCAGAGGTGTTGATGTTGGCAAACCCGAATTTGACCTTGTAACGGTTGCGGCCCAACAGGCCGTAGCAGCCAGAATAGAGGATGTTGTCTGAGCCGGCCGAAGTACTGTTGGAGAGATACAAGAAACGGTCTCCGGTGCGGGCGCGGGTGGGGTCGTTGCCGATGAGCCAGTTGAAGCCGTTGGCGTTCAGGTTGCGGAAAATGTAGCCCTGGACGTCGTTTTCGCCCTCAAAGCTGTTCACGCGGCCGTCGGGCAGGCGGGGGCGCAGGTTGCGGACAGAGTCTGGCCGGAGGGTGTCGTTGCCGTTCAGTTGGTCGTTGGGCAGGGCTGTAAAGGCCGTGATGCCGTAGTTGCCCGTGCGGCTAAAATCTATGTTGCGGAAAAAGACCGTGTCTCGCCGGCCAGAGTCTAGCCCAGGCACCGTGGCCGAGCCTATGGTGGTGCCGTTGATCCGCATCGTTATGGGGATGCCTGTCTGCCGCTGGCTGCCCGAGTTTACGACCACCACACCGACGGAATCAATTATGCCTTGGTTGCAGGCAGGGCCAGGCAGGCGGAGCACCGCCGCTACACCTACGTTGCGCTGTAGCGTTGTGGTGAAGCGGTAGGTGCGGCCTTCGTCGGGCAAGAAAGCGTTGCGGTAGTTGTGCTGGTTGACGTTGTTGGGGTCTGATAGCCAGGTGGTCGCCGTCCAGGGGGCACCGCTGAACTTAGAGCCGAACAGTATCTGCCCCGGGGCACCCTTGAGGCCCACGGCTGACGAGCGGAAGACCGGCGCATCGTTGCTGGCGATGAATGGGCCGTAAACGAAGTCGATAAAGTTTGTGGTCTCGTAAAGCTTGAGCTGGAAGGTAGCCCTGGAGAGCTGCAAGCCTGCTTTGTCTTTCACGTTGCGCCACTCCAGTGTAAAGACGCGGTTGGGGGCTGTGCCTGTGGTTTGCTGGCGGAACTCAGCCGTGCCCGAGTCTGAATTCTCTAAATCTACGTTGAAGACGCTGATGATATTGGTATCGGCCACTGCACCAGAAAACAGCGCACCCCCCGTATTGGACTGCGGGCCAGAAAAAAACAGATCTGGCACGGAGCCTGGGTTGCTGCCTAGCACCACAAACCCGTTGGTGTTCATCACCACGTTGTTGTAGGTGCGCCCCCGCCACTGGAAAGGGAAACCAATGGTGAGCGCCCTCGAGTAGTCGTTATCTGTGTTGTTGGGCATGCGGACGCGCTGGGCGGTTGCTGGCAGCGGCGCCCAAACCCCGCCGAAGTTTATGACGTTGGGCGCCAGATAACCCAGAGGGCGGACGGCAGCCGTTGAAGGAGGCGGGGGAGGGGTGGTACGGGCAGTTGTTTCTAGCTGCGCGGGCACGTCTTGCAGCACGGGGCTGGTTTGCGCGCTACCCCTAAAGGGCACCAACGAGATAAAGGCGGCGGCCAAGAGGCCCACGGATTTGCAGATTTTGAACATGCAGACGTTGCGCTCAAGCGCAGATGGTTGAAATGTGTGGCAAAACAACTGTTAGAACACGTTAACACCGCCGTAACCTAAACTGTCTGGCATATTTGAAGTTTAAGGAGAAACTTCATTTCCATTTTATGGAGGGATGCCAAAAGGGGCTCTGGCGTGTAGGCAAAGCAAATATCGCATAAAGTATCCTTAGCCATGCATTGTTTTGTTGGTGCTGGCTAAAAGGCGCCCATGGCCAAAAAAACTTTAGGTTTAGCCAAACATTTCTTTTGCAAAGGCTTGTTGTAATGGTCAAACAATTTATATTTGCTGACCTGTGCAAGGTTTGCCCGCAAACTTTACACACCGTAATGGCCGGGTAACAGTAGCCGCTCTGCCGGTTACAAGCCGCCGCCAGTCGGTATCAACACCATTATAAACGTCTGTTTGAACGCTATGCTGAGACTTATCTTATTGTTGGGGCTCATCCTTGGGGTGTGTGGCGGGGTTTTCAGCCAACCGCCGCGGAAGGCACGTTTGGTGTCTAAAGGAGCAGCCAAGCAAAGGGCAGTCAAAAAGAAAAAGAAGGCACCTTCTGTTGTAGCCACAAGCCAAGCGCCCGCAGATCGTGCCATCATTACAGAAGCCCCGACGCTAGAGACGCCTGCCGGGGCCAACCAAGTAGAAGCTACCCTCTCTGCTACGGTGGCAACCCCGCTTGCGGCCCCCACCACCGACGCAGAGGTGCCCGGCGTCTCGCCCGATGGATTTAAGGTAGCACCTGAGACACCTAAAGGAAGCCCTAAATAATCGCTGGTTTTTTACCGGCTGGTTTAGGGCTCCAAAGCTTCATCTATTTTTTTCTTGTGTAATCGTCCTTTTTTCTTTCAACCTGTCTGTATCGCCTCATCAGTTGCCTTCAGACCTTATTTAACCCAATTGTTCATCTAACCCGCGTATGAGACTCTTTACACGCACACGCTCGGCCGCCATGGCGGCAACCCTGCTGGCGGCGCTGGCTTCGGGCCCTGGGGCAAGCGCCCAGGTCGATGCCTTGCGCTTCAATCCGGCCAGTTTCTCTGCCTTATCTGGCACCTACACGCCCGTATCAGGCTCGGCCACCCTGGTAGCCATGACGCCTAACAACGACGAAGGCCTCTCTGGTGTACAGCCGATAGGCTTCAACTTCCCCTACAACGGGCAGGTGATGACCCACTTCGTGATGTCCTCCAACGGCTTCATCAAGCTGGGCACATCTGGTGCTATGGCACCGCCTAGCTCGGCCTTGTTTGGAGGTGCTGCCAAAACGCAGTACGATGCCAACGGTGTGCTGTTGAGCGCAAACGCAGCCAACAATAACGCCATATCGCCTTTCAACCTGGATCTGGAGCCGAATACGGTTTCGCCGCTGGATCCCTTCAGCTACGAGGTAACGGGCAGCGCCCCCAACCGTGTATTGACGGTGCAGTGGAAGAACATGCGCGACTTCCCGGTTTCTGCAGGCAACGAAGTTTGGGCTAGCATCAACTTTCAGGCAAAGCTGTATGAAACTACTGGCGTAATCGAGTTTGTGTATGGCACGTTTACAGCCACCGCAGCGGTGGGCAACGCTACCAATGGCGCCTTTGTTACCGCTGGTGTAGGTGTGCGCGCCGCAGGGCAAACGCCAGAGAACACGCTTGTTTTGGTAAAAACTTCGCTAACGTCTTGGGCTTCTGCCGTTACCGCGCGCCACGCGATGACGGGCGCTTCGGGCACTGCAGCCCAGTGTTTGACCAGCCGGTCGCGTAACGGTACAACCCCTTGGGCCGTCAATGCTACTCTCCATCCTGCTTCTGGCCAGACCTACCGCTTGACGCCCGTCAGCCCTTGGCCAGGTACACTGTTCTATAGCCCTGTAACGGTAGAGAGCAGCAACACAACCTTTACCGACCTCTCTGCCGGTAGCCTGGGTACTACCATCGCTACGGCCAACAACGACGATGCCAACTCGGCCGAGGTACCCATCGGGTTTACCTTCAGCTACGGTGTTACGCCGATGACGCACTTTATCCTGAACACCAACGGATACATCAAGTTGGGTACTACGGGTATGAGTGCACCTACGGCCAACCTGTTCTTCCCGACGGCTGGCCAGCCCACCGGCGGTGGCCCTCTGTTCTCTTCAGCTGCTGCCGACCAAAACCTGCTGGTGCCTTTCAACATGGACCTGCAGGCAGGTACATCTGCTGCTGAATATCGTGTCCATACGACGGGCACTGCAGGTAACCGCATATGTACCATCCAATGGACAAACGTTCGCGATAAATTAAACGGCATCCTGCCAACCGGTAACGAGATTCTTTTCGACAACATCCGTTTCCAGGTAAGGCTGTATGAGAACCAGAGCCGCATCGAGTTTGCATACGGCACTTTTGCCGCAGCTGCAGGTGGCACTGCCACTGCTATCAAACAATCCTGTATCGGTATCCGCGGCACTACGGCGGTACCTGCCCAGGTAGTAGGTGCCGGCGCTGGCTCTAACTCATCTGACCGCTGGGGCTCTGTTACGTGGAGCCGCTCTCCGCTTACGCACTTTGGTTCAATCACGTCTATGATTGTTGGCCGTGCTGCTACTGGCAGGCCTACCGCCGGGCAGACTTATGCCTTCCCCATCTCTTTCGACAACGACCTGCGCCCAGACTTTATCTACACCCTGGGCAAACTGCCAACGCCGTTTGCCAACCCTACCGGTATCCAGGGTATTGTCCGCAACGTAGGCAACAACGCCTATGCTGGCGGTGGTAACGCCACCATCACGTTGAGCGGCGCCAACTCGGGTACGGGTACGGCTGTTATTCCTGCCATTGCTCCAGGCGGCAGCGCCCTGGTTGATTTTGGTAACTTCTCTCCAGCCACCATCGGCAGCACCAACGTGCAGATGAGCGTACCGCTGGACGACAACAACGGCAACAACAACCGCAACTGGACGATGGATGTGAACGCCAACACCTACTCGTACAAGAACCCATCTCAGAGCAACTCTGGTGGTGTTGGTTTCACGGGTGGCACGGGCGTATTCATTGCTAAATTCAACAGCAACACAACCAACAACCTCAACAACGTACGGGTTGACTTCCAGCCTCCCGGGGCCATTCAGTACCAACTGGTTGTTTACAGCGACAGCGTTGGCAAGCCAGAGACGCTGGTTTACATCTCTAACGTTTTGACATCGCCAGCAGGTGGTGGTACGGTAAACATTCCGATCTGCCCCTCTGTAGCGGTAAACGGTGATTTCTATGTTGGTATTCGCCAGTTCGGTACCTCTAACGTAGGTTTCAGCTATCAGTCTGAGAGCCCCATCCGGGCCAACACGTTCTTCTTCTGCTCTCCTGTAGCTGAAGGTGGCGCCGTTGCAGGTGACAACACCCGCTCGGCCGACTGGTCTGACTTCGCCGTGCCTGCACCTGGCTCTCCCTTCCGCCTCTCTATCGAGGCTGTTCTCGAGGTAGCTGGTTCTGCGCCCAACTGCGCTTCTACGCCTAACCCTGCTGACGCTGCCGTTTTCCAAAGCCGCACCCTGCCTCTCACCTGGAGCGCGCCTACGGTAGGTGCTTCAGCCTCTGGTTACGATGTGTTCTTCGGTACCAACCCTGCTGCGCTGACCCTTGCGCTGTCTAACACCTGTAACGCCCAGGCTGCTGCCAGCAACCTGACGCCGGGCACTACTTACTACTGGCGTGTTGTACCTCGCAACGTTGCAGGTGCTGCTACGGGCTGCCCCACCTGGAGCTTTACTGTAGCCCCTCGCCCAGACAACGACTCAACGGCACTGCCAACGCTGCTGGTGCCTTGTACGCCTGCTACGTTCGGATTTACCAACAACGCGACGCAGTCGGCCCCTGCCGGTGCTTGCGATGGCAACCCCAACGACGACGTATGGTACACCTTCGTGGCCACGTCTGTGACGCACCGTATTCAGGTTAACCCCATTGACGCGGTGTTCGACCCTGTGATTGACTTCCGCAATGCGGCCAACGTCAACCTGCTCTGCGAGAACTTCCGCACGGCTGGCCAGAACGAGGCCCTGCTGGTAACCAACCTAACCGTAGGCCAGGCCTACAAGATCCGCGTATATGGTGCCGGCGCTGCCGGTACGGAGGGTCGCTTCAACATCCGCGTCAGCATCGACGGCGGCTGGACGGGCACCACTACCGACTGGAACACGGCCGGCAACTGGTGCGATGGTTTTGTGCCTAGCTCAACTACCGGCGCTATCATCCGTCCGCAGGCCATCCAGCCTGTGCTGAACACCAACGCTACCGTCCTCAACCTGCGTGTTGATGCCGGCGCTACGCTGACAGTTGCCGGTGGTAGCTCCATTACCGTACGGAACGACGGCGCTACCGGTGGCACTCTGACGGGTGGCGGCACCATCAACGGCCAGGTCATCATGACCTCTGGCGGTTCTCAGGCCAGCAACATCACCATGACCAACGGTACCATCCAGAATCTGCTGCTGCAGAACCCTACGGGTGTGAACCTCGGCGGTGGTAACTCCATCAACATCAGCAACTCGATGACGATCGGTGCCAACACGCCTTTTGCCAACAACGGCCTGGTGACCTTCCAGTCTGGCCCTTCAGGCACGGCTTATCTGGCGCCTGTAGTACTCGGTGCATCTTACTCTGGCACTGGCCAAATGGCACAAGAGCGCTGGATGGATCCTGCCCGCGGTGCTCGCTGGGCCTTCGTAGGCGCTCCTGTAACGGGTGCTACCTACAACGAGTGGGCAGAAGCTTCGCCCACTATCAACCCGACCAACAACGCCTCACTGTTCTGGTTCCAAGAGTCTGACTCTTCGCGCACCTTCGACAATGGCACTGTGGTAGAGCGTTATGGCTGGCGTATTCCTGCCTCTACAACGGGTCTTATCAACCCAGGTGGCAACATCCGTGGGCACCGCCTGTACCTGCGCAGCCTGTTCTTGAACAACAACCCTCGCCTGGCTGCCGCTGGTACGCCTTACATTGGCAACGTTTCTGTGCCGGTAACGCGCACGGCTGGCCAGTACTTCAACGGTGGTTACAACCTGATTGCCAACCCGTACATGTCAACCATCGACTTTGATGTGGTGACTAAGGGTACCGGTGTCAACAACGCCTACTTTATCTACGACGGCCAGGCTGGCCAGTACCAAGTGTACGTCGGCGCTTCTGGCAACGACGAGGGTGTTGCTGTAAACATCCCCGGCCCTAACGCCAACCGCTTGGCTAGCTCTCAGGCCTTCTTCGTACGCACGGCCAGCAACTCTACCCTCAGCTTCGAGGAGAATGATAAGGTAGCCGATAACAACCGCACCTTCGTACGTACGGGTGCCGTGGCAGACCGTCTGCGTGTAACGATGCGTGGCCCCAGCAACCGTTGGGACGAAGCCGTCATCCGCTTCCGCGCCGGTTCTACAGAAGGCTACGACCTAGCCACTGACGCTGGCTCTATGGGCGGAGACTACGTATCAGTAGCCTCTCGTGCTCAAGGCCTGAACGAGAGCCTGGACATCAACACGCTGCCGCTCTTCACGGGCCGCCGCTCAGTGTGGCTGAACGTTCGCAGCTGGATGGGCGCAGGCAACTACAGCCTGGACTTCTCTGAGCTGGAGACTTTTGAGTCTTACATGGACATCGTCTTGGTTGACCACCTCACCGGTGCCATGACCAACCTGCGCCGTCAGCCTAGCGTGAGCTTCAGCATCACGGCCAACCCTGCCAGCCAGGGCCTCAACCGCTTCGAGCTCGTCTTCAACGATGCACGCGTTACGGATCTGAAGGCAAACCTGTCTGCTCCTGCACTCTCTGCCTGGCCTAACCCTGCCAGCAGCAACGAGCAGGTATCTGTAGCCGTTAGCGGCCTGCTCAGCGGTGCTGCTACCCTGCAGGTGTACGACGCCGCTGGTCGCCTGGTATACACCCAAGCTCTGGCCCTAACCGGCCGCGCCGAGGAGACGTATCCTATCCGCACCAGCCTGTCTGCCGGCACCTACACGGTGCGTTGCACAGCGGCGTCCACCACCATGGCCACGCGTCTGGTTGTTCAGCAATAACTTTCTCCAACGGGGGGCCGGAAAATTTCAACCGGCCCCCCTATATTTGTCACCTAATCATTCACGTGTTCTATCAAGGATGAAAAAGTTTCTTCCTATGCTGCTGACCTTATCGGTCGTCTTCGCTCTGCCAGCCCTTGCAGACGATCCCCCACCCATCGGCGGCAGCCCTGACCCTATCCCCGTTGACGGCGGCGCAAGCCTTTTGGCTGCTGGCGGCATTGGGTACGCTGTAAAGCGCCTGCGTGCTAAGAAAGCTGCCCGCAAGGTTGCTGCCTAGTTTCCTAGCCTAAGTTAGCTGCACCACAACGGTAGTAGCTCTCTACATAACCTACCCCCGTTGCCGCTTGGCAGCGGGGGTTTGGTGTTTAGTACCTTCTGTTTACCACCATGCCAGAAGCAACCTTTAAACAACTGGAGCCTGATGCCCTGCGGCCAACTGCCTTGGCAGACCGCGACGATCCGGCCCTGTACATAGATCAGCTCCACGGTATCTTCTGCCAAGACCATGGCCCCGCGGCTGGCCTGGCAGACCTGTTGTATGTTTTCAGATCGGCGGCAACGGGGGCAGAGGCTTGTTACAAGGTGACCATCTCTCGGCAGCCTGGTACCGTTGTGCCTAGCCTGGCCGGCATTTACCCCTCGGCAAACTGGCAAGAGCGAGAGATTTATGACATGTTCGGGTTCGTTTTTGAAGGGCACCCGGATCTTCGGCGCATCCTGATGCCGGCCGACTGGCCCGGCTATCCCTTGCGCAAGGATGCAGAAGACCCCACCCAGTGGCATGGCATCGGGATGGGCCGTAAGGAGGCCTGATTCTTATTTGCTCGCCGTGTAGAACCCTGGGTGCCATAAGGCGGTTGTAATGCTATGCCTTCCTTATCGGATGATGCCCTCCAGGCCGCCCGCCAACGAGGCGATGCCTGGGCCGATGATTTTCTGGCCAGGCAGTTGGCATTGGCCGAGACCAAGGCAGCCTTTTACCAGGCCCTGGGCCAGGGCTCTGAAGCACTCTGGGCCTATGTAGCCAAGACTGATGAGGGGCTGCAGGCTGCCGTGGGTGCTTGGCCGACGGGCGCTAAGCCCTTTTGGCGTGCAGAGGCACAGCAGGTATTTGCCAAACGCGGTGCCGAGGTGCTGCTGCTGCTTGGGCTCTACAGTTTGCCTTACTGCTACGCGGCCGCAGACGGTGCCGCCGTATTGGTGGCTACGGGGCGGCTCTCTGGCTCTGCCCAGGCGCTGGTACGCCTGCAAGAGACGGCCCGTTTTGTGCATACCGTGCTGGCAGGCACCGAGCTAGAGGCTCGCCAGGCCTGTTTGCATGTGCGGCTTATCCATGCCTTGGTGCGGCATCACCTTCTGCAGAAGGACTGGCCTGTGGCCCAGCTTGGGCTACCCGTTAACCAAGAGGATATGGCAGGTACCAACCTAGCATTTGGCTATTTGACGGTGCGCGGCTTGCGGCTGCTGGGCCTGCCTCTAAGTGCAGCCGAGGCAGAGGCTTACCTAGGATGGTTTTCTGTGCTGGGCACTTGGCTTGGGGTAGAACAGCCTTTCAGCCCGGCCTCTCAAGCTCAAGCTTATGCCTTGGCCTCTGCCATTGAGCGCAGGCACCATAGAGAAAGCCCGGCTGGCTTGCAACTGATCCAGGCCTTGTTAGAGAGCTTTAAAGACAGCCAAGCCCCCGCGTTGATAGCCGAGCACGCCCCTGCCCTGATGGCAGCTCTGTTAGGCCCTAAGGTGTCAGCCTGCCTAGGCCTGCCGCCGCCAGAGCCCCAATTGTTGTCCCGGCTACGCACAATCAACACAGTTCGCACCTTTTTGCCTGTGGAGCCTGACTGGCTCGGGGCTCGCCGTGCCCGGCGCGAGGTGCGCCGGAGTAAGCTCAACACCCATTAGGGCTAGGGGTACACAAGCCAAGGCATGATAAAAGTCAGCTAAAAACTATTGCCTACTTTTTAGGGGCGGGCTTTAACTTTGAGGTCTTGTTTGGTGTTAGTCTAAATAAGGCTAATAACCCGGCTTTCAGATAACCCTTCTTCCACAAAACGGCATGCGCACCTTAGTTGACCTAAAGCCCGGCGAAACGGCGACCGTGCAGCACATCGCAGACGATGAGCTGGGCCTTAAGCTGATGGAGATGGGATGTTTGCCAGGTTGCCAGATCAGGCTTAACAAGGTGGCGCCGCTGGGCTGTCCGGTTTGCCTGCAGATCGACCGCTCCATGCTCACCATCCGCCGAGACGCCGCCGCTCAGGTACATATCAGTTAGTTGCCTTGGCCACGCCCGACGATGCACTGCACCGCCCCCGGTTGGTGGCCCTTGTAGGCAACCCCAATACGGGCAAATCATCGCTCTTTAATTTACTGACGGGCCTTCGTCAGAAGGTTGGCAACTTTCCGGGCGTAACGGTAGAGCGGCGTACGGGCGACCTTACCCTGCCCGACGGGCAAGCGCTGCAACTGCTGGATCTGCCAGGGCTATACTCGCTCATTGCCCGCTCGCCTGACGAGGCCGTTGTTACCGACGTCTTGCTAGACGAGGGCCATGCCATGCACCCGCAGGCCGTGGTGCTGGTGGCAGATGCAAGCAACCTAAAGCGGAATCTCTACTTGGCCAGCCAGGTGCTAGAGCTGGGCCTGCCTGCCGTGGTAGCCCTCACCTTGCAAGACATGGCCGAGCGGTATGGTATCTACACCGATACGGCCGCCCTGGCCCAGAGGCTGGGTGTGCCGGTGGTGGCCGTAAATCCGCGTACGGGCCAGGGCAAAGAGGGGTTGTTGGCTGCGCTGGCCACACCGCTTGCGCCACCGCCTCGTCAATTTTTATACGCAGATGCCGAGGCCTATCGCCGTCTGCTGGCGTTGGCCGGCCAGCCTGCCCACAAAGGCCAACTTGCCGCCGATACCATTGCCCGCTACAAGCAGCTAGAGGCCATCACCGCCCAGGTACAAAGCCAGCGCCCCAGCCTTCGGCAGTCTATCACCCAACGGTTAGACAAAGTGCTGCTGCACCCGCTCTGGGGCTATGCAACCTTTTTGCTGGTGCTTTTTGCCGTTTTCCAGGCCGTGTTTGCTTTGGCTGCCTACCCGATGGATGCCATAGATGCAGGCGTGGCCTGGGCATCTGAAGCGCTGCAAGCCCTGCTGCCCGATGCCTGGTACACCCGCCTGCTGACGGAGGGGCTAGTACCCGGCATCGGAGGCATACTCGTTTTCGTGCCGCAGATCGCCATTCTGTTTACCCTTATCGCTATCCTTGAGGATACGGGGTATATGGCGCGCGTGGTTTTCATGTCAGACAAGATCATGCGGCGCTTTGGCCTGTCGGGCAGGTCTGTCGTGCCGCTTTTCTCGGGCCTGGCCTGTGCGGTGCCTGCCATCATGGCGGCGCGGACGATAGAAAACCGCCGTGAGCGGCTGCTGACCATATTGGTGACGCCTTTTATGAGCTGCTCGGCAAGGTTGCCCGTTTTTACCGTGCTGACGGCCCTGGCCGTGCCAGAAGCTCGAGTTTGGGGCATCTTCTCGTTGCAGGGCCTGGTGTTGATGGCCATGTATCTGGCAGGCTCGTTCTTTGCTTTGGCGTCGGCCTGGGTGCTTAAGCAGTTTGTGCCTGCGCGGGGGCGGACGGTCTTTATGCTGGAGTTGCCGTGGTTTAAGGCCCCGCGCTGGCAGGCCGTAGCCATGGAGGCTTTTGTGAAAAGCCGCACGTTTGTGCTGGATGCCGGGCGGGTAATCCTTGTCATCAGTCTGGTGCTTTGGTTTTTGGCCAGCTACGGCCCCGGCCAGGCCATGGACCAGGCCGAGGCGCGCGCTCGTACGGCTGCCACCCTCAACCGGGCTACGGAGGCAGAGGTAGCTGCCTACGCCGCTACCGCCCGCCTAGAGGCCAGCTATGCAGGCCTGCTGGGCCATGCGCTAGAGCCTGCCATCCGCCCGCTCGGGTTCGACTGGCGCATTGGCATTTCGCTCATCGCCAGCTTTGCCGCCCGCGAGGTGTTTGTGGGTACCATGGCCACCATCCACAGCATCGGGCAAGACTTTGCCGACGAGCAAACGCTCATAGATCGCCTGCGCCAGGCCCGCGATCCTGAAACGGGGCAGCCTAGCTACCGCCCCTCGGTGGCCTTCTCGCTTATGGTGTTCTATCTGCTGGCCATGCAGTGCATGAGCACGTTTGCCATCGTCCGCCGCGAGACGCAGAGCTGGGCCTGGGCCAGCGGCCAGCTCGTCGGGATGACGGCCCTGGCCTGGCTTTGCAGTTGGATTGTGTTTGTCTTGCTAGACTAGCGCCCGGCCGGTGGGCCGCTGCGCGTAAGGCGCCACATGCGCCGCACAAACCAACCGTACCAGCGCCGCTCGCCTGCCAGGCTCCCTAGCAATAACAGGAGTACGGAGTAAAAGGGGAAAATCAGCACCAGCCGCAGTGGAATCCGCAGCCAGGCATCTAGCCCGGGCAGGCCGAGCCAGTCTGTAAGCGGACGCGAGGCCCATGCCGAGGCAGACCCCGTTAGGGCAAATACCACCCAAAGCTTGACCATGCGGGCATCGCTGGCTATGCCCCACTTGCGCTTCAGGTTGTGCCACCACTGCATTTGGCAAAGTTGTGCGTTTTAATGTGTTTGGGCGCGGGCCAACGGCAAAGGCGTACTTTTGGGCCCATAGCTATGGAGCGTCTTGCCCTTTTTTGCTCTGGCTCTGGCACCAATGCCCAAGCCATTATTGATCATTTTGCAGGCCACCCTACCATCCGGGTAGGCTGCCTGCTGGCCAACAAGGCAGATGCCTTTGCCCTGGAGCGGGCACGGAAGGCTGGCATCCCGACGCTCGTTTTCGACAAGGCCATGCTCAACGAGCAAACCGCAGTAGATGCCTTTCTGGCAGAGCATGGCACCACTTGCCTGGTGCTGGCCGGCTTTCTGTGGTTGGTGCCTGCCCGCCTCTTGCGGCGCTACCCCGGCCGAGTGCTGAACATCCACCCGGCCCTGCTGCCCGATTTTGGCGGCCCGGGCATGTATGGCCACAGGGTGCATGCGGCGGTGGCGGCGGCGGGCAGGCCAGAGTCGGGCATCACCATCCATTTGGCCGACGAGGTGTACGACAGGGGCCAGGTCCTCTTCCAGGCGCGGACGCCTCTGGCACCCGGCGCCACGGCCGCTGAGATAGAGGCCCAGGTGCGCGCGTTAGAGCTGCAGCATTATCCGACCGTCATAGAGCAGTTTTTGCAAACATATCAGCCAGGCGCTGTACAGTAGGTGCCCAAGCCTAAGGCCGGGCCGTATCTTTGTCGGTTGGGTATAGGGCCTTATGCGATTGGTGCATAAACCTGCCGAGGGGGTTACCTTAGGCTTGGTAGATGCATTCAGTTGTATGACAGCCGCATATGCCCAACCCGGCAAAGTCAAGCTCGTCTTTGCCTTATACTACGGGCTTTGTTGCAGCTTGTAAAACCAAAGGCCCTGGCCTGCGGGTTTTGCAAGCGGCAAGGCCTACCAAGACCCACCCGGGCACTGCCTGGTTTTGCCGGTTTACCAGCACCGCAAGGCCGCCAATGGCATAGCCCATAAGTATTAATTTGAAAGCGACATGGTAAAATCCATAAGAGACATCGGAGGGGTACTGCTGGTATCTCGCTTTGTCATACTGGGCATAGACCTTGCGCTTTGCTTGGCCTCTACCCTGGTGGCCATGCTGCTGCGGTTCAACTTCGACCTGCCCCTATTTGTAGAAGACCTGCTGCTACCCACCCTGGGCCTTACACTGGCGGCGCGGGCGCTGGGCTTCTTTTTGTTCAAGAGCTACTCGGGCGTAATCAAATATACGTCAGAGAAAGATGCCAAGCGGGTGCTGGCAGCCCTGGCTTTCTCTACGCTTTGCCTGCTGGTCTTCAATCCGTACTCGCACCTGTTGCCGCAGGTCTTCTTGCCGTTGTCTGTCATTGTGATAGACTTTGTGATGGCCTTCTTTCTGCTGATGGCCTTCAAAATCGGCGTGAAGTGGACCTACCGCGAGATTGCCAAGGGCCTTGCCCCGCGCGGGCCTCGGCAGGCTACGGTCATCTTCGGGGCAGGGCGCTCTGGGTTGATAACCAAGCGCGCGCTAGACAACGAGGGCTCTACGCCCATGCAGGTGGTGGCTTATCTGGATGACAACCCCCGCCTCCACGGCAAAATGCTGGAGGGCGTTACCATCTACAACCCTGCAGAGCTGGAAGATCTGGTGCGCCGCCAAGGTGTGAAACGCGCCATCATCTCTATGCAGCACATAGACCACGAGCGCAAACAGGCCTTTATAGACCTGTGCCTGGAGCTAGACGTGCAGGTGATGGCCGTGCCCCCCGCCAGCAAGTGGCTGCACGGCGAGCTGCAGACCAACCAGATCCGCAACGTCAAAATTGAGGACCTGCTCGACAGAGATCCCATCGTGCTGCGCTCGGAGTCTATCCAGCGCAAGGTGGCAGGCAAAACGGTGCTCATCACCGGGGCTGCAGGCAGCATAGGCTCAGAGATTGTGCGGCAGCTTACGGCCTTTGAGCCGCATAAGCTGGTGCTGGTAGATCAGGCCGAAAGCCCCCTGGTAGAGCTGCACCTAGAGCTGCTAGAGGAGCTTGGCTTTACACGGGTAGATGCCCTGGTGGCCGATGTAACCAACCAGGCCCGGATGGACCACCTCTTCGAGCTCTACAAGCCCGAGGTCGTCTTCCACGCCGCTGCCTACAAGCACGTACCCATCATGGAGCGTATCCCCTACGAGGCCGTCCGCGTCAACGTGTTGGGCACCAAAAACCTGGCAGACCTGGCCGTCAAACATGGGGTAGATACGTTTGTGATGGTCTCGACGGACAAGGCCGTAAACCCCACCAACGTGATGGGCTCCAGCAAGCGCATTGCCGAGATTTACACCCAGGCCCTCAATAGTTACCTAGAGGATACCGACGGGCCCCGCTTCATTACGACGCGCTTTGGCAACGTGCTGGGCTCTAATGGGTCGGTCATCCCTCGGTTCCGCCGCCAGATTGAGATGGGCGGCCCCGTCACGGTTACGAACCCCAACATCACCCGCTACTTTATGACCATACCCGAAGCCTGCCAGCTTGTGCTGGAGGCCGGGGCCATGGGCCAGGGAGGCGAGATTTACATCTTCGACATGGGCAAGTCTGTCCGCATTGCAGACCTGGCCGCCAAGATGATAAAGCTCTCGGGCTTTACGCCGGGCAAAGACATAGAAATCGTCTATACGGGCTTGCGCCCCGGCGAGAAGATTGAAGAAGAGCTGCTGGCCGCCAAAGAGAACACCTTGCCCACCCACCACGACAAGATCATGATTGCCAAGGTGCGGCCTGCCAGTTTCCAAGAAGTGCGTGCCGAAATCGAAATACTGCTGCAGATCCTCGACAGCCATGACGACAAGGCCATCGTCAGGAAAATGAAGCAGATAGTGCCCGAGTTTCTGAGCAACAACTCCGTGTTCCAAAACCTAGACCGCGCCCACTAGGCGGGCTAGAGCGCGGCGCCGGGCTTCATCCAGTTGCGCATAGGGCGCATGAAAATCTCTGTAACCTCTACCGTGCGGGGCAGTTGGAGCAGGTGCAGCACAGTAGAAGCCACGTCGCTGGGTTGGATGAACAGCTCTGGGTGGAACTCCTCGCCGCGGCCCTCGTGTAGGCGGCGCTGCATGTCTGTCCCCGTCCGGCCCGGAAACACCGACAGCGTGCGCACCCCCTTGGGGTTAAACTCAACCCTAAAGCTATCGGCCAGGGCCTTGAGCGCCGTTTTGGCCACGGTGTAGGGGGTCTTGGTGGCCCGCACCGTCTGCACAGAGCTA
This sequence comes from Cytophagaceae bacterium, assembly GCA_947458545.1. GTDB lineage: Bacteria > Bacteroidota > Bacteroidia > Cytophagales > Flexibacteraceae > CANGYH01. The sequence continues at coordinate 1,699,199 of CANGYH010000001.1, read as the reverse complement.
GAGTTGATAAACACCACCTGCCCCTCGGTAGCCACCAGGGCATCGGCCAGGGCCTGGCAAAGCACCATAGGCGCCAGTGTATTGACGGCAAAGAGCCGGCTCATCTGCTCGGTGGTCAGGTCTTGCCAAGCGGCCTCTTCCATTACGCCTGCTGCATGGATAAAGACATCTGCCCGGCCCTGGCTGAGCGCTAGGATCTCCGCCACGGCGGCGCGGAGTTGGCCCTCGTCGGCCAGGTCTGCCATGTGGGCTGTGGCCCGGCCCGTGTGCCCGGCGGTGGCGGCACGGTCTAACACGGCCTGCAGGCGGGCAGGGTCTCGGCCGATGGTGGCCACATGGCACCCGGCAGCCAACAAACCCTGCAGAATGGCCTCGCCCATGCCCCCCGTCACACCGGTGAGGACGGCTTGCCGGCCTGTAAGAGTGGTAGAGTTGCTATTCAATCTTGTCTGAGGATGATTGCCCGATCGCAAAAATGATGCATCAATGCATGCATACGGGCCAGGCATGTATCATGGTTGTAACAACCACTCAGAAATGCTACAAACTTAAAATTGGTTAAACATAGATTGTGTGCACATTTTAACTTTTTGAGAAACCATTTGCTCGATACATTTGCTTTGATGAAAAAATTGTTTTTAATCGTATTGCTCCTTGCCGCAGGCTCTGGGTTGGGCGCACAGGCCCAGTCTTACCAAGAAGACCTGATGGCCAACATCGTAAAGGTAGAGGGCGGTAAGATGCTGGCTACCGAGTATTACATCGTTAGCAAAGACGATGGAACAACCCTGCAAGTGATGGCGCATGCCGAAGCACCTGCTGCCGGCACGATCAGCCGCGATAACTTCTTGATGCTTTTCTCCTTTATCAGCCACACGCTCTCAGAAGGTTTTGCCCATGAGGAAGATGTGGAGATTAGAGAGATTGACAGCCTGATCGGTAAGCCAGACCTGAACATCAACATCTACATGGCCAAGGCTGGTGTACAAGTAGAGTTTACAGACGATGGAGGCGTACACCGCCAAACCATGCCCTGGAGCGATTTCTTCAAATAGGCCATCATGGTCTAACAAGCACAAGCGCCGGTACAACTGTGCCGGCGCTTGTGCTTGTTACCCATTCCTCCGCCGGTACACGCTCTGCACGGGCCTGCCGATCAGATACTTATCTAGCCCCTCGTCTAGGGCGCGGCGGTAGATGTAGAGGGCCTCGTGCACCTTTTCGGCTGTTTCGTCTAAATCTGCGTCTGTATGGCTGTAGTTGACGATCATGCTTGGCATTATCAGCCCCCGGCGCAGTGTCTCTTGCAAAAACAGCGTGCGATACCCCTGGCTCGGGTGCCCGGCCTCGTCTCTGCTGCCGTAAAAGAAGCACTCGTCGCGCCCCATGAGCGGCACCTGGGCCTGCAGGCCAAACTCGGCCACAGACTTGGCTACCTGCCTGCGCAGTCGCGCGCCTTTTTGCCGCAGGGCAGCGGGCACGTCGTGCTCGGTGTAAATGTCCATCACGGCCATGGCGGCGGCCAGATGGTGGTACTCGGCTCCGTAGGTGGTGCTGAGCAAAAAGACACGGTCTTTGTCGGTATGGTCTAGCCCGCCCAGGCGCATAAACTCGCGCTTGCCCAGCAGGGCAGAGATAGAAAAGCCGTTGCCAAGTGCCTTGCCAAAGGCCGACAGGTCTGGCACAACACCGTGGATACCCTGGCCGCCGGCTATGTGGTAGCGAAAGCCGGCCACGATCTCGTCGAAAACGAGGAGGGCCCCCTGGCGGGTGCAAAGGTCTCGTACGGCTTGCAGGTAGCCGGGGGCGGGGGGCACCTCGCGCTCGGCCTCCATCACCACGCAGGCTATCTGGCCGGGATGCTCGCTAAAGAGGCGCTGCAGGCTGCCGATGTCGTTATAACCAAACTTGAGCGTGAGGTCTGAGATGGCCTTAGGCACGCCGGCGTCTATGGCCGTAGTGCCAATAAACCACTCGTGGATGGAGAAGAAGGGCTGGTCTCCACAGATGGCTACCTTGTCTCGGCCGGTGTAGGCGCGGGCAAGCCATACGGCACCGCTGGTAGCGTCAGAGCCGTTTTTGCCGAATTTGACCATCTCTGCCCCCGGCACCAGCGCCAGTAGGCGCTCGGCGGCTTCTAGCTCGATGACGGCGGGGCGGCCAAAGTTTACGCCCCTGGGCAGCTCTTGGCGGATGGCCTCAAGCACGGGCTCGTAGGCATGGCCCAGGGTAACGGAGCGCAGGCCTGCCCCATACTCGATGTAGCGGTTGCCGTCGGCATCCCACACGTGGCAGCCGTGGCCATGCGTCATATAGGCCGTAAACCAGGCCGGAAACTGATCGTCGCCCTTGGCGTAAGTATGGCTGCCCCCCGGGATGGCTTTGTGGAAACGTGCCTGCAGTGCCTGGCTGCATGGCAGGCTTTGCACGGCTATCGTTTCGGCAAAGGTGAGCTCGTACATGAAGATTGATGGGGTTTTTTCAGAATGGTTGCCTTTAGAACCTGCAAGAGACAGTGACAGCGTAAAGGTGCCAGATGCCTTCCGGCTCAAACTATTTTGGAGCCATATATTCTTGCGCCTTAGCAGGCAAGTGCCAACATATTAAACAGGAAGATAACTTCTTCAATTATAACACATTGAAGTACGCAAATGGTTGCAAGTACGTTATATTCCTTACGCCGGTGTAGCGTCTGGCCCCAAGGCTCAGGCTTTTTCTAAAAGCCCGAGCGCTACCAACGCCTCTGCCACAAGCTCTAGTAAGTGTAGGGGCAGGCCACTTTGTTGGGCCAGGGCAGGCAGGGGTGTGGCATCGGCATGGCTCATTAGCCAATAGAGGGCTTGCTCGCGCGCGTGCCTGTCTGGCCAGACGGGGCCTATTGCCTCAAAAGCCCCGTGCTTGCTGTATTGCGGCTCGCCATGCCGCACCTGGCTTGTGTAGCGTGGCAGGGCCTGGCAGGCGGCCAGCAAATCTTGCAGGTAGGCAAGCGTATCGGCCATACCTCCTGCCGATAGCAGGCTAAGGTCGTCTGCCGATGTATGGTAAGCTGCATAGCCTCCGTAGTTGGCCCGGCCAATGCGGACGGCTTGCATGGCGGGGCCCAGCGTATTGTACTGGCGCTCGTCGTAGCCGTAGGGCTCGTAGGGTAGGGCGGTGTAGGGGCGCCGGGTGGCTTCTGCCGTATGGCGGGCCAGGGCCCAGCTATGCTGGTGGCCCTGCGCGGGTGGCTGTTTGAGGTGCAGCGGGCCCGGGGCTCCTGCCAATGCCACAACAAAGGCATAGGCCGGTGGCTGGGCCATATACCTGGGGTTGCGGCTAAGCCACACCACCGGCCCTATGGTGCCGGGCACCAGCAAGATGCGCACCCCCAGCCGCTGCGGCCCGGCCTGGGCCAGTTGCCTGCCCAAAGCGGCCAGCACGGCCACACTGCTCAGGTTGTCTATGGCCAGCTGTGGGTGGCAAATGTGGGCCGAGAGCAGAACCTCGTCTGCCGTTTGGCCGGGCAAAAACCACTCTCCGTAGCTGAGGCTGCCTTGGTCGTCTAAGGTGGCGTCAATCTCTACGCGGTAGGTGCCTGTGCGGGGCAGAGCTTCTTTTACGGCGTGGGGCAGGCATAGGCCCCAGTCTCTTCGGTAATAGCTGGTTTTGTAGGGAATAAGCCCTGGCTTATCGGGCAAACTGTGCAGGTGGGGCTCTAGCTCTGCCCAGGTAAGCTGGCCTGCAAAGGGTATGCTGTAGTTGAGCACGTGAAGGTTATGCTGGGCAATATCTACCACAAGGTTGCCGGCAGGGTCCCACAGGCGGGCCGAGCGGCAGTTCCACTCTGGGGGCACGGTCCAGTCTAGGCAAGGGGTGCCGCTGGGCACCTCGTGCAGGTGCATCTCGGGCAAGAAATGGGCCTGCACGGCCCGCAGCAGCCGGCGGTTGCCCTCGCCTGTTATCGAGCGTAGGTCTGCGTAATGGCTGCGTACAAAGTCCAGGGCCTCCATAACGTAAAGATGGCCTAGCGATACAGGCTATTGCCGCGCAGGCCGTCGGTATAAACCTGGCTGCCTGCTTTGAGCAACCTCAGTGCCCTGGCGGTATCGCCAGCGGGCAATGTACTGGCTACCTTTCCCTCGGGTGACAGGCGGGTATAGCCTGCCCGCTCTATAAGCATATACTGATTGTCGGCCCAGCTTAGGATGCGGCTAGGCGTGGGCCTGAGCATACTCTGCCCAAAAGGCCCCAGCCCTTTGGCGGTTATGCCCAGCAAATCGAGCACCGTCGGGCCAATATCGGCATGCTGGCGGGCCTGGGCGGTATCTACCCCGATGCGGCGCCCGGGTGCCAACAGCACGCAGGGTACGTCGTAACTGCCCCGCGGATCCCAGAACCGGGCCGACTCGCTCTGCTGGGTATGGTCGGCCGTCAGCACAAAGAGGGTGTTGTCGTACCAAGGTTGCCGCTTGGCCGAGGCAAAAAACTGGCGCAGCGCCTCGTCGGCATAGCCCAGGCTCTCGTGGATGGGCAGTGTGCCTTTAGAGAACCGCTGCTCGTAGCCAGGCTCGATTTTATAAGGCTGGTGGCTGCTGAGCGTAAAAAGGCCTGCCACAAAAGGCGGGGGCAGGGTGCCAAGGTCTTGGGCCACAAACTGCAGGAATGGCCGGTCGAAAATGCCCCAGTGCCCATCGTAATCGGCCGAAGGGCCGGGGTACTCGTCTTTGCCCACATACCGGGCAAAGCCTGCCTGGCGTGCATATACATTGAAGCCCATGGTGCCGTTGTGGCCGCCATGGTAAAAGGCCGAGCTGTAGCCTGCCTGCCCCAACCGCTGCACCCAGCTCTGCACGGTATTGGCGGCGTACGGGCCAGTAATGAGGGCCTCTTCTTCCAGGCTGGGTATCTGGCCGTACACGGCGGGCATGGCCTCTATGCTGCGGCGTCCGTTGGCATAAAAGTGGGGCAACCAGGTGCCCGCCCGCGCCAGCGAGTCGAAGAAGGGCGTGTAGGTACCGGCATCTTCTAGCGCCGTGTACTCGGTGCCAAAGCTTTCTAACAGCACCACCACCACGTTGTAGCCCGGCAGCAGCGGCGGTGGCGCAGTAGCAACCGGCTGGGTAAATACTGCCCTGGCCTGTGCAGGGGTGCCTGCCCAGGCCAGGGTGCGGGCACCCTGGCTCTCTAAGCTCTTAAAAAAGACAAATGGCGTATTGAGTGCCAGCGTACCCAGCCGAGACGGCTGCAGGCCATAGGCCGCGCCTGGCCCAAGGGGCCGCTCGTCTGTAGTGCCGCGGATGCCCAGCACCACCAGTACGGCCATCACCAAATAGGCCAGCACCCCTTGCCGGGCTGCCATAGGCCAGGGGTTTGCAATGCGCTCTGCATACAGGCGGGCCATTACATAGCCCAGCGCCACGGCCACCGTTGGGATGTAGGCATAGTGCAGCAACAGTTGCGGCGCCTGGGCCACCACGTCGGGCAGAATGCCCAGCACATCTACGCCGGTGCGGCGGCGGGTGTACTTGCTGTATTCGGCATCGGCCAGGTCTGCCAGTAGAAAAGCGGCATTGGTGGCCAAAAACCACACCTTGAGCCCCAGCCGGTAACCCAACTTGTGTCTGAAAGCCAGCGGCAGCACAGATACGGCAATAAACGGCAGATTAATGCTCAACACGGCCGACACGTCGTAGCGGAGGCCTAGCCAAAAGGCCTGCGCCACGGCCTGCCAGGGGGCACCAGCAAGCAACTGCAAGTTGTTGAGCGCAAAAAATGCCCGCGCAAGGGTGAAAGCCCCCAAAACCAGCCCCAGCCGCCGGGCCAGTAGCCTGAAGTCTCGCCCCTCGAACCGGCACCTGGGGGCTGGCAGTTGTGCCTTGGGCACCGCCGGCGCAGGTAAAAGGGTGCTGGACATATCGTTATTACAAAGTTACCAAACGGTTATCTAAGCCCGCAAGGGTAGGCCGCTGCCGGGCCTCTTGGCACGGTAGCCTTGCATCGGGCAGGGCTGGCATTGGCCAAGCCCACTGCCAACCTGCATCTTTGTAGCCCCGATACGGGTTTGTGGTGCAGAGGCTTTTCGTTTTAGGTTTGATGGTGGCCCTGGCGGCCTGCCAGCGGCGTCAGCCGCCGGTGCGGCCCGTGCGCCGAGACATTGTGCAAGCCGTTTATGCCAGCGGCAAAGCCTACCCTACGGGCTACTACCGCGTGGTGGCGTCGGTGCCCGGTTATCTAGACAAAGTACTGGTGCGCGTAGGAGACACCGTGCGCCTGGGCCAGCCCCTTTTTACGGTTAAAAATGAGGTGGGTGCCTTTAACCTTGAGGCCAGCCAAAACACCCTGGCCCAGGCCGAGCGCAATGCAGGCCCTGCCAGCCCTCTGCTGCGCGCCGCCCGCCAAGACGTAGAAGCCGCCCGCGCCCGCCTGGCCCTGGACAGCCTGAGCCTGGCCCGCCTGGCCAATCTGCAAGAGGCCGGGGCAGGCACCCGCCAAAGCCTAGACCAAGCAAGCACACAGTACCAAACCAGCTTGGCCACCTACCGCCGCGCCCTTAGCAATCTGGAGGCCACACGCCAACGCGTGGCCACCGAACGGGCCAACGCCCAGGCCGCCTACCAGGCCCTGAAGGCAGGCCAAAACACCTACACGGTGTACAGCGCCCTGGCAGGCATGGTGTACGACCAGCTGCCCCGCGTAGGTGAGTTCGTAGGGCCCGCCACCGTAGTGGTAGAGTTAGGCGAGACGGCTACCTACGAGGTAGAGCTGGCCATAGACGAAGCTGACCTAAACCTGGTGCGCCCCGGCCAGCGCGTTTACTATGCGGCCGAGGCACTCGGCAAAGCCCTGGCCCAAGGCACCATCACCAAGGTGTACCCCAAGATCAGCGCCACCAGCAAGTCTGTCAAAGCCATCAGTACGCTGGAGTTGCCGCCGGGCAAAACCGTTTTTGCAGGCTCTACGCTAGAGGCCAACATCGTCTGCCAGCAAAAGAAGCAGGCCCTGGTGCTGCCCCGCGCCTTTGTGCTGCAAGACAGTGTCACCCTCTGCATAGACGGCGACTACGTGCGCCGCCCCGTAGTGACCGGTGTGCAGGATGCTGACTACATCGAGATCGTCTCGGGCCTGGCCGCAGACCAAGACGTGTACAAGTAAGAGCTGAGCCGGCAAGGCTGCCCATACGCCAAAAGGCCTCGCGGCCGCTTTCTCTACCCGCCGATATCCTCGCTCGGGGTGCGAACTTTGCCCCACGCAAGAGGCCGCCCATCCCTGATGGTCGGCTTTTCGTATTCGACACTGGCATGAAAGTCTCCGCCTTCCTCTCGCTTTACGAGCAAGACGCCCTCGTCCAAACGGCCATCGAGCACGTGCGCGCCCGCCCGGGCCAGCACGTGCAGCTCAAAGGGCTGGCTGGCAGCCAAGATGCCGTGGTGGCTGCGGCCATGCTGCGGGCCTTGCCGGGGTTCCACCTCTTTGTGCTGGCAGACCGGGAGGAGGCCGCCTACTTCTCGCAAGACATCGAGACGCTGTTGGAGCAGCAAACGCTGGAGTGCCACCTTTTTCCGGCCTCGGCGCGGCGGCCCTACCAGTTTGAGGAGGTGGACAATGCCAACGTCCTGCAGCGGGCCGAGACGCTCTCTGCCCTCAACAACCACATCAAGCTGGCCAAAGAGGGCAAGGCCGCCAAAACGGTGCTGGTCTATACCTACCCGGAGGCCCTGGCCGAGAAGGTCGTCAACAAGCGGTACCTGACCGAAAACACGCTCACCATCCGTGTGGGAGACAAGCTCGACACGGCTTTTCTGGCCGAGGTGCTGAGCGGCTACGACTTTGAGCGGACCGACTTCGTCTATGAGCCGGGCACCTATGCCGTGCGCGGCGGCATCATAGACGTGTACAGCTTTAGCGCCGAGCTGCCCTACCGCATAGAGCTCTTCGGCGACGAGATCGAGTCTATCCGCACCTTTAACCCGGAGACGCAACTGTCTGAGGAGCACCGGCAGACGCTCTCCATCGTGCCCAACGTGCAGCAGCGGCTGGCCCAGGTAGAGCGCGACTCGTTTTTGAACTTCTTTCCGGACGAGGCCTGTGTCTGGTTCCGCGACTGGGCCCATGCCACCGACAGCATAGACAAGGCCTTCGAGAAGGTGCAGGGCAACTTCAAGGCCATCGTAGAGGCGGCCGGGGGCACGCAGGTGATCTCAGACCCGGCCGAGCTGTTTGACCGGGCAGACGTGTTTAAGAAGACGCTCGGGCAGCGGCAGGTCATTGAGTTTGGCCTGCGGATGAGCAACAAGAAGAACGTGCGCGTGGAGTTTGCGGCCGTGCCCCAGCCGAGCTTCAACAAGAACTTCCAATTGCTGACCAAGGCCTTGGCCGACTTCCAGGCCCGGCACTATACCTGCATCATCGCCTCCGAGAGCCCCCGGCAACTGGAGCGGCTGCAAACCATCTTCGAAGAGCTAGACCGCACGGTGCGTTTCCAGCCCATGTACGCCGCCCTGCGCAGCGGCTTTGAGGACAAAACGCAGAAAATCGTCTGCTACACAGATCACCAGATCTTCGAGCGCTTCCTGCGCGCCAAGCAGCGCGACAAGTTCTCCAAAAGCAAGGCACTTACCCTCAAAGAGCTGCGCACCCTGCAGCCCGGCGACTACGTAACCCACATAGACCACGGCGTGGGCCGCTTTGTGGGGCTAGAGAAGAAGGAGATCAACGGCGCCCAGCAAGAGGTGATCCACATCGTGTACCGAGACAATGACTTTCTGTCTGTGTCGGTCCACAGCCTGCACAAGATCAGCAAGTACGTCGGCAAAGAGGGCACCCCGCCGCAGATCTCCAAGCTGGGGTCTGAGGAGTGGGAGAACAAGAAGAACCGCGTCAAAAAGAAGGTCAAAGACATTGCCCGAGACCTGATTGCCCTCTACGCCAAGCGGCGGGCCAGCCAGGGCTTTGCCTACAACCGAGACGGCTACCTGCAGGCCGAGCTGGAGTCTAGCTTCCTCTACGAAGATACGCCTGACCAGGCCAAGGCCACCGCCGAGGCCAAGGCCGATATGGAGAAGCCTTATCCCATGGACCGCCTGGTGTGCGGAGACGTGGGCTTCGGCAAGACGGAGGTGGCCATCCGGGCGGCCTTTAAGGCTGCTACGGACGGCAAACAGGTGGCCGTGCTGGTGCCCACCACCATCCTGGCCATGCAGCACTACAAGACCTTCCGCGACCGCCTGCAAGACCTGCCCGTGACGGTGGACTACGTCAACCGGTTTAAGTCTGCCGCAGAAACCAAAGAGACCCTGCGCAAGCTGGAGGAGGGCAAAATCGACATCATCATCGGCACCCACCGGCTGGTGAGCAAGGACGTCAAGTTCAAAGACCTGGGCCTGCTGGTGGTGGATGAAGAGCAGAAGTTCGGCGTCAAGGTCAAAGACCGCCTTAAGGAGCTGCGCGTCAATGTGGATGTGCTTACGCTGACGGCCACACCCATCCCACGTACGCTCAGCTTCTCTATGATGGGCGCGCGCGACCTGTCTGTGATTGCCACGCCACCGCCCAACCGGCAGCCCGTCACCACGGAGGTGCACGTCTTTGACGAGGCTTTCATCCGCGACGCCGTCCGCCAGGAGCTGGCCCGGGGCGGGCAGGTGTTCTTCGTCCACAACCGCATCTCTGACATCGAGGAGATGGCCAACCTGATCCTGAAGCTGGTGCCATCGGCTCGGGTGGCCTATGCCCACGGGCAGATGGACGGCACCAAGCTGGAGAACACGATGCTCAAGTTTATCGAAGGCGAGAGCGACGTGCTGGTCTCGACCAACATCATCGAGAGCGGGCTGGACATTCCCAACGCCAACACGATCATCATCAACCGTGCGCATATGTTCGGCCTCAGCGACCTGCACCAGATGCGGGGCAGGGTCGGCCGCTCCAACAAGAAGGCCTACTGCTACCTGCTGACGCCCCCGCCCTCGGTGCTGCCGGCCGATGCCCGCAAGCGCCTGCAAACGCTGGAGGAGTTCTCAGACCTGGGCGAGGGCTTCAAAATCGCCATGCGAGACCTGGACATCCGCGGCGCAGGCGATCTGCTCGGCTCCGAGCAGTCAGGCTTCATTACGGACCTGGGCTTTGATGCCTACCACAAGATTCTGGACGAGGCCGTGGCCGAGCTCAAAGAGTCTGAGTTCAAGGAGCTTTTCAAAGACGAGACCAAGCCGCTGGTGGAGCAGATGGTGCGCGACTGCAGCATCGAGACGGACATGGAGATTCTGATTCCAGAGTCCTACGTCTCGTCCGTATCCGAGCGCCTGGGCCTATACGCACAGCTGGACGACATCGAAAACGAAGAGAAGATCCAGCGCTTTGCCGCCGAGCTGCAAGACCGCTTCGGGCCCATGCCCCGCCCCGTCCACGACCTCATCGAAACGGTCCGCATCCGCTGGGTGGCCAAGAGCCTGGGCTTCGAGCGGGTGATGCTCAAAGACAAGGCCATGCGCTGCTACTTCGTCCCGGCCGAGAAGGAGCAGTACTTCAAAAGCGACGTCTTTGGGCAGATTCTGGCCTATGCGCAGGCCCACCCCGGCCGTTGCCGCCTCAAAGAGAGCAGCAAGCGGCTCATCCTCAACGTGGCCACCGTCCCAGACTTAGATGCCGCCCTAGCCCTGCTGCAAGACATGAAGGGTGTGGGGGCAGAGGTGTAAAAGTGTGAGGACTAATCACCCGGGGAATTCAATCCGCCATAGGAGGATGGCTTGCTTGGCCATATCTGCCTGCCGGGCCTGAATCCGTTCTGAATCCCACTGATTAAAGCGCTCTGGTATAGAGCGAGTTAGCTTATAGCGGCTTTTACTCAATATTCCTTTCTTTATCTCATAGCTTTTATTGGCAGCCTCTTTATTGAGGTTTTTTTCTAGCAGTGCAAGGTTGCCTAATCTGTAGCAATACTCCATTAATTTCCTTTCTTGCCAGTCTTCGTTTAAGTTCTGAGGAGCTATGTGCTCTAGCGTTAAATCGTCATAAATAGATTCTGTACTAGAATTTGTGTTTTGTTCCTCAAGCTTGAGTAGTAGGTATTTGGCTATCCTTTCGCTCCTAGGGCCTAGTTCTTTGTAGTTGAAGTTAGCCTCAAACTCTTCGTCGCTAACATAAATTTTCTTCATTATACTGTAATCTATTCTTTTACTGTGAGAGATGCTTCTGGCTAATTCGTTGTACGCGGTTTCTTGATCATTCGGATTCAGATTTGATATGGTATTGTAGCGTACAGTAAGTGTTACTATGGCCCGGATCAAGGTTTCGAACCTAGATGCTTCTAGATTTTCGTAACCGGCTAACATGGCAGCATAGGGTTGCTTGACGGATAAGGTTCTAAGCTCTCCGAGCAAGCGGGCAACCTGTGGCCGCTCCTTCCAAAAGCCGGTGCTAGGGTCTTGGATAGCTTTATAGGTATCAGCAGCATTCAGAAGCCCTCTGAGAAACGAAAAAACAGATTCTATGCTCGCAATAGATTGGCGCAATACTTTGAAAAGTTGTTGCTTCCTCACTAGAGGGTTGTAGCTGTTCCAATAGATTCTAATAAACTCGGCAGTGTTTTCTTCTCCTAGCTTATTTACGATCTCTGTCCACCATGCATCTATTTCATTAATTTGCTCCGGGTCTCCATTCTGCCCGTCAACAACCTGAAAAAAGTAATTCTTGAGCAAATCTGAGGCGCTAAGCTGCACTCCCCGCGCATTTAAGGTTTCAAAAACGCGATACGCGCTGGCAGTGTCTGAGACTTGAATAACGCTAAAAAGTAACCTTGTCGAGATAATTTCTATGAATGAAGCAATATCTACGCCCGTGCTATAGTGTTCCTGAATTTTCTTTTCAAACCATAAGATGGCATTGCGCAAGAGCCTTTCACTGCTATTTAATCCGTAATTGGGCAGTGGCTCTAAGGTTACGATATTTCGCTTATAATAGTTGTTGTTATTTCGATTTAGCTCAAGTTTATTCTTAGGAATTAAGGTTTTGAGGTCAATGGTGCCAATAAACCTCCTCAGCAGATCAGTTCGTCGGGTTGAGCTTTGCTCTATACCTGTAGCCTCAAACTTCTTCAATACCCTTGCGGCAGCAAGTACAACCAAACATAAGGTCGTCAAACGCTGTTGCCCGTCCACGATGATAAACTTTTGGCGCTCCACCTCTTGAAGCACCAGGTACCCCATGTAGTGATCTCTTTCTTCCTCATTTTCGAGCAAAATGATGTCCTGCCAGAGGTCATCCCATTGTTCGTTGTCCCAGTTGTAGTCGCGCTGAAATTTAGGCACCTCATAGGTGATGCCATTGCCGAACAATCGATTGAAAGATTGGATGTTAGGATCGTTGAAGCTGGGCATATACGAGTCGCTCGATAAGCAAAAGTAACGTTGCACCCCAAATTGGTAATGTGGTTGCACCCTCCCTAGTTAGATATATCGCTCTGGGTAAGAATCGTACCTTTGCACCCCTCCTATGCTCACGTCCGACTTCCTCTACGACCTGCCCGACGAGCGCATCGCCACGCATCCCCTGCCCGAGCGCTCGGCCAGTAAGCTGCTGGTATACAAGCCCGAAGCCGGCATCACCCACGCCCGCTTCTTCGAGATCGGCCAGCACCTGCCCAAAGACGCCGTGCTGGTGCTCAACGACACCCGCGTGCTGGCCGCACGCCTGCCCATGCTCACTGCCCAGGGCCATCCGCTAGAGCTTCTGTTGCTAGAGCCCGCCGAAGGCTCTGCCGCCGAGGCCCTGGCCCAGCGTGGCTCGGCCGTGTGGACGTGCATGGTCGGCGGCAAACGCCGATGGAAGGGCGACGTGCCCGTCTATCTGGACAGCCACACCCGCCTAGATGTGCAGGCCTTCTGGCACGACCGTGACCAAGACCAGGTCCGCCTAAACTGGCAACCCGAAGACCTGACCCTGGCCGAAGTGCTAGACACCGTCGGCCAGATGCCCCTGCCGCCTTACCTGCACCGCAAGGCCACCCAAAAGGACAAAGAGCGCTACCAAACCGTCTTTGCCCAAGAGGCCGGCGCCGTGGCAGCTCCCACCGCAGGCCTGCACTTAACCCCCGAGCTGCTGGCCGAGCTTGAGACGCAAGGCCACCCCCACCACCGCCTCACGCTACACGTAGGGGCTGGCACCTTCAAACCCGTCAAAGCCGAGCACCTGGAGGATCACGAAATCCACTCCGAGCGCTACCAACTTCCCATAGAGACCCTCCGAACCCTGGCCGCCGAGGCGCGGCCCATCATCCCCGTAGGCACCACCAGCCTGCGCACGCTCGAGACGCTCTACTGGCGCGGGGCCAGCATTCTGCTCCGCGGGCAAGACCAGCCCGCCCTGCCCAGCAAGCTCAGCTACGAGCTGGCAGCCGAGGCAGAGGCCATCACCTTTGGCCAAGCCCTGCAGGCTCTGGCAGACCGCGTGGCCGCCGATGGGCACAGCACCTGCAGCGGCTCTACGGCGCTCTACATTCTGCCGGGTTACAGCTACAAGAGCTGCGCCGGGCTCATCACCAACTTCCACCAGCCGGGCTCTACGCTTATGGCCTTGGTGGCGGCCTTGGTGGGCGATCGGTGGCGCACTATCTACCAAACCGCCTTAGACAACGGCTACCGCTTCCTTAGCTACGGCGACAGCTCGCTGCTGCTGCGCTAACCTCTAACCACCCCACCATGCCCCAGCCCAACCTTGCCCAGCGCCTGGCGCGCGCCCTGGTGCTGGGGTTGCTGCGGTTTTACCAAGGGGCCATCAGTCCGCTATACCCGGCCACCTGCCGCTACACGCCCACCTGCAGCCAATATGCCGTAGAGGCCGTGCGCAAATACGGGGCCCTGCAAGGCGGGTGGCTGGCCCTTAAGCGGCTGCGGCGCTGCCATCCCTGGGGCGGCAGCGGCTACGACCCCGTGCCCTAGTTTACCCCCGCCCGCCCTGCCACTTGGCCCCGGCAAGTCCCATCTTTGCACCCGAAATGATACGCGCCTGCAAACCACTCCTGATGGGCCTGGCTCTGGCCAGCCTGGCCGCCTGCTCTACCGACGTGGAGCTGAATGCGCCTTTCAAAGAGCGGCCTGTCATCTATGCGGCACTGGATGCGGCCGCGCCGGTGCAACTGGTGCGGGTGCAGCGGTCTTTTTTGACCATTAACGACCCAGACGCCAACAACATCGCCAAAAACCGCGACAGCATCTACTACCGCCCCGGTGCCATCCGCGTAACGATGCGCCCGGTAAACAGAGCCAACGGCGCACTGCTGACACCCGTCGTCACCCTGGCCGACACCACCATTGCCAAAGACACGGGCCTGTTTGCAGGTGGAGACCAGCTTGTCTTCCGCACCCCGGCGGGCTTCCGGCTAGACGCTACACGTCTGTACCAAATCGTAGTGGAGCGCCCTAACTCTGAGCTGCGCGTTACCGCCCTAACCAACGTGCTGCCCAACCTGACGGATGCAGACATTCTGGTGCCTGCCGTCGGGGTAGGGGGGCAGCGTTTCCTGCGAGGCATCAACACCAACATCCGCTTCAACGTCCGGCAAGACTCTGTGCGCCGCTACAGCGTGGCTGTAGATATGCGCATCCGCGAGGTGTACGGGGCAGGCCAAGGCGACAGCACCGTCCGCTTCCGCAACATAACCTGGAACCCCGTCATAGACCGCGAGCCCCGGGGAAACCTTAGCGGCGGGCAGGTCACTGTCAGCTACGACGCCGTCGGCAACGACCGGTTTGCCTTTTACGACTTTCTGCGCACCCAACTAGACACGACAGACCCCAACCTCCTCGTGCGCCGTTTCGACCAGATGACCCTGCGCATCAGTACCATCAACAACCGGCTCACCCAATACATCAGCGCCGTGCGAGACTTCAACGTGCTGACGCAGACCCGCCCTTTTTACACCAACGTATTGGGTGGCGTAGGCGTGGTAGGCAGCCGCAACATTTCTACGTTTGCCGTGCGCCCTTCTGCGCCAGACATCAACACGGCCATGGGTACCTCGCGCTACGCCAAGTTGCGCTTTAGGCCCTAAGGCTTTCTTTTACTCTCTCTTTAACCCTTCAGCCATCGGCGGCCCCCGGGCCGTTATGCCTTTTCATCCGGGCCATCGCCTCTCATGCTTTCCGTAAAAACCAAACGCTACCAGCTACCCACCCAGACTTTTATCAAGATCGGCTTTGCCACTGCTCTGCAGCGGTATTGGTGGGCTTTTCTGGTACCGGTGGCCCTGGTGCTGCCCGGCCTCTATTTTACCGATGCCCTGCTCTGGCTGGCCATAGGGGCGATGGTGCTCACATTGCTGTATCTGCTGTTTTGGTACGTGCAGTTTTATGGCATCACCCAGTTGCCCCAGGGCAAAACCCTGTTTGAGCGTTACAGCTACGAGTTCAAAAACGAGCACGTCATCATCAAAAAGAGCGAGAAAGAGGGCATGGTGCTGCCCTGGGCGCAGATACAACAAGCCGAGCTGCGGGCCGACGCCCTGCTGCTGTGGGTGGGTAAGTTCCAGTTCTTCTACCTACCCTTCGACATCTTCGCCTCCGACAACGACCGCCGCTGGGTAGAGACCGTCTTGCGCCGCAAAAAGCTGCTGCCAACCGCCGCGGCCTAGTTCGGCCCTACCGGTGGTGGAAAAGCCCCAGCCGTTGCAAAACCTTGCCCCGCCAGATACCCGCCCGGCCCTTGGCAATACGGACTTGCTCTTGCCACCAGCTGGGGTCTGTGCTGCGGCGGATGGTGCGCCTGGGCACTCCGCATACTGCCCCTAGAAACCTGGCCCGGGCCTCATCGTCAGCCTGCCAGAACCTGGGGTCGCCTTCCATGATAAAGGCATAGAGGTTAGATAAGCCGCGGTGCTTCTCTCCGGGTAGGTGCCAGAGGGGCTTTTGCTCATCGCCGGGTTTTAGGTTGTTGAGGAACCCGATGTTGTACATCCGCTTCAGCCAAGGGTTTATCCAGACCAGGTCTGTCCGGCGGCATACCCCAAAGCTCAGCAGGGTGTCGGCACTGTTTACCAGGTGTAATCCCCGGGGCTCGTCGGGTAGCGGCTGGCCTTTGTGTAGGCGCTCTACCACCAGGTTAAAGCCGTGCAGGCAGTCGCGGTATATTTCGGCGCATACGGCAGGGCTGGCAGCTGCTACCTCGCCTCCCAAGGCTACTGGGGTAGGGTTGGGGTAGGTAGGGTCCAGCTCGCGGAAGATGTTGCCAAAGTCTCGCATACTGGTGGCACCGTATTGGCGGCTGTCTGGGTCTGCCCCGCGCTCGTGGGGGTCATACATCAGGGTTTGGCCAGCGGCTAAGGCTTGCTCTAGGCCAGCGTCGCGGCGGGCCCAAACTACGTCTGTATCTAGCAAGATGCTGGGCTTGCCCCAGGTGGCCATCAGGCCCTGGCACTCTAGCTTGTAGTAGGCATTGGTAAAGCGCTTGCTGGTGCCCTTCGGCCAGCGGAAAGCCTTAAAGGGCAGGTAGGCCGTCTCTATGCCATGCACGGCCAGCCATGCGCGGAGGTCTTGCCCCTGGTACACCACATCGGCCTTGTCGTTGGTGATGATGACATGCCGCTGGTTGGGGTTGCAGCGTTTGCTGGTAATCATTAGTACCAGGGCCAGCCTCCAATAGAAAATGCGCCGCTCGTCGGCAGAGAGGCTGCCCATCAGCGGGTACTCTACGCCTTCGTCGCTCTCTTCGGTATCTACGCAGAGATAGGTGCAAACGTTGAAGGCAAATGGCAGTGGCTCCATGGCTCTTAATAAGGTTTTTGTGTGGTTTACTTTGGCAAAATAAAGGATAAGGCAGCATCAAGACATGGCCAGGCAGGGTTTAACTTGTCTGGCAAACCTCCGTACCCAAGCAAACTATGGCACAGTTCGAATCTTTCAACCTCTCTGGCGCGCAACTGTTAGATAAGGTCAAGGCCCTTATTGCCGAGGGCAATGTGCGCAAAATCGTCATCCACAGCCGAGACGGCAAAGAGCTGATGAGCTTTCCGCTTACGGTAGGTGTGGTGGGCGCCGTATTGGCGCCTGTGCTGGCTGCTATTGGGGCCCTGGCTGCCCTCGTGGGTGATTGTACGCTAAGCGTTGAACGCACCAGCGGCCCTACGGAAACGCCCCCGCCCGACGTTGCCCCTGCCGACGAGCCAAGGCACTAGGCTCCTGTGGTGCGGCGGCCACCTCCCAACTTGCAGGCCGAAATGCGTATCACCGTTCTGGCAGGCCCCACCGGCATTGGCAAAACAGACCTGAGCATCGAGCTGGCCCAGCATTGGGGCGTACCCATCGTATCGGCAGATGCGCGGCAGTGCTATGCCGAGCTGGCCATAGGGTCTGCACCGCCGAGCCCGGCCCAGCGCGCTGCCGTGCCCCACTACTTTGTGGCAGACCGCCCGGTAACAGACTTGTTGGATGCCAACCGCTACGCCCAACAGGCCCGACCTGTGCTAGAGGCCAGCCTGCAAGCCCACGGCCGGGCGCTGTTGGTGGGCGGCAGCGGACTCTACATCAAGGCCCTGCTCCAAGGCTTCGACGACCTGCCCCCCGCCGACGAGGCCCTGCGCCAGCACCTGACCAACCGCCTGGCCCAGGAGGGCCTGGCCCAACTGGCCGCAGAGCTCTGCCGCCTAGACCCCGCCGCCGCCGAGCGGGTAGATCTGGCCAACCCCCGCCGGGTTTTACGCGCGCTGGAGGTTACGCTTGGCACGGGCAAGCCCTTTACCCAGCACCTGGGCCAGGGGGCAGACCCGCTGCCCTATCCCGTAGATTTCTACTGCCTCGACATGCCCCGCTCCGAACTCTACGCCCGCATAGACCGCCGCGTAGAGCTCATGATGGAAGCCGGCCTGCTTGCCGAGGCCACCGCCCTCTACCCCCTGCGCCACCTCCCCAGCCTCCAAACCGTAGGCTACCGAGAGCTCTTCGATTACCTCGACGGCCTCTCCACCCTCCCTGAGGCTGTGGCCCGCATCCAGCAAAACACCCGCCGCTACGCCAAGCGCCAGCTAACCTGGTTCCGCGCCCAACCCGGCGTCCGTTTCCTCCCAGTGGCAGAGGCTCGGGCAGCCTTGCTAATAGATTGAATCAAGACTTTGCCCTAGTATTTGTTTGATGTAACTCCATACTGATCAGAAGGCCAGCTCCCCCTCTCCCCAGGAGGGGGAGAGGGGGTTGGGGGGTGAGGGGGTGCTTTCCCAGCGTTACTTTAGGCTAACTAAGGAAGGACCTTGCAGATCCTAGGTACCTGGTCCCGGTTTGCAACCGGGACCCACCCAAGGTTGCCGGTTTGTAACCGGCTCCAAAGGCAAACTTCCCCTATTACAACAAAAACCGCGTACTCACAAAGCTGCTGTCGCGGTTCTCCACCATCGTGTTCAAGATGGCCTTGTCTTTGTCGGTGGCTTTGGTGGCCACCATGCTGCGGATAGAAAAGCTCCGCAGCGCATCCACCACCGACAGCGTACCCTCGGCCGAGTCCTTCCGGCCCGTAAACGGAAAAACGTCGGGCCCGCGCTGGCACTGGGCGTTCAGGTTCACGCGGCAGACCATGTTCACCATCGGGTCCACCAGGTGGGCCATCTGCTCGGCATCTTGGCCGAAGATGGACACCTGCTGCCCGTGGTCGCTCGTCTGCATGTAGCGGATGGGCTCGTCTATATCGGCAAACGGCACCACCGGAATGATGGGCCCAAACTGCTCCTCGCGGTAAACGCGCATGCCATGTGCCACCGGGTACAGCACGGCCGGATACACCAGCGAGCCTGCCTGCGCCCCACCGCCCTCGTTTACGATGCGGGCCCCTTTGGCCAGGGCATCCTCCGTTACCTCGCGCAGATAGGCGGGTTTTCCGGGCTCGGGTAGGGGGGTAATGTTGACCTTCTCGTCCCAAGGCATACCCACCTTCAGCTTGCCCACCGCCTCGGAGAGCTTGGCTACAAAGGCCTCGGCCACGTCTTGGTGCACAAACAGCACCTTGAGGGCCGTGCACCGCTGCCCGTTAAAGCTCAGTGTACCCAGGATGCACTCCTTCACGGTATCGTCCAGGTCTGCAGACGGCAGCACGATGCCCACGTTCTTGGCATCCAGGCCCAGCACAGAGCGCAGGCGGTTCACCTTTGGGTGCTGCTTCTTGAGCCCGTTGGCCACCTTGCTGCTGCCGATAAAGCCCAGCACATCAATCTTGCCCGTGGCCAGCAAGGCAGGCACCACGGCCGCCCCCCGCCCATAGATGGTGTTGACCACCCCGGGCGGAAAAGCCTGCGCAAAGCACTCCAGCAACGGGTAGTGCAGCAGCGTGCCGTGCTTGGGCGTTTTGAAAACGACCGTATTGCCCATCAGCAGCGCCGGAATCAGCATGCAGTAGGTCTCGTTCAGCGGATAGTTGAACGGCCCCATCGAGAGCATCACCCCCAGCGGTGCCCGGCGTATCTGCGCGATGACTCCCTCCACAATCTGAAAGCGAGAGCCCTCCCGGTCCATCTCCTTTAGCGCCTCTATCGTGTCGTAGATGTAGGTAACGGTGCGGTCAAACTCTTTGGTGGCATCGGTCAGGCTCTTGCCAATCTCCCACATCAGCAGGCGCACCACCTCGGCCTTTTTGGTTACCATAAGCCGGGTAAAGTGCTCCATGGCGGCAATGCGACCCTCTATGCCCATGGTAGGCCAGGTGCCCCGGCCCCCGTCGTAGGCAGCCACGGCGGCCTCCAGCGCCTGCAAGGCCTGCGCCTCGGTGCCGATGGGGTAGCGGCCTACCAAGTAGGGCGCCCGGTTACCGGCACCATCCACCACCTGCACCGGCGACAGCACGTCTTGCAGCTCACCCTCAAAAGGGATAAGCCTACCGTTGACGAGAACCTCGCGCTGCTCCAGCGGGGCATGCAGGCGGAAGGCCTCGGGGATTGCGTCAGCGGTCGGAAAAGCGGCCGTCAGGCGGTCTTGCAGTTGCTGCGTGGCAGTGTTGTTTGTCATGGAGGAGATAGGGTAGCGCGGCAGTTTTCGGCGCCTGCACCCCAGATTTAGATGGGCAATATACAGATGAAGGCGGTTGGTGGTTGCCACCTGCCGTTCTTTGCAGGCCCTTACCAAGACCCGTCTAGTATGACAACCCTCACCCCATACCTCAACTTCCCCGGAACGGCAGAAGCTGCCCTAAACCTTTACACAGAAGCCCTCGGCGGCCAGGTGCTGTTTATCCAGCGCTTTGGCGATATGCCCGGCGGCGCACAGCCCGGCCAAGACCCCAACCATGTACTCCATGCCGAGTTTATGGCAGAGGGTGTACGCCTACTGGTATCCGATGGGCCCGATGTGCCTACTTCTCCCGAGGCCCGTACCTACCTATCGCTGGATTTTACGGACGGCAATCAGATAGACCGGGTCTTTGCTATGCTCGCCGAAGGCGGCCAGGTGCAAATGCCCCTGCAAGACACGTTCTGGAACGCCCGCTTCGGCATCTGCATAGACAAGTTCGGCATCGCCTGGATGTGCAACCACGACCTGGCCCCCAAAGAACCAGGCCAGCCCGAGACCCTGATGGCCTAACCCCAGGGCACTACGCCCCTGCCACAAACTTCAGCGAAATGCTGTTGACGCAGTGGCGCACGTTTTTGGCCGTAAACCGCTCGCCCTCAAAGACGTGGCCCAGGTGGCCACCGCAGTTGGCGCACAGAATCTCTACCCGGTGGCCGTCGGCATCCGTCTCGCGGCGCACGGCCCCGGGTATCTCGTCGTCAAAGCTCGGCCAGCCACAGCGCGAGTCAAACTTGTCGGCCGAGTGGTACAGCGGCGCCTCGCACCGCCGGCAGACGTAGGTGCCCGCAGCCTTGTGGTTGGTAAACTCCCCCGTAAAGGGAAACTCCGTCCCTTTGTGGACGATGACACGGGCCTCCTCGGGCGTGAGGGGGTTCCAGGGCTTTTCAGTCATAACCTAAAAACCGGGCCAGGCTGCAATAGGTTTCCTAACGCTCTACCAGGGCATACGAGGTAGCCACCTCTTCCAGGATCTCGAACAGCACCTGCGGCTCGCGCTCCTCTACCAGGCGGGTGCGGTAGGGCTTAAAATCGGGCAGGTTGCGGAAGTAGTTGGCATAATGCCGGCGCATCTCTACCACACCCAGTACGGGGCCCTTCCACCGCAGGCTAAAGTCCAGGTGCTGCCGGCACACGCGCACGCGCTCCTCCAGCGTAGGGTCTGGCAAGTGCTCGCCCGTAGCAAAAAAGTGCTTTATGCGGTTAAAAATCCACGGATTGCCAATACTGGCCCGCCCGATCATGATGCCATCTACGCCGTAACGGTTGCGCCACTCCAGGGCGCGCTCGGGGCTGTCCACGTCTCCGTTGCCGAAGATCGGTATCTGGATCCGCGGATTGTCTTTGATCTGGCCAATCAGCGTCCAGTCGGCATCGCCCTTGTACATCTGCACGCGCGTGCGCCCATGTATCGTCAGTGCCGCCACGCCGATGTCTTGCAGGCGCTCGGCCACCTCGGGCACGTTCTTGGTGCTGTCGTCCCAGCCGAGGCGTGTTTTGACGGTGACGGGTAGGTGCGTGGCATCGATCACGGCCTGCGTCATGGCTACCATCTTGTCGATGTCGCGCAGCAGGGCAGCCCCGGCCCCCTTGCAGGCCACGTTTTTGACGGGGCAGCCGTAGTTGATGTCGATCAGGTCCGGGTTGGCGGCGGTGGCAATCTCGGCACTGCGTCGCATAGACTCTATGTCTGAGCCAAAGAGCTGGATACCGATTGGCCGCTCATACTCGAAGATGTCCAGCTTCTGCACGCTCTTGGCCGCATCGCGGATGAGCCCCTCCGAGCTGATGAACTCGGTGTACATCAAATCGGCCCCGCCAAGCTTGCAAACGGCGCGGAACGGCGGGTCAGACACGTCCTCCATCGGTGCCAGCAGCAGCGGAAACTCGTCGAATGCTATGTCCCTGATCTTGACCATCTCTTACCCAAAGGTACGAAACGCCATGCCGGGCCCGAAAAGTTTTGACGCCGCGCCTGGGCACTGAGTTTGGCGGTATGGGTATGCCTTGCCGTTCTTAGCCTTGTACATCCTAGCCATACTACCAATTTCTTATGCTTAAGTCCTTTTGCCTGCTTGCTTTCTATGCGGCCCTTTTTATGGCCGGCTGCCTTCCGTTGTCTGCCTACGCCCAAGCACCTGCACCTGCCTTGCCAGACCAGGTTGAATACGTTAACGGCATGCAAGAGCCTGTCTTTGTGTTGGGTTACAGGCAACGTGTTGCCGTAGTGGCCCGCTACAACCAACAGGGCAAGCTCCGCAAGCACTTTATCAGGTTGCACCGAATTAAGGCCATAAAACTCAACTTTTATTCTCTTCCATCGCAAGACAGGCTCGGGCTGCGGTTGGCCATGCGCCAACAACAACTAGACACAAGCGGGCGATTTGCCGAGCAGCCATTGGTGACCTCTGTAGGTGGGGTGGCCCGCCCGCAAGCCACCCTAGACCCCCTCTTGGCACGGCTTGCGGCAGACAATCCGCACAACGGTGTCCAGCTCTACGGGATGGCGGGGGTAGGGGGGCGCTCGGCCGCCTTACCAAGCGAATTCATCGTCCAAAACAGCCAAGGTGCCATTGATAACCCTCGCCAAGTCAGCGGAATGGTCTTTCAGACGGGCGTGCGCGTAATCAAGAACGGCGTCATCTTCGGCCTGGCCTACGATGCAATGGCCATCCGCAGTAGCGACCTGGCCAAGGGCACTTACAACCGGGCCGACCTCCGTTTCTTAGGGCCAGAGCTGGGTCTGCAGGCGGTAACGCCTTACGCCAACGGCCATTTTACCGTGGCTTTCGGGCCCCAATACCTGCAAGAGGCCTGGCGCGGCCCCAAAGTAGTAACCGCCGATTTTGCCTCCACCCAGGCGGCCTTGCGCCTTGGGGCCGGGGTGCAGTTCAAGCTGTTGCCGTGGGCGGGGGCATCTTTCCAGGCCAGCCACCTGTTTTCTACCCGCCCATCTGCCGAGATCCCTGAGGTACGCCTAAGCCGGACCACCTTCTGCCTAGGGGTGTTTATGCTGCTGCACCGCCAAGGCGGGGTAAAGACGTAACTTGCAATGCCAGAACTTTAGTGCCACGCTCCCTGGTTACGGCCAAGGCGTATGGCCCGTTTTGGCCGAGGCAGTCTTGCCTTACCCTGCATGGAATTTGACGGCATTCTCTACGGCAGCCTAGCACTGTTCCTTTTCGGTGTGGTGTACTTCATCTACAATGCAGATGAGATACCCATGCTGATGACGTTGCTGTATGCAGGCAGCGGGCTCTACAGGTATTACATCGTAGTAGAAAACCCCAACCAGCGGGCCGTAGGGTGGGTAGTGGTGGCTTACGCCCGTAGCATTTTTAATCTAGACAATGAGCTGGCGCTCAGGGCGCTCAACCTATATTTTCTGGGTACAGCGCTGTTTGTGCTGGGCTACATCGTTACCAAGACCCTTATCGGGAAGCCACAGGTAGAAAAGGATGTAAAACAGATGCTGGGGCAGTATATGCTGCAAAAGCGTACGCTGCTGCTGAGCATTTTTCTGGCCGTAAACATTGCCATCTTCTTTTCGCAGTCCTTCTTGGTAGCCAGGGCCTTGGCAGATGGTTACTACAACTCGGCCACTGGGGTATCCTACTTTCTGTTTCTGCCCTTTGCGCTAGGGGGTATCGTCATCCTGATTTTTATTGCCTGGCGTGCCATAGATGCCCGTACAGACCCTACCAGCAAACTCGGCTTTGCCCTTGTGTTGATCTATGGTGCCTTTTTGAGCTACAACCCAGGCGCGCGGTTCAACTTCCTCTCTTGGGTCATTGTGGTGGGCATCATTTATGTGGGCAACCTGCCGGTATGGCGCAAGGTGCGTGTTTATACCATTGGCCTGGCTGGCCTGCTGGTGGTGTACTCTATTGCTGGCCTTGCCCGTACCCCGGGTGCGTTCTTGCTGCCTATGGAGCAACAGGTAGAGCTGGCCCTAGAGCGCCTGGAGACAGCCGAAGACCAAAACCTGCTAGACGGCTTCATGATGGCCCTGCAGGTCTATCCAGAAAACTTGCCCTATCAGTACGGCTTCCAGCACTTGGAGATATTGCTGCGGCCAATTCCTCGTGCCATTTGGCCAGATAAGCCCGTGGGTGGCTATGCCAACAAGCTAGGCCTCAACGACTTTGGTAGCAACTCTGGCCTGACGATCGGCATCTCAGAGTCTATGTACGGCACTTTTTACGGAGAGGGCGGCGTGGGCGGCATCATCTTGCTCAGTTTGGTGTATGGCGCTTTTTTTGCTTACATCGTGCGCCGCTCAGAGCGGTACAAGTCTGACATGCGCTTTCTGATCAAGGGCATGGTGGCTGCCTCGCTCATTGCTTTGATCCGAGGGGGAGATCTGGCCGGCATCGTTGCCTTTATCGGGATGTCGTATTGGCCTGTCTTTATCTTTATGCGCGGTTATGGCAAGTACTCGGCCAAGTTCAATGCCTGGTTTGCCTCTGTGCAAAATGCCCAGCGCATGGGTGCCCTGGCCAAGGCCCAGGCCCGCCTAGACGATATCGCCAAAACCCAAGAGCAGCCTGCATGATTGCCGTCGTCATCCCGAGCTACCGTGTTAAGCGTCACGTATTGGGCGTAATCGAGGGTATGCCCTCGATTGTCAGCCGCATTTACGTCGTAGACGACTGCTGCCCCGAGCAAAGCGGCCTGTTCGTGCAGGCCCACTGTACCGATGGGCGGGTACGCGTCATCTTTCATACCCAAAACCAAGGGGTAGGCGGGGCCACCCTGAGCGGCTACAAGGCCGCTTACGAAGAAGGCGCCAAAGTAGTAGTAAAGGTGGACGGCGACGGGCAGATGGACCCTGCCCTGATACCACACTTCGTAGAGCCCATCCTGGCAGGCCAGGCAGACTATACGAAGGGCAACCGCTTTTTCGACCCACGCTACCTGGCCGTTATGCCCCGCATCCGGTTGTTTGGCAACCTGGTGCTCAGCTTCGTGTCTAAGCTTAGCTCAGGCTATTGGGACGTTATGGACCCCACCAACGGCTACACCGCCCTTGCCGCGCAGATGTATCCGCTGCTGAGTGCCGAGCGCATAGAGCGGCGCTACTTCTTTGAGAGCGACATGCTCTTCCGCCTCGGGCTGGCGCAGGCCGTAGTGCGAGACGTGCCCATGCGCCCCGTTTATGGCGACGAAACCAGCAGCCTCTCCATCCGCAAAACGGCCCTAGAGTTTCCGCTCAAGCACCTGAGCCGTTTCTGCAAGCGGGTAGCCTACCAATACTTTGTGCGAGACTTTAGCATCGGCAGCATTCAGTTGGTGGCAGGCCTTGCGCTGCTGTTGTTTGGCCTGGGCTTCGGGCTTTACAAATGGTATCAGCTCAGCGGCGTGGCCCCGGCTACGGCGGGCACGGTAATGCTGGCAGGCTTGCCCGTCATTGTTGGGGTGCAAAGCCTGCTCTCTGCCATCCAGTTTGATATTTTGCGTATCCCGCGCATACCTGTCCACCCGCGGTTGGTGCGCTGGCAACAACAGGCCCCAACCCCTGCGGCAGAGCACGTCGCCTAACCTTGCGCCCATGGCCACCGACGGTAAGACATACCTGTTTTCCATCGACCTGGAGGACGTCCGCCTCTGGATGCCCGACGGCCGGCAGTACCGCGAGCGCGTACCTGCCAACACCCACCGCTACCTGGCCTGGCTACGGACCCACAACGCCAAAACGACCTTTTTCACCGTGGGGCAGGTGGCAGAACTTTACCCCTCGCTCATCCAAGAGATTGCCGCCGAAGGCCACGAGATTGCCCTGCATACCCATACGCACCGCCCCTTGCCAGAGCTTGGCCCCGGCGGCCTGGCCCAAGACGTTGGCCGCAACATAGAGGCGCTGCTGCGGGCAGGTGCCAGGCAGATAGAGGGCTTTAGGGCACCCATCTTCTCGCTAACGGCAGATACGCCCTGGGCGCATGGGGTATTGGCGGCGGCAGGCCTTCGCTACAGCAGCTCGGTGCTGCCGGCGCGCAACCCCCTCTTCGGCTGGCCGGGCTTCGGCACCAAGCCCAGGCAGATAGACGGCATCTGGGAGATACCCATGAGCACGGCCCGGGTAGGCCTGGGGCATCTGCCCTTTGCAGGCGGCACTTACATGCGGCTTTTGCCGGGGGCATATGTGCGCCACCTCTTTAAGCAAGCGCAGGGCCCGGTGCTGGGCTATCTGCACCCCTACGACATAGACACCGAGCAAGAGCGCTTTATGCACCCTGGCCTGGGGGGTAGCCGCCTGATGAACACCCTGATGTACGTAGGCCGCCAATCCCTGCTGGCTAAGCTAGACGGCCTGCTGGCCGCCGGTGCCCGCCTACAGCGCTATACAGACTTTGTGGATGGCCTAGCGCAAGATGCGCAGCCTCGGCCTGCCATGGCCGGGCGTTAGGCCCTATTTTGCAGCGCCATGTGGCAACGGCCTGCCAGTGGCTGCTTTTGTCTGGCGTATCTCCCTCCCGCCTCAACCCATGTACGACCTGCAACCTACCCGCACCGACGCTGCCAGCCTGGGCCAGTATGCCCGCCTGCTCTCGAGCGTTTTTGCGGGTGTATCAAAGTTTAGCGCCGCTTTTTTGGAGTGGCAGTATGTACAAAACCCAGCAGGCACAGTGGTAGGCTTCGATGCCTGGGCTCCAGACGGTGCGCTTGCCGGGCACTATGTAACCATCCCCGTGCAATACCAGCGGGGTGGGCAGCCTGTGCGTGGCCTGCTGTCGCTTAATACGGCAACGCATCCGGCCCACCAGGGCAAGGGCCTGTTTACGCAACTGGCCAGCCGCACCTACCAAGCCGCCGCCGAGGCCGGCTTCGGCTTTGTCATTGGCGTGGCCAATCAAAACTCCACGCCCGGCTTTCTTAAAAAGCTGGGCTTCTCGCTCATAGCCCCGTTGGATGTGCAACTGGGCCGAGGGCCGGTGCGCTACCCCGGCACGGTGCCAGGTTTTAGCAGCCACTTCTCTGCCGAGCTGGCCCGGTGGCGGGTGGGCTGCCCGGCCGGGCGCTACTTTGCCGCCGGAGGCAAACTCTACAGCCAGACAGACCGTGGCCTTGTGCAAGCCATGCTAAGCCAGCGCCCCGAGCTTGCCGCCGAGGCTGCCCCCGGCACCCCATGGGTGCAGATGTGGATCGGCCATGCCCCGGGCACCCGCTTTGGCACTCTATACGGCCGCCTGCCAGAGCGCCTTAAGCCCTCGCCGCTCAACCTCATCTACCTGGATCTGCAAGGCCAACCGACCCCTGCCGCAGACGAGATCCGCTTCGAACTCATAGACTTTGACGCCTACTAGCCTGTGCTCCTGCTGATCTTCGTCTGGCTGCTGACGACGGCCTCTGTACTTACCCTTGGGGCAGGCCTGCTGGTGGCTTGCCGGGCCGATGCTGCCCCACCCAAGGCCGCCGTCACGGCCGTGTTGGGGTTGATGGTTGCCGCTGCGGTGGTGGCTGTTTGGGCACTTTGGCTGCCCTTAGGGCATGGGTACGGGGCAGGCCTTTTCATAGGCTCGTTGTTGCCGCTTGGGGCCCGCCGGGTGCGGCAAGTGGTGCGGGCGGGTTTTAGCTGGCAAGCCGGGTATGGCATAGCCGCACCTGCATTGGGTCTGCTTTTTGCCTGTGCACTGCTCAAGGCCACCGGCCCCACAGAGGTCTTCGACGATGCAGTGGGGTATCTGCCCATCTTCCGCTCTATGCTGGATTATGGGGTCATCATCGGGTTTGGCAACCTGCACCCCAACTTCGCCTACAACAGCCATTGGAGCCTGCTAGGGGCTTTTTACAGCTTCGAGTGGCTGGTGGGCCGCCCCTTATACGACATCAACGGCTGGGTTGCCTGGCTGGGGGCCTGGTATGCCTTTAGCTACCTGCCCGATTTGTGGGCCGGCCGTGTGCGCGGCCTGTATCTGCTGGTGGCGGCGCTGCCGTTCTTCTTCTTCCGCAATCAGATGAGCGGCAACAGTACAGACCTGCCCCTGGCCATTATAAGCTGGGTGGTATTGGCCGAGTGGCTGCTAGGCACAGACCGCCCCCAACCCGCCCTGAGCCGGCTGCTGTTTGTAGCCCTGCCCATTTTTGCTTTTACGCTGAAGGTAACGGCACTCTCTTTGCTGGTGCTGCCGCTGGCCTTGTTGGCCGAGCAGCGCGGCCGTGGCCGTTTCCAATCGCTGGCCGTGGCCATAGGGGCAGCGGTACTCTTTTTGGCACCTTGGTTTGCCCGCAACGTGCTGATGACGGGCTACCTCTACTTTCTGGTACCCAAGCTAGACGTGCTGGCCGTAGATTGGAAAATGCCCGTCGTCGTCATAGACCGCCTCAAGGCACAGGTGGCAGGCGACATCCACCACAGCCCCAAGCGCCTGGCAGACCCTGCCTGGTGGCGGGCCTTTCTGCTAGAAGGGCTCAACCTGCAAAACCGGCTCATCGTCTTGCTGGCCTTTGCCTCTTTGGCCGTGGGGGCCATAGCCGCCGCCCTGGGCCTTGGCCGCCTGGGCCGCACAGAGCGCCGGTTGCGCTACCTGGCCTTTTGTGCCGTACAGGGCATTGGCGTGCTGTTTTGGTTTTCTGCTGCCACCGAGCCCCGCTATGGCCATGCGGCCCTTACGTTTGCCAGCCTAGGGCTGGTTTGCTGGGGGCTGGCCCGCCTGCCGCAGCCGTGGTTGGGCAGGGTAGGCAAGGCCTTTGTGTTGGGCATTACGGGGTTGATGGCCGTGGCCGCACTGCGCAGCCTGGGGGAGTTTACCCCCTACACCCGCCAGGTGCTGCTGTACCCCGCACCCTACCCCGAGGTAGAGTGGTGCCAAGAGGCAGGCTCCAACTTTGTGGCCCACTGGCCCTACCGGCTCATCACGGCACTAGGCGACCGGTATCGCTTTCCGGCTACGCACACGGCCGGCCGAGAGAAGCACCCTAACTGCTGGTGCACGCCGCTGCCTTGCATCTACCGCCCGCAAGACCTGCCCCTGCTGCAGCAACGCGGCCCTAGCCTGCGAGACGGCTTCAGGTACAAACATCCTCCGCGCGACTAAACACTGCCCAAGAAAAGTAGGTTAATTCAGCAAGCAGTCCGAATTATATTTGGAGACTGTAGGCTTTGTTTGCACTTTGTTGGCTGCCTGTCTGAAGCCGCCTGTCTTAATCGGTTAACCATGCTATTGAAGAAGTGGGGCACGGCCTTGTTTGCCGCTGCCATGACGTTGGGGGCTTTGCCCATGGCCCAGGCACAAGAGTTGCCCTGCGGTACAGACCTGATGGTGCAACGGGCACTGGCCGACCAGCCTGAGCTGCGCGAGAACCTCCGGAGGCTAGAGGCCGAAACGCGCGACGCCGAGCAGGCCCGCCGCCAGGGCCGTGTGGCCAGCACCGACACACTGCGCATCATCCCCGTGGTGGTGCACATCTTTCACAACTTTGGTTCGGAGAACCTGACCGACACCCAGATAGAAGAGGCCATCGCGCTGCTTAACGACCGCTACAACGGCCGCAACCCAGATACCGCCCAGGTAGTACCAGAGTTTAAGAGCCGCATCGGCAACGCCAGGTTCGAGTTCCGCCTCGCCCGTTTAGACCCGCAAGGCAACTGCACCAATGGCATTACCCGCTGGGTAGATGCGGCCATCACCAACGCCGGCGGCGAGAACATGAAGGCCGTGGTGAGCTGGAACACCCGCCGCTACCTCAATGTGTGGGTGGCGCGCAATGCCGTGTCGGGCTCAACGCCCGTAAATGGCTACGCCTACTACCCCGGCACAGCCCCAAACCCCAGCCGCGAGGGTGTAGTAATGCGGGCCGAAGTAATGGGCCGCCGCCCCAATGGCACCATCGCCACCACGCTGCCCCACGAGATAGGCCATTACTTTAACCTGGCCCACACCTGGGGCAACAGCAACAGCACCGGCCAGGCCAGCAACTGCAACATAGACGATGGGGTAGACGATACCCCCAACACCAGCGGCGTGGTAGGCTTTGGCTGCCCCACCAATTACGCCCCCTGCGGCACCAACTCCAACGTGCAAAATTTTATGGAGTATGCAAGCTGCCGTTTCATGTTTACCGCCGGGCAGTGTGCGCGCATGCGCATTGCCAGCCAAAGCAGCCTGGGCGCCCGCAACAACCTCTGGACGGCCGAGAACCTCCAGGCCACCGGTGTGTTGTTGGCACCCAGGCCATGCCCGCCCCAGGTAGCAGTCTCTATACCCGCTACCGTGGTTTGCCCGGGCCAGGCCCTGGCGCTGGGGGCCAACCTCGTTGCAGGCGGGCAAGACTCTACCCAGCTTCGTTGGCTGCTACCCGGCAGCAGCCCAGACACCGCCATCGGGCTGCGGGCCACGGCCCGTTATACTCAGCCCGGGGTGTACTCCATCAGGCTTATTGCCAGCAATCGCCAGGGGGCCGATACGCTGTTTTTCAGAGATACCATCCGCGTGTTGAGCGGGCAGCCCGGCTACCAGCCCGGCCAGGCCGAGGACTTCGAAAATCCCACCTGGCCCCAACTAAACGGAGACAGCACCCAACTTTGGCTGCGCGAGCAGCCCGCAGGGACACCCGGCTGGCAGCGCTCTGGCTTGGTAGGTTTTGCCAGCCCCACGGCCCTGCGGGTGCAGCCCATCTTGCACCAGGCAGGCAGCGTGGTAGCCATCACCACACCGGCTTACAACCTGGCTACCATAGCGCCCACAGCGGTGCTGCGCTATAAATACGCCGGTGCCCGCCGTGCCCTGGGCGATGTGGATGTGCTCCGGCTGTTTGTATCGCCAGCCTGCAACCAGCCCTTTAGGTTGCGCACAACGCGCTCTGGTGCAGCCGGTGGGCCTACGGCCGTTTATACCCAGCAGAGCCTCTTTACGGGTACATACCGGCCCACAGCCTCAGACTGGCGCACCGAGGTTATATCGCTCAACGGGTTGCAGAGCAATGCCTTTGTCCGCTTCCGCTTCGAGCTTACGGCCGGTGGTGGCAATGCCCTCTTTATTGACAGCCTCGTGGTGGTAGATACGGCCTCTGTAACGGCCTTGTCTGCAGAGCGGGTGCCATTGCTGAGTGTGGCGCCTAATCCGGCCCAAGGTTATACCAGCGTCGTATTGTCAGACCCTGCCCGCGCCAGCTATACCCTTAGCGACGCCACCGGCCGCCTGGTGCAGCAAGGTGCCATGAGTGCAGGCCGGGCAACGCTCTCTCTAAGGGCCCTTAGCCCCGGCTTGTACATGCTGCAAGTGGTGCAGGGCAGCCGCCGCTGGCAAGAGCGCCTGCTCGTGCAGCCCGTACACTAAGCCTTCTGGTGGTAATTGCACCTGGATATTTGCTGACGCACCATAACCCCGGGGTGCCGTCTGACGGTAGGTCTCTGATAAACCGGCGCCTTGCATGAGGCCCGTCTTACCGAACGGGCCTTGTGCAAGCTTACAGAATGCTGCGGAGCAGCAGGTAAATGGTGCCAGACATGGTCATCGTCACGGGTAAGGTGAGCACCCAGGCCAGAGCGATGTTGCGGATGGTGGCAGGCTGCAGGTTGTTCATGCCCTTGCTGGCTACCATCGAGCCCGCAATGCCCGAGCTTAGCACATGTGTCGTGCTCACGGGCAGGCCCAGATAGGTGGATAGGCCGATCGTGCTGGCCGCCACCAGCTCCGAGCTCATGCCTTGGGCGTAGGTCAGGTGTTGCTTGCCGATCTTCTCGCCAATGGTGCGTACGATACGCTTCCACCCAACCATGGTGCCCAGCCCCAGCGAGAGCGAAATGATGATGATTACCCAGCGCGGGGCATAGTCTGTATAGCGGCGCATACCTGCCATGCCTGCTTTTAGTGTGGCTTGGTCTGCCTGGGCCAGGGTCAGGTTGCCTCCTTTCAAGATTCGGTCCGTCTCACGTGTCACCAGTAAGATGTCTTTTCTGATGCGGAAGGCATCTTGCTTAGAGAAGGCCGCCACGTCAGTAGGTACTTGCTGCAAGTCGGCCAGGTTTGTACGTGCCAGGCGGTAGGCATCGCGCTCCGGGCCAGATAGGCGGCCGGTGTCGAACCGGGCCAGCACCTGCTCGGTCTGGGTCAGGTGGGCCTTAAGCTCGGCCGGATTGCGGCCTGCATCCAGGGCAAACTGCGCAGGCACAATGCCTATCAGGATTAGCATGATAAGGCCCACGCCCTTTTGCCCGTCGTTGGCACCGTGGCTAAGCGACACGCCAGAGCACGTCAGCACCAGGATGGAGCGTATCCATGCCGGAGGTGCCTTGCGCTTGGGTGGCTCGCTAAACAGCTTGGGGCCGGGGTTGAGGCGGCGCAGCACCAGCATCAACGCTATGGTAGAGGCAAAGCCAAACAGCGGCGAGATCAGCAGCGACATGCCAATCTCTCCGGCTTTGCTCCAGTTTACGGCGGCCTGGTGCTCGCCAGGCAGCAACGAGAAAGCCAGCCCCACGCCTATGATAGAGCCAATGAGGGTATGCGAGCTAGAGCTTGGCAGCCCCAGCCACCAGGTGCCCAGGTTCCAGGCAATGGCCGAGAGCAACAGCGCAAACACCATCGCCAAACTGTGGTTCAGGTTCTGGTCTATTAAACTCTCTACGGGCAGCAGATTTACGATGCCCATGGCAACCGTAATACCGCCCAGAAAAACCCCTATGAAATTGAGCAACCCGCTCAGCACTACCGCCACCAGCGGCGGCAGCGAGTTGGTGTAAATCACCGTCGCTACGGCGTTGGCCGTGTCGTGAAAGCCATTGACGAACTCAAACCCGCAGGCACAGAGCAAGCAGAAGAAAAGCAGCAGCGTATAGCTGGGTTCTAGCTCGAAACCCATAATGTGATGTAATTGGCGGGAGGGAGCAGCGCCCACAAAACGGCCCAAAGCTAGGCAGTCTATGTTACGCCTATGTTACTAGAGCCCTGCCGCTGCATTGCATTGCCTACTGTCCAGGTGGCCTTAGGCCTGCCTTGGGCCCATAAAAAAGCCCCCGGCTGCTTTAGGCAACCGGGGGCTTTAAGTGGATGTGCGTCTGCTTATTGCTGCACCACCAGTCGCTTGGTCATACGGCCTTCGGGCGCATCCAGGCGGATGATGTAGGTGCCGTTGGCAAGGCTGGGGGCAAGGCTACCCAGGCTCTGGGCCTGTACGCCCGGGGCAAGGTTGCGCTGGGCCAGCACCCGGCCGCTCAGGTCTAGCACCGTAAGCGTAGCCATGCTCCGAGACGAGCCTGCCTCAATCATGGCCGAGCCCGTGGCAGGCATAGGTGCCACCTCTAAGTTTAGGCATTCGGTGCAGCCGCCTACTAGTTGGCTGATGGCCGTAGCCGTAGCCAGGCGGTCGCCCACCTGAATATCATCCAGATAGAGGGGGCTGGCATTGCCCGCCTGCATGTTGAACCGTATCTGGATGTTGCCGCGCTGGGCCAGGCCAATCACCACAGAGTCTTGCGCCCATTGGCTGGATGTCGGCGCCCAGTTGCGCGAGGTGTTGGTGCTGGCTACCGAGAATAGGGCAGGGGTTGTCGTCATGCTGCGGGTGCCGCGTGTTGTCCAGCTCAGACCGCAGTTGCCTGATATCTCAACTGTGAGCCTGTCGGCGGTGGCGGTTAGGGTGCGGCGGCTCAGGGCGCGCTTAAAGTAGATTTTGGGCGCAGACAGGCCAGAGAGGTTCAGCACTGGCGAGTAGAGGTAACGGTCGCGCCCGGCAATGACGCCCCCCGTGCCCGATACGTTGAAGATGCGGATAGACTGCGAGCCTTCCGTAGCGGCAGCGTTGGTAATCTGGTAGCCTGCGGCTGTGGCAGGCTCAGAGCGCCAGTTCTGGAAGATGTCTGCGTTGTCGTCTAACCGGCCAGACTCAAAAGACTGCCGGATCGGGCCTACTACCCGCCCTTGCGATGGGTTGACGCGGAAGATGGTGCGCGTAATCGTGTCAGAGCCTGCGCCGTTGCTTACGATGAGCGTAATGGGGAAAACACCCGCCGTATCGTAAATCACCGTCGGGTTGCGGCCTGCGTTGCCCACACCCTCGTAGATGTAGTTGCGCGTGCCTGGGCAGATGTAGCGGAAACGCCAGGTGTTGTCTACGGTGCCGTTCCAGCTACCGTCGAGGATCTGCACGTTGGCCCCTTGGCAAACCTGATCTGTTGCGGCGCCAAAGTCTGCCACAGGTTTGCCCAGTTGGGCATTGGCAAGGCCGGCGCTGTCTACCCCCGTAGCAGCCAGGTTAGCGGCAGACGTCAGGGTGCGGATGTCGGCCACGGCCGTCATTACGGCGCCGGCGCGGGCAGCCTGCCCACGGGTAAACATGTTCTGGCACGCATCGTACGACATGTAGTTCTCAATCATATCTGGCTGATTGGGCGAGTCGTTGCTGCAGGTGTTTTGGCTGCGGTTGCAGGTGTAAGTGTCTCGGGCAGCAGGTGGGGTGTCGGCCACCTGGTCTCCGCCCGTGCAACCGCTCTGGAAGGTATGCAACAGGTTAAAGCAGTGGCCCGCCTCATGCGTCAGGGTACGGCTGCGGCCTGTGCCTGTGCTGTTGTTTACCTCTGGCGCAATCATTACGATGCCCCAGGTGCGCCACGTCTGCCCACCCTGTGGGTACGGAAACTGCGCATAACCCAGGATGGTGCCCTGCTGAGAAGGATCTGAATAGATGGAACGCACCACCCAGATGTTGAAGTATCGGTTGGTAGGCCAGGCACGGCTGTACTTCACGCTGTCGCGTGGGATGTTGGCCTGCCCTTCGGTGTAGGGGCTCTGCACGCGGGTGATGCCGTCTGTGGGGTTGCCGCTCGGGTCTATCGTCGCCAGGCGGAACTCTATGTTCAGATCCGAGGCAATCGCATTGAAAGCGGCCCTTGCCTGCGTGGTATCGGCATTACGGCGGGCAAAGTCTTCGTTCAGCACGCGGAGCGAGTTCAGCACGGCCTGCTTTTCGATGTTCTCTGAGCCAAACTGGTGCACGATGTGCACCACCACCGGCACCACGTAGCGCATGGGGCTATTCCGCTCTACGGCGCGCTGCTGCAAGATCTGGGCCACCTGGGCATCCAGATTGGCGCGCAGTTGGGCCAGGGCAGGGTTGTTATGCTCCAGCTCGGCGGCGTGCTCGTCTGTATGGCAGAAGGCCGTGCGGTTTTGTGCCTGCGCAGGCGTGGCGGCAATACCTGCGGCCAGCAGCAAGGCAAAACCAAAACCTTTAAGGGTATCAAACATGGCTAAAATGGGTTGGGCTACAAACGGACGGCCGGTGGCCAAAGGTCTAAGTGTGTTAAGAAACTATACAAGAGGGCATGGCAGCCATGCGCCGGTGGTGCCACCGGCTACTGCCTATGCTCTACGATGAAGCGTTGGTGATAAGCTTGGCCGTCTTGCTCAAGACGCAGCAGGTATGCCCCGGCGGGCAGTGCCTCTGTGGCCAGGCGCAAGTTGGCCTGCGGTGTGGTGCCCGCTAGCAGGCGGCGGCCCGTAGCGTCAGTAACCTGGTAGCTTGCCAGGCCCGTGCCGGGCAGGGTTACTTCCAGATACCCGTCGGCCGGGTTGGGTGCCAGCAATAGGGTGCCGTTGCCGGCTCTGCCCAAGACGGATGTAACCGCCGATGGGTCTAACACCACCAGGCTGTCTATAAAGAAGTTGTTGCCGCCACCAGCGGTTAGCTCAAACCTGAAGCGCACGTCGGCATTGCCCACAAGCTGCCGCAGCGGGATTCGCTCTGTGCGCCAGTCAGAGGCCGTCGGCCTGAAGGCACCTGCAAACAACGCCTGCGAGGTGTAGGCGCCCGTGGTGCGGTCTGTACCCTGGCGCAAGATGCGCACAGTGAAATTGCGCCCGCAGTTGACGGACGACGCCACTGTAAGCCTGTCGGAATTGGTGGCATTGCGCCGTGCAGAGGCCAGCTTGAACTGCAACACCGCATTGGCCGACAGGTTGCGCAAGTCATAGCCTGCCGTGATGGCTGATACAACGGTGCCGCCCTGGTAGCCAGAGGGCAATATCCGCAACGAGCGTGTGCTCAAGAAGCCAGAAATGCTGCTGGGTGCCCAACCCGCCGTGTTGGTTACACCCTCGAATTGCCAGCGGTTGAAGGGGTTGCTGCCTGCCTGCGGAAAGGCCGGCGCCTCAAAATCTTCTACCACGCCCAGCGTGTAAGGCGCCTGATTGCCAGACACCAGCACGGCCGTATCGCGGCGTACAGAGTCAAGCCCGTTGCGGTTAAAGGCCGTAAAGGTGATGGGGTAGTAGCCCTCCACAGGGTAGCTCACCTGGGCGCGGAGCGTAGTGGCCGTAGCAGGCGTACCACCGGGGAAGCTCCACCGGATGCGCAGGCTGGTGTCTTGCGGGGCCAGTTCTACAACGCCGGTTACCTCTACCGGAGTATTGGGGCACGTTGTGGCACGGGCAATAGAGAACGATACCTCTGGCGCACAAATGTCGCGCGGGGTATCTAAGCCTGTAAAGGCCAGGTTGGCGGCAGACCAAAGGGTGCTGCGCCCGCCTGCCGTGCTGTTGGCCGCCGTACGCATCCGCACGCTTTGGCCTTGGGTAAACATGCGCCCGCAGTTGGCGTAGTCCATGTAGTTTTCTACGTTGGCTATGGGGCCGCAATCAGACATGTTCAGCGGGCAAGACTGGTCTGATACGCCGACAGTGTTGGGCGTATCCTGCACACCGTCGTCTATGTTGCAGTTGCTGGCAGAGCCAGGCGAGTTGCTGTTGCCCCAGGTATGGGGCAGATTGAAGTAGTGGCCCACCTCGTGCGTGAGCGTGCGGGCGGCAAAGTTGCTGCCGCCGCTGGCTCCGATAGAGCCTGCCTGGCTGGCCAGCACCACGATGCCCTCGTATTGCGTGCGTGGGGCCGTGCCGGGGTAGTAGGCATAACCCCCTGCGCCAGAGGCAATGCGAGATACCACCCAGATGTTGAGGTAGCGCCGCGTATCCCAGCTGATGAGGTCTTTGACGTTGTCGCTGGCGGCAGAGGTTAGCGCGCTTTGGGTGCGGGTAATGCCGTTGGTGCAGTTGCCCTGCGGATCGCGCCGTGCCAGGCGGAACTCTAGGTTGGTGGTGCCCATAATGGGCCGAAACCGGGCCGACACGTTGTTGGTATCGCGCGCGCGCCGGGCAAAGTCCTCGTTGAGGATCCGCATGGCATCTGCCACCTGCGCGTCAGAGATGTTCTCTGGCCCAAAATTGTGCACGATGTGGAACACGACCGGAATCACCAGAAAAGGGTCTCCTGGCGCGGCTACGCGTCCCTCTTGCCGGGCTTGCTCGGCGGCGCGGGTTTCTGCCTCTAGGCGGCGCAGGTTCTCGCGTAGCTCGGGGTTGGCCGCCAGCGACGCCTCCACAGCCTCAGACGTGCCGCAAACCGGCAAACGATGATTTTGTGCCAGGGCCATTGTGGCCGAACCTGCCCAAAGCAGGGTGATAGATAGCCAGTTTCGAAGTTGCATTGTCGCGGAGCCGATTGCCCAAACGGTGCAGTATGGGGTGTGTGTAAAGGGATAGGCGTTGCCTGCTGCCTAGGGTCTTTGCCAGGACTACAAATTTACCACTTAGACAACCTAACGCCGAAAAAGGGTTGGAAAAATCCCGTTCTCGACATATATCCTTCTGGCAAAAAAGATGCCCGCCTGCCAATTGTTCGGCCAGCGGGCATCTTTTTTTTCTAAACCTCATCTGTGGCCCCATGGCCAGGCCTGCTATTGGCCCAGGTGCGCTACCACAAAACGGCAACTGCCCATATGTGTAGCGCCACCTACGCTTACGACGTAGGCTCCGGCAGGCCAGGCCTGGGTGTCTAGCACCAGCTGCGTGCTGGGGGCCATGCCACTGGCCACCACCTGTCCGACGGTGTTCACCACCCGATAGGCCAGGCCTGAGGCAGGCAGTTGCACGGTGGCGCTGCCTTGCACGGGATTGGGGCTAACGCGGAGTGTGGAGCGGGCCTCGGCTGTGGCCACGGCCGTCAGCCGGCTGACCAGCACTACCAGGCTGTCTATATAGACTCCTGCGCCGCCCCCGCCTTCCAGCTCAAAGCGGAAGCGGACATCGGCCTGGCCTGCCACCCCCTGCAGCGAGATCCGCTCGGTGCGCCACTCCGTTGTGGAAGGCCGCCAGTTGGGGCTTGCCAGCCTTGAGGTGGTGTACATAGCGCCGGGGCCTGTGTTGCCCTGGCGCAAAATGCGTAAGGCATAGTTGCGGCCGCAATTGGTGCTCACCAAAAGGCGCAGCCGGTCTGCATCAGTGGGGGTTTGGGCGGCTGCGGCATACTTGTATTGCAGCACGGCATCCGGGCTGGCCTGGCTCAGGTCATACCCTGCCGAGGCAATGCCCAGCCGCTCGCCAGGCTGTAGCAGGTCTGCCGGGCCTTGCAAAGCGCTGGGGCTCTGCCAGCCTGCCTGGGTGCTGCGTCGCCAAAAGGCAGCGCTCTCGGCGGTGTCGGCCTGCCAGCGGTTGTAGGAGTTGCTGCCGGCCTGGGGCCAGGCCGGGGCTTCAAAATCTTCGGCCTGCGCGGCGGCGTATGCCCGCTGATTGCCAGCCACAAAAATTGAGTAGGGCAGTGCGGCACTGTCTGCCCCGGCGCTGTTGCGGGCCAACAGGCGTGCCACATAAAGCCCCTCCGTGGGGAAGGTCACCACCGGGTTCCGCTCCGTCGACGTTGCAGGCACCGCGCCCGGTATACTCCAGCGCAGCTGCAGGCCGGTGTCTTGCGGCACATTGGCAATAGAGCCCAAAAGCTGCACCGTCTGGCCCGGGCAAATGTTGCGCAAGGTGCTGGCTACCTGCACCTTGGGCGCACAAAGTGCAGGAGAGGCCTGGGCTACGCCGGTGGCAATCAGGTTCTCGGGTGTCCAGAGATTATTGCGGCTGCCCATGGTGCTTTGCAGGGCGTCGCGCATGCGGTCGCTTTGCCCCTGCGTAAACATGCGGTCGCAGCTGGAGTAGTCCATAAAGTTCTCTACGTTGGCCAGAGGGCCGCAGGTGGCCTGTGTTAGCGGGCACCCACCTGTAGAGACGCCAATGCAGTTGGGGGTGTCTTGCACATCGTCGTCGGTCTGGCAGTTAGCGGCCACGCCGGGCTCGTTGGTGCTGCCCCAGGTGTGGGCCAGGTTCAGGTAATGGCCAATCTCGTGGGTCAGCGTTCGGTAGGCCAGTGTGGTGCTGCCGCCTATGAACCCCATCTGGTTGGCGGCCACCACCACGCCCTCGTATCGGGGGGCCGGTGCTGTGCCGGGGTAGTAGGCATAGCCGCCCACCAAAAACCCGCCCAGGTCTATGCGGGCCCCAATCCAGCAGTTGACGTACTTGTCGGTATCCCAGCTTACGACGTCCTTCATGTTCTCGTTGGCGGCGTAGGTAATCAGCGACTGGTGCCTGGTGATACCGTTGGTGCAGTTGCCCTGCGGGTCTCGCCGGGCCAGGCGGAACTCCAGCCGGGTATTACCCATAACCGGCCTGAAAACCCGCTGCACCCGGGCCGTATCTGGCTGCCGCAGTTGGAAATCGCGGTTGAGGATCAGCAGGATGTCTTGAATCTGCCGGTCGGTCAGGTTCTCGGGCCCGTTGTTGTGGAAGATGTGGAAGACGATCGGTATCACTCGTACAGAGTCGTTACTTGCCACCCGGCCCTGGGCGCGGGCCTGGGCCTTTTGGCGTAACTCGGCCTGGGCACGGCGCTGGTTTTCGCGCAGCTCGGGCTGCCGGGCCAGGGCACCCTCCACCACCTGCTGGGTGGCGCAGGGCAGCTTGGGGGCCTGGGCGAGGGTCAGCTCGCTGGGCAATAAAATCATGGGCAAGACTACCCCCAAAATGATCAAGAAGAGACGCATACAAATAACCGCCTAAAGCCTGCTTTCCAAGCCCTATCTGACAAATATAACCTGATGAGCGGACGAGGTTGTTTTGTGTTATTTGCTCCAATCTGTTCTCGTGAAATCTAGGGTACCTAGGTTCTCATCTTCAATAGTATCTAGATAAACTTCCACATTGTCGTACCCCTTGCGATCGCTTGCTGGTAGGTACATTGTCTGATGTTTCATAACAGATGCAAACACCAAAACTTCCCTATCAAAATCGCCATCTATATCTTTGTAAAATATACTAACTACTACGCGATCAAGGTTGAAATCGGTATCATTGGTTACACTAACTTGGACACTATTGACTCCGCTGAAAAAGCCTTGATCATATGTTACCCTTGGCACTACGAGTGTAGTGATGTTTTGTGTAGTCTGGTTTATCTTCTCTTGCAAGGCTGCTCTTTTTCGTTCCGCCTCTAACTCTTCAGCCGTATACAGTGGTTCTTGATAGGCAGCACCCGTAGTGCTAGTGTTTGCAGCCGCGTTTGTGGTGGACTGGTCAGAGGTATCAGTTTTTGCGGCAAGTATTGCAAAAAATACTATAATAAGGCCAACCAAGCCAATCAAAACCCACTTAAGAGATGATTTTTTAGTTTTTTTAACTATAATGGCCTCACTCGGTGGTAGTACTACTCGCTTTTCTTGTTCTGGAATGGGGCTAATTCCAATTGGTGGGGGTAATACTGGCCCAACCTTTGGGATAGCAGGTGGAATTGTGCCTGAGAGCTCTGGAATCTCTGAGAGTGGTTTCCAATTTGGCCACCCCTCGGCCCATGCCAGAGAAGAGGCTACTGCACCTTTAGCTCGGATTTGATCAATAGTGAATGGCCCAGTTGGTTGGCCATTTTCTTCCAGGTAATACTTGTTCATGATACGCTGTAGTAAATCTTAAATCTGTTTCCAGATTCGGTAGTACAGAATGGCCCCACAATCATTCCTTAAATTCAAA
The DNA here is from genome assembly GCA_947458545.1 of Cytophagaceae bacterium. GTDB lineage: Bacteria > Bacteroidota > Bacteroidia > Cytophagales > Flexibacteraceae > CANGYH01. Next base: position 1,658,410 of record CANGYH010000001.1, on the reverse strand, counting down.
ATTTGGGTAGCTTGGACCGGAGCGCTTAGGACATTTGAATAAGGATAGCTGTATTCTAATGGCACAAATTCTAATACATCATTCGAGCCATTGTCTTGGTCCCAAAGTGTTACTTCTACCCTAAAAGTATATCCGGGTCTCTTAGGAACAGGAATTGTTTGAGTAGGCCAGTTAATCGGTATAGTCTCAAAGTCATTTGCCTCCCTAGTCATGTTGCTAAGGATAGAGTTTACCGGTTTTTGTCCGTTCACAAAAAAATCTACCTGGTATCTGAATTCACCTGGGCCGGTATTTGTTAAAACGCCATTATCACAATCTCTCAAAATATCAAACTTTAAAAGATCGAATTTAAATGGAACAAACGATGCAGGGTCAGCTACGCAATCCGCCTTCTCTGTGTAGTCTACAGCCGAACCTACTCTAACTATACTTTTGTCTGAAGCATGTCGTAAGGTGTAGCTTATTGGCAATCCTTTATTCGTTGCAGAAAAATTGGCTCCACTACGTAAAAAATCGTCAATTCTGCCAGAAGTCACCGCATCAATAGCCTGTGGTGCGCCTCCACCGATGATTACTGCTTCAATAGAAGAGTTTTCTATGATGTTGTTTGAAGAAAGACTTGCTTGACCAGACCATCGACCAAATGATGCTGATACTGCATTCTCTAGCTCTTCTGAGCTCACAGTACTTTCAACCTTAACTAGTAACATCCTTCCATAGGTAACTGAAGAAATATAGCATAATGGGTTGCCTACACCTAATTGTTCTTGTAAAGCAGCCCCATCGGTCTCGGGAGCAAATAAGTCTGCTGGCGAGTTTGGTGCATCAACAGACACAGTGTAATATGCCTGTTTAAACATTATCATCATTACAGATTTGCGTGCTGTGGTCCCTGAGGTGTTCCTAAATCCAATCCTGTTTCTAGACCATCGGTAATCGATACCAAGCTCGAGCGATGCTTGTTCGATAGTGTGTACTTTGGTTTGTTTATACTCTATACTAGCTTGCGTATTGCCGCGATAATCTTGCAGCATTTGTTGTATTGCTGCCTCGGCATTGCTTTTAGTTGGGTCAATTACCCTACTTAGACCCGTTTGAGACAGGGTTAGCGTCATAGGTGCTCTAGGCATTCTTCCAACCGGATTCAGCTCTCCTACCTGTGCGCCTCTACCTTGCACTATTGCTCCTGGATACAAAACATCATCGTATGGACGCATAATTGCGATATCGTCCATACTTTGTCCAAAGCGGTAAACCTTATTTGTACAATTGTAAGTTATCCCATCTACAGTACTTACTACCGGCTCTTCAGAGATAAGAGTCTTCGGTATTTCAGGTGGCGCTTGCAAGTTGTCATATGACCTGACCACCGCGTTAATGTTGGTTGTGACTGTTTCTTTTTTACATCCAATCAATAAGATTAAGATTGATATTATTTTCAATAGATGTTTATGCATAAGTATCCGCTGTACCAAAAGTTCGTCGCAAATTACTCAAATGGCATCCTAGTGTGCAAGTACATTTATCTTGCATCCCGCAGACATCCTCCCGCTCTGCACAAGCCATGATTGAAGTCCGCCACCTTTCTAAAAAGTTTGAGCTCTCTGCCAGGCAGCAAAAGGAGCTCCAGGCCGCAGAGCGCGCGGTCTTTGCTGTGCAAGACGTCAGCTTTACCTGCCAGCCTGGGCGCATTTTCTCGCTGCTGGGGGCCAATGGGGCTGGCAAAACCACCACCCTGCGCATGATTGCCACCCTTATCCAGCCCAGCGCCGGGCAGATACGCGTGGCAGGTTACGACGTGGCCCAGCAGCCCGAGCAGGTGCGGCGCCGCATCGGCTTTTTGACGGGGGCCACCAACCTCTACGACCGCCTGACCCCGCTGGAGGCCGTCCGCTACTTTGCCGACCTGCACGGCATGCCCGCGGCCGCCTTCAAAGCCCGGCAAGAGGCGCTCTTTACCCAGTTGCGCATCCACGATTTTGCCCACAAGCAGATCGGCCAACTCTCCACGGGGATGAAGCAGCGGGTCTCCATCGCCCGGACGATGATCCACGACCCGGCCGTGGTCATCTTCGACGAGCCTACCTCGGGCCTGGACGTCATCAGCGCCGACAGCATCATCGGCCTCATCCAGGATTGTAAGCAGGCCGGCAAGACGGTCATCTTCTCGTCTCACATCATGAGCGAGGTAGACCTGCTCTGTGACGAGCTGGCCATTATCCACCAGGGCCGCCTCATTTATGCCAGCGACATGGATACCTTCCGGCTGACGGCGGGTAGCCAGTCTCTCACAGCCGCTTTTATCCAACTTGTCCAAACCCCCCTTGCCGCATGAGCGCCGTAACCACCGTCTTTGCCAAAGAAATCCGCGTTACCCTGCGCGACCGCCGGACGCTGATTTCGGCCATTATCATCCCGGCCTTTGCCTTTCCGCTGCTGATGTGGGGCTTTGGCATGCTCACCAAGCAACTGTTAGACGAAGAGCGCTCCAAGACGCTGACGGTAGCCATCTTGGGTGCGCCAGCCGGGGCAGATTCCATACTGGCAGGCCCGGGTTTTAACCGCACCTATGGGCTAGGCCTGCAGGCCGCCCAAGATTCTGTAAAAGCAGAGGTGCTGGATGCTGCCCTCGTGTTTGCCCCCACCTTCGGCCCGGCAGCCACGGGCCAGGGCAGTGGGCAGGTACGACTGCTGTTTAAGTCCACCAACGGCCAGGTAGAAGAGCGCCTCATGGCCCGGCTCGACACCTTGAAGGCGCACCTGCTGCAGGCACGGGTACAGCAGCTGGGGCTGGCTTCCGGCTGGCTGAAGCCCGTGGCCGTCACACGTACAGACCTTGCCTCTGCCCAAGAACAGATTGGGACTTTGGTGGGCGGCTTTCTGCCTTACATTTTCATCTTGTTCTGCTTTATGGGTTGCCTCTATCCGGCGCTGGACATCGTTACCGGCGAGAAAGAAAAGGGCACCCTAGAGACCCTGCTGACAACCCCCGCCGCTCGCCTGCACCTGCTGCTGGGCAAAATGCTGGCCATTGCCACCATCGGCCTCAGCTCGGCGTTGCTGGCCATGGGGGGCATGTTTGCCACCCTGCGCCTGATGCAAGAGATTCCGCCCGAGCTGCTGGCCACCTTAGGGCAGATGGTTAGCCTGCGGTTTGCGGCCTTGCTGCTGGCCATGCTGCTGCCGCTCAGCTTCTTTTTTGCCGGGCTGCTTACGGCGGTCTCCATCCGTGCCAACAGCTTCAAAGAGGCGCAGACCTATGTAACCCCGCTCACCTTCTTGGTGATTGTGCCCGCCGCCATAGCCGCCATGCCCGGCACCGAGCTAAGCTGGAAGACGGTCTGGATACCCGTGCTGAACCTGGCCCTGGCCACCAAGCAAATCATGGCCGGTAGTCTGGACGTGGCCCAATACCTGGCCGTGCTGGCCTCTCTGGTGGTATTTGCGCTGCTGGCGCTGGCGGCCAGCGTTCGGCAGTTTTCTAAAGAGGGGAATATCTTAAAATAGGGTGTTGTGAGAAACGACCAAGGCCCGGCTTTTGGCTGGGCCTTGGTCGTTTGGAGGGATGGTACCTTCTAGCGCTTCACCACCCGCTCGGTGCGGGTGCCTTGGGGCGTGGTTACCTGCACCACGTAGGTGCCAGGGGCCAGGGCGCTCAGGTCTAGAGTGGGCTGGGCGCCGGTTAGGCGCGTCTGCAGCAAGGTGCGGCCCGCCAGATCAGATACCGTGGCCTGGGCCATGGCCGTACCCGCCGGCAGACTTACCTGCACCGTGCCCAGCGTCGGGTTGGGGTAGAGCTGCAGGCCCGCCAGCAGGGTAGGCCGGTTGCGCGTTACGACGCTGACGCGGGGGCCGTTGGGGTCGGCAGGCAGGTTGTCGTAGCGGATGGTGGCCGTGTTGGTGAGGATAACAGGGTTAAAGTCGAAGTAGATGCCGGCGCGGTTGCCCACCACCGTGCCCAGGGGCAGGTTGCGCTTGGGGCGGATGGTGAAGCTGGCAAAGCCTTGGCTGCGGGCCTCGTTCACGGCCTTGGGCGTCAGGTTCAGCGTCTGCCAGCGGTATTGCACCACGGTGCGGCCGTTGTAGCTGTAGAGGCGGATGCGGGCGCCGGGGTGGCTCTCGGCGCCGCGGGCAAAGGTGGCCTCGTCTAGCACAAAGGGCAGCGTGTCTTGCAAGATGACAAAGCGCGTATTGGCCGTGCCCTCGTTCTGGAAGTAGATGATGTACTCCAGCGGTGTGCCGGGGCGCACGATGTTGTCTGGGCCGAGGCCACCGGGTTTCACCACAATCTCGTTCGGGTCGTAGCTGTCCGTCACGGGCAGGCAGACCTCGTCGGCTTCCATGCGGCTGACGCCGTCTCCGTAGGCAAAGCGCAGCGGGCCGGTGCCGGCAGCCCCGCAGCCAAAGCCGATGGTGCTGGCCACGGCCGGGCCGGGGTAGCCGGGCCGCTGATCCACCTCCAGGATGTAGGCCTGGCCCAGCGTGTCGCGCACGTTTATGTAGAGCGAGTCTCCCATGGCCAGGCGCAGGCGGCCTTGGGCAGCCAGGCCTTCTTGGCCCAGCAGGCGGTACTCGGCAGAGTCGGCCATGGTCTGGCCGAAATTGCGCACCGTGAAGCGCAGCACGTTGTTGCCCACGCAGGCAGACTCTACGGCCACAAAAGAGCTGTCCCACCCGGCGCTAGACTCTACGCAGCTGCCTGGAACCACATCTACCTCGGCCTGGGTGCATAGCGTCTGGTTGCGCAGCGAGTCTCGGCAGGCGGTAGAGTCCACCATCTGCACCTCAAACCGCTCGCGGGGCCCGAGGGCAGGCACGGCAAACGTGTAGCGCTCGCCGGGGCCGGCGGTGTCGATGCTGGTGGGGCCCACCGTCAGGCTGCGGTTAAAGATGCCCTCAGGCAGACGCAGGCGCAAGGTGGTGGCCGGTGCCGGGGCCAAGCCCTCGTTGCTGACGGTGATGGTGCCGCTCGTCTCGAAGCAACGCTGGCGGGCCCAGGTCAGCAGGTGGACGTTGTGCATGGCACAGGCGCGTCCTTGTATGCCGACCTCTACCCGGGCCGTGTCTCCGGCTACGGGCAAGGTAGCTACGGTAGGGCAAGTGCTATCCACACGCAGGTAGGGCTCGGGTAGGGCGCGGACGGTGTAGGTGCCTGGGGCAACGGGTACCACAAAGCGGCCCGCGTCGTCGGCGGGCACGGCCAGATTGCCGGGCTGTACCATTACGGTTTTGCCGCCGTAGGGCAGGTCGTCGCCGTCGCGCAGGCAGTTGGCGTTCTTGTCGAAGAAGACCGTGCCGTTCAGTACGGCCGTGGGGCTATTTACCAGACCGGTAGTATCGGCGGCGGCAAGGTCACCAATTTCTTGCTGGCTCAACGCGCGGTTGTAGATGCGCACCTCGTCCACAAAGCCACGCACGGCGTCGTTCCAGTTAATGCGGCCAACGGGCTCTGAGCAGATGTAAACGGGTGAGGTGGCCGGCCGCGCAAAAATACCCTGGCTGACCAAGAGCCTGCCGTTCAGGTAAATCTGTGTCGTATCTGGTCTGCGCCGCAGTACCAGATGCTGCCAGCGGCCCTCACGCAAAATGTTGTTGGAGTCTCGCGTCTCGCGCACGCCACCGTGTAGAATCTGCAGAGACAGCCCCGGCACCCGCGTACCCCCACCGCCAGGCGCGCAAAATCGGATGCCGTATCCGTCTGCCGCCGTAGATCCGACATAGATGACAGGTGCCGTTTGCGGGCCAAAAACCTTTATGAGCATCGAGACCGTAAGCGGGTCTGACGAGCTTACGGTTGGCCCTGTGATGAGCGTACTACGCCCGTTGCTGTAGCCGGCGCTGAAAGCTTGCCCTCGTCCATCTGTGGTATAGCCTAGCTCGAAGGGGAAGGCATGCCGGTTGTTGCCGCTGGCATCCAGGGTACTCTCATTCAGGGGATAATAGGCCATCAGGCCTTGAGTAGGCACCTGGGCCCAGCCCGTGGCGGCATGCAAGAGCAGGCCAAGAATAATAAAATGGCGGTTTAACATAGGATTAGGCAGGGTTAGGCAGCTAACTGGTGAACAGACGATTAAAATAGCCCGGCCGTTGGAAGGCCGGCATATTTTTCCGTCGAAAACTGCCGAAATACCCTGCCAGAGCCCTACCGCCGCGGAGCCTGCCGGGTGGGCCGAGGTTTGGCCGCTGCCCTGTTTTTGGCGGGCGCTGCCGTACGCATGGGCGGCGCGGGCCGCACAGGCGCGCCGCCGCCGCTTACAATGGCTGCGGCCTGGTCTAGCTCGGGGATGGCCTGGCCCGTGGGGGCAAAGTTGAGTTGGCGTCCAAACATAAACCGCACATCTATCCGCCGGGCGGCCAGGGCAGGCACCTGGTCTGCCACGTCCAGCACACGGTCGGCCATTTGCTCTGGGCGGCGCTTAAAGGTGCCGTTGAGCCGGGTATAGTTGGCCACCGAGGTCATCTCCATCTGTCCGCCGTAGAGGGGGTCTTCTTGCAGCTTTTGGCGCATGGCGCGCAGGTCTCTAAACCCGCCCAGGCCATAAAAGCGCAGCTCGAAGGGTACACCGTTGTTGGCCCAATCTCCAATGTAGCTCAACACCTGCTCCATCACCTTGGGCATGCCGTTGGCAATGGCAGCCTCCAGGCTTTGCCGTGCGGCGCTGCCAGCATCTCGGCCTGTTTGCCAATCGCCGTCCAGGCGCAGGGTGGCCAGGCCCTCGGCGGTGCAGTTGTCAAAGGCTTTGGCGCTCAAGGCCGTGCGGGTGGCCGTGCGGGTGTCAAACGCCTCAGAGCGGGTCTGCTCGGCCAGCCCTCCGAGCAGGATCACAAACTGGGCCCCGGCGCGCATGCCCAGTTGCTGGGCATAGGTCAGCTCGGCGCTGTCTGCGGCGGCATCGGCTTCCAGCATGTTGGCGGCTTCGGTTTGCAAGCGCTCCATGGTGGCCCGGTCAATAAAGCGGTAGCGCTTGTCGGCCAGGTATTGGTTGGCGCGGTCCACGGCGGCCTCGTAGGTGTCCTTTTGCTGAGGGTTTAGGCCACGGGGGTCGTAAGCCACCATCCAGCGCATGCCGCCCACGGCCTGGGCCAGCAGGTTCAGGTCGGCCTTCAGGGGCTTTTGGCTCACCCGGGCGCGTATGGTAACCTGATAGCCGGCCGGTGCAGCCCCTTCGTTGAGGATGTTGTAGCTGGTGATGTAGCCCTGGCTGTTGGTAGCGATCGCATCCGAAACCACCATGAAGTTCTCCACCGTCGTCTCGCTACGCAGCGTTACGCCGGCGGCCTTGCCCACGGCCGCGCGCAGTGCGTCAGACAGGGCATCCGTGCGGGCCACGCCCATGCCTTGTACCTCTACCTCTACATCGTCTGCCGCAGGGGCCGGGCTTTGCGGCGCAGGCTGCTGGGCCAGGGCCACAGTACCCAGCGAAAGCGACAATGCCGTGCAGGCCAATACGGTACGGAAAGCGTTCTTCATTTTTTAGCTAATTGGGCTATAAGGCAGTTTATCAGGTGTTTAGAGCAACATCAGCAAGAACTTGCCCACCGTCTTGACGGTGTTGAGCACCTTGTCCCAAGGGAACTTGCTCTTGCCCTTGTTATCAATCACAATCTTGCCGTCTTTGGCAGAGATGACGTCTATCACCTCCACGCCCTTCTTGAAGCCGGCCGCCTCAAGCACCTGGCGCGTGGCGTTCACCACCTGCGGAAACTTGCCCTTGGTAGGATCATAGATCTGGCGCGTATCCAACAGCACGTTGCCGGCAGAATCCGTCACTACGGGGAAGAGGGCCGGGTCAAACGGCTTGCCGTTCAGGTTGAAGGCCAGGCCCTTCTCTGGAGCTTTGGGCATGTTGCCTGCCGGTTGGTTGGCCAACTGAACCGCACTGTCTCCGGTGGGGGTAGGGCCAACGGGGGCGGGCGTCACGTCGGCCACGGCCGGGGCCAGGCCATTGCTGGCATAGAGCGGCATCCGCAGGCGCACCCTCACCGATCCGTCGGCTACTACAGGCTGGCCTACCATCTGGGCACCTTTCACCACACCTTCGATGCGGGTGATAATCTTGTCGGAGGTAGCAATGAGGTCTTCCACCGTCGTTTCAGACGTTACCGTCACCCCTTTCACAATCTCGAGCAGGTTGCGCTGGGCCACCACGGTAGCCCCGCGGATGGCCATGGCCCGCGCCTGGGCCGGGTTCTTAAAGCGCTCGTTGTCTATGATACCCTCGCCCTCGGCTTCAATAAATTGCTGGGTCCAGTTAATCTGGCCATTTTCCTCCTTCTCTATGTAAGGCGTTACGCCCTTGGGCAGCGGTACGGGCCTATCGTTGAGGCTGGCGTCTGCCACGGCAGCGCGAGGCTGTGCTTGGGTGGCGGTGGCTCCGGCTTTGGCCGCACCCATGCGGCGGCGCTGGGCCTGGGCAGGGGCTGCCAGCAAAGACAGCAGCAGTAAGGCAGAGCAGGTATATGCTTTCAGGTTCATAATCGGCAGGTTTGGCATGGGCCAAGGGCAACGCGCCCGTGGCATGGCAGGCCGGTTGGCGGCAGCTGCATGTTGCAAAAGTGCAAGCTGCCGCAAATTAGCCCAAACCAATGGCTACCGCTTTCAGAGTTCTTAACATTTATGCGAGCCAGGGTTGCAAATCCTAACATGCGCCGATAGCCAAGCCGGGTGCCCCCTGTATCTAGGCATGAAGTAGCTTCAGCATGATGTTACCGACAAAACATTACATGCCAAGGCGGGCCGCGTGTCCATTGTTTTGGTTGCTTTTTACACAATAAATGGCTTGAAAACCTAGTGACGCGCCAAATAGTTGTTGCCAAAACCACCTTTTGTTGCAACTTTTGTATTTGTGTAAGGTTACTGACCTTGAGCATGAGCATACCCACAAACCCACGCCGCTTCTTACCAATCTTATGGATGGCTGCTGCTGTTTCTACCTCTGCATGGGGGCAGAAAGAGCTTGCTTTGCCACCCTGGCAAACCTTGCCATTAGACCGCTACGAGGCCCAGCAGGCCGCTTTGGCACCCTACCGGCACGACGATAGCCTCTTTTGCCATGTGCAGACACAGCGCAAGGCTACCTCTGCCGCCCAGTTGCGGCAGGCAGGCATCAGGCCCCAGCTGTACCTGGGCCGTGGGCGTTATGCGGTGCGCTTTGCGCAGTCGCTCAACAGGGCCCAGCTAGAGGCTGCCGGCGTGCAAGCATTGCTGCTGCCCAACCCCACCGCCAAGGTGCAGGCCGAGCTTCAGGCATGGGCCACCGTGCCCGAGCGCAGCCGCGTCGGCACAGACCGCGTCTGGGTAACGGCCGAGGTACTTGGCCCCCATCGCTTTGCAGACCTGAAGACGGCCGTGCTGCGCCGCGGCGGGCAACTGCACGGCAGGGTAGAGGGCAGTAGCTTCCAAGAGGTGGAGTTGCCCTATGCTTCGCTTGCCGCTTTTGCGGCAGAGCCTTTCATCGTTTCGGTATCCGTACGTGCGCCAGAAGATGAAACCACCAACTTCGACGGCGTGATTGCCCACCGGGCCAACGTGTTGCAAAGCCGCCTCCCCGGCGGCCGCGGCCTCGATGGCAGGGGCATCATGGTCGGCGTGGGAGACGAAGGCTTCATCCCCGAGCATGCAGACCTGCGGCCCCGGATGCAGAACCTCTTCCCAATCCTGAACGGAGACCATGCCGACCACGTGGCAGGCACCGTAGGCGGTGCCGGCATCCTGAACCCAGACCGGGCCGGCATGGCCCCCAAGGTCAGCATGATTCACGACAGGTTCAGCAACATCGTCAACAATGCCGTCAGCTACCGCAGCACCTACGGCATGGTGCTCACCAACAACAGCTATGGCTTTCAGATTTCTTGCCCTACCACGGGTACCTACTCCAGCTATACCAGCACAAGCTCTTCTTTAGACGAGCAGATCTCTGCCAACCTGCCCATCATCCACTGCTTTGCCGCCAGCAACGACGGCGGCCTCGCGACCTGCGGATCGCGCACGGGGGGCTTCGGCACCATTAGCCTGGGCTACGGTGGCACCAAGAACACGGTAGTGGTTGGCTCTGTCACGTCTAGCGACGTCATTTCGGGCTTCAGCAGCCGCGGCCCCGTGGCCGACGGCCGCGTAAAGCCCGATGTGATGGCCGTTGGCTCCTCGGTGCCCAGCACCGTCCGTACCAATACCTACAGCTTCAAGAGCGGCACTTCTATGGCCACGCCCGGCACCACAGGCTCGCTGGCATTGATGTACCAACGGTTCCGCCAATTGAACGGTAACCAAAATCCAGATGGCGCCCTGCTCAAAGCCCTGCTGATGAACACCGCCGACGACATCGGCAACGCCGAAGTAGACTACCGCCACGGCTACGGCCGCATCAACATCAACCGGGCCGTGCAGGCCATGGAGGCAGGCCGTTTTATAACCGGTACCCTCAGCCAGGGAGGCTCTGTAACGCATACACTGCCCGTGGCCGCAGGCGGCAGCCAGCTCAAGGTGATGCTCTATTGGCACGACTACCGCGGCTTTACCAGCGGTCCGCAATCTTTCAAGGCCTTGGTAAACGATCTGGACATGACCGTGACCACCCCCAGCGGCACCGTGCTGCGCCCTTGGGTGCTCAACCCCACCGTAGGCCAAGAGAACGCCCTGGCCACCCGCCAGATAGATACCCTCAACAACGTAGAGCAGGTAACCCTGGCCAGCCCCGCCAATGGAGACTACACCGTAACCATCAGTGGTACTGAGGTGCCCTTTGGCCCGCAGCGTTACTATCTCGTGTGGGAACCCTTGCCTACCGGCGTTACGCTAACCTACCCTCTCGGCCGAGAGGTGGTGCCCAACAGCTCAACCCAACGCATCCGCTGGGAGGCACCCGGCTTTACGGCAGGCACCTTTACCGTAGCCCTCTCTACCGATGGCGGCAGCACTTACACCAACCTCGTTACTGGCCTCAGCGGTACCACCCGCTGGTGGGACTGGGCCGTGCCTGCAGGCCAGGCCTTTACAGACCAAGCCCGCATCCGTGTAAGCTACAGCGGGCCAGAGGGCAGCGGCTTTTCAAACTCGCCGGGCAACTTCGTCATCTTCGGCACGCCCGTCGTCAGCATAGCCAATTGCGACGGATCTGGCCTGCTGACCTGGCCTGCCGTTAGCGGCGCAGCCAGCTACCGCATCTTACAGTACAACGGGGTAGACTCGCTGGTGCAGGTAGCCAGCACTACCAACCTAAGCTATCCCATTGGGGGCACCGGCGGCAATCCCTGGCTGTGGGTATCGGTGCAGGCCGTTACGGCAGGCGGGGTAAACTCGCGGCGCTCCAACGCCATACAACCCGCCACCACCAACGTAGCCTGCCCCTGGAGCCCAGACCTGGGCGTGCGCCTCTTTGTAGGCACCACGCGCGGCCGGTCTGGCACCTCGCAATCGCTGAGTGCCACCTACCAGGTGCAGGTGCAGGTTAAAAACTATGGCAACAATACAATCAACGCCGTAGATGTACCCGTGCGATACCGGGTAGGCACTGGCCCACTACGCACGCTGCTTTATACAGGCACGCTGGCCCCTAATACCAGCTCTGCCACGTTGAGCTTTCCGGCCACGGAGGACTTCTCTGCCGGCGGCAACTATGTAGTCACCGCCTGGACGGAGCTGCCCGGCGATTTTCTGCCCGCCAACGACACCCTGCGCCAAACGCTGGTCAACATACCTAACCCTAGCATAACCCTGCCGTACACCCTGCCGCTGGCTGGGCTGCCTGGGTCTGCCACGGTAAACACCTTCGGCCTAACCGGCTACGAGCTGGCAGACTACACCGAGTCTGATGCAAGCGGCCGCATGCGCACCAAGCTCTACGGATGGAGCGGCAACTTTAACACCTTTACGCTAGACCGTGCCAGCGCCGGCGGCGCCTCTACAACCGCCAACTACCTAGACTTTACGGCCAACCTCTCTGCCCACCCAGCAGGGGCGCCCCTCTCCTTAGATTTTGAGTTTTTCCACCATGGAGAAACCGCCTCTACCAACGACCGCGTCTGGGCCCGCGGCAGCGATGGCCAGCCCTGGGTAGAGCTCTACAACTGGAACACCGTCATGGGTACGGCGGGCGGTATTCGCGTCGTTTCAGGCGTCAACGTGGCGGGGCCTTTGCAGGCAGCAGGCCAGGCACTCACGTCTAGCTTCCAGCTCCGTTTCGGCCAAGAGGGTAACGACCAAGCCACCGGCGTTACCACTTTGCAGGGCATCACGGTCGGTAATATGCGCCTATACAACCCCGGTGCCGATGTGCGGCTGGTGGCCATCACATCACCGGCGGCAGGCTGCCTGGCCTCGGGCTCGCGCACGGTTACCATCTCGGTGCAAAACCTGTCGCCCTCTGCGCTTACCAATGTGCCGGTCTTTTACAGCTACAACGGGCAGACGGCCGTGGCAGGCACTATTCCCACTCTCGGGGTAGGGGCTACGGTCAGCTACAGCTTCCCCACAGCGCTCAACATTCCGGCCACGCCCCAGGCCCACCGCCTCCGCACCTGGACGGCCCAAGGCGGAGACCTGAACGCCCTCAACGACACGGCCACGGCCGTCTATAACCCCGTAGTGACCAGCTTCCCCTGGCACGACGGTTTCGAGGGCACGGCCACACTTTGGCAATCGGGCGGCACAAACAACAGTTGGGCCTGGGGTACACCCCTACGCCCCAGCCAGGGCCTGCTGACAGACACCGCCGCCAACGGCAACCAGGTATGGGCCACCAATTTGCGCGGCAACTACAACAACAACGAGCGCAGCTACATAGAGAGCCCCTGCCTCAACTTGAGTGGCGCAGGCTTTTCGGCTGGCAACCCCGCTCAAATCAGCTTCCACAACATCTTCAACATCGAGCCCGGCTGGGACTCCCTCCGCCTAGAGTACTCTACCGACGGCGTTACCTGGACTAAAATCACCGGCAGCGGCGCAGGTTTCGTTAACTGGTACCCGCGCCTGGGCCGCCACTTTGCAGGCACCCAAAGTACGTGGCGTGCCAGCGCGGCCCGGCTGCCAGCGGCCGCCATATCGGCCAACACGCGCATCCGCTTCACCTTCTTCAGCGATGTCTCAGACCTGTTCGATGGCGTTTACCTGGATGATATCGTCGTTGACCGTGCCTCCCTAATCCACAATTCGGCAGGCGCCACCAACGGTATAACCCGCACAAGCACCGGCAGCGGCAGCTGGCTGCACTTTACCAACGGCGCCGGCGATCGGGTAGCCTCTGTGCAAGACGTTGTCAACATGGGCACCATAACCCTCGATGTAAACGTGCACACCGGTGCCTTGCGCACCTTCGAGAACAAGGTGTACGGCTCGCGCAACTGGGTGCTCAATGCACAAACCCCGCCCACGGCTCCTGTGCCCGTGCTGCTATACGTTACCCAGGCAGAGCTAGACGCCCTGGCCGTGGCCGAGCCCGTGGCGGCGCGCAACTTCCAACGCATGCTTGTGAGCCGATACAGCGGCACCATGGAAGATTTCTCGCTGGGCAACAACATCTACGGCGCGCCTTACAACACCTTGCTACAGGTGCCCGCCAAGCGTCCCTTTGCCGACGGCTATGCGCTTGAGGTCTCTACGCCGGGCTTCTCCGAGTATCGCTTCGGGCCCTTCCCCATCATCGGTACAGAGCCGCTGCCTGCCCGCCTGCTTGGCTTTACAGGCAAAGCCAGCCCTAATGCCGACGCCCACCTGGCCTGGACGACAACCGAAGAGCAAGACCTGCTGCCCTACCGCCTGGAGCGCTCGGCAGACGGCCGCACCTGGCAGCCCATCTACACCGTAGCCGCGCAAAACAAGCCCGGCACCCAGCGCTACACTTATGCCGACCCCGCCGCCCTGGCTTTGGTGGGGCAGTACTACCGCCTCAGGATGGCCAACGGCAGCGGCAAGGTAGAGCATAGCCCGGTGGTCTATCTGGCCGCCGCGGAGAAGGCTGCTGTGCCCATAGCGCTATACCCCAACCCCGCCGCCCATACCCTTACGGTAGAGGCGCCCGCAGCCTACACCGCCCAGGTGCTAGACCTGGCAGGCCGTGTGCTGCTCACGCAAGCAGGGCAGGGTACAACTGCCATCCAGGTTGGCAGCCTGCCTACGGGGTCGTATCAAATACGCTTGCTGCTAGAGGGTGGCCTGGTGCGCAACCTCCGCTGGCAAAAACAGTAGAACGCCCATACTCCTCCGCTTTCCGGGGCTATCCTGGCACCGGCGTTGCGCGCAAGCGCAGCCCGGTGCTTTTTCTTGTCAGGTTTTGGGTAGAAGTGGGGGATGTGGTTAGTGGGCAATCGGTTTGGTCGTCTATTTTTGCAAAAGCCCGCACCGTAGCCAGACAGGCGCGGCACGGGCTGCCCCCAAATCGTACCTGCCCAGGGCAAACCCTGCGTGCCGAGGTTATCGGCGCAGTAGCGGTTCGTCTTTCTACCAACTATAAGGTCAATACCAGATACCATGTCATTTACCGTTTCGTCGGGCTTGTTGCAAAAGCACCTCAAGGCGCTGGCCGGGGTTGTAAGCTCTACCCCCTTGGTACCCATCCTAGAGAATTTCCGCCTAGAGATTGGCCGGGGCATCTTGCGCACCACCGCCTCTGACATGCAGACCACCATCGTGGCCGAGCTTGCCGTAGAAACGCAGAAAGAGGCCATCGCCGCCATCCCCGCCAAGCTGCTGATGGACACGCTGGCCAACACGCCTGAGCAGCCCATCACCATCACCGTAGACGAAGAAACCTACGGCGCCACCATCACCACCGAGACGGGCCGCTTCCGCATCGCCGGCGAAAACCCGGTTGACTTCCCCAAGCTGCCCAAAGTGGCAGACGCCAGCTCGCTAGAGATCCCCTCGGCCGTGTTGCTGCGGGCCATCAGCACCACCCTCTTTGCCGCCAGCACAGACGACAACCGCCCTGCCATGGGCGGCGTCTTCTTCAAGATGGAAGAAGAGAAGGCCACCTTCGTAGCCACAGACGGCCACCGCCTCGTGCGCTACACCCGTACAGACCTGGCCAACACCGAAGAGAACAGCTTCATCTTGCCCCGCAAGGGTCTGCAGTTCCTCCGCAGCACCCTCCCCAACGACCAGACACCCATCGCCCTCACCTTCAACAACAGCAACGCCTGCTTTGCCTTCGGCACCACGCAGGTGTTCTGCCGCTTGGTAGATGAGCGCTATCCAGACTTCCAGGGCGTCATTCCCCTGCAAAACCCCAACCAGCTCGCCATAGAGCGCCTGGAGCTGCTCGGCGCCCTCAAGCGTCTGATGCCCTTTGCCAGCCGCAACACGAGCCAGGTCCGCTTCAAGCTCACCGAAAAGCAGGTAACCCTATCGGCAGAAGACGTGGACTACAGCAACGAAGCCACCGAGCGCCTCAGCTGCGACTACACCGGAGACCCCATGGAGATCGGCTTCAACGCCCGCATGATGAGCGAACTGCTCACCAACATGGACTCCAACCTGGTCACGCTCAACATGTCGGCCCCCAACCGCGCCGGCATCCTCCTGCCCCGCCAGCAAGAGCCCAACGAAGACCTGCTCATGCTGGTGATGCCGATTATGCTGAGCAGCTATGTGCCCGCCTAATCGGAAATTAAAAATTAAGAATTAACAATTAAAAATGCGCCCTGCCGAAAGGTGGGGCGCATTTTTAATTGTTTCTCCTACTGTGCAATGGCTGTGCCCCCTCTAACTGTGCAATGGCTCTGCCATTGTCACGTGCTCTTGCGAGGCTGAGCCTCGCGGTTTGCCCTACTCAGAGCAGCACCAGCGGTAGCAGGCCTTGGCCTCCATGGTAATCCACGGTACTGCTGTAGCGGTAGTGGTGCAGCTCCCCGCGCTGTCGCAAGATTTCTGTCTTGTGACGACAATCAAGCAAGTCTCTTGCCTTGCGCTTACTCAATGGTGCGGGCAAGGGCCATAGGCTATAGAAATAGCCCTGCCCACCCCCATTGCTAGGCTATCCGCATGTGAGCAGGTTGATGAATTTTGACCGCGCTAAACAGATTCAACCGGAGACTCTCCGGCGGTTGGCAAATTCTCAGAGGTAGCTTCAATTGCAATTGATTTAGCCTGATTCCAATGCTTATAAAGTAGGTATGCGCCCCCAGCAAAGGCTATGAGGGGCAGATAAAATCCAGCTCCGTACTCAACAGAGATTATACCCATAGTTTCGCTCCCTGTGTTGCCCATTTCAGAATCCAGTATAAGTCTTGCCGCAATTAGCCCCAATGCTGCACAGCCTGCTGCCCAGCTACCAAACTTTGCCGCAGGTTCTGATCCCATCTTCAAAAACTCATAAGAGAAATAAACCCCTATCAGAGCAGCTATCAACGAGAAAACCAAAAGCGGGTTCATCTTGCCCTCCATTGCATCGCTTAGTTTATCGTCTTTAGCAGGCTCTGACTCAGCACTAGACTCCGAATCAGAATCAGAATCAGACTCCGACTCCGATGAGGAACCTAAATTCTTTAGGTCGTCCAACGAGTTTGACAACTTTTCCAAAGACTCTGCCGCCTCACCCATCTTCGGTTTATTGCCTATGGCATAATCAAAAGTAGTGATAGACATCAGCGGCTTGTCATTACACTTTACTGTAATGAACGGAAGAAAAAAGCAAGCAAGGCCTAGCAAAAGGCTGCCCAATGGTAATCGACGATCTTGCATAGAATAAAATTTCTACAAGTATAACACGCGCTTGTAAAAAGTGCAATAGTTGCAGCTTACTCTAAATTTCTACCCGCGCCGTCGCAAGACTCAAGTCTTCTGACGACAATCAAGCAAGTCTCCTGACTTGCGGGAGCGTCAACACTCTATGAGGCTTCGCTTTGGGCTAGAACAATGCCATAGTCTCGCAGCTGCTCCCCCTGCCCCACAACCCGACTTCCCCCCTCCATGTGCTATCTTCCGAAATTCTGCCCATCCGGCAGAGTCTTTGGATGCGAAAAAATAACCGATCGTCTTACCGCCCCGCCCGCAAAAGCAACGGCCGCCCCGCCACGCCCGGCCAGGCCCACCCCATGAAAGCCATCCTGGCCAAGCACTGGCAACCCTTTGCCGAGGCCGTAGAGCTCAACGGGCAAACCGTCATGCTACAAGTAGGCGCGCCCTCTTTGGCGGCCTACGAGTCTGCCATGCGCCTTAAGCCCGGCGCCCCCGATGCCCTGGCCCTGCTGCTAGAGAGTGCCTTGCCTGAGTATCAGCAGCACCTCGTCCACACCCCCGCCCTAGAGGCTCTTGTACAGTCTGCCACCTTCGCAGGCAAAATGCAAGAGCAACTGGCCCATTGCGAGGCCCAGCTAGACTAGGCCCGGCCTTCTCGTGCTGGCCTGCTGCCAAGTTGGGTGTAGCAGGCCGGCAATAGTGGGCATGCCCATTCCGTTATAACAAGCAAATCTCTTGTTTCTTATACCTTTAGGGTTATGCGCATCCATCTACGGGTTTGGTCGGTAGTTGCTGTTTGCTTTTTGGGCCTTTCATCCCATTTCTGCAAACGAGATGATGACCACAATCACCCAGACGACGATTGCCGCGACGGCATCGCCCAGCTAGAGCCAGGTACCTATACAGGCGTTTATCGTTTCGTCATGTGCAGCGGCACCGTCCAGATAACCCCCGTAACTGTAGTGCTGCAAGGCGGCACCTTCACGGCAACCCCTACAGACGTTAATACCCCACGTACCCAGTTTGCACCCACCAGCGGCCCCTGGCGCACCGGGCACGACCATGCCCTGCACCAAGACACCGCAGCCTTTGGATACGGCAGCCGGGTATCTGGGGGCGATACCACCTGGCCAGCCCAAAGCCTGAGCGGCACTGTTGCCCTACGCAACCTTGGTGGCGATACCATAGAGCTAAACCGCACGGCCTACCAGGTTTTGCCTACCTGCGTGCCCATAGAAGACCGCCTGCTGCTCGTCCGGCAAGACGACTAAGCCTCTACCGACTGAACCGACACCGGCGTTTACCTGTTATCTTCAACCTGGTAAACGATGGAGACCCTGAGCCAAGCCCCCGCCCCCACTCTTGCCAAGAAGGACATTCGCAAGGCCAGCCTGGCCGAGCTAGAAGCATTCTTCCTGGCCCAGGGCGACAAGAAGTTCCGCGCCGGGCAAGTGCGAGACTGGATCTGGAAAAAGCAGGCGACCTCCTTTGCCGGCATGACCAACCTCAGCCAGGCCACGCGAGACCTGCTCGACCAGCACTACGAGTTCCGCAGCCTAGAGGTAGACGTGGCCCAGCGCAGCAACGACGGCACCGTAAAAAGCCGTTTCCGCCTCCACGACGGCGAGCTGATCGAAGGCGTCCTCATCCCCCAAGACGACCGGATGACAGCCTGCGTCAGCAGCCAGGTCGGCTGCTCGCTCACGTGCAAGTTCTGCGCCACCGGCTACCTGGATCGCAAGCGCAACCTGGAGCCGGCCGAGATTTACGACCAGGTGGTCGCCATCCGCCGCCAGGCCGAAGAGCACTTCCAGACGCCGCTCACCAACATCGTCTTCATGGGCATGGGCGAGCCGCTGCTCAACTACGCCAACGTGCTGGCCGCCATAGACCGCATCACGGCAGACGACGGGCTTAACATGGCCAGCCGGCGCATAACCGTATCTACGGCGGGCATTGCCAAGATGATCAAAAAGCTGGGCGACGACCAGGTCAAGTTCAAGCTGGCCCTCTCGCTCCACGCCGCCAACGACGTGAAGCGCAACCAGATCATGCCCATCAACGAGACCAACTCGCTGGAGGCGCTGGCCGATGCGCTGAAGTACTTCTACGACAAGTCGGGCACCCGCGTCACCTACGAGTACATCGTCTTCAACAACTTCAACGACACGCTGCAAGACGCCGAAGAGCTCTACCAGTTTTGCAAGCACGTACCCTGCAAGGTCAACATCATCGAGTACAACCCCATCGCCCAGGCCCAGGAGTTCCGCAACACCGGCCCCGACAAGCTAGAGCGTTTCCGCGCCTACCTGGAGAGCAAGCACCTCACCGTCTCCATCCGCCGCAGCCGCGGCAAAGACATAGACGCCGCCTGCGGGCAGTTGGCGGGGAAGAAATAGGGAACATGGCCTTGGGGACGCCCCAGGCTAAAGCCGTAGGGCTACTTGTTTGGCAGCGGCTGAAGCCGCCTGCTTTAAAGGCTAGCTTTTATTAATGCTGGATCGCCTGTTCGTGCAAATCAACCATCCGCTTGAGCTCTTCGTCTAGTGTTGTTCTGGAATGATGGGCTCGCTGATTTTTGATATATAAGAATGTAGGTGTCATGGCAGATTGAGAAACTGTAAAGCTGGCATATCCGGATTGCCAGCCCATTTCCGGGTTATTAAAGCGCTCTTTCATCCATTTGCTGGAATTACCTTTAAGCTCTTGAACGGCATCTGATACGGCTTTAGAAGGTGGAATTGAGCAAAGCAAATGAATGTGATCTTCAACTCCGCCGACGGAATAAATATGGATATTCTTCGCCTTACCTATTCCATAGAAATAATTCCAGATTTCAAGCTCCCACTCTGGTAGCAGAATGGGTTGCCTGAATTTGGTGGCAAAAACGATATGATATCGATGGCATTGATAGGTATTCATTGGGGAAAATGCGATGTGGAAATATACCAATTGCAGGCGGCTTCAGCCGCTGCCATACTAGTAGCCCCACGGCTTTAGCCTGGGGCGGCCACCCGTAGCCTGTCCGCTCTCTAGCAAGGATACCGGTGCCAATACGCCTTGTTAGCAAACAGCAGGCGGCTTCAGCCGCTGCCATACTAGTAGCCCCACGGCTTTAGCCTGGGGCGGCCCTGATGCCTAGTTATTTCAAGGGGTGCTTCGCCACCCCCCCCCCGATCCCCGCATCCTGAAGCCCCCCAACCCCCATCTTTGCAGCATGGATTTCCGCACAGAGAAGGATACGATGGGCCCCGTCCAAGTGCCCGCACACGTCTATTGGGGAGCGCAAACCCAGCGCTCCATCATGAACTTCCCCATCGCGCAAGACATCAACAAGATGCCGCGCGAGGTCATCCGCGCCTTTGCCTACCTCAAAAAGGCCGCCGCCCTGGCCAACCAAGAACTCGGCGTGCTGACGGCCGACAAGGCCGCCGCCATCGGCCAAGTGTGCGACGAAATCCTGCGGGGCGAGCTGGCAGACCAGTTTCCGCTCGTCGTCTGGCAAACAGGCTCTGGCACCCAGAGCAACATGAACGTCAACGAGGTGGTGGCCTACCGCGCCCACGTGCTCGGCGGCGGCCAGCTCACCGACGAGAAGAAGTCCGTCCACCCCAACGACGACGTCAACAAGTCGCAGTCCAGCAACGACACCTTCCCCACGGCCATGCACATTGCCGCTTACCAGATGCTGCTGGAGGTGACCATCCCCGGCGTAGAGCAACTGCTGGGCACCCTGCGCGCCAAGGCCGAGAAGTTCAAGCACGTCGTCAAGATCGGCCGCACCCACTTTATGGACGCCACGCCGCTCACCCTCGGCCAAGAGTTCTCGGGCTATGCCAGCCAGTTAGACCATGGCCTGCGCGCCGTGCGCAATACCCTGGCACACCTGCAAGAGCTTGCCCTGGGCGGCACCGCCGTCGGCACCGGCATCAACGCCCCCAAGGGTTATGCCGAGGTAGTGGCCCGCCACATCGCCCAGCTAACAGGCCTGCCCTTCGTATCGGCCGAGAACAAGTTTGAGGCCCTGGCCGCCCACGATGCCATCGTAGAGGCCCACGGAGCCCTCAAAACCCTGGCCTGCGCCCTCATGAAGATCGGCAACGACATCCGCATGCTCAGCAGCGGGCCCCGGGCCGGCATCGGTGAGATCTTCATTCCGGACAACGAGCCTGGCTCGTCCATCATGCCCGGCAAGGTGAACCCCACCCAGTGCGAGGCCCTGACCATGGTAGCCGCCCAGGTGCTGGGCAACGACGTAGCCATCAACATCGGCGGAGCCAGCGGCCACTTCGAGCTCAACGTCTTTAAGCCGATGATGATCTACAACTTCCTGCACTCGGCCCGCCTGATCGGCGACGCCTGCAAGTCGTTCGACGAGCGCTGCGCCCAAGGCATAGAGCCGCTGGAGGCCAACATCCGCCGCAACGTAGAGAACTCCCTGATGCTGGTAACGGCCCTGAACCCCCACATCGGCTACTACAAATCCGCCGAAATCGCCCAAAAAGCCCACAAAGAAGGCACCACCCTCAAAGAAGCCGCCCTCACCCTCGGCTACCTCACCGAGGAAGAATACGACAAGTGGCTCGTGCCGGGGGAGATGGTGTAGTTACTATTATGAATTACAGATTGCCTCAAAATAGCATTATCATGGCAGTAGCAGCTGTTATGATAATGCTATGTTATTTGCTCCCATTGTTTCTGGTATCAGAAAGATTATTTGGGAAGCCAGGTGAGGCCATTGGGACATACATTGAAGGGTTCGCTGCTCCTGTTCTTGGCACCTTAGGTATAGTTCTAACCTTTTTAGCATTTAAGAGTCAAATAGAGTTTAATCAAGTACAGAAGGAGGATATCTCTAGAGAAAGGAGGCAATCTCACGTTTTTGAGCGAATAAAAGTAATTCGCAGTAGTCTTGATAATGTACAACTAGAAACTTTAAAGGGAGTTCAGGCCACACGTGCATTATCTCAACAAGTATACATAACCTTGAAGTGGGCTGACTCAGTCATATCGGTTAATACCTTAAATAGCGTTGACGGATCCTATGATACTATGAGCAAGTCAGATTATAATTTTTTGTTTAATCATATCTACTTTGGTATAAACTCTGAAGACATTAATGAGAAGTTTAGAGATACAGGCTTAGCCTTTAATACCACAAGTTTTGATCGCAAGAGTAGTTTTACTTGTGGAGGTTGGCTGAAATCAAGAATATTGGAGGAATACAAATTACTTGTGGACAAGATTTTGCAGGCAAAAAGTAAAGAGGATATATCGGCAGCACTTTCAACTGCAGGAGATTTTGTGTTTCAATTGGAGTATTTAAGCGGGTTTAAATTTTGGGAGTATTTTGGCCAAGGTATAGTTACCCACCTTTCCTTGTTTTATAAACAATGCTCAAGCCTTATAGCATATCTGGATTCTTTAGAAGTTAATAGTGAAGAAAAAGAGCTTTACAGAGAGCAGCTCTATGACAACCTTACTCAGTATGAATTAGAGTTGCTTAACTATTATTACGCTAGTGAAGAATGCTTGAAAGATGCATCAATAGAGTCTTGGAAGAGGCTTCCGCAAAAATTTAAGGTCAAGGTTCTTCCCTTCGACAACTTGGTGGCGGAAAATTAAAAAATTCCATGCTTTGCCACCAACATCTGGTCTCGGTTTGCAACCGGGACCCACCCAAGATTGCCGGTTTGCAACCGGCTCCTATCTCAAACTCTCGATACGGCAATACTTCCTATCTGCCCCCCTCGCTATCTCAAGACTCGAGCCTTGCGACAGCATGTGCGTAAGTCATTCCAAAGTCAATGGGCCCAGATGTTCTGTAAAGCTGTATTGGGCGACGACATATTACGGCTGTGTTAATCGGCTTTGGGCCTGGGGTAGGGGGGTAGCGGTTCTTGTACTTTTGCGCCATGTCTGGCCAGATTCTGATACTCGACTTCGGCTCTCAATACACCCAGCTCATCGCCCGCCGCGTGCGCGAGCTCAACGTCTATTGCGAGATACACCCCTTCAACAAAGTGCCCGCCATCGGGCCAGAGGTGCGGGGGGTGATCTTGTCCGGGTCTCCGATGTCTGTACGCCAGGCCGATGCGCCGATGGTTGACCTCGCCCGGCTGCGCGGGCAGGCACCTCTGCTGGGGGTTTGCTACGGTGCCCAACTGCTGGCCCAAACGGGCGGCGGCGAGGTGCTACCCTCCGAAACGCGCGAGTACGGCCGTGCCCACCTGGCCCACCACAACCCGGCCAGCCGCCTGCTGGCAGGCCTCTCAGACCAAAGCCAGGTCTGGATGAGCCACGGCGACACCATCGTCCGGGAGCCCGCCGGGGCCGAAGTGATCGCCAGCACCGGCTCGGTGCGCGTAGCCGCCTTCCAGATTCGGGGCGAGCAAACCTACGGCATCCAGTTCCACCCCGAGGTAACGCACTCGGAAGAGGGCATGACGCTCCTGCGCAACTTCGTGCTAGACATCTGCGGCTGCACGCCCGACTGGACCCCGGCCCACTTCGTAACCGACACCGTGGCCCAGCTACAGGCCCAGGTAGGCCCAACCGGCCAGGTAGTAATGGCCCTCAGCGGCGGGGTAGATAGCTCCGTGGCAGCCATGCTACTGCACCAGGCCGTGGGCACCCGCCTGCACTGCATCTTCGTAGACAACGGCCTTCTCCGCAAAGACGAGTACGCCCAAGTGCTAGAGGCCTACGCCGGCCTCGGGCTCAACATCACCGGCGTAGATGCCAAGGCCGAGTTCTACGCCGCCCTGGCGGGCCTCACAGACCCCGAAGCCAAGCGCAAGGCCATCGGCCGCACCTTCATCGAGGTGTTCGACCGTGAGGCACACCGCATCTCTGGCATAGACTTCCTCGGCCAAGGCACCATCTACCCGGATGTCATCGAGTCGGCCCCCGTCAAAGGGCCTTCGGCCACCATCAAAAGCCACCACAACGTAGGCGGCCTGCCCGACAAGATGAAGCTGCGCATCGTAGAGCCCCTGCGTATGCTCTTCAAAGACGAAGTCCGCCGCGTAGGCCGAGAGCTTGGCCTGCCAGACCTGATACTGCAGCGCCACCCCTTCCCCGGCCCTGGCCTCGGCATCCGCATCCTCGGCGAGGTAACGGCCGAGCGGGTCCGCCTGTTGCAAGAGGCTGACGCCATCTTCATCGGCAGGCTGCGGGCCTACAACCTCTACAGCGCCGTCTGGCAGGCCGGGGCCGTGCTGCTGCCCATCCAAAGCGTCGGCGTCATGGGAGACGAACGTACCTACGAGCAAGTCGTGGCCCTGCGCGCCGTCACCAGCACCGACGGCATGACCGCCGACTGGGCCCACCTCCCCTACGACTTCTTGGCCGAGGTATCAGGCGAGATCATCAACCGCGTCCGCGGCATCAACCGCGTCGTGTACGATATTAGCTCCAAGCCCCCCGCTACGATTGAGTGGGAGTAGATTCTAACATCGCATAGAAGATTATGGGTCTGCATTAAGCAAAAGACCTTGTAAGCTGGCCTTTCATCCCAACAAGGCCAGCCGATATCAAACCCCCATCTTTGCCCCATGGCCGAGATCCGCCCCTTCCGGGCGTGGCGGTACCGCGTAGAGCCCGGCGGCTCTATAGACCGCTACGTGTCGCCCTTGTTTGATGTGGTAACCCCTGCCCAGCTAGAGCAGCTATACCGCATTCCGCAAAATTCCATCCACCTCTCGGTGCCCCGGCGCGAGGCGGGCGTGGATACGCCCGAGGCCATCGTGCAGAGCTGGAAGGCCCGCGGCGACATTGCCCTGGAGCCCATCCCGGCCCTGTATGCCTACTACCAGCACTTTGCCCTGCCGGGCGAGCCCGAGCCGCTGGTGCGCAAGGGCTTCATCGCCTTGGTGAAGGCCACCCCCTGGGCAGACGGAAACGTGCTCCGCCACGAGAGCACCATGCCAGACGCTGTCAAAGACCGCCTGCAAACGCTCAAAGAGACGCACATGCAGGTAAACCCCACCCACGGCCTCTACCACGACCCTGCCTTTAGCCTGGAGCCCATCTTCGACGAGGCCATGCGGGCGCCGCTCTTCGAGACGGAAGACTACCAGGGCGTACGAGACGTCATCGCCGTCGTGCAAGACCGGGCCGCCATCCGCCAGGCTCTGGAGCTGATGCAGCAACAGACCATCGTGCTGGCCGACGGCCACCACCGGTACGAGGCCGCCGTGGCCTACCGCCGAGAGATGCTCGGCCGCATCAAGAACCCCACAGGCAACGAGCCCTGGCAGTACCATTTGATGTACCTGACCAACGACTGCTCGCCCGACCTGCGCATCATGGCCACGCACCGGCTCCTCAAAGGCATCGGCACCGTGCCGCCCGACGAGTGGCGCCGCCGCCTGGAGGTCTTCTTTGAGGTGACAGACGTGGACGACCCCACCACCCTGCCCGAGCGCATTGCTGGCAAGCCGGGCACCTTCGGATTCATCTTGCCCGGCACGGCCTGGAAGCTGCGCATCCGCCCCGGTATGGTAGAGAGCATGGAGTGGCAGTTTCCTGACGCCGTCAAGCAGCTAGACCTCACCATGCTGCACTACTTCATCGGCTGGCGCATCTTGGGGGTAGAGGGAAGCCAACAGCGCAAAACCCCCTTGATTGGCTACGAGCGCAACTTCTTCCGCTGCTTGCAAGAGCTCTCTGCCGGCAGGGCAGATGCCGTGGTGGTAACCAACCCCGTGCCTGTATCTGCCGTACGCCAAGTGGCCGAGCTGGGGCAGACAATGCCGCCCAAGAGCACCTACTTCTACCCCAAAGTGGTGGCGGGCTTTGTGATGAGCAGCCTTATAGACGACGAATTTTACAGCCATGCTGATACTGGCCTCGGGCTCGCCACGGCGGCGCCAACTGCTGGCTGAGGCAGGCCTGGCCTTTTCGGTAGAGGTGCGCCCGACCGACGAGGCCTGGCCCGCCCACCTGCCCGCCATAGAGGTTGCACCCTACCTGGCCGCCCAAAAGGCCCGCGCCTGGCAACCGGCCGAGCTGGCCGACGGCCGCATCGTGCTGACGGCCGATACGACTGTTGTGCTCGGCGGCCACATCCTCAACAAGCCCGCCGATGCGGCCGAGGCCTGGGCCATGCTACAAGCCTTGAGCGGGCAGACGCACCAGGTCGTAACCGGGGTGGCCCTCTACCATGCCGCCGGGCTGGAGTGCTGGGCCGAGGTGGCCCAGGTAACCTTTAAGCCCCTCTCTGAGGCGGAGATTGAGGCCTACATCGCTACCGGGGCACCCATGGATAAGGCCGGGGCCTACGGCATCCAGGATGGGTTTGGCATGCGCACCGTCACCCGCATCGAGGGCGACTATTATGCCATCGTGGGCCTGCCCGTAGCCTCGGTATGTCAGCGGTTGGCGGCGCTGGGCATACGGCCCATGTAAGAAGGCAAGGCCTGGCAGCAGCCTTTCAATAGCAGAAACATCCTACGCCAGCACGCGGACTTTGTGTTGGCCTTGGCGCAGGTGCCGGGCTTTGGCAGAAACAGTCCATACCCGCCTGTCTCAAAAAAAAGCGCAGGCGTAGGATTGTATGGTATTTGCAATCAGCAACTTACGAGAAATGGCAGCAGCTTTGGTGCAAGAAATGGAAATCCTCTTTCCAGAACCTAAACCCGACTGCTGCTTATGCTACGCCTCTCCCTGCGCCTGCCTTCCGAACTGTCTGCCCTGCTGGTGCTGGGCTTCTGCCTGGCGTTGATTGCAGGTCCGGTCTATGGCCAGGGCCCGGCAGCCCGCTGGGCCGTGGGCCGCGCGGGTGGGGTTAACTTCAATACGCGGCCTGCCTCGGCCTGGCTCAACGTAGCCCCCGCCTACCAGCCCGGCGAGGGCGGAGCCAGCATTGCCGACGCCGCCGGCAACCTACTCTTCTACACCGACGGCACCCAGATCTGGAACCGCACCCAGGCCTTGATGCCCAACTCCTCCGGGCTGGGCGGGCACGTCAGCAGTAGCCAGTCGGCCCTCATCGTGCGGCAGCCGGGCCAGGAGCGGTACTACTGGGTCTTTACGACGGATGCCATCGAGAGCTTTCCGGGCAGCCACCGGGGCCTGCGCTACACGGTGGTGGACATGAACGCCAACGGCGGCCTGGGCGGCATAGACCCTGCCCGCAAATCCGTTGCCCTGGCTGCCAATACCACCGAGAAGCTCACGGCCTGCGCCGCCGCCAACGGCATAGACGTCTGGATCATCGGCCACGAGTTCGGCTCGGCGCGCTTTTTGGCCTGGCGCCTTACCGAGCAAGGCCTGGCCTCGGCCACGCCCGTAGCCAGCACCATCGGCACGGCCCAAGGCAGCGCGGCGGGCGGCAACTACAACCCTGGCCGCGGCTGCCACAAGGCCAGCCCAGACGGCAGCCTGCTGGCCTCCGTCATCCTGCCCCCCGTGCAAGACCGCTACGTGGCCGAGCTCTTCCGCTTCGACAACGCCACCGGCCGCGTGACCGAGCGCCTGGCCGACTTCTCTGAGCCTGCCGCCGGGGCCAACGACTTTAACTTCTACGGCGTGGAGTTCTCGCCCTCGGGCGGCAGGCTCTACATCTCTACCCGCAAGGGGCCCTACCAGGTCTTGCAATACGACCTGTGCGCGCCCAACATCGCCGCCACGCGCACGGTGGTGGGCAGCAGCACCAACCAATTCGGCACCCTGCAACTGGGCCCCGACGGCCGCATCTACGCCGCCAAAAACTCCGATGCCTGGCTCGGCGTCATTCAAAACCCCGAGGGCCTCGGCACCACATGCACCTACCGCGAGCAGGGCCTCAACCTGACGGGCCGCACCA
Organism: Cytophagaceae bacterium; assembly: GCA_947458545.1. Lineage (GTDB taxonomy): Bacteria > Bacteroidota > Bacteroidia > Cytophagales > Flexibacteraceae > CANGYH01. The sequence continues at coordinate 1,630,928 of CANGYH010000001.1, read as the reverse complement.
GCACCTACGGCCTCAACAACCTCAATGCCTCCCTCTTCTATCGCAGCCGGTTAGACGTTTCTGGACAAAGCGGCTGCCAGGGCCAGGCGCTCAACTTCAGCGCCCAGGCCCTTACCTGTGGGGTGGCCCGCGCCCCCCAGTTAGCCTATAGCTGGAACTTTGCCGACCCGGCCAGCGGCAGCGCCAACACCGCCCAGGGCCTGCAGGCCAGCCACATCTTTAGCCGGGCGGGCACCTACCGCGTCGTCCTCACGGGCCGCTGGGGCGAGCTGGCCGACACCGCCAGCGTGCTGGTGCGGGTAGAAGGCAAGCCCACCGGCCTGGTGGCCCGGCTAGACAGCAACTGGTGCCAGGGCACGCAGACACTCTCCATAAGTCTGGCCGGGCAGCCGGGCAGCACGCCGGGCCTCTGGGCCCAGGCAGGCGGCGCGGCTGCCGAGGTTACGGCGGCCCCGGGGCAGCTTACCGTCCGCACGGGGGCCAATGGCAATGCCTGGGTGCACTACATTGTCCGCTCGACTACGGGCTGCGCGGGCGACACGCAGCGCCTGGCCTGGCAGGTCAACCAGCAGCCCGCACCTGCCATCACCGGTCCGGCCGATGTGTGCCTGGGCCAGCCATTGCCTACCTACCGACCAGCTGCAGCGGGTAGTTACCGCTTTGTGTACGACGGGGCCGCTGCTTCCGCGCCTGCCACTTCCTTTACCCTGCCTGCCAACACCCCTGCAGGCACCCATACGCTGGCCCTAGCAGGCGGCATCGTTACGGCCACCCGCACCTGCTACACCGACGGCCCGGCCCTGGCGATCAACCTGCGGGCTAATGCCCCCATCAAAACCCGCGTGTGGGACTCTGCCCACTGCCCCGAGGCCCCCGGCAGCCGCTACGAGCTAGACCTACCCGATGCCTTGGCAGACTCTGCCCGCTGGACGATAGACGGCCTGCACCAGGTGGTGGAGCAGCGCCCCGGCATGCGCCAGCTCGTCTGGGCCGCAGAGGTGCCCCGTGTATCCGTCACCGTTCGCACCACGCCCGGCTGCCCCCCGCGTACCCTGAGCACCCCCATTGCCGAGCGCTGCCTGGAGGTGATGAACATCGTAACGGCCAACGCCGACGACAAGAACGACCACTTCTACATCCACCACCTCGAGAGCTACCCCGGTGCCGAAGTGCAGCTCTACGCCCGCCACGGGCAGCGCGTGCTGGCCACCACCGCCACCAGCAATGCCGACTTTAAGCAAACCGAGCTACCCGCTGGCACCTACTTCTACCACGTGCGCTACCAAGCAGGCGGCGTGTGGCGCCAAAAGCGCGGGTGGGTAGAGGTTGTCCGCTAAACACCATCCAGCCAAACTATATCTAAACGCTGCGGCCCCCTCTGATAGCAAGTGGGGGCCGCTTTGCATTTTAATCCCCCTACAACCGCTGCCGCCCCAGCCAAAGCGAACTAGCCACCACCGACACCGAGCTGAAAGCCATGGCCGCCCCCGCCCACATAGGGCTGAGCAGTTGGCCCGTGGCAGGGTAGAGCGCCCCTGCCGCCACGGGCAGGGCCAGCAGGTTGTAGCCAAAGGCCCAGGCCAGGTTGCGCCGAATGGTGGCATGGGTCAACCGGCTGAGGCGGATGGCCTTGGGCAAAGCCCGTAAATCTCCGCCCAAAAGTGTGAGCCCGGCCGTGCCGATGGCCACGTCAGACCCTGTGCCCATGGCCAGGCTTACATCGGCCCGGGCCAGGGCTTCTGCATCGTTAATGCCGTCTCCGGCCATGGCCACCACATGGCCCTGGGCTTGCAACTGCTGCACAAACGCACCTTTGTCTGCGGGCAGCAGCCCAGCCTGTACGTTGGCAATGCCGGTGGCTTGTGCCACGGCCTGCGCCGTTGCGGCCTGGTCGCCCGTCAGCATAAATACCTCTATGCCTGCATCTTGCACCTGCCGTACAGCCTCGGCGGCGTCAGGCCGCAAGGGGTCGGCAAAGGTCAGCAAACCCAGCACCTGCGCGGGCTCTAAGATGTAGGCGGTCGTCTGGGCCTGGGCTTCTGCCGCTGCCGCAGCTTGGGCTAGTGTAGCAGGCAGCGCCAACCCCATCTCTGCCACCAAGCGGGCATTGCCTACGGCAAACCCGCGTGCCTGTACACCCAGGCCTGGCCTAGGCTGCACATTGCCCAGCAGGCCTGGTACTACGCCCAAAGCCTGCAAGTGATGTACCACAGCTTCGGCCAGTGGATGTCTGCTGGTTTGCTCCAGGGCCAACAGCTTGGCCAGGGCTTCTGCTTGTGTACGCTCACTCAAGTCTGGCGCCCACAGCAGGCTTGCTACGGCCGGGCGGCCTTGGGTTAGTGTGCCAGTCTTGTCTATTACCAGGGCCGTCACCTGCCGGGCACGCTCAAGCGTTGCGGCATCGCGCACCACAATTCCTGCCCGCGCACCTTTGCCAGAGGCCACCAGCAGCGCCGTAGGCGTAGCCAAGCCCAGCGCACAAGGGCAGGCCACCACCAGCACGGCCAGCGCAGCCTGCATGCCAAGGGGTAAGGCGGCTGCGCCGCCCCAGGCCAGCCAGCCCCCCAGCGTAAGGGCGGCCAGCGCAAGCACCACCGGCACAAACACCGCCGATACCCGATCTGCCAACCGCTGCACCGGCGCTTTAGACCCCTGGGCCTCTTCTACGGCCCGCACGATGCCCGCCAGCACCGTAGCCTGCCCTACCCGCTCGGCCCGGTACACCAGGCTGCCGCTTTGGGTCAGCGTCCCGGCCCAGACGTCGTCTGCGGCGTGCTTGGCCACCGGCACGGGCTCTCCCGTAAGCGAGGCTTCGTCTATATAACCCTGGCCCTCAAGCACCTTGCCATCTACGGCAATGCGTTGGCCTGCCTGGGCCAGCAGCGCATCGCCGGGCTCCACCTCGGCTACGGGCACGTCTTCTGTTCGGCCATCGGGCAGGCGGCGCAGCACCCTGGGCGGGGCAAGCTCTAGCAGCGCCCGCAAGGCCGCACCTGCCTGAGCCTTGGCGCGCTCCTCCAGCACCTTGCCCAGCAGCACAAAGGCCAGCACCACCGCCGCAGACTCGTAGTACACCGGCAGCGGCCCGGCGCCACCAAGCAAGCTCGGCCAAACGGTAGCCACCACACTGATGCCAAACGCCGCCCCGGCAGAGAGCGCCACCAGCGTGTCCATATTGGCTTGCCCGCGGTGCAACCGGCCCAGGCCCTGTACAAAGAACCGCCGCCCAAACCACAGCACCGGCACCGTAAACAAAAGCATCCACCAGTTGGCCTCCGGCCAGTGGTGGCCAAACATCCCGATGACAAACACCGGCAAGGCAAACAGCCCTGCGCCCCAGGCTTGGGCCCGCAGTTTGCCATAGGCCGCCGCATGCGCCTGGGCGGCTCTTGCCTGCAGGGCCTGCGGGTCTGGCACCTGGGTGCCTTCGGCCTCTGTAAGCATGCCGTAGCCCACCTTGCGCAAAGCCGTCGCCAGCCCGGCAGGCGATGCCACGGCTGCATCGTAGGCCAGCCGCACCTTGCCCGTGGCATAGTTTACCCTGGCCTCGGCCACGCCGGGCTGGCTTGCCAGGGCCCGCTCCACGGTGCCCGCGCAAGCCGCGCAAGACATCCCCGTAACCGGAAAAGTTGCCTCCGTGCGATTATCGTCTGTCATAAGGTGGGTATGTGTGGTTTCTACCGTAAAGTAAAACAAGACTTGCCCTTGACGTAGTTCGCTCTCTTGGGCAGGCAAGTACACCCTTGCCCTTCATCCTGATAGGCCAACCGCTTATACCAATGTAATCTAAGAATTTGCCAAACGCCATCTACCTTGCACCCAACTGAACACCTAACCATGCCAAGACAACTTTCCCTATGGGGGCCGCTGGCCCTGAGCCTGGCCCTGCTTGCCGCATGCAGCGGCGGGGCAGGCAAAAAAACCGACGAATCTGCCACCGCCGCCAAGCCCCGCGAGATTCCCCTGGAAGACTTCTTTAAGAATCCCGAGCGCACCCGCTACCGCATCTCGCCCGACGGCAAGTACATCAGCTACATGGCCCCCTGGCAAAACCGCCTTAACATCTACGTGCAGGCCGTGGGTAGCCAAGACTCAGCCCGCCGCGTAACGGCCGAAACCGAGCGCGACCCCGGCAGCTATTTCTGGGCATCGCCAGATGTGCTGCTGTACGAAAACGACTTTGGCGGCGACGAGAACTTCCACATCTTCGCCGTGAAGGCCGACGGCTCGGGCACCCGGGATTTGACGCCCTTCCCCAAGGTGCGGGCCGAAATCGAAGACGATCTGCGCGACGACGATGAGCACGTGCTGATCTCAATGAACCAGCGCAACCCCGAGGAGTTTGACGTGTACAAACTCAACATCTACACAGGTAAGCTCACCATGGTAGCCCAGAACCCAGGCGCTGCCGAGGCCTGGATGATAGACCATGCCGGCAACGTGCGCGGCTGCACCCAGAAGGAGGGCGTCAACAGCAACATGCTCTACCGCGATGGGGCCACGGGGCCTTTCCGCAAGCTGTTTACCACCAGCTTCAAAGAATCGGTTGCCTTCCAGACGTTTGCGCCCGACAACAAGACCTTCTACGTCGTAAGCAACCGGGGCCGAGACAAAGCCGCCGCCTTCGCTTTTGACCCTGCCACCGCCAAAGAGACCACCCTCATCTACGAGAATCCAGACGTGGACGTGGCCGGCATCGGCTACTCGCACCGAGACAAGGCCATCGAAGTCGTCTATTATGAGACCGACAAGGAGCGCGCCCACCTCATAACAGACCGCGCCAAGCAGCTAGACAAGGCCATCACCGAGGCCGTTGGCACAGAAGATTTCTGGGTCGTCTCTAACGACAAGGCCGAAGACAAGCTCATCGTGCAAACCTACAGCGACCGCAGCGGAGGCACCATCTACTACTACGACTGCACCACCGGCAAAGCCGACAAGCTGGCTGAGCGCATGCCCTGGATGAAAACCGAAGAGCTGGCCCAAATGAAGCCCATCCAGTATCAAAGCCGAGACGGCCTCACCATCCACGGCTACCTCACGCTGCCCGTAGGCGTAGAGGCCAAGAACCTGCCCGTAGTGGTAAACCCCCACGGCGGCCCCTGGGCCCGCGACAGTTGGGGTTTCAACTCAGAGGTGCAGTTTCTGGCCAACCGGGGCTACGCCGTGCTGCAGATGAACTTCCGCGGCTCTACCGGCTACGGCCGCCAGTTCTGGGAGTCTAGCTTCAAACAATGGGGCAAGAAGATGCAAGACGACGTGACCGATGGCGTAGAGTGGCTCAAGAAGGAGGGCATTGCAGACCCCAATCGCATAGCCATCTACGGCGGCAGCTACGGCGGCTACGCCACGCTGGCAGGCCTCACCTACACGCCTGATCTGTACGCCTGCGGGGTAGATTATGTCGGCGTCTCCAACATGTTCACCTTCATGAAGACCATCCCCCCGTACTGGAAACCCTTCTTGCCGATGTTGTACGAGATGGCCGGAGACCCCGTCAAAGACTCGGCCCTGCTGGCCGAGGTATCGCCCGCCCTCCATGCCGACAAGATCAAGGCACCGCTTTTTGTGGCCCAGGGCAAAAACGACCCCCGCGTAAACATCGCCGAGAGCGACCAGATCGTCAACAACCTCAAAAAGCGGGGCGTTGCCGTGCAGTACATGGTCAAAGACAACGAGGGCCACGGCTTCCACAACGAGGAGAACAGGTTCGAGTTCTACCGCGCCATGGAGAAGTTCCTGGCCGAGCACATCGGGCCCAAGGCCCCGGCCGTGGCGGCCAAGTAGCAACCAACGGCTCCTACATCCAAAGCGGCCTGCCTCCTTTGCTGGGGGCAGGCCGCTTACCTTTTATGGTCGGCCGCTAATAAGTGGCACCTCGTGCGCCCCCTCTTCTCCCCTGAAGGGATTCTGCGCTTTGAGCAGAGTAAGAGGGGGCTGGGGGGTGATGAGGGGGCCTCCCCACGGCATTCGCTACCTTACCTTTACAAAGCCAAACCTTTCTTGCCCAATCATGTACGCCTGGCTCCGCAACAACCTGAAGGGAGACCCCATCATCTGGGGCGCCGTCATCCTGCTGTCCCTGCTCTCGCTGGCGGTGGTGTACTCGGCCACAGGCTCGCTGGCCTACCGCAAGATGGACGGCAACACCGAGCATTACCTCTTTAAGCATGGCCTGCTGCTGCTGGGTGGCCTCGGGTGCATGCTGCTCTTCCACCGCATAGACTACCGCTACCTCCGCAAGCTGAGCCGCCTGGCCTTGTGGGTTTCGGTGCCGCTGCTGGGCTTCACGTACCTGTTTGGCCGCTCCGTCAACGAGGCCAGCCGCTGGTTTACCATCCCCATCATCAACCAGGGTTTCCAACCGTCAGACCTGGCCAAGCTGGCCCTCATCACTTACCTGGCCAGCTCGCTCGACAAAAACCAGCACCGCATAGACAAGCCCGAGACGCTCTACCCCATCCTGGCCTGGGTGGTGGGCATCTGCGGGCTCATCGCCCTCTCTAACTTCTCTACGGCAGGCATGCTGCTGATGACCTGCCTGCTGCTGATGCTCATCGGGCGGGTGCCTTTCAAGTTTATGGGCTACCTGGCTGGCCTGGGTGTGTTGGGGGGCACGGTGGCCTTCTTCATTGGCCAGCGGGGGGCCACGTTGCTCAGCCGCATCCAGGCCTTCGCCTTCGGCACCAAGGTACCCTTCCAGGCCGAGCAGGCCTACATCGCCATCGCCAATGGGGGCATCTTCGGCCAGGGGCCCGGCAACTCGTACCAGAAAGACTTTCTGCCCCACCCGTACTCCGACTTCATCTACGCCATCATCGTAGAGGAGTGGGGGCTCATCGGGGCCATCGTCGTGCTGGCGCTCTACCTGATCCTGCTCTACAGGGGCATGGTGGCCGTGGCCCGCTCGCAAAACGCCTTTGCGGCCCTGCTCTCGGCCGGGCTCAGCTTCTCGCTGGCCATCCAGGCCATGCTCAATATGGCCGTGGCGGTGGGCCTGGTGCCCATCACGGGCCAGCCCTTGCCGATGCTGAGTATGGGGGGGACCTCGTTGCTGTTTACGGGTACTTCGCTGGGCATCATCCTGTCCGTTTCTCGCGGTGACATCTCCCAAAGCCTGCCTGCACCCGAGGGTAGGCGCAGCACCGGGCCCAACACCTTCCGCAAGTCTGCCACCGTCCGCGCCGCAGACGGTGTACTTTAACCCATCAGCCCGAAGGCCCACGTCGTAGCCGTGGTATAACGCTCGCCCGGCCTTAGCGCGGTAGTGGGCCAGGCCGGGTGGTTGGGCGCGTCCGGAAAGTGCTGCGTCTCCAGGCAAAGCCCCGCATGGCGCACGTAGGCAATGCCGCCAAGCCCTTCCAGGCTGGCGTCCAGAAAATTGCCGCTGTAAAGCTGCAAGCCGGGCTTGTCGGTATAAATGCGCAACACCCGCCCGGTGCCCGCTTCAGATAAGACGGCGGCAGGCGTACCAGGCTCAGCGTGCAGCACAAGGTTGTGGTCGTACCCGCCGGGCACCCGGGCCAGGTCTGCCCCGATGGCCTTGGGCTGCCGAAAGTCGAACGCCGTGCCCGCCACGGGCAACAGCCGCCCGGTGGGGATGAGGGTGGCATCTACCTCGGTGTAGCGGTCTGCTTGCAGTTGCAGGCGGTGGCCCAGCACGTCGTCGGCCTGCCCCAGCGCCAGGTTGAAGTAGGCATGGTGCGTAAGGTTGATGACCGTCGGGGCGTCTGTCTTGGCCTGGTAGTCTATCCGCAAGGTGTTCTCGTTGGCCAGCAGCGTGTAGGTAACCGTCACATCCAACCGGCCCGGGAAGCCCTGGTCGCCCTCCGGGCTCTGGAGCCGCAGCACCAGTTGGGAGCCCTCCGGGCCGTCTTGCGGCTCGGCCTGCCAAAGGCGTTGGTCAAACCCCTCGGGCCCGCCGTGGAGGGTATGGCCGTTGTTGTTGGTAGGCAGGGCGAACGCTTTTCCGTCTAGCGAAAAGCGCCCGTGGGCGATGCGGTTGCCATAGCGTCCGATGAGCGCCCCGATGTAAGGATGGGCCGCCCGAAACGCAGCCGACGTATAGCCCTCCACACTGCCGAAGCCCAGCACCACGTTGCCCAGCCGCCCCTCGGCGTCGGGCACCCAGAGCTGGGTGAGCGTGCCGCCATAGTCAGAGATGCAGGCGCGCATGCCCAAGCCATTCTCCAGCGTGTAGAGGTGAGCGGGCTGGCCGCCCGGCAGGGTGCCGAAGGGGGTTGGCATGCGGGTGTGCAGGGTATGGGCTTGCCCGCCTAAACGCGGGCAAGCCTGCCGGGGTTGGGGCCGCTAGTAAGTAAAGCCCAGGCGCTGCAAACCCTGTTGCACCTCAGGCGCAGACATAAACAGGCTCCAGAGCCGCTGCGTGCGGTAGTTTTCAATCATCACCACAATGGGCCCTTGGTCTATAGCCAGGTACGAGCTGGCCACCCAGTCTTGATTTGGCGCAAAGGCGTCGTAAAAGCCGTACGGCCCCCAAAGGCGGTCTCCCATCTTGTAGTAGAAGAACCGTAGCGCCCGCATGGCCTCATCTGGCGCGTAGGGCATAGACCCCAGGGCGGCGGTGGGTGTGATTACGCCAAGGTCGTTGTCTGGGTCGTGGGCATTATAGCCTTGGTAATTGTCGCTGGCTGTTAGGCCCCAGCAGTTGGGGCCGTATAGCAGATACCCCCGCGGATTGGCCACACAATAGCGGTAGTTGATCTGCGTATGGGCCGTGTTTTGCACCATGTAATTGGCATTGGCGTCTGCCAGGCGCCGAGGGTCTAGGCCCAAAAAGCTGTAATGGGCAAAAAACATGGGCCCACCCTTGCCCCTGTCTGGCCCCAGCGGCAGCTGCACGCCGTAGTAGGTGCGGCCGTTGCGGTACTCGCTGCCGGTGCAATAGCCCTGCTCATAGACCGAGCGCGGGATGCCGTGCGTACGGCTGCTGGCGGCCAGCACGTAGGTGATGAGCGTCTCGTTCCACCCCCGCAGTGGGAAGTTCATGGCCCAGCCCACGCGCGGGCTCCAGTGCCAGTAGAGTACCTGTTGGCCCCCGCGTCGGTGCCAGTCCCACTCGATGCCGTCCAGCAGCTCGTCTATGCGTGTCGCCACGGAGGCTTCGACAGGTTCGGCCCGGTTCAAGTATTGGCGGACGGTGATGAGCCCCTGGGCCAGAAAGGCGGTCTCCACCAAGTCACCCCCATCGTCGTTGGGCGAGAAGGGCCGCACCCGGCCCGTAGCCCCATGCAGCCAGTGCGGCCACACGCCATGGAAACGATCTGCCCGCGCCAGAAAGCGGGTCACCTTGTCGAAGTGCGCCACGGCTTGGGCCCGGCTGATAAAGCCCCGGTCTGCCCCGACGATGATGGCCATCAGCCCAAAGCCGCTGCCCCCCGTGGTGACGATGTCGTCGTTGGCATTGCGCTCGCGGGCCAGGCCGCTGTTGGGCTCGGCATAGTCGTAGAAGTAGCGGAAGGTGCGCTCTTGCACCAGCGTCAGCAGTTGCTCGTCGGGGATGCGGGGAAATTTATCGGTCGTGTCTAACCGGCTAAAGAACTGCTGCCTGAAGCCAGGGAAAGCCTCGTTGAGCAGCCCCTTCAGGCTGTTGCCCCAAATCTGCACCGTGTAGCCCCGCAAGCTGCCCAGCGGAGCGCTGGTGGCCACGCGCAATACCCGGTTGCCTGGCTCCAGGGTTACCGTCGGCGTGCCCTGGCCCGGCCCGCCGATGGCCACTGCCGATGCCGTAGCCGTGGCAGGCTGTAGCGGTTTGTTAAAGAAGAATCTGAACTGAGCCCCCGTGGCAGGCACGTCGTACAAGGGCCGGCCGGGGCTAAACCGCCGCCCGTTGAGCTGCACCGAGTCTAGCTGCAGCGCGGCAATGGCCGTAGTAAATCCCAGCGTAGCCCCGGCAAACGTTTCGCCCGCCTGCCCGCGGATGCCGTTACCCAGGGCAACTGTAAAGCCCTGGCCCTCGGCTGGTTTGGCAGGCAGGGCCACCACAGCGGCCGTGGCCCCCTGGCTAAAGCGTACCTGCACCGGCAGGGCCGTGCCATCGGCCCGGCGCACGGCCATTGCTGCCCGGCTTGCTGCTGTATCTAGCGGTGCAGAGAAGGTTAGGCGTACCAGCGTATCCGCCGGTGCGGCGGCATTTGCGCTCGGCACCTGCAAGTCTAGGCCATAGGCCCCCACCAAGGCGCTCAGCAGCACAAGCCGCCCAGGGTCAGGCTGGGCATCTGGCTGGTTGCGCTTGCAGGCTGCCAAAGCAAACAGACCCAACAAGGCAAGAGTAGGAAGGGTGGCAGATAATAAACCAGACATGGCTGTGGTGATGGGGTGGTTATGGTGCAAGAACGCTGGCAAAGCCCCAAAGTTGGCGGGGTTAAAGTCGAAAGTGAAGCGTTGATGGTTAACGGGACGGCTAATTCAGCCCGGTAATGCTTTTGTAGGACAGGGCTGCAAATCTTTCCGCTATCCTTAGACTCCAGTCTAAGGATGCCTTGCTGGCCGACTCCTGTCGGCCTCCCTTTTGCATGGGTCTTTCAAAGGCGGATAGGTCAGGGTGCGAGTAATAGCCATTACGCTAGCCTGGTGTTCGCCGTATTTACCCCAGGCTAAAGCCAGGGGCTACTGGAAAGAATCTGCTCTTTTGGCGACGGCTAAAGCCGAACGCTTCTAATTGTAGTGCGGGCTGCCAGCCCGCCTTGCGGAAGGTGCCCGACGGCGGGAGATAAAAGAGAATAGATAAGAGATAAGAGATAAGAGATAAGGCCGGTACTGTTGGGTAAGGTATGCCAAGGGCTGTGCCTAGGCCGTATTTGTGCCTTTGCGCTGGGATTGCGTGAGGGGGGTATGCAGGGCTGGAGCCCTGCCAGGGAGGGTTACGAGGGCTGGAGCCCTCGAACAGCATCCTTCGGGAATGCCGAAGGCTTGAAAGGCGTTCGGCTTTAGCCGTCGCCAAAAGAGCAGATTCTTTCCAGTAGCCCCTGGCTTTAGCCTGGGGTGAACAGGCGGGCGTCGCGGGCTACAGCCCGCGCTACAATCCGCAACCCTACACAATCCGCAGGTTGCCAGGTCTGCCGCCCTGGCCTACACGCGAGGCGCAGCCTCGCAAGTGCACGTGACAATGGCAAAGCCCTTGCACAGTATTCGGGGGCACAGTCGTCAATGAGGTAAGCTCAACTCTCAACTCTCAACTCTTAACTCTCAACTCTCAACTTAAACCCCGACCTTTGCCACCCGGTTATACACTACGCATATCAACAACTATGGCCTACACCTGGGAGCCCATCAAACAATACCAAGAGATCCTCTTTAGCCGCTGCGGTGGCGTGGCCAAAATCAGCATCAACCGGCCCGACAAGCACAATGCCTTTACCCCGCTGACGGTAGACGAGATGATAGATGCCATGCACATCTGCCGCATGGACACTGAAATCGGCGTCATTATCCTCACGGGCGAAGGCGGCAAGGCCTTCTGCTCGGGCGGAGACCAATCCGTCCGCGGCCATGGCGGCTACGTCTATGCAGACCAGACGCCCCGCCTCAACGTGCTCGATCTGCAAAAGATGATCCGCTCAATCCCCAAGCCCGTGGTGGCCATGGTGGCAGGCTGGGCCATCGGTGGCGGCCATGTGCTCCATGTGGTGTGCGATTTGACCATCGCTGCAGACAATGCCCGCTTCGGGCAGACGGGCCCCAAGGTAGGCAGCTTTGACGGTGGGTTTGGTGCCAGCTACCTGGCCCGTGTCGTCGGGCAGAAAAAGGCCCGCGAGATTTGGTTCCTCTGCGACCAGTACGACGCGCAAGAGGCGCTGGATATGGGCCTGGTAAACAAAGTAGTCCCCCTAGAGCAGCTGGAGGCCGCCACCATGCAGTGGTGCCACAAGATGCTGCAAAAGAGCCCCATCGCTTTGCGCATGCTCAAGTCAGCCTTCAACGCCGAGCTAGACGGGCAGGCAGGCATCCAAGAGCTGGCCGGCAATGCCACCTTGCTCTACTACCTGAGCGATGAGGCCAAAGAAGGCAAAAACGCCTTCTTAGAAAAACGCCAACCAGACTTTAGTAAGTATCCCAAGTTCCCCTAGCCATTGTGCCATTTGCGTAGCAACCAGCCTAAGGGCTAGGTTTGTATGGCCGGGCAGCCCAGGCGCCCGGCCATTGCTTTAACTCGTTAACCAGAAAACAAACATGCTTCGCAAACTTGTCTTAACCCTAGCCCTTGGCCTAGGCCTGGCTGTGGCTGCCAACGCCCAGCGTAAAGAGATCAAAGTCATCACCACGGTCGAGTCTGTCGTACCCGGAGGCCTCGGCCGTAGCCGTATGATCTCTACCGACTCCCTCGGCACCCTAGAGGAAACCAAGATGGAGAACTTCTTCAGCCTCGTAGGTATCAACTTCGGCAACATCAAAGACAACGACCAGACCATCGCCACCAAAATGTCGCAAATGCTCAACGCCGGCTGGCGTCTAGAGAACGTAAACAGCGGCGTTTACAGCGCAGACAAAAGCACGGGCATCTTCATCACCCGCTACATCTTTGTGCGCGAGCGTAAGTAAGCCCTGCTTGCCAACCATGCCTAACACAAAAGGCCCTGCCAAGCAGGGCCTTTTGTGTTTATGGCAACGGTGCGCTACCTCTGTTTACGGTTAGGTTCGCTTGGGTTAAAACTGAGGCTGTGGTCTAGCAGCAGATGTAGCTGGGCCGCATCATCCAAGCCTGCGGCGTTTACCTGTACCCAGTCTGCCATCGTCTTGCTCTTATATACCCAGGGCTGGCAGCCGGGCAGGCCTGTAAGCTCGGCATGGTCTGCCGGGTTTATGCGGCAAAGCAGTTTAGATGTCGTCAGCCGGACGCGGACTACACCATCAACCGTATACATTAGGCCGCCACTTTGGTGTATCTCCTCTACGGCTTGCGCGCGCGCTGCCATATAGTGCTTAATACGCATGGCCAGGTCAGGGTTATACGCCATAAGTTGCAGAGAGGGTCTAGGCAAGCCAGGTTGGCAAATGTAAAGCCAGGTTATGCAAAAAATGCATAATCCGACTATTGCCAATCACTGCCGGGCCGCAAGCCGTGCCCTGCCGTCGGCAATCTCCAGCAGGCGGGAGGGGTCTGCCTCGGCGGCGTTGCCTACTACCACCACGTCTGCCCCGGCCTGCCAGGCGGCCCTTGCCGCCTCTGCCGTGCGTATGCCACCGCCTACTATAAGTGGCACCTCCACCTCTCGGCGCACGGCGGCAATCAGCCTGGGCGGCACGGGGTTTTTAGCCCCTGATCCACCATCTAGGTAAATCAGGCGCTGGCCCAACTGCTGGCTGGCCAGGGCCGTGCTTGCGGCAATCCCGGCCTTGTCTGCCGGTATGGGCTGCGTGTTAGACACATAGCTTACGGTGGTAGGGGCCCCGCCATCTACCAGTATGTAGCCTGTCGGCAACAGCTCTAGCCCGCTGCGCTTTAGCAAAGGGGCTGCCACCACATGCTGGCCTATCAAAAACTCGGGGTTGCGGCCAGACACCAGGCAGAGCAGCAGCAGGGCATCGGCATCGGCTTCTATATGGTGGTTGCCACCCGGAAAAAGTACCACCGGAATCTGGCACGTAGCCTTCAGTTGCCGCACCACCCGGCCCAATCCGTCGCCCACCACCAACGATCCGCCCACAAACAGATAATCTACCCCGGCCTGTGCCGCCACGGCCAGCACCTGATGCAGATGGTCTGGTTCGGCTTGGTCGGGGTCTATCAGCAGGGCCAACTGCGGCCTGCCTGCGCTACAATTCTGTTGAATCTGGTTCCAGACCGGGGTCTTGCTCATGTGCGGTGGCCTGCTGGTCCAAATAGACCTGCACGGCGTTCATGGCAACTACACCCAGGCCCAGCAGGGCCGCGCCTTTGGCGGCCGTCCACAGCAGGCTTTCGCGCTCGCGCACCAGCATGGGCCCTTGGTCTGTTTGCTCTATGCGCTTTTTGGTGCCGCTCAATACCCGCACCAGCCCTACGCACCCCAAAAAGGCACCACCCCATAGCGCGCCTTTGCGCACGCGGGCTGTGGTATCGGCCTTTAGGTCAGTTACCTGCTGGTTTAGCCGGGTTTTGTATTGCTCGGCTTTTTGGGCGTAAAAGGCGCGCTCCTCTTCTAGAGAGTCAAACATAGACACAGGCGCTTGGTCAGTCGTAGATGGGGCTGCCTCGGCGGGCAGTTGCGGGTTGTCGGTAGTTGCCATGGCAAATTAGCAGCCTTTGGGTAGATTTTATAAAACGAGTACGGTACCTGTATAAAAAAGCGCCCCGGCCGCCACGCCTCAGCAGTAGTAGCCGCCTAGGCGCTACACTTAGGCCTGGGGCTTGTTTTGGCTGTATTTAGAGAAAACGCGCCGCGCCACCAACCGTTGCAACGCCGCCTTACTGGCCAGTAGCAGCGCAGACAGCAGCAAGAAAAACGCCCCGGCAAGCACAAACCCCAGGGCTCGGCTGTCCACCACGTCGCCCAGCCAGAAGCCCAGAGCCACCGTTAGGCAAAAGAGTGTCAGCAGTCCGAAAATCCCTACGATGATGCCCACCCCGGCATTGACGCCGGCATGGGTAATCTCGTTCTTAAGGTCTAGCTTGATGACCTCTATGCGCGACTCTATATAGCCGGTGAGGTTCTCTACGACGTCTTCTACTTTCAGCATGGCGGGCAAGTGGGCTTACGCCCCAAAAGAAGGTGTTTGCACAGATACCAGGGCAAGGTACGTGCCAACACCCGATGCGGTTGCTCACTGGCTGAAAGTTGACAATTCAACTTTTTAGCCAGTGAGCCAAGATGCTTTGCGGTATTAGGCAAAATCCCAGCCTACAAAAGCATGCTGTAGGCAGTGCAAGAGCTCTAGTCGTGTACAACAACTAAGTGCTTCGTTACAGTCTGCCCCGCCGAAGAGCAGCGCACAAAGTAGGATCCTGTTGGCCAAGCGTTACAATCCAGTTTTATGGCTTCGGTGTCGTAGGCCATTTGGTGCACCAGTTTACCACCTATGGTGTAGACAGAGAGGGTACCAGGCTGCTTGCGCCAAGAGACATCAACGTTCACCAAATCGTTTGCAGGATTCGGATACAAACCAATGAAGGCATGCGCCGCTGAAGACGCGATGGTGGCAACCTTGTCAAAGCGCAGCACCCAAGTATGGTTGGCTTCTATCACACCAAGGGCTGGGCGCCAGTTAGAGAATCCGCCCTGGGCGTTTAAGGTTATCGTCCCGGCTGCCCGCCCAGTGTAGAGTTCTGTCACGGTATAGTTGCCTGGGGCCAGCGTTGTCATCAGGCAGCTTAACTGAGGCTGTGCTACTGCCGTTACACCCAAATTGGACAGCATAAAAACAGCTCCCAAGCCATAGACCCTGCCATATCCTAGTAAAGCATCTGCTGATGTAGAGGCAGGCACATAATAGCCTCGGCGCAGTGCGTCAGATCCATGGCGAAGCGCAATGAGGCGCTTATAGTGATTGAGCAATGATGTGCTGTCTGCTTGCTGGCGGGCAACATTAAACTGGGTATAGTTGGTGTTGATACTGCGCCACGGTTGGCGATTGCTAAAGCCCGCATTTGGCCCGCTCGTCCACTGCATGGGTTTGCGTTTATCCTCATCAACGCCCGAGCCCCGCATGGCAATTTCTTCTCCGTAATACAGAAATGGCACACCGGGCATGGTTAGGTAAAGGGCTGCAGCTTGGCGCATTTGCGCCATGTTTCCGTTAAGGACGTCAATAACTCGATTTTGGTCGTGGTTGGTAAGAAAGGTGGCGTACTGCAACCGCGGGTAGCTAGCGTTTACCGTACGGAGCTGGTCTCTGATGCCGCTAGCGGTGCCTTGCCTAAGCCCGTTTATTATAGAGGTGGCTAGGTCAAAATCAAAGCAAGTGTTAAGCCTGTTTTGCTGGACGTAAGGCACAACCTCTTGGGTAGAGCTCCAAACTTCGCCCACCGTAAATGCCGTAGATTTTGCTGCAATAAGAGAGTCTCGCAGTTCGCGCAGGAGGGTAAATGTTTCTGGTGCGCCCTCAGTAATGCCTTGATTTTCTACCAAGTATTTCACGGCATCTAGCCGGTAGCCATCTACGCCCTTATCCAGCCAATATCGGCAAGCGTCGTACATGGCCCCTCGCATAGCAGAAGATCGCCAATTGAAATCAGGCATGTGCCCACCAAAAACGGTATAATAAAAAGCACCATTGCGCTGCACCCACTGGCCCCAGCTTGGCCTGGTATTGGCCCACACATACCAGTTTCTGAAAGGGCTGCCAGCCCCAAAGGCTGATTGAGTAAACCAAGGATGCATGCTAGACGAATGGTTGACAACCATGTCTAGAATGACTTTGATGCCCCTACTTCTTGCCGCTGACAAAAAGGCCTCAAACTGTGCCATAGTCCCATACTGGCTATTGACGCCTTTGTAATCGGTAACATCATATCCATGATAACTCGGCGATGGATTGATGGGCATAAACCAAATACCCGTAATGCCTAAATCTGTAGATGTGGCCGGATTGCCGTCGTTCAGATAGTCGAGCTTGGCAAGCAACCCGGCAAAATCTCCGATACCGTCATTATCAGAGTCATAGAAACTTCGTACAAAAATTTCGTAGAAGACGCAATCGTTCCACCACGGTACTTGGTAAGCAACGGCATCTCCGCACGGATCGCAAGTGCCAAAGCATGCTCTGGGCAGGCTAGATGCACTGCTACCTGCGCTACCTATCCGAGATTGAGTACCTTGCCCATCTCCCGATGCACAAGGGCCTGCCAGTACCTCTGCCTGCACAGAGGTGTTGCCATTTACAAACCGATAGTAAAAGACGGCTGCCGCTGGTAACATTACGTCAGCCTCGTAGATGCCATCTTGGTCAGGATCTTGCAATGGTGTTGCGCTAGGGTTCCAGTCGGGCCCGTATCCTGCAACCTGCTGGAAGGTGCCCATCACATGTACACCCGCAGGTGGCACGGCCTGGCCTTGCATGTTTACTGCAAAGCGAACAATGGGCAGGCACCCTGCAAACGGCACAGCCGGCATCCGCAGCGCAGTGGTGCCAAGGCTTACAGTCCTGTTTATGTTGCCCCGGCCATCATCTCGCCCGCACGTGCCAGGCACTATCTCAGATGTTGGCCAGGTCGTCCCGTTTACGAATTTGAAGAGGTATTGCCCCGGAGGCACATCAACCGTAGCCTCGTAGATGCTATCACGGTTAGGATCAGTCATCTGCGTGGCGCTAGGGTCCCAGTCGGCGGCATAGCCAGCCAATCGTTGAAAGGTGCCTGCTACGCGCACGCCATTGGCAGATATGGCCTGCCCCCGCATATCAACCCGCAGGGTCAGCTGTACAGCACTCAGACGCTGTGTGCATCCAATCACTAACGCAAGCAAAAATGCAATTCTAAGAATCATAGCCCTCAATCACAGGCAAGTTACCCATCTCAGGCCTGAAGTAGACCCAGCCAAAAATTGAGTACATGGATTCGCCCCATCCAAAAAAGATCACTTACAATCATCCTACCAAAGGCACCTTCATGCGCTGATCATAAGCCCCTCTGAGTGAGCACCCACAACGTTACCCAGCGCAAGCCGCGCAGAGGGCGCCGGCACCCCCGCAAACAGCCGTCGTTACAAGAGCCGATTCGTTCAATACCCCCACGGCTTAAGCCTGGGATGGGGCAAGGGGTTGGTGCATGGCTGCCGGTGCTACAATGCCTTTAGCGTCATCTTCATCACCCCCAAAACAAAAGATTGTCAGCCCCTTGCATTTGCCAGGCCTGCCCCGTACCTTTGCAGTCCTTTTTTCGTAAATCTAACCGCGTAACAAAGTGGACTTTCTCAGTTACAAAACAAAGTCGGCCAACGCCGCCACTGTTGATAAGCAGTGGGTAGTGGTTGACGCGGAATCCGCTGTTTTGGGACGTCTGGCATCGGAAGTTGCCAAGATGATCCGGGGCAAGCACAAGCCTGGCTTCACCCCTCACGTGGATTGTGGTGACAACGTCATCATCATCAACGCAGACAAAATCAAGCTTACCGGTAAAAAGCGTACCGACAAGGTGTACGTCCGTTATACGGGCTACCCTGGGGGTCAGCGTTTTGCCACTCCGCGTATCTGGCTAGACAAATTTCCGACCCGCGTTGTCGAGCACGCCGTACGGGGCATGTTGCCCAAAAACCGGCTGGGCCGTCAGCTTTTCAAAAACCTGTATGTGTATGCAGGCAGCGAGCATCCGCACGCCGCCCAGCAGCCCAAAGAGGTGAAAATCTCCTAACCCCATCCCGCGTTAGCAACATCCACCCTACATGGCAGTAGCAACCATCAACACCATCGGACGGCGCAAGACCGCAGTGGCCCGCATCTACATGCAAGCGGGCACGGGCGTCATCACGATCAACAACCGGTCTATCGAAGATTACTTCCCCTCAGAGATCCTGCGTACCATCGTCCACCAGCCGCTTACGCTGCTGGAAGAGCTTGGTAAGTACGATTTTAAGGTGAACGTGAAAGGCGGTGGGTACACCGGCCAAGCCGAGGCTATCCGCCTGGCCATCAGCCGTGCCCTCGTCGAGCAAAATGGCATCGAAGTGAAACCCGCCCTCCGCAAAGAAGGCTGGATGACCCGCGACGCCCGCATGGTAGAGCGTAAAAAATACGGCCGCCGCAAAGCACGTCGTCGCTTCCAGTTCTCCAAGCGCTAGTATTCACCCCTCACCTTATCACCCTACTCAACCCATCCCATGGCACAAAACATCGGATATCAGGATCTGCTGGATGCAGGGGTACACTTCGGCCACCTCACCCGCAAGTGGGATCCCCGCATGGCTCCATACATCTTTATGGAGCGCAACGGCATCCACATCATTGACCTCAACAAAACCCTCGCCTGCCTAGACGAAGCCCTGGAGGCCGTCCGCGACGTGGTGCGCCAAAACAAGCGCATCATGTTTGTGGCCACCAAGAAGCAAGCCAAAGAGCTGGTAGCCCAAGAGGCCGCCCGCCTCAAGATGCCCTTCGTCACCGAGCGCTGGCTGGGTGGTATGCTCACCAACTTCGCCACCGTCCGCAAGAGCCTCAAGAAGATGCAAACCATCGACAAGATGCTCAAAGACGAGGCTACGTCAGGCTCTCTCAACAAAAAAGAGAAGCTGATGATGAGCCGCGACCGCGAGAAGCTCGAGCGTGTACTCGGTGGTATCGTCGACATGAAAGGCCTGCCTGCAGCCCTCTTCATCATCGACATCAAAAAAGAGCACATCGCCGTAGCCGAAGCCCACAAGCTTGGCATCCCCGTCATCGGTATGGTGGACACGAACTCGAACCCTTACGAGTGCGACTTCCCCATCCCTGCCAACGACGACGCCTTCAAATCCATCGCCCTCATCACCCGGGCTATTGCCCAGGCCATTGAAGAAGGCATGGCCGAGCGCCGCCAGATGAAAGACGACGAGGCCAACGCCGCCGAAGAGTACAAGGCCCAGGAGCAATACCTGGCCGAAGGCACCGAGGCAGCCCCCGTGGCCGTTGCCGAAACCGAGCCAACTCCCAGCGCCGAAGCCGCCGCCCCCGAGGCCGGTGCCGAAGCCTAAGGGTTAGCCGACCCGATAATCAAAAGCCCCGCGCTGGTAACAGTGCGGGGCTTTTGATTATCAGGCAGTGAATAGATTATGTCCATACCTTGAGCGGTATATCAATAATTAAAGAAAATATACTTGCTATACCAGCAAAAGCTCTTTGTTTTGCATTCTTAGTGAGACAATATCAATGAATTTCACCTTAGAAGTAATAGAAGTATCAATCTCTTCAATATTAATATTGAACGAAACTAAATCGTCTTTCAGTGGTACTGGCATGCTATCTGACATTACAAAATAAGGATAAAGCTCAATGTTGGTAGGCTTGCAAAGATCGGCAAGATTCAAGAAGTTGGAGGTTATAGGTGGTACAAACTGAAAGACTAAATTCCCATACCCTAGGATTAAGCTATACTCTGAATAATTATCACACAATAATCCGTCATTTTTTACTTTAAATAGGTAGCATACTGGCTCTGCAAATCCCTTATTACCCAGTTCCATTCTGAATAGTTTAAAATAGCTTGTGTAGAAGTTAGGGCAATCAGATTGCCAAAGCGCCTTTAAGTGTTGATTCGCAGCAAAAGAGTCTTCGGGCAATAGTCCTATAAAAAGTTTAAGAAAAATTTTGAATATATTAAATGGCTTAAGCTTTCTAGTAAGGTACCTTATCCTTATCGAATCATTAGTTAGTGCGACTATTGAATCCTTAGATCTGTATGTTGTATTCAGAAGTACTTGATTGTTTATGAATTGCATACTTCCCCTACCTTGCTCCCTGCTAAAATCAATCTTCGGCCACCCATTCTTCGCCCTAGTTCTTAAAATAACTCGTCTTAGATCTAAAAAAGAAGCGAAATCTTTTTCAATAATAGAACCTAATGAGTTGCATTTGTCGCACTCATAATAATTAATCGTTTTGTTGATGCCAAGTAATTCAGGTACTAAATGGGCATGTTGCAGAAAGGTTGGATTTGGAAGTGAGCAATACCTGCAATATCTGGTTTCAATTGTGGTTCTTGCATTAGAAGAGCTGTTCACCTCATCATACAAATCGAAGAAAAACCGACGCTCCTCATTAGGTATTTCCATGTTAGCAGTAGAAGAAGGTGATTAACCTACTCTGCCCCCACGCCCTCCTTCAACCGCTCGGCGTTCTCCGTCACTCGGAGCTGCTCGATGAACTGGCCGATGTCGCCGTCCATCACCGTGGGCAGGTTGTACACCGTCAGGCCGATGCGGTGGTCCGTCACGCGGCTTTGGGGGTAGTTGTAGGTGCGTATCTTCTCTGAGCGGTCTCCCGAGCCGACCATGGCCTTGCGGGCGGCGCCCACCTCGGCGTTGTGGCGCTCCAGCTCGCGCTCGTAGAGGCGAGAGCGGAGTACCTTCAGGGCCTTGTCGAAGTTCTTGTGCTGGCTCTTCTCGTCTTGCATGGAGACGACGATGCCTGACGGAATGTGCGTCAGCCGCACGGCCGAGTACGTCGTGTTCACCGACTGCCCCCCCGGCCCAGACGAGCAGAAGAGGTCTTTGCGCACATCGTTCATATTGATCTCCACCTCTACCTCGTCCATCTCGGGCAGTACGGCTACCGTGGCGGCCGAGGTATGGATGCGGCCTTGCGTCTCTGTAGCGGGTACGCGCTGCACCCGGTGGACGCCGCTCTCGTACTTCATCTTGCCATAGACGTCTTCGCCAGATACCTCGATGGTAATCTCCTTATAGCCGCCCGAGGTGCCGTCCATGGCATCCATCACCTGGAAACGCCAGCCTTGCGTCTCGGCAAAGCGGCTGTACATGCGGAACAGGTCTCCGGCAAAGATGCTGGCCTCGTCTCCGCCCGCACCGGCGCGTATCTCCAAGATGGCGTTCTTGCTATCGTTCGGGTCTTTGGGGATGAGCAGCTCGGTAATCTCCGCCTCCAGGGCTTCAATCTTGCCGGCCAGTTCGTCTAGCTCCACCTTGGCCATCTCGCGGAAGTCGGGGTCCTTTTCGCTCTCCAGCACCTGACGGGCCTCGTCTTGGTTGCCCAGCAGGTTCTTATACACCAAATACCGCTGGACGATCTTGTCAAGGTCTTTGTATTCCTTATTCAGTTTAGAGAACCGCTTCATGTCGGCCATGGCTTCGGGGCGGGTCAGCTCCTCGGCAACCTGGTCAAAGCGGTCTTTAATGGCTTCTAGCTTATCTAACATAACTACTTAACTGCAAAGGTACGGCTTTGGTGCCGGGCATTGGCCACCGCGGCGGCCAACAAAGTGATGGCAAGCAATCAAAGGGCAGGCCCTACATTTGGTTGGTTAAACAGT
This sequence comes from Cytophagaceae bacterium, assembly GCA_947458545.1. Classification (GTDB taxonomy): domain Bacteria; phylum Bacteroidota; class Bacteroidia; order Cytophagales; family Flexibacteraceae; genus CANGYH01. The sequence continues at coordinate 1,609,033 of CANGYH010000001.1, read as the reverse complement.
AATCTAGCTATGCCAACCAAAGAGTTTGTATCCTCCCGCCTGTCTGTAGGCAACCGTGTGACGCCCGACAAGATTGTCGTGTCAGATTTCGGCATCTCCATCGTAGATAACGGCCTGTTCAAAGACAGGGCCGAGGACATTAACTTCAGTCAAATCTCGGCTGTATCTGTAGAGACCCCCTTGATAGGGTACAGCACCCTGCTGATTACCTATGGCGACGATGATGTAACCGTCCGCTGCCACGGCTACACCGAGGCAGATGCTACGGAGATGCGTGGCCTCATCCAGGCCGGCATGGCCAAAGCCACCTGGGGCCGTGGCAAAGACATGAATGGCTAAGACCACAAATCTGGTGAGCTGGTTTGTAACCAGCTCACCAGATAGACTGTGCAAGGGCTCTGCATCGTATACTGTCCTATCTACTGTGCAATAGCTTTGCACATTGTCACGTGCTATGGCGAGGCTGCGCCTCGCGTGTAGGCCAGGGCGGCAGACTTGGCTGTTTGCGGATGGCATGGGGTGCCGATTGTAGCGCGGTCTATGGCCCGCGACGCCCGCCTGTTCACCCCACGGCTTTAGCCTGGGGGCCCTATAGCCCATCTATTTTTCAACGCTCAATTCTCAACTTTAATCTCTTCTTTCGCATCGGCTAATTGCGCCTCCAGTTGGGCCTGGTCGTAAGGTAGCCATGCTGCATGGCGGGCAGCATCCTCTACAGCTTGCAGGTGGGTGGCAATGGCTTCTTTCTGGTCTGGCAACTGGGCATGCTGGGCCAGCCGCTTCAGTGCCGAGAGCAGGTGTTTTACCAGCAGCGGTTTATCGCACCCCAGCTGCCTGATCTGGTCAAAAGCCACCGAAAGCGCCTGCCCAAACGTAGGGGCAGGCCCTTGTAAGTGCCACCTACCCTCGGCCTGGCCATACCGTCCACCGGGCAGCTGCCGCTCCAAAAGCCTGCATAGCGACTGCGACAAGCGGTTAACAACCGCCGAGGCCGTGTAGGCATCGTTCACCCCAGGCGATAAGGCCCGCACGGCCATGTCTGCCAATTGGCGTATGCAAAAGGTAAGATCTTGCTTTGGGGTGCGGTGTGCCCCGAGGCGGATGGTGTCTCGCAAGGCCTGCTCTAGCCTGGGTGTAACGGCTTCTGCCGGGGTGATAGACAGTACCTTATCGTCTGCCACCACAAAATCACCGGGTTGGAAGGTGAGCCTGATAGTGGCACCTGCCCGCATGGCCTCTGCGGCCAGGCGCTCGTATCCAAGCGTTTGCACATACCCCCCTCGGCCCAGGCCTAGCCTGCGCTCGGGCAGGTCGTCATCAGGTGGCAAGGCTGTTTTTACAGGCTCGGGCTGCGGCTTAGGTAGCATGGGCAGCTTGGCAACAAGGCCATCCAGCTCCTGGCCTATCTGCTCAATCACCGTCTCGGCCACGATAGACGTAGCCAGCGCATGCAGGTAGAAAATAAGTAGCACCAGGCAAACCAGCGCCAGGCCAATCCCCAACGAGACGGAAGGGTAGGGCAGGGCCTCGTCTGGCCCCGCCCCAACCACCGCCCGCGTTAGCAAGGTGTACACCGAGGTCAGGATAAACGTACCCAGCACCACCTGCGAGAGCGGGCTGCCGATAAAGCTGCGGATCATCCGGGGCCCAAACTGCCCAGACACCAGCGTGAGCACAATCAGTGTAATGGTAAAGACGAGGCTGGTCATCCCCGTCATGGTACCAAAGAGCATGGTGAGTGTATCGCGCGCCTCTACGGGCTTGCCGTGGTAGAGGTAGGCAGCCCAGCCCCCTGGTGTGGTGGGAGGCTGCAAGGCCACGTCTGCCCGCAGCGCCAGCCAGGCAAGGGCCATGCCTACCAGGGCCAGCGTCAGCGGTACAAACCAGTAACTGATGCGCAGCTTCTCGGCCAGGTTTACCCAACGTTCCATAGCCCCTTGCTACGGCAATCGAGCCAGTGGAGGTACAAGAGAAGCCGGCTCTGGCCACTGCCAGTATCCACATAACGATTTTTTCTTACCCCCTATGCAAAAAAGCACGGGTTATGGCACACTTTTGTTGTAGCAGTAAGAAAGGGCACGGGCGCTACGTTCTATGCCTGTAACCGCCGCACCTATGAGCAAGAATCTAGGCACCAAATTCGCATTTCTGGCCGCAGGCCTGCTAGCAGGCGCTGCCGTGGGCATCCTGTTTGCTCCAGACGATGGCCGCAACACCCGAGACCGCCTCTCTTTCCGCCTCAGCCGCTACCGCGAGCGCCTGGCAGAGCTCATCGGGCAAATGAAAGAGGTGCAAGACGATATGGCATCCTCCGAGGCCCGCACCGAGTCTGAGCGCGTTATCTCTGACACCCGCCTCGAGGCCGAGCGCCTACTGGGCCATGTTGAGGCCCTGATGGACCAAATTAAAGAGAAGGGCACCAGCTCTTAGGTACTTACCCCGCTGCGATTATGGCCCGGCCGGGCCAGCCCCGCCCCTTTGCGCCAGCGCAAGTGGGCGGGCTTTTTTTACCCTTACCAATACTACCGACCCCTGCATGAGACGCGCCCTGCATTACCTATACCACTGGGGTTGCGTGGCTGTTTTCGTAGCAGCCATGTTGCTCATGTATCCGCTCATCGTTGGCGGATATGCTTTGGGTGGTCGGCATGGCCGGGCCATAAGCCACTTGGGCTTTAGGCTCTGGGGCGGCTCGCTACTGCTCACGGGCCTGCGCCTGGGTGTTGTAGGCCAAAAGCTTCTGGCTACCCAGGGCACGGTGCTTTATGTGGCCAACCACCAAAGCTTTTTAGATACGGTGTCCATCTTTTGGGCCGTGAGGCGGCCCTTCAAGGCATTGGGCAAGGTGCAGCTGGGGCGGCTGCCCGTCGTTGGCTTGCTGTTTACCATAGGTTGCATCATGGTAGATAGAGACCGGGCCGGCAGCCGGGCTGCCAGCCTGGTAGCCATAGGCCGCCATTTTGCCCAAGGCGGCAGCCTACTGCTCTACCCAGAAGGTCGGATGAACCCCAACCCACCTGCCCTGCAACCATTTGCCGAGGCAGGCATCCGGCTTGCCATGCGCCAGGGCGTTACCCTACAACCCATCGCCCTGGCTGGCACCGGGCGCCTGCTGCCGGCCCGGCAATTTCTGATCCGGCCCGGGCGCGTACGGTTAGAGATCGCCCCAGCCATCACGGCAAAAGACTATGCCGGGCAAGACGCCGCCACCATCGTGGCCCGCATCCGTGCCTGGATGGAGAGCCGCGTGGGTTAAGTTGTTGTAAAGCAAAGATTACCTGGCCCCGTCTGCGCCTAACTTTGTGCTCCGACATGCAGCCCTACTTACCCGCCGTTTTGCTACTGGCAGACGGCACCACGCTTCACGGTCGGTCTATCGGTGCTCGCGGCACCACCACCGGCGAGATCTGCTTCAACACCGGCATGACCGGCTACCAAGAGATCTATACCGACCCGAGCTACTACGGGCAGATCATTGTCAACACCACAGCCCACATTGGCAACTATGGCGTCCATGCCTTGGAGAATGAGGCAGGCAGGGCCATGTTTGCCGGCCTCGTGTGCGACCGTTTCTCTGATACCTATAGCCGCCAACAGGCCGAAGGAAGCCTGCAAGCCTGGCTAGAGCAAAACGGCATACCCGGCATTGCAGACGTAGATACCCGGGCCCTTGTGCGCCAGATCCGCCAGGCGGGGGCACAGAACGCCCTCATAAGCACGGAGGTTGATAGGCTTGAGGAGCTACACGCCCAACTGGCCGCCACCCCCTCTATGGCAGATCTGGAGCTTAGCAGCCGCGTAAGCACCCAAAACGCCTATCGCTACGGCCCTGCCGATGCACCCTACACGGTGGCCGTGCTGGATCTGGGCATTAAGCGCTCCATTCTAGACAATTTGGCTGCAGCCGGGCTGGGTGCCCTAGTCTTCCCGGCACAGACGCCCTTTGCAGAGCTAGCCAAAGCAGAAGCCGACGGCTACTTCCTCTCTAACGGGCCCGGAGACCCTGCCGCCATGCTTTACGCCGTAGAGGCGGCCCGGCACATGCAGGCCAGTGGAAAGCCCCTCTTCGGCATTTGCCTGGGCCACCAGATACTGGCCCGCGCCAACGGAGCTGATACCTACAAGATGCACCATGGGCATCGAGGGCTAAACCATCCCGTCAAAAACCTGATTACCGGCCGCTGCGAGATCACCAGCCAAAATCACGGGTTTGCCGTGTCTGCCGACAGCCTGGCCCAGCAGCCTGACCTAGAGCTGACACACCTCAACCTGAACGACAACACCGTAGAAGGCCTGCGCCATCGCAACGGCCGTGCCTTCTCTGTGCAGTACCACCCAGAAGCCAGCCCCGGCCCGCACGACAGCCGCTACCTGTTTGAGCAATTTGCGGCGATGATACGTTAAACCATTTGTTCCGAAAGTTGGAAAAAGTGCGTTCACGTTTTAGAAACGCATTTTTTGGCCGAAAAAACAATACCATTGGCCCACTCCAACCCTTGCACTATTGGGCACTACCGCGGCCCCGCCCCATCTTTGAGACATAGCACAGGTAATGCTGTTGGATGGCCAGGTACTGGCGCCCAACAACGCTCGCAAGGCGAGAACCAAACGCAATGCGCTTGGTGTTACCCAGATGCAAAGGATAAATAGTGGTTTTTGTGGTTTAGGTTTTGGAAAGACCGGGTCAACAGATCCGGCTTTTCTTTTTATGGCCCTCAATACAAAAAGCAGAGGCCTGTCTGCATCTCAGACAGGCCTCTGCTTTTTGGTTGGTACTGCTTATGCACTACTGCACCATCTTGACGACGCGCTGTAGTTTTTGGGCAAAGTAGTCGATCTCTTCTACCGTGTTGTAGATAGAGAAGCTAGCCCGCACCGTGCCGGGTATGCCAAGTCTGTCCATGATGGGTTGGGTGCAGTGGTGGCCGGTGCGGACGGCAATGCCGTAGTTGTCGAGCAAGATGCCCATGTCTTGGTGGTGGGCGCCGGGTACCACAAAGCTCAATACGGATATTTTGTCGGCGGCCTGGCCAATGACGCGTGCCTGAGGCACGGCCGCTTGCAAGGCCTCGGTGGCGTGGGCCAGCAGGGCTTGCTCGTGGGCGTGGGCGGCGGGGCGGTCCAACGCCTCTACGTATTCGATGGCCTTGCGGAAGGCCACCACGTCGGCAATGTTGGGCGTGCCGGCCTCAAACTTGTAGGGCAGCTCGTTGTAGGTAGTGTGCTCAAAAGACACGTCGCGGATCATCTCTCCGCCACCTTGGTAGGGGGGCATGGCCTCTAGCAGGGCCCGGCGGCCGTAGAGCAGGCCTATGCCGGTGGGGCCAAAAAGCTTGTGGCTGCTCAACACCAGAAAGTCGGCCCCCAGCGCCTGCACATCCAGCGGAAAATGCCCGGCGGCCTGGGCAGCATCTACCAGCACCACGGCCCCTTGGGCATGGGCCAGCTCTATAAGCGCCTTGACGGGGTTGACGGTGCCGAGGCTGTTGCTGGCATATACCACGGCCACCACCTTGGTGCGCGGGCCGATGGTCTGCGCGGCGGCGTCCAGGTCTAGCACGCCATGGTCAGACATGGGGATGACCTTGAGCCGGGCCTTCTTCTCTTGGCAGAGCATCTGCCAGGGCACGATGTTGCTGTGGTGCTCCATGGCCGAGACCACAATCTCGTCGCCCTCGCCCACGGCCATGCGGCCGTAGGTGGCGGCCACCAGGTTGATGCCCTCCGTGGTGCCGCCCGTGAAGATGATCTGCTCCCGCGTTTCGGCGTTCAGAAAGCGCTGCGCGGCCGTGCGCGTCAGCTCAAACTCGTGGGTGGCGCGCTCGGCCAGGGCGTGCAGGCCCCTGTGGATGTTGGCGTTGTAGCTGCGGTAGTACTCGTCTATGGTCTCTATGACAGACGCTGGCTTCTGCGTGGTGGCGGCATTGTCGAAATACACCAGCGGATTGCCGTTAAGCTGCTGGGCCAGTATAGGAAAGTCTGCCCGGATGGCGGCGACGTCGAACGCAGTGGCGGTTGTCATGGTTGGGGGTTTGCCTATACAAAGTAACAGACCCCAGGCAAGAATGGTTGGCTATGTTGTCGTATTCTGGGCCTGCCAGTCGGTGCGGGCATCTACGACGGCAAAAATGGTGATGGTTTCGGTATCCACCTGGTATAGAATGATGGTATGCCGGTTGAGTACATATTTATAAACGTTCTGACCTGAAGCCGGCTCCTTATACTGTTGTCGGATCGTTGGGTTGTCTATGATTCGGAGCAGTGCCTGTTTGAAGTTTTGCTTGTATTTATTAGCCGCCTGTGCACCATGTTTTTTGCGTATGTAGGCATGGATAGCCCCTAATCCTTCCCTGGCGCTTGCAGCTATCCTTAGGCGCATGGTTTATCCTAGCTGCTTTTTTGGCATTATATCTGGTCCAAAAATGTCCTCTAGGGCATCATCTACCGTATTGTATTCGACTCCTTTGCCCGCGTTTAGCTCTTCGTAGCCAAGCCTTGCAGCTCTGGCTTCTACCGCGCCGAGCGGCGGAAGTTCACCTGCCTCAGCTTGCAGCATATTCTCAAGCAACAGGTTAAGCTTTTGCAGGTTGTCTGCATTTCTTAGTGCCATCACGCGCTGAAGGGCTACTAGCTGCTGTGTTTGCGTGGCTGGAGTCATGTCTCTAAGATACTGCTTTGTGAATACGTCTGTTGTAAAAAAAGGAGGCCATCGGCCTCCTCTTCCTTTGTTATCGGACGATTACTCCAGCTCCATCTCTTTGAGCAGGTAGCCGGCCCCGGCAAACTTATCTACCACCCAGAGCGTGTAGCGGATGTCCACGGCAATGTTGCGGCATTGGTCGGGGTCGTAGTCTAGGTCAGACATGGTGCCCTCCCAGCAGCGGTCGAAGTTGGTGCCGATGAGGCGGCCCTGCCCATCAATCACCGGCGAGCCCGAGTTGCCCCCCGTGGTGTGGTTGGCAGCCGCAAAGGCCAGCGGCAGGCGGCCGGTGCGGTCGGCATAGCGGCCGTAGTCTCTCTTGTTGAACAGGTCCACCATTCGGCGCGGTGCATTAAACTCCTCCACGGTCGTATCGCGCTTCTCGATGACGCCGTCCAGGTACGTGAAGGGCTCGTAGCGAACACCGTCCATGGGCTTGTAGCCGGCTACGGGCCCGTAGGTTACGCGTAGGGTCAGGTTGGCGTCTGGGTAAAACTTGCGGGCAGGCTCGGCCTGGCGGCGGGCTTCGGTAAACAGACGCAGGGCAGGCTCAAGCGCCAGCATGGCGGCCTGGTAGGGTGGCACATGCTTTTGCAGATAGGTAGTCCGGAGGGCATGGCTCAGGTCAAAGGCGGCGTCGGCCTCCAGGGCCTTGCGGCCCTTTTTGCGGATGTCGGCCACCAGGGCCCGGGCGCCGGCCTCCGAAGTCAGCCGGGTTTTGGTAAAGAGCGTCTGCACCAGGGCCTCGGTCGGGGTGTTGCGCACGCGCTCGGGTTGCAGGTCTGCAGGCAGGTCTTTCTTATAGGCTTCCAGGCATACCTGGGCCCACTCCCGGTCGAGCGGGGCGTAGAAGTTCTTGTAGAAGCCGGCCAGGCCGTCTTCAAAGCCTTTCAGGGCCTCGTCCGCCTTTTGCTTGGCGGCGGCTTGCTGGTCTTTGGGGGCAGCATCGCGGGCCAGCAGGGCCTCGTACACGGGCTCCAGCCCGGTGGCCAGGCCGATGACCTCCGTGCCCTGGGCGGCCTCCCGGTAGTATTCAATGGGCAGGATGTAGCGGTCTAGCTTGTTGGCATAGAGCGTGTCTAGCATCGGCAGCACGGCGCGGTACTTGGCCCGGGCAGGGTCGGCGTTCATCCAGGCCGTCAAGCGGGCTTCTTCGGCGCGTTTGGCCTCGTAGGTGTTCAGGCGGCGCAGGCCGCGGCTTTCGCCCATCCACTTCTTCCAGTAGTTGGCCAGGCTGGCCTGCTTCGCGGCATATTGGATGCGCACGGCCTCACTCTCGCGGCTGTATTTGTCTATGATGTCTAGCCGCTTGCGGCGCAGGGCAATCTTGTAGGGGTTGTTGTAGGTGGCCACGTTGCGGATGCCATGGCTGGTGAGGTACTCTTGCGTGCGGCCGGGGAAGCCCATCACCATCGTGAAGTCGCCCGGCTGGATGCCTTGCAGGTTGAGCTTAAAGAACCGCTTGGGCTGGTAGGGCACGTTGGCGGCGGCAGGCTCAGCCGGTTTGCCGTCGGGGCTGGTGTAGATGCGGAAGAGGCTGAAGTCGCCCGTGTGGCGGGGCCAGACCCAGTTGTCGGTATCGCCGCCAAACTTGCCGATGCCCGAGGGCGGCGCCCCTACCAGGCGCACGTCCTTAAACACCTCGTACACAAACAGGTAGTGCTGCGAGCCATAGAACATGGGCCGGATGAGCGAGGTGTAACCTGTGCCCTCCGTGGCCTTTTTGTTGAGGCTGGCGTAGGCTGCCTGCACGGCCTGCTGCCGGGCGGCCTCTGTGGTGGCGTTGCCGATGGCCTGGTTGACGGCCTCCGTCACATCTTCCATCCGCACCAGGATGGCGGCCGTGGTACCGGGGTTTATTAGCTCCTCTTGTTTAGACATGGCCCAGAAGCCGTCGTCTAACAGATTGCGGCCTACCTTGCTGTGGCTCTGGATTTGCCCATACCCGCAGTGGTGGTTGGTGAGCAGCAGGCCCTCTCGGCCGATGATCTCGCCGGTGCAGCCCCCGTTGAAGAGCACCACGGCATCCTTCAGGCTACTTTTGTTGATGGCGTAGATGTCTTCTGCCGAGAGCTTCAGCCCTCGGGCCTGCATGTCGGCTTCGTTGAGCTGCTTGAGCAACAGGGGCAGCCACATGCCTTCGTCGGCATGGGCGGCCAGGCCCACCGAGAGGGCCCACGCTAAAACCAGAATACGGCGCATAATCGGTGGCAATTTAGCGCCAACACAGCCCGCGCCGGGCCGTAACTTGCTCCCATGGCCGAAGACCTCCAACTATCTGCCCAAACCCGCGCCGGCCGCTACGCCGAGGTGCTGCCCCAGCTCTACGCCCTCTGGCAAGGCGAGCCAGACCTTATAGCCAACCTGGCCAACACAGCCGCCGCATTGCGAGAGGCCCACGGCTTTTTTTGGGTAGGATTTTACCTCGTGCGCGGCCAAGAGCTGGTGCTGGGGCCTTTTCAGGGCCCGGTGGCCTGCACACGCATTCCGTATGGCCGGGGGGTATGTGGTGCCGCCTGGCGAGAGGCAGCCACGATTGTAGTACCCGATGTGGAGCAGTTTCCGGGCCACATAGCCTGCGCATCGGCCAGCCGGTCAGAGATTGTGGTGCCCGTCAAAGACACAAAAGGGCAGGTGCTGGCCGTGCTGGATGTAGACTCTGACCAGCTAGACGATTTTAGTGAGGTAGATGCCCGCTATCTGGAGGAGCTCTGTGCCCGGGTGGCGACGCTGTTTGGTGCTGCGGCTTAGCTACCCGGCTCTGCTTCGGCCTCGGCATAGGCTTGGGCCAGCACCTGCCTGCGGCGGGCACGGTCTGCCCCGGCGGCCAGCAAGATGGAAAGCTCGTAGAGCATATAGAGCGGAAAGGCCAGAATCAACTGGCTGATCACATCCGGGCTAGGCGTTAGTACTGCCGCCACAATCAGTATCACCACAAAGGCATGCTTGCGGAACTGCCGCAACAGCCGCGCCGATACGATACCCCCACGCGCCAGCACCAGCATCAGCGCAGGCAGCTCGAACATGACCCCGCAGGCCAGCACGATGCTCACCAGCATGCTCAGGTAGTTGCCCAGGTCTATGGTGTCTGCAATACGGTTTTGCTCTGAGACGTCGTAGCTGATCAGAAAGTTGATAGACATCGGCGCCAGCACATAGTAGCCAAAGGCCACGCCGGCTGCAAAAAGTGCGGTTACAAACAAAACGGCTCCGCGCGTCAGCTTTCGCTCTGCCTGCAGCAGGCCTGGGCGGATAAAGCGCCACACCTCCCAAAACAGGTACGGAAAGCCCAGCACGAGCCCCGTCACCAGGCTGATGGTGATGTGGCTCGTAAACTGCCCGCCGATGGTGCGGTTTTGCAAGATGAAATCGAGCTTATCTACGCAGAGGCCACTGGTTTCCAGGGCCTCGCCCAGGCGGCAGAGCATTCGGTAGGTCCAGAAGTCGGTGCTCGTAGGCCCCAACAGTACCTGATCTACCACAATGTCTTTGCGGATAAAGGCCCATACCGTGAGGGCTACCACCGCTGCCAGGCCCCGCAGCAAGTGCCAACGGAGCTCTTCCAGGTGGTCTAGAAAAGACATTTCCTTTTCTTCTTCTTCTACCATACGGGGGATAGGTGGCTGGGCGTAGCCAACTGATACGCAAACCGGGCCTGCAAAGATGGAGGCAGGTCGGGCCCCATCAGTCGGCCAGGTCGGTGTAGCTGTTTTGCTCAACCACCTCTAGCAGGGTGCGGAAGGCATGGAACTGCCCGGCAAACAGCCCTGCCGTCTTGGCTTGGAGGGCGGGGGCGTGCTCTAGCCGGTAGGCATCGTAATGCGCCAGGCTGGGGGCTAGGTAATGGACATTGTACGTGGCCCCGCCCGAGCCAGGCTCCTCGTTGAGAAGGCGGCAGAAGCGGTAGTGGGCAAAGCAGCCTGTGGCCATCACCTCGGGCAGGTGGGTCTGGCGCATCCAGGCCACCCAGTCGGCCTCGCGGGCCAGGTCAATAGAAACAGTTACCGAATAAACAATCATGCAGAAGGCGCGGGTGGGCTAGGGTACAGGCCCTATCACCCTTTTTTGCGTTTATATACCGGCACGGCCGAGCATGCCTCCCCAAACATAAGGCTTTGCACTACCGGCGTCAGCCGGGCGGCCAGCTCCCCGTAGGCCGAGGGCGGCACCGGATGCTTGCTACATCCTTTGAGCACTACACGTGCCCCGGCCAGGCTTTGCACATCTATGCCTGCCATCGCCCGGCGGAAGAGCTCTGCCTCTAGCTCGGCCTCGGTGCCGACCACGACCTGCGCTCCGGCCTGGGCCAGCCGGTTGCCCACCAGCATCCAGGCCCAGGTCTGGATCAGGGCCTCCGGCTCTGAGCAATAGACGGCCACGGCCCCGCCGCGGTATTGCTCCCAGTTGTGGGCGGCTACCTGGTCTCTAAAGTCTTGCTCTTTGAGCACCAGCCCTTGCCACAGCCAGGGCGCGATGTCCAGCCCGTAGCGGGGGCCGGCAAAGTAGTACTCCTCCAGGTCTAGCGTTATGATGCCCGAGTTCTGTACGCGGTTTACGATGGTCTCTTCGGCTGACACGGCAATGGGGTAGCAGCGGCGGCGCTGCTGCTGTTTTAGCTCCGCAAAATCTCTGCCACGGCGCGCTCGGCCGTCTCTACGGCACCGTGGACGGTGCCAAAATGCCCGCCGGTATGGGTAGCCTCACCTGCAAAAAAGAGTTTGCCCGCCACCGGTGCCGCCAGGCCATTGCGGGCCCCCGTGCCCCCAGGCAAAGGGTAGGAGTAGGTGCCGCGTATGTAGGGGTTCTTGCCCCAGTCTTCGATGTGGCTGCTGACCAGTAACCCGCGGGGGTTGGCGCCCGGGAAGCTTCCAAACAACTGGCCGACCACATAATCGACCGCATCGGCCCCCATGGCTGACAAACTGGCCGCTTCCGTGCCATGCACAAAGGCCGTCAGCACGTAAGGGCCGCCGTCTTGGCCTGTGCTGGGGCTCCAAAACTCGGGCACCGCGCCGGGTATGTAAAGCGACCCCAAATCTGCGGGCCAGAACCGGCTACTGAACCGCAGCAGAATTTTCATGCCCGGGCCGAAGCCGATCAAACGCAACGCATCTTGCTTGACCTGGGGCAGGGCGGGAGTAAACTCGATATTGCCGCTCCGCAGCACGCCCACCGATGTCGTGATGAGGCAACGGTCGGCCTGGTAGATCTGCCCGCGGGCATCGGCCACGCGTACGCCGCCGTCGCGGTAGTTGATGGCAACTACGGGCGTAGAGAGCTGCACTTTGTCCACGGCTTGGGGGCATAGGCTGCGCAGCACCTGCAGCAGGGGTGTTGAGGCCAGGCTGTAGTTGCCCTCGCCGGCCGTCCAGGCCTGGCTGCCTTCGGCCACGCCGCGGGCGCCCAGGCTCTGGTTGTCGGTGCCATACTCGTTGCCTAGCAGGGCATCGAGCAGGTTGCTGGTATCTAGCACGCCGCGCTGGGCCGCGAGTTGATTTACCGAGACGTCGGGCACTGTGGCTGGGTTGGCCTCGTCTAGCCAGGCCACAAAGCTGCGTACCTCGGCCACGTCTGGGTCTTGGTTGGCCTGGGCCTCGGGCACTACGTCTAGCCGAATCCGCTGGTAGTCGGTGGTGTTATCGGCCTTGAAAGCCCCGCCAAATTGCTGGGCGGCCCGGTACCAGTGCGAGTTGTTGCCATGCACCTCCTCAGCCCCAAGCTCTAGCGGAAAGGGCGTACCCCAACCCTCCAGCGGCTTGATGCGCCCGCCGATGGCATCGCTCGCCTCCAGGATGGTGACGGTCAGGCCACGCTCGGCCAGCAATTGCCCGGCATACAGGCCAGCTGCCCCGGCCCCGATTATAATGACCGAGCCTGAGAAAGTAGGCTTGGGGTCTTCATCGTGCTGGCAGGCTGAGAGCAGGCTGGGGGCCAGCACAACGGGCGAGGCGACAGCCAGCCGCTGCAACAGTTGCCGGCGGGTAAGCGTGGATAGGGGCTGCATAGAAATCGCCCGAAAAGTACAAGCTCGGGCCTAACTTGCCGAGGCTCCGACCCTTTAGCCAGGCCGCTTGGTCGGCCTTCATTTTTTCCTCCTCCGTCCCTGTCATGGCTGCTGCTTCGCTCTACTCCTTCCGCCAACTGCCCATGGTGCAGCAAGACCCCTGGCTAGCCCCCTTTGCCGAGGCCCTAGCCGAGCGGACCTACCGCTACCGGGGTATGCGGGCCCTCATCGAAGAGGAGGCCGGTAGCCTGCGGGCCTTCAGCAGCATGCACCAGGTGCTGGGCCTGGTGCGAGACGATGCCCAAGGCGGCTGGTGGTACCGCGAATGGGCTCCCAACGCCGCCGCCTTGCACCTGACGGGCGACTTCAATAACTGGAGCCGCAGCAGCCACCCGCTTACCCAGCGGCCCGACCGCGTCTGGGAGATTTTTGTGCCCGACGGCCCCAACGGTCTGCAACACGGCCAGGGCTACAAGGTGACCGTAACCCACGCCCACGGCACCGAAGACCGCATCCCCGCCTATGCAGGCTACGTGGTGCAAAACCCGGACACCAAACACTTTACCCCCCAGATTTGGCACCCGGCCCGGCCCTACCGCTGGCGCCATGCCTTTGCCGAGCGCAGGCCCAACCCCTGCATCTACGAGGCCCATGTAGGCATGGCTACGGAAGAGGAGCGCGTGGGCACCTGGCGCGAATTTGCCGACCACATCCTGCCCCGCATCGCCGAGCTAGGCTACGACACCATCCAACTGATGGCCGTGCAAGAGCATCCGTACTACGGCAGCTACGGCTACCACGTCAGCTCGCTGTTTGCACCCAGCAGCCGCTTCGGCACGCCCGATGATCTGAGGTATCTGATAGACGAAGCCCACGGGCGCGGCATCGCCGTCATCATGGACATCGTCCACAGCCATGCCGTTAAAAACCGGCTGGAGGGCCTGGATGGCTTTGACGGCTCAGACCTGTACTTCCACACCGGCCCCCGTGGCGAGCACGAGCTCTGGGACAGTAAGCTCTACAACTACGGCCGGGCCGAGGTGCTGCAGTTTTTGCTCAGCAACGTGCGCTATTGGCTGGAGGAGTTCCGCTTCGACGGCTTCCGCTTCGATGGGGTCACGTCTATGCTCTACCACCACCACGGGCTGGGCAAAGATTTCCTGGGCTACGCCGACTACTTCACCGATGCCACCGACCCGGATGCCGTCCTCTACCTGACGCTGGCCACCGAGGTAGCCCACGATGCGGCCCCCCACGCCATCTGCGTGGCCGAGGATATGAGCGGCATGCCCGGCCTGGCACAACCCGTGGCCGAGGGCGGCATCGGGTTCGACTTCCGCCTCGGCATGGGCATACCGGACTATTGGATCAAGCTCATCAAAGAGCGCCAAGACGAAGGCTGGGACATCGAGGCCCTCTATTGGCAACTGCTCAACCGCCGCAAGGGCGAGGCCACCGTGGCCTATGTGGAAAGCCACGACCAAGCCTTGGTCGGAGACCAGACGGTGCTCTTCCGCCTCATGGGCCCCAACATCTACACGGATATGGGCCGGGGCGTGCCCAGCCTGGTGGCAGACCGCGCCGTGGCGCTGCACAAGCTCATCCGCCTCATCACCATCAGCGTCGGGGGCGAGGGGTGGCTCACATTTATGGGTAACGAGTTTGGCCATCCGGAGTGGATCGATTTCCCCCGCGCGGGCAACGACTGGAGCTACCGCTACGCCCGCCGGCAGTGGAGCCTGGCCGACTCGCCCTTTTTGCGCTACCAAGGCCTGCTCGCCTTCGACAAGGCCATGATGGGCCTGATGCACCGCCACGGCGTACTGGGCGCCGATGCCCCCCGCCTGCTGCACGTAGATGCCCGGGCGCAGTCCATAGCCTTTGAGCGGGCCGGGCTGGTGTTTTGCTTCAACTTTTCGCCCACGCAAAGCCTGGCAGACTACGAGCTCTGCGTACCCGAGCCCGGCAAATACCGCTGCATCCTAAGCTCAGACGCGCCCGAGTTCGACGGCCTAGGCCGCGCCCTCCCCAGCACCGAGCACTTCACCGACGGCGAGCGCCGCATCCGCATCTACAACGCCAACCGCACCGCCCTCGTGCTGGAGCAGGTGGATTGATTTCACCCTACGGGATAAGGATGCTGGTCCCGGTCGCACCCTCTGGTCCCGGTCTCTGACCGGGACCCACCCAGCTGAAACTTGCAGGTCTCCAGACCTGCTTTTTGCCAACATCCCAATTTATATATAGCTATGCCTCAGGCCTATCGTATTTCTAATCCATGGGCAGTCCACTTCGAGACGTGTACCATCACTGACTGGATTGACATATTCACAAGGCCTGTATTTGCAGATATCGTACTTGATAGTTTACGGTATTGTCAATCAAACAAAGGGCTTCAGATATATGCCTGGGTATTGATGACCAATCATATCCACCTGATTGTGTCTTCTGATAAAACTCCCTTAAACGATATTTTAAGAGACCTTAAGAAGTTTACAGCAAAAAATATATATGAAGAGTTATTAAATAATAAATATTCGGAAAGCCGACGAGACTGGATGTTAAGGACTTTTCAGGCGCGCGGAATGGGCAATGCGGAAAACAGTGCCTTTCAGATTTGGCAACCAGGTTTTCATCCGGTCGAACTGAAAAATAGAGATATAGCCGAGCAGCGCCTTAACTACTTGCACGACAATCCTGTAAGGGCTGGATTTGTCAGACAGGCGTGGGATTATCGGTATTCCTCTGCAATTGATTATATGGTTGATAGGCCAGGATTATTACCCATCGTTATTCTGTAAAGCAGGTCTGGAGACCTGCGCGTTTCAGCTGGGTGGGTCCCGGTCAGAGACCGGGACCAGGGGTGAGCTACCGGGACCAGGTGCGCGGCCAGGTCCCCCTAATTCCCAAAATTCTTCCAAGGCATCTTCGGTTCGTAGCCCGGGATGGTGTCCAGCACCAACTCGGCAAACTCGCGGACGGCGCCGTGGCCGCCGGGGGTTTGCAGCAGCGTGATACCGGGCACCTCTTTGATGGGCTTGCGGCTGTTGGGCGGGCAGGCGGCCCAGCCGACGATACGCAGCAGCGGCAGGCAGTTGATGTCGTCGCCGATGTAGGCCGTCTCTTCGGGCAAGATGCCCGTCTCGGCCCAGATGCGCCGGGCTTCGGCCACCTTGTCTTCCACGCCGATGGAGACGATTTCCAGCTTCAGCTTGCGGGCCCGGCGGATGTTCATCTCCACTTTCTCGGTGGTGATGATGCCCGTCAGGATACCGGCCTCTTGCAGCATCCGAAAGCCCATGCCGTCGTAGGTGCAATAGCGCTTGAGCTCGTCGCCCTTTTCGGAGTAATACATGCCGGCGTCGGTCATCACGCCGTCCACGTCAGAGAGAAATAGCTTTATCAAAATCGGGTATTGTCGTGCGGGCCGTAGCCCGCCATGTGAGGCCGTAGTAAATCAGATGTGGGCTTTATGCTGCTACCACATCCAGGTCAAACCGGGTGAGCAAACCAGGCAGGTTGCGCAAAGATAGCCGCGTTTTTTTCAGGGTGTTTTCGGTAGGCTCCAGCCGCAGGTTGTCGGAGGTGGTAAAGTCCGTCCGGGTCAGGTTGCATTCCGAAAAATGGGCCAGGTCCAGGTTGCAGTCGGCAAAGACGGCCTCGGTCAGGTCACAGTTCAGAAAAGCGGCTTCGTGTAGCTGGCAGGCGTCGAAGCGCGTCTTTTTCAGACTTTGGTTGGCAAACGAGGCCAGGGCCAGGTTGCACCGTTCAAACCGGACGGAAAAGGCCAGCCGCCCCACCCGCCCGAAGGCGATACCTGTCAGCTTACAACCCACAAAGGCCACGTTATTCAGCCGCGCTTCATCCAGCCGGGCGTTGCTTAGGTTGCAGTCCACAAAGGTGCAGTCAGTAAACCGGGCCCGCTGGCAGGCGGCCTGGCCCAGGTCCAGCCCGGCAAAGGTGCAGCCCTCAAACTCAGCCTCGGCCCAGGGCGTGGGCAGGTCTGCCATGGTCGTAAAGGTTTGGTCGGCAAAGTACATAGTAGGGTAGGGTAGTGGGTGCAGCTAAGGTACGGGCTTCGCTATCGCTGGGGCGCGCCGCTGTGTTTACCCCAGACTAAAAGTCTGGGGCTACTGCTAAGTGTCTGCTCTTTTGGCGACGGCTAAAGCCGAACGCTTTGAGCCTTCGGCACCACGCTCTCGCCAGCCTCCTGGCTGGTGAGTGGCAGGGCCGGAAGCGTCCCGCTTCCGCGCCGAAGGCGAACCACCGGCCCATGGCACAAAAAGGGCAAGGCCGCAAACCCTATCCTTACCTTCCCCCATTGCAGCAAGCCCACCAGCCCGCTGTTTGAGGGCAACGCCCTCAAACCCCTAACCGCCAGGCTGCGCCTGGCCTTCGTCCCCTCGACAATCACCCGACAAATCCGCCGGCATTCCCCGACAAAAACCGCTCGCAAGCCTTTGATAATCAACGCAAACACCCCCAAACCAAAAATCCGACAACCAAGCCAAGCCTCCCGCCTACGGGCATCTTCCGCAAGGCGGGCTAGCAGCCCGCACTACAACTGCAAGCCCGCCGACAAATCCACCGACATCTTCCGACAAAAAACGCTTGTAACATCCTCACAAACAGCAAACAAGAAGCGGGCGGCTTCAGCCGTCGCTATACTAGTAGCCCCACGGCTTCAGCCTGGGGCGGCCAGCCTAGCCCAGACGACCTAATAACCCTCCCATCCATAAGCCATCCGCAGGCGGGCGGACACGCGGGTCTGCCCCTACAGGGTGGGGCGTTACGCAGCCCATATCCGCACCCCACGCCCTCCGTATCAATGGTCTGGAGACCGCAGGGTATCGGCTGTCTAGGTCCCGGTCTGGAGACCGGGACCAGCGCGTGGGTGGAAGACCGCCCCCAGCCACAAACGCGAAAGCCCCGGCACCTGCCGAGGCTTTCGCGTTCAACGTGAATTCGGGCTTACTTCTTGGCTGGGGTGGGCTTTTGCCCTTCCAACATCAAAATCTCAGCCTTGCTGGCAGGCATGGCAAACACTTGGGCGCGCACTTTTGTCACGGGCCCGGCAGAGCCTGCGCCGATGGGGTCAAAGAAAGGCATCGGCTCTACGAAGGCAAACGTCTGGGCCTGGCCCTTCAGCTTGGGCTGCTCGCCGTGCACCAGCATTTTCACGTGCTTAAACTTGGTGCGGGCCGCGCCCTGCACATCGCCGAAGGTGACCGTGTTGCGGGCGGCGTCGTAGGTGATGGTGCGGCGGTAGTACACACCCTTCTCATGCTCAAAGGTTTCGCCGTCGTCTTCGTAGTAGGTATAGGTGCTGCCCTTGCCGCCGGTGTACACGTGTAGGTACAGGGTGTCCTTGGGGGCCTCCATCGTGTTTTGCACCAGAGACTGCATCGGCACAATGGCCCCGGCGCGCACAAAGACGGGCAGCTGCTTCACAGGGCTCTCTACCACATGCTCGCCGGGCTGGTAGAGCTTATCCGTGTAGAGGTCGTAGTGGGCCACCTCTGGCAAGAAGACGCGGGTAAAGTCTTTGTTAGACTCCGACGGGCACACCAGCAGGTTGGGGCCGTGGTAAAACTGGTTGTGGTACTTGCCCTCGTAGGTGCGGGCGTCGTGGCTGTAGCCGATGGCCAGCGAGCGGTTTACGGGCATGCCCGTCTGGGTAGCCTCGTAGAAGGTGCTGTAGAGGTAGGGCAGCAGGCGGTAGCGCAGGCGGATGTAGTTCTTGTTGACGGCCTCGATCTCCTCGCCAAAGCTCCAGGCGTCGGCCTCTTTGGTGTTGATGGCCGAGTGGATGCGGAAAAACGGCGAGAACGCCCCGATGCTCACCCAGCGGCCAAACAGTGCCGTGCTCGGGTTGCCCGTAAAGCCGCCCACGTCCATACCCGTATAGGCCACGCCCGACAGGCCCATGCTGTTGAGCAGGCGTACGCCAGCCATCATGTGGTCGTCTTCAGAGCGGTTGTCGCCCGTCCACACGGCCGAGTAGCGCTGGATGCCCGCATACCCCGCCCGCGTCAGGATGAAGGGGCGCTTGCCCAGCAGCTCGCGGCCGGCCTGGTAGCTGGTCTGGCTCATCAGCAAGCCATAGAGGTTGTGCATACGCCGGTGGCTCAGGGTGTACTCCTTACCTGCCGAGTCGTTTACGCGGAAGTTCACCAGGTCCGGGAAGCGGTTGCCCCAGGTGGCCGGCTCGTTCATGTCGTTCCAGAAGCCCTCTACGCCCAGGTCGGTGTAGCTGTACTTGAGCGAGGTCTTCCAATAGTCGTAGGTCTTGCTGCGCCCAAACTCGGGGAAGTGGCACCGGCCCGGCCACACGTTGCTGATGTGGTACTTGCCATCGGGGTACTTGGCGAAGATGTCGGCCTTTACGCCGTCGTCGTAGCCGCGGTAGCCAGGCTCTACCTTGATGCCTGGGTCATGGATGGTAACCGTATGGAAGCCCAGGTCTTTCAGGTCGCTGGTCAGGCGCTTGGGTTCCGAGAAACGGCTCTTGTCCCAGGTAAAGATCTTGTAGGCATCCATGTAGTGGATGTCCAGCACGATGGCATCGGCCGGTATCTGCTTGTCGCGGAAGGTCTTGGCCAGCGTACGCACCTCAGACTCGGGGTAATAGCTGTAGCGAGCCTGCTGCAGGCCCAGGCCCCACAGGGGCGGCAGGGGCATACGGCCCGTCAGGTAGGTGTAACTCTCGATGATCTTGGCCACAGACTTGTGGTAGATCAAGTAGTAGTCCATCTCGCCCGCCTCGGCCGTATAGCTGCTGAAGCGCTCGTTGCTGGCCCCGAAGATGAAGTGGCTCTTGTGGCTATTGTCCATAAACACGCCATACTGCAAGCCGCTGTGCAGCCCCATGTAGAAGGGAATGCTCTGGTAGATGGGGTCTTGCCCGGCGCCGTAGCCAAATGCGTCTGTGTTCCAGTTGGTGTAGCCCTCGCCGCGGCGGTTCAGGGGGCCGGTTTTCTCGCCCAAGCCAATGAAGCGCTCCTCGGGCTGCAGCTTCTTGTAGGTCGTCACCTGCTCGCCGATCCACGTCGTGCCGAAGGCAGGCTCGTCTTCTACCACGGGCTTGTTGTCAAGCGTCAGCAACCGCACGCGCACCGCGCCCTTGCTGATGACCACCTTCATCGAGTCCGTCGTCAGCGTAAGCGACTCGGCATCCTCCGTCTGGGCCACGCGGGTCGGCATGGGTTTGCCCACCACGGCAAAGCTCAGGGGCTCCCATGCGTCGGTGCGGGCAAAGCGGACGCGCACCATGCTGGGGCTGTAAAACTGGATGCGGCCGTAGGCATTCTGGGCCTCCAGCTTATACTCGCCCGGGCCGATGCTGCTTACTGAGCGCAGCGCGCCTACAGATTCTGGAGTTTGGGCCAGGGCCGGGGTGGCCAGTGCAAGCCCCAAGACCGCCGCCAGGGCATGCCTGCGGCGTATAGAGAAAGTCATAGTCAAGAGAATGGCTGGGGTGTAAACGTTGAGGAGAGATGGTTTGCCGTGGCAAGTTACCTACCGCCAGCCGCTTGCAGGCAACCGTACGTGGCTGCCAAGAGGCACTTACCAGTCACCGGCAAATTTTTACCACTGGCGTATGGAAAGTTGCCGCCATGTTTCCAATATTTGAAGCGGAATCCTATTGTGCCCGCGTTGCGCCCCAGCCGCTGCCAAGCGCTGGCAAGCCCGGCGCCCCAGCCATAGCGAGGCCTAACACACTATTTTAACAGACGTTGCTTGCCCAGCCGGTGCCCCTTGCGGCACGGCCAGGCATATACACGGCATCCCTGTGCCTGCGTCTGCCAACAAGCATACTGCATTCTGCAAAGGCATGCCTTGGCCTTGGCTTAGGTATTTGCCCGGGCAGTTGTGCGCCATTCCATCTTAACCTTTTTCTCTCTCCTCTACACCCTCCTG
Source organism: Cytophagaceae bacterium (assembly GCA_947458545.1). Taxonomy (GTDB): domain Bacteria; phylum Bacteroidota; class Bacteroidia; order Cytophagales; family Flexibacteraceae; genus CANGYH01. The sequence continues at coordinate 1,588,409 of CANGYH010000001.1, read as the reverse complement.
CATGAGAAAGTCTCTACTTTCCTCTGCCATGCTGCTGGCTTTTTGGCTGGTGAGCCTGGCTGCCTGGGCACAGCGCTCCGTATCGGGCCGCGTCACCAGCGGCGAAGACGGCTCCGGCCTGCCGGGCGTCAACGTCGTAATGTCGGGCACCACCTTCGGCACCACCACCAATGTTGATGGTGACTACACAATTTCCGTGCCAGACGACCCCTCCGTAAAGCTGCGCTTCAGCTCTATCGGCTTCCAATCCGTAGAGCGTGCCATCGGCGGCAGCACCAAGATTGACGTTGTGCTGCCCGTCAACGTCAAAACACTGCAAGAGGCTGTGGTAGTAGGATACGGTATCCAAACCCGCAAGCAGATCACCGGCTCGGTGGCTTCTGTAAAGTCAGAGGCTTTCACCAACGTACCGGCCCCCAGCTTCGACCAGTTGCTTCAAGGCCGCGCATCGGGCGTGCAAGCCCTGCAAAGCGCCGGTACGCCGGGTGCCGCCACCCGGGTACGTATCCGTGGCCAGCAGTCCATCTCCGGCCAGTCTGACCCGCTCTACGTGGTTGACGGTGTCATCATCACCAACGACGACTTCTCTTCTAAAAACTACGGTGCCACCTCGGCCATTGCGCTCAACCCGCTGGCCAGCATCAACCCCAACGACATCGAGTCTGTCGAGGTGTTGAAAGATGCCTCTGCCGCTGCCATTTACGGTGCCCGCGCCGCCAACGGCGTAATTATCGTAACCACCAAAAAGGGCAAGTCCGGCAAGGGTACCATTAATGTAGACTACAACTTCGGCATTAGCAACCCGGCCCGCCGCCTCAAGCTGCTGGAGTCTAACGACCTCAAAAACCTCATGGTTGAGGGCTACCGCAACGACTCTATTTACTACCGCCGCCCCAACGGCCAGCCGCGCTTCGAGTTTCCGCAGTTCATCAACGGGGTGCCCGTTGGCCCTGGCAGCCGCCCTCTGGGTACAAGCCAAGACCGTATCGCCTACTTCTTGTCTGACACCGGCAACTTCCGCGCCAACACCAACTGGCTGGATGAAGTCTTCCGCACCGGTACGCAGCAGACCCTCAACGTCTCTTTCCGCGGCGGTAACGAGAAAACACAGTACTTCATAGCCGGAGACTACAACGATAACAACGGCTTCTTGCACGGCAACCGCTTCCAGCGTCTGTCTGTCCGCACCAACATAGACGGGCAGATGAACAACTGGCTCAAAGTAGGTACCGCCATCGGCATCTCTAACACCAGCAACGACCAGGTCCGCACCAGCTACAACGGAGGCCTGGGTGCTGCCCAAAGCTCTGCACTGCCATTCTTCCCCGTTCGCAATGCCAACGGTACCTTCTTCGGCACGCAATTCACCATCCCGACGACGGGCCAAAACCCCGTTGCCCAGCGCGAAGACAGGTTCAACACCAGCGCCTTCCGTGTGCTGGGCAACGTGTATGCCCAGGTCAACTTCACGCCCTACCTCTCGCTACGCAACGAGCTTGGCGTTGATGCCTTCAACCAATTGGAGACCTTCCTCTTCAGCCCGGTTAACCGCTACTACCTCAACCGCCCGCTTGGTGGTATTGACAACCGCCGCGTCAGCTTCATGAACCTCAACAACAACCTGTTCCTGACGTTCGACAAAACTGTCCTCAACGGTGACCTGCGCATGAACATTGTGGGTGGTAACAACGTCCAGAACTTTTTGCAGAAAGACCTTGGCTTTTTTACCAGCAGCTATGCGGGCTTCACAGATCCTGCATTTATGAACGCAGGCATAAATCAAGTAACCAGCGTCATTGCCGTAGCTCCCTGGGTAACAGATGCTAATATCCGTGCAGCAGGTGTGCCTATTTCAGGTTACAACAGCCTTGACCAGTCTCGTTGGAACAGCTTCTTCTTGCGCCCCAACTTTACTTATAAAGACCGCTACGTACTGCAACTGGCCATGAGGACAGACGGCAGCAGCAACTTTGGTGCCAACCGCCGCTATGGTAACTTCTGGTCTATAGGTGGTAACTGGATATTCTCTGAAGAGGAGTGGGTGAAAGAAAAACTGCCCTGGCTGTCTGCTGGTAAGCTGCGCGCCAGCTTCGGAAAGGTGGGCAATGCCACTTTTGGCAATTCCTATGCCTGGGCCGGCACTTTTTCTTATGCCAACCCAGCCTACAACGGTCAGCAAGGACTGTTCCCCACCCTGCTGCCCAACCCAGACCTGAGCTGGGAGAAGGTAAACCAAGTAGACCTTGGCCTGGAGCAAACCTGGTTTGAAGGCCGTCTTACATTGGGTGTAGGCTACTACAGCAAGTACACTCCCACCAACAACCCGACCACCATCCTGACAGTGCCTGTACAGATCTCTGGCTCAGGTATAGGTAACATGATTGTGAACTCTAGTGCGCGGGTACGCAACCGCGGCTTCGAGTTTGACCTGGAGACCAAGAACATCGTCAACCCAGAAGGCTTCAACTGGACGACCAACCTCAACCTCTGGACGGTGCGTAACAAGCTCGTTAGTGCAGCAGGCATCCCGCCTGACGGCTTCTCTGCCGGTATCGGCGACGGCCGCGCCATAGAGGGCCAGCCCCTGGGCGTAAGCTACCTGATGGAGTACATGGGTATAGACTCTACAGGCGTACCCTTGATTAAGGCTACCACCCAGCGCCGCCAAGAGGGCTTCGTAGGCCAAGACTCGCTCATCCGCCTGGATGCCAATACCTCTACCTCTGTGTTTGCCCGCAACCGCCGCCCCTTCGGCAGCCCGTTCCCCACGTTGGCAGGTGGTGTAACCAACACCTTTACCTACAAAGGGTTGTCGCTTTCTGTGCTGGCCGTGTTTTCGGTTGGCAACACCATTTATGACGACGGCGGCAAGTACCTTAACGGCGGCTTCAACAACGTGAACCAAGGCTACTGGAACACCACCGCCCGCTACCGCGACGGCCGTTGGACGCCGGGCCGGACCGACGCCCAGTTTACCCGCGCCACGCTCAACCCCTTCGATGCCAACTCCAACAACAGCACCCAGTGGCTCTACCGTGGAGACTATCTGCGCATCCGTACCGTTACGCTTAACTACGACTTCCCCGCCGAAATCTGCCGCAAGCTGCGGATGGATGGCTTGAGCGTATACGCCATCGGGCAAAACCTGCTCACCTTCACCGACTTCCCCGGTTGGGATCCGGAGGTTGTGCGTTATGCCGATGCCGGCGACGGTAACGCACGCGCCAACCAGTCTAACCTCAACTTCTCTACGCCATACCTGCCTACTCCGCAGGCGCGGACTTTCATCTTCGGATTCCGGGTACGCATCTAACTTCTCAAGACATTCTTTTCTTCAGCACATATAGCATATGAAGAATTTCAAAATGATAAGCCTGGCTCTGATAGCCTGTATAGGCCTGAGTCTAAGCGCGTGTAATGACTTTTTGTTTACGCCACAACCTGGCACTGTAAACGACGACCTTGTGCCCGATGATAAGGCCAAGGTTGAGGCCGTCTTGCTAGATGCCTACAACCGCGTACAAGGCGGTGGCATGTTCGGCGGGCGTATCCAACGCTCGGCTGCGCTGTTTGGAGACGAGATTGACTTCACCTTCGTAAGCCCCTCCAACAACGTTTGGAGCAACCGTCTCTTCTCGGTGCTGACCAACAACCCCGGCGAGAGCATCTGGGTAGATGGCTATGCGGCCATTTACCGGGCCAACCTGGTCATCCAATATTCGACAGCCAAGACCTACCCAGCCACCCAGGCCGAGTATGATAAGTTGGCAGGCGAGGGCTACTTCTTGCGGGCGCTTTGTCACTTCGAGATTTGCCGCTTCTTCAGCAAGCCCTACTCAGACCCTGCCCGCGGGCAAAACCCCGGTGCGGTGCTGCGCCTGGTGGCAGAGAGTTCTACCTCGATTGCCAACAACAAGCGTCAGCGCAACTCAGTAGAAGACACGTACCAGCAAGTGCTCCGAGACCTGGATCAGGCGATTGCCCTGCTGCCCGCTTTTGCAGGCCCGGGGTCAGACTTCCGCGCTACCAAAGAGGCCGCCCAGGCCCTGAAGGCCCGCGTATTGTTTGACATGAACCAGCACGCCGACGTACTGCCCCTGGCAGATCAGGTCATCGGCGACGGTAGCCGCTTTGCCCTGGGTACGCCCGTAGCCCCCTTCCGCAACGTGAACGCCAACTCTGCGGGTGGGGTCATCTTCGGCCTCCGCAACACCACCGGAGACGACGGTGCTGGCGAGCTGCGTACTAGCTTTTTCAATGCCTTTAACCCTGTGGCCGTGCAGTTTCCGCTAGACTCTATCGGTTTCCAGGGCAATCACACCACCTCACTGGTTTACGCCCTGCGCACCGGCGGTGCCTTCCGTAGAGACTCCCTGCTCACCGGCTCTAACCCTGCCAAGAAGATCACCTCTAAATGGCGCGGTGCCGCCATTGCAGGCGGTGCACCTACCAACGTGCCCGTGTTGCGCATCGCCGAGATGTACCTCTCTCGGGCCGAGTCTCGCTTCCAGACCGGCAACGAGGCTGGCGCGCGGGACGATCTCAATGCCATCCGCGCCTATGCCGGGTCTCTGACCGTAGATGGCTCTGTGGCAGGCCCAGCCCTGCTGGACTCCATCCGCCTGGAGCGCCGCCGCGAGCTTTTCCTGGAGAACGACCGCTGGCACCAGCTGCGTCGCCTGCAGTTGCAGACGGGCCCCAACCCCAACCAGCCCTTCAGCTACAACACTGACGTGCTGTTCCCCATCCCCAACAGCGAGATCAACGGCAACCCCAACATCCAGAAGAACGGCAACAACTAGCCGTTGCCAACGGATACCTCTGCAACCCCGCCCTGCCCAGGGCGGGGTTTTCTTTTGCCCTCTGTGCGCCAGGGCCGCAATAAAAAGCCCTCGCCTTCCGAAGAAGACGAGGGCAGCAAAGTCTGTGGACTGGAACGCGGGTCTATCGGGCAAGGCTGCCGCGGCTACAAAGGGCCAGGGCAGCGCTCAAAGAGAGGCTAGGTTCTAGTAACGGTTGCCGCGGCCACCACCACCGCCGTACTCGTTGCGGGGGCGCTCATCGCGGGGGCGGGCTTCTGACACAGCCAGGGCACGGTTGCCAACGCTTTGGCCGTTGAGGGCCTCGATGGCGGCACGGCCCGACTCGTCGTCGGCCATTTCTACAAATGCAAAGCCCTTGGAGCGGCCGGTGTCCCGGTCAGAGATGATCTTGCAAGAGATCACCTCACCATAGGCTTCGAAACGCGACCTGAGGTCTTGTTCTGAGGACCTGAAGTCCACGTTTCCTACGAAAATGTTCATTGTTCTGAAAGACTAAGTGGTAAATATAAACGGAATCAGCACTTTTCAAAGCAGACAAGCAAAAATTGCCCGACTTTTTAGGTAGCCGGGCCAACTTTGCCAGCCTTATGCGCCTGCTCCATGTCATTACGGCTCTCCATACGGGCGGAGCCGAGCGGATGTTGGCCCAGCTGAGCCACCATTGGGCCAACGGCCCCGAGCTGCACGTGGCCTACCTGAAGCCGATCCACACGCTGGCCGCGGCTTTTCACCCTTCGGCGCAGTTGCATCCGCTGGGCTTGGGTATAGGCACCGCGGGCGCGCTGCGGCGTTTAGTATCCCGGTTGCAGCCCACGGTGGTGCATACGCACTTGCCCCATGCCGATTTTTTGGGCCTAGGTGTAACGCAAGGGATGCCCTTGCGCCGGTTCATCACCCTACACAACGCCCGTTTTCGTACGGGCCGGGCCGATGTGGCCTTTCAGTTTGCCTATCGGCAACTGCTCAGCCGCTGGGCGCCCGACGTGCAGGCCATCGCCATCTCCGAGGCCGTGGCCCAGCATGCTCGCACAGCCTGGGCTATGGAGCCTAGCCACGTGCATACGGTGCTCAACCCGCTCTCTGTCCCGGCGCCGCGTCTGCCTAAGGCGGAGGCCCGCCAGCGCCTCGGCCTGGCCCCCGATGCCGATATGTTGCTGGCCTTGGGCCGCCTGGAGCCCCAAAAGGGCCTTACGTATCTTTTGCAGGCCTTGGCGGTACTGGCCGGGCAAGGCCTGCGCCCCCGGCTGTTCTTGGTAGGGGAGGGCACCCTGCGCGCCGCGCTGGAGGCCGAAGCCCAGGTGCTGGGCCTGCAAGGCCAGGTAACCTTTACGGGACTAACGTCCGAGCCGGGGCTGTACCTCTCGGCTGCGGACGCGCTGGTGCTTCCGAGCCTCTTCGAGGGCTTGGGCAATGTGATGGCAGAGGCATTTGCCTTCGGGCTACCTGTACTGGCCAGCGACCTGGAGGGCCCGGCAGAGATTGTAGAGCCCGGCCGCACAGGGTACCTATTTCCTGCTGCCGATGCAGCCGCCTGGGCCGATGGCATAGCCCTTTTCTTAAGGCAAGCAGACAGGGCTGCCCTTGGTTTGCATGCCCAGGCACGGGCTGCCGCCTGGCCCAGCCCGGCTCAATACGCCCAACAACTGCTAGAACTTTACCAGAGCAAGCAGGCTTTGCCGAAGTAATTTATGCATTCATCGAAATTTTAAGTCATTTTTTGCATAAACCTATCTTGGCTTAAACTTTATTAAGAAATATCGGTAAAAGGCAAAATTTTAGGCTAATAATAAAGCCAACTGCCATAGGATATTCGGCGTATATACCTTTTGTTTGCAGTTTTAGGCCCTACTGAACCTTTTTCACTGCTTACTAACAGCCCATTTATGCGAAGACTCTACGCCTTATTCTTGTTTGGGTTGCTCTCTGCAACCGCCGCCGCCCAAGAGCGGACCATCACCGGCACCGTTGCCGCCGCAGAAGACGGCAGCATGCTGCCCGGCGTAAACGTTGTGCTTAAGGGCACCACGCAAGGTGTGGTAACCGACGTCAACGGTGCCTACTCCATCAGCGTGCCTGGCCCGCAGGCCATTATCACCTATAGCTACATCGGGCGCATCTCGCAAGAGGAGGCCGTGGGCGAGCGCAGCGTCATCAACGTGCGGCTGGCCAATACAAGCCAAGAGCTTAGCGAAGTTGTCGTCACAGGTGTGGCCATCTCTAGAGACAAGCGCTCTCTGGGCTACGGCGTGCAGACCGTCGGCAGCGAGCAAATCACCAGCAGCCGAGAGAGCAACGTCGTCAATGCGCTGAACTCTAAGGTAGCGGGTGTGCAAGTCATCAGCAGCTCAGGGTCGCCGGGTGCATCGGCCTCTATCCGCATCCGCGGCACCAACTCCATCAGCAGCGACTATCAACCGCTCTTTGTTATAGATGGCGTACCCATAGACAACAGTGAGTTTGCCTCTGCCCAAGAGCGAGACGCCAACACACCCTTTACCCAAGGCGTCAGCAACTCCAACCGTGCCGTAGACATCAACCCGCAAGACATTGACAACGTCACGGTGCTGAAGGGCCCTGCCGCAGCCGCCATCTATGGCATCCGCGCTGCCAACGGTGCCATCATCATCACCACCAAGAAGGGTCGCAACAATCCCGGTGGCAAACTTTCTGTTACGCTCTCTAGCCGCTTCTCGGTAGATCAGGTCAACAAACTGCCAGAGCTGCAAAACAAGTTTGCCCAAGGCAGCCGCGGCCGCTACCGTGGCCCAGAGACAGGCGCCAGCGGCTCTTGGGGCCCCGCTGTAGATACCCTGCGCTATGCCAACAGCAACATCACCGGTGCCTTCCCAGAGGGTTACCCCTTCAACAACGGGTTGGGCCCCATCGTAGGCCGCAGCGCAGCCAATGCAGGCAATACACCGGTGCGCACCTTCGACCCACCACGAGACTTTTTTGTGCCCGGCTACACCTGGGACAACAACGTCAGCCTCTCTGGCGGCTCTGAGCGCTCTACCTTCTACGGCTCCATCAACCGCTACACGCAGACAGGTATCATCCCCAATACGGATTTCAAAAAGACATCCCTGCGTTTCACAGCCTCAACCCAGGTTACGCCTAAGCTGGAGCTGATGAGCAGCATCAACTACGTTAACTCGGGCGGTGCGCGGGCCCAGCAAGGCTCCAATACGTCGGGCATCATGCTCGGCTTGCTGCGTACCCCCATCACATTCGACAACTCCGGAGGTTTTGACCGTGCCTGGGAGAACCCCACCGCATACCTGGTGCCCGACGGCCGTCAGCGCTCGTACCGCTTCCGCAACTCAGACGCCAGCGTTACCTACGACAACCCCTACTTTACCGTAGCCCGCAACCTGACGCGGGATAACGTAGACCGCTTCCTCGGCTTCGGCGAGGCCCGCTACAAGTTTGCTGACTGGATCAGCACCACCTACCGCCTCGGTATAGATGCCTACAGCGATCGCCGCAAAGGTGGCTTCGACATCAACTCGTCGGCCTATCCCCAAGGCCGCGCGTTCGAAGACCGCATCACCAACCGCATCATCAACTCAGACCTGATCGTGAGCATGCGCCGCAAGGTCAACGGGTTCGACATCGTCGGCAACTTCGGGCACAACGTTTACTCTAGCCGCAACGACAGGATCTACCAACAGGTTGATAACCTCGGTATTGCCAACTTCCTGTCGCTGTCTAACGGTACGTCTTTCTATGGCTATCAGCAAAACAGCCGCATCCTCCGCTATGGCCTTTACGGAGACGTCAACGTCGGATATGCTGACCGTTACTACCTCGGCGTAACCCTCCGCAACGACTGGAGCTCTACCCTGCCCAAAGCCAACAACTCGTTCTTGTACGGCACCGTCAACGGCGGCTACGTCTTCTCAGAAGACTTCTTTCCGCAGAACGAGGTCGTCAACTTCGCCAAAATCCGGGGCAGCTTTGCCCAGGTGGGCCGCGATGCACCTGCGCAAAGCGTAAACACCGTCTTCGGCCAAGGCTCCTTCGTTGATGGCTACACTTCAGGCATACTTTTCCCCTTCAATGGCCAGAACGGCTACTCGCAAGGCACCACGGCAGGCTCTAGCCAGCCAGTGCTGGGCAACCCCAACCTGAAGCCCGAGGTCAACCGCACCTACGAGGCAGGCTTAGAGATGCAGTTCTTTAAGAACCGGGCCAGCTTCGACCTAAACTTCTACCTGGCCGACAACCGCAACCAGATTGTACTGGCACCCATTGCCTCATCATCTGGCTTTCAGTACCAGACGGTAAACTCGGGCCGCCTGCAGAACAAAGGCATCGAGCTGACGCTAAATGCCACCCCGGTGCTGTCTCCCAGTGGTTTCCGTTGGGACATTACCGCCAACTACACCCGCAACATCTCTAAAGTGCTGGCCCTGGCCCCAGGCATAGACAACCTGTTCTTGAACGGCTTTACCGGCTCGGGCGCATATGCCATCCCTGGCCAGCCCTTTTCGGTCTTCTATGGAACAGACTTTGCACGCACGCCCGATGGCCGTGTGCTTCTCTTCCGCGATGCCACCACCGGCGAGCTGGCCCCTCAGCTCTCGGGCACGCCCCGCATTCTGGGCGATCCGAACCCCACCTTCTTAGCCAACCTGCGCAACCGATTCGAGTTCAAGGGCTTCTTCGTGAACACGTTGCTGGATATCCGTGTTGGAGGCACGGTGTGGAACGGCACCCGAGGCGCGCTAGATTTCTTCGGCCGCAGCAAAGAAACTGAAACACGAGGCGATACCCTCAGCATGACCGGTGTACTGGCAGATGCCAACGGCAACCCCACCCAAGAGACCGTCACCGCCCGCATCGTCAGAGACCAGTCTTGGTATCAAAACCTGGGCAGCTCGTTCATCGGCTCCAACGCTTGGTCTATGGAGACGGTAAACTGGGTCCGTATGCGCGAGCTTACCCTGGGTTACACCTTTAACTCCGGCTTGGTCAAACGCCTGGGCGTGGCATCGTTGCAGGTATCGGCTTACGCCCGCAATCTCTTCCTGATCACCAACTACAAAGGTGTTGATCCTGAAACCAGCCTCACGGGTACCTCTAACGGCTTCGGTATAGACTACTTCAACAACCCCAACACGCGCACCTTTGGCGGCAACGTGGTAGTTTCTTTCTAAATGCAACCCTCCACCAAACTCAACAAATCAGCCATGAAACGACTTTTTTGCCTTTTGGCTCTGGCGGGTGTGGCGCTCAACCACGGCTGCCGCTTCAAAGATGACATCAACACAGACCCCAACAACCCCAGGGTGGTGCAGTCTCCGGCCACGCTGCTTACCAGCAGCCAGGTAGGGTTTGCCTATGCCTACGGCGGAGCCTATGCACGGTATGCCGGGCTCTATACCAACCAGTTTTCGGGTATAGACCGCCAGCCGATCAGCCTGGATAACTTCAACTTCTTGCCCAGCGAGACAGACGATGCCTGGGATGCATCTTACCGCACCCTGCTCAACCTGAACGCGCTCATCCAGCGCTCGCCAGGGTCTCCGTACTACATCGGGCCGGCCCAGGTTATGAAGGCGCTGGTGCTTGGCACATTAGCCTCCAACTTTGGCCAGGTGCCCTACCGCACCGCCTTGCGCGCCAGCGAAGACGGCACTGGCCTGCAGCCCACCTACGACTCAGGCCCGACCAACTACGCCGATGTGCAGGCCCTGCTAGACTCTGGAATCGCCAACATGGCGGCACCGCGCTCTATCCTGGCTCCTGGCCCCAACGACAACCTCTTTGCCGGAGACCTCACGCAGTGGACCAAGTTTGCCTACGCCCTAAAGGCGCGGTACTATATGCACACGGCCAAGGTGAACCCCGGCGACTATGCCCTGGCCCAGGCCGCTGCCCAGCAGGCGGCAGGCGTAACGGCCCGGGTCGTTTTCCCAGGCAACAGCGTGGGCAACCAAGGGCCCCTCTACCAGTATGGCACCCAGCGCGGAGACATTGGCGCCGGCCGCCTGCTGACAGACACCTTGCGTTTTCTGCAAGATCCTCGCTTTGTGTTGTACGTAACAGACACCGGCGGCAATGGCAGCAACCCAGGCCAGGCCGATGGTTTCAACGCCTCTGAAGACGACTTTGTCTACCCCAACGTCTCCAATCCAGAGAGCGTGTACTTCGTCAACGTGTCTGAGCCATACTTCATCTTGGCAGAGGTGGCCATGCGCCAGGGCAACACCGGCATAGCCGCCAGCAACTACAACACCGCCGTGCGCGCCAGCCTTATAGAGCGTGGCGTGGCAGACACCGTCTTTACCGAGTTCGACTCGCCTGAAGACAGCGCCACCAAAGTGTACCGCCGGAACTACTTCCGCCGTGTGCTTGTGGAGACAGGCAGCACCATCACCCTCAACAAGATTATGGTGCAAAAGTGGCTGGCCCTCTATGCCAACCCAGAGACGTTTGCTGACTGGCGCCGCACCGGCATCCCTGCCACCAGGCTGCCAGATGCCAACGTGACGGGTGGCCGCTTTGTGCGCAAGTTCCCCTATCCACAGAAGGAGCGCACCCTCAACGCCGCCAACGTGCCCACCTACGAGCCTGCCAACGCACCGCAAACCGGCCGCGTCTGGTGGGACGTGCCCTAAGCCATGCCGCGGCAACGTTGCCATAAACAAAAGGCCTCATCTCTTACCAGATGAGGCCTTTTGTTTGCCCTTGCGCTGCCGGCAATGCTAGCCCCGCTGCCCGCCCAAAAACTGCAGCAGCGCCAGCGAGTAGCTCTCTAGCCCAAACCCGGCTATGATGCCCCGGCAGGCCCGCGTCAGCACGCTTTGGTGGCGGAAGGGCTCGCGGGCGGCCGTGTTGCTCATGTGCACCTCGACGACGGGCGTGCGGATGGCCGCAATGGCATCGGCCAGGGCGTGGCTGGTGTGGCTGAAAGCGCCTGCGTTAAGAATGATGCCGTCGGCCGAGAAACCCTCTTGGTGGAGGGCATCTATTAGTGCACCCTCATGATTGCTCTGGAAGTAGGCCAGCTCGTGCTCCGGAAACTGCTGCCGAAGCCCGCCCAAAAAGGCCTCGAAGGTTACGGTACCATAAACCTCAGGCTCGCGCAGGCCGGTCAGGTTCAGGTTGGGGCCGTTGATGATGACGATACGCATGGCAGGCTAAGGTATTGCGCCAAAGGGCTATACGCCAAAGAAGGCCGTTATAGCGTCCAGAATCCGCCCAGAGGCCAGGCCGTCGCCATAGGGGTTGTGGGCTTGGGCCATGCGCTGGTACCGGGCAGGGTTAGAGAGCAGGTCTAGCGCTTCGGTAGCAATCCGTTCTGGGTCTGTGCCGACGAGCAGCACCGTGCCCGCATCTACGGCTTCGGGCCGCTCGGTGGTGTCGCGCATCACCAGCACGGGCTTGCCCAGGCTGGGGGCCTCTTCTTGTATCCCGCCCGAGTCTGTAATCACCAGCGTAGCCTTATCCATCAGCCAGACGAAGGCCTCGTACGGCATGGGCTCTATCAAATGGATACCCGCCACCCCAGAGAGCAGCTCGAACACCGGCCCCCGCACGTTCGGGTTCAGGTGCACGGGGTAAATCACCTGGGCCTGGCCCTCTTCTGCAATGCGGCGCAGGGCTCGGCAAATGTTCAAAAACCCATCGCCAAAATTCTCTCTCCGGTGGCCCGTCACCAGCACCAGCGGGCGGTTAGGGTCTAGCAAAGCGGCGGCCTCGTCGGCCTGGGCCGGGCGCTGGGCACGCACCTTGTCTAGGCTCCAGAAGAGGGCATCAATCACCGTATTGCCGGTTACGGCTATGTTTGCCTCGGCCACACCCTCTGCCCGCAGGTTGGCGGCAGACGTAGCCGTGGGCGCAAAGTGCAGCCGCGCCAGCCGGCCCGTCATCTGGCGGTTGGCTTCTTCGGGCCAGGGGGCCGCCAGGTTGTAGGTGCGCAGGCCTGCCTCTACGTGCCCCACCGGGATCTGCCTGTAAAAGGCCGACAGGGCCGCCATGGTGCTGGTGGTGGTGTCGCCATGCACCAGCACCAGGCCGGGCTCAAAGTCTGCCAGCACGGCGGGCATGGCCTGCAAAATGGCGGCCGAGAGGCCTGCCAGCGTCTGGCCAGGCTGCATCAGATCCAGGTCGTAGTCTGGCCGTATCTCAAAAAACGCCAGGCTCTGGTCCAGCATCTGCCGGTGCTGGGCCGTAATGCAGACCCGCACCTCAAGCCGAGGGTCGGCCACCAGGGCCTTGTACACAGGGGCCATCTTGATGGCCTCGGGCCGGGTACCAAATACAAGCAGAATCTTAGGGCGGGCTTCCATAGCAGTGGTGCAAAGGTCGGGGAGTGTGGGCCAATAAAAAAGCCGCCCCCTGGCAGGGGCGGCCTGGTTGTGGCGCTTAGGCCGGGCCGGGGCTATCAGTAACCCTGCACCAGCGTGCCGCTTTGGCCGCCTTGCAGTGTCCAGCTCACTTTATAGCCAAAGGCGCACTCGCGGCTGTCTGTGTTGCCCTGCTCGTTTACCCCTGCCTGGAAGGTGAGCATATTGCCCCCCGCCTTGTAGGTGTTGGTGCCTGCCGTAGGCCGCCACAACCCGCAGAAGGTGTTAGACGACCAGGCCGGGCTCAAGATGCCCACAAAGCTCTGGCCGTTGCGGTTGGTGCCCCAGGTATCTACGCCCTGGTCTTGCCCGATGGCCGTGTCGCCCTGGGCGCGGTAGTAGATGGTATTGGCAGCCCCCGAGCGGGGGCGGATGCGCCACGTTACCCGGCGGCGCATGTTGTAGGTAGCCGTGGCCCCGTTGCGAAACTCTGCCCGCAGGTTGCGGCCCGTCTCCAGTTGCTCTACCGAGTCTGCCCCCGTCACCACGGCCAGCCAGTTGTGGCCACGTACGTTGGTCAGATACTTGGTGCCGTTCAGTTTTACGGAGCGCACCTTGGCCGGATCTGTGTTGAGCCGCGTCACGGTATAGTCTTGCATCGTGATTTTGAGCTGGGCGTTTTGCTCGCTCCAGCGCTGGCCGCGCACCAGCTCTACCGTCACCACGCCGCCACGCGTCCGGCTCGGAGAGCCGCATGGGGTAGTGCCGTCAAACGTCAGGGTTACCACCCGGCCGCTGCGGCTGATCTGGCATCCGCATACCTGGTTGGCCGCCACGCGCCCCCCGCGGATGTCGTCATAGTTTTTCAGAGCCTCGTCCACATCGCTGTTGAGCTGGTCGCCCTCGTCGCGCACATCTGAGTTGTCTTGCGATTGCTGCACCTGCTCGGTAGGTGCGGCCGGGGTGGCGTCTTCCTTTTTCTTACAGGCAGAGAGCCAACTGGTGCCTGCCACCAAAAGGGCCAGGCCAAGATGCGAAAGTTTCATAGAAGAAAGTTTTGACAGGGTTGTTTAGGAGGTGGAAGCGCAGCCGCAAGCCAAGGCGGCAAGCTACTGTGGTACAACGTGTTTCCGCTTGTCCAAATTGCCTAAGCAAACCTAAAGGCACCGCGCCAGAGGCAGGCTGCAGCCGGTGCGATTTTCTTACGTGCGGGGGGTAGGGGTGGGGGCTAGCATGTGTATGGCGATGGAGCCTGCTTGAAGCCTGAGGTAAAGCTCTTGCTGTTTACTCCACAGGCTTATGGTCGGCCAAGAAGCGGGCGTAGGATTTTTTATACACCCCGGCTTCGGTCAATACATAGACGTCGTCTCTGACCTTGTAAATACCCTGAATATCAGCCAATGGCATACCGTCTGTGCGGAGTTCTTGTAATTGCCCAGTATCCTTTAGATGGAAGGAATAGATTTTTCCGAATTCAGTAGCAATCATGACGGATCCTACTTTCATGATTTTTTCGCTGTTTAAGAATCCTCTCTGGTATTTTAAAGTAAACGAGCGTCCACCATTTACTGATAAGTACAGAGTGCCATCCATTACACTTGAGGCAGTTACAGTATCATTAGAGACAAACGTCATTCTTGAAATAAACGGGTATTCCCCCAGACCATCTATTTTTTTAAATGTGCCATCCAATTCCACCCGATACATATTAAAACTTGTACATACATAAAAGCCTTTATTACCGTACCACACGTTAAATCTTATACTCGTGCCGGTATATGGAAAGTTTTCTTCTAGGGTTATTATCTTTTTTGACCGAAGGTCGATTATTTCACCTCGACGAGTTTCTCTAAGAACTTTAAATAGCAATATCTTCATGTCTCGTCCTTCAAAAAGGGGAGCGCATATGTAGGAAACAGTACCTGGCGCAAACTCAGAAAATGGACTAACAGCGATGGTCGAGCTTGTGTAATTGCCGAGCGACAGCATGGGTCTTGTAGGAAGCCCAAGGGAATCTAAGAAAATATACCCCGCGCCATTGGTGTTGCCTTTTGCCACCCTTAAAGTGGGTATATTGTCCCAAACATTATAAAATACTGCATATTCCTCATTTATCCCAGGCAGATACGCTTCTGGCGCATTGCTGCGATACATAAGTTGGTCTATGAAGCCAGATATAGGATTATAGGAATGATGTGATTGTTTGGTGAGGTAGTGTAAACTCCCATCTGCAGATTGGAAAGAATTTATTACTTGTAAATCGCCCGTTTGAGTCAACCTCGTTTGCACAAACGGTTCTACCGGGGTGGGCGCGGGGGCAGATTCTTTCTCTCTGCAAGCAAAGGCTGTTGCCCAAAGGAGCATCAGCAGGGCTCGTAGGGTAATTTTATTGTACATATTTTTCGAAAGTGGTATAGGGCATCATCCTTAGCGTTTGCAGGCTGATGAAAACGACGCGGTCGTTTTGGCGGTAAACCCCAACGGCAGAATCTGGGGACACTGTTGGAAATGAAACGCGCTTAGCTTGCTGCCAGCCTTGACGGTAGGCATATAATTGCGGCCCTCCCGTCAGCACCACATAGTCGCCTACGGGGCACAGGCGGGTATTGTCGCTCAGTGCAGGGCTTACTCCGCCTATTGGGTTGACGTCCCCACCGTTGATGCTCCCTGCCATTACGTACGGTTGATTGTAGATGGAAGCCAGATACGCTTCATCGTTCATTTTAAGGATATTAAGTATCTGGTCATCCAGGTTGGGCCAGGTTAAGGTGCGGACACTACCGCTCGTATCTACCCGGTAAAGCTTACCCTGGCTGGGCACCAAAAAGCCACCGGCACCATCGGCAAAGCAACGGTCAAACGGGTTGGATGCCCCGCGGCCCGTGCTTTGGGGCAGATCTACCATGCGCCGAACTACGGCTAGGTTGCTGCCGGTCTGCACAATGCGGCAGGTCAGCAGCTTGTTGTCTCCACGCACTTGCACAGGCAAACCCAGGTAGCAGACTTGCCCCCCTGCCGTTGGCCGCCAAGGGGTAAAAGCGCCCACCGGCCTCTCGTTGATGACAGGTACCTCTATCTCGGGCCTGTAGTTTCTGGCCTGTTCCCACAGCATTTTTATGCGGACTAGCGTATCGGTAACAGCATTAACGTCCCGCGTCGTATTGAAGCGTAGCGATACGAAGTAAGAGCTGTCGCTAAAGTTGTATTCGCTAAATACACTCTGGATAATCCCTGCTCCCATGGAGGTTACGGTATATCCCCTATTGAACTGCCAAAAGTCAACTACTTCGATAGAATCTGTACCTGGCCGCAGTATGCCATACTTCGAGCCCCTGAGGTAAGAGAATACCGTTCCGTCCTCGGCCTGAATCGTATGAAAGTTGGCCCAGGCAGTGCGGGTTGCAGTGGGCCTGGGCTCAGGAGCTACTTCAACACCTGGGCGCTTACATCCAAGCGCGCTTATGCATAGAATCAAGGTTAGGCATACAAAGGATCGCATAGGTAAACAAATGTAATCATAACAATAGAAATATCAATATGTTCTTATAAATTGTTTTATTTATACACATAATATATAGTCGGCCACATCCGCCCCCCATTCCCGACCTTTGCCCCATGAAACTGCTCCAAGACTACGCCTTCGCCGGCAAGAAGGCCCTGGTACGGGTTGACTTCAATGTGCCCCTCGACAAGGCCACCCAGGCCGTTACCGACGACACCCGCCTGCGCGCCGCCGTGCCCACCATCCAGAAGATCCTGGCCGACGGCGGCTCGGCCATCTTGATGAGCCACCTCGGCCGCCCCAAAGCCGGGCCGGAGGACAAGTACAGCCTGCGCCACATCATCCCCGCCTTGCAAGCCCTGCTGGGCACCGAGGTGCAGTTTGCCCCAGACTGCATCGGCGCCGAGGCCGCCCAAAAGGCCGCCGCCCTCCAGCCCGGCCAGGTGCTGCTGCTAGAGAACCTGCGCTTCTACAAAGAAGAAGAGGCCGGCGATGCCGCCTTTGCCCAAAAGCTGGCCGCCCTGGGCAACGTCTGGGTCATGGACGCGTTTGGCACGGCCCACCGGGCCCATGCCAGCACCGCCGTCATGGGGCAGTACGTTGCAGACCGCGTCTGCGGCCTGGTGATGCAAGCCGAGCTAGACAACGCCCGCAAAGTGTTGGAGGCCCCGGCCCGGCCCTACACGGCCATCATGGGCGGTGCCAAAATCTCAGACAAGATCCTCATCATCGAGCAGCTCCTGGGCAAGGTAGATAACCTGCTCATCGGTGGGGCCATGGCGTACACGTTCTTCCGCGCCCAGGGCGGCCAAACCGGCAAGAGCCTGGTAGAAGAAGACCGGCTAGACCTTGCCAAAGAACTTATCCAAAAGGCAAAGGCCGCAGGCGTCAACCTACTTCTGCCCGTAGATAGCCTGGCCGCCCCAGAGTTCTCTAACGATGCGCCCACCCAGGTGGTGGACAACACCGCCATCCCGGCAGACCAGATGGGCCTCGACATTGGTCCCCAAGCCATCGAAGCCTACAAGGCCGCCATCGCTGGTAGTAAAACCCTGCTGTGGAACGGCCCCATGGGCGTGTTCGAGATGTCCAACTTCGCTGCCGGCACCCGCGCCGTGGCCGAGTCCGTGGTGGCCGCTACGGAAGCCGGGGGCTACAGCCTCATCGGCGGCGGAGACTCGGCCGCGGCCGTCAACCAGCTCGGCTTCGGAGACCGCGTCAGCTACGTATCTACCGGCGGCGGCGCGCTGCTGGAATATATGGAAGGCAAAACCCTGCCCGGCGTAGCCGCCTTGCAAGGCTAAGCCCTCTTGCCGCCTATGCAACGCCTGCTGCGCTGGTTGGCTGCCCTGCCCAAGCGGCAGGCCCTGGCCCTGGCCGGGGCCTTGCTGGCGCTGGCCTTGGCGGCCAGCTACCCCTGGGTGCAGGCGCATGGGCAGAAGGCCGTGTGGCAGGCCCCCTTCCTGTCGGCGGCGGCCAACCTGCGTTGGGGTGGCGACTTCTGGGTAGACAATGCCCAGATGCTCGATTTTGACGCCGGAGACGACCTGGCCCGCCAAGATGCCTACCGCTTTGCCCCCGCCCCGCCGGGCCGGGCCGTCTGGTACCCCGCCAACGAGATTGGCTACGTCTATTGGGTCTGGCTGGCCAAGCACCTGTTTCCGTTTTTGGGAGACCAGGCCGCCATCCGCCTGCTGCAGGCCCTGGTCCATATAGGGCTTTGCCTGGCGGTGATGTCTCTGGCAGGCATGCGCGGTTGGCGGCGCTGGGGCTTTTTGGCGCTGTATGGCCTCAACCCGCTGGTGCTGCGGTTTGTCACCTTCAACCATTACTACTTCTGGCAATGCTTGCCTGCCTTTGCGCTGGTGTTTCTGCTAGCCCTGCGGGGCCGCCACCGGGGCGCTGGGGTGTACATCGCATTGGCCCTGGGCGGCATGGTGCTTGGCCTCTGTTGGCTTATCCGGCCCACGCTGGTGGGGCTGTTGGCTGTGGTGGGGGCGCTGGCCCTTTGGCAGGCTTATAGGGATAGGCTGCCTTGGGCCGGTGTAGGCCTGGGCCTGACTCTGGGGGCCGGCTTTCTGTACAGCCTGCTGCCTCCGCGCCCCTCGCAGAAGATCGTCTGGCACTCGGCCTACATGGGCGTGGGCGCCTACGACAACCCCTTCGGCGTGTACCTGAGCGACAACGCCAGCTACGCCCTCTACAAGCGGCAGACGGGCATCACGCTCAACGGCAGCGTAGGCGGCAACCTCTTCGACTCTACGGAGCGGGCCCGCTTCAAAGGCGTGCTGGAGCAAGAGTACAAACGCATCGCCGCCGAGGCCCCTGGCCTGGTGGTGTACAACACCCTGCGCAACGGCCTGCAGGGCCTGGGGATAGGCTACCTCGGCAGCCGCTGGTGGCTGGGTGCCGCCCTGCTGGGCCTGGCCGTAGCCGCCTACGGATTTTGGCGCCGCCGCTGGTGGCTGCTGGCGGGCCTGGCGGCCAACGCGGCCACGGTATCGGTGCTTTTTCCGCCCATACCCGCCTACGTGCTGGGCGGCTATGTATTGCTGGCGGCCCTGTTCACGCTGCGGCCTGGGCCAGTGGAGGGATAGGCCGCAGAGATTTACAACGCCTGGGGCTGCAGATGGCCAGACTTAGTGCCTACTGCACGTAGAAAGTCAGCTCTACGGCCGCGCCGTTGTTTTGGAACAGTACCTGATCTGCCAGATGCCGGATAAGGAATATGCCCCGGCCGTTGGGCTTTTCGATGTTGTCGGGGCGGGTGGGGTCTGGCAGATCGTCGAGGTTGTAGCCGGGCCCCTCGTCAGAGATAATAAACGTCAGTTGAGACTCCGAGGGGAGCAGTTGCAGGGTAACGTTTTTGTTTTTGTCGAGCTTGTTGCCATGCTGGATGGCGTTGTTTACCGCTTCCATCACCGATACCAGGATGTTGCCGTACACATCGTCATCAATGGCAAAACGCTCGCGGGCGTTCTCGATGAAGCTTTCGACGATGCGCACGTTCTCCATCAGGCTGGGGAACTGTATGCGGAGGCCCGCGCTCTGGGCCTGGGCATTGGCGTGGTTATCGTCCCTGTAAGTAGCGGAAGTATCGTTCATTTTCCTTGCGGAAGAAGGGCGTGAGGTTAAGCGACTGTGTTTTAAGCAGCTCCGTCTGGGCCTGGCGCGCCTTCAGGTATGCGCGCAGGTCTGCCGGGGGGCTGGTGGGTATTATACGGGCGGTACGGCTTTCGCGTTTTGAATCTTGTTCCCTTTCGCGCAAAGCTTTCTCAGCCTCCAGCAGGCGGGTCTCAATTTCCTGCTGCCGGCGGACCATCTGCTCCGTCACACGCTTGTTTACGAGATCTTTCTCTTGTTGTTCCATGGCCTGCTTCAGGCCCCCTGTCTTCGAGCCGCCTTCTCCTTTCTGGTCTTTGCCGCCTTCTTTGCCACCGGCCTTCTCCAGCTCCTCCAATGCGCGGCGGATGGCCTCTTGCTGGGCGGCCATCTTGGCCACTTCTTCAGATAAGCCACGGCCTGTTTTGCCGCTCTTCTGGAGTTGTTTGAGCTGCTCGCCCAGTTGCTTTTGCATCTGGCTCAGGCTGGGTTTCTTGCCCGCGCCGGGCTGCTGTTGCTTGCCTTTTTTGGGCTTGCCCTTGCCGCCTTTGCTCTGCTGCTGTTGCTGCATTTGTTGCTGCATCTGTTTCAGCGCATCGCTTAGCATCAGGGCCAGGTTGTTCATGCTCGTCATGGCGAGCTGCCCTTTGCCACTGGCGATGTCTTGCCGGCGGCGGCGCACGGCATCCACGGCTTCGTCGATGTAGCCCTTCATTTCGCTCACCTCTCGTGTGACGAAGGACTGTATCTCGAACACCCGCTTGGCCAGGGCATAGAGCGAGTCTTCCACCAAAGCCGCATCGTCTTTAAGCTTGAGCTGCCGCTGGCCCAAAGCCAGGTACCGCGGGTCTAACTGGTTGACGCCCCGCATCTCTGCCATCACCTGCTCTTGGTCGAAGCTGAGGCGCAGCAGGTTCTCCAAAATCTTGCGCAGGTCTTCGGCGTTTTCTTCGGCTTGGTCTTGCTCGCCATCTTCTTGCGCTTCGCGCATGGCGTCGGCCATGTCTTGCATCTCTTTGCCTGCTTGTTGGGCGCTTTGGGCGGCCTTCTGGCTCTGGCCTTTTTGCATCTGCTGCTGGGCCTTGTCTTGCGCCTGATCTACAGACTGCTGGCTTTGTTGCAGGTCTGGCATTTGCTCGGGCTGCTCCAACTGCTTGTTGAGGTCCTGCAGGGCCTTCAGGTCGTCTTTCAGTTGCTCAAATTCTTTAGAGAGCTCGCCTTGCTTCTCGGCCAGTTTCTGCTTTTCGGCCTCCGAGGCCTTATTGGCCTGCTTCATCTGCTCGGCCAGTTGTTTTTGCTCTTTGGCCAGCTCTTCGAGGCGGTTGGCGGCCTCGTCCATCTTCTTTTCTACGGCCAGTTGCTTAAAGAGCTCCAGGGCGCGGTCCAGCTCTTTGGTGAGGGTGCGCTCTTTGCCTTGCAGCTTTTCGAGCAGGTCTCGGGCCTCGTCGGTCTGGGCCTTTTCTTCCAGCAGCTTTTGCAGCTCTTCAAAGAGCTTTTTGGTGTCTTCGTCCAGCAGGTCGTTCAGCAGCTTTTGGAGCAGGTCGTTCTTCTCCTTGAGCTCCTGGGCCTGATCGGGGTTGAGCTTTTCCTGATCCTTGGCCAGGCGCTCGGCCTGGTCTTTGAGTTGCTCCAGGTCCTTTTGCAGTTGCTGTTGCTGCTCGGCCAGCTTTTGCAAGGCCTGCTGCTCCTGGAAGCCCATCTGCTTTTTACCCACCAGCCGGTCTCGCATGGCTTTGATGTCTTTCTCTAGCTGGCGGCTGCGCGTCTCGCTGGCTTGCATGGCGCGGGCCGTCTCGGCGGTGCGCTGGGCGGCGTCTGCGGCTTGCTCGGCCTGGCTGGGTACGGCCAGCCGCACCGGCGTAGAGAGCGTAGCCTTGGGCCCATGCACGCCGTCGTTGTCGTACACGCGCACCATCATCTCGGCCGCCTGCCCGGCCGGTATGCCCAGCTCCGAAATCCGCACCGAGGTCAAAAA
The DNA here is from genome assembly GCA_947458545.1 of Cytophagaceae bacterium. Classification (GTDB taxonomy): domain Bacteria; phylum Bacteroidota; class Bacteroidia; order Cytophagales; family Flexibacteraceae; genus CANGYH01. The sequence continues at coordinate 1,566,713 of CANGYH010000001.1, read as the reverse complement.
CGTCTCTGCCTTGCTGCGCCCCGGCAGGGGCAGGGCCCGGCGCAGCAGCGGGGCCGTGGCCAGCCCGGCCTCTTTGGCGGCATGGCGGTAGGCCAGCTCCAGCCGAGAGAGGCCGTAGTCGTCTGACAGCACCCCGGCCAGAAAGATGTGGTCTGCGTCCAGGCTATCCGGCCGGGCCTGCAGCTCGGCGCGAGGGTGCAGGTCGGGCAGCACATCGGCGGCGAAGGGCCCGGCCAGCACGGCGGGCACCTGGGGCGCTTGCAGGGCCAGGCGGTAGGTAAAGCTGCGGCGCAGCGTCTGGCGTAGGGCAAAGCCGGCATCGGCTGCGGCCAGGGCCACGGGCTGGGCACTGTCGGTCTGCAGTTGGGCCCCTTGGGCCCGGCCTGCGCGGATGAGCCATTCTACCCGCGTACCCTCCGGCACCGAGAAGCTGCCCTGGCCCTCCAGCACCTCGGGCTTGCGGCCCGTGTAGGCGGGGGGCACCAACCGCACGGTCAGTTGCTCGAAGGCGGGCGGTAGCAATACTCGCAGCTCGTAGGCGTCTGAGAAGAATCCTGCCGCCGCAAACCGAAACGTCTGGCTACCGGCAGGCACACCCAGGTTGGCGCGGAACCGCCCAGGCCCCACAGCCTCCATGGCCAGGGTTTGTCCGTTGAGCTGCAGCGTGGCTTGGTCTGGCACGGCCTTGCCCTCCAGGTGCAGGCGGACGGTGTAGGGCTGGCCCTGCACCACGGCCAGGGTGTCGTTCTCTAGCACAAAGGCAAACGGCGCCTGGGGCACAAACACTTGCCGATGTCGCAGCAGGCGGGTGGTGCTCTCGCTCAAGAACTGGGGCACAAACAGCAACAGGCCTACCAGCAGCAACAGGGGCACCAGGGCCAGAGGCAGGTAGCGCCGGTTTTGGCGCAGGTCTATGGCCTGGGCAAAATGCACCACGGCCAGTTGGGCGGTCTTTTGGTCGAGCGCGGCTGCCAGCAGGGCAGACTGCGATGCGGCCGCCTCGCGCGAGAGTTGCAGCGTGTTGAGCAGCCTATCGGCCACGTCCGGAAAGTAGGCGCCGATCTGCCGGGCGGCCTCGTCGTCGCTCATCAGCACAGGGGCCCGCAGCAGTTGGTAAGCGGGCCATGCGAAATAATAGCCCAGCACCCCGGCCCCCAGCCCCACGGCGGTGTAGAAGAGGGCCGTCCGCACGCCCGGCCCAAAATGCCCCAGGCCTTCCAGCCCGGCTACCAGCAAAAAGCCCCCGACGAGCAAGGCCACGGCCAGCAACACGCCCCGCAGCAGCCGGTTTTGGTAATACCGGCGCTTGTAGGCCTGCAAGCTTTGCACCAATGCCGATACGCGCGCCTGCGGAGCTGAAGACATCATGAAAGGTTGGAAGGCTTAAAGGCCCGTGGGCACACCCCACCCCGACCCTAAAGGCTTTTGTAGGGGTTAAAGGTACGGCCCCCGGCCCGGCTGCAGGGCTATAACGCTGGGGGTGGGGGTTTATGTTGGGGGTGGAGGTACGGCAATTTAGGGTCTTTTCCTGGGGTCTAGACCCAGTCAATTGCCAGGAACCGACCTGCCATTGTTCTGCAGTACCCTACCCGCTGAGGCTGAGGGGGTGTGGCTAATTGAACAGTATTAATGGAGTTTGTGCGGTTCAAATCCTAATTGAAAACTGGCTGATGCAACCTAATGGACTAAGTAATACCCTTACTCAAAGTTGTTTGATTTGCACATAGAGAGAACTCGGCACTGAGTTCCCAATGGCTGGGGATAAACATATATTTAAATCGGAGCCCATAGAATAGTACTTTTACATTCTTATTAATTACATTTAATTTTATTTTACACCTGATAATGTATATAGATAAAAATTTACTCAGCTGACCCAAAGCTAGTAGAATCTATGGGTTGGGTCGATAAATTGCCGTTCGTTACGTTAAATAGGGAGATTTCGTTACCAAACAACCTATTGCCTTCTACTGTAAATGCAAGTGTATCTTCAGCCTCAGAATAGACACTAGATGGCCCAAATAGATATCTATATCCGAACCACTTTTCACCGGCTACGTACTGCATCAAATAATTACCTACTGGTACCCTAGTTTCAACAGAATTTCCACCATGAATAAATAATCTAATCACCTTTTTCCCAGAATTAGCATCTTTCAATAGGACGACGTAATATCCGTTCCCATTTGTATTAACTTTAAATGGAACAAGACTGCGGGATTTTATAAACTTCTTTTTAGAACCATTTATTGGAATAGGCAGTTTGTTGTGATAGGCTTCCCATGCCATTATGGCCGCTTCTCTAGGAGTAATATTGCTTTCATTTAGTACTGACTCTTCCCCAGGAGACCCTGGACTTGCGGTAGTCTGCGAAGAAGTATTATTTTTTACACTAGAATTTACTTTGGAAGTGCTTTTAAGATACAAGAGGCTAACAAATGAGACCCCAACAATAATGGCAGATAGGTTGATAGTTATGCTATTCCAATCCCGACCAGTTATTGGTTTTGTGTTATTTAATTGATGAGCCGTACTCAAGAAGTTGTGTTTTAAAAAATAGTCACTATTATTTGATTTTGTAGCCACGGTCCATGATTGTAGATACTCTTTAGCAAGTGATTGAAAAGAATCTACATCAGTTTTGTTGTGCAAATCAAAATCGAACCTTTTGCCATTTTTAAAGACGTAATTAATACTACTGTAATCATATCTAAAGTTCCGTTTATGGTTTGTAATATTGAAAACTTCTATGTTTGATAGAGGCTCATATGATAACTCAAATCCTTCCAATGATAAAGCATAAACTGGTGTCAGGGCAAACCATGATCCTTTAGATCCCTGAATCAAGTAAACTGTCTCTAAGAAAGTTCCAAAGATACTGATCCAGCTCAAAAGTAGCGACCCTGAATACAACACCCAGCCCCAAAATGAAAATGACCAATGCTGAAAAATAAAGGGGCTTACCAACAAATATACTATTATAACAATAAGGAATGCGAATCTAATTAAATTGCTGGATCGCTTTACTGCAAAACCTTCCTTTTGGTTTTCTACTAAGATTGAATAAATCCTTTTTTGATCTTCTAGGCTAAGAACTCTTAAATCTACTTTTCCTGACTTTACTTGATTGGGACTTTCTTGATTTTCTGTCTTATTGCTCTTACGCCGTTCTCCAGATAAAAATTCATCATAGGCTGATCTTGATTTCTGATTATTAAGCATTAAGTATGCCGCATTTAGTTCGGCTAGCATTTCATTTGCAGCCTTCCATTCATTTGGCTGCTCATCTTTATTAAACCTATCTGGATGAACAACTTTGACTCTCTTATAGTAAGCATTCTTAATTTCTTCAAAAGAGGCAGAATTGTCAACACCAAGGATATCATAGCAGTTCTTTTTCATAGTGCAATATTACAAAGGCTAAAAGTAAATACTGTCTCCTACCTAGCACTAGTTTCTGATGTAGGGATTAAAATGAAGAGTATTCGGCGCGCTGTTTGAGGGCTGCGCCCTCAAACCCCCTAACCGGCAAGGCTGATCGCAGCATGCGTACCTCCGGTTAAAACCCACACAAGATATTCTCTATCAGCAAACTAAAAGCGTTCGGCTTTAGCCGTCGCATTTAGTAGTAGCCCCTGGCTTTAGCCCGGGGTCAGCACGGCAAGCGTCTGCCTAGCACAACCCCCAAAATCCGAGCCAAGAGCCATTCGCAGGCGGGAGGACACGCGGGGCCGCCCCTACATAATGGGGCGTTACGCAGGCCGTTCTCCGCACCCCACACCCCTCCGCCTCAGCGGGCTGCAGCCCGCGCTACAAAGCGTTCGGCTGTTGCCTATGATATAAGCACAGGTGCGCTGGAGCAGGCCTCGCGTTGGGTGCAAATTGCCGGGCAAACCGCTGTACCGGCCCTAGGTCTCAACCCGCATCCCAACTTTTCGACGAACGATTCGTGTAGGTACATGAATTATTCAGAAAGGGCCCCATCTTTGCAGAGCTCGTAGACAACATGGCTACTCCACGCACCTTGCGCCAGGTATGGGCTGCATCCAATACGCCCATCGGGCAAATGCCCATGCGGCAGCCGCTGCCCATGCCCGGCCTGGCAGACCTGAACCCCTTTCTGCTGCTGCACCACCACGGGCCACATCGCTTTGCCCCCGGCAGCGGCGGGTTGCCCTTTGGGCCGCACCCGCATAGGGGTATTCAGACCGTAACGTTCTTTCTGCAAGGGGAGGGCGTGCACCAAGACAACCTCGGCAACCGGTTCGAGGTTGCCCAGGGCGGCGTGCAGTGGATGGTGACTGGCGGCGGCATCCTGCATGCCGAGCAGCTCACCGAGCGCATGCTGCAAGCCGGTGGCACGGCAGAGCTGATGCAGCTCTGGGTAAACCTGCCCGCCCGCCGCAAGGGGGAGGCTCCCAGCTACCACGGCCTGCAGGCGGCAGACCTGCCCACCTTGCTGCTAGACCAAGGCCGCGCCCAGCTCACCCTGGTGGCAGGCCCCTACGACGGTACCCCCGCCGCCTACCCCGCTCAAGACGGCCTGCACCTCTACCTGCTGCGCCTATTGCCCGGGGCAGACCTAACGCTAGACCTACCCGCCGACGACGTAGTGCTCTGCTACACCGTGCGCGGCCAGGCCCAGGTGGCAGGCGCGCCCCTGCCTGCCCACAGCCTGGCCCAACTGCACCCCGGCGGCACTACCCTGCACCTGGCCGCCGAAGCCGAAGCCCTGCTGCTGCTAGGCTGGGCCCCGCCCTTGGACGAGCCCATCGTGGCGCACGGCCCTTTCGTAATGAATACCGAGCAAGAAATTCACCAGGCCTACGACGACTTCCGCCATGGGCGGTTCGGCACCTGGCAGGGTACCCTTTAACCTAAAACGAACAAACACTTTCAACTTTCAAATCTCAACTCTCAACTCACATGTCACAAACCAACTGGGTCTTAGACCCCATGCACTCCGAGGTGTCTTTCAAGGTAAAGCACCTGGTCATCAGCACCGTAACAGGCTACTTCCGCAGCTTTGAGGGCGGGGCCACCACCCACGACGACGACTTCGACGGCGCCGAGATCCACTTCTCGGCCGACATCGACTCGATCGACACCAACATGGCCCAGCGCGACGCGCACCTGAAGTCGGCCGAGTTCTTCGATGCCGAAAACCATCCCAAGCTCAGCTTTAAAGGCAGCAGCTTCAAAAAGACGGGTGGCGACACCTACGAGCTGCAAGGTACCCTCACCATCCGCGGCAACAGCCAGCCCGTAACCCTGCAGGCCGAGTTGGGCGGCAGCGCCGTGGACTTCTACGGCAACAAGAAAGTCGGCTTCGAGCTGACGGGCAAAATCAGCCGCAAAGCCTTCGGCCTCACCTGGGACGGCGTCACCGAGGCCGGTGCCATCGTCGTCTCCGACGAGGTGCGCCTGAACCTCAACATCCAACTGGCCCAGCAAGCCTAAGCAACGTCTGCACGCATAGAAACGCCTCTGCCCCATTGGGGGTAGGGGCGTTTTCCGTAAGTTGCAGCCCAACACCCCCCAACCAGCCGCCGTATATACCCTAGCCCAACCCCTTCATTTTTAATTTTTAATTCAAAATTTAGAATTTCCCCCCATGTCTGCTTTCCACCAAAACACCGCCGCCCGGCAGTTTCAGCTAGAGGTAGAAGGCCACCTCTGCACGATAGACTACGACATCGAGGGGGAGCGTATTTTTCTGGCCCATGCCGTGGTGCCGCCTGCCCTGCGCAACCGGGGCCTGGCCGCCCAGATGACCGAGCAGACCCTGCAATGGGTAGAGGCTCAGGGGCTGAAGGCCGTGCCGCTTTGCAGCTACATCGTGGCCTACATCCATCGCCACCCGGGTTGGCAGCGGGTAGTGGCGCCGCGGTAAGCTGGCTCTAGGTAATAAAGAAGCCCACCCTGCAGGCAGGGTGGGCTTCTTTATTTAACTGTGGTATTTGGACTAGCGCCACTCCACCTCAAAGGGCAGGCGGGCCTGGATGCCTTGCAGCTTTTGGGCGTTCAGGTAAAGCTGTACGGCCTTGGCTTGCTCGGGGCCCAGCAGTTTTACCAGGGCTTGAGCCTTGGCATCGTCGCTCTCGCCGGTCAGGTCTTTGATAAGGTCTTCAAACATGTCCTTTTGCTCGGGCATGCGGCGCAGTTTGTAGTCGTCTTTGCCCAGCTTGGCCATCTTGGCGGCCTCGGCCACGGCATCGTCTAGCGTGCCCAGTTCGTCTATCAGGCCAATGCGCTTGGCATCGGTACCGCTCCACACGCGGCCTTCGGCCACGGCGCGGAGTTGCTCTACGGGCATTTTGCGGCCTTCGGCGGCTTTGGTGGTAAAGGTGCCGTAGATCTGGTCTATAAACCGCTGCGTCAGTGCGCCTTCGGCGGGGGTCAGTTTGCGGCTGGCCTCGGGGTAGTCAGAGAAGGTGCCCGTCGTAACACGGTCAAACGTGATGCCCATCTTGTTGGTGAAGAAGGGCCCAACGTTAAAGAACATCCCGAATACACCGATAGAGCCGGTGATGGTATTGGGCTGGGCAAAAATCTTGCGGGCACCCATGGCGATGTAGTAGCCGCCGCTGGCAGCCACGTCGCCCATAGAGACGACCACGGGCTTGACCTTATTGGCCAGCACCACCTCGCGCCAGATCAGGTCTGAGGCCAGGGCATCGCCGCCGGGCGAGTTTACGCGCAGCACGATGGCCTTTACCTTCTTATCTAGCCGGGCCTTGCGGATGACGGGCACCAGATCATCAGAGCCGATGCCTTCATCGCTCTTGCCGCTGGTGATACCACCTTCGGCATAAATCACGGCGATGCGCTTGTCGTCGTCACCGTCTTTGTTCTCCTCTTTCTTGAGGTCTATCCGGCCGATGTAGCTGCCCAGCGACATATAGTGCAGCTTGTCTTCTTCCTTCACGTCCAGCTTTTTGCGCAGCCAGCTTTCCAGCTCGTCATAATAGCCTACCTTATCTACTACGCCCAGGCGTTTGGCCGTCTGGGCATCGCGCACCAGCATAGAGTCTGAGATGCGGCGCATATCGGCCTCGGCCAGTTTGCGGCTGGTGGCCATGTCTTTAATCATGACTCCATAAACGGAGTTGAGCAAGGCCATTGTCTGCTCGCGGTTGGCGTCAGACATTTTGTCGAGGATAAAGGGCTCAACAGCTGCTTTGTAAGTACCTACGCGGAAGATCTGCGGCTCAATCTCAAGCTTGGCGAACATGCCTTTCAAGAAGGCCTGGCTGCCACCCAGGCCATTGATTTCTACGATACCCTCCGGGGCCAGGTAAATCTCGTCGGCGGCAGAGGCCAGGTAATAGGCACCTTCTGTCATCACGTCTCCGAAGGCCTTGACGAATTTGCCCGACTTGCGGAAATTGACCAGCTCTTGCCGTACGGCCTGGCTGCTGGCCATGCCCATCTGCACCAGGCGTGGCGTCATCACGATACCAGCCACTTTGTCGTCTTTGGCGGCGTGGCGCAGGGCGCGCAGCACCTCGTCTAGCCCGGCGCGCTCGTCGCCAGCGCCAAACTTGGCCAGCGGATTTTCTTTGCCGCGGTCAGCAATGGCTTCAGAGAAGTCTAGCTTCAGGATGGTCTTCTCTTCCAGGGGCTTTTTGCCACCTTCTGAGCCGCCAACGGCCGCCGCCACCACAATCAGGATGGCAAACGTCCAGAAAAGGGTCATGGCCGTCATCACGGCCAGTACGGTTTTAAAGAATTGTTTCATGTTACAGGGCAGGCGCAGCCAATGCGGCAGGCTCGTTTTGTGCGGGGATTAATCGAGGTCTGAATGCGGCCGTCTAATCAGGGCAGCCTTTGCAAATAAAGCCCCCTGTAGCGGATTACCCAATATGGCCTGTGAGGTACGGCTGCCCAGCCAGGATGAGCGGTAGGTTGGGAGAAAGTTGAGAGTTGAAAGTTGAGAGTTGAAAGTTGTAGCGCGGGCTGTAGCCCGCGAGGCCCAGTTAATACTGTGCAATGGCTTTGCCCCCCTTCTACTGTGCAATGGCTTTGCCATTGTCACGTGCTCTGGCGAGGCTGTGCCTCGCGTGTAGGCCAGAGCGCCAGACCTGGCAGCCTGCGGAGGGTGTGGGGGTGCGGGGTGAGAGCGGTTACGCTAGGCAGGTTTCGCCGTGTTCACCCCAGGCTAAAGCCAGGGGCTACTGCTAAGGCGACGGCTAAAGCCGAACGCTTTTAATTGCCAGATGCATAAGGATTTACAAGCGAATTTTGTCGGGGCCTTGTCGGTGGGTTTGTCGTGTAATGTTTCAGTCTGAAGACTGTGCTGCTGTGGGCGTCACAAGTCATCGCTCCCCTGATCGGGTCACTAAAGACTTGCGACAGGTTGCGGGCGGGAGATAAAAGTGAAAAGGTAAGAGATAACAGATGTTGACGTTGGGTAAGGTATGCCAAGAGCTGTGCCTGGGCCTTGTTTGTGCCGTTGCGCCGTGTTGGCAGTAGGGGGGGTATGCAGGGCTGGAGCCCTGCCCGTGAGGGTTGCGAGGGCTGGAGCCCTCGAACAGCAACTTTCTTGCTGCCGAAGGCTCAGAGCGTTCGGCTTTAGCCGTCGCCTTAGCAGTAGCCCCTGGCTTTAGCCTGGGGTGAACACGAGGGCTTCGCGGGCTACAGCCCGCGCTACAATTCTCAACGCTCCACCTTCCGCCGCCCTTCTAGTAGGTTGAGCAGCACCCCGGCCGCAATCAGGCACATAGACCCAAAGCCGCCCAGCGAGATGGGCTCGCCGAAGACGAGGTAGCCCAGGCCAACGGCGTAGATAAGGCCCAAGTAGTTGAGGTAGGTTACACGGGCGAGGGGCTCGGCCTGGAGGGCGCGGGTGGTATAGTACTGGTTGAGCTGCGTAAATATGCCCGTAGCCGCCAGCAGGGCCCACTCCCACCCAACGGGGGCTACCCAGCCTCCAAGCGCCCAGGGAGCAGAGGCAGGCACGGCAAACAGGGGCAGGTAGAGCATTACCACCAGCGGATGCTCGGTCTCTCGGCTGCGGCGTATGGCATTGGTGCCCAGGCCCGTGAGCAAGGCCGAGGCAATGCCCAGCGCCAAGTATAGCGGAGGCATGTTCCCCTCGAACTGCTGTAGCATAAATACCCCCGCAAAGCTGACCAGAAAGTACAGCCACTGCCGGGCCCGCATCTGCTCTCCAATGAAGAAGGGGGCCAGCGCCACCCCAAAGAGCGGGCTCATGTATTGTATGGCCACTGCCGTGGCCAGTGGCAGGTGCTTGAGCGTGACAAAGTAGAGCCACAGCGCCAATGCGCCAGAGGCACCCCGCACCAGCAGCCAAAGCCTGTTTTGCCCCAGCGGCGATATGCCAGCACGCCAGATACCCACAAGCGTGATGCCCATCGAGATGACGACGCGGCAAAACATGATCTCTAGCGCCGGGATGCGGCCCAAGGCCTTGACGCAGACGTTCATGACGGAGAACGCCAGCGTAGAGATGAGCATGAACTGGATGCCGGGCGAGAGGCGCATGGCTGTGAATGGGAGCGGCCGCTGCGCGGCTAGGCGTTGGCGCGGATGTCTTGCAGAATTTGCCGGCCGCCTGCCTCTAGCACGGCGAGTGCCATTTGGCGGCCCAGGGCCTCTGCCTCGGCCGGAGGGGAGGCTTGCAGATGGCGTACCTCTTGGCTGCCGTCCAGACTGATGATGCCTGCCTCGAGGCGAATCTGCCCCTGGGCCCAAATGGCATGGCCAAAGGTGGGTATCGAGCAGCCGCCGTCCATGGTAGCCAGGTAGGCGCGCTCGGCGGCCAGGCAGGCTTCGGTAGGGGGGTGGGCCAGTGCCTGGCGGAGGCGGCCCCGCAGCTCGGCGGGCAGGGCATCGGCCACCTCTATGGCCAGGGCACCCTGGCCTACGGGCGGGGTAAACACGTGCAGCGGCAAATGCTGCCGCACCAGCGCCGCCTGGCCTATGCGGTGTATGCCGGCGTAGGCAAGCAGCAGCGCATCAAACTGCCCCTCGGCCAACTTGCGCAGGCGGGTTTGCAGGTTGCCGCGGGCTTCGGCCTGCCGGGCGTGGGGGTAGTAGCGGGCCAGCAACGCCTTGCGGCGGGTGCTGCTGGTGCCTACGGTGCAAGGCCCGGCGTCTAGGCTGAAGGCTGGGTTGTAGCTAACAACTACATCGTCGGCCTGCTCGCGCTCTGTAAAGCAGACGATTTGCAACCCTTCAGGCAGGCGGCTGGGCATGTCTTTTGCCGAGTGGACGGCCAGGTGCGCTCGGCCGTCGAGCAGGCTGTCTTCCAGCTCTTGCGTAAAGACCCCCTTAGAGCCGATTTTAGACAAGGTACGGTCCAGAATTTTATCGCCTTGCGTTTCGAAGGGCAGCAGCATGGCCTCCAGGCCAGCCGCTCGCAGGCGGGCCAACACCCATTCGGCCTGCCAAAGGGCCAGCGGCGACGATCGGGTAGCAATCCGAAGCGGGGTGTCTAAAGAGCTTGTCATGATACAAAGATGCCAGCCTAACCAGCCCTATACAGCGCGGTGCTGGGGCCTGCGGTTGGCATAGCCCACCAGGCCCATGCCAGCCAGAATCAGCAGCAGGCCTACGTACTGCCAGGGTTGCACGCGCTCACCATCCCAAATGCCCCACCCGAGCGATACGACGGGCATTAGATAAGTAACCGTGCTGGCCACCAGGGCCGATACTTGCTTAAGAAGCCGATTGTATAAAATGATGCTTATGGCAGAGCCAAAGATTCCTAAGGTTAGGCAGCAGACCAACGGCACGCCCCAAAAGCCCGGCTGCCCGATACGATCGACGAAGGGGGTGGCCCATACGAGCACCGCCGTCCCCAGCAGACCCGTAGGCACAAGGGCTACGGCCGTAATGGTAACCGACGAGGCCTGCTGCAACCTGTATTTGACAAGGTTGATGTTGATGGCGTAAAGCAGCGTGGCCACCACCACAAGCAGGGCCCAGGCATTCAGGCTGGTGGCAGGCCCGGCCTTGACAAGGCTCAACGCCAGGGCGCCGGCCAGCCCGGCCAGGATGCCTGCATAGCCTTGCCAGCTCGTCTTCAGGTTAAAGAAGGCCAGGCCTAGCAAAAGCGTAAACAAGGGGCTAAGCCCATTGAGCGCGCCCGAGATGGCACTGTCTATATACCGCCCGGCGGTGGCAAACAGGTAGGCGGGCACAAAGCTGCCCACCAGGCCCGACAGCAACATGGCAGGCAAATGCACACGCTCTACGCGGCGCAGGCGAGTGAGGGCCAGCGGCAGCATAAGCGCACCGGCGGCCACCATGCGGATGGAGGCTACCTCTGGGGCAGAGAAGTAGCTCAGGCCCCGCTTCATCAAGATGAAAGAGCTACCCCACACCAGCGCCAGCAGCACAATCAGCAGGGCTGCCTCGAGCGAGAGCGGCTGCGGATGGGCCGTGGCGGGCACCAGCGGATCGGGCAAGGCCTGGGCGGCGGTGCCGGTTTCGGCTTCGGCAGGGAGGTCGTCGTCTGGGGTTGGGGTGTGCATGGGCGGCGCAAAGGTCGTACGGAGGCAAGGCGTGTGCGCCATAATCGCATACCCCAAAAAAAGAGCCGCCCCCCGGCAAAGGGAGGCGGCTGCAGATCTTAAGGTCAAGGCTAACTGATTAGGGCTGGGCTACTACGCGCAGCGGGCCCAGGTTCATGAAGTCGCCGCTTTGCAGGTTGAGCTTGATGTTGTTGGCGTCGCGCTCTAGCACGAAGGGGCGCGGGCCTTGGTTGCCGCCTGCATCTACATACACGAAGGGACGCATTGAGAGGTAAGCCTCTACCATGCCAGAGCCTGTGGCGTGTACCCGGCGGCTAAAGTAGCCGCGGCTGTTGCTGCCCGTGGTGGCGTTGTTGCCGGTGGCGATCAGCACCGTGCTGGGATCCAGGTTTACATCTACCAGGCGGCCAGGGCCGGAGCCCATGGGGTAGGCCGTAGCGCCCGTCTTGAGGATGTTGTAGGTGATGCGGAGGGTAACCGGCTGGGTGTAGTCGTCGTTGGCGGTGTCTGCCACGGTGGGCTGGCGGGTGCTGCCGGCAAAGTTGCCGTACACGTGGCCGCGGATGCCTGCATTGCTGCGGATGGCATACAGCCTGGTAACGGCCGAGTAGGCACGGCCAGAGTCTGCCAGGTTGCCAGAGGCTGGGCTGATGTCGGTGGTGAAGTCCATAGAGGCATAGCCGCTGGCCTCTAGGCGGCCGGCAAAGGTGCCCGGGGCAGCGTCTGTGATGACCACCGCGCCAGAAGGGTCGGTGTTGACGGTTACCAATCGGCCTGCTGCATTGGTGTAGGCGATGCTGGCGCCTTGCACGCCTTGTACACGGCCGGCTGCGTTGCCGGGGGCATCTACCACTTGCAGCGTGTAGGTGATTTTGGGGGCACCCACGCCCGCCGGGCGGACGATGATGTTGTTGGTGTCAGCTGTGTCGTTGCAGCTTTGGGCCAGCAGGGCTACTGATGCAAGGGCCAGGAGGGTACGTGTCAGTTTTTTCATGGTCGAGCGAGATCGCTTGGGGCACAGGAGCAACACCGGGCACAGGCTGGTGGAAACAAAAGGCGCCTGCACCAAGCGTGTCTGTCTATTATTGCTTGTGTGCGGAGTGTAAGGTTTTGCCTACAATAATAGGGTATTTGCCCTGGCATTGCCATAGCAAAGGGCTAAATCTTTTTGAAAATGGGCCTTAATCCAGAAGATGTTCTACCGCCCCAAGGGCCGCTGGCCCTTGGTTGGCTGTAAGGCTGGGCCAGAAGCCCAGCGTGGGGTTGCCAAAGACGCTTAGCGTATCTGGGCCCAGGGGCAAGGTGGTCAGTGGGGCGCCCAAGGCTACTTTGGGCGCTGCCACACCATCGGGCCCAAAGAGGCACGGCCCGGTAAAGACGGCGGCCTCGTCCCACAGGTTGGCCTGCTGAAAGGCGTTTAGCAACCCGGCGCCGCCCTCTACCAGCAGGCTATGGAGGTTGGCGCGGTGCATCGTACGCAGCACGGCACCCGGCCAACCGCCTGGCCCGCCGGGGTTTACGCTTATGGCCTGGTACCCCTGGCAGGGGGTGCTAAAGGGCAGGGCATCTTCTGCCCCTGTGTAGAGGTGCAGGGTAGGGCCGTCGTCTGTAAATAGCTGCAGGTGGCCGGGCAAGGCCCGGTGCGGATCTACCACGATACGCACCGGGCTTGGCCCGGGCCATAGGCGCGTATCCAGCCGAGGATCGTCGTGGAGGGCGGTGCGGTAGCCTACGGCAATGGCTTGATGGCGGGCCCGCAGGCGGTGGGCCTGCATCCGCGCCTGCGGGCCTGTAATCCACTGGCTGGTATAGTCTGCCCGGGCCAGGTATCCGTCGGCCGTCTGTGCCCATTTGAGGGTTACAAAGGGGCGCCCTTGCCAGAATCGCCCGATAAAGCGGCGGTTTTGCACCAGCGCCTGCGCCGAGAGGGGGCCTACCTGCACGGCTAAGCCCGCCTGGCGCAGGCGTGCAAAGCCTTGCCCTGCCACCAGGGGATTGGGGTCTTGCACGGCGGCCACTACCCGGGCGGGCTGCAGGCGGGCCAGCAGGTCGGCACAGGGGGGCGTTTTGCCTTGGTGGGCGCAGGGCTCCAGGCTTACATAAACGGTGGCACCGGCCAGGCTTTGGCCAGGGGCCAGCGTCTGCACCGCCTCTACCTCGGCATGGGGGCCGCCGTAGCGGCGGTGATAACCTTCGGCCAGTATGTTGCCCGCTGCCCCGACGATGACACAGCCCACCACCGGGTTGGGGGCCACTGCTGCCGCGCCGCATGCAGCCAGGGTCAGCGTCCGGCGCAGGTAGTGTGCGTCTTTATCAAGCTCCGTCATCCGATGGCAAAGGTCGGAATAAATGACAGAGCGCGTAGCGCCGTACATAAGGCCCCCTACAACCACCCATCGGCAGACAGCCCGCCTCTCTTTTATCTCTTATCTTTTACCGCTTCACCACCCGCCCCCGCCACACCTTGCCCTGGGTCGTAAGCCGATACCCATACATCCCCGGCACCAGCGCCGATAGGTCAACGGCCTGCCCAAGGGCCACGGCCTGGCTCAGATGCAGCCTGCCATCAGTGCCAAATAGCTCTAGCCTAACCGGTGCAGCAAGGCCCGCAAAGTGCAGGCTACTGCTGCACGGGTTGGGGTAGGGCCTGGGAACAGGCTGGCCAGCCTTTGCCTTGGTGGCGGTGGCAGGCTGCCAGGGGCGGTAAGCTATGCCCATGCCCGTGATGCGGGCGGCGTACCAGTCGTTACCTGTAGAATCTTGGTAAGTAGCCGTACCTACAACAATAGCAGAAGAATCTGGCAAAGGAGCAAATGCTGCTAATGCTATGCCAAGCTGGCCTGCGGTCATGGGTAGTTCTCTTGTCCAGCGCATACTGCTGTCTGCACCAAGTCTGTGGATGCGATTGGCGGTTGTGGTCTGCTCAAAGAAAGTTGCGCTACCGTCCATGTTTACCTGTGGAGCAAAGCGTAGACAAAGTGGTGTTTCGCCTCCCCATACCTTTGGGCCAGCCCAGCCTTGATGCAAGCCCAGGTAAGAGGCAAACTGAAGCGTGTTGCCCGAAACCACATACCTATCTCCCGGTGCCTGCCTGACCGAGACGGTCGGGTTGTAGTCGAAGTTGATGCGGCCCGTGCTCTGATAGAAGGTGGCCCGCCTGATCTCGAAGCCGTCCTCGGCATACTCTGCCGCAAAGATTCGAGAGCCTGCCGTGCCCGAGACTAAGATGTTGCCGTCGCGGGTCATCTCCACATGGTGGCAGAAGGTGTTTGTGGGATGCTCCCGAATAATTGTATCCCACTGCAGCACCCCTAACGTGTCGTAGCAGGCCAGGTAGCCCAAATTTCCGAACGCACCGTTAGGGTCTGGTGCCTTTCCGGCCAAAATAAGCGTACCATTGGGCCCTTCTGCCAAACAACTCGGGCTTACACCCATTCCAAACGGTCCTATACCAGCCAGGGTAGTTGTCCACGTTATCGAACCATCAATAGTGTTGATGCGAGATAGATAGGCAGGATCTACTCCACCGCGCCTTTGGGCCGTCAGAAAAGTCTTCCCATCATTGGTTTGACATAGGTGAACGGTAGCCTCATATGGGTTTGCAATCGGAGCAAGTTGACTGTATAGTGTATCGCCCCAAGCGGATAAACCTATCAGAATGACTCTACTCTGGCCTGTTTTTGTAGCTGCACAAAGGACAAAATCAGCCGATGTTGCCACTACATTTAGCATTTGATCGGTACCTACATGGGAAAAGCCTTGCTGCCAAAGAAGTTGTTGGCTTCGCACCTGCAAGCTCTGTGACAGGCAATAGACGATGACAAGAATCAGTCTCATTACACTCAAGGAGCTTTGATGATTTTGATTTGAATAGTAGGCTTATCGTCTCGACTTAACGATAAAACATATACGCCGGGAGGTAGGAAAGCCAGTTCAAAATGTTTAACTCCCTTCAAGCCGTAAATGGACTTGGTGTAAAGGGGCAACACCGAATTAATCGAGCGAACTACAAGGTTGCCATTCCTTGAATGTTCGTTGAGTGCGAACTCAACCGTTAGTTCCTTATTAAATGGGTTTGGACTTGCAACAAGGATACCTTCGGAAAGACTTCCGACTTTGGAAGAGGCTATCCTACCACCTGGAGCGACTCTTTGGGGAAAATTGTTAGGATCACGAGCCAAATCGCAATCTGGTACGGTTATAAGCCCGGCATCTGATTGGGAGGAGTTTCGGAAGGCAATAGTGGTGTCAGGTGCAGTGCGCCCCAAATATTCGTTTCGATACCTGACGTAGGACGGTGAGCTTGCCAGGGTATGAGCGATAGATATCCAATTTGCAGGTGAACGCCAGACAGAAGCTGTATCGTTGACATTCGCAAGTCCATTGGGTTTAACTGCTCTTATAAGAGTGTCACCTAGTCTATCAGTCAAAGCCAGCGGAAACACATTCGCCCCTGGGCCATAGTTTTGCCCAATCAAGGGCCTTAACCCTATCTGCCCCACCCCCACATTCACTGACCTGATACCCACGGCCTGACCTGCGAGGCGGCGAGAGAAGCTCGGTACGCTGTCACTGTAGTCTGGCAGCGTATCGCCCGGATCGAAGGCCGAGCAGGATAGGTCCAGGTTTGTGGCCGTGGCCTTGGGGGTGTGGCATCTGGCTGCCGCGTTGGGGCGCTGGTATCCTAGCACGGTGGTGGTGCCTTGGGCTTTTGGGGCGTTTAAGTTCGCAAAAGGTAAGGCCGAAAGTGGCCAAAGTCTCAACTTGGGCATTCGTTTGGCCAGCGTAAATAGCTGACAAAGCGCTGCCCCCGGGCTGACCCGTAAATTTGCCCCTGACATGACGCTACGCCTGCTGCTGGGAGACCAGCTCAACCACCACCACAGTTGGTTTGACGCACCGCCGCAACCCAGCGTGGTGTACGTGCTGATGGAGGTGCGCCAGGAAACCGACTACGCCCACCACCACATCCAGAAGGTGATGGCTTTTTTTGGTGCCATGCGGGCCTTTGCCGAGCACCTGCGCCAGGCGGGCCACCGGGTAGCTTACGTCGCCTTAGACGACCCTGACAACCGCCAGTCTATCGAGGGCAACCTGCGGCTGCTGGTAGAGGAGTATGCACCAGAATGGCTGGAGTATCAGTTTCCGGATGAGTTCCGCCTAGACGAGCTTATGCTCTCGCTGGCGGGCAAGCTTGGCGTCAAAGTCCGCGCTTACGACAGCGAGCACTTTTTGGCCGATCGCCTGGCCGTGGCCCGGCACTTTACCGGCCGCAAGACGTACCTGCTCGAGAGCTTCTACCGCTTGGAGCGCCAGCGCCACGGCTACCTGGTAACCCCAGAAGGCCAACCCGAAGGCGGCCGCTGGAACTTCGACGCCGACAACCGCCAGGCCCTGCCCAAAGATGCCGTGTTGCCTGAGCCCTTTGTTGTAGAAAAAGACCTGACAGACCTGCACCGCATGATCGTGCAGGCCGGTGTGCGCACCATGGGACAATGCGCCGACCCCAGCCGCTTTATCTGGCCCACCACCCGGGCCGAGTGCCAGCAACTGCTGGAGCATTTTGCCCACCATGCCCTGCCCCTCTTTGGCCGCTACGAGGATGCCATGACCAAGCGCCACTGGCTGCTGTACCACAGCCGCCTCTCGTTTGCCATGAACGTGAAGCTGCTCAGCCCGGCCGAGGTCATAGAGCGGTGCATTGCCGAGTACCGCGCCCGCCCCGACGAGATTACTCTGCCCCAGATAGAGGGCTTTGTACGGCAGATTGCCGGCTGGCGCGAGTACGTCCGCGGGCTGTACTGGGCTCTGATGCCAGACTTTGGCCGCAAAAACCACTTTGGCCACCAAACGCCCCTGCCCAGTTGGTTTTGGACGGGCGAGACCGATATGGCCTGCCTGCGCCACGCCCTGGGCCAGAGCCTGGAGCTGGCTTACGCCCACCA
Organism: Cytophagaceae bacterium; assembly: GCA_947458545.1. Classification (GTDB taxonomy): domain Bacteria; phylum Bacteroidota; class Bacteroidia; order Cytophagales; family Flexibacteraceae; genus CANGYH01. Next base: position 1,549,267 of record CANGYH010000001.1, on the reverse strand, counting down.
CATCCAGCGGCTGATGGTTATCGGCAACTTTGCCCTGCTCATCGGCGCAGACCCCGACGAGGTGGATGCCTGGTACCTGGGCGTGTACATAGACGCCATCGAGTGGGTAGAGATGCCCAACACCCGCGGCATGAGCCAATACGCCGATGGTGGGCTGGTGGGCACCAAGCCCTACGTGTCGTCGGCGGCTTACATCCAGCGAATGTCAGACTACTGCCAGGGCTGCAAGTACGACTACAAGAAGAAAACCGGCGAGGGTGCCTGCCCCTTCAACAGCCTCTACTGGCACTTCCACGCCCGGCACCGCCACCTGCTGGAGCGCAACCCCCGCATCGGCCACGTGTACCCCACCTGGGACAAGATGCCCGCCGAAAACCGCGCAGCCCTGCTAGACCATGCCGAGCACGTGCTGGCACATCTGGAAGAGCTCTAGGCCCCGGCCAATCAAGCATTAACCGGGCAAAGCAACAGGGCCACCGTTGTATGCAGTGGCCCTGTTGCTTTAACAAACTATGGAAACGGAGGTGAGGGCGGTAGGCAGGCTTGAGCCCTAGTAGGCGTTCTTCTCGCCGCGGATCATGTTGTACACCGTGAGCCAGATAATCTTAAGGTCTAGCCAGAAAGACCAGTTCTGGATGTAGGCCACGTCGAACTCTACGCGCTTGGCCATCAGGCCGTCCTCGCGCGTTTCGCCGCGGTAGCCGTTTACCTGGGCATAGCCGGTGATGCCAGGCGTGACGAAGTGGCGGATTTTGTATTGCTCTATCGTCTGGCTGTAGTGCTCTAGCTGGCTGATCAGGTTGGGGCGTGGGCCGACGATAGACATGTCTCCTTTCAGCACGTTGATGAACTGCGGCAGCTCGTCTATGCTCGTTTTGCGCAAGAAAGCGCCTATGGGCGTAATCCGGGCATCGCCCTTGGTGGCCTGCAGCTCTGTGCTGCTGTTAACGCGCATCGTGCGGAACTTGTAGCACTCGAACAGGCGGTTGCGGCGGCCCGGCCGCAGTTGCCTGAAAAATATCGGCCCCGGCGAGCTTAGCTTGATGGCTGCCCCTACGACCAAGAATACCCAGGGGAAGACGAAGACCAAAAACGCCAGGCTAAAGGCAATGTCAAAAGAGCGCTTCAGGATCTTGTTGAAGATGATCTCCAGCGGCTCGCGCCGTAGAGACAGCACCGGGATGCTCTCGTAGAAGGACAGGTGCACCTCTTTGGGCAGGGCCGCAAACTCGGGCACCATCTTAAAGCTGATGAAGTGGTCGTCGGCAAAGCGGATGAGGTCGTCCATCACGTCTTTGCGCGTCAGCGGCATGGCAAAGAAGATCTCGTTGATGTGCTCGCGCTGGCAAAAACGCTTCAGGTCTGCCAGGTTGCCTTGCACGGCCAGGGTGCCGTGGCCCATCACCCCATGGGGGTTCTCGTCGAAGAAGCCCATGAACTTGTTGCCCATAGACTTGTGGTTCTCAAAGAAGTTGAACAAGGCCTCGCCCGCGGGGTTGGCCCCTACGATGATGTACTTGGTGTAGGCCAGGTCTAGCTCTTTGTAGTACTTGTAAACCTTTATGATGGCATAGCGGGCACCCAGCGTCAGGGCAAAGGCAGATACGAAGGTGTAGCTGGTAAACAGCCTCGGCACGTCGTAGAGGCGGAAGGCTACCATGCAACCCATGGTGACGGCGGCGTGGAGAAACCAGGCATAGGCCAGGTTGGCCGTTACCTCGCGGTAGCCGGTGTGGCCGTTGAGCTTATTGGCACGCGTAGTACCCGAGACAATCCACCAGATGAGCACAAATACCAGAAAGAAGAACCGGTAGTTGGCCGCCATCTCAACCTTGTCGAACCGGAGCAGATAGCCCACGGTAAAGGCAATGTTGATCAGGAAGATGTCTAGTACGAGTAGGACAACCTTATAAAAATTGGTGTAGTACTTGTACTTCTCCATAGTGAAACAAAATAGAAGTGAAACGGAGGTTGCGTTTTTGTGGAAGCGGTGGGCCAACAGTTGGCGGCGCGGTGGCCGAAACGATCAAGTAACTTGACGTGTACGTGCCGTACGCGCAGACACCTGAAGGAGAGGTTGCCTGGGGCAGCTATCAAAAAGTGAATCTGACAAGCTGGTTCCTAAGGCGTATCCGTGTAGCAAATATACATGCCAGACAGAAACTCCAAAGGAATAAAGCACTTTTTTTTTGCACGATTCTTAAAAAGCCGTTAACACTGCACTCGGCAGGCTTGGGTAAGATTTCAGACAAAAAATCTATGCTCAATCAGCAGATGTTTTGGCCGGTAATCCCTGGCTAGGCGCTTGGGATTGCCGGCCGGGCCCGCTAAAGCAGCATTGGTGCCACCCGCAAACCCACATCCTTTTTGGTGTAGTACCCTACCTACGGGGAGATTAGCAGGTAAGGTTTTGGATTCTTTGCAAAAATGTAAGGTTTGCGGCTTGTTCCAAAACTAATCTGCTGTAACACAGCACACCGTTATAGATAATTTACAAGCAAGCCTGCCGGCTGGCCTTAAGCCTACCCTGCATAGGTTTGTTGGGGTGGTGCGCTATCGTTTTGGTGCTTACTTGCGGTAGTGCTCTATCATGCGCCAGATGCCCTTTTTCTGCTCCAGGTCCGGAAAAAAGTCGTAGAGGGCCTCGTGTCCGTCAAAGTCTAGCTCCAGGGCTTGCTCTAGCCAGGCCATAGCCTCAGAGAGGTGGCCAGCCGCAAGCATGTAGGCGCAGCAGCGGTAGAACAGGTCGGCATTGTCGGGCAGATCCTCTAGTCCGCTGGTGATAAGGCTGATGGCCCGCTCATAGTCGCCCATGTCGTAGTAGAGGTAGCTCCACTCCAGCCAGACGTCAGGGTTGTGCGGGTTCAGGTTGCAGGCCTGTTCGTAGGCTTCTAGCGCAGAGACGAGGTTGCCTGTTTCATACTCGGCCGTGGCCAGGCCCAGCCAGTAGGCATCATCGTCGGGCGTAAGCTCTATCGCCTTAGAGAAGAAGTGGATAGATTCAAAGTGCTTACCCTGCTCTAGCAGGCAAACCGCTATGCCGTACCAGGCATCGTCGTAGTCTCGGTCTGCTTTGATGGCAGCACGGTAGTGCTGCATGGCCGTATCAAACTTCTCTTGCTGCTCGTAGCTGGCCCCGAGGCAAACCAGTATCTCGGCCGTAGGCTCCAGCTTGGCGGCCTTCTCGTAGGCCGGGGCGGCTTCGGCGGGGCGGCCTAGGTTCATGTAGGCATTGCCAAGGGCAAACCAGGCGGGGGCCATGTCGTCTTCTATCGTCACGGCATATTCGGCGGCAGCGGCAGAGTCCTCGTTCCGGCCCAGGCGCAGGTAAACCAGGGCCAGATTGTACCAAACGTGGGCGGCATACGGGTCAACGTCCAACACCTTTTGGTAGATCTCGACGGCCTCGCTCAGGCGGCCGTCGGCATCCAGGCTATAACCGAGCTTAAAGAGGGCCTCTTCGTGGCGGGGGTTCAGCTCCAGCACCTTCTGGTAGTACTTTATGGCCTGGCCCGGCCGCTCCCAGTTTTGGTAAATGTTGGCAATCACAAAGTTGAGCTTCTCTTCGTCGTTGCTCATGTGGGCCTTTTCTTTCAACACAGAGATGGCCTCGGCATGGCGGCCCAGTGTGCTTAGGGCGTCGGCCTTGGCCAGCACCAGCTCAAAGTCGTGCATGGCAAAGGCCTCGGCCTCGGCCAGCACGTCCAGGGCATCGGCGGCTTTGTCGGCCCAGGTTAGGGCCTGGGCGCGCAGCAACAGCATGTCGCTGGCAAAGGGGTACTGCTTTAGGGCCAGCGCAGATACGGCCAGCGCCTTGCCAGGCTTGTTTTGTTGGAAGTAGTGGTGCACGGCATACTCGTAGGCTTCTTGGTCTAAGAAGTAGGTCTGCCGGCCTGCCAGCATGTCTTCTATGCGGGCCAGCCATTCTTTGCCTTCTTCTTCTCTTTGGTCCGGAAAGCTTTCCATGCAGGGGCGCTCTAGGCTAAAGGTTTGGATGCTGCCAGGGGTAACCTGGCAAATTCTGATTGGGTTTTGGCGGGCAAGGTCATAAAAGCATTGACCTTATCGCCTAAGATACAACTGTAGCTGCTAATTTGCCAAATGATACGTCTTGTTTACTTGATGTCCCAATTGTTAAACTAGGTGTACAACCAGATGATGGCTAAAATAAGTTCAACCAAAATTAAAATCTGTTTGTAGCTTTACAAAAGTTAGCTAGGATATTGTATTGGGTAGGAGCTTCAACCAGGAAACATTGAGTTTTCCTTAGATTATTAGTAATTTCACAGGTAAACTAATGAACAATTTGAGCAATGCAATGCCGGTTCGGCTTGATAGGCCATTCCATAATACGCTAGGTAAGGAATTGGAGTCGCTCTCAGATCGAGACTTAAATTTGCTTCTAAGCAACGAAACCTATAGAATTAATGTTTTCGAAAGTTTGCTTAAGCTATTTTTACAAGAAGCAAAAAGAAACAAGAGGCATATACTTAAAGCAATCAAAACTGACGAAAATAATGCAAAAAAGCTTATAAAATCAAAATACAGGTCCCAGCTAGATAGACTTGAGTTGATATTATACTTATCAACAGAGATATCTGAGAATGTAGCCGAGGAGCAAAGGTTTTCTTCTGGTTCTGCTCAGATGACAAGAGGGATTAATTACAAGTATGTTACTGCGCTACAACTTCATGGTAGGGGGTTATTAATTGCCAAGGAAATATTAGCTTTGCTAAATAATGGCTTTCCCAACGGAGGGTTGGCTAGGTGGAGAAGTTTGTATGAAATTGCTGTTATTTCATCTTTTTTATCCAGCCAAGATCAAAGTGTATCCCAAATGTACCTTGATTACGCGGAGGTTGAGAGGTACGAAGAGATGAAAAGTTTTAACGTTCATGCTCAATCTGTTTATGGGTCACTATTTTCAGAGAAGGAACTCAATTCTGCGCAAGAATTAGTTAAAAGTCTTTGTGAAAAGTATGGTGAGGATTTTAAGAGGGATCTTGGCTGGGCGCGGTGCTTAAAGGGTATTCGTATTAGCAAATTTTCTGATATTGAGAATCTTTGCCCTGCTTTAAAACTTAGACCATATTATAAGTGGGCTAACAATGGTATTCATGGCGGTCCTAAAGGTGTTGATTCTACTTTAGGTAATGAGGCCGCTGGAACAATTCTAATTGGGAGATCTAATTCTGGATTTTCCAATGTTTTGATTCTTACGTCCTGGATGATTGTTAGTTTGACTGAATTTTTAGGAGCATATTTAATTTCCACTGATGTTGCAATAAAGTTAGCAGCATTGAGTTTTTATCATGAAGAATTATTGGATAGTGTTTCTAGTGTCCTTATGTCTGATGAAAACTATTAAGTGCATATGATTGTCGCTGTCAGATATTTTTTTGGTTTCCTTATGGATGTATTGCTGTTATTTTCAATGGGCATAGGTTATATATTATGTTTTTTAATTTTCTACTCTTTTATAAGTATCTGCGCCCACGCCCAGCCCGAGCTGCGCCTGCCCGCCCCCGTCCACACCTTCGACACGCTGGTGGCCGGAGAGCAGTTGCAGCACACCTTCGTCTTTCAGAACGCAGGTACCGAGCCAGTGGAGCTGGGTTTCGTCTCCAGCAGTTGCGACTGTGCCTCGCCCGCCTGGCCGCACCGCCCGGTTGCCCCGGGCGATACGGGTACCATCCGCATCGTTTTTAACGCTACCGGCAAGGCAGGCCCCGTAGATAAGCACTTTACCCTTTACGACAAGCTGCGGCAGCCCGTGGGCCGCGTCAGCCTCCGGGGCTACGTGAAGCCCGTGCCGCCCAAGCCCTGGCCCCGGCAGTTTAGCTGGAAGCAGAAGTTCACTTTTAACGGTACGGAGCCTGATACCAATATGCCCGAGTGGCGGCAGGTACACCTCTTTACGCGCCTGCAGCGCCCCGCCCGCGTCGTTATAGACATTATGGCCTCGGCCAGCCATGTGCCCACGCTCTCCTTCGGCGACAACCAGACCCTGGCCCGCGAGCGTGCACGGCAAACAGAACTGCGCCTGCGGGCCTACCTGCGGGGCACGGGGGTGCCACGCAAGCAGGTATTGATCAAGTCGCAGGTTAAGGTGCAGGGCCCGCCTTACAAACCGGGCAACGAGGCAGCCTACGAGCCATACCAATACGTACAGGTGTTGGTAAAGCTAGACGACGCGCCAGGCCAATAGGCCGCCTGGTACTAGGGCAGGCCGGCAGGCTTGCCCAGCCAAAACCGTGCACCGGTGGCAGAGATTGGCACCGGGCAGGTAACATGGTCTAGCACGAGGGGGCCGTAGGCCGTCAGATTGTCGAGCAAGAGGCGGGTGTGGTTGCTTTTAAAGAAGCTGAGCTTGTCTTGGCTGCGGGCGTGGCCAAAGTCTGCTGCGGCTTTAAAGGCTGCATAGTCAAACCAGGCCGTCTCGGCAAAGCGCGTTAGTGTAAAGTCTGCGTTTTTGTGGAAGATGGCGTTGCCAAAGTGCACCGAGGCCAGCCAGCGCGCACTCTGAAAACGGCCCGTGCCAAAAAACTGAGACTCCATAAAGTTGGCCTCGCGCCAGAAGAGGGTGTTCACAAAGCTGGCGTCGGCATCAAAGCTGCACGTGCGCATGCCTACGGGGGCCATAAACGTACAGTTTTGCCACCAGGCCTTTTGCTTAAACCGGCATTTGACAAAGTTTAGCCTACCTGCAAACTGGGTGTGGTCTGCTACAAGGGCGCCTTCAAAAGTGCAGTCTGTAAAGACAGCCCCGGGGCCGAAGATGGCAAACTCGGGTGCATGCCGCGTAAATGAGACTGGGCCAGCAAACGTGCAGCGCTCAAACTGCAGCAGGCTGGGCGCGGCATCGGCAGGCACCAGGTCTGCCAGCACCAGCGAGTCTGTAAACGTGCGGCCAACAAAGCGCAGGGTGCGGGGCCCTTCTGCCACGGCAGGTTGCTGGCCTGCGCCGGGGCGGGCACAGGCCAGCAAGGCAGCTGCAAGGCACACGGCCCAGACGTTAGCGACGAACGACACCGGCACTGAATGCTTCTGGATGGGCTTGGCGGAAGGCCTGGTGGGCGCGCAGCTTCTGGGCAAAGGCACCGCTGGCCACGCGGTCTTTTAGCAGCGCCAGTATCTCTGCCGGGCTGTAGGCGTTGCGGCGGTGGGGTTTCACGGCCGTGCGGTAGTCTGCTGCCTGGGGCAACGTGTAAGGCCTGGGCCCGGCCAGCCTGTTGCGGAAGTGCCAGGCCTCGGCCGGGGCACCGCGGCGCTCGGCCGTACCGTTGATGAAACGCTTCGGCTCTTGGTCTGTCACGTAGAAGAGGTTGTTGTCTTCGTCTTCTTCTGCAAAGCGGCCCGATACGTCTGCCACCATCACCAGGTAATAATCTCCGTTGATGACCGGCATGGGGTAGTTCTGAAACAGGAACGCGTCTGCCTGCCCCACCACCGCAGAGGCAATGCTGCCGTCTGGCGGCACGGCTACGTTGAGGCGGCACTCTGAGTGGGCCTGCACCGTGGCGCAGGTAAAGGCTGTGTTGCCGGGGTTGTTTACGGGCAACGAAGGATCCATCCGGTTGATGAAGATGATGCCATAATCGTTGGCGTTGTAGGCATTGTAGTAGATGTAGGCAAACTGCATCTGTTGTGCGGCCGGGGCTGCCTGGTTGCCGATGTTGTACAAGTCGTAAAACATCGTACGGCTGCGGGTGTACACCTGGTTTTGGTAGTCTATGGCGGCTGTATCAGCAAACACCCAGGGTACAAGATCTACGCCGGTAGGGTCTGGCTGCGGGTTAGGGCCCGGGTTGGGGTTGGGGCCGGGCGTCGGGCGCTGGTCGTCGTTGCTGGCTACAAAGAGGTTGTTGTTGAAGCAAAACCCATTCAGCATGAAATTATAATCTACCCAGATGATGCCCTGGTTGCCCCAGTTGGTATCCCAGCTGTTGACGACTTTGAAAGCGCCATTGGGGCCCTTGGCATCGTCGTAGCCGATGATACACATGGCATGGTACGAGTGTATGCCCACCTGCGCAAACGCATCGTGGTTTTGGTACACGGCGTCGGTGTTCCAAGACATGAAGTTGTCGGCCAGCTTGGCACCCAGTATAACCGGGTTTTTGCGCGCCAGCTCTTGCTTGACGGCAGCCACGGTAAAGTCTATCCGGCGGTACCGCTCAATTTTGTGCTTGGCGGCGTCTTGGCGCCAGGCGGCTTGCTCGTTGCCCTGGCGGCAGTTGGTAAAGCCGCTGTAAGGGGCCACGGCCTTGGTGGCTACGCCCCGGTTGAGCATCACCTCTAAGGCAGGCACAAAGTTGCTGCCGTTGCAATCGTCGGCCCCCTTGTCGGCATCGGGGATGGCCGTAAACAGGTCTAGCGCCGAGAGCTGATACTGCGGCTGTGCCAACTGCTGCTCCGTAAGGTCGAACTTGACGGCCTCCAGAATCGTCTTGGCATTGTAGCCTACGGCCCAGGCTACACAGGTGCCAAAAGAGCCTTGGTTGCCGATGGGCGGCACCTTTTTGAGCTCCTGAAGGTCTATCCGGGCAGGCAACTGCTGGTTGCCAAAGAGGCTGCTGGTAAAGCTGACGTTCTGCGGAATGGTGCCTACGTTGTCGGCACCGTTCAGGCCCGTACGGCCGGGGATTTTATTGGTAGGGTCTGGCTCGGTGTTGTTGTCCTTTTCCTCGCAGGCGCTAAACGCCAGTAGGCAGGCCAAGGCCCAAACGGGTAGCCCCAGGGCTCGGCGGGTATAGAGTTTCAGCATGGCGGTGTACAGGTTAGGCAGACAGGTGTTTGGACGGACAAGATACGCATAGCCTACAAATTTTGCGTTTTAGCAGGGGCGCATTAGCTTTCCTTAATAAAAAATAACCGTCTGCCCTCTGGCAAGCGGTCTGCGGCAGGCTAGGGCAACCTCGTCTAGCCTTTGTCTATACCCGACGGCTTGATCTGGACAAAGGCTAATGGTCAGTCATTATATGATTGTAGAAACTGGCTCCCCCTCTTCTCCCAAGAAGGGGGAGAAGAGGGGGCTGGGGGGTGATGAGGGGGCCTTCCAACGGCAATCCCTTGCCTTCCAAATTGTAACTCACCATCAGCCCACACCACAAGTTTGGGGGTGTGGGGCTGGCAGGGCTGGCTAGAAAACCTACAAACAGGTTTCTACATAAAACAAGCCACCCAGCCCCGGCAAAAGGCCGAGGCCGGGCAGCTCTTGTCTTGCCAGCTATATGTTGGCGTGCTACATGGCGTGCATCAGGTTTTCGCGCTTGATGGTGATGCCTAGCCCCTCGGCTATGGCCAAACCGAAGCCTATGTCTGCCCTAAAAAAGTGGCAGAGCTGGCGGTTGATGATGAGGTCTCGCTTCTCGCCGCTGATGCCCGCCATGGAGCCTACAATATTCTCTACCAGGCGCTCGCGCTCACCATCCGACAACACGCTGCTGTAGAAAATGCCGGGCTGGGTGTAATGGTCGTCTTCGCCGGGGGCATTGCGGTCGTACCAGGCGGCCGCGGTGTCGTCCAGCGTCTGGGCGGGCTCGCGGTAGGCAGGGTCAGCCACTACGTTGTCGAAGCTGTTGGGCGCGTAGTTGGGTGCCGAGCCTCCGTTGGCCGACACTTGCATCTGCCCGTCGCGCTGGTAGTTGCGGAACCCGTACGGACAGGCATTAACGGGGATATGCTCGTAGTTGGCCCCCAGGCGGTAGCGCTGGGCATCGGGGTAGCTCAGGATGCGGCCCTGCAGCATCCGGTCTGGGCTGAAGCCGATGCCATCTACCACGTGGGCCGGAGCGAAGGCGGCCTGCTCCACGTCTCTAAAGAAGTTGGCCGGCACCTCGTTGAGCTCCAGCATGCCTACGTCTATGAGCGGAAACTCGCCTTGCGGCCAGACCTTGGTCAGGTCGAAGGGGTTAAAGCGGAAGTCGCGCGCCTCGGCCTCGGTCATCACCTGGATTTTGAGCGCCCAGCGGGGGAACTCGCCCCGGTCAATGGCCTCTACCAGGTCGCGCTGGGCATGGTCGGGGTCCTGGCCCTTCATGCGGGTGGCCTCGTCGGCCATAAAGTTCTTTATGCCCTGCTGGCTTTTGAAGTGGAACTTGACCCAGACCCGCTCGCCCTCGGCATTGTACATCGAGAAGGTGTGGCTGCCGTAGCCGTTCAGGTGGCGGTAGGTGGCCGGCGTACCCCGGTCGCTCATCAGGATAAGCACCTGGTGGAGCGACTCTGGGTGCAGGCTCCAGAAGTCCCACATCATGGTGGGGTTCTTGGTGTGGGTGCGGGGGTCTCGCTTCTGGGTGTGGATGAAGTGGCTGAACTTCTTGGGGTCTTTCACAAAGAAGACCGGCGTGTTGTTGCCGACCAGGTCCCAGTTGCCGTCCTCGGTGTAGAACTTGACGGCAAAGCCCCGCGGGTCTCGCTCGGCATCGGCGCTGCCGGCCTCGCCGCCCACGGTAGAAAAGCGCAGAAACACGCGCGTCTGCTTGCCGATGTGGCCAAAGACCTTGGCCCGGGTCAGATGCGTAATGTCGTGCGTGACGGTGAACGTGCCAAAGGCCCCGCTGCCCTTGGCATGCACCACCCGCTCCGGAATGCGCTCTCGGTTGAAGTGGGCCATGTCCTCGTGCAGCAGATAGTCTTGCAGCAGCAGCGGCCCCCGCTGGCCCACAGACTGGGTGTTTTCAAAGTCGTAAATAGGCCTGCCGCTGGCGGTGGTAAGGCGTTCGGCGGGCAGGTTGGTTTGCTCGGAAGTGCTCATGCTAGTTGGCTGATTTTGTGTGCCGTTGTTGATGAGACAAAAGTGCCCGGCAGCCAGGCAGTAAATCAAACTGATAGTTTTTATAAGATGATAGAATTTGTCTATAACCTTATTTGCTGCATCTGGGCGGCTCCACGCTAAAGGAAGCTCACCTCAGGCTAAAGCCGGTCGCATAAGTCCAGGTATTCTGTGCAATGGCTTAGCCATTGTCACGTGCTCTGGCGAGGCTGCGCCTCGCGTGTAGGCCAGGGCGGCAGACCTGGCAATCGGCGGATGGCGTCGGGGTACGGATTGTAGCGTGGGCTGTAGCCCGCGAGGCCCGCGTGTTCACCCCAGGCTAAAGCCAGAGGCTACTGCTAAGGCGACGGCTAAAGCCGAACGCTTTGAGCCTTAGGCATCCTCTGGGATGCTGTTCGAGGGCTCCAGCCCTCGCAACCCTCGCTGGCAGGGCTCCAGCCCTGCATATCCCCCTACCGCAAGCACGGCGCAACGGCACAAAGGCAGCCCCCGCCCTAGGCTACCTGATACCTTTCCCGCCCGCACCCTGTCGCAAGTCTTTAGCGACCCGATCAGGGGAGCGATGACTTGTGACGCCCACAGCAGCACAGTCTTCAGACTGAAACATTACACGACAAACCCACCGACAAGGCCCCGACAAAAACCGCTTACAAACCATTGATTATCAATACCGAAGTTGCAATCGAAAAAATCTGCATTTAGGGCCCATTGCCCCGCCTTGGGCACCTTCCGCAAGGCGGGCTTGCAGCCCGCACTACAAAATGCGTTCGGCTTTAGCCGTCGCTATAGCGGTAGCCCCTGGCTTTAGCCTGGGGTGAGCACGCGGGCTTCGCGGGCTACAGCCCGCGCTACAATCCGTACCCCACACCATCCGCAGCCTGCCAGGTCTGCCGCACTGGCCTACACGCGAGGCGCAGCCTCGCAAGAGCACGTGACAAGGGCAAAGCCCTTGCACAGTATTAGCTGGCCGTCGCGGGCTACAGCCCGAGCTACAACTTTCAACTCTCAACTTTCAACTCTCAACTTTCTCCCGACCTTTGCACCTATGACGGTAGAAGATTGCTTCGAGCTCGGCTACGTGCTGCGGCCACATGGCCTGAAGGGCGAACTTATGCTGGCCCTGGAAGCAGATGAACCTGAGGCCTACGCCAAATGCACCGAGCTGTACCTAAACCTGCCCCACGGCCTGGTGCCTTACCGCGTAGAGGGCTTCAATGTGGTGCAGCAGGGCGAGCGCGCCATCGCCAAGCTCAAGGGGCTGGCCGCCGTAGAGCAGGCCGAGCCGCTGAAGGGCGCTAAGGTTTACCTGCCTCTGACGGCCCTGCCCGAGCTAGACGACGACCAGTTCTACTACCACGACATCGTCGGCTATACGGTTGTTGATCAGACCCAGGGCGGGGCCGTTGTGGGCACCGTGGGCGAGGTCTATGAACTGCCTCAGCAAACGATGCTCGGCGTGCTGGTGGGTGGTACGGAGGCCTTGGTGCCTCTGCACGACGATTTTCTTGTTCAGGTGGACAAGGGCAACCGTCGACTGGTGATGCAACTGCCCGAGGGTTTGCTGGACGTGTACCTGGGCGGAGACGATGCCGTATAAGCGGATTGATCTGCCTTGGGCGGGCCCCATCTTCGTGAACATGAAAGGTTTGCCGCCGCTGGGCTTATTAACCGCCACTCTGCTGGCCCTGGCCACTGCCTGCAACGGCCCAAAGCCCGGCCAAGAGCAGGCTCGGCCACCGGCAGACTCGGCCGTGGGCATGCCCACGGCATCTGTGGCCGACACACTCGTCTATCGCTTAGACTCAGCCACGGCCGCAGACCCTACCTGCCAGGCCAAAAGAGACCCTGAGCTGTGTACCTCGGCCCGTATCCTCTTTCCAGACCTGGGCGGTAGCGGGGCCCCGGCTGCGCTGGTAGCCAATATGCTGCGTCAGGTGGCACTGGCCACAGGCCAAGTGGCAGATACGTCGCGGCAGATCCCCGCGCCCGAGGCGCTGGTAAAGGCGTTTATGGATAGCTTTCAGGCAGAGCGCAAGCTCTTCCGCCAGCTAGACCCCGAGGCCCGGGCCAACCCCTGGGCACTGGACGTCCGCTGCCGCCTGCGCGAGTCGGCCGGGCTGGTTTTTGTGGAAACCGAGAGCTACACCTACACCGGCGGGGCCCACGGAATGGGCCTGACCCGCTGGCAAGCCCACGACCGTGCCAGCGGCGCTCCCGTAGCCCTGGCCAACTGGCTGGCAGACGCCGCCGCCCTGCGCCGGGTACAAGCTCTGGCCGAGGCTGTCTTCCGCCGCCAAGAGGGCCTGCGCAAAGGCAAGGGCTACCAAGACTATTTCTTTGACAACGGCCGCTTTGCCCTACCAGACAACTGGCGCATCCGGGCAGATACGCTTGAGTTTATCTACAACCCTTACGAGATAAAACCCTACGCCGCAGGCAAAACCCGCCTGGCCCTGCCTGTCTCTGCCATAGATAGCCTCATCGTACCGGCGTACCGGCCCCAGGCTGCCATCTAGGGGCAGGCCTCTACTTCTATGGCCCGCGAAGCCCTGCGCCTGCCCGAGTTCCGGTTTTACCTGGGTTTTAGGGGTATGATGACCTTTGGCTTGCAGATGCAGGCCGTGGTGATCGGCTACCACCTGTACGCCATCACCAAAGACCCGCTCTCGCTAGGCCTCATCGGCCTGGCAGAGGCGCTGCCTGCCATCACCAGCGCCCTCTACGCAGGCCACGTGGCAGACCGTAGCGAGAAGCGCCGCCTGCTGCTGACGGTGGCCTCGGCCATGGCCCTGCTCTCGCTCTGCATTGCCTGGGCCCACCACGCCGCCGAGGCGGGCACGCTTGGCCCGGTCAGTTATCAATGGGCGGTGTATGGCTTCATCTTTCTGGGCGGCATTGCGCGGGGCTTCTACTCCCCGGCGGGCAGCTCGCTGCAGGCCTTGTTGGTGCCTAGGGCCATTTACACAGAGGCTTCGGCCTACAGCTCTATGGTGTGGCAGGCGGCCACGGTGCTGGGGCCTACGTTGGGCGGCTTCGTCTATGCCTGGAGCGGGGCCATAGCCTCGCAAGGGGTGGTGTTCGGCTGTATGGCCCTGGGCATCGCCAGCCTCACGCAGGTAGCCCCCCGCCAGCCCAGCACCCTGGCCCTGCAGGCCGAGTCCGTAGCCGAGAGCATCCGCCAGGGCTGGCGCTTTGTGCGGGGGCAGCGGGTACTGCTGGGGGCCATCTCGCTAGACATGCTCTCGGTCTTCTTCGGCGGAGCGGTGGCCCTGCTGCCCATCTATGCCAAAGACATCCTCCACGTAGGCCCCGAGGGCCTGGGGATGCTGCGCGCCGCCGATGCGGTGGGCTCGGTGGCCACGATGTTCGTCATCACGCGGACGGGCGCCTTCAAACGCCCCTGGCAGACACTGCTGTGGGTGGTGGCCGGCTTTGGGTGTACCATCATCGGCTTCGGGCTCAGCACAAACTTCTACCTGAGCCTGGCCTGGCTGGTGGCGCTGGGCTGCTTCGATGCCGTGTCGGTCGTTATCCGCTCCACGCTCATCCAGAGCCTGACGCCCGACCACATGCGGGGCCGGGTGGCCAGCATCAGCTCCATCTTCATAGCCTCCAGCAACGAGATCGGCAGCTTCGAGAGCGGCCTGACGGCCCGCTGGATGGGCACCGTGCCCGCTACGCTCTTCGGCGGAGCCATGACGCTGCTGGTGGTGTCGGGCTTCTCGTTTTTGAAGACCAAACCCCAGGAAGACAGGGCGGCCTCCTCTGATGCCTGCACCTACGACGAGGCCGCCGAGGCGCAGGCCCAAGAGCACCAGCCGCCCGCAGCACCTGGCCCGGCGTAGCTTGCACGTGGCATGAACTACCTGGCCCACTTTGCCCAAGACGAACACCGCCTCAGCCCGGCCTTTGCGGTAGGCGGGGCCCTGCCAGACTTGGCAAGGCTGCGCGGCGAAGGTTTTCGGCTGCGGCCCGGCTTTGAGGCAGATACACAGGTGCTCACCCTGCTGCAGGCCCAGGTAGAGGCCGGCATTGCCCGCCATTACGCCATAGACGCTGCCTGGCACAACGCCCCGGCCTTTGCGCAAATGCAAGCTCGCATCCGCGCACTGCTGGCCGAGGCAGGCATCACCCTCTTGCGGCCCAGCTTTGCCGCCCACATCGGTGCTGAAATGCTGCTGGACCGCGCCCTCCTCCAGGCCGACCCCACCCTGGCCGACCGGTTCTACGCCAGCTTCACGCCCGATGCCCTGGAGGCCGCCTACAGCCTGCTGCCCCTCAAAGGCCAGGCCGTCTGGGCCACCCCCCTGCGTGCAGGCATAGACAAGTTCCTCCACCGCCGCTTTCTGGCCGACTATGCCGGAGGCTACCTGGCCCGCACCTGGCCCGGCATCTACACCCACGTCACCGGAGATAAGCAGGCCCAGGCCAACCCAGAAGCGGTGTGGATGGAGGTGGTGGAGCGGGGGACCCTTGCGCTGTCGCAAGACTCCAGTCTTGTGACGACAATAAAGCAAGTCTCCTGACTAGTGAACAGCATGGGTAAATACTTTTGCAGGTCCCTTAGGACTACTTCTTTACTCCTCCGCTGTCGCAAGCTTTCAGCTTGTGACTGACATGAAGGAAGCTTTCAGCTTCCGCATGTTTTAATCGCACTCTTTAACCCGTTTTTTCTAAATATGTCCTCGGCGTACAAGTTTGCCGACAATTCGTTGGCTTATTTCGTTTCTTTTGCTGTTGTAAACTGGATAGATGTTTTTACTCGACCTGAGTATTGTCAGATTGTCTTGGATAGTCTCCGATACTGTCAGGCAAATAAGGGTTTGACCGTTCATGCTTGGTGTATTATGCCTAGCCACATACACTTAATTGTGAGTACGCGCCAAGAACCCTTGGATGGTATTATGCGAGACATGAAGCGCCACACCTCCAAGGCGCTTACAAAGGCTATTCAAGAGCATCCAGGCGAATCTAGAAAGGAGTGGCTACTGTGGATGTTCGAGCGTGCAGGAAGAAGAAATCCTTATAATGAACGATACCAGTTTTGGCAGCAAGATAACCATCCTATAGAATTGCGTACAGGCAGTTTTATGGCCCAAAAGCTTGAATATATCCATCAGAACCCAGTAGTTGCAGGTTTTGTAGAAGAGCCACACCATTGGAGCTTATCGTCTGCAAGAAATTACGCCAATCCAAGTATAGTAGGGCCACTGGACTTGGTCTTTATGGGGTAGAGTAGGTCTTGTTTCGGAAGCTGAAAGCTTCCGTCATTTGAGTCACAAGCTGAAAGCTTGCGACAGCCTTGGTGTAGGGATTGCGGGCTACAGCCCACGCTACATTAGGCCACTATCCTACCTTGTAGCCCCCCAACTTAACTCTGCCTTAACAGGGCAACTTCGGGTAAGGTTGCGACCTTTGCAGGTATGACAACCGCCCCCGTTGCCAACCCTGTCGTCGGCGTTGAAACCGCCCAGAAGCTGGGCCTCACGGCCGAAGAGTTTGACATGATCTGCCAGAAGCTGGGCCGGCAACCCAACTTCACGGAGGTGTCCATCTTCTCGGTGATGTGGTCAGAGCACTGCTCGTATAAGAACAGCATCGTGCAGCTCAAGACCCTTCCGCGAGACTCGCCCCGGATGCTGGCCAAGGCCGGTGAGGAAAACGCCGGGCTGGTGGACATCGGCGACGGCCTGGCTTGCTCGTTCAAAATCGAGAGCCACAACCACCCTTCGGCCCTAGAGCCCTTCCAAGGCGCAGCCACCGGGGTAGGGGGTATCAACCGCGACATCTTCACCATGGGGGCTCGGCCCATTGCCCAGCTCAACAGCCTGCGCTTCGGAGACCTGGCCGCCGCCCGCACGCAGTGGCACGTGCGGGGCGTGGTATCGGGCATTGCCCATTATGGCAACGCCTTTGGCATCCCCACCGTGGGGGGCGAGGTGTACTTCGACCCCTGCTACAACATCAACCCGCTTGTCAATGCCTTCTCTGCAGGCATTGTGGAGCATGGCAAGGTGGCCCGCGCCATCGCCGAGGGGCCGGGCAACCCAGTCTTCATCGTAGGGTCGGCTACGGGTAAGGACGGTATCCACGGTGCCACGTTTGCCTCTGAAGACATCACCGACAAAAGCGCAGAGAAGCTCCCCGCCGTCCAAGTAGGTGACCCCTTCCTGGAGAAGCTGCTGCTGGAGGCCACGCTGGAGGTCATCGCCTCCGGGGCTGTGGTGGGTATTCAGGATATGGGCGCGGCGGGCATCATCTGCTCTACAAGTGAGATGTCTGCCAAGGGAGAAGTCGGCATGCGCGTCTGGCTCGACCGCGTGCCCACCCGGCAAGCCGGTATGCAGCCATTCGAGATTCTGCTCTCCGAGAGCCAGGAGCGGATGCTCATCGTCGTCCACAAAGGGCGCGAGGCAGAGGTGCAGCGCATCTTCGACAAGTGGGACCTGGCCTGCGCCCAGATCGGCGAAGTGACCGACACCGGCCGCCTGGAGTTCTACATGGACGGACAGCGCGTGGCCGACGTACCCGCCCACGAGCTGGTGCTGGGCGGCGGTGCCCCCGTCTATGTGCGCGAGCAGCGCGAGCCTGCTTATTACCAACAGTACAAGGCGTTTGATCCGGCTTCTGTACCCCTTCCTGCCGCCGATGACCTGCCCCGCATTGCCCGCCGCCTGCTGGCCAGCCCCAACCTGGCCTCGCGCCGGTGGATCAGCCGCCAATACGACAGCATGGTGGGCACCGCCAACCTGAGCACCAATCTGCCCGCCGATGCCGCCGTGGTGCAGGTCAAGGGGCAAGACAAGGCCATCGTTATCTCGGTAGATTGCAACGGCCGCTACGTGAAGGCCGACCCTGAGGTGGGTGCCATGATCGCCGTCTGCGAGGCGGCGCGCAACATCGTCTGCGCCGGGGGCGAGCCGGTGGCCATCACCAACTGCCTCAACTTCGGCAACCCCTACCTGCCCGAGGTATACTGGCAATTTGCCGGGGCTATCCGGGGTATGGGCCAGGCCTGCCGGGCACTGGGCACCCCGGTAACGGGCGGCAACGTGAGCTTCTACAACCAAAGCAACCCGAAAGGCGAGCAAGCCGGGGTAGAGCAGGCTGTGTTCCCCACGCCTACCATCGGCATGCTGGGCCTCATGGAGGGCCTGCACAACCAAATGGGCCTGGGCTTTAAGGCCGAGGGCCACCTGCTCTACCTGCTGGGCCCCGAGACGGACGACATCGCCCAGTCTGAGTATCTGGTGCATATACACGGCACCTACGGCTCGCCCGCACCCTTCTTTAGCTTAGAGACGGAGCTGGCTGTTCAGAAAGCCGTCGCTCGCCTCATTGCCGACAAACGTATCGCCTCCGCCCACGATGTGTCGGAGGGCGGGCTCTTCCAATGCGTTACAGAGTCTATGCTGGCCTCAGGCATCGGAGCCTCCATCACCTTGAACGCCAGCCTGCGCCCCGATGCCTCCCTGTTTGGCGAAGGCCAGAGCCGCGTCGTCGTCTCGTGCCCGCCCGAGCAGGCGGCCGCTTTGGAGGCTGAACTTCAGGCGGGTGGCGTACCGTTCCGCCACCTGGGCCAGACGGGGGGCACCAGCCTTGTGGTCAATGGAACGGAATACCTCCCCCTAGCCGAGGCCCGTACCCTCCACGAGGGGACGTTGCCTGCCGTGCTGGGCTAGGGCCTAGCCGCACATCTTTACGGCATGGAAAAACACGCCGTGATCACCGGTGGTACCCAGGGCATAGGCCTGGCCCTGGTGCAGAAATTTCTGGCCGAAGGCTTTACCGTGACCACCTGCGGGCGGAGCATCGGTAAGATTCCGGCCGAGGTGACAGCCCACCCCCGCCTGCGCACGATGACGGCCGACCTGACCCAGCGGGCCGACATCGCCCGCCTGGCCGTCTTTGTGCTGGCCCACGGCGCGCCCGATGTGGTGGTGCACAATACGGGCACGTTCCAACCCGGCAGCATCCAGACAGAGGAGGAAGGTGTGCTGGAGCACCTCTTTGCCACCAACGTCCAATCGGCCTACCACCTGACGCGGGTGCTGGTGCCAGCCATGCGCGCGGCAGGCAAGGGACACATCTTTACGATGTGCAGCATTGCCAGCATCATGGCCTATGCCAACGGCGGCAGCTACTGCATCAGCAAGTTTGCCCTGCTGGGCTTTACCAAAGTGCTGCGGGCCGAGCTGATCGGCACCCCGTTGCGCGTCACGGCCATCCTGCCCGGCGCCACCCTTACCCCCAGCTGGGACGGCGCCGGTCTACCGCCCGAGCGCTTCATCCCGGCAGCAGACATTGCCTCGGCCGTGTGGGCCTGCTACCAAATGGCCCCAAGCACGGTAGTAGAAGAGCTCCTGGTGCGGCCGTTGGAGGGGGATATTTAAGGCGCTGTCACTTTAAGACATCATGCGGCCTCGTTTATGCTTATATTAGAACTATGAAACTCCAGAATCACCTGACTGCGGTATTTCTTCCAGCTGAGGAGGGAGGCTTTGTGGCATACATACCAGAAATGCCTGGGGTAGCCTCGCAAGGTGAAACACTAGAAGAGGCACAAGAAAACCTCATGGATGCCTTAGAGCTAACCTTGGAGGTAAGGCGTGAAGCACTTTCTACTCTAGCTCCCGTTAAGCAAGAGGCACTCTACCTTCAAATGCGGGCGGCGTGAAGCGGGGCCAGCTGATTCGGCATCTTTCTGCACAGGGTTGCGTCTTAAAGCGAGAGGGTGGCCGCCATTCCATTTTTCAGAATACAGCCAGCGGTAAAACATCAGCCGTGCCCAGGCATTCTGAAATTAAAGATTTGCTCATTAAGATAATCTGCAAGGACCTTGAGATTCCCTTGCCTTGAGTCCTACTAAACGGAAAAGCCCCTCGCAGGAGGGGCTTTTCCGTTTACGGTAGTACCAAGTCAGCCTAGTAGTTCCGCCCAGCCTGGATCATGGCGCAGCGGAAACCGATGGTGCTGCTGGCAGAGTCTTGGGCCCAGAAGCGGCGCGTGCCGGGGCTGAGCCAGTAGGCTACGTCGGCCCAGCTGCCGCCTTTGTATACGCGGGGCTGCTTGTTCTTGCGGCCAACCTCGAGCGAGCGGGGGTCTTCGTTGCCGACGGTGAACTGACCGATCAGAGAGCCGTCGCGGTCGTAGGCTTTGGCGTCGTCTTTGTAATCGTTCCGGCGCAGGGGGTTCAGGTCTTCAAAGTCGCGGAAAGAGAACGGGCGGTACACGTCCAGGCACCACTCGTTTACGTTGCCTGCCATGTTGTACAGGTTGTAGTCGTTGGGTGGGTAGTCGTAGATGGATGCCGTAATCATGGCAGCATCGTTGAGCTTGCCGGCGATACCGGCATAGTCTCCCCGGCCGCGCTTGAAGTTGGCCAGGAAATTACCCATCTCTTTGCCATAGGGGTTACGCAGCGCGTGGCCGTCCCAGGGGTAGAGGCGCTTGACGGTCTGGTTCTCGTCGTTGTACTGGGTGCCGATGAGGGCCTGGGCGGCATACTCCCATTCTGCCTCAGAAGGCAGGCGGTAGTCTGGCACAACCACACCCGTCTCTAGCGGAATGCGGCCGCCGCCGGTTGGGATTTCCACATCGGCATCTTCTGCCAGTTTGTGGTTTACCACACTGGTACGCCAGCGGCAGTAGTCGTTGGCCTGGTTCCAGCTAACGCCTACGACGGGGTAGTAGCGGAAGCCCGGGTAGCGCAGGTAGTGCTCGCGGTAGGGATCGTTATAGCTCAGCTCTTTCACCCACACCATGGTGTCGGGCACGGCGTTGGCGTACAAATCAGGGTTCTGTGCAGAGTCTTTGCGCAGGTAGAACAGATACTCCAGCCAGTGGATGTTGGCAATCTCGGCCTCGTCCATGTAGAACGACATGATGGTTACTGCGCGCTCCACGTTGTCGCGGGCATACATCACGTCTTCTTCAGACGAGCCTAGCACGGTGCGGCCACCCTCGATGTACACCATGCCGGGAGCGGGTGGCTGCCCTTTGTAGTCGCGTACGGGGAAGCCCTCGTCGCCATCAGAGGTGGCAAACGTGAGGCCCGTGGCCGTAGAATACTCGCCAGGGTTGACGCTAGACGGCTTTTCTTTGGTGCAGGCACCTAGCGCCAACACACTGGCCAGGGCGCAGGCGATGGCCGGAAGCCGGAAGAAGGTTTGAAACATACGACCTGTGTATAAAATCTAAAAACGCAGTGGGGGCGTCTGTGTCTGAAGGCGGGGGTTGGGCGGCCCTTGCGCAGGGCTAGAAATAAGTCTTTAGGGTAGATACACCAGCCTTTGAAACGTAGCCAGACCAGGATATAGTATATCGCTCTGCCAGAACGATGCACTACGCCGGTAGACGTAGCTTCTTAAGCCGGTATAAAATTAGCACTTGCAGCGGGCACGCACATTACTATGTAAGAGATTTGCCCGCTTGCCAAACAAGGTTGGCCGCGCCAAGGGATGCTGCAAAACTATCTGCGGTAGTCTGTTGCCTTTTAGATGGCCTGCCTGCATTGCTGGCGCAGGTAAGGTTTGGGCCTAAAGTGCAGTTGGCAGGCTTATGCTAACCTATTTGGCGATGCCTTCTGCCAGAACGGCCACTTTGTTGTCTGCTACCTCTACCACGCCGCCCGTGGTGTGGTAGTGCTGCTCTTGCCCGCCCTTGGCCTTCACCACAATGTCGCCCTTTTGGAGGATGGCAATCATAGGCGCGTGGTTGTCAAGCACCTGGAAGGATCCCGTGGCCCCAGGCAAGGTGATCACATCGGCCTCACCTTCAAACACGTGGGCATCGGGGGTTAAGATTTCGGCTTTCATGTCAGTTGTACATGCAAAGGTACGGCTTCGGGGGCTTTCATAGTAAGCAGATGTTCGAAGGCTGCCTTGCCAGCAAAGCTCAAAAAAAGCCACCTGTGGAGGTAGCTTTTCGCGTTGTAATAGCTTAGGCTGGTTTACTTGGCCTCGGCCATCATCTTCTCGCCTTTGGCTACGGCGTCTTCGATGGTGCCTACCAGGTTGAAGGCGGCCTCGGGCAGGTGATCGTACTGGCCGTCCATGATGGCGTTGAAGCCTTTGATGGTGTCTTTGATATCTACCAGCACACCCTTCAGGCCCGTGAACTGCTCGGCTACATGGAAGGGCTGCGACAGGAAGCGCTGCACGCGGCGGGCGCGGTACACCACCAGCTTGTCGTCTTCGCTCAGCTCGTCCATACCCAGGATGGCTATGATGTCTTGCAGCTCTTTGTAGCGCTGCAGCAGCATTTTCACGCGCTGGGCGCAGTTGTAATGCTCGTCGCCCAGTACCTCGGCCGTCAAAATGCGGCTGGTAGAGTCCAGCGGATCTACGGCAGGGTAGATGCCCAGCTCGGCAATCTTACGAGACAGTACCGTGGTAGCATCCAGGTGGGCGAAGGTCGTGGCCGGGGCTGGGTCGGTCAAGTCGTCGGCAGGTACATATACCGCCTGTACAGACGTGATGGAGCCGCGCTTGGTAGAGGTGATGCGCTCTTGCATGGCGCCCATCTCTGTGGCCAGCGTGGGCTGGTAACCTACTGCCGACGGCATACGACCCAACAGGGCCGATACCTCGGAGCCCGCCTGCGTGAAGCGGAAGATGTTGTCGATGAAGAAGAGGATGTCGCGGCCTTTGCCGGTGCCGTCGCCGTCGCGGAAGTGCTCGGCGATGGTCAGGCCAGACAGGGCAACGCGGGCGCGGGCCCCGGGAGGCTCGTTCATTTGGCCGAACACGAAGGTGGCCTGGCTCTTTTTCAGCTCTTCTTCGTCGATGGCGTCGAGGTCCCACTTGCCCTCTTCCATAGAGTGCTTGAACTTCTCGCCATACTTGATGATACCGGCTTCGATCATCTCGCGGAGCAGGTCGTTGCCCTCGCGGGTACGCTCGCCTACGCCGGCAAATACAGAGAGGCCCTCATAAGCCTTGGCGATGTTGTTGATCAGCTCCTGGATGAGTACCGTTTTACCTACACCGGCACCACCGAACAGGCCGATTTTGCCACCCTTGGCGTAGGGCTCCAGCAGGTCGATAACCTTGATGCCGGTAAAGAGCACCTCCGTAGAGGTAGAGAGGTCCTCGAAGCGCGGGGCTTTGCGGTGGATGGGCAGCGGGGCCTGGCCAGCGGTGCGCGTCTCGATTTTGATGCCGTCAATAGGGTCTCCGACGACGTTAAAGAGGCGGCCTTTGATGGCCTCGCCGGTGGGCATGGCAATGGGAGCGCCCAGGTCGGTCACGGTCATGCCGCGGGTCAGGCCCTCGGTAGAGTCCATGGCGATGGTGCGGACGCGGTCTTCGCCCAGGTGCTGCTGCACCTCCAGGATGAGCGTCTGGCCGTTCTCGCGATCTACCTGAAGGGCGCTGAGGATGCGGGGCAATTGGCTGCCCTGTCCCTCGAAGCTAACGTCTACCACCGGCCCGATGACCTGGGTAATCTGTCCTTTATTGTCCATGCGTTGCAGTAATGTGCGTCGGGGTTGGATGCCTGCGTTTATCAGGCGACTTTCAGTCGGTTTACACGAAACCGGGTGCAAAGGTACGCCGGGCGGCCCGTTCGTTAAACACCATCGTGCCGATTTGGGCACGCCGCCTGCCGGCCCATGCAGCATTCGGCGCATGGCCCGTTTTGCCAAAGTTTTTTGCCCCCGGCAGGCTTTTTGATGGTTAGCCCATGCCCGTGACAGCCCCGCCCGAACCTTGGCTTACCACCGCGCGTTATGCCTTTGCACTGCCCTTTAGGTTGGCAGG
Organism: Cytophagaceae bacterium; assembly: GCA_947458545.1. Taxonomy (GTDB): domain Bacteria; phylum Bacteroidota; class Bacteroidia; order Cytophagales; family Flexibacteraceae; genus CANGYH01. The sequence goes on along the minus strand of CANGYH010000001.1, from coordinate 1,525,729 downwards.
CACCGCCGCAGCCCTTAACTTGCCAACCCATGCACAATCCGTTTACCAGTTTGGCTAGCCTGGCCCGCACCCTGGGGTGCCTGGCAGGGCTTTGGCTGGCTGCTACGGCCGTGTATGCCCAAGCCCCGCAAGACGACGAAACCGCCACCACCTACGAGCGGGAGTTTAACTACGGCGTCAACTTCAACACCAACGGCGGTCTATTGGGCGGCGTGGCCTTTAAGTACGCGTGGCAACGCTCGGCAGACTGGTACAATCGCGTTTCGTTAGAGGTTGTTAACCTGAAGCACCCCAAGGAGTTTCGGGCACGGGGGGCCATATCGAGCTTTATCCCCAACAAGGTCAATTACCTGTTTGCGGTGCGGCCGAGCTTTGGGCAAGAGTACGTCTTGTTTGAAAAAGCACCTGAGGAGGGTGTACAGCTCAATCTTGTCTTTGGAGCTGGGCCAACGCTGGGTCTGCTCAAGCCTTACTACATCCTCTATGCCGAGCAACCCAACGATGGCCTGGCCATCAGCCGCCGCTACAATCCAAGCCTGAACAGTAACAACATCGTAGGCGCGGGCCGCCCGCTAGATGGTATTGACGAGCTGAGCCTGCTGCCAGGCTTTCATTTTAATGGCGGCCTTGCCTTCGAGTCTGGCCGCAACCGCAACTCCGTTTTTGGCCTAGAGGGCGGGTTTATGTTAGAGGTGTACACGCAGCGTGTCCCATTACTGGGTTTTAACCCGAACGCCATCGGGCCCAACATCCTTAAGAACCCGCAGTGGTTTAATGGCCTGTATCTGATTCTGTATTACGGTAACAAACAGTAAGCGTCGGGGCTGTTTCGAGATTAGTTGCGGTGCGAAAGGGCAGGTTGGCCAAAGATTCTTAGGCCAATGTTAACAATTTGTTTACTAAGCTGGTGGTATGTTTGCACACTTTTGTGCTAACACATACCCATGCGTAAACACCTACCTTTTTGGAGCCTGGCCTTTGTGGTTGCCATTGTGCTTCAGTCTTGCCAAAACGAGGCTATAAAGCCTAAAGACAAACAGGCCGACATGCAAAATGCAGGCAATGGGGCGCTGGTCTCTCGCCTACAGTCAGAAAACCTGGCCCTGGGCAACCCCAGCAACGCGGCTACCAACCTGGCCACGCCTACCAACTATCTGCTAGACAAGCTCCAGTATGCCGTTAGCTACAACCGAGACGCTGGTAAGTCTAACTGGGTGGCCTGGCACCTGGACCCCACCTGGCTGGGCAGCACCCCTCGCCAAGACAACTTTGCCTCTGATGCCACGCTGCCTACCGGCTGGTACCGTGTCACGTCTGGCAGCTACACCGGCTCTGGGTTCGACCGTGGGCACAACTGCCCTTCGGCAGATCGTACGTTCTCGGTTGCAGACAACTCGGCCACGTTTTTGATGACCAACATGATGCCCCAGGCACCGGTTAACAACCAGCAGACCTGGGCCGGGCTAGAGAACTACCAGCGCACGCTGGTGAGCCAGGGCAACGAGCTTTACATCGTCTGCGGCAGCTACGGCAGCGGCGGCACGGGCAGCAACGGCACCCGCACTACCATCGACAATGGCCGCATAGTGGTACCCAACCGCTTGTGGAAAGCCATCATCGTCATCCCCCGTGGAGACAACGACGTGGCCCGCGTGACGACCAACGCCCGCGTTATTGCCGTCAACATGCCCAACACCAACAGCCAGAACACGGCCTGGGGCACCTACCGCACCACCGTAGACGCCATCGAAGCCGCCACCGGCTACGACCTGTTCTCTGCCGTGCCTACGGCCATCCAGAGCGTCATCGAGGCTCGGGTGGACAATGGCCCTACGCGATAAGCGAGAACCGTACCAAATAGAAAAGGCCAGCCTCTCCTAAGGCTGGCCTTTTTGTTTGTGGTGGGGCTGGTGCCCGCCTACATGCACAGGCTGGCCGCGCCGAGCAGGCCGGCGTCGTTGCCGAGGGTGGCTTTGCTCAGGTGCAGGCCCTCCAGGTAGTAGGGGGTCAGGTAGTGGTAGAGGACCTTCTCGGTGCCGGGGCGGACAAAGTCCCAACTGGCCGAGAGGCCGCCGCCGATAAGAATCGTCTTTACGTCCAGGATGCGGATGAGGGCCACCAGGGCCTCGCCCAGGATTTCGCCCACCTCGAAAAAGACCTCGCGGCAGAAGAGGTCACCGTTACCGGCCTCGACGACCATCTCCGTAGCGCTGATGGGCTTGAGGCGGCTGATGGCCGTCTCGCCCTGGTAGGTTTGGATGCGCACCGTGGCCAGGTTGAGGATACCCTGCTTGCCGATGTTCTGCTCCAGGCGCAGGCCGTTGCGGCTCGGTATATGGCCCAGCTCCAACGCGTTGCCGTCTGCCCCGATGAAGATGTTGCGGTCTTGCACGTAGGCAGAGCCGATGCCCGTGCCCAGCGTGATGAACCCGAACGAGTCTGGCGGGCGCACGGGGGCAAAGAGCAGCTCGCCCAGGGCGGCGGCCTTGGCATCGTTGGCCAGCCAGACCTGGCAGTCGGGCAGGGCCTCGCGCAGGCGGCGGCCTACGGGCTGCCCATTCAACTCCGGCAGGGCCGGAATCTCCAGCGTGGTGTTGCGGTCTTTAGACAGTGTACCCGGGAAGCCGATGCCCACCCGGTTTACCGGCTGCCCATAGTCCAGCAGCTTGTACTGGATCGTCTGGATCAGCTTCTGGGTAAAGTCGCCGGAGGCAACGAAGTCCTTCGTGTAGTAACTCTGGAACTGGTGGATGCCGCCCTGCGGGTCCACGAATCCCATTTTGACGTGGTTGCCGCCCACATCTACGCCGAGCACATGCTCTGTGATCATACCAAGAGGAGAGAGATCGGCAGAGGCAGCCACCTGAGCCGGGGCGAAAGTTACGGGGTAGGGGCGGGTTGGGCCAAAGAATGAACCTTTTTGCTCGATTCAGGACTAATTTAGTAGGGCGTTTTGGCTCAGAAGGCAAGTTTATTACCCGTCTTGGCCGTTACAGACCTATGAAAATGCAAGCAGAAGAGTTTTTGAAGACAGAGGGCCACACCGTAGAGGCCAGCCTACGCGTGCTCTACACCGAGCAAGAAGGCACCGTAGTAGCCTACTGCCCCTCCCTAGACCTTTCTACCTACGGCGACACAGTAGAAGATGCCGCTGCTGCTTTTGATGATGCGTTGGCTGTCTTTATCCAGGATGGGCAGCAGAAGGGGACGTTGGAAGAACTGTTACAAACCCTAGGTTGGCAACGGGTGGCCGCTTCTCACCCATCTTCTATTGTTTCTGCGGCATCGTTTCAGCGCCTGTCGCAATCGGCGCAACGGCATACCCGGGTAGCGTATGCCTAAGGCGGTGCCGATGAAGCTCTGGCTCAAGTACCTGGAGTCGTTGGGCTTGCGGCATGTACGCACCTCTGCCAGCCATTATGTGTACGATAATCCAGAAAGGCCATTGCCAAGGCCCGTCATCGTCAGGCAGAGCAAGGATAAGGACGTGCCAACGCTGCACCTAGCCACAAGCCTCCGTAACATGGGCCTGAACATGGCAGACTTTACAGCTTGGTTGAAGGAGCAGGGGAGGTAGTATTTACAAACCAAAAGGAAGCAGAGTTTAGGTATAATAGGTTTGAAGTTGCGCTTTAGCCTACCAGGGGTTGGTCGTACGATCAACCCTTAGCAACCCCCCCAACCCCCCATCTTTGCCCCCACAAACGCAGTCTCTCCTCGTTCAGACCCATGACACAGCCTGAAATCCGCCACTTGCTACAACACGGCCAGCCCGGCCAGCCCGCCACCGTGCGGGGCTGGATACGCACCAGCCGGGGCAATAAGAACGTGCTCTTCGTAGAAGTGTCGGACGGCTCCACCATCCACACCCTGCAGGTGGTGGCCCGGCCAGACGACGTGGCCGAGGAGACGCGCAAGGCCCTCACCACCGGCGCCTCCGTAGAGGCCACCGGCACCCTGGTCGAGAGCATGGGCAAGGGCCAGCGCCTGGAGCTGCAAGCCACCGACATCCGCGTGCTCGGCCCCGCCGCAGCAGACCAGTACCCCCTGCAGAAGAAGGGCCACAGCCTGGAGTTCTTGCGCGAGATTGCCCACCTGCGGCCGCGCACCAACACCTTCGGGGCCGTGTTCCGCCTGCGGCACGCCATGGCCTTTGCCATCCACGAGTTCTTCAACGAGCGCGGCTTTTACAACGTCCACACGCCCATCATCACCGGGTCGGATGCAGAAGGCGCCGGGGCCATGTTCCGCGTCACCACGCTGGATGCCCAAAACCCGCCCCTCACCGAGCAGGGCCATGTGGACTTCGGGCAAGACTTCTTCGGGCGCAGCACCAACCTCACCGTCAGCGGGCAGCTGGAGGGCGAGCTGGCGGCCCTGGCCCTGGGCAAGATCTACACCTTCGGGCCCACCTTCCGCGCGGAAAATTCCAACACCACGCGCCACCTGGCCGAGTTCTGGATGATTGAGCCCGAGATGGCCTTCTACGACCTGGCCGACAACATGGACCTGGCCGAGGCCTTCCTTAAGCACTTGGTCTCCAAGGCCCTCGAGCGCTGTCCAGACGACCTGCAATTCCTTAACGACCGCTACGACAACACCCTGCTGGAGCGTCTGCGCTCCGTAATCGCAGAGCCGTTCCAGCGCCTGACCTACACGGAGGCCATTGACATCCTCGTACAGTCGGGCCAGAAGTTTGAGTTCCCCGTCAGCTGGGGCACAGACCTGCAAAGCGAGCACGAGCGCTACCTGGTAGAGCAGCACTTCGGCCGCCCCGTCATTTTGACCAATTACCCCAAAGACATCAAGGCCTTCTACATGCGCCAAAACGACGACGGCAAAACCGTCGCCGCTATGGACGTCCTCTTCCCTGGCATCGGAGAGATCATCGGCGGCTCCCAGCGCGAGGAGCGCCCCGAGCGCCTGGAGCAACGCATGCACGAGATGAGCATCGAGGCCGAAAACCTCTGGTGGTACCTGGAGACGCGCCGCTACGGCACCGTACCCCACGCCGGCTTCGGCCTCGGCTTCGAGCGGCTCATGCTCTTCGTCACCGGCATGGGCAACATCCGCGACGTGATCCCCTTCCCCCGCTTCCCGGGCAACGCCGAGTTTTAGGCCTTGCCAGAGGGTACGCTTTTTGCGTATCTTTAGGTTATGAGCCAGATTGAACTACTCCGCCACCAGGTTAGCCAGGCCGCCCAGTCCAGTGATTCTGAAGACCTTCTGCGGGAGGCCTTGCAAGTTTTGGAGAGCAAAATAGAATACGTCACCCCCGAGCAGGAGGAGGGCATAGGCAAGGGGCTCGCAGATATAGCAGCTGGGCGCGTCATCACTTTTGAAGAATGGAAGTTGAAGTCTCGGGCACTGATAGAGGAGCTAAAGGAAAAGGAGGCAGCCCGCAATGCAGCTTGAGGTATCTGACCGTGCCAATGCCAGCATCGCCGATATTCTAGTTTTTGTAGCGCAGAACAACAATGCGGATTTGGCAGCAAGGTTAGAGGTCGCCATTGAAGAGAAGCTGGAACGCATCGCCCTTTGGCCTTATAGCTGTCCCCAAATCTGGACACGTTCCTACGGCAAGGTCCACAAAGCAATCGTGAACCACCTCACCATTCTCTTTTATGTCGTGGATGATGTGATTACGGTCGTAGATGCCGTCGACGCCCGCTCCAACTGGCAATAAACGCAAAGCGGCTGCCCCACTGGGCAGCCGCTTTGCATTTCATATCAAGCTTACAGCCAGCTATGAGGGTAATTGCCGTCTTTAAAGTCTAGTGCCTGCCGCGTCAGGTACAGCGGGCGGAAGGTGTCAATCATCACCGCCAGCTCCTCGGTCTCTTTGGCACCGATAGATTTCTCTACCGTGCCGGGGTGTGGGCCGTGGGGCAGCCCGCCGGGATGCAGCGTGAACGAGCCTCGGTCTATGCCTCGGCGGCTCATGAAGTTGCCCTCCACGTAGTAGAGTACCTCATCTGAATCTATGTTGCTGTGGTTATAAGGGGCCGGAATTGCCTGCGGATGGTAGTCGAACAGGCGGGGCACAAAGCTGCACACCACGTAGTTGTGCCCCTGGAAGGTCTGGTGCACAGGCGGCGGCTGGTGGATGCGCCCCGTGATGGGCTCAAAGTCGTGTATAGAAAACGCGTAGGGGAACAGGTACCCATCCCAGCCCACCACATCCAGCGGAGAGTTGGTATAGTGGTAAGTGTGCAGCATGCCACCCTTCTTAATCTTGATGACGTACTCCCCACGCTCGGCCTCCACCTGCAAATCCCCAGGCGGACGGAAGTCCCGCTCGCAGAAGGGAGAGTGCTCCAGCAGCTGCCCTACCTCGTTGCGGTAGCGCTTGGGTGTTTCGATGGGGCTGCGGCTCTCCATCCAGAGGATGCGGCCCTTGCCACCGTCCAGCTCCAGGCGGTAAATCACCGTGCGCGGAATAATGACGTAGTCTCCGGGCCGGATGTCGAGCACGCCGTAAGGTGATACGAGCCTGCCCGAACCCTCGTGCATGAAGAGCATCTCGTCGCACTCTCCGTTCTTGTAGAAGTAGGGCATCTCCAGCGCCTCGGTAATCATCATGCCGATGGTCACGTCGTCGTTGGTCAGCAGTGGCAGGCGGGCTTGCAGAAAGTCGGTGCCCGTAAGGCCCATGGTGCTCGTCTTCAGGTGGGTCTGCTCCAGCTTGTAGGGCATCACCCGCTCCAGCGGCATGGGGATGGGCTCCTCTACCTTATGCACCTCCGTCGGGGCGTAGATGTGGTAAAGGTTGGAATAGATGCCATGAAACCCATAACTCGACACAAGCTCCTCTTTGTAGAGTGAGCCATCAGGCTGGCGGAACTGGGTGTGGCGCTTGGGCGGAATCTGCCCCCGGCGTTGATAAAACGGCATAGGCTAGGTAACTAAAAATGGGCCTGGTGTGAGGTTGGTAAAGATAGAGCAGCGGTTGGTTTGCCTAGAGATGATACTTATCAGTGGTAAGCTTTGGCACTGAAGCAAAAGCCCCCAGTCTGCAAGACTGAGGGCTCTTTAATATTCGGAAGGGGGTGGCTTAAGCCAGCGTCCGCTTCACCTCGCGCTGCTCGTAGGCTTCTACCTGATCCCGCTCGCGCAGGTCTGAGTAGCCTTCTAGAGAGATACCGCACTCGAAGCCATACTTCACCTCGGCTACGTCGTCTTTGAAACGACGCAGGCCTGCCAGGCGGCCCGAGTGGATCACAATGCCGTCGCGGATCAGGCGCACGAGCGAGCCACGCTTTACGAAGCCGTCTTGCACGTAGCAGCCGGCCACGCGGCCAACTTTGCTGATGTTGTACACCTCGCGCACCTCGATGGTGCCCGTCACGACCTCTTCCACCGTTGGGGCCAGCATGCCTTCCATGGCCAGCTTTACCTCGTTGATGGCGTCGTAGATGATGGAGTACAGGCGGATTTCAATGTCCTCTTCCTCGGCACGGCGGCGTGCCTCCGTAGAGGGCCGTACCTGGAAGCCGATGATGATAGCATCGGAGGCTGAAGCCAGCAACACGTCTGACTCGGAAATCTGCCCCACGCCCTTTTGCAGGATGTTGACCTGAATCTCTTGCGTAGAGAGCTTGAGCAGCGAGTCTGAGAGGGCCTCCACAGAGCCGTCCACGTCGCCTCGGACGATGATGTTGAGCTCTTTGAAGGTGCCGATGGCCAGACGACGGCCAATCTCGTCCAGGGTGATGTGGCGGCGTGTGCGGAGCGACTGCTCGCGTAGGAGTTGCTCGCGGCGGGTGGCAATCTCGCGTGCGTCGCGCTCGTTCTCCATTACGTTGAACTTGTCGCCCGCTGCGGGTGCGCCGGCAAGGCCCAAGACCTGTACGGGCATAGATGGGCCCGCTGTCTTGAGGCGTTCGCCGCGGTGGTCCATCATAGCACGGACACGGCCAAAGTGCTGGCCAGCCAAGATGATATCGCCTTGGTTGAGCGTACCGTTTTGGACTAAGATGGTAGCAACAAAGCCACGGCCCTTGTCTAGCATAGCCTCGATTACGGTGCCGCTGGCCTCCCGATTGGGGTTGGCTTTCAGCTCCAGCAGGTCGGCTTCTACCAGTACCTTTTCTAGTAGCTCGTCTATACCAAGGCCTTTTTTGGCAGAGATCTCTTGGGTCTGGTATTTACCGCCCCACTCTTCTACCAAGATGTTCATGCCAGAGAGCTCCTCGCGGATCTTGTCGGCATTTGCACCGGGTTTGTCAATCTTGTTGAAGGCAAATACCATAGGTACGCCTGCAACCTGGGCGTGGTTGATGGCCTCGCGCGTTTGGGGCATTACGCTGTCGTCAGCGGCAATGACGATGATGACCACGTCCGTCACCTTAGCACCGCGGGCGCGCATGGCCGTAAATGCTTCGTGGCCGGGCGTATCCAAGAAGGTGATGCGGCGGCCATCGGCCGTCGTAACGTCGTAGGCACCGATGTGCTGGGTTATACCGCCTGCCTCGCCGGCAGCTACCTTAGACTTGCGGATATAGTCTAGCAGCGAGGTCTTGCCATGGTCAACGTGGCCCATGATGGTCACGATGGGGGCTCTGTCCACCAGGTCTTCTGGTGCATCGGCTGCAACGGCCACGTCTACCTCTTCTTCGGCCGAGGTAAACTGCACTTCAAATCCAAACTCATCTGCCAGTACCGTGATGGCTTCAGCATCCAGGCGCTGGTTGATGGAGATGAACATACCCATACCCATGGCTTTGGCGATGACCTCCGTCACCGTTACATCCATCAGCGACGACAGCTCGTTGGCCGAGATAAACTCGGTAACCTTGAGGATACCGGCCTCTTGCTCTTCCATAGCGCGGTTGTAGTCGCGCTTGTCACGGGCTCTGTCTCGTTTGTCTCTGCTGTATTTGGCTCGGCTGCCTCGGGGCGCGTTGCCACCACCTGGGCGGTTGCCTTGGTAGTTGCCGCCGCCACCTGGCCGGTTGCCGCCGGGGCCACCTTGCCCGCCTGGACGGTTGTTTCCCTGGCCGGGGCGGTTGCCTTGGCCAGGGCCGCCCGTACGGTTGCCTTGGCCAGGGCCGCCTGGCCGATTGCCTGCGCCGGGTGCACCTCCGCCCTGGCCGGGCGTGGTGGGGCGGGCGCTGTAGCTGCCATTGGTGTTACCGGTGGCGTTTTGGCCGCCAAAATTGCCAGTGGTGCGGCCGGTTATGCGCTTGCGCTCGCCGCGTTTCTGGTTGGCACCGCCGGCGCCGCCGGGTCGTCCGCCGCCATTGCGGCCACGATCCAGCGATGCAAGGTCAATCTTGCCTACTACATTAAGGCCACGGAGCTGCTCACCTTTGGCCTTAATCAGTTCGTCTTCTGTGCCGGTTGTAGCTGCGTCGGGCCCTTTGGGGGCCTCCGTGGTTGGCTCAGCGGCCGGCGTGGGAGTTGGTGCCGCTGCCTTGGGCGCTTCTGCAACTGGCTTGGGTGCAGGTGCGGCATCTGTGGCTGCAGGGGCCTTGGGAGCTGCTGCAGGGGCAGGGGCGGTGGTTGGCTTGGTAGCTTCAGGCGCAGATGCCGCCGCTGGCGCTGGTTTCGCAGGCTCTGGCTGCGGTGCTGGCGCGGGGGCAGGTGCGGCAGCCACGGTGGGCTTGGGCGCAGGCTCTGGAGCTTTAGCAGGCGCAGGCGCAGGGGTTGTCGCTGGCGCGGGAGGTGGTACGGTTGTAGCCTTTTGGGGAATAACATTTCCTTTGGCATCCAACTGCACCTTGCCGGCTACTTTGAGGCCTTGCAGACGTGGGGCCTCTGTCTCGATGCGGTCTGCCTTGGGCGCAGGCGTAGCAGGTACCTCTACGGCACGTTGTGCGGCTCTTTGGCTGGCAACTTCCTTCTTCTCTTGCGCGGCAGCGCCCCCCAGCTCGCGGGCCAGTTGGTCAAACTGCGCTTGCGAGATTTTCGAGTTCGGGTTTTTGTCAATAGCCTCCCCACGCGTCCGTATGAAGTCTACGGCGCGGTCCAGGCTGATATTCAAATCCCGGATTGCTTTTGATAAGCGGATCGTTTTGTCTTCTGACATTCTATACGGGTCTAAACCCCGGGAACACACAATAAGTGCTTCCGACTGTAAAATAAACGCTTTGCAGGCCCCTGCGACGAATTTTAGGCAAAAAACGCCATAGAAAGGCAGAATAATTCTACCAACACATTACTTTTTGGCGCCTTGTCGTTTTTTCTTACGGAGCAGGTTCAGATGCCTCTGCAGGGCTTTCACTCGTCAGGCAAACCTTCCCTTGCTTTAAGACGAGTGCGGGCTCCATACCGCCTTGCCAGTAGAGGATCTGCCGGTAGTCGTCGGTGGCATAGAGTTGTACGTCAGCCCATTGGCCGGGGGCCAGGCGGCCCCGGTCTGCCAGACGCAGAGCGTGGGCGGCCCGGTACGTGATGGCAGCCAGGGTCTCGGCGGTAGAGAGTTTTTCGGCCGCAGCCAACACGCTGGCTTGCAGCAACAAATGGCCCATCGGTGCCGAGCCTGGGTTGTAGTCTGAGGCTATGGCCAGGCAAGCACCGGCATCCAACAGCTTCCGGGCCGGGGTGTAGCCCATGCCCAAACCCAGGCTGGCGCCCGGCAATGCCGTTGCCACGGTATCTGAGGCTGCCAGCCGGGCAATGTCGGCCTCAGAGCTGCTCTCCAGATGGTCGGCCGAGGCCGCACCAACGGCCACGGCTACCTGGCTAGAGCCTGCCGTAAACTGGTCTGCATGCACCGTTAGCTGAAAGCCCATCGCTGCCGCTCGCTGCAAATACTGTGTAGCCAGGGTGTGGTCAAACGCAGTCTCTTCAATAAAAATATCTACCCGGCAGGCCAGGCCCTCTTGCCACACGGTGGGCAGCAGTTTTTCTACGACAAGGTCCAGGTAGGCCGCTGGCCCGCCGTCAAAGTCTTTGGGGCAGATGTGAGCCGCCAGGCAGGTAGCAATCAGGTCGGCCTCGGTCTGCCCGTCGGCCGTGCGGATGGCCCGCAGCATCTTAAGTTCTTCTGCGACAGACAGGCCGTAGCCGCTCTTTACCTCCAGCGTGGTTACACCCCGGCGCAGCGCTGCGTTGGCATACGCCACCGTGGCAGCGGCAAGATCGGCCTGGCTGGCTTTGCGCGTAGCCTGTACGCTGCTCCAGATGCCGCCGCCTGCCTTAGCAATCTCCAGGTAGGGGCGGCCTGCAATGCGCAGGTCATAGTCTAACGCCCGGTTGCCTGCAAAACAGGCGTGGGTATGCGCATCTACAAAGCCGGGCAGAGCCACCAGAGGGGCGCCCCAAAGGGGTTGCCATGTCTCGGCCTTGGGGTACTGCTTGGCCAGGGCAGGGTAGGGGCCTACGGCTGCCAGTCTGCCGGCATCGTCAATAAGCAGGCCTGCGTTGGCAACCACCTCCAGGTGATCGGCCCCCAGCGGGCCCTTCATCGGGGCATGGGCAAACGTAATGGCCTGCGCCAGCGGACCTAACAACTTGGGCATGCCGCAAAGTTGGCACGGCCTGCGGCCTGGCTCAAAGCCAGGCCAAAGCCGGGCACTGGGGCAAAAGCAAAACGCCCGCCCTCGGGTTGCGAGGAACGGGCGCTTTGCCGTTTACCTAAGCCATCAGCCTAAGCCTTACTCAACCGTGAAGCGCAGAGCTTTTTTGAGCCCGGCAGCTTCTACTTGCAGGATGTACATGCCTGCCTTCAGGTCGCGCACGGGGAGCTCGTAATTCAGCTGGCTTTGTGGAGCCTCTGCGGTGGCGGTCCATACCTGGCGGCCGGCAAGGTCTAGCAGGCGCAAGGTAGCCGTCTGCATACCCGTAGGCAGCGTGGCAGAGACTGCGGCCACATCGGCGGCGGGGTTAGGAGCTACGGTAGCCTCTAGCGAGGTAGTCGCAATCTCCCGGCCTGTGCCAGAGCCCAGGATTACGGTGTAGTCTTCTACCTGGCCCCAGCTGGTGCTGAAGTTGGTGCAAGCGGCCGTCAGGTGGCTGCCGTACTTCATCACCACGCGCATGCGGGTGCGGCCCAGGCTTACGCCTGTGGGCACGGTAAAGTTGCTGCTCAAGCGGGCGGTAGAGTTGCTGCTGCGGCTTACAACCTGCTCGTTGGCATCTAAGAAGTCACCGTCGCGGTTGTAGTCGATCCATACACGGTAGTACTCCGTAGCGGTGTAACCTGCCCTGAACCCAGCCTGGTAGCTGATCGTGTAGCGTGTACCTGGCAGCAGGTTGGTAGATAGCGCGGTAAAGTCTTGGTAGCCGGCTGTGTTTTGCCCGCCAGACGCGTTAGAGATTGCCCCCAAGCCTACGAAGGCCAGCCACTCATCGGCCGTGCTGCCGCCGGGGTTGGCGCAGTAGGTAACGGTGCCGGTGCCCAAGGTTGTAAAGGTGGCGCTGGCCGTGGTAGAGCTGCCGCTGGTGCAGTTGGCCGTTATGCGGTAGGTGTAGGCCGTGCCAGCGACCAAGCCTGTAACCACCGTGCTGGTGCCGGTTACAGTTAGCGTAGTAGAGGCGCCGCCGGTAGCGTTGTAGCTCACGGTGTAGTTAGACGCACCGGTTACGGCAGACCAACCCAGCGTTGCACCCGTTTGGGTGATGCTGGTGGCCGTTAGGCCCGTAGGCGTGGCGCAGGCAGGCGGTGGCGTAGCCGTGCAGGCAGAGCTTGTTAAGAAGGTAGAGCGGCCGCCGCCGGTGGCGAAGGTGGCCTCCATACGAGCTACCTGCCCAGCCGTGAACATGTACATGCAACGGTCGTCGGTGTAGTCCATGTAGTTCATCCACTGGTCAGACGTGTTGCCGCAGGTAGGCTTGGGGAACGCCGGGCAGCCCACGTTAGACGTCTGCTGCGTGGGCGTATCGTTCACAAAGTCGTTGCCGCAGTTGGCGTCGCCCCAGATGTGGCGCAGGTTGAGCCAGTGGCCCACCTCGTGCGTAGCCGTGCGGCCTAAGTTGAAGGGTGCTGCCGCCGTACCTGTGTTGCCAAAGGCGGTGTTAAGTACTACTACACCGTCGGTAGCAGCCGTGCCCGTGTTGGGGAACTGCGCATAGCCCAGCAGGCCGTTGCTCAGGGTGCCTACCCAGATGTTGAGGTAGCGCTGGCTATCCCAGGCATTGCTGCCACCAGAGGAGGTAAACTTGATGGGGTCTCCGCTGGTGCCGAAGCTGGTGCGGGTAGTGGGTACGCGCAGGATGCCCGTTGTGGGGTTGCCGTTGGGGTCTGTGCGGGCCAGGCAAAACTGTATGGCCGAGCCGGCCGCCACGCCTGCAAACAGGGTGGGTACACTGCCTGCATCGCTGTTGAGGCGGGCAAAGTCGGCGTTGAGGATGTTTAACTGGCTCTGGATTTGTGCGTCAGAGATGTTCTCTGCCGTGGTGCGGTACAGCACGTGCACCACCACGGGGATGGTAACCGTAACGGCAGCCACGCGGCCGGCGGTACGCTCTTGCAAGTAGCGCTGCGTGCGCTCCTCGCCCATCTGGATTTTCTCGAGCGTGCCGGGGTGCTCGGCTTCCATGTGAGCCAGATGCTCCATAGTGCCGCAATTGCGGACGGTGGGCGTGTTTTGGCCAAAGGCCGTGCCGACCAGCAGGGTCAGCGCCAGTGTGCCAGCTTGGGCTAGGCGGGTAAAGGTCACGGTCATGCGGTTAAGAAGGTTCTATAGTTAACGTGTAGGCCTTTTGCACGAAACCCCATAGGCGCTCTGGCAGAAGGCTGACTACAAATTTGGTAAGAGCGATAGGGTTTGTGCAAATGCAACCCAAAGAGGATTTGGTGTTTAACGCGAAAGCGCCAAAGGAAGTTTGGCAATAAATACAATATGCAAGTGCACTGGCGGCTCTGTTAAGGCCACTTTCGGCTGGTACTTTACCACGAACCCAGGCGCAACACCACCCGCCGAAATTTATGCATTGAATGCAAGAAAGTTTGAACGATAGGCTATCTGTAGCTTTGAGTGCCATGCGTGCTATCCTGTTTTTCTGCATTTTACCCATTACAGCCCTCGCCCAGCAATGGGAGATACAGCCCGACGTCTCTAAAAGATTTGGTGCCGGCAGCGGCCACATCGCCTTCTACCGCATGGAGCGCGATGGGCTGGTGCCTAAATCGCGTACGAACGATACGTTGGTGGCCGTCAAGATGCCAGAGTTAACGGAAGGGAGCAAGCTCTTATCTGGCTATTGCTACAACGGCAATGCACCAGATAAAGCCCTATTGGTTGTGCAGGAGATCTTACCCGATGGTAGCCGCAGGGTTTATGCAGACGTGAATCACGACCGAGACCTGCGCAACGACGGCCCCGGCTACTTGCTCAAAGACTCGCTCGACTATACACCGGCTTTCACCCTGCCGCATCCTACCGTGCCGGGTGCATACGGTCAGTTCCGCTTGTCGATGCTGGGGACCCCCTCCACCGATCTAGCCTTTTTGATGTACGTGAGCGCCCGTCGCCGCCCTACCCGAGATCTGGTCTGGCCCAACTTCTGGCTAAGGAAAGAAAGTCTTACCCAAACCGAGACACCCCTGCCCAACGGCCAAAGCCTTTACCTCCGCGATGTAAATAACGATGGTATCTGGGGCAACAGTAAATATGAGCAGGTTTGGTTTGGCCCATCCGGCCAACGAGAAACCTACCCCAGCCCGCGCCACAGCCCCCATGAGCTTCAGGTGGGTACCCGGATTCGCGCATGGAGCGATACCAGCTGGTGGTGCATCGAGGCCATCGACACACTTACTGGCAAACTGACGCTAAGCCCCTCGGAGCGCCCACCCGCCCTTTTCTTGTTCGGCGACAAGATGAAGAACTACAAACTGCGCCGCAACGACGACACCGCCCGCAAAGTAGCCTTCGACACCCTCTGGCACAAAGCCCCTTACACGTTGATTGACAACTGGGGCACCTGGTGCAAGGGGTGCATCAAAAGCATACCTCGGCTAAAATCCTTGCATCAGCGGTATGGAACTTCGCTTCAAATAGTAGGTATAACCACAGACCCAGGGCCTACGGCGGAGTTTCTCCAAGTAAATCCCTTGCCCTGGCTGCAATTGGAAAGCAACCGTGCCTTCAATCGAGATATGAACCTCCAAGTGTACGGCACCTACTGGCTTCTAGACAACCAGGGCCGGTTGCTGGTGGATGGCCTTTCTGAAATAGAAGCCTACCTGAAGGAACACCTGGCAGCTGGCAAACCCTGAAGACTTGCCCCACAAAACGCGCGCCTGTTGCCGACCTTTGCCCCATGTTGCAAGACGAGGTCGCCGGGTACCTGGCCGAGATTGAAGCTGCCCCCTTACAAACCCCCGATGCGCTGGAGGCCTTCCGCCTGCGCTTTTTGAGCCGTAACGGCCTGGTGCAAGGCCTCTTTGGCCGCCTCAAAGAGGTGGAGCCTGCCCAGCGTAAGGAGATGGGCCAGATCCTCAACAACCTCAAAAACAGGGCAGAAGAAACCTTTGCCACGGCCAAGGCCGCCGCCGAGGCCGCTGCTGAAGCCTCCACCGGCCCCCTGCTTGACCTTACGCTGCCGCCCCCGCCCCATGCCCTGGGCAGCCGCCACATTCTCAACCTGGTGCGAGACCAGATGCTAGCCGTCTTCCGCCAAATCGGCTTTGCCGTAGCCGACGGGCCCGAAATTGAAGACGATTGGCACAACTTCACGGCGCTCAACTTCCCGCCCGACCACCCTGCCCGCGAGATGCAAGACACGTTCTTCGTAGAGCGCGGCGGCCCGGGCGGAGACGTCGTGCTGCGTACCCACACCAGCCCGGTGCAGATCCGCGTCATGCAAGAGCGCCAGCCGCCCATCCGTAGCCTGATGCCCGGCCGCGTGTACCGCAACGAGGCCATCAGCGCCCGCGCCCACTGCCTCTTTCACCAGATAGAAGGCTTGTACATAGACAAAGACGTAAGCTTCGTCGATCTCAAAGAGACGCTGTATTACTTCGTCCGCACCTTCTTCTCGCCGGAGACGGCCATCCGGTTCCGCCCCAGCTTCTTCCCCTTCACCGAGCCCAGCGCCGAGATTGACATCAGTTGCCAAATCTGCCACGGCGACGGCTGCAACATCTGCAAGCACACCGGCTGGGTAGAGATCGGCGGCTCGGGCATGGTACACCCCAACGTCCTCCGCAACAGCGGCATAGACCCCGACGTGTACACCGGCTTCGCCTTCGGCATGGGCGTAGAGCGTTCGGCCATGCTCAAATACCAAATTCGAGACCTCCGCCTCTACACCGAAAACGACGTCCGCTTCTTAAGGCAGTTTGCGGTGGTGTAGGCTATTGGTCATGTTGAATGGAGGACAGGTATAAAGAGCTTTTTGCTAATAAGACAACCTTATGGGCTGTAGAGTTAGCCTGCAGATTTCTGAATTCCGGCTATTATCCCCACCTAGATTCTTGGCTGCACGGCGGATTGTTGTTAAAAGCGCCTAAAGTAGATTCTATACAGGGCGAGGTAAAAGAGACTATCCCAATGGCCCTGGAGTATACACAGCGAGGCCATTTGGTAGTTTTACTGGCACCGGAAGTTGACGAGGCTGGTCGGGGAATTCTATCTCCTGACGGCTTCCTTGATGAAGAACATGTCTTAATTGAATTTAAGAATGTAACGAAGGCAAAGGAATATACCCTAGATAATCAGTTGAAAGATGCCGCAAAAAGGGGTAAGGCAGTTATTCGTAGCATTAAAGTGCCTAATCACATGTCGCCAGATTTTTTAGCCAGAAGGTTAAATGGCAGGTATAATGCTTCTGCACATATGGATAGGGTACATGTGATTTATAAATCCAACATCCTTAAATTTAGTAGATTAATTTGGGAAGAGAAAGGATATAATGGAATTCTAAATATAATAAAAAAAGGCGAGACCTCTTTCGAGGATCTCGCCTGAAGCCAAGAGGCTTGCTCTCGGGGTGGTTCCGGGTGTTACCCCGGATCCTGGCATGGCGCACCATCCCAGGTAGCTATTACAAATAACGCACTTCTAAGTGTTTGGTTCCAAACAAATAGACGCGCTAACTCAAGCTATCTCTTCTCCCTTCTCTTTTATCTTAAAAAGGTCTCCCCCCACCGCAGGCACAATCTCCAGCAGGCCGGCTAGCACCAGCAGCACCAGGGTGCGGCTGGCCTGGCGCTCGGGTACCTGGGCCAGGGCGGCAAAGTCTGCCAAAGTGATGGCGCCCCGCGCCTCGATGGCTGCCACCAGCTGCCGCTCCTTGTCTCCAAACTCGTAGCGCAGGGCCTTGTCCTTTTTCTGCTGGCGCAGAATCTGCCGCAGCTCTCGGCTGGCCTGCAGTGCCCGGTCTTGCACGCGGACGTACACCGTCTCTGTATCCTCTTCCAGCAAGGCGTAGGGTTTGTCGGGGCCCTCGGCAATCTCGTACACCAGCACCCAGGTCTCGTCAGTAATAGGCACCCGGTATCGCCGGTGCGGCACCTGCGGGCGGCAGGCCAGGGCCAGGGCACGGTCTAGCAGAAACTCGTCGCCGTCGGGGTCTTTCAGGCCTGGCAGGGTTCGGTTGTCTTCTACGCCTATCAGCAACACGCCGCCACCCGAGTTGGCAAAGGCCACCGCCTCGCGGGCCACCTTGAGGGGGTGGGCCACCTTGCGCTTAAACTCGACCCGGTCGGTCTCGCCGGCGGCAACCAAGCGGCGGAGGGCGGCAGCATCCAACATACAGGGGCAAAATACGCGCTTCCCTGCCCAAGAGATATACCTGGCCCTTAACACACAAAATGCCCGGCCACCCAAGGCAGCCGGGCATGGTTGTGTGGGCCGGGGTCTGATTAGGCAATCGTGATGGCACGGGCCTGTGCGGCCGCCACGGGATGCTTGGGCAGGCTGATGGTCAGGATCCCATCCGTGTAAGCCGCCTGGATCTGCTCGGCGTTCACCGTTTCGGGCAGTTGGAAGCTGCGGCTAAAGCTCTTGCGCGCAAACTCGCGTAGGTGCACCTTGCCGGTTTGTTGCTCCTGGTCTTTCTGCTCTTGGTAGCTCACCGTCAGCACGTTGGCTTCTACGTTCACCTTCAGGTCTTCCTTCTTGCGGCCGGGCACGGCAAAGTGCAGGCGGTAGGCCTCGTCAGACTCTTCTACGTTGACGGCGGGCACAAACTTGCTGTTGGGGGCCGTAGGCCACTGGGCCTCGGGGCCGAAAAAGGTGCGCACAAAGTCGTCGTTAAACAGGCTCGGCATGCCCGAGCGGCGGGGGCGGTAGGTTACGAGTGACATGTTGTTGTTTGGGTTTGTTTTCTTGCTTGAAGCCTGCAGGCCCGCCAGGGCTTGCAGACGCCTATCTCCTAACAAGGAATATTCCACCCCACATAAGATGCCAAATTGGCATTATTCTTGATTGTCGACCGGTGATAATATGCCAAAATGGCTGTTTTAGAGAAGCCAGCCTACTGCTATCTTTGCAGCCCTACTGAAGAGAACCCCTGCCCGGGTGGCGGAATCGGTAGACGCGTTGGTCTCAAACACCAATGGCCGCAAGGCCGTGCCGGTTCGACCCCGGCCCCGGGTACAAAAGCAAAGGCCCCCTTCCATTTCGGAAGGGGGCCTTTGCTATTTTTGGGGCTGGCCTGGCTTACAGCTTCACCACCCGGCTGGTGTAGACGGCTGTATCCGTTGTAAGCTGGATGATGTAGGTACCTGCGGGCAGGTCTTTGATGCTGGTAGTCTCTTTGCCGCTGCGTAGCAAGGTTTGTGTGGCCACTACCTGCCCTTGCAGGTTGGTGATGGTCATCTGGCCGGGGGCTGGCGCATCTATCGAGATCAGGTCTCGCGTAGGGCTGGGGTAAGCGCGCATGGGGCGTGCTTTGTGGCCACGGGCGCTGGTTATCACCTGAATCGTATCTACGACGCCGGGCTGGTTGGGTACCTCGCCAAGTGTAGATAGCACGGTATTGGTTACGATGACGGGGTTAAAGTCAAAGTAAATACCTGCGCTGTTGCGCACCTCTGTGCCGAGGGGTGCATCTGCTTTGGCGCGGATGGCAAACGTAACGTAGCCGATGCTGCCCTCTTTGTTGCGGTTGCTGTCGGGCAGCATGATGCGGTTCCAGCGCCAGTGCAATACGGGCTGGCCTTGCCCAGAGATGTTGAAGGTGCCGCCCGGGTGCGAGGTTGCCCCAATGCGCAGGGTCGAAAGATCCAGGTGGGTGATGTCCAGCGTGTCGTACACCTGCACCACGAAGGCTGTATCTGTGCCCGTGTTCTGGAAGCGGATGGTGTAGGTCAGTTCCGTCCCGGGAGGTACAATACCTCGCGGGCCGCGGCCCACGGGGCTTACCTGCTTGTCGTTAGGGTCCCAGGAGTTGGTCACCTGCCCGCAAGACGTACGGTCGTTTACCGAGAAGGCTCCTTCAGAGAACCAGTTGTTGAGCACAGGTATCTGGCGGCCGTTGAGGCAGCGCACCTGCGCCGTTACCGTAGAGAGGGCCGGGTTGGCAATGTCTTGGTCTGCCTCTAGGCGTAGGATGCCGCCGTTGGCCACCACGCCGATACGCAGAGATTGCTGAGCGCTAAGGCGATAGTCAAACCGCCGCACCAGCGACGAATCTACATACAGGCGGATTTGCCGGTCTATGTTCATACCCTGGCCACCGTTATAGACGGTGATGATAGATGTGTCGCCCTGGCAGGCCACACCAGCCGCCACCATCGAGCCATCGCCCAGGCGGGCATCAGAGCAAGAGAGGCCCGCGTACTCGGTTATCACCCGTAGGCAGAAGTCTGTCAGCGGGATGCCGCACTCCGTGTGCGAGTACATCAGCAGTTGCTGAGACGTGCCTCCTAGAAACTCGCCTACATAAGCGAAGCGGTAGCTAGAGTCGGCTGGGTCAAACCGGTAAGGCAGGGTGGCAGAGTCTAGCCTGAAAAGGCGCGGGAGATATACCCGCACAAACACGGTGTCTCGGGCGGTGCCAAGGCCACGGTTCCAGATCGTAATGCCATGCACAGCCGTAGAGCAAGAGCGGGCGCGCACAGGCCAGGGCCGGGCCTCTAACTGCGCGCAGGCGTTTATGCGGTTGGCAAAGTCTGCATGGAAGTTGGTATCTACCACACCGGGCCGCAGCCGCATCCGGTAGAGCGTATCGCAGACTTTGGTAGCGTAGGTACGCTGTAGGGGGTCCAGAATCAGCTGCCGCACGCGGACGGTGTCTCCGCCGAGGCCCATCTCGTAGCGCCCGTTCTCGTCTGTGTAGGCATAGCTCATCTGCGGCTCGGCCACGATGATGCGGCCGGGCAGGCCACGCTCATTGGTGTCTCGGGTGGCGCAGTTGCGATCCACTTCTTCTCGCACGGTGCCGGCAATCAGGTCTTCGTCAATGTCTAAGAAGCCCTCGGCGTCCAAGTCGTACTGGAGGCCTGCCGTGCCAAAGATTCTAAACCGCGTGCCGCCCAGGTAGAGCAGGTCTGTCGTATTTACGGCATTGGGCAGCGGGCCAGAGATGGGCGTCCACGTTCGGCCATAATTTTTGGAGACCATCAGCCTGTTTTCCATGCCTTGGGGCCTTACCTCAGCCCGGAAAGCCACAATGGTGCGATCATCTAGCCAGAAGGGCTGGCTAAAAGACCCCGTGGGATCTATGGGTCGGTAGGTGCGGCCGGTATCCAGCGTAATCATATTAGCCAGAAAGCCTGCTGATGGGGTTACGAAGGTGGGCAACGTAGCAGGCACCGTGTTGCCCGGGTTGCTGGGATCTGGCTGCCAGGTCAGGCCACCGTCGTTGGTGCGCTCGGTGGGCAGGGGTTGAGACGAGGTAATCCGCGTTTTGAAACCGATCAGGCGCGTTGCAAAGGAGAGGGCAGTAGACTTGTTGGACGTACCCACGCGGGTAAAGGTGCGGCACCCGTCTGTGGTGCGGAACAGCGCCGCCGTAGGGAAGAGGATGTTGCCCTGCCCGTACACATAGCCTACCAGGCTATCTACCATGCAAAAAGCGCCGACCAGATCAGGTATGAAGCCGCCCCGCGTCCAGCTACGGCCCCCATTGCTGGAGCGGTAAAACTGCGCACCACAATACCCAAAGGCCTTGCCGCCTTTGGTGTATAACGTTACAGGCGGTGCGTTGCAGGTGGGGGCTGCAAACGGCTTGATGGTGTCGAAGGTGATGCCGCCGTCGGTGGTGATCCAGTTGCTGGAGGCTGCCGTGCGGATGTCTCGGCGCCCACCGATCATGTTCTGGAAAGAGCGCGCCTGCGTGTTGGGCCGGTTAATGTACCGCGCCACCAAAGAGGTATCCATGGCGTAAAGCAGGCCATACAGGTCTCCGAAAATGACCTGAGTTGTGCCGGGCCTAACGCTCAAGGGGCTTACCGTGGCGGTACCCCACATATTGGTATTGCCGTTAAAGGCAGGTGTGATGGTTTGCCTCCAAGCACCTGTGGCAAGCTCGTAGACGGCAAATCCGGATGAAACGGTCCGAGTAAGTACGAGCCTTGGGCCAAAGGGGAAGCTCTGCGAGGCATTGGCAAGAGATGTGCTGCCGCCGATATAATCCAGCGAGTCTCGCCAGGTGCGGCCGCCATCGCGGGTAAGGACGGCCACGCTGTAGCTTAGGGGTGTGGGCTGCACAAAGGCTACGCCGCTGTTGCCCGTAAACCAGAACTCGCGCGCGCCCAGGGTATTGTCTGTGTAGGGCGACTCATACACGCGGCGGAAGGTGTAGCCGTTGTTAACGGAGCGGTATATCTCGCGCCGGGTAGAGACCAAGATGGCGTTGCCCGGGCCGAAGTAGATATCCTCTATGCCGCCTTGGGGGCCGGCGGGGTTGGGCGTCAGTACGCTATCAGGCGTAAACCAGGTGGTGCCACCGTCGGCCGTTAGGCGCAGTTGGTTAAACGTTTGGCCTACTTGCGTGGCAGCGGCCATCGTCATAGAGGCATTGGTGCGGATGAGGGGCAGATTGGCAAGCGGAGTCCAGCTAGAGCCGCCAAAGCCGCCCGTGAGGTAGGCCCAGGTGCGGCCACCGTCGTTGGTGCTGTAGGTGGTTATATCATAATTGCCCCAGCCTGCAAAGGCCGTTGGCCGTACAGTAACAATGCCGCGCCGAGACGAAAACCAAAAGGAATTGCCCAGCACCTCTTGGGCTAGCCACTGCCAACCTAAGGGCGGCCCGTTGAAGGGGCTGGTGGTAAAGGTGCGGCCACCATCGGCCGTTAAGATCAGCTCGGTGTCGGTCATCACGTATCCAGAGTCTGCCGTCCAGAAAGAGATGGCCTTAATGGGCTTTTCTGTAACTTGGCGGCTGTCCCACTTCCAGCCCGAGCGCCCGAAGGGCACTTGCTGGGCCAATGTGGTGGAGGTTAGGGCCAGCCA
Organism: Cytophagaceae bacterium; assembly: GCA_947458545.1. Lineage (GTDB taxonomy): Bacteria > Bacteroidota > Bacteroidia > Cytophagales > Flexibacteraceae > CANGYH01. Next base: position 1,503,440 of record CANGYH010000001.1, on the reverse strand, counting down.
AGCCAGCATAGAGAGCCACCCATACGCCACAAAGCGCAGGATGCCTGGAATTCGGAGTGCATTAGATAAAGTCATCATCACATCAAGGAGGGGTAGTTAATTTCCAAAGAAGGGCACAGGGCCGAGGTAGGTTAAGCAGCAGGCTGGGCAGGCAGCACCTCGGATTGGCTGCGCCTTTCGCCTCCAAGACGTTTGAGCAGACAGCCCACGCTTAAAAGTAGTCTAAAAAGATTTGGAAAAAACTAAAAAATGCGCTTGCTTGCTCAGAAATCAAACTTTTCTGTCCAAAAATTGGGAATAGCCGCTCGCCCAACCTGCGCTGAGAGTCGCCGCCCCGGCCATGACCACATCGAGGAAGTAAAAAGATTTTTCTGACCGCATTAAGCGTCGGGAGCTAGCCCTGCGTCTAGGTGGTGGCTGCCTAAGAGCCACCATACCTTATGTGTGCCCCTTGCCTGCACAGCCCTCAAGAATGACCCGCTCCAACTCAGCACGAACCAGGCCTCTTTTGGCAGCCCCTTTGCGATGGCTCTGGTGGTTGGGGTATGTGCTGGTGGGTTGCTCTAAAGTGGCGGTAGATGACGCCCCCCCGCCGGTTGTACCGTTGCCCAGCTTCAACCTGCGTACCGACAGTAGCGGCACCGCAACCCTTAACCTAGACTCGCTGGCCGGCGGCAGACCCTTTACCATCACTTTTGGCACCTTTAAGCACGGCCGGATAGAGCTTGCCCCCGCCACCAGCAGCCTGCGCTACATAGCTACCGACACCAGCCGCCGCTGGGCGGCAGACTCGGGCCAATACACCTTTTGCCAGGCCAACCAGTGCCGCCAGGGGCAGATCAAGGTGCGCAACTTCCGCTTCCGCAAAGACACCGTCATTGTCGGCCCGCAGCCTGATACATGCGTCCGCCTGCCCATTCGTCGGTTTCAAATAGACGAGGCTGCCACCCGGCGCATCAGCCTGGGCTTTGCACCATCTGACACGGGTACGCTCATCGTGAGCAACATAGCCTATACGGTTTGGCGGGTTGGCAGCCCCCGCAGCACTTTGTTTGACTACATAGCCTCTGGTGGCCCGCAAAACTTTTACAGCGGTTTCGACGAGATTACCTACGCAGGCACGGTGCAAGGCCGCAAGGTCTGCGGTACGATAGAAGTCATCATAGGCGACAGTTGTGAGCCCCGCGCACAGGCAGATCGTATTACCCGCGCCCCTGCGGGTGCTACCACCATTTTGCCCGCCACCCTGCTTGCCAACGACAGGGGCTGCAGCGGCCAGCAAGGCAGCTTCAGGCTGCGGCTTAGGGCTACGGCTTACACGGGCAGCCTTCGCGTGCCCACCCGCCTAGGCAGCATCACAGATACCACCGTCGGCGGTAGCCAAACGCTGCTTTACCGGCGCAACGCCAACGCCACGGGCATCGATAGCTTCTTCTACTTTAACCAAAACACCGCCACCGACCTGGTAACCCGGGCCTTGGTGAGCTTGCCCTAGCGGCATGTGCGGTGCCGCCAGAGCTAAAAACCTGATTCGCCACACACCTTTTTCACACCCCCCCCCTTATTCTGATCCCATCCTCTGCTGGTAGTGGCCCACTGCCCAGACTGTGACCGAAGAGCAACTTCTGCAAGGCTGCCTGCACCGAGACCCGGCTGCAGAGTTGCGCTTCTTTGAGCGCTTCTCTGGCATTGCCATGGCCATCTGTAAGCGATATATGCCAGACGCGGCCCAGGCGCAAGACATGCACCAAGATGGCTTTATGCGGTGCTACAGGTCTCTCAAAAATTACCGTGCCGAGGGCTCGCTTGAGGGTTGGGTACGGCGGGTATTCGTTTCTACCTGCCTGGATGCCCTCCGGCTTAAGCGTCGGGCCCGAGCCTTTGAGCAAGATCTGGGCGAGGCTGCCGAGGTGGCTGCCCCGGCAGACAATGCCTTTTTGCTAGCTGCTGATGCCACTTACCTACTAGAGGCCATCGCCAGCTTGCCAGAAGGTGCCCGCATAGTTTTTAACCTCTATGCCGTAGAAGGTTTTACCCATGCCGAGGTGGCCAACAACCTGGGCATTACCGAAAGCACCAGCCGTGCCCACCTTACCCGCGCCCGTGCCCTGCTCAAAAGCAGGCTGGCCCCTTACCTCCCCCAAAGCATTTAGATATCGGCCCTAAGCTCACCCACCATCGCCATGCAAAGCCAGGATAACACCAGCAACCTCGACCCACAGCCGCCGGGCGGCAATGGGAGCCATTTGCCTGGCTTTTTGGCGCCTAAACTGGCCCCCATGCAGGCCCCTGCCGCCCCAGGCAGCTTTGCCGACATTCAGGCCAGGCTCAAGGCAGAGCGCCGCCGCCGCGCGCTCTGGTTCTGGACGCTGGGCCTAGCCTTGTTGCTGGCAGGCAGCCTGCTAGCCTTGCGGTACACCCGCTTGGCCTCAGAGCCTGCTGTGCCAACCATCTCATCTCAACACCGACGCCCGGATGTGCCACCGGTGGCGAGCAAGCCTAACGCCCCTGCGCCAGCCGCAAAGCGTACTTCGACATCCATACAATCCAAAGCGAGCCCTGCCCAACAACCCAGCGGCGCCGCTATTGAAACGGTATCCGAAAAGAGATTACCCAACGACGGTACCCCCTATGGGCAGGCTATGGCGGCTCAGTCAGAGCCCGAACCATCGCAGCATGCTGCCGTTGCCGTGGCCCGCAGGCCAACCCATGCCCGGGGTATCGCGCCCACGCATAAGCTGCAAGACTTCGCCTTGCCTGCCCGGCCTGAGGCTACCTCAGAGGCTCATAACCCTCCAACCGAGCGAGGTACCCGTCTGGCAGTTGCCCCAAAACCAGCCGCCCAAGAGCTGCCTGCCGAGCAACCATTACCCCAAGGCCAGGCACCACAACCAGCGCCAGTAGCTGCGCCTGTCTCTGCCAAAACGGCCCCGGCCTTGGCAGTGCCCGCAACCGAGCTTACCGGAGCTGGCACTGAAAGTACTCAGCAGGCAAGCGCCCAACCCCCGGCAGAGGTGGCCCCAAGCGTTAGCCCAACGCCCGAGCCTGCAGCCGTTGCGCAGGCCTTACCGCTTACCCCCAAAGCCCATGCCTCAGACACTGCGGCAGCCATGCCCGCTACCGTAACGCCCACGGCACCAACGCCGCGCCCGGCGCGCTGGCAGTTTTGCCTGGCTGCCGGGGCGGGCATTTTTAACCGGCAAGTGCTGGTGCCCGGTGCCCAGCGGCAAGAGTTTGAGCCAGCGGGCCTACGCAGCGGCCTGGCCGCTGGCGCGCGGGTATCGTTGGGGTACAGGCTGGCCCACAAGCTGGGGGCAGAGCTGTCCCTAGGCCTGAGCCAAGGCCAGGCTACGCTTAGCCGCCGTCGGGTTAGCCCGACAGGTGGCTACACCTATACGCCTATAGCCGGAGGCTTTGCCGCCGCACCGATAGCGCCTACCCAAATCATAGACACCCCGCTAGATTATACCTTGGCTACGCTGCAAGCGGGTATGGCATGGCAACCCTCTGCCCGGTGGCGTGCCCGCATAAGGGGCGGCATTCAGCAGACGGTGGTGCAGCAGGCTCCGCTTGCGGGTACGGCCTTGCCGGGCATTACCTACCCGGTTGGGGGAGCCATCATGCTAAGGCTAGCCGGGCCCTTTTGGGCCGGTGCAGACGTGTCTTACTTTGGCAGCGGACGTGGGCAATCCAACTCGGCGGCGCTCTTTTTGGTAGAGTACCAATTGGGCAAATAACAGACTTATTTACCCACCCAGTGCAGAATCTCTTGCAGCAAATGCTCTGGGTTAAATGGCTTGGGCACAAACCCTGCTATACCCACAGCACGGGCCTGCGTCCGGGCATGCGGACTCGCATCGGCAGAAAATGCCAGTGCGGGCGTCTCTATGCCCACCGCTCTGATGGCTTGCATGGCTTCAAAGCCGTCCATCAGGGGCATTTGTAAATCCATCAAGATCAAGTCGTAGTCGTGCTGCTGGGCTAAAGCCAGTGCCTGGTGTCCGTTCTCGGCAACGTCTACCTTGGCTCCCTGCCGCTCTAACAGTCGGCGGGCCACCATAATATTGAGCGGCAGGTCTTCGGCCAGCAGCAGGCGAAGACCGTCTATCCGGGGCAGGTTTTGCCCTGACAACACCGGCGTGACGGCCCGCATACTCGGCTGCGCCTCTGGCAAAGAGAGCGTAAAGGTGAAGGTGCTTCCTGCCCCCGGGGTACTCTCTAGATGGATGGTGCCTCCATGCAGCTCTACCAACTCGCGCACGATAGAGAGGCCGAGCCCAGAGCCGCCATATAGCCGCGACGTATCGGCACTGGCCTGGCCAAAACGCTCGAATACCAGGCGCTGCTCTGCTTCGCTCATACCGATGCCTGTATCTCTTACGGCAAAGACGACAATGGAGCGTGCTTTGCCCTCGGGGCATTCCGTAGCGTGGACCTCGAGCATGACCCCGCCACTGGCCGTAAACTTTACGGCGTTGCTCAGCAGGTTATTTAAGATTTGCTGTAGGCGATAATCGTCGCCAAGCACCAGTTGGGGCAGGCATTCGTCGAAAATCTGCCGCAGGTATAGCCCCTTGGCCTGGGCGGCCGGCTGGTGAGCCTGCATCAGCGTACTGATGATCTGCCGAAGGTTAAAGGGCCGCGTTTGTAACTCTATGCGGTGCTCCTCAAGCTTGCTAAAGTCTAATATATCGTTCACAAGCCCCAGCAGGTTCTCGCAGCTCTTGGTGAGCAATCCGATGTACTCGGCCTGGTTGGCTGGGTTCGGGTCTGTGTTGATCAGGTTGGTTAAGCCAATCACCGCATTCAGGGGCGTGCGAATTTCATGGCTCATGACAGAGAGGAACTCACTCTTGGCCCTTGCGGCATCCTCTGCCAGCAGCTTGGCTTGCAGCAGGTCTTGCTCCAGCTTTTTGGTCAGGCCTATGCGCACTTGCAGGTGCTGCAGCAAGGCATGCAGGTCCAGGCCTTCTTCTGAAGACGGGGCCGGCTGCGCAACTTCGTCGCGCAACGTAGCCAGGGCTTGGCGTACCATGCCCACATAGGCCTCGCTCTGTTTAGACTGTTGGCGTAGTTGCTCGTTTAATCCCTGATACTCTTGCTCAGATACCTGGTAGGCATGCTCTGAGAGGGCTCTGTCTCGCTCAAAGCCTTTGTAAGAAAGGCTGATACGGTGCATAAACTGCTGCAGCACGGGCTCTTGCAACCAGTCGGCGGGCAGGTATTGCTCGGCCTGGGTTTGCAACAAGCGGTGCAGCGGCTTGGCAGCCTGCATCATGTCATGGGCAGGTGCGTCTCTCATAGTGCCTCTCGCAGTAAGGTGATGGTCATGGTCTGGTTGTGCAGGTCGCAAGTTTGCAGCTCGTTTTGATACGGCGAAATTTCGCCATAGCTGTAAAAGCCGATGGTATGGGTATCTGGCCGCAACGCCTGCCGCACGGCAGCAACCTCGTCTTCGGCACGCTCCTGGAGCACAAGCTTGCGGCCCACACAGCTCACTAAGATGGCCAGTTGGTTCGGGCCCTGGCCTGCCATGTGGCCATTGGCCTGGCTGGCTGCAATCCCTGCGGCGGTAATCAGCTTATCAAAACTGGCCTTCATTAGCCTTACGGTGCTTCCCTCGGGCATGTTGCCTGCAAACACCATAGACCCATCCTGCTCAGAAAGGTTTAAAATAGTTCGCACCAGCCGCTCAGGTTTGCCCACCTCGCGCAGCGCCAGCGGGAAGAGCAGCGCCGACCCCGGCAGCTCGGCTGCATACGGCCCAAGGTAGGTTTTATAGAGCTCTAGCGCGGGCCTGCCATCAATCTCGAGCAGGCGGTTTTTGTCGGATCGGGTAATGGTGCGCTCTGGGCCAAACTCGTCCCATCCGCCAAAACTGCCATGGCCAAACTGAATGGCCTTGCCATAGAAACCTATGGCTACCACAAGCCCCGGCTCGGCAGGGCCATTGTGAGCAACCAGCGTTTGTTCAAACCGGGCTGCATCGCCTGCCAGGCCCCCGGCAATGGCAATGCCTTGGCCATGTGCATTGAGCCCGGCCGCCAGCTCCGAGCCATTCACCAGCGCTCCGTCGCTAAGCACAAAGACGGTCTGAAGCTCAGGCTGCTGGCCCAGTTGCTCCATCAGCCAGGCACCTGCCTCAAAGCTGTTGCCGTGCTTGCCGATGTGGGTAGATACGGCCTGCACCGTGCCGCGCTCTAGGCAGACGGCCGTAGCAACGGCAGAGTCGTCTTGCACGTGGGCCCCCAGGATCTCGCCGGCCGTACTGGCTGCCACAAGCTGCGCCTGTGGATAGCGGCTGCGTAAGGCATCGAACACATTATCCTGTAACAATACCTGCTTGGCACCAAACACCAGCACCAGTTGTGCGGTGGGCAGCGCCGTGGGGCCTATTGCAGGCCAAACCCACCCCTCTGCCCGGTAAAATCCTGATTCTAATCGCATAGCTGGTCAAAAAAATCTTGGCGGCTCTAAAGGAACCAACACAAAACCAAGGTAGACCCACACCTAGGCATGGTTTTGCGCAGCTTGCTATCCTTTGTTATGTGCGTAAGGTTGCCAGCTTGGTTACTCTTTTACAAGCGCTTATTCCATATTATGGAAGCACTTGTAGGCAAAGCGCGGCATCCTCAAAAGCTGCGCACGGCTGGCAAGGCTCGCAGGCGCTCGGCGGCTTGCTCGGGTGTAAGGTCTCGCTGGGGGCCTGCCAACATTTCGTAGCCTACCATAAACTTTTTTACTGTGGCAGACCGCAGCAGCGGTGGGTAAAAGTGCATGTGCCATTGCCAGTGTGGCTGTGTGCCCAGGTTCACTGGGGCTTGATGCATCCCCGCCGAGTAGGGAAACGATACGCCGAAAAGATTGTCGTACCGGCTCGTCAATGCCTTCAGGATAGCGGCAAGGGCTTCTCGCTCAGCCTGGGTAAACTCAACCACTGTTTGCACGTGTCGTTTGGGTAGCACCAACGCCTCAAAAGGCCAGGTGGCCCAGAAGGGTACCAGGCTTACAAAGTGCTCGTTGGTATCTAGTAGTCTGACACCGTCGGCCATTTCGGCCGCCAGGTAGTCTTCTAGCAATGTGCGCCCATGGGCATCGTGATGCAGGCGTTGCTGCCTGTCTTCTTTCTCAATCTCGGGCGGGACGAAGGTGCTGGCCCAAATCTGCCCGTGCGGATGGGGGTTGCTGCAACCCATCACCTCGCCTTTGTTTTCAAAAATCTGGATGTAATGTATGCCAGGGTCTGCCGATAGTTGAGAGAACTCCTCGGCCCACAGGTCAACCACGGCTGCAATGGCCGGTACTTCCATCTGTGGCAACGTAAGGTCGTGCCGGGGCGAAAAGCAGATTACCCGGCAGGTACCCCCTGCCTCTTCGGCCTGCAAAAGTGCCCCGGGCACGGGGCGGTCTGCCATACCCGAGGTTTGCAGGGGCTCGAGTGCGGCAAAGTCGTTGGTGAAGGCCCAGGGGCCCTTGTAGGCGGCGTTTTGCTGCCCGCCAGCCCGCGTATTGCCGGGGCATAGATAGCAGCCAGCATCGTAGGCCGGGCGCTGCTCAGCCTGCACCTGCTCTTGCTGCCCTTGCCAGGGGCGCTTGCTCCGCTGCGGCGACACCAGTACCCACTCGCCGGTGAGGGCGTTGCGTCTTCTGTGGGGAGAACTGCTCATTTTAGAATTAAAAATTAAGAATTAAGAATTAAAAATTAGAAGTAGTGCCATGGAGGTCTGATGATTGGGAATATGATGGTTCTGCGCTTGTCCAATTTTTATTTTTTAATTTTTAATTCTTAATTAACTCCGCTCCATTTCCAATCTCTGCCACATACGAACCCAGGGGTTGGCCAAATTGAGCTTGGTAGGCCAGGCTTACCTCGTACACCAGATTTGCCACGGCATCGGCTTGCACCAGGTTGATGGTGCAGCCCCCGAAGCCGCCGCCCATCATGCGGGCGCCCCATACGCCGGCGCGGCCGCGCACGGCCTCGACCAAAAAATCTAGCTCCGGGCAGCTTACCTCGTAATCCTGGCTTAGGCCTTGGTGGGTTTGGTACATCAATTGGCCTACCACGGCAAAGTCTCCTTGCTCAAGGGCTAGGCAGGTGGCTTCTACGCGGGCAATCTCTGCCACTACAAAGCTGCAGCGCCGGTAAACCAGCGCATCGGCAGGGGCCACGCAGGTTTTAAGCTGGGCCTCGGTGGCCTCGCGCAGGCTTCTAACCTCGGGATAGTGGGCTTGCACCAGCCGTATGCCCTCCTCGCACTGGGCGCGGCGGGTGTTATACTCCGAGCTGCCCAGGCTGTGTTTGACGCGTGTGTCAAGCAATACGATGCGGATATCGTCGGTCTCGAACGGAATATATCTGTAGGCCAGAGAGCGGCAGTCTAGCAGCATCAGCTTATGCGGCTGCCCAAAGAGCGAGGCAAACTGGTCCATCAAGCCGCAATTGACGCCCACAAACTGATTTTCGGCCCGTTGGCAGAGCTGTGCCAGGGCCATGCGCTCGTAGCCCAAGCCAAGGGCATGGTCTAGCGCCAGGGCCGTGGCACACTCCACAGAGGCCGAGCTGGAGAGCCCCGCCCCAACAGGCACGTCGCCCCCGAAGGTTACCTCAAACCCGTGTAATGCTTTGCCGTCACGCTGCATTTGGTCTGCTACACCCAGCAGATAGTCGGGCCAGTGGAGCCCACTTGGGCTTAGGGCTGCCAGTGTAGTCTCGTAGGTCTGGTCGTAGTCTAGGGAGTGTAGATGAATCTTCTCGTCCGGGCGCAGGCGCAGGGCCAGGGTGGTGTAAAAGGTAATGGCCGCCGGCAGCACCAGCCCCTGGTTGTAGTCCACATGCTCGCCGATGAGGTTAATACGCCCTGGTGCCCTGACAATTAGGTCGGGCGCGCCCCCAAATTTGGTAGCAAAGGCTTGGCTAATGGTGGGTGCGGTATCCATAGACATGGCCCTGGGTTTTACGGCGGGCAACAGCCCAAAGTTGGGATGCGCGCCCGGCCGCCTCACCTTGGCAAACACAGGCTTAACTTGCCATCAATCCCCAATCCAAAACGCCATAAATCACCAAACTATGTTTTTTAGACTATTTGCCTTGGCTTTTGCCCTGCTTTTGTGCCAAGCGACCCCGGCTGCCGCCCAAAAGCGGCCCCGCCCCTTAAAGGCCAACGAATCCGGCTCTACTTTCCGCTCTCGCTTTGGCAACCCCGAGCGGGCGGCAGACTCGTTGCTGCGCCTCATGACGCTGGAAGAGCGGATCGGCCAGCTCAACCTGCTTACCTCTGACCTCGACGTAACCGGGGCCTCGCTGCGCCCGCAGTACAGGCGAGACATCGAGCAGGGCCGCGTCGGGGCCGTTTTCAATGCCTATGGGGTAGACTTTGTCCGCAAGCTGCAAGAGACGGCCGTCAAGAACTCGCGCCTCAAGATCCCGCTGCTCTTTGGCTACGACGTCATCCACGGGCACAAGACGATCTTCCCCATGCCGCTGGCCATGGCCTGCAGTTGGGACATAGGCCGCATTGAAGCCGCCCAGCGCATCGCAGCCGTAGAGGCTGCCAGCATGGGGCTAGACTGGACCTTTGCCCCCATGGTGGACATTGCCCGAGACCCCCGCTGGGGCCGCGTGATGGAAGGTGCCGGCGAAGACACCTACCTCGGCAGCCTGATTGCCGCCGCCCAGGTGCGCGGCTTCCAGGGCCGCGGCATCGGAGACGTGCTCTCGGTGATGGCCTGCGCCAAGCACTATGCCGCCTACGGGGCCGCCCAAGCCGGCCGAGACTACAATACCGTGGACATGAGCGAGCGCGTACTGCGCGACGTTTATCTGCCTCCATTTAAGGCAGCCACCGATGCCGGGGCCGCCACTTTCATGACCAGCTTCAACGAGCTTGACGGCATACCGGCCACGGCCAACCGCTTTTTGCTAGACCAGGTACTGCGCAAAGAGTGGGGCTTCAAAGGCTTTGTGGTGACGGACTATACCGCCATCATGGAGATGCTCTTCCACGGCACGGCCAAAGACTCGGCCGAGGCAGGCATGCAGGCCATCCTGGCGGGTACGGATATGGACATGCAGTCGGCCATCTTCATCAAGTTCTTGCCCGACCTGGTCCGCCAGGGCAAGGTGCCCGAGGCCGCCGTCAACCAGGCTGCCCGGCGCATCCTGATTAAGAAGTTCGAGCTCGGCCTGTTCGACGACCCGTACCGCCGCCTCTCGCCCGAGCGCGAGAAGGCCAACGTGCTGACCCCGGCCCACCGCCTGGCCAGCCGAGAGATGGCCGCCCGCAGTTGCGTGCTGCTCAAAAACGAGCGCGAGGCCTTGCCGCTGAAGGCTGGCATCAAACGCCTGGCCCTCATCGGGCCCCTTGCCAACGCCGCCCACGATATGATCGGCGGCTGGAGCGCCGCCGGTGAAGACAAGCACAGCATCAGCCTGATGGCAGGCCTGCAAAATCACCCCGCCCTGAAGGGTGTGACCTTTCAGCTAGAGAAGGGCATAGACGTAGAGAAGCCCGAGCCTGCCGACCTGCCCGGCATCCGCAAAGCCGTAGATGCGGCCCAGGGGGCAGACGTCATCGTGCTGGCCCTGGGCGAGTCTAAGGATATGTCGGCCGAGGCCAGCTCGCGCTCCAACATCAAACTGCCCGGCAGCCAAGAGGATCTGGTAGCTGCCATGCGCGCCCGCTATCCCAACACGCCCATCGTGGCCGTACTCTTCAACGGCCGGCCGCTCGATCTGTCAGACGTGTTGGGCAACGTGGATGCCCTGCTGGAGGCCTGGTACCCCGGCACCGAAGCCGGCAACGGTGTAGCCGACGTGCTGACCGGGGCCTACAACCCCAGCGGCAAGCTCACCATGAGCTTTCCGCGCAACCTGGGCCAGGTGCCCATCTTCTACAACCAGAAGAACACCGGCCGCCCAGAAAACCCCAAAGAGAAGTACACCAGCAAATACCTGGACGTACCCAACGACCCGCTCTTCCCCTTCGGCTTCGGTCTGAGCTACACCAAGTTCAGCTATGGCGCGCCGCAGCTATCTGCAACGTCAATGGGTATGGGCGACTCTCTGCGGGTATCTGTGACGGTGACCAATGCCGGTACCCGCCTTGGCGAGGAGGTTGTGCAACTCTACGTCAGAGACTTGGTTGGGTCCGTAACGCGCCCCGTCAAAGAGCTCAAGGGCTTCCGCAAGATCCGCCTGGCCCCCGGCGCGTCTGAGATGGTCAGCTTCACCCTGCGCGCCAAAGACCTGGCCTTCTACACCGCCGAGATGCAGTTCCGCGCCGAGCCTGGCACGTTCCGCGTCATGACGGGCCCCAACTCGGCAGACGTCCAGGCGGCCGAGTTCACGCTCCGGTAGGCGCTATCGGCGGATGATGCCCTTGCGCCACTGATCTACCACGGCGTACCAAAACTTATCGTAGTCTGGGCTACGGCGCAGGCTCCAGGCGGGCGGCCCCAGCGGGGCCGCCCGTTTTTCAAATACGAATCGGAGCTCTGGCGTCACGCCGCGCTCGTCGTAGCGCCACTCCTCCGTAACCCCGTCTCGCAGTACCTGGCTCGGCTTGCCGAAGATGATGTACACCATGCCACGGTCTGTCTTCCAGCCCTCGCGGTAGTCGGTAAACCAGGCGTTGGCCAGCTCTACGTTCTCGTAATAGGCGGCAATCAGCTTGCGGGCATAGTCTTTGTTGCCTGTGATGCCGAGCCAGAAGCGGTCCAGCTCTTGCTTGATGTTCTTGCTCTGGAGCAGGCGGCTGCGCTCTGCTCGTGTGGTCATGTAGGTCAGGGGCGCAATCAGTTCGCTGGCCCGGCTCAGGTCAGGGTACTTGTGCGGGGCCACCAGCAGGGTTTGGCCGGGGTCTTTGGCGGTGTCTTCTGAGAGGACGTACAGCCCTGGGGCGCTCAGCACCAGCAGGCTGTTGGGTTGCAGTTGGTAGCGTGCCACGGCCCGCGGCACGTCTCCCCCGCTGAGCACAGCGCTGGTGGCGGCCATGGGGGGCAGGGCGGGGGCAAACTCTGCGTTGTATTGTCGCAGCAACACGGGCCTGTCGGTCAGTGTAAGCGTCCGCAGAGACACCGTGTCGCCGGGCCGTGCAAAGGCACCGAACAAGGGCCTGGAGCCCGCCCGGTTAAAAACCAAGAACCTGGGCGAGGGCTCGCCCGGTGCGGCGGTGGGCAGGGGTAGGTCAAACACGTAGGGGACACGCGTGAGCCGGTCTTCCAGTTTTATCATTAGTACCGCTGCAGCCGGGGGCTTGGTCACGTTAAAGGTGAGCGCGTAGGTGCGGCGGCCCAGGTACTGCAGGCGTTCTAGCTGAAGCGTATCTTGGCCATACAAGCCCTGGGCATCATAACCTGCCCCAATCTGGTAACCAGCCCGGTAGCGGCCAGCCAGGGCTGGAGCGGGTGTCCCCTCGGCCATGTCTCTGAAGGTGATGCGTAGGTATATGCGCTCGTAGCTTCCGCCCTCCAGCCGCCGGGCGGCCAGGGCTACGCCAGCCTCTGGATTATAGACATGGTCTAACGAATACCTAGACAAACTTGGCCGAGGTGCGCACCCCGTAGCCAACAGCCACAACCCAAGGAATTGGACAGCCCAATGCTTCACGCCTTAAAGAACGGAAAAAGTAAGCACTTTAGTTAACAAGGGCGATGCCCCCATATACTGGGCAATGGCTGTGCCATTGTCACGTGCTCTGGTGAGGCTGCGCCTCGCGTGTAGGCCAGGGCGGCAGACCTGGCAGCCTGCGGAGGGTGCCAAGGTACGGGGTGAGAGGCAATACGCTTGGCCGGCTTTGCCGTGTTCACCCCAGGTTAAAATCCTGCGGCTACTGCTAAGGCGACGGCTAAAGCCGAACGCTTCAAGCCTTCGGCACTATGCCTATCGCTATCCTTAGACTCCAGTCTAAGGATGCCTTGCTGGCCGACTCCCGTCGGCCTCCCTACCGCATACGTCCTTCAAGGGTACACCGCTGACGCAAGGCTGCGCCTTTCGTCGCTTATGTTCCGCCGTTGTACGGCGGCGCCGCAGGCGAAGAACATCCCCAAGGCACAATCAACCCAGCGGCAGAAGCCCAGCCCCTACCTTGCCCAACGCCTAACCTGTCGCAAGTCTTTGGCGACCCGATTAGGGGAGCGATGACTTGTGACGCCCCTTGCAGCAGGAGTCTTCAGACTGAAACAACACCCGACAAACCCACCGACATTTCCCCGACAAAAACCGCTTGTAAACCCTTGCAAATCAGTGCAAAAGCTGCAATCGTAAAATCTGCATTCAGGCCTGATACTCCGCCGTTGGGCACCTTCCGCAGGGCGGGCTGGCAGCCCGCACTACAATCTGCCGCACGGCTTTAATACCACCGACAATCTCCGACAAAAACCTATTGTAACGTCCTCAAAATCAGAAATCAAAAGCGTTCGGCTTTAGCCGTCGCCAAAAGAGCAGACACTTTTCAGTAGCCCCTGGCTTTAGCCCGGGGTAAATACGCAGGCCTCGCGGGCTACTGCCCGCGCTACAAACCGCACCCCCTAGGCCCTCTAACATCCTGCCATCTCTGCCGCCTTGGCCTTCACGCGAGGCACAGCCTCGCCATAGCACGTGACAATGGCAAAGCCATTGCACAGAACATTGGAAGCAATGCGGATGGAAGCAAAGGTGGGCCAACCGCCCGCGCCACAACTCTCAACTTTCAACTCTCAACTCTCAACTTTCTCCCGACCTTTGCCCCTATGTCGTACTACGCACACCCTACTGCTGTTATTGACGAGGGCGCCGTCATTGGAGACGGTTGCAAAATCTGGCACTTTTCGCACATCATGCCCGGGGCCGTCTTGGGCGAGCGGTGCAACCTGGGGCAAAACGTGGTCGTGTCGCCCGGCGTTACGCTGGGGCGCAACGTCAAGGTGCAGAATAACGTCAGCCTCTACACGGGCGTCACCTGCGAGGACGACGTGTTTCTGGGCCCGAGCTGCGTGTTTACCAACGTGATCAACCCGCGCTCGGCCATCATCCGCCGCGACGAGTTCAAGGCCACGCCCGTGGGCCGGGGGGCCAGCATCGGGGCCAACGCCACCATCGTGTGCGGCCACAGCATTGGGGCGTTTGCGCTCATCGGGGCCGGGGCCGTGGTGACCAAAGACGTGCCGGCCTTTGCCCTGGTGATGGGCAACCCCGCCCGGCAGGCGGGCTGGGTGTCTGAGTATGGGCACAAGCTGACCTTCGGGCCCGACGGGCAGGCCTTGTGTCCGGAAACTGGCCAGGTCTACCGCCTGGTGGATGGGCGCGTGGTGGAGCGGGTATCCTAATACCCGTGCCGGGCCCGACCTTTGCAGCCCCATCTGCCGCCCAAAACGCCGCCCCTGCCATGAACACCGCCCCTGTTTTGACCCTGCAACCCGGCCGCGAGCGCAGCCTAGTCAACCGCCATCCCTGGGTTTTCTCAGGTGCGGTGGCGCGGCGGCCCAAAGAGGCCCAAGAGGGCGACTTTGTGCAGGTGCACAGTGCTGAGGGGAAATGGCTGGCCACGGGCTTTTACAGCCCAGAGAGCCAGATTGTGGTGCGCTGCTTTGAGTTTGACGACGCCGCCGCCGACCCTGGCCAGGGCAGTTACTGGCGCGCCCGGCTGCAGCAGGCCATGGCCCTGCGGCACCGCCTGAATCTGGCCGCCACCGGCACCACCTGCCAGCGCCTACTGCACGCCGAGGGCGACCAGATGCCCGGTTTTATTGCCGATGCCTACGGCAATACGGTGGTGCTGCAAGTGCTCACCCTCGGGGCCGAGCGCGTGCTGCCCCATCTGGCCGAGGGTCTGCGCGAGGCAGGCTACAAGTATCTCTACCTCAAAATCAAAGAGAACTCGGCCTGGCTGGAGCGGGTGTCGCTGCAACCGGGCTGGTATGGGGCCGAGGGGCCGCCGGTCGTCGAGGTGCAGGAGCATGGAATGCGCTTTGAGGTAGATGTGGTGGGCGGACAGAAGACCGGCTTCTTTTTAGACCAGCGCGATGCCCGGGCCTTGCTGAAGACCTACGCTGCCGGGGCCAAGGTGCTCAATACGTTCAGTTACACCGGGGGCTTTTCGCTGGCGGCGCTGGCGGGCGGGGCGGCGCAGGCCATCTCGGTAGATATCAGCAAAACAGCCGTAGAGCAGGCCCACCGCAACGCCGCCCTCAATGGCTGGGGGGCAGACCGCCACCAGGCCGTGGCGGCAGACTGCTTCGACTACTTCCGCCAGGCCCCAGACGATCTGGACATCATCGTGCTAGATCCACCCGCCTTTGCCAAAAAGGAGAGCGCCCTCAAAAATGCCAGCCGGGGCTACAAAGAGCTAAACCTGAAGGCCCTCAAGCGGCTGCGGCCTGGTGGGTTGCTGTTTACCTTCAGTTGCTCGCAGGCCGTAAGCCGAGACCTGTTCCGCAAGATCGTCTTTGGGGCGGCGGCCGACGCGCGGCGGCATGTGCGAATCCTGCACCAGACCACCCAGCCGCCAGACCATCCCATCAATATCTACCACCCCGAGGGGGAGTACCTTAAGGGACTGGTCTTGCAGGTGGACTAGGCCACAAGCTACCGGCTCATCCAGTCGCGGAAGGCTGCGGCGCGCTCGCGGCTTACGTACACCTCTTCGGCCGTGGCCGGGTGTAGGGTCAGCTTGAGCCGCCCGTTGAAGTGGGCCACAATGCCACGGATGGCCGTCCGGCTGGCCAGCTCGCTCCGGCTAACGCGGAAGAATCGGGAAGGATCCAGCTCTAACTCAAGCTGGTCTAAGGTTTGGTCCAGGGGTAGGCGACGGCCATCGTGTGTGCAAGCGGCAACGCCTTTGCCCTCGGCAGCGAAGTAGGCCACCTCTTGCACCTCAAGGGGCAGGTATCGGTCTCCGAACCGCAATAAAAACCGCTCGCGGAAGCGCGTGGGGGCGGCCATTTGCTCTAGCAACCGCTGCAGGGCATGCTGGGCCAAAGGCCCGGCCTGCGGGGTGGCCGTGTTCCGAAGCCGGTAAAGCCGGTCGAAGGCAGCTTGTAGTTGCGCCTCCTCGATGGGCTTGAGCAGGTAGGCGATGCCGTTGTGCTCAAAGGCCTGCAAGGCAAAGGCGTCGTAGGCGGTGGTGAAGATGACCGCCCCTTGCGGCGGGCGCTGGGCAAACAGGTCGAACGAGCGCCCGTCGGCCAGTTCGATGTCGGCCAGGATCAGGTCTGGGGCCGGGTGCTGGTCTAGCCAGGCCAGGGCTTGCCCTACGGATGGCAGCGAGGCCTCTACCCGGGCGTGGGGGGCTACCGTGGCCACCATGCGCTCTAGCCTGCGGGCGGCCGGGGCCTCATCTTCAAGTAAAAGTATCCGCATGGCTCGGCGTATGGGTTGGGTTGGGCAGGGGGAGTGCCTCTGCGGCAGGGGCTTGCAGGGGCAGATCTACGGTAAACCAGCCGTCAGGCCCGGTGCCGAAGCGTATATCCCCCAGGCCCAGTAGGCGGAACCGCTCTTGCAGGTTGGCCAGCCCGATGCCAGCACCGGGGGCCGTGCCCAGCCGGGGCGTACGGTTGTTGCGCACCGTCAGGTGGCCGGCTGCGTCGCAGGCCACCTCCAGCATCAGGGGATGGGCAGTGGTGGCGCTGTTGTGCTTTACGGCGTTTTCGGCCAGCAGTTGCAGGGTAAGCGGGGGCACCCAAAGCTGCCGGCAAGGCTCTGCCACCTGCACCCGCACCTGAAAGGCCGCCTCGTGGCGAATCTTTAGCAGGTACGTGTAGGCCTCCAGCGAGGCCAGTTCGTCGGCCAGCGTGCAAAGTGTCTGTTGGCTGGCTTGCAGCACGTAGCGGTAGTACTTGCTCAAGGCATGCACCATCCGGGTAGCCTTGGCCGGGTCTTCTTCGATGACAGACGCCAACGTATTGAAGTTGTTGAATAGGAAGTGCGGGTTGAGCTCTGCCTTTAACCGGTGAATCTGGCTCTGCAGGTTGGTTTGCTGCAGAGCGGCTGCCTGCTGGTTGGCTTCTTTCCAGAGCTTGAAGTAGTACTGGGCCTCCAGAATGGCGCAGACCAGGTACGTCATCGTCAGCGAGGTGCGCACGGAGGCCTCTATGTGGTGTGGATGTGAGGGTGTACCCAGCAAAGCATGGAGCAGCGTATCCAGCCCGACGGCGGCCCCTATCGTAAACGCCGTGCCGGCCACAAACATGAAGGCTACCCGTTTGCCGGTGTTTTCTACCCCAGGCAGGCGCTTGCGGGCCTGGGCCATCAGCATCACGTTGCCCGTCCAGAGCAAGGCGGTATAACCCAACGAGTAGGCATACGCCTGCCCCCAAGGCACCCGCATATAAGCACCTGATACCAGGGCGGCGCCTACGGCGGCCACCCCGATGCCGGCCGCTTGCTGGAGCAGGTGGATGAGGGCACGCTTGGCCATGACGATGGGTGCTGGGCGTAGGCTTAGAAGTTGATGCGGTAATTTACGTTGGGGAACAGGCCCAGCTGGTTGGTGGTTACCAGGCGGCCGCGGCGGGTGTCCCAGGTTTGGGTGAAGGGGTTCTGGCGGTTGGTCACGTTCTGCACGTCAACAAAGAACTCTTGGGTGGCGCGTTTGCCGTTGAGGCGGTAGGTTACCTTCACGTCGGCGCGGAAGTAGTCGGCCAGTTGCTGGCTGAAGGCCGCCCCTTGCTCCAGCACCATTTGCCCCTGGGCCCGGCTGGCTTCCACATCTACCGGCGAGAACCGGCGGCCGCCAGCACCGGTAACCTTGATGTCGAGGGCGAAGACGCTCTTGGGGCCCGCCTTCCACTCCTTACCGGCAAGCAGGTTGGCTATGTAGCGCCCGTTGAAGGCCGTGTTGCGCCACACCCCATCCGAGCCCTGGTAGCGGCTGTCGAACAGCGACGTCGTGGCCAGGAAGTAGTACCCTGCCGTAAAGGTGCGCTCCAGGGTAAGCTCTACCCCGCGGTTGAGGCCCAGGCCCCGGTTGACCAGGCTATCCTGGTTGGGATAGTTGAAGTTGGCCCCCTCGTTGAGCATGGAATAGTCGCTGGCCCGGCGCTCTACGGGGGCATTGTATAGGCGCTGCACGTAGGCCTCGGCCTTGAGGCGGGTGTGGGCGTTGAGGGCCCGGCTGGCCCCGACGACCAGGTGCAGGGCACGGGTGGGTTTCAGGTTGGTGTTGGTCAAGACGTAGCCCTGGGGTGTGGGGGTCTGCACGTAGTAGGCCGCCAGGGGCTGAATCTGGCTGTGCAGTCCGCCTGCTACCGAGAACACCGACTTGCCCACGCCATAACTGAGCCCGGCCCGGGGTTCTACCACCGTCTGCCGCCCGAGGCTGAAGCGCTGACTGTGCAGGCCCAGCGTGGCCGAGAACTGGTCGGTGATCCGGTAAAGCCCTTGGGCGAAGCTTTGCAGCAGCCAGGCGTTGCCGGCCACGTCTTTAAGCTCGCGAAAGTTGCCTGCCGACATCCGGACAGAGTCTTGCATCGTCAAGGTGTAGTAGTCTACAAACACGCCGCCTTTCAGGCTCAGCCGGGTACTAAGGCGGTGGCCCAGCGTGTAGCGGAAGCTCTGCTTCTGGTTGCCGCTGCGGTCTCGGTAGGTGGGCAGGCTGGGGCGCTCGGGCACCAGCGAATCTACGTCGCTACGGACGGTGCCCACGCTAGACGACAGTACTGCCTGCCCCCAGGTGTTTTTGCCAAAGTTGTAGGTATGCTGCAGGCCTGCCACCCCGGCGCTGGTGCGGTAGCGCAGGTCTTGGTAGTAGTTGCTGTAGAGGTTGGTGCTGTCTTGCTGGCTGCCCAAGAAGGTGATGCGGCTGGTGCCACCCACGCCAAAGAGGCTGAACGTACCCGCCTTGGCCGTGGGGAAGTGTAGCTTGAAGCTTAGGTCTTGGTAATAAGGTACGGCAGTACCCGTGCCGACGTTGAGCCCCAGGCGCTGCACGGCCGCCAGGGTAGAGTACCGCGCATTGACCAGGTAGCTGGCGCGGCTTCCCTTTCTGAAGGGCCCCTCGGCCCCAAGCTCGAAGCCGTTGAAGCCTACCTGGCCCAGGTACTCGCGCTTTTCGGCATTGCCTGCCCGCATCTGCAGGTCGAACACGCCTGCCAGGGCATTGCCGTACTCGGCCGGGAAGGCGCCGGTGAGGAAGTCTGACTTGTCAAGCACGTTGTTGTTGAGCATGGATACGGGGCCGCCCGTGGCACCCAGGGCCCCGAAATGGCTGGGGTTGAAGATGTCGGCCCCTTCCAGCCTCCAGAGCAGGCCCGTAGGCGAGTTGCCGCGGATGACGATGTCGTTGCGGCCATCGTTTTGGCCCGAGACACCGGCGTAATTGGAGGCCATGCGGCTGGGGTCTTGGCGGCTGCCGGCGTAGCGGCGCGTCTCTTCCACATCGAAGCCCCGGGCAGAGAGGAAGGCATACTCGTTGGAGGCCAATTGTTTCTGGGCACCTTGGTTGGCTTGGATCACCACCTCGCCCGACTGTACGACCTGCTCTTGCAACGGTACGTTGAGCACGAGCTCTTTGCCGCTCATCAGCAGCGTATTGAGCACGTTGGTGGGTAAGTAACCCACCATGCCGTAGCGCAGCGAGACCCGCCCGGCGGGCACGCCCCTCAGGCGGTAGTAACCGCTCTCGTCAGACACGGTGCCTTGGCCGGTGGGCGCCCATTGATTGTCTTTCAGCGCCAGGATGGCGACGTAGGCCCCCGGCAAGGGTTGCCGGGTTACGGCGTCTGTAATCCTGCCCTGGATGGCCTGGTTTTGAGCCCATGCCCAAGCGGGCAGGCACACCAGTAAAAAGGTAAAAAGGTATTTCATCGGTTTTAGGTTGATGGCGTTTGAGCGCTATGCCCAACAAAACTGCCTGCAAGCCACCCACGCCCGAAACACCTACCCGCCCAACCGTAGCCGCTGGGCGACGAACCGTAGCAGCCGCAGGCTCAACCGTAGCGTAAGCAACCCTTACCTAATCACGGGGCAGCGCTCGAAGGGGATGGCTGGGTCCAGGATCTTGCGGTAGGTGTGGTGGGTCTTGTAGAGCTCGCCGCCCATCATCTCGGCCAGCTTCACCATTTTGGGGTTGAAGTCGCCGATCCAGTTCATCTCCAGGCGCTGGTAGGGGGTGGCGCCGGGCGTTTGCACCACTTTGGCCGCGGCCACCACCAGGCCTGCCTCTACCCCTTTGCCCTGGTGCTCTGGCACTACGCCATACACCACGCCGAAAGACACATTGACCGGCCTAATGCGCAGCATATACAAAAAGCGCAGCTTGTCCCACAGGTGGAGCTTGCCTGCAAAGTGCTTGAAGAGCTGGTTGAGCTCTGGCAGCATGATAAAGAAGGCTATGGGCTCGTTATGGTAAAAGCCAAACCAAAGCAGGCGCGGGTCCATGATGGGTTTAAGCTCCCGGACGATCTCGCGGGCCTGGGCCGGGGTCATCTCATGGACGCCTGCGTGCTTGCCCCAGGCCCGGTTGTAGCAGATGCGGAAGTACTCGGCGTAGGCGTCAATCTCGCTGCGCTCCAGATGGCGGAAGCTGTAGGCGGGGTCGGCATACAACCGCTCGGCTTTGGCGTGGATGATGGGATGCAGCGGCTTGAAGATGGGTCGGTTGTAGGTGAACTGCCTAAAATAGAGCTGATAGCCGCAAGCCTCCAGCAGGGCGGGGTAGTAGGGCAGGTTGTAGGCCGCCCCATACAGCGGTGGGTGGAAGCCCTCGGCCAGGCAGCCCCACCATCGGTCGCGCGCGCCGAAGTTGACCGGGCCGTCTATGGCGTTGATACCGGCGGCTTGCAGCCAGGCCTCGGCCGCTTGCAATAGTAGGCGGGCCGCAGCCACATCGTCTATACATTCAAAGAAGCCCATGCCCCCTACGGCCAGCGGGCGGTCGGCCAGGCGCTCTTGCTCGTAGAAGGCGGCGATGCGGCCGATGTAGGCCCCTGCCCCGTCTTGCAGCAGCCAACGGCGGGCGGCCCCGTGGCGCAGGCGCTCGTTTTTGGCAGGGTCAAACACGGCGCGGATGTCGGCGTCCAGCGGTTGGATGTAGGCCGCATCGTGCCGATAGAGCGGCACGGGCATGCGGATCCAGGCTTGGGCCAGGGTGTGGGTATCTACATCTACCAGGCGCATCGTCATGGGGCAAAGTTGGGGGCCCGCGGTGGCTTGGTATAACGAGGATCTCTGCTATATCTTCGCCTCTAACCGCTTTTTATTCTTATGCTTCGATTTCTATGGATGGTGGCGGCTTTCGGGCTGTGCGCCACAGACCCAGCCTTTGCCCAACAACGCTCCAACCCGATGGCGATACAGTCGCCGCTGGAACTTCTGCTGGCCTCGATTCAACAGAGGAGCAACTCCACATGGCCTGCCAGGACGCCCAGGCCAACCCGGCCAGGCCTTGCGGCTAGGCCCGCTGCCCGCACAGCCACGGCCCCGCTGCCGTTCGCTTCGCGCACGGCGTATTACTTCACGTCCCTTGGCGGCTGGAGTGCGGACTCTATCTACACGGTTTATACCTATGACCCGCGGTTTTACCCCCGCTATAAAGAGGCCCTCTGGCTGCGCTATCCCAACTTAGATACGGTGCTCCGAGAGCGGATATACACCACACGCATATCCATCCCTGGCGGGGGAGATACCTTGGTGGATACGCTCTCCACCGCAGAGCAATCCGTCAACGGCCAGTGGGTTACTTTTATGATAGACCGTGGCCCTGCAATGCTATATCCGGGCTTGATGCGGCCTGGGAGGAACCTGACTTTTTTCCAGGCGGGATTTGATACCTCCGGTAATCTGTCGGGTGGGCTGCGCACTCTTGTGGAATGTGATGCTTTGGGCCGGCCTGTTGAATATTTGGTTGAGCGCATTGACTTTTCGGCCGGAAGCACTACGCCAGGAAGCTTCGAACCCTTGATGAAGGTTACCCTTGGCTATACGGATGCAGAGTTTATGTATGACACCTTGTATAATTATAACCACCATTCACATTCAGGTATATTTGAGCTCGCTAGCCGGACCACATATGATAGGGATGCCGGAGGTACTGACTCCACGACGGGTTATGTGCAAGAATATCTAGAGGGTGGGCAGTGGCAGCTTTATCGCAGATTCATTGATCGGGCCGGGCTTCCGCCGCACCATGAATTTTCCCTTTTTGAGCAATGGTCAGGTACTAGGTGGGATACTACCTCCATATATGCCGCTCGATACAACCCGGCTGATTCTGTATTAAGGGCATATTACATAGACAGGTATGTTGACGGGGCACCTGGCTTAGATACAGGCCAATACGTGGTTTCTAAGTTGCTTCCTGATGGTAAGGAACTGTCCGTGGATGTATATAAGCGCGATACAGTGGGTGCCGCCTTCCGCCTTGTGCGCGTTTCGCGCTTGTGGCTGCGGTATCTAGATGGGCTTTTGGAGTCGGAAGCCTTATTTAAGGGTAGTGCCGTAACCAACCTGGTGCCCTTCTCTCGGGTGCATTATCTCTACGATACTACCACGGCCCCCACGGAGCCTGCTCCGGGTGGTGTGCGTTGGACGCTGCTGCAGAACCCCACCCCTGCCAGCGCCCGCGAAGGATTGGTAATATCTACCCAAAAAGCCGTGGCAGATACCATCACGGTACGCCTGGTGAGTGGCCAGGGGCAGCTGCTGGGCCAGGCCGTGGTAAAACCGGCGCAGGGCCGCCGCATTTCCCTTGCCAAGGCAGGCATCCCCACGCCTCACCGGCCAGGGCTGTATCTGGTGCAGGTGCAATCTGCCCAAGGCGTACAGGTAATCCGCTGCGTGGTAGAGTAACGCGCCTACCACACCCGCAGCAGCCAGACGCCGTAGGCCCGATGGATGCGGATGAGGCCGGCCACGTTCCAGCAGACCATGCCCAGGGTTTGGGCCAGTGCCGCGCCATAGAGGCCCAGCCAAGGGATAAACACCACATTAGCCACCAGATTGACGCCCAGCGCCAGGCCGATGATGTTGCGGTAGTAGCGCTCTTGGCCTGTCATCTGCAGCAGCACGTCTATGGGGCCGCAAAGGGCGTTGAAGAACTGGTTGGTGGCCAGCCAAACAAGCACCGGCCAAGCCGCCACGAACTGGCCGCCGAAGAACCCCATGGCCAGCGGACTGGCCAGGCAGAGCCCGGCCCAGAGCGGCAGCGTGCCCAGGCGCACCAGGCGGCCCGTGCGGCGTAAGGTGTAGGCCAGCTCGCGGCCGCGGCCGGTGGCGTGCAGGCCGGCCAGGTTGGCGGCGGCCATGCCGCCCAGGGCCTGCACGGGCAGCAAGGTCAGGTAGCTAAGGCGCAGGGCCGTGGCGTAGAGGCCGGCTTCGGCCGAGGGGCGCAGGTAGCCCAGCAGCAGCACGTCTGCCTGGCCCAGGCCAACGGCCAATAGATAAGTAGAGAGAATGGGCAGCGCCGTCTGCCGCATAGCCCTGAAGGAGTGCCTGGCCCGTGTCGAATCTCCATATGCCTGGTGAAAAGCCCGACGCAGCACCAAAAACGCCACCAGACAACTGGCGCTCAGCCCCAGGCCGTAGGTTATCAGCGGGACGTCTGCCGTGAAGGCAGGTAGGTAGCCTAGCAGAACCGGAGCCAGCAGCACCATGCTCAGCAAAAAGGGCATGCCCGTCTGCAAAAACTGGAAGGCCGCCGCCCTGCCAAAACCACGCAGACCTTCTGTAAACAGAAACAGCAGGGCCCAGGGGGGTATCCACAGGGCTACGATGGGTAGGTAGTAACGCAACTGCGGCTTGCCAAAGAGCTGGCTCAGCAACGGGGCAGCCAGCCAGAGCGCAATGGCCAGCCCGAGGCTGACGCCCAGCACGGCCCAGGTGCTTTGGCGCAGGGCCCGGCCCAGGCGGTGGTACTGCCCCAGCGCCCGGGCCTGCCCAATCTGCTTTACCAAGACGGTATCTACCCCCAGGCGGGCGGCGCTTACGCCCAGCAAGGCCACCGTGGCGCAGATGGAATAAAGCCCCCAACCCTCGGCCCCGCTGATGTGGGTGACGGCTTTCATGAACAGGAACGACAGGCCCACCCCGGCTACCTTGAAGGCTGCCCCCACCATGCCAGGGCCCAAGAGTTTGTCGCTAAAGATTTGCCGCATGCGCGCGCCTGCCGCGGGGGCAGGGGGTGCAAAGGTCGGGCTTGGCGGTAGAACGGGGTGGGGCTCTGCCAAATTATTTGACCTTGCCCTAGAGCCCGCGCCCCGTTGCTACTTTCGTACCCGATGCGCTTTACTCCGTTGCCCCTGGCCGGGGCCTATGCCATAGACCTTGAGCCCCGTGCCGACGAACGCGGTGCCTTTGCCCGCACCTTCTGCCAAGACGAATTTGCCGCCCAAGGCCTGGTGTCCGAGTTTGTGCAGGCCAACCAAAGCTGGAACCTGCGCCGCGGCACTTTGCGTGGTATGCATTACCAGCACCCGCCCCATGCCGAGGTCAAGTACATCCGCTGCATAGCTGGGGCCGTGTATGATGTAATTGTGGACATCCGTCAAGGGTCGCCTACGTTTTTGCAGCACGTGGGGCTGGAGCTGTCTGCCGACAACAAGCGGGGTATCTATGTGCCGGCCGGGTTTGCGCATGGGTTCATCACGCTGGCAGACGATACACAACTGGCCTACATGCACTCGGCCCAGTATGCGCCGGGGGCCGAGGGCGGCATCAGCTACAACGATCCGCGCCTGGGCATTGCCTGGCCGCTGGCCCCAACCGTGATGAGCGACAAGGACCAGGTGTACCCCCTGCTGGAGGCTGACTTTGCCGGTATCGCCCTCGGCTAGGCCTCCGTTAGGGTCTGGCGGATGTGGTGGAGCACCTGCTCGCAGCGGGCGAGCTCAGCCTCCGTAAAGCAATAAGGAGGCAGCAGGTAGAGTGTATTGCCCAGCGGGCGTATCAGCACGCCTTCGGCCATGGCCAGGGCATAGGCTTTGGGGCCGATGGCGTTCAGGTAGCCTTGCACGCCGGGCGCTTCCAGCTCCAGGGCTAGGATGCCGCCCAGGTGCCGCACCCGTTTAAAGCCGGGCTGGCCTGCCAGGCGACAAGCCAGGGCCTTCAGGTTTTGGTAGAGGGCCTGTCGGCGGGCCTGTTCGGCAGGCTCTTGCAAAAGCCGGAGGCTCTCCAGGGCCACCGCGCAGGTGATGGGGTTGGCCGTAAAGCTGTGGCCGTGCAGAAAGCGGTCTGGCACGGGGGCACATGCAAACCACTGCCATATTTCTGCCGAAGCCAGCGTCACTCCCAGCGGGAGCATGCCGCCCGTCAGGCCCTTGCTGAGGCAGGCCAGGTCTGGGGCCAGGCCCAGGTGTTCGGCGGCAAAGAGTTGGCCTGTACGACCAAAACCCGTCATCACCTCGTCTGCAATGATGAGCACGCCGTGGCGGCGGGCAGCCTCCCAGAGGCGGCGCAGGGTCTCTCGGCGGTAAAAGCGCATGCCGCCTGCTCCCTGCACCAAGGGCTCGCAGATAAAGGCGGCAAACGCGCCGGTGGCAAAGGCCGCCTCGGCCTCTGCCAGGGCGGCTTCATCGGCCTCTGTGGCAGGGCTGGTAATGTCTGTGGTGTAGGGCAGCCGCAGGGGCTGGGCTGCAAACAGGTAGGGCGCGTAAGGGTGGGTAAATACGCCTTGCTCGGCGGCAGACATGGCCCCGATGGTATCGCCATGGTAGCTGTTGGCCAGCGTGAGGATGCGTTTGGCATCGGGCCTGCCCCTACGCTGTTGGGCATGGAGCGCCAGCTTGAGGGCAACTTCTACGGCCGTAGAGCCATCGTCAGAATAGAAGCATTTATGGGCACCCGGATAGAGATCAACCAGAGACTGGGCCAACTGCTCTGCCGGGGCATGCGTAAAGCCGGCGTAGATGACCTGGTCCATTTGCTGGGCCTGGGCTTGCAGGGCGGCCAGCAGGCGCGGGTGGTTGTGGCCGTGCAGACATACCCACCAACTGCCGATGGCATCCAGGTAAGACTTGCCGTCTTCGGCATAGAGTGTACTACCCTCGGCCCGGACCAGGGCAGGCCGGGGTACATCGTCATACACATCGAACGGATACCAGACAGCGCCCATAGCAGCCACAAAGGTCGGCAGCAACAAGGTTATGGCCGTGCCACCCTAGCTAGGGCTGAAGCTGGCCATGATCTGCACCGTGGCTACGGATGTGCTCGGCATGGCTGCACGCAATGCGCTTGTAGAGCGTCCAGACGTTTTGGTTGCCGTGGCGGTGGTAGTCTAACCGGTCCATCAGGCGGTGCGCCAGTTGCAGGCCCATACCCCCTCGGCGGCGTGCTTCGATGAGCTCTTCGATGGTATGCTCGCGGTAGGCCTGGGGGTTAAAGGGCGTGCCGTTGTCTCGGGTTTCTACCACCAAAAAACCATCGCCCCGGCCCAGGCTGACCTGCAACTGACGTAAGCCATTGCGCTGATTGCCATGAATGATAACGTTTGTGCATATTTCTTCTACGGCAAGTACCATTGCTGCCGCCATTTGATGCGGCACTGCCAACTGCACCAAAGATTCGCGCACAAAGGTGCGGATCTCTGGCAGGCATTGTACATCACAAGAGAAACAGCGCGTTTTCATTTCGGGGGGGTATAGGGCAGCCTGGCACGCAACTCAGGCACACAAGGCTAGTGCCTCTTGCTCAGAGTCGGCCATTACCAAGAGGTTTTCTAGACCTAAAATACTGAAAATGTTGTAGATAGGTTTTGAAATTCCGAACAAAATGAGCTTGCGGCTTTGCTCTTGCAGCAGTTTTATGTAGCTAACGATTACCCCTAACCCGGCAGACGAGATGTAGGCCAGCCCTTGGCAGTTAATCAATACATTGCCATGCTCTTGCTGTTGGGCCCATTGTAAGATGCGATCCAGCTCTAGCGCAGAGGTGGCATCAACCTCGCCAGAGATGGAAATGAGGGCGCAACCTTGCTCGGTACTATATTGAATCTGCATGAAAGGTCTGCTGGCTTACACGGGGCGTTCTTTGGATCCGCAAATAGCCTGCGGCATGAATTTACCGCAGTAGTTGATGAATCCGCAACTCAAGCTGTGCCAATCTTTATTCGTTCAAACGTTTTAGCAGGTTGCAAAGCCAGCTTTTTAAGTGCGCTTTGGCTCTTGCTGGCTGGGGCGCTGCCAGGCTGCCAGCAACCGCTGCCTGCCAACCTGGTGCCTGCTGAAGCCAACATGGTTGCCTACGTGCGGCCCGAGGCCCTGATACGCTGCCAGCTCCGCCCTCACGAGCTGCTATCACCTCGATTTTGGCAGATGCTTAACGCGCGCCGGGCAGACCTTGGCACCCAAAACTGGAACGGCCAGCTCATTTTGGGCGATTTCTGGGCCTTTACCGTACCTGGCGTGCCGGGCCATTGGTTTTTTGTCTACCCCATGCCGGCCCAAACAAGCCTTGGCACGCGCAATCCGAGTTTTAGCAGCCTGCCTATGGCTAGCCTACCGTTTTCTGTGAGCGTTTATAGGCCCGGTGCGGCGGTGGCACCAGAGGGTCAGGCTTATTTAAGACTGATGGCCGCTGGGCATGTAAGGGGTTGGCAGCCACCCCAACAGGTGGCCCAGGCTCTGCAAGCAGGCTGCCACCTGATGATACATGCCAGCCAGGCAGCCGCAGGTGGTACAGGCCAAAACTCGCTCTGGGCCGGGCAAACAACGGCCAGCTTCTATTTTGCTGATGGTGTGGCCCGGGGCAAGGTGCGTTTTGTGCCAAGGGCAGGCCATGCCTGGCGCACCCAACCGCTATTGCGCAATCAGATAGGCTTACGCCCTTTAGATGCCAGCGGCGTTGGGTCTCAGGTGAGTATCTCTGTGCATAAAGCAGCCTTGGTGCCCATGCTTTCTGCCTCGCGGACGTGGCGCGGATTTGCCGCCATGGCTGATTTGCTGGGTGTGCCGCTGCAGCAATTGGCAGAAGCCACAGGCCAGAACGTCTATGCCCATACTACCCCGGCCGGTGCTATCACCGTAGCCTCTATAGACGAGCCCACCCAAACCCAACAAGCCTTGCTGCGGATGCGAAGGCGAGGTGCCCTAGAAGGCAAACACCCTCCTTACGAGCTGTTGGGCCAACCTGCCTGGAGCCTGCAAACCCGCAACCGCAGGCTGGAGGTGCGCCAGGGCCAAGCCCCAACGCTTCCCAACCTGGTGCCATGCACCGGCACTGGTCTGTGGGCCCGCTTAGATTCTGCCGGGCTGGTGCGCTCGGCGCAACTGATGCAGTTGCAACAGCATCCGGTGGCAAGGCTCATGCTGCCGTGGATGAAAATGCTTGAGCTGGAGCTGCGCCCTCTGCCAAACGGTGAGCTCTCTGGCAACTTTACCGTGCGCCACAACCTGGGGGTAGCGGCCATGCTGGCCCAAGGGCAAGACCCCCTCTCAGACTTATTGCAAGCTCCCTGAGGCTAACCTTTGGTTCTACCTTTGCGGGCCGCTACGTGCAGCCCTATGGTTAGCCTCATTATTACGCCCGAGCAATTACAGCAAGCCTTTGCCATCCGCTGGCAGGTGTTTGTAGAGGAGCAGCACGTGCCTGCCGAAGAAGAGCTAGACGATTTTGAGCCTACCTCGCGGCACTTTCTGGCCTTTGAGCCCGGTGGCACACCCGTAGCCACCGCCCGGTGGCGCACCACAGACCTTGGCATCAAGCTAGAGCGGTTTGCCGTGCTGGGCCCCTACCGCGGCCAAGGTTATGGGCTTAAGATATTACAGGCCGTGTTGGCAGACATTGCCGCAGACCCAGCCGCTGAGGGTAAAGTTCGTTATCTGCACGCGCAGCTATCGGCAGCGGCATTTTACGCGGCGGCTGGCTTCACCCCCACTGGCCCCGTGTTTGAGGAGGCTGGTATTCAACACGTCAAAATGGTGTTGTAAACCATTTGGGCTGGTTTGGCCTTTAGTTATGGAGCAAGGCCCAAGCCGTTGGGCGGCGCAAACTTTTCTAACTGATTATGATGATATCTCCGTTGCAGGCGTGGTTGCCTACCCCACAAGGTGGCCCGGTGGTGATTGCGGGGCCCTGCTCGGCCGAGAGCGAGGGTCAGGTGCTGGACACCGCCCATGCCTTGGCTGCAACGGGCAAGGTGCAGGCTTTCAGGGCGGGGGTATGGAAGCCCCGCACCCGGCCAGGCGGGTTTGCCGGCCTAGGCGATGTGGCCCTGCCCTGGCTGGCCCGGGTGAAGGCAGAGACGGGCCTGCTGACCACCACCGAGGTAGCCCGCCCAGAGCATGTTGAGGCATGCCTGCGCGCGGGTATCGACATCCTCTGGATTGGAGCACGCACCGTGGTGAACCCCTTCTCTGTACAAGACCTGGCCGACGCTCTGCGTGGTGTAGATGTGCCGGTACTGATCAAGAACCCGGTCTCGCCCGACCTGGGCCTTTGGATCGGGGCTTTAGAGCGGTTTGCCATGGCGGGTATCACCCGGCTTGCTGCCGTACACCGGGGCTTTAGCCGGTACGAGGTAAGCCGATACCGCAACCCGCCCGAATGGCAGATTGCCATCGAACTGCGCGAGCGGCTGCCACAGGTGCCCCTTGTTTGCGACCCCAGCCACATGGGCGGAGACGCTGCCTTGATAGAGCCTTTAAGCCACGCCGCGCTCGATATGGGCTACGATGGCCTTATGATTGAGGTGCATCCCAATCCGCAGGCTGCACTCTCTGATGCCAAGCAGCAGATTACACCAGCCAGGCTGGAAGCCCTCTTGCGCGAGCTGGCCCTGGCGCCGGAAGACCGCCCCGTACCTGCCGAAATTCTAGCCCTGCGTACCCGTATAGACGAGCTGGATGCCCAGATCGTAGATATGTTGGCTGCCCGGCTAGACCTGGTAACCGAGATTGGGCTGATCAAAAGGGCAGAGCATATCCCCATCTTGCAGCTTGACCGTTGGCGGCAGGTACAGACAGCCCGGCTAGCACAGGCCGAGGCACTGGGTATTGACAAAGAACTGATTACCCGCCTCTATCAGTTGGTGCACGTAGCCAGCCTGCAGGTGCAAGAGCGTACGGTGCAGGCCGTTGGCCGCTAGCCTACCTTTGCACCTATGAATAGCGCTACGCCGGTGCATTTGCCGGCCCTAGACGGAGTGCGGGCCTTGCTGGCCCTGGCTGTGGCCTTTTATCACCTGGAGATTTACAAGCCCATCTACGAGCAGGCAAGGCTGCCAGCGATGGCAGGTTTTGTGTTTGCCGGGCACAATGCCGTAGTGGCATTTTTTGCCCTCTCAGGCATGCTGATTACCTGGCTGCTGCTGCAAGAGCGTAGCCGTACGGGTACGGTGGCGGTCTCTACTTTTTACCTCAAGCGGGTGCTGCGCATCTGGCCGGTGTACTATCTGGTGGTGGGTACGGGCATCTACCTATTGCCCCACGTTGCCGCACTGTGGATGCCCGAGGTACACCGGGCCCGCGCGCTAGAGATGACAGGCTGGGAGCAAGGACTGTACCTTACTTTTTTTGCCAACGTCTTCAAAATCAAGGCGAGCTGGGCGGTATGGTACCTGCTGCTGAACCATGCCTGGAGCATCGGGCTAGAGGAGCAGTTTTATGCCGTTTGGCCCTGGCTGGCCCGGCTGCGGACGCGGTTGTTTCTGGGCGTGGTGTGGGGCATCATTGCAGTGTTTGGCGTGGCAAGGGTGGCGGTTTTTGCCTTGGGCAACCCCAAGGTGGGCATCTCTTTTTTGAGCTTCTTCTGCGCCGATGCCATGGCCTGGGGGGCCTTGGCGGGCTATGTGCTTTACCGCTATCAGCAGGGGACGTTGCCTGCTGCCTGGGCGGCTCGCCTTGCAGATAGGCGGGTGAGCCTGGGGATTGTAATCAGCGCTGGGCTGCTGCTTTTCGGCCTGCCCACGGCTATGAAGTACCAGCTCTTTTTGCCCTTGGCGGCCGTGGCCTTTGCGGCGGCGTTGCTGGTGCTGGCCTTGCAGCCGGGCCTGGTGCCTGCGCTGCGTTGGCCCGTGTTGCAATGGCTGGGGCGCATCAGCTACGGACTCTACATGTACAATCCGTTGGCGCTGACGCTGACCTTTACGCTGATGGCTGCTACAGGCCTGGCCCAGGCACCGTTTGGAGTTGGGGCTACGTTGCTTTATACGGTGCTGGGTACGGGGCTCACCATCGGCCTGGCGGCGGTTAGCTATTATGGCATGGAGCGCTACGTGATGCGGCTGCGCAAGGCCAAACGCCAAAGCGTAGGCGTGCCTGCCTAGGCGGGGTGCGAGGCAGGGTCTTTCTCGTAGATGACGACGCCATACTTCTCGATTTCCTCTACCAAACGAGGGTTGTGCAGGTGCGCGGGGGAGACAACGTCTACGCGGCGGAAGAGATTTAGGCCATCTGTCAATACGTCACTGAAGCGGGCAGAGATATACTCTGTTACTCTAGGGCCGTATAGCGCTAGGTCTACATCGCTTCTGCGGTCGAAAGTACCCTTCGCTCTTGAGCCATACAGTATAAGGCGCTCTACCTCTGGGAAAGCCCACAGGGCACGTTGAATAATTTCTGCATCGCGCTTTTCAAGCCCGCTTCTCTGAATAACGTCGTAGTAGAGCATAATGAATCTCGTGCAAAAGCTGGGCAAAATCTTCTTTAATATATGGTAACATGCTATCTACCATATCCTGACCATAAATATGGGTACTACGGTTTCGGCTATCAATCATGGCCTCAAACAGATCGGTGCTTTGAATAAGCCCGGTTTCCTTTAGAAAAGTTACAGATTCTTTGGGTTTGCGAACAACTGTTTCTTCGAACTTGGCAAGCTCTTGACAGGCTTTCCAGCAAAGTTCAAAGGCAAGCTGAAAATCCGCTACCACCGCAGACCTGAATGAAAGCCTCTTTTCTGCATCCTCCTCCTCGGCCAGCAGCCTTAATGACCGATCCAGGGATGCTAACTGCTTGCCAAACTCTTCTAAGCGGATACGCTCTGCCATGAGGCGAAGATATTCCTACCAAGCCAGACAACCTTGGCCAAGTGGGTCTAAAGCCCATGCGGCAACCATTGTACCTTTGCCTCCTACGCACACACCAAGCCCTATGTCTGCTTCTGCCGCCCAAGCCCCTGTTCTTCAATACGATACCCAAGGCCTTGACAAAGAGACGCTCCTGCGCCTGCACCGCAACCTGGTGCTGCCGCGCCTGATCGAGGAGAAGATGCTCATCCTGCTACGGCAGGGGAAGGTATCCAAGTGGTTTTCGGGCATCGGGCAAGAGGCCATCTCGGTCGGCACGGTGTGTGCCCTGGAGCAAGAATCGCTGCTCTTCCCCCTCCACCGCAACCTGGGGCTGTTCACCGGCCGGGGTATGGACCTGGCCCGCCTCTTTGCCCAGCTCCAGGGCAAGAAGTCAGGCTTCAGCAAAGGCCGCGAGCGCAGCTTCCATTTCGGCGCGCTGGAGTACGGCATCGTGGGCATGATCAGCCACCTGGGGCCGCAGCTGGCTTTGGCCTGTGGGGCGGCCCTGGCCTCGGTACTGGACGGTAAGCCCGAGCCTGCCGTAGCCTTCACGGGCGACGGGGGTACCTCCGAAGGGGACTTCCACGAGGCGCTGAACGTGGCCTCGGTGTGGAGCCTGCCCGTCATCTTCATCATCGAGAACAACGGCTATGGCCTCTCGACGCCCGTCAACGAGCAGTACCGCTGTGCCACCCTGGCTGACCGCGCCGTGGGCTATGGTATGGAGGCTGAAATTTTGGATGGCAACAACATCCTGGACGTGTACCGCCGCATCCGCTATTGGAACGAGGAGATGCGCAGCAACCCTCGGCCGGTATTGCTGGAGATGCGGACGTTCCGCATGCGCGGCCACGAGGAGGCCAGTGGGGTGAAGTACGTGCCCACCGAGCTGTTCGACGAATGGGCCCCCAAAGACCCGGTCGTCAATTTCGAGAACTTTTTGCTGGCAGAGGGCATCCTGACCGAGCAGGCCGTGGCCGCCGTGCGCGCCGCCTGCAAAGAGGAGATCGAGGCGGCCATTGCCGTTGCCTTCCCCGAGGCCGAGCCGGAATATGACCTGGCCGAGGAGCTGGCTGATCTGTACGCCCCCAGCCCGGCCTCTGTGACGGAGGGCGTGGCCCCCGCCGCCGATGCCCCGGTACAAGAGCTGCGCCTGGTAGATGCCATCCAGGATGGCCTGCGGGAGAGTATGCGCCGCCACCCTGGCCTGGTGTTGATGGGCCAGGACATTGCCGGATATGGCGGCGTGTTTAAGGTGACGGAGGGCTTTGTGGATGAGTTCGGCACCGGCCGCGTGCGCAACACGCCCCTGTGCGAGAGCGCCATTGTGGGCACGGCGCTGGGCCTTTCCATCAAAGGGCGCAAGGCGATGATGGAGATGCAGTTTGCCGACTTTGTGACGGTGGGCTTCAACCAGATTGTAAACAACCTGGCCAAGCTGCACTGGCGCTGGGGTGCCAACGCAGATGTGGTGGTGCGCATGCCGACGGGTGCGGGCGTGGGTGCGGGCCCGTTCCACAGCCAGAGCAACGAGGCGTGGTTCTTCCACACCCCGGGTCTGAAGGTGGTGTATCCGAGCAATCCTTATGATGCCAAGGGGCTGCTGATGGCCTCTTTTGATGACCCGAATCCGGTTGTCTTTTTTGAGCACAAGGCCCTCTACCGCTCCGTAAGCGGGCAGGTGCCACAGGGCTATTACACCGTGCCCCTGGGCAAGGCTGCCACGGCCCGCCCCGGCACCGATGCCGTGGTGATTACCTACGGCGCGGCCGTACACTGGGCCCTGGAGGCCGCCGAAAAGCTGAGCCAGGAAGGCACCGGCGAGGTAGAAGTGCTGGACCTGCGCACCCTCCTCCCCTGGGACCAAGAGGCCGTCGCCGCCGCCGTGCAGCGCTGCAACAAAGTCCTTGTGCTGCACGAGGACACCCTCACCGGCGGCATAGGGGCTGAGATTGCGGCCTGGATCTCTGAGCATTGCTTTGCCCACCTGGATGCCCCTGTGTTGCGGGAGGGTGCTTACGACACCCCCGTCCCCTTCGCCCCAAGCCTGGAGAAGGCGTATCTGAGCAAGGGTAGGGTAGAGGGGAGGATGCGGGAACTACTTGGCTGGTAGCCCGTTGTTTGCTTAATGTATCTTCTATACATTTGTGTATGGTCGTATCTGAGATCAAGTTGTATGAGTTACTAAAGGCCAAGCTGGGTACAGCTGAAGCTGAGGCGTTTGTGTCTCTTTTGGAGAGCAAGGTGGAAACCAAGTTTGCCGACAAGCAAGACATCCTTGCCACCAAGGAGGACTTGCACAACGTTCGCTCTGAACTGCTAAGAACCATCTATCTCACCTCTTTGGGCCAACTGCTGGCTATTGTAGCTTCCGTTGTAGCTTTGGTGAACATTCTGAAATAGGCATATTTCTCCTCCCAGCCCCTTCGCCCCCAGCCTGGAGAAGGCGTATCTCAGCAAGGGTAGGGTAGAGGGGAGGCTGCGGGAACTACTTGGCTGGTAATGACATAGAAGGGTCTTTTTCCGAAGGTTTGGAAAAATGTACCAGGGATGTAAAACGTGCCATCTACATCACGACCCTTATCAATACCGTGGCTACCATAGCCTCTTTATGGTATTTGTTCTGGGCCTTTCGCTAAGGTAGGCACCCATAAATTCCCTGCTGTTCAAGGGCTGCGCCCTCGAACTCCCTAAGGAACAAGGTTAAGCCAGGCTTTGAGTTTGCCACTTTCCTAATTAATGAGATTATGCCAATGTATGCTGACGCTGCTGTAGAAGGCTATTGGCAGGAGCTTGAGCACCCCCTCAAAGAAGCTTTGCTAGAGACCTACCGCATTCTATGCGTGGCGGATCCGCGGTTGGAGGCTCGGATTAAATGGAAAGTGCCTAGTTTTTACTATGGGCGTTATGACTTTGCCGCTTTTCATCCGCGTAGCCAACACTGTGTGCACTTGGTGGTGGTGTATCCGCGGGGTGCGGTCATTGCCAATCCGACGGGATTGCTGGAAGGGACGTATCTGGATCGCCGGATGATTAAGCTTGGGTCTTTAGCGGAGGTGCAGCGCCGTGCCGAGGATTTGCGGCAGGTGGTGGCAGATTGGTTTGCCAGTTTAGAGGCACCACGATCACCATCACCATCTGCAACGTCTCCAAACCTTCCCGCTCCATAAATCGGAAGGTGGTTGTGTTATTCGTGGAGTAGGGGGCTTTGCCTTACGCCGTTGCCAAACGTAGGCTTGAGGGCTAGACATGCCTCCGGCAGGCTAATAGGTTGCGGCCACTATGAAACATGTGTTGAGCACCCTGGCCCTGGGAGTTTCTTTGTGCGCTACGGCCCAGACCTCCCCCTCCGGACCCGCCTCTAGCGGGCCGGCACCGATTGACAAGCCCATCTCTAAGGCGGAGAGCGCCGAGGCGCCCCGCACTGCCCTTACCGGGCGGCCCAACAACAAGATTGAAAGCTCTGCCGCCTTTGTGGAAGGCCTTATAGGTAAATACCGCGCGGGCCAGACGCCTGCCTACACCGAAATCCGCAGGCTAAACCCCAGCCTGGCTGCCTATACAGACGATGTGCGGGAGCAGGCAGCGGTAATCTTCATCAAGTCTGGCCATGGTAAAATCGAAACGGCAGACTATGCCCGCCTGGTAGAAGGCAGCCTGCTGGCCTCGCCTGATTTGACAGACAAGCAAAAGATACTCTTTGTGCAAGATCTGATCAACTCTGACCCTGCCATGCGGCCCGTAACCAAAGAGAACCGCCGCCGCTGGGTGCGCAATGCCTTTAGGTTCTTGAAAGACCACGACGACGTAAGCACCCAAGACCCCATGCGCCAACTGCTGCCTATTATGGAAAGCGACGGCTATGCCTGCGAGTACCTACAAACCCGTGGCCAGGTGCGCAATGCCACCGGCGCTACCTGGATTGCCGACAAGCTACCCAAAGAGCCCGCCAAGCTGGAGGCGCTGGTGTTTGCGAGCCAAATGAAGTCTTACCTGCTAGACGACATGGCTGTGCGCCAGGGCTTTACCGTGGCCATGGGCAAAGAGGTGCTCATCATCGCGCGCCGGGCAGGCTACAGCGCCGGCAGCGACCTGGATGCCGACCTGGCTCTGATGCTGGCTCACCGCGCCCTGAACCAGTTGGACACGGCAGGCATTTGCGCCGGGGCCGCCTGGCCCAAGATGAAGGCCCTGACCGAGACACAGTACCCCAACCTGGATCTGCTGTTGCCTACGGTGGTAGATATGCTGCCCTATGGCCAGCAACACATGTATTGGGCAGAGATTACACACGAGCTGAACCGCAGACCGAAGTCGCCCTGGCACGACGTGCCTACCGAAATCATAGCTCTGGCCACGGCCAAGCGCTTTGCCGAAGCCGAAGCATTGCTTACCAAGCACCGCCCAGAGTCGCCTAATGACGAGATGAAACTGCTGGAGGCCTCGGCCGTGCTGGCTTATCTGAAAGGGGATCCGGCCAAAGCTTATGCCAAATTCCGCCAGTTTGAGCAAACAAGTGGCCTTGCTTTGACAGGAATTAGTTATACGCTAAAGCTGGCTGCAGGCGAGCGTAGCGGCAAAGGCGACAAGCGCGCCCCCTTTGAAGCCCGAGACCTTGACCTCCGCGTACCAGATTGGGTGGTGGGCGAGATTGAAGATTACTTTACCAGGTAGTCCGCCAGAGCCAAAGCTTGCCTCAGCACCGAGCCCCTGCCATCCCTGGCAGGGGCTTTTACTTGTTCTGCCTTGGGCTAAAAAGTTTGGCGCATATGCCCAGTAGCATGTGGTTAACCTTTTAATGCGAGCCCAGCACCGCTTAGCCTGTACATCAAAACATGGAGGCGTGCAGCCTGGAGGGAGGGAAAAGTGGGCGCTTACACGGGTAGTGCGCATTTGGCGGTTGGCTAATAGCTTGCTCCCCAACCGATGGGCCAAAGGGGCAGACTTGTTTCTGCTGCTGGATTGGGCAAGTTGGGGGCGGTAAGTTCTTGCCGGTGTTAAAGTGTTACGAGCGGTGCTTAAACAGCCGTCATTGGCAAGGTTTCGCCACCCGATGGCGACTTGAAGCTGACCTGTTGGGTTGGCCTGTGTTATAGATTGCTTTCTTGCGCAACGCGTCAATACCCTTACAGAATGCCCGTCTTCCGCCCTCTGGAAAAATTAGGCCGCTGTCCAGATGCAGCCTTGTGTCTAAAAAAAAGTGGTTATTCTTTGTGTGAATAATAATTGCAGCAAAGCGAGCCTACATCGATTGGGGCTCCCAAGTGTCTGATTCTTTGGGTGCAGGCTGCTGATTTGCTATGTTTGAAGGCTGTTTGGCCTTTTCCAACCGAGAGATATGCTTTCTTTGTCTTAGAAGCATTGCCTCGGTAGAAGGTTTGGTGGTACCACCCCCAGACCCAACCGCCGGGCGGTAAACTTCTAAGCTGCAGGCTTGGCCTGGCCTGGCCCGTGCAGCTATCCCCAGACGCGCACATGCATACTAAATCTACGCTTTTACTCTTCGGGCTTTTGGCTTGGTTGGGCCTTGGAGGCCTCACGGCAGCGGCCCAGTGCCCCACGCCGACTTGCAGCCCTGGTACGGCCACCAACTCGTCGGCCCCTTTCGTAAGCCCCGGTATCTACAATGTGCGGCTGGGTACGGCCAACTTTGCCAGCACCGGCTTTGCAGAAGGGTACCGAGACTCCAGCTGCAGGCAGGGCATTAGTGCCATTGCAGGTAGCTCTGTGGGCATACAGGTTACCGTGGGTACAACGCTTACAGAGAACGTGCGCGTATGGCTCGACATCAACAACAACGGCATCTTCGACTCTACCGGGCCTACGAGCGAGCTGGTCTTTAGCTCTAACAGCGCTTTTGTGCATACAGGCAGTTTTACGCTGCCTACCTCGGCCCTGCTCAACCAGCGGTTGCGCCTGCGGGTAGCCACCGATGCCGACATTTCTGCCCTGCCCACCCCTTGCCGTACGCCCGAGTATGGCCAAACGAAAGACTTTTACATCATAGCCACCACCAGCCAGGTGCCTCCGGTGGCGGCCTTCTTCTCGCCGGACACGGTAACCTGCTCAGGCTCGGTGCGGTTTACAGATCAAAGCACAGGCGGCCCAAGCCAATGGCGGTGGGACTTTGGCGACGGCAACACGTCTGCCCTGCAAAACCCTACGCACTTTTATGCCCAAGCGGGTACCTACAGTGTAAAGCTGGTAGTGCGTAATGCCAACGGGGCAGACTCTCTGCTGCGCTCCAACTATGTCCGTTTTAACGATACAGTGCCCGTGGCTGCTTGTACCACCGTCAACACGGTGGCTTATTGCTGCAACTTTGGCATAACCCGCGCTACCATCAGGCCGCTGATTGGCACTGGCCCGGCTGCACTAGATAATGCCAGTGCCAACGGCGCGGCAGGCTACGAGAATTTTACCTGCCAGGTACGCGTGCGCCTGGTAGAGGGTCTGCGCTACCGCGTGAACCTGGCCACCAACCCCACCCAGCCCCAAGACACCCGCGCCTGGCTAGACCTGAACGGCAACGGCACCTTCGAGGCCAGCGAGGTCATCTTCGAGCGTCTTAATAGCATCAACCCCGCTGATACGTTTTTGCTACCGGCACCCACAGGCGCGGGGGTAGGCCGCCCTATCCGCCTGCGCATCGTCTCAGACGGTACGGGTACACCCCTTGGCGCCTGCCGTGCCCCTCAGTTGGGCCAGGTAGAAGATTACACCGTGCTTGTGGTGCCCAATACCCTGCCCCCCGTGGCCGCCTTTGTGCGCTCGGCTGGCAGCAACTGCGACAGCACCTACACCTTCCGCTCTATCAGCGAAAATGCCATTACCCAATATCGGTGGCATTTCGGCGATGGCTCCATAGATACCACCAGCGGTGCTACCGCCACGCATAGCTACACCGCGCCCGGCAACTACAATGTGTCGCTGGTGGTGGTAGGCCCCTATGGCCGAGACACCGCCGTGGTGGTTAACGCCGTAACCTACGTACAGGCCCCAATTGCCTCGGCATGCGGTAACCCGGCTACCATCCAAACGTGCTGCAATATCGGCATCACCAACGTACGGTTCGGCACCATCAACGTGACGAGCGGCGACGCTACCGAGGGCTACCAAGACTTTACCTGCCAAGGCTCTACAACCCTGACGGCAGCCATTCCCAATGCCATCATTGTTACGGTGGGCACCCAGCAGCCAGAGTCAATCCGGGTCTGGATAGACACCAACAACGACGGCAACTTTGATGCGACGGAACTGTTTTTTGCTGAAAACAACGTGCGCGGCCAGCGCACCGGCAGCATAACCTTGCCCAATACCGCTATCACCGGCGTGCCATTGCGTATGCGCATACTGTCGGCCCGCCAACAAACGGAGAGCCCTTGTGCAGGTGTCAACTTCGGCCAGGTAGAAGATTACTCGGTGGTGGTGTTGGCCAACACGGCCCCGCCTACGGCCCAGTTTACGGCCATTAACCGCACGGCCTGCGACGGGCGCATCCAGTTTGCCAATACCTCCATCAATGCCGACCGCTACTTGTGGTCTTTTGGAGACGGCAATACAGACACCACCGCCGCCCCCGAGCATACCTATGCCAACGCCGGCACCTACACCGTAACCCTTGTGGTGCAAAACCGCTTTGGGGCCGATACGCTGGTACGGGCTGGTTATATCACCATACTGCCTAACCTCAACCTGCCCGCCGCGCCATGCCAGCCTGTTGCGCAGCAAACCTTTAACGGTTTTGGCATAGCGCGGGTACGATTTGGTACAATAGACCATGCCACCCCCAGCAACGACGGCTATCAAGATTACACGTGTACCCAAGTAATTACCCTGCCCATAGATACCACCCTTCAGATTACGGTGAACGTGGCCGGGTCGCAAGGCGGGGGCCCTACGGAGTCTGTAGCTATTTGGATTGACTACAATGCCAATGGCCAGTTTGATGCAAACGAGCTTGTAGGCAACGGCCAGGCCACTGGCGGCCAATACACCACCACGGTACGTTTCCCTGGCTCTGCGGTTGGCAACAGAGGGCTGCGCATGCGGGTCATGTCAGACATTACGCAAGGCCCAGGCGGCGGCACAGCACTGACACCTTGCCGCAACCTGAACGTAGGCCAGGTAGAAGATTATGCTGTCATCCTCCGCGCTGTGGTGCAATCGCCGCCGGTGGCAGGATTTTCGGCCACGGGCCGGGTTGGCTGCACGGGCCTGGTACAGTTCTTAGATAGCTCTACCCGTGTACCTACCCGCTGGTTGTGGAACTTCGGCGACGGCAACACCGATACTACCGCCAGCCCTAGCCACCAGTACACCACGGCAGGCACCTTTACGGTTACCCTTATCGTGAGCAACTCTGCCGGGTCTGACACGCTTGTGCGGCCCAACTATATCAACTTCACGCCGCTGCAGGGCCTGGCGGCCGTTAGCTGCTTGCCTACCTTCACCGGTGGCCAGACGCTGGGCTTCCTCAGGATTACAATTCGCAATGCGGTCGTACTTAACCAAGCGGCTGCTCCTGGCCGGCACCTAGACCTCTCTTGCACGGCACCCGTCACTACGGTCGATGCCGGAGATAGCGTTACCATCGTAGCCACCACGCCTCAGATACAAGGCCCGGCGGCAGGCATTACGGCCTGGCTAGACCTTAACGCCGACGGCACCTTTGATGCAACCGAGGCTGTGGTAGCCCGCTTTACCAGGCAAGGCAACACCACCAGCTACACAGGCAAATTTTTGATGCCAGCCACCGCTACCCTCAATACCCCGCTACGCTTGCGCCTGATGGTGCTTGCCCAGCAGGGTGGCAGCACCTGGCAGCCTTGCGCCACCAATACGGCTGGCCAGAGTGTAGATCTGGCCCTGCGGGTGCAGGTATCTGCGCCGGTGGCTGGCTTTGTGGCCTTCCAGGCCAACGGTTGCGGCAGCACCGTACAGTTGCGTAGCACCAGCACGGGTGGCCCCACGCAGTTCACTTGGGATGTTGGAGGCACCACCTACAACACCCCCATCGTATCGCACAACTTTGGCTCGCCTGGCATTTACACCGTAACGCTCATCGTGAGCAATGCACTCGGTGCCGACACAACCAGCGACACCGTCAGGATTTATGCCGCGCCGCCCGCTGCGGCTTGCATGCCCACGCCACAGTCAGAGAATGGGGTACTGCTTACGCAAGAAGGTATGACCCGCGTCAGCATCCTAAACGAGGCTACGCGCCAACAGGTAGTGTCTAACACGGCGCCTGCAGGCAACGATGGCATCATCGACCGTACCTGTAACCTAAGCGTACGTGCGGCACGCGATCAGCGCATAGCCATTGCGGTAACCGCACCGCCCCTTCAGCAGCAGGTAGCCCGCGTGGTAGAGGTTTACCTGGATTTGAACAACGACGGCAACCTGGATGCGGCAGAACTTATGGTAACGGGCACGGGCAGCTTCCAACAGCCGAATGCTACAACCCTTCGCTTTAACGTACCTGCCGATGCTGCCGATGGCCTGCTACGCTTGCGCGTGATTGAGTATCGCCAAGGCTCGACGGCACCTAATTGCAGCAATGTCTTCAACGGCCAGGCCGAAGATTACGGCCTACAAGTAGACCAGACCGTGCAGGCCAAGGCGCAGGCAGCGGTAGCTGCCCTCACAGCCAACCTTATGCCTAACCCAGCCGCCAACCAGGTACGCCTGACGGCCACATTGCCCACTGCCCAAGCCGCCACGCTTGTGCTAGTAGATGCCACTGGCCGTACCCTGCTTGCGCGCAGCTTTGCCACCGCCCAGGTTGACGAAAGCCTCGACCTGTCTGCCTTGCCCGCTGGTGTGTACCAGGCTGTGCTGCAACAAGGCAGCCAGCGTGTGCTAAAACGCCTGGTGGTAGCCCGCTAAGCAGCCCAGCGCTACCCAACTTAGCCCGGCCTCTGCCTTCGGTAGGGGCCGGGCTTTTTGTTGGCAAGGCTCGGCCCATAGCCGGTAGCCGTACCTTTGCGGCCCGTGCCCGAGACCCTGCTCCCCCTGCCATATGGCTGCAACCCGGCCTGCATCGGCTGCCGCCACCGGCAGTGGCCCATGGAAGATAGCCTGGCCCAAAAGCAAGGCTATCTGGCCCGCACGCTTGCCTTGTGGCAGGCAGCGCTGACGGATATCCGGTCTGTAGCCGAGGCCGAGCGTTGGGGTTACCGCCGCCGATGCACCCTACAATTGCAGTACCTGGCAAGCCGTTGGCAGGCAGGCATGATGCGCCGCGACGACTTTATAGCCATACCCGACTGCCCCGTGCAGGCGGCCCTGGTAAATGAGGCTTGCCAAGCCGTTTGCGCCTTATTGCCCCCGCCCAATGTGGCCCAGGCAGCCTATTATCTGCACAGTGGCAAGCAGGCCGTGGTGGTGCTGAAGCAAAAGGCCTTGCCTGCAGAGGCACTGGCTGAGCTGCATACCCGTGCGCAGGCATTGGTGCCTGGCCTGTTAGAGGGCCTTTGGCTGCACTTCCACCCCTCGGCAGGCAAGCGACTGCTGGCCGATAGTGGCTGGCATTTGCTGGCAGGCCAAGCCCTGAGCCAAGACGACGATGGCTTGTGGTATGGCCCCGCAGCCTTTGCCCAGTTGCTGCCGGGGCTGCACCGCCAGGCACTGGCACAGGCCGTAAGCCATTTGAAGCCCAGCCCTGGCCATGCCGTTGTAGATCTTTACTGTGGCGCAGGCCGCAGCCTTCGGCTGTTTACCGAGGCTGGAGCCAGTGCTTTGGGTGTAGAGGCAGGTGGGGCTGCCGTAGCCTGTGCCGGGCTAAACGCACCTGCCGCCCAGGTATTGCGTGGCAACTGCCTCCATCGCTTGCCGCAGGTTCGTGCCTGGTGGCAGGCCGTGCCCAGGCCTATGCGCTTGGCCTATGTAAACCCACCCCGCACCGGCCTGGAGCCCGAAGTTCTGCATTACCTGGCCCACGAGGGGCAGCCCAGCCGCCTGGCCTATCTGAGTTGCTCTGCCGGCACGCTGGCCCGAGACCTGGCTATGCTAGAAGCAGTTGGCTACGCTGTTGAGTGCCTAACGCCCTACGATTTCTTTCCGCAAACGCACCATGTAGAGGTGCTTGCGCTGCTGACGCTAAAGCCGGCCTCCGTGTAGCCATACCCATTGATGACTACTCCCTGCCATGACTGATCTGCCAGAACCTACGGATGCGGATACTGCCCCTCGCCCAGAACCTCGTTGGCCCATGGTGCAGGCTTTTTTTGAACACCTGACGGGGAAAGCGCCAGACCTGAATGGCATGCTGTTCTTAATCGGCGTGCAAGAGCTGGGGCAGGGCAGCCGTGCCTTCAGCAAAGAAGAAAAGCAGGATTTGATGCACTTAGGCATCTGTACCATTTTGGCACCCCTAGGCCATTGGGAACCACTAGGCCCCGATGCAGAAGGCTGGCCGCATTTTGCACCTGGGGTGCCCATGCCGATGCTGGCCTTGCCAGACCAAGAAACCTACCTTATGACTGCCTTGGCCGACTATCTGGCCGCGCTGGGATTGCTGGGCCCCTAAGCCACAGATTTGCTCAGCCTGAGCAGGCCGATAAAGCCCAGCACCACCAGCGTGATCACCAGGCCAAGGGCAGCACCGTATGCTGCGGCACGGTAAGGCCCCGGCGAGCTTGGCTTGAGGATAATTTCCATAGGCCGCATAACCACAAGCTCATGATCCATCTTGAGGAGCTTTAGGCGCATCTCCTCGGTTTTCTCGGCAATATCTACGATGTGTCGCGAGACGGTGCCAACGTCTAGCACGCTGATGCGCCCCATGTTTTCGGAGATATTTTGCTTGATGCCCTCTAGGTAGGCCACCTGGGCATCGTTTTGCGCAATGCGGCGCTTTAGGGCGGCGCGTTGCTCGCCTAACACCTTCTGTATAAACGGAAGTCCGTCAACGTATTTGACGATACCACGCTCCAGCTTGGGGAAGATCTGCGGGTCTGTAACCGTACACTGGATTTGCCAGTGGTAAATTTCGTTCTCGCGGGCGGGGAAGGGAGGCAGCTCGGCCTCCAGCGTGTTGTTGGGCAGGCCTGCGATGGCGACGATCTGCTTGGCTTCAGCGGGTGTCAAACCCAGGCGGGCGGCCAATTCGTCTGTTTGGTTGAGCACGCGCAGGGTATTGAGGTGCATCAAAGACTCGCGCACCCGCAGGTCTGACAGGTTGTTGCCATAGCCGATGAATGAGCTGGTGTATTGTTTCGGGCTTTGGCTGTTGAGCAAAAGCGATGCACCAGCGCCCACCAGCGTACCTAGTATCAACCAAATGAGGTTTCGCCGCCCCCAGGCCACGGCTTTAGAAACGATATCTGTCAGCCGGACATCGGCCGCGGTGTCGTAGATGAAGGAAGACTGTGGCATTAACCAATTAACCGAAAGTGACCGCTGGCCTGGAGCAGACCCGCCGTTGCAAAAAATTCGGATGTTTAAGCAACAAAGGTAGCTTAAGGATATCCCTTGTGTGGCCCTGCAAGGGTGGCCATGGCCAGTCGACGGCCAAAATCGAGGGGGGCTATGGGTCGAGCCATACCTTTGCGCTGCCGCACCCGCAACTTATGCCTGTATTTGCCGCCACCGACTTCCACCTGGGTAGCCCTTCTTATGGAGAAAGCCGAGCCAGGGAGCAACGCGTGGTGCGCTGGCTAGAGCATTGCGCCGAGGCAGGCGCCAGCCAAATTTGGCTCTTGGGCGATACGTTCGACTTCTGGTTTGAGTACCGACGGGCTGTGCCAAAGGGGTTTACCCGGCTGCTGGGTAGCCTGGCCCGCCTGCACGATGCGGGGGTACAGGTTTCGGCCTGGACGGGCAACCACGACATGTG
The DNA here is from genome assembly GCA_947458545.1 of Cytophagaceae bacterium. GTDB lineage: Bacteria > Bacteroidota > Bacteroidia > Cytophagales > Flexibacteraceae > CANGYH01. The sequence goes on along the minus strand of CANGYH010000001.1, from coordinate 1,458,683 downwards.
GATATTTGACTACCTCCCCACCGAAACCGGATTGCATTTGTACCGCCAACCCACCCGGCTAGAGGCCGAGGGTCTGCGCTGCCTCGTAGGCCATGGCGATGGCCTGGGCCCGGGCGAGCGGCTCTACAAAGTGCTTAAGAAGGCTTTTGCAAGCCCGCTCTGCCAGCAGGCTTTCGGCTTTTTGCACCCCAACGTGGGCATGTGGATAGCCCAGAACTGGAGCAACAACAGCCGCCGCAGCCATGGCCCGGCAGACCAGTCCTTTAAAGGCGAGCAAGAGTATATCTGGCAATGGGCCCAGGCACAGCATGCCATAGATGCATGGCCAGATCTCTATCTCTTTGGCCATAGGCATCTGGCCATGTGGCTGCCAGTGGGCTCTACAGCTCATTACCTCAACCTCGGCGACTGGTTCGGCACCGGTATGTATGCCCGGCTGGCAAATGGGCAGGTAGAGGTTTTTACTGAGCAACACCGCCCCGTGCCCTTGGCCGCGGGGCCTCTGCCGCAGCCAGCCTAATCAAAGTGCTCTTTTAGCAATAGACCTATGGTGGCCTCTGGCAGGCGGTTGTGGCCTACCGGTAGCACCTGGACCCCCGCATGGGGCACAAGCCGGGCCAAGGGCAGCATTCGGGCCATTGGCACGGTTTTGTCGTGCTTGCCTGCAACAATCAAAAGCGGAATGGTGTGCCTATTGAGCACCTCTGCAAGGGCCGTAAGGCTGCCAGGCAGGTGCCTGAGCGCCAGCCAACTGCGGGCCACTAGCCGGCGCTGGGCGCGGGTTTGCAGTTGGCCTGTGGCAAAGCGCGCCAGGCTCTTATTGAGCAGGCCAATACGCGCCAACAGCTTTAAAGTGCTTAGAACCCACTTGGGGTTGAAAACCATGCCCTTTAGCAGACGGCGGCCAAGCGGCCAGCGCGTGGCCAGGGCATACCAAAGGCTATGGCCGGCCCCTTCTGCCGCGCAAAGCACCAACTGCTCAACCCGGCCTTTGAGCGCATGCGCCGATGCCAGCGCCAGCCTGCCCCCAAGGCTGTAGCCCAGTAGGTTGCAGGTTTGCACACGCTCTTTGCGGCAGAGGGCCGTAATCCAATGCTCCCATGCGGCCTGGCTGATGGGCTTGTCTTGCCGTAAGGCGCTGCTTTGGCCGTGGGCAGGCAGCTCTACTACCAGCACCCGCCCCAGGTGGCAAAGCGCCTGGGCATGCGGCAGCCATTCGGCAGGCTTTTGCCCAAACCCGTGGAAGATTATCCATGCGTCGCCGGGTGGGCCTTCTACGGCCAAGTAACGTAGCCGAAGGCCATCTGCCTCTAACTGGTGCCAGGTCGTCAGCCCGGGGTTGGGGTCGGCTTGGGGCACAGACATATCGAGCTATACGGGGCAACGGAGATGCTTGTGCGCAAGATAGCCGCAGGCCCGCCTACTCGTCTAGCGCCTGGTCTGGATAGAGGGCCGGGGGCAGGGCCTGCAAAAGCATGATGGTCGTACGGATTTGTCCGGTATTGGTGGCGAAGGTCAGGTGCGGTGCGGGCTGTTTACGCCCGTAGTACCCGGCGTAGTAACCGTCTGCCACGGTAGCCTCCAAGGGATCTCCGTTCGCATCTACCGCCTCGATGCTCAGGATACCCTCCCAGCCGGGGGCAGGGTGCCAATGCTGGCAGAAGGATTTGCCCAGTGTGTTGTCGGCGCAGTCAGTAATATGCCAGGTGCAGGCATCGGGCTCTACGGTCACCGTCCGGGCAAGGGTTATGCCTTGCGGATGGAGGTGCCGGTAAGCCTGTACCTGCGCCCGCAGCGTACGGCCGTCTGCAGAAGACTCTAGTCTGGCCATTTTGGGCCAGTAATACCAGATGAACCTGCTGCCTTTTAGCATGTGCGGCTCTGCCTCTAAGGTGCAGGTATTGTGCCCGGCAGACCCGCCGAAGGCCAGCAGTGTGCTGCGCTCGGCGTTGTACTTATACGTGCCGGCGTCTCGCAGCAGATTGCGCCCTCGATGCCAGATGTCCAGGTGGAGGTTGTCGGCCTGGGCGGGGCGATCATGGTAGGCGGCGGCCCGCAGGCAGGTTAGGGTTTGCCCCTCATTGTGTCGCAGAATGCCGTAGCCATTAACAACGATGGCCCCATCTACTAGATGAGGCGTTGCCGAGGTCTGGGTAGCCGGGCCCAGGCTCCACCAGGCAGCTTCCTCTTCCCAAGGGCCTGGGGTGGGGTAGGGGCTTGGCCTGCCTAAGGCCAGCGCCAGAGCGTGCAGAGCCGGCCGGTAGTCGCGATAGTGCGTGGCGCTAAGGGGAAAGAACAGGGCCCCGTCGTTGTTGCCGTAGTTGGGCAGCCAGCCAGAGGTCTGGTCTTGGCAGGCCAGTAAAAAATCCAGGCTCTGGCTCAGGCGCTCTTTGGCAACGGCGCCCAAGGCATCTGGCCCTAACCCAGCCGGAGAGAGTATTAGCGTGGCTACCTGCACCACGGCCCGGTGGTAGTTGTGGCTGTGTTGCAAGTAAGCACCGCCGGGGTAGATCTGGAAGGCCAGCTCTGCCTCTAGCCAGGCTTTGCCCTCTACGGCATAGGTGGACGATTCTGGCCAGAAGGGGAAGAGGCGCTCTGCCAGGGCCAGCATGGCGCACTCTGTGATGGCGTGGTTGTTGCGCACGGCTATCCGCGAGAAGTGGATGGCCTGCCGCACATGGTGCAACTGCCAGCGCACGGCATGCATTATCTGCCCAAACAGATCATCGGTTAGGGCAGGGTGGTGGCGCCAGTAGGCCAGGGCAAAGCTCCAGGCCAGCAGTCGGAGGCTAATCTCTTGGCTGCAACGGTATTGGGGGCCCTGGTTGAGGGGGTTGAGCGCCAGAAAGTGCGCAATCTGGCCAAAGACGTAGCCGCCATGATCTTGGCCTGTGTGGGCCTCGGCCCGGGCTAGCGTGTACACCCAGGCAAAGCGGGCTTTCTCCCAAACGTACTTGATGTCTCCGGCGCGTGCCGAGAGGTCTTCGATGGCCGTCCAGTGGTTGCTGGGGTATCGGTAGCCGGTTTCGGGGTGGGTGTGCCAGTCCCAGTCGTTGCCCAGGTCGTGCCACGAGGCAGAGAAAAAGCGTAACTGCCCATCCAGAATCCGTTCGGCTTCTGCGGCCAGCCTTTCGCGGGTTGCTTCATCTGCCTGGGGTAGCTGGGTGCGTACGTCTTCGGCTAGCAAGGCTAAGCCGGGGTTTGCTAGCCAGGCTTGCAGGCCAATGAAGTCTTGCCGCTGTGGCTCGGTGGGGAAGGCGCGCTTCAGCAAACCCATCCGTCGGCGCAACTCCCACCAGGCTCGGAAGGCGATGTACCTTGGGCCCATGTTTCGGGCCAGCTCCCATGCTAGGTTTAGCTTGCTGGCAGCAGACTGCGCCTTGGGCCTACTTCGGCCGGGACTTCGGGGAGGTTGGGGGTCGGGTGGCATACCGTAGTGCAACGGCCAAGATACGGACAAGCAGGCATTTTGCCAATAATGGCAGGTGCGCGTGTAGCACAGTAGCCGCAGGCCTACGACCTTTGCAGCCAGATGCGTACAACCGAAATCCGCCTGACGATCTCCCTCGACGAGCAAAACATGCCCACCGACATCCGCTGGGCCGCCGACGATGCCCCTGCCGATGCCAACCCCGACACCCGCTGCTTTGCCCTCTCTGTCTGGGAGCAAGACACAAACCAGACCCTCAACATCAACCTCTGGACGCAGGCTATGATGATGGGTGAGATGAAGAAATTTTACCTGCAAACCGTAGCAGGCCTAACTGAAACACTGATGGCCAGCACCGGCGATGAGGTAAGCTACCGCGAGATGAGCAAAACGCTCGAAAACCTGGCTCAACGATTTATAAAGGAAGAGCGCGAAGGAGCAATCTAGGCTATAACTAGCCTTGCCATGGCTGGGTGTTTACCTTTTGGTAACACGCACCTGTCTTTTGTAGTAACAAAGGGCTGCCCTTGCAATGGGTACCTTTGCGCATGGAACTGCTGGACGGCCGCCTAGTATCTGCTCAGATTCTACAGCAATTAACCGAGCAAGTAGAGCGGCTACGTGCCGCAGGTAAGCGGCCGCCCCACCTGGTGGCGATGCTCATCGGCCACAACGGCGCCAGCGAGACGTATGTAGCCAGCAAAATTCGCCGGTGCGCCGAGGTGGGGTACGACAGTACCCTCATCAGGTTTGAGGAGAGCGTATCGGAGGGCGAGGTACTGGCAAAAATTGCCGAGATTAACAACGACCCTGGGATAGATGGGCTGATTGTACAGTTGCCCCTACCGGCCCACATAGACCCCCACAAGGTTACCATCGCCATAGACCCGATGAAGGATGTGGACGGCTTCCATCCGGAGAACTTTGGGCGAGTGGCCAAGGGCCTGGGTGGGTTTATTGCGGCAACGCCGCTGGGTATTTTGCGGCTGTTAGAGCATTATCAGATACAGACTGCCGGTGCCCATGCCGTGGTGCTGGGTCGCAGCCAGATTGTGGGCTTGCCGATGTCTGTGCTTTTGCAGCGCTCCACGCGCACGGGCAACGCCACTGTTACGCTTTGCCACTCGCGCACACGCAATCTGGCTGAGGTTACACGCTCGGCCGACATTCTGATTGCCGCCATAGGCCAGCCGGGTTTCGTGACGGCCGATATGGTAAAGAAAGGTGCCGTAGTGATAGACGTGGGCCTGACGCGGGTAGAAGACTCCTCAAAAAAGGCAGGCTTCCGCCTGGCTGGCGACGTGGACTTTGCCACTGTAGCCCCTAAGTGCAGCTACATTACCCCAGTGCCCGGCGGCGTTGGCCTGATGACCATCTGCGGCCTGCTAGAGAACACCATGCGCGCCTACGATGGCAAGAGCCGCCAATTGAAAGCCGCCGAATAGGGCTGGCTCAGGCAGTGAGCGGATCGGGCTCAGCGTGTGGCGCGGGGCGCGCTTGGTCTTCGGCAGGATCTGCCGTACCCAGAAACATGGCCCCCAGGTGCCCCCAGCCCGTCTGCAGCGCCTGCCGCAACACCTGCGCTACATGGATGCCGATAAAGCCCGTAAAGGCTAGTGCCGTGCAAAAGTGTACCAGCCGGGCATTCTCGTAGTTGCCAAACAACCCCAGCAGCCACCCGATCTGCACCGGCTTGTAGATGGCCCAGCCCGAGAGCGTGGCCATAGCTCCCAGCAGCGGGATACTGGCATAGGCCAGCTTTTGGGCCGCGTTGTAACGCCCCGTTTGCGGGGGTGCTTGCTTGCGCAGCCCTACGTCGTGCAAGGCTACGTGTACGGCATCGGCCAACTCGCCCCAGCGCCGTGGAGCCAGGTCTCGCCAGCGGCCCGATACCCAGAGCCAGCCGGTGTAAAGCAACCCGTTGGCCATAAATATCCACTGCACGGCAAAGTGCCAGCCCATGCCCTGGGCCAGCTTACGCTCGGCCCCCAGAAACTGGTAAAATCCCTTTGGGAAAAAGTGGAACACCTCATAACCCAGCACGGTAATTCTGTACGGGTCGTGTGCCCAGTAGATGAGCAGGCCACTCCAGAGCATCAGCCCCAGGCTGAAAATGCCTACCAAGTGGAGCAATCGCAGGGCTGCGGGCATGACTTAGGCTTAAATAAAAATGAGAAATTAAGAATGTCGTTTTGCCTACAAGGTAGTACCAATGAGGTGCTCGCCTGCTATGGTAGTTCGTCTGGCCGCGGAGGGCGCACGCTGGCCCGGGCCAGATCGCTACAAGCGCCAAACTTGCGGAAGTTACGCCGGGCCTGGTTCAGGCTCACGGCATTGGGTGGTAGCACCAGCTCTCGGTCGGCGGTTTGGGCGGCGTTGTTTTCCCAATAGCACACATCGCAGGTCTCGCGCGTGTCGGCCCCGGGCTGGCTCAAGGTAAAGTACTTACAGCAGGGGCACAGGTGCTTGCCGTAGTCGTTGGTGGTGTGCTTTTCCAAAAGTCAGGAGCCTATTGTCATTTCCGGCACATCGCCGTCAATCACCAGCCGGCCGGCTGTGGCAGACTTGATCTCCTCCACGCTCACGCCGGGGGCCCGCTCCAGCAGGTGGAAGCCGCCCTCGGGTAGCACGTCTAGCACGGCCAGCTCGGTTACGATTTTTTTGACGCAGCGCAAGCCCGTGATGGGCAGCGTGCAGGCGGGCAGCAGTTTGCTGTTGCCAGCCTTGTCGCGGTGCTGCATGGCCACGATGATGTTTTTGGCCGAAGCCACCAGATCCATGGCGCCGCCCATGCCTTTTACCATTTTGCCGGGCACCTTCCAATTGGAAATGTCGCCGTTTTCGGATACCTCCATCGCGCCGAGCACTGTCAGGTCCACATGCCCGCCGCGGATCATAGCAAAGCTGTCAGCACTGCTAAAGAGGCTTGCGCCGGCCGTCATCGTCACCGTCTGCTTGCCGGCGTTTATAAGGTCTGCATCCACCTCATCCTCGGTAGGGAAGGGCCCCATCCCCAGCAGACCATTTTCGCTCTGCAGCTCTACGGAAATACCGGCCGGTATGTAGTTGGCCACCAGCGTCGGTATGCCAATACCCAGGTTGACGTAGAAGCCGTCTTGTAGCTCTTGGGCGATGCGCCGGGCGATTCCGTGTTTGTCGAGCATAGGGGGTGTGAGTGCGGTGGCTGCAAAGGTAGGAGGGGAGTTGAAAGTTGAGAGTTGAGAGTTGAAAGTGTAGCGCTGGTCCCGGTCTCCCCCCAACGCGCTGGTACCGGTCTCTGACCGGGACCTAGGCAGCCGTTACCCCGCGGTCTCCAGACCGCTCACACGGAGGGCGTGGGGTGCGGATAATGGGCTAATCAAACGCCCCCACATACAGCTTGCCCACAAAACCGCAGAGGGCCCGCAAACTGCCCGCTTAGGCAAACTAAACCCAGCCCACCTTGCGTTGTTGCCCTTGCGCATCCCTGCCTGCGGTGCGGCGGGTTATTTTTGCCCTTTATCGTGACGCTGCCCAACCGCCCTACTACCTTACAGACCCTGGCCCGGCGAATTGCCGTGTTGGGCCTGGCCGTCTGGACGCTTGCAGCCTGCTCTGCAGAAAAAGAGACGGTGGTGGCCCGCAACTGGCACAACCTGCTGGCCTACTACAACAGCTACTTTCTGGCCAAAGAGAAACTGCGCGACGTGGAGCTTTCTACCTGGAGCGGGATGAAAGACAACTACAACCGGCCCCTGGCCGTGTTGCCCCCGCCCGGCCAAGCCAGTAGCCAAACCGCCGCCTTAGACGAGATCGTCAAGAAGGCCTCCATACCTATCCAGCGGCATAAGAACTCCAACTGGGTAGATGATTCGTACCTGCTCATTGGCAAGGCGCGGTACTATCAAGACGATTACGAGAACGCCGTCCACACCTTTAAGTACCTCAATGCCAAGGCCAAAGACGAGGCCGTAAAGCACGCTGCCATGATTTGGCTGCTGCGCACTTACACGGATATGAAAGAGTATTCGTATGCGCGGCAGGCCACAGAGGCTGCCTTAAGCAAGGTGCTCAATGCGCAAAATCGCAAAGATTTTTACCTGGCCATGGCCCACTACCACAGCAAGTTCCGCGAGTGGCCAGAGGTACTTGGGTACATAGAAGAAGCGCTGCCGCTGATGCGGCGCGACATCTTCCGTGGGCGGATGGAGTTTCTGGCGGGCCAACTACGCCAGCGCATGAACGATGACAGCGCCGCCTACAAGCACTACGCCATGGTGGCCCGCTGCAAGCCCACCTACGAGCTGGCATTCAATGCCCAGGTAAACGCCGCCCAAACCATGGCCGCCTCAGATGTGGCCGGGGCCCAACGCATCCGCAAGTACTTCCGCAAGCAGCTCAAGGACGAGAAGAACCTGGAGTATAAGGATAAGATCTACTATGAGATGGCCCGGTTCGAGCTGAAGCAGAACGATGTGGCCAAAGCGCTGGAGTACGACCAGGCCAGCCTCAAGTCGGGCGGGCAGACGGTGGGCATGAAGGGCTATGCCTACCTGCTGCGGGGCCAGATCTACTACGAGAAGGTGAAGCGCTACGACCTGGCCAAGCTCTACTACGACTCGGCCGTGGCCGCCCTCGATACGACGGAGGAGAATTACAAGGCCATCGTCAAGCGGCAGAAGGTGCTCAAAGACTTTGTGGAGCACTACCAGGTTATCCAAAAGGAAGACTCGCTCCGTGGCCTGGCCGCGCTAGACTCCATATCGCTGAACCGGAAACTGACAGAATTGGCTACCGCCAAGGTGCGCGCCGACGCTGCCCTGGCCGCCGCCGCCGAAAAGGCCGCCCGCAAGGCCGAGCGAGAAGAGGCCAACCGCCTCGCAGCGGCAGGCAACGGCCTCAATCCACTGGCCCCGCCGGGGGGTATGCCGCCGCCTGGTGGAGGTATGGGCCAAGATCCAAATGCTCCGCTCACCATGCCCGGCCAGGCACCCGTCTGGTATTTCTACAACCAGGCCCAGGTGGCCCGGGGCAAGCAGGTGTTCCAGCGCAAATGGGGCCGCCGCCCCCTAGAGGATAACTGGCGCCGTGCCAAGAAAGAGATGGATGCAGGCGGTGGAGAAGACGTAGTGGCAGCCAACCAGGCCTCCAAATCAGACTCTACGGGTAAACCTGCGGCCGAAGCCGGCACCAAGCCAGCAGGCCGCAAAGGCGGCAACACCACAGACGCACGTGCCGAAGAAGCCCAGGCCGTGGCCGCCTTGGTGGCTACCTACCGGCAAGGCCTGCCTACCACCAAAGAGGCCCTGAAGGCCAGCGACGATAAGCTGCAGCCTGCCCTGTTTGCCATAGGCAAGATTTATGACCAAAACCTGGAGGAGCCCGGCAATGCATTGGCCAGCTTTGCCCGCCTTACCAGCCGTTACCCAGACTTCGACAAAGACCCTGAGGCCCTCTACAACCTTTACCGCCTATATCAACGCAAACCAGCCAAGCCACAGGCAGACTCGGTTAAGCGCATTTTGGTGGCCAAGCACCCCACCAGCGTGTTTGCCAAACTGGCCGACGACCCTGAGTATCTGGCCAAGAACCGCGCCCAAACCGAGGCCGCCAAAGGCATGTACCGCCAGGCCTACGAGAGCTATAAGCAGGGCCGCTACATTGAAGCCAGCACCGCCATTGCAGGCATACGCAGGCAGTATCCGGAGAACAGCTTTAGAGACAGGGTAGATCTGCTGGCCGCCCTGCTGGCCGCCAAAACGATAGACCCCACCGTCTATAAAGACAGCCTGCAGGCCGTGGCCGAGCGTTACCCCAAGAGCGACCTGCAACCCACCTTGCGGCAAATGATTGCCACGGCCGACAAGTTTGGCCGCCCTGCCCCGCCTCCCGTAGCCTCTAACGATACCAGCCGCTCGGCAGACCCCAACGCCGGGCAAGCCGTCAACCTAGGGGCCAATGCCCGTAGCGGGCCTGCCCAGTGGGAAGATCGTACCGAGGGCCCCCACGTTTACATAGCTATCTTGACGCTGGGTGGCATAACTGAGTCTGAGGCGCAAGAGCAGCTCAAGGGATTCAATGATCTTTTCTACCCGCAAGAGAACCTGACGGTGAGCACCACCTTACTCAACGATCAGTTCTTCTTAGCCCGCGCCGGAGACCTGCGCTCTAAGCTGATAGCCAAGCTCTACCTGGATAAGCAGCAAGGTCTGGATGGCGCTTTTGATTATATAGAGCCTCGCATCCAGCAGTTCATCATCACACCAGAGAACTACCGCGAGCTCATGCGGACCAAAGACCTGGCAGGCTACAAGCGCTTTTTTGATAAAGCCTACAGCAGGCGCTAGCGCCTTGCGGCAACCCCTGGCCTACACCATCACGGTTGGCATGCCCATAAACTTGAAAACCGGGGCATTGCCCCGGCTCCAAGATCTTTCAACCAGCTATGGAGGAAAAACCTTTGGGGTTAATCCTTTGGGCAAAATTGAAGTACAGTTTGGTTGCCTCCAAATGAAAAGCCAAAAAAAGAGCAATCTGTTCGACCAATGGAAGGATTTGTCCGACGAATGCATCGTCTAGGTGCGCTTTAGTGCCATGAGTGGCTAAAAAATGCACAAAGTGTAGCCTGGTTTTCCAAAATGTGGCAAAAGGGTACAAAATGCTCATCGTAAGGCTATTTCAGGTTTGGGGGCCATCTTGCGGCCTAAAGGCAGGGTGCTTGGCAACCTGCATCTAAGCGCATAGGGCATTGTTACCGATTGTCTTTATACACACAGGCACCAGCTTTTACCTGCCGACCACACTGCTGCAGGCGGCCCATGCCAGCCCCCGCTCAGATAGGTTTTTGCTGGGAGACTGGGGCAGCCTGGCCCTTGGCCGCGTGGTACGCCGAGAGCCGCTGGCCGATTATTGGAAGGATGCCCGCAAGCTGGCCAGGGTCTTTGTAAACTTCAGCAGCAATTCGGCGGGCTTCGAGCTTATTTGCCTGCAACGCTGGCTGGCCCTGGCAGCATGGATGCGCGCCCATCGGCTAGACGAGTGCCTTTATCTAGACTCTGACGTGATGCTGTACTCAGACGTGGAGGAGGCCCGACGCAGCGTTCCCGCAGGGGCCGGGCTTACGGTGTCTGGCATCAGCGGCCATACCAACTTTGTGGGCAAGGCAGCCGTGCTGGAGGCTTTTGGTGCGTTTATCCTAGATCAGTACACCCGCCCCGGCGGCATTGCCGAACTAGAGGAGCGCTACCACCTCTTCTGCCAGACCCATAGTGCCGGGGGCATATCAGATATGTCTTTTTTTACCTGGTTCAGAGAGGCGAATCCGGGGCTGGTGGCAGACATCAGCCAAGTGGTGGAGGGCCTTGCTGGCCCCACTGCTTTCGACATTACCATGGACTACCACCAGGGCATGGCCCTGCAAGAGGGCCTCAAAGACATTGAGATTACACCCCAAGGCCATGCTCTGGCAACAGAGCATGATACCGGCAGGCGCGTGCGCATGCACACCTTACACTTCCAGGGGGCGCGGCCCAAGCAGGTGTTGGCCCGGTATGCAACAACACCTGCTTTAGCCCGCCATACGCTAGAGCGGCAAAACGCCCGTATCGCCCTCGGCTACCGGGCCTGGCAGCGGTTGCGGCGTAGCTAGGCCCTGCAAGCGCCGCCTGGTGGCGTTGATCTCGAAGCGGATCTGCGCCAGAAAACTCTCTGGGTGATGATCGTCGAAGAGGCCGCGCCAACGGGCGTACACCTCGGGCAGGTGGGTTTGCAGGGCTTGTGCCTCTATGTTGCGTTTGGCCAGCAAGGTGGCGAAGGCGTCGTCCATATACGTTGCTGCCAAAGGTCGTATGTCGGCCATTAGATTAGCGCTCTGGGCCTAATCGAGGCCCGAAGTTGACCTTTGCGCCATGTTTGCCACCACCGAGTCTGACAGCCGCCATGCCGACCTGGACCGCCGCACCACGGCCGACCTGTTGGCCGCTATGAACACCGAAGACCAAACCGTGCCACTGGCTGTAGCTGCGGCCCTGCCAGCCATAGAGCATTTGGTAGAGGCTATGGTGGCCGCCCTGCAAGCAGGTAAGCGGGTGTTTTACATTGGTGCAGGCACCAGCGGCCGCCTCGGCGTGGTAGATGCCAGCGAGCTGCCGCCTACCTTCGGCGTGCCGCACGAGCTCTTTACGGGCCTGATAGCTGGCGGAGACGGCGCCATCCGCAAGGCCGTAGAGTTTGCAGAAGACGACGAGGCCCAGGCCTGGCAAGACCTGCAAGCCCATGGTGCCCAACCAGGCGATGTGCTGATCGGCATTGCTGCCAGTGGCCGCACCCCTTACGTGGTGGGTGGCCTGCGCCAGGCCCGTGCCGCCGGCCTGCTGACGGGCTGCGTCGTGTGCAACACCGGCTCTGCCGTGGCGGCCGAGGCTGAATTTCCGGTAGAGGTCGTTGTCGGGCCCGAGTTTGTAACCGGATCCACCCGCCTGAAGGCAGGCACGGCCCAGAAACTTGTGCTCAATATGATCAGCACGGTGGCCATGATCCGCCTGGGCCGGGTGAAGGGCAGCCGCATGGTACACATGCAGCTTACCAACCACAAGCTGATAGACCGCGGCACCCGCATGTTGCAGGCCGAGCTAGGCATAGACTCTGACCAGGCCGCAGCATTGCTGCGTCAATACGGTAGCGTGGCCGCCGTGCTGGCCGCCCGTACTGCCTAAACCCCTCCATCAGCCCACAGCGTTATGCGTACCCATGTGCTTGATATTCTACTTTTTGGGCTGCTGGCCTTTGCCGCCTACACAGGCTGGCGCAAGGGCCTGGTGGTAGAGCTGCTCAACACGGTAGGCCTGCTGGTAGGTGTGGTGGCAGGCTTTATGCTGCACGACGTGGTGGCGGGCCTGTTAGGTGCCGGCAAGGCACCAAGCTGGGCCGTCAAGATTTTTGCCTTTGCCGTAACCGCCGTGGTGGTTTGGCGGCTGTGGGCCTGGCTGGCCAAAGCGGCTAGTTCGGCTTTCAGGCTTACGGCCCTGGGCATGGCAGACCAGTTTTTGGGCGCGGTGCTGGGCCTGGTAAAGGCCAGCCTGCTGGTGAGTGCCGTCTTTTGGCTGGCAGGCCTGCTACACCTGAAAACGCTGCGCAGCGCCGCCCAAGAGAGCTATCTGGCTGCAGACGTGGTGCAGATTGGCAACGCAGAGTTCTACCTCTTGAGCCAGGCCGCGCCGCTTTTCAGCCGCTGGTACAACGAGGCCAGGGCCCATGCGCTAGACCCCAGACCACCCCAACCCTAAGCCCTGCTGCGGCCCCGTACGCGAACATTCGGCACAACGCTTCGTGTTAAGTTTTTGTCAGCCCAAGATTAAAGCCATGGCTTTGGGTTGAAATTAGCAGACCCTACTATGGAGCCCATCAAACACGAGTGCGGCATTGCGCTGCTTAGGCTGAAGAAACCTCTGCAGTACTATATAGACCGCTATGGCTCTGCCCGGTGGGCTGCCGGGCGGATGTATCTGCTTATGGAAAAGCAGCACAACCGCGGGCAAGACGGCGCTGGTATCGCCAACATAAAGCTAGACGTACCCCCCGGGCAGCCATACATACAGCGCATCCGGTCGGTAAAGCAGCAGGCCATTCAGGATATTTTTCGCAAGGTCAATAAAACATTTCGGAAAGCCGCCGAGCGCCACGGCAATGCCCTGCTAAAGGACGCCGCCTGGGCCAAGACACACGTGGATTTCACCGGCGAGCTTTGGCTGGGGCACCTGCGCTACGGTACCCACGGCGACCTGTCGGCCGAGCGCTGCCACCCGTTTCTGCGGCAAAACAACTGGCGCAGCCGCACGCTGGCCATGGCGGGTAACTTCAACATGACCAACGTGGACGAGCTCTTCGACAAACTGCTCGACCTGGGCCAGCACCCGCGCGAAAAGGCCGACACCGTGACGGTGATGGAAAAAATAGGCCACTTTTTGGACGAAGAAAACCAACGCCAGTTTGAGATCCTCAAAGACCAGGCCCGCGGCCACGAGCTCTCTGAGCTGGTGGAGCGGCATATAGACCTGGCCCGTGTGCTGCAGCGCAGCTGCCGCGATTTTGACGGTGGCTATGCCATGGCAGGCTTGCTGGGCTACGGGGCTGCCTTTGTGGCCAGAGACCCCAACGGTATCCGCCCGGCCTACTTCTACGAAGACGACGAGCTGGTGGTAGTAGCCTCTGAGAAGCCTGCCATCAAGACCGTCTTTAATGTGGACTATGGCCAGATACAAGAGATAAGCCCCGGCCACGCGCTCATCATCGGCAAAGATGGGCATTGCGCCCAGCATGCCTTTACCGAGCCTCGGCAAAAGCTGAGCTGCAGCTTTGAGCGCATCTACTTTAGCCGTGGGTCTGACCCTGACATCTACCGCGAGCGCAAGGCCCTGGGCTACCAACTGACAGACCGGATACTGGAGGCTATCGGGCACGACCTGGAGCAAGCCGTCTTTAGCTACATACCCAACACCGCCGAAACGGCATTTTTGGGCCTGATGTCTGGCATGGACGACTACCTGGCCACCTACTTTAAGCGCTGCATCCGCGAGCAGACCCTGGGCGGGCCAGACCTGGACCGCATCTTGAGCCTGCGGCCAAGGATAGAAAAACTGGTGCACAAAGACGTAAAGCTGCGCACCTTCATTACCGGAGACGATGCCCGCGGCGAGATGGTGAGTCATGTCTATGACATGACCTACGAGCTTATCCGCAAACGGCAAGACACCCTGGTCGTGCTAGACGACTCTATCGTCCGTGGCACCACACTAGAGCGCAGCATCCTGACGATGCTAGAGCGGCTGGAGCCCAAAAAGATCGTCATCGTTAGCTCGGCCCCGCAGATCCGCTACCCAGACTGTTATGGCATAGACATGAGCAAGATGGGCGAGTTTGTAGCCTTCCGGGCACTGGTAGCCCTGCTGCGGCGCGACGGGCAAGAGCATTTGCTGGAGGAAACCTACGACCGTTGCATTGCCTCTGAGGCAGACGGTACGGCCACGGAGCAGAACCATGTGCAGGCTCTCTATGCCCGCTACACGCACGAGCAGATCAGCCAGATGGTGGCCCAGATCGTGACCCCGCCCGGCACCAGAGCCGAGGTCGAGGTCGTCTATCAAACAATTGAAGGCCTGCACCAGGCCTGCCCCCAACACCGAGGCGACTGGTACTTTACAGGCAATTACCCTACGCCCGGCGGCAACCGTGTAGCCAACCGAGCTTTTATGAACTATATGGAAGGCAAGGCCGTGCGGGCATATTAGCGGCCTGGTCCTCACGCTAGTTTTCTACCTCAAACAAGGCAGCCATGCCCTGCCCCACGCCTATGCACATGGCAGCTATGCCGTAGCGTACGCCGCGGGCCCGCATGGCACGCAGCAGGCTCTGGGCCAGGCGCGTGCCGCTCATGCCAAGCGGGTGGCCTACGGCAATGGCACCGCCGTTTACGTTAAGCTTGGCAGTATCTAACCCTAGCTCTTGCTGGCAGGCAAGCACCTGGGCAGCAAAAGCTTCGTTGATCTCAATCAATCCAATGTCGGCCAGGGTGAGGCCCGTACGCGCCAATAGCTTTTGGATGGCGGGCACTGGGCCTATGCCCATATAGCTGGGATCTACCCCTGCCACGGCGGCTGCGCGCAGAATACCTAAGGGCTGAAGGTGCCGGCTACGAACCACGTCTTCAGACACGAGCACAGAGATGGCGGCACCGTCGTTGAGGCCGGCGGCGTTGCCTGCCGTAACGCTGCCGCCTGCACGGAAGACGGGCTTGAGGGCAGCCAGCTTGTCTAGGCTGGTGGCGCGGGGGTGCTCGTCGGCGGCTACGGTTTTGGTTGCTTTGCCATCGGGCACCTCTACGGGCACAATCTCTTGGGCAAAGGCACCAGCGGCCAAGGCTTGTTGATAGCGATCTTGGCTTTGCAGGGCGTAGGCATCCTGGGCCTCGCGGCTAATGCCGTAGCGCTCGGCCACGTTTTCGGCCGTCTCGCCCATACTGATGGGGGGATACTGTGCCGCCAGCGTGGGGTTGGTAAAGCGCCAGCCCAGGGTAGTGTCTTGCAGTTGCTGGCTGCGGTCGTATGGGTTGAGGGCTTTGCCCAGCACGTAGGGCGCACGCGTCATGCTCTCGGCCCCGCCTGCCAGGTAAATCTGCCCCTCGCCGGCATGGATGGCGCGGGCTGCCTGCACCATAGCATCTAGCCCAGAGGCACATAGGCGGTTTACGGTTACCCCGGCTACAGACTCGGGCAAGCCTGCCAACAGGCTGGCCATGCGGGCAGCGTTGCGGTTGTCTTCGCCTGCCTGGTTGGCGGCCCCAGTTACCACATCTTCGATCTCGGCCGCGTCTAGCCAGGGGTTGCGGGCCAGCAGTGCGCGGATGGTGTGGGCCAGCAGGTCGTCGGGGCGGGCGTTGGCCAGTGCACCGTTAAAACGACCTATGGGCGTGCGCAGGGCATCTACTACGTAAACTTTCATGGTGTGCGGCTGCAAAGTTGGCAGGCATACGCCACTCGTGCAGCCGCAGCGCTGCCTAGCGCTGGGGTGCCTGGCTCGATGGGTAGGTCGGGGCAGGGGCTATCGTCGCCTCTTGCGGTGCCTTTGTGTAGGCCGGCCGCGACATCCACCCTTTGCGCTGTGCCAGGCCAATAATGACCAGGCATAGCAACAATGCAATCTTGAGCACGAAAGGTGGGTCGTAAAAGCGTCCGCGTTTCATGTATAAAAGTGACAAGGTAAATGCCTGCAAACCAGGCTGGCAGAGCAATGGCAGGCTTTGGGGATGCCAGCAGATATAAAATCCTGCTCTGACCTTACATACTGGTTGGAGCTGCAAGGTAACCGTTGCTGCACAAAGGAGCCAAACCCTTTATGCGTGTTATGCATTGTTTTTGGCCATGCGGGCTATTTATTTCATTTTTAGGCCATTGCATACCAGTGAGTAGGCTGGTAAGCCCTAAGAATGTGGGTGTTGGGGCGTGCCCAAACTTACATCTGTAGCCCAGCTGGCAACAACAGCAGTGCTTGGCCGTACATGTGCTTGGTTATTCCATAAACCCAAACCACAAAACCATGAACATTTTGAAAGTTACCGCCTGCGCTGCCGCAGCAGCGCTTTGCCTGGGGCTGGGTGCCACGGCCCAAGCACAAACCAACGACCGCTACGCCGAGCTGCCCGAGGTGCGCTTCGGTATCAAAGGAGGCCTCAACCTCTCCAACACCTGGAACGGCGACGAGCTATCAGACAACGGCATCAAGCCCGGGGTAATGGCAGGCATTTTCGTCCGCACGCCGTTTGGCTCTGTCTTCAGCTTCCAGCCTGAGTTGCTCTACACCAACCTGGGGGGCAAGCTGGGCTACAGCAGCACCAGCATCGGCCGCCGCTCTGGCAACCTGAACCTCAACTACATCCAACTGCCGCTGTTGCTAAAGGTGAACCCTGTCTCCATAGCCAGCTTCCACATCGGGCCTTACGCTTCGTACCTGATCAACGCCAACCTGTCAAACGAAGAGATTGACGCCGTCGGCAACATAGACAACGACAACGCCCAGAAGCTCAATGCAGATTCGTTTAATCGCATAGACGTAGGTGGTGCCGCTGGCGTAGAGCTCAACTTTCGTTATGTAGATCTGGGTATCCGTTACAACCTGGGCCTGCGCAACATCGGCAACTCTACGGCGGGCCGGGCCATTACAGGCAGCGGCTATAACCAGAACGTGAGCCTGTACGTCGCCTTTGTTTTTTAAGGCGAGGGTTGTCAACACACCATCTGGGCCGGCAGGGCTCACTATTTCTTGGCCGGGCCGCATCCAAGGGGGTGCGGCTCGTGCGTTTTTTAGGGCCGGGCGTCGTGCATGTACCAGCAGAGCAAGAACATCCACGGAAAGAACATGTACTGCCCCGGCCCAAGGTTGTTCTCGAAGTAGGGGATGATGAGCAGGGGCAGCGCCAGCGAAAACCGGGGCACGTCGTACCGAATGTATTTGTATAAGGCAGGCAGCACCAGCAATACTAAGAAGAGGGCAAATACCAGCGCACCCGTGTCTATCAAGATCTCTAGGTAGCTGTTGTGGGGAGCTACGGAGGGCTTGCCCGTTAAAATCCGGATGGACTCCAGAAATGAATCGAACCCAATCCCCGTAATGATGCGGTGCTCTTGCGTTTCCATCACATGGAAACCTGTTTTAAGAGCGCGGACACGAGGCTCCTCGGTGCGGTATTGTTGCTGGGTTTTGCGCAAGCGCAAATTAAGAGCCGAGTCTTCAGCATCTAGCAGGTAGAAGCTCAGGCCTACAGCTGCCGCCAGAATGCCCACCCGCGCCCAAAGCGAGACACCACGGCCCAGCGCCACAACCACACCTATGGAAAGGATAACAGCAAAGTAGCTGCTCCGAGACCCTGAAATAAGCACCAGCCAGGCGCAAGCTCCCAGACCTACCACCCATGCAACCTGCCGCCATACCGATCGGCCCAAATGGCGGCGCAGGTCTAGCAAGGCAGCCATACAAATGGCTGAGGCCCACCCAAACTGATTGGAGTAGAAGCCGCGCGTATCGTCTCCGTAGATGTTGAGCCTGGCAAACGGATTGCCCTGCAAGTAAAACGTCAGCACCGGAAAGAGGTACACACACAGCACCAGGGCCGTAAACCGGCGCAGCCCGTCTGCCGGGCCATAGCGGGTTTGCATGTGTGCGGCCAGTAGGCTCACGTAGGCCCAAAAGGGTGCTACGGTGTACCATCGGCCAAAGGCATTTAGGGGCTCGGCGGCAAAAGGCGTGGTAGCCAATGCCGCCAGCGCGTAGGCTGCCAGCCGGGCATGGCGGGCAGGCAGCCTGGGCCAGCGGGCGGGTATCTGCGCCAGCAAAAGCCACAGCAGCCCTCCAAAGGCCAGGGCCGTCCGCACGGCCCGCACCAGGGGCAACACACCAAAGCCAAAGCGCACTGCCAGCGTGTAGCCTGCAAGCACCAGCAACATGTTTACCCCAAACAACACCAGGTGCCCGTCAGCCTGCAGGCGGTTGCCGCGCAAGTCTTGATAAAAGGGTAAGTTGGTGGTTTGTTGCATGGGCAATTGGCCTGGGCAGCTATGCCAGATGGCCGCAAACGTCTAGCACCGCTTGGCCGGGCCTAAGGTCTAGTTGCTTAAACCTGGTATGAGCCACCAGATACACCACCAAGTCTGCTTGGGCCAGGGCATCCTCGGCTGATACCAGCTCTAGGCCTGCGGGGGCATGCTCTATATGCGGCTCTACGGCCAGCAGGCGCAGGTTGGGCTGGTGTGCCAGGTGGTGGGCAATCTCTAGGGCGGGGCTTTCGCGCAGGTCGTCTATGTTGGGCTTAAAGGCCAGGCCCATAGCAGCAACAACAGGCGGGCGGCCAAGCGCGGCGCGGAGCTCGGCGGCGTGCCGCAGCACCTTCTCTTGCACGTACTGCTGCTTGTAAACGTTTACCTCGCGCGCCTGCCTGATCAGCCGGCTGCGCGCAGGCGAGCGGTGGACGATAAACCATGGATCAACGGCTATGCAATGCCCGCCCACACCAGGCCCCGGGCGCAGAATGTTGACGCGCGGATGTTTGTTGGCCAGGTTGATCAGCTCCCAGACGTTGATGCCGATTTCGTCGCAGATCATAGAGAGCTCGTTGGCAAAAGCTATCTGCACGTCTCGGCTGGCGTTTTCGGTCAGCTTGGTCATCTCGGCGGTGCGGGCGTCTGTCTCCAGCACCTGGCCGGTTACAAAGGTGCGGTAAAAAGCCGCCACAGCCTCCGTAGATGCTGCGTTGATACCACCTACCACGCGGTCGTTCTCGATAAGCTCGCGCATCACATGGCCGGGCAGCACGCGCTCGGGGCAGTAGGCAATGAAGAGGCCGGCCGTATCTACCCCTGCCTCGCGCAGCGTCTGCTCAACAAGCTCGGTAGTGCCAACGGGGCTGGTACTCTCTAAGATGATGCGATTGCCTGGCTGCACATAGGGGGCAATGGCCTGCGTGGCCGATACCACATAGTCAACATTG
This sequence comes from Cytophagaceae bacterium, assembly GCA_947458545.1. Lineage (GTDB taxonomy): Bacteria > Bacteroidota > Bacteroidia > Cytophagales > Flexibacteraceae > CANGYH01. The sequence continues at coordinate 1,439,241 of CANGYH010000001.1, read as the reverse complement.
GGCACGTACCCTTCATGAAAGGGTGTGGGCACGGCGATGATGAAAACGTCTGCCGGGGCGGGCGTCAGCGCGGCCGCCAGCCTGCCCGAGCCTACGGCTGCCCGCACAAACGTGTCCAGGTCTGGTTCTATAATATGGATTTGCCCACGGTTGATGGTATCTACCACGTGGGGCACCACATCTACCCCGTGTACCTGGTAGTGCGAGTTGGCCAGTAGCGCAGCGGTTGGCAGGCCAATGTAGCCCAGCCCTATAACACAGACTCTTTGCATGGTTGTAGTCTGCAAAGGTCGGTGTGGCAAAGGCGATTTTGAATCATTACTGACCTTGCGGCCGTGCCTGGGTTACCTAAATCATGTTTCTGGATATAGATGGCATCACATGGCCCAAGGTACCTAGCCCGGCCAAGTAGATATAGCCGAGCGAACGAACCTGCCCGCAGGCAGGTTCTTGGCTTAGACAAAATGCCCTATTTCATCTGCCAACACAGCGCAACACGCCGCCCATGTATCTTTAGGGGCTGAAAAGCGCCTTCCGGCAAGCTTACGGCAGCCTCGTTGGGCCCGTTGTAAGATTGTTTTTCTAGCTATTCCGTGCAGCAGCAGGCAAATACCCAACTGGACGCCGACCGGGCCTCCATTTTACAAGACTTCCAAGCTACCATGGGGGCGGGCCAAGGCCCTTCCATCGGTGGTGCGGCGGCAGCCGTTGATTTCGACAAGCTTCTGTCTATTCTAAACAGAAGCTTGTGGTGGATTATCTTCTTTATTCTGCTGTCATTGTTGGGTGCCTACCTTTTCTTACGGTATACCAAGCCCAACTACGAGTCTAACGCCGTCTTAAAGATGGAGGTAGACCAAAAGGCCAACGTGCTTGGCATACGCGCAGGCGCCATGGGCGAGACAGGCCCCAACCTCGGCGGCGAGATAGAGATCATCAAATCTGACGCTACCTATCAGCGTGTGGTAGATTCCATGGACCTTAACGTTACCTACACCCAGTTGGGCAACGTGTTGGCTACGGAGCTGTACAAAACATCGCCCTTTAAGATTGAGTACGAGGTTAAAAACCCCGTTTTCTACGACAACCCCATCTATGTAGACGTACTGTCGGACAAGGAGTTCCGCCTGCGCTACATTTTGATGGGCGAGGAGTTTACAGAAGAGTTACGCTTCGGGCGGTATTACGAGAACTCGTACCTGCGCTTTAAACTCGTCAAGACTGAATTTTTCTCTGCCGGACTTGCCGGGCAAAAATTTCAGTTCATGATCAACAGCCGCAACCACCTGCTGGGGTATCTGGGTACCAACCTTACGGCCATCATCCAGAGTGCTGTTGCAAACATCATCCGTGTCAGCTTCAGAGACCATAACCCTACTAAGGCCCAAGAGATTGTCTCTACCGTCATTAAGATTTACCTGGAGCAATCGCTTGAGAAGCGCAACAAGGCCAACGAGCAAACCCTCGTCTTCTTGAATGCGCAGCTAGATGAGACAAGCAAAAAGTTAGAGCTCAGCGAGCGAGAGGTAGAGGCATTTATAAGGCGCAACCGCTCCGATGATGTGAAAGGCGAGCTTGGGCGTACGGTTGAGCGCCTAGACAAGTTGGCCGAGCAACGGGCAGAGCTGTCTCTACAAATGGCCCAGCTCAACGAGCTGGAGCGCATGGTGGTAGATGAGCGCAACAATAAAGCCACCTTGCCATCGCTCAAATACATCGAAGATCAAGAAGTAACCAACCTGGCCAGAGAGCTATCGCAGTTGCGGCAGGGCACCCAGGCACTTTCTATCACCAGCACAGACAGAACCAGCGCCTACCAGATTGCCCAACGCCGCCTGCGCGAGGTACGAGACGAGCTGCTGCAACTGGTGCAAGAAAACCGCCGCATCGTAACCAGCAAAATCAACGTGCTGGAGTCTCAGCGCAAGGGGTTTGAATCTACCTTTACCAACCTGCCCGAGCGCGACACCGAGATGTCTCGCATTAAACGGTACTACGACCTCAACGAGCGTTTCTACACGTTGCTGATGGAGAAACAGGCCGAGTTTGCCATTGCCAAGGCAGGCACCACGCCCAACTTCACCGTATTGCAAGAGGCCAATTACCCCTCAGCTCCATTCCACCCCGTAAAGGGCTCGGTCTATACCACCTGGATCATCATCGGCTTAATCTCTGGCATTGCCTTGGTGGTGGTGCGCTACCTGCTGCAAGACACCGTCGTTACCCAGAAGGAACTAGAAAAGGGCTGCATAGCCCCCGTGCTGGGTGTAGTGCCCGTCTATACCAAAGAGAAGCTGAAGCTGGCCCGGATGGTAGTAGACCGCAATCCCAAGTCGGCCATCTCAGAGTCTCTGCGCTCCATCCGTACCAACGTAGATTTTATGGTGCCCCGCAATACGGCGCGGTCTATCTCGGTAACCAGCACCGTAGCCGGCGAGGGTAAAACATTCATAGCCATTAACCTCTCGGGCATTCTGGCGGCCTATGCCCAAAAGGTAGTGATGCTAGACCTGGACATGCGCAAACCCAAGCTGCACCAGGCCTTCAACCTCAGCAACGACAAGGGCATGAGCACCCTGCTCATCGGCCGCCACGAGCTGGTAGATTGTATTCACCGCACGCCGATGGAGAATCTGGACATCATCCCGGCCGGGCCTGTACCACCCAACCCCTCGGAGCTGATTATGGGCGAGAGCTTCTCTAAGCTGCTCGAGAAACTCTACGAGACCTACAACGTCGTGGTGATAGACTCTCCGCCGGTGGGCCTGGTAACCGACGGCATTCTGGTGATGCAGCGGGTAGACTTACCTATATATGTGGTAAGGTCGGAGTACAGCAAGAAGGTGTACCTCAAAAACATCAACAAGCTCGTGCGCATATCAGGCTTCCGCAAGCTTTCTGTAATCTTGAATGGTCTGGACAACTTTAAGACGTACGGCTACGGCTATGGCTATGGCTATGGATACGGATCAGGCTATTACAGCGAAGACGAAGACGCCAAGCCCGTAGATTCAGACTGGTTCAAAAACATCCTTAACAAGAGCGCCTAACCGCCCATACCTGCATGACCGTAGAAGAACTTGCACTGCCCGGTGTATTGTTGCTAAGCCCGCGCCGGTTTCCCGACGAGCGCGGCTACTTTGAAGAGCTCTACAAAACCGATGCTTATCGTAAGGCAGGCGTACACTATGCCTTTGTGCAAGACAACCTGAGCTACAGCCACAAGGGCGTGGTACGTGGGTTGCACTACCAGCGCGCTCCCTTTGCCCAGGCCAAAATGGTAAGCGTGCTAAAAGGCCGGGTCATAGACGTGGTGGCCGACGTGCGGCCTGAAAGCCCCACCTTCGGGCAGTATTTGCAGGTAGAGCTATCGTCTGAGCGGGGCCAGCAGTTGCTTGTGCCCGAAGGCTACGCACATGGCTTTGAGGCGCTAGAGGATACCATCTTCCTCTACAAATGCTCTGCCCTGTACGACAAAGCCAGCGAAGGCGGTATCCGCTACGACGACCCGCAATTGGGCATACCTTGGCAAACGCGCAACCCCATCGTGTCTGAAAAGGATCTGGCACTGCCGGTGCTGGCCCATGTAGCTGCCGAAACCCTCGTGTTTTAGGTTAGACCCGCCAGGGCTCCACAAAAAATTGTAGAGCCATTGGTCGATTTTTAGGCTTGTTTGGCCATGTGTCGGCCATAAACCTCAGATTTTCTGGCCATCTCTGCGAGACGTAGTGCATTCATGGTGTACCTTGTGACCGCATTCCAGGCATAGGCCAAGATGGAGCGCAAGCAATTTTGGCCTTACAAAAGGCAGTGCTTTAAAGAAGTTGGGCTACCGACAACTCTGAAAAAGAGTAGGTTATAGCGATAAGGTGCGGCGACGGTGCAAGCGTGAAGGGGAACTGTGGCGTTCGGTGAAGGAGACGACGGTCGGCGTAAGGTTTTGTTGAGTCATTTCGTCGAAAAGTTTGACAAAGTGGCTCGCGTTTGGCTCATTTATTGTTTAGGCTTTGCTTAATTTGCTTAAACAAAATCTAACCCGCCTACCGGCCATGACAGCTCTTGAGTTTGGATATCACATTGCCCAGTCCTCCAAGTCGCTCCGGCCCTTCGCCGTCCGGCTTACACGCGACACGGAAGAAGCCAACGACCTTCTGCAAGAGACCTTGCTGAAGGCCTACATCCACCGCGAAAAGTTTACCGATGGCACCAACCTGAAGGCTTGGCTGTACACGATTATGAAGAACACCTTCATAACCAACTACCAACGCCTTGCCCGCAAGAAAACCTTTGTTGACACCACCGAAAACCTGCATTATCTGAACGCGCCCAGCTACGTTACCCACAACGGCGGCGAAGGCAACTTCATCATGCAAGACATCCACCGTGCCATTGCCAAGCTAGAGGAGAACTACCGCAAGCCCTTCGTAATGTACTTTACCGGCTACAAGTACCACGAGATTGCCGACATGCTCCGGCTGCCCATCGGCACCGTTAAAAACCGTATCCACCTGGCCCGAAAGGAGCTTAAAGAGGCACTGGCTGCCTACAAACGATAAGCCCCATGCTGCCCAACGAGCCGCGCCAGCGGCTCGTTTGTTTTAGGCACCACATCCCCAAACCACCGTCTGCGCGTTACCTTTCTACTTAATATACAGGCTGACGCACAGCTGTGCTAACCGGCCAAATGCCCATGGCTAAAAAAGTTCTTATCATCGGGACGGGAATGGGAGGCCTAGCCACTGCCCTGCGCCTGGCTACCCAAGGCTACCAGGTAGAGATGGTTGAAAAGCACCACCAGGCAGGTGGGCGCCTCAACCAGATCAAAGACCAGGGCTTCACCTTCGACGTAGGCCCTTCCTTTTTCTCGATGAGCTACGAGTTTGAGGAGTTATTCAAAAGCTGCGGGGTAGCCAACCCGCTTCAGTTCAACAAGCTCGACCCACTCTATGCTGTCTGGTTTGCCCACAGAGACAAGCCTTATAAAGTCTACACAGACCTGGATAAGCTCGCCGGCGAGTTTGCTGATATAGAGCCAGACTTCCGCCGCAAGGTGCGCGGCTACCTAGATCAGGCCAAGCTGCTATTTCATGATACGGAGTACCGCATCGTCAAGCGCAACTACAGCGGACTGCTAGACTATGGCATGGCGCTGTCTCGCGTGCCGCTGCGGCATGCGCCCCTGCTGCTGCGCTCTATGTGGAAAGAACTCGGCCGCCACTTTAACAGCCAAGACGTAAAGGTCATCTTCTCGCTGGTGGCGTTCTTTTTAGGCGCAACACCTTTTGATACGCCAGCCGTTTACAGCCTGCTCAACTACACAGAGCTAGAGCACGACGGTTACTGGAACGTACAAGGCGGCATGTACCGCATCGTAGAAGAGATGGTGCGCCTGCTAGAGGCCAAAGGCGTACAAATCCGCTACAACACAGAGATTGTCGGCATGCGTGCCACTGGTGACAACATCGAAGGCTTTGTCGATAAGCAAGGCAACATTTACAGGGCAGACGTGTATGTCTGCAACGGAGACGCAGCCTCCTTCCGCGGGCAGATGCTGCACCGCAAGAAGTTTACCGAAGAGAAGCTGGATGCCATGGATTGGACGCTGGCCCCCTTTACGCTTTACCTGGGCGTACGCGGCAAAATCGAGGGCCTGCACCACCACAGCTATTTTTTGGGCTCCAACTTCAACGAGTATGCCAGCAACATTTTCAAGACTAGCGTCGCGCCAGAGCAGCCTTACTACTACGTCAACGTAAGCTCCAAGTCTAACCCAGGCTCTGCGCCAGAGGGTTGCGAAAACCTGTTTGTACTCTGCCCCGTGCCAGACCTGCGCTACAAGGCAGACTGGTCTGATTCTCAAGCCCTGGCAGACCGGATAATTGCAGACCTGAGCAGCCGCTGCGGCTACGACATTAAAGCCAACCTGATAACCCAGACCATCTTGAATCCCGTTGACTGGGCCAAGATGTTCAACCTCTACAAAGGCAGCGGCCTGGGCTTGGCCCATGGCCTCAACCAGGTTGGCGGCCTGCGCCCCGCCAATCAAGACGAGCTCTTTGCCAACCTCTTCTACGTTGGGGCCAGCACCGTGCCTGGCACAGGATTGCCCATCACGGTTATCTCGTCTAAACTTGCCACAGACAAAATAGCCCATGCTTACCCAGCAGCCTAGCACCCCACAAACGGCAGCGGGCAGGGCCCGCGGCGGCACCATAGACGGTGCGGTAGAGCTCTACCATGCAACTGCGCGGCAGTGCAGCAAGCTGATAACCCAGCGCTACAGCACGAGCTTCTCGCTGGGGATCCGAACATTATCGGCCGAGTACCGCGAGGCCATCTACTCCATTTACGGCTTTGTGCGCTATGCCGACGAGATTGTAGATACCTTCCATGCCTACGACAAGCGCCGCCTCTTCGACGCATTTGTCCGCGACACCTGGCAGGCCCTGGCCGACGGCATCAGCCTGAACCCAGTGCTGGATGCTTACCAAGACGTGGTACATCGTTACCAGATACCCAACGAGCTGACGGCAGCCTTCCTCCACTCTATGGAGATGGATCTGGCAGACCAAACCTACGACCCTGCCCTGTACCATACCTACATCTACGGCAGCGCCGAGGTGGTAGGCCTGATGTGCCTGCGCGTTTTTTGCAATGGAGATGCGGCAGAATACGAGCGGCTGAAGCCCGCCGCCCAGGCGCTGGGCGCGGCATTCCAAAAAGTTAACTTCTTGCGCGACATCCAGGCCGACTATGCAGACCGGGGCCGGGTGTACTTCCCAGGTGTAGACTTAAGCCGCTTTGATGCAGGCACCAAGGCCGAGATCGAGGCAGACATCGCCGCCGATTTTGACCACGCCTTGCGCGGCATCAAGCAACTGCCCATCGGCGCACGCACTGGTGTTTACCTGGCGTATGTGTATTACCGCCAACTGTTTGACCGCATCCGGGCCACGCGGCCGGAGCGGATTCTGCAGACGCGCATCCGGGTGCCAGACAGCACCAAGCTTTGGCTGCTGGCGGGTTGCATGGTCCGCAAGCAATTGCATCTTATCTAGCCAAGCCCCAACCGCTGCCCTCAAGACGCCTCGCCATGAAGTGGGACCCACACTACACCTACCTGGCCCTCAACCTGGGCTCGATGGCGTTTCCGCTGTTGCGCAGTTTTGAGCATCGGGTGCATTTTGTCGGTTGGTGGCCTGCGCTGGCAGTGGGCATTCTGGCCAATGGCCTCTACTTTCTGCCAACCGACATCTGGTTTACAGCCAAGGGTATCTGGAGCTTTTCTGACGCTTACACGCTAGGCACGCGGCTGGCAGGCCTGCCGCTAGAAGAATGGCTTTTCTTCGTCTGCATCCCGTTTGCCTGCGTGTTTATTTACGCCTGCGTCAAAACGCTGCTGCGGATACCTTACCACTGGGGCTGGCTTGCCTTTGGGTGGGCACTGGTGGCGGTGGCAGGCGCCACGGCATTGCTCAATACAGACAAGGCCTACACCTTCGTCAAAGTAGGGTCGGCGGCTGTCTTCTTTGCCGCGTATCTGCTGCTCACCAACAAGCGAGACCTGCCCAACTTCTTGCTGGCCTATTTGCTTACAGAGATTCCGCTGTTGCTGGTAAACGGGGTGCTCACCTACCTGCCTGTTGTTATGTACAACGATGCCGAAAACCTGGGCATACGCATGTCGGCCATAACGGGTGTACCGCTCTTCAACATCCCCATAGAAGACAACTTCTACAGCCTGATGATGCTCACGCTCACCGTGTTCTTTATGAACCTGGTGCCTGGGCCCCATCGCCGTGCAGGCCAGGTAGAGCCTAAACAAACCACTGTCCATCATCGTTTTACCTCCGATGCCTCGGCCGCTGCGGCCTAGCGTCGGCCCTCCCCCCTTCACCCATGGCCACACTGCGCGTAGAGATAGATTCCAACTCGGGCTTTTGCTTCGGCGTTGTTTATGCCATCGAGATGGCCGAAGAGATTCTTGACGAGCAAGGCCACCTCTATTGCCTGGGAGACATCGTCCACAACGACGAAGAAGTCTCGCGGCTAGAGGCAAAAGGATTGCGCATCATCAACCATGCAGATCTGGCCGGCCTCCATGGCGAAAAGGTTCTTATCCGTGCCCATGGTGAGCCGCCCAGCACTTACAAGTTGGCTCTGGACAACGACCTGGAGCTGATAGATGCCAGTTGTCCGGTGGTGCTCAAGCTGCAAAACCGCATCCGCAACAGTTTTGAGAAAGGGCAAGACCTGTTCATCCTCGGAAAGCCAGGCCATGCAGAAGTAGAGGGCCTGCTGGGCCAGACAGACCAAAAAGCCCGTGTCTTCCAAGATGTAGGCGAGCTAGACCTGGCCACCCTGCCGAGAAAGCTCACGCTATACAGCCAGACTACCAAGAGCACCGACCGCTTCTACAATACGTTAGAGGCCATGAAATCTGCCGGTATCGAGGTGGATGCCAACGACACCATCTGCCGCCAGGTATCTAACAGAGATGTGGAGCTGCGGACGTTTGCCACACAGTTTGACGTGGTTGTGTTTGTATCGGGCAAAAAGAGCAGCAATGGCCGGGTATTGTTCGAGGTTTGCCGATCCGTCAATCCGCAGACATACTTTGTAACCAACGCCGCCGAGGTGCTGCCAGAGTGGTTTTTAGGTGCAACCTCGGTTGGAATCTGCGGGGCAACCTCAACCCCCATGTGGCTGATGGAAGATGTGAAGGGGCAAATAGAATCTTTCGGATAAACGATTTACAATCAAGCATCTAAGAGCACTTGCCTGGCGATGGGTAAGTGCGCTTTTGCTATGCAGAATGGCTGAGGCTGGTTCTTTATTGTTACGATTGCTAAAAAAACCTTACACCAAACTTGGGTAGCTTTTAGGTGTATGGGCAGGCCCAAGGAAGACGGTAAGCACCTGCCAGGCCTCTACTATTAGTGCAATAAATAGAAATTGAGTGCAAATATTGGATAAGGTCTATTGTCATCCCTATTGTCTAGGCTAAGGCCAGTGTAGACTGTGTTATGGACTATGTCAGGTAAGAGTCATGTAATATACTTGTACAAAATTCATTAAAATTTAACATATATAGCTTTAAAAAGCCGTTGCCGGGCCATGCATCACCCTGCGAAAATCATATTTTTTGGCATCTGCTAAGTACTATTCAACATTAAGTAAAGTGCTATATGGTTTGCACTTTTGCTGCCAAGATGCCCGAATAAATGCCTGCGAATTGCACTGTTGACCTATCGCCAGGCCACCTAATTTGCACAAAAGGCCACATTTTTGCATTGTCAGTAAAGCAACAGGCCGATGAGGCGCAGTATCTACAAAAGCCAAAATCGCCTACGCCTCATTGTCGCTTCCATTGTCGCCACATTATTTTGAAACGTTGCGTAATAATCAAATTAAAGTTTAACTAAGATTAGTCCATTTTTTTGGACAGCTCATGGTTGACTTTGCAGCTGTCTCCAAGTTCTGGTCTTAGTCTTTGGCCCTACTGCTTCCTCCTCCAGCCTTTGGGCATTTTGCCCGCATCGTCTTCTCCTCTCACCCAAGCCCCCACTGCCCCCGCGTGACACGAAGAACATCCAGCCTGCTCCTCTTTTTGCCGGCGCTTTTCTCCGCACTGCTCGCAGCTGCACCCATTGCTAAGGGTCAAACCCGGTTAGGCATCAACTACTCGGCCGAAGAAGTCGCCATCTGGCGGCAGCGTATGGCCGGTGCCAACGACGTCAATTACGCCACGGCAGGAGACAACGGCACCCCTGGCGATTGGGCCCGGATAAAGCAATACGCCGACGAGTACCTGGCCAACCCTACGGCCAACCTCTGGCAGGGCTCGGCCACCCAAGGCGACAACTACCCCGTGTACGAGGGCATCAAATTGCAACAGGCAGCCTTCTGCTATCTGCTGATGCGAGAAAGCAACGCTACCTTGGCCAACCAGTATGCGGCTGCCGTACGCAATGGGCTTATGCAGCAGATTACCATCCGGAACGCAGACATTGCCGCATGGTGGAACCTTAACAATACCAACGAAGACGGCGTGAACGAGAGCCGGTTTTATACCCGCCTCACCATCGCGGCAGACTATGTGAAAGACTACCTGGCCGCCGCCGATAAGGCAGCTATTGATGCCTACCTGCTGCGCCAGGCCAACTTTATGGCTGCCCAGATCCAGTCTATGGGCCCAGGTAAGAACTTTCCGCGCCGCCTCTTCGACGATTACACCACCGTTTCTGCCGATGCCAAGCCCGGCGGCGAGTCTTACGGCATCTGGCCCCGCGGTAATTACCCAGACGGTTTCCAGTACACGCATGTAAATGCCAATGGCACGCTGGGCAACAGAATCTCGTACCTGGCGCTAGACTGGAACAACCGTAATGCAGACAAGGCCACCTTTGTGGGCGTAGCAGGCTATTATCTCAATAATACCAGCCTCATCTTCCAGGCCAAGCAGTACACCAAAGAGTGGATTCGCTACTCGGTTTATCCCGACGGCACCCAAGGCGAGTACGAGCGTAATGGCGACTATACCCTTCCACAACAAGGTATGGCCTACAGTGCCATCAACCTCTGGCAGGCCATTCTGCTAGCAGACATGGGCGCCCGCCGCGGCGACTTTGAGATTTACAATTACCAAACCCGCGAGGGCCTCCACGGCACCCAGGTACCCACCGGTGGCGCACCTAAAACCCTACGCCTGGCCGTAGAAAAGTATTGCCACAACATCCAGGCCAACCCGGCCATTTACGACCGAACCGTAACCGCCAACCAGCGCCTGGACAGCTACGGCGAGGTAGCCAACGTAGAGCTCGTGTGGGACGTGCTTTTCTCAGTACCCAACAAGTTCTGGAAGAGTGACTACATCACAAGCATCTATACCCGCACGGCGCCGGGTGTGCGGCCGTATCCGACAAACGGCACCGGGGTTAGCTCTGCGGCCCGCGTGTGGTACCCTTGGGGGGGCACGGGCGCAGAGATGCCCGGCGTGTTGTTCCAAAACGGACAGATGGAGCATCTGGTTGATGCCTACGCCGCTACCGCAAGCCTGGAGGTAGCCTCGGGTCTGTCTGTGCCTTTTACCCTGCAACGCACTACGCAGCTACGCTGGCGCCACACGCGCGGGGCCGTGCGCTACAACGTCCGCTACCGCGCCACAAGCACCACTACCTGGACGAGCGTCAACAACGTCTTGTTTACCTGGATGGACTTAAACGGCCTGGTGCCAAACACCCAGTACGAATGGCAGGTACAGGCCGTAGGTGCCGCCACCACGGCTGCATGGTCTGCCAGTGCATTTTTTGCCACGCCTGCGTCGTGCACAGGCCAAAGCCGCATCGTCCGCGAGCTGTGGAGCAACCAAACCAACTACTTCATTTGGCAGACGGACCGATTGCCATTTGCCAGTGCACCCACCAGCACCAGCAACCTGACATCGCTAGAGGGGGCTACCAATACCGGTGGCACCAACTATGCCGTGCGTACACGCGGATTCGTCTGCGCGCCGCAGACGGGTGCCTATACCTTTTGGGTTAGCGGCGACGACGAGGCCGAGCTCTACCTCAGCACCGACGATAGCCCTGCCAATGCCGTACGCATTGCCAGCACCAAGTGGACCAACCCACGCGAGTTTGGCAAGTACTCTACCCAGCGCAGCACGGCCATAAATCTGATTGCCAACCAGCGGTACTATATAGAGGTGCGTCAGCTCCAGGTGAGCGGCGGAGACCATTTCTGCGTCCGTTGGCAGATGCCTGACGGTGTTACAGAGACACCCATCGCCCCGAGCCGTATTTCGCCTTTCAGCAACAACAACCTGCCCGCCGTTTCTATCTCTACAGACAGAACCAGCTACGCCACCGGCGAGAGCGCCGTGCTCACGGCCAGCGCCGCAGATGCTGATGGCACCGTACTGCGTGTAGAGTTTTTCAACGGAAGCACCCGCATAGCCTCCGTAGATCGTGCACCTTACACCTTTACGGTGGCCAATTTGCCCAACGGCAACTATACCTTCTCGGCCCGTGCCGTTGACAATACCGGTGCGTTCAGCAGCTCGGCCGGGGCGCTGGTAGCCGTATCGGCAGCGCCGCAACCCGCACCGCCCAGCACCTGCGCCAGCGGCAGCATCTCCGTCGCTACCTGGACGGGCATCACCGGCAATGCCGTGGCCAGCGTGCCGTTTGCTAACCCCAACAGCACCAGCACCATCACCGCACTAGAGATAAACACCAACGTTGGCGACAACCTAGGCCGCCGCATCCGAGGCTTCATCTGCCCGCCTACCACGGGTACATACACCTTCTGGATAGCCGCCGACGACCAGGCCCAGCTCTGGCTCTCGACCAACGAAGACAGTACCTTCCGCCGCCTGATTGCCTCTAACAACGGGGCCACATCATTCCGGAACTATACAGCTACGGCAGCCCAGCAATCGACCCCTATCCAACTGATTGCAGGCCAGCAGTACTACATCGAGGTGGTGCACAAAGAGGGCGTTGGTACAGACCACGTCTCTGTGCGTTGGCAGATGCCCGGCGGTGCCATGGAGGCCCCCATCCCTGGCACAAGGCTATCGCCCTTTACGGCACCCATTAATTACACCTGCACAGCCAGCGGCAGCATTACCCGCGAGACCTGGAACAACGTAAGCGGAGACATCAGCACCTTTAACTGGAGCGCCGCCGCCAGCTGGCGCGGACGCAACAACAGCACCGAGCCGCCCCGCGACTTTGCAGACAACTATGCCCAGCGCCTTCGTGGCTTTATCTGTGCGCCTGTTACCGGCCGCTACACCTTTATGCTCTCTGCCGACGACCAGGCCGAGTTCTGGATGTCCAATAACGACTTGGCTGCCAACGCCGTACGCCTGGCCTCTGTCAGCGCCTCTACCGGTTACCGCAACTTTGGCGTAAACCCCGCACAGCGCGTAACGGTGGATATGATCGCCAACAAGCGCTACTACATCGAGATCCGCCACCGCGAGGGCACAGGCTCAGACAACGTTACCCTTGCCTGGACACTGCCCAGCGGTATGACAGAGACACCAATCCCCGGCAGCCGCCTCTCTACTATGCCCACCGGCACCGCACGAGAAGGTGTAGAAGAGCAAGAAGATGCCGACAGCCCGAGCAGTGTAGCCACGCCTGCCCCAGCGCTACGCTTCAACCTGTATCCCAACCCGGCACACAATGCGATTACCCTAGAGGCCAGCGCCGATGGCGAAGACCAAACCTGGGAGGTCGTACTGAGCAGCCACATCGGGCAAGAGTTGCGCCGTTATAGCCCAGCCCTCTCTGCCGGCGAGCGCAAGATCGAGCTCAACTTACAAGAGCTGAACCTGAGCCCGGGTGCCTACCTCGTCCGCGTAAGAGATGGGCAAGGCAAGGTGCACAACCTCCGCTTTATCAAGGCCGACTAAAGAGGCAAGCTCTCTAAACCTAGCGGTGTAAACTTTAGCGGCCCGGCGTTTGTGTAAACAACTGCCGGGCCGCTGGTTTACAGGCAGTTACCGTATTGATTCTAAGAATCAATACGGGGGTGTAGCCCGATGGGTTTATGCAAAGAGCGTATATTTTTAAAATTTTTTGAATTGCCCAAAGCCCATTTTGCGAAGCCCTCACCTGGCTTCCATCGGTGGTGCCATAGACATCATGCGGCAATTGGCTCTAGCTTACGCCTTACATTTATTGCCTCTCTCCTGCAGATAGATGTCAGTGTCTCCCACGCTTAAAACCCGCCTTAAGGCCAAGGCAGCCGAGTTGGGTTTTGCCTATTGCGGGATAGCCCAGGCGCGCAGGCTTGAGGAAGAAGCGCCAAGGCTCGAGGCATTTTTGAACGCAGGCCACCATGGCACGATGGACTGGCTGGCCAACCGGTTCGAGATGCGGCTGGATCCGCGCCTGCTAGAGCCAGGCACCCGGTCTGTAGTTAGCCTGTTGTACAACTATGCCCCAGCCGTGCGGCAACCCGAGGCGGCCGGTTTTAAGGTTAGCTGCTATGCATATGGGCAAGACTATCATACCATTATCCGCCAAAAACTCAACGCCCTGCTGGCATGGCTGCAAGCGCAAACAGGCCAAGAAACCCTGGGCCGGGGTTTCGTAGACAGTGCCCCGCTGATGGACAAGGCCTGGGCAAGGCTAGCCGGCCTGGGTTGGGTGGGCAAGCATACCAACCTTATCAGGCCCGGGGCGGGCTCGTTCTACTTCATTGGCACCTTGCTGCTGCACCTAGACCTGGAGCCTGATGGCCCCATTGCCGATTTTTGCGGTACCTGTACCCGTTGCATAGATGCCTGCCCCACCGAGGCCATTTACGCACCCTACAAGCTAGACGCCAGCCGGTGTATCAGCTACCTTACCATAGAGCTGAAGGGGCAAATGCCAGCCGAGTTTCAAGGTAAAATGGAGGGTTGGGCCTTCGGGTGCGATATCTGCCAAGACGTTTGCCCTTGGAACCGCTTCTCTACCCCACACGCAGACCCAGCCCTAGCCATCAGCGAGCCGATGGCCACCTTTACCCAGGCTGATTGGGAGGCCCTGACAGAGGAGCAGTTCAAAGTGCTCTTTAGAGACTCGCCCCTAAAGCGGGCCAAGTATGCAGGCCTCCGCCGCAATCTTGAGGCGGCCCGCGCCCTACCTGGGTAGCTCGAAAACGCTGGTGCCGCTAAAAAGCAATACCTGCCTGGCCTGCCGCACATCTACCGGAGCCAGGCCCGTAAAAGTGCCGAAGCTGGGCAGCAGCCCTACCTCTGGGCCCAGCACCAGTGCCGGCAAGGTGAGCGCACCCGCCGCGCCGGGCAAGCGCACCCCAGGATGCACGTGCCCGGCAAGCGTATAGGTATCGGGAGAGGGCGCAGGTGCATCAGCAGGGTCGTGGACGAGATGTAGCCCCCCTAGTCGGTAGGTGGGGTCTAACAGGTCAATCCCAAGGTCGTGGTAGGTGGTGGTGGCCATCACATCGTGGTTGCCGGGCACAAGGCCTATAGAAAGGTTGCAATAGCGTTTCCGCCAGGCAGCAAACAGGGTCAGGGCTTGGTTTTCTACACTGTGGAAGGCATCGCCCAGCAGCAAGAGCTGGCGGGTAGGGTAGCGCGCCAGTGCCTGCTCTAGCCTTTGGAGATTGGCCATATCTGCCTGGGCAGGTACGCCTATCCCATGCCGCCTGAAGTGGGCCACCTTGCCAAAATGCAGGTCTGACACAAGCATTACACAATGGCCCGGCAAATAGAGCGCCTTCTCTGCCAGGGCAACCCCTACCTCTGACTGTACCTGAAACTCGAAATCAGACAAAGACATTACATGAAAGTTGCAGGCCGAAGGCTCCGTAAGAGAATTGTTGTGGAATCCATTGGTCGAAAAATTGAAAAATATCAGGCATGCAGCGCTTACAATCTTGTGCGTATAGGCATCTAAGCATAGATTTGTGCATGTAGGGCCTTGCCGGAGATAACTTCAAAAACAGGGCATACGTTACACACGTCACACCAGATTCCATTTTCACTTTTAACCCACCATCGCCAATGATACAAGTCGCACACAGCGCCGGCGCAGGGATGACGCCGGTGGAGGCCCGCCCCCAGCGGGTTGATATTTACACGGTGGCCAAGCGCATGTTTAACGAGGGGTTTACCAAATCGACCATTTGCCGCATTACGGGTTTAAGTGAAGATGAATTTTGCGGGATGATCCGCGAGCTTAACCGCACCCGCCCCACACTCGTGTAAGGAGAGCACCTGGCAAGCCACGTACCATAGCCAAACTATATACCCAAGCAGGGCCATGCTGACTACCAGCATGGCCCTGCTTTTTTTCTATAGAGCCAGCGCCTCGGCCAAAGCCAACAAAGAGAGATCCGGAGTCTTGGTTTTGCCGGCAATATCGCCCAAAGGGGTAGTACACAGGCTACCGCTTTGGATGCCAACCAGTACACCGCTTTGCCCTTCTAGCAGCACCCTGACGGCTTCGGCACCCAGGCGGCTGCCCAATACTCGATCAGCGGCGGTTGGGGTGCCGCCGCGCTGTACATGGCCCAGGGTAATGGTGCGAAGTTCGTAGCCCAGCTGGGCGCCGTCGGCTTTAAACCAGGCCGCCAAGGCCTCTGCGTTGTACTTGGCGCCTTCTGCCACTACCACAATCCCCCCTCGGCGTCCCCGCTCGTGTGCCTGGCGCAAGGTAGCCTCTATGCGTTCAGGGTGGGTCTCTACTTCTGGGATTGCCACCGCCTCGGCACCACCGGCAATGGCGGCCTGCAGTGCCAGGTATCCGCAATCACGGCCCATCACCTCAACCAAAAAAGCCCGACGATGGCTGCCAGCGGTAGTTTGTAGGCGGTCTATAGCCTCTACGGCAATATTGATAGCCGTATCTACGCCCAGGGTCACGTCTGTGCCCAACAGATCGTTGTCTATGGTGCTGGCAATGCCCACCACCGGAAAGCCCATCTGCTCCAAGGCATAGGCCCCCGTCTGCGATCCGTTGCCCCCCACCACGACCAACGCCGTCGCTCCGGCGGCATGCAGGTTGGCCAGCGCCTTTTGGCGGCCGGCCTTCGTCTTAAACTCAACACTGCGGGCCGAGCCCAGCATGGTACCTCCGCGGTACATGATGCCATCTACACTGCGTTGGCCCAAATGCAGGTAGTTGCCCTCCATCAGGCCCGCGTAGCCGTTGGGCACACCCAGCACATGGTGGCCGGCGTCTTGTGCGCTACGCACCACAGCACGGATAGCGGCGTTCATGCCGGGGGCATCTCCGCCAGAGGTAAGAATGGCAATCATAAGGGGCGTAGTTGTTTGGTGCCCCCAAAATAGCTACGGCCAGTCCTCCAGACCGGCCGTAGCAAAATCAATATGCATGTAATCTGCAAGGACGCCCCTAAGCTGCCAGGCCTACCGAGGGCCGCAGCGCATGCACCTGCAGTTGCTGCAACGCCTCAACCGTCAACGGTTTGTTGATAAACCCGAGCACAGACCAAAAGGCAGCAGCCTTGGCACGATCTCTATCGTCAACGCTAGATGTGAGCAAGACCACGCGGGGCCGGCGCTGCTCGGGCAGGGCACGCTCTAGCTGGGCCAGAAACTCAAAGCCGTTCATGTAGGGCATATTAACATCGAGCAGCAGCAGGTCAGGGGTGTCGCGGTCGGCCTCGGCAGAGCTTCGTAGGTAATCAAGCGCGCGCAGGGGCGAGTTCATAGCCACCGTGTGGGCACAAACCTGCGACATCTCGATGATTTTGCTGGTGATGAACAGGTCCACGTCTGAGTCGTCGACCATGAGTATTGAATTGAACATAGCTTTTGGCTTGGCCAGCCACATACACCTTTGCCCTTTGTAGGCAAGGCCATGATACCGACCCTGAAACTGCCCCTCACCGCTGATAGGCCTGCTGCAAAAAGGCTACAAACACCTTGTGCCACATGGTAGCATCAGCCGGTCAGAGACAAAATGTTAGGTTGAAAGTTGAAACAACGAGCGACTTAAACAGCCAGAATAGCCTGGCGTTTGAGCGACGTTTCAAAACTGCAATGGGCCCGCCACCCGCAATCGGTCTGAACAGGCATTCTATATGCACATGTCAGAAATAGACGCTAAACGCGCCTAAAAGCTACGCTATCTAAGGGCCCACCGAGAGCAGAAGCCCGCCCGGC
This sequence comes from Cytophagaceae bacterium, assembly GCA_947458545.1. Lineage (GTDB taxonomy): Bacteria > Bacteroidota > Bacteroidia > Cytophagales > Flexibacteraceae > CANGYH01. The sequence goes on along the minus strand of CANGYH010000001.1, from coordinate 1,421,585 downwards.
GGTGCTTCTTTGCAAGCATGAAGGCCAGTTGGGGATACACAGCGGCTTTCGGCGCATGGTTTACGGCGGGCCCCTTGGTGATCGGTAGCCTGGCAACGGCCTATTTGGTACAGCATGGCGAGGCTGCCTTGCCTGCCTGGCCCCTGCTGGCGCTTGCTTGCGTTTGTTTGCTGGGGCTTGGCCTGTTGCCTACAACGCTTGTCGCGCTGCTGGGCGGTTACCTGGCTGGTATGCCTAGCCTGGCCTTTACCGTAGGCACCTACCTGCCTGCTGCAGTGCTTGGTTACACAGTGGGCAAGGCCGTGCGCCCTCCGGGCCTGGTGGCTTGGCTAGAGCGCAGGCCTAAGTTCGAGCAGGTACGGCAGCGCCTTGCCCAAGGCGGTTGGCATACCGTGTTTTGGTTTAGGCTCTCGCCGGCGTTGCCGTTTGGTATCAGTAATCTGGTGCTGGCTTGGGCTGGCATTCCATTGCGGGCGCTGCTTGTGGGCAGTTTGCCAGGTATGTTGCCGCGCACGGCCCTGGCCACCTATGCAGGTATGCAGGCCCGTAGCCTGCAGCAGGCCCTGCAGGGCGGTGCCCCCATAGGCTGGCAATGGGCCGCAACGCTGGGGTTGCTGCTTGCCGCCATGGCTGGGCTCTATTTACAAGGGCGAGCAACGCCTACGCCCAAGGCCTAACCGCTGTATACCCCTATTGCGCCATATAGAAAGCTAGGCCTGCCAGCCGCTTTCTAGCCTTTTTCGTAGGCGTAAAAACCCACGCCTGGCCATGGGCCTTCAGTACGAGCGTTGGCGGGGCGGTTGCCATAAGGTTGCGGGCTGCTGCGCCGTCAAGGTTAAACTCTAGCCGGGTGTGCACCTCTTTGCCATGGGCTTCGGTAAACAGCGCTTTGGCGGTGCCAAGATCCATCCGCTCGTTGCCTACCAAAGCCCAGGCGGAATCTATGACCTCGTAAGACCTGCGGGCCCTTACAGTGACGCGTAGCGTGGCAGACCTTGGCCGCTGGGCAGAGTCTCGGTAGGTATAATCTGCTTTAAGCTTGGCAGGTCCTGCGGTGGTATAGGCCACGGGTAGCATAAACAGCTGGCGGCCGCCTTGCGCCAATACAAACTCTTCTATGCCTTTGGCAGAGGGCCTGCCCTTGCCTTGCATGCCCTGCCCTGCGCGGCCCATAGGCGAGCATGCCAATAACCCCGCCAGGCTGGCCACAGCCAGCCACCGATTATAACAGTACATGGCCTTGCAGCGGAGGGGTAGCTTCGTACTGGCGCCGTGCCAAAGCAGAGTCTGCAGTGAGCAGATTGATGACGTGCAAAAACTTCGTCTTGCCTGACATAGCCAGGTAACGCACGTTATACTGGCCCTGGCCGTCTTGCAAAAATCCGGCATAGGCAGCCCCTACCTTGCGCATAGCCTTCTGTTGCCAGATAGAATCACTGGCCAGCAAATCGGCCGGGCTAGGGGGCAGCGGCGGTACAACAATGCCCAGATAAACGGTCTGCGTAGTTGATTTTACAATACGGTGCAGGGGCTGATTGTACTGTGGGTGGTGGTTAAAAAGCCGCTCGTAGTATTGCGTAGAGGCTGGCTCTGGGGCTAGCACCTTATCGCCAGGGGCAAGGCTGTACACCTGGGCAGGGCCCATGTAAACAACATCTGGCGCTTGGCTAGAGCCTGAGCAGCCCGGCAAGGCAGCCAATGCCAACATACCGGCCGCCCAAAGGGGCAACCATCTGGCAGAATAAAACATAAGGGCAAAGCAAACAAAAAGGGGGAGAATAACTGGTATTCTCGCCCCCTCTTATGGATTTGGCTGAAGCTTCAGACTACTCGCCTGATACGATGGTGGTGTACTCTTGGTAGATGCCCAGCACGTCGAACTTCTTCATGTCGACAGTTGAGATGCGCGTGATGCCACCGTTTTTGGCTGCAGTGCGGATGGAGGCATCGCCACCAAAGCACAGCACCTGCAGGAACACCTGCGCATCTGCGCTGCCTACTTTGCCACCAACAGGGTTGCTAGTAGCAGCTACAGGCAGAGTGATAGAGCAAGAAGACAGCATAGCCACCATAGCGGCTGCCGCACAAAAAAGAACAGATTTCATGGTCAGAAACGATTTGGTTTACGCATACTCGTCAGGCTTTTCTGCATCCGCCGCCTGCCCTATTTGGTAGAGGCAAGCGCGGTAAAGATAGGACGAATGGCTTAACAGACAAGCTTTGCGCAATTTCATTTACTATTAGAATACCAACAAAGTAATCTGGACGTACACCTTAAGAGTACCCTACAAGGCCAATTTGCTGATCATCAACGTCTTGCTCTATGCGCCTGTGCAGGCAGTGCACATGCCTATTGTCAAAAAATAAATAAGCCTTAGCCGCTTTGTAAGCTAAAACCACCCCTTTTTGGTGCTATGCGGGTATCTTTCAGGGTATATGGCGCGTATCTTTGTAGTAAGCTGTAAAGAGAGACGGCTATAACAAGCATTTTGCACCTAGTGCGGTAAGGGCCCTTTAGTGAGTTCAGAAACTTTGGTGTTGCAGTGGCATAGGCGAATGGGGTTTGATTTTGAAGCAAAATCAGGGCTGCGTTTGGGCTGGGCCGCTCGGCACAGAGGGGGTTCTCTCCCTTGCCACCCGATTATTTGATTTGGCCGCCTATGGTAGGCGGCATCCATCGTATGGAAGAAACGTTTTTTGCCGACTTAGACTTGTCGGAAGACATCCTTGAAGCTGTCAAGGATATGGGATTTGAGCAGGCAACCCCGATACAGGCGCAAGCCATTCCGGTTGCCCTAGAGCAGAAAGATCTGATTGGCCTGGCCCAAACGGGCACAGGCAAAACAGCTGCCTTCGGCATCCCCGTTGTGGAGATGACCGACCCTGAGCAAAACACCGTTCAGAGCCTGATTATGTGCCCCACGCGCGAGCTGGCCGTGCAAGTATCTGAAGAGATTCTGCGTATCGGCAAGCACCGCAAAGGCCTGCGCGTAGCCGTCGTTTATGGCGGAGACTCTATGGAGAAGCAGGTGCGCGCCCTCAAAGGTGGTGCCCAGATCGTCGTCGGTACACCCGGCCGCATCATGGACCACCTCGATCGGGGCACGCTCTCTATTGCCGACGTGCGTGTGGCTGTGCTAGACGAGGCCGATACGATGCTCGACATGGGTTTCCGCGAAGACATGGAGACCATCTTGCGCAACACGCCCGAAGACCGGCAGACGCTGCTGTTCTCGGCCACCATGTCGCGCGAGATCCAGGAGATTAGCCGCAACTTCTTGGTAGATCCCATCGTGGTAGAGATTGCCCGCAAAGAGCTGACGGCCGACACGATCGAACAGCGCCTTTATGTGCTGCACGAAGACCGCAAACTCGATGCCTTCTGCGCCCTGATGTGGAGCCACAACTTCCACTCGGTGCTCATTTTTGCCAACACCAAGCGCAAGGTAGATGAACTGGTAGAGCAGCTCACGGGCCGCGGGTTCTCTGTAGAGGGCCTGCATGGCGATATGCGCCAAGGCGCCCGCAACCAGGTGATGAGCAAAGTCCGCAAGGGCATGAGCTCCATCCTGATTGCCACAGACGTAGCCGCACGCGGCATAGACGTTGAGCACATCGAGGCCGTCTTCAACTTCGACCTGCCCCAAGACCCCGAAAGCTACGTGCACCGCATCGGCCGCACAGGCCGCGCCGGGCGCCAAGGCTATGCGTTTGCCTTTGCCAACAGCCGGCAGACAGGCTTGGTAAAGCAGATAGAAAAGTATGCCCGCATCCAGATTCCGCGTGCAGAGCTGCCTGCCTACGACGAACTACTCTCTAAAGGCCGCGAACTGCTGGTGACCCAATTGGTAGAGGTGATTGAAGGGGAGGAGTTTCCAGAACTGGATGCACTCATCGCCAACCTTGAGGAAAAGGGCGTAGATGCCCTCCACGGGCTAAAGGCGGCCCTCTGGCTGCACCTGCAAGAGCGCGAGGAGCGCATCAGCAAGTTTGCCCGCAACATCCCCGTGCCCAAGGCACGCGAAGACCGCGACCGCGAGGCTGGCCCCAACCCGAACGCCGAGCGCCGCGAGCGCCCCGCAGACCGTGGCCTTACACCCGAAGGCCGCGTAAAGCTGTGGATGGACATCGGTAAAAAAGCCGGCGCCCGCGTGAACGACATCGTCGGCTCTGTGGCAGGCGAGTCTGGCATTTCGGGCAAAGAGATCTTCCCCGTGAAGGTGCTCGACTACAACAGCTGGTTTGAGGTACCCGATAACTGGGCCGACACCATCATAGACTCTCTAAGAGGCAAAGTGGTGCGCGGCAAAGAGATTGACGTAACCTTTAACGAGAAAGCTTTTGACCGCGACTCAGCACCGCGCAGCAGCTACGGCGACCGTGGTGGCTATGGCGGCGGCAATCGTGGCGGCGGCTACGGCGGCAACCGTGGCGGCGGCGGTTATGGTGGCAACCGTGGCGGCGGCGGATACGGCGGCGGCAAATCGCGCGATACCGATGGTGGCTACCAGCCCCAGCGTGGCTTTGGAGATGATGCCTACCGCGGCACTAGCAACAGCGGTGGGGGCCGTAGTTACGGTGGCAACCGGGGCGGAAGCCGCGGCGGCAACCGGGGCGGCGGTGGCTACAGTTACTAAATCTGCTGCGCAATGCTTGCGCAAGCATAGATTCTTCTGTAACTTTACGCAACTTCAAAGTTTTTCATAGTTTTAGGTTAAATGGGTTTGAGAAGCCCCTGGTTGCTGACCAGGGGCTTCTTTTTTTGCCTAAAAAACCTAATGCGCTGCGGGTGTTTTTTTGCGGGCGTAGGGTATATCCACCACAACCTCCGTCACAATGGCGTTTTTGCTCAAGCTGCCATTGGGCAACTTGTAGGCCAGCAATAGGGCAGAGGGCCCCCAGTCGTATTGGAAGCCTGCAATAAGCGCCCCTTGCACCTGGTTGCCGCTAAACCAGTCTGCCACTAGCCACAGGCGCTTGGTTAAGGGGTGCTCTACCCCAGCCATGATGCTGGCCATGTAAACACCATCGGCAGGTTGGTACTCTTGGCCGGTGGGCCGCTTGTTCTTGAAACCGAAAAAATGCGGGGTACCATACGCCACCCCACCGGTAAGACGCGTCCGCCAACCCGGTAACCTACAGCTGAGGTGCGAGTACGGAAAAAACCCCCAAGGCTGGTAATTGAGCCGAGGTGCAAAGCCAATATTGGCGCCAGCCGTGAGCCTCCACTCAGCCGGCCCGTCGCTCAAAGGGATGATGTGCTTGGCCCCCGCTGCAAAAGTGGCACCAGGTAGAATGGTATTGTCCAGATTGATGAGGCTGAACGTGAGCTCCGTACGGTCTGTAATGCCAGTGGTAAAAATGTTGAAGCTGTTCCACGTAACGGGCGATCGGACCCCAATCTGGCTTTCGTGCGTAATCTCTAGCACACCTTTGTGGGCCACATCTGCATTAGGAATGCCCAGTATCAGCGATTGGGCATCTGCCCTGCCTACCTGCCACAAAATCGCCACATACCAACAGAGCCACCCTGCCTTACCAACTTTAAGTCGCATACAACAATACCTACAACCTGCAGATTGCGCCATGGGTTTACTTCAAGGCACATGCCATCAGGCTCTACTTCCTGTATAGGTCAATAAAGTTAATGGGCATGGGCCGCAGCAGCCCTGCGGTAAGGAATATCAAACACTAGCTCTGTAACAATGGCATCTTTGGCCAAGTCTCCGTTGGGTAGCTTGTAAGCCGCAAGCACGGCCAGCATGCCGAAGTCGTACTGAAAACCGCTGATGAGCGCGCCTTGCACATGGTCGTGGCTAAACCAGTCTGCCATAAAGGCCAGGCGCTTGGTTATAGGCTGCTCTACCCCTGCCATGGCCACAAGCTTGTAGAGCGGGTCGTATCCGGCCGGGCGAAGCTCGCCAGGCGCCATGGCGCGCGGCCTAAAACCAAAGAAGTGCGGCGTGCCAAAGGTGGCGCCCCCCGTAAGCCGCGTACCCAGCCCGGGTACGCGCATACTTATGTGCGAATAGGCAAACACGCCCGTCTGCCTGTAAGGTTGCTCCATCCGCGGCGAGTAGCCTATGTTGCCGCCAACGGTGTATTTCCACTCGTGGGGGCCTTTGTTTAGGGGCACCACATGCTTAATCCCGGCCATAAAGGTGGCCCCCTTCACAATGGTAGGGTCTAGGTTAATTATACCGATAGAAGCCTCCGTCCGGTCAGTAACCCCCGTTGTGAGGATGTTAAAGCTGTTCCAGCCCGGTTTCTCGACGCGGATCTGGCTTTCATGCATAAACTCTAGGCGGCCCTTATGTGCCACATCCGCATTCGGAATAGCTAGGATTAGCGACTGCGCGCGCGCTGAAAGTGCAACACACAGCAGCGGGAGGCAAAGAAACAAACGGCGAAAACCCGCCCTTTTAAAAAGTGACATTCGTGGTTGAAAGAGACGCAGGCCTAACCTCAAAAACCATGTCAGAAAGCACAAAGTGGATAAACTATTCACCCAAAGCATAAAGGCCTGCCATCCCTTGGGATGACAGGCCTTGGGCAGTTGTCAGCCTGGCAGCAGATAGGCTTACTTGGCGGCAGCAAACAGCCGCGACACCTCGGCCCAGTTTACTACGCTCCAGAAGGCAGAGACATAGTCTGGCCGGCGGTTCTGGTATTTCAGGTAGTAGGCGTGCTCCCACACATCTAGCCCCAGGATGGGGCTGCCTTTAACATCTGCCACGTCCATCAGAGGATTGTCTTGGTTGGGGGTGCTGGTGATAGCCAGCGTGCCATTGGCAACGATAACCCAGGCCCAGCCCGACCCGAACCGGCCGGCAGCGGCTTTGGCAAAGTCCTCCTTCATCTTATCCATACCGCCCAAGTCGCGGTCAATCGCGGCCTGCAGCTCGGGCGAGCACGCACCGCCTTGCCCGGCAGGGGCCAGCATCTTCCAGAACATGCTGTGGTTGAGGTGGCCACCGCCATTGTTACGCACCGGCATGGGGTATTGGGATATGTGCGCCACTATATCCTCCAGCGGCTTGCCCTCGGCAGGGGTACCTGCAATGGCATTGTTCAGGTTGGTTACGTAAGCCTGGTGGTGTTTGCCATGGTGGATCTCCATCGTCTGGGCGTCTATGTAGGGCTCCAGCGCGGCTTTATCATAAGGAAGGGCAGGAAGTTCGAAAGCCATGTTTTTCGGTTGGGTTTGTTGTAATCTGTTCAGACCATGGGCCACCAGTGGCAGCCACTTGGGCAAAGGTAGAAACTAGCCATGGCTTACAAGGTTGCGGCCAAAAAGCAAAAGCCCCAGCAAGTACTACTTGCCGGGGCTTGGTTGTTGGTTTTACTGCCAGGCTTAGAATGCCTTGGCGCGGTCGTCTTTTACGTTACCTACCGCTTTGAGCGCCTCGCCGATGTAGTACTGGGCGCGGCCCATGGTGCGGCCTTCAATTTGCTGCTTGTAGGTGGCTAAATCCGTTTTGGCATCTACCGCCGGCGCATCAGTCAGAGTAACAACTTTAACGACTAGCACCCCAGCCTCGCCTTTAAAGGGTTTGCTGGTCTGGCCCTGCTTCATGCCGAAAATGCGTCCTACGGCCTCAGGGTCAAAGCCGGCGTCAGAGAAAGCAGACGAGCTCAGCAGCAAGTTGGTCGTAGTATTTACCACCGTGCCAGGCAGATTCTTTTTCTGCATGTCTTCGATAGACCCCGTACCCAGTTTGGCAATGATGCTCTCTGCTTTCTTTTGCTTGCGTACCTCGGCCGTTACGGCGTCGCGCACGTCGTCTAGCGAGGCGGGGCCTTCTTGGGTGGCTTTGGTCAGCACGGCCACCAGGTAGCGGTCGTTCAGCTCAAAGATGTCTGATACTTTACCAACCTCAGTCTCGTCGCGGTAAGCCCAGCTGATGACAGGGCGGCCCTCGTTTACATCTGCAAAGCCGGCGCCTGTCTTAAATAAAGTGGGTGCTGAGGCCTTCGTCAGCCCCTGTGCCTTTACAGCAGCCTCAAAGCTGGCCACGTCTGTAGCAGCTTGCTTCAGGGCACTTGCTTTGGCATAAACGGCGTCGCTTGTTTTGTCTGAGGGCGTAACGGCCTTCTGGATCATCACAACCTTGTACTTAACATTCGTTTTGGCACCGGTAACCTTTACAATGTGGTAGCCAAACTCTGTCTCTACCAGGTTGGGCAACAAGCCCGTGCCGCTAAAGCCGAACACGGCATTGGCAAAAGGCTTCACCATGCGGGTCTCGTCAAACCAACCTAGGTCTCCGCCTTGCTCTTTGGTGCCATCAGAACCGTGGATCATGGCCATCATGCCAAAATCTGCACCGCCTTTAATTTGGTTTAGCACACCCATGGCAGTGGCTTTTACGCGGGCCTTGGCCGTATCGGCAGCACCAGGATCAAGCTTGAAGAGAATGTGGCTGGCCTTGGCCGAGAAGGGCCCTTCTGCCGCAATGGATACGACTTTGTAAAGAGCCATCTGGCCATTGGCCACATAGGGGCCATATACCTTACCTGCCTCTAGGCTGCCGGCCAACCCACCCAAATCTTTGGGCAGATCGTTCACGGTTAGTGTTTGCAGTTTGGCTGGCGCGTCAGAGTGGGCTGCGGCGTAGGTGGTGTCGTCTGTAGCAGCGGCAAAGTCGGTGGCAATCTTGGCCAGCTCCTCGCGCGCAGCAGCAGAGTCATCGGCCGACGGCGTCAGCGAGAAAGACACAAAGTCTATGGCGCGGTTGTCTTGCACCTTATAGCGGAACTGGTTCTGCTTCAGGTAGCTATTAAGCTCCTCGTCGGTAACGGCGATGGTGCTGTCGGCCATCGAGCCATAGTTTACAAACAGGTACTGCACGTCGGCTTTCGTGAGTGAGTTGCGATACTCAAACGCGGCCTGGGCGCGGGTTACGTACTCTGTCTTGGTCAGCAGGGCTTCGTATTTGGCACGAAGGCGATCGTCTGGCAGTTTGCTTTCAAAAGAGAGCCAAGCAGCCTGCTGGCGGGGCTCCATGCGGTTGATATTGGCCAGAAACTGCTTTACCTGCGCCTTGTCAAACTGTTGTGTCTGCGGGTTGGTAAACGCCTGCTTAATGGCCGGGTGGATGTTGTTGCCCTGTACCATGTCCACAATCTCATCTTCTGTGACAGCCATGCCAAGCTGCTCGATCTCTGGCTTGTAGAGGCGTTGGAAGATGAACTGGTTCCAGGCCTGATCCCGCAGCTGGATGCGCTCCTGCTCGTTGGGGCCACGATTTTGCTGGATCTGGAAGTCATTCTCCAGTCGCTCCATTTCTTGGGCAAACTCTTTGAGCTTCACATCCTTACCGTTGATAGAGCCAAGCGATGGCTCTCGGTTAAAGAAGGAGAAGCTAGGGTCGGTCAGAATGCTCGTGATGATGAACAGAACCAGCGACAAGGCTACAATGCCCACCACCAATCCGCTGCGTTGCCGTATGGCCGAAATGAACGACATGAATACCAGATACTAATGAAGGGGCAAAAATACACGCCTCGGCGCGCTTGCCCGCATGGTAAAAAAAGGGAATGTACAAAAGGGCGCTATGCTTGCCAGCGGAGGGCGGGCAAAGCATTGGCTATTGCTTGCTCTTTTCGGTGGCCAGCACCAGCGGAATGTGCGTCTTATTAACGGCATCTACCACCGAGACCAAGGTCTCTACCTGTAAAGACTTGTCTATCCGCAATACGATGGTGGGGTTCTCGAACCGCTTGCCTTCGGCCTCGAGCTCGGTTTGCAGGCCCTCGAAGGGCACTGGCCGGCCGCCGATAAAGACAGACTGGTCTGACTTTACAGATAGCGTAATTACCTGCCGAGGCACTGTCTGGCCCGTAGAGGCCTTAGGAAGCAGCAGTTTTATGGCCGAGGGCGACGCCAGCGTGCTGATGATGAGAAAGAACAACATCAGAAAGAAGAGGATGTCCGACAGGGCTCCTGCTTCTACGGCGGCGTGGCCGCGTTGGCGGCGGCGAATTTTCATAGCGGGTGGGGCGTATGGCGCAAAAAAGCAGCGTGGCCAGGGCCTTGGTTTATTTCTCTACCGGGTTGTGGAGCAGGTCTAGAAACTCAACGGCGGCCACCTCCATCTTAAAGGTAACACGCTCTATCATGGTGCTGAGGGTCGTGTAACATACGTAAGCCAGCACACCAACAATCAGCCCAGAGGCCGACGTTACCATCTTGGTATAAATGCCCGACGAGATGACGCCTATGGAAATGTTGTCTGCCAAAGAGATGTCGTAGAAGGCACGGATCATGCCTGCCACCGTACCCAAAAAGCCAAACATGGGGGCCACAGCCGCAATGGCGGCCAGCATGGTCAGGTTTTTTTCCATCCGGCTCACCTCTAGCTGGGCAGAGCTCTCCATGGCAGCTTCTACGTCTCGCAGGGGCTGGCCTATCCGGCTCAGGCCTTTGCCAATCATGCGGGCAATGGGGTAGTCGGCCGCATTGGTAAGCTCTTTGGCTTGCTTTACAGAGCCATTGAGCAGCTTTTCCCTCACCATCGGTAGCAGGCTTGCTTCGAGGCGGCCAGCACGGCGTACATAGAGGTAGCGCTCAATAAAGAGATATACGGCGGCAAAGCTGAGCAAGAAAATCGGTATCATGATAGGCCCGCCTTTTACGACGAGGTCTATCAGAGACAGACTTTGCTGGGCGGCCTCGTTTTGCAGGCCCGCGCCAGCGTTGGGGTCTGCCGCAGATGGCCCAGAGGGCGTTGTTATCTGGAGTAAGAAGGTAAGCAGCTGCATGGGGCTAAGTAGCCGAAAGGTAGAAGGTTTGACTGAAGCCTTCGGGGCCAGCGTATACCGGCCAGCTTCATGGGCCCGAAAATAACGGGCTAACTTACAAATGATTGTTAGCCCCCGGCCCAGCAGTTACAGATTGCGGGGCCAACCTGCCCGGGCAAGGCCCGTACCATACCTACGCAGTACCTGCCAAACCTTGGGCCGGCCCTGCCAACAGCTATGTCAAACGTTCCTATTTTTTATTTTGCCATTGCGGGTGTCGTGGTGGGCATCGTGATATTAATGATGGCCATCAGAGACAGTATCAAATCAGAAGCACCGCCGGCGCCCCCGCTGCAGCCCCCCACCATGCCCCCAGACGCTGCCCGGCCTGCACCGCAGCCCAGCCACAGCCCGCGCGCCTAGGGCAGGGCGGCGGCTAAATTCGGGCCCATGATCAACCTATCTGCGGCCCGGGTGGTGCGCGTGTGTACCCACCAGGTAGGCAACCGCCTGCGAGACGAAGACCTGCTGCTGGCAGACCATCCCTCTGCGCTTGAGCCTGAGGCTGCCGACGTTTTTTTGCAGTATCTGCTCTCGGCCTTCAACCCGGTAGAGACCTATCAGTTTGGACACCCCACCAGCATAGCCTTAAACGAGGTATATGCCGTAACCGGGCAACTTTTTGCCGCCGGTGCAGACGATGAGGCCGCCTTTGTCAGCATCAGCCAAGACATTGCCCGCCTGCTTTACGAACAGGCCATGCACCCTAAAATCAGGGCTGGCAAGCTAAACGTGGTCTGGTTTGAAGACGTGCTCATTGAGGATGAGGCCTTTGCTGCCGTCGGCATCTTTAAATCTGAGTCTGAGGCGCCCTTTCTGCAAATGCGAGACGAGGGGGCCATCACCCATATCCATGCCGAGCGCGGATTCGAGATAAAGGGTATGGACAAGGGCTGCATCATCGTGCAGACGGAGGCCGAAGACGGCTACCGATGCCTGGTGGTAGACAAACGCGGCACCGAAACGCGCTATTGGGTAGACGACTTCTTGAAGGTGCGGCCCCTCTCTACCAGCTACAATCAAACGGCCACCGCCATGACGGCCACCCGCAATTTTCTGGCCCGTACGCTGCCGCAAGAGTTCGAGGTCGAAAAGAGCGAGCAGATCAACCTGCTCAACAAAAGCGCCGAGTTCTTCGGCAAAAAAGAGACCTTTAAGCAGGCCGAGTTTGAAGAAGAGGTACTGCAAGACGACCGTCTCATCGAGTCTTTCCGCAACTTTCAAGAGTCGCTCGTGGCAGATCCGCACGCCACACCTTTTGGAGATGGGTTCGAGATATCGTCTGCAGCCTATAAGAAGCAGAGCAAGATTTTCAAGAGCGTCCTCAAGCTAGACCGCAACTTCCACGTCTATATCCATGGCGACAAAGACCTGATAGAGCGAGGGGTAGATGCCGGTGGCCGCAAATTCTACAAACTCTACTACGACCAGGAGAGCTAGCCCCGCCCACCCTAGCGCGGCACCGTCTTGTACAGGAAAACCCCAATGGCCGAAAACACCAGGTTGGGCAGCCAGCAGGCCAGCAGTGGATCTATGGAGCCTGCCTGGGCGATGCTGCGGCTCATGATGAAGAAGATGATGTAGATGAAAGCCAGCGCAAAGCCAATGGCAATCTGCAGGCCAGGCCCTTCGCGGGTTTTGCGGGCCGTCATGATGACGCCGATGATCGTCAGGATGACCATGGCAAACGGGTAGGTTACCCGCAGATACTTTTCGATCTGATACGGGGCTGTATTATCGGCACCGCGCATAACGAGCTCAGCTAGATAGCTGTTAAGCTCTGGCGTGGTGAGCGTCTCATACCGAAGGTAGTCGTTGTCGAAGTCTGCCGGAGAGAGGCGCAACGTGGTGTCTAGCACACCACCGATGGTAAAGGTTTCGGCACCGGTAGCGAGGTCAAAACGGCGGATGGAGTAATCTTCCAAGCGCCAGTTTTTGCGCTCCGGCTGCCACACCAGGCGTTCGGCCCGGGTCTTCACCAACAGCTTGCGGTCTCTGATCGTCTCTAGGGTAAAACGGTAGCCGGTGTTGAGCGTGTTGGAGTAACTCTCTAGGTAGGCGTACACCTCTGGGGCTACCTTCATGTGGATGTTGCGCCCCTCGAAGGTGAACGGGTTTTTGATGTACTTCATCTCGAACTCCACCCGCTTGCGGTTGGCCCGAGGGATAACATAACTGTTGAGCAAAAACAAGCTGATACCCACAATGGTGGCGCCTGCCACATAAGGCACCCAGAGCCGCCTAAAGCTCACGCCCGCGCTTAAGATGGCGATAATCTCTGTACGTGTAGCCAACTGCGCCGTAACGATAACGGTGGCAATAAAGACCGTGATGGGCGAGAGCAGGTTGATGAAGTAGGGTGCCAGATTAAGGAAATAGTCTCGCATCATGCGGACAAACCCTGGCTTGGAGTGGATGAAGTCGTCATTCTTCTCCACAAAGTCTATCACACAGATCACCACCGTCAGCACCAGCACCACAAACAGAAATGTGGTAAGGAACTTGCGCAGAATGTACCAGTCTATAAGCTTGAGCATGGCGAAGGCGGATGCGCAAATGTACGCCCATGGCCCAGGTGGCGTTTGCCGGCCGGCACTACAAGCAACTTGTGGTGTGCCCGCCATCCCCTCCAAACTCAACTTCACTACGACCTTTGCGTTGTGCGCTGGATGGGATGGTTCGTACAATTGGCTTGTTGCTTTGCGCTGGCCTGGGGGCTATGGTGGCCCAGGCACACACCGGCAGAGGCCCAGTGGCCTAAGAGCGGCTACAGGGCCCGCTACGTTTTCAGGCTGCCCGATGCCGTAGATGAATGCTCGGGTGCCGTAGCCTGGACAGACTCGTCGTTTTTAACCCACAACGACGACGGCCCTGCCCAACTGTATGAAGTTACCTACAACGGGCGTCTGGTGCAGACCTTGCCCGTGCCCAACGCCCACAACCAAGACTGGGAAGACCTGGCGCGCGACAGCGCCGGCACCCTCTTCATAGCCGACCTAGGCAACAACCGCAACAGCAGGCGTAACCTGGCCGTGTACCAATACAGGCCGGGCCAACCTGCTGCAGCGCGGCTGCCTGTGCGGTATGCCGACCAGACGGCCTGGCCCCCGCCCCGGCCTGGCCAAAACTTTGACTGTGAGGCGGTCTTCTACCGCAGGGGGCATCTATATGCCGTCAGCAAGAACCGGGGCCGCCAAACGGTCAAGGTTTATCGGCTGCCAACCATGCCCGGCGATTCTGTGGCGCCGGTGGTGGATTCTGCCCGGTTGTTTTACCCCGTCACGGGAGCTGCCGTCTCTCCGGGTGGCGGGGTGCTGGCATTAGTTGCTTATGGCATGGTTTACCTCTATGGCCTAGACAGCACCGAGCGCGTGTTGCGCCGGCCCTTGGCCAGGCTGCGTTTTCATAAAGGGGGGCAGGCCGAGGCCATCTGGTGGAGAGACAGCCACCGCCTCTACGTGGCCAACGAGGCCCAGCGCGTGTTTTGCTTTGAGCGCCGCCATGGGCAGCCCATAGAGTAGCTTGAAACAAAAAGCCCTACCGCTGTGGCAGGGCTTTTGGGGCTGGGGTGAGAAGTGGGCCTACAAGCCCGAAAAATCCCAGTTTTCCAGATACTTGGTGGTAAACTGCCCTGCCTTAAAGCCAGGGTCATCCATCATCCGGATGTGGAAAGGGATCGTCGTCTTAATGCCGTCAATCACAAACTCTTGCAGGGCGCGCTTCATGCGGATCAGGACCTCCTCCCGGCTTTGGGCCGTGACGATGACCTTGGCAATCATAGAGTCGTAATTGGGCGGTATAGTGTAGCCTGCATACACGTGGCTGTCTATCCGTACGCCGTGGCCGCCGGGCAGGTGCAGGTTGGTAATCTTACCGGGCGAGGGGCGGAAGCCGTTGCCGGGATCTTCCGCATTGATTCGACACTCCAGCGCATAGAGCTTCGGCTCGTAGTTGCGGCCCGAGATAGGCACGCCAGCAGCTACCTTGATCTGCTCTTTGATCAGGTCAAAGTCGGTAACCTCTTCTGTGATGGGATGCTCAACCTGGATGCGGGTGTTCATCTCCATGAAGTAAAAGTTGCCGTGCTTATCGACCAGGAACTCGATGGTGCCGGCACCTTCGTACTTGATAGACGCGGCGCCTTTGATGGCAGCCTCGCCCATCTTCTGGCGCAGCTCCGGGGTGATGATGGGCGAGGGCGTCTCTTCCATCAACTTCTGGTGGCGGCGCTGGATAGAGCAGTCTCGCTCAGAGAGGTGACAAACTTTGCCGTACTGGTCTCCGACGATCTGGATCTCGATGTGGCGCGGCTCTTCTACGAACTTCTCTAGGTAGAGCGCATCGTTGCCGAAGGCGGCACCGGCCTCTTGTTTGGCGTCTTTCCAGCCTTTCTCGAAGGAGGCATCGTCGTGGCAGACGCGCATGCCGCGGCCACCGCCGCCGGCCGTAGCCTTCAGCATCACGGGGTAGCCGATCTTCTTGGCCAGTTTGAGGGCCTCGTCGTAGTCTTCGATGATGCCGTCTGAGCCGGGCACGCAGGGCACCCCGGCGGCAATCATCGTCGCCTTGGCGGTGGCTTTGTCGCCCATGGCATCGATCATCTCGGGCGTAGCCCCGATGAACTTGATGCCATACTCCTGGCAAACCCGGCTGAAGGTGGCGTTCTCTGACAAGAAGCCGTAGCCGGGGTGGATGGCGTCGGCATTGGTAATCTCTGCGGCAGAGATGATGCGCGGAATGTTGAGGTAGCTCTCTTTGCTGGGGGCGGGGCCTATGCAGATGGCCTCGTCGGCAAATTTTACGTGCAGGCTCTCGCGGTCGGCGGTAGAGTACACGGCTACGGTTTTGATGCCCATCTCGCGGCAGGTGCGGATGATGCGCAGGGCAATCTCGCCCCGGTTGGCAATCAGTATCTTCTTAAACATACCCAGGGGGGCTGAATAAGAATTAAAAATTAACAATTAAAAATTAAGAAAGCGGAGCACTTGGTTGCGCCTTCGGGCTGATTCAGAGCCTAGGCAACCTCTCCGCAAGCTTAACCTATTTAATTTTTAACTCTTAATTTTTAATTCTTAATTGATTAGGCTGGCTCTATGATAAAGAGCGGCTGGTCGTACTCTACGGGTGTGGCGTTGTTGACCAGCACTTGCACTACTCGGCCGTCAAAATCACACTCGATCTCGTTGAAGAGTTTCATGGCCTCGATAATGCAGATGATTTGCCCTTTGCGTACGGTGTCTCCTACCTGGACGAAGGCAGGAGTGTCAGGCGAGGATGCTGCATAGAAGGTGCCAATCATGGGCGACTTCTGCGTTACCGTATTGGCAGCCGCTGCAGGGGCAGCCGCAGGAGCCGGCGCAGCCGGTGCGGCTGCAGGAGCCGGGGCGGCTACGGGCATTGGGGCCGGAGCCGCCGCAACGGGAGCTTGCACCAGCACTTGGGCTGCCGAGCGCTTCACGTTCAGCTTAAAGTTCTCTGTCTCAATGTTTACTTCATCCAGGCCAGAAGAGGCGATGAAGCTGAGCAGGTCCTGTATTTCTTCTGATTTCATCCGGAAGGTGGGGCAGGGGGTTTAGTGATGCCTAAAATGTAGGCTGCGCGGGCGTATTGAATGTCGCCGCATGGGCAGCCTTCTGTCGAGGCAGTATGTGTTGGTGTCTGTTGTGGGTGCTAAGCCTCCTTGTCGGATTGCCAGCAGTGCCCGCAAAAATGGGGCATACCAAGTGATTTCTGGCTATGGCGCTTGGCAAACCAGTATGCACCGGGCCGAGCCTTCAACGTCTAAAGGGCGTAGATGGTAGTCGCCATATCGGGATACAACCTGTAAACCAGCCTCTTGGCAGAGGCGTGTCAGGTCTGCGGGTGTTAGGGCCTGCACTTGCTCTACAAAGGGCCCGGCCGTATTTAACCCGTCGTTCACCGAAATGGTCTTGAGGATCTTGCCACCTTCAACACGTTTGGTAATGTCGAACCGTACGTGGCCGCGCAGCTCGGTGTGGGCAGGCTTCAGGTTGCGCAGGGTAGGGGCGGCGTTGAGAAAATCCAGCACGAAGGTGCCGCCGGGCTTGAGGGCATGCACGACGTTGGCCAACACACGAGCGTTGTCGGCCTCGTCGTCGAAATAGCCGAAGCTGGTAAACAGGTTGGTGATGGCGTCGTAGCTATGGGGTTGGCCGGGCATGGGTTGTCGCATGTCGTGCACGGCAAAGCCAAGGCCCGGCTCTGCAAGTGCCTCGGCAGCCGCAATGCTATTGGCCGACAGATCTACCCCCAGCACGGTAGCCCCCAAGCGGTACATGGCCGCAGCGTGTCGGCCTTTGCCGCAGGCCAGCTCCAGGATGTGCATACCTGCCGCCAGCACCTCGGCCTCAAAGAGCTTTTCTACAAAGGCATCGGCCTCGGCGTGGTTGCGGTTGTTGTAGAGCAGGTGATAGTATTCGGTGTCGAACCAGGTTTCAAACCAAGCCATGGTGCAAAGAAAGTTGAAAGTTGAAAGTTGAGAGTTGAAAGTTGAAGGGGGGGCAAGAAATTGGCTAAGCCCTACGGCCTGCTGTGCAAGGGCTGTACCCCGGTCAGTGGCTTTAGCTTGGTAACCGTTGCAGCGGGGCTGTGCCTGGTACTGAGCATATGGGCATATTTAGCTTGGGGCGGATTTTTGTGCCCAACTTAGGGGCATAATGGCATCTGCATTTTCTATGGACGAGGTGGCACGCCAGCTCCGCAAGCCTGAAGGGCCGGCCGGGCTAGAGATGGCCCGCCGCATGAACGAGAGCAACCGTGCGCTGACCGATGCCGCCTTGGCCGCGCTAGCCTTAGACCAAGGCGAGCGCCTCTTGGAGGTTGGGCCCGGCAATGCCACACTCACGATGCCGGCATTGGCCGCGCATAAGCAGTTGTATTACACGGGGCTAGACTATGCCCCTGATATGATTGCCGAGGCAGAGCGGCTCCACGTGGCTCTCGTGGCGGCGGGGCGGGCCAGGTTTGTGCAAGGCGTGGCAGAGGCTATGCCCTTTACAGATGCCAGCTTTGATAGGGCGCTTAGCGTGAACACCCTTTACTTTTCTCCGGATCCGGCCCTGGCCCTGGCCGAGTATGCCCGAGCGCTGCGGCCTGGCGGTATTTTGGTTTTGGGTGTGCGGGCTGCGGCCTACATGCGGCAATTGCCATTCACTTATACCGGGTTTCGCCTGTTTGAGGAGGCTGACCTTGTAGCGCTATTGGCAGACGGTCCTTGGGCCCGGGTCAAGATTTTGCCTTTCGAAGAGCAGATGCGCACCTCGGCAGCGGGCCATGTTGGGCCTGCCCTCAGCCATATAGTGGTGGCTATCCGTTGACGGGGGTTAATCGGTATATTTACATACCATACGTTTATCTGCAAAAGCCCAGATGATTTATAAGTTGATGCGGCTGTTGGCCCAGTGGTTGTTGTTTTTCGTAGGCATTACGGCGCTGTACGGGGGCTCCAAACTGTTGTCAGACCCGTCGGGCCAGGCGCTGGGCCTGCCTGAAGAATATCTGGAAGAACTACCATTCGGGAGCTTCTTTATTCCGGGTATGGCCTTGTTTGTGATCATTGGGGTAAGCAGCTTGCTGGTGTGCCTGTCGGTTGCGGCGCATGTGCGCTACTATGGCTGGTATGTTGCCGCGCAGGGGCTGGTATTGGCCGGGTGGGTGCTGGTGCAATTGATCCTTCTTGGCAGCTTTGTGCCTGTTTTGCACACACCCTACTTTTCCATCGCTATGGTGCTGATGGTGGTGGGTTTCTGGCTACAACAGGCAGAGAAGAAGCGGAACCTGATCCTTTAGCCCATAAGCCTAAGGCTGGATCACTAGGCGGGCTTTTTGGCCTTGCGGCCCCAGCAGGGTATAGACTCCTGCCACAACCTGGGGCAGCCGCAGCCTGCCGTCGGGCAATGAGGTGCAGGCAAACCGCCGGCCGGTTGCGTCTGCTAAGGCAAAGCGCCCCGTGCCGCCAATACCCGCCGAGATGAGGCTGCCTGTGGTGGCCGGGTTGGGGTAGGGGGCAAGCGTCTGCTTTTGGCCTTCCATGCCCGTGAGGCGTAAGCCTTGCAAGGCGGCTGTGAAGAGTGCAGGCCGCGTGGCGCTGACGATGGTGTTGCCAACGCCTACCGCCGTAGCCTGCGGCCAACTCGTTAGGCCGCCGACCAGTTGCAGCTCTTGCCAGTAAGGGCTGTAGCGCATTGAGACTAGTTGCCGCTCGGTACCATCAACCGGGCCGCCTATGCGCGATATCCAGCGCAGCTCAAGATTGGGGCCGGTGGCGGCTACAAAGAGCGTTTGCCATCCCTGCACAGGGGGGCCACCAAACAGGGTTGGGTTGCCCTGGATAGACCCGCCCCAGTATACTTCGCCATAGGGGTTTACCACGATGCGGTCCATCTGGCCTTTAAAGGTGTAGTGCGCATGCCTGTGCCTAAAGACGGAGGCATGGAGCTGGGCTCCGGTTTCAGCGTCAAGCACTAAGGCGCCCATCGCCCCGAGGTAGGTTTGCGGGCAAGAGGGAGAGATTACCGTATCGGTGTCGAACTGCTGCCCCGCCAAAACGCTTCTGCCTAAAACGCTAAAGGCAAGGTATATTTTGTCTTGCAGAGGCGATGCTGCCATAGCCGTGACTTGCATACCATACTTGGCAGCAATGAGGCTTGCCCACTGTTTTCGCCCGCCGGGGCCCAGCTTAATTACCACGGCGCCAGCATCGCGGCAACTGGCAATTACGGAGTCGTTCATGTAAATGTCTCCGGTTTGGTAGGCAGAGAGGGTTATGTAGCAATTGCCATCGGCATCGTGGTCAATCCGGCTAATAGAAGGTGCCCCTTGGCTACCGCGTCGAGTCCAGAAGTAGATCAGCTGCGTAGGGCCGGCCGCCTTGGGCATCTGGGCCACATAGGCATACTGATTGTATTGGCCCTGCAGGTAGGCGGGCGCTACAAAACGTTGCCCGTTAAGCTGTACGGTATCCGTGTTGGCAAAACTGCTGATAAATACATGCGAGGGGCCCGTTGCCGCCACAGTAGAGATGTATGCACCCACTTTGGGATAACGGCACTGGTATTGTTGCCTGATCCTTAGGCTGGTATCTAGCAGGGCATAGCCTGGGCCCTCTTGCTGGCCTGCTGGTGTTGGGTTTTGTTGGAGGCGTATGCCGTTTGCCAAAAGCGCACCAGCAGCAAAGAACGAGAGCTCCAAGTCTCCGCTGGGCAACAGATTAAACTGCTGGGCTTGCAGCGCTTGGGTAGAATCAGTTAGTACCAGGCTGCCAAGACGCCTGCCGTTGCGGTCTAGCTTCAGAAGGGCAACACCTGCGCGGCCCTGGGCACGGCCGCTAAAGTTTCGCACGCTCAAAGTCTGGTCTGGATGCTTCAGCTTGAGCGTGTCGTAAAAGGTGATGGCCAGGTATTGGTTGCCATCGGCATCCTCTACGGTCAGGCAGTTTTGGGTGGCACTTCGGTTGGCCAGCAACTGCGCCGTGCGGAAGATGCCCTGCCCGGCGGCGTTTGTCGTCCATAGCAAGGCAAGACTTAGGGTAATGGCAAAGGCTTTCATAATTGAAAGACGAAAAGCCTGTTGCAAACGCTCAAAAGACAGGGCGAATTAGACGAGAAATTTTCAGCTTCCTCGCCTCACCTACTGGCCAGGTGCCTTACCGTTGTTTTACAAAGCGGTAGCCGCCTTTCTCGGCCCCCCATACCTGCTTGCCGGCGGCATCGAAGCCACGGTCCCAGCTTTCTAGCAATTGCTCTGTCAGCGTTACCTGGCTGGTGGCATAGCTGGCACCGCGCAGGTTGCTGGGGCAGGTGCGGTCTCCGGTGCTGCCTTCAAAGCTCTGTGCAAGGGGCACCAGCACAATCTCGCAGCCCAGGCGGGGCAGCAGCGAGTCGGGCGTTAGGCCTGCCAGGGGTGCGGCCTGGGCATACTGGCCTGCAAAGCGCAAGGGCTGTCGCAGCTCAAACACGGCTGAAACCAGCCTTTGCTGCCCATCTCGGTATACGTGGTACACACGCTGGCGGTAGGGCTTGTCTGCCCGTGCGGCCATGGCCTGTTCTACGTAGAGCCAGTAGCCCTCGGTGGTGGGGCGGTGCCGCCAAATGCGCGCCATGTGCAGGCTGATGTCAAAGTAGGCACTGTCTGCCGCAGCCTGCTGAGCAGAGCTAAAGCTGCCCGTCATATACTGCAATAGGCGGTCTAGCTCTTTGTCTGGCTTGGTTGCCTGGGCCTTGCCCGGCGTGGCGATGCCAAGGCCCAGGCACAGCGTCAGGCTTACTAAAAGGGTGCGCATAGGGCGCAAGGTTCTCTGGCAAGAGGCTTTTTTCCAAACCAGTCTATGCAAGTTTTTATATCCACAGGCCCTTGTTTGCCGTACTGGGATATTTACCTTTGGTGCAACTGCACTACCACTAAAATACCGACCTTTCAACTACCTAGCCCCTTATAGGCACTTAGCCAAGGCCAGAGCTGAGAGGTAGGTAGCTGCGATTTTATACATGAAATGTGTTATTCTGGCCGGCGGCCTGGGTACCCGCATCAGCGAGGAGTCTGCCGTGCGGCCCAAGCCGATGGTAGAGATAGGTGCTATGCCCATCTTGTGGCATATCATGAAGATTTACAGCCAGCACGGCATCAACGACTTTGTTATTTGCCTGGGCTATAAGGGCTATATCATCAAAGAGTTTTTTAGCCGATACTTCCTCCATTGCTCAGACGTAACGCTCGATTTGCGCACCAATGGCATGGCCATCCACCGCACTTCCATAGAGCCCTGGCGGATTACCTTGGTAGATACGGGCGAGAACTCCATGACAGGCGGCAGGCTTAAACGTGTGCGCGAGTACATCGGCGACGAGACGTTCTGCATGACCTATGGCGACGGTGTTGCCGATATCGACATCTCTGGAGAGATTGCCTTCCACCGGCAACATGGCAAACTGGCTACACTGGCGGCCGTGCAGCCTCCGGGCAGATTCGGGGTTTTTCAGTTGGATCCCCATCAAGAGTTGATAGACTCCTTCCGCGAGAAACCTCGTGCCGACGTAAACGCCGAGGGCAGCGCCTTCGTCAACGGTGGTTTCTTTGTGCTGGAGCCAGGCGTATTCGACTTTATCGACGCAGACCATACCACCTGGGAGCAAGAGCCCCTGATGCGCTTGGCCGCCGAAGGGCAGTTGGCCGCCTGGCGGCACCCTGGTTTTTGGCAGCCCATGGATACCCTGCGCGACAAAACCGTGCTGGAAGACCTGTGGCGCTCGCCAAACCCGCCCTGGAAGGTTTGGCAATAAGGGCTAGACCGACGCTCTACTTACTGGTGTTTATCAGACTATAGATTCAAAAATGAGAATTTTGATTTCGGGCAACATGGGCTATGTGGGCCCAGCCCTTATCCGGCACTTGCGGGCAGCCATGCCCCAGGCCTATTTGGCCGGGCTGGATACAGGCTACTTTGCCAAGATGGTAACCGGCAGCACCCTACTGCCCGAGGCCAGGCTCAACGTACAATACTTTGGCGACGCACGATCGTTGCCCGAGGGCGTACTGGCCGGGTTTGATGCTGTGATTTGCCTGGCGGCCATCAGCAACGACCCCATCGGCAACCGTTTTGAACAGGTAACGCTAGACATCAACGCCGAGGCTGCCATAGAGCTGGCCCGCCGCGCCAAAGCAGCTGGGGTGCGGCGCTTTGTTTTTGCAAGCTCTTGCTCGGTGTATGGCTTTGCCGAAGACGGGGCCCGCTCAGAACAAAGCCCCGTAGGCCCCCTGACGGCCTACGCACGCAGCAAAGTGGCTGCCGAACAAGGCCTGGCCGCCCTGGCCGCTGACGACTTCGTGATAACGTGCCACCGCTTTGCCACGGCCTGTGGCTTTAGCGAGCGCCTGCGCCTGGATCTGGTGCTGAACGACTTTGTGGCCGGCGCGCTAACCTCGGGCAAGATCAGCATTCTATCTGACGGTACGCCCTGGCGGCCGCTGATCAACGTGGCCGATATGGCCTTAGCTTTGGAGTGGAGCGCTACGCGCCCGGCCGAAGCAGGGGGTACCTATTTGGTAGTGAATACCGGTGCCGATGCCTGGAACTACCAGGTGCGCGAGTTGGCCGACGCCGTGGCCGCTGCCCTGCCCGGCACCACCGTAACGGTGAACCCCGACGCGCCGCCCGACAAGCGCAGCTATCGTGTAGACTTTACCCTCTACCGTCAACTGGCGCCAAATCACCAGCCCCGGCACACGCTGGCCAGCACCATCGAAGGGTTGGTACAAGGCCTGCAAGGCATGGGCTTTGCCGATGCCCACTACCGCGAGTCTGAGCTTATCCGCCTGCATGTCGTCTCCAAACTGCTGGAAGGCGGCGAGGTGGACGGGGCGCTGTACGTGCAGTAGATACGGCTTGCCCAAGGGCAAGATGCGATGTGTGCCCATGCCCAGCCTTGGGGTATGGGCATAAAAAAATGGCAAGCCCGGTATCGCACCGCTACAACCGCCTACCCTTGCTACATTCCTGTCCTGGGGGAGTTCAGCAGGAGCTGGTCGTACAGACTTGCCGTTGCAAAGATAAGGTATCTAAATGTGGTTGGCCTGAAAGTCTCTAAAAAATTTCTGGTTAGGACTTATGTACCAAATTACATCAACGTCCGCAGGTTTGTCTGGGAGTATTACAAGGCGTAGATTTCGGGCCGCAACAACCTACTAGTCCGTTTCATGCAGGTTTATTACCAGGATTGCTTCGATGGCCAGGCCTATCTCGCTACGCTAGACATAAAGCCAGAGGGCCTTAGCATCCTTTGTTTAGATGCAGCTGTTGATGCGCCATCTGTTTTCTGGCCAACTGCTGCCATTATGCCTGCCCCGGTAAGGGATCGGATGGCCATTTATCTTAAAGCCAATGGTAGGCCCGAAGCTCAGATTCGGTTTAAGTCAGATGGAGACTATGCCCAGGTCTTGTCTGCTTACCCTGGCCGATTGCCAAACGAGATGGACCAGGCAACGGGACAGTTCACCAGCGCTGCCGGAACGAAAGGGCTTGTATGGGTACTGTTGTTAGCTTTTGCCGGATTGCTCTTGCTGGGCTATCTGGTGCTGAGCAACCTCGGCAATTGGGCCATTGCCTTGATGCCTCAAAGCGTAGACCAAAAGGCCGGGCAGGCAATCTACAAGACACTTGTCCGCCAGGGCGAGGTCCGTGAGGATACAATACTATCTAGCGCATTAGAGGGCTTCTATAAGGAGATTGGTTTGCACAGCACTTTTAAGCCGCAACTGCATGCCAACCGCTCGACCGAGCTGAACGCCTTTGCCCTACCAGGCGGGCCCATCGTGGTGAACGAGGGGCTGCTGAAAGCTGCCAAGACGCCTCAGGAGTTGGCCGGTGTGCTGGCCCACGAGCTAGGCCATGTGGAGCAGCGGCATACCTTCCAGCAATTGGCGCGGATGGCGGCCGTGTACCTGATTGTCTCGACGCTGCTGGGCGATGTGACGGGGGTGGTAGCCGTACTGGCCGAGAGCGGGCAGCAAATCTTTCAACTAAGCTACAACCGTGGCATGGAGCGTGATGCGGATGCCTTTGCCTTGCAAACCCTAACCCAGGCCCGGATTGACCCTCGGGGGCTGATTGGGATGTTTGAGACCTTGCAGCGCCAGCACGGTGCCTCACAAGAGTCGGATATCCCAAGTTGGCTCAGTACGCACCCCGCTACGGAGGATCGTATCCGTAGTATCCGCAAAGAGTTGCCTGCCCAGCCCACCGTAGATGGCGCCAAGGCCAGACGCCTGCAAGCTGCGTTTGACGTGCTAAAGGCTCGGCTTAGCGAAACCGCCGAATAAGGAATACGCCCAGCACCACTATCAGGATAATCAATATGAAGGCTGAGTAGAAGCCTGCTTTGAAAATGCCGCGGGCCAGGTCGCAACTGGTGAGGCCGAAGCTGAGCGTGAAAGCAAAAAGAAAGAGGGTAATGCGGTTTAGCATGATATCTGGGCTGCCAAGTGGCAAGGCAGCCTTGCTTGTACGCATTTGCGGGGCTTGCTGTTTCTGATGGCCGCGGCAATGCCCTAAAGCAAACGGCGCCAGACCCTTGCTAAAGGATCTGGCGCCGTAGATGGGCTGCAATTGCCGCAAAGGCTAGAGGCTATACTCGTTGAGCGAGGCTTTTACCTTAACGTGCAGGTTGCTCTTGGCCAGCTGCTCCGACTGGCGGATCATGTTGCAGACGGCCTTTGGCGAGCTTACGCCGTGGCCGATGACGACCGAGCCATTGACGCCGATGATAGGGCTACCGCCAATCTCCTCGTAATTGAACTGGTTAAAAAATGAGTCTGGCTTGAGGCCTCTATCTACCATGATTTCATAGATAGACTCGGCCATTTTGAGGATAACGTTGCCGGTAAACCCGTCGCAGACGATGACGTCGGCCTTGTCGTTGAAAAGGTCTCGGCCCTCTAGGTTGCCAGCAAAATGGAGCCTGCTGTTAATTTTTAGGGCCTGGTACACGGCTTGGGTAAGCAAGGTGCCTTTGGCCTCTTCTTCGCCTAGGTTCATCAGGCCGACTTTGGGCGTGTCTATGCCAAGCACGTGTTGGGCATAGAGCGAGCCAAGCTCGGCAAACTGCACCATCACCTCAGGCTTGACGTCGGCATTGGCCCCGACATCCACCATCACGCCGACCTTGCCGTCTGTCTTGGGCACAAAACCCGCAATGGCAGGACGCAAGATGCCCTCTATCGTCTTGAGGGTAAACATGGCCCCCACCATCATGGCACCGGTGTTGCCTGCCGAGCAGAAGGCATCGGCATCGCCGGTCTTAAGCATACCGAAACCTACGGCTATGCTGCTGTTGGGCTTGTGAGAAAAGGCCTTGGTGGGGTGGTCTGCCATCTCGATGACGTCGTCGGCATGGACGATTGGCAGCGCTTTAGAGGCACCGAGGGCAGCCAGGTGGGCTTCAATTTCAGTTTGCCTGCCGACAAGCAACACCTGGGCCGTAGGTACGGCCTGGCGCGCCAACAGTGCTCCTTCCAAGATGGCTTTGGGGGCAAAATCGCCGCCCATAACGTCGAGGGCTATTCTCATCTACGATGCGTCGGTTACAGGTTTGGTGTTGGATAGCAAAAAAGTTTGCCGGCCGGCCCATCCAAAGATGAATGGTCGGCCATGGTCATTATGCAAAAAGGCCTGGCACAGGCCTTTTTGCATAATGACCATGGCTGCTTTGCGCCCAAAGCCACAGGCATCAGGCGCAAAGCAGCAGGCAGGAGGGGCGGCCTTAGGCCTTTACCTTCTCGTAGTTTTCGATAACTACTTTGCCCTTCAGGTAGAGGTTACCCTCTACCACATAGGCGCGGTGGCGCAGGTGGGCTTCGCCGGTGGTGGGGCAGAGGGCTACGTTTTTAGCCTCGGCTTTGTAATGGGTGCGGCGTTTGTCGCGGCGGGTTTTACTGGTTTTACGCTTTGGATGTGCCATGGCGAACGAGTAGGGGCTTTGCGTATCGCTACGCTTGCGGGGTTAAAACTGAGGTATGTCAGGACGGTTATCGGGCATGCTCAATTGGGAAACAGCTTTCGCAGTGCTTCCCATTGCGGGTCGTCTGAAGGCGGCTCGGGTTCGTCTTCGCTGGCGGGGCCAGAGCGATAGACCAACCGGCGTTCTTCGTCGGCCACGGTGCCTTCGGGCTCTTCGTCCTCGCCGGGCTTCAGCTTGCGCATCGGCACGGCCAGGCAGATGAACTCGTACATCGGTTGGGCAACGTTTATGGCGTAGGTGTCCCACGCTATTTGCTGCATCTCTTCGGTCAACTCGCAGTCTTCATCGCCAAACTTGTAGAGAAGCTCTTGGCGGATAGAGACCGGGTGATCAAAGCACTCCAGCGATCGGTCGCTTTCCAACTCGATGGTGCCTTCAATGGCAAAGTGGGCGCGGATCAGCGTCTCGCTCCTGTCGAGCAAGACGTCGGCCCGCAGCCTGCCTTTTTGTACCAGCGCCCCGTCAAAGGCAGCAAAAAACGCGTCTCCTATCTCAAAAGAAAAAGGATGGCGGCCCGGAGCCAAACCCAGGATTTTCACCTGGAAGTCTTTCAGGGCATTGTTTTGCACGGCTTGCCTAAGAATGAGGTGGTTTTGGCCGGTACAGCATCAGCACCAACATGGCCTTGCGGCCAAGGGGGCACTTTTGCCAAATTAGCCCGCAAAGATAGCTTTGCACTTGGCGTGTATGCAAGCCTTTTTGCATACTGTCTGCTGCCGTTGGCCTACTATTTACGCCGCAAAGCCTTGCCCTGAAACACCCGCAAGCCCCTGCCACCTGCCTTGGCATAGGCTACCATGGCCTGAGCCAACTGCTCTACATGGATAGGTGCATACCGGGCCAGGGGCCCTTGCAGCAATGGTGCCAAAAGGCGGCTAACTATACCTGCCAGGCGCTCGCCAAGGCGGTGCTCTTGCCGCTTGCCCAGCAGCAACCCTGGCCTAAAGATGTGTATGGATGGCAAATGGGTGGCCTGCACAGAAAGCTCCATCTCGCCTTTTACGCGGTTGTAAAAGAAAAAGCCGTGGGCCTTGGCACCTACCGAGCTTACAACGCTCATGCCGTCGGCACCGGCGGCGGCGGCTGCATGGGCCAGGGCAACGGGTATATCCAGGTCTACAGCGCGGAAGGCTGCCTGACTTTTGGCCTTAGCCATAGTGGTGCCGACGCAGCAAAATACCCAGGCTCCAGGGGGTATATGCGGTGCCATAGCATCGGCATCGTCTAGCCTGGGCAAGATGATTTGCTCCACATTGGCCGGTAGGGCAGGGGCTGGCCGCCGCAGCAGGGCCCGCACGGGCATCCCGCTACGGTCTGCCGCCAGACGGTGCGTCAGCGCTTGGCCTGTCAGGCCGGAGGCTCCTACTACAACTGCGTAGCGCATAGGTAGCAAAGTTGGCCCACGGCGGGCCTAACAAGCAATTATTGAGCCGGCAGACACATGGCCGACCCTAACACTTTGCCCTTAAGCCCCGTTTTAATGCAGCCGGCGCCACCTGGCTCATACCGCTTTTTGCCCTACCAAACTTCCATTGATTGGCTGCTATGCTGTTGCTACCCTATATCGTGGTTACGTCTTGCCTGATTGGCCTGTTTACCTGGTTGATGATTCAGGCCATGGGTACACGGCCACTACCGCCAGATGCCGACGACGGTGGCACCGGCCCCGGCGACAATTTGCCGCGGATAGACCTGCCACCTGGCTCGACCCTCTCTGACTGGCAGACCGATAGGCTGCCTACGGGCAGCCCGGTGCTGCAGCGGAGTTAGCTTGGGCTTTTTCTGGCTGGGTGCCCAACACATGGCGCATGGCCTCTAGTTTTAGGTCTGCCTCGGCCCACTCTTCTGCAGCGGTGCTGTCCCACACGATGGCCCCGCCCGCCGCATAGGCAACCGTATGGCCTTCAACAAATAAGGAGCGTATTACGACGGCAAGGTCAAAATCACCGTCTGGCATAATGTAGCCTACCGCGCCAGAGAAGTAGCCCCTGGGCTGAGCCTCCGTTTCCGCAATCATGGCCAGGGCACGTTGTTTGGGTGCTCCTGTCATTGAGCCCATGGGGAAGGTGGCCTGCAGCAAAGCAGGCCAGTCTGCCCGGCCGGCAGGGTAAGCACCGCTAACGGTGGTGATGAGCTGATGAATCCGCTTAAACGTGTAGAGCCCAAACAACTCCTCTACGGCCACCGTCCCCGGTTGGCAGACCTGGGCCAGGTCGTTCCTGACAAGGTCTGTGATCATCATGTTTTCGGCCAAGGTCTTCTCTTGCAGGCGGAGGTTTTGCGCCAGCGCCGCATCTGCCTCTGCCGAGGCACCTCTGGGGGCGGTGCCTTTGATGGGCTGGCTGATGAGCCGCTCCGCCTCTTTGCGCAAAAACCGCTCGGGAGACGAGCCTGCCATCTGCAAACCAGGGCTTTGGTATAAGAACTGAAACGGCATGGGGCTGCGCGCCGTCAGCGCACGGTAAAGCCCCGGCAAGCTTGGAGGCCTTGGCAAGGTTGCATGCTCAAACTTGCAGAAGTTTACCTCGTAGGCTTCGCCCTCGCGCAGGTACTGCAAGATGCGGCCCACGCCTTGGTCATAGGCAACATAAGGCATTGCCTGCGCCGCTACGGCACCAGGGGTGGCCCAATGCTCGGGCGTTAGGGCACAGATTTGAGCCCACACTTCGGAAGGCGCTGGGCCCTGCAACGTTACACCTGTCTCGTCCCAGGCAAGCAGGTACAGTGGACTAAAAAAGTCGTAGCCAGCGGCGTTGGATGGGGCTTGGCCGTGCAGGCTGCATCCATAGTCATAACTGAGGGCCCCAAGCCATAGCCTACCTGGTGGCGGCAGAAAGGGTTGGCCCGCGCTGCCGGCATACACCTCGGCTGCCCCTGCGGCCATCAGATCTGGGAAGGGGCCGTATGGATAGGGCTCGCCATGTGCAGAAAGTACGGCTGCATATGGCTGCTGGCAGACCCACTCTAGCGCCTGCGCCCTGCGGAGGGGTAACTCTGTTGCGGGGATAGAGATAACGAGCTGTCTCACGCAGGCTGTTGCCGGTGGGTTTGGGGCTGGGCCGGGCCGGCTGCTTGGGGCAGCCTGGCAGGCTCGTGGTCAGAAATCCTGTCTAGGTGCAATTCGGTATGGCGGCTATCGGTGCTTTGGCTGAACATGGGTTTGAATTTTGCCCCCCATACCCATTGATGCAGCGCGTAGCTGGTGCGGCAGGTAATGCGCTGGCTGCTGGTTTCGTCCCAACCTTTGAGCAGCACCATCAGCTCTGCCTGTGCGGCGGCCAGGTTCTCTACACTCTGCCCAAAAAGTGGGCTTTCTTCGTCTAGCGGGTGGACGACCGTCCAACTAAGGGCCAAGGCCTGGATCGAGTCTCGCTCAAGTGGTAAACTGAAGTATCGTCGGATAGGCAGGCCGTTCTCATTGTGCTCCATCCAACTGAGCAAGACCTGCACGGTAAGCTCGGAGAGGTTGTTGCTTTTGGTATTGGCCATGCGGAACATGATAGCGGTGCTACCATGATAGGGCGCTACCACAGCGTTGTGGCTGAAGATAAGCCGCGACACAGGCGCAGAAAACCGGCCATAGAGCAGGCCGGTAACTAAGGCAAAGCCCAGCAAACCCAACAAGCTCTCGAACGACGCCAGCAGGCTGGTGGCCAGGCCTGTCGGGCTAATGTGGCCATAGCCTACGGTGGTAATCGTCTGGCTAGAGAAGAAGAAGGCATCCATCCAACGCTCGGCTGGGGTTTGACCCTCGCCACCCAGCAGGTACTCTGCGCCCAGGGCCATATACAGGCTAGCAAATACGGTATTGATTGCCATAAACGTGACCAGCACCATGGCCAAGAACTTCCACCAAGGCATCAGCAGCAGCTCGTGGTAAAAGCTGATGCGCTGCCAGAGGCGGGCGCCCGTCCGGCGCACGTTGTAGCTGCCGTCTGGGTTTACCATGCGCCCGCCCTGGGCCATACCAGACGTTGCCAGGCCAGAGTTGGCCAGCTCTGGCAGGCGGGGGCGTGGGGGCTGCGTCATGCCTGCAAAGGTGGGGCAGGCTGCTCGTTTTTTGCCTGCCCTTTAGTTGACGCGCTTGTTCATGTCGTCTAGCCCGGTTTTGCGTTCGCGGGCTTGGCGCACCTGGCCGTTGCCAAAATTGTAGGTAAATACCCAACGGACAACGCGGCTGTCGTTATGGCCCGACACCGTGGCCCGAATACCGTTGTAGTCGCTGGTGCCGCGCCAGCGCTGGCTCCAGAGGATGTCGGCAAAAACGAGTTTGATGCTGCCCTTCTTTTGCCAGAGCTGCTTTTGCATGCCGATGTCTATACCGCCCATGCCGATGCTGCGGAAGGTGCCGCCCCAAACCCCGGGCAGCGTACCCCAGCCCGAAACCTCGGCCCGGTAGCCATGCCCCAGCATAAAGGTGTGCTGCATATAGCCATTGCCCGTAGCATTAAAGATGGTGGCCTGCAGGCCCGGGTTGAGCCCCCCGGCAGGGATGTCGAGGTGGTACCAGTTGGCCTGCCCAGACAAAGACATGTAGCCCTGCCACCAAGGCGCCAGCGGCAGCGGTGTGGCCACCGTTAGGTTGAGCATATCCGTAGAGGCCAGGTTTTGGGTCTGCATATAGGTGCGCCGCGCATCTGCCTGAAAAAGGCCTTGCCCAAATACCTGGCTCTGGTGCGTGTAGTTGAGCGACGTGTTGAGCATCTGACGGTAGGTATGGCTCAGCTCTAAAGTTTGGGCAAACTGGGGCTGCAGGCTAGGGTTGCCGCGCTGGTAGGTGAGCTCATCTAGCTTGAGCTCGAAGGGGTTCATGATCTGGTAGTATGGCCTGTCTAGGCTGCGGCGGTAGCTTAAGCTCAAGGCATGGTTGGCTGTCAGGCCATAGCTAAGGCCCACCGTGGGGAAGAGCGTGGTGGCGGGCGATGAATAGTAGCGCGTAAAAGCCGTATCCCGCCGCTCGTCTTTGTAGTCTAGGTCTCCGCGTAGGGCGGTGCGCTCCCAACGCAGGCCCAGGTTGTAGCGCAGCTTGGCAGAGAGCTTGCCGCTGTAGCTGCCGTAAAGGGCCGCAATCCGCTCGCGGTATTCAAACGTGTTGGATCGGGTACGGTTGTAGGTCAGCGGAGCCTCTGGCACAGAGCTGTTGTCGTAAAAGTCAAAGGTGTTGCGCGTCTTAACCTCGGCCATCCGCCCTCCGGCAGAGAGCGTGCCACCCCAGAGCTTACGCTCATAATCGACTTTGGCAGCGGCTATGTCAATCTGCGTCGGGGTGTTGTTGTGGAAGCGGTAGTCTGTCGTCACCTGCTCTACCTCTGCACCATTGCCGGGCAGGGTATAGACGTTGGGTACAAACTGGTTGCCGAAGATGCTGTATCGGCTGTAATCCAGGTCGGCCGTCAGCTCGGTTCCGTTGGTGTCTGCGTAGCGGTAGTTCAGGTTGGTGCTGATGTTGTTTTGCAGGCGGCTGCTTTGGTTGTAGGCCGATAGTTTTCTTGCGTACCTGTCTGAGCCCAGGGCCATGGTGTCGGCCTGGCCGATGCGGGTGATGCTGAGCTGCCTGTCTTGCCGGGCGTTGTGGTTGCCATTGACGAGCACGCCCAGCGTTTGCTTTTTGGTGATGAACCAGTCTGCCCCGGCTTTGTAGTTAAAGCCCTCAAAGGCGTTTACGCTCTCAGAGCGTTGGGCGTAGAGTGAGTCTGACTGCTGCCTGTTGTTGAAGAAGTAGTTGAGGTTGCGCCCTTGGTAGCCGCTGGCGTTGCCAAAAATGTTAACACCCCTGGTGCGGTGGTTCAGGCTGGCATTTTGGCTAAAGCGCCCGAAGATGCCCTGGGCATAGGTGGCCCCCACCGAGCCGTTGGTGCCGAAGTTGCGGTCTTTTTTAAGGCGGATGTTGATGACCCCGGCCGAGCCTGCTGCCTCGTACTTGGCAGAGGGGTTAGAGATCAGTTCGATCTTGTCAATGTCTTCTGCCTGCAGGCCGCGCAGGTAGGCGGCCAGGTCTTGCCCGTTGAGGTTGCTGGGGCGGCCGTCTATCAATACACGGATGCCAGACTTGCCCTTTAGCAGCAGGTTGTCGTCTTTATCTACCACCACTCCGGGCGATTTACGCAGCAGCTCTAGGGCGGTATTGCCTTGGGCATTGATAGAGCCCGCCACGTTGACGACGACTTTATCTGCCATCATCTCTAGCATAGGCCGCTGTGCCGTTACCTCTACCTCGCCCAGTTGGGTGGCGTCTTTGGGTTGCAGGGTTATGGTGCCCAGGGTGGTTTTGTCTGTGGCCCAGGTGCGGGTTTTATAGCCCAATGCCTGGATGCGGAGCAGGGCACTGCCCGTAATCGAGGCCTTCAGGCTGAACCGCCCGGCCTCGTCGGTGAGGGTGCCCTCTTGCAGGCTGCTGTCGGCAGGTGCAAGCCGCACCACGGCCGCACCCGCCAGGGGCTGGCCGGCGGGGTCGGCTACCTGGCCAGTGATATTTTGAGCAGCGGCAGACAGCGCCGCGCAGAGAAAGACAGCCGAAAAGACCGAGAAAAAAGCGGGCAGAGCAGAAGTTTTTGTGGTAAGGGCTAGCACAAAGCAAAAGTGGGTAGTCCACCTGGCCCTTAGGTTATGGAATAGGGTGAGCGGTGGTTTTACCCGGTTGGGTGGCAGCCTAAACTTTTTGGCACCGTTGCCGATTACATTTATGGATATGCGCGGCCACCTTTTTACCCAGTTTGTGCCCGGTGCTTCGGGGGCAGGTAGCCCCTTCGAGAAGCTGCTGAACCTCTTTACCCAGATCCTCTCTATGAACGGGGGAGATGCAGGGGAGGCCTTGAGCATCCTCAACGAGCTGGACAACCGCTATGGGCTAACCAACAACAGCTATGGCATGGGCGATTTTATCGATGACCTGAAAGAAAAGGGTTACATCCAGGAGAACCCCGCCAACGGCGAGCTGAAGCCTACCGCCGCCGCCGCGCGCAAAATCAAGACGGATGCCTTTGAAGAAATCTTTGCCAAACTACGCAAGTCTATGCCGGGTGGGCACAAAACGCCGCACGTAGGCAGCGGAGACGAGCAGGCGGCCGATACGCGGGCTTTTCAGTTTGGAGACACCTTTGAGCAGATTAGCCTGTCGGAGTCAATAACCAATGCGCACATCAACCACGGCATACAAGATTTCTTTATTACAGAAGAAGACTTGCTGGTGCGCGAGCGCGAGCACAAGAGCCAAACCAGCACCGTGCTGATGATTGACATCAGCCACTCGATGATCCTGTATGGGGAGGACCGCATTACCCCGGCCAAGAAGGTAGCCATGGCCCTGGGTGAGCTCATCACTACACGCTACCCCAAAGACACGCTCGATGTGCTGGTTTTTGGCAACGACGCCTGGCAGGTGCAGCTGAAAGACCTGCCCTACCTGCAGGTGGGGCCCTACCACACCAATACCGTGGCAGGCCTGGAGCTGGCCATGCAGATGCTGCGCCGCCGCAAGACGCGCAACAAGCAGATCTTTATGATTACGGACGGCAAGCCGACCTGCATCCGCGAGGGGACGCGCTACTACCGCAACAGCTTTGGGCTAGACCGTAAGATTCTGACCCGGACGCTGAACCTGGCCGCTCAGTGCCTGCGGCAGCGCATCCCGGTGACGACGTTCATGATCGCGTCTGACCCATACTTGAAGGAGTTTGTGCAGGAGTTTACGCGCATCAACCAGGGGCGGGCATATTACAGCGACCTGGACGACCTGGGCAGCTTTGTGTTTGAAGACTACCAGCGCAACCGCCGGCGGAACCTGGGCTAGAGCCTGCCTGCCTTGCGCAGGGCCTCGTGCAGCAGGTATTCTATCTGGCCGTTGGTGCTGCGGAACTCGTCTTGAGCCCAGCGCTCGAGAGCGGCAAGCAAGGCCGGGCTGAGGCGCAAGGGGAATGCCTTGCGCTCAGCCCGGTTGCCGGCCGGTGGGGTAGGGGACGAACCCTTGGTTTGGGGCTCTTCCATACGGGGCTTAGTAGATAGAACCTGCGTTTACGATAGGGGCCACGTTCTTCTCTCCGCACAGCACCACGAGCAGGTTACTGACCATGGCTGCCTTGCGCTCCTCATCCAGGGTTACAATGCCGCGCTCAGACAGTTTGGCCAAGGCCATCTCTACCATGCCCACGGCACCCTCTACGATTTGCTGGCGGGCCGCCACGATGGCCACGGCCTGCTGGCGTTGCAGCATGGCGCTTGCAATCTCTGGGGCGTAGGCCAGGTGGCTGATGCGTGCATCCGTCACGCGGATGCCTGCGTGGCCCAGGCGCTCGTTAAGCTCCTCGATCAGCAGTTTGTGGACTTCGTCTGCATGGCCGCGGAGGGTGATGTCTGCGTCTTTGTCTTCGAGGTTGTCGTAGGGGTAGGTGCCTGCCAGGTGGCGTACCGCCGCCTCAGACTGGATGTTGACGTAGTTGGTGTAGTCTTCCACGTCAAAGCAGGCCTTGTACGTGTCTTGCACCTGCCAGACGATGACGGCCGCAATCTCGATGGGGTTGCCAAGACGGTCGTTCACCTTCAGCTGCTGGCCGTTGAGGTTGCGCGCCCGCAACGATACCATCTTACGTGTGGTGAAGGGGTTCACATAGAAAAATCCGTTGGCCTTTACCGTGCCGATGTAGCGCCCGAAGAAGACCAGCACAGTTGTCTCGTTGGGGTTTACGATGGTAAAGCCAATCAGCATAATAAACCAGACCACCGAGGCGATGATGGCCAAGGCCCATATCTGCATGTAGAAAAGCCAGGCGATAAGGCCCGCCGACAGGAGCACGACGAGCAGCATAAGGCCACCAGAGGGTACACGGAGTTCTTTCTCTTGTGTCATTGTGATATCATTTAGGTATTACAAATGTATCAGTAGCGGCCAAATGTTGGTGTACCGCTCAAACTTTTTTGGTACCGCCCATCACATCGCCACTCTTTGGCGATTGTGGGTTGTCTTTTTGTATCGTCAGCGGCGGGCAATGCCTGTGCTGGCATTGCCAAACAAGCCAAATCGTCACGCCCAACCCCAAAATCGTCATGCGCTACCGCCTTACCCTCACCCGCACCGGTCTTGTAGATGTGCTGCCCATCAACTATGCCAGCGAGCTTTCTGCCTGGGTTTACCGTACCCTGCATACGGCCAACCCGTTT
This sequence comes from Cytophagaceae bacterium, assembly GCA_947458545.1. Lineage (GTDB taxonomy): Bacteria > Bacteroidota > Bacteroidia > Cytophagales > Flexibacteraceae > CANGYH01. The sequence continues at coordinate 1,386,099 of CANGYH010000001.1, read as the reverse complement.
TATGCCGCCTTTTTGCGCCAGCAAGGCTACAGCTCTGACGAGCGGGCCGGGCAGGGCTTTCGGTTCTTTACCTTCTCTACGCTGGAGGTGCGGCACTTTAAGCTGCTCAAGCAAGAGGACAGCCTGCAGCTTTTCAGCGAGGAGGTGCAGCTCGAGGTGAGTTTCCTCTCAGACGAGGCCGCCATTTACTTTGCCCGCGGACTGGCCCAAGACCCTGTGCTAAGGATAGCCAACGGCTTGCAGCCGATTCTTTTCCAGGTACGCCGGATGGAAGGGCTCACCGAGCCGGTGTTTGGGCAGCGGATGCTTTACCGCACCAGTTCTCCGCTCACCGTGAGCGTGAACCGCTGGCACCATGGCCGCCTCTGCCAGCAATACCTGGCCCCGACAGACCCTGAGTTTGGCCCAGCCCTGGCCCGCAACCTGGCCCGCAAGTACGAGGCCCTTACGGGCAAGAAGATCAACATAGAAGGCATCCGCTTCGAGCTGCTTTCTGAGCCCAAAAGCCGTCTGGTGGGGCTGAACGTAGGCACCACGGCTGAGACCAAGGTGCGCGGCTTCCACTGCGACTTTGCCCTTGTGGCACCGCCTGAGCTACACCGCATAGCCTGGCTGGCAGGCCTGGGCGAGAAGAACGCCCAAGGCTTTGGCTGCATCCGCCAGCTGCCCGCCGACTATGAGCTGATGCGCGCCGCCCTGCGCGAGATGCAGGCCCCAGCCCCGGCCCGGCCCGTCACAAAGCCTGCCCCAGCCAGCTACGTGCCCAACCGGCAGGTAGCGGCCATGGCCGCCTAGATTATTCTTTAGAACAAAAACCCATATTGTGTTTGTGTTGGTGTTTTCATAATCGTTACTGTTTGATTTGGCAGTGGCTGCCCCGTTTGGGGCAGCCACTCTGCTTTTGGCGGCAGGGTAGGCCTGGTCCATCTTTGGCTTGTGTTGCGCTACGGTCTGCTTCTGGTGTTAGGTCTGCTGCTGTGTCGGCTGCAAGTCTGCGCGCAATCGGCCCCAGACTCTGCCCAGCGGCCAGGCATACAAGTACATGCGTATGCGGAGGCCTATTATGCAGCAGACCTAGGCACCAGCCAAAAGCAGACGCGGCCGTTGTTTTTTAACTTTAACCAGCAGCGGCAGTTTAGCATAAACCTGGCACTGGTAGAGGTATGCGGGCAAATGGCGGACTATCGCTTTAGGGTGACGCCTGCGCTGGGCACCTATATGCAGGCCAACTACGGCGGTGAGCCTGAGGGCTTTCGCTACTTGTTTGAGGCCAATGCAGGTGTACGGCTAAGCCCCAAGCGGAACGTATGGCTGGATGCTGGCATTTTGCCCTCGCCCTATGGGTACGAGGGCGCCGTCAGCCTCTTTCAGAACACGCTTACCCGCTCGCTGGCGGCCGAGTATTCGCCGTATTTTCTGACCGGTGCCCGTCTTTCGGCCCCACTGGGGGCGGGTTTTACGGGGTCGTTCTATCTGGTCAATGGGTGGCAGATCATCCGGGAAACTAATCGGTCGCCCTCGGCTGCCTTACAGTTGCAGTACCAACCTACAGATAAATGGCTGCTGAACTACAGCACCTATCTAGGCAACGAGCGCCAACAGGCCGACACCGCTTCCCGGGCTAGGGCTATGCGCCATTACCACAACCTGTATGCGGTCTATACACCCGACAGCAAAACCACCTGGGTAGCACTGGCAGACTTTGGCCTGCAAAACGGCTACCACAGCAGCCCCCGCGCCTGGTGGACGGCCCACCTCACCTGCCGGCGTCAGCTTGCCCCGCGCTGGCAAGCCAACGCCCGTGCCGAGGTGTTTGCCGACCCGCACCATGCCCACATCTACTTTCAGCCTTACCGCACGACCTTCTATGGTGCCTCTCTGGGCGCGGGGTACGGCTGGCCTGGTCAGGCCCTGTTGCGGCTAGAAGCCCGCAGCCTACGCGCCCAAGACGCCGTGTTTACCGACGAGGCCGGGGCAGCCACGCGCTGGAACTATATGCTGACTACAGCCCTGTCGGTATATTGGTAGTTTTATTAGAGAAATACTCTATTATAGTTGGTAAAATAGGTGTTGGGACTATATTTGGGCAGATGTTGGCCCAGAGATGGAAGTAAAAGGCCGAGGCGCACAGACCAACCCCCATAACCGCTTTCTGAAGCGAAGCCTGCACCAGGATGAGGCGGGCGATGGGCTGGATGAACCCGTGGGCCCAGCCGGTGCCACGGAGTATCTGCCCGTGCAGGCCAAGACGATCATCAACGAGGTGACGAGCCCCGATGTAGGCATGCGCTGGAGCGTGAACCCCTACCAGGGCTGCGAGCATGGCTGCACCTATTGCTATGCCCGCAATGCCCATGAGTATTGGGGCTACTCTGCCGGGCTGGACTTTGAGCGCCGCATTTTGGTGAAGACCAATGCCGCCGCCCTGCTGCGGGAGGCGCTCTCCAAACCGAGCTGGCAGGGCGAGCCGCTCTCTATTGCGGGCAATACGGACTGCTACCAGCCGGCAGAGCGCAAGTACCGGCTTACCCGGCAGTTGCTGGAGGTGTGCCTGCAATTTGGCCAGCCGGTGGGGCTCATAACCAAAAATGCGGGCATTCTGCAAGATCTGGATGTGCTGCAAGCCCTGGCCACCGAGGGGCTGGTGCACGTCTATTTCAGCATAACGACGCTGCACGAGCCCTTGCGCCGCCTGATGGAGCCTCGTACGGCCACGGCAGCTGCCAAGCTGAATGCCATCGCCAAACTGACCGAGGCCGGGGTGCCCTGCGGCATCATGAGCGGCCCAGTAATACCTGGGCTAAACGACCATGAGCTGCCCGCCATTATCGAGGCGGCCGCAGCGGCAGGCGCCTGCTCGGCGGGTTACACGTTTGTGCGGTTGAACGGGGCCATCGGCCCCATCTTCTCGGCCTGGATAGAACAGGCTTTTCCAGACCGCGCCGCCAAGGTGCTGCGGCAAATTGCCGAAAGCCACGGCGGCCAGTTGAACGACAGCCAGTTTGGCCGACGCATGCGCGGCGCAGGCACCTGGGCCGATGCCACAGCCCTGTTGCACAAGCAGGCCAGCGCCCGGCACCTGGCTGGCCGGCAGATGCCAGCGTACAACATGGCCGCCTTTAGACGGGGCGGCCAACTGCCCCTTTTTTAACGCTTGCCTCCATAGGCTAGGGCAACCAGGGTAACATCATCAAAAAAGACGTCTGATTGCATCCAACTGCGCAGCAGGGCGTTGATAGCGTCTAGCACGGCCTGCGGACCCATAGGTGCGGCTATGGCCAGTGCTTCTTCTATCATGCTTTGCGGCAAGAATGCACCTTGTGGGTTGCGGGCCTCTGTAAGGCCATCGCTGGCCAGCAGCAGCATATCTCCCTCGGCCAGGCAGAGTTCATCTTGTGAGTAGGTAATGCCTAGGCCAGTCCCCAAAAACACCTTCTGGTGCCCTACCTTCTCTACCTGGCCATTGGCCGCTCTGTAAATAAATATGGGTGGCATGCCTGCCGTAGCATAGAGGCAGCGTCCGTCTGGTTCTAGCTGCAGGGCAGACAGCGCCATAAAAAGCTGCCTTAGGTGCATAGCCTCCAGGCCTAGGCTGATCTCGTCTAGCAGGGCGGCGGGGGCATAGCGGGTGGCCAGCCGCATAAACATGCTTTTAACGGAGGCCACCATCATGCCTGCGCGTACGCCATGGCCCGTAGCATCGCCAAAGGCCATGGCCAGCCCGCCGCCAGTCAGCGTCACAAAGTCGTAATAGTCACCACCAACGTCTAGGCAAGTAATCATAGAGGCTGCCAACTTATAGGGTGGCGCCACGGCCTCGATGCAGGGCAGCATGGCCAACTGCATCTCGCGCGCCTCTTGCAGCTGCTGCAGCCGCAGGCTGCTCTCGCGTTGCACCTCTTGCAGCAATTGATTGGCGCGGGCATTCTCTAATCGTAGATTTTCTGCCAGCTTGGCCAGCTCCTGCTGGGTCTGTCGCTCGGCCGTAACGTCCAGCGCCTTTGTCATTACGCCTACCCTGCCCTCCCCGAGGGGAAACGGAGCATACGTAAGCTGGAAACAATGCGAGCCCTCCACGCCGGGCAGGCCAACCCACATCTCGCGCCGCACGGGCTCGCCCGTCTGGCGGGCTTCGGTGGTATATGCACTTATCTGGTCTGCATCGGCGGTGGTCAGGCCAATTTCGTACTGGCCCTTGCCCAACAAATCTTCTACCCGCCAAGGCGGCGAGGGGTTGTAGGCCCAGATGAAAACGGCATTTTCGTCTTGCAAATAGAGCGAGTAGGGCTCGCCCGTCAGGGCTATGCGCAGGCGTTCTTCGCTGGTGCGCAAGTCTTGGATGGCCGTCTGCAACTCAAGGTTTACATGCTCCAAGGCTTCGGCGCGTTGGCGCTCGTCTGTTACATCCAGCACGCGCATCAGCACACCCGGGCTTCCATCGGGCAGGGCGATGGGGTCGTAATTGCATTTAAAGCACCGCCTTAGGCTGCCGGGTACGTCAAACCAAAGTATCTCCTCTATCGGTTTGCCTGTCTCTACAACTTGCTTTTTGCGGGTGTAGTAATATTCGGCTTCTGCTCTTGGCAGGCCCTCAATCTCGAAATCGGTCCGCCCCTTAATCTGCTCAAAAGTCCACGGAGATACAATGTTATAGCCCCATACGGCGCGTGCCTCTTGGTCGTACATGGCCATAGAGATCGGCGTGTTGGCCAGTGCCAGGCGCAGTTGGTCTTCTGACAGGCGCTGGGCGGCCAGGCTATCCTTGAGCTGTTGGTTGAGGCTGTGCAGCTCCTCTTGGCGCATGCGCTCAGCTGTGATGTCTAGCACACGGCAGATGAGGCCGGACTGCCCATTACCAAGCTCGATACGGGTGTATGAGGTGCTGATGCAGAAGCGGTTATCGCCAAAGGTGGCCCATTCTTCTTTGCCGTTGGCTTGCCCGGTGGCCAATACTTGCTGGGCCATGGCCTGGTATGGGGCAAGGTCCATAAATGCCCCCACGGGTAAGTCTAAAATATGCTTACCCACCATAGCCCCAGGCTCTGCACCCGGAAAGGTCTGGTGCTCCCAGACAACCACCAAATCGGCATCATAGAGCAGCAGCGTAGATACGGGTGTATCTGCAATCGCCGCTTTGAGGCGGTCTTCAGAAACTTTCAGCGCGGCAAGGCTATCCGTAAGCTGCCGATTGAGTATCTGTACATGCTCGGTACGGGTACGCTCTTCTGTTATATCCACCACACGGACGATGACGCCCGGCTTCTGCTCGCCCAGGCTCAAAGGGGCGTAGCGTGTCTTGAACCAGCGCTTGCCACCGTCGCCCGTGGGGAACTCTTCTTCTATGCTCAGGCCTTTGCCCGTGGCAAGCACCTTGCGTTTCAGGTCTTGGTAGTAGGCAGCCTGCTCGGCCGAGAAGATGATGGAAAAATCATAATCTGTTTTGCCTACAAAGTCTGCCGCTTGTACGCCCGGTAGGGTAGTGTAGGCCCAGATGCAGCGCAAGGCATCGTCAAAAATCAGTATGGCCGTAATGGGCGTGTCTTGGATGGCCAACTGCAGGCGATCTTCAGACAAGCGCAAGGCCTCCAGGCTATTTACCAGGTCTGCATTGAGGCTTCTCAGCTCCTCTTGCTGAGAGAAGACATCGGTCTGGTCAATAAAATGGTTAAAGACGCCAAACCTGCCGTCTGGCAAGGTATGGCGCTGTGTCGTAACGCGGATGTGGCGCTTGGCACCCTCCTGAGTGGGAAAATGCCACATTTCTGTATGGGTACGCCCTGTCTCCAGCACGTTTTTGACTATGTCATAGGTGTATTGGCGTGCCTCTTGCGTGCTGTTTTCTATTTCTAGATTTGTTTTGCCGAGCAGGTCTGCCTCGGTATAGGGGCTTATGGGATTATAGACGTGGCTATAGCGCAGGTCTGGGTCCATAAACCCAATGTTGATCTGGGCGGCCTCAATCACAAGCCGCAGCCTGTCTTCAGACTCCGCCAGTGCCTTTACCTTGTCTGTCAGGTCGTTGTTCAGCTTGCGGAGCCGCGCTTGCACTACATGCCCTTCCGTCTCATCTCGCATTTTGGTCAGCAGGCCCAAGGTGCCATCGGCCAGTTGCATGCGGTGGTATTGGCTGACGAAGTAACGCTGGCCCTGGCCGGGCACGTCCACCCATCGAGCTAGCCGGACGGGGTGGCCGCTCTGCAGCACTTGGGTTTTTATGGCAGTAACCTGCTGGTTAGCCTCAGAGGCGGCAATCTCCAGATCGTTGCGGCCCAGCAAGTCCTCTGCCTTATGGGGTGCCAGCGGGTTAAAAATCCACTTGTAGCGCAGGTCTGGCCCTTGCAATGCAATGGTAAAGGCCTCGTCGGCAAAGGCTTGGTCAAACAGTGCGGCCGCTTGTTTCAGGTCTTGGTGGCTGCGCTCTAGCAGCTCGTAGGCCTGGTTTAACTCTTGCTCGCTCTGGCGTTTTGTGGTCAAATCGCGCGAGCGTGCCAGCACGCCCATTTGCCCGGGCTTATACTCGCAGGGTTTATATAGAATCTGAAAAAAACGATGCTCGCCGCCGGGTGTATGCGCCCAAAACTCAAAGGTGCGTGGCTCTCCGGTATGCAGCACCTGGGCTACAATGGCTTCTACCTGGTCGGCAAGGTCAGCGGGCAAGCCTAGCTCACGGTCTGTTTTGCCCAGCATTTGCCCAGGCTCGTAGATGCCGGCAAAGGGATGGTACACCCACAAAAACCTAAACTGCGCATCAAGCAAAAAAACCGCGACATCCTCACCCTCTAACAGCAGCTCAGATACGGTTGCCTCGGGCAGGCTTACCCCATTCAGAGAAAAGGCTAGAGCATCTAGATTGGCGCTTTGGCCATCGGGCCAAAAGTCTTGCGGTTGTAGAGCCATAAAAGAAGCTTAGAAGTTAGATGTCCGGATTCATCCAAGGCTCAAAGTAATAGTAAAAAAATCATATCAGAGTCCCAGTGCCCCTATCTACGCCAAAAAAAAGATAAATTTTTTGAGTTGAGTCAGCATTGTTATAACGTTTTTGTTTGCGTTCCTCCTTAGGTAGATAGTAAGGTCGGCCATGGCATAAGGTCTATTTTTACGCCACCCACATGAGCCCTACCTTTCTTGAAGCCGTATCCCTTTATTGGCAACTGGCCCTGGCACTTAGCCCCGTCTGGAGGGCGCTGCTGGGTCTCTTTGGGCTTGCTTGGCTTTTACAGTTATACTTCTGGTGGGCACGGCTGGGGCAAGTAGCCAGGTATAAGCCCCAGGCAGAGCATACTGCCCCGGCGCAGCCAGAGGGTATATCGGTCGTCGTTTGCTGCCACAACGACCTGCCGGGTATCCAACGCCTGCTGCCTTTACTGGCAGAGCAGGCATACCCTATGGCAGAGGTTATCGTGGTAGACGACAGGTCTGACGATGAAACCTACGATTGGCTGCTGGCCCAGAGCCTACGGCCGGGGGCAACCTTTAAGCTGGTGCGGGTAAATGCCCGGCCCGAGCACGTAGCCGGTAAGAAGTATGCCCTCACATTGGGCATCAAAGCAGCGCGGTACCCCATCGTGCTACTAACGGATGCCGATTGCCTGCCTACCTCTGCCGACTGGGTGGGCCGCATGGCCGCAGCCCTGCAAACCGCAGAGGCGCAGGTAGTGCTGGGGTATGCTCCATTAGCACCTGCACCCGGCCTTGTGGCCGCCCTGGCCCGCTACGACGCCTTCTACACGGGCCTGCAATACCTGGGCTTTGCCTTGGCAGGTAAGCCATACATGGGGGTGGGGCGCAACCTGGCCTACCGTCGGGCACTGTTTTTTGCCACAAAGGGCTTTGCCCAACACGCCCAGCACACCGGCGGAGACGACGACCTGTTTGTAAACCAGGCCGTGCATCAAGGCCTGGCAGGTAAAGTTGCCGTTTGCTTGCATCCACAGGCGCAGTGCGTATCGGCCCCAAAGCAAACCTGGCGGGCATGGTATGGCCAGAAGCTGCGGCACCTTGCCGCAGGCAAGCGATACCAAAGCGGCTCCAAATGGGCCCTGGGGCTGCTGCAGGCTAGCCATCTCCTCTTTTATGCGGCAGGTGCGGCACTTTTGGCTGCCTGGCCCCTAACCCTGGTTGTAGCCTTGGCGTATATAGTCAGGCTTTCTGTTGCCTGGCCTGTGCAAGCCCTGGCCGCCCGCCGCCTAGGCGAGCGTTTTAATGTCTGGAGCCTCCCCCTGTTGGACGCCTGGATGCCGCTGCACTACCTGGTCTTCGGAATACCTGCCCTCTTTTCCAAGAGAATTTCATGGAGTTAGAAGAACGCGAGTTCAGCGCCAAAGCCCTCAAAGATTTTGACCTGATTGACAAGGCAAAAGCCGGCGACCAAAAGGCCTATGCCGACCTGATGAAGCGGTACAAGAAATCGGTGTACCACACGCTGCTCAAAATGGTGCGCAATGTAGACGACGCCGAAGACCTGACCATCGAGGCGTTTGCCAAAGCGTTCCGCAACCTGGATAAGTTCGACCCCAAGTTCACCTTCTCTACCTGGCTCTTCAGGGTAGCCACCAACAACTGTATAGACTTTATCCGACGCAAAAAGCTGGAGACGACGTCCATATCGTCGGGCTATACAGATAGCTCGGGCTCTGAGATTGCCATGGACCTGCGCGACCATAACCCCAACCCCCAAGAAGACGTCATCAAGGGGCAGCGGAGCCAGATCGTGCACCACATTGTGGACAAGCTGCCCGCTCGCTACCAGACCCTGGTGCGCATGCGCTACTTCTCTGAGCTTAGCTACGAAGAGATTGCCAAAGAGCTGAACGCCCCCCTGGGCACCGTAAAGGCCCAATTGCACCGCGCCCGAGAGCTACTCTACGACCTGGTGAAAAACAACAAAGACAGTATATAGACTTTCCTACAAACACAGAGCCCCGGCTGACACCATCAGCCGGGGCTCTGTGTTTCTCTTAATACTGGCAACCCGTTACTGGCTAACCTTGCTATGGCGGCGGCTGTAGCCGAAGTACACAAACAGGCCCACCACCATCCAAACGGCGGCAACCGTGAGGGTGGTGCGGTCTAGCGCGATGATCATCAGGCCGCATACCAGCGCCCCAAGGATAGGCACCACTGGCACCAACGGCGTTTTGAAGGGCCGCTCTGCCGTAGGATTCTTTTTCCGCATAACCAGGATGCCCAGGCACACGATGACGAAGGCAAAAAGCGTCCCGAAGCTGGTCAGGTCTCCGGCCACAGAGCCGGGCACAAAACCAGCAAACAAGCCTACGAAGATGAACAAGATCCAGTTGCTTTTGAAGGGCGTCTGAAACTTGGGGTGCAGGTCACAGAAAATCTTGGGCAGCAGCCCGTCTTTGCTCATGGTGTAAAAAACACGGCTCTGGCCCATAAGCATAACCAAGATAACAGACGAAAACCCAGCCAGGATGGCGATGGAAACCCAGGTGGCCAGATTGCTCCAGCCGGGCATGTGGGCAGAGATAGCATAGCTGACGGAGGCCTCTTTGCCCGCCGTTTTAAACTCTTGCCAGTTGGCAATGCCCGTGAGCACATGGCCAAAGAGGATGTACAGCACTGTACAAACCAGTAATGAGCCTAGAATGCCGATGGGCATGTCGCGCTTGGGGTTTTTGGCCTCTTGGGCAGCGGTAGACACGGCATCAAATCCGATGAAGGCGAAGAATACGATGCCCGCCCCACCGATGACGCCACCCCAGCCATGCTCGAAGAAGCCCTCGTGGCCGGGTAGAGTGGCCGGAATCAGGTAAGGCTCGTAGTTGGCCGGTTGGATAAACTGCCAACCCGCCACGATGAAGACCAGCACGATGGCCACCTTGAGGAATACGATGATGGAGTTGACAAAAGCACTCTCTTGCGTGCCCCGTATCAGCAACAGGGTGATGAAAAACAGCACCAGCAAAGCCGGGGCGTTCACGATGCCGCGCGTAACCTCTACAAGGCTATGAAGCTGGCCAGGCAAGGCCTCAAACTGCTCAGCAGAGAGTTGCAGTACAGAACCTTTGATGGCAGCCGCCAGGCTGGGCTGGGCCGCAGTAACGGTGGCTATGGCCGCCGAGCCTTTCACGGTATAGAGCGCCTCGAAGGGGCTGTGGCACCAGGCATAGGGTATGGCCCCGCCCAGCAGGTTGTTTAGATACTCACTCCAGGCTATGGAGACGGTGGCGGCCCCCAGGGCATACTCCATGATTAGCGCCCAGCCGATGATCCAGGCCACAATCTCGCCCAGGGTAATGTACGCATAGGCATAGGCCGAGCCTGCAATGGGTATGCTGGCGGCAAACTCGGCATAACAGAGCCCTGCCAGCGCGCACCCGATGGCCGCCAGCACAAAGGCCAGCGTAACGCCGGGCCCACTGGCCTCGGCCGCGGCGGCAGCTGTACGTACAAACAGGCCCGCACCGATGATAGCACCCACGCCAAGCGCTACAAGGTTAGCCGCGCCGAGCGTCTTTTTTAGCCCGCCCTCGTTGGCATGGGCTTCTGCCAAGATGCTGGCCAGAGACTTGGTCGAAAACAATGACTTTGCCATGAGCGGCAAGTATAACGGTTGGCCGTGCAAATAACCCCCACCGTCGCATTTGTGCCCCGCCGGGCCGACCTTTGCGGCATGGCACTCAAACAAACCATAGAAGCTGACATTAAGGCCGCCATGCTGGCCAAAGAGAAAGAGGCCCTGCTGGCCCTGCGCGCCATCAAAAGCCTCATTTTGCTGGAGGAGACCAAAGAAGGTGCCCAGGCCGAGCTCTCTGCCGAAGACGAGGTGAAGCTGCTGACCAAGGCCGCCAAACAGCGCCGAGAGGCCATAGAGGTATATGAAAAGCAAGCCCGGCCAGATCTGGCCGCCAAAGAGCAAGGCGAGCTGGCCGTCATAGAGCGGTACCTACCAAAACAACTGACGGCAGACGAACTGATGGCAGAAATCCGCTCCGTAGTGGCCGAAGTAGGAGCCACCGGCCCGGCAGACATGGGCAAGGTAATGGGCGCTGCCAATAAGAAACTGGCCGGCCGCGCCGAGGGCAAAGCCATCAGCACGGCCGTTAAAGAGGTACTGTCTTCTCTGTAAGGCTACACGGGGCTGATGGGCGCCTGTTGGTTGTTGGCTAAGGCTGCATGGTAGAGCTTGCGCTCTGCCTCGGTGTCTGGGCTGGTCTCAAGCGCTTGGCCGGTTTTGCGCTCGAAGGCGCCTGGCGTGGCCACGGGTATCAGTTTGTTGGCCATAGCCATGCTGCTGGCCACAAGGCCAGGGGCTATGCCCTGTAGCCCAGCCAAGGCTTTGGCCCAAGCCGGAAAAATCACCATGGCTTGCCCGTAGCGGGCTGCTTCTAGGATCTGCCAGGCGGCCTGCTCAACAGGTATGCCCAGCCAGGCGTTGAGGTGCTTAAACCTGTCGTAGAGCTGCTCGGCCTGCCCACCTTTGATCTCTACATTTACCTGGCTACCGCTGACAATCAGGCCGGGGCAGACGGTGGTCACATAGATCCCCTCTCGGGTTAGCTCGGCCCGCAAGGCCTGGCTGTAACCCACCAAGGCAAATTTGCCTACCGCATAGGCCGACATGCCCGGCAGTGCCGCCACGCCGCCAATGCTGGCCACATTTACGATGCGGCCCGCACCACGGCGGCGCATGTGGGGCACCACGGCACGCACCGTATGGAAGGTAGCCCAAAAGTGTGTAGCTAACGAGGCCTCATAGTCTTCAGCCTCGGCAGCGTTGTAAGGCGCTGCCGAGATAATACCCGCATTGTTTACGAGCACGTCAATCTGCCCCCACTTCTCGCGCACCTCGCGGACGAAGGCCGTCACCTCTTCGGCCTGGGTTACGTCTACAACGCGGGGTAGCACCTCTGCCCCCAGCGCCCCCAGCTCTTGCCAGGCGGCATTCACTTGCTCTTCATTGCGGGCGCAAATGGCAAGGCGGGCTCCCTCGCGGGCAAAGGCCCTGGCCAAGGCCAATCCCAGCCCCCGAGATCCGCCCGTAATCACTACGATTTTGCCGGCAAAGCCCAGCTTGCGCTGCGCGCGCAAGGCTTTGCGCCCGGCATAGATGAGGCCCGCGGCCCCGGCCGCTAAAAGAACTTTTGGAATACGCATACGTTTTTGGCGATGGCTGAGCCCTTGTTGATAGGGCAGTGGTTTGTGTACCTTGGTACGTGCCCCCAAGCCCAAGGTTGGTGCCAGCCGTTACCTTTGCAATACCATGGAAACGCCCCAAACCGACTTGCAGGCCCAGCGCGAGGAACTCCAGGCCAAAGTGCGCCTTGTGACAGACGAGGTGGGCAAAGTGGTGGTGGGCCAGCGCTACATGGTGCAACGCCTGCTCATCGGCCTCTTTACAGGTGGGCACATTCTGCTGGAAGGAGTGCCCGGCCTGGCCAAGACGCTGACCGTCTCTACCCTGAGCCAGGTGCTGAAGCTAGACTTCCGCCGCCTTCAGTTTACGCCCGATCTGCTGCCTGCCGACCTGATAGGCACTATGATTTACAACCAGCAGGCGGGTAGCTTCGAGGTGAAGAAGGGGCCCATATTCGCCAACCTCATCTTGGCCGACGAGATCAACCGCTCCCCTGCCAAGGTCCAAAGTGCCCTGCTAGAGGCCATGCAAGAAAAGCAGGTAACCATAGGCGAGACGACCTTTCTGTTAGACCGCCCCTTTCTGGTACTGGCCACCCAAAACCCCGTAGAGCAAGAGGGCACCTATCCCTTGCCAGAGGCTCAGGTTGACCGCTTTATGCTCAAGCTCTATGTGGACTACCCCAGCAAGGCCGAAGAGCTAGAGGTGATGCGCCGCATGGCCGACACCACCTACAAAGGCGAGGTGCAACCCGTATTGGATAAGGACGACATCGTTGCCATCGGGCAGCTCATCAACCAGGTCAACATCTCCGAGAGCCTTGAGCAGTACATCATCGAGCTCATCTTCGCCACCCGCCGCCCGGGCGACTATGGCATGAAGGATGCCACCGGCTACATCCAGTTCGGGGCTAGCCCTCGGGCCACCATCAATCTGGCCCGGGCAGCCAAGGCGCTGGCGTTCTTCAACGGTAGAGACTATGTGCTGCCAGAGGATATCAAAGAAGTAGCGCCAGACGTGCTCAACCACCGCATCATCCTCACCTACGAGGCCGAGGCCGATGGTATCCGCCCACGTCAGATCGTTGATCGCATCTTGGCAACGGTGGCCATAGCAGGCCGGTAGTTTGGCCCGCCATCAACCACTTGTCTAGATCTTCTACACTTAGTTTTTCTCTACCTCGCCCGTTTGCCCGATGATCATCTCCAAAGCTCTGCTAGACCGCAGCCTGGAAGAAGCCCGTACCGTATTTGAAGCCTTCTTGGAAGACGACATGGTGCGCCAGCATATCCTGACCGGGGCTCGCATCATGGCAGAGGCGCTGGCGGCTGGCAACAAGATTCTGAGCTGCGGCAACGGCGGCAGCCATGCCGATGCCATGCACTTTGCCGAAGAACTGGCAGGCAAGTACCGAGAGCATAGGCCCGCCTATGCCGCCATGGCCATTGCAGACCCTACCTACCTAAGCTGCGTAGGCAACGACTATGGCTTTGACCACGTATTCAGCCGCTATGTAGAGGCCATGGGCCGCCCAGGCGATGTGCTGCTAGGCATCTCCACCTCAGGCAACAGCCAAAACGTGCTCAACGCCGTCGAGGCCGCCAAAGCCCGAGGCATGAAGGTGATACTGCTTCTGGGAAAGACAGGTGGCAAGCTCCGCAAGCAGGGCAATGCAGAGATTCTCATTCCCCACCACGGCTATGCCGACCGCATCCAGGAGATTCACATCAAGGTGATCCACCTCTGGATCGAGCTGATTGAATCTGCCCTGGCGCAGGTAGAGATCAAGTACTGACGTTACAGGGCCAGGTGGGCCTCCTCCCGGCTCCACCGTTGCTCGACTTTCCAGCCCAAGCGCCTGGCCTGCTCCGGCCGCATTACCACATATTCTCTTGCGGTTGGGGCCGTCTGGAAAGCCGCATCGTCTGTAAATACAAGGCCTGCGGGTACACCGTTGTCAAACCGGGTAAGGTCTGCAAAAGGCATAGCGGCGCTCAGCGTTGCCTCGCGCGCGGCAAGGCGGTAGGCTAAGGTGCCGGCCTGCGGTGGCTCTTTGGCCATCACCTCAAACACGGCCTGCCCCTGGCTGATTTGCTCTGCATAGGCCAGATAGGCAGCCAACAGCTTAGCACCCTCGGCCCCGGTGGCAGCCCGGGCCAGGTCGTTGGCAGAGAGGCTGGCAAAAAGCCTTACCCCCATGCGGGCCCGGGTGATGGCTACGTTCAGGCGGTTTTCGCCCCCTTTCATAGATAGGCTACCAAACTGCAGGCGGATTTTGCCTTGTTCGTCTGGCCCATACCCTAGCGAGAAGTAGATATGGTCTCGCTCGTCGCCCTGCACGTTCTCTATGTTTTTGACAAACAGCGTAGTGGGCAAGACAATGCCCTTCTGAGCCGCCAGCTCGTCTAGCAAATCCAGAATAAGCACCTGCTGCGGCTGGTTAAAGGTTACCACGCCCAAGGTCTGCTCCGGATGCTCGGCCAGATGTTGCAGCACGGCAGCCACCACGGCCTCAGCTTCGGGTTGGTTTTGCCTGTTATGCCAGTGGCCTGCCACCCGCGTTACGGTTAGGGCAGGCGCGCCCTCTGCCATGGCCCGCTGCTCGGGCAGTGCCAGCAGGCGGCCTTTGTAAAAGTGGCGGTTAGAGAACTCAATCAGCTCTGGGCGGCGGCTGCGGTAGTGGCTCTCCAGGCCTGCCTCGGGCAGGTGCAGCCCAGCCAGCGTCAGCAAAGAGTCGGCCTCCGTGTCTGCAGATTCGGCATCTTCCTCATCGGCAAAGCGCACCCGGTACAGGTCGAAGGGGGGCAATTGTTTGCTGTCACCGGTAATCATCAACTGGCTGCCCCGCCACGCCGCCGGTATGCCCCGCTCGGCAAAGCACTGCGAAGCCTCGTCGAAGACAACAAGGTCGAACAGTCCTTCTGAGAAGGGCAAGATGGCCGAGACCGTCTCTGGGCTGGCCATCCAGCAGGGTGCCAGCCGTACCACCTGCTCAAAGTAAGTATCAAGCAATCGGCGGATAGACCACAGCTGCCGCTTTTTGCGCACCTGGTGGGCCAGCTCCTTGAGCTTCCGTGCGTCTTGCGTGGCATGTTGGGCCTCGGCCATCAGCCTGAGCAGTATCTGGGCCGTGGCAAGGTTTCGGCGGTCGCGCAGGCTGCGTAGCACCTCTTGCCGTCGCAGATCGAGCACGGTGCCTGCGGCAAGTCGCAGGGCGGGCATAGCCTGCTCGGTGTGGTTGAGCCAGGCCGCCAGCAGGCTCTGCCTAAACAAGCCCTCAAGCGAGCCAGCCTTGCCAAGGGCCAGCCTGCTGCCCAGCATCCGGCGCAGTGCTGAGCGCTCTGCCAGGCCTAGCCCCCCAGTGATGCGGTCGCACTCCACAAGGCTGTCATAATGTTGCCGCAACGAGGCTGCGGCCTGGGCAGCATCTACCTTTCCATCAAAGAGGGCAGATATCTGTGCGGGTGCCAGGTATTTGCGGGCGTTTTGGCCCCAAAAGATCAGCCCATTGGCCGCAGAAGATACCCGGTCTAAATAGGCCTTCCGTGTGAGGCTATCTTTAAAAAAGACTTTGCGCACAGACTTGCCCAGCTTTGCCCGGTGGAAAAACCGCGCCACCGTTGCTGCTTGCAGCAAAATGTCTAGCCCGCGCTGCCAGCCTGCCTGGTTGCCTGGGTCGGCGGGTAAAAGAGACTCTAGCATGGGCAAGCGGCCAACGGCTACCCGGCGCAGCGCCAGCAGGCGGTTGGCGGCCTCAAGGCCCTGGCGGGTTTGGGCAAGGCGCTCGGTGCGGCTGCCTGTGCCTTTGGCCAGCGTAACCACAGGTTGGCTGCCGCTGCCCAGGGTGCGGTAATGCAACCACCCGAAAACACCCTTGCCGTCTGCAACGATGGCCTCGTCTACGCATTTAAGCAGGCGCTTGGGGTCTGGGTGCACCATCTGCGCCAGCGCGGCTTGCAGGCGCTCGTCTGGCAAGGCCAGCTTGTAGATTTGGTCGGCCCGGTATCGGCGGACCTTCCACAACAGCTTGCGGGCAAACTTGCGCTCTTTGCGCACAGCCAACAAGCGGGCCACGGCCAGTACCTCAGCATCGCCCAAGGCGGTAGAGGCTCTTTTGAGCCCGTCCACAAAGCCAGGGCGGCCCAGGCGGGTAATCCAGCGTCGGGCCTCTTTGGGGGTTAATTTGGGCTTTGCGGCCACATCAATTAATGCAGCTTGCTGGGAGGGCCAGTCTTGCAGCAGGCTTTGCAGGCTGATGGCATCTGTGCCGGTGGCTTTGGCCAGGCTCAGGCGCAGGTTCCAGAATCTGTCCACGCCTGCCAGGCCCTTGCGCAGCACGTCTAAGCGGGCCAGGGTTTGGCAGTAGCCCTCTGCTTCCGGAAAGGTGAAGTGCGCGTAGCCCGGCCCCAGATCTATTCGGGGGCTGCCGGGCTTAAGCTCCAGATAGAGCGTGCGGCCTGGCAGCCCGCTGGGGCCGGGCGTAAAGAGGGCGCGGCGTAATTCCTCTAGCTCGGCGTCGGCCTGGGCCAGTTGGTGGGCCAGCCGGGTAAAATCGGCCGGGTTAGCGCTTTGTTGCAAGGTGGCGGCTTTGCCGTCAAACTCGGCCAATGCGTCTATCTGGGCCGAAATACGCTCGTAGAGCATGCCACGGTCTGCCCTAAAGTCGTACACCGGTGCGAGCCAGGCGCCCAGGCCTACGTCTGCCAGGCGTTGTTGCACCACCTCTAGCGCGGCGCGCTTTTGGCAGACGACCAGCACCCGCTTGCCTGCGGCCAAAGCGTCTGCCGTTAGGTTGGCAATAAGCTGACTTTTACCCGTACCCGGTGGGCCTTGTACACAGAGGCTCTCGCCTTGCCGCAGGCGCCCCAGCAGCTTCTCTTGGCTGCCATCTACCGCCAGAGGCCACGCCGGATACACTGTGCCGAAGGGGCTGCCGCGCCTACCCAACACCTCTTCCAGGGTAATGCCGTTGGCCTGCATCAGGTCGTAATCTTGCCCCATGTAGCTGTCAGCTTGCGGAAAAAGCCCCAGCACGGCCTCAGGCATCAGCTTGATGTTGCCTGTTTGGGTTTCGGCCTCCAGCTCGGCCCGCTTGTAGGCCCGCAGTGGTTGCAGAGGCGCATAGAAAAGATCCTGGTTAAAGGACAGTGGCAGCTCGGCCGCCTTCAGCTTCTCGTAAAGCCAGGTGCGGAAGGCCAGCCAGTCGGACGGAGCTTCCTCAAAATCCTCGTCTAACAGCGCCGTAGGCATGGGCACCTGGTTGTAGTGCGCCATGGCTAATAAAAATGCCTTATTGAAGGCCGGGCCCTCGTCGGGCTGTGGGGCCAGGTACCAGGTACCGCTTTGCTGCCAGATGCGTACGGGCCACAGCAGCAGCGGGGCACGCACCAGGCCGTCGTTGCTCCAGCGGCCGGTGGCCAGGGGCCAGCCCAGGTGTAGGTCTTGGCTGCCGGTTTCTTCGGCCACGCTTTGGGTTTTGCGCGCCAGGTTTTTGAGGCGCTGGCTCAGCTCTCCGTCTCGCCCGCCGCCCAGGCCCGTAGAGCATAGGGCAACCTTGGTTTTACCCTCTATCAGCTCTTGCAGAATAGCAATGGCGGGTTTGCCTGCGGCAAAGTCCAGGTCTAGCAGGTCTAGGTCTTGCTGGCTGCTGGGGCGCAAAAAAAGCAAGGCCTTATTTTGGCCGCTGAGGTTGGCCAGGCGGTTGGCGTATGCTTTGAGGGTGCGGTTGGGCTGGTCGGGCAATGGAGTAGCTATGTAGGGGCTAAAGTTGCAAGAAAAACGAAACGGAAAGATACCGCCGAAAGGTGCTGTACGCAACCTGCCTCCTGCAAGTTTGGCCACGGCATAGAGGTGGCTGTGCTACGGCAACAAACTTTGGCTTTGGCCCAGATTTGCCACCTTTGCCGGGCCATGCTGCCAATATCAGAACTGCTATACGGTGTCCGCCTAAAACAAACGGCTGGTGCCATGGACCGTGTACCCACCGCCATAACCCAAGACAGCCGCCGCGTACAACCGGGGGGCATCTTTGTGGCAGTACCGGGCACGCTGGCCGACGGCCATGCCTACATAACCAAGGCACTAGAGCTTGGCGCGGCAGTCATAGTCTGCGAGCATCTGCCTGCCCAGGTAGACGAATATGAAGCCACCTATGTTGTGGTAGAAGATAGTGCCGATGCATTGGGCCACTTGGCGGCAGGCTTCTACGGCCACCCTAGCCGCAAGCTGACACTGGCCGGTGTAACAGGCACCAACGGCAAAACGACCATCGCCACCCTGCTCTACCAACTCTTTACGGGCTTGGGCTACAAGACGGGCCTGCTCTCTACCGTCGAGAACCGCATCGGCGCCGAGGTGGTGCCTGCTACGCATACCACGCCAGACCCTGTGGCCCTAAACAAGCTGCTGGCCACCATGGTAGAGCAGGGCTGCACCCATGCCTTTATGGAGGTGTCGTCGCATGCGGTGGTGCAGCGGCGCATTGCGGGGCTAGACTTCAACGGGGCCATCTTCAGCAACCTGACGCGAGACCACCTCGACTTCCACAGAACGATGGCCAATTACATCAAGGCCAAAAAGCGTTTCTTCGACGAGGTGGGCCCCGGGGCGTTTGCCCTCACCAACGTGGACGATAAGCAAGGTCGTGTTATGGTCCAAAACACCCATGCCCGCATCAAAACCTACGCGCTAGAGGCGCCGGCAGACTACAAGGGCCGGTTTATGGCTGCCAGCGTACAAGGCAGCGAGCTAGAGATTGACGGCCGACAGGTGTGGCTCTCGCTGCCGGGCCGCTTTAACGCCTACAATGGCATGGCCGTCTATGCCACCGCCGTAGAGCTGGGCGAGCCCGCAGACGAGGTGCTGCGGGTACTAAGTACCCTGCGCGGGGCACCTGGCCGTTTTGAGACCATTACCAGTGCCAATGCCATCACCGCCGTGGTGGACTATGCCCACACGCCTGATGCCCTTAAAAACGTGCTGGAGACCATCAACGACTTACGCCAGGGCCAAGAGCGCATCATCACCGTAGTAGGGGCGGGCGGAGACCGAGACCCCGGCAAACGCCCCGAAATGGGAGCCATGGCCGCCAAACTCTCTGATAAGGTAATTCTGACCGCCGATAATCCCCGCTCCGAAGATCCTGCTACCATTATAGACCAAATGGCCGGAGGCGTTGCCATCAGCGCCCGCAAAAAGCTGCTGCGCGAGCCCGACAGGCGCATAGCCATAGAAAAAGCACTTGCCATGGCCACGCCGGGAGATATCGTGCTCATTGCAGGTAAAGGCCATGAGACCTACCAAGAGATTGCCGGCGTCAAACACCCCTTCGACGACCGCGTAGAAGTGCGGCGGGTGATGGGGCTCTAGCAAGTGGGCCAGTAAGCTAGGCCCTGGCCTAAGCTCATCGCGTATCTTGCGCGCCAAAACTCACCCCCTCTCAAAACCAGACCATGAGCCTGATCGAGAATATCTACGCCCGGCAAATCTTCGATAGCCGCGGCAATCCCACCGTCGAGGTGGACGTCGTAACCACCAATGGGGCCATGGGCCGCGCCGCCGTGCCCAGCGGAGCCAGCACCGGCACCCACGAGGCCGTAGAGCTGCGCGACAACATCAAGGCCGACTACATGGGCAAGGGCGTACTTCGTGCCGTAGAGAACGTCAATACCATCATCGCCGACGAGGTGGAAGGCCTATCTGTCTTTGAGCAAGGCATGATCGACAAGCTCATGCTGGACCTGGATGGCACCGAGAACAAGTCTAAGCTGGGGGCCAACGCCATACTAGGTGTGTCTTTGGCCGTGGCCAAGGCCGCTGCCGAAGAGGCTGGTCTGTCGCTCTACCGCTACCTGGGTGGGGTAGGGGCCCGCACACTGCCCGTGCCGATGATGAACATCCTCAACGGGGGCAGCCACGCCGACAACTCCATCGACTTCCAAGAGTTCATGGTGATGCCCGTCGGTGCGGAAAGCTTTACACATGCCATGAAGATGGGCTCAGAGGTCTTCCACCACCTCAAGTCCGTACTCAAAAAGAAGGGCCACAGCACCAACGTAGGAGACGAGGGCGGTTTTGCCCCCAACCTGCGCAGCAACGTAGAGGCCATCGAGGTGGTGCTGCAAGCCATCGAGCAGGCGGGCTACCGCCCCGGCGAGGATATGCTCATTGCCATGGATGCGGCCAGCTCTGAGTTTTACGACCCGGAGACGAAGACGTACCACTTCAAAAAATCGAGCGGCGACCGCCTCACCTCTGACCAAATGGTGCAGTACTGGGCCGACTGGGTGGCCAAATACCCCATTGCCTCTATCGAAGACGGCATGGGCGAAGAAGACTGGACAGGCTGGAAAAAGCTCACCGAGGCCATCGGCACCAAGTGCCAGCTCGTAGGCGACGACCTGTTTGTGACCAACACCAAGTTCCTCAAGAAGGGCATAGACATGGGCGTGGCCAACGCCATCCTGGTCAAGGTAAACCAGATCGGTACCCTCTCTGAGACCATCGCCGCCGTAGAGATGGCCCACAAGGCCGGCTACCGCGCCATCATGAGCCACCGCTCGGGCGAGACCGAAGACGCCACCATCGCCGACCTGGCCGTAGCCCTCAACACGGGCCAGATCAAGACCGGCTCTGCCAGCCGCTCAGACCGTATGGCCAAGTACAACCAGCTCCTGCGCATCGAAGAGGACCTGGACGAGGTAGCCATCTACCCCGGCAAGCACTTCTAGGCCTGGTAGGCTTGCTCTACCCCTTTCTAGGCGCTGCCCATCGTTTGGGCAGCGCCTTTGTTTTGCTGCCCCATCTGCCACCTTTGCAGCCGCTTGCTAACCCTTGTACCCACCCCCGTCGGAAACCTGAAAGACATCACGCTGCGCGCCCTAGACGTGCTGCGGGAGGCTGAGACGGTATTGGCCGAAGACACGCGCAAAACACGCATTCTGCTAGACCATTACCAGATCAAAGCACCGATGGAGAGCTTCCATGCCCACAACGAGCACCAACGCGTGCGGGGCCTGGTGGAGCGCCTGCAAAAGGGCGCCAAACTGGCCCTCTGCACAGATGCTGGCACGCCAGGCATCTCAGACCCTGGCTTTTTGCTGGTACGCGCCTGCGTAGAGGCCGGGGTCGAAGTAGATTGCCTGCCCGGGGCCACCGCCTTTGTGCCCGCCTTGGTGATGAGCGGCCTGCCTGCAGACCGGTTTTTGTTCGAGGGCTTTTTGCCGCCTAAGGGTAAGACGGGCCGCCTGCAAAAACTGGTGGCCGAGCCCCGCACCCTCATTTTTTACGAAAGTCCGCACCGCATCGGCAGAACCTTAGCCCTAATGGCTGAGGTTTTAGGACCCGAGCGCCGTATCGTCATTGCGCGCGAGATCAGCAAAATGCACCAGGAGTGCATCCGCCTAACCCTCGGCCAGGCTGCCGAGCAAATCAAAGATGAATCTATCCGTGGAGAGCTCGTATTGGTGGTACAAGGGGCCGCTTAGCCGCTGGCAGAAGCTGGGATTAGGTTCCGCTACGGGGCTCTTGGCCTCACTGGCCTGGCACCCGGTCAGTGCCACCTTGCTCATCTTTCTGGCTTTTGTGCCCCTTTTGCTGGCCGGTGAAGACATTGCCCTGCAAGGCGGCAAGCGCCGGGGCTGGCGTTTCTGGGGCCATGCTTACCTGGCGCTTTTCCTGTTCAACCTCATCACGACCTGGTGGATCAAGAATGCCACCGTAGAAGGTGCTGCAGCGGCCATCATCCTCAACGCTGCCCTGATGACGATCCCCCTGGCGGTGTACTTCAGGGCCCGCTTGCGCTGGGGCGTGGTGGCGGGCTTATGCACCCTGTTGCCCGCCTGGCTGCTTTTCGAGAAGGTGCATCTCGGCTGGGAGCTCTCTTGGCCCTGGCTTACGCTGGGCAACGTCTTCTGCACGCGCGTCAGCTGGGTGCAGTGGTACAGCATCACAGGGCACCTGGGCGGATCAGCCTGGGTTTGGTGGGTCAATGCCATTCTCTTTCTGGGTTTTTGCCATGCCGACCGCAAGCACCTGGCCAAGGCCGTTTGCTGGGCCACGGCGGTGGTGCTGCTTCTGCTCACGGTCTCCCTCTCCATGGCACCTTTTGCCATAGACCACCTGCCCCGCACAGAGGTTGTGGCCGTACAGCCCAACATAGACCCCTACCAAGAGAAGTTTGAGGGCAGCCCCCGATTCATCCCCTACGCCCAGCAAATTGCCCGGATGCAGCGGCTCTCCGACAGCCTGATAACCCCCAAGACGCGCTGGGTACTCTGGCCCGAAACAGCCCTCGATGCCAGCCTAAGCGAGGATGCCCCCCATGCCGAGCCGCTCTTGCGCCAGTTGCACGCCTGGGTAGATAGCCACCCCGGCCTCAATCTGGTTGTGGGAGCCACCACCTACCACGTCTATCCGGCAGATTCTGCTCCGCCCGGCGCACGCCGCTCGCCCCAAGGCGACAGATACGACGTTTACAACACCGCCCTACACCTGCAAGCGGGCAACCCGCAGATCGGTATTTACCACAAAAGCAAACTGGTGCCGGGCGTAGAAGGCATACCCTATCCAGCCGCTTTAAGCCTGCTCAACAACCTGGCCATCAACCTAGGGGGCACCTCGGGTGGGCTGGGCCGCCAGCCCGAGCGCGAAGTATTTGCCACCGCCGACGGCAAACAGCGCCTGGCCCCTGCCGTATGCTATGAGTCTGTTTTTGGTGATTTTATGGCCGATTTTGCCCGCCAGGGCGGCCAGGCCATCGCCATCATCACCAACGATGCCTGGTGGGGCAACACGGCGGGCCACCAGCAACATCTGCTGCTGGCCCGCCTACGTGCCGTCGAGGAGCGCCGGTGGGTGGCACGCTCAGCCAATACAGGTATCTCTGGCTTTATTGACCCTGCCGGCAACCTGATAGACATACTTGGCTACGGCAAGATGGGTGCCAGGCGCCACTCCATCGGTTTGTCAGACCAAACGACCGGCTATCTCCTTTGGGGAGATTGGGGCCTTCTGTTGGCGATAGCGGCAGTTTGCTTTTGGTTAGGGCGTGCCAGTTTTCCAATAGGCGAAGCATGGCTTCGCAGATCCTAGATGGTGGTTTTGGAGAATCAAGGAGGGCCGGCATCTTTGCCCGGTACATGCGTATCCTTTACCTGCACCAGTATTACCGTACCCCATGCGAGGGCGGTGGCGTACGCAGTTACCATATAGCGCATGGGTTGGCCGAGGCAGGGCATCAGGTACACGTAGTTACTACCTGGGATGGCCCGGCCAGGCGCGTAGAGCGCAATGGGAGATTGTTGATTACCTACCTGCCCATTGCCTACGGCAATCATTTGGGCAAAGGCGCACGCGTTCGCGCGTTTTGGGCCTTTGTCTGGGGCAGCTATCGGGTCGCAAGGGCTTGGTTGCCTGCCGGCCGTGTGTTTGCCACATCTACCCCGCTCACCATTGGCCTTACGGCTCTACTGCTAAAGGCGGTCCATGGCGTACCCTACGTGTTTGAGGTGCGCGACAATTGGCCTGAGGCTCCCATCCAGCTCGGCTACGTAAAGGGCAGCGCCTATGCAGCCGCCTTGCGCTGGCTAGAGCGCCTCATTTACAGGCAGGCCAGGCGATTGGTGGTGCTTAGCCCCCCCTTGCAGGCCCATGTGGCCGCCAAGGCACCGGGCAAGCCGATAGCCTTAATTCCTAACCTTGCAGACCCTGCCACCTACCTGTTGGAGCGTACAGGCATGGCTGCGTCCATCTACCACGTTGTGTATGCTGGTACCCTGGGCTACGCCAACCATCTGGACCGCCTGCTGGCCCTTGCCCTTGCCGCCCGGCAGGCAGGCATGCCCGTACGCTTTACCCTGGCAGGCCAGGGTGCAGAGCAAGAGGCCATTGCCAACTTTATTGCCGCCCACGGCTTAAGGCAAACGGTAACCATGCTGCCGCAGTTGAGCAATGCCGGGGTTGCCCGCCTGCTGGCTACGGCAGATGCGGCCTATGTAGGCTTTAGGCCCGAGCCTGTATTGCAGCAAAACAGCCCCAATAAATTCTTTGATGCACTGGCTGCCGGTGTACCCCTGCTCTTGGGGGTAGAGGGCTGGCTGGCCGAGGCTGTCCGCCAGAGCGGATGCGGCGTGGTGCTGGCTGATTACAACGCTGATTGCGCAGCTCTGCAGGCCTTGATGGCAGCCGACCAGCCGCGCCTACAGCAGGCTGCCATCGCGCTATCTGCCCGCTTTGCCAAAGACAAATTGGTGCCGCTAGCCATATCTGCCATAGAGGGCTGACCTAAGAGTTGCCTTGGCCATCTGTGCTGGTATGATGGTTGTGAGAACGAGCTGCGTTGGCCCTTGCAGCCTTGCCTGGCTGTAGGTATCTTTACCACAGGGAAAGATGCAACTAAAGGCGCACCTGGCCCGACACGCCTACACACGCTAGCCCGCTTACACCTTGATTTCTACCTCTCCGCTTTCTCAGCAGGCTAATACTGCACGCCATATGGTCATTGCCATCTTGCGCGAGCAAAAGGAGCCCGCAGAGCGTAGGGCCCCGCTGTCGCCCAAGCAAGTGGCAGAGATGCTCTCGCGCAGGCCCAACCTGGCTGTTTGGGTGCAGCCCTGCCCCAACCGCTGCTTTGCCGATACCGAGTACGAGGCCGCGGGTGCCATAGTGAGAGAAGACTTGGCCGGTGCCGATTTTTTGCTTGGCATCAAAGAGCGCAAGCCAGATACCATCGCACCGGGTGGTCATTACCACATCTTTAGCCACACCATCAAAGAGCAGCCTGCCAACCGCCGCTTGCTGCAAGCCGTGCTAGAGCGTGGGGCCAGGCTTACAGACTACGAAACCATCACCAACGACCAAGGCCTGCGCCTGGTTGCCTTTGGATACTTTGCCGGTGTTGTCGGAGCCTTGCACGGCCTTCGGATGGTGGGCATCAGATTGGGTAAATTCGACCTAAAGGCACCAAAGGACTATGGCAATCTGGAAGATGCCCTCAAAGACCTGGACGGTGCAGACCTGCAAGGCGTCCGCGTAGTGCTAACGGGCACGGGTCGCGTCGCCAGCGGAGCCGCTCAGGTGCTTATAGGGGCAGGCTTTACCAAACTACCCCCGGCTGCCTTCTTAGCCGGAGAGGGTGAAGGCCCTGTGTTTGCCCAGCTTAGCAGCCAAGACTTGTACGCCCCTGCCGATGGATCTGCCTGGCAAGGGTCTGCCAGCTTCTATGCCAACCCCGAGCAGTATGTGGGCCGGTTTGCGCCCTATTTGCAACAGACAGATCTGCTCATAACGGGCGCTTTTTGGGGCCCTGGTTACCCCCGTTTGTTTGCGACCGAAGACCTTGCTGCGCTGAGCTGCCGCCTCCGCCTGATTGCAGACGTAAGCTGCGATATGGAAGGTGCAGTGCCTTGCACCAGGCGCGCCAGCACCATAGAGGCTCCCTACTTCGACATTGACCCCTGCACCGGCCACGAGCTGCCGGCTTTCTCGGGTGCGCACACGGTGACGATGATGACCATCGATAACCTGCCCACAGAGATGCCCGCCGAAGCCACGCGCCACTTTGGCCGACAGCTATTGGATAGCTTCTTAGACGACATGCTGGCCGATGGGCCCATAGCCCGACGGGCTACCATCGCCCAAAATGGCTACCTGATGCCAGCATACCAATACCTGGCCGGTTATGCCGCTCAAGAAGAAGAAGTGCTCAAGTAGGATTGCCCAACCTACTCAAACACAAACGGCTGAGGAGAAAAACTCAGGATAAACACTACCAACGCCACGATGCCCACCACTTTACGGCCGGGCGATAGCGGCTCATCTTGAAGGGTAGGGGGGTGGTAAATGCCCAGAAAACGCCCCAACACCAGGCAGAACACCAGCCAGCCGTTGTAGCCCTGCAACAAGGGCGCATACATACCTAGCCCATACTGCAACCCGAATACCGCAACGGCCAACATCAGAATGTTGCGCCAACCCGGCACCGTGCGCGAGAAGGTGATGTAGAGAAACAACAGGTACAGCGCGTTCCACTGCAGATTGTCTGCAAAGGCGGGGTCGCCACTGCCCAGCATAGGCTGGGGCACGCCCATGCCCGAGTACATCACCAGGCACAGAAACAGCAGAGGCGAAATCCGTCTGTGCCAGACGGGCCCAACAAGGCCGTATAAGATATGCCCACCGTCTAGCTGCCCGATGGGGAAGAGGTTGAGCGCCGTAAAAAAAAGCGCCATAAAGCCCGCAAAAAGCAGCGGGTAATGCATCAGCTCATAGCTATTGGGCAAGCGCGCAGGATCTGCCAGATGGGCCAGCAGCTGCATCGTAAGGTTGTTGCCTAGGCTCAGGTTGCCTGCTCCAAGGTTTTGGTAAACGTACTTGGCATAATCTGGCCCCAGGGGCAGATACTCAGGGTGTATGGTAAAGATGAAATCAGCCGAAGGCAGCGTCAGATACCCCCAAACAAGCACCCCCACGGCAGCCACATACCCCGCAAGCGGCCCTGCCGCGCCAACGTCAAAAAGTTGGTAACGCGCCTTAAAGGGCGATCCTATCCGGATGAAGGCCCCCATCGTACCAATCGAAAATGAGCTCAGCCAGCCCAGCCACATGGGGATGTAGTAAGGCAACGTAACCTGCGCTTTGTATGCCCGGGCCGTAAAGTAGTGCCCAAACTCGTGCACAGTTAGGATACCCAAAAACGGCAGAGAAAACCAAAACCCCTGGCTGAACTGCGCCCAGGTCAGCGAGCCCTCCGACAGCCGCGTGGCGTTTGCGGGCGCCATCCACTCCAGCCCGGCTAGGGTTGTGGTTACAACCGTCAGGGCAAAGAGTAGTAAATGGAGCCAGTACTTGGGTTTGACGGGCTTGGGCGTAGGCTCTACACCCGTTTGCCAGTCAGGGCCTAAAAGGTCTTGCGGCCGGGTGTCAGGTGCTAGGGGTGCCTCCATCGTTTGGGGGTGTTTTGGGCAAGGGCGCGTGTCTTGTCTATGCTTAGGTATTTCCCTTAACGTAGCAACGCAGCGGCCGGCGGGTTGTTATCCGTCAAAAACAGCACAATGCGTTGCCTCGCCTCTAGGTTACGCATGATGCGGTTGTGGGTGGCATCCGCAACACAAGCCAACTCAACATGCGGATGCGCCCGGCCAAAGTCTAGTGTATGCTCAATAGGCACTTCTTCATCGTCGGGCACGTATAGGCTCAGGGTCTGGGCCGGAAGGGGGCGGGCCAGTTGGGTCAAATCAATCTGGCTCATGGTGAAACCAAACCGGGCCTCGGTGTAGGCATAAACGGCCCGCTGCGTGGCGGGCGGAATCCCCAACATCCTAAAGCTTGCCTCAAACGCATGGCGCAGCCGCACCGGATGGGCCAGCAAAACCAGCTTGGCAGGCAAATCGTCTGTGGCAGGCCTGCCTGCTCCGCACAGGGCCAGCGCCACGGCCGCTGCACCCAAAGAGTGGGCCACAATAGCGTAGGGCATACCCTCTTGTGCCAGGTAGAGCCGCAGGGCAGCTTCCATGTCGGGCTCAGAGCAAAGGGTGCCCTCGCTGCGCCCGTGGGCGGCAAAGTCTAGCGCATCTACGCAAAAGCCGCAATCCTCCAGCATCGGCACCAGTTTGTAGTAGTCTGCCGCCTTGCCCCGCCAGCCATGCAGCAGCAATACACGGCGTTTGCCAGGCGCGGCGCTCCACCGGTAGCCAGCCAGGTTAATCCACTGGTCTTGCTCTATCTGGCTTTGTTGGCGCAGGCTAAAGGGCTGGGCCCGGGCCAAGAGCTCCAGGTGCGGCGGCTTTAGCTTGTTTTTGGGCGGATGGGCAAACAGCCGCAACATCCGTTGCGCGGTTGCGGCAGGGGCTAGCCTTCCCCACAGCCCGAAGTATAGACGCAAGCCCAGCAACGTAGCGTTGCTGGGCTTGCCCGCCTCTGCTTGCTTTTTGTTACCCATGTGCCCCAGGCAGGCTCGATCAGATACCCCAGGTCAGGTAAATACTGCCCCAGGTAAAGCCGCCGCCAAAGGCGGCCAGCACCAGCTTATCGCCTTTTTTTAGCTGGGGTGCATACTCCCACAGGCAGAGGGGTATGGTGCCATTGGTGGTGTTGCCATACCTGTCTATGTTGAGCATTACCTTTTCCATGCCGATGCCCATGCGGTTGGCCGTAGCCTCTATGATGCGGCGGTTGGCCTGGTGGGGCACCAGCCAGGCCACGTCGTCGGGCTGCAGTTGGTTGCGGTCCATAATGTCGGCCGCGGCCTGGGCCATATTGGTTACGGCAAACTTAAAAACGGTAGCCCCCTCTTGATAGACATAGTGCATGTCTTGATCAACCGTCTCGTGGCTGGCGGGGCGGCGGCTGCCCCCAGCTTTTTGGTGCAGGTACGGAAAGCCAGACCCGTCAGACTTGAGCACCATGTCTTCTATGCCGTAGCCTTCTTGGCTGGGCTCCAGCATCACAGCACCGCCCCCGTCTCCGAAAATGATGCAGGTGGCGCGGTCTTTAAAGTTTAGGATGGAGCTCATTTTGTCGGCCCCCAGCACCAGCACTTTTTTGTAGCGGCCGCTCTCTACCATGGCCGCACCCGTTGCCAGGCTATACAAAAAGCCCGAGCACGCGGCAGAAACGTCGTAGCCAAAGGCGTTCTTCATGCCCATGGCATCTGCTACGATGTTGGCCGTGGCCGGAAAAACATAGTCTGGCGTAGTCGTTGCGCAGATGACCATATCAACCTCCTCGGGCCGGGTGTTAGATTTTTCCAACACCTGCCTTGCGGCCTCTATGCACATGTAAGAGGTGGCCTTATCGGGGTCTTTAAGTAAACGTCGCTCTCGGATGCCCGTGCGCGATACAATCCACTCGTCGTTGGTTTCCACGTAGCGTTCCAGCTCGTGGTTGGTCAGCACATAGTCGGGTACGTACCCCCCGACGGCCGTAATACAGGCCTTGGTTCTTTGCATCCTACTCAAAGTATCAGGCGGGTGGCGTGGCCTACCAGCTTACAAAGTACGTAAGCTGCCGCACCGCCCAGTGCCACAAAGGTGCAAAACTGCTTGGCAATTGCCCTTGCTTACCGTACCGCGTCTCGCAAGGCTTCCTCTGTCTGGTAGCCCTCTAGCCGCAGCACCTGTTTGCCCTGCTTAAAGGCCAACACCACCGGAATCTCTGTGACGGCATACTCGGCCGCCAGTGCCCGGTGGGTATCTACGTTAATGCGCACAACATTGATTTTACCCTCTTTGGCCAGCGCCGCCAGATACGGCTCCATCTTTTTGCAAGGGCCGCACCAGGGGGCGTAGAAATCAACCAGCACGGCGGTATGCTCCTTGGCTGCTTTCTCTATCTCGGCGCGTGTCCAGGTAAATACACCTGCCCTCGAGGCCCGGGCCGGATCCTCCGGTTTTGTCAACGGCAATTTTTCGCGCTCCCAGGCCAAGACACCGCCTTTGAGCTCATACACCTGGCCAAAGCCTTGCTTTTGCAGGTATTGGGCAGCCTCCAGGCTGCGGCCCCCTGCCAGGCAATACACCAGAACAGGCCTGCGCTTATCCAGAGCAGCAAGTCGAGGCAGGGCATCGCCTTCCCTTATGTTGATAAGTGTTGCGCCAGCCAGATGGCCAAGGGCGTACTCTTCAGGTGTGCGAACGTCTATCAGTTGGGGTTGCCCAGTTTGAGCAAGCAACTTTTTGAAGCTTGCAGGCGGTAGAGAGGTAATCCCGTCTTGCCCCGAGCAAGCCTGGCCCAGGCCCAGGGCCAAACAAATCCAAAAAGCGAGCATCAGCTTCATAATGCTAAGTTAAACCCAAGGCCTATTGCAGGCCTAGCCCCCAATTTTGCCAACGGCCTCAAGGCCGCTACCCAACCGGTGCAGATATATCATTCTTTAGAGGCCTTGCCCGACCTGGCTGGCTGCGTCGTAACGGCAGGCACCTTCGACGGCGTGCATCTGGGTCACAGGGCCATCTTGAGCGGTGTTGTGGCAGAGGCCCGCCGCAGGCAAAAGGCGGCGGTGGTAGTAACGTACGACCCGCACCCCCGGCTGGTGCTCTTCCCCGAGCAGCAAGACCTGCGCCTGCTTACTACCCTGGCCGAAAAGGCCGAGCAGCTCCGCCTTGCCGGCGTAGATGCGCTGCTGGTACTGCCTTTTACCAAGGCATTCTCTCGCTGGACCTACACCGAGTATGTAGACCGTGTCATCGTCGGTGCGCTGCAAGCCGGGGTGTTCGTGCTCGGCTACGACCACCAGTTTGGCAACGGGCGGGCAGGCAGCTTTGCCACCCTGCAAACCGTGGCAGCCTCAAAAGGCTTTGCCCTGGAGGAGATACCTGCCCACATGGTGGATCAGGCCACCGTCTCAAGCTCTAAGATTCGCCATGCTTTACAGGCAGGCGATGTCGTGGCCTCGGCAGCTTTCTTGGGGCGGCCATACAGCCTGGCCGGCACGGTGGTGCATGGCAAAAAGCTGGGCCGCACCCTGGGCTACCCTACGCTGAACGTGCAACCAGATAGCCCATACAAACTCTTGCCCTACACAGGTGTGTACGCCGTGTGGGTAGATCTGCGTGGCGAGCGCTACATGGGGGCGCTCAACATAGGCTACAACCCCACCGTAGAGGGTAAAGGCTGGAGCTGCGAGGTCTTTCTGCTAGACTATACAGGCGACGCCTACGATGCCCTGGTGCGCATCCACTTCTGCCACCGCCTGCGAGACGAACTTCGTTTCGATGGTCTGGATGCCCTTAAAGAACAAATGGCCCAAGACGTAGCCAAGGCCCGTGCGCTCCTATCGGCCTAACTCCGGCGGCAGTACGACCTTTGCCCCATGTTTACCGGAATCGTAGAGGCGCTGGGCCGTGTAGAGGCCATAGAAACTGCCGGGTCTGGCACAGCCTTTTGGCTGACCTGCCCCTTTAGTGCCGAGCTGCGCGTGGACGAAAGCGTATCGCACAACGGGGCCTGCCTAACGGTGGCAGACAAACAAGACGACCGCTATAAAGTCGTAGCCGTAGAAGAGACGCTGGCCCGCACCAATCTGGGCCAATGGCAGGTGGGCAGCCGCATCAACCTGGAGCGGTCTATGCCTGCCAGCGGCCGCTTCGACGGGCACATCGTACAGGGCCACGTAGATGCCCTCGGCAAGCTAGAGTCTGTGGACGACCGTGATGGCAGTTGGCTGCTGCGCTTCAGTTATCCACCCACGTACGCCCGCCTGTTGGTAGAGAAGGGCTCCTGCTGCGTAAACGGTGTGAGCCTGACGGTCTTCGGCCTGCAGGGCAACACCTTTCAGGTAGCCATCATCCCCTACACCTGGGCCCATACCAACCTGCAAGACCTTGCCCCCGGCCAGCCCGTCAACCTAGAGTTTGACCTAGTAGGCAAATTCCTGCTCCGCTCATGGGAGGTAGCCGCAGCTACTACGGCCTGATACCAAGCTGCCCAACCGGGCTGAAAGTTTGTCACCACACAACCGCCAAAATTTCCGTTGGCATGTGCTGGCATTCCCTTTGTAAAAATCCAACCGGGCTGCCATACTATGAGGCACAGGCCAACAGTTATTGAGGCTAACATACCTTCCTCAGGCTTGCCTGGCCAGTACTGCAACTTAAAACTCTGCCTTACCCTGCTAAGACTTTTACCCGTCGGTTTTTACCTAACACCCACCGATTGTTTCGTACCCAACCATGGCTAAGATTCTTTCTGCCCTGTTGGCCGGTGCCGTAGGCTCGGCCCTCACCCTAGGCGCTTACAACTACCTGGGCCAACCCGGTGCCCCGCGCGTCGTCACGCTAGAGCGTGTGTCTGCACCTGCGCAAAGCCCAACGCGCACGGTAGCCGCCGGCCGCTATGCCGAGGCTGCGCTAGATTTTACCTTTCCGGCCGAGAAGGCATCGCCATCGGTGGTCCACATCATGGCTACGTTTGGCAAGCCTGCCGCGCCCCAAGCCCAGCGCCGCAACATGCCCCAAGAGCTGCCAGACCCTTTCCGCCAGTTCTTTGGGCCAGACGGCCCCAACCTTTTCGAGTTTAGGCAAGGGCCCCAGCGCCCCCAGAAGGGCTCTGGATCGGGCGTTATCATCTCTAAAGACGGCTACATCGTGACCAACAACCACGTGGTGGGCGGTGCCAGCGAGATAGAAGTCATCCTAAACGATAAGCGCACGGCCAAGGCACGCATCATCGGCACAGACCCCACTACAGACCTTGCCGTGATCCAGATAAATGAAGAAAACCTGACCCCCATGGCCTTTGCCAACTCAGACCAGGTAAAGGCGGGCCAGTGGGTGGTGGCCATCGGCAACCCCTTCAACCTCGAGAGTACAGTAACGGCTGGGGTTGTGTCGGCCAAGGGCCGCAACCTTCGCATTTTGCAAGACTCACTGGCCATAGAGAGCTTTATCCAGACGGATGCCGCCGTAAACCCTGGCAACTCCGGCGGTGCGCTCGTTAACCTAGACGGCAACCTGATCGGCATCAATACCGCCATCGCCAGCCCGACGGGGGCCTTTGCGGGTTACGCCTTTGCCGTACCCAGCAACATCGTCAACAAAATCGTAGAAGACCTGATCCGCTACGGCGTGGCCCAGCGCGGGGTGCTTGGCGTGCGCATCGTAGATGTAAACGCACAGCTCAAAAAAGAGAAAAACCTCGGTACCAACGACGGCGTCTACGTTATGTCTGTCGGCGACAACTCCGCCGGCGAGGATGCAGGCATCAAGGCCGGAGACGTCATCACATCCGTTGACGGTGTACCCACCCTAAGCTCGGCCGCCTTACAAGAGGCCATTGCCCGCCACCGCCCGGGCGACAAGGTAAACGTAACACTTACCCGCAAAGGCAAGAGCGACGAGCCGATTACCAAAACGCTGGCCGTCACGCTCAAAAACGTGCAGGGCTCTACCGACATCATCAAGAAGCCTACGCTCTCTGAGGCAAACGCAGGCCCACAGGCCCTTGGCCTGGAGCTTAAGAACGTAGATGCCAAAGACCTCTCGGGCACGGGGGCCAGCTTTGGCGTTAAGGTCGAAAAAATCAACCCCGGCATCGTTGCAGACCAGACCGATATGCGCCCCGGCTTTATCATTACCAAGGTTGATAAAAAACCCGTCAGGTCTGTAAAAGAGGCAGCCGAAGCACTCAAAAACGCCAAAGACGGCGTATTGGTAGAGGGCGTCTATCCAGACTTTCCTGGCACGCAGTACTACGCCTTCGGCGGCGGGGCAGAGTAGCTTTTACGTTAAGGCGCATGCACGGGCCGGGGCAATGCGCCTGGCCCGTGCTGTTTATGGCTACTCTTTGGGCCCCAAGGCCAGGCAACCCAAGTAGGTGCCGTCTTCTGTGCATACAGCATACAAGCCGGCGGGTAGGGCTGCCACCTCGGCTACAATCTGTTGTGGCTGGTGGTGGTAAACCAACCTAGCCTTGTGCCCTGCACCATCTACCACATAGAGCGGCCCTGCGGGTGGCCTGTGGCAAAATGCCACGGCTTGTCTGCCGCTGCCCAGCACGCACCAGGCCCCACGGCTGGTAATCTCTGGTAGATAGCGCTCGTGGCAAGAGGCCTCGGGCGGGCCTCCGGCAGTTGGCGGGCCCGATACCAAACCTAGCCAAAGCCCGGCCATGCTTATGATGCTTGCCATAGGGAAAGGAATTGGAAGAAGATTTAATGCCTGGTTGAATACGGCGCGCCCCGCCATGCGTAACCGCACTTTTCGATAAATGCCCAACCCCAAGCGGCGGGGCAAAGGCTACCCTGGGCCAAAGAGTAATCTTGGGCGCATTTTTGTACCACATGCCTGATTCACTTTGGCCCAAGTGGGCAGCAAGGCTGCTGGCAGCACGCACCTTTTTTCTGGTGGTGGTAGCGGCCACAGTGGCCATGCCCTTCAACATTGCGCTAAACGGCGGGGCAATCATTGGCTTGGTGGCGGCCTCTTTGGGGCTAGGTTTGGCCAGAGCCAAGGCCAGCTTGCCCAGGCCCGGCTTTGGTGCGGCCGTACCGGGGCTCATGGCCCTACTCTTCTTTTTGTACCTGGCCAGCTACTGTTATACAGATATGCAATGGCTATGGCCCAACCTAGAGACACGCCTGGCCCTGTTGGCATTTCCGCTCGCTTTTTGGGCAGCGCCGCCCAGCCGTGCCGAGCAAGACATTGCCGCATTCTGGTTTGTGATGTCCATATCGCTGTTGGCCATCCTAGCCGAGGTGTTTGCCCTTGTCCAATACATGCGCGAGCCGCATGGATACTTCTTTGTAGGCTCTAGCTTGCTGGTGCCTTTTGGGCTGCACCGGGTTTACCTATCGGTGCATACCTTGGTGGCGCTTGTGCTGCTAACGCTAGAGGGGCGTGCCTGGGCCAAAGGCATCTGGTACAGGCTCTGGCAGTTGCTGCTGGTCTTGTTTATTGCCGTGCTGGCCAGTAGGCTTATGGCCCTCAACCTCTTGTTGCTCGGTTGTGCCTATGCTACCCTGCTCTTGCTAAAGGGCAAGCGCAAGACGGCCCTGGTACTTGCAGGTACGCTTGTGTCGGCAGCCGCATTGGCGCTTTCTATTCCCTATACCCGGCAGATACTGACAGACTTCCACCTGATCCGCACAGATTGGGGCACACCTCAAACGGTGGATGGTAAGGACAGTATGCAGATCCGCTACTGGGTCTGGAAGACGGCCCAAACCGAGCTGCAAAACGCGCCCTGGCACGGCTACGGTGGCGGAGCGGCCAGGTTTAAACTGCAAGACCATTACCTGGCCATGGATTTCAAAGTGGCCTCTGCCGACGTGCTGGATCCACACAACCAATACCTGGCTATGTTGCTAGACCTTGGCTACCCAGGGCTTGCCGTTCTGCTGCTGCTGCTTGCCGCTGGCCTCTGGCAAGGCCTGCGCCTGCGAGACGGCGTGGCCGCTACCGTCTTTTTTGTGGCCGCCATAGCCATGGTTACCGAGTGCTACCTAGACGCGCAAAAGGGCATCGTCTTCTTCAGCCTTATGTGGGCCATGCTCGGCAGCCGCACCCGCCAACCACTGGCAGAGACCTAGCCCTACCTTTGCCCGCCACTCATGCAGACCTACTTTGTCGATCTTGCCTTGCCCTTGCCTTTGCCCCGGGCATATACCTACCGGGTGCCCCAGCATTTGGCAGGTACGTTTGGGGTAGGGTGCCGGGTGGTGGTGCAGTTTGGCAAAAAGCGCGTGCTGACGGGCGTAGTGCTCTCCATCCATACCCAGCCCCCGGCCGAGTACGAAGCGCGCCCGCTCTTAGACGTGCTTGAGCAAGCCCCCAGCCTAAATGATGCCCAGCTCAGCTTCTTCAACTGGATGGCAGCCTACTATTGCTGCGCCTTAGGAGAAGTCATTTTTGCGGCGCTGCCCTCAGGCCTCAAGCTCAGCTCCGAGAGCCGCCTCCAGCTAAACCCCGATGCAGAAGTCGTCTTTTCGGACCTGGGCCCGGCCGAGCTTCAGGTGTACGAGGCCATCCAGCAACACGAAACCCTCAGCTACGAGGAGCTGGCCCGGCTCATCCCCGACGACAACCTCACGCTGACCGTCCGCAGGCTGCTTGCCAAGCGCCTCGTGCTGGCCTACGAGCAAGTGCGCGAGCGCTACACCCCGCGCAAGGTAAAAGTACTGGCCCTTGCGCCTGCCTTGGTGGCCGATGCAGAGAAGATGGCCGAAACGCTGGAGCGCTTGCGCCGTGCACCGCGCAGGCTAGAGGCATTGTCGGCATTTTTGGCCCTCGTACCCTACCAACAAGCTGGCGGCGTGTGGGTAGAGCGTACCCGGCTAACCATAGACGGCACCGTGGCCTCCGCCGCCTTGCGCGCACTGATAGACGACGGAATCTTGCTAGAAGAAGAGCGCGTCGTCTCTCGTCTAAACCTGGCAGACGGCCCTGTGCCTGCCCCCAGCCGCCTCTCTGCGGCGCAAGCCGCTGCCTCTGCCCAGGTTACGGCCCACTACCAGGCTGGCAAGCGCGTAGTGCTGCTGCACGGCGTAACAGGCTCAGGCAAGACAGAAGTGTTTTTAGACCAGGTCCGCCAGGCCCTGGATGCAGGTGGGCAGGTGCTGTACCTGCTGCCCGAAATTGCCCTCACCACGCAAATGGTGGCCCGCCTAAAGGCCATCTTCGGCAACAGTGTGGGGGTGTACCACAGCCGCTTTTCAGACAACGAGCGTGTAGAAGTCTGGCAAGGCCTGCTCGAGCAGCGGTTTAGCTTTATCGTAGGCGTGCGCTCTGCCGTCCTGCTGCCCTTCAGCAACCTGACGCTGATCGTGGTAGACGAGGAGCATGAGGCCACCTACAAGCAGTCTGAGCCCGCCCCGCGGTACCACGGCCGAGACGCCGCCATCATGCTGGCGCACCAGCAAGGCGCCCGCGTATTGCTAGGTTCGGCTACGCCCAGCATAGAGAGCTACTATGCTGCTCAACAAGGCCGCTATGGCCTGGTAGAGCTGCTGCAGCGCTACGGCCAGGCCCAGTTGCCCAAGCTAGAACTGGTAGATCTGCGAGACGAGCGCAAGCGCAAAACACTGCGCGGGGTCTTTAGCCAGGCTTTGCTAGACAGGTTGCAGCAGACGCTAGGCCATAAGCAGCAAGCCATCCTCTTTCAGAACAGGCGCGGATATGCACCTTTTTTAAGCTGCAAGGCCTGTGCCTGGATACCCAAGTGCGAGAACTGCGACGTCTCCCTAACCTACCACCAGGCCGCAAGGCAAATCCGCTGCCACTATTGCGGCCATGCCGAGCCCCTGCCGGCCCGCTGCCCCGCCTGCAGCAGCCCCGAGGTGCGCCCCGTAGGCCTAGGCACCGAGCGGCTAGAAGAAGATACCGCCTTGCTGCTGCCCGAGGCCCGTGTGCTCCGTATGGACCAAGACACCACACGCCGGAAAAATGCGCTAGCCGACATTATTACCGCCTTTGAGCGTGGCGAAGCCGATGTGCTGGTAGGTACCCAAATGGTAACCAAGGGCCTAGACTTTGAGCGCGTAACCCTGGTGGGCGTGTTTGACGTGGACCGGCTGATGCACTTTCCGGACTTTAGGTCTTTTGAGCGCACCTTCCAGACGCTGACCCAGGTGGCTGGCCGTGCCGGTCGCCATGGCCAGCCAGGCACGGTTCTTATCCAGACAAGCAACCCGGGCCACCCCCTCATGCGCCAGATTGTAGAGCAAGACTACCGCGCCTTTTACGATGCAGAGCTGGTAGAGCGGCAAACGTACCACTACCCCCCCTTTATGCGCCTCATCAAACTAACGCTTAGGCATGCAGAGAGAGAGGCACTTGAGGCACCGGCCCAATGGCTGGCCCTGCGCTTGCGGCAGAGCCTGTCAGAAAAGTCTGTGCTGGGCCCCCAGCCTCCACCCGTAGAGCGTATCCGGTCTCTGTACCTGACGGAGCTCCACATAAAGCTACCCAGAGAGGGCACCGATTTGCCCTATGCCAAGCGAATGCTGCAAGAGGCACTGCTGCAAATGCCCAAGTTTAAAAGCGCAGCAGACCTGCGCATAACCGTAGACGTTGACCCTATGTAGATGGCTCGGCCTACTTGGTAGCTTCTATATAGTACTGCCCGCCCAAAGGGAGGCTATGCAGATACTTCTCTAACCCCAACAAAGGCTTAAAAGCCGCAAAACGAGGGAAAAACAAGGTAAACCGTACCGCTGCATTGGCAAAACCAGCGCCAAGCGCCAAACTGCGGTGGTAGGGAGGAGGCAGCAGCACGGCATCCGTATCAAAGGGACAGTCTTTGACAAGCTTACGCGTAACCGGGTTCCAGGGGTTGTGTTCGAAGTTGAAAAGCAGCCCGCCCGGCTTGGTTACCCGCTGCGCCTCGGCGTATAAGCCCGCGTGGTAGCGATGCTCCACATGGTGCAGAATATTGGCCCAAAAAACGATGTCAAAGCTGTTGTCTGCAAAGGGGATATGCTCACCGTCATAAACCTGAAACCGGCAATGCGGCAGATTGCGCGCCTGCGCAGACGCTATGACAGGCTCTGTAATATCAATACCCTCGCAACGCACCGCCTGCAGGTGTTGCACAAAAAACCTGTCTGCATTGCCATCGCCGCAGCCAATATCAAGAATGCGTAGCGGCTGACGCAGGTCTATGCCTTTCTCTTGCAGGCGACGCTTAACTTCTAAAGCGCGGTGCTCGCTAAAGTAATCGCTGTCCCCCCCCGTTATCTTGATCGTCTTGGTGTGAATGGCCCGATAATCTGAGGCAAACGCATCAAAGTTGTCAAACTTGCGCTCGGTGGCAGGTGAGGATGATACAGCCATTATACAACTTAGATCAAACAAAGATAGCTTGTTCGCTTGCCAAGGAAACCTATGCCACAAGAGGCTCAATCTTGATGTCTTTGGCAAAACCTACCCGGAGGATATATTCAAAAACGCCAAATTGAACATCAGAAATACCCCGCTCTATCTTAGAAATGTATTTGGATGAGTAGCCAATCCGACTCCCTAACTCAACTTGTGTTAAACCCGCTTTGGTGCGCTCAGACTTGATAATCTGCGCTAGGTACTTGGGAGGGTCAAATGCTTTCACAACTCTACTCTCCCGATAGCAGCGCACAGGATCTATGGTTCGTGGATACGGAGTCCCTGGTTCTTCCTCAAAGTAAAAGGCAGGCTCTTGCCAGGCAAAGGTTTGGTCTAAAAGAATAGCGCTACTAAAGACCTTTAAATCAGTTAATGGGGCAAGAACAGGATCAGCTTTCCAGTCGGCCATTTCCCCAGAAAAATCATTCTCCCGTATTTCACCTGTATTCCATAGAGCAGTAATAGTAAACCGTCCCACAGATAAAATATTGACAGGTATCGGAAAGCGCTGGGCCAGCTTTAGCCCCGAAGATTTGGATTGAGTTGGTTCCATTTGTTTAGAAGGGTTTCTCGGTTTTGCTTTATGTAGGCTTGAGCTTTCGCCAGATGACTTTTAGGAAAGCCCTTAGGATCGTCAATCACGCTTCCAGTCACAATCTCTATGCGTACGGCATGCTCGGCATAATAAACATGAACATGAGGAGGATTGTGCTCATTTCTGGCATTTAGCCTAATGGCCAAAGCTCCATCTGTATATACCGTTGGCATTAGCGTAGCACCATACTAAAGCACATAGATAACTTTAAAAGTCTTGATGCACACAAAGGTAAACTAATTGGTTTACCTTTGTCAAGCCCAAAAAAGGGGAAACTCCTAGAATAGAAGCCTCCCCTTCGAATTTAAGCCATATCCACAACCATGCACAGCCCGCGGCGGATGTCCTCCTCCACCGCTTTGAACTTGGCCTGGCGGATTTCTCCGGTAGCAAAGTAGCGCACCGTCACTTTGTCGTTACGGTTAGGCTCTTTAGCTGCCCGCACCGGTTGAGGGCGTGGCCGCATGGCATCTGCCGCCTCTTCGTCTAGCACATCGGTATCGTGGGCGGGGCCTGCGGCTTGGGTGCGCAGGGCATTCAGCAGCCCGTCTAGCTCGTTGTGTACCTCTTGGCCTGCAGCTGCCCCTTGTGGCGCAGGTATTTGCTGCACCTGCTGCGGCATGGCCATAGGGGCGTCCAACTGCAGCGGAGGCATCTCAGCGCGGAATAAGAACGTGATGATCTGCTCGTTCACGTCGGCCAAAAAGCTGCGGAACAGCTTCACCGCCTCAAACTTGTACACCAGCAGCGGGTCTTTCTGCTCCAGTGCGGCGTTCTGTACAGACTGGCGCAGCTCGTCCATCTCGCGCAGGTGCTCTTTCCAGGCCTGGTCAATCATGGCCAGGGTCGAGAACCGCTCCAGGCCGTGGCGCACGGCTCGGCTACCTCCGTTCAGGGCATCTTCTACCTGCACCGGAATCTGCATACCCACTTTATTGGTGCTGAAGGGGATGCCAACTACGTCAACACCTTGGCCATGTTGGGCACGTATTGTCTCTATAACCTCCACAGCCTGCTGTGCCAGCTCATCGGTGTGGGCACGGTAGCGCCGGGCCACCTCTTGGTACACCTTGCTGCCGGTTTCATTGGGCTTCAGCCGGCCAAAGTCACCCTTGTCCATGCTGGGGTTAAAGCCAAACAAATGCACCAACCTCAGGTGGAACCGCTCGGCGTTCTCGGCACCTGGGTTGGCCTGGGCCGCCTCCACGATAGACTGGTAGATGATGTTCTGAATATCCAGCTCCAGCCGCTCGCCAAAGAGCGCGTTGCGGCGGCGGCGGTAAATCACCTCCCGCTGCGAGTTCATCACATCGTCATACTCAAGCAGGCGCTTGCGGATGCCGAAGTTGTTCTCCTCTACCTTCTTTTGCGCCCGCTCGATGGAGCTGGTAATCATAGAGTGCTGGATAACCTCGCCCTCCTGCATACCCATGCGGTCCATCAGCTTTGATATACGCTCAGAGCCAAATAGGCGCATGAGCCCATCTTCTAACGAGACAAAGAATTGCGACGAGCCCGGATCTCCCTGCCGGCCCGAGCGGCCACGCAACTGCCGATCTACCCGGCGGCTCTCGTGGCGCTCGGTACCGATGATGGCCAGGCCACCCGCGGCGCGGCTCTCTGGCGTCAGCTTAATGTCTGTACCACGGCCTGCCATGTTGGTGGCAATGGTCACAGTGCCGGGCTTACCGGCCTCGGCTACAATCTCGGCCTCGCGCTGGTGGTACTTGGCGTTCAGCACTTGGTGGTTGATCTTGCGCACCTTCAGTAGGCGGCTCAAGATCTCCGAGTTCTCTACCGAGGTCGTACCCACCAGCACCGGGCGCCCTTGCTCTACCAGGCTGACGATTTCGTCCACCACGGCGTTGTATTTCTCGCGCACGGTCTTATAGACCTTGTCTTGCTGGTCTTTGCGGACGGCCGGCTTATTGGTGGGTATCTGCACCACGTCTAGCTTGTAAATCGTCCAGAACTCGCCAGCCTCTGTCTCGGCCGTACCAGTCATGCCGGCCAACTTGTGGTACATCCGGAAGTAGTTCTGCAGCGTGACGGTGGCGTACGTCTGGGTGGCATCCTCCACCTTCACGCTCTCTTTAGCCTCGATGGCCTGGTGCAGCCCGTCTGAGTAGCGGCGGCCCTCCATGATGCGGCCCGTCTGCTCATCTACGATTTTAACCTTGCCCTCCACGATGATGTACTCCACCTCCCGCTCAAATAGGCAGTAGGCCTTCAGCAACTGGTGGATGGTGTGGATGCGTTGGCTCTTGGCCGAGTACTCATCCAGCAGTTGGTCTTTATGCTGCAGCTTCTCATCTTCTGACAGGGCCTTGTCGGCTTCGATGGCAGACAACCCCGTCGAGATGTCGGGCAGGATGAAGAACTGCGGATCCTCGTTGGCCGCCGTGATGAACTCCAGGCCGTTTTCGGTCAGGTCTACCGAGTTGTTTTTTTCGTCTATGACGAAGTACAGCGGCTTTACCGCCTCGGGCATCTGGCGGCCGTTGTCTTGCAGGTAGAAGTTCTCCGTCTTCTGCAAGATGACGCGCATGCCTGGCTCAGACAAGAACTTGATGATGGGCTTGCTCTTGGGCAGGCCTTTATAGGCGCGGAAGAGGGCCAGGCCACCGTCTTTCTCATTGCCGTCGGCAATCAGCTTTTTGGCCTCTATCAGCAGGCGGTTCACCAAAACCTTTTGCTGTTCTACCACGCGAGACACCCGTGGCTTCAGCGCCTCAAAGTCTTGCCGGTCTCCCTGGGCCATCGGGCCAGAGATAATGAGGGGCGTACGCGCATCGTCAATCAGCACAGAGTCCACCTCGTCCACCATGGCGTAGTGCAGTTTGCGCTGCACCAGCTCCTCAACCTCGCGGGCCATGTTATCGCGCAGGTAGTCGAAGCCAAACTCGTTGTTGGTGCCGTAGGTAATGTCGGCCTCATAAGCCTGCCGACGGGCCTCGCTGTTCGGCTCGTGCTTGTCTATACAATCTACCCGCAGCCCGTGGAAGGCAAACAGGGGCCCCATCCACTCGCTGTCGCGCTTGGCTAGGTAGTCGTTCACCGTCACGATGTGGACGCCGCGGCCGGCCAGGGCATTCAAAAACGCAGGCAGCGTAGCTACCAGCGTCTTTCCCTCTCCAGTGGCCATTTCCGAGATTTTGCCCTGGTGGAGCACCACGCCGCCAATCAGTTGCACGTCGTAGTGCACCATATCCCAGGTTATCTCGGTGCCTGCGGCCAGCCACTTGTTGGGCCAAACGGCCTGCCCGTCGGCCAGTTGTACGTGGGGGTGCGTTTGGGCATACACTACGTCCCAGTCTGAGGCGGGCACCACCAATTGCCCGTTGTGGGCCAGGCGGCGGGCCGTTTCCTTCATCAAGGCAAAGGCCTCTGGCAAAATCTGGAGCAGGATGGCCTCCAGTTGCTTGTTGCGCTCTTTGTCCAGGGCGTCTATCTGGTCAAACAGGCGGTCCTTCTCGCCCAGAGAGGTGCCCTCAGCCTGGGCCTTCAGGCGCAGGTCCTCCACCTGGGCATCAACGCTTTTCAGGCCCTCTGCGATTTGGGCTTTCAGAGCTGCAGAGCGGGAGCGCAGGGCGGCATCCGGCTCTTGCCGCAAGCTCTCCCAAGCGGCGTTAATGAGACCCACGTAAGGGCGCAGTTCTTTAAGGTCTCGCTCGGCCTTAGAGCCAAAAATGGAAGAAAGCGCCTTGGTAATTAAGTTGGACATGACAACACGGCAGCGGAGGCAGCGCCAGGGGCACACCTCCAACGTAAAACCCAACATGCGCTGGGCCAGATATGGTTCTGCAAATATCGGGCCCCGAGGGGGTGGTATGGCAGGCTTCCCAAATATTGACCCCGTATTTACCCCCAAACTGCCCACTTGCCATTACGCAGCCCCGCACTGACAATTATCAGTGTCTGTGCTTGTGGGACGTGCAGACCCCGCAAGGGCACTTTTGCCACCCTGCCCCGCTTATAGAGGCAAAATCTAAAACCATGCCGCAAGACATCGCAACCCCTGCAGACATCCGTACCCTGGTAGATCGCTTCTACGACAAAGTCAACGCTGATGCCCTTCTTGGGCCCGTATTTAACGATATTATCCGGGTAAGCTGGCCACACCATCTGCCTGTCATGTACAGGTTCTGGGGCTCTATGCTATTGGATGAGCACAGCTACCGGGGCCAACCCTTTCTGAAGCACGTCAACCTGCCCGTGGCGCCCGAACACTTCGGGCGCTGGCTCCAACTTTTCGAGCAAACCGTCAACGAGAATTTTGCCGGCCCCAAAGCCGACGAAGCCCTGCAAAAGGCCACCAACATCGCCACCATTTTTCAGACCAAAATGTTCGGCAGTCCGAGCATGCGGGTAACTTATACGCCACCCGCAGGCTGAGGTAAAAAACTGCGCGGCCCGGCCTCTTACAAAGGGCCAGGCCGCAAGTTTGATAGGCCAGGTAGGCATTCGCCTACAAATCGGGGGTTCGCAATACGTCAAACTCTCCTTGGGTAATCGTAACGGCGTTCGGGGTAACCGTGCTGCCATCTATCTTGGCAAGTCTTGCAGAGAAAGTTCCCTTAATGCGCCCGCCTACGGCATCGTATTGTGTAATGTTTACCGTAACGTCGTTGTTGTCGGTAGGCATGTAGTTCGATTGCGCCCCAGACGGTGCCCTGGCAATAAACACGGTTAAAGTAGCATCGGTGGTATAGGTGCCCGTGGTCGTACCTGGCACATCTATGCCCAAGGTTACCTGCCCTTGGTCAGTCGTCCGGCTCAGTACGATGATGGTTTGCGTACCATCTTTAGAACCTTGCGGCTGCCCAGAGAAGATGGGGTCGTCTTGCATGCGGATGCGCTGGTTGCTCCAGCCATCGCCGTTGATAGTAAAGCCAACCAGTTGCCGCCCGCCCGTACTGCCTTGTACGCATACATCAATTTGCCCAAGGTTTACAGGCTGCGCGCTAGAGGCCGGAAAGGTAGCCTGGCGGGTTACCACCTCATCGTTCGATTTGATAAACCGAATGGTAACCGTCTGCCCGGCCTGCCCAAACACGTTGAAGGCTCCTCTGGCGCTCTGTGTCAGCCCTAATAGGTTATTGTTAGGCCCCAGCACCTGTATATCGGCCACCCCTTCGGCACCGTTGCAGCCTACCAGCGTCCCTGTAATGGTCGG
This sequence comes from Cytophagaceae bacterium, assembly GCA_947458545.1. Taxonomy (GTDB): domain Bacteria; phylum Bacteroidota; class Bacteroidia; order Cytophagales; family Flexibacteraceae; genus CANGYH01. The sequence continues at coordinate 1,341,919 of CANGYH010000001.1, read as the reverse complement.
CAGGCAAATTGAGACCTTGCCCAGATTCTTCCGCTCGCCTTCTGTCAAAGCATCCAGGCTAGCCGCACGCACAAAGCTGGTGCCATCAAAAACAGACAACTCTTGTGGCTGCCCCGCCACCGCTTGCAAGGCAAACTGCCCTTGTGGGCTGGTATAGGCACTTTGCTGCCCAATCCGCACCTGGGCAGAGCGTATCGGCTGATTATTACAGTCTGTCAGGATACCTTCTACCGCAGTGCCCGTCTCCGGAATATCTAAATTCCAGGCCGAGAAGCGGCCCACGGTGCCCACATATTGGTTGCCCTGCAAGACGGCCTCCCCCTCTTGCTTCCAGATTCCGGTAGCCTCGTCTAAATGCCAAAGCGGTATGCGGGGCGCCGTAGAGGTGCCGGCCGGAAAGCTTATGGTGGCCGTTTTGCCCGCCGCCAGTTGCACAGGCTGCCCGTTGGCTTCCAAATCCACCGATACAGCTCCAAAGGTGACCAACTGCCTGCGGGCACCTTCGGTAGTGGTACCAGCAAAGTCGCCGCCGGGCATCAGGTTGCTCAGGTTAGGGTCAGTAGGCGATATGTACCGCACATAAGCCTGCACCGTGCCTGTCACGGCCGTGCCGTTTTGGGCAAATCCAGCCGCCGGATAATCAATACGCAGGTTGCGGTTGGTAGTGCTGCCGCCGGCCTGGCCCGATACGTTTTGTGGCGTACCCCTGGCCACCAACATAACCATGGTGGATGCTGTGCTAGAATACACCGCCATGCCGCGTACGGCTGTAAAGTAGCCTGTCTTGCTGGCGCTAACCACACAGCGGCCATCGGCCACGGCAGCTTGGGCTATGCTAAAGCGACCAAAAGCATCGCTGGTGGCTGTAGCAGTACCAACGGATACGGCAGCGTCTGCAATTGGCCGATTTTGCTCGTCAATAACGACACCCGTCAGCGCCGTTTGAGTTACCATCCCAGGGCTAGGGTCGGGCTTGTCGCGGCAGCCTGGTTGCGAGGCAAGCACCAGCAGTGCAAAAAACCAGGTCCATACAAGGCGGAAGGTGGAGCGTATGGGTGCGTTCATACCTGCAAATGAAACATACACCAAAATAAAATACAAATTCTCTGACAGAGCCTTATCGCAATACCTAGCTTACATGCCAAGCGCGTAATAGGCACGCCGGCCATCGGGGTACATGCCCTCGATTAATACGCCGCCTTTGCTGTTTTTAAGGATCGTCTCAACGTCTTTAGGTTTGCGTACGGGCTTTTTGTCTATGTACAGCATCACAAAGCCCGTCTGCATACCCGCCGCCTCTAGTATAGAGCCTTCAGCTAGCTCCACTACTTCAACCCCGTTTTCTACACCCAGCACCGCGCGCAAAGCCGTGCTCGAGGTTAGCAGGGTGGCGCCCAAGGCGGGCACTTCTACAGGCCGCCGAGGTTCTGCCTTTGCTATCTTGTCTGAGCCTGCCGCATTGCGCAACACCAGCTGCGTCTCGCGCATGTGTGAGCCGCGCTCGTAGGTAAGCTTCAGCTTGTCGCCGGGGCGGTAGCGGGCCACATACTCTTGCAAGGCACTCACAGAGTTCACCTCTATGCCGTTTACCTTCAGGATTACGTCTCCCTCTTGGATGCCAGCATTGCCCGCAGCACCTCGCTCTAGCACCCCGGCAACATACACCCCGCGTGTATCGGGTATGCTCTTTTCTTCGGCCAGCTCTGCATCAACGTCTCTGATAGATACACCCAGCAAGGCGCGCTGCACCTCGCCATAGCGCAGCAAATCGTCCATTACCTTTTTCACAAGGGTAACCGGCACAGCAAAGCTGTAACCCGCATAGGTGCCCGTGCTGCTGGCAATGGCAGTGTTGATACCGATCAGCTCGCCCCGCAGGTTTACCAAGGCCCCGCCCGAATTGCCCGGGTTCACGGCGGCATCCGTCTGGATAAAGCTCTCGACGGCCATATTGTCGCGGCCAAGGATGTTGATGTTGCGCGCCTTGGCCGATACAATCCCCGCCGTAACGGTAGAGGTAAGCTCGAAGGGGTTGCCAATGGCCAGCACCCACTCACCTATCTGGAGCGAGTCTGAGTTGCCATAACGGACAAAGGGCAGGTCGCGCCCTTCGACGCGTAGCAGGGCCAGGTCTGTGGTTGGGTCAGCACCTACCAACTTGGCCTTGTAGCGGCGCTTGTCGTCAAGCACCACCGTAATCTCAGAGGCTTGTGAGATAACGTGGTTGTTGGTAACGATATACCCGTCGTCAGAGATTATCACCCCCGATCCGCTCGCTTCTGCAGGCTGGCCCTCAAAGTTGTGAAAGTTGCGGTACCCCTCGTCGGGCTGGCCAAACAGCCCTTCCATATCTTCAGACTCTTCTTGCCGGAACCGATCTAGCAGTCTGCCCTTGCTGCGTCCATACTTGGTTTGGATATGGACAACGGCCGGCCGCACAAGCCGCGAGGCCATCGTAAAGTCTGACCCAGCCATCGCCTTAGTACTACCCCCAAGCCCGAAAGCAGAGAGCCAGCTTTTCTGCCTTGCCTCAAAGCTGCTATAGGTCGCATCTGCTGGCGTAGCCATGCGGCCTGCCACCCAAACCACGCCTCCGCCCAGCACCGCCGCCAACACCAAAAGCAAAAAGAGTTTACCGTTGCCCATCGGTTACAATAACGCCACTTTGCCTGCAAAGGTGTTAAAAATTCAGCCAGCTTTTTTGCAAAACGCTGTAGAGCGTCATCGAGAGGGCAACGCTATGCCCGCCGCTCCTCAATGGGCACCTGTAGCCAGTCTAGCAAGGTCCTGCTTACACTATCTACAGAAATGTGCGCCATACAGGCACATTGCTCGGGTGTGTACCGGCAAGCGCGGCAGTTTAGCTCGCGTACCAGGTAGCCTGCCTCTGGCCCAACGGGTGCCCATCGGCCAGGGTGCATGGGTTTGATGGGCGGGTAGAGGCCCAGTGCTTTTTTGCCCAAGGCGGCAGCAATGTGCAGCGGCCCCGTACTGGCGGCCAACAACCCATCGGCTGCCTGCACAAAAGAGATGAACTCCGGCAAACTCATCTGCCCGGTGATGTCGTGTACGTTCGGCAGCTCAAACAGCGCCGGGATGGCTGCCTTAACGAGCTCTCCCTCGCCTGCCAGGCCAGATACGTAGATCTCAAAACGATCTTGCGGCAGCGTTTGAGCAAGCGACAAAAAGTTGGCAAGCGGCCACTCTCTGGCAGACCCCGAGCTTTTCGGATGCAAAACAAGCTTAAACTTATCTGCCGGTACGGCAACACTGCCTTGGTATGGAGGCACCACCAAACCATAGTAGGCAGATAGCTCCTCTAAGGTAAACGTATCTGGCAGGCCCATCGGCCCAAGTAGCTTGGCATTCAGTTGCGCCTCGTGGAGGTTGCTGCCTTTTCTGCCCAGGTTCACAAGGTGGTTGCACCGCAACCAATGAAAGCTCCGGTGCGAGGTACCTATCCGGTTGGCAATCTTTAGCCTGTCTGCCAACGTGGCCACGGCATGGTCTGGCGACACATGCAAAATCGTATCAATCCGCAGGTTGGCCCACTCCTCGGGCTTTTGCAACATAACTGCCCGCTCCAAAAACCCATCCACGTACTGGCAAGCCTCTACCACAGGCCGGGCATAGGGCTGCCCAAGCCAGTAAATCTTGGCGTTGGGTAGGTGCTTACGTAAAATCCCTGCCAGGGGCAGCGTCAGCATTACGTCACCGATGGCATCGGTTCTGCTGATAAGTATTGAATTTGAAACCACCTAGGAAAGCTGGAGCAGTATCGTACGGCCCAACACTGCCATTAGACAGTAATTACAGCAGTTGGGTTGAGCCACAAAGTTTGCACATTTTTTGGATTTGCGCACGAATATTACGCCAATTGCCCCAATTAATCCGCCAAAAGTGGTTAAAGTGTAATAATGACCAAATAACATCTAAAGATTGGCCATCGCTGTACCGCGCCGCTTTTCCAAATTCTAGTGCTTAAAGTGGCGCTTACCCGTAAAGACCATTGCTATCCCAGCTTGGTTGGCAGCGTCGATAGAATCTTGGTCTTTGATAGAGCCCCCAGGCTGTACGATGGCCGCAATGCCTACTTCGGCAGCAATCTGAACACAATCCGGAAAAGGGAAAAAGGCATCTGAGGCCATAACAGCCCCCTGCAGGCCAAAACCAAAGCTCTGCGCCTTGGCAATGGCTTGCCGCAGAGCATCAACTCGGCTGGTTTGGCCCATGCCGCTGGCCAGCATTTGCGTACCCTTGGCTAACACAATGGCATTGCTCTTGGTATGCTTGCAGACACGGGCGGCAAACAAAAGCGCTGTAATCTCTTCGGTCGTCGGGGCCTTGGCCGATACCGTCTTTAGGTCTGCCTCCGTCTCAACGGCCTGGTCTGCATCTTGCCACAGGTAGCCATTCAACGCAGCGCGGCCTACCCATGCCTGCGGCGTGTAGGCATGCAGCTCCAGCAGAATCCGGTTCTTTTTGCGCTTTAGTACCTCCAAGGCCTCGGCACTGTAGCCTGGTGCTACCAAAATCTCGAAGAAGATACCGTCTATCGCTTGTGCTAAATGGGCATCTACGGTGGTGTTAAAGGCTATCACCCCGCCAAAGGCCGACACGGGGTCTGCCGCCAAGGCCTGTTGCCAAGCCGTCAGCCCGTCTTGGGCCAGCGCAATGCCACAGGCATTATTGTGTTTGATAATGGCACAACACACCTGCCCATGCTCTAGCTCAAGGTCAAAGTCCGTAATCAGGTTCAGGGCAGCATCCAGATCAAGCAGATTGTTGTAGCTCAGCTCTTTGCCATGCAGTTGGGTAAAGATCTCTGCCAAATCTCCTTCAAACTGGGCGGCCTGGTGCGGGTTTTCTCCATACCGAAGCTCGGTTATGGGCTCATCGTCCAGGTCATCGTCCTGGTCTGGCTCCTGATCGTTCAGGTCTTCTAACTCCTCGTCTTCCTCTGCCTCGGGTTGTGCCTCAAGGTCCAGATCAGCCATAGCCTGTTCGGTCATGTAATCAGCAATGGCTTCGTCATAATTGAGCACCTCGCCAAAGGCAAGCGCTGCAAAGCGTCTCCGCTCTTGTAAGGTTGTTGTACCGCCGGCCTTAATGAGCTCTACCAGTTCATCATAATAATCTCTGTGGGCTATGGTAAGCACGCTGGCGTAGTTTTTGGCAGCGGCCCGCAGCAACGATATGCCACCAATGTCAATCTTTTCGATGATGGCGGTATGGTCTGCACCACTCTGCACCGTATCCACAAAGGGGTAGAGGTCAACCACCACCAGGTCTATGGCAGGTATCGCATATTGTGAGGCCTCGGCAGCGTCCGCGGCATGGCCGTCTCGTTGTAGAATCCCGCCAAATACCACCGGGTGCAGCGTTTTCACCCGTCCGCCAAAGATGGCTGGATACTGCGTGAGGTCTTCTACCCGGTCTGCCGCCAGGCCAAGGCCGGTAATAAAGTCGTACGTACCGCCCGTACTGATGAGGCGCACTCCTTTGGCGGCCAAAGCCCGCACTACAGGCTCCAGGCCGTCTTTGTGGTAAACAGAGATGAGTGCAGAGCTGATACGCCTTTTCATGGGCCGAAGATAGGGCAGCCCCCAAGGCCAGCCTGGCCCGATGGACAGCCTACCCTGCAACTTTGCGCCTCACTGTTACGCAATTGTTTACCCTAGCCGACGTGCATGCCCAGGCCCGGGCGCTTGCCGCACTGCCGCTGGCCGGCACCCCAGGCTTTGCCCAGGCGGCCACCAGGCTCTTGCAGCAGTTTTTAATGGCCCCGCCAGAGGGCATACGGCCCGGCTGGCCCGCCAGCCGGAGGCATGGTGCCTTCGGGTACGACCGTGCAGACGACTCTGCCTTTTACCCTGCCAACCTTGCCTATCTGCTCCAAAGGCTCGCTGCCCGCCACCCTGCAGAGCCTTTTGCCCAGGCCTGGCGCCAATTGGCAAGCGGTATCACAGCCCAATACCAACACTACCGATCGGTGCCCGGCTTGTGGAGCTATGCCTTTTACCAGACCCGGCCGCAAAAGCGGTGGTTCCCTTTCGGCCGCGCCTTCAGTCAAGCCGAGCACTTCCGCCCGCCAGACGATCCAGACGATACGGCACTCATATACCTGACGCTGCCCCACACCCCAGAGCAGCAGGCATGGCTGCGCCATATCAAACTTCCACGCCATGCAGGGCAGGTGGCAGGCCCGGTGCCCCATACCCGCCCGGCGTGGCAGGGCCTGGCGGCTTACACCACGTTTTTCTCTGAACATATGCCGCTCAGCTTCGACGTCGGCGTGCTGGCCAACGTCATGAACTGGGTCCTGACCCTCGGCGGCCCCCTCAACCGGCACGACGAGGACAGTCTCCACATCCTGGCAGACGTCATAAGCCAAGACTTGATCTTGACCGATGCTTACCGAATTGCACCCTACTATGCCCATGCCGTAGGGCTGGGCTATACCCTGGCCCGTTTTATGGCGGCGCACCCGGCCCACGACTTTGTGGTTGAGCACCGCCCCCGCCTGTTGGCTACCTTGTGCAAGCTAGAGGCTAGCCAAGGTCTAACAGGCTTCGAGCGCTTGGTGGTGCAAGTCTCGCAGGCCATGCTGGGCCATCGGCCCGGCCCTGTGCCTGCCTTCAGCGTTCAAGAGGCAGCCGACTTTGCCCTGTATCGCTTTCCGCTCGGGGCCGAGTACCGCCTTTGGCTGGCCCAGGCCGTAGCCCCGAGGCCTTGGCAGATTGTTCGATTCAGCTCACCGTCGTTTGCGCTTGGGCTGTTGTTAGAGCGCCATTTTTGCGAGTAAACCATTATGCAACCCATGGGCAAGCTATTAATAGCCACAGGGCTAATGCTCTTATTGGCAGGCCTTGTGGTGCTCTATGGCCCGCCGCATCCCTTGGCTAGGCAAGCTGCCTGGCGACTTTACCATCCGCAGGCCTGGCTTTACGCTCTATGCCCCCTTGGCTACCTCTTTGCTGGTAAGCCTGCTGCTGTCCTTGCTTTTGGGTTGGTTGCGCAAATAGCCTCTGTGTCAGGCAGGTCAATGGGCAAAAAAATCCCATTTTAAGACAGCTTCAAATCGTTGATCTAGGCTTGTTGCCCTGCGGATAAGGGAGCAAATCCGGCAATTCGCCGAAAAAAACCCATAGTTGGCAGAAATAGGGCTAGATATCTTGCCCCATGCCAGGCCTTGTTACCCCAACATTATCAAGGCTCCTTATGCGTATTGCGTATAGTAATCAGATGATTACCGCCTCAGCTTCAATAGAATGGTCTTTAAGTAATACGCAGTTGGGCTTGCGTGCTTGTTATAGCTACTGTCTATATTTGTCCTGCGGTCCCGAACCCGGGGGGGGAGGGGCCGTGCAAAGGATAAATAGTGGTTTTTGTTTTAAAGGATTCGCAAAAAGACCTGCCGTAGCAGGTCTTTTTGTTTGTGCCCATATCTGCCTCTTCCCAAACCCTATTCTGGCTTCCAGCGCGCCTCGTTAAAGATTTTGCGCCCATCCGGCTCGGCCATCACCTGGGGTAGGCTCAGGGCTTTATCCTTGGCCCATTTGCGCACAATCTGCCAACCCATCCATTGGCCAATGCGGCCAGGGCAGGCAGGGCCAATCTCTGTTATGGTGGGGCGCTCGCCCACGTACTTGGCCCGCAGCAAATGGTCTGTCGAGAAGAACAACCCCCTATCTACAAAGTGGGCGTAAATCATGGGGGCATTCTTTTCTACGTCTGCCAAGGCAGCGGCAGGGTAGCCAATCAGAACCGTGTCTGGCGTGCAGGGCAGCATTTGCTCCTGAAAGTAAAGAATCTTGCCCCAGCGCACCATTTCTTCAACCATGGCCTGTTCGGGGTTAAAATCCGTTTTCACGTATTTGTCTGCCAGTAGCTTGGCCACCCCCGGCACAATGGCATAGGGCCGCATCCGCTGGCGGATATAACGCGGAATAGAGGGCGGCTCGTAATGCGCATTGTCAGGCATAAAATGCTCCAGACCAATCAACAGCAGCGAGTCTAAATACAAAAGGTCAATACGGAATCCGCTGGCAAGCGTATACGTTTTGGCCGGGGGGGTAAAGCCGGGGTATGCGCTTTGCACCCTTCCGTAGAGCTGGCCCAGATCGGCCTCAAGCTGGGCCAGGCTAGGGTAGGTCTGCAGCACGTCTTGGCGCAGGGTATCCATGTATGGGTCCTTCGCCTGTGCGGCAAGCAACTGCCAAACCTGAGCGGTGTCAGCCCCGGGGCCCAGGTCAGCATAAAACACGGCTGTGGCCAGCTCTGGCTCTTGCGCCAGAAAATCTCGCCCCTGGGCCGAGTCTTCAATCTTTGCCATCCTTGCCTCTAGCCGGGTAATGCTAACAGGCAGGGCAGCGGCCTCTGGCGCATTTTTGCAGCGCGATGTTTCACCTTTATGGCAGCTTTGCGTAACTAGGGCAGACAGCGCCAGCAGCGCAATGCCCCAGTTTGCCTTCAATCGTATGCGACTCATTGTTACCAACCCTGCAAAAGTAGCCCTGGCCCTCTGCGTGCTTCTGGCTTTTTGTGCCAAACCCGCACAAGCGCAATTAAGACTCGGCCTGCGCGCCGCGCCTACCGTAGCCTTTACCCGCGTCAAAGACCTCACCCGCCGAGACATCAACGACGCCAACGGTAACCCACAGGATATTGCCTACGGCAGTAAGCCTGCCGGGCTAAATTTCTCTGGCGGAGTACTGATTGACTATCTCTTCAGAACCAACTATGCCATAAGCTCAGGCCTGTTTTACACGGTGAAACGTGCCGGCATAGAGAACCGGACAGACAATTCCTCTATCGTCTGGAACCTGCAACAGATTCAGATACCCGCTACCGTAAAGCTCTTTACCAACGAGATCGCCCCGGATATCAAGCTGTACTTCCAGCTTGGTGCTACGGCAGATATCATCATCACCCAAAAGCGGGTGCGCTACGAGGGTCCGGGGCAAGAGCCTGAAGGGGCACCCTTCCAGCCCGTCGATATCGGCTTATGGTTCGGCACCGGCCTAGAGTACCGTGTGGCCGAATCTACCACCCTCTTTGGCGGCTTTAGCTACAACCGGGGCCTGCGCAACCTGGTAACCAACTTCGGTGCTTTCGACGAGAAAATCGGCCCCGCCCGAGACCGCTACACCATCCGTACAGACGTCGTAGCGCTAGATCTCGGCGTCAAGTTTTAGGCTCGGTGCCTCGGTATAGCTCACGGAGCTTGGCATACTTTACCACCGGATACACGCTCGACAAAAATGCCCATACCCACCCCGCATAGCCGTCTAGCAGCAGGCCTTTGCCCAGCAGCAAACGCAAAAAGTTAAACGGAAAGCGCAGGTAAATCTGATACCAAGGCGCAGGCTTGCCCTTTTCATACAAGGCCTGCGCCCCGGCCGTGGTGTAGCGGTTAAACCGCTCAAGGTAGTCTTGCAGGTTGCGGTAGCTCTCGTGCAGCAGATAGCCCTCAAGCAGCGGCCCAGCCTCATCCAACTCAACCTGCTCGTGTACCCGGGCCTGGTTGTAATTGCCCCGCCGTTTGTCAAAAAGGCGGATGTACCCCTGCCGCGTCTCACCGCCGTGTTTAAGCTCCTGGCCTAAAAAGAAAAACCGCCGCCGTAGCCGAAAGCCCGCCACCTTGGGCAGGCTTGCCTCAAAGGCTTTGCCTATGGCAGACGCCAGCGCCGGGGTTACGCGCTCGTCGGCATCCAGGCAAAGCACCCAATCTGTCTGGGCTTGAGCAACGGCCCAGGCCTTCTGTGGCCCAAAACCATCAAAGGGCCGCTGCAGCACCTTAGCGCCAGCTTGGGCCGCAAGTGCCTGTGTGCCATCGGTGCTGCCGCTATCTACCACCACAATGGCCTGGCAAAACCAGAGCGATTGCAGGCAGGCCTCTAGCCTATCGGCCTCGTTGTACGTAATGAGGACGGCGGTCAGGGGCAGCTTGCCGGGCATTTGCATAAGCGTACCTCGTGTTTAGCCCTGCCAGGCTTTTACCGTGCGGATAAAGGTGCGTACCCGGTCTGGATTTGTTTCTGGATATACGCCGTGGCCCAGGTTGGCAATGTATCGCTGCGTGCCAAACGCTGCCAGCATCCGCTCTGCCTCGGCCACCACATGCGCATCTGGGCCCAGCAGGGCGGCAGGGTCAAGATTGCCCTGCAGGGTAACGTTGGGGCCGCAGAGCTGCCGGGCCATGGCTGGCGTGGTGTTCCAGTCAATGCCAACGGTGTGGCAACCCGTTGCCGCAATACCCTCAAGCGCAAAAAAGGCCCCTTTGGCAAAAACGGTAACTGGTACGCCTGTGTCTTGCAGCCCCTCCACAATCTGCCGCAGATACCGCAGAGAGAACTCCTCGTATAGGCTGGGTGATAGGATACCCGCCCAAGAGTCGAACAACTGCACCAGGTTGGCCCCGGCGGCTATCTGCGCCTTCAGGTAGGCAATGGTCGTGTCGGTAACCTTCTGTAAAATACCATGGGCTAAGGCAGGCTCGTTTACCAGCATGGCCCGCGCCCGGCTAAAAGTCTTGCTGCCGCCGCCTTCTACCATGTAGGCCAGTAGCGTCCAAGGGGCCCCGGCAAAGCCGATCAGAGGCACACGGCCCGCCAGCCGCTCTTTGGTGATACGGATGGCCGCCGGTACATAGCCCAGCGCCTGGTCCACATCGGGCACCTGCAGGCGCTCGGCATCGGCGGCACTACGCAAGGGCTGCGGGAACACCGGGCCGCGGCGCTCTTCCATCAGGTAGGTGCAACCCATAGCCTCGGGCACCACCAGAATGTCTGAGAAGATGATGGCCGCATCTACGTCCAGCAAATCCACCGGCTGTATGGTAACCTCAGCCGCCAGCTCGGGCGTTTCTACCAACTCCTTAAAGCCCGACAACCGCTCGCGCACAGCCCGATACTCAGGCAGAATGCGGCCAGCCTGGCGCATCAGCCAGACGGGCACACGCTCAGTCGGCTGGCCGAGGGCGGCACGCAGCAGCAAATCGTTTTGCAGAGGGGCAGAGGCGGGGGTAGTAGGTATAGCGGCCATAAAGTACGGCCGCAAAGGTACCGCCCGGCGGGGGTAGGCGCTAGCACCAGGCCAGGCCGTTTGCCCCGAGTGTACCTGCGTCAGCCGCTCTTTGCCTTACCTTAGGGCCATGTTTTTGTGGCTAGAGGCTTTTCGGTTTGCGCTCCACGCCTTGCGCGTAAACGTGGTGCGTACCCTGCTAAGCCTGCTCGGGATGACAGTCGGCATCTTTGCCATCGTCATGGTATTTACGGCCATAGACTCCCTTAAGAGAGAGATAAAAAGCTCCATGGCTTTTCTGGGAGACGAAGTAATCTACGTGCAGAAATGGCCTTGGAACTTTAAGCCGGGATTTGCCTGGTGGCGCTACCTCAACCGCCCTACCGTCAAAGAGCACGACTTTTTCTACCTGGAGCGTAACGTCACCCAAGCCGCCGCCCTGGCCCTGGTAGCCTGGCGAGAAGACCGGGAGTTTAAGGCAGGCAGCCGCACCATCATCGCAAGCCTGAAGGGCGGCACCTACACGGCCAACCGCACCACCAACATACCCGTAGCGCAGGGGCGGTACTTTTCTGTGGCCGAGGCCGCATCCGGTGCGCCCGTCGCTATCATCGGTGCAGAGGTTGCCGCCACCCTGTACCCAGGCCTGGGCGCCGTTGGGCGGGTCGTCTATTACCGAGGTTTGCCGCTACAGGTTATTGGCGTAATGCGCCGCGAAGGCAAAACCCTCATCGGTACGCCCAGCAACGACAACAGCATTTACGTGCCCTTCGGCTTTTTTAAGCGGGTACAAAAGATTGGCAACGGCGGCGTAGATCCGATGGTCGTAATGAAAGCCCGCGCAGACGACCCAGGCATGGTGCGCCTGCAAGAGGAGGTAAGGCTGCTGATGCGCGCCCGGCGCAACCTGCGCCCCAGCCAAGAAGATAATTTTTCAATCAACAAACCCGAGATGATTACCTCTGCCATAGACGCCATTTTTGCCGTCTTCACGGTGGCAGGCGCCATCATCGGCAGCTTCAGTATCCTGGTGGGGGGCTTTGGCATTGCCAACATCATGTTCGTCTCTGTCCGCGAGCGCCAGAGCCAGATAGGCATCCAAAAAGCATTAGGCGCGCGCCGAGAGTTTATTCTGTGGCAGTTCCTGTTCGAGGCCATGCTGCTTTCGCTGGCAGGCGGCATCCTGGGCATCGGCATCGTCTATCTCTGCACCACCATCCCGCAAGACTACCTCCGGCTAGAGCTAACCCTTGGCAACATCCGCACCGGCCTGCTGGTTTCTGCCGCTGTAGGGTTGGCTGCCGGCACGCTCCCGGCCCTTAAAGCCAGCCGGATGGATCCGGTAGAAGCCATCAGAAGCTGAGGTTGAATTAAGAATTAAGAATTAAGAATTAAGAATTAAAAATGGGCGCACTGCTTACAACCTTCCGTTGCTATGGGTTAATAGCTACCCAAGTTAGTGACCATTTGTTAATTTTTAATTTTTAATTGTTAATTCAACTCGTGAACTCCCTCGGTCGCCTCCTCCGCGTTACCACTTTTGGCGAGAGCCACGGCCCCGGCATTGGCTGCGTGGTAGATGGGCTCCCGGCGGGCCTGCCAATCGATTTAGAGGCTGTTCAGCACCAGTTAGACAGGCGGCGCCCAGGGCAGAGCAACATCACTACCCAACGCCGAGAAGCCGACCTGGTAGAAGTGCTGTCTGGCCTATACGACGGACGCACCACCGGCGCGCCTCTTACTTTGTTTATTCGCAACCAAGACGCCCGCCCCCAAGACTATGCTGCCTTGGCAGAGGCCTTCCGCCCCAGCCATGCCGATTACACCTACCAGGCCAAATATGGTGTGCGAGACCCACGCGGTGGCGGCCGTGCAAGTGCCCGCGCCACCGCAGCCTGGGTGGCCGCTGCTGCGCTGGTACGGCCTTGGCTCGGCCAGCAAGGCATAACGGTAGACGCCTGGGTCAGCCAGGTAGGCCCGCTGGCGTTGCCTGCAGGGTATGTGCCGGGCACCGAAGCGCTGGTCTTTCGTGAGCAAAACCCCGTCCGCTGCCCAGACAAGGATACGGCAGCCCGCATGGAGGCCCTCATTACCCAAGTGCGCGACGAGGGCGACACCATCGGCGGGGTGATCTCTGCCCGTATCCAAGGATTACCCGTAGGCCTCGGCGAGCCCCTGCACGACAAGCTCCATGCCCGCCTGGCACAGGCCATGCTGACGATAAACGCGGCCAAAGGCTTCGAGTATGGGGCCGGGTTTGCCGCTGCCGCAGCCCGAGGCTCCGCTCTAAACGATTCTTTTTACCAGGATGCAGAAGGCCAAATCCGCACCCGCACCAACCACAGCGGCGGCATTCAAGGGGGCATCAGCAATGGAGAAGCAATACCCTTTAGAGTTGCTTTCAAACCAGTGGCTACCCTCTTGCAGCCTCAAGAGAGCATAGACGCTACAGGCAAGCCGGTTACCTTACCTGCCCGCGGCCGGCACGACCCATGCGTAGTACCACGCGCCGTGCCCATTGTAGAGGCTATGGCCCTGCTGGTGGTGGCAGATTTTGTGCTCCTGGCAAAGGCGCAATAAACCCGCAACGGCCGACACAAAGGCATTTTTTTAGAAGTTGGCGCAAGGTTTTGAAAAGTTCGCCCGCGTCTTGTACCTTTGCAGTCCGTTTCTGACAACCACCGCCCGTAGGTGGATGATATGAGGCGGAAAACAAGGCCGGGGAGATACCAGAGTGGCCAAATGGGACGGACTGTAAATCCGTTGTCTTACGACTTCGAAGGTTCGAATCCTTCTCTCCCCACCAGGCAATTGCCGATAGCCTTACTGTTTTGCAGTAGCGTTATACAAGGCATGCTTCAAATAACGTTCGTAAGAACGCTTGCGGGAGTAGCTCAGTTGGTAGAGCGACAGCCTTCCAAGCTGTAGGTCGCGGGTTCGAGCCTCGTCTCCCGCTCGATTCAAGTCGCTTTTGGCTTTGAATACATACAAGCCGACGTAGCTCAGGGGTAGAGCACTTCCTTGGTAAGGAAGAGGTCGAGGGTTCAAATCCCTTCGTTGGCTCCAACCGGTAACCAGGCCATGCCCGGCCGCTGCCTCTGCCAGACTGGCGGAGAAACTGCGGAGGCATGGAGTTTGGGTATCGGCTTTTTGATTAAAAACCGGATACTCAACACTCTGACCTTTTCTCATGGCTAAGGAGAATTTCGACCGTTCCAAGCCGCACGTCAACATCGGCACCATCGGCCACGTTGACCACGGCAAAACCACCCTCACCGCCGCTATCACCAAAGTGCTGGCCGAAAAAGGCCTTGCCGAGAAGCGTGACTTCGGCTCCATCGACAACGCTCCTGAAGAGCGCGAGCGTGGTATCACCATCAACACCTCACACGTAGAGTACGCTACCGAAAAGCGCCACTACGCTCACGTGGACTGCCCAGGCCACGCTGACTATGTGAAGAACATGGTAACCGGTGCTGCCCAAATGGACGGCGCCATCATCGTAGTAGCAGCCACAGACGGCCCTATGCCCCAAACGCGCGAGCACATCCTGCTCTCTCGTCAGGTAGGTGTACCTGCGCTGGTTGTGTTCATGAACAAAGTGGACATGGTGGATGACCCCGAGCTGCTCGAGCTGGTAGAAATGGAGATCCGCGAGCTTCTCTCTTTCTACGAGTTCCCTGGCGATGACATCCCTGTAATCAAAGGTTCTGCCCTCGGTGGTCTGAACGGCGAGCCCAAGTGGGTTGCCACCATCGAAGAGCTGATGGATGCTGTAGACAACTACATCCCCATCCCTCAGCGTATGACCGACAAGCCCTTCCTGATGCCCGTAGAGGACGTGTTCTCTATCACGGGCCGTGGTACTGTGGCTACCGGTCGTATCGAGGCTGGCATCATCAACTCTGGCGATCCTGTGGAGATCCTGGGTATGGGTGCAGAGAACCTCAAGTCGGTAGTAACCGGTGTTGAGATGTTCCGCAAAATCCTTGACCGTGGCGAGGCTGGCGACAACGTAGGTCTGCTCCTCCGCGGCATCGAGAAAGAAGCCATCCGCCGTGGCATGGTTATCTGCAAACCCGGCTCTGTGAAGCCTCACACCGAGTTCAAGGCCGAGGTGTACGTACTGAGCAAAGAAGAAGGTGGCCGTCATACGCCGTTCTTCAACAAGTACCGCCCTCAGTTCTACATGCGTACCACAGACGTAACTGGCGAGATCCAACTCCCAGCTGACATAGAAATGGTAATGCCTGGCGACAACATCACCATCACGGTGAAGCTGATCAACGCCGTAGCTATGGACAAAGGTCTCCGTTTCGCTATCCGCGAAGGTGGCCGTACCGTAGGTGCCGGTCAGGTAACCGAGATCATCGCCTAAGCGAGGACTCTCGACCCAATTACAGAAAGCCCCTCTGCAAAGAGGGGCTTTTTTGTATCCCAGAAGTTAGTTTGTATGTATATTTACTTATATGACAGGGATAAAAAGTTACTTTGGCGGTGTGGTCATAGCTGACCCCGAATTATTAGGGGGGGTACCTGTTTTTGCCGGTACGCGTGTACCTGTTGAAATACTATTTCAGTACTTGCCTGATATGAATGGTATTGAAGTGTTTCTGGACGAGTTTCCTTCCGTGTCACCAGCCCAGGTTCAAGAACTTCTTGCACAACTAGAGCAAGTTTTTCAGGCAGGCCGCCTAGAGAATTTTCATGCAAGTATTGCTGGATGAAAACTTGCCGAGGCAGTTTGGAAAGCTCCTTATAGGGCATCAGGTAATTACGGTTCAACAAATGGGGTGGGCAGGGATAAAGAACGGTCGCCTTATCAGCACCATGGTAGAAGCTGGCGTTCATTGCTTAATTAGTGTCGATAAGGGCCTGGCCTTTCAACAGAATTATGAGCAGTCCCCTGTGTCCATTATCATTTTGAGGGCACGCTCCAACAAGCTGGAACATTTGGCTCCATTTATCCCAATCCTACATGAAGTGCTTCTGAACCCCCATAAACCTGGCCCAACTTTCCTAGAGTTGCCTACTTCTATCGATTAAATCCATACGTCTCCGTGACCGCTAATGCCTTAATACAAAAGTTGTGGGCGCAAAACCACCAAATGGCCCAGCGTGCCGTAGCCCAACTTACGGACGAAAACCGCCACCGCCGCCTCAATCCAGAAAGCGCCAGCGCAGGCTTCATGCTCCAACACCTGGCAGAGTCTATCTACCCCATTTTGCATCATACCGTGGGCACCCCGATGCCTGAGGATGTAATACTCCGCACCACCCGCGGCACCAAAGACGAAGGCCAGGCCGGAGATGCAGCTTACATCCAAGGGTTGATATCTAAGGCGTACGCCCACGCAGAGGCGGTGTTGAAGTCGCTCTCAGACGAGCAGCTGGGCACCTCGGTAGATACAAAGTTCTGGGGTACCCTCACCCGGGCAGAGGTCTTTGGGCTCATCATGTATCACAACGCCTACCACATCGGGCAGGCCATGCTCACCATCAAGCGCGGGCAAGATTAGGCCTGGCCATCAGGCCACTCCGTCGGCTGTCCGTGAGCCCGCAAAAAATTGTCTATCAAGATTGCATCCCGATAATCCTGATCGCGCCGGGCCCGCAGCTTAAGATCTTTTACGTCGAGAATATGCATAAGAGGAAGAATCTGACCCTCAAATACGATATCAGATCTTCTATTATAGCAGGATTGAAAATCAAAAGCTTGATGACAAACCGTCATAATGTCAATGGGTCCAGAGATGTGCCAAAACCTTGGCGCCGGAGGCATATAATCTCTCAGTGTTTCTAATTCTTTGTATCCTAGCGAAATAAGACACCGCTCTAGCGCCTTCATATTTTCGGCCGTAGGGTTAACCCATATGTCAATATCGTAAGTTATTCTTGCTAAGCCCCTAAAGGTGAGATTAGCCCCACCTAAAATAAGATATTGAACTTTCGCTTTTTCAGATGCTTTGGCAAATGCTAGAAACTCTCGTGTCGCCATATCTGTGATATGGCTGGTGGCTCTAGTTTCATTTGCGTTAGCTCTCTTATTCGAGCCAATGTTTGATAGCCACAATCTTACGTTCTCTAACCAGCGCATTGGGATCTTCGCCTAATAATGTTAGCCATTCGCGTCTTTTTGCAAAGAAACGATATACCTTTTCCTCATCCGTCAGATCATCGAGCATACACAGCGTTGCCCGCTCCATCTCTTCAAAGGAGTTAAAAACCTGAATCTTGCGCTCATCGGGCCGCATGGCAGCAAGTTAACGCGAAAAAGGCTCGCATGGTGCACGGCGTCAGCACAGGGGCTTACGGCAGCCTGACGCCCTCCGTTGCGAATAACCACGCGCCGGCTGCGTTCTAAGCCCATAGCTGCACAAGGCAAAAGTTACCTTTGCAGACAGCCGGACACTTCCCCTTCATGCACAGTCTCTTATCTGCCCTGCGGCATACTTTTTTGTTGGGCGTTACGCTGCTGGCCAGTGCTACGGCCTGGGCGCAAAACATGCCCAGCGGCCAAGCGCCAGACTTTTACCTGCTGCGGGCCCAGCAACTGCGTAGCCAGGGCCAATGGGCTGCGGCAGGGCTGCACTATCAGCAGTATCTAGATCATCTGCCCACACATCAGTTGACCCCCGCCGCGCGGGCAGAAGCGCAGTTTTATGCCCTCGTTGGCCGCCTACGCAGCAACGACCCCACCGTGGCCCCCACGCTAGAGGCCTTCGCCGAATCGCAGGGCGGCGCATACGGTACCCTGGCCTACCTGGAGCTAGGCAAACAAAGCTTTGACGAGAAGAAGCACGAGCGGGCCGTCCGCTACCTCTCTAAGCTGGAGTTGAAAGAACTAGCCGGGGCAGAGCAGGGCCAGGCCGCTTTCTACCTGGGATACAGCTATCTAACACTTAAAGACTTTGAAAAGGCCGAGCCCCCCATGCGCCTCGCCGCCGAGGGCAACCATCCTTATGCCGCGCAAGCCGCCTATTATGCCGCTTACCTGGGCCTGCGCTCCGCCCGCTACGACGAGGCTCTGACCTACCTCCGCAAGGCCGAAGCAGACCGCGCCCTAAAGCCCTACATACCCCTGCTGCGCGCTAACCTCTACTACCGCCAGCGCAAGTACGATCAAGTGCTGGCAGAAGCCAAAAGCGCAGAAGCCGCCACCGACACCAAACTAGCCGGGCTAGAGGATATTCAGTTGCTAGAAGGCGAAGCCCATTTTGCCCAGGGCAACATGAAGGCCGCCCTCAAAGCGTACACCGCCTACCAGGCCCGGGTTCGCACCACGCCCAGCAAGCCCACTGCCTTGCACTTTGGCTTCGCGGCCCTGGCCAACGGCCAAACAGATAAGGCCATTACCCAGTTGGCCGCCGCAGCCCAACCCGTAGATACTGCCGGCGGCAAAGCCGATACAATAGCCCAATCTGCCGGATACCACCTGGGCCTGGCCTATGCTGGCAAAAAGAACTATCCGTTTGCCTATAATGCCTTCTTACAGGCACGGCAAACCCGCGGTGTAGACAGTATTCAAGAGCGGGCCTACCTTAACTCCGGCCTCATGCTGCTGGCCCAAGAGCGCTATGATGCCGCCCGCCAAACGATGGAGGCCTTCTTGGCCGCCTACCCAGACAGTAAGCTGGAAGAAACCGCCGACGAAACCATATCAGAAAGCTACCTCTACGGCACCGACTACGACCTGGCCCTGGAGCACTTCAAACGCATGCGCTCACGCTCGCCCAAGGTGCTGGCGGCCTACCAGCGTATTCTCTACAACAAAGGCATCCGCCTCTACAACGAGGGCCAGCCCGCCGAGGCCTACACCCTCTTAGTGCAGGCGGCCGAGCAGGCCCAGCGGCCAGAAGTTACCCTCGCCGCCCGCTATTGGGCCGGCGAGGCAGCCAACGCCAACCGCCAATATGCCGAGGCACAAAAGCAGTATGCGGCCTACTTCCAACAGCCCGGTGCCGAGCGGGCCGAGCTTTACTTGCCTGCCCGGTTCGGCATCGGGTATGCCTACTACAACCAGCGCCAGTATGCCAAGGCGCTGCCCCACTTCCGCGAGTACACAGAGCGCCAAGAGTCTCGCCAAGCCTCGCGCGAGTTCTATCCCCAGGCCCTGTTGCGCCTTGCAGACTGTTACTACGCCACCAAAGACTACGCCCGCGCCGGCACCACTTACGACAAAGCCCTGGCCCTCAAAGGGGGCGATACCGAGTACATCCTCTACCAAAAGGCGTTGGTGGCAACCAGCCAAGGCAAGTCAGAAGATGCCGCTGCCAGCCTTGCCCGCCTTCTGCGAGACTACCCCAGCTCCCGCTTCAAAGACCAGGCCCTTTACCAGCAAGCCCAGCTCAACCTAGACGGTGGCCGGTATGCAGAGGCCGTGCAGGGCTTTAGCCAAGTCATTGCTGCTACGCAAGACCCCGGCATCGCGCCCTTTGCTTACCTCAAGCGGGCCGTTGCATATTCAAACCTCAAAGAGGCCGAAAAAGCCTCGGCCGACTACCGCAAAATCCTCAACGACTATCCACAGTCCGCCGCTGCCGACAATGCCGTTGTAGGCCTGCAAGAGAGCTTGAATGCCGAAGGCAAGACCGAGGAATTTTACGACTACCTGGCCCGCTACAAAGCCCAAAACCCAGATGCAGGCAGCACAGAAGGCCTGGAGTTTGAGACAGCCAAAGGCCTGTACTTCAGCCAGAAGTATGCCAAGGCAGCCCCCGCGCTAGAGGCCTTCGTAAGAAGCTACCCCCAAAACGCCCAGGTAACAGAGGCCAGCTTCTACACCGGCGAGAGCTACTACCGCCTAAACGACCGCGACAAGGCCATGGCCGCCCACAAGGCCGTTGTGGCAGATGGCCGCTCCGCCTTCTTGACGCGCTCGCTGCAACGCATGGGCGAGATGACCCACACCGGCGGCGACTATGCCGAAAGCAATCGCTACTTTGCCAACCTGCTCCGCCTGGCCCGCAACAAAAAAGAACAGGCCGGCGCATTGGCAGGCCTGATGGAAAACTACTTCGACCTGGGCCGATACGACAGCTCAGCCACTCTGGCAGACCAGATTCTGGCACTCGATAACCCCCCGCTAGATCAGCAAAACAAGGCTACCTTGTTCAGAGGCAAAGTGGCCATGGCCCAAAATGACTACGAGCGCGCCACCGAAGAGTTTCTGGCCACGCTCAACACGGCCAAGGATGCCAGCGGTGCCGAGGCGCAATACCTGCTGGGCGAGGTGCTCTACAAAGAGAAAAAGCACCGCGAAAGCCTCGATGCCCTCTACCGCCTCAACCAGAACTTCCCCCAGTACCAACGCTGGAAAGACCGCGGTTTTCTGCTCATTGCCGACAACTTCTCTGCCCTGGGCGACAAGTACCAGGCCACGGCAACCCTAAAGTCCATCATAGCCGAAAGCCCCGACAAAAAGACCAAAGACGCCGCCCAAACCCGGCTAGATGCCCTCCTGGCAACCCCCGCCACAACGCCTGAGTAGGAGGTCAGTCCATTAAACGAAGAGCGCCTCACATACAGGGGGCGCTCTTTGCGTAAGTAAGCCGTGCCTGTCAATACATAGGGGTAGGGGCCTGCAAGGCACCCTTACTGCCCAGTAAGAACATCACCGCCATCCGCACGGCCACGCCGTTCTCTACCTGGTCTAGTATCAGGCTCTTGCCTTCCAGATCTGCCATGTCCGACGACAGTTCTACGCCGCGGTTGATGGGCCCGGGGTGCATAATCACCGGCTTCTGCGGGGCTGCCTCGTAGCGTGCACGCGTTATGCCGTACAGGCTGCGGTACTCGTGAGGTTCAAAATACTTGGTATCCATTCGCTCCAATTGGATGCGGAGCACCATCACAGCATCTGCCCAGGCCAAAGCGTCGGCCACGCGGGGGCTGGGCTTTGGCACGCCAAAAGCCTCTTGCAAGCCGCTTGGCATAAACACCGTAGGCCCATAAACCCGCACCTCGGCACCCATGCGCCGCAAAAGCTCCAGATTAGACTTAGCCACCCGGCTGTGGGCAATGTCGCCCACGATGGCCACCCGCAGCCCCCGCAGCGAGCCAAAGCGCTCCAGCAGCGTAAAGGCATCCAGCAAGGCCTGGGTAGGATGCTCCTGCAAGCCGTCGCCAGCGTTGATGACACGGGCCTTAATCTTGCCCGAGAGCCAGTGAGGTACCCCGCTATGCTCGTGGCGAATCACGACCATGTCCACCTTCATGGCCAAAATGTTGCGTACCGTATCTAGCAGCGTTTCTCCTTTTTTTACCGAACTCTGCGCTGCCGCAAAAGTGATGGTATCGGCCGAGAGCCGTTTCTGCGCCAGCTCAAAGCTCAGGCGCGTCCGAGTACTGTTCTCAAAGAAGAGGTTAGCAATCGTACAATCTCGCAGGGCCGGCACTTTTTTGACAGGCCGCTGCAGCACGTCCTTAAACTCTACGGCCGTCTCCAGTATTAGCTCGATATCTTCCGTCGATAAACCTCGGATGCCGGTCAGGTGTGGTGCAGCTAGGGGCATAGGTTAGTTTTCTATCAGATAAACGGCCTCGTCGGCCCAATCTACCACCACACGCTGGCCGCGGACAGAGTCCACCTCCATGCCCACATAGGTGGGGGCAATGGGCAACTCTTGCGTGTAGCGCCGGCTTACCAGCACCAGCAGCTCTACGCAGGCAGGGCGGCCAAAGGCCGTAATGGCGTCTAAGGCTGCCCGTACAGATCTGCCTGTATAGAGTACATCGTCTATCAGCACGATGCGCTTACCCTCAGTGCTAAAGCGGATATCCGTCTGGTTGGCCCGTAAGACGTCGCCCCGGCCGCGGATATCATCTCTAAAAAAGGTGATGTCCAGCTTACCGTAAGGGATGGCTCGCCCTGTTTCGGCCTCCAAGAGCCGGTGGATGCGGTCTGAAACGTAGATGCCCCTGGGTTGCAGCCCAATCAGGCACAAATCGGCCAGCGCATCGGGGTTTTCTGCCAATTGCAGCGCCAGCCGCTCTAAGGTGAGGGCCAGGCGGCTGCCGGCAACCAAAAGCTTACGCTCTGCCATGGTGCCGGTAAAGATAGACGATGGCCCCGGGCCAAGCTTGGTCTAGAAGTACCATACCACATTGCGGCTCACAAATCCCTGCTTGTCTTTGTAAACCACCCGCATCCAAGCCTCGGTTTCGCCCAATACGGTAAGGCGGGTGCCTGCCGGCACCAATGCCTGCAGATGGCTGGCTGCCGACGGATCTTCCATCAAAGCCGCCTTACCCTCTATCACAATGGCCTTGCCGTATCGGTAATTAAGATTGAGTACTGCCGACGCCAGCCCAAGCAGCAACAAAATGGCCAGCGGCAGCAGGCGTAATGGCTTGCCTCTGTACCGCCTATACCAAAGTATGCCAACCAAAATGGCTACCCCCAAGCAAAAGAACCCAAACAAATGGGGCGCAAACCGCCGCAGCAGCTTGCGGAAAAAGTCCCACTCGTCCATGTCGTAGCCCTCTAACTGGTACTGGCGGGCCAGGCTTTCCATGCGCGTGCGCACGGCGTCGTCTGGCGTTAGGGTATAGAGCAGGTTGAGGTAATAGAGCGTTTGGGGTACCTTGCCACGCGTCTCTTCTATGAGCGCCAGCCGGCTCAGCATGCGCGGGCTTGTCACCCGCTCTTGCTCCAGCAGGCGGCGGTAAATGGGCAGCGCCTCGTCAAAGCGATTGGCCTTGTAGGCCCTGTCTGCTTCCTCCATCTGGCGTATGGCCGCCACCCTGTCGGGCACGGCAAATCCAGGCAGGCCGGGTGTAAGTGTCGCCCCCACCAACACGGCCAGCAGCCCAAGCAGACGGTTAGTTGCGGCAAAGTCTAAAAAAAATGGGGTCTTCATTTGCTACAACCGTTGCGCCGGGCTTACTTTTGCACCCGCAAATCTAGCCAGCGGGCCACCCAAAAGGTAGCTTAAAAAGTTGGAAAGATGCGCTGAACTCTTAGCTCAGTCGGTAGAGCACAACACTTTTAATGTTGGGGTCCTGGGTTCGAGCCCCAGAGGGTTCACGAGGTTAACACGAAACGAAGCAGCTGCCCTTACCTCGGTAAGGGCTTCTTCTTCTAAACGGGTTGACGCTCTCCCCCGCCCAGGTGGTGAAATTGGTAGACACGCTACTTTGAGGGGGTAGTCCCGGTTTCGGGGTGCTGGTTCGAGTCCAGTCCTGGGCACTGATAGTCATAAAGCCTTCGCCTTAAGTGCGAAGGCTTTTTTTATTGCCCCTCGCCGCACCCTTAACCTGTTATGCCGTTTTGCTTTTTGGTGCCGCGTACAGCCTGGGCCTCCATCGGATTGTCTGGCCAATAATGCTTAGGATAGCGCCCGCGCAAGTCTTTGCGCACATCGGCATAGGTATTGGCCCAGAAAGAGGCCAGGCTACCCGTAACCTGCACCGGCCGGTAGCCGGGGCTCAGCAAATGCAGCAGCACCGGCCGCCGCCCGTTATCGACGGTTGGCGTATCGGCCTGCCCAAACAGCTCTTGCAACCGCACGGCCAAAATTGGGGCTGCCCCATCGGCTTGATATTGCAGGGCGATCTGGCTCCCTGTAGGCACCGTTACCGTCTTGGGGGCGCGCTCATCAAGCTGCTGGGGGAGGGGCCAGGGCAGCAAGGCCTGGGCAAGGCTCAATATGGGCAGCCGTGCAAAGTCTTCTGCCTTGCGCACCGGGCCAAGGTATGGCCCCAGCCAGGTCTCCAGGCTGGCCAGCAGTCCCTCGTCAGATACATCGGGCCAGCCCTCTGCCGGGTGCCAGTGCCGTAGGCTCATTACGCGGGCTTGCCAGGCGCGGGCGGTATCGTCCCAACCGAGCAGACCCAGCCCTGCCTGGCGCACGGCCTGGCAAAGCACGGCCGCTTTTGCGTCGGCATCTACCTCTGCCAAAGGTTTGGCCGCTATCACCAGGTTGCCATAGCGCCATTCGCGTTGGGCCAGCAGGCGGCCCTGTCGCTCGTCCCAGCTTAGGTTGTCGGTCGGGGTGGCCAGGGGCAATAGTACTTCGGGGTCCAGCGGCGCAGCCAGATAAATGCGACCTTCGCCCACACCACCGTCCAGATGGGCAATGGCCAGCCAGGGCTCCCGCTGCAAAGGGTCTTGGTCGGGCAGGCGGGCGGTGCGGCCGTTGGCCATTTTGTAGCTTGGCCCTTGTCGCTGCTGGGCTACGCGCTCTGGGTATGCAGCGGCCAGAAGGGCCCCGGCGGCGTAGGCCTGGTCGGCCACCGAGAGGCTAACCGCAGCGGGCATGCCATGCAGACGGCTCAGTTGCCGCTCCCACTCCCGCGCCAGGCGCTCTATACGGTCAAGGGTGCCCCGGTCTGCGCCTCGGCGCTGTTGGAGCACATCGAGCCTGTCCATAATATCGGCTGAAAGACGGCCTTGGCTGGCCAGCGGGTCGCGCTCCTCCAGCAAGGCAGCCAGTTGGGCGGCCAGGCTATGCCAGCCCCGCTTAGCCCCCTCCAACAGCAGGTGGGCCAGGCGCGGGTGGGTGGGCAGGCGCAGCATTTGCCTGCCCGTATCCGTCAGCTTGGTGCCTTGGAGCGCCCCCAAGCTTTGCAGCATGTCTTGTGCCTGGGCCACGTGGCCCTTGGGTGGTGGCGTCAGCCAGGCCAGGCCTTGGGCATCGGCATGGCCCCAAGCGGCCAGGTCTAGCAGGGTAGGGGCCAGGTCTGCTTCCAAAATCTCGGGCGTGCGGTGCGCCGGGCGCTGGGCATGGGTGCCCTCTGCCCAAAGACGGTAGCAAACCCCCGGCCGCAGACGCCCGGCACGGCCTGCACGCTGGGTGGCGGCATCCTGGCTAATAGGAGCCGTCTCCAGCCGTGTAAAGCCAGACCGTGGGTCAAACCGAGGCACCCGTGCCACACCCGCATCCACCACCGCCACGATGCCTTCGATCGTCAGCGACGTTTCGGCAATTGAGGTGGCCAGCACAACCTTACGTCTGCCAGCCACGGGCAGCAACGCCTGCTGCTGGGCTGCAAAGGGCAGGTCTCCGTACAGCGGTAAGGTCAGCACATCGGGCAGAGATTCTTCTAAGATTTGCCGGCAGCGCTCAATCTCTGCCTGGCCTGGCAAAAAGGCTAAGACGTCTCCGGTCGGCAACTCTCGCAGGGCCTCGCGTACGGTAGCGGCCACCTGGCCCCACACCGGTGCATCGGGCAGGCCCGGCCGGTAGCGGACCTCCACCGGATACATCCGCCCCTGGCTGCGCACCACGGCACTGCCGGCAAGCAACGCAGAAAGCCCAGCCACATCCAACGTGGCAGACATGATCAGCAGCCGCAGCTCGGGCCGCAAGATGGTCTGGCACTCGCGGGCAAGGGCCAGGGCCAGGTCGGCCTGCAAGCTGCGCTCATGGAACTCATCGAAAACCACCGTCCCAACGCCTTCCAGCGCGTTGTCGTCCTGCAGCATCCGCGTCAAGATACCTTCTGTAACTACCTCTATGCGGGTTTGGGCGCTCACTTTGGCCTCAAACCGAATGCGGTAGCCCACCGTCTGCCCCAATGGCTCGCCAAGCAGTTGTGCCATCCGAGCGGCCACAGCTTTAGTGGCCAGGCGCCGAGGCTCTAGCATCAAGATCTTTTGCCCGGCAAGCCATGGCTCATCCAAAAGGCAAAGCGGCACCAAGGTAGATTTACCAGCGCCAGGCGGTGCCTCCAGCAATACCGTAGTAGCCTTAGCCAAGGCATCTTGCAGCTTTGGTATGGCCTCCTTCACGGGCAGGTCTCCGGCAGCTTGCCAGAAAGCGGTCGTCATATATGCAAAGGTCGGCCAATGGCCGGGTATGGTTTGGGGGGCTGGCCTAGTTCAGCCAAAGCCTGGCCTCAGCTCTTAGCTTATGCAGCAGCATCCCCGGCCCTGTATAGTACCGGTGCAACCTGTGGGCCAGCGCCCCCGGCAAATGCAGCGTAATGGCCCTTGCCACTAGGCCCGACGAGGCCTCCACAAAGAAAGGCTTGCCCTGCACCCAAACAATCTCCTTGGTAGATTTGCCCGCCTCGCAGCGGAAGCCCTCAGTAGCGTCTAAGCCTGTATCAAACACCTGCCCAGAGCTGATAGCTTCCAGAGGCTCATAGAGTAGCTCTAGGGCATCTGCAGCGGCCTCCACATGGGCTGGCATAGGCACCGTGGCCAGTACCTGGGCCAACGCCCCGGCCTGGGCATAAACCGCCGTCGGCCTGCCATCGTCGCCAGAGGCTGCGGCAATTTCTACCTGTGCCAGGCGCTGCTCCACCCAGGCCAGTTGGTCAAACAACAGCGTCTGGCCTGCCAAGTACCAAACGGCCTCTGCCCCACTTTGTCGGCAGCACAAGGCCAGCGCCTGCGCCACCACGGGCCAGTTAGGCAAATCCTCTGTAATCGGCGCCAGTCCCCAGGCCTCAACGGCAATGGATGTAACCCCCTTCGGCACCGGCGCCTTGTCAGATGTCAACAGGTACACCGGCCGCTCGGCTTCAACGTGTCTGATCTGAGCAAGGCAAAAGCGTACCTCATCGCTGATGCGAGGTGCCACGAGTAATATGGGGACTAGGCGGGTATCGGATTCAGGCACGGGCTAGCGTTTATGGGCTAAATTCAAATGGTAAAACCGGCGCGCCTTGCCTAAAGTTGCCGTCCAGCCTGTACCATCGTGTCGCGAGAGGCGCTCAAGTCGAGGTTCAAGTTCTCTCCAGAGCTCTGGGTATCGATGGCAAAGCTCTAGGTAGAGGTCAATCATGATCGAGGCAGTTGAAACCGGAACGCCCGGATCGTCTAGCCAGGCCAGGCAGGCATCTGCTACAATACCTTCCAGCTCATGTCCATACGGTGGCAAAGCCAACAATGCCCTGCCGATGCACCTTGCCACAGCAGGCTCTGCCGTCTTGGCCAAGGCTTGGGCTAGCCCCTCGGCATAGCCTTTTGGTGGACGGAAGCGCCTTTCGGCCAACGTAGCCAAAATCCATGCCATGCGCCAGGCAACCCCGGGTTGGTCAGACGCCAGCAGGGGCAAAAATTGTAAAAGTTCAGCCGGCCGCGTGCGCAAATTCCCTGCCAATGCCCCAGCTTCAGCCTTGCTGATGGGGGCTTGCAGCCGCTCGGCCAATTGGGCTGGCATCATTTGCGCAAGGTAGAGAAAAATGCCCTTGCGGCCCGCCCCAGTCACTTAAATTTGAAGGGCCGGAACAGCACAAGGCTAAAAGCAGTTATTCTATAGGCAGGTTAGCGCTAATCTCTGCCACCACACAATTCCCTTCCATGCAAATCGTAGAGCACGCCCACGCTTCGGGCTTCCGCGGCCGTCACATCGGGCCCGGGCACACGGAAACGCAACACATGCTTCAGGCGGTCGGCGCCACGTCGCTAGACCAGCTCATAGACGAGACCGTGCCCGCCGGTATCCGCCGCCAGGTCCCTCTGTTGCCAGACCTGCACGCCCTCTCTGAGGCAGAGCTGCTGGCCCACATGGCCGGCCTGGCCAGCCAGAACAAGGTTGTGCGCTCGCTCATCGGCATGGGCTATTACGGCACCTTCACGCCGCCCGTCATCCAGCGCAACATCCTAGAGAATCCGGGTTGGTACACAGCCTACACGCCCTACCAGGCCGAGATCGCCCAGGGACGGCTAGAGATGCTGCTCAACTACCAGACGCTGGTAACCGACCTCACCGGCCTGCCTATGGCCAACGCCAGCCTGCTAGACGAAGGCACCGCCGCCGCCGAGGCCATGCACATGCTCTTTGCCCAGCGCTCCGAGAGCCGCAAAGACGCCCGCACCTTCTTTGTAGCCGATACCTGCTTTCCACAAACGATTGATGTGCTCCGTACG
This sequence comes from Cytophagaceae bacterium, assembly GCA_947458545.1. Lineage (GTDB taxonomy): Bacteria > Bacteroidota > Bacteroidia > Cytophagales > Flexibacteraceae > CANGYH01. The sequence goes on along the minus strand of CANGYH010000001.1, from coordinate 1,314,072 downwards.
CGCTGCGCCCCCATCGGCGTAAACCTGCGCGTAGCCAGCCTGGCCGAGCTGGATGTGACGGACCAGTCCATCTTCGGCATACTGCTCCAATACCCCGATGCCTACGGTGCCGTGGTTGATCCGCGCCCCATCCTGGAGGCCGCCAAAGAGCATGGCATCCACACCTGCGTAGCTTCCGATCTGCTGGCCCTGTGCCTGCTGACCCCTCCTGGCGAGATGGGGGCCGACGTCGTCGTTGGCTCTGCCCAGCGCTTCGGCGTGCCGATGGGCTTCGGCGGCCCCCATGCCGGCTTCTTTGCCACCCGCGAGGAGTTCAAGCGCTCGCTACCGGGCCGCATCATCGGCCAGTCGGTAGACAGCAACGGCAACCCCGCCCTGCGCATGGCCCTCCAAACGCGCGAGCAACACATCCGCCGCGAGAAGGCCACCTCCAACATCTGCACCGCCCAGGTACTCCTCTCCGTGATGGCAGCCGCCTATGCCGTGTACCACGGGCCCGAAGGGCTACGACACATTGCCGAGCGCACCCACGCCCTCGCGCTGCGCCTGGCCCAAGGCCTTGCTGCCCAAGGCTACACCCTGCAGAGCGGCCGCTTCTTCGACACCGTCTTTGTTCACACCACCCACAAGGCCCATCTGCTGGAGGCTGCCTTGGAGGCCGGCTTCAACCTCAACGGCCACCTGGCAGGCGGCGTAGGCGTATCGCTTGACGAGCTCTCTACCCCTGCCGAGGTAGATACCCTGCTCGGCATCTTCGCCCGCTTCAAAGCAGAGGCTGCTGCCGGCGCAGCTGTGGAGATTGCCAGCCCGCGCCGTCGCACCTCGCCCTACTGCCAGCACCCCGTCTTTAGCCGTTATCATGCCGAGCACGAGATGCTGCGCTACCTCAAGCGTCTAGAGAACAAGGATCTCTCCCTGGCCCACAGCATGATCCCGTTGGGCAGCTGTACCATGAAGCTGAACGCCACGGCCGAGATGATGCCCCTCTCCATGCCGGGCTTTGCGCACATCCATCCGTTTGCGCCGGCCAACCAGGCCACGGGCTACCATACCATGATGGAGCGCCTGCAGCACTGGCTCTGCGACGTTACCGGCTTTGCCGCCGTATCGCTGCAACCCAACTCGGGCGCACAAGGCGAGTACGCCGGCCTGATGGCCATCCGCGCCTACCACCATGCCCGTGGAGACCAGCACCGCAACGTGGCCCTCATCCCGCAGTCGGCCCACGGCACCAACCCGGCCTCTGCGGTAATGGCAGGCTTTAGCGTAGTGGTAACCAAGACAGACGAGCGCGGCAACGTAGACGTAGCCGACCTCCGCGCCAAGGCCGACCAGTACGCCGACCGCCTCGGGGCGCTCATGGTAACCTACCCCAGCACCCACGGCGTGTTCGAGACCGATATCCGCGAGATCTGCCAGATCATCCACGAGCGCGGTGGCCAGGTGTATATGGACGGTGCCAATATGAACGCCCAGGTAGGCCTCACCTCACCTGGACTCATTGGGGCAGACGTGTGCCACCTCAACCTCCACAAGACGTTCTGCATCCCCCACGGCGGTGGTGGCCCCGGCATGGGCCCCATCGGCGTAGCGGCGCATCTGGCCCCCTTCCTGGCAGGCCACGCGCTTGTAGATACGGGCGTGGGTGCGCACGCCACTTCGGCCGTATCGGCTGCACCGTTCGGCTCGGCGTCCATCCTCACCATCAGCTACGCCTACATCGCCCTGATGGGCGGAGACGGTCTGACGGAGGCCACGCGCTACGCCATCCTGAATGCCAACTACATCAAAGCCCGCCTGCAAGACCATTATGGCATCTTGTATGCCGGTGCCAACGGCCGCTGCGCCCACGAGTTCATCCTGGACCTGCGCCCCTTCAAAGCCGCAGGCATCGAGGCGGAAGACGTTGCCAAACGTCTGATGGACTATGGCTACCACGCCCCTACGCTGAGTTTCCCCGTGGCGGGCACGCTCATGGTAGAGCCTACCGAGTCTGAAAGCCTCGAAGAGCTAGACCGCTTCTGCGATGCCATGATTGCCATCCGCCAAGAGATCGAGGAGGTCGTCACCGGCCAGGCAGACAAGGCCCAAAACGTGCTCAAAATGGCCCCCCATACGGCAGGCGTCATCACGGCAGACGAGTGGACCCGCCCCTACGCCCGCAGCAAAGCCGCCTATCCGCTGCCTTACGTGCGCCAGGCCAAGTTCTGGCCCACCGTCGGCCGCGTAGACAACGCCTACGGCGACCGCAACCTGGTCTGCACCTGCGCCCCCATCGAGGAGTACGCAGAGGCAGAGGCCACAGCGTAATTTGAGATAGCCCTTTTCCAGCCCTGCCGCCTTCCAGCAGCAGGGCTTTTTTTGGCCTGCTATTTGCGCCTAGGCTAGAATTTTATCGCCTTTAGGTGCGTTCTTGCCGTATCCACACAACTATCTTTCGGAGCTTGGTACGAACTGCAAAATCCTGGACGGCAGCCCTTGGGCTGGTATGGCTGGCGTTGCTGGCGATGCCCCGCCCGGCCATAGCCCAGATGGCCCAGCAAAGCTTTGGGCGCAACCGCGTACAGTACCAGCAGTTGCAGTGGCAGTACCTGGTCTCCAACCACTTCGACGTCTTTTACGCAGGTAACTCCGAGGCCTATGCCCGGCGCGCCATCGCCCTGGCCGAGTCTGAGTATGTGCGCATCACAGAGCTTATAGGCTACTCGCCCTACAACCGCATCCGCTTTTACCTCTACGACTCGCCCCAGCTTCTTTCTGAAAGCAACGTAGGCCTGGAGGCCACCCCGACTATCCTCGGCGGCAAAACCAGCTTTCTCAAGTCCATCATCGAGGTAGCCTACACCCAAAGCCAAGAGCGCTTGCGGCAAGACATTGCCCGCGGCCTGGCCCGCAGCATGGTGTACGACATGATGTACGGCGGCTCCTTTACGGAGGCCGTGCAGAACAGCTACCTGATGATGCTGCCCGAGTGGTTCACCGAAGGGGCCGTGGCCTACGCCGCAGACGGCTGGAGCCTCGACCTGGATAACTGGGCCCGAGACGAAGCCCTTGCAGGGCGGATGCGCCGCCTGGCCGCCCGCCAGGGCCAAGAGGCAGAGCGGCTGGGCCAGAGCTTCTGGGCCTTTGTGGCAGACCGCTACGGCCGCGCCAACGTCAGCAACATCCTCAACCTGACACGCATCATCCGCAACGAAGAATCGGCCATCGGCTCTACCCTCGGCGTGCCCTACGGCAAAGTAGTCCGAGACTGGCGCCAAAACTTCCTGACCCTGGCCGAGCAGACCCAGCAGCAACTTTCGCCCCTACCAGAGGATAAGCTGATGCGCCTGCGCCTACGGGCAGAAGACGAGATCTTCGGCGTAGCCTTATCTCCCTCTGGCAGGTTTGCCGCCTGGGCCAGCCACGACGAAGGCCGTACTCGTGTAGGCATCAAAGACCTCATGACAGGCCGCCAGCGCCTGCTCTGGCGCCAGGGCGAGCGCCACCAAGATACCAAGGCTGTACCCACCAGCCCAGTAGCCTTCGTCGGGTCAGACAAGGTCGCTACCGTCCACCACCGCAAAGGGCAGATGGAGCTGCTCATCCTCACCGTCTCCGGTAAGGTATTCGAGCGGTACCCCCTGGGCGACATAGACCAGGTCCAGTACCTGGCCTTTTCTGAAGATGGCAAAAAGGGCGTCCTGGTCGGCTCAGACCATGGCCAGACAGACCTCTACCAGATCAACCCCCGCTCAGGCAAGGTCCGTAAACTGATAGACGACGTGGCCGACGAGGCAGACCCCAGCCTAGACGAAGACGGCAGCACCGTTTACTACGCAAGCACCCAGTTAGCCCCGGCCGACACATCGGGGGCAACCCAACAGGCACGCCGACTTGCCCAGCGCTGGCGCATCTATAAGTTAGACCTGACGGGCAAGGCCAAACCCATGCGCGTGGCTCAAGGTCCCGGCAATTTGTTTGCACCTTATCTGCACCCCACCCTAGGCCTGGTGGCGCTTTCAGACCAAAGCGGCGCACTCAACCTGATGCAGACCGACGCTGGCCAGGCATGGCCCCTCACAAGCTACGCCACTTCGCTCGAGCGCGTGGCCTATGCAGGCAAGGGCGGCCGAGCCGCCGCCCTCGTCCGGTACGACGGCCGCACACGTCTGCTCCGGCTAGATACGCTGCAAAGGCTGCCACAGCCAGAGGTACCAGAGTCGCCTTGGCGAGAAGCCAGGCCGTTGGTGTCTGTAGAATCAGCTATCCCTACATCTGCTAAAGCAGAGCCCGCGCCCAGCCCGGCACCATCCAGCGTCAATACTACCCCAGGTCCAACCTCATCACCTGTGCCCCAGCCGGCACAAGTGCCTACGCCTCCTTCGGTTGCGCAACAGGCGCCTCCAGCATCCGGCCCGCCCGCAGAGGCAGACCCAGAGGTAGATTTCCGCCGCTATCAGTTTGAAGACGAAAAGGCATCCCTGCCAAGCCCCGGAGGCGCAAGCCCGACTACAGCCACACCCCCTGTAACCGTACCGGGCCTGGCTCCGCCAGTAGTTCGCACGCCTACCCTGCAAGAGATGCGCAACGCCCGCAAGCTCCTGCAAAAAGAGGTCTACCAACCGCCCATTATGATTCAGGGGCCTTTTGGAGCAGGCAAGAAACTCAGCAGTACCTCCGTCACCACCAGCTTCATCGTAGATCCCTTTCGTGGATGGGGGCTCATCGCCGAGGCAGGCATGGCAGACTACTTCGAAAACCACCGCTTCACCGTTCGCGCCACGCCCTTCCTCGATCTGCGCTCGGCACTCTTGTCGGCAGATTATCTGTACCTAAAGCACAGGGTTGATTTTTCGGCCCACTTCCGCCGCAACAGCCTCTTTTTTGCCCAAGACAACTTCGCCCAAAAGAACTTCCTGTACGTGTACCAGGTCGGGGCCAGTTATCCCGTAAGCCGCTCCTTCAGGGTCGGTGCTTACCCCTACGTGCAGCAAACCAACTTTTACGACCTCTTCGACAATACCCAGGTGGGCCAAAAGAGCCGCAGCTACCTTGGCGGCAGGCTAGAGCTCGTGTACGATAACAGCTTTACCAACAGTGCCAATATTACCACCGGCACCAAGGCCCGGCTCATGGTGGAGCGTAATGCAGGCCTCCGCGCGTCAAACACCAGTTGGAGCCAGTTGCATATAGACGTGCGCCACTACCAGCGCATACACAAAGAAATTACCCTGGCCCTACGAGGCTCTGCCGGGCGCTTTTTGGGCAATGCCAAAAAACAATATATGGTCGGCGGTATGGACAATTGGCTCTTTAACCAGTTTGCAGACCGGCCAGAGGGGCCAGACAATCCCTTAGCCAACACAGGCCAGTTCAGCACAGAGGGCCGGGTAGACTGGTTCTTCAACCCATTTGTAACCAACATGCGCGGGTTCGACTACAACGCTATGAGCGGGCCCAACTTTGTGGTTTTCAATGCAGAGTTGCGGTTGCCCCTCATCAAGTACCTCTACAAAGGCCCCATCGCCAGCAATTTTTTACGCAACTTTCAAATCGTCGGCTTTACAGATGTAGGCTCGGCTTGGTCTGGCAAGAGCCTCCTCGGGCGCGAGAATTCCATAAACACCAACGTAACAGCCCGGCCGCCCTTCGTCATTACCACGGTAAACACGCGTAGCCCGTTTTTGATAGGCTATGGCGCCGGGGTGCGTACCCTAATGCTAGGCTACTACGTCAAGTTCGACTTTGCCCTGGGCCAGCAAGACTTCAACCAACTCAATCGGCGGTTCTACCTAACCCTCGGCCACGATTTTTAGGCTCATAAATTCGGCACGTATAAAGTAGCCAACACTATTAGCAAAATAGCTACCAGTTTGACGCCGTTGCGCGATGCCTGTGTCTTAGATGGCTCCATAGATACGGGATGATGGTTAAGGCAAAGGGCTAACTGCCCGTGCCTGGTGCCATCTAATTTTGCCTGCACGTTTGCAGCCACCGCTTCTGCAAATCACAACTACATGCGCCTGTAAGTACGCGGGCCAAGCCGTAGTGCTAACATTGCCACTTTCCATTTTCACAAACAGCTTGATGGCAGGCGCTTGCGGGTTTGACCCTCTAAGCCTAACTGGCCATCACCAGGGCAGCTTCTGGGCGTAATTGGTAGCCTTTTCCCTTAAAGGTGTGTATCAGCCCCGGTGCCAGTTTTTCTCTAAGATTACAGATATGCACATCTATGGTGCGTGTGCTATGGGGGGCATCGTGGCCCACGATATTCTCCAGCAGCTCGGCCCTTGTAAAGAGCTTGCCCGGATTTTTTGCCAACACATATAGCAGCTCAAATTCCCTGCGCCCCAAAGCCACCGGCATGCCTGCAAACTGCACGCTGTAGTCGCGTCTGTCCACCACCAAAGGGCCTACCTCCAACCGGTAAGCACCCAGGCGCAAGGCCAGTCGCTGTGTAAGCGTTTGCAGCCGCAGCGGCAGCGCCCGGCGATTAAATGGCGCCGACAAAACAGAATCTGCACCCGCCTCAAAGGCCAGCACCTCCAGCGCCTCAGAGGCCTCTGCCAACACAGCTATCATAGCAAAGCCCGGCCCGCGCTGCCGCTTGGCCAGTTGGCGCATCATTTGGTGGCCTGCATCGTCTGCGCGCCCCACACCCACTACAATCACCTGAGGGTCAAATTCGCGCATCATACGCAGCAGCAGGTCTGCCCGGTCTTGCAACCGTACGCTGAAATGTATGCCCCCCAAAATGCGAATCATCTCCTTGCCGAACCGGTCTTGAGGGTCAAACAAAAGGATTCGCGGTTTGGCAACCATATTAAAAATTCAACTCGAACGAAGCTGGGTGTGAAACCGCAATTTGGTTAACCCATTTTGCGGCAAGTAAGAGTGGGCATTCTCTTAAGTTTATGAATTTTAATGTTTTAACTATCGATTTACGCAAAAAAATTGTTTTAACAATATATACTAAACATTAACGTCACATAGAGGATAGTCCCTATGTGATGTCACCTAAAAAGGTAACTTTACAATACGGGTAGGCATACCCTTCGTCAGCATAAAGCGTAGGTTATATCCTACTTTGCTGTGCCATACAAGGGTACCTATGGCCCCCACAAGCAAAGCAATAAGAATCGTATTCCGAACCTTATACTCTACCAAGCGCCAGAAATATTCTTTCTGGAGGCGGCCACGATAGCGCTTATTCTGCGGAAATTGATAGTAGAAAGACATATCCGGTTGAGAAGTTGCGTGTGTTTAAAGAGGGGTATCCAAAAGAGGCACTAGGGCAGATTGCCGCCCATAAGGGGGCCTCCGCCGTCCTCCTCTACTTCTAGGCTGCGCCCGGTAGCAAAGGCTCCGAAAGGCAGGGCAGGCTCCGCCACTTGAGACGTGGCCGATCCATCGCCCCCTTGGACGACAAGAAGCCGGGTAACAAGACTAGTCGGCTGCGGAACGGTGCCAGGCAAAAAGGCGCCTTCGCGTAGGTTTATGGCATGCTCGCCACCCGCCATCGTCCTGTTCAGGCGGACAAACAGCACCGCTTTCCCGTTGCGCCGCTCGCGGATGGTTGCCTTGCCTCTGTAAGTGGCGGCACTGGCCATAAACGGCTGCAAAGTCACCGACTTTACGTTGTCTGTTAATTGGTTGCTGCCAATGTCTGCCGCTCCTGCAGCAATGCTGGCGTCCAGCTCAGCCGAGGTGTCTGCAAGCAAGCGGAGGTGGTAGTCTCCGTTGGTCAGGTCATTCAAGCTAACGGCAATACCACGGCTCCAGCGAAAGCTGCCCGTCCGGTAGGCCCCGCCCGCGTTGATAGCCACAGGCAACAGCCCCACCAATGTACTGTCTTTGCGGAAGTTGCCGCCCAATACGCTGCCTCGGTGTAACGTCAAATAGAAAGGACGCAACCCATAGCGGTTTGTATCAACATTAAGGCTAACATTGGCCCTCACCGTACCATTCAGCGTAGGCTGCCAAGAGACAGTGGCCGCCACCCGGCCAGAGTCGTTAGGATCAAGCAGCCGTACCGTCAAAGGCATGCCGCTCAGCCTTTTGGTGCCCAGCGGGGCCACAGCCAGAAAGGTGGTAAGCTCCTGGTTGCTGCGCGATAGTCCTATAAAACCGCTGAAGGTATCCAACGCCGCCAGGCCACCCCTAAAGCCTTCTAGCTCCGTAGTAGTGGTGCTCTGCGTTGCCGTTACGGCGCGCAAGTCTGCTACAGAGCGCGCCTGCTCGTCTGCCCAGTCTCCACGCCACAGGCGTATCGGGGCTGTGGTGGTTGCGTCAAGGCCCTGCGTCTGGGTTGTTACAAGCAAATTGCCATTCCGCCTGCTGCGGAAAGTGACCCGCCCAGCCAAACCCGCTGCTTCAACAGGCAGCAAGTCAAAGCTGCGCGTCTCGGCCAGCAGCACATTCGATCCTATGTCTCCACGCAGTACCTCGGTAGGCCGCGTGACCCCAGGCGTAACCTCAAGCACAACCACGCGTGCATTTATCGTAAGCAGGCTATCGAAGCGCATCGGCTGGTTACGATAGTCTTCATAGAGCCAGGTAGTGCTGGCGCCAGCCGCATCAAGCTTTTTAAGGTCAGCAATGGGTATGCTCACACCGGCAAAGGCATTGGCCGCGCCAGAGGTTATCAGACCATAATAAGTGCGGCCAGGTTTCGTGCCAGACACCTGCAATCTACCCAGGGCAGTGCCATCTTGCTGGCGAGTAAGCTCGAAACTACCCGAGAAACCCTCTTCGAGCACGAGATCCAGGGTATAGGTGGTGGCCTCCGTAGAAGAGAGCCCCGGTTGAGGATCTTCATAAATCTTACGCTGGCAACCGGCTGTAAAACACCAAATGGCCAGGGCCACAACCGTCACAGCCTGATAGTTGCCGACGTTTAAACCCCAACGCTTCTTAAAAGTGCCCATACGGCCACAAAGCAACAAGCAGCCTATAACCCAGCCATTGGTACTATGTTACCTGTTTGTAAAGCGTTGTGCCCCATGCGCCCCTTAGGGCCTACTTTCTTAAATTAAGCCATACGCTTTCTTAACATTGGCCCAATAGCCGGCACGGCATTTTTGCAGCTATGGCTAAGTTGCGTCTGCGCCTGCTTTTCTGCATTTGTGCAATTTTTATTACCCCATCTTTAAGCTTCGCCCAGTCCAACGGCACGCTTGCCGGTAGGCTAACCGATGCCCGCACCGGAGAGGAGCTCGTCGGCGCCAATGTCGTCATCGTAGGTACCACCCGTGGGGCCGTTACTGATCTCGACGGTAAGTACACCTTTAGCGTAGAGCCAGGCACCTACGACCTGGAGGCCCGCTCCATCGGATACCGCAGCAAGCGGGTGCTTAAGGTTGCCGTACGTGCCGGGCAGACGCAGTTGGTCAGCTTCACCCTAGAGTCGTCTGACGTAGAGCTGACCGAAGTAGAAGTAGTAGCAACGGCCAGCAAAAACAACGAGAACAGCGTCTTGGCAGACCAACGCGCCGCCGCCGGTGTCAGCAGTGCCGTATCTGCCGAGTTGCTGGCACGCACGCCAGACCGTAGCATGGCAGAGAGCCTGCGTCGCGTATCAGGTACCTCTATCAGAGACGGCCGCTTTGCCGTAGTACGTGGCCTGCAAGAGCGCTACAACCAAGGCCAGGTAAACGGCATGCAGCAGCCCAGCACCGAGCCAGACCGCAAGGCCTTTGCCCTAGACCTCTTCCCCACCGCTTTGGTAGACAAGGTAACCGTGTTCAAAACAGGCACCCCAGATCTGCCCGGCGATTTTGCCGGCGGTGTAGTACGCGTAACAACGGTAGATATACCCTTCTCTAATACCTTCTCTTTAACGGCAGGCGCCGAAACACACTCGCTAACCACCGGCAAAACGTTTCTTAGCGGCACAACCAGCCCCACAGACTTTCTAGGATTCGACAACGGCAGCCGGGCCCTGCCCAAAGGCATCTACAGCCGCCAAGAGGCTGCCCAAGACCCCGGCCTGCAAACAGAAGCCCGCCAGGCACGCATGCAGCAAAACAACTTTGGCGCACAGGGCAACAACCCCGCCGGGCCAAACCTATACTTCCAGGCTTTTTTGGGGCGTAGGGGCACCCTATGGGGCAAGCAAGTCGGCATGGTGCTGGGCGCCAACTACTATCGCACGGTGCAGTTCTCCGACTTTCTCAACTTCAACCTGCTTGCAGACAAGCGAGACTCCGTAACCGGCCAACGCAAAATCGTAGATTTCGACAGCTTGGCCCAGCGCCGCTTCAGGGTAGTTGCCTCCTTGTCTGGCGTAGCCAACTTCTCCTTCAGGCCCGATGCGGCCAGCAAAATCAGCTTCCGCAACATGGTTAGCCAAACAGGCAACAGCTTCTACGTCCAGGGCGATGGCAAACAGGTAGAAGGCCAGGCAACGGCCATCAACTTCCGGAAAACCTTTATCGACTTTTACGACGAAAACCGCCTAAATACCCACCAGCTTGCCTACGAGCGTGTCCTCGGCACAGACGGCGGACGTATAGAAGTGCTGACGGGCATCAGCCTGCTCAACCGCTCAACGCCAGACCAGCGCCGCCTTGTGTATGTAACCAGCCGCCAGGCAACAGACCAAGGCCCCCTCCAGCCGTACCGCGTCAACCTGCTCACAGTAACCCGAGAGTTCAACCCCAACTTCGCCGGTAAGTTCTTCTCTACATTATACGACGAGTCTTTCAACGGAGCCGTCAATCTGGCCTATCCCGCCAACTTCGGCAAGGTCAAAAACATGGTTAAGACCGGCGGCTACTTTCAAGACCGCTTACGCAGCTACGACGGCCGCAACTTCAACTACAGCTACGACCTGCGCAGCGCCGAAGCCGTAGCCCCCCTCCTGACGCAAGGGCCCGACAGCATCTTCCGCCCCCAAAACATGGGCGGTGGCCTCATCTACCTGCGCGAGACGACGGCCGCTTCTGATTTCTACAAGGCTGCCGCCCGGCTTTGGGCTGGCTACCTGATGTCAGAAACGAAGGTGGGCGCCGACGACCGCCTCCGCCTCGTGTACGGCGTTCGCGTAGAGAGATACTGGCAAAACGTCCGCTCCGCCACGCTAGACGGCGTACCCGTAAACCCCACCTCTACCGTGGTAGATTGGCTGCCTAGCCTCAACCTGCAATACGCCATCCGCAAAAACCTCTACCTGCGCGGAGCCTACTTTGCCAGCGTAAACCGCCCCGAGTTCCGCGAGCTCTCGCCCTCAGCCTATTACGACCCAACCCAGAACAACCTCGTATTCGGCAACCCAGATATCGTCCGCGCTAAAATCCACAACTTCGACGCCAAGCTTGAGTGGTACCCACAAGAGGGGGCCGTCTTTTCGCTCAATCCCTACTACAAGCGCATCAACCAGGCCATCGAGTATGCCCGCGAGAACATAGCCTCTTTCCCCACCTTCACCTTCCGCAATGCGCAGGATGCAACAGTGGCCGGCATCGAGGGCGAAATCCGCCTCACCCCGGGTCAGCTCTTGCGTCGCTTCTCTGCCACCGAGCCCACCAACCCCAACGCCTTCGTCAACAACCTGACGGTTTTCGCCAACGCCGCCCTGATCCAATCGCTGGTCCGCGTGCGCGAGCTGCTGCCCAATGGCGAGGCACCCTTACGGCCCTTGCAGGGCCAATCTCCTTATACGCTCAACACCGGGGCCACCTACGTCCACAAACCCACCAACCTAGAGGGCACCGTTACCCTCAACAGAACAGGCACCCGCCTGGCCTTTGTAGGCGACAATTACCTGAGCAGCCTCTGGGAGGCCCCCCGTACTGTAATAGATGCCAGCATCAGCTACCGCAAAGACCGCTGGGCCATCAAAGGCACCCTGGGCGATCTGCTGGCCCAGCCTCTCACCATCTTCCAGATTTACGGCGACGACCTCAGCGTCATAGACCAAACCATCCGTCGCGATTTCTTAGGAACACCTATGTATAGAAAAGGTACCGATATACCCTTTTTCCGTACAACTTACGGTCGTACAATCAGGCTTACCGTTACCTACAGCCTTTAGTTGTTAACAGCCTCTTTACCATAGCATACCTTTTGTTACGCCAGCGTTTCTGCCTGAACGCTGGCGTAATCTTTTAGTACCTATTTGTTTATTCCAGAGATTAACATAAGGAAAAAATCGGCTACGTGATTTGTGCTGCGATTTAGGCGCAAATCATGAAAAAAATCTTTACTACCGTAGCTCTCTGCATGGTGGCCCTGGCGGTGAACGCACAGGCCTTCTTCACGCAGACTGCGTACCGCGGTGCATTCGGACAAGGAGCTGGTGCCAACTGGACATCTGGTTGGGCTAACTTTTCTCCCCTCAGCACCCTGTATCCCGGCGACCCTGGCTTTGTGGGTTCTCAGACCCTGGTCAACGTACCAGACTCTACCGTTATCACCTCTTCAGTAACTTGGACGAGCAACAACTACTATGTGCTGCAAGGCCAGGTGTTTGTTAAAGCCGGCGGTGTACTAAACATTCAACCCGGTACGATTATCCGTGGTGTATCTGCCGGTGCCGGTCAGAACCCCAGCTTCCTCGTTGTAGCCCAAGGCGGCCGCATCAACGCAAACGGAACCTCTACCAACCCCATCGTATTTACCTCTAACAACGCTCCGGCATCTCGCGCCACAGGCGACTGGGGTGGTGTGATGATCTGCGGCCGTGCCCTCACCAACCTCAACAAAGCCCCCAACATCGGTGGCCGTCGTTTCGAGGCTACGCCTGGCTACCCCGAGACGTTCTACGGCGGCACAGACGCTACCGACAACAGCGGCACCCTCCGCTATGTACGTATCGAGTTCGCCGGTGACGCCCGCTCTGCAGACCAAGAGCTCAACGGCCTCATGCTGGCCGGTGTTGGCTCTGGCACTACTTGCGAGTACGTACAGGTCTCTTACGCCAACGACGACAGCTTCGAGTGGTTCGGTGGCTCTGTAAACGGCAAATACCTCATCGCTTTCGCCGGTTCTGACGACGACTTCGACATCGACGAAGGCTACAATGGCCGCCTGCAGTTCGGTCTGTCTGTAAAGCACCCTTCATTCTTCGATCCTTCAGGCTCAGGTAACGACAACTCAAACGGTTTCGAGCTGGACAACAACACCAACTCTGGTGGAAACGGTACGTCTTCGCAGACGCAGTACTCTCCAAGCCCGCTCACCTCTCCAACAATCAGCAACTTCACCATGATTGGACCCCTGCGTCCAGGTGAGGCTGCTACAAGCGTAAGCAACGCACACGGCTGGGGTGTAAACTTCCGTACCGGTCCTGCCGCCGCCATCTTCAACTCAGTAGTAGTAGGCTGGCAGTCATTGTTCCGCAGCCAGCAGCCTACGCTCACAGGTGTTGCCAACGGCCCTTCTAACAACACCAAGTTCTGCACAGACTCTGCCACCGTTAAAAACTCGCTGCTGTTGCAAGACGTTGGCAACGCCAACGCGCTCATCACCACGGGCGGTTTCCAGTCTACGCTCATCACCTGCCCTGGTACCAACCCCAACAACGCGGCCAACTACCTCACCTTGTTGACAGACGGCACCCGCAACAACACTGTTGACGGTTCTGCCTCTCAAACGGCTGCCGCCCTGGGCATGGCTGCTCCTTACTACACGGGCACCATCGCTGCCACCACTTTCGGCGCAGTAGGTACCTCTAACTTCAGCGGTATCGACCCAACCTTGACGGCTGGCTCACCCCTGCTCACCGGGGCTTCTTTCACCGATGCCCGCCTCACCAACTTCCTCTCTGCCGGTGACCTGACCATCAACAACACGCAGGCTCCCGCAGTAGGTGCTTACAACAACGTAACCATCACCGGTACAGGTGTTGCCAACCTCTCTCGCGACCTGAACGTGTCTGGCACTCTGACGGTACAGTCTGGCGGTGTCCTGAACCTGAACGGCTTTGCCATCGTAGGTCCTGGCGCCATCAACATCGCTGCCGGTGCCATCGTACGTGTATCTAACGGGGGCGGCTTCGGCTCAGGTGCCAACGGCGGTGTGTTCAGCACCGGTGCCCGCACCATCAGCGCCGACGCTAGCTTCGTATTCAACGGCACTACGCCTCAGGTAACAGGTAACTTCCTCACCGCCTGCCGCGACCTCGAAATCGCCAACGCCGCCGGTGTAACGGTTAACACAGCCATGATAGTAAACGGTGTCCTAGACCTCACCAGCGGCATCCTCACCACCGGCAACAACCTGACGATCGGCTCATCTTCTACCCGCCAGGGCATGATTGATGACTTCTCTGCTGGCAACAGCGGTACCATCTCAGGCCAGATCCGTTTCGCTCGCTTCACCACGGGCAACGTTCGCCACATCGCCGCTCCTCTCGCTGGTGCCACCTTCGACAACGCCACCGCTCCTGAGGTTGCCGGCATCACTTGTGCAGACATCAAAGAGTTTGCCGAGCCTACCAACAGCTGGATCAACATCATCGATCCTTGCGCTGGCGAGTCTATGCCTCAGATGGCCGGTTTCACCGTCCTGACGACGGGCGCCAAAACCTTCAACTTCCGGGGTACCCTCGCTACCGGCACACGTACGGCTAGCCTGGTGCGTCCTACCACCACGCCTGGCGTATCTCGCGGCTGGAACAGCCTCGGCAACCCTTACCCTTCTCCCATCCGCTGGAGCCTGGTATCTGCCATCGCCGGTAACTCTGCTGCCTCTACCCTGGCTGCCTGGGTATGGAACTCTGCCACCAACAACTACGGTACCATCTCTTCTACGGGTGTTACTACCGGTGGTGCCAACAACGTAATCGCTCCTGGCCAAGGCTTCCTCGTGCGTCGTAGCACCGTAGGTGCTTCACCTGTAACCTTCACGCTCAACAACACCGTGCGTGTAGTACAGTCTACGCCTAATACCTTCATCCGCGAGGGTGCAGCCGAGGGCGAAGCCATCCGCGTTGCCTTCCGTACCGAAGGTGGTGCCGACGAAATCCTGGTAAACACCCGTGGCGAGCGTGTGGAGAAGATGTTCTCTAACGTAAAAGGCGCGCCTGCCTTGTTCGTAAAAGACGCCGCTGAGCCTCTGACCATGGCTCCCGTTGCCATCGACGCCAACAGCCGCATCGAGCTGGGCTTCGTAGGCCAAGGCCAGGCTACCGTAGAAGGCATCAACCTGCCTGCCGGTATCAAAGCTTACGCCGTGAATGCCGCTACCGGCCGCACCATCGAGCTTAACAACGGTACCGCCTTCGCCGCCGGCGAGCGCGACCGTATGGCCATCATCTTCCGCCAGGGTCTGTCAGAGGCTACCACGCCTGTACAAGCCTTCCGCGCTACCGATGGTATCCGCGTAATCCTGGCTGGTAACCAAAACGGCGCTGTAGTAGAGGTGGTAGATGCTGCCGGCAAACTGGTTAGCCGCTCTGCGGTTGCCGGTGGCGCTGCAGAAGCTACCGTACCTGCCCCTGCCGCTGCTGGTGTCTACCAGATCCGCGTGTCAGGCTCAGTAAATGGTGTAACCCGCGTAGCCAACGCTCAATAATTCAACCAACAAGCCCCTGCTGCGGTGGCAGATGTGGACTCAACCCCATGCCTGCCACCCTGCAGGAGCAAACCTTCAAAGCTCAATAAACAACCATGAAGAAGCTTTTGACCCTGGTCGCTTTCACGCTGACCTTCTCGGCCGCACATGCAGACATCTGCATCCCTACGGATCCTGACTTTGACGCTGCCGACTGTGCAGCTGCCGGTGGTACGGTAGGCACGCCTATCGGCCAGGCTGGTGGCCCTGGCTCTCCAGGTGGCCCCTCTCCTGCCAACGTTCCCATCGACGGCGGCCTGTCTATCCTGCTAGCTGCTGGTGGCGCCATGGGTGCCCGCCGCGTGTGGCAAAACAAGCGCAAGGCTCAAACCGCCTAGTGCATCTCGCAAGCCAAGCCCGGCTGCCTTTCGGCGGCCGGGTATTGGCTTTTATAGGCCACAAGCCGCCATACCTGCTGACTGCAATCCCCATAGTTGAATGCCAACCCTTACGCAAGCGCCTAAACACTCTCCGCGTACAACATTTACCCCTACCTCTCTGGCTGGCCGAGAGGCTTTGGTATTTTTAGGGCTGGCCGGTTTTTTCTATGGTTTTTGGACTCTGGTTTATGAGCCATACCTCTCTTGGACGGTAGACCCATGGTTCGCCCACGTAGTGGCAGAGCAAGCCGCTTGGTGCATCAGGCTGCTGGGGCATGCCGCACAAGTAGAGATTATTGCTCCATATCCAGAGCTCATTGTAATCAATGGCCTGCCCGGCGTAAACGTAGGCACCCCCTGCAACGGGTTGCCTATGCTATACCTTTTTGCCGCCTTTATTGTGGCCCACCCAGGCCCCCTAAAGGCAAAGGCTTGGTTTATCCCGCTAGGTTTGCTGATAATACATGCCAGCAACCTGGTCAGGGTGATGGCCCTCGGTTTTTGTGCCCTTTACTACCGCGAGTTTTTTGAGGTTAACCACAAATACGTGTACGCAGGCATTGTTTATAGCCTGGTTATCGGTTTGTTTTTAATCTGGCATTTGCGCCTTGCAAAGGCGCCTGTTGCAGAGGCTTAGCCATTTTTTTGGTTGTTTAATTTGGCTATGCCTCTGCAATTTTCAGTTTTGTCTTCGCTCTTCAATTAAATTTTTTTATTTCTCACTCTGGGTTAAATCCCCAATTGTTGTCAACCTCTACCATGCGTTTCATGCGCTCATTATTGCTTGTGGCTGCTGCATTCGTAGCCATGCCGGCTATGGCCCAATTCGACAGCCTGGTCGTCAATCCCATCCCCAACGCCTTCTTCCCATGGTGCACCGGCGACAGGCCCTCCACCATCAGCATCCGCTATCGTGCGGCGGCGGGCGTCACCTTCGCCGATACCAACCGGTTTATGGTCGAGTTTTCTGACATAAACGGCAACTTCGATACCCGCTTTGGCGGTCGCTTCGTAGGCACCGTTCAGAAGTCGGCCTCTGCCGATACCATCAAGGGCATCCGCATCCCAGACAACATGCCCTGGAACCCCGGCTTCGATGCCACCATCCCTGGTTTTGCATCTACCAACGTCGCCATACGCGTACGTACCACCGCTCCGGCTTTTGTGTCAGCCCCAATCACTGGCTTTTCGGCCATTCAGTTGTGCCGTCCCCGCGTGCCCGATCTGTACAGCAGTGCCTTGCGCCCGCTAAAGCGCGCCTACACCCCCGGCGAGCAGGTCTCCATGACGGTCTTCCGCGGGCCAGAGCTTATTATCTCCCCCGGAGATCAACTCCGCGTCGTACTGTCTGACAGCAACGGCATCTTCCGCGGCGCAGGCGTAGTAACCACCGTTATCGATTCCGTGGCCCCCGCCTTTGTCGGAGACAGCCTGCAGGTAACCTTCCGCCTGCCCCTGGGCTTGCGCCCCGCACTGCGCTACCGCATCCGCCCCACACTTACCTCACTGCCCAATACGGCATCGTCAACCTCTACCGGCCACGACGTACCCGTGCTAGCCCAGGTAGTGAGTGTGTTGGCCCGCAACTATGGTGCGGTACGCGTTTACCCTCAGCCTGCCCAAGGCACCATACGCTGGCAGTTGCCTGCGGGCGCCGGTGCCGTGCAAGAGGCGCGCCTGCTAAACCTCCAAGGCCAACGCATAGGCCTGGCATCAACTGGCAACCAAGCCGACGTGAGCCAGGTAGCCGCAGGCACCTATGTGCTAGAGCTGGTTACCCCTCAGCGCGTGTTTGTACAGCGTGTGGTAGTACAGTAGGTAGATACATACCCAAAGTCACAAAGCCAGGCTCCCCGAGCCTGGCTTTGTCCTTTTAAGCCCCTGCCAGAAAGCCCGCATACCAATGGCCAGAGTCTTTCACGATACGCTCTTGCGTAGCATAGTCCGTATAAACCAAGCCAAACCGCGGCGCAAACCGATGTGCCCACTCAAAGTTGTCGGTAAACGTCCAGACAAAATATCCCTCCACCGGTGCACCTGCGGCAACGGCCCGTTGTAGCTGTGCCAAATGGCTTTGCAGGTAAGCCGTCCGCTCCGGGTCGTTTACACGCCCTGCCTGCAGCTGGTCAGGAAAGGCAGCCCCGTTTTCCGTTACCACAATGCGTTTTATGCCGTAGTGCGCATGCCAGCGGTGCAGCATTTGGTACAGCGCCTCTGGGTAAACCTCCCAGCCCATCACCGTATGGGGTACACCGCGCTTGGCAGGGTGCACAATTTTAGCCTTGGCATACGGCGTCCAGAAAGAGTGCCGTACCACCTCCCGCGTGTAAAGCTGCATACCTAGAAAGTCAAAGTCGAAAGGCAGCAGCCCTTCGTCGCCTGCCAGGTGGTACTTGTAGATTTTCTGCAGCACTGGCGTATGCTCCAGCGGGTAGCCCAGGCCCAGCACAGGCTCTAGAAAGAAACGGTTAAGAATAACCTCCGCCCGCATGGCTGCCTGGTTATGTCGGTCATCAGTGCCATACGGCTCTACCCAGGCTTGCGAGAAGGTGGTGCCAATGCGAGCCCCAGCAGGCAGGCAAGCCCGCAGCACACGGCCACCAACCCCCATTGCCATTGTAGCATGGTGCGCCGCCGGCAAAAATGAACCAAACCCCCGCCGCCCAGGCGCATGGAAGCCCAAAAAGTAACCAGCCCCCGCAAAAACCATCGGCTCGTTCAGCACCATCCAATGCCTGACACGGTCGCCCAGGCGGCGGGCCACAACCTCGGCAAAGCGCTCAAAGGCCGGCAAAACGGCCCGGTTGGCCCAACCACCTTTGCGCTCCAGGGCCAGGGGCAGGTCCCAGTGGTAAAGCGTGAGCCAGGGGGTAATGCCCCGTGCCAGGCATGTATCTACAAGCCGGTCGTAATAATCCAGCCCAGCCTGGTTTACAGGGCCGCTACCCTCAGGCAGCACCCGGCTCCAAGCTACCGAGGTGCGAAAATTGCCGATGCCCATCTGGGCCATCAACGCCAGGTCTTGCGGGTAGCGGTTGTAGAAATCACATGCCGTGGCCCCGCTCTCGCCCCGCCAGCGCCGGCGGTTGCGGTGGCAGAAATCATCCCAAATAGAGGGGCCTTTGCCATCCTGGTTGTAGGCCCCCTCTGTCTGATATGCGGCTGCCGATACGCCGAAGGCAAATTCCGGCGGAAACTGTGTGCGATAAACCAACGTGCGGTAAGTGGCTTGTGCGTAGCAGGATAACTCGATTATTGAAGCTCAGATGGCCTAGCGTCTGGCTTGTGCGGCGGCCAGCACCTGGGCCACAATTGCTGCCGTTTCGTCCGGGAAGGCCAAGCCATCAATATGTTGAGGCTCATCAACCCAGGCGCGCAGCGCTTCTAAGCGTTTGCGCTTCAGATTTTTGAGGATAGGTACGCCCAGATCTTGCAAGGCTGCCGCGTTGCACTGCTGCTCAAACTGGTTTTTCATGGGGATGGCCAGCACCTTTTTGCCCAGATACAGCGCCTCGGCCGGTGCCTCAAACCCGGCACCGCACAACAGACCTTCTGCCGTAGCCATAGCTTGCAGAAAGGCCTCATTGCGGATCGGCTCTATTTCCAGATTACGCACCCGGTAGCGCTTGTCAGTATGTTTAGAGAAAACGTGGAAGTCTGCCCGTACCTCCGACAGCACCTTGATGATCTTCTCGTCGCTGTAGGCAGGCAGATAGACTACAAAGCGCCCACCGGCCGAGGGTTGCAGCGCCCGTACCTCTGCCCGGATCACAGGCGAGAAAATGCCCGGCGCATAAGGCTTAAAATGAAAACCCCACTGCTCCGACACCGGTGCATACTGCCGCAGAATGAAACGACCCATAAGGTCAGACCTGGCAGGCTGTGGGGCGGCAGGGTGCAACACCGCCGCCTGATGCGACAGCCCCCAGCATTGGATGCCGGCCTTACGGCATGCCCATGCCGTAACAGGCTCAAAATCGTTGATAACAATGTCGTAGTCTTGCACAGGTACTGCCCGTACATCTCGCAGAAGCTGCCGCACATGGTTGCGAGACCATGTCTTGAGCATATCTACCCCCCCAGACCTGCCGAAGATGAAACCCAGCCCTTTAAGCCGGTAGGCAGGCCGTTGCCCGCAATCAACTTCAGCATGTTGCCCGCTGATGAGCACCTCAACCTCGCCGTGATGCTGCAGGTGTGGCACCACCTCACGCGCTCGGGCAAGGTGGCCGTTGCCGGTACCTTGTACCGCATATAGAATCCGCATGATGGGGGCTTAGCGCTGGTGCATCCACTGCCGGCGCAGCAGCCGGATCAGAAAGCGCTCTAACAAAAGGCTTAGCATAGCGAGGATGGGGGCAGGGTGTTGGTGGGTTTGCTGTTTAGCTTAATTTAAAGGGTTGCCCGCTCGGCCATTTGGGCGGCCAGGCTCACCAAGAGCTGGCGGGTGTCGGCCTCTTCGGCAAAGGCCGTATCGGTGTCTGGGTCGTCTTCTTCTGGTAGCAGATGGCCTTGCCGCGCGGCGGCATCTACATAGTAAGCCAGTTGCCACCGGCCTTCATAATCTTCGGTAAGGGCAGTGAGGCTCTCCACCCAGTCGCCCGAGTTGAGGTAAAGCAGCCCATCCATCACGCTGATGGCCGGCTGGTGGATGTGTCCGCAGATCACACCATCGCACCGGCGGGCACGCGCCAGGCCCACCAACTCCTGCTCATAGTCTGAAATAAAGCTCACCGCACGCTTGACAGACGCCTTAATCCGCTGCGATAGCGAGTAGTAGGGGAGGCCCCTGTAGGTACGCCAGCGGTTGTACACCTTGTTCACCCAAAGCAAAAAGGTATAGCCCGTGTCGCCCAGCAAGGCCAGCCACCGCATGGTAGAGGTTATCGAGTCAAAAACGTCTCCATGCGTCACAAGGTAGCGTTTGCCGCAAGACTCATAAATAAACTCGCGCTGAATGTAAAAGCGCTTGCCTATGCGGAGGGGTAGTACCGAATCCAGAAAATCATCATGGTTGCCCCGCAGGTAAACCACTGTCGTCTTCTGGTTTTCCATCATCTTGAGCACCTGCCGTAAAAACCGCGTGTGCTTCTTTTTCCATGCGCCAGATTTGCGCAATTGCCAACCGTCGATGATGTCACCGTTAAGCAGCAACGTATCGCAGGTATTCTGTTTGAGGAACTGGACGACCTCTTGCGCCTTAGACCCTGCCGAGCCCAGGTGTATATCAGAGAGGACAATGGTTTTGTGATGCGTCTTGCTCAAGGCTACTGGCCAGGTTTTGCCAAAAGAAATAGCTCAATGTAACGCAGATATGTTGTATTTGCTGCCGTATTGTTACTAAAATACCTTAGCCAATAGCCGGCTATCCACCGGGCGCCACTGCAAACGGAGGGAGCAGTTTATAGGATTACCCCTCCTCCATAGCCTGTTGTAGTACGCGCGCTGCTCAGAGGCCAGTTCTTTAAGCGAACCTTAACGCCCCAGATAGTGATGAGCTACAACGCCACTGCCGGCAGCGACGCCACCTCTGGGGTATTTAACCTACGCTGCGGCATAAGCTACAAGCTGGGCTCGCTACAAAACCTCAACAGCACCTTTTTACTGCAGAACCGCACTGGCACCTTTGCTGGCCCCAGGCAGACCCTGCTGGCCACCGTTGGGTATGGGCTGGGCTTTTAATGCCGCTCTTTTAATACCGCTAGGCAGCATGCCTAGTAAGCCACGCGTGCCTCCAATACGCGGAAGAACCGCGCATTGTCCAGCATCTCACCTTGTAGGGTAATGGGGCCGCTTAGCGGATTGTCGCTCAGTAGTTCTAACACGCCAGCCTGGCCAATGCGGTTTTCTTTGATACGCTTCACCACCAGGTATGCGCCAATCGTTACCACATAAAGGCCGGGCAACAAGAAACGTTTATCCCCTGGCATGGGGCGCGCCACCAGGATAGAGCCCCGGGTAAAGGTCGGCTCCATCGAATCCGCATCAACCTCGACCAGGTAACACTCCGATAGGTCTTGACCCGAAAAGTTGGGGTACGGGCATAGCTGATAACCCTTGCCTATTTGATCAGAGTAGTTTTGAGCAAAGCCCATCCGATCACCCACAGATACAAAGGGAAGCATTACAGTTTGCACCCCCAACACTTGCCGGTTGGAGGGGTGCAAAGCTGTCTGGGAAAGATCGACAGATGTAGGCGGTTTAATAAAAGCCAGGTTGGCTGGCCCACCGTTAATGTACCAGTCCATGTTAACGCCAAGGGTATGAAGGCCATTGGTAACGTCAGTAGCCAGCGGATTGACAGATAGCCCCTTTTGCGCGCGCCAGAGGAAGACGGCTTCCCGGTTCATGGCTGCGGCAATGGTGTTTTTCTTAATGCCGTAAGTTGCTGAAAGCTGGCCAATTATATACTGCAGCCGCACCAGAGGGCTGCTTAAATCGGGCAGGCTATCGAGTGTCTTATGTCCAGGTTCTTGCTCCATTGTGACTTTGATGTCTTTTTAGGCGAATACTAATGTAATTTATTAATTACAATTCCTGGTAACTTGAAAGCTATGCAAGAATTTTATTCTCAATTGTATAAGCCTCATTCCCCAATGCAAATCTCTTCCAACAGACGATTACATAAACCGCACTACAAAACTGCCTCCAGGCTGTAGCCCCCACCATAAATCACACGCAACGCGCACGTAAGCCCCCTAAACGAAAACGGCGCAAGCCTCATCATATCAGAGACTTACGCCGTTAATCCAGTAGCCCGTACGGGAATCGAACCCGTGTTTTATCCGTGAAAGGGATACGTCCTAACCCCTAGACGAACGGGCCATCCTAATCTGCAACCACTGCCTACAAGGCACCGGTCTCGAATGGGACTGCAAAGATAGCGGCGGCAATGCCAGGTTCCAAAAGCCAGCGTCAAAAAAATCAGGTTGCCGGCAAGGCCGCCAGCAAGCGGGCCTGGTCGTTAGCGGTGTAAGCCGGAAAGTTGGCAATGCGGTAGGTGCTCTCCTTCCAGGGGCCATAACCGTTGCCCAGGCGCATGCCTTGGGCCAACGCGGCTTCTTTGTGGCTTGCCAGGGTGGCGGGCGATGCAGCTACGGCCACCACCGTTGGGCTTTGTAGTGCAGTAGAGGCTACCAACGGCGCCAGGGCCGGGTGCTGAGCCAACCAGTTGTAATACACCTCTGCCCGGGCCCGGATGCTGGCCTCCGTCTCGGCAATGCCGGGGCAGCGCTCCAGGTGGCGGCCCAGCACGGCTATGGCCAGCACGTTGGGCGTGTAGCTGGTTTGGTTTTTCCTGGCATGGTGCAGCAGCGTCAGCAGGCTGTTGTAATGGCGGGTATCGCCCAGGGCCTCGGCTCTGGCGATGGCGCGGGGGCTCAACACCAGCACGGCCAGGCCGGCGGGCTGGGCCAGGCACTTTTGCACGCTGGCAAACCAAACGTCGCCCAAGTGCCAGGGCAGAGCCACCCCTGCCATAGAGCTGGTGCAGTCTAGCAGCAACAACCGATCAGGGCCCAAGGCCTGGCGTGCCCGCTCCAGCACCGTAGTGGGCAGCAGGGTGCCGTTGCTGGTTTCGTTGTGGGTCAGGCAGACGGCCTCGTGGTGGGGTTGGAGGCGGGCCAGCAGTGGGGTAGGGTCTGTTTGCAGGCTGAAGGCAGCGCCCTCTACCTCGGGCCGCAGCAGGCGGGCATACTCAAACCACTTGGCCCCGAAGGCTCCGCTGTGCAAATGCAGGGCACTACGCGCTATGAGGCTTTGAGCCAGAATCTCCCAACACTCCGTGGCAGAGCCAGCAAAGAGCACCCGGTAGCCCGGCGGAATGTCGAGCTTTTCGGTAAGCTGGGCCACCGTATGGCCGTAAGCCGCCTCAAAGGCCGCGCTGCGGTGCGAGATGGAGCCTAGCCCTTCGGCCAAGGCCTCGGCGTATAGGGCAGGCAAGTATTCGGGCAGTTTGCTGGGGCCCGGAAAAAACGTCAACATGTAGAAGCAGGTACCTCACCTCTGCCGGTACCCTTAGCTGCGAAGGTAGCCGGTGGCCTCCGGCCTTTGCACCTTTGTGCCCTATGCAAGTCTGCAGATTGCCGCTCGTTTGGTGGGCTGTTCTGGCTGCTGCCTTGGCAGGCGGGGCTTGGCTGCACCTCCGGGCGGGGTTGAGCCTGCCCTATCCGTGCGGAGACGAGGTTGTGTTCTACTATCCGGCGCAGGCTCTGGGTCTGCACGGTAGCCTGGCCTCAGACCACCTCTATCCAGGCCGGACGCTGCACTGGATGCCACCGGGCTACATGGCCACCCTGGCCCTCTGGCTGCGGGGCGTAGGGGAGGGGCTGGCCCAAGCGCGTTGGCTCAGTTTTGTGCTGGGAGCCTGTGCGCTCTTGGGCCTGACGCGGCTGTGGCTGCGGCTGGGCTTGCAGGTGCAGGGCCTGATGCTGCTGGCGGTAGCTTTTTGCAGCCGCCACTGGGTGGTGATGGGCAACTTCGTTCGCATGGAGGCTCTGCTGCTTTGCCTCCTGCTGTTGGCATTGCACCAACTCTGGCAGGGCCGAACGCTGGCCGGTGCCGCGCTTGCCCTGCTGGGCCTGACGGTACACCCCAATGCCATATATATGGTACTTGCCCTGCCTGGGCTGGCGGCCTTGGCCCCTCGGCGTAGCTACCGAGGCCGTGCCAACCTGGCGGTAGGTTTGCTCGCTTTGTTGGTGGTGGGAGGCTACGGCTTCTATGTGCTGGCCCACTGGGCAGATTTCTGGCACGACTGGAGCTACCAGCTCTCCTCTCGCAGTGCCGAGGGCCTGCGGGTGCTGCTCTGGCGGCCAGACCAGGCCGTCTTTGCCACGGCCCTGGCAGGCCTGGCCTACTGGGCCTGGCGCACCGGCCGCAGGGCCATCGGCTTTGCCTTGGTGGCGGCGGTGGTGTTCTGGGCCATGCGTGTGCTGGGCCAGGGCTGGGCGTATGGCATCTACAATGTGGTGGCCCTTACCCTGGTGCTGGGCTGCCTGCTGGCCTGGGCCCAGGCCGAAGTTTGGCCCCGGTTGCTGGCCCGCCGCCCCGCGCTGCACCCTTGGGCCACGGCGGCTGCGGCGCTGGGGCTGATGGGTCTGCTCATAATAGGGAAGATCTACAACCTGCCCCTCTATGGCCGAGAGCCCTATTTCTGGATGGGCATGGTCATACAGCCGCCAGAAAAACCCTACCTGACCGATGCCGACCGGCAAGCCGTGCTGAAGCATCTCTACAAGACTTTGCCCGCCGGCCGGCGCCACAAGCTCTACTGCGTGCCCGAGGGCGAAGGCATGTGGCTGCAACCGGCAGACACCGGCCGCATCCTGCATGTGCTGCCCATCTTCGGCCACAACCTGCCAACGTACTTCCTGATCCACCGATCGGCCTACGCCGACTTCTACCACGAGGCCATCGAAGAGACCTGGGCCATGCTGCCCCCCGGCCAGCCCCGCCCAGCCCCCTTCTACACCCGCCAGGGCACCGAGCAGTGGTGGCTGGTACCTGTGCAACAAGGCCGCCTACCCGCTTATATCTTGCGGGTAGGAGACCCCCGGCTGCCGAATCAGGGGGTTAAGAATTAAAAATTAAAAAATTAAAAATTAAAAATGGGTGGGGCGTAGGGTAAAGCTAAGGGCGTTGTAGCGCGGGCCTGTAGCCCGCATGCCTAACCCGGTGACAAGGGCAATACCCCTGCACAGTGCACCCCAAGCTAGAAACTTAGGGCTACTGCTATGGCCACGGCCAAAGCCGAACGCTTTTGGCACAAACCCACGGATCCTCATCCCAATTTTTAATTTTTAATCCTTAATTTCTAATGCCCGCCATGAGCCCCCGCCAACGCGCCTTCTGCCGCCACTACCTTATCTGCAACGACGCCATCCGCGCCGCCCGCCAGGCAGGTTACACCCGCTCCGTAGCCGACACCAACGCAGCCCGCATCTTGTCCAGCCCCGCAGTCCAGGCCTGGCTAGAGCGTCAGCGCATGGCCACCCTCATCGTCTCCGGCCCCGAGATGCTCCTTATCGCGCACCGCTGCCGCCAGTTGCTGCAAGACCCATCAGCCCCGCCCAAAGAGTGGCTCCGCGCCGCTGCCGAGCTTAGGGCTGTCGCCCGTGCCTGCCAGAAAATGCCGCCCGAAGCCTTCGCCCCAAACGCGGTCAACAGACTTCCGACATCGCCCGACATTTTTGGCCTGCAACCTGCTGAAAATGAGTCAGAACTAAACGATTCGCTCCTAGAGATTACCTGTCAAGAAGAGCTAACAGAAACGGCCCATCAGCAAGACCAGGCAGCCCACCAGGCCCAAACGCAGCAGGTCCAAAGGGTTCATAAAGACAAGGAGCCCTCAACTCATCCCACACCACGCTACTCTGCCCAAACCCCTCCTCCAGAAGACCTCGACCTAGACGCACTCTCCTCAGACGAGCTACGCCAGGTCTTCAACTATTGGAGCAAAGACTACCACAACAAAGAAATGGCCAGGCTAGACCTGGAACACGCAGCCAACCTTGCCGCCATAGCCAAGCGCGGACACCAAATGCTGGCCAACGCCGCCTGACCCCACCCAGTCCCCGCGCCACCAAACCCACCCGACCCAGGCCCCCGCCTCAACTGTGCAATAGCTTTGCCCCCCCCTCAACTGTGGAATAGCTTTGCCCTCCCCCTCAACTGTGCAATGGCTTTGCCATTGTCACGTGCTCTGGCGAGGCTACGCCTCGCTTTTATGGCCTAGCTCTGTTCTGTCAAAGGCACTGAAGAAAAACCAGGCGACTTATGCAGTGGGCCCCACTTGCATTGCACTGGTGCAACAAGCGTTGTGGCACAGCGTTTGCAAAAAGATCGACACACCCTGCGCGCCTTATCCACTACCAATCTTGCACCTTATGCCAAACATCCTTTCAAAAACCGTAGCTAGTTTAGTCCTATCCATCGGCCTGGGTGCCGTGCCTGGCGTTGCACAGGTAGCCTCAGAGGCGACAACGGCGCCCCGCTCGGCAGATTTTATTGCCAAGGGCAAATACATGGTCGGGCTTGCCCCGACGGTAGGGTTTGGCTCTAGGGTCGGGGTAATTGCGGGTGGCCGTTTGTATGGGGGATACTTCTGGCACAACCGCAACCTGGTAGGCGTTGCCTTGCGCAACTATACCCATATCAAGAACGGCCCGGTAAGCCTTAGCCAAAGCGCTGGGGTGTTCAACCGATTTTACATCAACCGGCATCGCTTTGCCTTTTATGTTGAAAGCGGGCTCTACATGGGGTACTACCATCAGTGGGAGCAAGCCGATGCCCAGCGACCAGCCCGCACCGACGTCTTCCCATACGCTTCGGCAGCCGTGGGCACAACGATTCGGCTCAGCCGCCGGGCCTCGCTAGATTTTCGGGTCGGAGATGTGCCCTTGCTTGTCTTAGGGAGCGCCACCTGGGATGGCACCCCCTTGTTTGTGGGGGTGAATATCCACCTACCCTAACCGGCAAACAGCATCGGAAACACATCGGCCAGCCGCGTAGCGGTGCGGACGGTGATGCCCTTCGCCTTCTTGATGGCTTCTTTCTGGTAGCCAGAGACGATAATCTGCTTGTAGCCCAGCCGCGCGGCCTCTGCAATGCGCTGCTCCACCCGGTGGACGGCCCGTATCTCCCCGCCGAGGCCCACCTCGCCGGCAAAGCAGATGCTGGGGTGCACGGGCTGGTCGGCATAGCTACTCACCAGGGCGGCGCAGATGGCTAGGTCCAGGCCGGGGTCCTCGATACGCAGGCCGCCTGCAATGTTCAAAAAGACGTCTTGCGTGCCGAGGCGGAAGCCCCCGCGCTTCTCTAGCACGGCCAGCAGCATTTGCAGCCGGCGGCCGTCCATGCCGTTGGCGGTGCGCTGCGGCGTGCCATACGCGGCTGCCGATACCAGTGCCTGGCTCTCGATGAGCAGCGGCCGTGCCCCTTCGAGCATGACGCCCACCGTAAAGCCAGACAGGTCCAGGTCTCGCTGGCTGATGAGCACCTCACTGGGGTTGGTTACCTGGCGCAGTCCCTCGCCCACCATCTCGTACATGCCCAGCTCGGCCGAAGCGCCGAACCGGTTTTTGACGGTACGCAGCAGGCGGTAGCTCAAGTGCCGGTCGCCCTCAAACTGGATCACGGTATCTACCATATGCTCCAGCACCTTGGGGCCCGCCAGTGCGCCCTCTTTGGTGATGTGGCCAATCAGAAAAACGGGCACGGCCTGCTCTTTGGCAAAGCGCACCAGCGCCGCGGCAGACTCCCGCACCTGCGAGACCGAGCCGGGGGCAGACTCCAGCGCAGCCAGCTCCAGCGTCTGGATGGAGTCTATCACCACCAGATCGGGCTTGATTTGGGCCGCCTGCACCACGATAGAATCCACCTGCGTCTCGGTCAGCAGATAGACCTCTTGCCCGGCCCCGGGGCTGATGCGGTCGGCCCGCATCTTGATCTGCTCGGCAGACTCCTCGCCCGATACGTACAGAACCTTCTTGTCTGGCATAGAGAGCGCCAGTTGCAGCATCAGGGTAGATTTGCCGATGCCGGGCTCACCCCCCACCAGCACCACAGAGCCAGGCACGATGCCGCCGCCCAGCACCCGGTTCAGCTCACCATCGGGCGTTTGGAGGCGGGGCTGGCGCTTGGCTTCTACTTGGCCCAGCGGCTTTACGCTGGCCAAGCGTGCGCCATGCGAGAGCAGGCCCCGGCCGCTGGTGCGGCTGGTGCTGGGCTGGGCCACGGTTACCTCTTCTACCAGGCTGTTCCAGGTGCCGCAGTTGGGGCATTTGCCCAGCCACTTGGGGCTAGAGCTGCCGCAGTTTTGGCAGACGTAGGCGGTCTTTACTTTCATGGTATAACCCTGCAAGAATAACCCACTACAGCGCCGAAAGGTGCAGACGGCAGGGCCAGCCTGGCACGCCGATGTTTGGCAAGGTGGTGTGGGCAAGGCGCCATCCGCTATTTTTCGGCCCTCGACGAAAGTAATATGCAGATTATCCGCACCCAGGCCGAGCTTCGGAAGGTACGTGCCACTTGGGGCCCGGTGGGTTTTGTGCCCACCATGGGGGCCTTGCACCCCGGCCACATAAGCCTGGTGCATAGGGCCCAGGCTGATGGCCTGCCTGTGGTGGCCAGCATCTTCGTAAACCCGATTCAGTTTAACCAGGCAGCAGACCTGGCCGCCTATCCCATCCGTACAGAAGAGGACCTCGGCATGCTGGAGGCTGCCGGCGCGGCAGCCGTCTTTATACCCAACGCAGCAGAGATGTACCCCCAGCCGGTACAGATTAAGCTCCACTTCGGGCCGCTAGAAGAGGTGCTGGAGGGAGCCATGCGCCCGGGGCACTTCAGCGGGGTAGGGGTGGTGGTAAGCAGGCTCTTGCACCTGGTGCAGCCCCAAAAGGCCTACTTTGGCGAGAAAGACCTGCAACAACTGGCCGTTATCCGCCGCCTCGTGCAAGACCTTGGCCACGAGGTAGAGATCGTGCCCTGCCCTACTGACCGAGAGCCCGACGGCCTGGCCCGCAGCAGCCGCAACCTACGCCTAAGCCCCCAGGGCAGGCGGCTGGCCCCGCATTTGCACCAAATCTTGCAGCGTACCTGGGCAGAGGCGCATCAGCTAGGCATTGCCCAGGCCCTGTCGCGCGGCCGCCAGGCCCTGGCCGATGCAGAGGGATTTACGCCCGAGTATCTAGAGGCCGTAAACCCAGCCACGTTTGAGGTGCTCTCTGCCCGGCCTGGCATTGCGGCTGGGCCCTTTGCCCTCTGCACCGCAGCCTGGCTAGAAGACATCCGCCTTATTGATAACCTGGTGCGCTGGGCCTAGATTAAGAGCCCTACAATAATGGCCGCCCAGGCCTACTAAAGCAGCGCGGCGGTGTGCGACCCTGACCCTCGGTGGTGCCCCGTGTAGGTTGGCAGGCTTTGTATGGCAGGCAGTCTCCCCAAAAGACTACGTTGCCGGCCATGCCGCCATCATCGGTGCCCGAGGCGGGGCGTACGCCGCCGCATCATGCTTAAAAAATGCTCTTGCCTCGTATGAAGTCTCCTTTATGCGGGTCAAGTAGCTGATTCAAAAGTACCGGGCTACAATGCGCGCAAAAAGGCAAAACCTCTATATGATGCGCAGGGGTTAGCTATGCAGCCAACGTATGCCACACCAGGTGCTAACAAACCGTTTGCGGCCTTGGCTTACATGGGCGTGTAGTCAAGGTTATGGCCAAGTATTGGATGTTTCTACCGTTCAAATTGGTTATTGCGGGTAATAGGCGGGTAATAGCGTCGCTAAGGGGCCATGGCTTACATCTACCTATTTAGCCGCGCTGTGGTGTGTTTTTAGGAAAATTTCCGGTAACACTCCTCCCATTCGCAAGGCCTTTGCCCCATCTGCCACCACTCGCCGAAAAATTGTGGCCATCTGGCGGTGCTTAAGATGCCAAAACGGCCTGGGCCGCCACGGTCCGGCCGCATAAAAAGTGGCCTTGGGGGCAAGCCTTATGCCCATGCAAACCACAAGGCCGGCAGGGTAGCCCTGCCTGCTCTTGTACCACAACGCTGCCAGGGGCCAAGGGGCCAAAACCAAAGGCGGGCACCGTACTGCAAAAGACAGCCGTGGTAGGGCAACCAACCGCCGTGGCCAGGTGGATGGGCCCGCTGTCGTTGGCATACAACCGTTGCGCATGGGCCAGCAGTGCCGTTGAGCCCATCAGGCCTAGCTTGCCTGCCAGGTTATAGACGGGCGTGGCCGTTACCTCTGCCTGGGTTACGATTTGGGCACACAGGTCAACATCGCCTGGGCCGCCGAGAAGGTAGATGGCGCGGGCAGGGGCTTGCCGCGCCAACAGGCCGATGAGCTGGGCCCAATGCGTTGCCGGCCATTGTTTGGTAGCCCAAACCGAGGCCGGAGCTATGCATACATAAGGCCCGGTAGCTTGGTAGGGTGCTGCCTCTGCCTGGGCGGCAGGGGTAGGGTAGAGGCGGGGCAAGGCAGGCCTTGCTGCCGCAAAGGGGGCCAGTAAGGCATGGTTGCGTTCCACCTCGTGGTGGCCTTTGGGGTCTGGCAGTAGATGCTTGGCCCGGTGCGTAAAAAACGCCGCCAGCGGGTTTTTGCCAAAGCCGCTCCGAATCTTGGCTCCAGAGAGGGCTGTTAGTAACCCCATGGTCGCAAAGCGCTGCACGCAGACCACGGCCTCGAACCGCTGGCGGCGCACTTCTTTAACAAGCCGCCAGAGGTCGGCATACTTGTGGCGCTTGTCCCATACCCAGACCTGGGCCAGGCGTGGGTGGCCCTCTATCACACCCTGGTTGCCTTGGCGCACGAGCATGTGCAACTCGGCCTCGGGGTAAGCCGCAGCGAGGCTCTCTACCAAAGCGGTAGCCAGCACCACATCTCCCAGAAAGGCCGTTTGGACAATTAGAACACGCACGCTGGCCGCAAAGCTACGCCCTGCCCTTGGCCAACTGCCGTTTATGGAAGGCAGCCAGCGCCTCTACCGGGTCTGCCAGGGTGCGTTGCAGGGCGAGCCCCAGGGGTTGCAAGGCTGCCTCCAGCTCTGGCGCAAAATGGGCGGCAATACTGCCTACGGCCCCCACCTTGTCTATGCCAGACCGTTGCGCCAGGGGCTCTAGGTGGGTTTGGGCAAAGGCCGCAAGGGCAGGGCCGGCGATGCATGCGCGGAGGGCCGGCCGTCCGGCCACTACCGGTGCCAGCGAGGCCATCCAACGGTTGGGCCAAGGTTGCCGGTAGATGCGGTCAATGGCCTCGTCGCGTACCAGGCCCAGGGCCTGGTCTAGGTAGGCCAGCTCTTGGGCAGGTAGGCGGCGGTAGAAGTAGCCCTGCAAGAGGCGCTTGCCCATATCGGCCCCGCTGCCCTCGTCGCCCAGCACATAGCCCAGGTTTACGGCCTCGGCAGAGAGGGTTTGCCCGTCGTAGCAGGCGGCGTGGCTGCCCGTGCCCAGGATGGCCACCAGGCCGGGGGCGTTGCCATGCAGGGCGTGCGCAGCGGCTAGCAGGTCGTGCTCAATGGTAATGCCCGCCCCGGGCAGCAAGGCTGCAACGGCAGCCTCCATGGCCCGGCGAGGCGCCTGGCCTGCACATCCTGCGCCGTACCAGACCATGCTGGCAGCCCCGGCAAGCGCCTGCCTGTGTGGGGCTGCTATCTGAGCTAAGGCCTCGGGCAGGGTGTGGTGGGGCAGGTAGCTTGGGTTAAAGCCTTCTGTGGTAAACCGGGTGCCTTCTGCCGGGCCTGCAAAGCAGAGCCAAACGGATTTGGTAGAGCCAGACTCTGCCAGCCAATGGTTTTGGGCTTGCGCTGCTGCGTACATGCCGTAAAACTACCCCGGTGGCCCAACTTTGAACCTATGCTCGCCGCTGCACTAGTGTACCTCGCTCCCCTATTAACCCCGCCAGACAGCGCCCCTAAGCTGCCTTTTGCGCCTCGGCCCGTTATAGATACGCTATGCAGCCCTGGCCTCTGGGGCAGGGGATACTCGCGCAACGGCCACAACAAAGCAGCAGACTATCTGCGCCGAAGGCTGCAAGGCGCTGGTGCCTCGGTATCCATTCAGGCGTTCGAAATGGAAGCCCAGGTTTGGCCTGCCAGCCCAACGCTAACCGTAGGGCGTCGGCGGCCTGCCCTGGGCGAGGCCTGGCAGCCTGAAGCCGGTTGCCCGCCCGTGCGATTTTGCGGCAAAGCCTTGCGCTACGATAGCCTGGCCTGGCCCCGTCTCCCTGCAGCGATGCAGGCAAAGGCGGCGCTGGTGTTTAGCTCGGCGGCGGCCTGGCAGCGTTTTCGGAGGCAGCAACTGCCTTTGCCGGGTTTGGCGTGGATAGAGTCTGGCGGGGCTTTGCCTGCCTTCTCGGTAGCCCGGCAGGCAGATGTTGTCCCCGTGGTGTATGCTACCCAGCCGCATACCCCCGCAGCGGGGCAGCGGGTTAGGTTTAAGGCCCAGCCAAAGCCCTGGCAAGGCCAGGCGCATAACGTGGTGGCACGGATACCCGGCACGGCGCGGCCTGACAGTATGCTTATCGTCGGGGCGCACTACGACCACCTGGGTGGCCTGGGCAAGCGGGTGTACTTCCCCGGCGCCAACGACAATGCCACAGGGACTACCCTATTGCTTGAGCTGGCCACCTACCTGGCCCGCCATCCGCTGCGCTATACGGTGTATGTGGTCGGCTTCTCGGCCGAAGAGGCCGGGCTGGTGGGCAGCCAGGCCTTTGTGCGGCAGTGGGCAGACTCGCTGCCGCGGGTGCGGTTTATGCTCAACCTAGACCTGATGGGCTCTGGTGAGGACGGCGCCACCGCCGTGAACGCCCCTGCCGTGCAGTGGGACTTTGACCAACTGCAAGCCCTCAATGCCAGGTTGCAGGCTTTGCCATCCATCCGCCCCCGCCGCAACGCCCCCAACAGCGACCATTACCCCTTTACCCAGGCTGGGGTGCCAGCGCTTTTTCTCTATCTGCAAGGGCCCTACAAATACTACCACAGCCCCCAAGACAAGCCCCGGCCCGAGCTAACCCTGGCCGGCTTTGAGGGGACCTTCCACCTTTGTATGGCCTTTTTGCAGCGTATGGCAGGCCAACCAGCGCACCGCTAAGCCCAAGTGGTCTTCAACGAAAGGAGCTTTTTGATGCCATCTTTCTAAAATATTATTTGGGTTACGATGGGATTGATAAAATTTAGCTGCATTTGCTGCCGTTCTACTAAATTTTTCTGTAGGGCTTTGGCCTTGCCTGCCGAATAAATGTCGGGTTCTACCTTTGTTGTGTCTGCAAGATGATGCTGGCCTGCTGTAAGGGCCCAAGCTTTCAGACTTCAAACTGCCTCTACATACACCTATACCAAGGCCCGCTATCGCTCACCCGGTAGTGGGTTTTTCTTTGGAGCCCAAGGCACCAGAGACCCCGGCAGATTTGGGCTGCCGGTATTGGTTGGCGCGCAGGTTTTGGCCCGCCAGCCGTGCTGTATCATCTATACGCTTGGTGCGGGTGGCAGTGGTTTTGGCCAGGGATATCCACTCCAGAATGCCCCGCCGGGTAGATGGCGGGAAGGCATCCCAATACCGCGCCGCGTCGGGCACGGAGGCCAGGGCAGCCAATAGGTCGTCGGGCTCTTGATTGATGTTGTCCAGCGCCGTCCAGCGGCCGTTGGCTTTGGCGGCGGCAATGGCAGCCTGGCCGGCTTCGGTGATCATCCCTGCGGCCTCCAGCTTTGCTACCCGGGTTTTGTTGAGGGCGCTCCAGTTGCTGGTGGGTTTGCGGCGGGCTACGAGCAGGTAGCTGCTCTCGGCATCGCG
Source organism: Cytophagaceae bacterium (assembly GCA_947458545.1). GTDB lineage: Bacteria > Bacteroidota > Bacteroidia > Cytophagales > Flexibacteraceae > CANGYH01. The sequence goes on along the minus strand of CANGYH010000001.1, from coordinate 1,279,861 downwards.
CTTGTTGGGGGTTGCGTCTATCCAGCCGAAGCAAAGGGCCTCTTCGGCGATGTCGTCGTAGGTGCAGCTGGGTTTGCCGCTCCCTTTGCGGTAGAGGATCACCCACACATTTTGCCGGGTGGCATGGTGGGCCTCCAGCCAGCCCCGCCAGTCGGCGCGGGTAGGGGGGTAGTAGCTGTTGGCTTCGTTGGCGGGCAAAGCGGGCATAGGTCAAATATCAGCCTGCAGGCACAGTTGTACGTATAGGTAGCCGTTTACCTGCTGTACTGAGTTAAATGTGTAACTTTCAGCCAAGTTGGTCTGCTGCCGTATGCGCAAATACGCTCTACTTGCTTTGGTGATGGCCCTACTGGGCTGGTGGGGCTGCAATCCGTTTGCCCCCGGCCTGGAGCAGATACGGCCCGACCGCGTCGGCCTGCTCGGAGACCGCCGGACGGTGAAGGGTTTTTTTGAATGGTTCCGCAACAGTTACGAGATGCGGGATACCAGCCTGTATGGGCAGATTCTGGCGCGGGACTTCGTCTTTACCAGCCGAGACTTTGCCACCGGCAACAACAACCAGTGGGACCGTGACACCGAGATGCGGATCACCACCAACATGTTCAGGCAGATCCGCAGTACGAACCTGGTCTGGACCTGGTTTAAGGTGGCAGACACCGTCGGGGCAGATACGCTGGCCAGCGTGGAGCGGTATTTTAACCTGAGCGTGCAGCTAGACGATGCCTCTAGCTATACAGGCACAGGCACAGCCCGCCTGACGCTTGTGCGGCCCGATACCAACAGCCCCTGGCAGGTGCGCACCTGGGTCGATATCCGCGACTTTTAGGCCCCTGCGCAGGCCGTATCTTTGCGGCCGGTTTTGCGTGGCCGGGCAACGATGCCTGCCGCAGGCAAAGCCCTACCCTCAATACGCGCTCATGGCCCTGCAATGTGGTATCGTAGGCCTGCCCAACGTGGGCAAGTCTACCCTGTTTAACGCCCTCTCTAACGCCAAGGCCGAAGCGGCCAACTATCCTTTTTGCACCATAGAGCCCAACGTGGGGGTGGTTACCGTACCCGACGGCCGGCTGCAGATTCTGGAGGGCCTGGTGAGCCCGCAAAAGGTGGTGCCTGCCGTGATCGAGTTTGTGGACATTGCCGGCCTGGTGAAGGGGGCCAGCAAGGGCGAGGGCCTGGGCAACCAGTTTCTGGCCAACATCCGCGAGGTAGATGCGATCATCCACGTCATCCGCTGCTTTCAGGACGATAACGTGGTGCACGTGGCAGGTGGGGTAGATCCACTCTTCGATAAGGAGGTGATTGATACCGAGCTTCAGCTCAAAGACATCGAGTCTGTAGATAAGAAGCTGGCCCGCCTGGAACGCGCCGCCAAGGCCGGAGACGCCAAGGCCCGCGCCGAGGTGGAGATCCTCAAGCAAATCAAAACCGGCCTGGAGGGCGGCCAGAACGCCCGCGCCCTGGCCCAGTCAGACGAAGAGAAGGCTGCCATTGCAGACATCTTCTTGCTGACGGCCAAGCCCGTGCTCTACGTGGCCAACGTAGATGAAGGCAGCGTGAATACCGGCAATAGGTTCTCTGAAACGCTACAAGAGGCCGTCAAAAGCGAGAACGCCCAGGTTATCCTAATCTCTGCCGCCATCGAGAGCCAGATTGCCGAGCTGGAGACGGAAGACGAGCGCGCCCTGTTTCTCTCGGAGTACGGCTTGACCGAGTCTGGACTCTCCAAGCTTATCCGGGCGGCTTATACCCTTCTGAATCTGATTACGTATTTCACCGCCGGGGTGCAAGAGGTCCGCGCCTGGACGATACACCGCGGCGACAAGGCCCCTGCTGCGGCCGGTGTCATCCACTCCGACTTTGAGCGCGGTTTCATCAAAGCCGAAGTCATCAAGCTAGAAGACTACCAGAAGTTCAAAACCGAAGCCGCATGCCGAGAAGCCGGCAAAATCGGCCTGGAAGGCAAAGAGTACGTCGTGCAGGATGGGGACATTATGCACTTTAGATTTAATGTATAGTTGAAAGTTGAAAGTTGAAAGTTGAAAGTTGAAAGTTGAAAGTCGGCCCTGCTTGACTGATAAATAAAAATGCCACTGGTTCATAAGGGTCCGTTGGGGCAGAAGTCATATCAATTGGCGCGAATGGCATTGCGCCTGGGCCGGTGGCTAGAAAAGGAAAAGCATGAATATTCTGTATCCCGTCAACTAATTCGTTCAGCTACAGCGCCAGGAGCATTGGTGCGGGAGGCGCAATCCGCAGAGTCAAAATCAGATTTTATTCATAAACTATCCATTGCCCTCAAGGAAGCCGACGAAACCCAACTCTGGCTTAATTTATTATTCGATGAAGGTTTAATTACTCAAGAACAATTTGTTGAATTGGAATCCATTACAATGGAAGTCTTTGCTTTGCTCACGTCCATTATTCTTGCCACTAAGAAAAATAATAGTAATAGGTAGTCAAACCACAGTTGCAGCCCTCAACTTTCAACTCTCAACTTTCAACTCTCAACTTTATTCATGTTGCTGCGCGCTGATCACCTCTTTAAGACATACAAGAAGCGGACCGTCGTCAACGATGTGTCGGTGCAGGTGGCGCAGGGCGAAATTGTCGGCCTGCTGGGGCCCAATGGGGCGGGCAAGACTACGAGCTTCTACATGATCGTCGGGCTCATACAGCCCAACGGCGGCAGCATCTACCTGGACGATAAGGAGATAACCGACCTGCCCATGTACAAGCGGGCAAGGCTGGGCCTGGGGTATCTGGCGCAAGAGGCCAGCGTTTTCAGGACGCTGTCGGTGCAAGACAATATCCTGGCCGTGTTGGAGATGACTGACCTGACCAAGGCCCAGCAGCGCGAAAAGGCCGAGCAACTGCTGGAAGAGTTCAGCCTGACGCACGTGCGCAACAACCAGGGCCGGGTGCTGTCTGGCGGAGAGCGGCGGCGGACGGAGATTGCCCGCGCCCTGGCTGTAGACCCCAAGTTTGTGCTGCTGGACGAGCCCTTTGCAGGCGTGGATCCTATTGCCGTAGAGGAGATTCAGGGCATCGTGGCCAAGCTGAAAGAGCGCAACATCGGCGTGCTGATTACCGACCATAACGTGGACGAGACGCTCTCTATCACAGACCGGGCTTACCTGCTTTTTGAAGGCAAGATTCTACGTGGTGGCACCCCCAAAGAGCTGGCCGAAGACGAGACCGTGCGCCGCCTCTACCTGGGCCAGAACTTTGAGCTGAAGACCGTGCGCCCCAGCAACAAGGCAGAAGGGTAAGGCGTACCTGCTATCTTGGCCAGGCCATGCTATCGGCTGCTACGAACCACAGATTGCTGCATGCCTTGCCTCCGGCCTGGCGCAGGCGGGTCCGCCATGGCGTGTGGTTTTTCCGCATCAGCCGGTGGAGCAACCTGGTGTTGCTGTCGGCGGCTTTATACATGGCCGCGCTGTTTTTGCTGGAGCCTGAGGCTGCCCTGCTGGCTCGGCTGGGCAGTTGGCGGCTGCTGGTGGCCGTAACGGCAACGGCCTGTATTACGGCCGGAGGGTATATCATCAACGATTACTTTGATGTTCAGATAGATCGTATCAACCGCCCGGGCACGCTCATTATAGGGCGCAAGGTGCACCGGCGCAAGGCGCTGTTGCTGCATGGGGTGCTTACCGCCGCCGGTGTTTTGCTAGGTTTACTGGCCAGCCCCAAGGTGGCGGCCTTGCAGGTGTTGGCGGCGGGCTGCCTCTACCTTTACTCGGCCGTGCTGAAGCGGTCGCCTGGTTGGGGCAACGTTTTGGTGGCCTTGCTCACCTCGGCCGGGTTGCTGGTGCCTTGGCTGCTTTTTGGCCAGGCTAAGCCCATGCTATGGGGTTATCTGGCATTTTGCTTTCTGGTATCGCTCATCCGCGAGGTGGTGAAAGATGCCGAGGATATGCGGGGCGATGCCACCTTTGGCTGCCGCACCTTGCCCATCGTGTATGGCCTGCCGTGGACGCGCAAGGTGGTTTACGCATTGCTGGCTCTGTTTGCTGTGGTGGCGCTGGGCCTGCCGGCATACCACCAATCGCCGGCTGCCCTTTACAATCTGGTGCTGGTGTTGCCCATTACGTTTTTTGCCCTGCAGTTGCGCACGGCCGATACCCGGTTGCAGTTCAGGCGGTTGTCTAGCCTGGCCAAGGGTATGATGGCCATCGGGGTGCTGGGCATGCTTATTGCGTAAGGCATTTACCGGGCCCGCCCGCCGATGATCTCGAACTCGGTGCGGCGGTTAAGCTCTCGGCCTTCGGCTTCGTCGTCGTTGGTGGCGATGGGGATGCGTTTGCCGTATCCTTTGGCACGCAGGCGGCTGCGCTCTATGCCCCGGCCTACCAGGTAGTTGACAACGGCCTTGGCGCGCCGCTCAGACAATCGCTGGTTGTAGGCATCTGTGCCGATGTCGTCGGTGTGGCCGGCTACCTCGATAATCAATTTTGGGTTCTCTCGCAGGAGGTTCTCGAGCAATTGCAGTTCTAGCTTGCTGGCGGGGCGCAGGTCCACCTTGTCGAAGTCGAAGTACAGGTTTTTGAGTACCCGTGGGCGGTTGAGGGCGATGCGCTCCATCTCTAGCAGACGGTCGTACACGCGGGTGCCTTTATCGCCGGCTTTCACCTTCAGGCTGGCGTTTCTGAACTGGAAGCCCTCGCGCTCGGCGGCAATGGTAAAGGTGCGGTCTCGGTCTGTGGGCAGGCGTAGCATGTAGGTGCCCGTTTTGATGCGCTGTGCCGTAAATACCTCGCCGGTTTCTGCATCCGTAAAGCTGACGCGGGCATCCATCAGCCGTTTGTTGCCTTTATCGACCAGAGACAGGCGCAGGTTTACATGTGTGGCCGCCGCTTTACCGCTTGAGGCTTTGTCGCCTAGCTGGTTTGTGAACTCGCTGGCCAGGTCTCCCTGGCTGGTGTCTGCGTACCGGTTGCTGGCATCGCGCAGGATGTCGGCCTCGGTCAGGGTATTGGTCTTGTCGTCAGAGAGACTCCGGGCCTGTTTTGCCAGTTCGTCCAGCTTAGGCCCGCGGATAAGTAGGGAGTCTTCTTTGTTGACGGGAGTGATCAGGTATAGGTCCAGGTCTCCGGCGCCGCTTTCGCGGCTGCTGGCAAAGTAGGCGTGGCCAATGTCGTTGCCTTGCACATAATACAGGTCGTTGTCGGCTGTGTTGATGGGGTAGCCCATGTTTTCGGGCTTGGCCCAGGCTTTGGTAGCTGAGTCGAACCGGGTGCGGAAGATGTCGTACCCGCCCATGCCCCGGTGCCCGCGGGAGCTGAAAAACAGGTATTGCCCGTCGAAGCTGAATACAGCGCTCTCTTCATCGTATTCTGTATTGATGACAGGCCCGAGGTTAGAGGGCGTGCCCCAGCGATTTTCGCCATCGAGTGCCTCGGCCACGTACAGGTCTGTGCCGCCGTAGCCGCCGGGGCGGTCGGAGCTAAAGTAGAGCCGCTTTCCGTCGGCCGAGATGAAGGCAGAAGATTCGCGGAAGGTTGTGTTGACCGCCCCGCCTATGGGCCGTGGTTTGCTCCATTTGCCGTCTCTGCGCTTCGAAAGGTATAAATCGCCTCCATTGGCATCTCTGTACAGGATTAGAGTTTGTCCGTCGGCTGCCAACGTTACAGAGGCCTCGTGGTTTTCGGTATTGACGCCATCTAGCAAGGCGGCTGTGCCCCATGCCGTGTCTCCCTGACGGGTGCTTACATAAACGTCTTCAAAATAGAAAAGGTCGTTGTCAACGTTTTGGGCCATGCCGCCGGGCCTGCGGCTGGTGAAGATGATCTGGCCTTCGTCTCGGGCCAGGCAGGGGGCGTACTCGGGGTAATCAGTATTGGGGCCTTTCAGCGGCAAGATCCGCACAGCAACGGGGTAGTTTGTGAGCTGCCGCCCGGTTTCGCACTCAAACAGGCGCCTCTCTATCGTTTTTATGGCCAGGGCCTTGTTTTCTCGGGCCATGCGGCTGCCTTTGCCGTCTCGCACATTGGCGGCAAAGCGGGTGTAAAAGACGCGGGCCCGCTCAAAGTTCTCGCCCAGGTGATAGGCCATGCCGATCAAGTAGTCCAAGTCTGGGTACAGATCGCGGCCGATGTTCATGCCCGACTCGTAGGCGGGGTCCAGGTCTTGCACGCGCAGCAAGTGGGGTAGGGCCCGCTCTTTCTGGATGGTTTGCAGGTAGCAGATACCGGCCATGTAGTTGGCCTTCAGGTTGTCAGGGTTTGCCTCTAGCGCGAGCTTGTATTGCTCTAGCGCCTGCCGCCTGGCTCCTGAGTTGCGATACACCTCGTCTGCCAAGGTTACCAGCACCTGGTCTTTAGCCTTGCCGGTTTGCTGTGCCCATAGCTGCCCCCACCTACCAAGGCAAAGCAGCAACACTAGGATGAGTACCCGATACCACACGTTGCAAGAATAGCCCCCGGCGTACTTTGCTTCTTAACATTGAGGCACGCAATTCTTACATAGGCCATGTATAGGCAAGATGGTGCTTGCCGAGCAAGGGCTGCGTGGGTGGGCTGCCTGCCAAAGACAAAGCCCGTGTCGCCATGTAGTGGCAGCACGGGCTTTGCAAAGCCGATGAATGTGGGCTTTTTAGATGCCTACGGTTGTGCCTTTGGCACGGGCCTCCTTCAATACGGCAGAGATGCCGTTTTTGTTGATGGTACGCAGGGTGCTGGTGGCAATCTTGAGGGTGATGTAGCGGTCTTCCTCAGGTAGGTAGAAAGTTTTCACCTTCAAGTTCGGGAAGAACTTGCGCTTGGTTTTGTTGTTGGCGTGCGATACGTTGTTACCGACACGCGTCTTTTTCCCAGATATTTGACAAACCCTTGCCATAGTCGTAGATGTCCGCCCTGGGGCTGGCTGGCCTGAGCGCCTGCCAATTCCGAAACGGAGTGCAAATATAGATGTGCCTGCTGTTTTTGGCAAGCCTTTCGGCTTACTTTTTGCCGGGTCCATTGCCGTAGGGGCAATGCCTGCAACCCGACTTACAGCAATACCCCCTGCGTATATGATACCGCTCGGTGAAAACCATGCGTAGGCCGTCCAGATAATAGTCGCCTACCTCTAAGGAGATATGGCGAGGCTTGGGCGCAATGCCATTGCCTTTTGCGTTTTCCTTCACGATTCCAACCTCCTCTAAGCCTGTTAAACGCTGCAAAGAAAGGCATTGTTTAGGCAATGCAGGCTTGTCCTCAACGGAATATGAGTTTACCGCTGCCTGCACCCTTTTGCGTGCTATGTGGCCTACCATAAATCCACAGGTCTGCCTGGCCAAGCATGTTTACGCGGAGGGTGTCTTGCACGGCGAGGCTGGCGGTGCGCAGGCTGCCCACGGCCACGTCGGCTATATGGGTATTTAGGCTTCGGGCGTTTACCTGGGCTGTTTTCAGCGTAAACAGATAGGTGTACTGGCTCTGGCCCGCAAGCGTGAGGGATCCTATGCCGTTGGCATCAATCTCTACGGCGTTGGTGCGCAGCGATAGCTGCCCATCTGCGGCGCCATACCACCGCAGGGCCAGGTAGTTTAGGCGCAGGGTATCGCTGCAACGAAGGTAGGCGTAGCCCCTATGCTCCAGCAGCCTTAGCTGCCCGGCGGGTATGCGGATGGCAGGTTGCCGATGGTAAGTGCGGACCCAGGTAAATCTGTTGTTGTTGCTTAGCGTAAGCCTGCCCTGGTGGTAGTCTGTGGCAATTTTGGGTAGGAGATTGGCACCGGCCGTCAGGCTGAGGGGGCCTGCGGTGTCTGGCGTTAGCAATACGGCGATGTCGTCTTCTATGATAAGCTCTCGGATGGGGCCGGGCAGGGGGCGCTCTGTGGTTTGGTCTGGCCCGGTAGATTTTATGAAATCGGGCGCATCGGGCGTGTTGCAGCCCCAGAGTGCAAGAAGGGCCAGGCAGGCCATTTGGGCGGCGCTCATGGCTTTAGGGGCAAGGTGTAGGTAAGGGCGTACTCGATAAGGTCTGCCTTGCCTGCATGGGCACGCAGCCAAACGGCTGGGCTAAGCTTACGCCGGGCTGCAAACCGAAAGCCGTACCGCTGGTAGAAGGGCTTATCCACGGGCAGTTGGTTGTAGAGGTAGTAGCCCAGGTGGGTGCTGAGCGCTACCTGCCGGCTGAGATACCACTCGTGGCCGGCGGTTATGGCTAGCCGCGCGATAGGGGCGCCGGGCCTGCCTAGCACCTGCCTGGCCTCTGCCAGCGAGCCTTGGTGTATGACGTCTAACCCCAGGGCAAGGTCTGCATTGCGGGCATAGCCATAGCGGTATGCCAGCCTGCCGAGGCCGCTGGCATACAGCCTGGCGGGCCAGGTCTGTACAGAGTGGCCTCCGAAGCCAGCGGTAACATCGAGATGGTGGCGGCTGGGCAGGGGGGCTGTGTCTGCAACGGCATAGTAGGGGCGCTGGGTGGGTATCCCCAGCCCGTAGGCCACAAAAGCGGCTGGCAGGTTTAGACCAAGGTTGGGTAGCCTAAAGCCGCCGTTAGAGAAGTGGGTAAGGTTGGCTCCGACTTGCCAAAACCCACCGGACGTGCGGCGCTCGAAACCAATACGGCCTTGCATGGCCCAGGTAAGGGGTGCTGAGTAGGCCGTATTGAGGGGATTGCGGTCCAGCTCGAAGGGCGCAGACAGCCAGGTAACGCCGGCGGAAATCCGATAGAAAAGGCTCCATGTGCGGGTAGCAGGGGCGGCATTTTCGAAGTAAACCAGTACGGGCAGTGCATGCCCTAGCTCGGCACGCCTGAAGTTGAGCCAACCGACAGATAAGCCGAACCTGCCGTTGGCATAAGCGCCCAATCCTGGTGCTGCCGCCCAGCGGGCAGGAGCCACGGAGGCCCACAGCCCTACCGGATGGCAGCCAAGGTGCTTGATTTCATCGTTGTGCTGCCATAAAAAGCCTGCCTGGGGTGCCAGCGCCACCTGTGTGCGCAGGGGCACCTGGCCCTGGGTAGCCCTTGCCCAAAGCCAAAAAGCCAGCCAAGCAAAGCCAAGCACCCGCCCCACCATGTTGTAAAGTTGAGCCCGGCTTAATCTTCTGTCAAATGTTTGCGTGCGGCGGCGCGCAAGTCGTCGCCGGTGGCGTCGCCAACGTAGGTTTTGCCTACGATTTCGTGGACGACTTGGTCTAGCTGGACGCAGCAGGCTTGCAGCATGTCCATCAGGCGGAGGTTGTAAGGGTCACTTGGTTCTTGCCGGTTAAAGATTTTCATCAGGCCGAGGATGCTGGCTAGCGGGGCCCTCACTTTGTGCGATTGCAGCCAGGCAATTTCTTGTAGCAGGTCGTTTTGTGCCTGGAGCTTGCTCTCGTAGTCTTTGCGGGTAGATATGTCTCGGGTATAGACGACGGCTCCTTCTGGATACGGGAAAACCCGAATGGCCAGCCAGATGCCGGGGTTGGGCATGTAAAAGGTTTCTTCTAGCGGAATCTTCTCTTGCACGGCGCGGCGGGTGCGCTCCAGTAGCTCGGCAGAGGCAATGGGGGTAAGCACGGCTACCATGTCGGCCCCTAGCAGGCTCTCTACGGTGTGGCCCAATATCTGGGCGGCTGGGCTATTGGCATACACCAGCCGCAGGTTGTTGTCTAGCGCATAGATATTGTCTGGTATGGCTTCTAAAATGGCCACAAGCCGGGCTTTGTAGGCATTCAGCTTTTCTATCATTACCACCTTGGCGGTGATGTCTAGGCCGGTGATCTGGATCTCATCTACGCTGCCATCGGGCTCTTGCAGGGCAACGGCGGTGTATTCGGCCAATAGCCGCTGCCCTGCCTGCGGGGCCTTGGCCAACCTGATGGGGATTTGTCTGCCGGGCTCTGCCAGGCATTGGGCAAACACGTTGTCGAAGGGGGCCCGGTTGTGTGGGTCAAGAAAGCTCCGCACGGGTTTGCCTACCATGTCGGCGGGCAGCAGGCCTGCCCGCTGTGCCAGGTTTGGATTGATGTAGGTAAGCAAGCCCTCTGTGTTGATGCGGGCGCTTAGTACGCCAGTCTGGTTTTCGAGCAGGCTCTCCAGGTAGGCTCGGCGGGCATCTGCTTTTCGGGCACGCTCGGCGGTTTGTTGCTCTTGGCGGACTTGTTTATCCACGTCTATGGCCATGGCAAGCATGGCATTGGGCCCATAGCTCGGAAAGGGGATTACATAGATTCTGTCATAAAAGGCCACACCATCGGCTGCCTGATGGAGCCAGATGCCTTGGTCTGGCCCGGCACCCAGGTCGTAAACTTTGGCAAGTTTTTTATTAAGTTTATCAAGCTCGCTTTTGGGCCTGATGGTGTCTAGGCCTGCCTGCAAAAAGGCCTCCCGTTTGTGGCCGAAGTGCGCCAGGGCGGCCGGGTTCGCCTCTAAAAAGCGCCTGGTCTGCCTGTCGTACACGTACATGGCAAAGGGTGAGTCGTAAAAGAACGACCTGAGACTATCGCCATCTTCTACTTGGCGCGGGCCGGCCATGCCTTGCCAAACTTGCCAAATCGCAGTAATGGCAATCAGGGATACCCATACCCCAAGCGGCCAGCTACCCGGCAAAAAAGCCCATGCCGCCACCCCAAGGGTAATGGCTGAAACCGCCCAAAACGCCCACGCAGGCTTAGGCTCCTTAAAATCTAATGGCACAGGGTTTTTATTAGGAATAGGGATAGACGACCAACCCGGGAGGAGGGAAGAGAAGCCTAGAAGCGCTAAAATAATTCGATGAATGAATAATTCCAATATTAACGTTGTGCAACTGCGCAGCCGGATGGCTCCGGGTTGCAGTGTTTGGCCAAACGATTCAATCTCTAAGCCAGTTATTGAAACTGCACAGGCTAGGAACTAACCCTGGCATTGTCAGACCTTTGCAAGAGAAGGCCCCCGACCATCACACCAACTTTTTATGAACATTGACACCACCGCTGCTACCCGCCACTTTATTGAGCTTGAAGAGACCTTCGGCGCGCACAACTACCATCCGCTGGATGTAGTGCTGGAGCGCGGCCAAGGCGTCTTTATGTGGGATGTGGAGGGCAGGCGGTACTACGACTTCCTCTCGGCCTATTCGGCCGTCAATCAGGGGCATTGCCATCCGCGCATCATTGCCGCCCTTACCGAGCAGGCCCAGCGTCTTACACTTACCAGCCGCGCCTTCTACAACAACCGCCTGGGCGAGTGTGAAGAGCTGATGGCCAAGACCTTCGGCTACGACAAGGTGCTGATGATGAACAGCGGCGCCGAGGCCAACGAGACCGCCCTGAAGCTGGCCCGCAAGTGGGCCTACAAGGCCAAAGGCATTCCAGAGGGGCAGGCTAAGATTATTGCTGTGACAGACAACTTCCATGGCCGGACGCTGGGGGTGATCTCTGCCAGCACCGAAGAAAGCTCTACCAAAGAGTTTGGGCCCTTCCTGCCTGGGTTCGAGATCATTCCCTACGATGACCTGCCCGCGCTGGAGGCTGCCCTGCAAGACCCTCACGTCTGCGCGTTTTGGGTGGAGCCCATTCAGGGCGAGGCGGGTGTGGTGGTGCCTCAGGCGGGCTACCTGGCCGGTGCGGCTACCCTCTGCAAGCAGCACAACGTATTGCTGTTGGTAGATGAGGTGCAGACCGGCTTTGGCCGCACGGGCACCCTGCTGGCCAGCCACCACGAGGGGGTACGGCCGGACATCGTCATCCTGGGCAAGGCCTTGAGCGGCGGGGTGATGCCGGTCTCGGCGGTGTTGGCAGACGACGAGGTGATGCTTTGTATCCAGCCCGGCGAGCATGGCTCTACCTTTGGTGGCAACCCGCTGGCCTGTGCCGTGGCCATTGCCAGCATCCAGGTACTGCAAGACGAGCGCCTGCCAGAGAATGCCGAGCGCCTGGGGCAGATCTTCCGCCGGCGCATGGAGGCCTTGGCCCAGACCGTGAGCTGCATCCGCTTTGTGCGCGGCAAGGGGCTGCTCAACGCCATTGGCATAGCGCCCAAGCCCGACGGCCGCACCGCCTGGGACCTTTGCCTGGCCCTGCGCGACAGGGGCCTGCTGGCCAAGCCTACCCGCGAGCACATCATCCGCCTGGCCCCGCCCTTGGTGATGACCGAGGCCCAGCTAGACGAATGCTGCGCCATCATAGAGGACGCAGTGCGGGCCTATGATGCCTAAAGTCTAGCTTATCCGGAATCTCCACCCTCTGAAGGGGCTGCCCGGCCAAGCGGGGCAGCCCTTTACATTTATTGCTAAACTGGCCGAACCCTCCCGCCCCCTTGTGGCGTTGTATTTTGCTGGGCCTGCCTACCCCGCTGTTTTATATGGACTTCCAACTCGTATCTGACTACACGCCCCAGGGCGACCAGCCCACCGCCATTGCCCAACTGGCCGACGGGGTGCGGCAAGGCGAGTTTGCCCAGACCCTGCTGGGGGTAACAGGGTCGGGCAAAACGTTTACCGTAGCCAACCTGATACAAGAAGTCCGTAAGCCTACGCTGGTGCTGAGTCACAATAAAACCCTGGCCGCCCAGCTGTATGGTGAGTTCAAGCAGTTCTTTCCGAGCAATGCGGTTGAGTACTACGTCAGCTACTACGACTATTACCAGCCAGAGGCGTTCATCCCCACGACGAACACCTACATCGAGAAGGATCTGGCCATCAACGAAGAGATTGAAAAGCTGCGCCTGTCGGCCACGTCGGCGCTCATCTCTGGCCGGCGAGATGTGGTGGTGGTGGCCTCGGTAAGCTGCATCTACGGCATCGGCAACCCCGAGGAGTTTGGCAAGAACAAGGTTACCATTGCCGTGGGCGACGTCGTACCGCGCAACCGGTTTCTCTACAACCTGGTGCAGATCCTCTACGCTCGCACGGAGGCTGATTTCAAGCGGGGCAATTTCCGCATTAAGGGCGACACGGTGGACATCTACCCGGCCTATGCGGACTTTGCCTTCCGCGTGTTCTTCTTCGGAGACGAGATCGAGGCCATCCAGCGCATAGACCCCGCCACCGGTGCCCGCCTGGGTGAGGAGAAGATCGTCACCATATACCCGGCCAACCTCTTTGTGACGGGCAAAGACCTCCTCAACACGGCCATCCGGGAGATCCAGGACGACATGGTGAAGCAGGTGCAGTACTTCGAGAACGACATGCGCCTGATAGAGGCGCAGCGCATCCGCGAGCGCACCGAGTTTGACTTGGAGATGATGCGCGAGCTGGGCTACTGCTCAGGCATCGAAAACTACAGCCGATACTTTGACCGACGCGCCCCGGGTGCTAGGCCGTTCTGTTTGTTGGACTACTTTCCGGACGACTACCTGCTGGTGATAGACGAGAGCCACGTTACCGTGCCCCAGATACGCGCCATGTGGGGCGGAGACCGTAGCCGGAAGGTGAATCTGGTGGACTATGGTTTCCGCCTACCCTCTGCACTGGATAACCGCCCGCTGAAGTTCAACGAGTTTGAGGAGCTGATTAACCAGGTAATCTTCGTCTCTGCCACGCCGGGCGAGTACGAGCTGCGCCGCTCTGAAGGGGTGGTGGTAGAGCAGCTTATCCGGCCTACGGGCTTGCTGGACCCCCGCATCGAGGTGCGGCCTACCATAAACCAGGTAGATGACCTCATCCACGAGATTGGCCTGCGGACCGAGCGGAAGGAGCGGGTGCTGGTAACGACCCTGACCAAGCGCATGGCCGAGGAGCTGACCAAGTACCTGGACCGCATCGGCATCCGCACCCGCTACATCCACTCGGAGGTGAAGACGCTGGACCGGGTCGAGATCCTGCGCGAGCTGCGGTTGGGCGTGTTCGATGTGCTGGTAGGGGTAAACCTGCTGCGCGAAGGGCTAGACCTGCCCGAGGTGAGCCTGGTGGCTATTATGGACGCGGATAAGGAGGGTTTCTTGCGCGACAACCGCTCGCTGATACAGACGATTGGCCGGGCGGCGCGCAATGTGGGTGGCATGGTGATCATGTACGCCGACAGCATCACAGGCTCTATGAAAGAGGCCATTGACGAGACCAACCGCCGCCGCCGCGTTCAAGAGGAGTACAACGAGGCGCACGGCATCGTGCCGCGCACGGTGCTCAAGTCTGCCGAGGCCATCATGAGCCAGACCAAGGTGGCCGACAGCAAGCGCGAAGCCCGCCAATACGCCACCAGCGAGGAGGTGAACGCCGCCGCCGACCCTGTGGTACAATACATGGCAAAACCCGAGCTAGAAAAGCTCGTCAAAGAGACCCAAAAACAAATGGAGGCCGCCGCCAAAGAGCTGGACTTCATAGAAGCCGCCCGCCTGCGAGACTACCTGCTGCAGCTCAAAGACATGCTGAAGCAGAAAGGTTGATTACTTAACTTTACTATATGTACGATCAAGCTCGCTACGACAGGGAAACCATCAACCGCGTGTTGGAGAGCCATGACCCTGTTCACGTTATGGAGGAGGTTAGAACGCGCTTGATTGAAGAGCGGACTAAGCGAGAGCAGTTTTACAACCTTGTGCACGAGGATGTGAAAGCTGAGTTCATTGCTGGGGAGATTGTTTTCCACTCTCCGGTTCGCACTTCACACTGGCGTGTATCTACTCGGATAACTAGATTGTTATCTGCTTATGTAATGGATAATCGCCTTGGCGATGTGGGTGTAGAAAAAGTCATGGTATCCATCGGCCGGCATGATTTTGAACCCGACATCGTGTTCTTCAATAAAGAGGTCGCTTCACAGTTTACGCCTGATCAAAAGCTTTTTCCGGCACCTCAACTGGCCGTGGAAATTCTGTCAGACTCTACCGAGGCCCGAGACCGTGGCATCAAGTTTAGGGAGTATGCCCTTGCCGGTGTACAAGAGTATTGGATCGTAGATGCGGAGCGCAATCAACTAGAGCAGTACTTTAATACCGATGCGGCCTTTGTTCTGCACAAGACCTATGGCCCTACTGGGGCTTTAGCCAGCCTGGTGGTGCCGGGTTTCAGGCTAGACCTTGCTGCTGTATTTGAAGGCTAAATGAGCCTGCCGGTTTTAGCTGTGGTAAATACCCAGCCACTCCTTCACTTTGTTGCGGGCAAGGCCGGCGCGTCCTCGTAGCGTGCGTACTTGGTCTTGCCACCAGGTTGGATCGGTCTCGCGCCTTATACGTCGCTTGGGCACGGCAACCACGTCGCCCATGAACTTGGCGCGATCCGCGGGGCTGGCGTGCCAGAACCTGGTATCACCCTCCATGATAAACGCATATAGGTTGGCCAGCCCCCGGTGCTTTTCGCTGGGCAAATGCCAGATGGGTTTCTGCTCGTCTCCGGGCTTGAGGTTCTTGAGAAAGCCGATGTTGTATATCCGCTTGATGTAAGGGTTCATCCAGCCAACGGCAGGCAGGCGGTTCACCCCCATAGAGAGCAGCGTCTCCATGCCGTTGATAAATACCTTGCTGCGCTCGCCTCCCGGCAATGGCGGCCCTTGCTGTATGCGCCGTATCATCTCCCAAAAGGTGGGGTGCAGGTAGGCATACAAGGCGCCAAACATAGCAGGCGCCCCGGCAGCTACCTCGCCACCGATTGTTACGGGCAGCGCCTGAGGATAGGCAGGATCCAGGTCTTTAAAGTACTGGCCAAAATCGCGCATGCTCACCCCCAGGTACTGCCTGGAGTCTGGCGTTGCGCTGCGCTCGTAGATGTCGTAAAACAAGGTTTTGCCATCGGCCAGCGCCTGCTCTAGCTCCGCATTGCGGTGGGCCCACACCACGTCGTTGTCTAGCAAAATACTCGGCTTATCTAAAGCAGCCAGGGCTTTAAAGACCTCTAGCTTGTAAAAGGCATTAGCAAACCGCGCCAGCGTGCCCTTGGGGGCCAGAAAGTCAGCAAAGGGCAGCACCACTACCTCAATGCCATGCGATGCCAACAGTGCTTTTAGGTCTTGCCCGTCGGCAATTACAGCACCTGTATCATTGGTATAAACCATGTGCCTCTGCTCTGGCTGGCACAGCTTGGAGGTTATCATCAATACCCAAGCCAGCTTCCAGTATTGCAGGCGGCGCTCCTCTGCGCTTAGGTTGCCCAGGAGCGGGTACACAGTTCCGTCGTCTGCCTGGGCTGTGTCTATGCAGATGCAGGTAACGATGTTATAGGCGTAGGGTAGGGGGGCTTGGGCTGCCATGTCTGTGGTAGTGGATTGGGGCTAGGCGGCACTGGCATGCGGCCATGCCTTGGGCAAAGATGCCATTGCCGTTGTAATGGCGCCAAAGGGGCGGGAAGCCAGCCATTTTCCCTGTTGTCTGGTCAGTCTATATTTAGGCATGGCCAAAGCGCTTTCTACGGTTGCATTATTACTTATCTCCAACTTCTTTATGACGCTGGCCTGGTATGGCCATCTACACATCAGCAAAACCGGTTGGCTTAAAGACAACGCTGTGTGGAAGATCATCCTGGTGAGTTGGGCCTGGGCTTTTGTAGAGTATTGCTTTGCCGTGCCAGCCAACCGCGTTGGTAGCGCAGAGCAGGGCGGGCCCTTCTCGCTTTTCCAGCTCAAAATGCTGCAAGAGGTCATCACGCTGCTGGTTTTTACCCTCATGGCCGTCTACTTTTTTAAGGCTGATAAGCTGGGCTGGAACCACCTCGGCGCCTTTGTGCTGTTGCTTGGAGCTGTTTATCTGGTCTTTAAAAAGTAATTGCCACCCAAACAAAGAGCTCTCTCGCGGTTAGCAAGAGAGCTCTTTTCTGTTTACGTACGGTAGGTACTACTCTTTCACCACCTCGAACCAACCCTTCTTGGTGAAGCCGGCCGGGGTTGTAAACTCAAACAAGTACACACCTGGCTCTGCTGGCTTATAGCCGCCTTGGTAGTTGCTGGCTTGGTGCACCAAGCGGCCCCAGCGGTTATACACGCGGAAGCTGTTGGTTGGGTAGAGCTTTAGGTTCTCGATCTGGAAGTCAGCGTTCAGGGCATCGCCGTTGTCGGTGATGATGTTGCCAAAGCCCAGCGGGTTCTGGAATGTAGCCTCTGCAATGTTAGAGTAGCTGACCTCGCCCGTAACTGCATCCGTAGCCTTGATGCGGAAGGCCTGGCGGAAGGCATCCTTGCCGACCTGTGCATCGTCGCGGTTTTCGGTAGGCCCAACGTTCTTTAGGAAGTTGAAGCTGGTTTCGTTCTCTAACCGGCGGATGATCTGGTACTCTTGCAGGCCGTTAAAGCCCTCGTAAGGGGTCCAGTTGAGGTTGGCTTTTGAGTCTGCATCTGAGGGCCGGGCCGTCAGCAGGATGGTTGCATGCGTGCCAGAGGTTACCGGCAGGTTGCACCGGTTGTTCAGGCTTATGCGGTAGCGGTTAACGCTTTGTACCGTACTGGCCGGGGCGTTGTCTTCAAGCTCGACGATCTGGCCGTCGGCCAGGGGCGTTTGGTTGGCTACGGTGCTAAAACCACCTTGAGCGTCTTGGCGCTCAAGCACGCTTGGGCTGGCCTGGAAGCCGTTGTTGCTTACACGGAGCCTTACCAGCACGCGGCTATCGTCGTCCTCTCGGGTAGATACGCTTAGCAGTTCTACACGGCTGTTGTCGGCCTTAAAGGGCACGTTCAGCGTGTCAGACGGGCAGTTGGCCGTGCTGGTCTCTACTACGCGCAGCCCTGCCAGGGGTTGGCCATTAAGCGCAATGGTTACGGCATTTGTGCCTTGTGCAGATACCAGTGTGGCGGGTGCTGCCGTAAACCAGTTGAATAGCGAGCCTTGCAAGCCACCCTGCACGCGGAACACCGCCTGGGCCTGGTTGGGACACACAAACGAGGTGTCTGCGAAGGTTGGCACCGGCTTGGGGTTTATCAGCAGGCTAAACGGCCGCAGTTTGCCCGGGCAGCCCCGGTTGCTTGTCTCGAAGGCGGTAATCTGGTAGTTGCCGGCGGTGTCGAACCGGTTGGTTAGCGTGCTAAGGCGGAAACCGGCCTGGCGGCTAGAATCTGCCAGCGGCAGGCGGCGGATTGTCCAGGCGAAGGTGCTGCTGTCCAGACCGTTGAGGGCGAAAGAGCCACTGGTGAACTGGCAAAGCGCCGCAGGGCCTGTAACACTCAGGTTGGTATCTGGCGAGATGTTAATACGCACCAGCAACGTGTCGGACGAGCCAAAGCACTGGCCAAATGGAGGCGGCGGCGCGGATATCTCGTCTACCCAGATTTTAGCCAGGCCTAGCGTAGGCCAGGTTACAGCCACCGAGTTGCCTGTGCCAATGACCGTACCTGAAGGCTGCCCGGCAGGTGCGTAACGCCAGGTGTAGGTAGAGTTGGGGCTGGTTACGGTTCCGTACGTATCGCGTGCCTGATTGAAGCAAAGCTGCGTTAGGCCAGAGGCCGGGGCCGGGGTGGCAGGCCGCAGCAGCGGGTTGATGGTAACGCTGAAGTTGGTGGCCGAGCGTTGCGTACAACCAAACGTGTTGGTGGCAATGATAGTGATAGGCACACCGGGGCGGCTGCCGCCATAGTTTACCAATATGGTAGGCGTCCCTTGTCCGCTGACCAGGGTGGCAGAGTCGCCCACCGTCCAGGTGTAGGTAAAGCCAGGCAACGCGGGGTTGATGGTGTATGGCTGGTTGCGCGTACCAGGGCAAACTACATTCGGAGACGACGCCAATACCGCGTTCTCTGGGCGCGGCCAGGTGGTTACGCGTACGCTGTCGGTGGCAGCGCAGTTGGTGGCGCCTATGGTCGTCGTCAAGCGTACCCATGTCTGGATTGGCTGCTGCGTCAGGTTGGGCAGTGTAAAGCTGGTGCTGCTGGCACCAGCCGTGCCCAGGACGGCCGGGGTAGGGGCTTGCCAAGCATAGGTCAGGCCAGGTTGGCTGGGGCCGCCAATCTGCACCTGGCCATCGGCACAGTAGGCAGTATCGGGGCCTGTTACCACGGTTGGCAGTGGGTTTACGGTCAGGGTCAGGCTGTCGGCGTTCTGGCAGTTGGTGGCCAGCTCGCGTACGCCAAGGCGTATAACATAGGTGCCTGCCGTGTTTGAGGAGAATACCGTCCGTGGCCGTGCCGTGTCAGACAAGCCTAGGCGTGGCGTCCAGGCGTAGGCAAAGCGGGCAGAGTCTGCCGCAAACGCCCCGAGCGACGCCGGCGAACCAGCACAAACCGTCCGTAGGCTACCCAACGCTACCACGGGCAGCGGGTTGAGCCGTACTGTGATAGAGTCTGCTTTGCGGCATTGGGTGGTGGTATTGGTAACCAGTACCCGGTAGCGCAGGCGCTGGATGCTGTTGCCTGTGAGGCTTAGCACAGGGTTGCTGGCTGTGGCGTCGTTCAGGCCCGTGGCGGGCGTCCAGGCGTAGCTGTAGTTGGTGCTGGGGCCCGTGCCCAAGGTAATGTTGCTGCCCGAGCATACGGCAGCCGTATCTGCACCCGCATCTGCCAGAGGCAGCGGCCAAACCGTTACTTGCATCGTATCGGTATTGGTGCAGCCCAAGCGGTTGGTGCGGTCTGTCACACGGAAGACCAGCGTGCGGATAGAGTCGCGCTGTGTAGGGTTGTTGAGCGAGAAGCTTGGCTGGGCCAGCGCCGTATCTGTCACACCGAGGCGTGGTGTCCAGGCATAGGCTCGGCCAGGGGTGCCAGGCGTGCCAATCTGGATGCTGCTCTCTGAGCAGACCTGCAGGTTAGGCCCAGCCTGGGCAACCGGAATCGGCAGTACCTGTACTTTTACAGATACCGTATCGGCACAACCCGTAGCCTGGTACGTCACCAGTGAGCGGTAGCGCACTGCCTGGCTGGGTGCCCCAGGCGCTGGCAGCGACAGGGTATAGCCGGGGCGGAAGCCGGCCGTGTCGGCCAGGTTCAGCCCTTGCTCGGGTGCCCAGCGTACGTTAAAGCGGGTGTTTGGCGTGGCCAGAGAGGCAATCCGCTCAATAGTACCTTGCCCGCCAGAGCAGATGCTATCCACGTAAGGATATGCCTGCGTAGCCAGCACTGGGTACAAGAACGGCGTCGGGTTGATTTTGACAAAGACGGTATCTGCAGCAGCGCAGCCCGTGCTGTCTGTCTTGGCCGTTAGGCGGAATGTGTAGCTGAAGGCATGGCTTACATTGTTGGCCCAGCCGCCTGTAGAGGTAAACACAGGTTGGGCAGCCACGGTATCAACCGTGTAGCCTGGGGCCGAACCTAGCCCGCGTGTGCCAATCTGGCGCCACACATAGCTTTGGCCAGGGCGCGCCGCCGTGCCTAGGGTAACGCTGCCGCGGTTGCAAAGGGCTAGCGTGTCTTGCAGGCCAGCCTGCACCACAGGCCTGCTATAGATGCGCAGGCGTACGCTATCCGTATTGGCGCAAGTGGTGCGGGTATTGGTTACAGCCAGGCCCACCGTCAAGAAACGGTCTGGCGAGCCAGGAGGCGTGTTGGTGGCCGAAAAGCGAGGCTGTGCCACGTTGCGGCGGCCAAAGCCGGCCGTGTTTTGCCAAGCGTAGGCATAGCGGCTGTTGGCTGGCGCACCCAGTGTCACAGAGTCTGCAGAGCAGAAGGCTTGATCTGCCCCGGCATTGGCACGCGGCAGGTTGTTGCGGCGCAGGCGCTGGCTGCTGTCTTTGCGGCAGCCATATTGGTTTATGATGCGCACCTGGGCCGTGTAGAAGGTGGCTGTGTCGCCCAAGGCGATGGGCAGGTTTATCGTCGGCTGTGCGGCGTTCGAGTCTGAGAACGCCAGGCCGCCATCAATCTTCCAACCGTAGGTGTAGCCCGATAGCTGGCTAGCCCCCACCGTAATGTTGGTACCTGCGCAAGCCGAGTCTCTGGGAGAGAACGTTACCTGGGGCAGCGGGTTGATGCGGATGTTGATGGAGTCTCTGCCTACGCACCCAAAACGGTCAGTAGCCTGCAGGCGCACCCGTCCGCGGAAAACATCAAAGAAACCATTGGTACGGCCGCGCACCTCTACCGTGGCGGTCGTATCGGTCGGTGGTGTCAGGGTGTAATTGGTGGCCGTGTTGGCCTTGGTCCAAAGGAGGCGGGCCGGGAAGGAGCTGGTGCCCGGCAGGGTAATGCTGCTGCTTGAGCAGAAAGTGGCTGTGTCTGGCCCGGCGTTGACGATGGGCAGCGGGCGCACGCGGAGCTGCACGGTATCGGTGCTCACACAACCTGAGAGGCGCTCGGTAGCCGTCTGCACAAAGCGGATGATAGAGTCGCGCTGCAGCGTATTATCAAGCGTAACCGTTGTGCGCGCCCGGCGGGGTAGTGTTACACCGGTGGTAGGCGTCCAAGCATAGTTGTAGCCAGACACAGAGTCTGAACCGATGCTAACGGTCTGCTGGGCGCAGAAAGCAGAGTCTCGGCCAGCCCGGGCCACATCTGCTACCCAACGGACGGCGATGGTGTCGCGCACGGTGCAACCTGCCACGTTGATGCTGCTGACCACGTACTGTTCAGAGGCAGTGGGGAATGCCCGCACGGCGGAGTCTGTAGTGCCAGAGAGGGCTACCGGAGGCCCGCCTGCCAGGTTTGTCCACTTAAAGTTGCCAAAGCCGCCGCGGGCCACCAGGCGCACGGTGTCGCCCTGGCAAAGGTCGAACCGAGAGGGCGCAATGGCGACGGGCACCAGCGGGAAGACACGGATGTTGAACGTCGTACTGTCTTTGCAGCGCAGACCCGTCGGGCTGGTCTGCACCACCCGCAGAAAGGCGGTGGAGATAGATGAGACAGGGTCCCAGCGGATCTGCACGGTTTTACCTGTGGGAGAGCCGACGACAGTGCCCCCTGTTACCTTCCATAAAAATTGGTTGTCGGGTGCGGTAGAAGCAACGGTGTAGGTATAGGTGCCTGGCAAGCCGCAGACCGAATCTTCGCCTAGCGAAAGTGTGCGCGGGGCTTGGAATTTGCTAACGTTGATGAGCACCACCCCGTTGGTGGTTTTGGGCGGACATCCTTTATCTATAACGGTGAAAATGACCGGGAAGGTGCCCGTCACCCCGCACTGTGTCTGCCAGTTGAAGGTGCCACGTACCTCGCCCTGGCCCACTGCGGTGGGGAAGGTAGCCCTGGGCCCCGTGTATCCGCCGGTGCCTTGTATGATGTCGGCCTCGGCCGAAATCGTCATGGAGTCTGTGTCTGAGGCTCCGTAGCTGAAAGTTAGCGACTCGCCCTCTACGATGTTGTAGGTGGTGGTTGGGGGCACACCGGGCGACCCGTTGTTGGACGTGGGTGGGTTGTTGGGCAGACAGTCTCTGACCAGGATTTGCACCTCGCGCCTTGTGCTAGACAGCAGCGTGTCTCTACCGGATGATAGCTGTCTGTACTCCAGCACCTCGAAGGCTACGACATACTGGCCCACGTTCGGGCTGTAATAGCGGGTAAAGCCTGAGGCGGAGTTGATTTCGGCATAGCCGTTGGGCCCGAAGGGCTGGGCCAAAGAAAAGCCGCGCGTAGAGTCGAACCCGATGGTGCGTGGGGTAGGGTAGGTGGCCGGTGTTATACCCTGGCCACGTACGAAGGCATCGAGGGGGCGTACGAAGCGGAAGATGAGGCGGTCGCCGTCTGGATCTCGGGCGGTGTTGGCCAGGGTTACCGTGTCGCCCCGGCAGATGAAGACGTTGGCATCGGTAAAGAACTGTGGTGACGAGTTGGGCGTCAGCGGCGAGGGGATGGATGCCAGGTAGGTAATACCCTCTTGCGGGCTGGGATTCCCGCCGCCGCCGAAGGTGAGAGACAGGTTTTGGATTAGGCCAGAGCGTGCCACGTTGACGAACATGACGCGGTAGCCGCGCAAAGAGAAGGGAAGATTGATTTCTGTCTCGAAGGGGTTGAGCCAGAACCTGATTACAGCCGTGTCGCTTGGGTCTACGGCGCAGTTGCCGGAGATGGGTATGCGCACACGGGTAATCTGTGGGGTTATTTGGTTGGGTACCGAAACCGAGGTGATGAGCTGGTTGGTTGTAGCCGAATAAAAGCCCATAGAAAGCGGGCCCTGCGCAAAATTTCCATTGGGGAAAGCCGAGCTGGTACCCCCATCCACGTATGCCTTTAGGTTGATCCTGTAGCGGAAGGGGGCACTTGCTGGCCCGTTGTTGCCCAGGTAGGTGTAGGTGATGTCGCCCCCAAGCATGTGCGAGGCATCAGCAGTGTGTGGAAGGCCAATGAAGGCCAGGCATAGCAATAGCGCCCAGCCCAATAGGTGTACAGTTTTACGCATACGGTTCGGTTTAGTCAAGAAAAGGCGCGGTTTCAGGTCTGCCAGTACCCTTTGGCCGGGGGTGCCCGCCTTAGGCCCTGCCAACGCGAGTCGGCTAGCCAAAGGCATGGTAAAGGTAGGTACAAAGAAAATCAGTCTTTGGCAAGAAATTGGCGTATCGGGGCACTTTCTTTCTACCCTTGACTAATTATTCCATAGACACCAAATTCTATTCGGTGGTTGAATGGAAGCCAAAAGAAATCTTCGGAGCCAATGGGGGCGTTTGCAACTCGGTGGCCCGGCTATTGCATCGGCCAAGGTGGTTGTGCCGTAACTTTCACAACCGCTGGCCGCACCACACGGTCTTAAGGTTGCCATGTTTCGCCTTTGCCTTATCAGAATCTGCCTCTGGGTTGCCTTTGCGGCATGCCTGGCCGTGCCTGGCAACAGCCAGGCGCAGGCAGATACCAGCCTATTGGCAAGCATTGGCGGCAACCCCGGCCTGGCCCTGCCAGGGAAAGCCCATCCAAACAGACGCGGCGCCATTGTTAGCCAGCATCGCCTTACGCTAACATCTGCCCAGGCCGGTTCGCTGGGGCTAATGCTCTACACGGGAGGGGCAGATTCGTTGGACGTTAAGCTGACCGCTGCAGAAGGCTTGCGGCCGCTGCAAGTGCTGCACCGGCGGATGTCTGCCAAAGATTTGCTTTTGCTACCGCCCTATCTCTTGGAGCCGGCAGACTGCGGTACAACGGCACCATGCAAGCCTAATCGGGTTGTGGTAGAGTTTCGGCTGGCGGCAGAGCCACAGCGGCGTGTCTGGGTGTGCCAGGTGGTGCTGCAGGTAGGGGAGTAAGCTTGCTTGGGGGGCTATTTCTTGCCGTCGCGCTTCTTTTTGTCCTCTACGTTTTTGTCGTAGAGCACCAGACCTTGCTCGTTAAACTCGCGCAGTTTGGCTGGCTCTACGGTATCTGCTGCCCAGGCGTCGGGTGGGTATTGCATCTCGAGCTTAACGCGCTTTTTGTTTTCGAAGTAAGTCTTCCAGACGCCGACTTTTTGGCCAAATTCGTAGCGGCCTTCCTCTGCGAGGGTACCGTTCTGGAAATACTTCAGGTAAATGCCATGCAGCTCGCCGTTTTCGTAGGGGGTTACCTCCTGTACCTGTGTCTGATTGGCATCGTAATAAGTAACCTTGGCCTCTTTGGGAAAGCCCTTGTAGAACTTACGCTTTTCTAGCAGAATCTCGTCTTCGGTGCCGGCATTGGTCTCCCAGCGACCTGTTTTGGCTCCTACATAGAACTGCCCTTGCTCTATGGTTACCTTGTTTATACGTTTTTCGTAAGGGCCATGCAGATACACGGCATACTCTTTCTCTTTGGGCGGTATAGGAGTGTTAAACACCTTGCGTTTTTTGCGGTGATACCACCACAGCTCGCGTACGTAGGGATCTGGGTCTTTGGGTTTTTTTAAGACGTAGAACAGCTCGTAGGTGGTTTTGCGGCCAGCTACCACCTTGGTGTAGGCTTTTTTGGTCTTGATGCCCCAAAACGTCTTTTTGGGGATTTTTTTCTCTCGTTTTTTGCGCTTATCAGAGGCCAGCGTATCCTCCCATATCACCGGTTTCTCGCTGGTGAGCGGGCGGCGTATTAGGCTAGCAGGGCTGCCGGGCTTGGGCGGCGTAAACTTCTGGGCCCAGCCAGACTCAGCCAGGCCCGCCAGCAGACAAAGTAGAAATACTAAACGAGTCACGGTCACGGTTGATAACGCAAAGTTCTATGGATTGGTGCCCTTAACCGGCACCCGGGGGTTGCGGCGCAGCTCCATGCGCACCGGCCAAAAGCTGCAGACTACGGCCGGGCGGGTGTACGCCGCCAGGTATGCATGATCGGCAGCCTCGAAAGCGTTGCTGGCGTTGCTGTAGAGCAGGTAAGCGTTCATGGTTGGGTCGTAGGGGGCGGGGGTAAATTGCCAGTCTGCCAGAAAGCAATCTTGCCATGGGTCAGCATCGGGGTAGTGGGCGCCGACATTTTGCCGGGCTTCGGCAGGTAACCCTACCAACTCTGGGGCCATGGCCCGCTTGGCTGCGCCTGCCTGCAGGTGCAGCAGGGTAGCGTCCCACCCCTTGGCCCAGGTTTGCGGATAAAGCGCTACCCAGAGGTGGCCCGTCCAAAAAAACAGCACCACCAACCATACCCGCTGCCTGAACCGTGGGTATCGCAGCCCTTCTGCCCACTCGTAGCAGAGCCAAAGCGTGGCCAGCAATACCGGCACCAGCATATACCTATGCCCTACCGGATTGCGAAAGGCAGCAAAAAATAGCCCGAAGGCCACTGCGGGCACCAACGTGAGCAGGGCCAGCGTGCCACGCAAAGCCCCATGCTCGGCGCGGCCCCGCAGGGCCCTGGTGGCCAGGCCCACCAACGGTATCCAGACGACTATTTGGCCAAAGTCTATCAGGCGCCAGGTGCAAATGCCCAACTGGCGTAAATACTCGGGCCATGTGGTGTAAGCTGCCAGCGAGGCAAAGTCGCCGTTTGGGTCGGCAAAAAGCCAGCCATAATGGTTGTAATGCAGGTAGTACCACGTGGCTGCAGCCATACCAGCAGGCGCAAAGGCAAATGCCTTGCCCAAGGCCCATTGCCAGCGCGGCGCAAAGAGCTTGTTGCCTACCAGTGCCTGGTCTGTTACGAAGAGCGGTACAAGGCACCACAGCCCCCGAGGCGAGACCAACGCCAATATCACAAGTACAAAAGCCAGCCAAGCCCTGTTGCGATAGAGTATGGCATTGACGGCCGCCAGGTAAAAGCCCACCAGCGCCAGGTCTGGCCCGCATTGAACGCTTAGGGCCGCCAGCACCGGCACAGAAAGCAGGGCCAACAGTGTGAGCCCCAGCGCCCGCCTGGGCACAAACTGTTGGGCTAGCCTGACGGCCTGGTAGCTGATGAGCCAGAGCAGGGGCAACATGAGCCAATGGGTTGCCGCAAGGCTGCGCCCAAACCATTGCCAACCCAAGGCGATGTAGCTACCCCACAGCGGGCTGTAGCCTGCCAGACGCTCGCTTACAAATAGTGAGGAGAGCTGGCCCTGGTAAAGCTCTGTGGGTATCTTGCCCGAAAGCAAGACGTTATCCCAGAAGAGCGGTTGCGTCTGCACGCATGCAACGGCACCGGCCTGCAGTAGCCACAATAGAGCAATATGTCCATAGTATCCGCGCCGATGCATGCTAGGGGCCTAGTGATTTGGGTTCTGGCCGACGAAGATGGCAGCCCTTGTGCACAAACGGGCAGTTTTGGCCATAACCCCACAGACATTATGGCCGTACCAAACCCACCTGAACCCTTCAACAAGAATCCTCGAAACGTCTCCCCTTAAATCAACTTATGAATCGCAATGTATACTGGGGCCTGCTGGCAGGCCTGGGCACCGGCATCGTAGCTGGCCTGGTGCTGGCGCCCAAAGCCGGTAAAGAGTTACTGGCTGACCTTTCGTCGCAGACGGATAACTGGCGTGGGCAACTGCGCGAGCAATGGGCTCACCTGGTTGGTGGGCAAAGCGGTGGGCGAAAGGCAGATGCGGTGCAGGATCTAGAACAGCACCGCGACGAGCTGGTGCATGCCGATTTCAACAATCCGGCAGACCTGCCTCACCGCCCAAGGCTGGAGATGCCTACCGAGTAGGCGGCTAGATAGCCGAAGTACTAGAGGCACCCTGGCTCGCTTGCGCTGCATGCGGGCCAGGGTGCCTTGCATTTTAGGCCAATTCTGCTTATTGGGCCGATACGCTGTCTACGACGAAGGCACGGGCCCACTGGTTTGCCACGGTGCGACCTTGCTGTTTATCGTGTACCACAAGGGCAGCCTCTGGCGTAAGTGCGCCCGCCAATGCCCGGCCCACGTCTACCCGCAGGTAGGTGCGCAGGGTTTGCCCCGGGCGCAGGGCCAGGCCGCCCCGCCCAAGCGGAATCTGGATGCGGCGTTGGTTGGCATACGGGTGGGCAAAGCCCCCCACATGCCAGCTAAAGTATTGCCTGCCCCGGCCCACGAAGCCCTCCGTCTTGGTGTGCAGAAAGCCGGTGTCCCAGGTCCAGAACATGCCGCTGTCTGGGGCAAGTTGCCCGCTGTGATCTACCCGCATGCTTTGGCTAGAGTCTATGCCCAGCAGGAGCTCCAGGCTTTGGTAGCGCCCTACGGGCACATTTGGCACGGTCAGTTTCCATGAAGCCGGGTTGCGAAGGTTTACCAGCCTGTACCAGCCAGCGACCGGTACACGTTGCCCGGCAGAGTCTGTAAGTACGGGGTTGCTCAGGTAGTATTTTACTTCTGTGAGCTCAATGCGCTCACCGGCTGGGGTGCTCATGGGCTCTCCAAGGGCAAATGCCTGGCCGGCAGAGTCTGCATGGTGCAAGTTGATGCTTACGCTAAAGTTGCCTGGCGTTTGGGGCGGATCATGCCCGGGTTCTGGCCCGTTGCAACCTTGCAGCGCAGCAAGCGCTAGCGTGGCAACCAAGGCTAAATCTCGTTTGGTAAAAATCATGGCGCAGGCTACCTTTGCAGCCCTAATGACAAAAGCAGCGATTGCCGCTGCCCATTGTCAGAAGGGCTCTGTAAAGGTACAACCGGACCTTTTGATGAGCGTATTCGGGATGTGGCGCAGTCCGGTAGCGTACTTGCATGGGGTGCAAGGGGTCGTGGGTTCAAATCCCGCCATCCCGACAGAAACTGGCCCTTCTGCCTACTGGCAGAAGGGCCTTTTTATTGGCACGGAGCCGCCCCGGAGGGGGGCGGCGGCGGGCGTTGTGGCCTTTTCTGATCAGGTGCTAATAATCTCGGGTTTTTGCCGTACCTTTGCGGCCTCAAAGCGCCCCCTGGCGCCTTACCCCCATTGCCATGGCAATTACTGCTGCTGAAGTAAACAAGCTCCGCCAAATGACCGGCGCGGGCATGATGGACTGCAAAAAGGCCCTCACCGAGGCCAACGGAGATTTTGACGCCGCCGTTGACATCCTCCGCAAAAAAGGCCAAAAGGTGTCGGCCAGCCGTGCTGACCGCAACACCACCGAAGGTGCCGTTTTCATTACTGCCGAAGGTGGCACAGCCACCGTGCTGGCCCTTGGCTGCGAGACTGACTTCGTGGGCAAGAACGATGAGTTCCGTGCCCTGGGCGACCGCGTGCTGCAAGCCGCTGTTGCCGCAGGTGTGAGCACGGCAGACGAAGTAGCCGCACTTTCTGTAGAAGGCCGCCCCGTAGCCGACCACCTCACCGACTTGATGGGCAAAATCGGCGAGAAAATCGAGATTGTAGCCTTCGACAAGGTAAACGGCGACAAAACCGCCACTTATGTGCACAGCAACGGCAAAATCGGCGTAATCGTAGCCTTTGCCGGTGGCAATGGCGCAGACCTGACCGAGGTTGGCAAAGACGTAGCCCTGCAAATTGCTTCTATGAAGCCCGTTGCCGTTGATAAAGACGGTGTGGATGCTACCATCGTAGAGCGCGAAATCGAGATCGGCAAAGAGCAGGCCCGCAACGAGGGCAAGCCCGAAGCCATGCTCGAGAAGATTGCCATGGGCAAGCTCAACAAGTTCTATCAAGAGAACACGTTGCTCAACCAGTCTTTCGTAAAAGATAACGGCGTAACCATCCGCCAACTGCTGGAGCGTACCGCTGCCGGCCTGACGGTTACCGGTTTCAAGCGTGTGGCCATCGGCTAATCTGTAAGCAGATTGACATGAAAATGCCCGCCTGGCAACAGGCGGGCATTTTTTATTGGAAGCCAGGATTGCGATGCTAAAGATTCTTGTGCTTTGCAAGACCTTGCTCTAAGAAGGCCACGAAAGCAGGCACATCCAGATCGTAGGCTCTGGGGCCTGCCAGCAACGTGCCGTCGGGTGCCAAAATCACATACTGGGGCTGCGCGTTAGAGCCGAATCGCTCTACCTCCATGTCGAGGTTGCGCTTGCCTATGGTGGCTTTTAGCTTGCCATCTACCCGGCTGGTGTATTGCTCGGCGGGGGGCAGCGCTGTGCGGTCGTCAACGTATAGCGCACAGACCACAAACTGCTCGCGCAGCAGGGGTAGAACTTTCTGATCGCTCCAGACGCGGGCCTCCATCTCTCTGCAATTGGTGCAGCCGTGGCCGGTAAAATCTATAAATACGGGCTTGTTGGCGGCTTTGGCGCAGGCCAGGGCCTGGTCTAGGTCGAAGTATCCTTGAAGCCCATGGGGCAGGTGCAGAAAGTCTGCATAGCGCGGGGCTGGGCAGCCGGACGGCAGTGCCGCCGAGGTGGCTGCGCCATGGTTGCCGGAGCTTTGTTGTGCCGCTGGCCTGAAATCTTGCGTCTCTAGCGGAGGCAGATAGCCGCTCAAGGCTTTGAGCGGGGCACCCCACAGGCCTGGCACCAGGTACACCACGAATCCGAATACCCCGATGGCCAACGTAAGCGGCAGCCAGTGGATGGGCTTCTCCTCATCATCGTCGTGCGGAAAGCGCAGCTTGCCCAGCAGGTAGAAGCCCAAAAGGCTGAAGATGACAATCCAGAGAGATAGATAAACCTCGCGGTCTAAAATGTGCCAGTGGTAGGCCAAATCTGCCACAGAGAGAAACTTGAGGGCAAGAGCCAGCTCTACGAAGCCGAGCACCACCTTCACTGAGTTCATCCACCCGCCTGAGCGGGGTAGGGCAGAGAGTGCATGCGGAAAAGCAGCAAAGAAGCTGAACGGCAGCGCAAACGCCAGCGAGAAGCCCAGCATCGCCACAATGGGCTGTAATAAGGCGCCCTGGGCACTGGTGAGCAAGATGCCCGAGGCGATAGGCCCCGTACAACTGAAACTGACCACCACCAGCGTAAGCGCCATGAAGAAAATGCCCAGCACACCGCCCTTCTCTGCCCGCTCATCCGTAGCGGTTGACCATGAGGCAGGCAGTGTGATTTCGAAGTAGCCCAGAAAGCTGAAGCCGAAAACCATGAATATCGTGAAAAACAGCAGATTCGGCGCCCAGTGCGTGGCAATGTCGTTGGCTACATCGCCCCCAAATAGGCGGCTCACCACTACACCAATCAGTACATACAGCAGCACGATTGAGAGGCCAAAGAGTGCGGCCATGCCTAGCCCTTTGGCTCTGCTTTGCTTGCCGCGGGTAAAGAAAGATACCGTCATAGGTACCATGGGGTACACACAGGGTGTAAGCAAGGCTACCAACCCCGAGCCAAAGGCTACCCAAAACCAAGACCATAGGCCCATGGCACCACCGCCTGCTGGGGGGAGGCTAGGGGCCAAGGTGCTCTGTTTAGGTTTAGCCGTATCAGCAGCGGCCATCGGCTTGAGGGAGTCTATAATCTCGCCCGTGATACAGTCTATCACCTTGCCTGTAATTGGATCAACGCATGGCTCACCGGGTTGGGGCTTATTGGAATCCGCCAGGGCGAAAGCTTCGTCTCGCTGGGGGTTGTTGGGGCTGGCAGATACGCCCGGCTTTGCCTCTGTAATCGGCTCTCCGCCCGGCTTTGCAAGCTCGGTTGCGGCTTTGCCCTCAGCCGTAAAGGAGAAATCATCTGAGATGGGTACGCATTTGCCTGCATCTGTACAGGCCTGCCCATCCAGCGTACCGGCCACGCGCAGGGGTAGGGTCTTTACCGTGACCTTCTGGCGCAGCTCACCCTGGCCGCTCCAGTGCGACACCTCGCCGCCGAAGACCTCGTCCATCTCGTGGTGGGGGTCTATGGGCACGGTTTTACCGGCCAGTGCATAACTGGCATCGGGCTTAAACTCGAACCGCAGGGGGATGGGCCCCACATCGGGCGAGAAGTCGTTGGCATACAGATGCCAGCCTGGCTCTACGGTAGCCTTAAAAATGAGCGTGGCCGTCTGCCCCACTTTAGGGTTTTTGGGCTCTACACTGTAGCGCCAGCTAACGGGGTTCAGCACCTGGGCAGCGGCGCCCGTAGCCAGACTTAGGCCGGCCACCCATAGATAAAGGAACAGTCTTAACACAGCCAATAGGTATCTGCTTGATTGGGCTTTGTAGAGATTCCGCGTCCGAAATCGAATAAAAGGCAATCAAATGAATAGGCCAAAGGTAAAAGGAAGCGCCTTTGGGTTGCCTTTACAGTCCAGTCTTTTGCTGAAAGTTACTTCTGCGGAGGCAGAGGCCTGAAGGGCAGCCGCTCGCCGGTGCGGCTGCTGTCGGCGGCCTCTTCTCGCCTTGCTTCTTCTAGCCTGCTGCGGGGAGGGCGGGCGTAATCCAAGAGGGCAACCAGCTCGCGGGTAATGAGGCCCTGCTCTGTAAAGGTGAAGAAGTGCGGCCGGTGCGGCAGCGTGATCATCTTCAGGTGGGCGTTAGAGAAAACGGCTTTGGCGTAGGTGGCATTGACGGGGTAGATAAGGCCGTCTTGCCCTCCGTGTATGTAGGTAACGGGCTGAGTAATCTGCGGATAGAGGGCCTCTATAGAGCAGAGCTGGTTATAGTGGCTTAATTTCTCTGCACTGGCTACCTTGAAGATGACCGGGAACATCCACCCGAAGGCGGGTTTCATAATCATGTAGCTGATGTCGTAGGTCTTCTCGTGCCCGGGGGCAATGGCGGGCGAGGTTAGCAGCAGGGCTTTGACCTTGTCCACATTACGGGCCGTAACCACCGAGGCGATGGGCCCACCATAGCTAGACCCGAATACAATCCACCGGCCAGGATGCCTGCGCATGATAGACTCGCATACCTGGGCTTGGTGCAGCAGGCTAGTATCGGCATGGCCAAACTCGCTGTGGCCGTAGCCGGGCCTGTCTAGCGCATAGAGGTTGGCCACTTTTGCCAGGGCAGGATCTGTCAGATAGCCCGCCCAGACCTTCAGCGAGCTTGGCGCCCCATGGATAAAGAGGATGTTGGGCTTGTCGGGTTCGCCTGGCTCGCCACTGCGTACTTCTACATAACGCACGTCTGCACCTGCGGCTCGCACATGGTGTATGGCCAGCGGCAGCCTACGTTTATTAAACACGCGGGCCAGGTCTCGGTCTGAGTATCGCCACCGCATACACCCTGCCAGAGCGAGGGCCAAAAGCGGCAGCACCAGCCACCAAGACTGAACACGAGACATATCGGAGGGTAACGCCAGGCAGTAGCTAAATGTTTGGTGCAGATATTTGCGCTCTCAAAGTTAGACCCGCAGATCGTTGCAATCCCAACTCAGACGGGTGGTGGTAACTGGCATTGGTGCCTTAACCCCCATCGGAAACGACGTCCATACTTATTGGCAGGCCTTGTTGGCAGGCCAAAGCGGGGCGGCCCCCATCACCCGGTTCGACCCGAGCCGCCTGAAAACCCACTTTGCCGCAGAGGTAAAGGGGTTTAATCCAGAAGATTACTTCGACAGAAAGGAGGCCCGCCACTACGACCGTGCCTGCCAATACGCCTTGGTGGCTGCGGCTGAGGCACTGCAACAGGCTGGCTTGCAACAAGGCCCTACCCATGCCGGGGTAGATCCAGACCGTGTGGGGGTAATCTGGGGCTCTGCCAACGGTGGTATGGAGACCCTGCAAGAGGGCATTGCAGACTATGCCACAGGCGATGGGCCTGCCCGGTATAACCCCTACTTTATCCCTAAGACGTTGGTGGATATGGCATCTGGGCTCATCTCTATCAAGTATGGTTTTCAGGGTATCAATTTTTGCCCGGTGTCGGCCTGTGCAACCTCCAACTCGGCCCTGGTGGCTGCGCTGCATTATATCCGATTTGGCTATGCCGACGTTGTGATTGCGGGTGGATCTGATGCTGCCGTTACCCCTGCGGGTATTGGAGGCTTTAATGCCTGCAAGGCCCTCAGCACCCGCAACCACGACCCTGCCACCGCCAGCCGGCCTTTCGATATCGATCGAGATGGCTTTGTGATGGGCGAAGGCGCCGGGGCCCTCGTGCTCGAGGAGCTGCAGCACGCCCTGCGGCGCGGTGCAACCATCCTGGCAGAGGTAGCTGGCGGCGCCATGAACGGCGACGCCTACCATATGACCGCCACGCACCCAGAGGGGCAAGGCGCCGCCAAGGCCATCCGTTTGGCGCTGGCGGATGCCAGACTAGGGCCGGAAGATATAGACTACGTAAATGCCCATGCCACGGGCACGCCCGTAGGAGACTTATCAGAGGTCAGAGCATTGCAAACCGTATTTGGAGACGATGGCTTGGCAAGACTATCCATATCTGGCACCAAGAGCCAGACGGGGCACTTGCTCGGGGCCGCTGGTGCCGTAGAAGCTGTAGCAACGGTTTTGGCCCTCCGGCACGGCGCGGTGCCCCCTACGATAAACACGCAGAATTTAGACCCGGCATTGCCCACCCGCTTAGACCTTACGCTTGGCCAGCCCAAAGCCAGACAAATCCGTGCTGCTTTATCCAATACCTTCGGGTTTGGGGGGCACAATGCGATACTGGCATTAAAGCGGTACCTGTAAAAGGCTCTGTGCCTGGACCGTGCCACGGATAGTTGGTCGAAATTGGGTAGTACCTGACATCCTGTGCTCGAACCACGGGCAGGAGATGGGCTGAGGATGTTTCGGCGAAAGGTCGATTATTACAGGTAAACCAGCATAATCATGGCAGCTTGACCTCAGAATAGTTTTATACTCTACCTTCTTTAACCGAAAACGGGCCTTCACCTTACATCTACGGTTCTACAGACGTGGCTCCTGTGTTTTGAAAAAAGGTATGTTGCATGCAAGTTTTGCTCCCAATCGGTAAAGTGGGCTTAGAGGGCTCTGTTTGCTGTACTAAAGTCTTACCACGGGTGCCTTTTTGGGGCCGTGTCGGACGCTCGGCAGCAGACAAAGAAATCTAAATGCGCTTTTCGGATACCAAAAGCAAAGACAATGGCTGTACTGGGCCGGGCGGCAGCTCGCTTAAGTTACCGTTGTCGCTAGCCTTTCAGAACTCACAACGGCTGCCAAACCGTCTTATATGACCCGAATTTTACGCTTTAGCCTTTCGGTACTCTTCCTACTGGCCGCAGGTTTCTCTGCAAGCGCACAGTCTAACCCTGGGTGCCGAATTACCCTTTCTGACCTTACCGTACCCACGGCATGTTTAGGTGGCGAGCTTTCGGTCTGCTTCACGGTCTCTTGCGACCTGGCACCGCCCACCTACAGGGTAGAGGTTGGCCGCCCGACAGGCGTTGCGCCTTTCTATGACTTTACGGCACCGCTGGCCCAGCGTACCCAGGCAGCCTTTACTACAAATCCAGACGGCAGCCGGTGTATCACTGTTTCTATCCCGGCCTCGCTGGATACTACGCTTAACTACCCATATCGTATCGTCCACCCGGGCAGTAATCTGGTTTCGAACGTTAAGTACTTCACTGTTCGCAGTATTGATCGTTCTCCGTCGCCGATCATTGTGCTGGGGCCTCCTGTACCTAATAAGACCCTCTACTGTCCAGACGACTCGATCACCTTCCGCATCAGCCAACTGATTGTGAATCGGCCAGAGCCGCCTCCTACCTTTCAGTGGTTTATTGTCAACGACGGTGATACCACCCTTATCCCAGGGGCCATTCGCTCCGTATTAACGTATAATGACTGGCGCCCCGGTGATTGCGTAGTTGCATTCGTAACCAAGGGCAACCCTTGCGCCGTCAACGCGACGGCTTTTTCGGCACCTATCTGCCTCAACATCAAACGTCGGCCAACCATTGGCATCCGTACCGGCGGCTCTGGCTGCGCAGACTCGACAACGGTTTACCTGGCCGATACGGCCAACGGTGGTGTAGGCTCTCGCATCGAGTGGCTGCGCAATGGCGTGCCCATCCCTGGTGCAACCACCAACCGCTTTGTGCTTTTGCCGGGAGTAGCTGCTTGCCGAGATCAGATTCGCGCCCGCCTTATTTCTGTAGATTGCCCTGATACGGTATCGTCCAACATCCTGACGGTACAAGAGTGTGGCCGTGTCCGCGTTGAAACCGTGGTGCCGACCCAGTTCTGCGCCGGAGACTCGCTGCGCGTTGACTATAGCACCGTTGCCTGCTTTAGCCCCAGCAACGTCTTTACCTTCCAACTCTCTGATCAGAACGGCTCTTTTGCCAATCCTACTGATATTGGTGCTGTAGCCGATACCAATGGTGGCTCTGCCACGCTGCTTTTGCCTGCCGGCCTGGTAGGAGGTACGGGCTACCTTCTTCGGATTACGAGCTCGGCCCCTCAGGGCATCAGCCTCAATAGCTTTGGGCCGCTTACGGTCTTCCCCCGGCCGGCAGTGGTTACTCAGCAGCCTGCTGTCCGCTGTGGGCCTGGCAACATTACCCTTCAGGTACAAGCCGCCGGTGCGGTTAGCTTCAACTGGTACACGGCCCAGGTTGGTGGCATACGCGTAACCCGCCCGGGTGGTGCGCTGGTTACGACGGATACATTTACCCTGTTTGTTAACCGGGATACTACTTTCTATGTAGAGGCGGTTAATGCTAATGGTTGTCGTTCCCTCACGCGTACACCTGTCACGGTTACGGTGGGCGCGCCCATTACGGTATCTGCCGGGCCCAACCAAGAGGCTTGCGAAGGCGGCGCCTGCATACAGCTTGTTGGCGGTAGCCCTGTAGGTGGTACATACTTTGGCCGCGGCGTAACGGGCTCAGCCTTCTGCCCTGGAGACTCGCTTCCTGCTGATACCTACACGATCCGCTACGTGTACGTATCGCCTATAGGCTGCCGAGATTCTGCCGAGAAGCTGGTCGTCGTCCGCCCAGTGCCACGTCCTGATGCCGGTACGGCCGACACTGTCGTTTGTAAGCCTGGCCCTCCCTTCAACTTCCAGTTGCGGGGTGCAACACCTCCTGGCGGGGTATGGACGGGCGTAGGCGTATCATCTGACGGTATCGTAACCGTTAACCAGCTTGCCAATGGTGCTAACGTGCTTACCTACACCATTACCGAAGGCAGCTGCTCGCGCTCTGACACGCGCACGCTGCGGACCTCCTCTGGCCCGCAGGTTACCGTTACGCCGGCCAGCCCTACCAGTTGCGACTCGGCCAACGGAACGGTTACGTTGAACCCGTTTGACGCAACCTGGACGGTATCCTTCTTTAAGGCAGACAACACGCCTGTGACGCCTACCGGCAGCGGGCCTACCTACGGTGGTTTTGAGGCAGGTGCTTACCTGGTGCGCCTGCGTGAGGGCACCGGTTGCGAGTCTGAATTCGGCTTTACCATCAATGATATCATCCGCCCGACGGTTACTATTTCTGGCCTGGCGAGCGCCTATTGCACCAGCGAGCCTTGCCTGAATCTGACGGGCAGCCCTGCAGGGGGTACATTCTCAGCCAGCCGTACGCCTTCTGGTGGTATAGACCCCATTACCGGGCTTTTCTGCCCCGGCCAGTTTGCACCCGGTAGCCTCACCGTTACCTACACCTTTACCGATGCGGTAACTGGTTGTACGGGCTCTGCCATAGACACTACTGAAATCAACCTAGCGCCTGGTGTTTCGCCCGAGCGTGATACTACGGTTTGCGCCAATGCCGGCCAGTTTGCCCTCTCGGCGGGTGGTGTTTGGACGGGATCTGCCGCTATTGTAGGCACCCCGCCCACCCAGTTTTTCAATCCTCAAGTGGCAGGCACTGTTAATGTGCTAACCAAGACGGTTGTAGCCAATGGATGCAGCACATCTGTGCAAAAGACCATTTTCGTCAACCCGATACCGACGCCTATTCTCTCTCCGTCTGGCAATCAAACCATCTGCCAAGGCGGCAGCCTGTCGCTAACGGTGACGTTGGTAGATAGCCGTCCGCTCCCGGCCCCGGGCATCTCATTTGTGTTGTTGCGCAATGGCAGCAATGCGCAGTTCAACCGTACGGGTTTGTTCACACTTACAGAGGCGGGTAGCTACCGTGTGCTGGCGCTAGACTCTGCAGGTTGCTCGGATACCAGCGCCACCGCGCTCGAGCTCATTATTGATCAACTAGGCAATGTAAGTGCAGGCGCTGATACCAGCATCTGCCGCAACGCAGGCGATGTAACATTGGTGGGGACGCCTCCCGCAGGCGGAAGCCTTGTGGCAGGCTTCTTTGGCCCTGGTATCGTTACGCCAGGCGGCAATGTATTCAACGCGGGCCTGCTGCCCGCGGGCACTGCCTCTGCTACGGTACGCTATGTGGTGCGCCGCGGTGCTTGTGCAGACTCTGCCTTCCGCACCATCACCATCTTGGAGCCACTTGCCGCAAGCTTGTCTGCCCAAGGCAGCCCTCGTGTATGCCAAGGCACGGTAACATTGGTAGCCGCACCAACGGGCCCCGGCACCGAGTACACCTTCTTGCGGAACGACACTGTGGTACGCGCCGGTGGCAGCGCACCGCTTTTTGTGGCAACCCGCTCTGGGTCTTACAAGGTAATCGTGTTCAGCAACTTGCCCGGTGCCTGCCCAGATACATCTGCAGCAGTAGAGGTGGAAATCAGTACACCG
Source organism: Cytophagaceae bacterium (assembly GCA_947458545.1). Classification (GTDB taxonomy): domain Bacteria; phylum Bacteroidota; class Bacteroidia; order Cytophagales; family Flexibacteraceae; genus CANGYH01. The sequence continues at coordinate 1,242,387 of CANGYH010000001.1, read as the reverse complement.
CCCACGTTGCCTACCCTTACCAACATCAACGTTTGCCAAGGCGATGGATCGCAAGCATTGGCGGGCCCTCAGCAGCCATTCACCAGTTTTGCCTGGTACGGCCCCGGTGTTGATACGCTAGCCCCTAATAGCTACAGCTGGAACCCGGTACGCGCAGGGTTGGGAACTTCGGTACTGACCATCGTTGTGCGCAACGGTGCCTGTGCTGACTCTACCACCCGCACGGCCACGGTGAATCCTGCACCTGTCTTCAGCCTTGTAACAGAGGCACCATCAACCTGTACCGCAGACGATGGCGTGATACGCGTCCGCGGCTTAGCCGGAGACACCACGCGCTACACCATCACCATCAACCCAGGCGACGGCAATAAAGATACCGTCATCACCGGGCTGATCCGTGGGTCGTACTCGGTAACGGTGGTAGATCGCCTGACAGGTTGTTCTTCCATTCTCTCAACTACAATTGTAGCCCCCGGCGATTTCCAGGCTACGCTGGCAAGTGTTGCTGCCTTCTTGTGCCGCAATGCTACACCAGTGCAGCTATCGGCTCAACCCCAAAACGCAACCAGCACATTTACGCTGGTGCCGCAAGGCGGTGGTAGTGGTATTACGGTGCCTGCACCTTATCTGCTAGATCCCTCAACCGTTGCACCGGGTATCTATAACCTGGTTTATTCGGTAGATTCAGGCGGATGCTCTGGCCGGGATACGGCAGAGATCGAGATTCGCCGGGCGCCCAGCAGCCGTTTCACGCCTGCGGGCCAGACGACCATCTGCCAGGGCAATCCTGTAACGCTTGCGGCCAATTGTGGCACGTCGAGCACCTTCCAATGGTCGCTCAATGGCTCTACCACCTTGCCGCCTACAGTAACGGGGCAAGGTACCTGCAACCTTGTTTCTGCAGAGCCTGGCCTCTACTCCTTGCGGGTAGACTCTGCCGGTTGCAGCAGCGAAGGCACCAGCACCTTGACACTCAACACGCGCCCGGGCCCGGACTATCGTATCACGGAGACGGGGTCGCGCTGTGCGGGTAGCACCATTTTCTTAACGGCCAACGGTTTCCAGGCCGGCGACGTGCTCGTTTGGAAGTTTAACGGCAGCCCCATCCCTGGCCAGACGGGCGAGAACCTGACCGTTACCCAAGATGGCACCTACTCGGTAGAGGTAACCCGCGCTACCTGCGCCGATACGGCTACAGCAACGATAACCTTTGCCCCCGTACCACGTGCGGGCCTCACAGGCAACCTGCGCCCATGCGAGGGCACGTCTACTACGCTAACGGCTACGGCCGCCGGCGTAACATACCGCTGGATCAACGCCGCCGGCGATACGGTTTCTCAAACCCAGACGTTTAGCACGGCTACTGCCGGTGCCTATCGCTTACTGGTGATTGACCCGACGTCGCGTTGCTCTTCTGACACCACCTTTAACCTCGAGGCGCAACCCCGCCCGGATACGAGCCTGTCTATAACCGGTGCGACCACTTTCTGCCAAGGTGGCCAGGTAACGCTTTCAGCGCCCGACCCTGGCTCGTTGGCTACCCTGGTAGGCGGCCCAGGCCAGCCACTCGGCGGTAATGCGTTCTCCATTACACAGTCTGGTACGTATTACATCCGACTCTCGGCTGGTGGTTGCCAAGACTCTACCCGCAGTGTTCAGATAACGGTTAATCCTACGCCGTTGGCGGTGATTCGTACACCGGCGGCTGATGTTAATATTTGCCAGGGGCAGCGGGTGCCCTTCTTGGCCCGTGGCACAGACGGCCAAACCTACGAGTGGCAGGTAAACGGTACGCCAGGCACAGCTGTAGCAGACAGCAACTTTGTTTTTGACCCTGCTACGCCTGGCAACTACACGGTGACGGTGATAGTGCGCAACGCAGCTTGCTCTGCCACTGCAACACCCATACGCGTAACCGTCCGTGAGACGCCGACTGCAAGCCTTGTGGCTCTTGGCGATACAGTTGTCTGCCCTGGCCAACAGGTTACGCTGGTGGGCAATGCCTTCCAAGGCATTAACCCAGAGTTTTACCTCGACGGAGCTACCATCGTGCCTTCGGCCGGTGTGCCTACGGTGCGAAACGTTAACGTAGCCGGCACCTACACTACCCGCATCACCCTTAACGGTTGTACGGATACTTCCAATGCGGTGCGGCTGATTAACCGCCCTGTACCTCGGCCGGTTATTGCTAACAGTGACACAAGCATCTGCGTAAGCTCTGCGCCTTTTGCTTTGCGCTACACGCCGGCTTTGGGTACGGTGGCAGATACCACCGTCAGCTTTGATGAGCCATACGTTGCAGGCGGCACCTTCAATCCGGCCGTTGCCGGTATAGGCCGCAAGCAGGTAACCCTGCGTGCCACCAGCCTTGGTTGCAGCCGTACGGATACGATGTTCGTAACTGTGGTGCCTGGCTTCTCTACGCTTGTTGCGCCAGCTGCAACTACGATTTGTGCACAAACGACGGCCCAGTTCTCTGCTGTCATTGACCCGCGACAGCCCGGCGCTACCTATACCTATCAATGGTATCGCCGCCAGCCTGATGGTACGGATGTGGCCATTGCAGGTGCTACGGATTCTGTCTATACGGCAGCCGATTCTGGCCGCTATGTAGTGGAAGCCCAGGTGGGCGAGTGTACTTCGCGCTCCATTGCCGCCGTACTCAACTTCTTCCCCTTCACTCGCCCGAATGCTGGCAGAGACACTGCGCTTTGTGTGGGTGCCCAGGCTATCACCCTGCCTGTTGTGCCAGCCGGAGGCATTTGGTCTGGCCCGGGTGTTGAACCTGGTGGCAGGTTTGATCCGGTGGCCAGCCTGGTAGGTCGAAATTCTCTGGTGTACACTACCAACCAAGACAACTGCATCCTGCGCGACACAGTTGTGGTAACGGTGAATCCGCTGCCTTTGGTTACGGTGAGCTATTTCAACCGGGAGGCCGGTGCGCTTAATACGCCGATTGATATTCTCCGCACGGCAGAGCTTCGGGCAGAGGGCGCTACCAGTTACGTCTGGTCGCCATCAACCGGCTTGAGCACTACCACGGGTGCAACCGTAGAGGCCAGCCCACGCGAGACTACGACCTACACCGTGGTTGGTACCACAAACGGCTGTTCGGCCTCGTCCACAGTGCGGCTGGAGGTTCGGACCGATGTTCGCGTTGCTAACGGCTTTAGCCCCAACGAGGACAACGAGAACGACTTCTGGAACATCTACAACATCCAGGCATACCCCAACGCCGATGTCCGTGTGTACAACCGCTGGGGTGCGCTGGTGTATCGTGCTAAGGGCACAGACCTTAGCAACTACGAGAACTACTGGCGTGGTACCCAAGACGGTAAGCCGTTACCTGTCGGGGCCTACTACTATACGATAGACCTAGGCAACAATCAGAAACCTATAATCGGCTCGGTAACGCTGGTGCGCTAACCGCCGCTCATTTAACCCCATTACTTGAGACATCCACGCACCTCACCCTTTCAGCCCATGAAAAAGCGTTTCCCAGCTCTTAGCACGCTTACCAAGGTTGCCCTGGCGCTAGCCCTGGCCCTGGCAAGCGGCCTTGGCCACGTTGCCTTGGCGCAGCAGCAACCTCAGCTTAGCCAATACACGGCTAACATGCTGCTCTTTAACCCTGCCGTTGCAGGCATGGAAGACTTTATTGCAGCCCGCGCAGGTTACCGTCAACAATTCGTCGGCGTGCCAGATGGCCCGCAGACGGTGTACGTAAACGTACACGGGGCGCTCAACCAGCGCGACCTTAACAAGGAAGACCTCGGGGCTTTGCCTATGCGTGGTGCCTCTACCATTCGGTTCAAAACGGAGACCATCCGTAAGATCCGGCACGGGGTAGGGGGCACCTTCGTATCTGACCGTGCAGGCCAGTTTACGCGCAACTCTGCCAGTGGTGGCTATGCCATTCACCTGCCGTTTGCCCGCAGCTGGTACTTCTCTGGCGGCGCGCAGCTTGGGGTAAGCTTCCTCCAACTGGGCACGAACTGGAACCGCGAAGGTTTCATTACCAATCCCAATGCTGACCCTGCCCTGGCGGGCCGCACCCTCGGCTTGCCCGAGGCCAGCGTTGGGGGGATGGTGTACAACGATAAGCTCTATGTGGGGCTGTCGGCCAACCAGCTCTTGCAGAACCGTTTGCGGTTTGGTGAGACAAACATCTCCATAGATCAGCGGAAGCTAAACGTACACTATTACCTGACGGCCGGTTACCGGCTCCCGCTCACAGATGAGCTAGACTTTGCGCCGACGACATTGGTCAAATTCAGCCGCTACACCTATGCGGCCGACCTTCAGGCCAGGGTGCGTTTCCGCCAGGCCTTTTATGCCGGTATAGGCTACCGATTGGCCAATACCACTACGGAAGTTACCGGCGACGGTGTTACAGGCTTGGTGGGGCTATCCTTCAACAAGCTTGTAGATGTTGCCTACAGCTTTGATTTCACCACCAGCGGCCTAAACGTAGGCAGCAACGGCAGCCACGAGATTGTGGTTGGTGTGCGCCTTTACAACGCCAAAAAAGCCAATCCCCGCATCTGGTAATCTGCCTTCGGCACTTCTGAACTGCTTTGAAAAAAGACATCTACCCTTCCGAGACCGATATGCCTACTTTCCGGATGCTTCGACTCTTACTTGGCCTATTGCCCATATGGGCACTTTGGGCCCCGGTTACGGCTTTGGCGCAGGTGCCCAAGCTGCCCGGTACTGCCGTCAAGCTAGATACCAACGTCAACAATAAGTTTGAGGAGATTATGCCTCTGCTCTCGCCCGATCGCAAGAGCCTGTACTTTGTCCGCTCGCTTTGCCCCTGTAACAACGGTGGTGCAGATGCTGGGCAAGATGTTTGGGTAAGCCAGATGGGCCAAGATGGCCAATGGCAGCGTGCCGTAAGCCTGGGTATGCCCATCAACAACACGGCCAATAACGCTGTTTGTGGCATTACGCCCGACGGAAACACCATCTACCTGACCAACATCTACGAGCGCAAGCAAAAGATGGAGCCTGGCATCTCCTTCTCTAAGAAGCAGGCCGACGGTAGCTGGACGGTACCTGTCCCGGTAAAGATTGCTGACTTCGTTATTCAGCGTGGTTACCTGGGTGCTTTTATGCTACCTGACGAGAAGACCCTGTTGCTGACCATGAAGTCTGACGACGCCGTGGGCCGCGAAGATCTCTATGTTAGCTTTAAAGAGGCCGATGGGACCTTCTCTAAGCCTAAGAACCTGGGCAAGACGATCAATACAGTCGGCTTCGAGATTTCACCCTTTTACAGTGCCAAAGACTCCACGCTCTACTTTGCCTCTAACGGGCATGAGGGTTATGGAGACGCTGATATCTTCCGTACCAAGCGTCTAGATGACACCTGGACGAAATGGAGTAAGCCCGAGAACATGGGCCCGCAGACCAATTCCGACGGGTTTGATGCTTACCTCTCTCCTGCCTACGACTCGCTGGCCTTTTTTGTGAAAGAAGACCCAGAGGTGCGCTTTGCCGATATCTACATGGTGAAGCTAGAGGACCCGGCCGTAAGCAAGGCCCGCAAAGACAGCGCTCTGCTGGCCAAGCAACTGGCCAACCAGAAGGGTGGCAAGAAGGGTAAAGGCAAGAAGGGTGGCAATGGGGATGACGATGATGACGACGACCCCAAGAAAAAGTTCGGCACTGATAAAGACCCCCGCTCACCAGAGGAGATTTACCGCGAGCTCAACGCACGTAACCGCCTGCGTAGCTCAGAGTTTGAGTCTATCTTGTTTGACTTTGGCTCTGCACGCCTGCGCAGCGATGGAAAGAAGTTGCTAGACAGGGCCGTTACCTACCTGAAGAAGAATCCTACCGTTGGCATTGAGCTGGTGGGCCATACAGATTCTGTTGCGGGTGATCTCTTCAACCAGATTCTATCTGACAAGCGTAGCTACTCTGCCAAAGAGTACCTCATGCGTAACGGTATTAGCCGGAACCGTATTCTTAACCACGGTTTTGGTAAGCAGATTTACGTTGAAGAGAACACCAGCGAGCAGGGGCGTCAGCGCAACCGTCGTTGCGAGCTTATACTGCTTGTGACCAAAGAGGAGTTCGATGCGTATAAGGAGCGCTTTGCCTCTAAAGGTGGCTCAGGAGTACCTGCTGATCAACCTAAATCTGCCCCGAAGAGCGGCGCAAAGTCTGCGCCTAAAGGAGGAAAGTAGGTTCTTGCCCTCTCGCAATGCAAAAGACCCAGCTCGCAAGGCTGGGTCTTTTGCAATTAGGGGGTGCTAGGCAGGCTGCCGGGGCTACACCCCGGCCGCGACTGTCAGCATATCCTCTGGACGTAGATACGTCTGGGCGCAGGCTTGCAACTGCTCGGGCGTTACCTGCCTGATGGCAGTGAGGTATTGCTGATGGTAATCTGCAGGTAGGCCAGAGAGCACAGTCACCTTGTGCCTGTCCATGGCCTGCAGCACCGTGCCCAGCCCTGCAGCAAAGTTGCCTAGCATATAATTGCGCACCGTCTCAAGCTCTTCTGTGGGTATGGGTTCTTCTTGCAGCCTGCGCATTTCGGCGAATATCTCTTGGACGGCCAATTGGTAGTTGTCTTGGTTTACATCCGTACCAATGACGAAAGCCCCTGTTCCCTTTACCGGCCGTAGCCTGGCAGAGATACCATAGGTCAGCCCCTTTTCTTCGCGCACGTTCTTCATAAGGCGGCTGCCGAAGTAGCCGCCGTACAGCTCCGTCAGGATGCGCATGGTGAAGTAGTCCTTATGCTCGCGCCCGAAGAGGCGCCGGCCCAGGCGGAGGCTGACTTGTTGGCTGCCAGGTTTTGGCACTTCAAGGCGCTCGCCTTCTTTATAGGCAACGGCAGAGCCTAGCAAGGCATGCTCGTTGTGGCGCTGCCCCAGGATGGGGGCCAGTGCATCGGCTACGACCTCGACCAAACCTGGCTCAAACTGGCCTGCCAGAAAGACCTCTGCCCGCTGGGTGGCGAGGTGGTTGTAGTACAGCTCAGAAGCTGCCAGGGCGGAGGTACCCTCTATCTCGGCCTCTGTTGGCACCGCACCCAGAAAGCTATCAGGTCCAAAAATCCTGGCATTGAAAGCCTCTGAGGCCAGCACCGTCGTCTTCTCACGGCCGATGCGATAGCTCTGTAAGGCCTGGGCTTTTTGCAGGGCAAAGGGTTCTTCGTCGAAGCTGGCCTCGGTTAGCATCTCGCGCAGCAGGCCTAGCACATCGGGCACAAAGCGGGCCAGGGTGTAGATACCGAGGTGGGCATGCTCTTCGTCTGCTCCCAGGCTGACGAAGGCCCCCTTCAGGGCCAGGGCCTCTTGCAGCTCGGCTGCCGAGCGGTTGCGTGTGCCCTCTTGCAGCATGGCAACGGCCATGTTGAGCGGCAGCGGCCGCGCCCCATGGCCGGGTGTGGGTAGATAAATCTCCAGCGCAACGATGGGTTGCCCCCCTTGCCGCATCACGTGTAACCGGCTGCCACCTGACAAAGGCCTAACCTCTGCTGCCGGCATGGGTGGGACGATAATCGGATGTATCGGCGGGGGCGTGCGGCGGTCTAGCATAGGGATGCAAAAGTAGGGCAGGGCAAGGGGCTAGACCCCAATTCCAGGCTCTGCCTACCGCACTGTGATGGCCTTGTCTTTAGGGTAGCGGATGGTGTAACGCAGCCCTTGCTTCTTCGTTTGGCTCGCGGCCAGGGGGATGTCGTAGCGTAATATGCCCTCCGAATCCGGTGTGGCTCCGCTCAGCTCCTGGGCCTCCACTTCTATTTCGGCATTTCTGCTGACGGGGATGCGGTCCTCCAGCCGCAGCACGATGGCATCCTTGCGGTTGTTGACCACCGTCGTCTCAAAGGCGTAGGCCTGGATCTTCTTACCTCCCAGGAAATTGCGGCTCTCTTTGGTGGGCATAGCCTGGCGGCGCACCAGCACCTTGCGGTCTCGGCCCAAGCTCAGCTGCAGGCTGTCTTGGGCAGTGCTGGCGGGCAAGAAGCTCTCTCCCGTAAAGACGCCATCGTAAAAGACCTGGACCGGGCCTGGCAGCAGGTTCTGGCTGCCCCAGTCTCGGATGGTGGCCACTACGAACACGTCTGGGTCTAGGGCAGGGGCGCAGGCCAGGCGCTGCTGGGCTTGCAAGTCTTGGCGGCGCAGCTCGAGGGTAGTTACATCTTGCTCGGAGGTGGGGACATTGGCGGGTTGCTCTAGGGTGAAGAGCAGGCCTAGGCCGCCGTCGTCTATGCTTGCCGTCTGGACGGCTGCATCCGCCATAGGCTCTTGGGCCTTGGCCATCATGGGGGCGGCCTCCTGGTTACCTGCCATGCTGGGGGCTGCCATACGGGCTCGATACATGATGGCAACTGGTACCTGCTCTTGGAAGCCTACGGTTAACGTTGGCAGGGTAGGTTTTTCGGCCCCCAACCCTGGGTTTCCGCTGCTAAACTGCAGCTTTACGCGGTCCCAAGCTTGGCCTGTACGCTGGCTTACCTGAGCCTTGAGCACAAGGTTGATGGTGGCCTTGCCTTCTGCCCCGCGGGCATCATAGCTTGGGCTCCAACTGGCTTGGTCTGTCAGGTAAGATGCCAGCACCAATACAGGCCCGGGTTTGGCCGTCCGAACCTGAACAGCGATCACCTCGGCGGGTGCCTTGAGGTTGCCCATTTGTTGGTCTAGCTGGGCCTTGGTAGCATCATAAAGGTCTTTTGCCCGCCTAATGCGCTCGTCTAGCGACTGTTGCTTGGCTTTGACCACCAGCATACGCTCGCGGAAATAGTCGAGGGCACGTTGTAGCTCCAGGGTACTGGTGAGGCCGGTGTTTTCGCCTGTTACCTTGCGGTTGAGCAGGAGCATTTCTTCTTCTTTGCCATAGACATCGCGTTGGGCACGGAGGCTTTCGAGGTCGGCACGCAAGTCTTCGGCAGAGTCTTTGAGGGCTTTAATAGCTGAGGGTAGAGCTGCCTCGGGTACAAAATCTTGCGTAAGCCGGGCAGACAGCAGGGTAAAGTCGCCCTGGCCACGCACTTGCAGGGTGCGAGGGTCTATATAACCCCGCGTACGTGTTATGAAGATGGTATGCTCGCCGGCGGCAGCAATCTGCACCTGCGCCCGCAACGTAAGTTGCGCCTGGGCTGGGTATAGCAAAGCCTCGGCTACTTTGCCGGGCACGCGGTAGTCTTCAGCCTGGGCTGCTGTTGAGAGAAGTGAGAACGCAATCAGGAGGGAGCCGTACTTCATAGCCGATGTTTATACGCTTGCAAGTTGCATCGTTAACGCGCCTAACCCATCTTAAATTGGGTTAAACGCATGTTGAAGCATCTCTAGTTTGTTGCGATAGAGGGCAACAAAAAGCCCTGGCATTGCCGGGGCTTAAGGATAAAGTTTAGGGAGGGTACTATTCTTCCACCGTCTCCTTGTTGCCTAAGGTCCCCTTCATAATACCGCGCTCAGAGGCTCGGATGAAGTTGACGATTTCGTCGCGCTCTTTGCTGGGAGGGAGGCTGAGCTCTACGTCGTCCAGGGCTTTGTTGAGGCCTTTGCCTGCCAGGTAAATGATGCGGTAAACGTCTGCCACCTCGTTGATCTTCTCGTTAGAGAAGCCCCGGCGGCGCAGGCCGATGGAGTTTACGCCTGCATAGACCAACGGCTCGCGCCCGGCTTTGATGAAAGGTGGGATGTCTTTGCGCACCAGCGCACCGCCCTGGATCATGGCATGGCTGCCGATGCGGGTAAACTGGTGCACCAACGCCCCGCCGCCTACGATGGCCCACTCGTCTACGGTTACGTGGCCGGCGAGCTGGACGGTGTTAGAGAGGATTACGTTGTCGCCCAGGATGCAGTCGTGGGCAATGTGGACGTACTCCATGATAAGGCAGTTGCGGCCTACGGATGTTTTGTACCTGTCGCGGGTGCCTCGGTGGACGGTGGCATACTCGCGCACGGTGGTATTGTCTCCGATTACGCAAACCGTCTCTTCGCCTTCAAACTTGAGGTCTTGCGGCACGGCGCTGATGATGGCACCGGGGTAGATCTTGCAGTTTTTGCCGATGCGCGCACCCTCGTTGATGACGGCATGCGAGCCCACCCAGGTACCCTCTTCGATCTCTACGTTTTTGTGGATGATGGCAAAGGGCTCAACAATTACGTTGTCGGCAATCTTGGCTTGGGGATGTATGTAGGCCAGTGGCTGAATCATTATTGATCTTTTCTGACGATGCTGGCCGACATGGTGGCCTCGCACACGATGTTTCCGTTTACAAAGGCTTGGCCTTGCATTTTGGCTATGCCCCTGCGGATGGGGGCCAGCAACTCACACTTAAAAATGATGGTGTCTCCGGGTACCACCATGCGGCGGAAGCGGCAGTTTTCCACCGTTAAAAAGTAGGTCCAGTAGTTTTCCGGGTCTGGCACGGTGCTTAGCACCAAAATACCGCCCGTCTGGGCCATCGCCTCAATCTGCAGCACACCTGGCATTACTGGGTTGCCCGGAAAGTGCCCCTGGAAGAAAGGCTCGTTGATGGTAACATTCTTAACGCCCGCCACCGAGTTTTCGTCTAAATGGAAGATTCGGTCTATCAGGCGGAAGGGGTAGCCGTGGGGCAGATTCTTGTAAATCTGGTTTACGTCTAACAAGGGAGGCTTGGTGGGGTCGTAAACGGGCGCTTTGCGGCGCTCCTCCTCCTTCATCAGCTTTTTGAGCTTTTTGGCAAAGGCCACGTTGGTGCTGTGGCCAGGCCGAGCTGCCAAAATCTGCGCCTTCAGGGGGCGCCCCGCCAGGGCCAGATCTCCGACCATATCCAGCAGTTTGTGGCGGGCGGGCTCGTTTTTGTAGCGAAGCTCCAGGTTGTTGAGGATGCCTTCGGCCTTTACCTCAATTTTGGGCTGCTTGAAGAGGCCTGCCAGATAGTCCAGCTCGCTGTCTTCTACCTTGCGGTCTACCACAACAATAGCGTTGGATAGATCACCCCCCTGGATGAGGTTGGCCTTGAACAAGGCCTCTACCTCGTGCAAAAAGCAGAAGGTGCGGCAACTGGCAATCTGCCCAGGAAACTGCCCAATGTGCGCAATACTGGCGTGTTGAGAGCCCAGCACCGGCGAGTTGTAATCCACCATCACCGTTAGCCGGTAGTCGTCTAGCGGTAGGGCGGCGATGTCTGTGTCGCGCTCCTCCTCTCGGTAGGTGATGGCCTCAGTTACAGAGAAGAAGTTACGGAGGGCATTTTGCTCTTCTAGCCCAACGCGCTCTATGGCCTCCACAAAAGGTAGGGCAGAGCCGTCCATGATGGGCACCTCCTCGTTGTCGAGCTGGATGAGTGTATTGTCCACCTGCATACCCACCAAAGCGGCTAGGGCATGCTCTACGGTGTGGACGCGCGCACCGTCTTTTTCAAGTACAGTGCCACGCGCTGTCTCTACCACCAGGTCTGCGTCGGCTTCTACGATTGGCTGGCCTGGCAAGTCTATCCGCTGAAACTTAAATCCATGGTGGACAGGTGCCGGCAAAAAGGTCATCGTTACCGGCCGGCCCGTATGGAGCCCGGTGCCTGAAACCGTAACAGGACCTTTGAGCGTGTGTTGCTTGGTATTCATCGCGCAGGGCCTTCGGCTGAGGGTGTTGCCGCATCAGGCGCAGTGTTCTTTGCGCATGCCCGGCAAACCGTCTCACCCAAGGCGAGGAGTACTGATTGCCCTGATCCGACACGGCAGAGCAGGCCGGTGCTTTTTCAGGAACGGGCAAAGATAACCAAAGGCCAGCGGCTAGGTGCAAATCAGCACCTGGCACGGTTGTAGGCTAAGAAGCTAAAACTATGTTTTGGCGCAGAATTGTGCAGCGTTCAGGACTGTGCCAGCACCAGGAGGCTGTAGGGCGCAATATCCAATGGGGCTGAAAAGGCATATCCGTCTTGTGCAATGCGTTCAGCGTCTAGGGCTGTAAGGCCCACATCTTCAAAGTCTGGATGGTAGAGCTTTGATGCAGTGTTCAGCAAGACGGTATAGGTTGCGCTTGCAGGCAAGGGTATTCGGTATCCTACACGTGCCTCTGCCGAAAAGTTGACCGCTACAACGATATCATCCCCTGGGCCTCCTTCGGCCTTCCGGCGTAAAAAGACCAGCATACGGCTTTCTTCGCTTGCGTGCAGAAAATCTACATGCTGCCCCGTTAGCCCGGCAGATTGCCCGGCCAGATTGCGCCGCAGGCCAAAAGCATCAGATGTTAATCGGACGATGCCGGCGTGGACTTCGGCAAGCTCCCAACGTAGGGCATTTGTTTCTGGGAACAAGAACTCATCGGGCGTTAGAAACTCCTGACCCTGAAAAATCATCGGAATGCCTGGCGACACCGCAGCCAGCACCATGCCCAATACGGCCCGCTTTATCGCAAAATAGCCATCTGGTCTATCGGCATCTACCTCTACAGGCAGGCGTTGGTTTCCTTGGGCCACGGCGTCGTGGCTTTCGGTAAAAATGACGCGGTTAAAGGCATTGCCTCCGTACATAAACCCAATAGCCTGTACTACGGCCTGCATAGAGCGGTCTTCGTCTTGGGCATGGGTTAAAATCTCGCGGATGGGGTAGATAAAGTTGCAGTCCCACTGCGTGTCGAAGCCGGCCCCGCCCTTGTCTGTCGGGGCGGTTACCCACTCGCTGCAGAGCAGGTCTTCGGCCACGGTGAGCTTCCAGGGGAACTCAGCGTGTACGGCCTGGTTAAGCTCCTGCAAAAAGAGCCAGCCTTCGGGCAGGTCTTGGGTTGGGTCGTCCGGATTGCCTGCCGTGGCGCGGATGTGACTTACAGAATCTATCCGCAGGCCGTCGGCCCGGTACTCGCGCAGCCACATCAGGGCGTTGTCAATCAGGTAGCGCCGCACTTGCGGCAGCCCGTAGTTGAGCCGGGTATGGCCCCAGGGCGTTTCGGCACGGGCGTCGTTGTAGAAGTATAGGCCGCCAAAGTCGCCCTGGCCCCATCCGTCGAAACGCCAGAGGTGCTTGCCGCTTGGCCCCAGATGATTGTACACCACATCAATCAACACGGCTATGCCATGCCGGTGGGCCTCCTTAATAAGCTGCTTTAGTGCATGCGGCCCGCCGTAGGCGGTTTCTACCGCAAAAGGATAAACGGGGTTGTAGCCCCAGCCAGCCTCGCCATCAAACTCGGCAGGGGGCATCAGTTTAATGCAGTTTACATTGAGGCTGGCCAGATACTCCAACTTGCCGCGCACTGTATCGAAGGTGCCCCGTCCGGAGGCAGCATCGGGTGCAAAAGAGCCAACGTGCAGCTCATAGATCACCATCTCGTTCCAGTTGGGCATCCTGAAATTATCTCCCTCCCAGTCGAAGGCCTCGGTATCTACCACTATGGCCGTTGCCTTCTCGCCTTCGCCCCGCACTTCTCTGGCATAGGGGTCTACGCGCCACAGCTCTTGTCCTTGGTAGGTAATCACAAAGGCATAGGCCTGCCCCGGCTGCACGCCTGCCACTGCGCAGGCCCAATAGCCATCGGCCTCGTGCTGGAGGGCATAGGCTTTTGGGGCCCAGCCTGCAAACTCGCCCGTAACATAGACGGCATTTGCATGCGGTGCCCAAACCCGGAAGGTGGTAGCCTCTACACCATAAACGGCACCCATGCCTGCGCTAAGTTTGGGTTGTCTTTGGCCTGATAATCTGGCAGTTTTGGTGCTTGTAATGGTTGTGGGCATAGTGGCTTTGGCCTTGGCAGCCTAGGCCCTGAAACGAGGCCCGTTAAAGGCGGGTTGTTGCAACCCTGATGAGTGAGGCGCCTGCCAAGCACCTAGTTGCTTGCTAGCAAGCGACCTTTGTAGCGCATTGCCATGATCGAGATTCGAGACATCCACAAGAGCTACGGCGACCGCACCATTCTGAAGGGCGTGTCGGGCAGGTTCGAAAAGAGCCGTAACTCGCTCATCATCGGAGCCTCTGGCACGGGCAAGTCTGTTTTGCTTAAAGTGATGGTTGGCCTGGCCAAGCCCGATAGTGGCCAGGTGCTGTACGACGGGCGAGACCTCGTCTCGGCACCGCTGTCTGAGCAACGCCAGATCCGCCGAGAGATGGGGATGCTCTTTCAGAATTCGGCGCTGTTCGACTCTCAGACGGTAGAGCAAAACGTCCGCTTTCCGCTAGATCTGCTCACCGACTTGCCCCTAGACGAAAAGCAGGATCGTGCCCAGCAATGCCTTAAACGTGTGGGGCTAGAGAACGCCGGGCCCAAGATGCCCAGTGAACTTTCGGGCGGTATGCGCAAGCGCGTGGGTATTGCCCGCGCTATCGTCAACGATCCGCGCTATCTTTTTTGCGATGAGCCAAACTCTGGCCTCGATCCGCAAACGTCTATCTTGATCGATGCGTTGATTTCTGAGATTACCGACGAATACAAGATTACCACCATCGTCGTTACCCATGATATGAACTCTGTAATGGGCATCGGCGAGTACATCCTTTATCTGCACCAAGGGCTCAAGCTCTGGGAGGGGGATAAAGACAATATCCTGCAGACCACAGTGCCAGAGCTGCAGAAATTCATTTTTGCAGGCAGCACCATGCAAGGCCTGCGAGACTTTAGGCTGGCCCAAGGCACCCCATCGGCTCCGGCGGCCCAGCCCGGCCAAGGCCATGCGTAATGTTTTTGCAATCATCGGTCTATGCCTATCGGCCATGGTTGCCCTTAGCTCTTGCGCCGTAGATACGACAGGTACTGCACCGTCTTATGCACGCTTAGACAGCCTTTTGCCAGCCGACACCGCCGGCCGCAGGCAAGACGCCCAGGTGCAGAACCGCATCTTTCCTGATGCTGCCTTTTACATCGGTGGCAAGTACATAGGCACCTACGAGCTCGGCATAGACAATTTTACACCGGGCCAGGGTACCCAGGCCGTCTTAAATCAGACGGGCAGTCGTTATGTGGTGGTGTACCCCGTGGTTCGTGCAGACGGGCAGGCTGCCCGGAGGGTGCAGTATCCCTTTTATCAAGCAGACTCTAGTTTGCTTACCCTTGCACCCGACGGCAGGTTCAACCTGGGCACCAAAGTTTTGCGAGAGGTAAAGCGTATTGCCAGGCCCTACCCCTTAGCAGAGGACTTTGAGCAAGAATCGCTGTCGGTAGATTCTGGCACGGGTACGCGTGTGCGGCTGCAGGTTAAGCGGGATACGCTGGGCCGCAGGGGCCGCTTTGGGTATTGCTACGTGGCCCCGGGCACCTTTGTACGCCGGTTTGCGCAGGTGGCCGCTAAGAGTTTTGTGCGGGTGCCGCAAAACACCACCCTTCCACTATACCTTGAGCTAGACTACCGCAGCACAACACCCATAACGGTGGGGCTATACTTTCCGCTGCAGGGGCAGGTTCAGTTTTTGGCCGACGTCGTTTTTAAGGCCAGCCCAGACGGTTGGCGGCGAGAGTACGTATTTTTGTCTGACGAGGCCGCCTCTATACCGCAGGGCACACCCGTAAAGGCCTTTATTGCCAGCACCCAGGCCGATACTTCGCAACCATTTTATATGGCCGTAGATAATCTGCGGCTGCTCCACTTGGGCCCAAGGCTATAGCCTTAGGGGTACTAGGTCTATTCGATACGCTTGCTGCGCATGACTGTCCCAACTTCTGCCACTTCTGCCGCTGCCCCAGAAGCCTCTCGCCAAAGGCCTTCTGCTGCAAATGGAGCGCAGAGCCAAGGTGGCAGACCGAAGGCAGGGGTAGGGAAGGCGGCCTACGCGCTCTATACCCTATTGCTAGACGCCAGTACAGCCGCCCTTGCCTGGATTGCCTTCTTCTTTGTCCGCCGCCATCTGCTAGATGCAGTGCAGCCTGGTTTCTGGTTTAGCCTGGTGCTGTCAACCATTACGATTGCAGGTTTTTGGGTGTTGGTTTACGGCTTTGTGGGTCTGTATAGAGACGTACTACGCCGTAGCCGCATCAAAGACGGTACGCTGATGGCGTTGGCAGGCCTGGTGGGTATGGTTGTGCTCATAAGTATCCTGCTTATAGACGATGGAGACAGGCAATACCTCTACAATTATTTGCAGAGTGCGGCCCTGTACCTGGGCATTCACCTTGCCTTGGGCATCGTAGCCAAGGTAAGCTGGCTAACACACCTTAAGAATCAGGTACTGTCTGGCCGTATCTACTTCAATACCATCTTGATAGGGTCTGAGGCGTCGGCCCAAGAGGCTTACAACGAAATGACCACCAACAACCCGCACCTGGGTATTCGGTTTGCCGGGTTTGTACATGTAGAAAGCGAAGAAGACCACTTGATGGCAAACGACCTGCTGCACCTAGGCCATTACAGCAGGCTGGAGGACATCGTCAGCGCAAACGACATAGAGCAGGCCATCATAGCCACAGAACCCAGCGAACACCGCCTGACAGAGCAAGTGCTTAATCACCTGGAGGGTACGGGCGTGCGTACCTATGTCTTGCCAGATACCTATCAGATCTTGCTGGGTACGGCCGGGGTTGGCCATATACTGGGTACGCCCCTTATTGAGGTGCGGGCGGGCTCTATGGCCGTGTGGCAGCAGGTTATCAAGCGGGCCATAGACATTGGATCTGCCCTTTTTGCCTTTACCATCTTTTGGTGGCTTTTTGCGCTGGCCGCCGTTATGACCCGCCTCAGCTCACCGGGGCCTATCATTTTCTCGCAATACCGCATAGGCAGGGGCGGCAAGCCCTTCAGGATTTACAAGTTCCGTAGCATGTATGTAGATGCCGAGGCTCAAGGGCCGCGGTTAAGCTCTGGCAACGACCCTCGGATTACGCCCTGGGGCCTGGTGATGCGGCGCAGCCGGCTAGACGAACTGCCCCAGTTTTGGAATGTGCTCATCGGCGACATGTCTCTGGTAGGGCCACGGCCAGAGCGGCAGCACTACATAGACCAGATCGTAGAGCGTGCGCCGCACTACAAATACCTTAACCGGGTGCGGCCTGGCATTACCTCTCTGGGCCAGGTAAAGTTTGGCTATGCCGAGAACGTAGAGCAGATGGTGCGCCGCCTGCGCTACGATATTCTCTACATAGAGAACATGTCTATCGCTATGGATCTGCGCATCCTGGTGTTTACCATCTTAATTGTCCTACGGGGTAAAGGCAAATAATGGCCTATTTTGGCAGCCGGGCTGCCAAGGTGGCAACATCGCTTTTCGGCCCGCCGTTTGCTTTGTTGTTAGGGGGCGTTTAGCCATTGGCTGACACAAGCGCTCTTAACCCAAACTATGCTCTTCCTGCTTATTTTATTTGGTGCTCTGGGTTGGTTAGCCCAGGCTCGTCTTCGCTCTAAGTTTGAAAAATACAGCCGAACACGCCTGCTGTCAGACATGAGCGGCGAAGAGGCTGCCCGCAAAATGCTGGCTGATAGTGGCATCTACGACGTACGCATCACCAGCGTAGAGGGCCAGTTGACAGACCATTACAACCCGGCCGATAAAACCGTCAACCTATCGCGCGATGTGTTTTATGGCCGCAATGCCGCTGCCGTAGCAGTGGCCGCGCACGAGGTAGGCCACGCCGTGCAGCACGCCCGGGCCTACAGCTTCTTACAGTTTCGGAGCGCGATGGTGCCTGCGCTTTCCGTCACCAGCCGCATTACACCTTTTGTGCTTATGATTGGTGTGTTTCTGTTTTTCGGAGGCGGCAATCCTGTTGTTCTCATGGTAGGTATCGGCATGCTGGGGCTTGCTGCCGCATTCTCGCTGATAACCTTACCTGTAGAATTTGATGCCAGCCGCCGCGCTTTGGCCTGGATGGATAGTAGCCGGGTTGTAACGCCTGCCGAGCATACCATGGCTAAAGATGCCCTGTGGTGGGCGGCATCTACCTACGTGATTGCTGCAATAAGCGCCCTCACTACTTTGATTTATTACATTTCAATCCTCAACAGCAGGCGCGATTAGGATTCCACTTTCTGAACATCCATTTGGCAAAGCCCCCGCCGATGTTGCAAATTCGCGGGGGCTTTTGCTTTTTATTCATGTGCCTTGGCCCTACAAGCCTAGGGCAAGCCTTAAAATGGTGCAAATTCTCGAACAATAACGGCCATACTATTGTTGAGGCATCATCTAAGGCAAAACTTACTTCAGCTAAGAATCTTTACAATCACCTCAAAGAGCAAGCCCGACTTTAACCTAACCCGACATGAACTTCTCCTACACCGAAGAGCAAATTGCCGTCCGCGACGCGGCCCGTGATTTTGCTCGGACCGAACTACTCCCAGGGGTAATTGAGCGCGACGAGCATCAGAAGTTTCCGGCAGACCAAATCAAAAAGCTCGGCGAGCTGGGCTTTATGGGCCTGATGACAAGCCCCGAATACGGCGGTGCAGGTCTGGATACGGTAAGCTACGTACTGGCTATGGAAGAGCTTAGCAAGATTGATGCCTCGGCTTCGGTATGCGTGTCGGTAAACAATTCGCTGGTATGCGCAGGCATAGAGAAGTACGGCAACGAAGCACAAAAGCGCAAATACCTGGTGCCGCTGGCCAGCGGCCAGAGTATCGGTGCTTTTTGCTTATCTGAGCCCGAGGCTGGCTCTGATGCCACCAGCCAGCGCACAACCGCAATAGACAAAGGCGACCACTACCTGCTCAACGGTACTAAAAACTGGATTACCAACGGCAACTCTGCCGATTACTACCTGGTCATCGCGCAGACTTACCCTGAAAAGGGCCATAAGGGCATCAATGCCTTTATCGTAGAGAAAAGCTGGAAGGGCTTCACCGTCGGCCTAAAAGAGAACAAGCTCGGTATCCGTGGGTCTGATACGCACTCTCTGATGTTTCAGGACGTGGAGGTACCCAAAGAAAACCGCATCGGCGAGGATGGCTTCGGTTTCAAGTTTGCCATGTCTGTCCTCAATGGGGGGCGCATTGGGATTGCTGCCCAGGCTTTGGGTATCGCCAGTGGCGCCTTGGAGCTGTCCATCAAGTATGCCAAAGAGCGCAAGGCCTTCGGCACAGAGATTGCCAAACATCAGGCAATTCAGTTCAAACTCGCTGATATGGCCACTCAGGTAGATGCCGCCCGCCTGCTCTGCCTGCATGCAGCCCACCTCAAAGATCAAGGCAAAGACTTTGCCATGGCTTCTGCCCAGGCCAAGCTGTTTGCCAGCCAGGTAGCCATGACGCAAACCGTCGAGGCCGTCCAGATCCATGGAGGGTACGGATATGTGAAAGAGTTTCACGTAGAGCGCCTCATGCGAGACGCTAAGATTACACAGATCTACGAGGGTACCTCAGAGATTCAGAAGATTGTAATCGGGCGAGAAGTCTTGAAGTAGAACGCGATTATTACACAACCCTATGCGAGAGAAGAACAAAATCTCTGGCCTAGTGCAATTGTAGTAATTAACTTTGCGTTGTAATTACTGTAGCCTTTGCTTCAACGTCAACCCCCCTGTATTTACATTCTCACTCTTGGTGCAATGCTTTATGCTCCTCAGCAGGCGTTGCGCCTAACCTTTAACAATGGAAGATTATAACAAGATTATCGAGTCTTTGGGTGTTCGCTACCTAAAGTCTCGTAACGTTCGGATTGGCCGCCCGGTTTCTCTGGAGAACTACTACGACGTGGAGAACACCTTGGTGCTTGTGCACAAAGGTGAGCTCTACTTTGGCGACAAAGACGAAATGGTGAAGGAGGGCGACCTGCTCTTCATTCCGGCCAATCGGGCTACGCCCGTCAGCTATGGAGGCCACAACCCCAACAAGATTACGCAAGAAGCCTTTTTGTCTAACAAAGAGCGCTTTTACGACCTGAACCGCGACCAAGACCCTGCCCTGCTGAACGACGATAACTACACGTACGTCAACTTCGAGGCTAAGGTGTTTGACTCGGTCAACTTCTTCGCTTCGCTGGACATCCCTGCTTTTGCCATTACCGGCAACAAGCTTCTGGCAGACCTGGTGTACCGCACCATCCGCGAGGACCAGACTTTTGAAGCTGGCAAGAACCGCGTCATCAGCGTTCTGACGGAGCACATCGTCATAGAGATTGTTCGCCACATCTTGCGCAACCGCTTGTTTGTGGAGCAATTGGCTACCAATAGCACCTACTTCAAGGATCCGCGCCTGATCAACATCTTTGCTTACATCAAAGACAACCTGGGCGGAGACCTCTCTAACAAAGTGCTGGCGCGCGTGGCCGAGGTATCTGAAGACTACGTTGGCCAGTACTTCAAGATGTTGACCGGCATCAACCCGCAAGACTACATAGAGTATCAGCGGATGGAGATGGCTGTGAACCTGCTTCGTACCACCAAAAAGTCAATCCGCGAGATTGGCCAGACGATTGGTTACAAAGACACGGCCTACTTCTGCCGCCGCTTCAAGATGATGTTCGGCATCCCGGCTGGCAAGATGCGCCGCCGCGAAAGCCTGATGAATCTGTAGCCTGCGCGGCAGCCTCAAATAAAAATGCCCTGCCTTATCCAAGGCAGGGCATTTTTATTTGAGGCTGCGGTGGCTAGCCTCTTCCGTGCATCATCTGGGTAAGTTTCTTGCTAAGCGCCAGTAAGATGAGGCCGCCTACGATAACTGATATTGCAATGGCCAAGAAGATAGTATATGCGCCGAGGCTCTCAACATAAGCGGCAATGTACCCACCCGCAATCTGTGCCACAAAGGGGGCCAAGAACCAAACGCCCATCATCATAGAGGTGTAGCGTGCCGGCGACAGCTTTGTGACCATGGATAACCCAATTGGCGAAAGGCAAAGCTCTCCGATGGTGTGGAAGAGGTAGGCCATCAGCAGCCACATGATGTTGGCTTTTATGGATGGGTCTGCCACGTCTCCGCCACGCTCCAGCACGGCACCTACCATGAAGAAAAAGCCTACACCCAGCAAAATCAGCCCTAGCGACATTTTTACTGGAATCGGCAGGTCTCGCCCTTTTTTAGACAGTGAGAGCCACAGGGCTGCAGCCACTGGGGCCAAGCCTAGGATAAAGCCTGCGTTTACGGACTGGAACCAGCTCGTCGGCACCAGGTAACCGAACACTTCTCTGTTGATGAAAGTATCGGTGTAGAGCGTCATAGAAGACCCTGCCTGCTCGAATCCAGTCCAGAAAAGGATGACGAAGAACGACACGATACCAATTACCGTCAGGCGGTCTTTCTCTTCTTTGGTTAGGGGTGCCTCGTGATCTTCGCCACTGTTGTCCGCGGCTTGTGCAGTTTTAACAGGCCGCAGGCCAATATCACCCAGGTATTTAGATGCCAAGGCATTAAAGGTTATCTGGCCCAACAGCATCCCGATACCGGCAGCCATAAAGCCATATTCAAAGGCATATCGCAGCACTTTGCCCGATGCGTCTTTGGTGGCAAACAGATCTTCAGCAAAGTAGCCGCAAAGCAGGGGTGCAAGAAATGCCCCCAGGTTGATGCCCATGTAAAAGATGGTAAAAGCCGAATCGCGCCGAGGGTCTCCTTGGTCGTAGAGGCGGCCTACTAGGGTAGAGATATTGGGCTTAAAAAATCCATTGCCTATAATAAGCATAGACAAGCCCAGCCAGGTTGCCCAAGTGCCCATCGAAGGGGTGCTTGCAAGCGAAAACTGCCCAAGCATCATAATAATGCCTCCTATCAAGATAGAGCGGCGCTGTCCGAGGTATTTGTCGGCCAAGAAGCCACCTGCAATAGGAGTTAGGTAAACAAACCCAGTAAACCAACCGTAAATTAACGAAGCATCTGCCCGGCTAAAGCCCAGGCCCCCTTCCATCGCAGTTTTAGATAGATACAGCGTTAGCAGCCCACGCATCCCGTAGTAGCTAAAACGCTCCCACATTTCTGTGAAGAACAGAAGGTATAGCCCCGGAGGATGCGATTTACGGGCCTGTGCAGGCGGGATGTTAAGCGAGGATGCAGCTGAGGTGTTAGACGACATGCGATGGGGATTGTGCGAAATAACGGAAGGTTCGTTTGGTTTGGCCGCTAAAAATAGGCATTTGTTGCCCATTAACCCCTTCTTGCCACACACTCTCAGAGCAGATCAAGCCATAGGCGATAGTGTTGCGTTGGCGCTGGCAAGACAGATGGAAGTACTGCACCTTGCAGCGTAGTGCTGCTACCTCTTTGTTTAATGTTTACATACCTGTTTTGCTACAACTTGGTGCAGGCGAAGGAGTTGGTTTTATAATTGGATAAACAAGATTTCTTTTCGACGAAAAGAAATACCTTGTAAAAATTTGTATTTCAGCCACTTACTATGACTATGTGGGGAAGCTATAGCCTTCACTGGCGCGTAGCGTAATTGCTGTTTGCAATGATTGTATAATGATTACTATATTCAAGTTCTCAAGCAGAAAACGCTTGCTTGAATTTTTAATGTATTTTCATGAAAGAAGTAAACGAGCCTAGCGAGCCAGAACTGTTCTCTTTGCGGGTGAAGGCCGGCAAACGCACCTACTTCTTTGACGTTAAGAGTACCCGTGGTGAAGACTTCTTTCTTACCATAACGGAGAGTAAGAAGAAGCAGGATGGTTTTGGGGTTTCCTACGAAAAGCACAAGATATTCTTATACAAAGAAGATTTTAATAAGTTCGTAGATGGTCTGCAACTGGCAATTGCAGACATAAAGACCCGGATGCCAAACTTTGACTTCGACGTTCGGGACGCTGACAGGCCCTCAGAAGGCCTGTCAAACCTTTAATGGTGGCAGTGCGGGTTTAGACGGGTAGCTCCAAGGCTTGGTAATGGCTAAGAGCCTGGCGAAGTTTCGCCGTGATTTGCTCTCTGAGGTCTGCGGGCTCTAGTACCTCAACATCGCCACCAAAGGCGAGCAGGGTCTGCACAAGCTCTCGGTTGATGCGCACTTCTATCGAGAATTCAGACCAACCGTTGGCAGCAGGATATGGCCCTTTTTGTGTGCGATGCAGGGGTTTGGTGCGTACATAGTCGGCTCGGTTGGGCTCAAAGCGGAGTCTGACTTTTTCTATCGGCGCATCGGCATCGACGGTAATCCCGATAACGTCTTCAAAATACTCTGGGTCAAAGGGGCTCTCCTTGTAGGCAACCTTGTAGGTAGTATCCACCTTCAGAATTCTATCCAGCGCTAAGACGGACTGTACGGCAGGGCTACTATGCGGCTCGGCAAGGCCGCACAAGTACCAGCGGCTGTTGTATTCGCGTAAGCGGTACGGATGCAGCAGTATCTGATAGGGCTCTCTGTTATAGGGTGCGTAGTCTATCGCCAGGCAGGTTTGGGTGCCTATGGCCTGGGCTAGCTTTGGCATCCAGCTCAGCCCTTCGTAGTCTGGATTGTCGTCAAACTCTATAATGGGTAAGTCTGTGTCAAGCGGGCTGATTTTGCGTTTCAGCTGCTCTAATGGCATAAAGTACTGGCCCGAGCGCTCTAGCAGGGCCAGGGCGGCCAGAATCTGCTGCTGTTCGGTTTCGTCCAGGTTCAGCGCATGTAGAGAAAAATTCGGGTCTTTGTACTTGTAAACCGTTTGGCGGCCTCGGCGCTCTTCTACAATGTTGATGGCATTGCCATAAATGCCCTTTTTAAGCGCAGCAAGGTCGTTTTGAATGGTGCGTAAGCTAACGCCATCCGTATGGGCCAATCGCTCGTTTATAAGTTGGCAAAGGGCCTGTGTGGTGTAGCCTTCTATATTCCTAGAAAGTAGCTGGTCTAGCAAACGGAGCCTTTGATACTGATCTCTGATGGCCATAGGATTGGGTATCGTAGTTTTAGTTTCAAAGTAATGGGCGAATTACCCAATAAACAGCAGCACCATACCAAAAAGTAGGATTGGCGCATGAGCGCTTCGCGTATTGGACTTATTGGGTCTAAATCGCCTTATTCTGTCGTGGCATCGCCATGTCTTGACGATTAGCAGCCTACCTTTGCCAGGTTATGGGGCTCCAATTGAGCAAAGAAGTCAAGATTGCCTTCTTTAGCGTATTATCTGGTGTAGTGTTGTATGTGGGCTTCAACTTTTTGAAGGGCTCTGACATGCTTTCAGACTCTACCAAGATACATGCTGTATTTTCAGATGTTGCAGGCCTCACGGTTTCTAATCCTGTATTGGTAAATGGCCTTAGCGTTGGCCGCGTTAAAGAGTTACGCTTGGTGGGTGACACCAAGCGAGCTGTATTGGCCACCTTCGAGATAGATGATAAAAACCTGATCTTGAGGCAAGGCACGCAGGCGCTGCTTATTTCTGACGGCCTTTTGGGTGGGAAAGCCGTGCGGTTAGAGGTGCCCTTGCAAGGCAGCGCGCTACTGAAGGACAACGACACCATTCCCGGCCTGGTTGAGGGTGGCATCACCGAAGAACTAACAGCCAAGGCGGCCCCCATGCTGGCCAACCTAGACACGGTCTCTACAGAAATTAAAAAGCTGCTGCGCAGCTTTGAGGGCACCAGCCGCGTGCTAGAGCAAACCATGGCCAGTTTTGCTGCCACCAGCAATACCACAAATACCTTGTTGCTGGCCAACCAGGCCAACATTGGCGCCATTACAGGCAATGCTGCCAAGCTCAGTAACCAGTTGGTTGACACGCAAAAAGACCTTGATGTCTTGGTGCAAAAGTTCAACCGCTTTGGAGACTCGCTCAACCGGGTAAGGCTGTCCGCAACGGTAGAAAATCTTAACAAGACGGTGGCCGGGCTAAACGGAGTGCTTAAAGACGTTAATGCTGGGAAGGGCAGCCTTGGCAAGCTAACCAAAAACGACAGCCTCTATACCAACCTCAATCGTAGCTCAGAGGCGCTGGATGCATTGCTGAAGGATATGAAGGCCCGCCCGAGCCGATACATTCACTTTTCTGTCTTCGGCAAAAAGGACAAGCCATAAGATGCCGTCAATACCTGCCATGGCTTGGTAGGTTATTTTCACCCATTATGCTCCGGTTAGAAGCCCAAGGCATTGGTAAAACTTTCGGGGGGCCATGGCTATTTCGGGGGTTTAACCTGAGCGTAGGCCAAGGCGAGTGTCTTGCTCTTACAGGGGCTAACGGAAGCGGCAAAAGCACGCTATTGCAGATCTTGTGGGGCTTCCAGCGGCCATCTGAGGGCCAGGTGCAGCTTTTCCGAGACGACCAGGCCCTACCAAGAGAGGAGCGCCCGTTTGCGGCGGCTTTTTCTGCCCCCTATCTGGGCGTGCCAGATTACCTGACGGGTAGGCAAATCCTGACCTTTCACTTTGCACAGAGGCCAGGATTGGTAAGCGTGCCCCAAATGCTGGAGGAGGTAGGGCTCCACAAGGTGGCCGACGGCGCTTTTAAGCACTACAGCAGCGGGCAGAAGCAGCGCATCAGGCTGGCCTTGGCTTTGTTTGCAGATGTGCAGGCCTACTTTCTGGACGAGCCTTGCACCAATCTAGACCAAGCTGGCATAGAGCTCTACCACCGGCTGTTACAGCCCAGGCTGGCAGATAGCCTGGTGATCATTGCCAGCAACTGGGACGAAGAAATGCGCTTTGCCCAGCGCCACCTCCCCGTAAAGGCAAGCCAGGCCTGACCTTTGCCTCTGGGCAATCCTAAACACGGGCGTGTTGTACGTACACTTTCCATTTTGCCGCAAGGCATGCCACTATTGCGACTTTCACTTTTCTACCCAGCTAGGCGGGGTAGCAGAGATGCTGCAATGTATAGGCCAAGAGGCAAGGATGCGCGCCACAAGCTGGCCCTACCCCAAAATGGATACCTTGTATCTGGGAGGCGGCACCCCCAGCCTGGTACCCATACCCCTGCTGGAGCGGCTGCTTGCTGATTTAGGTGCATGCTTCGACCTCTCTCAGTTGCAAGAGCTTACCCTAGAGGCCAACCCAGACGATGTAACCTTAGACAATGCCCTGGCCTGGAAACGCCTTGGCGTCTCTCGGGTTAGCCTGGGGGTGCAGTCGTTAGACGATGCCGTGTTGGCGAGGTTGAACCGCCACCACTCTGCGTCCCAAGCGCTTGAGGCTGTGGCCTCTTTGCGGCACGCAGGTTTAGATGAGCTATCGGTAGATTTAATCTTTGGCCTGCCTGGCCAGACGCTAGGCATGCTGCAGGCAGACGTTGGCAAGATACTGGCGCTCGGTGTGCCGCATATCTCGCTCTATGGCCTTACCATAGAGGAGCGCACCGTTTTTGGGCGGCGCACTGCCCAAGGCACCATGCCCCCGCCAGACGATGACCTACTGGCTGATATGATGGGCTGGCTGCAAGGCAAGCTTGCCGATGCCGGTTATCGGGGCTACGAGATCAGCAACTACGCCCTGCCGGGCCACGAGGCCAAGCACAACAGCGCCTATTGGGCCAATAAGCCATACCTGGGCCTTGGGCCGTCTGCCCATAGCTTTGATGGTGCCATGCGCTGGCACAATGTTGCCAACAATGCCATTTACCTCAGGCATTTGTCGGCTGGCCAACTGCCAGCCAGTTCGGCAGAGGCTTTGGCACCGGCAGAGGCTTTTAACGAGCAGTTGCTTACGGGGCTGAGGCTGATAGACGGCGTCGATCCGAGTGCTATTGCCGATGGGCTCGGGCTGGAGTTGCCGGCGGCTTTCTGGGCAGAGGTAGCACGTTGGCAGCAACAAGGAGTGCTACAAACAAAAGGCGGCCACCTGGTATTGACACCAAGCGGCCGCTTATTGGCAGATTATATTACCGCAAAGCTCTTTTTATAGGCCCTCACATAGTGAGCTTGTATTGGATCCGACAACCCGGGACAATCTTGAACTTGTCGGTATAGCCGCCCTTTACCTCCACCACTTTGTCAGACAGGCCTTGGCTTGGCAGACCTTCTGTGCTGTAAGGGCTGGTGTATTTGTGGATGTTTAGGATTTTGTTGTCAGGGGAGATGAAGAGGATATCAAGTGAGCTGGGTGTGTTTTTCATCCAGAAGCTCTGGTAGTCAGACCTGTCGAACAGGAAAAGCATGCCTGTAGATTCTTCTATAGTAGTGCGGAACATGAGGCCTTGCTCGCGCTCGGCATCGGTTGCAGCTACCTCGATTTGAATGGTAGAGAGCGTATCCTTGCCATCGGCGCTCAAAAACAAAAGATCTCCTTCTTTAACGAACTGCGGCTCTGAGTGCGTGCTCGTCGTCGAGCTTCCAACTCCCGACGGTGCCCCCGGCGAGGAGCCTCCCATAGGATTTGAGCCACCGCCTTCTATACGGTTGCCCCCGCAGCCCGCCAGGGCGAGTACGCTTAGTACTACTGCAACCTGAATGATACGCAAAGTTCGCACAAGACAAAAATAGGCACCACTGCGGCTAGTATGCATAGGATGGCTAGTCTGCATGCCATTCAACGTCTTGGCCACCCGCCTCGTGTACGAGTGCCCTGCTCAAAACGAACAAAAAGTCTGACAAGCGATTGATGTAAGGCAGCACCTGCTCTGGCACTTCCTCTTGCTCTGCCAACACGACGATGCAACGCTCCGCACGCCTGCAAACGGTCCGCGCCACATGAGCAAAAGAGGCAGACGGGTGCCCGCCCGGCAGCACAAAAGCTTTCAATGGCGGCAAGGTTGCTTCCATCTCGTCAATGGCAAGCTCTAACAGATTGATATCGGCCTCTTTGATATGAGGCACCTTTAGTCTGGGTTTTGCGGGGTCTGCGGCCAGCTCAGAGCCGATGGTGAATAGCCTACGCTGTATCGTAGTGAGGAGTTGGTGCCGCGGGCCGCTGCTATGGTCTGCCAATACGCCAAGCCAACTGTTTAGCTCGTCTACGGTGCCGTAGGCTTCTATGCGGATGTGGCCTTTGGATACGCGCGTACCGCCGAGCAGAGCAGTTTTGCCGGCGTCGCCGGTTTTGGTGTACACTTTCATGGAGTTGTTTGGGCAGCTAGGGCTTAATCAAAAACTGCGGAAGCTTCCGCAAAGGTTTTAACAATAGCGTAAAGGGCAACGGCTTTATCTGATTAAGCACCCAGGCCTGGCGGTCTTCTCGGTTGGCAAAAAGGCGGTTGCGCAGCGTGGCGTTGCTTTTGCCTCCGCTGCGCATGCGCACCAGTACCTCGGGCACCCAGCCGGCGGCAAGGCCATGTTTGTAGAGCATCCGCAGCATCAGCTCGTAGTCTGCGGCAGATTGGAGACGGGTATCAAAGCCCCCATACCGCTGGTAAGCCTCGCGGCGCAAGAAGAAGGCAGGGTGGGGGGGCATCCAACCAAATTTGAAACGCTCTCTACGGTAAAACCCTGAGCGCCAATAGCGCAAGACCTGGCTGGGGTTCTCTCTGCCTACATAAACCAAATCACCATAGACGGCGTCGGCGCATGTCTGGCGGAAACGCTCGGCTACCAAACTCAGCACCTGAGGATTGGCATACATATCATCTGCATTGAGCAGGGCTACGACATCTCCGGTGGCGTATTGCAGGCCACGGTTGTAGGCATCGTACATGCCCTCGTCTGGCGCAGAAACCAGATGCGTTAGCTGCGTGCGGTACCGCTCCAGAATCTGAAGGCTTCCATCCGTTGAACCACCGTCCATGACGATGTACTCAAGGTCAGCGTGGTCTTGCGTTAGGACAGACCGCAGCGTGTCTTCCAGCGTCTCTTCAGCGTTGAAGCAGGCCGTAATGACGGTAATCTTCATGTTCTAGGGCCTGTCAGAGCCTGGGCAAAGGTAGAGCCACCCAGCCCGGATAACGATATGCCAGCCTGCATAGTGGCTTGCGCTTTGTCGTTCGTTTGGCACATAGGCCCAAACCTGGCTTTTGAGGTTAGGCCCATGGCGCCAATCGCTAATCTTTTAGGCCTTGGGCCAGGTTTTGGTCGGGTGGGTCTGGCGGTGGCGCTAGTTGGGTTACAACAGGCAGGCCCATCTGCTGGGCCAGGCGCTCAAGCTCGGCCCAGCAGTCGGCCCAGTTGTTTTTGACGCGGCCATCCAAGATGCCTTCGCGGATTTCGGTCTTGATCAGGCCCACCTCTTTGCTGGGCGGCAAACCCAGCGCCGCCATGATGTCGTCGCCCGTCAGCACGGGCTGGAAGTTTCGCAGCCGGTCGCCCTCTTCTACCTGGGCCATCTTCTGCTCCACGGCATCAAAGTTGGCCAGGTAGCGTTTGGCCTTGCCGGGGTTCTTGGTCGTCACGTCGGCCCGCACTAGGGTCATCAGGTCGGCAATGTCCTCGCCGGCCTCTGCCATAAGCCGGCGCACGGCAGAGTCTGTCACCTCGACTTTGCTCAGGGCGATGGGGCGCAGGTGCATCCGTACCAGGTTTTGCACCCGCTTCATCTTATGGTCTAGCGGCAGCTTGAGCCGGCGGAAGATGCCCGGCACCCAGCGGGCGCCTTTGTCTTCGTGGCCGTGGAAGGTCCACCCGGCCCGCTTGTCGAAGCGCTTGGTGGCGGGCTTGGCAATGTCGTGCAGCAGGGCCGCCCAGCGCAGCCAGAGGTCGCCCCCGGCCGCGGCCACGTTGTCGAGCACCTCCAGCGTGTGGAAGAAGTTGTCCTTGTGCGTCTTGCCCTCCTGGTTCTCTACCCCCGCCAGCGCCACCAGCTCCGGAAAGAACTGCTCCAGCAGCTTGGCATAATAGGCCAGCTTGAGGCCGTAGCTGGGCTTAGGCACCAGCAGCATCTTGTTAAACTCGACCAGCACCCGCTCCATGCTCACAATCTGCAGGCGGCTTGCCTGAGCCTGCATGGCCTCAAAGGCATCGGCGTCTATGTCGAAGTTGAGCTGGGCGGCAAAGCGCACGGCCCGCATCATCCGCAGCGGGTCGTCCGAGAACGTCTCGGCCGGGGCCAGCGGGGTGCGCAGCAGTTGCCTTTTCAAATCGCCCTGCCCGTCGAAGGGGTCTAGCAGGGTGCCATAGTCGGCCGCGTTCAGCGATATGGCAAGGGCATTGATGGTAAAGTCGCGTCGGCGCTGGTCGTCTTCCAGCGTGCCGGGGGCTACGTCGGGTTTGCGGCTCTCGGCTCGGTAGCTCTCTCGCCGTGCCCCTACAAATTCTACCTCTATGCCGCGGGCCTTCACCATGGCCGTGCCGAAGTTTTTGAAGATGTGCACCTCGGCATCGCCCACGCGCTGGGCATAGGCCTCGGCCAGGGCGGGGCCGTCGCCTACGCAGACGATGTCTATGTCTTTGGTGGGGCGGCCCAGCAGCAGGTCTCGCACCCAGCCGCCTACCACATAGGCTGGTACCCCGCAGGCTTTGGCTGCATCTGCCAGTGCCTCAAATACAAAACTGGGCTCTAGTTGGTGGGCTAAGTTCATACAGCGGGGCCTCGGCGGCTGGCGGGCTGCAAAGATGATACGCATAAGGCCGCCAGCAGGCCCAATTTTGCACCATGATGGAAGAACCTCCCGTGGCAGGCCCCAGCCACGCCTACCCCACGCCCGACGACTGGCGGGTTACCCGCCAAACCCTCTCTGACTGGACGTATAAAGTGCTGTTTTTGGCGCTAGCCGGTGGGCTGATTATTTATGCCTTGTTGGCGGCCCAAGACCAGCCTTATCTGCCCGGCGAGGCACAGGCCTGCCTGGGTTTCTTAAACCAATTTTTGCATGCTGATACCTGGGCCGATAAGGTGGCTGTGCTGGGCCAGTCCGATGGCGCCGGGTTCAATCTGGTGCTTAGGCTTAAGCACCTGGTTTGGTTGGGGCTCACGGGCCACTTCTCTTTTTACCTGGCCGTGGTTATCAACACCAGTTTGTTGATCCTGCTGGCCTACGAGCTTTTCCGCCTGGCGGGCCTGTCCCTGCCGGGCTACCTCTTGCTGGCTACCGGCCTGCTGCTGATGGCCCCTTGCAACCCGGCGCTGTGGCTCAGCGGCTATGGGGGGCGGCAGGCTTTGGGCTACCTGCTAGCCCTTTGGGGCTTTGCGGCCCTCTTCGACAAGGCAGACGACAACGGCCTCTGGAAAGCCACCGCCTGGCTGGCCCTGGCAGCCTCCACATCAGAGTGCATGGCCATGGCCATACCCATCGGGGCCGTGCTGTACCTGGCCCAGCGTTACGCAGCAGGTGCCCGTCAGCGGTTAGATACGGACTTTGTATGGTCTGCCATCTTCGCCACCGTCATCCTGGCCGACGGCCAGATTGCCCAAGCCCTGGGGTTGCGTATGGGTGCCACCTCGCTTGGGCTCAAGGCCAGCGTGCTCATCGCTTTGCTGTTGATAAAGCTCTGGGTCTGGACCCGCCCCCGCATAAAGCCCGCCATTGCCGAGGCCTTTTGTTTGTCTCTGTGCTTGGGTGTTGCCGTTGTGGGCGTGGGCACCTTTTATGCCCGCCGCCCCGCCATTGCCCGGCAATACGCCCAGACCCAGCAAAACCCCGGCACTACCGACGACCGCCAGGCCGTGGCCACCGCTACTGCCCTGCGGTACTGGCACCCGCCCGCCGCCTCCACGGAGGCCGGACGGTAAACTTATAGTTGTAGGTGACGGACGGAATGATGGGGAAGAGGCTTACCTGCCTTGCCTCAAAACCGGTGATATTGCCGCTGCCGTCTGGGTTTTCGGTTTGGGTGTCTATGTAGTAGAAGTAGGGGTTCATTCTACTGTAGACGTTGTAGATGGATAAGGTCAGGTCGTTTACCCGTCGGCGGCCCACCAGGCATACGGCGCTCACGTCTGCCCGATGGTAGGGTGCCATGCGGAAGCTGTTGCGCCTCCCGTACAGCGGCACTACGGCAAAGCCTGGGGGCGAGCCAACAGATCCACCGATGTCTTGCACAAAAGCTCGGCCCACGGGCAGGGTCACGGCATTGCCCGTGCCGTACACGAACGTTCCGGAGAGGCTCCATCTGTGGTTGAGTTGGTGGCTGACGACGATGGACAAGTCGTGCCGGCGGTCGTAGCGCGGGTGGAAGGGCAGGCCGTTGTCTACCTGGTCAAACTGGCGCCACGTCCAGGCCAGGGTGTAGCCGATCCAGCCGGTGGTGCGGCCGATGCGCTTTTCCAGATATAGCTCCGTACCGTAAGCCCAGCCCCGCCCGAAGATGAAGGTCGTATCGAGTTGCTGGTTCAAAAACAGATTGGCCCCGTCCTTAAAATCTACCTGATTGGCCAGCCTTTTATAGTAGAGTTCGTGGCTAAAGAAGAACTTGTTGCCCCCCAGGCTTAGGTTGTAGCCGGCTGCCACTTGGTCTGACAACTGCGGCCGGACCCGCGGGCCAGACGGATACCACAAATCCGTCGGAATGCTGGTGGCCGAGGGCGATACAAGGTGCAGGTATTGGTACATCCGCCCGTAGCTGGCCTTGATGGCCATTTTGTCGGAGACCGTGTAGCGCCCGATGAGCCGCGGCTCTAGCCCTCCGTAGGTCGTTCCTGCCTGGGTGGTACCTGAAACCCGCAGCCCGGCTATCAGCTCCGTGCGTGGGCTCAGGTTGAACTGATCGGAGGCATAGACCGCATACTCCCCCGCTTGCAGGGTTTGGCCTGCCGAAAAGCGGAAGCTATTGTCGCTGGTGCCGCCTTGGGCCCGGCCTACCGTGAAAAGATGGTTGGTATAGGTAATACCGGCCGTCAGGTGATGGTTGTTGATGGTTTTGCGCGTCACCTGTAGCCGCCCCGTCACGTCTTGAATCCCCGAGCTTAGGCTGAAGCTGAACCGGTCGAACCCGTTGCGGATGTTGTAGCGGTAATCGGTAAGGGTAACGGAGGCCTCAGAGGTGGTGCGGGCGTCGTGCCTGTGGACGAGCCGCGCCGAGAGCAGGCTGTTGCCCCAGTCGAAGTTGAAGCGGAACTGCCGCCGCTGAAACCCGAACACATCGCGCCCCAGGTAGCCCGATACATAGAGCCGGTCGCGCTCCGAGAGGTCGAAGGTTAGGCGGCCGTTCATGTCGTAGAAGTAATAGTCGGGTATGGGGGAGTAGCGCGGATTGTTGATGTTGCGCGGGGCCTGCCGCTCGTTGTAGGCCCGCGTGGCTACATCAAAGTAGGTGCGCCGCGCCGAGAAGATGTAGCTCGATTTGCCCTTCTGGATAGGCCCCTCCAGGGTAAAGCGGCTGCTGATGAGCCCGATGCCGCCGGTGGCCACCGTGCTGTCGCGGTTGCCCTCGCGCAGGCGTACATCCACCACCGAGCTGAGGCGCCCGCCGTAGTTGGCCGGAAACCCGCCCTTGTACAGGTCGATGTTGCGCACCGCATCTGGGTTGAAAACCGACAAAAACCCGAACAAGTGGCTCGGATTGTAGATAACGGCCTCGTCTAGCAAAAAGAGGTTCTGGTCTGCCCCGCCGCCCCGCACGTAGAGCCCCGTGGTGCCCTCGCCGCCCGACTGCACCCCGGGCTTCAGCTGCAAAATCCGCAACAGGTCCACCTCGCCAAACAAGGCGGGCAGCAGCTTGGCCTGCCGCGTCTCCAGCCGCTCTACAGACATCTGTGTGCGTTGCACCTTGGTTTGGGGTGTGCCGTCGGCATCTATCACTACCTCTTGCAGGCGCTCTGGCTCTAGCACAATGCGCAAGCCGGTGTGATTGCGCGTGTAGCGCACCACGCGGGGCACATACCCCACAAAACCAAACCTTAGCGTGGCCGTGTCGCCAGGAAGGCTCAAACTGAAGTTGCCCTCTGCATCGGTTGCAGTGCCTGTTCTGTAGCCAGGAGCAAACACGGTGGCGCCCGGTAGTGGGGTGCTGCCTTCTGCCTCCAGAATCTGCCCTTGAACCTGGATCTGCGCCCACCCACGGCCCGCGCCTGCCACCCAAAGGCAAACAAGCATGGCCCACCTACACCAGGCAAATCGAACAAAGGGAAGTTTGTGTGGTAGCAAGGGTGTAAAGGTTATGGGCAGTCCCAAAACGGAATCAGGCAGGTTTTGGTGCCACCCAGAGGGGGCTGAATTTTCAGAACGAATAATAGGACAAAACCTTGTCTATTTGGTGTGTAAGAAGGGGTGGCTTTAACTTGCATCCGCCCTAAACTAATAACTAATTGATAATGAAGAAGTTATTAGCTCTAAAGCTCTTTCTCTTTTTGCTATTGCCGGGAGGCATGGCCCAGACCAAAAAGGGAGAAATTCAGTCTGGACGAGCCTCCTTTTATTCAGATGCCTTCCATGGCAGGCGCACGGCCAGCGGCGAGCGCTTCGACAAGCGCGCCATGACGGCGGCCCACCGCTGGCTGCCCTTCGGGACGGTGGTCAAAGTTACCAACCCGGCCAACGGTAAATCGGTTTACGTCCGCATCAACGATCGGGGCCCGCATCGACGGAACCGCATCTTGGATTTGAGCCGGGCTGCCGCCCAGAAAATTGGTATTAAAGGCGGAGCGCAGCCCGTCATCATACAGACGGTGTACCCTGGCAAACCCAGCCCGGCTGAGCGCCCCGATACAATGGCTGTCTCGCTGCTGGCCGACGAGCCCACTACCCTCGACGCAGGTATGAGCTACCTGCCTACTGGCAAAGCCTGCCGTCCTAAGGGCTATGCCTTACAGGTGGCGTCTTACTACAGCCCTGCCTCTGCCCTGTACGATGCTGCCTCTCTGCGGAGTGCAGGCATAAGAGACGTATATGTACAGGTGCCCTGTGGAGAGGGAAGTGGGGCAGAGCAACACTACCGGGTAGTGGTGGGTCAATACAAAAGCCGGGCCCATGCCTTAGCCCAGCAAGCCTCTTTGGCCAAGATGGGGTACGCATCCTTTCTGCAGGCACATCTACAGTAGCCCCTGCCACGCCCTACCTTTAGGCCCGCACAAATGGCTATGGCAGACAAACACGAGCGGCACCACACCGGGCTGGTACGACGCTTAGGCACTTTTTCGGCTATCATGGTGGTGGTTGCCGCCATGATCGGCTCCGGCGTTTTCAAAAAAGTTTCACCTATGTCTGCCGAGTTGGGCTCGTCGGGCTGGGTACTGGCTGCTTGGGCTTTGGCCGGGCTGGTAACATTGGCCGGGGCGCTTACCAACGCCGAGGTTGCAGGGCTCATAGCAGAGCCCGGTGGGCAGTACAAGTACTTTGAGAAGATGTATGGCCGCTTTTTTGCCTACCTCTATGGGTGGACGAGCTTCGCCGTAATCCAGTCTGCCACGGCAGCGTCGGTGGCTTATGTATTTGCCCAAAGTGTCAATACGCTGGTGCCCCTGCCCCGCCTCTCGCCCGAGGTGGAGGCCTTGTCCATCGGCGGTATCTTCTTTCCTTTCGAGAATTTCGGGGTAAAGGGCCTCACCATCCTGCTGATCGCGCTGCTGACGGCCGTTAACGCCCGGGGCGTGCATTGGGGCAGCTCTGTTAGCAACGTGCTTAGCTCTGCCGTTTTGCTGGCAATAGGCCTTATAACGATGCTTTGCTTTGGGTACAGCGGAGCGCAAGGGAATTTTGCCTTTGATACTGCAGGCACACCTATCGAAGCACAGGGTCTGATTACCCCCCTCTTCACGGCGCTGATGGCTGCCTTTTGGGCCTACGAGGGTTGGAACTCTCTCGGGTTCCTAGGTGGGGAGGTTAAATCTCCTCAGAAAACCATCCCAATGGCCTTGACGCTCGGCGTTGGCATCGTGATGGCGGCCTATGTGGCCATCAACGCTGCCTATTTATATGTACTGCCTACGGCGGGCCTGCTACCCAACCCAGCCCGCCCCAACGACATTGCCGCGGTACGCGTCGTATCCACGTTTTTGGGGCAGGGGGGGCTTGGCCTAATCTTGGCCTTAATTATTACAGCCACCTTCTCATCTACCAACAATACGCTTATGGCCGCTAGCCGGGTCTATTTTGCCATGGCGCACGACGGCCTGTTTTTTGCCAAGGCCAAGGTGTGCAACCGGGCGGGTGTGCCTGCCAATGCCTTGATCATTCAGGGTTTTTGGGCCTCTATTTTGGTGCTGTCTGGCAGTTTTGATCAGCTTACGGATATGCTTGTGTTTGCGGCATTTTTATTTTATGGGGCTGGTGCTGCCGGTGTCTTTGTGCTTCGCGCCCGGTGGCCAGAGGCTGTGCGCAACTTCAAGGTGCCGTTTTACCCCGTATTACCTGGCCTGTTTGTGGCCTTTTGTGCGGTGCTGGTGTTTGTCTCCGTGCAAGAGCGCCCCCGCGAGGCTGGGGTGGGCCTTGCGCTTATTGCATCAGGCGTACCCTTTTACTGGATTTTTGAGCGAAACAGAAAAAAGGCCGCCAGTGCCAAAGCCTCCCCGTTGATTTAGCGCAACGCTTACAGCAGTTTGAAGCCTGGCCTGTGCCAAGGGCTAGGTCCATGCTGGGCAATAGCTGCCCTGTGCGCTTTGGTTGGGTACCCAAAGTGCCGCTCCCAGCCATACATAGGGTAGAGGGTTGCCAGCTCGGCCATCCGTGCGTCTCGGGCTGTTTTAGCTAATATGCTGGCCGCGGCAATAGAGGCAAACCGGCCATCGCCTTTGATGTGGCAAACGTGTGCATAGCCCAGCATAGGTGCAAACCGATTGCCGTCTATCAGTAGTAGCTCGGGTTTAAGTGGCAATGATTCTACGGCCCGGCGCATGGCCAGCAGGCTGGCCTGCAAGATGTTAAGCTTGCCAATCTCTTCTACCGAGGCTTCTGCTATGGCCCAGGCGGTGGCTTGGCGCTTGATAATCTCTGCTAAGGCCGCTCGCTCGGCTGGTTTTAGCTGCTTGCTGTCGTTTAGGCCGATAATCTGCTGGCCTGGGTGCAGCATTACGGCGGCCGCCACAACCGGGCCTGCCAGGCAGCCTCTGCCAGCCTCATCTACACCGGCTTCTCCCACAGGTAGTTGATCGTACCAGGCAAGCGGAGGGCTCTTAGACATTTGTGCCGCAAGTTCATATCAATTGCCAGAATGCTGACGATTTCTTGCGGTAAAGCGCGCTTTTTGCCAAATTATCCACTACCATACAGCGCGGACGGCTTAATTTTGCCTGTTAATCAATCCGTACCTACCTGCATGTCGCACAAGTACTCCACACAACTATTCAACTACATGGCCAAGCTGGGTGGCTTTGCACTGGCGGCACTGCTGGTTCTGCCTGGCCTTTCGCTGGCACAGGTGACGACTTACACCTTTAGCCAAACTCAGGGTACCTACACGCCCATTGCCACGCCCGACGAGACGTACGGTACCGAAAATACCGACGACACCAACTTCCCCGGCGTAGATCTGGGCTTCAGCTTCGACTACAACGGACAGACCTACACGGAGGTCGGCCTCAACGCAAACGGCATCGTGGTGTTTGGCCCTAACAGCTCTTGGGGTTATACGGCTATCTCGCCTAACACGCAAACCAACGACGGCATCGTCTTTACCTCAGCCGGCCCTGCCGGGCAAAGCAACCTGCTGGCACCATTTGCCAGCGATATGCGCGCCGGGACAAGTGATCCTATCCGTGTTCTGCGGACTGGCACGCCGGGTAGCCGCCGCTTCATTGCCCAGTGGACGGATTTCAAGCGTTGGAGGACGGCCACATCCTTCCCCAGCGACCAGGAGCTAATCAACTTTCAGGTAATCCTGTCTGAGGGTACCAACACCATCGAGTTCGTTTACGGAACGTTTTTGGCTAGCCCGAGCAACCCTAACATCACCCGGCCCCAATTTGGTATCCGTGGGAATGATGTCAACGACTTCTTCGGCTTATCTGGTTCGTCCATGAACTCGGTATCCCGCGCGTCAACCAATGCTGACCAGGTTACCGTATTTCCATCTGGCTTGCCTACGCCCGGTCTTACGTACCGCTTTGCACCAATTCCACCCGCACCTAACGACCTTGGCCTGATTGCCATCCTGGCCCCTCGCCCAGACCAGGTAACCTGCCTACTCTCTTCGCAAGAGACCGTCCGCCTTGTTGTGCGCAACTTCGGTACCAGCCCTCAAACGGCAGCACCGATAGGTTACCGCGTCAACGGAGGTGCCCCTGTTGTTCGTAACATCACCTTTAGCCCGGCATTGCTGCCCGGCACAACCGATACCATTGAGTTTACCGGTGCCCAGGCCGCCAACCTGAATGCCATAAACAACTACCGCTTCAAAGCCTGGGTAAAACTCTCTACCGAGGTTGGCCTCTCGCTCCTGAACGACTCGCTGGTAAACTACAACATCAACCTGACGGGCCCCATAACTCCGCCGGCTCGACCCTTAGGCACCCTAGCGGAGACTGTAACTGCCCAGTGGCGCGAGGCCCAGGGCTTGCCACCAGTAACTGGACAGTCTGACTGGAACACAGGCTTCCCCTTCTCGTCTGAAACGATTGCCATCATCATGCGCGGGCGCAGCCTGACGCCGCGGCGCGATCAGAAGGAATGGCTTCTGTCACCTGCCTATAACGTTACGCCGAACACGGTACTCATTTTTAAAGGTGCCGTCACGGTAAATGAGTTTGGCTCCAGCCCCGTACCAAGCATTGGTGATGATACCCTCCGCGTGAGTGTTTCTACCGACTGTGGTAATACCTGGCGCACGCTCACCCGCTTTACGCAGGCAGACCTTATCTCAGGACGCATAAACAACACGCTGCAAGAGTACCGTGTACCCCTGGGTGTTAGCGGCCCTACTTCTGTCCGTTTAGGTTTCTACGCTACCAGCAACAACAGCCCCAACGATACGACCTATCGCCTCCACCTAGACGATATTGAGCTGAAAGAAGTGCTGCCCAACGATATGGGTGCCATCTCTGTACTGCGCCCGGTTGCAGGTACGCCCGGTTGCCTTTTGTCGGCCCAAGAGCCGGTGGTGGTCGTAATCCGCAACTTTGGTACGGCTAACCAAACCCAGGCTACTGTCCGCTACACCGTAAACGGTTCGGCTCCCGTTAGCAATACATTTACTCTCCGCCGTACACTGATACCCGGTGCCTCTGATACGGTAACCTTTACGGGTGCACTTGGGGCCAACCTAAGCACAGCTGGCAAGTATCGCTTTGTAGCCTACACTGTTACCCCAGGCGAAAATGCCCTCTCTGCCACCAACGATACGGCCAAGGCAGACACCGTTCGGATTACCAATCCTTTGTCTTTGCCATCGCCCCGCATCACCGATATCGGTGGTATCAACATCAACCGCTGGGCGCGGGGCCGAGGTTTGGCCGTACCTGCCGGTACAGCGTCTGATTGGGGTTTTGGTTCTTTGCCTGGCAACAATGGCGTAGTAGCCGTGCGCATGGACTCTGCGCGTAACCGCAACCTACAGCAAGAGTGGATTTACAGCCCTAGCTACCAAGCATCACCCACCTCGTTTTTGACCTTTAAGGTTGCTGTCATTGCGGCTGGTAATGCAGATCCTGCTCCCAACGGCATGGAGGACGATACGCTCTATGTGCGTGCCTCTACCGATTGCGGTAGCACCTGGCGTACACTTATTAAGCTCAGCAACAGAGACTGGACTGCGCGTACCATCAGCAACCGCCTGGCCGAGTTCAACGTCCGTGCCTCAAACACAGCCTCGCGTTTGCAGATTGGCTTCTTGATGTTCAGCAACGCTACCCGCGCCACGGTGCCCTACCGTGTAGTGCTAGACGACATTCAGATTACCAACCCCGCAGCGCTAGACGCAGGCCCACTGGTTGCCCTGGCCCCCTTCAACGATCCGCTTGGCTGCCCTCCGGGTACGGTACGTCCTCGCTTCTCTTTCCGCAACTACGGTGCAGACAACCTGACGTCTATCCAAGCCCAGTATTCGTTGAACGGCGGTGCCCCCGTGGTAGAGACCTTTACCCTACGCCGCCCGCTCGTTACTGCAGCTGCCGATACGGTCACCTTCGTTACGCCCATCACGCTGACTCCTGGCACTTACCGGATTGCCTTCCGCACCTTGCTTAACGGCGATACGACACGTCGCAACGACACCATGTCGGTGACCGTTCGTTACAATGCGCCTATCCAAGGTTCAAACTACAGCGAGCTTTTCGATCAAGACCCTTCGGCAGTAATACTGCCACAAGACTGGACGCGTGGCGATACCCGCTTTAACGACTGGCGCCTGCGCACCGTAGTAGGCAACCCCAACAACGGTGTTATTGCGGCCAAGTTCAACAACGCCCTCCGCACCAGTGCCATGGGCTCGCCAATCTTCTCGCTGGCCACAGACACCAACCTCACGATTGCTACGTTTAAATGGCGTATCGTAGAAGATAGCCGCCGCTTCGGTACCATCCTCGGCAACAACGACAGCCTGGTGGTGGACGTAACAAGCAATTGCGGCCAGACCTGGACCCGCTTGCTACGCGTGCGCCGTGGCGATTTTGCACCTACTCTGAACTTCCGCCAGGTATCTGTGCAATTGTCTCAAGGGGGTGGTGGTCAGGCTTTGGTACGCTTCCGTGGTGCCATTACCCGGGCAGATTTTGCAGGCTGCTTTGTGGAGGTCGACAGTTTCTATGTAGGTGCCCGCCCTGTTGCAGTGCAGCAACTACAAACCAACGATGTAGCGTTGTACCCCAACCCTGCCCATGGAATGGTTACCATCCAGCGTAGTGCTAACACGCCTGCCACGCTTTTGCTCATTGATGGCACGGGCCGCATGGTGCTAAACCGCCGCATAGCCGACTTCGAATCGGTGATAGATGTCAGCAGCCTGCCTGCTGGTATCTACACGGCCATCATCCGCGACGCTAGCGGTGCCATCCGCCGCCGGTTTGCAGTAGAGTAACCCTTGCCGGCTTAGCCCTAAAACGAGACGACCCTGGCCATGGCCAGGGTCGTCTCGTTTTAGGGCTATTGCTTTGATTGCCAGCTAAAGGCTCTTTTGCCTGCCCAGTTCAAAAGCCTGGCACAGGGCTTCGGTCGCGGCGCGTGGGTCTGGTGCCAAACAAATGGCCGACACCACAGCCAATGCGTGTGCCCCTGCCTCGGCTACCGCTTGCGCGTTAGACAATTGAATCCCTCCTATGGCTACGACTGGCACACCTGCCAACTTTACCATATGCCGCAACCCATCCAGGCCGAGCGCGGGCGCTGTATCAGCTTTGGTAGGTGTGGCAAACACCGGGCTAGCAGCCACATAGTCTAGCCCCGGGGCAGATGCCTGCTGTATCTGCCCAAGGTGCTCAAGGCTTATCCCGATCAAAGCCTTTGGCCCCAGCAAGGTACGGGCCTCGGCATATGGCATATCGCTTTGGCCCAGATGGACGCCTTGCGCACCGATGGTAAGCGCAGTTGCTACAGAATCGTTTACGATAAGCGGCACGCCGGCAGGCTCTGTTATCTGCAACGCAGCCCGGCACAGTTGGGCCAAATCGCGCTCGGCCCAGCCTTTGGCCCGCACCTGCACGGCAGACACCCCACCGGCTACCGCCTGCTCCGTTATACGCAGCAGTGCTTTTGCGTCGGGCACCAGCCCAGTGTCTGCCACCAAGTATATACCGGCCAGAAACGCCATAGGTTAGCGGCCGTCGGCCAGGCTGTTTGGGTAACGGGCTTGCAGCGAGCCGGCGGCCAGGTTAAAGAGGGCGTCCAACATGTTTGGCCAGAGTGTGCCAGGCCCGTGTGCTTTGGCAGCGGCTTGCTCGCCGGCTAAGGCCAGATAGGCCATGGCCAGGGTAGCAGCCTCTGCAGGTTGTTGGCCTGTGGCCAGCATGGCCCCGCATAGTGCAGAGGCTGTACAGCCCGTGCCTGTAACCATCGGCATCCAAGGGTGGCCACCCTGCAGGCGTGCCACTACGTCGTCTTCAACAACGAGGTCTATGGCACCGGATATGCATACGGTTGCACCATAGCGTTGGTAGAGCAACACGGCGGCTTCTACGGCTGCCTCGGCCCCGTCTGTGGCATCTACGCCTTTGCCTGCGTGGGCGGCACCTGCCAGCGCCAACACCTCGCTGGCATTGGCTCTTAAGATAGAAACTCCCTCAGACTCTAGAAGCGACAGGCAGGTTTGCGTACGTAGCTTGCTGGCCCCAGCCCCGACGGGGTCTAGCACGACGGGTTTGTGCTGGAGGCGCATTTCGCTCAAGGCGAAGCGGTACCGCGGTACCCAGAGTTCGTCTAGCGTGCCGATGTTGATCACCAGTGAGCTAGAGATTTGGGCCATCTCGGCCATCTCACCTTCGGCATGTGCCATGATGGGGCTGGCACCCAAGGCCAACAGTGCGTTGGCGGTAGGGTTCATAACCACATAGTTGGTTAGGTTGAGCACTACAGGGCGTGTTGCACGTAATTGAGCCAGGGCAGAGGCAGCATTGGCCCCCGTAAGTTGATTTACAGCCATGTGTTTGTCTTGTTTTGGTGTGCTGTGGCTAAGGATGTCTATTGGCAATGACTCCTTAGCGGGATACTGGAGGCAGGATGGTTTCTCGTGCATCCATATTCATGCGATGATGAATGCACGCGACTGCCAGAAATTGTTGGGCTTGGCCACAAAAGTGGGCCTGTAGCCCAGGCAAAGATAGAAGCCTGCCCATGGCAGGGATTTGCCCCGCCTTTTGGTGGCATACAAACTTGTAAAGGCTGTAAATTTTTGGACTACTCGTTGCCTTACGCTTATCTTTGCGGCCCGGTATCAGAAATGGTGCCGGAAACGGAGGTCGTAGCTTAGCTGGTTAAAGCGTCAGATTGTGGCTCTGAAGACCGGGGGTTCGATTCCCCTCGATCTCCCTCCAAACTTTGGTCGGCCTTGCCTGTTTATGCAGGCAAGGCCTTTTTGTTTTAATCGGCTGCCGCGGATTTGCCAAGGGCTATGCACCTTTGCGCTTGCATCAGACCATGGTCGCCTCTAAAGCATCACACTCATACCAACACGCCTTAATCTCACCTTATGAACTTTCCTGATAATCTGCGTTATTCCGAAGAGCACGAGTGGATTCGTGTCGAAGGTAACACTGCCTATGTAGGCATTTCGGCCTTTGCCCAGGGCGAGCTGGGAGACATCGTTTTTGTTGACATCAACACCGTGGGCAAAACCCTGGCTGCCAACGATATTTTTGGCACCGTAGAGGCCGTCAAAACAGTGTCAGACCTGTACCTGCCGGTTGGTGGTACCATAGAAGAGTTTAATAAGGAGCTGGAGTCTGCCCCAGAACTTATCAACGAGGATCCATATGGCAAAGGCTGGTTGGTTAGAATAACTGTGGCCAACCCTGCCGAGCTGGATAACCTAATGGATGCCGATACCTACAAAGGCAAAGTAGGAGCCTAGGCTTGATAGCTTCTAAAACGAAAAAGGCTTTGCTGATTACAGCAAAGCCTTTTTCGTTTTAGAAGCTTCTTGCCCTTTTACCGGTACAAGGCTGCTTTGGCTGCCTTCACCGTGCGCTCCACATTTGGTAATATGGCCTCTATAAGGGTTGGTGCGTAGGGTAGGGGCACGTCGCGGCTGGTTACACGCTGTACGGGCGCATCCAGATAGTCGAAGGCGTAACGCTGTACATGGTAGGCAATCTCAGACGAGATGCTGGCCAGCGGCCAGGCTTCTTCTACTACAACCAGGCGATTCGTTTTTTTGACGGATGCCACCACGGCAGGGTAGTCTATGGGGCGTACGGTGCGCAAATCAATCACTTCTGCCTCGATACCGTCTTTGGCCAGCTCGTCTGCTGCGGCCAGGGCCACCTTCATCATTTTGCCGAAGCTCACGATGGTAACGTCTTTGCCAGGGCGCTTAACGTCGGCCACGCCGATGGGAATGAGGTACTCCTCTTCGGGTACCTCGCCCTTGTCGCCGTACATAAGCTCTGACTCCATGAAAATGACCGGGTCATTGTCGCGGATGCTGGTTTTGAGCAGGCCCTTGGCGTCGTAGGGGTTGCTTGGCACTACAACCTTTAGGCCTGGGGTGTTGGCGTACCAGTTCTCGAAGTTTTGGCTATGCTGGCTGCTAAGCATCCCTGCATTGCCCGTGGGGCCTCTGAAAACGATGGGCGAGGTGTACTGCCCACCGCTCATGGAGTTGATTTTGGCCGCAGAGTTGATGACCTGATCAATAGCTACAAGCGAGAAGTTGAAGGTCATGAACTCGATAATAGGCCGGAGGCCGTTCATGGCGGCGCCAACGCCGATGCCTGCAAAGCCTAGCTCTGCAATGGGTGTGTCAATCACCCGGTCGGCACCAAACTCGGCCAACATGCCCTGGCTCACTTTGTAGGCACCGTTGTACTCGGCCACCTCTTCGCCCATCAAAAACACGGATGGGTCGCGGCGCATTTCTTCTGACATGGCCTCGCGCAGGGCCTCGCGGAATTGTATTTGTCGCATGGAGCCTCTGTTGACTCTTTAGAGGAGAGGGGTAGGGGGTGCGGCGTTTAATGCT
The DNA here is from genome assembly GCA_947458545.1 of Cytophagaceae bacterium. GTDB lineage: Bacteria > Bacteroidota > Bacteroidia > Cytophagales > Flexibacteraceae > CANGYH01. Next base: position 1,198,352 of record CANGYH010000001.1, on the reverse strand, counting down.
TTACCTCCTGCAAAAATACACCCCAACCCAGCCCACTGGCGACGAGGCACCATTGGCCCCAATTTTGCGTTTCTAATGAGCTGGCCCTTAGTTGCTGCGCAACCGGCTGGCCTTACTGTCTTTATGCAACTCAACCGCCTCATTTTCAGCTATGGTTTTTGCGTTCTTGGCCTGGCGCTGTTGATTGGCTGCAGGCGGGGCAACAACTTTCCCGATACGCCAAGTATCGAGTTTGAGGCGGCCCGGCTGGTGCCCGGCGTCAACTTCAGTCAGGATAGCCTCATTGTATCTGTCCGCTTTAAAGACGGCAACGGAGACCTTGGCCTAGAGCCTGCCGACCGGATGGCAACCCCTTTCAACATGTACCCCAATCCCAGCAATAAGCGCATTTTTAACATGCGCACCTATAACTGGTTTCTGACGCTGTACATGCAAAGAGAAGACGGCGCCTTCGATACGCTGCGCCACACTACGGCCATAGACTCTGCTGGCCAATACAGCTACATCACCAGCTTTCCATTTTTCGGCGCTTTCCCTACAACGCGAGACATGAACCAGGGCGAGAGCATAGAGGGTGTTTTGCGCTATGGCACGCCAGGCATATTTACTTCGCCTCAGCCACCCTTCCCCCCTTTGCTGGCGCTTTATCCGGGTAGGCGATGGTATGTTAGCCTCCGCATCATGGATCGTGCAGGCAACTTTTCTAATCGGGTAGAGTCTCCCGTTTACACCTATACGCCCTAAATGGCCGCTGCCTGCATCTTTGCAGGCGCTAGCCTTACTGCGTGCAGACCTTTTCTCCCATCGTCGGTATGGGCCGCTTGTAGGGGTTTTGCAGCCATTGCCCATGCAGCTTGTTGCCCTCCTTGCCTTGCCTTTGTTGCTACTGCCCATGCTCTGGGCCATGCCTGCGCGCTCTGGCAAGTACCTCTCTTTGGCTACGGCATTGGGCCAATTGTTTTATACGCTCTGGCTGATTTGGCACCGCCCCTTAGCCGAAGACCTGAGCTATGCTATAGACATACCTTGGTTTGCCCTTAACCTAGATGGTGCGCCACTGCTACAAGTTAGGTTTAGCCTGGCGGCGGGCGGCTTACAGTGGCTGATGCTCGTATTGAGCGGTATGGTGCTTACCATGTCGGCCCTGTCTGCACTTGGCCATATTACCACCAAAGAGAGAGCCTACCATGCCCTGTTTTTGCTGCTTTGTACGGCCATACCTGGGTGTTTCGTAGCCCAGGATGCCTTCTTGTTCTATGTCTTCTTCGAGGTGATGCTCATCCCGATGTATTTCATGGTCGGGCTTTGGGGTGGGCCTCGGCGCGAGTTTGCGGCGATACAGTTTTTCTTGTACACGTTGGTAGGCAGCTTGCTCATTTTGGCTGGCTTTGCGGTGAGCTACTTGCTAGACAATCCAGAGCGACTGCTGGGCCTTGGCCATCTGCCCCAGGCGGCCGCGCAGGCATGGCAAACCCCCATTGCCGCCGAGGGTTGGCTAAGTGGTATAACCATGGCTTCGGCCGTCTTTTGGGCCTTGCTGGTAGGTTTTTTAATCAAACTGCCTACGGTGCCCTTGCATACCTGGCTGCCGGTAGCACACACAGAGGCGCCCACGCCGGTATCTATTCTGCTGGCGGGCATTTTGCTTAAAACAGGGGGCTACGGCATATTGTACTGGGCCATCAGGCTCTTTCCGGCCGTAGCGGCCGCGTCTTCGGATGTTTTGGCTTACCTAGGCGGTATATCCATTGCCTATGCGGCGCTGCTGGCCTTGGCTGCTCAAGACCTAAAGCGACTGGTGGCCTGCAGCTCTATTAGCCACATGGGGTTTGTGCTGCTGGGGTTTGCTACTGGCGGCTCGCTGGGCAACCAAGGTGCCGTCTTTCAGCTTGTTAGCCACGGTATAATAAGTGCAGGGCTTTTTGCTGCAGCCGGTGTCTTGCAACACCTTACAGGCACGCGAGACCTAAGGGCGGTAGGTGGCCTGGCGGCGGCCTTGCCTAGGTTCTCGATGCTTTTTGCGGCTTTGTGCTTTGCTGGGATGGGCTTACCGGGCTTCTCGGGTTTTGTGGGCGAGTTTCTGGTTTTGGTAGCGGGCTTCGGCGCTGCCAGCGGCGGGCACTTACCATGGGCGGCGCTTATTCTGGCTTTAGGTGGATTGTTGGTAACCAGCGGTTTCTTCTTGTGGGCCCTTCGCCGGATGCTGATGGGACAATTTTACCTGCAAGACGGCAACACTACACACTTGGCCGACGTCGCGCGCACAGAAGCCCTATTACTTTGGTCAGCCGTGCTGCTGGCGTTGGTGCTGGGCCTATATCCTCAGCCCTGGCTTCAGTTATGGTCTGGCAGGCTTTAGTGTCATATTAAAATTCTGGGTGTGGCTACGTACTTTTGAGACTCTACCAGCTACCGCAGACCTTGTCTAACCATTCCTCTACCAAAACCATGCGCCTGGCCCGCTTTGCACGTTTATTCTGTATGGCGTTTATTGCCTTGCTTGGGGCCTTGCCTGCGCAGGCACAGTATGGCGGGGCCTACTTTGCAGACTATTTCAGGATATACTCTCGCCCGCGACTTTCGTCTTTCTCTGTTGAGTACGGCGCTGGGTCAGCTTATTATACGGGCGATTTGGTACGGCCCTTTAATGTTTCTGCACAGAACTATCTGCTTAACCTGAGCTTCAATGCTGGGATGCGCTATCAGATAACAGACTTCATTTCGCTGCGGGGTTCCATAAATTATTTCAGGCTTCAGGCGACATCTGATAGAGTGGATGAGCCAGACTTTGCCGGAAGGTCTTTCAAAAGCAACAACCTGGAGGGATCGGTGGAGCTTGTGCACGACATTTTGCCCAAGTCGTACACAGAGAATTTTCTCTCTCGCTTTAACGGCTACCTGTTTGCCGGCGTGGGCGGGCTGCGCTATATGCCTCGCTCTACAGAAACGGGACAACTTCTGCCTAAAGACCCACGCTGGTCTTACACCAACTCTTCGGTTGTGTTCCCCGTTGGGTTTGGGGTCAACTTCCACCTCTTCGAGGATAGTTGGCTTGGCATAGAGGCTGGCTATCGCTTCACACGTACAGATTTTTTAGATAACATCGGCTATCCTCCCTTCGGTGGCCCCTTCGACGGTTATTATATATACGGCTTTAGGGCAAGCATACAGCTTTACAAGGGCTACGCTATGTAAAAGCATAAAGGGAGGCTCTAGCCTCCCTTTATGCTTTTAGGCAGGCGAAGGGCTACATACCTTTTTTGCCTTTGCTGGCCACTTTCACAGCAGGGCGGCTGCCGAACCGGAGGTTGAATACGCCAACGGTTTGCCCTTGCGCCCAACCCTTGTGGCAAGCCTGGCATTGTGCAGACGGCACCGTAAGCGCCTGCACAAAGTGAAACCCGCCTTTGCCGTCCTTCTGCAAATTGTCAGGTATTGGCTGCCCTGCTGCATGGGTGTAGGCCAGGGCGTCTAGTACTTGGTTGACTTTAGGTTGGTCTGGCACTGGGTGCCAGTTGCTAAAGATCAAGCGGGTAGCAGTTATCTCTTGCTCTGCCAGGGCCTTTAGCACCGGGGCCAGTGCTGTTGTACAAGGGGTAGCTGCACTAGCGGCCTGCTGGGCGCTGTCAAGCTTGGCAACGGCGCCTCGGCCTACCTGCTCTGCGCCGGCCATAACCTCTACCTCGGTAAGGCGGTACACCTTGCGGGCCTCCATTTGCTTTTTGAAGCTGGCAACGTTTACGTGGCCTTCTTGGCAACCTACTGTGGCAAGCAGGCAAATGGCCAAGGCGGCAAGGGCAGGCGAGAGGTGCATACGGATGTGGCGCAGCCAAACTATAGGCTGCTGTTGTAGGCGTGTTGTTGCAAAAGTAAACCCCTGGCATACCGGCTTGTTTCTGCGTACCTTTGCGGCCAATTTCAGGCCACGGGTGATGGGCACAACGGTGCACGCAGCCTGGCCTGCAGTACTCTCCCCACAACACATGAGCAACCTCACCTTTACCATGGTGAAGCCCGACGCCGTAGCAGACGGCAACCTGGGCGCTATCCTCAAGATGATCGAAGGCGCCGGCTTTCGCATCAAAGCCGCTAAGCTGACGCGCCTCACCGCCGAGACGGCAGGCCGTTTCTATGCCGTTCACAGCGAGCGCCCTTTTTACGGCGACTTGTGCCAGTATATGAGCAGCGGCCCCATCGTTGCTGCTATTTTGGAGAAGGACAACGCCGTGGCCGACTTCCGCAAACTTATCGGTGCCACCAATCCCGCTAATGCAGACGAGGGTACCATTCGCAAGATTTTTGCCAAGAGCATCGAGGCCAACGCCGTACACGGCTCTGACTCTGACGAGAACGCCCTTATCGAAGGCAGCTTCTTTTTCTCTCAGCTAGAAATCGTCAACTAACAGACGAGCCCAAGCCCTAAAGAGGGAGGCCTGCAAGGTGCCTCCCTCTTTTTTCTTTTTTCTACCCTTGCAAAATTTGCCCTTCATCAGCTCCTGTCCACACGCGCCGCCTTGGTATGATCAACCGCCGACATCTCCGTATTTCTGTAATGCAAGGCCTCTACAGCCTGCAAATGGACTCGAACGTTAGCCTGGATGTGGCCATGCAACTGTTCGAGGAGGAGCTTAAAGATCTGGCCTTTGCCAAAAACCAAACCAACGACTGGACCGCCGCCCAACTGGCAGAAGCAGAAACAGCCTTTGAGCTATTGCGCCAGGTGCCTGTCGAGGAGCGTCGTGCTACCTTCTTTCCGGACGACACCCGCCCCTTGGCCGACCGCGCATTAGTTCAGGCCGCCAGCGCTGCCCGCCAAGACAAAGCCCTGCGACGCAAGCAACTGGTCTCTAACCTGGATGCTGCCTACGTCTATTACCTGCGCCTGCTTTTGCTGGTGCCCGAGCTGGCAGAGCAAGTACGGCGCGAGGAAGGTGAGCGGCAGGCGAGGTTCATCAAACCAGAGCCCGCTACCGAGGCTGAGATGCGCCTGGCCAACAATGCCTATGCAGATCGCATTGCCCAGTCTGCTGGCCTGAAGCAGATTGCCCTGCGCCGCGGGTTGAGCTGGGAAGACAACGAAGAATTTATCCGCAGGCTTTACAAAGACGGCCTGAAGGCCAATCCTTATTATCAAGATTACCTGGCCAATGAGCAGCACACCGAGGCCGACGACTTGCGTCTTGTCCGCTGGTTGCTGCGGGTTTTTTTGATTAACGCGCCCATCGTGCAGGATTTCTTCGAAGAAGAAAACTATGCCTACGGCGAGCTGAAGGCAGCCACCTTGCACCTGATGCAAGAGACCATCAAAGCCTGGCAAGCCAGCGATAGCCAGGGCGAGCTGCCCGTCCAACAGCAAGGTGAAGACTGGGAGGAAACCACCAATTTCCTGACCAACCTTTACGACAAAACGCTTGAGCATCGTCCGCTTGTGATGAGCCGCCTTGCCGAGGTGGTACAGAATTGGGACTTAAGCCGGGTGGCTGTCATAGACCTGCTGTTGATACAGATGTCGCTGGCAGAGATGATCGAGTTTTCGTCTATCCCCGTCAAAGTATCCATCAATGAGTACCTTGAAATTGCCAAGCTCTACAGTACCCCGCAGAGCCAGGCCTTTTTGAATGGCGTCTTAGACAAGATGGCTGCCCGCCTCACCGACGAGCGCCTAATTCGCAAGACGGGCCGTGGCCTGATAGATACCAAATAACCACAACCTTAACAGCCGCTGGCCCGGCCTGGCCCTGGGAACTTACCCTTGGCGGCCCTACTTTTGCCAGCGCAATTACGCCTGCCCCTGCAATGAACATTCACGAGTATCAGGCCAAAGACATCCTCAAGCGCTACGGCGTTAAAATCCAAGAGGGTATCGTGGCCAACACCCCAGACGAGGCCGTAGAAGCGGCCAAGACCCTCACCGCGCAAACCGGCACCGGTTGGCACGTTATCAAGGCGCAAATCCACGCGGGTGGCCGTGGTAAAGGCGGCGGCGTAAAACTGGCCAAAAACCTTGACGAAGTGCGCCAGCGCGCTACCGACATCATCGGTATGCAGCTGATTACGCCACAAACCGGGCCTGAAGGTAAAAAAGTGCACAAAGTGCTCGTAGCACAAGACGTTTACTACCCCGGTGCGTCTGAAACCAAAGAGTTCTACGTCTCCATATTGCTAGACCGTGCCAATGGCCAGAACGTGATTATCACCTCTACCGAAGGTGGTATGGACATTGAAGAGGTGGCCGAGCACACCCCAGAGAAAATCTTTAGGGAGTGGGTAGATCCTACTGTGGGCCTGCAGGGCTTCCAGGCACGGAAAATCGCCTTTAACCTAGGCTTGTCTGGCCAGGCTTTTAAAGAGATGGTGAGCTTCATCACGGCCCTTTACAAGGCCTATGATGCTACCGACTCTAGCCAGTTTGAAATTAACCCTGCCCTCAAGACGAGCGACGATAAAATCATCGCCGTGGATGGCAAGGTAAACCTGGACGACAACGCCCTCTACCGCCACCCCGACCTGGCCGCCCTGCGCGACCTCAACGAGGAGGATCCCCTGGAGGTAGAAGCCGGCGAAAGCAACCTGAACTACGTAAAGCTGGACGGCAACGTGGGCTGCATGGTAAACGGTGCCGGCTTGGCCATGGCCACTATGGACATGATTAAGCTCTCGGGCGGTGAGCCTGCCAACTTCCTCGACGTAGGTGGTGGTGCCAATGCCCAGACCGTAGAGGCCGGGTTCCGCATCATCCTGAAAGACCCGAACGTCAAGGCCATCCTCATCAACATCTTTGGCGGTATCGTGCGGTGCGACCGTGTGGCCACCGGTGTGGTAGAGGCCTATAAAGCTATCGGCACCATCAACGTGCCCATCATCGTCCGCCTGCAAGGCACCAATGCCGAAGAAGGCGCCCGCATTATAGACGAGAGTGGCCTGAAGGTAACCTCAGCCGTGCTGCTGAAGGATGCCGCTGCTAAGGTGAAAGAGGCCATTGCCTCTATGAACTAAGCCAACTGCTACTCTTACAAAAGCAAAGGCCGCTCCTGCAAGAGCGGCCTTTGCATTTTTGAGGCTAGGCCGTTTAGCGTTTAGTAGCGGCAGCCCAACTGCCTCGCGCCAGGTAATAAGCCAAGCTCTGCCCCTGCCAGGCCTGAGGGGCGGTGCTCCGGGCAATGCCGCGATTCCAGGTATCTAACTGGTTGCGACCTACGTCTGTAGTGTCGTTCTGTAAGCGCTGGTATTGTTGCCTGCCGGCAGGGGTGGTTGCAAGCTGGGCCAATTCAGCATCTGAGAGGTTGTAAACCAGGTAAGTATAGTCGGGTTCTGGCCTTGCTAGCTGGCTTTGCCGCACCCAATAATCTGCAGGGAGCAAGCAGTAGCTGGCTATACATAGCCCGGCTGCCCAAGTACTGGCCCGCACCAGTTCGTAAAAAGTAAGGCTTCGGCGGACTTTAAAGGCCGTTAGGCCGAGCCCCACCAATACCAAGGCCAGCCACATAAATACCCCAAGCCGCTTGTGCGTCAGGCCAAAGTGGCTGATGTAGATGCCATTTTTCAGGCAGGTTACCGCCACCAACACCAAGTTGCAAAGCAGAAAGGTGTAGAACAGCTTGCCAAGCCCGGGGTGGCGGCCCACCGTTTCTGGCTGCCTGAAAATCAAGGCTGCCAAGGCTGCAATCAGTGTGCAGCTAATCATCAGCATGCTCACGGCCTGGTGTACCTGGCTGGCGGGCGCATCGGCAGGTGCGTGCCATAGGCCTGCTAATGCCAATAGGTCTATTGTGGCTGGCAAAAGGGCCAGAGCGATAATGCCCACTAGGGCCCGCTTTATAATGTTGGCCTCTTGTGTAGTTGTAGGGCCAAGCATTCCAAGCAATGGCAGGCCGAAGAGTGTTTGCTCTGCCTTGGCAAAAAATGGCAGACCCAGTGGGTGCAAAAGTGGGGCCAATACAAGCCCACCGAGGCCAACCAATAGCCAATAGTGAAGATCAAGCGACGCAGCTATCCATTCCCATAAATCGGTTAGCAGGTCTGACAATACCTGGCTGGTAGAGGCATATAGTAGGCCAAATGTCAGTAAGGCAAAAGCAGCCAATGTTAGTTGTAGCACCTTGGCAGGCTGGCTCTGGCGGAATATGCCTACCACAATCTGCCCAAGCAAGCTTATTGGGGCCAGTGAAAGGCTAAGCAACCCTTTGCCGAAGGCCAGTGGGAGTGTAATACCCCCCCCTGCAAAGGCGCCCGCCCACGCCAACCACCCAAACCAAAAAAGGCCTATGGGCCACCCGGGGCCGTACAGCATCAGGCTTGCTGCAGAAAGACCTGTGACCAACTGCGCCAAAACAAAAAACCTACCCTCTGCGGGCTTGCCGCCTATAAAAGGAGAGGCAAGACCGAGTAGGAATACTGCGCCGTAACCTAAGCCAGCCTCGGCCGCATTCGGATCTTGGGTATAAAAAATATATCCGAATAAAAGACCTCCCAGTATCCAAAAGGTTAGTAACCAGATTAATCGCATGTATGCGGCAGCTTTTTTGTTATGGAGCGAACGTGCGCTAAAGGTAGGGTTATCTCCCTAACGATAAAGCGTGGTCTTGCGTATGCACAAGCATGATTGTGCGCGCCATCCCAACCGGCTGGGAGGTTATTTATCACCATGCCCATGCCCTGGTAGCAGCCCAGTTGGCCTACCATTTGGCCCCCGCCTACCGCCACCCCCGCTGGCTAGAGCAAATAGAGGCCATCGCCTTCCACGATGATGCCCAACTGCCCTTCAAAGGGCGCAACTACCTCAACCCCAACGGCACACCGCTAGACTTTACCCAGGCCAGCGTAACGCTGGCCCAGGCCCTGGCCGTGGCAGAGCAGGCCGCCTTCAAAAGCCGGCGCGTAGGCCTGCTCGTATCGCTCCACATGAGCTACCTCTACGAGCCCGTGGCCAAAGCCACCAAAGACAAAGCCCTGGCAGACTTCTGCAAAACCCAGCGCAAAAACCAGAAGGCCTGGATGGCCCAGCTCGGCATCAGCCCCGCCCAGGCCGAGCAAGAGTATGCCGTACTCTGCTGGTGCGACCAGACCAGCCTCTACCTCTGCCAAAACCAGGTGCCCTTCGGTGGCCTGCGCGTAGAGATTGGCCAGGGCCCCGGAGGCGAAAATTACTTCTTGTCTATGGGCGCACCCGGGCAGTATTACCTAGACCCCTGGCCCTTCGACCAGGCGCAGATAGAACTCTATTGCGAGGTACGTGCCCTACGGCAGCTCACCTTCGACAGCTCCGAAGAGCTGCTGGCCGCCTTGCAAAAAGCCCCCGTGCAAGAGCAGTGCTGGACGCTGCAACCCGCCAGCGCCCAGCCCGCAGACGCAGGGGCCGCCAGCCGCGCGCGCGCCGCCTTGGCCGAAGCCTAGGCTGCTTAGGCGCTATTTTTAGCGCAGATGCGCATCTGCTTGACCTTGTTTTTCGTGTGCCTTTGGCAGGCGGCCTGGGCCCAGTCGTCTAGCTACATGGCCTACGATGCCGACCTCTACAACTGGATAGACCGCGCCGCCATATTATCTGGCGGCAAAGCGGCCCAGCGGCTTGGAACTGTGCGCCCCTACCTGCGGGCAGACATCGCCGGCCTGGCCGACACTTTGGCCCATGACTCGACGATCATGGCCCGCACGCGCGAGGCGGCCATGCACCGCTTTCTGGTGGCAGACAACAGTGAGTTCTACCCAGAAGAAGCCACCTGCCGCAAGCCCGTGCTGGGCGGCCTTTTCCGCAACGAGGCAGACCTCTACGCCGCCCGCACCAAAGACTTTGACCTCCACATCTCGCCCAGCTTCTACGGCATGCTCGGCCGAGACCAAGGCGATGTCGGCCGCAGCCTCTACATCAACACCCGGGGCGTAGAGGTGCGCGGCACCATAGACAAGCGCGTCAGCTTTTACACCTATCTGGCAGATAACCAGGTCATTTTGCCCTATTACGTGCAGAACTACGCCGACCGCCTCGACAGCCTGCACCCCTCGCTGCCATACGAGGCTTACGTGAAGCCCGACGTGTTTGGCCGGGCCCGCCGGGGCTACTACGATTTTATCACGGCTCGCGGGCACATCGCCTTCCAGGCCACGCGGCACATCGCCGTCAGCTTCGGGCAAGACAGGCACTTTGTCGGCGACGGCATGCGCTCCCTCATCTGGAGCGACTGGGCCCCGGCCAACCCCTACCTCAAGCTAGAGACCAACGTCTGGCGCATCCGCTACACCAACATCTTCTCTCAAATGAAGGCTGGCACGCGAGAGGTGGCCGACCGCTTCGTGCCCAACAAGTGGCTTGCCTTCCACCAGCTCGATGTGGACATCACGCGCAACCTCAAATTCGGCGTCTTCGAGTCGGTCGTCTTTGCCCCCAGCGACACCAATAAACGCGGCTTCTTCGACCTGAGCTACCTGAACCCCATCATCTTCTACCGCTTCGTAGAGCAATACAACGGCTCGGCAGATAACAGCCTGGTAGGGGCCAACCTCCGATGGGACCTGTTCCGCCAACTGCGCCTTTACAGCCAGCTCGTATTAGACGAGCTCCGCATTCGAGACCTGGCGGCCCAAAACGGCTGGTGGGGCAACAAATACGCCATCCAGCTCGGGGCCAAGTGGATCAACCCGCTGCGCATCAGCGGGCTAGACGTCCAGGCCGAATACAACCTGGTGCGGCCCTTCACCTACACGCACCAAGACCAGTTCCGCAACTACACGCACTACGGCCTGCCGCTGGCCCACCCGGCCGGCGCCAACTTCACCGAGCTGATGGGCCGCGCCACCTACCAGATCACCCCCCGCTTGCGCCTGATGGCCCGCGCCTTGCTCTTGCGCCAAGGCCTGGATACGCGGGCAGACAATTACGGGCAAGAAATCCGCCGCAACTATTTGCAGCGCAGCCGAGAGTTCGGCAACACCCTCGCCCAAGGGCTGCCCAACCGCACCCTGCAGGCCGAGTGCCTGCTCAGCTACATGCCCTGGCATCGCGTCTTTATTGACTTGGGCGTACTGGTCAGAGATCAGTCTGCCCCTGACGTGCCTGCCCTCAACCACCGCACCCAGACCCTAACCTTCGCCGTCCGCTGGAACATCGCCCGCCGCGAAATGTGGTTCTAGCATCTGGCTGCACGTCGTTCATTTTTCCGTATATTTAGAATATGGATACCCTCGCCAGCCTCAAGCAAGCCCTGCATCAAATGATTGATGCGGAAGAAACGGATGCCCGTCTGACAGAAATCTACCATTTGCTCCAACAACCCAAAGCCGTGCGGCAAGCAACCCCATTCGAGTGTGAGCAAATTGATAAGGGGCGCGCAGATGTTGCCGCAGGCCGTGTCACCCCGCTAGAAGAGTATCTGGCGCGATCAGAACAAAAAATGAAAGAGCGTATCGCCAGATTCAATGCGCGTTGATGTTACTCAAAATGCACAAGACGGCCTGAATTCCATTTACGATTACGTATATCAAGAATTCGGCCAAGACGCCTTTTTGCGCCTAGAAGAGCAGGTCAATGCAACCCTAAAAAGACTTGCCCTCGCCCCATTTACGTTCGAAGCCCTGGAGCGCAAAACTAATGACTATGTCCGCCGCGCCGTGGTGCAAACTAATACCATCCTCATCTACGAAATAGACCTAGATAATCAAATTATCCGCGTACTATCCGCCTTTGATGCGCGCAGTAATTGGAAGTAAACCCGCCTCCTTACAGCGTCACCTGCTGCAAATAATTCGGATAAATAGACACGTGCACCGGCTTCACAAGCGCGTAGAGCTTTTGCTTAAGCTCCAGCACGCCTTCGTCTTTGAGGGCAGAAATCCGCACCGTATCTGTACGCGCATGCGAGGGTAGGGGAGGCAGATTCGGCGTACTCTCCGGCAAAAGGCGGCTCAGCTCGCTGCCCGAGATTAGATGGCCGAGCATCTCCTCGTGCGTCTCTGGCAGGGCCAACGCCTCCTGATCAGGGTCTTCCACCATGGGTGGAATGGCATCCACCTTGTTAAACACATACAGCGTCGGCTTATCGGCCACACCCATAGACTGTAGGATGCTGGCTACGGTCTCCATTTGCTCGCGGTGGGCCGGGCTGCTGGCATCCACCACGTGGATTAGTAGGTCGGCCTCGCGCACCTCGTCTAGCGTGCTCTTGAATGCCTCAATCAGGTGCGTAGGCAATTTGCGGATAAACCCTACCGTATCTGTCAGCAGATACGGAATATCGGCAATACTGGCCTTGCGTACGGTCGAATCCACCGTAGCGAAAAGCTTGTTTTCGGCCAGCACCTCGGCTCCGGCCAGGCGGTTCATCAGCGTGCTTTTGCCTACGTTGGTGTAGCCCACCAAGGCAACGCGCACCAGCTTGTCGCGCTGCTTGCGCCGCGTGACGGATTGCCGATCCAAGTGCTCCAACTTCTCTTTAAGAAAAGAGATTCGATCTTTTACGATACGGCGGTCCGTCTCCAGCTCTTGCTCGCCCGGGCCGCGCATACCGGCACCCCCGCCGCGCTGCTTGCTCAAGTGCGTCCACATCCGCGTCAGGCGTGGGTAAAGGTACTGGTATTGGGCCAGCTCTACCTGGGCCTTGGCCTGGGCTGTCTGCGCACGCAGGCTGAAGATGTTCAGAATTAGCAGCGGCCGGTCCAAAATCTTCACCTTTAGCTCCATCTCCAGGTTGCGCACCTGGGCGGGCGTCAGCTCATCGTCGAAAATCACGCAGTCGCACCCGTAGGCCTCTACGAACTGCCGCACCTCCTCCAGCTTGCCTTTACCTACATAGGCCCGGCTTTCGGGCCGCTCCAACCGCTGGGTAATGGTCCCAAGCGTGGTGATGTTGCTGGTCGTGGCCAAAAAAGCCAGCTCGTCCAGGTATTCCCTAGTCTGCCTTTCAGACTGATTGGGGCGTATTACAGCTACCAGAAGGGCTTTTTCAGGCTCTACTGCGGTGTAGTGGAATTTCTTTTTCTCGATCAAAGCGATGGGGCGGGTTATTACAACCCGCAGTCAGTTATGTGTACGGGTTTTAGGCCGCTTCGGTGGCAGCCAGGATGTCTTCGTAGCGAATCTCTAGATGGTTGGCTACGTACAGCACCTGGCCTTTGTGGAGCACTACAGCCTGCGGGCTTTGGTGCTCTACGGCTAGCAAGCTGGCTACTCGGTTGCTGGCCGGGCGATAGTTAAGCAAATCAATCAGATACGGCTTTACCTGTGCATTGTCGGCAGCCTGCCATTTACGGTCTAGCCTGTTCAGTGCCGTGTTAGAGATAGAGCAGCGTGTGCTGTGCTTAAAGACCAACACCGGGTGTTGCTCGCTTTCGGCCAGCAGGGCCTCTACGTCGGCCTCGGTTTGGAGCGGGTTCCAGTTCATAAGAAAGTTAACAACTGCTTGTGGTGGGGCGAAGTTCGCAGGTAGAGCCGCTTGGCCGCACGCCCCGGGCCCGCCAACCTTTGCGTACCTTTGTACATACGCTTCTGCAAACGGGCCATCTGGGTTAGGGGCGCTGCATACTGTGAGAACAAAGGGATACAAGGCCAACAAAGTCAACATCGTCACGCTGGGCTGCTCCAAGAATCTGGTTGATTCTGAAGAACTGCTCACCCAACTCCGCGCCAACGGCCGCGAGGCCGAGCACGAGGGCCTGCGCGACGATGCCGGCATTGTCGTCATCAACACCTGCGGCTTTATAGACGCCGCCCGCCAAGAGAGCATAGACACCATCCTGCGCTATGTGGATGCCAAGTCCCAAGGTCTGGTAGAGAAGGTGTACGTTACCGGCTGCCTGTCCCAACGCTACGGCAACGAGCTGGAACAAGAAATCCCCGAGGTGGATGCCTTCTTTGGCACGCGCGACCTGCCTCGCCTGCTAAAAACCCTAAAGGCAGACTATAAGCACGAGCTCGTCGGCGAGCGCCTTACCACCACGCCCGCCCACTACGCTTACCTTAAGATTGCAGAGGGCTGCGACAGGCCCTGCTCGTTCTGTGCCATCCCCGTCATGCGCGGCAAGCACGTATCTGAGCCGATGGAGAACCTGGTGGCCCGCGCCGCCGGCTTTGCCCGCAACGGTACCAAAGAGCTCATCCTCATTGCCCAAGACCTGACCTACTACGGCCTGGACATCTACAAGAAGCGCAACCTGGCCGAGCTCATAGACCGACTGGCCGACGTAGAGGGCATAGACTGGATCCGCCTTCAGTACGCCTACCCAGCCGGCTTCCCCATGGACGTGCTAGACGTGATGGCCCGCCGCCCCGAGGTCTGCAGGTACCTAGACATGCCTCTGCAGCACGGCAGCAACGCCATGCTCAAGGCTATGCGCCGCGGCATCACGCGCGAGAAGACCGAGGCCCTGCTGGCCGACATTCGCAGCCGCGTGCCTGGCATCGCCATCCGCACCACATTGATTACGGGCCATCCGGGCGAGACCGAGGCCGACTTTGAAGAAATGCTCCGCTTTGTAGAGCAGAGCCGCTTCGAGCGCCTGGGCGTCTTTACCTACAGCCACGAGGAGCACACCCACAGCCACACCATGGCAGACGATGTGCCCCAAGAGGTAAAAGAAGAGCGGCAGGCCGAGCTCATGGCCGTGCAGCAAGACATCTCGCTCGAGATCAACCAGGGCCGTGTGGGACAGACCCTACCTGTGCTCATAGACCGCAAAGAGGGCGGCTACTGGGTAGGCCGCACCCAATACGACAGCCCAGAGGTGGACAACGAAGTCCTCATCCCGGCAGACACCGCCTACCTCCGCCAGGGCGACTTTGCCCAAATCCGCATCACCGAGGCCGCCGAGTTTGACCTCTACGGCCAGGTAGCGGCCTAGGCCATAGCTGCCACACCTGCGTAGGCCCGCCCAGATGCGGCAATGCCAGAGTCGGCTTGCCCGCTGTGCCCCCGATAGCCCCTCCTTGCGCCTCCAGCAGGGCCGCACGGTTCAAGCCCATGCCTGGCATCTGCTCCAGCAGGAGGGTAGGGTAGGGTAAAGGCCGTTCATCGTAATAGAACCGGGCTCCCTGGGCCGAGATCCACTGCGCGTGCAACACCGGCCTGCGCTGCGGTTGCCAGCACCATACATCTACCTCTAGCTTATGGTAGGTAGCCAGAGGCGGGCCGGGCATGGCCGCCAGCTCTGCCTCTGCCTGCCACGGGTATAGGGTGTAAATGTTTTGCGGCAACAAGCCAAAGGCTACGTTCCACCCCATCAGCAAACTGGCCACCCCTACCGACGCAAGTCGGTACCGCTGAAAAGCCCCGGGCCAGCCCAAGACGACCGCCAGCGGCAGGCCCGCCATAAACTCGGCATTGCCCTGGCTCCAAAGCCCCACAGCCACCAACCCAAAGGTGGCCGCCCGCCCGGCGGTCTCGGTCACGGTAGGCACTTCCACAGCTTCGAAAAGCACCGCCTGCCGTCGGGTGCCCATCCATCCTACCACCACATACAGGCAGGCCACCAGGCCTGCGGCCAGGCCCAGCAACAAGGCTATGTTAGGGTACTGCCGCAAGAGCAGCACCTGCACCCCATGGACCTGCACCCAAGCCCGCAGGGCAGAGGCCGCAGCCAGCAGCAAATGCTTCAACCCATAGGCCGTCTTCACCCCATCGGTGGCAAACTCCCCTAGCAAATACCCCAGCACGGTGGGCTGTGGTGTGCCCCCAGGCCAAGCCAAATACACTGCCGCATATACGGCGGGCACCAGCAAAAGCCCCGGCAATAGCCAGGCCAACGCACGCCAACCTTTTTGCCGGGCCATGGCCCAAACTATGGCCAGCACCCATACCACCGCCAATTGATGAAACAGCATCCCAAACGCCAGGGCCAACCCGGCATAGCCCGGGCGGTTCTTGCTGATTGCCCACGTGGCCAGCAATCCGCATAGCAGCGGGAAGAGATAGGCTTCAAACTCTACGGCATAGCGGAGCAGCCCCCAACTGGCCGCCAACACCAGCGCGGCCGGATGCAAGGCTTGCTTCCGTTGCGCCAGCAATTGGTTGCAGCCCATCACCAGGGCCAGGTAGGCCAGCCCGTTGCTCCAGGCCAGCCAGGTGTAGCCGTCCATGCGCAGCGGTAGGTCTTGCCCCCGCCAAAAGCCTAGCAGCGGCTTCCAGACGTAATGCCCTGCCAGTGTATGCAGCAAATGGTGGCTATATATCAGGTCTTGCCCTGTGGCGGCAGCCCGGCTGTAGGCCACCGCATCTACCGATGGATTGGCCGACAGGTTGAAAAACACCACCCAAACCAGCCCCCCAAAAAAGAGAAACCGTAGCAAGTACGTGAGCTGGGTGCTGTACACAGAGTTGTCTGTTGAAAATCTAAATTGCCCAGGCCCAAGGCCTGCGCTAGCTTGCAAATAAAAAGGACTGCCCCAGTAGGGCAGCCCGCCAAAGGTCCGGAATGTGTGCCGATGTGCCAATACCGGTAGGCCCTGTGCGGACTACCTCACAACACCTCAGCCGAAATGCCCCGCTTGCAAATGGCGTTGCGCATGGGGGCCAACGTATCTAGCTCGCCCGTGCGGACGGTGCACTTTCCTTTGTAGTGAATCAGAATGGTGCACTGCTCGGCCTGCTCGGGCGAGTGATCGCAAATTTCTATTAGTGTCTGGATCACATGGTCAAAAGTGTTCACATCGTCGTTGAACACCACCAAATCGTGCAGCAGCTCTTCTTTGAGGGCAACATCCTGTTCGAGCTCGTGCTCGGGCAGCACCGCTATCGGTTTAACAAACGAGGTCATAGCAAGGTCGCGTCAGGTAAGTTCTTGTAAATGTTGGGTTTATTACCTCAAACACTGGCCGGAGGTTACATGCTAGTTACACGCAGTAACAGCATACTCACAACATATGTTGGTCGAAAAAAGCAACCATCGTGCCAGTAAATGCTTCTATCGGCTAAAGCTAGTGTGTGCGCTAAGATAAAAAACATACACAGGCTATTTACACCGTCAGCTGTGTTATAGACGCCAGGGTGCACGGCTCTAGTTTTGGGGCCATGGCACGGCTTCCTTTACAACTCTGGCTCAGGGCAGAGACGGTCATTTTGCTGGCGCTTGGCTTTGCCTCGCCCTCGGCATGGGCGCAGCTCAGCAATCCGCTCTCCAACAGGGTAGTCAACTACAAAACTGTCTTCGACGACCCATACGACATCAACCAGCTCTGGCTTAACCTATCGCCTCTGGCAGCACATATGGGTTCAGACAATGTGAGCCTGGGCTATGGCATCTCGGCAAGGCTTTTCGTAAAGCAGAAGCTGCAGCTCACGGCGGCCTTTCAGGGTAATTACGCGGCCGGCACAGACTTTATGCGTACCAACGCGCGGCAAAACGGCGGCATCAACTACCGCTCAGACGCTAGCCCCAGGCGAGATCAAACCGTGCGGCAGCTAAATCTCTACACGCCTTTCAGCTCCTTTGAGCTAGGAGGGCAATATGCATTCTCGGACGTGGAGAAGAAAAGCACAAGCCGCATTATGCTCACCTCCAAAAAGGTGCGGGTGATGGAGTTTACCACCGTTGATGAAATCACCGTCAACAGCCGCAACCGCCACATCTGGGGTGGGCGGGTCGGTGTACATAGCTTCTCTAGCGCTGTCTCGCTGAATCGGCCCTTAGAGCGGCAAGGGCTAACGCTAACCTCGGCAGAAGGTGCGCGCCTGCTGCCTAATGGTAGTACAGAGCTTGGCGGCTACACCAGCACCGCCTATCGCAACCAGCTATACAGCAACTTGCGCCTCAACATGGTGTATGTAGGCGGCAGCTTCCAGCTTATCCGGAATGTGGCCGTCAAGGCAGACAAGTTTGGCAACCTTGCCAACAACATCATGCTCACCACTTTTGCCGACGTTTTGGTGGCCCCCGACCCTTTGCTAGACGATATTCGTATTGCACGCCCCAGCGGCGTCGGTTACGATCGTTACTCTACCCAAGCGGTAGCCCTGCGGCAGGTAGGCTTTCGCGCCGGGGTAGATGTCGCTTACAACCAGGATTTGCACTACAGCTTTGGGCTAGAGAGCGGCGTACGCCCAGGCCTGCGCGGGCAGGGATTCTATGTGGCGGGCAGGGTGAGCTTTCCGGCGCTGGCTTTTAGGCTCAATCGCAGCCGCGTAGCAAACCAGGTGCAGTAGCCACCAAGCATTCTTTGGATAGGGCTCGGTATTGGCCAAATAAAAAAGCGGGGCAGTTCGATAGTACCAAGTAGCGTTTGGGTATCTTATTTTTGACGGCCCAAGGTGTGTACCTGCCAACAAGCAGGGTTAGCACCATGGGCCTATACGCTTCCGCACGCTTTTACATCACCAGTAACTGACCCTGCCGCCCGTCTGGCCATGCTACGGACTTCCCTCTATCACCTCGCCTTCCTCTGCCTGGTAGCCCTTACGGCCTGCTCCAAAAAACAGGCAGACACACCAGTGCCTTCGCGCGGCGCTGCAGACCTGCGCGGCTCTATCCGCCTGCTGGATGAGTTTCAAGACAGTACGATAGCCCTCAGCGCTGCACCAGACTTGAGCGTCAAAGCAACCGGTGCTGAAGGCGAGACGCCCGCAACGCTAGACCCGGCCACGGGCACCTTTGTCTTTCCCAACCTAAAGCCTGGTACCTATACCATAACCTATGCCGCACAAGGCTTTGCCACCATTGTGCAGCCTGCCGTAGAGCACGTGGGCGGCGAGGCTACGGTAAGGCCTGTAGCCAGCACCTACCGCATCAGCACTACAAGAGATTCCATCCTCAATCTGGCCAACAACATCCAAACCATCTATCGCCGGCTAGAGGTAGATACGGCTATTTCTCCATGGCCAGCCAATACTCCCTTGGTGCTTTCGGCTAGCGATACCTTGGTCCGCTTCGACACGGCCAACCGTAAAGTCGAGCTGCGCGGCCCAGGCACCTGGACGTTTGGCACACCCCAGGTCTTGCGCAAGATCCGGTCGGTCCGCTTGCAAAACAAGCAAGTGAATGTTTCTACCGTCAAATTCTCGGGCCAACCCTCAACCTCAAGCCGCCCGCGCGGCTCGGTGGTTTTCTTCTCCGACAGCCCAGACGTTAGCCCCACCAATTACAAACTGCGTGCCGTTGGCTACACCTCTGGCGCAAGCCGTGTCGTAACCTTCCCCGGCTTATCAAACCGTGGCTTGCAGGCCTTTGTGGATGCTGGCATACTCCGCACGCCCGATCAACCTAACCCCAACCGCGTGGTGTATGCTGTGTCTTACGGCATCAGCGGCCGCCAAATTTGGATTGGTGCCATAGAGAGCGCCGGTGCGGTAATAATCCCAGGGCTCAACCCGCAGCCTACACCTGTGGTACAACTGGAGCTGCCAGAGCGGCCTTAATGCTGCCTGCCATTGGCTGCTCAAATGCAACAGCCTCTGCTTACCCAAGCAGAGGCTGTTGCTGTTTTGGTGCGGTGCCTGCGGCGAGCTTAATTATCTCATTCCAAAAACTTTAGCCTCGGCTTTGGTATTTCACGGGCTTAATCCTATCTTTGCAGTCCTTTTTGAGGGAGGGTGCACCCGTGTGCCCTGCGCGGAAAGGGTTAAACATTTTACGCTACCATGTCTGGTATCATAGGAAAAAAAGTGGGCATGACCAGCCTGTTCTCTGACGAGGGCAAGTCGATGGCATGTACCGTAATCCAAGCCGGCCCTTGCGTCGTTACGCAGGTTAAGACCGTCGATTCGGACGGCTACGAGGCCATCCAATTAGCATTTGACCCCGCCAAAGAGAAAAATACCTCTATGGCAGAAAAGGGCCACACCAAGAAAGCCGGCGCCGGAGCCATGCGCAAACTCGTTGAGTTTCGCCACTTCGAAGAAGCTCCAGCCTATGGCACCACGGTAGACGTATCCTTGTTCACGGTAGGAGACTTCGTCGACGCCGTCGGCACTTCTAAGGGTAAGGGCTTCCAGGGTGTTGTAAAGCGCCATGGGTTTAGCGGTGTAGGCGGCCAGACACACGGCCAGCACAACCGCCAGCGTCACCCAGGTTCGGTGGGTGCATGCTCGTTCCCCGCACGCGTATTCAAAGGCCTGCGCATGGCCGGCCGCACCGGCAACCGCCGTGTGAAGGTGCAAAACCTGCGCGTGCTCCGTGTAATGCCAGAGCAAAACCTAATCGTGGTGAGCGGATCCGTTCCCGGCGCCATCAACTCGTACATAACCCTTGAGAAGTAAGAATGGAGTTCTCAGTCATTAACCGCTCAGGCCAGGAGACAGGCCGCCGCGTTGACCTTACCGACGACATCTTCGGTATCGAAGTCAACGAGCACGCCATCTACCTGGACGTGAAGCAGTATCTGGCCGCACAGCGCCAGGGCACGCACAAAAGCAAAGAGCGTGCAGAGGTAGCCTACTCTACCAAAAAACTTAAGAAGCAAAAAGGCACAGGCGGTGCTCGTGCCGGTAGCATCAAGTCGCCAGTGTTTGTAGGTGGTGGCCGTGTGTTCGGTCCTCGTCCAAGAGACTACGACTTCAAACTCAACAAGAAGGTAAAGCGTCTGGCCCGTCGCTCTGCATTTGCGGCTAAGGCTCAAGCCGGAGCCATCACCGTGCTAGAGCCCTTCATGTTCGACAAGCCCAGCACCAAGCAGTACATCCAACTGCTAGAGGGGCTGCAGCTCGCCGGCAAGAAGACCCTCTTCATCCTACCCCAGGCCGACAAGAACCTGTACCTCTCTAGCCGCAACCTGCAGCGCACAGAGGTGATGACGGTGGACATGCTAAACACCTACAACGTGTTGCATGCAGACCAGATCATCATGACAGAGTCAGCCGTCGAGCCCCTGACCCAACTTCTATCTCTCTAACCCTAATCGTTGACACAAGACTCCAATGGCAATCATTAAGCGTCCAATCATCAACGAGAAATTCACCGCCCGCCAAAAGGACGGCGTGTACGGGTTCGAGGTTGATAAGCAAGCAGACAAACTGCAAATCCGCGCCGAAGTCGAGAAGATGTTCGGTGTAAAAGTGGACAAGGTCAACACCATGGTCGTCCGTGGCAAAACCAAGTCTCGCTTTATGAAAGGTCGGTTCGTAACCGGCAAAACGTCTTCTTACAAGAAGGCCATCGTTTACCTGCAGAAGGGCGAGGTTATCGACTTCTACGCCAATCTCTAACACGATAACGCACCCATGGGACTTAAGAAACTCAATCCAATCACGCCGGGGCAGCGTTTTCGTGTTGCACCCGACTTTGCCGAGATCACGGCAAGCAAGCCTGAGAAGAGCCTGACCGAACCGCTGAAGCGGACCGGCGGCCGCAACCGGGCTGGCCACATGACGATGCGCTACATCGGTGGTGGCCACAAGCGCCGCTACCGCATCATCGACTTTAAGCGCGACAAAGACAACGTAGCTGCCACCGTCCTAACGGTAGAATACGATCCAAACCGCACGGCTCGCATCGCCCTGGTGCAGTATGCTGACGGCGAGAAGCGCTACATCCTAGCTCCTAAGGGCATCCAGGTGGGCCAAACCATCCAAAGCGGCGAAGGTATCGCCCCCGAGGTTGGCAACGCCCTGCCCATGATGAAGATGCCTATCGGTACCATCATCCACGCCATCGAGCTCAACCCGGGCCGTGGTGCACGCCTGGCCCGCTCTGCCGGAGGCTACGCTCAGATCATGGGCCGCGATGGCAAGTACGTCAACATCAAGTTGCCAAGCGGAGAAATGCGCAAGGTGCTCGGTACCTGCAAGGCAACCGTAGGTTCGGTCTCTAACGAAGACCACATGAACGAATCTGTGGGCAAAGCAGGTCGCAACCGCTGGTTGGGTATGCGCCCCCGCGTCCGCGGTGTAGCCATGAACCCCGTCGATCACCCCATGGGTGGTGGTGAAGGTAAGGCCTCTGGTGGCCACCCACGCTCACGCAATGGCCTATACGCCAAAGGCGGCAAAACCCGCCCTGTAAACAAATACTCTGACCGCCTTATCATCTCGCGTAAGAAGAAATAATGGGACGCTCGCTTAAAAAAGGACCGTACATCGATTTCCGGCTTGACAACAAAGTCACAGCCCTGAACGAATCCGGCAAAAAGCAGGTCATCAAGACCTGGTCTCGCCGGTCGATGATATCGCCAGAATTTATCGGCCACACCTTTGCCGTGCACAATGGCAACAAGTTCATCCCGGTGTATGTCACCGAGAACATGGTAGGCCATAAACTCGGAGAATTTGCACCTACCCGCAACTTCCGCGGCCACGGCGGCAAAAAAGATAAAGGCAAGAAATAATCACTTTCTCTGACCCAACCTCAATCAATGGAAGCCATCGCTAAATTGAACAACATCCCCACCTCGCCGCGCAAGATGCGGCTGGTGGCCGATTTGGTTCGCGGCAAGAAAGTGAACCATGCCCTGAACATCCTAAAGTTTGAGCCCAAAGTAGGCGCCCGCAAAATCGAGAAATTGATTCTGTCGGCGGTTGCCAACTGGACGGTGAAAAACGAAGGTGCCCGCGTAGAAGATGCCGACTTGTTTATCAAGACGATCTTTGTTGACGGCGGCCGCATCCTCAAGCGCCTGCGCCCTGCCCCTCAGGGCCGCGCACACCGCATTCGCAAGCGCTCCAACCACGTTACCATCATTGTAGATTCGTTCGCCGGGCAAGACATCGCCATCGAACAGCCGCAGGAGGCGGCAGCAGCATAATCCATGGGACAGAAGGTTAACCCAATTGGCCTGCGCCTCGGCATCATCAAAGGATGGGAGAGCAGCTGGTATGGCGGCAAAGACTTTGCCGATAAACTGGTTGAGGACGATAAAATCCGCAACTACGTACTAAAGCGTGTGCCCAAAGGCGGCATCAGCAAAGTCATCATCGAGCGTACCGAAAAGCGCATCACCCTCACCATCAATACTGCCCGCCCAGGCGTAGTGATCGGTAAAGGCGGCGCCGAAGTAGATAAGCTGAAAGATGAGATCAAGCGCATGACCAAAAAGGACGTGCAGATCAACATCTTCGAGATCAAGCGCCCTGAGACGGATGCCAAGCTCGTAGGCGAGTCCATCGCTCAACAGTTGCAGGCCCGTATCAGCTACCGCCGCGCCATGAAGCAAGCCATCCAGCTAGCCATGCGCCAAGGGGCCCTGGGTATCAAAGTACGCCTGGGCGGCCGCCTTGGCGGTGCCGAGATTGCCCGTACGGAGCAGTACAAAGAAGGACGCATTCCGCTGCATACCCTGCGTGCCGACATCGACTATGCATTGTCTGAGGCTCAGACCGTGTACGGTAAAATCGGCATCAAGGTGTGGGTTTTCAAAGGTGAGGTGTATGGCAAGCGTGAGCTGACGGCCAACGCCGGCCTTGCAGCCGAGAACGCTACCGCAGGCAACCGCAGCTTCGACCGTGACGACCGCCGTGGCGGTGGACGCGACGACCGCCGTGGTGGTGGCCGTGGCGGCAACGACCGTGGCCCTCGTGGCGGCGGTAACGACCGCGGAGGTTTCCGTGGAGGTAACGCAGGGGGTGGCTCTAACCGGGGAGGCGGCCCACGTCGCTAATCAATTAACCCTTAACCGGACGAAAGGAGACATTAACCGATGTTACAGCCTAAGAGAACCAAATTCCGCAAGATGCAAAAGGGCCGTGTGCGTGGCTTGGCCACCCGTGGTGCCGAGATCAGCTTCGGAAGTTTTGCCATAAAAAGCCTGGAGGCCGGTTGGATAACCGCCCGCCAAATCGAAGCCGCCCGTATTGCCGTAACCCGCGCCATGAAGCGTGAGGGCCAGGTGTGGGTGCGCATCTTCCCCGATAAGCCTATTACCAAAAAGCCCGCCGAAGTGAGGATGGGTAAAGGTAAAGGTGCCCCAGAATACTGGGTAGCCTGCATCAAGCCAGGTACAATCATATTTGAAGCCACCGGTGTGCCTTTGGAAATTGCTACTGAAGCCCTGCGCCTTGCCGCGCAGAAACTTCCCGTGCGCACCTCGTTTGTCGTCGCCCGCGATTACGACGGCCAATAACCCTTAAACGAAGTGCAACGCATGAAAAAGGAAGACTTTAGTAAGCTATCCCTCGAGCAGCTGCAGGCCCGCGTCAAAGAAGAGCGCGAGCGTCTGGCCAAGCTGCAATTTGCCCACGCGGTTACGCCGTTGGAGAATCCTAACCAGATGAACAACACCAAGCGTGACATTGCCCGCATGCTGACGGCTATCACCAACAAACAAAAACAGCAAGCCTAACCAACCGATATGGCAACCGAAAATACCCTAGCCACCGCCGGCGATGCCGCCGAGCGCAGCCGGCGCAAAGAGCGTATCGGACTGGTGGTAAGCAACAAGATGGATAAAACCATCACCGTCGTAGTGGAGCGCCGTCTGAAGCACCCCATCTATGGCAAATTCATGAAAAAGAGCACCAAGTTCCATGCCCACGACGAGAAAAACGAGTGCGGCATCGGAGACACGGTACGGATCATGGAAACGCGCCCGCTCTCTAAGCTCAAACGCTGGCGCCTGGTTGAAATCGTAGAAAAAGCCAAGTAACCACCGATGGTACAGCAGGAAAGCCGCCTCACCGTGGCAGACAACTCCGGAGCCAAAGAAGTGCTCGTCATCCGCGTGCTTGGTGGCACCAAGCGCAAGTACGCCAGCCTTGGCGACAAGATAGTGGTGACCGTCAAGTCTGCCCTCTCGTCCTCTAACCTCAAAAAGGGGACTGTAAGCAAAGCCGTCGTAGTACGTACCTCCAAAGAAGTACGCCGCAAAGACGGTACCTACATCCGCTTCGACGACAACGCAGCCGTGTTGCTTAACAACAACGACGAGCCGCGTGGTACCCGCATCTTCGGGCCCGTAGCCCGTGAGCTGCGTGAGAAGCAGTTTATGAAAATCGTTTCCCTGGCACCCGAAGTGCTCTAAGCCTCATCTAGCCGTATGTCAAAGCAAGTAGAAGCTCCCCAGCACAAATTCCACATCAAGCGCGGAGACACCGTCAAGGTCGTTTCTGGCGATGCCAAAGGGAAGACCGGTGTAGTCCTCAAGGTTGACCGCGAGAAATATCGCGCCATCGTTGAAGGCCTCAACCTGGTTAAGCGCCACCGTAAGCCTACCGCTCAAGATCCGCAATCTGGCGGCATCATAGAGATGGAGGCCCCCATACATATCTCAAACCTGATGTTGGTTGACCCAGCTACAGGCCAAGCCACCAAGGTTGGCCGCAAGCTCAACGCAGAAGGCAAACTCCAACGTTACTCCAAGAAGACCGGACAGTTCATCAAAGATGGCAACGCCTAGACTGAAAGAGAAATACACGAAGGAGATCGTTCCGGCCCTGAAAGAGAAGTTTCAGTACAAGTCGGTCATGCAGGTACCTCGCCTGCTTAAGATCTCCATCAACCGCGGCATCGGTGCCGCTGTTGCCGACAAAAAGCTCGTTGATGTCGGTGTTGAAGAGCTGACCCTCATCTCGGGGCAGCGCGCCGTGCCTACCAAGGCTCGCCAAGCCATCTCGAACTTCAAACTGCGTGAGGGCATGCCCATCGGCGCCCGCGTCACCCTTCGGGGAGACCACATGTACGAGTTCCTCGACCGCCTCACCAACATCGCGCTGCCCCGCGTACGCGATTTCAAAGGCGTGCCCGACAAGAGCTTCGACGGCCGTGGCAACTACACCCTGGGCGTGAAAGAGCAGATCATCTTCCCAGAGATCTCTATCGACAAGGTGAACAAAATCGCAGGTATGGACATTACGTTCGTAACCTCGGCCCAAAACGACGAAGAGAGCTTCGAGCTCCTCAAAGCGTTTGGGATGCCTTTCGCCAATCAAGGTCAAAAAGAAGACTAACCGTTTCCCCCTTTAACACTCACCTACAATGGCAAGAGAATCCGTCAAAGCCCGTGAGCGCAAGCGGGAAGCCCTGGTGGCCAAATACGCCGCCAAGCGCAAAGCCTTGAAAGAAGCCGGTGACTACGTCGGCCTCGACAAGCTGCCCCGCAATGCCAGCCCTGTGCGCCTGCACAACCGCTGCCAGCTAACGGGCCGCCCCCGTGGCTTCATGCGTAAGTTCGGCATCAACCGCGTAACCTTCCGCGAGATGGCCAGCGCCGGCAAAATCCCCGGCGTTACCAAGTCGAGCTGGTAACACTGGTTCACTGATAATGAAAAGAGACACCCACAAGGTGTCTCTTTTGCTTTGGTACCTACCCAAATAGGTCCAACTGCCCGCCGCCCTTGGGAGGCTTGATAGGCTTCGTGGGCTTCTCTGGCAGGGCTAGCGGCTCAAACACCAGCGGCTGGGCCACTTCCCCCTGCAAGAGCATTCCTATTTCTTTCGGGTCTGCTGTCTGGGCCAACCAAAGGCTCCGCACCTCCGGAGCCAACACCAGCGGCATGCGGCCATGTAGCCAATCCATTTGGGGGTTGGCCGCCGTGGTGATCATGGTATAGCTCAGCACAGGAGCCCCCGTCTGTGGGTGCTTCCAGACCGCAAACAGCCCAGCCACCGTAAAGAATGTCTCGCCTTCTGCCGATACCTGGTACGGTTGCTTGGTGCCATCCGGCTGCGTCAGCCACTCCGTAAACGTCGTCAGCGGAATTAGGCACCGCTGCCCGGTAGCCAGCGGCTTGGCAAAGCTGGGCTTTTCGGCCAGTGTCTCAGCCCGGGCGTTGAAGAGCTTGTTGCCCTCCTTCTCCTCTATGGCCCAGGGCGTGAGCAACCCCCAACGCGCTAGCGACAGCGCCTCCGGCGCATCAGCCCGCACAATAGGCATCTGGTGCGAGGGCCGCGCCGTAAACAGCTCCGGCAACGGCTCAGGCGGCAGTTGAGTTATGCCTAGCCCCTTGGCCAGTTTTTCTGCCGCCAGCTTCAGCTCGTAGAGTGCACACATAGCCGCCGCCTATTGTAAGGCCCAGCTCTCGTCTGTGCCGTCCATATCGTCGCAGTGGTACATCTTGGGGTTGCGGCCGGGTAGGGCGGGCATACCCTTGTCCTTGCTTTCGGCTTGCAGCTTCAGCAGGCGGTTTTTTTCGGCGGCAACGCGTGTGCGGGCGGCCAGGTCGGCCTGCAGGTCAAACAGCACCTTGCCATCTACCACCGTCTTCACCGGCTTGGCCCCCGGCGCAAAGGGATGCTTGTCCCACACCACCAAATCCGCATCCTTACCAGCCTTTAGCGAACCCATCTGTTTGTCCAGATGCAGCATCCGGGCTGGGTTCAGGGTAATCATCTTTAGCGCATCCTCTTCAGACACGCCGCCGTAGCGTACAATCTTGGCAGCTTCCTGATTCAATCGGCGCCCCATCTCCGCATCGTCTGAGTTGATGGCTACGGTAATGCCCATGTTGTGCATCATGGCCGCGTTGTAGGGGATGGCGTCGCGTACTTCCATCTTGTAATACCACCAGTCTGAGAAGGTGCTTGCCGCTACGCCATGCTTCTTCATCTGCTCGGCCACTTTGTAGCCTTCTAGTATGTGGGTAAATGTGTTCACCCTAAAGCCGAGCGAGTCTGCCACGCGCATCAGCATCAGGATCTCGCTGGCTACATAGCTGTGGCAGGTAATGAAGCGCTTCCTGTCCAGAATCTCCAGCACCGCCTCCAGCTGTAGGTCTCGCTTAGGCGCAGGGCGGGCCGCTTTCTCTTTGGCAGGCAGCTTGTCGTACGATTGGCGCTCTGCACGGTATGCCTGGGCCCGGGCAAAGGCTTCCTTAAAGACTTGCTCTACGCCCATGCGTGTTTGCGGGTAGCGCGTGGTGTTGGCATCACCCCAATTGCTTTGCTTAACGTTCTCGCCCAAAGCACATTTGATAAAGCCGTCGGCTCCTGCAACCTTCATCTGCTCGGGCTCTGCGCCCCAGCGCATTTTTACCAATGCAGACTGCCCGCCGATGGTATTGGCACTGCCATGGAGCTGCTGCACCGCCACCACGCCCCCTGCCAGATGCCGGTAGATGTTGGGGTCTTCCGAGTTGATTACATCTCCAATGCGCACCTCTGCAGATACGGAGTGCGAGCCCTCGTTCACCCCGCCGTTGATGGCAATGTGGCTGTGCTCGTCGATTAACCCCGGGGTGATGTGTTTGCCGGTGGCATCTACCACACGCCCACCGGCAGGCGCTGCCAGGCCCTTACCTACCGAGACGATCTTGCCCCCGCTCACCAGCACATCCGCACCCTCTTGCCGAGGCCCTTCGTTGGTCCAGACTGTCGCCTTGCGGTAGAGAATGGTCTCTACCTTGGGTGCCTCTGTCCAGCCATAGGCCGCAAAAGGGTAAGGCACCGGCCCAAACTTTGGCACCTCGGGTCTAAACTTAGCCGTATCCGCCTTGTCGGCTACATCGCCCACACGTCTGAGCCGCCAAGGCAGGCTCTGCCCAGAGGGCAAGGCGGCGACGCCTGCCAGCCCACTGCCTGCCACCAGCAAACCGCTGGCCCGAGTAGTGCCGCTGGTGTCAGGCAGTAGCTTCCCGGCAAAGGTCAGGTAGCCATCGGCTGTGCGCCAGTCTAGCTTGCGCTTGGTTGTGTCTGCCCCGTTGCCGCGCAGGCTGGCCTCCCCGGCTTTGGTCACGGTAAGGGTATAGCTACTGTCTGCCCCCAGCGTAAGCCGGTAGAGCCCGGCCAAGTCAGGCCCGAAGGCATCTGTCTGCATATATCGCTGCCCGGCCACCCAAGTCTCTAGTACTTTGCCCTCGGCCGTAAAGAGCGACTTGTCAGCAATCACAAAGCTGGCCCACCGGCCAGCCTCCAGGCTGCCCAGCTCTGCTTCAGCTTTTAGAAGCCTGGCAGGGGTTGCAGTAAGCGCGCGTAAGGCTTCTTTCTCGGGTAGCCCACATTTGACGGCCTTGCGCAGGTTGGTCAAAAAATCACCCTTGTCCTTTAGTTGGTCTGTGGTTACGGCCAGCGTTATGCCTGCTTTATGTACCATGCCAAGGTTAAAGGGAGCCCGCTCTTGGTGCATCAAGTCTGTCAGGTCTATGTTCTCGGCTTCTAGTGGGTCGGCTACGTCATAAGCCTTGGGGTAGTTCACCGGTACTACGAGCGGAGCTCCCGTACGCTTTAGCGCTTCCAGGCGGGCATACTCGTCGCCATTGCCTTTCATGATGAAGCTCCGGCCTGCCTCGTCTCCCAGCTTATCTGCGCGTAGTACATTAAGGCGTTGCCCGGCCTCAAAGAGCTGCGGCAACCCGGCCGTCTGGTTCAGTGCCTGCAGTGAGGCGTTGCCTGTACCCTTAGACCCATAGGCCTGTGCATCCAACAAGGCCTGCCTCAGCAGTGCTATGCTGCCCATCAGCGATGTTGGGTAAACCTGCGCGCTATTGCGGGCCCGCCCAAAGCTGTAGCAGGCGGCCGCGTCTGCCCGCACAATGGGGCTGTAAGCATTGGCTCGCTCGGGCGTTAGCGCCACAATGGCACCAGTTCCGCGCGCAATGCCATCGCGCACGTGGGTAAGGGCATAACCAAAGCCCGCTTTGCGAAGGGCGCTGGCGGCCCCATCGTCGTACTTATACACCTCGTCGGCTCGCACCTCGGGGCGGATATGCTCGTTCCAATAGCGGTCAGTCAGGTTCTCGCGCTGATACTGGGGCGAGCGCCACCAGTTGGAGTTTGCGTTGGGTGGAGGCTGGGGGATGCCTATATCCGATATCATCTCCACAAACGCCGGATAAACCGTCTTGCCCCTTGCATCCCAGGTTTGCACATCGGCGCCGGTGGGCCGCATAGGGCCCGCGTAGGTAATGCGCCCGTTCTGCCACTGCAGCATCCCGTCTTCGATGACTTTATCTGGCGATAGCCAAAGCCGCGCATGGACCAGCGCCATTGGTGTAGGGCGCCAGTCAGATAGGCCATTGGTTTGTGCCATCCCGGCGGGCTGCTGGGCCCGGGCCTGGGCCACAGATGCTAGCAATGCAAGTGCGATGAACGTATTACGCATGGAGGCTGCAAAATAACCTATGCCGTGGTGTTATACACCCGTTGCAAGCGGTTGTAATTTGCGGCCAACCATGGCCAAAAAATCACCCCAAGCGCCGCGCCGCTATCCCTTTGTGCTCAGAGCCTTGTTCTTTGCGGCTATATACACAGCCATTGCAACAGGCATAGACATAGCCACCCAACTGCAACAAACCGGCACGGCCCAAACTTGGGACTGGGAGCGCACCTACCGCTACTTCCTCATCGGCCTGGTGGTGGCATCGGCTACACTTTTATTTTTTAAACTGCGAAAGCCGCGGTAGTCCAGAACCTGCTGGTCTGTCTGAGCAACTGGCACTGTCTCTCGGTTGCAAAGGGCCTGGCAAAGATGTTTTTGGCCATGAGCTAGGGGCCGACCCTGAAGGCTTGTTCCCAATCTCTGCGGCATGGCAGATGCGCTCTTCTGTTAATGCATAACAAAATCTGCAGGCAATCGGCACAGGATCCGTTGGACTACCCGTTCAATTTCACAGCATCTTAACTTCTTAACTTATACGCCAATCCCCGACCTTTGCGCCCATGCCAATGGATATACTGCTCGGCCTCCAATGGGGCGATGAGGGCAAGGGAAAGGTGGTAGATGTGCTTGCTCCTACTTACAATGTAGTGGCCAGGTTTCAGGGTGGGCCAAACGCGGGCCATACCCTGGTGCACGACGGTGTAAAGCATGTGCTGCACCAGGTACCCAGCGGTATTTTTCATGCGCAGATACTCAACGTCATAGGCAATGGCGTTGTGTTAGACCCAGTTGTTTTTTGCAAAGAGATAGATGGGCTGCTGGCGCGTGGCTTGCAGCCCGTCCACAATCTTGTGTTGAGCCGAAAGGCCCAGCTCATCGTACCGACGCACCGCCTGCTGGATGCCGCCAGTGAGGCCCAAAAGGGCGACGCCAAGATTGGTTCTACCTTGCGCGGCATCGGCCCTGCCTACCAAGACAAGTACGCCCGCGCCGGCCTGCGTGTGGGCGACGTGCTCCGCGCCGACTTTGCCGACCGATACGCGCAGCTCAAGAAAGCCCATTTGGTTGTTTTAGACCACCTCAGCCACGACCTCGAGGCCTTGCCAGAGCTCGAGGCCAACTGGTTTGCTGCCGTTGAGCGCCTCCGCGCCTTTAGAATTGAAGATACCGAGTATCTGCTCAACGACGCCCTGGCCCAGGGCCAAAAGGTACTAGCCGAGGGCGCCCAGGGATCCTTGCTCGACATTGACTTTGGTAGCTACCCTTACGTTACCAGCTCGTCTACCATGGCAGCTGGTGCCTGCACCGGCCTGGGTGTTGCACCCCGCCATGTGGCAGAGGTTTTCGGTATTTTCAAGGCATACTGTACGCGGGTAGGGGCGGGGCCCTTCCCCACAGAATTGCACGATGCTACCGGCGAGCAAATTCGCCGGCAGGGCCACGAGTTTGGCTCTACCACAGGCCGCCCTCGCCGCACCGGGTGGCTAGACCTGCCCGCCCTTAAGTATGCCTGCATGCTAAGCGGGGTAACGCAGTTGATGATGATGAAGGCAGATGTGCTTGCCGGCATGGAGCCCATCGAAGTCTGCACGGCTTACCGACTCGACGGGCGCACCACCACCTACTACCCGGCTGGCCCAGAGGCCGCAGAAGTGACGCCGATCTACACGCAGCGCCCTGGTTGGCCCACTTCGGCAACGCCAGGCCATTTTGAGCAGCTCCCTAATGGGCTCCGTCAGTATGTGTCTTACTTGGAGGCCGAGACGGGCTTGCCCATTACCCTAATCTCTAACGGGCCAGACAGGGTAGATACCGTCTTGCGGTTTTAGCGCCGCAGCGCACCCCTGATCAGGTTCTCGATGGAGGTGTTCGGGTCTGCCTCTAGTTGCTGGTCAACGGCTTTTTCAGCTACGGTACGGGCAATCCCTAGTGTTACAAGTGCGGCCAGAGCTTCCTCGCGCACGGAGCTGGCTGCGGCACCTCCTGCTAGTACGTCTGCGGCTGTGCCTGGGCCTTCGCCGGCAAATACCTTCAGCATTTTGGTCTTCAGCTCTAGCGTGAGGCGTTGGGCTGTTTTGGCGCCAAGTCCTTTTATGCGTGTCAGGGCGGCAGCATTGCCGGTGCTGATGGCCGTAGCAACCTCTCGCGCTTTCATCTGAGAGAGTGCCATCAGCCCGATACCCGGCCCTACGCCCGATACGGATATCAAGGTTTGAAACACCACCTTGTCTTCTTCTTGCGCAAAGCCAAAAAGGGTATGGGCATCTTCTGCCACCTGCAAATGGGTAAAGAGCTTGACGCCCTCTGGGGCAAGTCCCTTAAGGGCTTCGTAGGTGGTGAGGGGGATGCGAAGCAGATACCCTACACCGCCAACGTCTAACACGGCAAACGAAGGGTCTAACTGGGCCAGGCGGCCTTGCAGGTATGCGTACATAGGGTATAGGGCCAGCAAAGGTGCGCGTTGTAGAGAGAATCTCTGCAACAGGTCTTGCCTGCCCACATGCGCTGGAACGTATGCCCGCATGGCCATGTTAGCCTTTCATATGCGCAGGCTCTTATCATTGGTGTTGGTAGCAATGCTGCTACCCGCTGGCTGCCAGTTTACTACTTCTGCGGCGCTGGTACACAATAAGCCTTTGGAGGGCGACCCATTGCATCAACCCCTGGATACGTCGGCTGCCCCCGTGCAGAACCGTAGGCTTTTGCGCTATGCCATTAGCCAAGGCCCGGCTATTGCACCCGCTTATGACGTTGCCGTCTGTACGGCGTTCTTAGAAAAGGTGCTGCGCCCCTTTGTAGACCTGACCGCCAAAGAGCGGCAGTTGCTGCACGTCAACCTTGGCAAGCAAACCTTGGCCGAGGCGCGCCAACAGCAAAGTGCCACCCTGCGCGGCGTACAGGCCGCCCTGACGGTGGCCGGTAAAGGCACCATAGTACCCTCGTTGTCTGAAGCCCAGCCCGGAGATCTGGTTCAGTTCTGGTATTGGAACAAGGGCCACTGCGGTATCTTGAAAGCCAGCTATCCAGCGTTGGGCCTTATGGCCCTGTATAGCTCTGCCCAGAGTACCAACGGGTTCGGCACGCAGCTTTACTGGATACCCGCCGAGCTTTACATCGTCCGCCTAAAAGACATGCACCCTAGTGCCTGAGGCTGTTACGCAGACACTAGCTCGCGCGCCTTTTTTGGTGCTGCGGCCAATAGATTCTGGTATAGCTCTTCGTAATAGGCAATCTTTTGAGGCCATAGATAGGCAAAAGCTTGCTCGCGTGCAGCATGAGACATAGCCTGCCATTTTTCGGGGTGGTCGTAAAAATCTTCTATGGCCCTGGCAACCTCCGCCGCCATTTGCGGAGGATTCGATACGGGTATCTTGTAACCGGCCGCATCGGGCACAAAAGTGACGGCTCCGTTCATGTTGAGCGTAACGACGGGCAGCCCTTCTGCCATTGCCTCTAGATATTGGGCCGCGACGGAGTCTCTAAGTGTTGTGAAGACGAAGAGGTCTGCTGCCGCATAGGCCTCCAGTACTTGTGCCCAGGGTACGGCACCCCGCCAAGTTACCCGATCTTCAAGCCCGAATGTTTTTATCCAAGTAGGCACGTCTTTACCCTGTTGCCCGTCGCCCAAAATCGTGAGATGGAAGGGAACCCTTTTATCCACCAGGCTCAAGGCCCAAAGGGTAAACTTGAGCCCTTTGCGCGGGGCAAGCCTGCCCGTCCAGATCAACTGCAGCGGGGCATCTGTTCTGTGGCGGATACGAACCTCAGGCTTCCAGGCTTCTTGCGGCAGGGCGGGGTCAGAGAAAAGCACTACCCTTTTGGCCCTGAGGCGCTTGGCCATATCGAATGTGTCTTGGTTGCTGGCAACCACACAGCACTGTTTATGGGCCAGCGTTTTTTTAAGTAGCGGGTTGGCCGTTACCAAAAAGTTGCTTACGTACTTACGCAGCACTTCAGAGCGCCAGCCTTGCAGAAAGTACTCCTTAAACATAGGCAGAGCGAACTGCCCGCCTCCGCAAGGGCCATAAACGAAGGGCTTGCCTACAAGCACAGCGCCCGTGCCCAACTGAAAGCTACCCCAAGTGATATGATGGCAGAGATCGAATCCCTCTTTTTTGTCTAAGTTTTTGCCCAGGTTACCTGCCTTGTATTGCCATTTCAGGTAGAAGGCATACATGCCTAGCTGATTGTTGTACCATTTATGCCACCTAGGGCTTAGGTCAAGGTACAAGAAATGCAGGTTCGCTCTCGGGTTACGGGCCTGCTCTGCCTCTATGCCTGCCTTGCCTTTAGACTGGGTAATAACCCATACCTGGTGCCCGGCATCCACAAGGCCTGCCGCAAGGTTGAAGCCAAAATTAGGCTCAGAGCCCTTGGTAGGGTCGCAAGCAAAGGCAAATACCAGTATTTTCATCAGAAGGCGTAGCTTAAAAAAGAGGGCAGCATGGCTGGCAGATAACCACACTGCTCAGTGTATGCCCTTAGAGGCAAAGATAACCTATGATGGTATTCAAAATCGTTGTTAAATTTATAAATTGTATCCTTTATCTAAGTTAGATGTATTGCGCCTGTGGGCGCATTTGGTAACTGCATATTTTGTCATGAGGCTAAAATGTAGGATATCATTGTATGTTTCTACGTTGATGGGCTGTATCTTTGCACCCCTGTTTGTAATAAGCAGGGGAGTTGGCAATCAGCCAGTTCTATCATTTTCTAACCATTCGCGATTTGTCAGAGGGGCTTTGGCTGACAAAGGGCGCACTCTTAAGAAGCCGAACAAACATTATGCGCAATCCGCAACAGGATTTTGACTGGGATAAGGCCGATAGCCGTGGTTTCGGCGTAGGGTATTCCAAAGAAGACCGGGAGAAGCTGATGGCTGCCTACGAAGGCACCATCACTGCTGTGCCTGAGAAAGAGGTCGTTATGGGCACAGTAGTGGGCATGACCGACAAAGACGTGATCCTGAACATCGGCTATAAAAGCGACGGCCTCGTGCCCCGCTCCGAGTTCCGCGACATCGAAGACATCCTAACCGTGGGCACCCAAGTAGAGGTGTACGTAGAGGAGCAAGAAGACGCCGGCGGACAGTTGGTGGTCTCTCGCAAGAAAGCCCGCGTAGCCCAGGCCTGGAAGCAAATTCAGGAAGGTCTGGAGTCTGACATCATCATCGAAGGTGAGGTTAAGCGCCGCACCAAAGGCGGCCTCATCGTAGATATCTACGGCATAGAGGCCTTCTTGCCAGGTTCTCAGATCGACGTGAAGCCCATCCGCGACTTTGACGTGTATGTAGGCAAAAAGATGGAGGTGAAGGTCGTTAAGATCAACGCCGTCAACGAGAACGTTGTCGTATCGCACAAAGTCCTGATCGAGAAAGATCTCGAGGAGCAAAAGGCGCAGATCCTCAACAACCTGGAAAAAGGCCAGGTACTCGAGGGCGTTATCAAGAACATGACCACCTTCGGCGTGTTCATCGACCTGGGTGGCGTAGATGGCCTGCTCCACATCACCGACATCAGCTGGGGCCGCATCTCAGACCCGAAAGAGGTACTGGAGCTGGACCAGAAGGTACAGGTGGTGGTGCTCGACTTCGACGAAGACAAGAAGCGCATCAGCCTCGGCATGAAGCAGCTGCAGGCCCATCCTTGGGAGCAACTGGCCGAAGATATCCAGGTGGGCAGCCGCCTGAAGGGCCGCGTGGTAAACGTGCCAGACTATGGTGCCTTCGTAGAGGTTGCCCCTGGCGTAGAAGGTCTGGTACACGTCTCAGAAATGAGCTGGAGCCAGCACCTGCGCAACCCACAAGACTTTATGAAAGCCGGCGACGAGGTAGAGACGGTAGTTCTCGCCATCGACCGCCAGGAGCGCAAGCTCTCGCTGGGCATCAAGCAGCTTACGGAAGATCCTTGGACCCGTGGCGATATCGGTGGCAAGTATGCCCTGGGTAGCCGCCACACCGGCACGGTACGCAACCTGACCACCTACGGCTTGTTCGTAGAGCTGGAAGAGGGCATCGATGGCCTGGTGCACATCAGCGACCTGAGCTGGACACGCAAGCTGAAACACCCATCTGAGATGGTGAAAGTGGACGACAAGCTGGAAGTTGTAGTGCTCGAGCTCGACCTTGAGAACCGCCGCATCAGCCTAGGCCACAAGCAAGTGGAAGAAAACCCCTGGGATACGTTTGAAACCGTATTTACCGGAGGCTCTATCCACAAAGGCACCATCACCAGCAAGGTAGAAAAAGGCTTTACCGTTGAGCTGCCTTACGGCATCGAAGGTTTTGCCACTACCAAGCAGGTTGTGAAAGAAGATGGCAGCAGCCCCAACGTGGGCGACGCGCTAGACTTCCGCGTGATGGAGTTCAACAAAGAGGATCGCCGCATTGCGGTGAGCCACACGGCTACCTACAAAGAGGAAGCCGTAGAGAAAAAGGCAACCAAGAAAGCTGCTGCTAAGAAAGACGGTACCCCTGAGCATACAGGCCCTGTCAACATCAGCAACGAGGCTGCCCGCACCTCTCTATCAGACAACGAAGCTCTCTCTGCCCTGCGCGAGAAGCTTTCTGGCAACTAGGCATGACGCCCTAGGTATTACCCATCAAAGCCGCCCCACTTGGGGCGGCTTTTTTTGTGCCAGGTATCAGTAAACCAGGCTATTGGCCAGGCAAAACGGCAACGTATCTTTGTATGTTAAACCTACGAGCCTGCTAGAGGCTGAGTAGGCAAGATGCCACGCCGATGTTTGCAGAGTACGATGTTATTGTAGTTGGGGCAGGCCATGCGGGATGTGAAGCCGCTGCTGCGGCTGCCACGCTGGGCTGCCGTGTGCTGTTGGCCACCATGAACATGGGCACCATTGCCCAGATGTCGTGCAACCCGGCCATGGGCGGGGTAGCTAAAGGGCAGATCGTTCGGGAAATTGATGCCCTTGGCGGCCTCTCGGGCATCGTTACAGACAAAACGGCCATCCAGTTCCGTATGCTGAACCGCTCCAAGGGGCCGGCTATGTGGAGCCCCCGCGTGCAGAGCGACCGCTGGCGCTTTTCTGAAGAGTGGCGCCTTCGCCTGGAGCGTATTCCTAACCTGGACTTTTGGCAAGAGATGGTTACCGGCCTGGTCGTTAAGCAGGGCCGGGTCACAGGTGTTTATACCAGCCTCGGGCTAGAGATTCCGGCCAAGACGGTAGTGCTCACCAACGGCACCTTCCTTAATGGTGTCATCCACATTGGCGAAAAAACCTTTGGCGGTGGGCGCGCCGCAGAGCGTGCCGCCACCGGCCTGACGGAGCAGCTTGTGCAGTTGGGTTTTGAGGCAGGCCGTATGAAAACCGGTACGCCTCCGCGCGTAGATGGCCGCTCGCTAGACTATGCCCGCATGGAGGAACAGCCCGGCGATGAGCGACCGGAGAAGTTTAGCTACGCAGACGAGACGGCGCCCCTTAGCAGGCAGCGCTCTTGCCACGTAACCTATACCAATCATGCCGTGCACGAGGCGCTCAAAGAGGGCTTTGACCGGTCGCCTATGTTTAACGGGCGAATTCAAGGGCTAGGGCCACGGTATTGCCCCTCCGTCGAGGATAAAATCAACCGGTTTGCCGATAGAGACCGCCACCAGATTTTTGTGGAGCCCGAAGGCTGGGATACTGTAGAGGTGTACGTCAATGGCTTCTCGACCTCGCTGCCTGAGGATGTGCAACAGAAGGCCATGCGGCTGATTCCAGGCTTCGAGAACGCCAAGATGTTCAGGCCTGGCTATGCCATCGAGTACGATTTCTTCCAGCCAACGCAACTGCGCCACACGCTAGAGACCAAGCTTGTGCAGGGGCTGTACTTTGCTGGGCAAATCAACGGCACTACGGGTTACGAAGAAGCAGGGGCCCAGGGGCTCATGGCGGGCATCAACGCCGCTTTGGCCGTAAAAGAGCAGGGCGAGTTTACGCTCGGCCGGGCCGAGGCCTACATAGGGGTTTTGATTGACGATCTCATAACCAAAGGCACAGACGAGCCTTACCGGATGTTTACCAGCCGGGCAGAATACCGCCTGCTGCTGCGCCAAGACAATGCTGACCTGCGCCTAACAGAGAAGGGCTACGGCATTGGCCTGGCCAACCAAGCAGCTTACGACAAGATGCGGATTAAGCGCGACGGTGCTGCTGCCTTAGAAAAGCTACTGGCGGCCCAGAAGATTGACCCAGAAGAAGCCAATCCTGGCTTGGCAACTGCAGGGTCTGCCGAGATCCGCGAGCGCACCACGCTGGCCCGACTGCTGACGCGCCCAGACCTGTCGCTTAGCCAGGTACTCGATTTGCAGCCTGCTTTTAAGGCAGAGGTACTGGCCATCTACGGGCCAGACGCCCGAGAGCAAGCTGAGATTATGGCCAAGTATCGGGTCTATATTGAGAAAGAGCAGACCATTGCCCAACGTATGGAGGCGCTCGAGCAATTGCACATCCGGCCAGACTTCAACTTTGAAGGGGTAGGGTCTTTGTCTAACGAAGCACGCGAGAAGCTGGGCCGCGTCCGCCCTGCCACCCTTGGCCAGGCCAGCCGCATCTCGGGCATCACACCGGCCGACGTCACAGCGCTGATGGTGGCCGTTGGCCGATAGCTCCCATATGCCCATGTCTGCACGCCGGGCCATTATCGATATGGGCACCAACACCTTCCACCTGCTGGTAGCGGAGGGTGTAGGGCCTCATGCCAAGGCCTTGGCCGAGTATAAACAGCCCGTCCGCCTAGGCCAGGGAGGTATCTCGGCAGGCGCCCTTGCAGCAGACGCACAGGATAGAGCCATTGCCTGCCTGCAATCCTTTGTGCAGCAAGCTGCGGCAGCAGGTGTGCAGCCAGGGCAGATAGAGGTGTTTGCCACATCGGCCGTACGGTCGGCGCACAACGCCCATGCGTTTGTGCAGTGTGTGGCAGAAGAGGTAGGTCTTCAAATCCAGGTCATAGACGGTCCACAAGAGGCTCAGTATATTTTCAGGGGTGTTTGTGCCAGCGGAGCCTTGGCTGCGCATGCAGGCCCTTGCCTGGTAATGGATATCGGCGGAGGATCGGTTGAGTTCATCATCGGCCAGTCCGATGGGGCCGTTGCCTGGTTGCAAAGCTTTGAGGTTGGCGGCCAGCGGCTGCTAGACCAGTACATGCAAGACGACCCCATTGCCCCTGCCCAGGCAAGCGCCTTGCAGGCATATGTTACCCAGGTCTTAACACCTCTGGCTGATGCTTGTGCCCAATTCAAACCTTCGCTTTTGGTAGGTGCCAGTGGCACTTTTGATACCCTGCGCGCCTTACAATACCCCAATGAAGGCCCAAAATCTGACGCAACTAAGCCTTGGGCGCCGCTCAGTTTGGCAGATATGCTTGGCGCAACCCGCCATTTAGAGCGTCTCTCTTTGGCAGAGCGGCGGGCTATACCGGGTGTATCAGAACTGCGGGCCCACATGATCGTAGTCGCGCTGCTGCTTCTAGAGGCTACTGTGAAAATGACCGGAATTACTCGGCTACATCAAAGCAGTTGGGCCCTCAAAGAGGGTGTGCTGTTTGGCGGGGCGGCTTAGCCAGGCCAAGCTAAGCCCAAGGCTAAGGCAGAAAGGATGAGCATCCACGGGGCAGCCTTGGTAAACTGCATCAGGGCGAAGGTCAGGCCGATGACGCCGACATTTATCTGCGTAGCCTCGATAGGCTTAAAAAGTAGCAGCCCTGCCGCAAACACCAAGCCCGCGCTAACGGCATTGATGCCCTCTAGGCTAGCGCGTACCACCCTAAATTGCTTGAGCTGGGCCCAAAATCGGATGATAAAAAAGATTAGGAAGGTGCCAGGCAAAAAGATACCGAGCGTGGCCATGCCCGCCCCTAGGCAAGTGCCCGCAACGCCCCAGCCCAGCCTGCGGCCAGCCATGCCGCCTACATAGGCGCAATAGGCAAACACCGGCCCCGGCAAGCCTTGCGCCACCGCATAACCCAGCAAAAACTCTTGTGAGTTCAGGTACTTTTTGAAGACGACAAACTCGTTGTATATCAGCGGAAGCAATACCTGCCCACCACCGAAAATGAGCGAACCGTTGCGATAAAAGTTCTCGAAAAGGCGGATGGGTAGGCTCTGTGTCAGCCGGCCTGCTAGGGCGGCCGCTACAAACACCCCTATCCAGAGCAAGAAGTTGGCCCACTCGATCTGCATAGGATGGTGGGCTTGTGCCTCTTGCGCCGAGCGGTAGCGGACGGCCGTCAGCAAGCCGCCCACAAGCAACAGCACAGGCGCCACATAAGGCGATGGAAACAAGTACGTTACCCCCAAGGCACCAATTAATAAGGCTGCATGCAGGTTGTTGTAAACAGACCGCTGGGCAAACGTGACGGCAGAATGCGCTACCAGGCCCACCGCCACAGGCTGTACAAATCGGGTGAAGCCAAGCGAAATCTGCCGGGCTTCTACATAGGTCATGGCAACGGCAAGCAACGTCATCCCCGCTACGGAGGGTAGCAGCCAGATAGCAAGGGCAAGGTAGGCGAGGGTAG
The DNA here is from genome assembly GCA_947458545.1 of Cytophagaceae bacterium. Classification (GTDB taxonomy): domain Bacteria; phylum Bacteroidota; class Bacteroidia; order Cytophagales; family Flexibacteraceae; genus CANGYH01. The sequence continues at coordinate 1,157,961 of CANGYH010000001.1, read as the reverse complement.
GCCCGCCCAGCCTAAAGGCGACGGCCGTGAGCGTTTGAGTGCTGGTGGGGCCGGGCAGCAACTGGCAAAGCGCGTTTAGCTCTAGCAGGTCTTCAGTGCCTAGCCATTTGCGCTTATCTACCAACAGCCGCTGGAACATGGCCAAGTGGGCATGTGGGCCTCCGACGCAGGTGCAGGCCAAAAAGGCTACGTCTCGCAAAAAAAGCAGCCGCCGCAGGCCGCGGAGCCGCTCGCCTGCCTGGGTAGGGCGGTGCCATAATTGGCCCAACAATAGCCTGGTAGCAACAGACAAGCGCGCTTTATGGGTAAAGTCTTAAGTGCTAAGGTACACCGCCTGCCGGCCTGCGCAAGGGTAGGCCATACCTTTGCTGCCCATGCTCGTCTATGCGCAACTGGCAGCCTTGGCCGATGCTCTGGCAGGGCAGTACACAATGGAGGAGGCCCAGCACCTGGCCCGCCTTGCCATGCAAGAGGCCACTGCATGGAGCCGTACACAACTCCTGCTCAATAACCGCGAGGCATTGCCTGCCGATTGCGCCGCTCGGCTAGAGGCACTTGCAGGCCGATTATTGGCCGGCGAGCCATGGCAATACATTACTGGGCGCGCATTTTTTTGCGGGCATACCTTTATTGTCGGTAGTGGCGTGTTGGTGCCCCGGCCAGAGACAGAGCTGCTGGTAGAGCTGGCCGCAATGTTGGCCAAGCAGGATGCAAAGATTCTGGACGCCTGCACTGGCTCAGGTTGCGTTGCTATTTCTTCGGCACTGGCCCGGCCCGATGTTGAGGTACACGCGTTCGACATCAGCCCAGAGGCCCTGGCTTATGCCCGCCAAAACAATGCGTCTTTGGAGGCTAGCGTTACCATAACCCAAGATGATCTGCTAGTACCTTCTAAAGCCCTGCTGCACCAACGGTTTGATGTAGTCATCTCCAACCCGCCTTACGTACCGCAGGCTGAAGCGGCTTCACTAGCCGTCCATGTCCGAGACCATGAGCCAGGCCTGGCGCTTTTTGCGCCAGACGACGATCCTCTGCTCTTTTACAAAGCACTTGAAGCCTTGGCCAGGCAGGTTTTGGTGCCAGGTAGATGGCTGCTGGCCGAGCTACACCCACCATTTGCCGAGGCCACCCTTGCCTTGTTTGCCGAGTTTGATTGGATGAATGGGGAGCTCGTAGCGGATATGTATGGGCGCAAACGCGTACTGCGGGTGCAGCGGAGAGCTTAGCCCTCCAGCAGCTTTTGCCAACGTGCCCAGAGGGGCCGTAGTGTTGACCAAAAACCTACCAAAGCCAAAAGCACCAGCAGCCAGTTTACCCTGTCGGCATAACGGGGGTGAGGCCCGCTGAACACTCCGCAGACAAACCCATGCGCCAAAAGGAAGGCTACCAATACCACAAAGGCAATTTGGTAATTGACCTGCCAGCCCTTGGCTTGCGTCAAGAGCAGCGCAAGCACCAACAATGCCAGTACAACTGAAGTACTATACCTGCCAACAATACCGGCGTCGTACTCGTGCGACCATAACCGATGCGCTTGAAGGCTATTGGCATAGTCTAGCCTGTCTGCCGGTACGTATTGTGCGGTTTGCTTGTAAAACAGGTCGAAAGGATCGGTATCGGCCACGTAATTCATATAGACGGTGGTTTGCCACCAGCCCGTAAGGGCCGCAAGCACCACATGCGGATACAAAACAGGGTCTGCCGCTACCCCTCTAATGATGCGACGTAGCTCGGCCTGTACGGCGGGGTCTGTCCAGGTATCGTCCCAGCTTACGCCGGGGCTGATTTTAAATAGCGGGCTACGCTCGGCATTGAAGATAAAGTCATGATCTTGCGAGTATTGGCCTTGGCGCTCGCAAAAAGCCGGGTGTGCACCCTCTGGGCAATGCCTGGCTAGGTAATGGTCTAGCACGCCTGTTTTGGCCATACGGGCTACGGTCATCACCGGGCCTAGCTTGCTTAGGTACAGCTCTTTGGCTAAAAACCAGTTCCAGGTGAGGGTAAGCGGAAAAACCGCCAACGAAAAGCCCACTACACGCCACCAGGCTGCCGAGCGTAACGCCCGTGGTACAACCAAGCCCAGCATCAGTGCCACCAATACATAAATCACCCACATAGAGGTGTGCATCGTTCCTAACACGGCAACGCCCAAGCCCGCCCACCAGATCTGAGGCTTGGTGCGTGCCGTTATTAGTAAAAAAAGGCACAGGCAGGCCAGCGGTACAAAAAAGTCAGGCATTATCGTAGAGCTAAGCCTGCTAAGGGAGGTTGCCCAGCACAGAAACCCGATGAAAGACGTATTGAGCCACGGATGTAACCCAGGAAGCAGCCGGTTGAAGGTCGTTCGCAGTATTACTGCTCCCAACACGGCCTGAAAGAAAACCACAAACCAAAGGCTGTACCGTAGCGAGGCCGCCATGGCAAACAGCCCATAGCCGGCCGCAAACATTTTGCCTTGGTGCGTCCACTCAAACCCGTATTGCAAGTACTTGCCTGTGTCGCCGTAATGCAGCAAGACGTATTGGTTCTGGAAGGCGCAGGCCATCAAGGCCAGTACCGTGGCCAATTGTGCACCAAGGGCAGAAAGGCGCGCCAGCGGTAAAGCCCGCCAGGACCCACCCCGCTGTAGAGCGCCAGAAGCAAAATCAGATGAGCCAGGATTGAAAATCACAACGAAGCAGGTGCTATAAAATGCAAACAAATACGAAAGCTTACTGATAAATCTGGGCCTGTTGATCATGGGTGGCAGGGCCTGCCTCTGCGTTTTGTGTTTGCCATGGCCAATGCCCGGTACGCCAGCGCGACACTACGACCAAAGCAAAAAAGTAGAAAAAGGGCTCCACCTCCATGCGCATACGCTCAGATTCGGCATTGTCTATGACTATAAAAATGCTGAGTGATATCCCCATTATCAGATACATTATCCGATAGGTGGCTGGTAGCTTCAAAAAGCTAAACCCGAAAAGGATCAGAATAGCCAGCCAGGCCACGGCATACGTCGTCAAGAACGTTACCCACTCCCAAGGCTTATACTGGTGGTAAAGCTCTGGCATGTCTATAAAGCCAAAGAAGAACCGGCCAGAATAATGCCTGTACGTTGGGCAGAGCCAGTCATAGTTCCAGATGGGCTTTCCGGCAAGCGTAATGCCTCCCCGCTCTTTGCTGAGCAGAAAGTAGGAGGCCGGGCTGCGCATAGAGAGGAAATAGCCCATAAGCACGGCATTGGCCGACCACCGCCAAGTGAACCTCTCCTTTACCTCTTGGCCGTAACCTTCAGATATGACCAGGTACCTGATGTCGTTCCATTTGCCTTGGTTGAGGTAGAACACATCCTTATAGGCATGGATACGCGGATCGTTCTCGTTGTATAAACCTGCATATTCTGCCACCAGGCCGTTGGGCGGCGTGGTGCCTAAGGTGCGCTGTGGCTCTGGCTTAGGCGGCCAGGGCAAGTGGGTATTGGCAATGTTGGCCCCCATCCAACTGCTGCTAGAGAAAACCCCGTAGAGGGCATAATTCTTTACATATACGCTCAAGGGTAAAACGAGAATTAGCAAAAGCCACCATCTGTATCGCACCTGGCTTAGCCCCAAAATCACAACCGCAAGCACGGCCGCAAAGGCTATGTGCCAACTGGTACGCATCAGGCTGTTAAGGCTTACCAACCCTACCACCAAGGCAAGCCCGCCTAGGCCTAGGTGTTTAAGTCTGCTAAGTAGATAAATCAGGCAGCAAGCCGTAAAAAACAAGAAAGTGCAATAAAATGGGTACTTGAAATACAGAAACAGCAGTGGGTTCAAGAAAAGCAGGCCATACACCCAGCCGGGCACGCTCAGATTAAAGCGCTGGCAGCCAAAGTAAAATGCCGCCAAAGACCCTGCATGCAGCAAGGGCATAACCACCGTCAGGGTTCTGTATGGGTCGCCGCCGCCAAGCCAACGGCAGAGGTGGAACAGTAGCGATAATCCCGGCGGATTGCCGTGTTGGTAGAATACAGCCTTCCAGAAATCGCCTCCCGTCTCGGGTAGAAAAATCAATTGCTGGTGGCCATCTATGTTGATGACTTCTATGCCATAAGTTGCCAGTATGAAGTGAACCAGCACAATAAAGCCACCCAAACGATATACCAAGGGGTGTTGCTTAAGCCCTGCCCGAAAAGCATCTAATAGATGAGCAACTGCCATATGCTGGCAAAGATGGCGGCTGCCTACGAACACAACGCCCGAGGTAGCCGCCCATACGGCCTACGTGCCCTAACGGCTCAAATAAAGATTTCGCTCCCGGTAAATCTCCAGGAAGAAATCATCGGTCAGATCGTCTATGAAGCGGATGGCCTCGCCGGTGGACTTCATCTCGGGCCCCAGCTCTTTGGCGACGCCAGGGAACTTGTTGAAGCTGAAGACCGGAATCTTAATGGCATAGCCCTGCTGATGGGGGGCAGGCTTTAGGTCTCGCACCTTAAGCTGGCCCAGCATGATTTTGGTGGCCCAGTTTACATAGGGCTCGCGGTAGGCTTTGCAGATGAAGGGCACCGTGCGGCTTGCACGCGGGTTGGCTTCGATAACGTACACCACGCCGTCTTTGATGGCGAACTGTATGTTGATCAGCCCCTTTACCTCCATGGCCAGGGCAATCCGCTGGGTGTGATCCTGGATCTGGCGCAGCTCATCCTCCGTCAGGTTAAAGCTTGGTAGCACGGCATACGAGTCTCCGGAGTGGATGCCTGCTGGCTCTATGTGCTCCATGATGCCGATGATGTAGCAGTCTTCACCGTCGCAGAGGGCGTCGGCTTCGGCTTCGATGGCGTTTTCCAGGAACTGGTCCACCAAAATCTGGTTGTCAGGCAGGTCGGCAAGGATGTTGACTACGTGCTCGGCCAGCTCGTGCTCGTTGATGACGATCTTCATGCTCTGGCCGCCCAGCACATAGCTGGGCCGCACCAGCAGCGGAAAGCCAAGCTCGGCCGCCGTGGCCAGGGCCTGGTCTGCCGAGGTTACGGTTGTAAACCGAGGGTAGGGGATACCCAGGTCTCGTAGCAGCGTAGAGAAGCGGCCCCGGTCTTCGGCCAGGTCCAGGCTCTCGTAGCTGGTGCCGATGATGGGGATGCCGTAGCGGTGCAGCTTTTCGGCCAGCTTCAGGGCTGTCTGCCCGCCCAATTGTACGATGACCCCTATAGGCTGCTCCAGCCGAATAATGTCGTAGATATATTCCCAGAAAACGGGCTCAAAGTAGAGCCGGTCTGCAATGTCAAAGTCCGTCGAGACGGTCTCTGGGTTGCAGTTAATCATGACTGTGTCGAAGCCGCAGGCCTCGGCAGCTAGCACACCGTGCACGCAGCTGTAATCAAACTCAATACCCTGGCCAATCCGGTTGGGGCCAGAGCCCAGCACCACTACCCTGGGCCGTGTAGGCTCAAACGGATGCTCGTGGGTTGGGCCTTGGGTAGCGCCCGCTACAAATGTGCTGTAGAAGTACGGCGTAGTAGCCTCAAACTCTGCCGCGCAGGTATCCACCTGTTTGTAAACCCGCTCTATGCCCAGGCTGGTGCGTTTGGCAAATACCTTGCTCTCTAGGCAACGGAGCAGGTGGGCTATCTGTCGGTCTGCATAACCGCGTCGCTTGGCCTCTAGCAGCAGCGCAGCGGGCAAGGTGTCCAGGTTGTGGCGCTCTACCTCTCGCTCCAATTGTACCATCTCTTCTATCTGGCGCAAAAACCAGATGTCAATCTTGGTCAGCTCCTGGATGCGTTTTAGGGGGATACCCAGCTTTATGCCGTCGTAAATGTGCCAGAGGCGGTTCCAGCTCGGGTTGGCAAGCGAGTGGAGGATTTGCTTTTGGTCGATTACCTCACGCCCGTCTGCCCCGAGGCCGTTGCGTTTTATCTCCAGGCTCTGGCAGGCCTTCTGCAGCGCCTCCTGGAAAGACTTGCCAATGCCCATCACCTCGCCGACGGATTTCATTTGCAGGCCCAGCTTGCGGTCTGCCCCTTTGAACTTGTCGAAGTTCCAGCGCGGGATTTTGACGATGACGTAGTCTAGCGCAGGCTCAAAGAAGGCAGACGTGTTGCCCGTGATGGCGTTTTGTAGCTCATCCAGCCGGTAGCCGATGGCCAGCTTGGCGGCAATCTTGGCAATGGGGTATCCCGTTGCCTTGCTGGCCAGGGCCGAGCTACGACTAACGCGGGGGTTGATCTCGATGCCGACGATCTGGGTATCGTCTGCCGGGTTGAGGGCAAACTGCACGTTGCAGCCGCCTGCAAACTGCCCGATGCCGTTCATCATGCGGATGGCCAAGTCTCGCATCCGCTGATATACGGTGTCTGGCAGCGTCATTGCTGGGGCGACGGTGATGGAGTCTCCGGTGTGGACGCCCATCGGGTCGAAGTTCTCGATGGAGCAAATGATGACGATGTTGCCGGCCGCGTCGCGCAGCAGCTCCAGCTCGTACTCCTTCCAGCCGAGGATGGACTGCTCTACAAGTACCTCATGGATAGGAGAAGCGTGCAGGCCGCGGTTGAGGGCCTCGTCAAACTCCTCTGGGGTATTTACAAAGCCGCCGCCCGTGCCACCCAAGGTGTAGCTGGGCCTGATGACGAGTGGGAAGCCGATGCGCTGCGCAATCTCTTTGCCCTCCAGAAAGCTGCGGGCTGTGCCGCCCTCGCAGACGCCGACGCCAAGCTCTAGCATCTTGAGGCGGAATTTCTCCCTGTCTTCCGTCGTCTCGATGGCGGCAAAATCTACTCCGATTACGCGGACACCAAATTTCTTCCAGATGCCGGCGGCCTCGCAGTCCATGGCCAGGTTCAGGGCCGTTTGCCCGCCCATGGTGGGCAGCACGGCATCTACTCGGTGGCGCTCCAGGATTTGGACGATGGACTTCTTCTCCAGCGGCAGCAGATAGACATGGTCTGCCGTGACGGGGTCGGTCATGATCGTAGCGGGATTGCTGTTGATCAGGATGACTTCTACCCCTTCTTCTTTGAGAGAGCGGGCGGCTTGAGAGCCAGAATAGTCGAACTCACAGGCCTGGCCTATGACAATGGGTCCGCTCCCGATGATGAGCACGGAGCCGATGCTGGTATCGCGCGGCATATCGGGGTGTAAAGGTAGCGCCTGGCTGTTAGCCCTGTGTTCAGATTGGGCCTGACAATTGGGCGTATGTGGACCGCAGGCGCAGTATTTGTATTGGGTTGGTCTTACTTATCTACCTGCTGGCTATGGCTACCACTGCCACTTTTCACTCTGACTTGGACGCCTTGCACCTGGGTGCTGACCCTGTGCAGGCGCAGCGCATCTTCATCTGCATCCACGGGCGCGGTGCCGATGCGGCCAGCATTCTGCCGTTGGGCCAGGCCTTGATGGGCTCGAAGGATGCCGCCCTGGCCCCGCACTCATCATTGGGTACTTGGTATCCGTATGCCTTTACGGCACCCCGCGCCTCCAACGAACCGCACCTGAGCGCGGCTCTGGCTCAACTGAAAGATTTATCTCAGCGCCTGGTGGGCATGGGTGCACGTCCCGAGCAGTTGATTTGGGTAGGCTTTAGCCAAGGGGCCTGCCTGGCCCTGGAGTATGCCTACACGGCAAATTTGCGTTTTGGAGGTGTCTCCGCCTTCTCGGGCGGGCTGATTGGGCCTGCCGGACAAACCTGGCCTCGGCCCGCACCAGGCCTCTGGGCCGATGTGCCGGTTTGGATGGAGTGCGATGCCAACGACAGCCACATCCCTGCCGCCCGGTTTTTAGAAACGGAAGCTGAGATGCGAGCTGCCGGTGCAAACGTGCATGCCAGGTTGCTGGCTGGCCACGGGCACGGTATATCGCCTGACCAGGTGAAGCGAGCGCAGGCCTGGTTGCAGTCGCAATAGCTTACCACATAAAGACTACGGTACCGTAGTAAGCCCGCGCATCGGCCGGAATGATGCCCGGGCCGGGGTAGCTGTCGGCACGGCGGGTTACATATCGGGCGTTGGTCAGGTTGTTGCAACTTGCCTCGATGCGCCAATGGCGGCTAATGCGGTACTGTGCCGAAACATCTAGCACGGAGTAGGCAGGCAACACACCTACAATACCCGTTGGGCTAAAGCGCTGGTTGCTGGCATCTGTAAACTGCTCGCTCACGTAGCTCGTCTGCACGGCCAGGCGCCAGCGTTGGTTGCCCACGGTGAGCCCGCCCCGAACGATTACGACCGGCACAAGCTCTACCACCTTGCCTTTGATAGGATCTTGATATACCCCGAGGGTATCGTTGGGGCGGGGTTGTAGGCTGCGGGTGTAGCGGGCATCTACATAGCTGGCCGTGGCAAAGGCAGCCAACCCCACCTTCCGGGGTGCAGCCTCGCGGCCTTGTAAAGCCCGCCAGGCGCGAAGCAGATTTGCCTCTGCATAACCTTCTAGCCCGCGGATGGTGGCATCGCCGATGTTGGAGCGGTAGCGGTACTCCACAAACAGGGGCGGCTCGTTGTTGCGGACGATGGTGCCTATGCGGGCATTGTATTGCAGCCAGAAGGCCGACACGTCGTACTGCAACCAGTGTCCTTTGCTGCGGCTTCGTATGCCAATGTCTGCCGAGAAACCCCGCTCGTCTCGGATGTTGGAGTCTATCCGAAGGCTGGGGTTGTCTATGCGAATGTCGTTGAAGTTGATGGCGCGGTAGTTTTGGCAGAAGTTGGCATAGCCTTCCCAGCGGCCATGGAGCGGTTTGTAGCCAATGCCAAGCCCGGCCAGCAGAAGGTTGCGGCGGCGGCCTAGGGTCTCGGTACGGTCTTGGCGAGCCAGCAGGGTGCCGGCACCGTTGCGCTGCTCTACGGTGTAGCGGCCCTGGCTCTCGGTTACGATCCGCTCGGCCCGCAGGCCGGGCACCAGAGACCAGCGCTCGTTGATGGCCCAGACGGCCTCTGCAAACCAGGCGGCGTTGAAGCTGGGGAAGCGGTAGTCGCTCTGGCTGGGCGGGCCTGCAAAGCGGAAGGTGGGGCTGGTACCGCTGTCGGCCCGGCCCTGCTGCGTCGTAGCAAACCCTTGATACAGCCGCACTCCCGTCAAAAGGGTAGTAGCCCGGCCCAGCACCTTGCCTTGGTGCACCACCCGAGCCTCTGCACCCACATTGCGGAACTGGCCGTCTATCAGGTTACGGGGCGTGTTGGGGAAGTCTATGCGGATAACCGGGTCTAGGTTGCCTAGGGCCTGCCGCCGGGCTACCAGGCCAAACAACCGCAGGTTGGCCTTTGTATTATCCGAGAGTCGATACTCGGCATGGGCGGCCATCAGGTGCCAGTCAACGGCGAACCAGTTGCGGGTACGCAGGCTTTGCCGAGGGTCTGCCTGATACTGGCGGTCTGTCAGTCCGCCGGGTTGTTGGGCCAGGTAATGCATCAAGGTGTGTTCTACCCCTAACTGCAAGCGTGTACTTGCCTTATAGGTTACCAGCCCCCGGGCCATGTGGTAGCTGAAGGCGCTGTTGGGCCGCCAGCCGTCGGTCCGTTTATGCTGGTAGAAGGCGGCATAGCCTACCTTATCCACCTGCCCCCGCGCCCCGATGTGGCTGTTGCTGAAGCCCCAACTGCCCAAAGTTTGCCTTACTTCTAGCCCAAGCTTGCGGCTGGTGTCGGGCCCTAGTAGTTTGAAGTTGAGCATACCGCCGAACTGGGTACCGTACTGCAAGGCACCCGCACCTCGGACGATTTCGATTTGCTCGGTGGCCTCGGGGGGTGGGGTGTAGTAGCTCTCGGGGTAGCCTAGGGCATCGGCAGATATGTCGTAACCGTTTTGGCGGGTGTTGAAGTTGTTGGTGCGGTTGGGCGAGAGGCCCCGGCCACCGATGCCCAACTGTAAGCCCGCTTGGTCGCTCTCCCAGATGTTGAGGCCGGGTACGCGGGCATAGATCTGGCGGCTGTTGTTGGTAGCCTGGTTGGCGGTAATGTCTTTGAGGGATATGACCTCGCTCTTTTTGGCTTCGTAAAGGCCAAAGTCTTGCACCTGGGCCAGGCGACCTATGCCAAAGCTGCGCAGCCGCTCAGTCTCTATAGTAACCGCTTCTAGCGAATTCTCAAGCGCCTCGAGGCTGAAGTCCACCTTCAACTGACCATCATTATCCTTCAACCTGATGCGCTGGGCTTTGTACCCCAAGGCTACGGCCACAACCTCTTGCGGATGGGGTGGCAGTGCTAACCTGTAGCGGCCGGCAGCGTCAGTCTGTGTGCCTGCGTCGGGTTGCTGCAGGCAGATAACCTGCGCATTTGGTAAGGGGTTGCCTTGTGCGTCGGCCACACGGCCCGTGAGCGTTTGTGCCCAAGTTCGCTGGCCCATTACGCAGATTGCTAGCAGCGCAGAAATCAACTTGCCCATTTGCGGGTGCAAAGTTGGCAACTATTTAGAATTATTCTAAACTACACAGCCAGAAATTTTGTGGGCACGTTTGGTTGCTTACACAGAGACGTTGATACATAGGTTGGTCTTTAGCTGGAGGTCTCGTGAGGTTTGCTAACGAGCATAGCTTAACCAACTAATAATCAAGTAAAATGCGGAGACGGTTTGCTTATTTCTGTTTTTCTTCCGACATTTGCAGGCCCAAAAGTGCCCTTTGTGTCTGATAGGCTTGATAGTCAGCGCAGTTCCGCACGTCAGGGATTGCATCGCAACGCGTCTTTTTTAAGGAATCTCTTATAGAATGCCAACCATTCAGCAGCTCGTCCGCAATGGCCGGGAGAAACTGACCGACAAGTCAAAGTCTCCTGCGCTGGACTCTTGCCCCCAGCGTCGGGGTGTATGCACCCGCGTGTACACCACCACGCCCAAAAAGCCCAACTCGGCCATGCGTAAAGTGGCCCGTGTGCGCCTAACCAACTCTAAGGAGGTGAACGCCTACATCCCAGGCGAGGGTCACAACCTGCAAGAGCACAGCATCGTGCTGATCCGCGGCGGCCGTGTGAAAGATTTGCCTGGTGTACGTTACCACATCATCCGTGGCGCCCTAGATACGGCTGGCGTAAAAGGCCGTCTGCAATCCCGCTCTAAGTACGGCGCCAAGCGTCCGAAGCCCGGCCAGGCTGCCGCTCCTGCCAAAGGCAAGAAATAAGCTCCCTTTGATAGCAGTAAACAAGACACTGTAAAACGAACTCAGCGTACAAATGCGTAAGACCAAGCCAAAAAAGCGTTACGTGCTGCCAGACCCCAAGTTTCGCGACACGCTCGTAACCAAATTTGTAAACTCTTTGATGTACGACGGCAAAAAGTCAGTTGCCTTCAACATCTTCTACGGTGCTATTGAGCTGGCCGAAAAACGCGCCAACGAGGCAGGCCTCGAGGTGTGGAAGCGCGCCCTGGCCAACATCTCTCCTTCGGTAGAGGTGCGTAGCCGCCGCGTAGGTGGTGCTACCTTCCAGGTGCCTTCAGAGGTACGTGCCGAGCGCAAGCAAGCGCTTGGTATCAAGTGGCTCATCATGTATGCCCGCCGCCGTGGCGAGAAAACGATGACCGAGCGCCTCGCCGGTGAAATCGTAGCCGCCGCCAAAGGCGAAGGTGCCGCCGTAAAAAAGAAAGACGATACCCACCGCATGGCCGAGGCCAACAAAGCCTTTGCTCACTTCCGCTTCTAAGCCCTCGGCTTAGGCAAATCCCATGGCAAGAGATCTCAGATTCACCCGCAACATTGGTATTGCCGCGCACATCGACGCAGGTAAAACCACGACCACAGAGCGTATCCTTTACTACGCCGGTGTAAACCACAAAATCGGCGAGGTACACGAAGGCGCTGCCACCATGGACTGGATGGAGCAAGAGCAGGAGCGTGGTATCACCATCACCTCTGCCGCTACCACCGTAAACTGGAGCTACCGCGACCAGAAATACCACATCAACATCATCGATACGCCCGGCCACGTGGACTTTACCGTAGAGGTAAACCGCTCGCTGCGCGTACTCGATGGGCTGGTTTTCTTGTTCTCTGCCGTAGACGGCGTAGAGCCTCAGTCAGAAACTAACTGGCGCCTAGCCAACAACTACTCTGTACCCCGTATCGGCTTCGTCAATAAGATGGACCGCTCTGGTGCAGACTTCCTCAACGTTTGCAAGCAGGTAAAAGAGATGCTCGGCTCTTATGCTGTGCCTCTGCAGCTGCCCATCGGTGCAGAAGACGAGTTCAAAGGCGTAGTTGACCTGGTGAACTTCCGCGGTATCCGCTGGAACGAGCACGACAAGGGCATGACCTATGAGGTAGTACCCATCCCCGAGGACATGATGGACGAGGCTAAAGAGTACCGCGAGAAGCTGCTCGAGGCCGTGGCCGAGTTCGACGAGAGCCTGATGGAGAAGTACTTCGAAGATCCTAACTCGATCAGCGAAGACGAGATTCTTGCGGCCCTGCGCCAGGCTACCATCGCCATGAAGATCGTGCCAATGCTTTGCGGCTCGTCTTTCAAGAACAAAGGTGTACAAACGATGCTGGACTATGTGATGGCCCTCATGCCGTCGCCACTGGATAAAAACAGCATCGTGGGTACCAACCCCAACACCGGCGACGAGATCGTCCGCACGCCTGATGCCAAGGAGCCCTTCACGGCGCTGGCATTCAAGATTGCTACGGATCCTTATGTAGGCCGTCTGTGCTTCGTACGTGCATACTCTGGCACGTTGGAGTCTGGCTCTTACATCCTCAACAACCGCTCTGGCAACAAGGAGCGTATCTCGCGCATCTTCCAGATGCACGCCAACAAGCAAAACCAGATCGAGCGTCTGGAGGCTGGCGACATCGCGGCTGTGGTGGGCTTCAAAGACATCAAGACGGGCGACACGCTCTCTGATGAGAAGAACCCTATCGTACTCGAGTCTATGGTGTTCCCCGATCCTGTTATCGGTTACGCCATCGAGCCGAAGAAGTCTGCCGACCAGGACAACTTCTCTAAGGCCATCGGCAAGCTCATTGAAGAAGATCCTACCCTCCGCGTAGAGTCTAACGAGGAGACTGGCCAGACCATCATCCGCGGTATGGGTGAGCTCCACCTGGAGATTATCATCGACCGTATGCGCCGCGAGTTTAACGTTGAGGTGAACCAAGGTGCGCCCCAGGTGGCTTACAAAGAGGTGTTCACCAAAAACGCCGAGCACCGCGAGGTGTACAAAAAGCAGACCGGTGGCCGCGGTAAATTTGCCGACATCGTGTTCGAGATGGGTCCGCGCGACGCAGACGAGAACGGTGTGGTGCAGCCTGGCCTGCAGTTTGTAAACGACATCGTAGGTGGTGTAATCCCCCGCGAGTTCATCTCCCCGGTACAGAAGGGCTTTGAAGAGGCCATGAAGAACGGTGTACTCGGCGGCTACCCTGTAGATTCGCTGAAAGTGCGCTTGTTCCACGGTTCTTACCACGATGTGGACTCTGACGGCCTGTCTTTCGAGATGGCTGGGCGCCTGGGCTACAAAGAAGCCGGCCGCCAATGCGGACCCAAGCTTATGGAGCCCATCATGTCTGTAGAGGTACTGACGCCCGAGGAGTACACCGGCCCCATCACCGGCGACCTGAACCGCCGCCGGGGTGTGATGAAGGGCATGGACTCTAAGGCTGGCTCGCAGGTTATCAAAGCCGACGTGCCGCTGTCAGAACTTTTCGGTTATGTAACCGACCTTCGCACCATGTCTTCTGGCCGCGCAACTGCCAACCTAACTTTCTCTCACTACGAAATTTTGCCCCAAAACTTGGCCGACCAAGTGGTTGCCAAGGCCCGTGGCACCGTGAACGCTTAAACGACTAGCGCTCCAACTCATACGATGAATCAGAAAATCCGCATCAAACTCAAGTCTTTCGACCACAACCTGGTTGACAAGAGCAGTGAGAAAATCGTAAAGGCCGTAAAGGCAACCGGCGCTGTCGTCAGCGGTCCGATTCCTTTGCCGACCGAGGTTGAGAAGTACACCGTGCTGCGCTCGCCGCACGTGAACAAGAAGAGCCGGGAGCAGTTCCAGCTCTGCACCTACAAGCGTTTGGTAGACATCTACAGCTCTACCGCCCGCACCGTAGATGCCCTCATGAAGCTTGAGCTCCCCAGCGGCGTCGCTGTTGAGATCAAGGTCTGATAAGGGGAAGTTGGCCCAATCTTAAACACGCCCGCTGAAGATGCTTGCATTTTCGGCGGGTGTTTTTTTTTGTCCTCTACGCACCCTACCTTAGAATTTATGAAGGAAGGCTTGTTATATATCCTTGTGCTGACACTGATAAGCATGTTTGGCTGCCACCGCGCCAAGCAGCAAGTATTGCCTGTGGAGCGGCATTCAGCCATTTCCCTGAATGATGATAGTGGTATGCATGGCCTGCTAAGGGATTTGCCCTCCATTGCTGCACCACAGCATGTTTTCATCCCAAAGGGTTCTAAGGTTGATACTGTCTCTGAGCAGGAGATTGAGATAACAGCCCCCAGCGACTATATTTATGTAGGTGCTCTCGAAAATGGGGAGGTACGAGTAGCCGAAGGAACACCCAACAAGATTCGAGTTGCTTGCAAATGCTTGAACGGTATAGGAGAGCGCCCTACGTCTTGGCCTGATATCAATGGTAACGTTGCTTACTGCGCCGGGCCAGAATGCTGGGAAAGCCCCATAACCTTAGCTGCAGGTAGGTCAACCTGGGCCAGGGGTGGCTTTGTGCGGTCTAGGTTTGAGGTTACGCCCATGTCTAGGAAGGACGTTGACGAGGTGGGCGGCATTTACGCTGCGCTGCCAGAGATGTTTGCTGTGCCGGGTGCGCAGGCTGCGTGGTCAAAGTTTATTGAGGCTCAGTACCCGGCTGGGATACAGATGCCGAAAATTAGCCCTGAACCAGACGGGTCAATGAAGGCTCCAGAGGGTTTTGTGTTTGCGGTGGTGCGCTTCATGGGCCGTGCCCAAGTGGTGGCGCTTCCCCAGGTCTCAGCAGGGCGGTTTGGTGCCGTAACATTTGATGCCTGTTCAGGCCCTAATACAGATAAGGATGGATGTGCCCTGTCTGTGGTTCTCAGCAATATGACTTTGTTTTATAAAGGCCAAGGTTGCAAAGAGGGTACTTTGGTGTGCGAACGTATGGGCGAGGATACTTTCACTATCGGGATTAGTCAATTTTGACGGTAGGGAGATTCAATTGCCATATGCAAAAAACGGCCAGACACTTCTTGTGCCTGGCCGTCTGATTGAGACGGGTTCTTACTACCTAGTTACGTTAGTTAACAGCCCGTTGAAATGGGGGGCACCCAGGGCCGCTCCTGCCTGGCCCTACCGGTAGCGGCGGCGCTTGCTGTAGTTATGGGCCACGACCTGGTTGCCTAGGGCACGTCGGTCTTGGCGGATGCGCTGGGCCTCGTTGCGCTGGGCCAAGCGGGCGGCACGGCGGGCTGCTTTTTCTTGGCGTTGCTGGGCCTTGCGCAGTTCCTTTTGGGTGTCGCCGTCGTTGTATCGGGTGGCATCCCCATAGACGCGGTAGCCTTCAGAGGTGCCAGGGCGGCTGGTTTGTAAAATCGGGCCTGTGATGGCCTTTGCATGGTGAGGCCGGTGGGCCTTTCGCACAATTCTGGACTTTTTGAAGCGGGGGCCTTCGTCTGCCAGTGCGGGGGGAAGCAGGCCTGCGATCAGCGCGCAAACCGCTAAGAGGATGGCGTGTCTGGTTTTCATGGCTTTGGATGGAACTTAGGTTTACAAGCTGGTTATCAGCTTTTCATACGCAAGCCAAAGCACGCTGTTGCCACATTTTTGGGTGAAACCCGCATTTTGAAAGGCCCTTATGCCTAGCTCGCCAGCCCTGCTAACAGATGGGCAAGTTGGCCCGTTAGGCCCTCGCGGCTGAAGGCCTCGGCGCTTGCGCTGCTCCTTACGACAGGGCGCTTGCCATGGGCTATCCAAGCGTGGTAGGCAGTTAGCAAGGCCTGCTTAATACCGGGGGTATCATCGTGGGGTAGCATGGGGCCTTGGTCTGCTTGAGCCAAGACGGTGCCCGCACCGCTGCTATTGTCTCCGATGGGGAGGATGGGCAGGCCGGTAGCCAGGTACTCGAAGATTTTGCCGGAGACGAGCGCGCGCACGTTGCCCTCGTTGGCGATGGAGAAGAGCAGGACGCTGGCCTGTAGCATTTCGACAACGGCCTCGTGGTGGCTGACGGGTGGGGTCAGATGCAGGTAGGGCCCCAGGCCTGCTTCGCGGAGGCGTGCCTCTACGCCTGCATCCAGCAAGCCGGTAAAGCGAAGTTGCAGGTCTTGGGCAAAGCCGGGCTCTTGGGCTACCAGCTCTGCCAAGGCGGCTACCAGCCCGGGGCTCTCTAAGGCGGGAAAGAAGTTGCCCACGTGGCTCAGGCAGAAGCCTGTGTGGGGTGCCGGGCGTTGGGCGGGCAGGTCGTCGGCGTCGTAGCCGTTGTAGATGATCTGCAGTTGCCTGGCGCGCGGCCCGAACTCATCTGCCATCCCCGGCGATACGACCGTGACGGCCGAGGCGGTTTGCACAACCTCGGTCTCCCAGGCCAGGTCTTTGGCTTGGGTGGCGGCGGTGCGGGGCAGAGTCTGATTATAGTAGATGTTCGTCCAGGGGTCGCGCAAGTCTGCCAGCCAGGGGATACCCGTCTTCTGGTGGATGGCCAGGCCTGCCAGGTGGGTGCTGTGGGGCGGCCCGGTGGTCACCAGCACGTCTATCCCGCCTTGGGCTATGCGTGCAAGGGCTGCCTTTTGGGCATAAGGCACCCAGCCTTTGCGGGCATCGGGGACAAAAAGGTTGGCCCGCAGGTAGCTGCTCAGCTTGTGGAAGACCCCCTTCTTTTCAGTCAGGCCCATCATCCCAACCGGGATGGGGGTGTCCTTCTTTTTGCCCTGGAGGGCGTTGTAGATGGCAAATGGTTCCAGCGTACCTGTGTGGAGGACCTCAGCCTCAGAGGGCACGTCTTGCAGTAGCCCCTTGTCGTAATAGGGTGCAGTACCGTTACGCGGGGTAACAATAACGGGCCGCCAACCATAGCTTGGCAGGTACTTGGCAAACTTTAGCCATCGCTGCACACCGCTGCCTGCCGAGGGCGGCCAGTAATAAGTCAGAATCAGTACCGTCTTCATGCCAGTGGCGGCGTAAGCGGGTCAACAGGTTTAAACCTCCAGATGCCGGATGACAAGGCGGGGCAGCACGCCTCCATCTCTGTTTCGGTATAACTCCAGGTGAAAGGTCATAGCCAGCTCTGGCTTGGCAGAAACACGGTCCCACAGCTTGGCCATACCCCAGCCGGCAGCCTCCATCACGTAGCCATCCTTGTCGGCCAGCATCAGCATCAGGTGGTTGGGCTGCTTGGTAACCTTGTGATACAGCACACGGCTATCTTCTAGCAGCATCAGGCCATTGGCTTTGAACAATGGCCGCGGATTGCCAGGCCCGTAAGGAGACATGGCCTCCGTCCAACGGCAAAGCTCTGGGGTGATTTGCTTAAACTCGAGCGTAGCCTCAGACAGCGTGCGGGCAGGAGGCTCGGGCTTGGAGCCGTTGCGGGCTTCGTAGGCCAACTGGCTGAACCTAACCATAAACAGACCCAAATCCTCTTTTTTGAGGGTGAGCCCGGCAGCAAAGCTGTGCCCCCCAAAGCGGACGAGCAGATCTGCACAAGCCTCTAGCGCAGTATAAACATCAAACCCTGGCCCAGAGCGGGCAGAGCCCGTATAGTGGCCTTCGTGCTCGGTAAGTACGATGGTGGGGCGGGGGTAATGCTCCAGCAAGCGGCTTGCTGTTATGCCGAGCACGCCCAGGCTCCAGTTTGGGTTTACAAGTACGGTGGCCGGGGCCGTCTCTCCGCCCTCCGTGGTGCGAATCATCTCCAGCGCCTCGGCGGTCAAGAGTTGGTCTAGGTCTCGGCGCTTGTTGTTGAGGGCCTCAAGTTCTTCGGCCAGCTTCTCTGCTTCTTTGGCGTCTTTGGCGCGTAGCAGGTTTACAGACAGGCTCCCGTGGGCCATACGTCCGGCAGCGTTTAGGCGCGGCGCCAGGCTATACACCACCCGGTGCGCGTCTAGCGGAAAGGATGTTTGCTCTGGATGCAGATTGGCAGACTCCAGCAGGGCAGCCATACCAGGGCGCAGCCTACCCTCGCGGATTTGCTCTAGGCCCAGGGCTACCAGCGTGCGGTTTTGGCCAAGTAGGGGCACAGCATCGGCACAGGTGGCAATGGCTACAAGGTCTAAGGCAGCTTCAATCTTTTCAGAAGGTAACCCTAGGCCCAGGGCTAGCCCGTGCCAAAGGGTAAATGCCACCCCGCACCCACATAGGTCTTTGTTGGGAAAGGCATCGCCCGCCTGCTTCGGGTTGAGAATGGCGTAGGCCTCGGGTAGCGTAGCCTCAGGCAAGTGGTGGTCGCAGACGATAACGTCTATCCCGGCCTGGTTAGCGGCGGCAATCTCTGCGTGGTTCTTGGTGCCGCAATCAACACTTATAAAGACTCTGGCTCCGGCGGCTTTGGCTGCCTCAATGGCTTGCATAGAGATGCCGTAACCTTCCGTAAACCTGTCAGGGGTATAGGTCGCTACATGGCCTTGGCAATCGGCAAGGCCTTCGGCCAATAGCACGGTGCCGCAGATGCCGTCTGCATCGTAATCACCCAGTATGTAAATCAGCTCTTGCTGGGCCAGGGCTTGTTGCAGGCGAGCCACCGCTTTATCTAGGCCGAGCATCAACCCAGGTGCAGCAAGGTCTGCCACGCTTGGCTGGAAGTACCGCTGGGCGGTGGCTTGGTCTGTAACGCCCCGCGTGGCCAGCAACTGCCGCACTACGGCAGGGAGATCTGCGTACACCACGCCCGCACCGGCTTGTCTAGAGAAAGTCTGCATCGTTCCTATTCGGACAAATATAGGGGTAGGGTAGGAGTGTGCTGCCCGATATTGACTCCTGCTTACGATGGAACCCAGGCGGACGCTGCCTCTTACTGCGTTTTACCTTTACCATAGCACTCTAAGGCTACTTGGCACCCCGCCTCTCTTGATGGCAGAAGCCTGCAAGCATGCCATGTATTATCAGGCTAGGGATTTACATAAATGTGGTTTTTAAGGGAATGGCATACCTTTTGTACGAGCGGTGCTGCCAAGTGCGTTACTTTTGCCTTAGGGCTGGTAGCTGCCCCACGTAAACCTCCGTCAAGATGCAAAAAATCGGCCTAAGACAAAGCCTCTCTCAGCGATTGTCTCCGCAGCAGATTCAGTTTATCAAGCTGCTGCAAGTGCCAACGGCTGAGCTTGATACGCGGATAGAGCAAGAGTTAGAAGAAAATCCGGCCTTGGAAGAAGGGCTAGACCAAGCAGACAACAACGACGAGGCCGAAGACCTCTTCTCTAACGAGGATGGCAACGATGACGGCCCCGCAGATGAGCGAGAAGGCATTGACGTAGAAGAGTATCTGAGAGACGAGGACATTGCCGGATACAAGATGCAGGGTGACGGGCCCGGCTTTGAAGAAGAGCGCGAGAGCATTCAGGCCGACGGCACTACATTGAACGACCAGTTGATGCAACAACTGGGTTACCTGCGTTTAGACGAGGCCCGGTATCAGATAGGCGTTCAGATTATAGGTTCGCTAGAGGAGGATGGTTATCTCCGGCGAGAGTTAAGCTCCATTGCCAACGACCTGGCTTTCTCGCAGAATCTCTACATAACCCCGGCCCAGGTAGAGCAGGTGCTGTTGATGATCCAGCAGTTTGACCCGGCAGGCATTGCCGCCCGCAATCTGCAAGAGTGCCTGTTGCTACAATTGGAGCGCCGCCCTGGCCCGCCTGCCGCAAACGACCTTGCCATCCGTATCGTAGAAGATTACTTTGAAGAGTTTACCCGAAAGCACTACGACCGCCTGCAACGCCGCCTGGATATTGAAGATTATGAGGACTTAAAGGATGCCATCCGCCTCATTACCCATCTGAACCCCAAGCCCGGAGAAAGCGGCCTGGCAGGGGGCGCCGCTCCACATGTTCTGCCCGATTTTATCGTAACTCAGGTCGGAGGCAAACTAGAGCTTACCCTCAACAGCCGAAATGCCCCTGAGCTCCGCGTAAGCCGCCAGTATGCCGATATGCTGGATGCCTATGCCAAAAGCGACAAGAAAAGCCGCGCCGCCAAAGAGACGGTCACTTTCGTCAAGCAAAAGCTAGACTCGGCCCGCTGGTTTATAGATGCCCTCAAGCAGCGGCAGCAGACGCTGCTGCGCGTAATGCAGGCCATACTTGAGTATCAATACGACTTCTTTTTGGAAGGTGACGAGGCCCGCCTGCGCCCTATGATTTTAAAAGACATAGCTGACATGGTGAAGATGGACATATCCACCATCAGCCGTGTAGCCAGCAGCAAATATGTGCAAACCGAGTTTGGGGTCTTTTCGCTCAAGTTCTTCTTCTCCGAAGGCATTCAGAACGACGCCGGCGAAGACGTTTCTACCCGTGAGGTAAAGCAAGTGCTGAAGCGGTTGATAGATGAGGAGGATAAAGACCACCCCTTGAGCGATGAGAAGCTAGAAGAACTGCTGGCAGACAGGGGCTTTCCGATAGCACGCCGCACCGTGGCCAAATACCGCGAGCAGCTCAATATTCCCGTAGCCCGCCTCCGCAAAGAACTTTAAGCCCCTTGGACCAGCCCCAATCGACTGTTACTAGAGACCCAGATGGCCCCGCTGCCTCTTTTGCCGGCAGGCAATGGGCACTTGCCTTGTCTGTGGTTTTACATCCTACGCTGCTGCCTTGCTATGCCTTTGCTGGCCTGCTGCTGGGGCAATGGCTGCCGATGGGGCTAAGGCCCGATTTTAGGCTGGCGCTGCTAGGCGTGCTATCTGTGGTGGCCTTTGTGCTACCTGCTACCCTGGTGTGGCTGGGTTATTTTCTTGGTCTTGTTACGGATTTGCAACTACGCCCCAAGGCAGACCGTCTGTTTGCGTTGTTGGCTACAGCCGCCATCTATGCAGGTGCTGCCTGGGCCCTGCAGGTAGCCTTACCACTGTACCTGTGGCGACTTCTGGTAGGATTGGCGGCCCTTGCTGCGGTTAATGCAGGCATCAATTTCGTGTATCGCATCAGCGGCCATGCCTGTGCGTCTGCTGCATTTGTGGGTTACTTTGCCACTATGGCATGGGCCAGTGCAGCCCTGGTTTGGCTGCCGCCACTGGTTGGGGCTATACTGGCAACAGGCCTGGCCAGTTGGGCGCGGCTCTCCCTTGGGGCACACCAAACCGGCCAGGTAATCTGGGGCAGCGGCTTGGGCTTGCTTGCAGGCGTAGCGGTTGGCCTATGGAGCTTGTAGCTTAGCTACGGCGCATTCGCCATGCGCTCATAGGTGGGTTGGCCTCGGCCTGTGCAGGCGTGGGTGTTGCCTCTGCCTGCAAATACGCTGCCAGGGCAGCCGCGGCAGCTAGGTTCTCTGGTGCCGGGTTGGCAGGCAACAGCTCAGGCTTGTAGAACTTGTCTATAAAGCCAGTATCAAACCTGCCAGACACAAACTCCTCGTGGCCCAGGATAAACTCCAGAAAGGGCAGGTTGTGGCCTGGCCCGGCAATCTCATACTCGGCAATGGCGCGGCGCAGGCGGGCGATGGCCTGCTGGCGGGTTTGGCCGTAGGCAATCAGCTTAGAGATCATCGGATCGTAGAAAACGGGGATTTCTAACCCTTCGGCAAAGCCATCATCTACGCGGATGCCTGGGCCCTGCGGGGCGCGGTACCTGTCTAGCCTTGCGGGCGAGGGCAAGAAATTCTCGCGCGGGTCTTCTGCGTAAACCCGCGCCTCAATGGCCCAGCCTCGGATGCTTAGGTCTTCTTGCGCAAATGGTAGCTTTTCGCCTTGGGCTATGCGAATCTGCAGTTCCACCAGGTCTAACCCCGTTACCATTTCCGTTACAGGATGCTCTACCTGCAGGCGGGTATTCATCTCTAAGAAGTAGAAGTTCTTATCAGGGTCCATAATGAACTCTACCGTGCCGGCACCTTCGTATCGGCAGCTTTGGGCAACGCGCACGGCTGCCTCGCCCAAGCGGCGGCGCAGTGTTTCGTCTACCACCGGCGATGGAGCCTCTTCTACCACTTTTTGATGGCGCCTCTGCACAGAGCATTCGCGCTCGTAGAGGTACACCGTATTGCCAAACTTGTCGGCCAGGATCTGCACCTCAATGTGCTTCGGATTCAGTACGTACTTCTCTATAAAGACCGAGGCATCTCCAAAGGCACCGCCGGCCTCGTTTTGTGCCATGGCCATTTCGTCGGCAAAGCCATCGGCTTGATGTACCACGCGCATCCCCTTGCCGCCTCCGCCAGCTGCCGCTTTTACCAGCACCGGAAAGCCAATCTTCTCTGATATTGCAAGGGCTTCGGCAGGGTCAGTTACTTTACCTTCAGAGCCGGGCACCAGCTCAACTCCAAAGGCCCGGACGGCATCTTTGGCAGAGACCTTGTTGCCCATTATACTGATAGCATGGGCCGAAGGGCCGATAAACCGAATGCCTGCCGCTGCGCATGCCTCTGGCAGCGCCTCTTTTTCTGACAAAAATCCATAGCCCGGGTGGATGGCATCGGCACCGGTTTGCTGGGCTGCGGCAATAAGTTTATCAACCCGCAGGTAGCTCTCGGCACTGGCGGCTGGCCCTATACAGATGGCCTCGTCTGCATAGGCTACAAAGGGCAGAAGACGGTCTGCCTCAGAGTAAACGGCTACCGTAGCAATACCCATGTCTTTGCAGGTGCGCATGATGCGTAGGGCAATTTCGCCGCGGTTGGCAATGAGAACTTTGCGGATGGGCTGATGCATGGGCAGTAGGCTTTGCTTTTCGGTGGAGGGCAAAGGTACTTACCGCGCCTCCCAAAGGGATAAGCCAGCCCAGAAATCGCCCACGTCTTTGCTATCTTCAAGCCGCATATATGGACGAGGCTTCGGCTTGGGTGCAGCCCCAAAAGGGTAATGCGGTACCACTGTTTTTATGGATGCTTTTGGGCTGGCCTCTGGCCTTGCCTGCCCTTGGCCAAGTGCTTGCACCCCGGCCAGACGCAGCGCGCCTTGGCTTGGCCGCCGACAAAATCTGGCAAGAGAGTGCGGCTCGGCCGCTGGCCTACGAGGTGCTTAAGGATGCTACACAGGCCATCGGCCACCGGATGTCGGGCACGGCAAACGGTGCCAAGGCAGAGGAGTACATCCTGCTGAAAGCCAAGGCGTTGGGCCTTAAGCCGATCCGTTATCAAAAGTTTCCTATACAGGTTTGGCAGCGGCAATACCTGGAGCTTGATATCGTCCCCCAGCAATCAGACCATTTTGTACGTTACGAGGCCGTTGCCCTTGCCCACTCGCCCCGAGAGGCAGACGTGCGCGCCAGATTGGTAGATGCCGGCAACGGCCTGCGCGAAGATTTTGAGCGTATCAAAGACTCTGTACCCGGGCGTATGGTGCTGCTCAACATAGGGCTAGAGGGTGCCAAACCGGGCCGTAAGAACCTGCATCGCTCAGAGAAGGCAGCTTTGGCGCAAGAGTTTGGTGCAGCAGGTATCGTCTTCATCAATGCGGCGCCCGGGCGCACCTTACTTACAGGCACAGCCTCGGTAGATGGCAACCTGATTGCCATCCCGGCCCTGTGCATCGGCAACGATGCTGGGCGCGCCTTGCGTAAGTGGCTGGGCGAAGAGCGCCTACTGGCCCAGGTGCGCATGGAGAATAGCTTTGAAGAGCGAGAGGCGCGTAACGTAATTGCTTCGCTGCGCGGAAAGACAAAACCCAACGAGGTTATCGTCGTCGGTGCCCATTGGGATAGCTGGGATCTGGCCTCGGGTGCCACAGACAATGGCCTTGGCTCTGCTGCAATTTTGGAGGCAGCGCGCCTGCTCAAAGCCACCGGGCTAGAGCCCGACCGTACCATTCAATTCGTGTGGTTTATGGGCGAGGAGCAGGGGCTGGTGGGCAGTAGCCATTACGTGGCCCAAGCCAAAAAACGTAAGGAGCTGGGGCGCGTCAAGTACATGCTCAACTTCGACATGGCTGGCAATGCCAAAGGGTGGAACACCTTCGGCCATGGCCAGGCGGCAGAGTACTTTTCGACCATAGGCAGGTTGGCCCAGGTGCGCGACACCGGCTATACCAACCTGATCGAGAGCCGCCCTGGGTTGCACAGCGACCATCAACCTTTTCTGCTAGAGGGGATACCTGTAGCAGACCCCATAGCTAATATGCCGGCCGCTGTGTACAACTGCTACCATGCAGACTGCGACCACATCAAGATTTTAGAGCCTGAGTATCTGGAGCGCACCGCACGTTTGGCGGCCTTATTAGCCTATGCTTTGGCTACCGAGCCCATACTACCCGCCACGCGCCTTTCTGACGAGGCTACCAAACAGATGCTCATAAAGGCCGGGCTCAAAGAAAAACTGGTGCTGGGCAAAGACTGGCGGTGGGACTAGGCCTTTACCTGCAACTGAAGGCTTTGGTACAGCGCCTCTAGGCTTGCCAGGTTTTGGGCAGCGGTATAGCGCCTCAGGTAAGTCTGCCGCGCGGCTTCATATAGCGGGCCACGGTCTAGGTTGGTAAATCGGGCTACGGCATGGGCAAGCGCATCTGCGCTGCCAGGGGTAAACCAGAGGCCATCCTGCCCATCTGTGATGATCTCGTTTAGGTTGCCTAGGTTGCTTATGATTACGGGCAACCCGGTAGAGAGCGCCTCGCAGATTACCAGCGGTAATCCTTCGTACCAGACCGAGGGGAAAAGCAGCGCCTGAGCCGTGCGCATCTTCTCTAAAATCACTGCCCGAGGCTGAAAACCCAGATAGGTTATGTTGCCATGCGCGGCAGCGGCTGCTTCTACCTCGCCCTGCAAGGGGCCTCCGCCAAGGATCTCTAGCGGAAAGCCTGCCTGCGCCGCAGCAGCGAGCAGGGTACGGATGCCTTTTTCGGCCGATAGCCGACCTACAAAGAGATAGGGCCCGGTTCGCCCCTCAGGTGGCGCCATTCCTAGGTCTTCTACGCTATTGGGCTTTACCACAACCTGGCCAGGGGCCAGGCGCAAGCTGCTGGCAAGCAGCTTTTGGCGATTAAAATCGGTAACGACGACGAAGCGGTCCACCTCTCTTTGAAAAGTGCCCCGCAACTTATGCAGCCCCGTGTTCAGCGTAAGCTGTGCCGATGCCAAGGCAGAGCCGCGGTGGCACTGGTGTATTACCCCGTATACCGGAAAAGTCTTTTGCACACACAGCTCGCAGACCTTGCCCTCGCGCATCAGGTAAGCCCCTGCGCAGATAAGCCGGTAATTTTGGACAGTAGCCACCGTAGGTACGCCCATTGCCTTGGCTGCCCCAAAAACCGCCGGCGAGGCCGTGTAGAAGAAGTTGTGTACGTGCATCACCTCGGGCCGATGTGCTGCAATGGCGTGCCGCACCCTGTCGGCAGAGGCCGGATTGTGGATGCTACGCCAAAGCAGGCCAAGCTTGCCCGCTGCCGTATCGGCTGCGCTGTTGTCGAAGGTGAGTGTGGCTACCTGGTGGCCTGCCGCTTCTAGCAATGCCTTCTCGTTCAGAAAGGTGGTGTCTTCGCCACCAAACTGCTGGTAGGCATTATGAACCAAGAGTATGCGCACGAGGAATAATCTGGTTTAGGGGCTTAGAGGTGGCAATAGGTTTGCCAGACAAAGTTGCGCTTTAGTGTACGAAGGTTTGCACCCTTGGTATTGGGAGAAGCAGAGACGCAAGCGCAGCCAGTTCCATGGTTACAGATGAGAATTATCAGTGCCAGAGTAAGGTAGAAATGCTCAACTTTGCGGCGGCGGCACAAAAGGCAAATGCAGACCATCTTGCTCCGCCTACACACACAGATTATGGCAGATAAATTAGATACCGCCGCAGCCCTACTGAGCGAGAACGAAGCCTGGGGCCGCTTGCTGGTAAAACTTCAAGAAAAGTATGCGGCTACCGGCCAAGAGCTCGATGCCTACCTAGAGGGTCTGCTCTACCAAGACTACCTCAACTACTGGGACTATATCCATACTGATACGCTGCTCTCTCTGCAAACTACCCGGACGCAGTTTCCTGACGAGCAGATATTTATCATCTATCACCAGATATCAGAGTTAAATTTCAAGATGATACGCTCTGAGCTGGCCCAGATTGCCGAACTGGCAGAGCCAGACGAGCAAACTCTGCTTAAGCGCGTAAGACGCTGCAATCGATATTTCGAAAACCTGGTATCCAGCTTCGACGTCATGTCTGAGGGTATGGATCAAGACCAGTTCTTGCGCTTTCGGATGGCCCTGCTGCCTGCATCGGGCTTTCAGTCTGCGCAGTTCAGGCTCATAGAGATTGCCTCTACAGATGGATGGCTTCTTGTGCGCCCAGACTTGCGCGGCCCGCAGGCCGAGCAATACACTCCTGCCCAGGTGTGGGAGAAGATGTATTGGCGCCAGGGCGCCACAGAGCAAACATCTGGAGCCAAAACCCTGACGCTGCGCCGCTTCGAGGCTAAGTACGAGCGCGATTTCCAGCAGGCAATCGAGCAGTTTGCCGCTACCAACCTCCGCCGCCAATACCTGAAGGCCACCCACGGCAACCCTGGCCCCGAGCTAAAGGAGGCCCTGCTGCGCCTAGACAGGCTGGTAAACCTGGAGTGGCGCCTGGTGCACCTGAAGTCTGCCGTCCGTTACCTAAAGCAGCAACCAGCCGATTTGCCCGCTACGGGCGGCACCAACTGGCAGCGGTATCTGCCGCCGCATTTTCAGCTAAACCGGTTTTTTCCGGAGCTAGGAGACTGGGCCTAAAACCAGCCTGTTGCCAATGTTACGGCGAATGGCAGGCACGTAAGATTTGCAGGTTCCTTCGCATCGGCCCGCTTTGGCGGGCCGATACTTTTGTTGCCGGAGCCATAGGCACTTTTTGTCATAACATCGCACGCAGGCCCCAAACCGCTGCGCTGTTTGCCTAGAGCTCTCGGTTAATGGCGGCCCCGCTCCCCAACAAAGGCCGCCAGCCAAAAGTATGCAGCGATTTATACGTCAGGCTCTGGTTTTTCTGGGATTGATGGCCTGCCTGGGTGCTCCCGCCCTGGCCCAGCCAATCATCACCATCTCTCCGACGGTAGTTAACCCCACCTGCGCCGGAGACACCAACGGCTCTATTGCATTTACCCTCCCGCTAGATTCATCCAACTACCTTTTTGGATGGAGCGGGGGTAATGCCCAGCAAGGCCTTACGCAAGGCCTTTACAGGCAAAGTGGGCTGCAGCCGGGCCTATACACGGTTTTCATACTTAGCCTGGCCACTTTTACAGATACCACTGTATCGGTTACGTTGCAGGCACCACCTGCCTTGTTGGTTTCTGCCGGCGCAGATTTACGGGCTTGCGTGGGGCAGGCCATACGTCTTACCGGATCTGCCTCTGCAGCGGGCACCTTCGTCTGGAGCTATACTGATGGGGCAGGCAGCGCACGCACATTGTCGGGCAGTACGGTTACCATCCCTGGCAGTGGCCCTGGCGCATTGGTAGAGAATACAACCACCCCGATTGCGCTCACCGTTACTACGCCTGCCGGCTGCTCGGCTACCGATTCGCTACGGGTTCTTGTTAATCCGGTGCCTGTGGCAAACCTGGCTTTTAGCCAGCCAGCCATCTGCTTGGGCCAGATGGTTGATGTAAGTTTTACGGGCACAGCTTCTGCAGATGCAGTTTTTTCTTGGATAATCGTAAATGGTGCGGGCACTTTTACAGCCAATGGCTTGCCCACCATTACTGGCCCTGGGCCACACCAAATCCTGTTTACGGCATCGTCTAACGGGCCCTTGCGCCCGGTACTGCTCAGAGTTACCGAGCCTACATCAGGCGGTGGCTCTGCCTGCCAGTCCATTCGCTCGGCCACGGTTACGGTGCAGTCTGCGCCTGCCCTGAGCTTTACGGGTCTTTCGCCAAAATATTGTATCAATGCCAGTGCCACAACCCTGGTGCCAAGCCCGCTAGGGGGTGTTTTTAAAGGGCCAGGTGTAAGCGGCAACGTGTTTGACCCTGCCACCTCTGGTATCGGCACCCATACCATCTGGTATGTGTTTACCACTGCCCTGGGTTGTCAAGATTCAATATCTCAGACCACCCAGGTCTTCAGCTTGCCGACGGCCAGTATCTCAGGGCTAGACACGGCTTATTGCCAAGGCTCTGCGGCGGTTGCGCTTAATCTTTTGCCGGCTGGCGGCACTTTGCTTGGGGCAGGTACACGCTTGCCAAACTTGTTTTATCCAGACTCGGCTGGTATAGGCACTGTTCGGGTCCGCTACGCAGTGGCAGACACCAACGGCTGTGTAGATACGGCAAGTGCTACCACCCGCGTAAAACGTACGCCCCGCTTGGTGATGCTGCCCGATACCCTCCGGATCTGCGAGGGCGGCTCGGCCATCTTCGTGCTCGCCAGCCCCGATGCCGGAGCCACCTTTGCCTGGACGGCCACCGCTACCGGGACGGCCAACGGCCAAGCCGATGGCAGCGGCCCGCTCATTGATCAGGTAATTACAGGCAATGGCACCGTTACCTATTTAGGTGTGGCCTCCCTTAGCGGTTGCAGCAGTGCTCCCCAGGCAGGCGTAGCCATTGTAACGGGCAGGCCTACTGCAGCTGCTACCCCTGCCGTTTTAGAGGTCTGCTCTGGCCAGCGCGGCGAGATTGTATTGCGCAGCGTCCAGCCCGGGGTTACGTTCAGCTACACAGCAGCGGCGGTTTCGCCCGGCATCGGAGGTGCCACAAGCGGCAGCGGAGATACCATCCGCGTAGCCCTTACCAACAGTGGCGATGTGATAGGGCGTGTGCGCTACCTGGTACAACCATCGGCTGGTACTTGCCTGGGCGACACGTTTTCTGTCTATGCAGTTGTGCAGCCCATCCCCAGGGTTGTGTTGGTTACAGCAGATACCACCCTTTGCAGCGGAGACAGCGCCCTGGTTCAGGTATCAGGACCGGTAGCAGGCACCCAATTTGCTTTTGCGCCAACGCTTGTTGAAGGCTCTGCCACCGGATTCGCTCCTTTCGCTGGTAGCCGTCTCGCGCAGCAGCTAACCAATACAGATACGGTACGGGCCGTTGTGGCTTATGCCATCACGCCAACCGTGGCTGGCTGCCAGGGCCCTGCCGCCTTGGTACGCGTTGCTGTGGGCGTAAGGCCTACTTTGCTGGGCCTTTCAGACACTGTTCGCGTCTGCGCCAACACGATTTTTTCGGTACCGCTTCGTGCCCGCCCCGTGGGGGCAACCTATAACTGGACAACCTTTGTGGCGCAGGGCAGCGTCGCAGGCCAGGCCCCGGGAAGCGGCCCAGCACTCACAGGGCAGCTTTCTGGCCAAGGTGTAGTGGGCTATAGCATCGTGCCTACACTCGATGGCTGCCAAGGTGCTGCCGACACGATCTATATCCAAACAGACATAAAGCCAACCCTTGGCGCAACTCCGGCATCTGCCTCCATTTGTAGTGGCACACCCGTAGGAGTTGCCTTGTCTGCTACGCCGGCCGGGGCAGACATTGCCTGGCGCCCTGTGGCAAATCCAGCTTTAACAGGTGCCAACGCAGGCATTGGTACTGCCATAAACGACACCCTGCGCAACCTGACCCGCAACAGCGAGACCATTATTTACCGTGCCTGGGCACAGGCCGGCGCATGCACCAGCGATACGCTGAGCATCCCCGTCTCGGTAGCGCCTCGCTTACAGCTAGCAGTAAGTCCGGCTTTCCGCTCCCTTTGTTCAGGAGACTCTGTTTTCCTAGACCTGACGGCTGATCCGGCCACAGATGCTACGCTGGGGTGGCGGATGTTTGGCGACGCTTCGTTGGGCAACCTTGTCAATGGTACGGGCAATCGCATTGCCGTTGCGCCCACCAATGCAGATAGCGTTATTCAGCAAATTACCATCCGTGTAGGGGCAAGCAATGGCTGCGGTACAGACTCTGCCACTGCGGTTCTGCTTGTGCGCCCTGCACCTAGGTTAGCTATAACAGCACCTGGCCCAGTCTGCGCTGGCGATACCCTCCGTATAGCTGGCAGCGTTGTGCCACGTGCGGCAGATGTCCGATACAGTGTAGGCGAGGCTGCCGGTATAACGGGCCTAACCAATGGCATTGGCCTGCCCATGGCCCGGCAAGTATCGGGCGGCGGTAACTACCGCCTAGACTTTTCTGCCAACTTAAACGGCTGCTTCGCTCGCGATACGGTCCGTGGCCTGGTCAATCCGGCCCCGAGCGTACCCTCTATTGCAGCCTCTGGCCCGCTGGGCCTATGCCCAGGCGCTACGGTTACACTTAGCACTACGGCTACGGAGAGCCTGCAATGGTTCAGAAATGATACCTTACTACCTGCCCCCCAGGGAACGGCCCCCAGTTTGGTGGTAAACCGTGCGGGCATTTACCGCCTGGTGGCAACCTCGGCAGCGGGCTGTGGCAGTGCGGGTAATCAGATAATTGTTACAGAAGAGTCTGCCCCTGCCGCTCCGGTCGTATCGGGCGACACGGCTTTCTGCCCCGGCAACACCGCAACCCTCACCACCGGGCCTGCAGCACGCTACCAATGGCTGCGCGCAGGCGTGGTATTGCCTAATGACACCGCCCAAACCCTTGGCGGCATTGCCCAGGCAGGTACTTACGCCGTAGTGGTGTTTACCTCGGCTGGCTGTGCAGACACTTCTGCACCGGCGCTTGTGCGCGCCTTGGCGGCACCTGCGGCCCCCATTGTGGTGGGCCCTGTGCAAATCTGTGCTGCCGATACGCTGGTGCTGCGCCTCTCTGGCACGGGCTTGCCTGCCTGGCAGCGTAATGGCGTCACCATTGCCGGCGCTGCGGCAGACAGCCTTCTGATATCCCTACCCGGCATTTACACCGCAACGCTCACAGACGCTTTGGGATGTACATCTCTGGCAGACACGGCCGAGGTTTTGCCTGGCCCCATACCTCCAACGCCTACCTTGTCTGGCCCCAACGTTGTTTGCCAGGGCGACACCGTCCTGCTCACCAGCTCCGTAACAGATCCGGCCTTCTTTATCCGGTGGCTGCGGAACGACACCCTGCTGACCTCCGCCAGCCCCGTCCTGGCGGCAAGCCAGCCCGGACTGTACCAAATAGAAATCACGCGCCCAGGTTTCTGCGCCGCCGCCTCAGACACGTTCCTTTTGCGAGCCGGGGTTCAACCTTTGCCGCCCCTGGTGGATGGGCCAGATACCTTCTGCCTGGGTAGCCAGGTTATGCTGCGGGCCACTGCCGGGTTTGCCACGTATGCCTGGAGCCGCAACGATACCCTGCTGGCAAGTGCCGTGCAAGACTCACTCTCGGTTGCACAAACTGGTACCTACACGGTTTTGGTAACCAATGTTGACGGTTGCCGTGCCGCATCGGCTGGCTTGGCAGTAACGGCATTACCAGCCCCCAGCGTAACGGCCACACTGGCCTTGTCCACAATTTGCGGCGCTGCCGATGGTGGTATTGCGCTTACAATCTCCGGAGGATCTGGCCGATATGGCTTTGCCTGGACGGGCAGCGGCGTCGTGCAGAATGTCCAGAACCAGACGGCGCTGCGCTCGGGTATTTACGGTGTTGTGGTAACAGATTCTGCCACAGGTTGTGCCACAGCTCTGGCAAACCTGCAACTGCAAGACACCGCCGTATTTGCCGCTGCGGCCAATGTGCAGGCTGCCAACCGCTGCACGGGTACTTCAGGTAGAATCGTCCTTACGCTCGATGCCGCTGCGGGCCCTTACACCTTCGATTGGACAGGTACCGGCATCGGGCTTGTGGCAGGCCAGCAAGATCAATTGTCTCTGGCTGCAGGTACTTATCAGGTAGCCATTACGCAGACCACTACGGGTTGCAGCCGTACCCTGGCCGGGCTTGTTGTAGCGCCGTTTACGCCCACGCGCCCTACCATATCGGGCCGCCGCTCTTTGTGCGGTATAGGCACCACATTGTTGCGCAGCAGTGCAGCAATCGGCAACCAGTGGTATCTAAATGGCTCGGCACTGGCAGGGGCTACAACCGATACGCTGCGTGCCTCGGTATTGGGTGCTTACCATGTGATTGATACTACGGGTGGCTGCAACGCATCTTCTGATACTATTACAATCATCAACTCCGTGCCTCCCGCAAGGCCGACGGTATCGGGCGATTCTACTCTCTGCCCAGGCGATACGGGTACACTTACGGCATCCACGCCCGTTTCGGGCTGGTTGCTAGATGGCGCTCCGTTGGGTAGTACGGCAAACGTGCTTAACGTTACTGCTTTTGGCCAGTACCGTGCCTTTGTTTCAGACACCAACGGCTGCGCTGATACCTCGGCAGTATTCCGCGTAGGGCCGATTCGTTATAATGTTAGCCTTGAGGCAGTAGGCACCACCAATTGCACAGCGACAGACGGAAGGCTCATTGCACGCTATACCGCCTCTGCAGCCACCTTGCTATGGAAGGATGCCACAGGTAATCTGGTGCAGACGGGCGGCGATACCCTGCGTGGCCTTGCCCCCGGCCGGTACCGCGTAGTGGTGCAAAACGGCCTTTGTGCAGACTCTGCCGATGCCCAAATTTCTGCCCCGGCCCTGTTGGCACTTAGCATACAAACATCTGCCGCCAATTGCGGCTTGGCAGACGGCAGCGCCATAGCGACCGTGCCCGGTGCTACACCGCAGATTACCTGGTACGCCGATAACGGCAGCGGGACGCTCGATTCTATTGCTACTGGTGCTGCTATTACCGGCCTGTTGCCACGCGCATACGCCGCCATTGCCGCAGAGGGCTTCTGCAGAGACACGACCCAGTTTACCCTTTCTGACACCCTGCGCCGTACGATCGTGCAAGTGCGCCCGGCCTCTGCCTGCGGCCTGCCTACGGGTGTGCTTCGCATCAGTAGCCCGTCTGTGCTAGACTCTATCGTTTGGAAAAATGCCGCTCAGACTATCCTCGCCACTACCGATAGCCTTGTGGCGGTAGCAGGCACCTATACGGTCGTTTTTAAGGCCGTAGGTGGTTGCTTAGACTCTAGCATCGCAATACTCTCCGTTGGCCCCGCCCCGAGGGTGGCTGCCGTTACCACGCCAAATTCTACGTGCTTTAGCACCGACGGTACCGCTACGGCAGACTTTGGCCCCGGTGCCACCTACGCCTGGTACCGCACAGAAGGCGGCACGCGCACGTTTGTCGGCAGCACGGCAACGGTAGCAAACCTGCTTTTTGGCGCCTACAGGGTAGTATCTCAAAACACCCTCTGCCTAGACTCTGCCGATGTGCTGGTAGGCCGCCCAGCCAATTGCGGAGCAGCCTGCGGCATCCGTCTGGCCGTGGCCTCTAACCCTGTAACCTGTGCCGGTGGTACCAATGGCCAAGTGTTGGCTCTGGTAACTACAGGCGGCTCTGGCCAGTACCAGTTCAGGCTCAACAATGCCGGTGCCTGGCTCTCGTCAGACAGTGTTTTCCGTCGGTTCAATGGCTTGCCTGCCGGCAGCTACGTGATAACCGTTCGCGATGCGCGCGACACCCTTTGTAGCACCTCGGCCGCACAGGTCATCGGCACGCAGGTTACCCTTAGCCTGCTTACGCAGGTGGACAACGGAAGCTGCGGCAGCACTGCCGGTGGCTCAGTCCGCGTTCGTGTAGCGGGTGGTGTGGCACCATACCGCATCAGCCTGGATTCTGGCACAACGTTCGTTCAGCTTGCCAGCCCCTTTGGCGATACTACGTTTGCCAATCTGGCTGCGGGTATTTATCCATTAGTGGTAGAAGATGGCACCCCATGCCGCACCGTAGCTCAACGCATAACCATAGCACCTCGCAACAGCATCAGGCCTGCATTAACGTTGCAGCCGGTAACCTGCTTTGGTACAGCTACGGGAGGCTTCAGGGTAAATGCCGTCCGCAACGGCACGGGTAGCTACACCGTTCGCATCAACGGCGGCACCGCCCAGGCCTTGCGCTTAGACTCTACCTATACTGGCCTTGCTGCAGGCAACCAGACCATCTTCGTAACCGACGTTGGCACAGGCTGCACTTTCGACACGACGCTTGTGCTTGCACAACCCGCCAGGCTTGTGGCCACCGTAGCCATAGAGCAGCAGCCTAGCTGCGCCCAGCCAGATGGCCAGATACGCCTGGTGTCGGCAACGGGTGGTACGGCGCCCTACCGGTTTACGCTATTACGCGCTGGTGTGCTGGTAAATGGCCCTGCCTCTTTCGGTGATAGCCTCCGCGGTGGCCTGCGCGCCGGTGCATATGTACTGCGCATTACCGACACGGCTGCCTGTGCAGACTCTGTGGCCTTTACCCTGCGCGCACCGCAGCAAAATATCGTAGTTGCCGCAACGCCGGCCACGCCTATACTCTGCCCTGGCCAGCCTATCACCTTCCGCTCGGCGCTAAATGTGCCGTTGCCTGGTGTTACCTATCAGTGGCGCATCAACGGTGCTGCCATTTCGGGTGCTACTGCAGATACGCTGCCCATCAGTACCCTTGCCAACGCAGACATTGTGGATGTTGTAGTGCAAACCACAGATACCTCTTCCTGCTTTGCAGGCTTACCTGCGACATCGGCCCCGGTGCCGGTACGCGTCTTGGCGGGTACGGTTGCGGCTTCGGTGTCTCTGTCGCCGCCCGAGGTGCTTACCTGCCCCGCCACTCCCGTAACGCTGCAGGCCCGGAACCTGGCTGGTATCACAGGGGCTACCTATGCCTTCTATCGCAACGGTGCCCAGGTGCAGGCCGGTACAGACTCTACCTACACCCTGCCCAGCCCATCTGACGGCGACAGTGTCTTCGTCGTGCTTACTGCCCCATCGGGTGCTACCTGCATCGTGCCTGGTGTGGACACCAGCAGCGTTACTCGTATAAGCGTACAAAGTATAATCGTTGCCAATACCACCGTTACGGGTTCTGATACGGTTAGCTGCCAGGGCCAGGCCCTACTGCTGCGGGCCGCCAGCAACCTTGCAGGCCAGGCGGGCTTTAGCGTCCAATGGCTACGCAATGGGCAACCCATAGCCAACGCTACAAGCCTAACCTTGGCCGTGGCCGAGCCTGCAGGCCTTTACCAATACCAGGCTATTGTTAGGCTTTCCAACCCGGCGGTCTGCATCACGGGCTTGCCTGATACATCGTCGGCGTTTGCGGTGCGGTTCCGCCCTGCTGCCGACCCACGCTGCCGCCCTTGCCAGGTGCGGCTGGCCGTAGATACGGTGTTGGCAGCCAACTGCGCAGGCCAATCGAACGGACAGATCCGTCTTCAAGCTTCGGGCGGCACCGGTCGCTACGAGTACGGCCTACTGTTGAACGATACCGTGCGCGCTTACGGCGCTCTGGCAAACTTTACTGGCCTTGCGGTAGGTAATTATGGCTTCGTCGTGCGCGATTCGCTCAACAGGCTGTGCGCCGATACGTTGCGCAACATTGCCGTTGGCAGCCGCACCAACCTGACGGCCACCGTGGTGGTAACCCGGCTTGTGCCTTGCGCAGGTACGGCCAACGGCCGTATAGAAGTACGCACCGTAACAGGCGGCTTTGGCCGTTACCGCTATAAAATCCGCAATGCTGATACGCTCACGGCCAATAATGTATTTACGGGCCTGCGCGCGGGCAACTATACGGTAACCGTGCACGACGATTCGACGCGTTGCACCTTCGTCACGGCTGTTCGTATCGATACAGCACCACCTCTGCGTGCATTTGCCCGGGTATCGCGCAATGTTAGTTGCTACGGCAGCCAAGACGCGCAAATCACCATAGACTCGGTGCAGAACGGCTCTGGTGGCTTTGCCTACTCGCTCGTTGGGCCAGACACGGGCTATCAGCCCCTGGCCCTGGGCCAGCCCATCAGCCCCAGCTTCGGTGCTGGTATCCGGGTGGTTTATGTGCGCGATGGCAACCGGTGCGTGGCGGCACTCTCCATAAACGTCCGCCAGCCCGACTCACTACGCCTGGCTATGGGTGCCCTGCAACGGTCTGACTGTGCCGGGCCCACTGGCATGGCACGCCTGGCGCGGTTCGGCGGTGGGTCTGGCTCGCTTGTGTATGCCCTCTTGCGGCCAGCCGCCACTAGGCCAGACACCATCCGCATACCAAACGATAGCACCCTGCGCAACCTTGTAGGTGGAGACTATCGCCTTACGGTAACCGACAGCCTAGGCTGTACCCGCAGCGTGGCCTTCCGCATCGGATCAGACGCGCCGCTGGCCCGGCAGATCACCGTTGTGGGCAATTGCCCAGGCGGCACCAACGGGCAGATTTTGCTACGTGGCCTGGAAGGTGGCCGGAGGCCTTATACTTTTGAACTGCAACGGGCCGATGGATTCCGGCGCACACAGGCAGACTCGACGTTCAGCAACCTGACGCCTGGCGTTTACACCATCGCCGTTATAGATAACTCGATACCTGCCTGTACGTCTAGCTACACCCGGACACTCTCCACGCTAGACACCCTGCGGGCCCAGGTAGTGCGCTTTACTCCCAGCAATTGTGATGCTGCCGACGGTGTTGCCATTCTCCGCATCACAGGTGGCTACCCTGGTTACCGCTTCGCTTACGACTCGCTCCCTGGCACCTTCACGGCTTTCAGACCACTGGTGGGTGACACATTGCGCATCAGCGGGTTGAGCGCCAGGCCAGAGGGTGTGCTCCATCAAATCCGCCTGCTAGACGCCACCGATGGCGGCGGCTGCACGGGCAGCTTTGCCTTCCAGTTACCTGGCAATACACCGCTTACGTATAGCCTGGCGGTCGAGAACAACCGCTGTTTCGGCGATGCATCGGGCAAGCTGGTGCTCAACGACGTCCGCGGCACAGGGCCGCTGCAGGTATCCGTCTTTGATGCCAACACCGGCCAGCTTGTAAAGGTGGACAGCCTGCGCGACCGCTTCTTCCGCGGCTCGCAGCTAACCGTGCCCGGCCTGCAGGCTGGTACTTACAATGTGCAACTAAGCCAATATGGCCCTTGCAGCAGTAGCGTCACGCGCACCGTTATCCTGACGCAGCCGCCTCGCATAGAGGTAGCCTACCGCCAGATGAATTCCACCTCGCCCGATTATGCCGAAGGTGAGGTTCAGATAGACAGCATCACCGGTGGGGTAGGGGCCTATGAAATTCGTACCTCAGACCCTGGCACCTACCAAGCCTTTGTGCGTGGTCTGTACCTGGAGCGGCTCGAGCCGGGTACTCTCAACCTATACGTCAGAGACAGCAATGGTTGCGAGGTTACCCGTACGCTAGAAGTTGCCCGAGATTCCAGCTTCAATCCCACCAACGTATTCTCGCCCAACGGCGACGGCATCAATGACACTTGGATCATCAAAAACCTTGTGCCTGGCACGGGTGTACGGGTCTATAATCGCTGGGGGCGTCTGGTGTACCAGGCCAGCCCATATCGCAACGACTGGGACGGCGGCGAAGCTCCCTCTGGCGTTTACATCTACGAGCTAACACCGCCCCAAGGCGGGCTAGTCAAAGGCTGGGTAGAGATCCTCCGCAACGAGGGTAGGTAACCGCAGCCAGACCTCAACTTGCCCACAACCAGCGGCCCACCTTGGCAAAGGTGGGCCGCTTTTCATTAGATCCTTAAAAGGCCTACTCTCGCTCGAGCCGGCCATCATACAGCCGGTAAATAGGTACGCGCGCGTTGGTTTGGCTTTGTGTAAAGTCGTAGCCTGCCGTTAGCTTGCTGGGCAGTGGACTATAGTCTCTTAGGGCAGAGCTGCGGGCCTGCGGTGCAGCCTGGGCCAGTGCCTGGCCAAATACGGCTATCAAATCGTAGGCTTTAAGGCCAACGTCTGTGGCAGGCAACCCATAAACCTCTTGGATGCGAGCGCGCAACCGCTCGGCATCTGGCAGCCCATAGCCCGGATAATCTGGATAAAGGAAACGAATGCGTAACCGCTCAAACCGCTCTAGCGGAATGTCTGATTCTTCAATCCACGCACCATAGGTTACCGTTAGTGCCGGGCAGCGGGTAATCTCTAACGCAGACAGCAGTTGCGCCTTCACCAGCGGCTCGGCATTGGGCACAAAGAGTACGCTGTTGCTATCTAGCCCTGCCTCGCGCAAGAATTTGGGCAGGTTGGCTGCCGAGTTTTTTGCCACCTTTTTAAACAAAGCAAGCGTATGGCCTGCCTGCCGGGCCTGCTCCGCAAAGGCGGCAGCCAGCGCACTGTCTTTGGGGGTGGTGCCGTAAATGCAACCTACTTGCTTGCCTGGCCCTACTTGCTTTAGGGCCAGGGCCGTGGCGGCCATTTCTTTAGGGCCAGGCTCTGCTTGGTAGGCAAACTTATTGTTGGCATCAAAGTGAAGCGCAGATGTGAGCGGGTTCACCATGGGCACCTGCCTTGCCTGGGCCCATGCGGCCAGTGCGGCCGTCTCTTTGCCGTAAATGGGTCCTATCACAAGGTCCATCTCTGCCAACTCTGGCAAGTTAGCTATCAGGCTGGCCGAGTCTGCCATGCGCCGAGAGTCGTAGAAGTATAGCTTTATCGGAATACCCCTGGCTTGGGCATCTGCCTCGGCCAGGCGGGCGGCCGTGCAAAACTCTGCCATCGTCTGGGAGGGCTTAAAGGTGCCCTTAAGGTCTGAAGGCAGCATCAGCGGTAGCACCAGTGCAATACGAATCTCATCTCCACCCGCCTTGGGAGCTGCCCCATGAGTGATCTGCACATTTGCCTGGGCCCTATGAGGCCCCAGCGCTAGCAGAGCTAACCATGCAACCGCCAACACCAAGCCTTGCTGCAATACCCGCATCATATCTGTAAACCTAAAATGCCTAGGTTGCCAAGATACCACCAGCTTTACCTTGGTGCTGAGCCTGTACCTAGGGCATCAATTTGCGTCCGTAGCTTTTACATGCCTTTTTTATGCGCCCATCGTATAAATTCTGCCAACTTTGTGTCCTCCAGATATGCGCGCCTTATTTCTTGCCAAGTGCCCCCGCTGCCGCCGAGGCAATATGTTCGTTAAAGGGCTAGACGCCTACCCTTTTATCGGGCAGATGCATACGTATTGCCCCCACTGCGGGCTCCGGTTCGAGCGTGAGCCCGGCCTTTGGCAAGGGGCCATGTACACCGGTTATGCTATTTCTGTGGCTACGATGGTGGGCTGCTTTGTGGCGGTTTATGTGCTAGGGCAAGACCCTGCTACCTGGGTCTATATTTCTACTACGGTTGTTGTAACGTTACTGCTGGCGCCCCTTAACTACAGGTATAGCCGCGTAATGATGATGCACTGGTTTGCAGGCATCGATTATGACCCTGAAGCTGAGGCTGGGCGCCGCCACGGGGCCTAATGGCCAGTTAAATGCTGGTAGAGCTTAAGGTAGCGCTGCGCTACCTGTTGTACATCGTGCTCGGCCAAAAGGAGCGCTCTGCTGGCCTGGCCCATCGAGGCCAGCATGCCGGGTTGGTCTGCCCATTGGCGTAAAGCCTCTATAGCCTCCTGCTCTGTGCCGAAGAGCGCACCGTTTACGCCTGGCTGCACCACATCTGCATTGCCGGGGATATTTGAGAGCAACAGAGGCAACCCGGCTGCCATGGCCTCAAGCACGGCAAGCGACAAACCTTCCCATACGGCCGTAGAGAGGTAAACATCTGCCTGCTCTAACATCCCTCGCACCTGGTCTGCCGGTACCCAGCCGGTAACATGCACGGCCTCGGGTGGCAGGTCGGCCGCAAGCTCGCCGGTGCCTACCCATACAAAGCGAAATTTTGCCTCGCCTGCCAATGCCCTGGCAATGCGCCCGAAGCGAGCCGGGTCTTTTTGCAGTGTGCACCGCCCCGTCGTGATTACAGTAAGCAGCTTGCCTGCCATGGCAGGTGTCCGGGCAGGCTCAGGGCCTGGCTCTGTGCCATTGGCAATCACATCTGCCTTTACGCCGTAGGCCGCCAGGGCCTGTGCCTCTCCGTTGCCGCAGGCTACCACCCGGCCCCCAAAGCGGGCTGCCAGAGACTCAAGCCTGCCATAAACACCCCTCTTCCACTGCGAGATGTCTTGCCTGAGCAGGGCCGCTCCTCCAGGCGTATAGATTACAGCCCGGTGGCCAATGAGCCTGGCTGCGATTCTGCCCAAAAAGCCTGCTTTAGAAGAGTGCAGATGCACCACGTCTGGCTGCAACCTGCGTAAGATCGGTACCAGCGCTGCAAGCGCACGCGTGTCTGCCAGCGGGGCAATCTCGCGTACGGCATGGGGCCAGAGTACGAACTCCGTCTCGGCCGGAAAGCGCGCCTGGGTAATGTGCGGGGCCACCTCGCCTGCACGTACAGCATGGACAACCGTATGCCTTAGCTGCGGAAGGTATCGGCACAGTTGCTCAACAAACCCTATCACCCCCCCGCCGAACGACTCGACCACGTGGACGACGTGCAGGCGGTTTTGCGGAGCATGCATAGGCGGGCTAAAGGCAACAAGCGTCTGCAAAGATGAATCCTAAGTCTCGCGTTTCTGGGCCTGCCCATTCTCTGTCTGTCTTTTCGGGGCAGCCCGCCACAACCTAGTATCTTTATCCATACAAACCTGCCAGCCACAAGGCGCCGGCTCAATACACTGCCCCCGTTTGGAAAAGGACAGCCTCTTTACCAACCTAGACCTGACCACGGTGCTGCTTTGGCTCCTGCTCATGCTCATGGGTTGGCTCAACATTTTTGCCGCCGTTTACGACCCTGTCACCCATCCCTCCATCTTCGACCTGGCCACCCGCTCGGGCACGCAGCTACTTTGGATAGGTACGGCCGTGGTGCTGGCCACCTTTGTGCTGGCCATAGACTATAAGTTTTACGACAACGCCGCCTACCTCATTTATCTGGCTGTGCTGGGTCTGCTGGTAATCGTACTTCTGATAGGTAAGACGGTGGCGGGTTCGAAATCTTGGCTGGGTTTCGGCGGTTTTGGCATACAGCCCTCTGAGTTTGCCAAAACGGCCACCTCGCTAGCACTGGCCAGGTTTCTTTCAGACCCATCCATACGGCTCGATACACTCAAAGAGATAGGCCAAGCCGGGTTTATCATAGCCGTGCCCGCCGTGCTTATTCTGGCCCAGAACGATACCGGCTCTACACTTGTCTTCGCTTCGTTCGTAATGGTGCTCTACCGCGAGGGGCTTACAGGTCTCATCCCGCTCGCAGGCTTTTATGTGGCGGCACTATTTGTGCTTACGCTACTGGTGCCACAGACCTGGCTGCTGGTTGGGTTCACGGTGGTGGCCCTGGTTTGGTGGCTCATGGCAGGCCGAACGCTAAAGATTGCAGGCTTTGCCATTGCGGGGCTCATGCTAACCATCGGGGTGGTGTCAGGGGTAGATTTTTTTGTGAACCAAGTACTGCAGCCCCACCAGCAAGACCGTATCCGCGCCCTTATCAATCCTGAAGCCGATCCTCTGGGCGCGGGGTGGAACGTAACCCAGTCTAAAATCGCCATCGGCTCAGGCGGATTGCTGGGCAAGGGATTCTTAGAAGGCACCCAAACCAAGTTCGACTTTGTCCCCGAGCAATCTACCGATTTTATCTTCTGCACCATTGGCGAGGAGCACGGCTGGGTAGGCTCCATCGTGGTGATAGGCCTCTTTGTATTTCTGTTGCTTCGGATTGTGGACATTGCAGAGCGGCAGAAAACCCGCTTTGGGCGGGTCTATGGTTATGGCGTCGTGGGTGTGTTGTTTTTCCACCTTATGGTCAATATCGGCATGACGATCGGGCTTTTTCCCGTCATCGGTATTCCCCTGCCGTTTTTCAGCGCGGGGGGCTCGTCACTATGGAGCTTTACAGTGCTCTTGTTCGTTTTGCTGCGGATAGACTCGGCCCGCGTCATGCAGCTGTACCGCGGTTAGGGAGCGGCTATCCAACGGGTGGGCGGTGTTAATGCGCTTTTTCTGGCGTTCACCTTACGCAGTAATAGCTGTTGGCCTTTTGGTCTGGTAGCGACTGCCGGGCCTGGCTAGTTTCGCTATTGTCCGTTGGGCGTGTAGTACAGGTTTTCGCGCACCCTGGCAGGCGTTGTAATTGGTTCTTTCCATAGCATTAGCATCACCCTCCTTCCGTTCGTCATGAAAATCAGCAACCGAGCACTACTAAGCATTCTGGCTTTGTTTTTTACAATGGCTTTGGCCCAGGCCCAGCCTGCTACCTCGTCTGCCGTACCCATTCCGCTAGAGAAACTCGACAGAGCCCAGCGCAAAGAGTGGAAGCGCCGCATGAAAGAGATGTCGCCAGAAGAGTTCAAGGCCGTCCTCAGCGAGCAGGCAAAGCTCAAAGAGGAGCTTGCAGCGAAAGAGCAAGACCTGGCCGCTATGCGCACCCAGTTTGCCGTAAGCCAAGAGGAGGTGGCTAAGATGAAAGCCTCTATGGAGGCTGCCATGGCGCCGGCCCCAAATACCGAAGACGCCTCGCGCGAGGCATACGAGGCACGCCACAAAGACGTCTCCAAAGGCGTTATCTACAAGGTTCAGATTGGCTATTTCCGCAACAAAGACCTTAGCAAGTACTTCGAGAACACCCAGAACTTCTCTGGAGACGTGGAGGCGGACGGTAGCAAGAAGTACACCCTAGGGTACTTTGGCAACTACTGGGAGGCTGACAACTTCAAAAAATACCTGCGCGAAATGGGCGTTGCAGATGCCTGGACGGTAGCCTACCGAGACGGCAAACGCGTAGCCCTGCGCGACGTGCTAGAAGGGGCCGCAGGCGTTGGGATGAACTAAGCGCCACCTGCCCACCCGCCCAAGGCCACCCCAAATGGGGACCATTCCTTCTGGGTTGAGAAAGACCCCTGCTCTGGCATAATGCTGGGGCAGGGGCTATTTTTTTAGGTAGGGCACCCCCGGCAGCGAGACGCAGTGGCTGAGCTTCCGACTAGCTGCGCGTTACCTTTGTCCCCGCTTTCAGCATGGCCGATAACGACTATCAGATACACACTTTTGCCAACGGCATCCGCCTCATCCACAAAGAGGTTACCCATAGCCGGATTGCGCATCTGGGTTTTGTGCTAGACATCGGCAGCCGCGACGAGCTACCCGGAGAGGAAGGGTTGGCCCACTTCTGGGAGCACATGGCTTTTAAGGGGACGGAGCACCGTAAGGCCTTTCATATCCTCAATAGGCTGGAGACCGTCGGTGGTGAGCTCAATGCCTACACCACCAAAGAGAAGATTGCCTTCCATGCCTCTCTGCTGGACAGCCACTACCAAAAGGCCGCCGAGCTGCTGACAGACATCACCTTCCGCAGCACCTTCCCGGCCAAGGAAATCGAGAAGGAGCGGCAGGTCATTCTAGAAGAGATGGCCATGTACCGGGATACGCCGGATGAGGCCATCTTCGACGAGCTGGACGCGCAGGTGTTTGCCGGGCATCCGCTGGGTGTCAATATTTTGGGTACACCAGAGGCTGTCCGAAGTTTTGACAGGCCCGCGTTCCGTACTTTTTTGGCCCGCAACCTTGATACGGACCGGGTCGTGTTTGCATCGGTCGCCAATATGCCCTTCAGGCGCGTAGTTAAGCTTATGCAGCCTTTGCTTGGCGATTTGCCGCCTGCCCGCCGCACCGGGCCGCCCCGGATCCCGCCAGGCCTTACCACGCCTACGCTGCTGCGCGAAGAGCGCCCTGGTACCCAAACCCACACCCTGCTGGGCCGTGCCGCACCCAGCCTTCACCAGCCAGAGCGGCTGCCCTTCTTTATGCTCGTCAACATCCTTGGCGGGCCGGGGGCAAACTCGCGGCTGAACCTTGCCTTACGAGAGCGCCATGGGCTGGTGTACGGGGTAGATAGCGGCTACACACCCTTTACGGATGCCGGGCAGTTCAGCATTTA
The DNA here is from genome assembly GCA_947458545.1 of Cytophagaceae bacterium. GTDB lineage: Bacteria > Bacteroidota > Bacteroidia > Cytophagales > Flexibacteraceae > CANGYH01. The sequence goes on along the minus strand of CANGYH010000001.1, from coordinate 1,114,249 downwards.
CTTTGCCACAGACCCTGGGCAGGTAAACCGCGCGCTTCAATTGATTGAGCGAGAGCTACGCCGCCTGCGAGAGGTGCCGCTGGGCACGCTGCAACTACACCAGGCCAAAGAGCAGCTGATGGGCCAGCTAGCCATGGCCGAAGAGAGCAACGCCGGGCTGATGCAGGTGCTAGGTAAGGGCCTTCTCGACGCTGGCCGCATAGAAAGCCTGCCCGAGCTTTTTGCCCTGATAAAGGCCGTCTCGGCAAAGGACCTCCAAACGCTGGCAGAGCAATACTTGCAGCCAGAGTCCTTCTTTAGGATTACTTATTACAACGACGATAAGGCTTAGGTGCCTTGGCCCTGGGCCAAACGCTTAGGGGTGCCAAAGCAGCAACAGGGCTGCTACTACGGGCAGAGCAATCAGCAAGCCGTCAAACCGATCCAGAAAGCCGCCATGCCCGGGGAGTATGCTGCCGCTGTCCTTTAAGTCTAGGCTTCGCTTAAAAAGGCTTTCCGTTAGGTCGCCAAAGGTGCCCAGCACCACGATGATTACCATCACCCACACCCAAACGGGCCCGGCAAGATCAGTAAACTGGTTTGCCAGCACAGCGCTGACGGCAGCCGAGGCTGTAAAGCCTCCGGCAAAGCCCTCCCAGGTTTTTTTAGGAGATACCCGCTCAAAAAGTTTGCGCCTGCCTAGGCTACGGCCGGCAAAATAGGCGCCGGTATCTGAAGCCCAAAGCAGCAACAATATACCCAAGGGGATTTGCCACGAGTATTGGCCTGCAACAAATACAGCCGGATGCAGCAGCGCAAACGGCACGGCCGTGTAAAGCACCCCAAAGAAGGTAAGCGCAATGTTGACGAAGGGTGTCGTCTCGTTGCGGTAGAGTTTGGCTAGATAGGTAAGCGTAATCGGCATAACCATGGCCAGCAATAGAGCCATCTGGTCTATACCCTGGGCTGCCAGCCAACCGGCTATGTTAAGCCCCAAGCCGAGCACCATCCCCAGTGGCCGCTCTGGCGCATAGCCTGCCCGGCGCAGCAGGCCATAAAACTCCCACTGGCACAGCAGGCTGATGCCTGCAAAGACGACCAGGTAGCCATAGGGAGAGACAACGACCGCCCCGACGATGCTGGCTATGCCCACGATACCCGTCAGCACCCGGAGTTGCAGGTTGCTGGGAGCCTTTTTGGTGGTAGTGTCAGGCGACATCGTGCAGGATGAGAAGGGCTTGGGGGGCTTGGGCAACGGGCACCCACAGCTCGTAGCGGCGGGCCCAGGTAAAGATGCCATAGGCAGAGGCAGATTTGGATACCACCTCTGCGGGGATGCCTTCTGCCTCGAGGCGGCTGCGCCACACGTGGGCCTGGTGCAGCCACTCGCTCGTCAGGATAAGCTGCCAATCTGCCATAGCCTTATGGGGCAGGGGGCATGGTCGGCACAAAATACCGGGCTCTAAAGCGGTAAAGTACAGCCGCCCCGGCCACAACGCTGGCCAGCAATACAGGCAGCGGTGCCGCGGGTAGGTTATCGGGGTCTAGGCTTGTTTGGCCTGAGCGTTGCAAGTAGCTCAGCACTACTGTAATACCGTTATTGGTAAAGTGGGCCAGAATAGGGATGGAGATGTTGCCGCTCCAGTAGTAGAGGTAGCCAAAAAGTGCTCCCAGCAACATGCGCGGCACAAAACCATAGAACTGCACATGTATGGCCGAAAACACAATGGCCGTGAGCCAGATGGCCCGGTGGGGGCTGCCCGTAGCCCGCTGCAGCATCGGCTGTAAAGTGCCTCTGAAGAGCAGCTCCTCGCCCAGTGCTGGCAATACCGCAATCACAAAAAGACCCAGCAAAAATTGCCCAAACCCGTCGAAGGCAATCAGGTACTCCGTTAGCCGGGCCAGTTGGTCTTCTTTGGCCTGGGCCCAAAGCTCGAAGGCCTCCAAAGACGCGGGCAGGCTAAGGTTTTTGTTCCAGGTAATGGTAAGCTCCAGCAAGGGTGCCAGGGCAGGTACCAGCAACACCGCCCAGAGCAGCTGCATATTGTCTTTAATGAGGCGTGGCGATAAGCTCCATAAGCTTTGATGCCTAAACCTCCAGACCAATAGCACCGGTGGCAGCACAAATGTGCCCACCGTGGCCAAGCCCTGGAGAGTAAGCAAAAAGTACCGCCCCCGGCTGCCAAAACTCTCTGGATCAGCCAGCAAACGGTTGAGCGATTCAAGGTCGCCATCCAACCCCCAAAGTATGAGCCCTGCCCCTGCCAACTGGCTTGCAAAAAGCCCGAGCAAAACCAGGCCGCCTAAAACAAGGGCGTCTGCCAACAGCAGCCGCGGGCGTGGTGGCCGTGTAGCAGGCGAGGGTAACGGTTGCTCCATAGAAAGGAGCAAAAATAGCAGCACCGCCGGAGCCGCGCTTTCGGCCAGGGGCTACTTTAAAAGCTCCTCCGGGCTCCAGAACAGGCGGTCAAAGTCGCGTACCTGGTCTCCGATGACCACAATCCCTTCTGCCTCAAGCAGGCGGGCCATACGGTCTGGCGTGCCAAAGTGGTGCTTGCCCGTAAGCAGACCGGTACGGTTGACGACGCGGTGGGCGGGGACGTCTGAGTAGATGTGGCTGTTGTTCATGGCGTAGCCAACCATGCGGCTGCTGCGGGCTGCCCCCAAAAACCGTGCGATGGCTCCGTAGCTCGTAACACGCCCGGACGGTATCTGCCGCACCACCTGATATACCTGCTCGAAGAAGGCTGACCGGTCTTCCATACTAAGGGCTAAGATGGACTTGTTGTGGCCGTTCTGCGTGCCAGGGTCCCATCTGTGGGCCAACGGCAGTGGGGCAATCCGTGCTACGGGGCCGTAATTTTAAAGGCTGTTTGCTTTTTATGCGCGTACCTCTATTGCTTTTGGGCTTGTTTGGCCCTGCCTTGGCTGTTTGGGCTCAGGGTGTATCTGTTTCTCCTTCGGCTTTGCAGTGGGGCACGGCTTCGGCTCCGATCACGGAGGCTACGGCTGCACTGACACAAAGCCTTACCCTGACGGCCGGCAGCAGGCCAGTGCGGGTAGATAGTATAAAGCTCTTTGGGGCATACGGAGCCGGTGCCGGTACATTAGGCCGGGTATTTACGGTATCACAGTCTGCCTTTACATTGCAACCCGGGGCGCAGCAGCAAGTAGATTTTCAGTTTGTGCCTCGGCACAATGTGGCCTTGGCCTCTACGGCTCTGCTTTGTGGGGTGGGCGTTAATGGGTGTATTGCCGTGCCGCTGCTGGCAGACGTTACCTATCGGAAGGGATATTATGCTACCACCCGGGGCTTGTGGGGCCAGGCCTTGTTTGATGCGCTCCGCACCCGGGTGCGGGCCAACTATACAGACTTAGGCTACAACGGTGCCCGAGACCGCATGTTCATGAACGTGGACAACAAGCGCACCAATGGCCAAGGCGCCACCACTAACACGCTAGAGTGCATTTATACAGGCAGGCTAACGACGGGTTATACCAGCCGCAGCCAGGCCCAGAACGATAACTTCAACACAGAGCACACCTACCCACAAAACTTCTTCAACTCGGCCCAGCCGATGATGTCGGACCTGCACCACCTTTTTCCGACGGACAACGATGCCAACAACCGGCGCGCCAGCTTTCCCTTCGATACCGTAGCCGGCAACCCTACCTGGCAGCAGGGAGGCAGCAAGCTGGGCAGCCAAGCAGGCCGCACCGTGTTTGAGCCCCGGGCGCAGCAGAAGGGCCGCACGGCCCGGGCCATGTGCTACTTTGTGGTGCGCCATCAAGATTACAGCAACTTTTTTGCCGGGCAAGAGGCTGTGCTACGCCGGTGGGCCCAGGCCTACCCGCCCGATACCACAGACCTGCGCCGCAATGCCGACGTGCAGTCCTTCCAGGGCAACCGCAACCCGTTTAGCGATTACCCGCAGCTCTTGGAGCGCATCCCAAGCCTGACCAACCCCGGGCAGGCCTTCCCGACCGTCAGCGTGGCCCGCACCTATCCACCGGCGGGCACACTCAACCTGGGCGATGCGGTGGGCTTTTTCTTTACCACCGTCAACGAGGGCAATGTGCCGGTGCCTTTCCAACTGCCTGCGGCCCAGCCGGGCTTGAGCATCGAGGTGGTGGGTGGCCTTGCGCCTACCATTCCCGTTGGCGGTGCGGTGAGCTTCAAAGTGTTGCCGCTGCCCAACGCTACGGCGGGCAGCTACACCTTTACCCCAACCGGGGGCACGTCTGTAACCCTGACACTGGCAGACCCCAACAGCACCCGCCCCGGCTGGGAGCGTATGCCCCTGGTGCTGCAGCCTAACCCGACCAGCACCACCTTTGGCACCAACCTGGCAGGCCCTCTGACGGTGTTTAACCTGCTGGGCAACCCTGTTCTTACCGGGCGGGCCGAGGCGCAAACGGATGTGTCTGCCTTGCCGCCAGGACTGTATATGGTGCGAGTGGGGCGGCAGATGGCGCGCTTGCTGGTGCGCTAACCTGTTTTAACTTGGCGGCCAGGCCTGTAAGATTGTAGGTTTGCCACGTAGAGTACTTCCTCCTTGTTTAGAGCTTCATGAGAGTTTTCGCAATCCTGGCAGCGCTGCTGCTGACTTCTGCCGCGGCTTGGGCCCAGCCTAAGTTCAACTTCGAGAAAGACAACCACGATTTTGGCGAGATCGTCGAAGGTAAGATTGCCAGCTATGAGTACAAGTTCGTCAACACGGGCGATCAGCCGCTGATTATCGCCAACGTGCAGGCCAGCTGTGGGTGTACCTCTCCGTTCTGGACCAAGGAGCCCATCTTGCCCGGGAAGACGGGCATCGTGAAAGCGAGCTACAACTCCAACGGCCGGCCGGGAGCGTTCTCTAAGTCGCTCACGGTGACGGCCAACGTGCCAGAGGGTAACAAGCAGCTCACCTTCCGTGGTAACGTCATTGGCAAAGGCCAGATGCCGACCGTAACCGAGGAGATGAAGAAAAATTCAGCCACGCTGGCCATAGACAAAACCAGTGTGGGCTTGGGTAAACTGGAGCCGGGGCAGACGGCCGTAGCTCGCTTTACCGTGACCAACAAGGGTAAAGCTCCGCTGGAGATTTACGATGCGAGCTCTGCCAGCATGACCACGACCTGGGCCATAAGCAAACCCAGCCTAGCCACCGGCGAGAGCGGAACGCTGGAGATTACCTACCGTGCACCCTCCAAGCCGGGCAAGGTTACCGAGACCATCACCGTCTCTTCAACGGACTACAACAACTTCTTCACCAAGCTGACAATGACGGCAGAGGTGAAGGATGTCTCTGGCCAGAGCTCTGTTATGAAAAGCGGGGCAGCAGTGCCGTTCAAATAAGAACCCATAATCTATTTAGGAGGAGCCCTCGCCTCGAGGGCTCCTCTTTTTTATTCAGACGCAAAAAAGCCACCCCTTGCGAGGTGGCTTTTTCTTTAAGCAGAAAGCAAACTAGGCTTAGTCGCCTTGGTTTTGCTTGCCTTTGAGGGCGCGAGGGATTACCACCGACACCACCGGATTAGAGCCAGGGTTCAGGATGCGGAAGCCTTCTTGAGGGATGGCCGATACCTTAACCGACTTGCCTAGGTCGAGCGTGGTGATGTCCACATCTACGAATTCGGGCATGTTGGCGGGCAGGGCCTGCACTTTCAGCTTGCGCATGCGTACAGAAATCTTACCACCTTTGGTAACACCTACGGAGGTGCCTACCAAGCGAACGGGGATTTCCATCTTGACCTCTTTGCTCTGATTGAGCTCGAGGAAGTCCGCGTGCAGCAGCACCTCGTTCACGGGGTGGAACTGGGCGTCTTGCAGGATGGCTTTGTACATCTTGCCCTCAACGTTCAGATCTACCATGCGCGCCTCAGGAGTGTAGATCAAGTCGCGGAACAAGAAGGTAGGTACAGCAAAGTGAACTTGCTCGGCGCCACCGTACATCACGCACGGAACCATGCCTTCCTCGCGGACGGCCTTGGCCTCTTTTTTGCCGAGATTTGCTCTTTTAAACCCTATAATCTCAACGGATTTCATTGAAGTGAAAATAGAAAAGAAGTGAAACAAACTGCCTAAATAAACAACGTACTGATGGACTCGTGCCCATGTACGCGCCGCACGGCCGTGGCAAACAACCGCGCTACCGGCAAGACTTTCACCTTCTCAGAAGGGATCGGCTTGGGGATGGTATCGGTAACTACCAGCTCTTGCAAGGCGCTGGCAGCAACTTTCTCTAATGCATTGCCGCTAAGCACGGCGTGGGTGCAAATGGCCCGCACAGAGCGCGCGCCGTTTGCCATGATACTGTCGGCAGCCTTACAAATGGTGCCTGCCGTATCAACCATGTCGTCTACCAAGATTACATCCTGGCCTTCGACGTTACCAATCACTTGGATGGCATCTACCTCGTTGGCGCGCTTGCGTTGCTTGTCGCACACAACCAGGTCTACACCAAAGTGCTTGGCATAGCGCCGGGCCCGCGCAAGCCCACCCACATCGGGTGAGGCAAACGTCAGGTTCTCGACGTTGAGCGTCTCCAGATAGGGCACAAACACGGCTGAGCCGTCTAGGTGATCTACCGGAAAATCAAAAAAGCCTTGTATCTGCCCGGCATGCAAATCGCAGGTCATCAGGCGGTCTGCACCAGCGGCCGTCAGCAGGTTAGCTACCAGCTTGGCCGCTATGGCTACACGAGGCTTGTCTTTACGGTCTTGGCGGGCGTACCCAAAGTAGGGCATTACCACCGTCACGTATTTGGCTGAGGCGCGCCGGGCTGCATCCACCATCAGCAACAGCTCCATGATGTTGTCTGCAGGAGGCATTGTGCTCTGAATCAGAAACACATCCTCGCCACGGACACTCTCATTAAAGGAGGGCGAAAACTCACCATCCGAGAACTGCGACACAGTCATCTCGCCCAGGGGCTGTCCGTAGTGCCGGGCTATATCCTGGGCTAGCGTAATAGATGCTCTCCCCGAAAATAGCTTGACTTTGCTCATGGCGCAGCCCAGCCTTGCAGCTGGCTAAGTGATGATTGAATCGATACTGAAAAAAAAAGGTGCATCGCGAGCCGGGTCACATAAGTTGCAGGGTTGCCTGCGCCTATCATCTGGCCCGCCAACGAAGGTGCAAAAGTACGGCAGCCTGTCTGCAAAAGCAAGCCACCCGATCGGATAAGTAATTTGTTATACAATGCCTTAACATCTCTGGTAGATTCTACTTGCCCAAGCCACTGCCCATTGTGCAGATTGCAGGTAGAATGAAGCCCAGTACCCCATACTCAGGCCGGCCCGCAACGTTGGTGCCTTATCTGCTGGCTTTCTCCATCAGTTGGGCGCTGGTTGGGGCTTTGATTCTTTGGATAGGTAATGCCTCTCTTTTTTTGGCCTTGAACAAGCTGGGCACCCCTTGGTTAGACCGACTTTTCGGCCCCTTAACCTGGATGGGAGACGGTGTTTTTTTTGCCATTGTCTGCTGCCTGCTAACGGCATGGCACCGGCGCAGTGGCTTGGCCGCTTTTGCAGCCTTTGGCCTAAGCTCGGGGCTGGCCCAATTGCTCAAGCGCCTCATATTCGATGGGTGGCAGCGGCCCAAGGCATTTTTTGCTGACCGGCAAATAGAGATTTATCAGCCAGGCGGCGTAGAGCTTTTCAGCTACAACAGTTTTCCGTCGGGGCATACTACCTCTGCATTTTGCCTTGCCTGCCTGCTGGCATACTTTTTTCCCAATCCGCGGGTGCAAGTGTCTGTGCTGGTGCTGGCTTGGGGTGTGGGTCTGTCGCGCATTATGCAAGCCCAGCACTTCCCGCTAGATGTGCTGGCAGGCGCCATGCTTGGCACGGGGTCGGCCCTAATCATCAGAGACGCTTTTTTTAAATGGAGGTGGCCCGTGGCAACCGTCAGAAGCCAGAAGGGCTCTAATCCTTAGCGACCTCTTTTACATCTTCAACCATAGCTTGGATACTCTTAGACTTCTTACCTATTGCCTTCCCTCTAAAAACTAAAGCATGCGCCTTATTGCTAGCTGGCTTTTTCCGGTTTTGCTGCTCTTGCTGGGCCTGGCGCTCTACATGCCAGGCATTGGCCGGCTAGACCTGTGGGACCTGCAAGAGATGCGCCTGGCCGAGGCCGCCCGCGAGATGCTTGCCACTGGCGAGTATTACCGCCTGCAGGTAAACTTTAAGCCCACTTGGGACTTAGGCCCTTTGGCAGTTTGGTGGCACGCACTAGGCATTCAGGCGTTCGGGCTAAACGAGGTAGCCATCCGTTTTCCCAATGCCTGCATGGCTTGTTTGGCACTCCTCAGTGTCTTTTTCGTTGGGCGCCGCCTGCACGAGGGCGATTTTGGTTTTATTTGGGCTCTGCTGGCTTTTTGCCCTCTGGGCGTATATGCCCTAATGCGTACGGGCTTGGCCGAGCCTGCTTATGGCTTTTTTACTTTTTTGGCCGTTTCTGGCCTTGCGTTTTCTTCTGACAAGCGCCTGCGCGGCGGTGCACCGGGCTTGGCGGCAATGGCAGGCTTCTTTTTGGGCCTTGCTGTATTAGCCGACGGCGTAGTGGCTCTGCTGGTAGTAGGGCTGCTGGTACTGTTCGTTTGGCTGTTAAATGGAGGCAGGCCCCTTTTCGCAGGATCAGATGTCGTAATTCTGGTGCTGGCTACCTCACTCACAACCATCCTCTGGTTTGGCTACGAATGGGCAGCCAACGGCCCAGAGTTCTTGCAGGGCCTCTTTAACGGGCCAACCTTCAGGCTTGGGACCGACGAACCCGGCCGGACACCGCTCTTGCCTACAAGACTGTTGCTTCTAGGCCTGGGCCTATTCCCAACAGCGTGGTTGGCTGTTGGCCCCCTCATCCGCTATCGCGAGAAAGATCCGGCAGACTTTCGCAAGTGGATGATGGTGCTGGTGTGGATTTTGCTTGCGCAGCTGGTCTTGTTTCCCAACATGTCGCTCTCGGTGGTGGCAACGGTAGCTTATCCGCTGGGGTACCTGGCTACCTTGTTTATTGTGCAACCTGTGCGGCGAACAGCCTTTGGTGGGCGCGGGCTTTGGGCATCGGTGATGTCTGTCATGTTTTTGCTTGGCCTCTCGAGCTTTTTGCTACCCGTATTATTAGCTGCCCAGACACCCTGGCTCTGGAAGCGCCTTGCTACCGGAGGATACCTACCTGGCGAGCCCTGGAGCGGCTACGAGGGGCTTGCTGGTTGGGTCTTGCTGTTGGCTGCCGTACCGGTGTTCAGGTTTGGCCGTGCCCAGCAGCCCATACAGGCTACACTGGTTACTGCATTGGCCTTACTGTTGTTTGGTGGCCTTTCTTATCCTTTTCTGGGCCGGGGCATTCAACAAATGGTACAAGGCCCGTATCCCAGGCTGTTTGCGCAAACGGCAGGGCACCATGGGTATGCCGCAGCCATCACCTTCAAAAGCTATGCGCCCTTGTTTTATGGTCAGCGCAAACCCGGGCTACCCTGCAACGGCATGGCAGATAGTTGCTTTCTGAAACGATTGGTAGCGCAGCCGGTTTACAAGGTAGTGCCTGCATGGTCTTTCGGATCGGGCAAACACCTGGCAGGCTTTGAAGAAATAGACCGGGCTGGGCCTTATGTCCTTTTCAAGCGATTTGAGCCTTATGGCAATCAATAACGGCCTGCCCGATCCGCCTGCGTGGCACCGGCGGTTGGCGTCGCAGGCTGCCAAGGGCCTCTGGCGCCAGCCTGCGCTTCGCCCGGCTGGCTTTGCAGACTTTTGCTCCAACGATTTTTTGGGGCTTGCCCATCAAGCCGTCGTTTCACCTTCTAGTGCTGGGGCAACGGGCTCCAGGTTGGTATCAGGCCTGCATACCGAGCTGATAGAGTTAGAGGCCTGGGCTGCCAAATGGCTAGGCGCAGAACGGGTGGTGTACTTCCCTACAGGTTACCAAGCAAACCTGGCAGTTTTGCAGGCACTGGCCACCCGCCACGACGTCTTTCTGCTTGATGAGCGCATCCATGCCAGCCTCAGAGACGCTGCCCGGCTCACGTTGGCGCGCACCCATTTCTTTAACCATAACGACGAGGCAGACCTTGCCCGCTGGCTTGCCAAACCCTTGCCAGATGGTGGGCAGGTATACGTCGTTACTGAAGGTGTTTTCTCTATGGCAGGCACCATGGCACCTTTGGCGGGCATGGCCGCTATATGTGCCCAGGCAGGCGCATGCCTGGTGATAGACGAGGCCCACAGTGTTGGCTTGCATGGCCCAGCAGGCAGTGGCCTATGCATAGCGCAAAACGTACTGCCGCAAGTACGCATACTGCCGCTAGGCAAGGCAGCCGGCACACAAGGCGCGCTGGTGGCGGGGTCTGCCGCACTCGGGCATCTGCTAGAAAATTTTGCACGGCCTTTGATTTACTCTACCGCTCCGGCCCCGGTGTTGGTGTCCTCGGCGTTGGCCCAGCTCCAAAGCCTGGCCAACGCCGATGCACTGCGTGTCCGCCTATCGCATCAAATTGAAAAGGCAAGCCAGATCTGGCCCAATGCCTTGCCTGGATGCATTGTGCCCGTTGCGCCCCGAGACCCTGCTGCCTGGCCTGGGTTGATAACTGCAGCCCATCAGGCCAGGCTCTGGGTGCGCCCCATTCGTTACCCTACGGTGCCCAAAGGCGAGGAGTGCCTCCGTATCACCCTGCACGCGTATCAAACAGACGAAGAGTTACAACGCCTAGAGGGCTGGGCAAAGGCCTTTGATATTCAACCGATACCCATTGCTACAATGCGCCCATGCTAGCCTTGCCCAAGCTAAAAGAGGGCCACGAGCAGCCAGAAGTGCTTTTCCAACTGCCACGCTCCAAATCTGAGAGCAACCGCTTGTTGGTGGCCCAGGCCATTGCCGGCCCTGGGCAATTAGAGATTCTTCATCTTTCTGATGCGAGAGACACGCAGTTGCTTCAGGCTGCTCTTATGCAGACGGAGGGTACGATTGATATTGCCGATGCAGGCACTGCCATGCGTTTTGCCACGGCTTACCACGCCTTTAAAGGCCACCACGTCTTGCTGACGGGTACGGCACGGATGCAGGAAAGGCCCATAGCTCCCCTTGTAGAAGCCCTGCGAAGCCTAGGTGCCAAGATCGAGTATATGGGGCGTCCGGGTTGCCCGCCCGTGAGGCTCTCTGGCTTCGTACCGTCAGGCATCGATAGACTTACACTCGATGCCAGTCTTTCTAGCCAGTACCTGTCGGCGCTCATCCTTTGTGCGCCTTTGCTCTCCAATGGCATAGACATAACGCTGACAGGCCAGGCCGTGAGTCTCTCGTATGCAAGAATGACTTTGCAACTGATGCAGAAGCTGGGTAACAACTCTTGTGAGGAGAATGGGCGTTTCAGACTTAATCCTACGCCCATCCGTAGCCGGGTTGCCGAGGTTGAGGCAGATTGGTCTGCGGCAGGCTATGCCTTTGGGTTGGTTGGCCTGACGGGCCGAAAGCTTCTGCTTCAAGGCTTGCAGAAGCAATCCTTGCAGGCAGATGCTGCGTTGACCGTAAAATTCGAACCTCTAGGTGTTCAATTTGCCTGGCAACCAAATGGTAGCTTATTGGTAAGCCCAGGCCCTGTTCGCACGAATGAGGCTTACATTGATTTTACCAACATCCCCGATCAGGCACAGACGCTGGCGGTGTATGCAGCAGCAAAAGGCATTCGTCTGACCCTAACCGGCGTCTCAACCTTAAGGCACAAGGAAACCGACCGCCTGGCTGCCTTGCAAGCGGAGTTGGCCAAAGTCGGCTGCAGCCTCATTGAACTGCACCCTGATGTCTTTCGGGTAGAGGGTATGGCACGGCATCCTGAGCGGCCCTTTACCACCTACCACGATCATCGTATGGCAATGAGTTTCGCAATGCTGGCAACAAGGTTTCCCATTGAAATAGAAGCCCCAGACGTAGTACAAAAGTCATTTCCGCATTTTTGGCAAGAGCTCGCCAAGCTCTACTGAGATTGTGCCGACCTTTGCTGCCTAGATGCGCATAGATATCCTCACATGTGTACCAGCCTTGCTGGCGGGGCCGCTTTCGGCCAGCATCCTCGGCCGTGCCCAGGCCAAAGGTCTGGCAGAGCTGCATGTGCACAATTTGCACGATTACAGCCCAGACAAGCACCGGCGTGTTGATGATTACCCCTTCGGTGGGGGAGGGGGCATGGTGATGACGGTTGGGCCGCTGGCGGCATGCATTCGTAAACTTCAAGCTGAGCGCACCTACGATGAGATCATCTTCATGACGCCCGACGCCCCAGTCTTTGCCCAGACAGACGCTAATGCCCTAAGCCTAAAGCAGCACTTGATGATCATTTGCGGGCATTATAAGGGGATTGATGAACGTATCCGAGAGCAATTTGTAACCCGAGAAATCAGCATCGGAGACTACGTGCTGACCGGTGGCGAACTGCCCGCTGCCATCGTGGCCGATGCAGTGGTGCGCCTGCTGCCCGGCGTACTAACCGACGAGGTATCTGCCCTGACAGACTCGCACATGGACGGGCTGCTCTCTGCCCCGGTGTACACCCGCCCGGCCGAGTGGGAGGGCCACAGCGTGCCAGATGTGCTACTCTCTGGCCATGAGGCCCGCATCCATGCCTGGCGCCACGAGCAACAACTGGCCCGGACATCGGAGCGTCGCCCCGATCTGCTGGCCAAATTCAAGGCCGATAGCCAAGATTAGCGCCGCCCGCACGCTAAGTTTCTTTGCCGACGTTGGAATTCTGGCAGAGCCAACGCTATATTTGCACTCCCGTTCAACCTTAGGGCGGGATGCAAGAGTCATGAACGCACTCATTAAATTGGTTGAGCAAGAGCAGGCCCAAGCTCGCGAGAAATTCCCCAAGTTTGGTGCTGGCGATACCATCAACGTCCACGTAAAAATCCGCGAGGGCAACAAAGAGCGTATCCAGCAGTTTCAGGGTACGGTGGTGCAGCGCCGCAACACCTCTACCAACGGTGAGACCTTCACCGTGCGTAAGATCAGCAACGGCGTCGGTGTTGAGCGTATCTTCCCGATTCTGTCGCCCAGCATCGAGAAAATCGAGGTAGTGCGCCACGGTTCTGTACGTCGTGCTCGCCTGTTCTACCTACGCGGTCTGTCTGGCAAGGCTGCCCGTATCAAAGAGAAAAAGGCTGTTTTGGCCTAAGCCCCTTAAGCAAGCCCATACAAAAAGCCCGGCATCGCCGGGCTTTTTTTGTTGCTCTAACAGGTTGCCTAGCTATTGTTTAGGCCTGCATCAAAAACGCCTTGATGTACCCGTTTATATCCCCATCTAAAACCGTTTGCACATCGGTGCGCTCCACCCCGGTTCGCAAATCTTTGATGAGCTTGTAAGGGTGCAGTACATAATTGCGAATCTGGCTTCCAAAGTCAATCCGCTTTTTGGTGCCCTCCAACACGGCCTTGGCCTCGTTGCGGCGGTCTATTTCTTGCTGGTACAGCCGCGAGCGTAACATCTTTAGCGCAGTCTCGCGGTTTTGGTGCTGGCTGCGCTCTTGCTGGCATTCAATCACAATGCCGCTGGGTAGGTGGCGCACACGTACGGCCGTTTCTACCTTGTTCACGTTCTGGCCGCCTGCCCCCCCCGATCGAAATGTATCCCATTCGATATCAGCCGGATTGATTTCGATTTCTATGGTGTCGTCTACCACGGGGTAGGCAAATACCGAGGCAAAGCTGGTATGCCGCCGCTGGTTGGCATCAAAGGGCGATATGCGCACCAGGCGATGCACACCAATCTCACTTTTCAGGTTGCCATAGGCAAAGGGGCCTTCAATCTCTAGCGTGGCAGATTTTATACCTGCACCCTCGCCGGCCTGGTAGTTTACCTCACGTACGGCAAAGCCGTTTTTCTCGCCCCACATGATGTACATGCGCAGCAGCATCTCGGCCCAGTCTTGGCTTTCGGTGCCGCCTGCCCCGGCATTGATGTCTATCATGGCAGAGAGCTGATCCTCTTCGGCAGACAGCATTTTTTTAAACTCAAGCTCCTCTAGCTGTCGCAGGGTGTTGCCATATTCTGAGTCTACTTCTGCCTCTGTAGCCTCACCCGCTTGGGCAAACTCTTGCAGCGTCTCAAGGTCAGCCACGGTAGCGGCTAAAGCTTCAAAGGGCACTGTCCAGGCCTTAATCTGCTGGATGTGCTTCATCGTAGCCTCGGCCTCTTTGGGGTTATCCCAAAAGCCGGTTGCCAACGTTTGGGCCGTGGTTTGGTCTAGTTCGGCCCTTTTAGCTTCGTAGTCAAAGATAGCCCCGCAGCGCAGCGAGGCGTTCCTGGATGTCTGCCAGTTCAGATGTGGTCATAGGTCGGCAAAGGTACGCCCTTGCTCAGGGTTACAGATGTGTGCATCTCTGGCCCCACCTTTGTCAAATGGCTCTGGCCCGCATCTGGCTCTCTTTGTTTGGTCTTGGTTTTTTGGCGGCCTGCTACAAAGCGTTCGGGCGAGGCCAGCTAGAAGTCTTTGCAAGCCTGGGTACTTCGATGCTTGATGCCGCCAAAACGGGAGTCGAGCTTTCCATCGGCCTTGTCGGGGTGATGGCTTTTTGGTTGGGCATGATGCGCATCGGCGAGGCTGCTGGCCTGATTGAGCGGTTGGCCAGGCTACTCTCGCCAGTGCTAACAAGGTTGTTTCCGGGCGTGCCTGCCGGGCATCCGGCCCTGGGGGCCATGGTCATGAACTTGAGCGCCAACATGCTTGGGCTAGACTCTGCCGCCACTCCGCTTGGCCTCAAAGCCATGCAAAGCCTGCAAGAGCTCAACCCCGAGCCCGACAGGGCCACCAATGCCCAGCTCATGTTCACCATTCTCAACTCTGCCGGCGTTACGCTCATTCCGGTATCGGTTATGGTGTACAGGGCCCAGTTGGGGGCAGCAAACCCAGCCGATGTGTTTTTGCCTTCCGTAATCGGAACCCTGATTTCGGCACTGGCAGGGGTGCTTATTACGGCAGGCCTCCAGCGGATAAGGGTGTGGCAACCGGCCCTGCTGCTGCCGCTGTTTGCTGTATTGGGTGGCATCGGCTTTGTTGTCTGGCAGGCAATGCGGGCCGACCAAGCTTTGCTGGGCCGCTACTCCCTTTTTGCAGGTAACTTTTTGATGGTGGGCGTCATCGTCCTATTTTTGGCTGCCGGAGCACGCAAGCGCCTCAACGTGTACGACCATTTTATAGAAGGCGCCAAGGGGGGCTTCGAGACAGGCATACGGATCATCCCCTACCTGATTGCCATGCTTTGCGCCATTGCCGCCGTCCGCAGCACGGGCGTGCTAGACTATGCCCTGGCCATCCTTTCTTCCGCCATAGCTGGCCTCGGCTGGGATACTGCATTTGTGCCCGCCTTACCTACAGCGCTGATGAAGCCCCTCTCAGGCTCTGGCGCACGCGGCCTCATGCTCGAGACCATGAAACTCTACGGGGCAGACAGTTTTGTGGGTAGGCTCGTGTCTACCGTTCAAGGCTCTACAGAGACTACGCTCTACGTGCTGGCCCTATACTATGGCTCAGTCGGGGTACGGCATACGCGTTACAGCCTGGCCGTGGGGTTAGTGGTAGATGCCATCGGTGTGTTGGCTGCCATACTGCTGGGCTACATCTTTTTTGCGCAAGGGTAGCACCTAGGCTGGGTAATCAGCTGCGGCTGCGCATCCCGGCTAGAAAGCACTTGCGGCAGCGGGCTTCGTACTTGTCGGCCTCGCCCAATACCTTTTGGCCTTCTTCTGCGCTGGTACGGAAGCTATAGGCCGCCGTGGCCCCGCATTGCATGCAGATGGCGTTTACCTTGGTCACAAACTCTGCTTCTGCCATAAGCAGCGGCATAGGGCCGAAGGGGCGTCCGTCAGAGTCCATATCCAGGCCTGCAATCACCACGCGCTTGCCACTGTTGGCCAGCTCTCGCACCACCTCGGGCAAATCCTCGTCAAAAAATTGGGCTTCGTCAATGCCCACCACCTCGCAGTTGGTGGCTGCGGCTAAGATGTCTGTAGCAGATTCTACGGCCCGCCCGCCTCTGCTTTGCCTGTTGTGGCTTACTACGTCGGTAGTGTGGTATCTATTGTCGAAGGCAGGCTTAAAAAGCTCTACCCGCTGGTGTGCAATCTGCGCGCGGCGCAGCCGCCTTAGCAGTTCCTCGGTCTTGCCGCTAAACATGCTGCCGCAAATCACCTCTACCCAGCCCGTACCGGGGCCGGTATTGCCAAACCCTAACTGACGCGGCTCTAAAAACAAAGCTCTATAACGGTATTAAAAGGTCTAGAACGGGCACTATGCCTGGCATTATTTAACGGGTACCACCAGCTCTTGCCCCAGTTGTAGCTGGTCGGTGGCCAGGCCGTTGGCCTTGCGTAACTCTGCGACGGTAATACCATAAGTGCGTGCAATAGCAGCCAGGCCTTCAGAGGGCCCTACCTTGTGTATGCCCTGGATGCGCACCCGCAGCGCCTGGCCCGCCTGCACGTTATTATCGGCCAACGAATTTAGCTCGCGCAGGGTGGCGGCAGGTACCTTAAACCTGCTGGCAATCCCATAGAGGGTTTCGCCTGGCTTTACGTTGTATGTGTATTCGGCAGAGCCGCTCAGTTGGCTTTTTACCTTAGTGCCAGCATCGTCTTTGGGCATAGCGGCGGCGCTGTCTCCACTTGGTGCAGCATCGGCAGGCACCAGTTGCTGGTCTGCCGGCTTTTGGACGGAGTCTGAAGTGGTAACTGCCTCTTTGGTTTCTAACGGCTTAGCCAGCACTTCATCTAGTAAGGCCTCGCCTTCGGGGTTGGTCTTTATGGCCTGGGCTGCCTCTGTCGGTGCCAAAGATGCCGCCCCTACAGAAGTGGCCTGTGCAGGCAACTGGGCCAATAGCGAGCCTTGTATGGGATCTTTCGTCCATACATAGGTCACCAGGGCCAGCAGCAAAATCATTACGGCCAGAAAGACGAAGAAGACATTAGGGTTGCCCCCCTGGCCACCACGGCCGCCCGAACTGTACGAAGGCTGATTCACGCTGCAAATATGGCCCTTAGCCAGCTTGGCCTTAGGCTTATCTATCGTAGAAGCTGTTGCGTTTGCTCAGCTTAAGGTCTTGCAAGATGCTTGCTTTGACGTTGATGTCGAAGTTGTACATCGGCCGTGTTCCTCCCACAAACACGCCCATGCGCATCTCCCAACAATGCAGGTCTCGGTAGATGTTGAGGCCCGTAGAGGCAAACCGACGCGATTTTATGTCGAAGGGCGCATCGAAACCCACCTTCCATTTCGGGCTGATGCTTACATCTCCGCTGGTGCGCACAAACTGGTTAAACTGGTAGGTGCGGCTGCCCGACGTCTGGTAGGTCAGCGTGTTGTTGTATTGCACGTTCAGCGTCCAGGGGATGTTGAAATCTACAAACAGTTGTGGGTTGGCATAGATAAAGCTCAACTCTCGCTCCTCGGCCTCGGTCAGGTTTTCTCTGGCTACTGGCTTGCGGGTTTTGCCTGCGGCAGGGTTCAGGTTAAAACCAATGCTGGTGTTGAGGGCAGCAAGCCTGCCAATGCCTTGGCCCGCTTGCCAGGCATAAGCCCTTCTGCGGGCCATACGGCGCAGACTTTCGTCTTGCGCGGGGCCCACATTTTCGTAGCTGTAAGGATCTAGCACCGCCACCGAGGCAATGTTGATTTTGTCGAACAGGCGTGTATTGAGTGCCACGTTTATGGTTGATAGTCTGAAGCTATCCGCAATTGCATTGTAGCTGCCCCCAATGGATAAATTCTCGATCAGGTTGCGCTTCTTGTAAGTCGTTTTGCCCGAGTCAGATACCTTGCGCAGCTTGGCCTCCAGTACGTTGGTCAGCCCGAAGGTGATGGCCCCTTGGCGCCCGCCCGTAGTGGGACCGCCATATAAAAAACCTGTGAAGGGGTTTAAGTCCACCGTCCGGCGTCCGCTATCTACCACCGTCCGCTGAAAGAACCCAAAGCCTGGCCCGCCAAAGTCTGGCCGGTAAGCCAGGCCTATGTTGGGGGTAAGCCGGTGCCTGATGGCTTCTAGCTTGCCTCTGCGGACAAAGAAAGTACCATAAATCTGCGTGGTGAGGTTTACACTGGCAGAAAAGTCGTAAAAGCGGTTGAAGCCCCGCACCGTATCTACCCGCAGGCCATTGCCTTGCTCGGTATAGGTGTATCGCAGGCGGCCCGGATACCAGATCTCGCGGTAGTTTAGGCTAGGCGAGACGTTGAAATACCTGAACACCCGTGCCGTGGTAGAGATGGGAATTTGGTGCTGGATGCCGATGCGTGCATTGCGAAGCAGCGTAGGCAGTGTACCCGTATTGATGCGGTAGTTGGTGATGGCCTGTTGCGACACAGGGTCAATGGGCAGTTCTGTTTGCCCCAGCAAGCGTATCCCCTGGATGTTGGAACCCAGCGGGCTGACACGTGTGCTGTTGATCGTGCTTTGGCCTGTTAGGTTGTAGGCTACGTTTAGGTTGGTGAGGATGTTGCTCTTGGTAGAGCCTGCACGCTTAAAAGGGAAGATCCTATTCATCGTAAGGGCTACGGTAGGCAGCTCTAGCGAGAAGTCTTGCGTACGCACATTTTGGTTGAAGCGCCCCGCCACGCTAAAAGCAAAGGGCGTACCGGGGAAGCTTGTGCTGTAGTTGACGTTGCTGGTGTAGGTCGTCTGGAAAAGCGCGTTCTGGCTGAAATTGAACAACTGCTGCGAGCGCGCCGTACCCGCGCTAACGGATGCAGAAAAACGGCTGTTACCACGCGCCGCAGGTGTATGCGTCCAGTTTATCCAGAACTCCTGCGAGGCACAGTTGATACGCTCGCCCGTGTTGCTGTTCAGCACCGATCGGTTGTTGTAACGCAGACTTATGTTGCCGTCATACTTATAGCGCTTGCGGTATGTGCTTTGCGGCGTTAGCCCCCAGCCCCCCAGCGAGTAAATCTCGCCCAGCAGCTTAAGATCAAAATAGTCTGACAGGGCGAAGTAGAACCCTCCATTGCGCAAAAAGAAGCCCAAAGGGCCGCTCTCGCCGTATGTCGGTATCAAAATGCCCGAGCTCTTGTACTTCGGTATAGGAAAGAACCCAAACACAAAACCCAGTGGCGTAGGCACGTCGCCCACGTGCAGCAAAAACGGCCCCGA
This sequence comes from Cytophagaceae bacterium, assembly GCA_947458545.1. Classification (GTDB taxonomy): domain Bacteria; phylum Bacteroidota; class Bacteroidia; order Cytophagales; family Flexibacteraceae; genus CANGYH01. The sequence continues at coordinate 1,095,150 of CANGYH010000001.1, read as the reverse complement.
CACCAGCTTCTCGTTCGGGATCATCTTCATCTTGTAGCTTTTGATGTAGAAGTGGGGGTGGGCCAGGTTGCAGGTGGTGTACTCTGCGTTACGCACAAAAAAGGCCGTCTCGCTCTCACGCTTTACAGCTTCGCCGTGCAGGTAACCTTCGCCTTGTTGGGTTACAACCTGGCGAATTAGGCCCTTGCGCGTCTTAAAGTTATAGCGCATCCGCTCGGCCTGATACTTTTCAGCCCCCTGGGTGAAGATGGGTGTACCCTTAGCCCTGCCGGTAGAGTCTTTTACGCCATTGGCATCTACGATTGAGGTCTGGTAGTTTACCTGCACCTGGTCAGCCTTCAGGTTGATGTCGCCGTAGGTGATGTCTGCCGCCCCATAGAGCCTGGCTACCCGCGTTTTGGCTTGGAAAACGATAGAGTCGTTGGCCGAGTAAACTACGGTACTGGTAAGGTCGTTGCTAACCTTGACGGAATCTGGGCCTCGGCTGGTATCCCGCTCGGCAACCAAAGCCAGGCTGCTTGCAGATACAGCCTGCACTGTATCTGCGTTGGCTTGTTTTGGTAAGGTGCCAGGCTGTACCGCGCGCTTGGTTTTTGCAGCAGGGCGTGGGGTGCGCCTGGCATTGCCTTTAGAGCTTTTCGGCGTACTCTTTTTTTGCTGCGCCCAAACCTGCAAAGGGCTCCCCACAACCAACCACGCCCAAAGTAGGACGATAACCGGCTTGGCAAAGGGGCAGGGCATATATTGGTTTTAGCAAACCCTGGCGCAGGCAATACGCCACACCTAGGGCATGCAAAGGTAACTTTTACATGGCGGGTGGCTATGCCGGCCAGCACTTTGAGCGCCCTTTGCCTTAGGCAACTTTAACCAAGATGCGTCGCTTTACTTCCCCAAGGCTTTGGCCTCGTTCCAATACACATCCATCTGTGCCAGGGTCATCTGGGCCAAGGTTTGGCCTTCTTCTTCTGCCCGCTGCTCTAGGTGGGTAAAGCGCGCTATAAACTTGCGGTTGGTGCGCTCCAGGGCTTCTTCTGGGTTTACGCCTATAAACCTGGCATAGTTGACAAGGCTAAACAGCAAATCGCCAAATTCGGCAGCCACGGCATTGGCGTCTTGGTTCTGTTGGGCTTGTTCCAACTCGGCCAATTCTTCTTGCACCTTGGCCCAAACCTGTGCCGGCTCATCCCAATCGAAGCCGGCGCCCCGGGCTTTCTCTTGGATGCGCATGGCTTTCACCAAGGCAGGCAATGTTTTCGGTACACCACCCAATACGCTCTGGCGGCCTTCTTGCTTTTTAAGCGCCTCCCAGTTGCGCTTAACCTCAGCCTCGTCGGCTACCTGCACATCGCCGTAAATGTGCGGGTGGCGCGCCACCAGTTTATCGCACAGGCTATGGATCATGTCTTGCACGTCCCAAAGGCCCTGCTCAGAAGCAATGCGCGCATAAAAGACCAAGTGTAGCATGAGGTCGCCCGCCTCCTTTTTCACCTCTTGGGCATCATTATCTAAAATGGCCTCGCCTAGCTCGTAGGTCTCTTCCACGGTTAGGTGTCGCAGGCTTTCCCAGGTTTGTTTCATGTCCCATGGGCAGCGGGTCCGCAGCTCATCCATGATGGTCAGCAATCGGTCGAAGGCCTCTAGCTTGGCCTGCCGGCCAGTGTCATCAGTATTGGCCAACAAGGTGATAGGCTGGGTGGACATTCCACAAAGGTGCGCCAGCTCGTGCGAATTTTAGACTGAACTAAAAATTTCTGCTCGCGTAAACTTGTAATGGCTTGTCGAGCCTCTATATTTGCAGTCCTTTTCAGCGAGAGATTGCTGGCAAGGTTACACCGCGGGGTGGAGCAGTTGGTAGCTCGTTGGGCTCATAACCCAAAGGTCATAGGTTCGAGTCCTATCCCCGCAACTAGAAAAAGCCGCTGATAATCAGCGGCTTTTTTCGTTTTTGGCCTGAGGAGATCTTCGTATGGATTAGGCTATGGGGACACTAGAGGGGGTTTAAAGACCTAAATATGTTAGGCTATTTCAGCCTGCTGGCTTTAACTTTTGACGCTGCCCGAACCTAAAGTGTTAGTTTTGGAGTAAGTTGTTTGTACGCATCCAGCTAAATCTTCCCGGATAGGGGAGGTGCGAACACATTTTTATGCCTACAGTAAAATTCGTTGCCAGCCCGCGGACAGATTTCGCAGCTGTATTGAGGGGAAGGGTTAAGGCCTATTTCAAAGAAAACAACCTGAGTCAGAAAGACGACGGCACCGTGGTTCGTAAGGGCATTGTGATGCTCTCACTCTATCTGATTCCGTTTATCGTTGTTTTAGCAGTGGCTGGGCTGCCTGGCTGGGCCATCATCTTGCTTGGTGTGGTACAAGGCATTGGCCTGGCTGGGGTAGGGATGTGCCTTATGCATGATAGCCTCCACGGAGCCCTCTCGCCAAGCCAGAAGGTAAACGAGCGTTGGGGGGCATCCATCTATCTGCTTGGCGGATCTGCCTTTAGCTGGAAGATGCAGCACAACAAAGCCCACCACACCTACACAAACCTACTTGGCCACGACGAGGACATTCGCGAGCGCTCTTACCTCCGCTTTTGCCCTCATGCCCCTTGGAGGCCCATCCATCGCTACCAGCACTGGTACGCGCTGCTGCTCTATCCGCTGATGACAATCTCTTTGCTCGTCAAAGACTTCACCAGCCTGAAAGTCTATGAGCGCGAGGGGTTGCTTGCCCAAGAGAAAACCACCTATGCACGCCAGCTTGGTATGTTGTTGTTCAGCAAAGGTCTCTTTTTGGTGCTGTTCATCGGAGGGCCTTTGGCCACGGGTACCCTTACGCTGGGTGCCAGCCTGCTTTACTTTTTGTTGGTGCAGGGTGTGGCAGGGTTTATAATGTCGGTAATCTTCCAGTTGGCGCATGTAGTAGAAGAGACTACCCACCCGCTTGTAGCCCCTAGTGGCATTGTCGAGTCAGACTGGATGATCCACCAGCTTGAGACGACGGCCAACTTTTGCCCCGGCAACCGCCTGCTCAATTACTATACCGGTGGCCTCAACTACCAGGTCGAGCACCATCTGTTCCCCAATATCTCGCACATCCACTATCCGGCGCTTTCTCATATCGTCAAAGAGACCGCTACAGAGTTTGGCGTCGTTTACAACCAGTCGCCACGTTTTGGCCAGATTTTCAGCTCACACCTTCGGTTTCTTCGGCAGTTGAGCCTAAAGCCAGCCCCTATCGCAACTTCAAGCGCAGAGCCTGCCGTTTTGATGGCTAATTAACAAACATTGGTAGGTACAAAATAAAAGCGCCAGGGTTACCTGGCGCTTTTGTTTTATCCAGCTTGATGGCTATTGCACCACCAGACGCTGCCTGGCGCGTTGGTTGCCTTGTACAACCTCTACCAGGTACATGCCCTTGGGCAGGTTGTTCAGGTTGAGGGTGCCAGTGCCATCGTTCAATGCTTCGGTGGCGACAACCTTCCCCTCCAGGTTCAAGACTCGCACTGTGCCTGCGGCTGGCTTGCCTCCAACCAGCACCTGCACCTGGCCATGGGCAGGGTTCGGCACCAGTTGTAACAGAGCCTGCTCAAGGCTGCGCACGGCCGTCACATCGGTTAGCTCCACCCGGGTTACGTTCCAGGCATACGACAAGGCCTGATCTGTCCCTGCATTGGTTGCCACAAAGGCTACCTGAACAGTATCTGTTGGCCCAACCGGCACCCCGACCACAAACTGTCGCAGGTTGGTCGAAAGCCGCTGGGCTTGGAGATCTGCCTCGGTCAGGCTCAACAGCGTTTGCCAGGGGCCGCAATTAGCCCTGTACATAACGCGTAACGAGTCGTCGCCAATGCTACTCACCGTGCCAATGCTAGCCGTAGTGCTAGATACCGACGCCTCAAAACGGACGACCGTACCGCGGCTAGGCACAAAAGACGGAGACAGTAGGATGCGGCGATCTACCACGTTGCCCGTCGGGAAAATCTGCGCCGCCATCGTGCTGACAGGGTAGGCCCGGCCCGTAATCCAGGCATTCGTTGTAGTAGCCGTACCGGCAAGATCTGCCCGTTGCTGAGACCATCCATTGGTGCTAAAAAACACAGGGCTGATCATAGGGCCTTGGGGTAGGCTTCGCTGGCCAACTGCTGTATAGGACACGTTGCGCGTATTGTCTGATGTGTCGTCAGTGGCTTCGCCAGAGGTACTGATTTGTACCCATAGATTAACCGTACCTGTGGCAGTCCGCAGCGTCTGGCTTGGCGTAATGGATACTACCCTACGGCTTGCAGCCCCCAGGTTAATCTCTAATTTCCGCGTCTGTATGGCACCGCCATTCACGCGGTAGGCCACAGTGATAGAGTCAATCTGCTGGATGGCATTGTTTACCACAATAAGATCAATAGGCACGGGGCGGTTTAGGCACCACTGCGTAGCAGGGCTGCTGGGCGATGATATAGCCTCTAAGGCTACGTCTTTCCGGCCAGAAATGGTAATGTTATCTACGGCCCAACGGTATGGCACGTCTACCCGGTTGCCGACGCGCAATCTGAAGCCCATGGTAAAGTTGCCAGCTTCAGACACGAGGAGCCCCCCGAAGGTGCGCATGGTAGAGTCTATTACACCGCCTGCCACATCTGTTTGGGTAAACCTGCGGATTACGTCCCAGGTCTCGCCGCAGTCTTTTGATACCAAAAACTCCAGTGTATCCGTAGCTATATCTCGTACACGCACGCCGTTGGTTTGAACACGTATCAGCGCTGCAGAGAAACCTACCGATAGCGGGCCTTGGGTAGCGAGCCCCGTACGGTAAAACCAGGTAGTACGGTTGCGGATAGAGTCTGCAACAGAAGCTGTGATAACATCGCCACCCAACGCCCCGATATTCTGAGAGCGCCAGATGTAATTGGTATCCAACGAGATAGGCTGCCCTTGGGCCATACGCCAATTAGAGCGGCGGGCATCTAACAAGCCAATTACCGTATCGTCTTGAATGACGGTTGCAGCACTTGCACCTGCCACATAACTACGCATAAGCGTATCGTTGGCGCGGTTGCCGTCACCACCAACCAGATTGACAATACCTTTAATGCTGACCGGCCCATTTATGGAAGACAGGTTGGCACCTTGAGCCCCCGATAGGCTGACCAAGGTGGACAAACCTGGAGCCAGTGGTGGGCTGAAAGATACCTGCTGGCTAACAAATGGCTGGTTATCTACCTGATAGCCTACCACGGTTTGAGAAATCGGCTCAGAGCCGGCATTACGAACTGTAACATCTACCTGTGCCTGAGCGGGTAGGTTGCAGCCTGTAAAGCGCAGCGCAGGCACGGTAACCCGCGATACCTGGGCATCATTGCTAGACACGAAAGAGATATCATCCAGCAGATAGCGATACTGCAAGGGAGCCCGCGTGCCATTGCTTGTAAAGCGAAAGGCAACCTGCAAGCTGCCAGGCGCAGTGGCAAGCGTATATGCAAAAGGTTTCAGGGTATCGTTGATGATGCCAGCCGTAAGGCTCGCCGCCGAGAAACGGGCGACCGTATTCCAAGTAGCACCACAGTCTCGGCTCACAACCAGGCTTAGAGTATCGTCTCCAAGTGTAGAGGCCGCTGGCCGGGTAAGGGGCAAACCCCAGTTTGACGATACAGCCAACTTGAAGCTGATACCAACCTGGCCAGTGTTGCGCAGGCCAGAGCGGTAAAACCACTCATTCATGTCGGTGGCTGCGGTATTTACATCCACAAACAAGCCCATGGCGTTGTTGTTGGTCAAGAAAGCCCCTCGCCAATACAGAGAGGTATCTACCGAGATTGGGTTCTGGCTGCCAAGGCGCCATCCGGTTGCCCTGGCCCCGGCCTGGTCAGTAACCCGGGGCAATCCAGGGATAGGCGTGGCTGCAGCGGTATTAAAGGCGATACTTGCCGTGTCGTTTACGCTGCTGCCGTCTTGCAGGAGCCGGGTAAACGCCTTGACGCTGTAGAGACCTGGTACACTCAGGTTTACACCGTTTACGCCAGAAAATGTTAATCTACTAGTGCCCCCTGGCGCCACAGGCAAAGGAAAGCTAAACGGTAACACAGCCGACGCTTGCCCGTTTACGATATAGCCCGCACTTATTTGCGAGATGGGAGTGATACCCGTGTTCCTGAATGTAAGCGTAAGCGGCTCTTGGCTTGAAAATGCACAACCGGGGAACCTCTGGGCGCCCAGTGCGATAGATTCGGCCGTGGCATCATTTTGGGCTATGAATGCCATGTCGTCGAAGTGCCAGCGGTAGTTTACCGGCGAAACAGTGCCGTTGTTGACGTACAAAAACGCGACAGAAAAAGTCCCAGGGCCGTTGATGACGGGGACTTCGAAAGTGGCCGGGGCGTTTGTAATCCGCTGAGCTGCTACGTCTCGCTGGTCAAAGCGGGCCACCGTCCGCCAGGTTTGGCCACAATTTGTTGATACAACTACTTTGAGTGTGTCATCATACACCTCGGTAGCCAAATTGCCGGAAAAGTTGAGCGTTACACCCAGCCTGAAACGCATGGTCAGGTTGCCGCCTGCTACCTGGCTCGCTAAGAAATACCACTGAGGTTGGTAATCTCTTCCTTGGTTTACATACGTAGAGATGGTGGGCCCGAAACCTACTGCTCCACCAGATTGATAGAAGTTGACAGAGTCGTTGGTTGGGCTGGCCAGGCCTTGGCCTTGCCGCCACCCCAGGCGCCTTGCTTGTGGGATATCAGCCGCGGGCCTGTTTAACACAGCTGAGACAGGGCCTCGGATAACGGTAGTCCCCCGAGCTGTATCGTTGCGGATGATCGGATCACCGGCCAGTCTTACAAATCCCCTTAAGGTAAATCTGCCCGCTGATGGCGGCGTAAAAGCCTGGTTGCCCGAAAATTGAACCAACGCTGATTGGTAAGGCTGCAGCGCAGGGCTAAAAGTAACTACCTGAGTGGCTGCTGCGCCACCATTATTAACGGCATAACCTACCGTGGCACTAGACTGAGGCTGCCCGCCTGCATTGTAAACAAGTACGCCTATCGTATTAGGGTTAGATGGGTCACAGTTCAAGACGGTGGTATTGTTACCTATGGCAAATACCCTTAAAGCAGCCAGGTTGCCATCTGCCAAGGCTGGGGGTGTAAACAAGTAGGTCTCGCCAGGCATAGGCATAACCGTGGGAGCAATCAACAAGCTATCCCGGTTAGAGGTGCCCACATTGGGCCCAGACCAAGCACCCGTAAGTGCCAAAACATCGCTCGGGCCTCTTCCTCGAAGGCCTATCTGGACACCCACTGGAATTGAGGTAAACGAAGGAACCAGTTGCATCTGGCCATACCTATAAGCGATCTGGCCATTTTCTCGCAGTTCAATTTGAAAGTTGATGGAGTCGCCTCGGAACCTAAAGCCTTGCCTTTTGTAGTTCTTAAACTCAAGCAAAAGGGAGCGTTGGCCAGGGGCTGCGGTAAGGTTCCACTTTATGCCAATCTGAGCGTTGACTTGGGCTTGTAAGTCAACATTAAATGCCGCTGCTACCATCCGGTTGATGCCCTCGCGCGAGCGCAAGATCATTCCGTTTGGGGTGCCACCATTTATGAAGCCAGTACCGGCTCCGGCCAGAAAGTTATTGGTTAGTCCAAAGCTCAAGGCACCGTTAGGGTTGAGCCGAACAATATCCACTACCGTGTCTAGAAATCGTAGCGGGAACTTGGTGGTGATGTTAAATGTGACATCATTGGTAGTGGCTGTGCCCACTACTGAATCTGGCACTATGGGTGTATAGGCAGTACTTAGCCTACTGAATGTATAGCTAGTCGCAGTAGTCTGTGCGAAAATCAACTGGCTTGCGCCCAAGCAAATACCAGCGCATAGAAGCGCTCTTCGCAGAAAGGCAGAGAACAGGTGAGTCATGACGTGTGGTGGGTTATTTCAGAGAAAAAAAATGATACAAGGATTGTAGCAGATGGTCAATAACCGAAAACCCGCTCCTTGTGCAAGAAGCGGGTTTCGGATAACTACTTATCTGCCAGATGGCCTATCGGGCCACATGGAAGGTTTGCGTGAGCACACCAGAGGCTGATACGGCACGTAGCGTGTACAGGCCTGCAGCCCAACCTTCGGTTGGCATGTGCAGAAGCTGTCCTCCGTTAGAGAGGGCTACTTGCTGCATGCTGACTTTCTTGCCAACCGCATCGGTAACGGTGATTTGTGCATACTGCCCACCCAGGTTGTGGAGAGCCACTTGAACGCTGCCACCTACTGATGGGTTAGGCCATACAGAGAGCGTCGGCGTTGCTTTGGCCACCAAGCCCGTCACCTGTGCAGGTGAGGCTACGATTACTAAGCGGTTGCTACCACGGGTGGCAGGGTCTGCCGTAACGCTAAAGGTGTAGCCCGCAGCACTTTCGTCGATAAGCCATTGGGTGCCCAACAGACGGTCTTGCAGGTAGAAGCTTGTGCCTGGGGCAAAAGAGGCTAGCTCCGCAAACCGTAGTGTGTAAGTACCAGCGGCACCTGATACCATCAATGGGATCTCCGTGCGAGACGTAAGGCTTGGTAGAGAGTTGATGGCCATGCGCTTGCCGTCAGAGCCGATGCTGGCCAGGTTTACATCGCTTGCGAACAGCTTAAAGCCGTCGTAAGCAAGGTCGAAAGCCGTCGTAGCCTCGGTGAGGAAGCGGATGGCGGCCTCGTCTTGGCGGTTTGTACTCTGATTAACCAGGTAAGCCCGCAGCAGATTCTCTGCGGCTCCGGTGCGGTAAGCAGCCCTAGAGATGCTGGCCTTGGCTGTTTCGTTTACAGTCAGGTTTACGCTCGTAGAGCACTTCACAAAGAACGAGGCACCGCTTGGGATCAGGTCAGGATTGGCGCCTGCGTTAACTGCTACACCACCTGTTGTGCCCGTACCTTTTACATACACCTGATACTGGTTGGCAGCACGGTTCCACACATAGGCGGCATCGTTCATGGTACCAGGTACGGTGATATTGTCAAAGTCGATGTCGGCAGGGTAGGGGTTTGGTATCAAGTTCCACCCGCCATCATCGTACTGGCCAGCAGTACGAGATACAGCCATGTTAACCGTGCCGGTTATAGGCGTACCCGTATGGGTAATACGGCTGGCAATGCTGCTGCTGAAGAAGTTGGGCCGCAGCCATACGCGGTAACCGCGCAGATTGGTTGCACTTGGGTTGATAAGAGCATTCAGGTCTGTTGGTACTCGCCAGCCAAACTGCTCTGCAATGGCACCGTTAGACATGGTCCGCGAGCTGTCTGACTCTTGGTACCAGAAAATCGAAGCATTGTTGAGCGGTGATACGCGAGGGCTGGTCTCAGACCATTGAGCCAACGTAGCGTCAGAGAAGGGAGCGCCGGCAAAATACCAACCACTCGTTGCCTGCGAGATGAATCGCTCTTGCGTAAGCTGGCCTACATAGGTAGCGCCACCCGTGAGTGCACCTAAGGCTGCCGTGCCTTGGGCATTTGATGCCAGTGCAACAGTGCCGTTAGAGGCATCTAGGCGGCTGCCGGCAGCAATCTGCAGGCGGCCAGAGTTGGCATCCACCGGGTTTAGCCGAACGTTGGCACCAGCCGCAAGGCTAACACCCGCCACAGAAGTGTTGGCAATCGTCAGGTTTGGCACCGTCATACTGCCAGATATCGTTTGCGCTGCGTTGCCGTTCAGGCGGATAAAGCCGTCTCCGGCGATGCTCTGCCCGTTGGCCACCAGGTTGCCGGCTACGTTCAGGGTACCGTTGCTCTGGAGTACAGCACCAGGCATCATCGTCAGGTTGCGCGTGTTTTGCGTACCTGTGATGATTTGCGGTTGGTTGCCTCCAGCCGGAATCATAACATCGCTGCTTACCGTTGGGATGCCGCCGCACCAGTTGCCGGCCGTGTTCCAGTCAGCACTAACAGCTCCTGTCCAAGTACCTGTTGGAACCACGGTCACGGGCACGGCAGTGCGTACGCTTGGGCAAGCAGAACCAAGCTCTACCTCTAGGTCGTAGAAGTAGTAGTATGCACCAGTGCTAATGGAACCGGAGAGCCAAGAGCTGGTAATTACTACGTTTCCTCCAGGCGTTTGGAAAGGATATACTACGCCGCTCAAAGTCCGGCGTAGGGTAGGGATGCCCGAGGTCACCAAACGGTATCCTGTACCTGGTGGCAGGGTGACGTTGATTGGCATCAACGTACGCTGGTCTGCTGCGTTGGTGAGGGTGCGCGTCAGCGGCCCTGTGATGATAGCGCCAGTGTTGTTAGTAATCACAAACGTAACCGACGCATTGGCCACCGTAGGGAACACATAGGCACCCGTTATGGTGGTGTTCGTATTCAGGTCAAATACGATGCCTGTATTGGTAGTAAAGTTGTTGCTGGTAGTAGTAATAGCAACGCCCGTGTTGATGGCTGCGGAGGTCACCTCGTTTCTAGAGACGTAGAACGTGGTGTTGGCAGTAATGGCCGGGGTCGTAAACGTAGCACCTTGCCCAAGAGCAGTGCCACCCACAGCCTGGCTAAACCAAGAGTAAACTCCTCCACCAGAGGCACTCAAATTGGCACCTGCATTAAAGCAGGCATTGGCAGGCGTAGCAACGGGTGCAGATAGGTTTACACCCACAGGGCGGTTAATGGCAAAAACCGCCTCGTTGTTGGATAGATCCTGATCTGCTCCAAAGACTACATTGAACAAAATCCCCGTGCTACCTGTAGGCAGGTCTACAGATGGGAACTGCACCGTTGTAGTAGCAAACTGTGCCAATGTGCCAGAGAAGGTGGCAGATACTGGAGAGGCAGTCACACCCTGAGGGGTGGCCGTAACCGTAAAGCTGCTTACGCTGCTGGTACCCAGGTTTCGTACCAATACAGACGCTCTGTTGTTAAAGCGGCAGACCAGATCTGTGAAGGGCTCTACCACCTGCTGTATCTCTAGGTCGTTGGTGAAACGGTTCCCGAAATAGAGGTTATCAAGGTGGATGTCATATGTTTCTGGGTCTGAGACTGATCCTTCAGAAGCTCTGAAAGCAATACGGATTGTTTGCCCTGAGAAAGAAGAAAGATCTACGTTCACACTTGTTCTTACGTTCGGGATTCCGAGTAGTGTCCCGTTGCTGCCCAAGTAGCTCTGACCACTGATAGGTGCCCAAGTAGCCCCGCAATCTGTTGAGATTAAGACAGTAAAGCTGTCATCGCTGCCTACGGCTGAGGGTGCATCTGTACCTCCTGATCCTGTCAGCGCCATATCGAACTCTAGGCGCGTGGTTGAGGTTGCCAAGAAGCCTGGTGAAACGATCCACTCATTATTGCCTGCACCAGAGTAGGTAAAGCGGGCACCTCGGGTATTGGCCACAACATTGGCAAAGTCGTCAGCCAACCAGGTGCTGGTAGTGCCTGTTGGGTTGGTTTGACCGACGCCCTCATTCCAAGCCGGATAGGTAGCGGGCATGTTGCTGGCGTAAGACTCAAAGTCTATGGTTTGCAGTGTCGTAGCCAGTGCGTCCTTAGTCCTGGTGATGCTGAAGGAGTTGTTTGCGGCATCTCCATCTGCAGTTAATATCTGGGCAGCCAGTGTGTAGGTGCCGCTTGCCGCCATGGTCAGGTTGGGCGTCAAGGTCACGGTTTGCGCAGCATCTACTGCAAGTGTACCAGTGTTAACCGTCGCGTTGTGCTGGGTAACCGGGCTGCCGCCTGGGCCGGTTACGGTAATACGGAACTGCGCAGGCGTTGAGGCAAAGTTCCTGACCGTTGAGCCCAGGTTGCGTACACGCAATTGCAGCGTCTGAGGGCCATTAAAGCAGCTAAGTGCTACCGGGCTCAGAAGCTCTGAGATGCTCAAATCTACTGCTGGTACATTGCGTAGCGAGATATCATCGATAGGAATAGTGTAAGCCAAGCTAGAGGCATTGGGCAATACATTATCGCTGAAGTAGAAACCTACTGTAATGTCTTGGCCAGCGAATGAGGCCATATTGACACTGTAATCCTTGCCGGCCAGGGTCAGATCGGTAGTGTTGGCCGCATTCAGCAACAGGGCTGTAGTCCAACTGTTGCCGCAGTCGGTAGATACAAGCACCCGAACTTCATCATCATCCTGCAGGCCATTGAATGGGGCCGCTGTGGCAGGATCGGATGTTGCGCCTTCGGCAATATACAGTTTAAAGGTGAGCTTGCTGTTTACCGTCGCAGCAAACTTTGGCATAATCAGCCATGCCGGCGTTGAGACCGCGGCACCTCCGATGTTAGGAGCCGCTAAGGCAATGTTGCCTCCTATGGATGCTCGGTTGAAAGAGCTTCCTGTAGTGGGCAAGCCCGCAATGGTTCCACCGCCATACAACCAACCACCGTAATCGGCCGTCAGCTCTGCCTGTGTATAAGCGCCTGTCGCAGCAATGGCAGAGAAGTTGTTAGAAATTGATGTAGTAACTGCAGGTATCAAGAACCGAGACTGCACCGTGAATGTCGTCGAGCTCAGGGTGTTGTTGCTTGCATCACCATCGCCCGTGTAAGAGAGCGAACCGTTGAAGGTATAGGTGCCGTCAGAATTCATGATGGCAGCAGGGGTCATTGGCACATCAATGGTTGCGTTTGGAGCCAGAGTGCCAGAGGTGACAGAACCATTAAAGCTGCCAGACGTAGTGCCAGACAGTGTAGCAGAAACGCTCAGTGGGTTGCCTACTGAGAAGGTTACTGAATTGGTGCCCGCATTCCGTACCCGCATAGACACTGGTGTCGTAGCCGTGTAGCAGCCTGCCGTTGGGTTGGCAAAAACTACTGCCTGCAAGTCGGTACCAGGCTTGGGCCCGATCAGAACATCATCCAAGAAGATGTTGTAGGTCTGCGCTACTGTGCCAGATGAGGCGTAGAAACCAATCGTAACATTTTGGCCTAGGTAGGCATTCAGGCTCAGGATGCGTGGTGCAAGGCCACTAGCTGCCTCTGCCAGTGCATTGGCGCTATTAACGGTATAGATTGGCGTCCAGGTGGCGCCACAGTTGGTTGATACGGCTACGATAAACTCATCGTCTGACGCGGCCATGGTAGCAGGCAAAGAAACGCCCCAGCGGAATCGAACCTCAAAATCACCAGTGGCCGGCAGGCTCACCGTAGGTGATACAATCCAATCTCTGGCAGCCAGGTTAGACATGGCAATCTGCGCCACGGTAGTACCCTGCGTGCCATTCGTCCACAAAGCGGTAGTGCCCAGTGGCTGTGCCGTTCCGCTGCCCTCGCGCCAGTTGTTGTTGCCTACAACCAGCGAAGTGAAGTTGAAAGCCTGGAAGTCTTGCCCTACGGGCAGGCTGCTGCTCGGTATCACAGGGTAAATAGCCCTGGCCTCTACATTGCCTGTGTTGTTGGTATTGTCGGCACCGGCGGCCTCGGCAGTTATGCTCGGCGTCAAGGTGTAGTTCCCCTCATTGGTCATCGGGAAGTTGGCCACCGTCAGCACCCGGGTAGATCCGCTGGCAAGGTTGCCACCTCCGCTGATGGGGCTTGCCGTCGAGTAAGTAGCTGCGCCTGAAACAGGATCTACAACGGCTACAGACAGCGAAACAGGGTTGGCAGCAAAATCATAGGCCGCAGAGCCCGTGCTACGAACAGTTATTTGCAAAGACGTTGCAGCACCACCGCAGGTGAGGTTGGTGGGGTTAGACAGCCCTACAATTTCCAGGTCTTGCGAAGGCCTGTTGCGTACGGCAATATCATCAAGGAAAACGTTGATCAATTGCACATCAGTGGCCGTGCCTTCGGTGGCAAAAAGGGCGAAAATCACCTCTCTGCCTACAAGCGCTGGCACCAGCGTGCCTACCTGATAGCTCAGTTGGCGTACGTCTGGGCTGCCCACCGTTGCCAGCCAGTTGCTGGCGTCGATACGCGCACCGGTTACCGAGTTCCAGGTAGTGCCGCAATCGTCTGAGTAGCGGATTTCTACGAAGTTGTCGCTGCCCGTAAAGCCCTGCGTGGTAAGGGTGCTGCTTGAGTTGGTAATGGCCATCTTAAACCGCACCTCGGTGTTGGCAGTAACAAGCACCTTGGGGCCGACAATCCAATCGCGGTCCGTAGTGCCTGAGAGCTGGATACGGGCCATGGTAGTGCCTTGGTAGATCTGGTTGAGCCAATCTGATGCCGTGCCATTGGGTTCGGCATCTCCATCGCCTTCGCTCCAACCTGGGAAGGCTACACCGAGGTTGGCACCCGTAAAGCCTTCAAACGTCACCGGAGAGAGTGGCATGCCTGTCGGTGCCACGCGCACACGGGTGGTGGTTAGCTCGTTATCACCTACGGCGGCATCGGCAGCGGTTGTAACCCTTGTCAAGAAGCTGTAGGTGCCAGCGGTGGTCATGTCCACACTGCCCATGTTCGCCGTTTGCGAGGTGTTGGCAGCCAGTGTACCACTGGTAATCGTCTGTGTCAGGGTTGTAACCGGAGAGCCGTCGCGCGTTACCACAACTTCTACCAACAGATTGTTGGTGCTGAAGTTAACGGGGTCGTCAGAAGCGTTGCGGAAGGCCGCAACAATATTCTGCAGGCCTTGGTAGCAACCCGTTACGCCAGGAGCAGATAGGGCCAAGGCCGCCAGGTTAACGGTGCTCGGCGTGAACTCGTATGCACCAGGATCTGCAGGGATACCACGGCCAACGCCTTCGATATCATCGGTCACCCAGCTGGCCAGCGAGGTAAGCGTATTATTAACGCTTGCGCCGTTTGCTTTGTATCCTTCTGGGCCAGCAGCAGGCAGGGCAGGGTCGCCATCGATGGAGTTTGCGTCTTTGCTGGTGGCGGTTTTCCAATCCACCAGCGTGGCTTGTTCGCCAGAGCTGGTGCCGTTGTTGTCACCGGCAAAACCACGCACGTTAGCCCCGTCGAGCACATTGCCGATGAAGACAACGTTGCCATCTACGGTACCAGTTGGCAGCGCACCGTTGGCCGTAGTGCTGCCTAGGTAATAGCCATAGTGCAAACCATTGCTTGCCAAGGCACCCGTAGAGGCTGGCGCCACGTTGGCAAAAATGTTGCCCCGTACGTTGATGGTAGCTGTTTGCGTGCCAGTGCTAAAATAACAAGCCGAGCGTGTGGTGGTAAAGCCAGAGCTGGGCGTGTTGTAGTTGTTGATATAGACAGTGTTGTTATCGAAGCTAACCGTGCCGGGGTTGACAGGTGTTTCTACCATCAAACCGCGTACATGGATGGCCGTAACGGCTGATGTCAACGTGTAGTTAGAGCCCAGGGCTCCTACGTAGTTGTTGTAAACCCGCATATCGCCACCCAGGGTAGCAACCGTAGAGGCGGAGATACCCACCATCAGGCCTGCCGTGGTGCTGATGTGCGCATCGTTCTTGAGCCTGTAAATTCTGTTGTTGAAAACAGATGTCGTCCCAATGCCAGCCACGCGGATACCGGTGTAACGCGCGGTGCCCGTTACTGATACGTTGCGGACAGTGTTGCCAGAAATGATGGCACCGTCTTGGTCGTCAACATAAATTCCCGCACCCTCAGAGGTAGAGCTGCCGCCCATGTCGTCTGCAACGTCTGCACCGATGGTGTTGCCACTTACTACAGTGCCTAGATCTCGTATCTGTGGCGTACCAGCTCCTTCAATCCAGATGCCCGTACGGCAAGCGGTGATGGTGTTGTTAATGTACTGGTTGTTGTGGTTGGCACCACCCGCAGCCGTTGCCGTAACAATCTGGTCTTGATATATCCCCCGCGTGTTGGTAGCGGCGGTTACCATGGTTATGGTACAACCTTCAACCCTGTTGTTCTGAGAGCCGAAGTTGGTCTCGCCAGCGTTTTGCACGAACACTCCATACTCTACAGTACCATCGGTGGCACGCAGGGTAAGGTTTTCTAGAGATACATATTGCGACCCACGTATGTTGATGATGGCATCATTGGTGGCAGCTGTGCCGGTAGTGATGTTTATGATAGGGTTTGGAGCCATAGCCGCTCCTTGCTTCACAAACCGTATCCGAGAGGTAGCCGTGCCCAACGCAGAGATGGGCGGCAATGGGCTGGTCTCTGTTAGGGTAACGCCAGCCGGAATGTTAAAGGTGATGCCACCAGAAACCGGGATACAAGAGTTGTTAAGCGCCTCGATGGCGGCCCTTAGGGTGGTAAAGTTCGTCGGGCCAGAGCCCAGCGGATCGATGGTGTAAGGCCCAGACAGTGATGTACCACTGCTGGCGGCAAACGTTACATTATCTATGGCTGCGGCATCTAAACCAGGATCAACCAAGGTACCGTTGTTCCAACGGAAGATAAAGCGAAACGTGGAGGCAGAGCCACAGTTACCCAAAAAGCCAGCACCCAATGTGTAGGTGAGCGTTTGCCAGGTAGATGAGGATTTAAGCGCTGTTGGCGTTACAAGCGTATAGCTGGTTAGGCCTGTTGTACTGCCTGCCACAGGCACGGGCAATGTAGCCGGCCCAACATAAACTAAAAGGTCAGATGCAGTTACTGTTTGCGGGTTGCGCCAGTCGAAGCTGAAAGAACTCAGGTTGAACCCGGCAGGGAAGGTCACGTCTCTGTAAACGTAGCTGTTTTGGACTGCTGCGTTGCTAGGCCGGGCCGTAGTACCAAAGTTTGAGGATATGTAAAGGCTGCTGCCTGCTCCGTTGGCAACGGCGTTGCCAACTATCCATTGGTTGTTAGGCTGGTTGGCATAAATCCATCCGCCAGCCGAGCAGGCGTTTTGGAAGTTGTCAGAGAGCGGAGCCGTGTTAGATAAAGACGAGCTATTGGTCGTAAAAGAAAAGATGGAGGTACAGCCTGCTGCATCTCCGCCGCCGTTGAAGGCGATTACGTTCCAGTAATAAGTAGTGCTGGGGGCAGCACCTGTCCAGAAGAAGTAGTTGGTTGCCTGGCCAGACAGGTTGTTGTTGATGATGGGGCTGCTGAGGTCAGCGTTGTCATCAATGATGATGCGATAGCCTGCTGCATCGCTGACGGTATTCCAGCGGAATTGAGCGCCAAATGGACAAACGCCCGTGGCGGCGTCTGCAGGTTGGGTTTTAACTGCGCACGTGGTAGGCCCGGCGGGCGGCGCAAAAGTATAGCGTAACGTAGAGCCAGGATGCACCACGGATGGGCTAAAGCTCAGCTGCATACCAGAGGTATTAGCTCCACCGGCAGCAGAGGCAGACCAGCTAGTAGTAGTAGTTCGGTTGATGTAATCTGTATTCGCGGCACCTCGCAAGCCCACTTGTTGTACGGTGGCAGTTGTAAAGGTGCTGTTAACAGCGGTGTTATAGTCTAGGTTAATGGTATTGCCTGTTTCGTTCAGGCGTATCTGAAAGTTCAATAGATGCGGTGGCGGGGCCGTAGTAAGCGTGCCAGAAATCCGGAAGTTGCTCCATTGTACAACGACGGTCTGGTTGCTGCCCGAACCCAGTATCTCCCAGCGTATTTCGCCTGTTAGGCCAGCCTGGAAAAAGCCATTAAGCGTGCGGCCCATGGCAGATACAGCGCCTGTGTAAGTTGTAGAGACGTTACTGATGGGCGTAGAGTTGGCCAAAGCAGGTGCACCACCAAACGTGATAAACCCGTTGGAGCTGATCCAGAACTGGGTATGCACAACCCCATTGAAGTTGAAGCTAAACCCGCTTGGGGCAATGGGGCCATACACCTGGCCACCACCCAAACCAGTGGCAGTGGTGCTATTGGCAGACGCCGTTGCCACTACCGTACCACCTGTAATGGCCTGATAGGTGTTGGAGTTGGTGCTGCTGAAGGTGTAATTGCTCAGCTGAGCAAATGCATTAGGCACAAAAGCCAGGCAGAAAGCCAGCCATGCACCTACAAACAAGCCTGGCCGGGCCAGGGTAGGTAGTTTTTTAGACATACAAAAACTGAAAATTGGGGTAAAAAGGCAGTCGTTACCAGGGAGACAGAATGAAGTTAACCTACATCCTGATTTACCAAGAATAAACTTACACGCAAACCCTGTTTATTCGTCTCAAATTTTACGCTATTGACCATTTGACCAACTTTTCTTTTTTTGTACAATTGCGCGAATTCTACATTCCGCTACAAAACTCTATTCTGCTTCAATCCCGGCAAAATAGGCCTTACAATCACTACAAGCCCAAAGTGGAAGTCCACTGCTTCCGCTTCAGAGAGCTGAGACTTGCAATATTCGTATAAGTCAAAAAACTTACGTAAGCCACCTCAATCTTACCTGATTTCTGTGCCATCATCAAAGCTGCCAGTATGGTGCGTAGCGGCGCTGCCTTAAAGCTGCTAATTATAGGCTGCGCGTTACGGCAAGTACTCTGAAGAGGGCGCGTAAATCCTGCCCCTCCAGGTCGATAGCCCCTCCTTGCGGATTATCACTAACCAGATTCAGAATGCCTTCCGTAGCCAGGGTATTGCGTATTATACGCTTAACTACCAGATGGTCAGAGCCATAGACAACTACATAAATGCCGCCGCTGGCGTATTTCCAATCTGCCGGCTGCACAGGAACAATCAGCAAGACGTCCTTAGAGCAAAGGGTAGGGCTCATAGAGTCGCCTTCCACCTCGATCAGCAGGGCCTCGTTTATGTTGCGCACGCCGGGTTGGGGCAGGGTAGGGCGTAAGGGCAAGTCGTTAGGCGTTAACCCTTGGAGGTAACTTTCTACAAAGCCGGCCCGCGCACGTAAGTCTATAAATGGCAGGTAGAGAACCTCATCTTGCGCAGGCCGAGAAGAGGGTAAGGCGTCTAACGTTCTAGCCTTTTGGGTGTTTACCGGCCCTCCGGGGTGTGGTTGCCCGGCACCCAACAAGAGCCAGGCAATAGACAAGCCCGGAAAGGCCCGCTGGAGCGCCTGTGCCAACCCCTTGATCTGATCTTCGCTGCCACGCTCTAACAGGCGCCAGGCTGTGGCGGCCAATCCCATTTGGCCTCGCACCGCTTGGGCCGTAAGGCCTGTGGCCAATGCTGCCAGGCGCACACGCTCGTAAACAGAACCTTTACCGCTACTGAGTACCTGGGGCCAGGCAAAAATCTCCCCATGGCCTTGGCGCACATACATCAGGTTCAGGCCCAACTGAGCCTCCAAGGTCAGCAGCGCCTCTTTCGGAAAAGACTGCAACCCTTTGCGGACTTTGTAGAACACTGCAGTAGCTAATCCCAGTTGCTGTGCCAGTTGGCGCTCAGATCCTAGCCACCCTGCCTTTCTTGCCCAATCCAGGGCAGATAGCAACCGGGCATCCGCCTCCGTTTTGGGTTCGCCACCGGGTTTAGATACACTTTCCATGTTTATGCCTTGTAAATGTAGCTAATTAGATAGATATCAGCGGACTATAAATAAAAAGCCCCACGCTGCACAGGCAGGTGAGGCTTTTGTATGTTGCAATGGTAGCCTGGCAAGCCAGGCCACAATTACTTGATCTCTACAGTAGCGCCGGCTTCTTCCAGTTGCTTCTTCAGAGCGTCGGCCTCGTCTTTGGCTACGCCTTCTTTCAGAGGCTTGGGAGCGCCATCTACCAGGTCTTTAGCCTCTTTCAGGCCCAGGCCGGTCAGGTCTTTCACCAGTTTCACCACGGCCAGTTTGCTGGCGCCGGCTTCTTTCAGGATCACGTCGAAGCTGGTTTTCTCGGCAGCAGCAGGAGCGGCGTCACCACCACCCATACCACCCGCCATCATTACAGGCGCAGCGGCGGCAGGCTCGATGCCGTACTCGTCCTTCAGGACGGCGGCCAGTTCGTTTACCTCTTTCACGGTGAGGTTTACCAGTTGTTCGGCAAGTGCTTTAACGTCAGCCATTGTCGTAAATAAAGATTAGAGAGTTGAGTGTTCGAGTTGAGAGAAAAAAGAAAGGGAGTTTTAAGCCGCCTCGCGTTCGGAGAGCGTCTTGACAATACCTGCGATTTTGCCACCTTGACCTTTGAGGGCAGAGATAACGTTCTTGGCAGGTGATTGTAGCAGGCCGATAACGTCGCCGATGAGCTCTTGTTTGCTTTTCAGCATGGTGAGCGCATCGAGCTGTTCAGCCCCGATGAAGTAAGAAGCCTCGACCGTCGCGCCTTTCAGGGCGGGCATCTTGGCATTGCTTTGCTTGTAAAAATCCTTCAACAGCGAGGCCGGAGCCTTGAAGTTTTCAGGAGCGAACATTACGCCAGAGAAGCCTTTGAGCACCTTGGTGTTGAACTCGTCGTTCGTGGCACCTGAGGTTTCCAGTGCTTTCTTTATGAGTGTGTTTTTGAAAACGCGGTACTCAATACCACGCTCAAAACACATCCGGCGGAAGTTATTAGTCTGCGCCACCGTCATACCTGAGGCATCGCAGACGTAGAAGTTGGGCGACGAGGCAAACTTCTCGCGAAGCTCCTCGATGACCGCGGTTTTTTCTTCTCTTGTCATGGGTTAGATGCTGGCAATGGTGGCTTTGTCGATCTTAACGCCCGGAGACATCGTGCTCGACAAATTGATAGACTTGAAATAGGTGCCTTTGGCCGAGCTAGGCTTCAGCTTGGCAATGGTGTTAATCATCTCGAGCGCGTTCTCTTGGAGCTGCTCGGGGCTGAAGCTCACCTTGCCGATGGAGGCGTGGATGATACCAGTTTTATCAACTTTGAAGTCGATTTTACCGGCCTTCACCTCGCGCACAGCCTTACCGATTTCCATTGTAACGGTGCCGCTTTTGGGGTTAGGCATCAAGCCACGAGGGCCCAATACTTTGCCAAGGCGGCCCACCTTACCCATTGCGGTGGGCATGGTGATGATTACGTCGATGTCGGTCCAGCCGCCTTCAATCTTAGCGATGAAGTCGTCCATGCCGACGAAGTCGGCGCCGGCCTCACGGGCTTCGGCTTCTTTGTCAGGGGTGCAGAGCACCAAAACGCGCACCGCCTTACCCGTGCCATGCGGCAGGGTAACCACACCGCGGACCATTTGGTCTGCCTTGCGTGGGTCAACACCGAGGCGGACGTCAATGTCCACAGAGGCGTCAAACTTCGTGTAGGTGATGTCCTTCACGATGGCGGCTGCTTCCTGCAAAGCGTATTCCTTGGCAGCATCATACTTGGCTGCCGCGGCTTTCTGTTTCTTTGTCAGTTTTGCCATTGGGTTGTTAAAAGTTTCTGGTGATGGCGCAGGGTTCTAGAGCCTCGGTCGCAACGCGGCTTAGTTCTGCTCCCAGGGGGCCGTACCCGTAACGGTTATGCCCATCGAACGTGCGGTACCGGCTACCATCTTCATGGCAGACTCAAGCTTGAAGGCATTGAGGTCTGGCATTTTGGTTTCGGCGATAGCCTTTACCTGATCCCAGGTTACAGAGCCAACTTTCTTACGGTTGGGCTCTGCCGATCCACTCTTTTGTTTGGAAGCTTCAAGAAGCAGAATCGGGGCTGGGGGTGTCTTGATGACAAAGTCGAAAGACTTGTCTGTATATACCGTTAGCAAAACAGGGAGAACCTGCCCTTGCTTGTCCTGCGTGCGCGCATTGAACTGCTTGCAGAACTCCATGATGTTTACACCCTTAGAGCCCAGTGCAGGGCCAATGGGGGGCGCAGGGTTGGCTTGGCCACCCTTCACCTGGAGTTTTACGTAGGTCGAAATTTCTTTAGCCATAGTAATGTCAGTTAGGCCGGGGAGATACCCCAAGCCTGGAGTTGTCGAGAGTAGCTCGCTTGCTTTCGCCAGTGCCTTGTTGCAATGGCCTGTGCAGCGAGCAATGGTCCGGGCGCTGTCGCATAGCAGCCTGGGGTCGCACCTTGCGGAAGCTTGAGCCGACAACCGCCCAGTAAAGGGATGCCCTGCCAAAAGGTGCGGCGCAGGGCAGTGTGCCGGGTAATATGGTTTAGGCTACCTTTTCAACCTGAGCATAACCCACTTCTACAGGGGTAGCCCGGCCGAAAATCTTCACCATTACGTTGAGCTTTTTACGCTCTTCAAAAATCTCTTCTACGGTGCCGGTAAAGCCATTGAATGGCCCATCCATTACCTTGACAGACTCGCCGACCATAAAAGGACGGTCCATCCGCTCTGGAGTTTCTTCTGCCTGGTCAGCAACGCCCAGCATCCGGTTTACCTCAGAGAGGCGAAGTGGGATGGGGGCGCGGTTTTTGGCGCTCTTATCTTCTGATGCACCCAAAAAGCCAATGATGCCAGGGATGCTCTGCACCGTGTGCAGCACCTCGCCGTTATCCAGATCCGCCTCAATCATGACGTAACCGGGGAAGAAGGTCTTCTCGCGGACACGCTTTTTACCATTGCGTTGCTCCACGATCTTTTCCATCGGGATCAACACCTGGGGGATCTGTGCTTCTATGCCCTGGCGGGTAATCTCTTGCTCGAGATAACCTTTGACCTTCTTCTCTTGTCCAGAGACGGCCCTCACGACATACCACTTGAGTTCTCCCATAGGTTCGGTTTGCAGGATCAGCTTGGCGTTTTGCTTTGCGAGCTTCGTATCGTTTAGCTGTTGATGCCGTAAATGGTCTCCATTAGCGTCTTGAACCCAAAGTCCATAACACCGATGACCAAAGCGAAAATCAGACTGGCCACCAACACCAGCACCGTGCTGTTTTGCAGCTCTGTGTAAGAAGGCCAGGTTACGTGCTCGCGCACCTCCTCTACGGAGCCGCGATAGATGTTGCGAAGGCGGTTCATAATCAGTAGGAAGGTCTCGGTTGCTTTGCCAGCGCAGGCGCCGACAGGTTAAACATCAGATTGGCAATTGATTGTAACAATCGCTTTAGCTTGCACGGGCGGTAGGGCTCGAACCTACAGCCTACGGTTTTGGAGACCGCCACTCTACCAATTGAGCTACGCCCGTGTATCCTCTTATACAAAAAGGACTGCAAAGATAGGCCAGCATTTGCAATTAAACAAGCCTCTGCGCCCCGCGCTGCAGCATACCCTATTTCTCTCGGGTGATGGTGTATGTTACCAGATCTTCTAGGCCTTGGCGATAGGGGCTCGGCTTGAGCTGATGCAGCAACCGAATGGCCTGCTGGCGGAACTCCTCCATTGTTTCTGTTGCATAGGCTAGGCCCTTGCCTGCGCGCACTATGTCTATAACCTCTTTTATGGCAGTTTGCTTGTGGCTTTGATTCTTAACCAAATCAAGCAGATGCCGGCGCGTGCTGCTGTCGGTATGTGCCAGCGTGTAGATGAGGGGTAATGTCATCTTCTTCTCTTTGATGTCTTGCCCCACGGGCTTTCCAATCTCGGCCTGGCCATAGTCAAACAGATCGTCTTTGATCTGAAAGGCCATGCCTACCTTCTGGCCAAACTGCTCCATCAGCTCAACCGTCTCTGCATCGCCACCGGCTGCAGCCGCCCCTATAGAGCAGCAACTGGCTATCAGGCTTGCCGTCTTCTTAAAGATGATGTCAAAATAGACCTGCTCGCTAATGTCTAGCTTGCGTGCCTTCTCCATTTGGAGGAGCTCTCCCTCGCTCATTTGGCGCACGGCCTCAGAGACGATTTTGAGCAGATCAAAATCGTTATGCTCTACGGAAAGCAGCAGCCCGCGGCTCAGCAGGTAATCGCCTACCAATACGGCAACCTTATTTTTCCAAAGTGCATTTATGGATAAAAATCCACGGCGGTATGCGGCATCATCTACAACGTCGTCGTGCACCAGGGTGGCCGTATGCAAAAGCTCTATAAGGCCTGCGCCCCGGTAAGCGCGCTCCTCAATTTTGCCTACCGCGCCCGCCGAAAGGAAGACCAGCAATGGCCGTACCTGCTTACCCTTCCGCTTCACGATGTAGTCCATTATCCGGTCTAGCAAAACGACGCGGCTGCGCATGGCCTGGCGGAAATGCCCCTCAAACTGGCGGATGTGCTCCGCCACGGGTGCTTGGATTTGGGCTAATTTCTGGGCCATTCTATATGGGTGGGGCAAAGCTACGGGCAATTGTTACCAAAAAGCCGCCAACAGTGCTTCTAGGTTCGTAATTGATTTTAGTACCTTTGGCGGCCTCAGTTGCACAAACTGAGTTACCCTTGCGCTTCGTTTATAGAGCAGCGGTCTGAGCGCCCGTAAATGCCACACCAAACCTTCAAACTTACTTCTCGCTACAACAGCCGCCCAATCGTGGTGGATGTACTTGCGCGGCCCTCTTTCAGGTTTCAGCCGCTTATCATTTTTGCGCACGGCTTCAACGGCTTTAAAGACTGGGGGCCTTTTCCGGCCATGGCCGAGCGTTTTGCAGATGCCGGATTTGCCTTTTGCGCCTTCAACTTCTCTCACAACGGCACCACACCCGAGCGCCCCACCGAGTTCGAAGACCTGGAAGCCTACCGCGCCAATACCATCAGTATCGAGCTCTCAGACCTTGAGGATGTCATCCACTTCTTCGCTGGAGGCAAGTCGGCATCAGAGGGAGCCTTAATAGACAAGCGCCACATTGGCCTGATGGGCCATAGCCGCGGCGCCAGCGTGGCTCTGCTGGCAGCTGCACAAGGCCACGCTAAGGCATTGGTAACCTTGTCTGCCATGGCGGCTTTTGATCGCACCTGGCCAGAAGACCAAATGCAGACCTGGGCAGAAGACGGCGTAAGGCTTGTACAAAACAGGCGTACAGGCCAAAAGCTACCTTTAGGCTACAGCATCGTACAAGATTACAAGGCCAATTTCGGCCGGCTAGACCTGATTGCTGCTGCTAACAGCTACACCAACCCCTGGCTTATCGTTCACGGAGACCAAGACGAAACCATCCCCGTAACCGATGCTATGGAGCTTAGCATGGCCCAGCCCGGCGCGGCTACCCTCATATTGCCAGGCCAGGGCCATACCTACGGAGCAGCACATCCTTCTGACGGCACAATGCCTCCTGGCTTTGCCCAAGCCGTAGACGCATCCATAGCCTTTTACAAGGCTAACTTATAGCTGCCACGGTTTGCCGGGCCTCTGCCTTGCGCAAGCGCTCATTTACGCGTACAACGATGCTCTCAATGGGCATGGCACCGCCTTCCCAGGCAGAGTCTGGCCTGCAGACCATGTAGTCGTACTGGTGCCCGCACTGTACAGATAACCTGGCGTAACAATCGTTAAAGTAGCCAAAGGGGAAGCACTCCAGCACGTAGGCTCCCGGTGCCGCAAAATGGAGATGGCTTAGCCCGGCCCCATGAGGGGCCACTACAACCGACGCTCTGCGGAAAGCCTCGAATTGCTCGCGCAAGGTCATGCGCTCAAGGTAAAGAATTTTGAAACCCTGTGCAATCAAGCTGTTTTCCAGTTCCTGCTCAAAGCGCATGTGGCGGCCCGGTGCAAACCGTCGGCTTACGTAGATTTTTTCTCCGGCCGGCTCAACCCCATCTACCGAATGCGCAAAGGCATCTTGCAACAGTTTCGGGTAAGCCGGATGGATAAACCCTGAATGTGTCTCGATTTGAGGCACCAGCAAGGTGTGTACATGGCAAACCTTTTTGGCAAAGTGCGCTCTGGCCCTCCAGTTGGCATCTAGGAGCAGGTCTAGTGCGTCGGTTACATATCTGGGGCAAGGGTCTGGCAAGAGTAAGTGGGCTGCCGGCTCAATTTGCAAGGCCTGAATGATGGCAGGCAAATGCTCCCAGATAAAATGGTAGAATGGTGCCGCTGGTACTACCACCATCGGATCGCTCACAGACAAATGGTGGGCGGACACCAGCAGCTCGGGCATAATGCGGCCCCAGCCGCTCACTTTTTCCAAGGCGCCGGCGCTCTCTTCCAGCACCCAGTTTGGGGGCACGTATGCCACCGCCGACGATGGAGATACACAAACATTTTGGAATACGTACACATGCCTGGCATCAAAAGCCTTAGACCGCCTGAACGACACTGGATAGCGCTCAGGAAAGGCGTATGTATCTAAAGTTGGCGGCAATACCTCAACATGTTGCATGAGGTGCTGCTGCATTACAGCCCTGAAGTACCCGCCCGCAACCTGTTTTACCCAATGGTCGGGAATGGTGCCAGCCACTGGCCCCAATATTGCCCGCTTGGCCAGCCGAAAAAGCTTGAACCGTACCTTTTGCCAGAAGTATTTGATACCAAACATGATAGGCTAGGTTTTGTGCGTGGCAACTAACATACAAATGAAGATAGAGGCGTTAAAGCTTTACCAAAGCAAGCACAACCCGATGCTTACCAAGCTGAGATTTGGTCAGAAATCGCTCGTAAAGCTGGGCCCTGATACCTCGGCTCCAAGGCGCCAGCAGGCCTATGCCGAAGCCTACTCCGCCCGCCACACCTTTTGCCAGCAGGCCCAGCGCAGGTATTACCGTGTTAGGCAAAATGGCACCGGCGGCCCAAACCGTGCCCGCAACGGTGAGGCTAGTGAGCAAGACGGGTACAAAGTCTTGGGCTAAGCTCCAAACGCTAAAATCGAGCAGCCTACCCAAAATAACGGCATAAATGAAAAAGTGGATAACTTCTCCAACCAGCAGTATCTGGGCAATACCCTCTACCCCATAAGGCAGGGCAATGAACCAAAACGACAACGCATACAAAGCGACAAAGGCGAGCTCCGTTGCCAGCTTGGCGTTCAGATGCCCGGTAGAGTCGCATACCAGCCCGCTAAAGTAGGTCAGCAGCCTAAAGGGTGTCATAATGGCCAACAACGTAAATATGGCCGTGGCAGAGGCAAAGCGAGAGCCCAGTACCGTTAAGATGGCTTCTTTTGAGGCTAATGCCAGGCCAACGCCAACCGGCAGAATGATCATAGCCAACAAGGTGATAGACGACAGATATACACGCCGTAGCCTGGGCCTGTCTTTTTGAATAGAGCTCATGGCCGGGAAGAGCACCCGGCTGAAGGTAGTAGTCAGGTTATAAATGGGCAGTTGCACCAGCATCTGCGCCCGGCTGTAAAGGCCCAGCACCATGGCTCCCAGCCGTTTGCCAATCACAAACGTATCTGCCGTGCCCCCCAAAAATTCTACGAAGGAGATGGCAGAAATCCGACTGCCATAGCCCAACATTGGCGCAAAAGCGTCTCTCTTAAAAATGGGCAATATGGGATGGCGAGCAACGGCATAGTGCATGATGGCTGCCAGCAACTGTTGTGTTACTCCAGCCAGCGCAATGCCCCAAAGGCCCTTGTCAATTACGGCCAACCCGATGCCGACGGTACTGTAGGCTAGCAAATAACTGGCCAGTTCTACTTTAGCAATGGTGGCAAAATCCATCCGCCGCCGCAAGATGTTGAGCGGCACATTGTTCATGCCTCCAAACAAGAAGCTCAGCGCCTGCAGCCTTATTATCCACACCAGGGCTGGGTCGTCCATAGCCAGCGGAGCCAGTATGGGTGCCAGAACAAAAAACACGGCGAAGGTTATCAAACCCAGGCCAACCGTCCCTGTCACCGCGGCGCGGATATTATTATCCGTTAAATCTGCCTTTTGCACGGTGGCCTTCCCCAAGCCCATCTCAGAAAAGTAACCCCCAAACCGCAGCAGCGTGCCCGAGGCTGCCACCAAGCCAAACGCCGCCGGATCTACCAGCCGTGTTACGGCTGCGGTGTAGGCAATTTGCATGATGGCACTGGCCATTGTGGCAAAGGTGCTCCAGCCAAGGCCGCGCATCGTTTTTTGATGCAGGCTTGGCTCTTGGGTAGCCAATTGCTCTTCCGTAGGCCCGATATCATCGGGCTCTTTAGAGTCTTCAGGAATAGCTACCGTCGCTTCAGACACCGGCAATAAAAGTTAATGGCAGAATTCGCCATGCAATGGTTAGCATTCAGATACTAGGGCAGCCCCGCCTTTAGGCCCGGTAGTATTTCTCGCCCTTGTTGCGATACTCGTACTTTTCGTAGTAGTTCAGACCATTTAATACCAGGTATAGGTGTGGTATTTTACCTTCTTGGTAAATGGTATTGATGTTGCCAAGCAACTCTCTGGCAGTGTACTTATACCTTGTTACAAACAAGCTGGCATCAATGTAATCCAGCAGTACGAAATACTCGGATACAAAGCCTATCGGCGGCACGTCTAGCACCACGTAATCATATTCGGCCTTTAACTGCGCCATCAGCTCTGCCATGGCAGGCAAAGACAGCAGCTCTACCGGATTGGGTGGTATGGGCCCGCAGGGCATCACCCGCAGGTTGGGTACTTGCGTTTTTTGCAGGGCTTGGTCTAACGTAGCGGCTTTTATCAGATAGCTAGATAAGCCTACCTGGGTATTTATGTCAAAATACTTACCAACCGTAGGGCGGCGCAGATCTACCTCTAACAAGGCTACCTTTTTGCCGCTATGGGCAAGCTCTGCCGCAATGTTGGCCGAGCAAAACGTCTTGCCCTCGCCAGAGATGGAGCTCGTAATACCGATTACCTTCTTGTCCATACCGGCGGCCAGGTATTGCAGGTTGATGCGCAAACTGCGGAAAGACTCAGATATGGCCGAAAGTGGCTTTTCTATCACCGGAAGCCTGCGCTGCTTGCCTGCGTCGGTAATGATTCCTAAGAAAGGAATACTCGAGAGGCCCTGCAAATCTTCTTTACTCCGAATGGTGTTGTCTAGCTTGTCTAAAAACAAGATCAAACCCGCCGGGATTACCAAACCCAGCAGCAGCGCCACGATGTAAATCTGCTTGCTTTTGGGGTAAATAGGCCCAGAGCCCAGCATTCGGGCAGCATCTACCCGCCTTTTGTCAGCAGCATTGGCCGCAAGCGACACCTGTGCCTCGGCCCGCTTCTCTAAGAAGAAATTGTAGGTACGCGAGTTAAACTCCGTTTTGCCTTGCAGGTCTTGCAGGCGACGTTCATTCTCTGGCAGGCGGAAAATATTTCCCTCCAGGTCTCCAATGCGCCGGTTAATCTCTTGCATGGCTATCCGGCTGGCTGCCATGTTGTTGTTTAGGTTCTCTAAAACGGCCTCGCGGGCATTGTCAATCTTATTCTGCAACACTCGGATGTTCGGTGCATCTCGCGTGGCCTGGGTCGCCATTCCTGCCATCTGCCGGTTAAGCGTCGTAAGCTCTATCAACAGAGAGTTCAAGATCTGGTTTTCAATACCCATCGTAGAGGGAGACACCACATCCGTAATCGTCTCTTGCGTCTGGAGCTGCTGCAGCACATTCTGGTAGTACTTGACCTGCACCTCCAACCTGGCCTTCTCGTTTTCCAGGTTATCCAGCTTTTGATAAATGGTATTGGTGGCGTCGCCAACATCCAGCAGCTTGTTGCTGGATCTAAAGCTAGACAACGAGGTTTCTGAGTTGCGCAACGAATCTCCGACTTTGCTCAACTGCCCTTCCAAAAAGTTGAGCGTTTTCATGCCGGTTTCGTTCTTCTGGGCCAGATCATGTTCTATCAGCACGTCAACCAACGTGTTCAAAAACTTTATCTCTTTCTCTACAATGGGCCCTTCAGACTTAATCTCCAATATCCGGCTCTCTCGCTCCACGGGTTTTGCCTCCAGCTTACTTTGATAGGCCTTCGTCAGCGAGTTAAGATCATTTATCTGGAAGTAGTACTTACTGCTTGCCTTAAAGGCTTGCCCCTCGTTGCGGACAATTTTGAAATTGAGGTATTTGTCTTGGTACGGCGACTCAAGGCCGATAATTTTTTGCATTTTTACGGCCGGTAGCTTCACGCTCATCTCGCGCGAGGCCAGGTTGAAAACGCGCACATCTTCCCCGTTTATCGAGATTTCTATCTGCGTTTGGCTGATGGGCTTTACCACAATGGGTATGTTCACCATCTGGTCTGATGCTGGGTTAAGCACAACACGGAAGGGGAAATCCTTGTACCGCTCCTTAATCTGAAAATCGCCCAGCTTGTTGAAGAGGTTGTCTTCAACCTCGAAGTACGATACCGCAAAATCCAGCCGCTCTACCGTAGCCTCTATGATCTGGTAGCTTTTTATAAGGCCGACCTCATCCTCTACCTTGATGCCTTTGTCTTTGATCTCAAGCATCTCAAGCAGCTCTTCTGTCCGTTTAGAACCACTGCTTTGATCTTCTAGCAGAATTGTCGTAGATGCAGCAAAAATGTTGGGGCTCGTCTTAACATAGATTAGAGCCATCAACAAAAAGAAAGCTGCCGAGGCCACAAGCCAATACCAGTTTTGCCGCAGCTTAAGCAGCATTGGCCGGATATCAATATCTCCTGGCTGAGGAGCCATGGGCGCCATGGGTGCGAGCACCGGCCGGGGTGCTTTAGGGGCACCGTTTCCGTTTAGAGACAAGGTGGAGCGGGTTTTTGCGGGTTGCATGATAAAAATAAGGGAGCGCCTGCCTAATAACCTGCGGCTTTCGCCTGTCGAGAAGGGGTGACCAACACAGCAACGATACCATTTATGCCCATAGGCCTAGGTTTAACGTACCAGCCCGTCTCTGCGGATGGTTAAAACAAGAAGTGTAACGGTAACCAGGCCCGAGACAATGCCCAAGCCCAGCGATACAGGTGCAAAATTCTTGCGAGGGGTTTGGCCAGATAGCGGCTCAACGAAAATGATATCGTTGGGTTGCAGGTTGTAATAGGGAGACTGGATGATCTTGGCATCTGTCAGGTCAACATAGGCCACCTCGGAGCCTGTCGGCAACTGGCGAATGAGTTTCAGGCGTTTGCGATTGGCAATTGGTGTCAAATCTCCACCCAAGCCTATGGCTTCCAGCAAGTTGCAACGTAGGTTGTTTACGTAATAGTATCCCGGGCGCCGCACCTCGCCCAATACGGTAATCTTGAAGCTGACCATCTTCACCATCACCGTAGCGTCGCGCAAAAAGGCACCAATGCGCTTTTGGCAAATCTCTTGGGCCTGCTCTATGGTTAGACCCTTCACCCGCACTTTTCCCACCGAAATCAAGGGGATGTCACCGTTCTCGTCAATGGTGTATCCGTTCACGTATTGGGTGGCAGGGTCTGCCATTATAGCGCCACCAAACGCGCCAGACGTAATGTTGAAACTGCTCTGCAACTCCGTATCTACCCCCTTTATCTGCACAGAGAGTACGTCTCCCGTTTGTAATGTGTAGGGCTTGCGCTCTGCTGTGTAAACCACTGGGCCTGTGCCAGGCTGCTGGGCCTCGTCTTGCAGATACAGCAACCGAGAGTTCGGAATACAGCCAGACGTGGTTGCCAGGCATGGCAAAAGCAGTATGGCAATTGCTCTCAAAAAAGCCCCACGCCTCCACCCTGATGTGGGGCTGGGAGCCGGTTGCAGTTCGATATCAGAGGATTCCAAAATTTAATACGCTTTGAGGAGTTAGAGCAATCTGTGCAGCAGTGCCGGAGCCATACCTGGCTGCCCTTCTACGACTTTTACCCTTACAAAGGTATAGTGCTGTAAAAACCAGTGTTATTACGAAAAACCGCAATGGACGGTCCACGTAAGTTTTATTGTTTCACCACATTCCTGACCACAACCTCTCCGGTACTGAGTTTGAGGTGTAGCAGATAGTACCCCTTAGGTAGCGAGCCCATGTCCAGCATAGGCACTCCATCTGCATATATAGAGGCAGGTATAGTCATAGCCATCCCCTTGGTATCAAAGACTTGCACGCTCTGCAGCTCAACCTCAGCAGGCAGGTTTACCGTAAGGGCGTCTTGCACGGGGTTAGGGTACAGCTTCACCTGGGTAAAGCCTGCGCCTCCCACCTGGTTGTTTACTACCCGAACCGGACTCATGGTTACGGATTGGTCACGGTCTAGCTGGCGGAGGCGATAGTATGCCTTACCGGCCAACGGCTTATTGTCGGCAAAGTCGTAGTTAAGCCTTTGGGTCGAGTGGCCTGCGGCCTGCACTTGCCCAATCTTGGTATAGGCCTGCCCGTCGGCCGAGCGCTCTATCTCAAACCTATCGCTATTCGTTTCAGATGCAGTGCTCCAACGCAGTTGGACGATGCCCCCTTTGCGGTAAGCGTCAAAACCGGCAAAAACTACTGGCAAAATTGCTGGGTCTGTTCGGCCCAGCGTGTAGTAACCGTTGGGCAACATAGAGTTATCTACCTCAAAGCTTACCTGGTTTCCAACAAGGCTGGGCGCCGCGCCTGCAACCTTGCTCCAACTTCCAAAGGCACTGCTGCGGAAAAGTAGGTAATACTCGCGCTCGGGCAAAGGATTGTGCGTAATGCCGGCCTTGTCATAATCAAAGGTGAGGCGTACGTCTATTGAGCCGGTCTTTTGTAGATAGAATCCTCTTGTCCAGACCTCGCTTAAGCCACCACTGATGTTGACAACCGTAGTGCCGGCGTTGCCGCTGTTACGGCCAAAGAGCAGATACTCGTTTGTGCCATTGAGCGTGTTGTTGCGTTGGCGTACAATCAGCCCCCCACACTCGGCCTGCCGATGCTTGTTGTTGCTCGTGCCGTCTGATGTGCCGATACCGGCAAGCTCGTAGCGGAAAGCGGTATCTGCTCCGGCAAAATAGTTGTTGGCAATAGTAAGCCCGTATTTGGCAGCCAGGTAGTTCTCTACCAAGGTGCGACGGGTAGTATTGAGTGCGCTGGTAAAGAAGATGACCTCTGCCACATCTCCCCGAAAGTAGAAGCCAGACGAGTTGGGGTGCCGTACGCCCATCCTGAAAGATGAGTGAACGTCTATGTTTACCCCCGCTGCAGTGCTGGTCTCGTGCAGGGCCCCGTTGGCGTATATCGAAGACCCTTGGGTATTGTTTTGTGTGTATTGCGCCGTAAGCAGTTGGAAACTGTTGATGGCGCTGTTGCTCCAGCCCGTGTTGGCTGTATTAGTGGCTGTGGGGTACACAAACGTCGGGCTGGTGGTAAAGCCTTCTGCCAGATAATTGGTACCATAGCTGCTAATGCCTGCCCACCGATCAGTAGAGAAGATGGCTCCCAGGGTTTGGCCGCTAACTGTTGCCGGAGCGCTGTTTTGCCGCGCCACGGCGAACATGGTAAGTGGGCTGCCGGGCACAGGCCGGGTAAGTGTACCCGTCAAAACTTGATTGTTGAACCTGACAACGGGTCTGCCATACAAGGCATTGCCTACCAAGGTAGGCGCTGGTATACTGCCGCCAGCCACGGGCAGGGCATCGCGCCCGGTGCGGCCAGAGATATTGGCCCAGCGCGCAATGGTAGATCCACCGCTAACGGTAACGCTCTCGTCGGCAGCAAACCAAAGCTCAAGGGTGCCATCGTTGCCCAACTGGTCTACGCCGCCGGGGCCAGTATCTCCAAAGACGTCATTGTCTGTAATGGTAAAGGTGTAGGGTGTTGTACTTGCCACAGCATTGGTAGGCGTACCCATGCTGATGGCGATGGTTTCATCATCTTCCTCGTCCCTATCGTCAATTATTTCTAGCGTAATGGTGCCTGTAGTGTCGCCAGGCTGGATGTACACCGGCGACGGACTGATGTTATCCCAGTCAACACCGTCGGCGGTGGCCGTCCCGGCGCTGGTAAAAAAGGGTATCGTTACAAGTTTACCGCTTTCAACATTTAGTCGCACCTTCACCGTCAGCATGCCCATAGACTCGCTGCTAGAGCTGGGCATCAGATTAAAAGATACCTGAGGCAGCGGATCGTTGTCTGTAATTGTGATGGAGGCCGTAATAGGCGCCGTGCCGCTGAGCGTGGCAGAGCTTGGCCGCGTAAGTGTGAATGTGACACTCTCTGTGTTTTCATTCACCTGCTCGCCCAGCAGCCTTATGCGGAGGCGCACGGTTTGGTCTAGATCCCCTATCTGCAGGCGCACCGCAGAGTCTGCTGGTTCAGCTGCATCTAACAACAGATAGTCTTTGCCAGCTTTGGCACTTCCTGTGCCTACAACCGTCACAAAAGAGGGCCCACCTGTTTGCCCCGCAGGCAGAGATATCACAAAGCTGGTGTCTTTGTATTGGCCTGCGTCTAGCTCGTTCCAGCTATATGCATTTTGCCCTGACACATAGCCAATCTTCCTAAAGAAATCGTCGTCTATAATGGTATAGGTATGGGTTGCCTGCGCCCCAAGGCCAGCGTTTACGGCATTGGTCAGCGTCAGGCGGATGCTCTCGGCATTGGGCTCGGCGGCGGTGTCGTTGTGCACAAACAGCGCAGCGTCAACGTCAAAGGCATCTTGGTTAAGATCTACCGTCTGCTGCCCTGCAGGGATGATGAGCTGGCTACGGCCATTGTCAAAATCGCAGGCATTGAGATCAAAACAAGGGCCGGTAGCCAAAAACGTTCCATAGGGCGACACAGAATAATCTACCACAACATCCAGATTGGAAGTAGCAGGGTAGGGGAAGTTAAGCCTGGCTTGCAGCAAAGGGTATTCCGTCTGATCCTCGAAGCCCTGGCTGGTGGGGGCCACAAAAGAAACCACCCGCTTAACGCATCCTAAGGTGATAAAAGACCCGTCTGCAATATTGATGCGAGGCGTTACATAAACCCCTGCTTGGCTGGGCAGCAAATCCACAAAAGTGGCACCGGTGCGGAAGTCCCCGTCGGCGTCGATAAAAATGCCTCGTGTAAAACCTGCGGGTACGCTGGCATTCAATCCGTTAAAATCTACATAGAGCCTGGTAGAGCCTAGGTCTCCGCCGGTTTTATTAAAGCGCCACTCGCGCGCAACGCGGCGGACGAAGGTCACATCATTCCCAGGCGTTTCGGTAGTGCCAAGTGTAGCTGCGTCGGCATTGTTGTGGCCAAACAGCATGTAGCGGTTCGGTGCTAAGGCTTCTGGCGCTGCCACCGTCAGTAAAGAGCTGGTGGCAGAGTCGTGCCTGCTGTTGTTGAAAGCCATACCTATGCCTGCCAAATCAAACCGGCTTGTGTTTCCAAAGGCAAACCGACGGTTGCGCAGCGTAAGGCCATACTTCTCGGCCAGGTAATTCTCTACGATAATGCGCTGCGCCGAGTCTATGGGCTGGTCAAAAACGATGACTTCGGCAATGTCTCCGGCAAAAATCCGGTTGGGCTGGTTGCCCCAGGTACGCCCGCCGAGCTGCATCTGGGTATAGGCCAACAAGGCAGGGTTGGGAGAGGCCGCCGGGTTTTGCACCTTCTCGAGCGTGCCGTCCATAAACATGCGGCTGTTGAGCATATTGGCCGTACTGCCATACATACCCGTTAGGATGCGAAAGCCTGTACCTACGGCCCGCTGGGTAGAGGCTGCATTGGCAGGGCTTGCGCCATTACCGTCCATTGTAAACTGCAGGTTGCTGGGCGGGCCAGCCGTGTAGGCGGCAAACATGCCCTGAAAACCATTGTAAGCCACTATACCTCCGATGGCATTAGACGTAGCTACGTTGCGTGCAACGGCCATCACCGTGAGCTGGCTGCTGGGCGTGCTGGCCATTACTCTGCTGGTTAGGCAAGCGTTGCCCGCACCTGAAAACCGCACCGCAGGCCTACCATTGGCTGCATTGGCTATTAAGGCAGGTTTCTGTGCAGGGTCAGCGGGCGCATCTGCATAGATGTTACGCCGAGATCTGTCTCTCCAACGCTCAACAGCGGTAGAGCTCGTCATCGTAGAGCAAAGGTCGGCTGTGTACCAGCCCCTAATGGCAGGCTGGGCCAGCATACTTCCCTGCAGGGTTCCCGCGGTATTACCCACCCCACCTGGCCCCCATTGGGCGCTCGCGGTGCCCATGCACAAAACACTCATCAAGATGAGCGCAGCGTACTTGGTAGCGGTTTGTAATCGAAGTAATTCCATGCGAATTAGGAATTTGTAAAAAATAAGTTTTGTGGTTTTGTTGCCGCCATTGCCTTTGAGGGGCGTGCGTAAGCAGATTGCGTACGCCCTAAATGCCATAGCTCTGTAAATCACACTAAGGCCATTGAGTAGCCACTCTCTAACGATTAGCGTCTAATACGGTTCAAAGATAAGTAGCAAACTTTGGTTCGTGCAAAAAATGCACGTAATTTTTTCGTTTTATCTAAAATTTATACGTGTAACCTGTATTATCTTACACCTGGGTATGTACTAAAGGTAAGGCTCATTGCTTGTGGGCACTTAGCCGAAGATGGCAAACACATGCAGGTTGACAGCCTATCTTGCCCGCTATGAAGGGTGTTTTGCCGGTACGCAGTTGGCTCTTGCTGGCGGTTATTGCCGTAGCGTCTTTAATTGCGGGGTTAGTTCAGTTACGTCAGTCGCCGTTTGGGGCTTTCAGCGGAGAGCGGATGTCGGCCATGCTGTCTGGGCAAGCTTTAGACCCGCGATTTTCTCAATGGGTTGTGGGCTACTCGGGTGGCGTGCGGTCAGTAAAAGAACCTATTGTTATTGCCTTTGCAGAACCGGTGGACAGCCAGGCTCGCCAGGCTGCCCTGGCTGAGCCCATACTGCAAATACGCCCCCAATTAGAGGGCACCCTTTTTTGGAGGGATGCACAAACGCTGGTTTTTCGGCCAGATACACTCTTGCCCTACGACACGCCCTTTTTGGTAGAGTTGGCGCTAGATAAGCTGTTTAACATTCAGACCAAAGCCCTAAAAACGTTTGCCTTTGCATTGACCACCGAGGCTTTGCAGGCACGTTTCAAAGGCGTAGGATTCAGCCCAGATGGTGGACTTTTAGCAACCCTGCAAACATCAGACTATGTACCTGCGCGGCTGGTAGAGCAGGCCGTGCAAGCCATAGGTATGCCAGCGCCCGACCGGTGGACCCACAGCCAAGACGGTACCCTTCATACCCTGCATCTGCCAGACCCGCGCACTGGCAAAGTAGTATCAGCGTCTCTGCAGGCAGATCTGGCACTGCTGGGTGGCAAAGGCAACATAGCCAGGCTACTCAGTTTACCGCCCAAAGGCACTTTTACGCTCTTTGATGTAGAAGAGGCACAGGGCCCAGACCACAGCCTGGTGCTGCATTTTACCCAACCCCTGCAGCCAGACCAAAACCTGCAAGGCCTAATCTTTTTGCAGAACATGGCCACCGGCCAAGCCTTGGCAGAAGGTTGTTCGGCCACATTGCCGCTGCCGGCCGATGCCTATGGAGCACAGTCGCTACTTGTAGCCGCGGGCTTAGCGGCGGCAAGCGGGCAAACCTTGCAGCAAGACCTGCATGTACCCGTAACGCTGCGCCCGGCCTTGCCTGGTCTGCGCATGCCGGGCAGTGGGTACATAGTGCCTGCGCAAGGCAGCCGCTCAATGCTCTCTTTCGAGGCCCGGGCCCTGCGCCAGGCCACGCTTCGCATCTATCGCATTTTCCCGGCCAACATCCCTGCCTTCCTGGCTCAGACAGACCCTCGCACCACCTTCAATGGTTTTTACCAACGCACCATTGGGCGGCCCGTGGGCAAGTTGATGGTAAATCTGCCGGCGGATGCCCAACCTGCAGACTATACCCGCTACCAGGTTGATATCACACGCTTTGTAGCCGATGCACCTACGGCCTTGCACTTTGTGCAGCTAAGTTTTACCCCGGCACAGATGCGGTACCGCTGCGAAGAAGCCCCAGATGCCGCAGGGGGGCTTACCTCAGTACCAGATCAGCTTCCAACGCCAGAGCCAGGCTTCGACGACGACAATGAGTCTTACGGCTATGGCGATTGGACTGGGCAATCTTCCTACACCTACGACGAAGAAGGGAACTATTACCCAAGCACAGCACCGGCGCCGTGCCTGGAGTCTTATGCCTACAGCGATTTAGAAGGGCTGGAAGGTGGGCGTACCCAGGTAGGTACCTATCTTTTGCGTAGCAACCTTGCACTGCAGGGCAGGGTAGGGCCCAGGCAGGTGCACATAATTGCCACAGACCTAGCCACGGCCAAACCTTCGGCCGGGGTTAAGATTCAACTCCTAGGAAAGCAACACCAGGTTATTGCCCAGGCGACATCAGATGCAGACGGCCTGGCTTTGTTTGAGGACCTACCTGAGCGGCCTACCCCCATACTTGCCTTGGCTGAGGCAAAGGGCAGCGTTGCCTACCTCAACCTGAAGCCCGGCAGAGACCTAACCCTTACCCCCTTTGCAAAAGAGTTGGCCAAGGGCCAAGCCACAAGCCCGGCTACGGCCTCCCCCCTCAAAGCCTTTATCTATACAGAGCGAGGTACCTACCGCCCTGGCGATACCCTACATGTAGGTATGATTTTGCAGGGAGCCAGTGCGGCCCTTTTATTGGCACCGGTGGTGCTAGAGGTAACCAATAGCCGAGGAGCCAGTATCTACCGACGGGCAAAAGCAGAAACTCTCGGGCAGCATTACCGCTGGAACATCCCCACCGAACCGTCGGCCCCAACGGGTGGCTACCAGATAGTGGCCACCGTAGCCGGCCAGAGCTTCTACCACAACGTATCTGTAGAGACAATCCGCCCCAACCGAATGGCATTGGCGGTCAAATTCAGCCAGGCGTCCTTTTTGGCTGGGCAGGCTGCTACCGCCCATTTGAGTGCCCGTTACCTCTACGGTAGCCCGGCCGCCAATCTGAAAGTTGCCGTTGCCGGCCAAGCTGCCTACACAGACTTTGCCCCGGCGCAGTTTGCAGATTTTGCCTTTAGAAACACACTGCGCCCAGCCTCCTCTTTGCCACCGACGGCCATAAGCATAAATACCCAGACAGACGCCAGCGGCCTGGCACAGTTAGAGTTTACACCGCCAGCGTTTGCCCCAGAAGCCCCCGTACGGCTAACACTTACAACCAAAGTTTTTGAGCAGGGCGGGCAGTTTAGCCAGCAGTTTAGCCAGACCACCGTCCACCCCGCAAAGGCCTATATTGGCCTTAAGCAAGATGCCGCACCCGCAGCAGGCAGTTATGATTTAGCCGGGCAGATCAAACTCTCTGTGGTACGCGTTGCGCCGCTGACGGAGCAGTTGCAGCCATCTGTACAGCCCCTCAAGTATAAACTGACGCGGCTAGACTGGGTCTGGTGGTACCAAGACGTTCAAGGGGCAGATGTTTTTGCCGGTAGCGGCCATGTCCAGGTAGTTAAGCAGGGTACATTGCCC
This sequence comes from Cytophagaceae bacterium, assembly GCA_947458545.1. GTDB lineage: Bacteria > Bacteroidota > Bacteroidia > Cytophagales > Flexibacteraceae > CANGYH01. The sequence continues at coordinate 1,056,417 of CANGYH010000001.1, read as the reverse complement.
ATTACACAAGGCAAGGCACAATTCGACTTCAAAGTAGAAAAATGGGGCCGCTATGCCCTCGAGGTGCAAGACCCCTCTACCGGCCACAGCGCAAGCCAAATCTTCTACGTCGGCTATCCAGACGATGGCAGTAGCGACACCGACCCCGCGCGCCACCTGCTGCTGGCTGCCGATAAGCCCACGTACGAGCCAGGTTCTGCGGTGCTGCTCAATTTGCCCCAAGGCCAAGCCTACACTGACACCCGCGCCCTGGTGAGCCTTGAGGCAGGCAACCAGACCCTAGCGCACCATTGGGCGCACATAGAAGGCAATCAAATCAAGATTACCCTGCCCGCTCAAGCTCCCCGCGACGTGTATGCCCACATCACATTGTTAAGGCCTTACGACAAGGTAGCGGTCGGGCAGCCTCTGCGTAGTTACGGTCTGCTCCATCTTGAGGTAGCGGATAAAACACTTGCCTTAAAGCCTGCCATTAAAGCGCCTGCAGAAGGCAAACCAGGCCAAGAGCTACAAGTACATGTATCGGAGGCTCAAGGCCGCCCTATGACATACGTCCTCGCTATGGTTGATGAGGGTCTCCTTTACCTCACCAATTTCCGTACACCAGATCCCGCCACTGTTCTCAACGGCCGCCAACCCCTGGCCATCGCCAGTTTCGACAATTTTGACGATGTCCTCACCAGTGGATATCTCGGTGGCACACCCATATTAGCCACAGGAGGTGATGCCTTTGTGAAGGCAGCCGCGCTCAAAGAGGAGGCACGCAACAACCTCGCCGTTGATGCCGTCAGCCGGGTTTTGGGGCCCTTCACCCTGGCAGAAGGGCAGCAAGCCCTACACAAACTGACCGCACCAGCTTACCCAGGTGCCATTAGGTGGATGCTGATTGCAAACACGCCCACCGCAGCCGCATCTGCCGAGGCCATCACACGCATCCGTGCAGACTTGATTTTGGAGGCCACGCTGCCACGGCTGGCCAGTGTAGGAGATAAGTTTATGCTACCCATAGAGGTAGAATCTTTTTTGCCCAAACAAGTGCAGGCAAGTATTACTGCCCGCATCGTATCTGGCCCGGCGGCTTGGGTGGGTAGCCCAACGGCAAGGCTCTCTTTAGCGCCCAAAGCCGGCCGCAAGCGTATTGATTTGCAATTGCAAGCAGGTACTATGCCAGGCCTCGCTGTAATAGAAATCACAGCCCAAGGGGCAGGGGCGCAAGCCCGTAGAATCTTCAGGCTACCTGTGCGGGCTGCCAACCGCCCCATCCGCAAGGTAACCGACTTCTTACTAGCTCAAGGCCAACGTAGCAACTGGCCCCCTCCGGCAGGCAAGGGTCTTGCGGGGCCTGCTAGTGTAGAAGTAAGTGCTTTGCCTGCCCTAGGCCTGGCCGATAAGCTGGATTATCTGGTGCAGTATCCATATGGCTGTTTAGAGCAAAACGTATCTGCCGCACTGGCGCAGCTTTACTTGCCTCAGCTAATGGCCCTCTCTAAACCTACGGCTGCTGTGGCAGCATCCAACGTGTTGGTTGCCCAAAAGCAGTTGCAGAACTTTGCCTTATCCTCAGGTTTGCTCTCCCTTTGGCCTAAGGAGGGCGCACCCGACGTGGCGGCATCAGCCTATGCCTGTTGGTTTTTGCAAGAGGCTGACAGGCTTGGCTACGGAAGCTCACCCCTGCTGCCCCGTTTACAGGGCGCCCTTTCACAGCAAGCGCGCTCTGCAGCAGGAGCCATAAAACCTGCCGAGCAAATCAACTTGGCCTTCGTTTTATTTTGCCTTGGCAGGCATGCCGCAGAAGCAGACCTCAACAGGCTTGCTCAAAAACCCAGGCTGCCACGGCAGGCCCAGATTTGGTTGGCCGGAGCCTACATGCGCAGGGGCCAGTTGGCACAGGCTCAAGCACGGCTACAGCCCCCCGTACCAGATGCACCACCTTATGAGGCCGACTACGACAGCCCTCTACGTACACAAGCAATCCTGGCCTGGATAGATGTGCAGCTTCAACCAAAGGGCAAACCCTCTGGTGCTGCCCTTGCGTTGGCCAACCAAGTTCGTACCTCACCTTACTTATCGACCCAGGAGCTTGGCTGGGCCTTTGCGGCTTTGTCGCTATTGCCGCAGGGCCAGGGCCAGGCGAGTGTTAGCATTGGTGGCCAGCAACAAGCTGTAACCTCAAAGGCCGTCTTGGTTAATGTAGCCGCAGGCAGGCCTCTGCCTACTGTTGCCAACGAAGGCAAGGCACCCGTTTATTTGCGGCTAACCCAAACCTATACACCAGGCCCTGGGCAAGAGGCTGCCACCGCTAATGGGCTGCAGGTTACCGTAAAGTACGTTGATGCCTTGCAAAAGCCGGTTGACCCGGCACTCCTCAGGCAGGGGCAGGCCTTCGAGGCGCTGATAACCGTACGCAATACAAGCGGCCAGCCCCTAGACAGACTAGCCCTTAGCTACCCCATCCCTGCCGGTTGGGAGATTGAGAACGATCGTTTGGCCGCCGGAGCCACCTCCCAATCCAGCATCCAATTGCCAGGCCTAGATTATGAGGACATCCGAGACGATCGCGTCCACCGCTTTTTCAGCCTGGCAGCGGGCAAGCAAATCACCTTCCGTACAAGGCTGACGGCTGCCTATCGCGGCACTTTTGCAAAGCCTGCCATTGTAGCAGAGGCTATGTACCTACCCCAATTCCAAGCCATAGCCAAAGGCGGCGTAGTGCAAGTTCGCTAACGTTTATCGGCAGGCTGACCCCAGTATCCACCCTGCGACAGGCCGAACAGCGCATAGTCTAGTACCACGGGGTCTGCCGGCACCACCCGCCGGCAGACGGCCGTAAGCTCGGTGGCAGCTTTCCAGTTTAAGGTGGCACGAGGCATCAGCTTCAGTTGCCGGGCAGAGTTCACCACATGGACGTCAAGGGGCATTACAAGCTCCGCTGGGCAGAACTGCTTCCAAAGCCCTAAATCCAGCCCATGGTCGTTGGGTCGCACCAGCCACCTCAGCATCAGGTTAAGCCGCTTGCAGGCTGAGCCTCGCTCAGGCGAGGCAATGTGCCGCTCGCAAGGTTGCGCCCATGGCACCTCAAAAAACCATCGCCTAAATCCGTTCAACGCACGCTCTACCCGGTGGTGGGGCTCGCTTGCCTCGCCTCCGGGGCTGGTTTGGACAAAGTGTACAAAGGCCTGCTCAAGCGTCCCAAACCTGTCAAACAAATCTTGCATACGCAGCACCAAGGCCCGCACCACCGGCTGCGTGAAGGTGCGGTGCTTAAAACCTTGCAAATCGGCAAAACTGCCCCGTAGCTCCGCATCTACAATGGCCCCTGGCATGGCAATCAGGTGCAAGAGCAACTCTTCGGTTTTGGCAATGGCGATGTCTCTGCGGCCCCAGGCAAACAAGGCAGCAAAAAATGCGGCTACCTCTACACACCGCCTGTCTCGGCTGGGCAGGTAGGTGCGCACCACACCAAGCGGGTCAGCCTCAACCGGAAAGCGCTCAGTATTATACCACAGCGGGATCTGCTCCTGTAAAAAGGTCTTTGTTTTGCCCGATAGGCGCGTTTGCGCAGCTTGCCTGCCCACGGCTAAATCAATAAAGTTGGGCCGGGCGTTTTCCGTCACACTCTTCTGCCATTAGCCGCATCGTTTGCGTATTCAGCTTGGTCAGCTTCTGTACAGTTGGCAGGCGCTTCTTGGCCTTATCCAGAATGCATGCGCATTTGGCAGAGTCGCCAATCAGATTGGTGCAGCTGCTCATAAATGCCTCCGTTGCTTGTGGAGACCATTCGGCAGGCGTTTCATGGGCATAAATGCGGCACTCCGGATACTTGTCAAACAAGAGCACGGGGTTAACACGCAGGCTATCCAACAGGCTTGCCATAGCATTCGGGTTGGGATATTCGGCCTCCAGCTTGGTTGCCAGGCAGTCGCAGGTTCGCTCTGGCCACTGGTCTCCGGCCATCAGAGCTGCACCCTTGCAGCTTTGCTTAAAGGTAGCCTTCTCATCCTCCGTCCAACCCGACGAGCAAGACGACATCAGGCCGCACAGTGCCACCAGGGCAAACAGTAATTGCTTCATGTTATTGCTAATCTTCTACCGCTAGTGTGCCGGTAAGCCGGCCCTTTTTGTCGTATACCTCCCAGATCCCGACGGGTTCGTTAGCCTCAAAGCGGCCCATTCGGGCTTTTCGGCCCTTTTCGTCGTATAGAACCCAAGTGCCCTCTTTTACGCCTGCTCGGTAAGTGCCTTCGGCTTCTAAGCTGCCTTTATCAGAAAACTCTTTCCAGCTACCCTCTTTCAGGCCGTTTTTGTAATGGCCTTCTTCCACCCTCTGGCCGAAAGCATTGTAGATACGGCGCGGCATACCTGCCGGGGTAGGGTAGCCACTACCGGCAAGTACCTTGCCATCTACCGTAGCCTCACTGGCCTGCACCAACTGGCCCTTTGCAAACAGCTCTTGTTGTAATGGGCCTCCATCGGCCCGGTAAATGGCCCAGGTCGAATCAGGCATTCCGCCCACCAGTTTGCCTTCTTTCCACAACTTCTTGCCGGCTAGATATCGCTTTACATAGGCCACATCTGTGCCTGCACGGTAGCGTACCTCCTCTTCCAGATTTCCATCTTCGTCGTAGGCCACATGGACACCAATAGGTTGCCCGGTTACATAGGTGCCTTGCAATTTGATGCCTTGCTTCGCCGTGTACTCCGTCCAGGTGCTATCTCTTAGCCCTTGGTTGTATTTACCCACCACCTCGGGCTTGCCATCAGGATATAGCTTCTGGTACCTGCCTTGGCGCTTGCCGCTGGCGTAGGAGACCTGCATAGCAGGCTGGCCATTGTCGTGGAAGGTACCCCAAACGCCGGCTGGTTTCCCTGCTACGAACGTGCCTCTGGAGGCCACCCTTCCATTCGCATGGTATTCCGTCCAAACAGAGTCTTGCACGCCTGCCCGAAACCACCCTTGCTCGCGCAGTTTTCCATTGGCATAGTAGCTACGGCTTGGGCCCTCCTCCAGGCCATTGCGCAGGTAGGTTTCCGTTTCCAGCTTGCCGTCCGGATATAAATCTCGGCGGTAGCCCTCAGTTACACCCTCTACAAAAGGTACCTCCAGCCGCTTTCGGCCCTGGTCGTCCAAATACTCGGCCAGCCCGTCGGGTAGTCCGTTTTTATATGGAATCCTAGCCTTTGTCCGCCCGGTCGAGTCGTAAGCCAAGTACAGCCCCGAGCCCTGCTGTAATGTTCCGGGGGGCAAAGGCTTTCCGTCTGCCGTTTGCACGGCTGTTCCTTGTTGCAGGCGGCCTGCCTTATAGAACTCATGCCGCTGCAAATTGCCGTTCTCGTAAAAGAAAAACCAGTCTGCATCGCGCAACCCTACACGATATTGGCCACTGTCTTGTAGGCCACCGTTGGGCCGATACCGCACCCAGGTGCCCTCGCGCAAGCTGTCCTGAAAGTAGCCCTCCTCAGCCGTCTTACCGTTGGGGTAGTAGCGCGTGTAAAGCCCCTCCAGCAGGTCTGTCAGGTATTGCCCCTCCTCGCGGACTTGCCCGTTGGGGTAAAAAGTTTGGAAGGGACCATTCAGGTTCTCTAATAGAAAGGTAGCCGTTACGTCCGGCATCGAGTCTTGGTCAAAGAGCGTGGCCGGGCCATTCAGATAGTCGTCCTTAAAGTCTAATACGGCACGCCGCTTACCCGTAGCAGGGTCGGCAAAAGTCCAGGTGCCCTCCCGCTTGCCGGCAACCACTGGCCCGCGGCCTGGCGTGGTCATCATCACGTCGTAAAAACGCTGAATTAAATCGGCGGGTTGGGCCTGGGCTGCCCCGCTAAGGCAGCAGGCTATCCATAGCCAGAGGGCTTTTCTCACAAGGTGTAAATATGGGGGCAGGGGGGCAGATTGCCATTTCAAGGGTAGACCTGCCACAGCAACGCAGCGCTTAAAGCTTTGGCCGCCCATTTTTGCATGCAGCCCTTTTGAAGAATAGTCATGCACGACATCACCCTGACCTCGCCCGGCGCCCTTTGCTACTATGCCGACCCCTTCTCGGCCGACCCCGTCCGTGCAGGAGACTGGGTAGGTTCCGTAGCAGAATGCGGTACCGTAAACCATAAGGAGATCCGTTTTACCCCCCACGGCACGGGCACCCATACGGAGTGCTACGGCCACATCTCTGCGGACCCGGAGGCTACCATCGATAAGTGTCTGACGCGCTTTCAATTTGCTGCCACCCTCATCACAGCGGCGCCCGAGCAAGTCGGGCGTGATCAGGTGGTCACCTTGGCATCGGTGGCGGCAAGGCTACCCCAACCCGGCCTAAAAGAGGCGGTGATTTTTCGCACTTTGCCCAATGATACAGCCAAGGCGGTTCGTAATTACTCTGGCACCAATCCACCCTATTTAGAGCCTGCCCTTGCCCACCGCCTTGTGGCCTTGGGTATAGACCATCTACTGGTTGATTTGCCTTCTGTAGACCCTGAGATAGATGGGGGTAAACTCTTGTTTCACAAGGCTTTTTGGCAGACGGAGGGCCCCGCTCCATTGCGGCGGCATGCCACCATTACAGAGCTTGTATTTGTGCCAAGCCATGTGCCCGACGGTGCCTACACCGTCTTTATTGCGCCCGCCAAGTGGGCGCTAGACGCTGCCCCCAGCCGGGTATGGCTTGCCTAAGCAACTTTGCCTGCCGCAGCTGCGCCCGCCTATCTTTAAACATAGGTTCTACACTTAAGCCCAATACCCCTCCCGAAACCCACCGATATGAAAATTCAGCAGTTTGAAGACAAAGGTCTAAGCCACTTCTCGTACCTGATCATCTCCGAGGCCGACCGTAAGGCCGTCGTCATAGACCCCGCCAGAGATACCCGCCCCTACCTGGAGGCCATGCAACGCTATGGAGCTGAGCTTGCCGCCATCATAGAAACGCACCCCCACGCCGACTTTGTGAGCAGCCACGCCGAGCTGCACCGCCGCACCGGGGCCCCCATCATGGCATCCGGAAGCATTGGGGCTGCCTACAACTTAACATCCTACAACGAAGGCGACCGGCTAGAGCTGGCAGAGGCTACCCTTGTTTGCATGGAAACACCTGGCCATTCGCCAGACTCCATCTCTGTCTTACTCTACCAAGGCGACAAACCCACGCACCTTTTCAGTGGAGACACGCTCTTTGTCGGAGATGTCGGCCGGCCCGACTTGCGCGAGAAGGCAGGGGCTATCAGCCTAAGCCGCGAAGACCTGGCCCGCATGATGTACCGCACCATACACGCCAAGCTCCTTCCATTAGCCGACGATATCGTGGTGTATCCGGCGCATGGGGCAGGCTCGTTATGCGGCAAGGCGCTAAGTGCGGACGTTAGCACCACCATCGGTAAAGAGCGGTTCTCTAACCCCAGCCTGCAAGCGATGGAAGAAGATGCCTTTATTAGGCTCTTGCTGGCAGACCAGCCTTTCGTGCCTAAATACTTCCCCGGTTCGGTTGAACTTAACCGCATCGGCGCACCAGATCTTGAGCCTGCCTTAGCCGCCGTACCACGTCTAGCCTCTGAGCACGAGGTGCCGGCCCAAGCCTTGGTCATAGATACGAGGCCCTCTAGTCTGTTTAAGCAAGGCCACCTTGCGGGTGCCATAAACTTGCAACAAGGGGGTAAGTTTGAGACGTGGCTCGGCGCCATTGTTGCCCCACTAGAGCCATTTGTGCTGGTGGCTGAGTCTGAAGCCTTAGCCGACCACCTGCTGCGCCGCGCTGCAGCTATCGGCTACGAGGCCCAGGTGCAAGCCGTACTGGTGGCCAGACAGGCAGGCTACCTTGCAGAGCAAGAGCCAGACCTCGACCAGTTCGCCAATAACCCCGAAGCATTTACCATTGTCGATATCCGCAATCGCTCTGAGCACGCCGCAGGCATGATGTTCCCCTCAGCACTGGCCATCCCCCTGCCCGAGCTGCGCGAGCGCCTGGCAGAAATCCCGACAGATAAGCCTGTTATGATCCACTGCGCGGCAGGCTACCGGTCTGCCGCTGGTCAGAGTATTGTATCTGCCGTCCTCGGCGCTCGCATACCAGTGTACGACCTTGGCGAGGCAATTAAAAACTACCAGCCACTTGTGGTTGCCTAGTGCTTGTATCTGGCCCCATACACAAACGCCCCTGTGCATAAAGCGCAGGGGCGTTTTGCTTAAAAGCCTTCGCCTTCCTCCTTTTTCTCCTCGTCTTTCTTATCGCCTTCGGCTGGCTTTTCGTCTTTTTTGGGCTCTTCTTTCTTTTTGTCTTTTTCCTTCTTTTTAGGTTTTTCGTCTTTAGAATCTTCCTTTTTAGGGGTATCTACCGGCTTTTCTTCTTCGGCGCCAAACCCTGCATCGCCTTCTGCAGGGGTGGTTTCAGCAGGTTTTCCGTCTGTTTTCTCTTCTTGTTTTTCTTCTGCGGCTGGCTCAGGCTTAGACTCTTCCGCAGGCTTTTCGTCCTGCTTGGGTTCTTCTACTTCTTTGGGCTTCTCCTCAGCCGGTTTTGCGGGCTCTGTAAGGGTGCTATCAGTCCCTGCGGTAGAGTCTGTATCTGGTTTAGCCGTTTCTTCGCTCTCTTCTTCGTCTGCAGGTTTTTCTTTGGCTGGCTTGCTTTCGTCGCTGCCTCCAAACCCATCATCCGCACCAGCGTCTTCGGCAGCAGGCGCCTCGGTTTGGTCGTCTTGTTTCTTCTTCTTTTTGCCTTTCTTGCCTTTTTTATCCTTGCCGTCGTCGGTGCTGGCGTCAGGATTCTCGTCCGTATCGTCTGAGGCTACCTCGTCTTTAGGTTTTTCTTCCTCCTCACCTTCAGCAGGCTCTGCCTCCTCTTTGGGTTTGGTCTCGTAGTCGGCATCGTTCACCTTCATGCCCAGGTAATCCTGGCGGAAATGTTTTAAGAACTGATTCTTCTCCTGCTCGTCGGTAGCCTCCAGGTAAAAGCTGCCAGGTTTTACGCCTTTGCTTTTTTCTTGCACGGCATCGGTAAACTCTGCCACAGAGCTGGTGGCTGCCAGCCGTTGCTGATCGTCAAAAGTGATAAACCACCATGCATCGGGCGATGCCTCTATATAGAGCGAGATTATATCCAGCCCATCTGCCTTTTTAATCTCGAGATACCCATTCAGTTGGGCGTTCAGATTCGTATTGAGGATATTGAGAATGTTGAGTTTGGCAAACATCTCATCTCCCTCTTTCAGCGGTGTGTAGAAGGCGGCGTATTTCTTATTCCATTTCAGGCCCAGATCCGTAAACGTAACGCCCTTTGCCAGCTTAGGGACTAGCTCGTGTACGGGCTTGTTGCCCCCCTTGCGGAAAGCGTCGCCCACGTTTTTACCAAAGAGGTCTATTACCCGTTGCCCAAACAAGCCGCGGTCTCCCATGGCTTCGGGCAAGCCCAGGTCTTTTATGCGCTGCTGGGCCGTTTTCGTCATGCTGGCCCAGGCCTTTGTGGGCAGGCTCATCTGCAGCGCCAATACAGCGTTGATGTCAAAGTCGGCCGAGTCCATGAGGCCTGCTCCAGTGCCTGCCGCTTTGATGTTGAAGTCGCTCGTGTTGTTGCGCAAAAAGTTGAGCTTACCCTCAAACGAGGTACGCCCTGTAGAGTCGTTGTAGGCGAAGATGTTGCCCTCAGTTGTCTTTTCGGCCAGGCGCTCGGCCGACCCTACCCTGAACTCCTTCGTCTCAGAGTTGAAATTCATCACCCCGGTCACGGCAAAAACCTCCTGGTCGGCCGAGGTACGTTTGCCGTTCACAAACACCCCATAGAGGTTGGCTGCCCCGTCTTCTATGAAGAGGCCCGTCGTTACCGGGTTTCCGTCGGCATCGGCAGCGTTTTTCAGGTCTAGCACAAACTCCTTGCTCTCGCCCGTGCTTTCGTACTTAAGCCACTCGGTATCGGTCTTGCGCAGGTCTAGCTTCACAAAACCCTGGAACTCCAGCGTCGGCCTGTTGGCCCACATCGTAGCTGTTCCCTTAAAGAGCACTCCATCGGCAATTTTCAGTGGTGCGTCCTCCATGATCTCGCCGCCAGACTTGGTGTGCAATATGGGATCCCCGCCGTTTTTGCCCTCCTTCTCGGTGATAAACTCAAACTTGTCAAACTTGATTTTGAGTGTGTCGTTCACCGTGTTTACATACAAGTAAGTGGCCTCACCCTCAAAGGCATAGCGGCTTTTTACGGTGATGCTGGCATCTATAAGGCGATGATACTTATTGATGGTATCAAGAATGAGAACCGATTTTTTCAGCGGAGTCATCTCCGCATTCTCCAGAATCTCTACCCGCCCCGAGTCTGGTATCACCATCCCGTCGGCCACGTAGATAAAGGGCACGCCAGATATTGCCAGCTTGTTATTGGCGATGTCGTAAACGGCCCCCGTCGCCATAAAATTAAGCGAGTCTTGTTCTGGTAGCGTACTGTAGAAGATAGAAGACGATAGCTCGGCATCCTCCGGCTTATTCATCGTTACGGTCTTCTTTTTCAGGTCCCACGTCGCCTTGGGTATGCTCGTCTTGTAACGTGCATACGGAAACTCGTTGCTGGCCTCACCTTCCACCTCCGGGCTAAACGTGGCGTACTCGTCGTCCACATAGAAGTCAAACTTTACGTTCTTACAGGCGAAGGCAGGCTTAACCGGGTTGGCAGACTGTACCTCAAAAAAAGCATTCCGGCCTGTAATACGGTCGTGCTTAAAGCTGTAAGCCGGGCTTTCTGCCCGCGATCCTGCCGCTTTTATAAGACCATATCCATAGGCGCCCGTCTCGTTAATGGCCAAGGTGCCATTCATCCGCACCCGTTTGCCGTAAAAGTACCAAGGCGTTTTCCCCACGTTGGTTAGGTACATGGTGTCTTGCTTGGTGCTCCACTTCATGGCGAAGTCTTGGGCATAAGCATCTGGGTAGGCAGCAGAGTCTCCGTAGGTGCCTTTTTCCATGCGCACCGTCGGCCCCTTGGCAATTACAGAGTCTTGGTAGAAGATAAAGTCATCAGACTTTACCGTCGTAGTCAGGTATTTAATCTCTCCTTTGCCCCGGATACCCTTACCGTTCAGCGAGATGTCTCCAAAAAACTTGGCCGGGCCTTTACCATACAAGTTGTAACCCTCTGCCGGCGTAGAGTGGTTAAAGCCCATCGTCTTGTCTGGCTGGATCTCCAGCTTCTCTTCAAACTCGGGGAATATTCCATCCGAATGGAAGGTGCCGTTAAATGAGATGGCGGCCAGGTTAGGCCCAGAGATGGAATCGACCTTAAACGGAGGCACATAAAAGAATACCCGCTTGTCGTAGGCCCCCTTCAGCACCGTCGGCTTGTCGAAATAGATGTACGACGGTGCCTGGATATCGAACACCGGGTACTGGGGCAGGTTTTGTAAGTTGCTCTTATTGTCGGGTTTGTTAATCAGCAGCACCCCGCTGGTAAAGGTGGGCTTGCCTGTTGTCTCGGCATTGCGGTCAGCACCAGAGAGGCGGCTGGCACTCTTTTTACGCTGGCGGCCCTTTACCTTTTTGTCGGCCATTACATCTACCGAATCAATCTTGGTCAGATCTATCTGGTAAAAGTTGTAATTGAAGTTGAACTTCTCTCCCTTTACCAAAAATGGCCCTGCCTGCACCTCACCGTCGAAGCTGAAATCTCGGTTCTGGTAGAGCTTTATCTTTCGGTTGAGCGGCTTAATCGACACATCAAGCGAATCATTAAGCGAAAACCGATCTACCCCATACACAAACAGGCAGTTAGAGTCAAGGTCGATACGGGCATTCATCCGCTCGGGCGCGACAGACTGGATTGCGATAAAGTCGTAATCCTTGGTCTTCTTCATCGAGCTGTAATAGTGCTTCAGCTTGTGGCCCAGGGTGCCCTCGCCAGATACAGGGTCGTAGTCTATAAAACCTTCATTTGCCAGGCTTTGCAGCGCGCCGCGCACCTGCCTGCCGTTCAGCTTGTAGTGCTCGGCTATGTCGTCTGCGTAAAATCGTTCGTTGTTGTTGGTGCGTGTGTAGTTGTTGGCCAGCAATCCAATCGGAGAAAACTTGTTCAGCCCCTGCACATCGGCATACCGGTCTGTGGTAAAATAGTCCATAGACTCTACCACCACCGGCGCGCGCAGCCTGTTGCTCTCGTTCCAAAAGTCTATCTTGTTGCTATCTAGGTTGTAGAACAAGGCCTCGCAAGTAATCTCTACCCGGTAGTAGCTGTCAAAAAAAGGAGCCTCCTTGTATTGCCCTACGTTTTTATAGAGCCTGATTTGCGGGCTAGGATTGCGCGTGTAAATCAGGCGCGCATGCGCCTGGCTGATGGAGTCTAGCCCACGCGGCAATACCGAGTAGGTGCCCAGGCTGGTAATGGCTGTATCTCCCAAGTCGTATCGGCGGCTTATGCCGCGGTAAACAACCTGCCCCTTGTGCTTGATGGCAATAGAACTTTTGCCCAGATAAACCGCGCTGGTATTAACCTTGCGCCCATCCAGCGAAAACCCGCCCACCAGCTCCACATCCTCGCCCAGGTTTTTATAGGCAGACACGGCATTATAGCTCATAAACCGCGGATACCGGCTTACCTCAGGCGAGGCATGCTTGACTGACCTGAACTCAAACGCGCCTTTCACCGGCTCGGCAAGTTTGGTAGGGTAGTGCAGGGTCGTATTCTCAGCTGTAAAGGCAGGTATCTGTGCGCGGAAGTTGTACTTGTCAAGTTCTACGTAAGCCTCGTCAGGTGCTAGGCCTGCCACCGTCCAGTCAAACTTGCCGCCTTCTCCTACCCAGTGGTTCTTAGCCAGCATAAATACGCCGCTGGTGCCATAAATGGTGGTGCTGTCGTAGCCAGTGCCAAGCGTTAGGTCCACTTTCGTAAAGCGAATGATGGCACCTTCTAGCCCCGGCTGCACTACGTCTGGCCCTTGTTGTAGTGCCTCAGACGTCGTCAGGGCCGCATCTTCGGCAGTTACAGGTGCCGGCTCACTGTTCCATTCATCAAATTTCTGCTGTGCAGGCGCTGCCTCGGCAGGTGTTGCAGCTATCGTGTCCGCCACATCAGTGCTCTGATCGGCATATTCGATTTTATAAGCTCCGGGGCCTACCCGCAACGTATAAAACTTGTTGAAATACAACGCCTGGTTTACCAGAAAGAACTTCATCCTGTCGCAAAAGGGCACCCAATTGCGGGCAGGCTCTTGTAAGGCCGTTTTTTGGATACAGGCCATCAGGCCATCCAGGTTGGTCTTGTCATTACCCAGCGATTGCACACCCTGCACCACCAGTTGCATCAGAGCCAGGTAGTAGGGGCTAGCGCGGTACCTGCGCTTGTCAAACTCAGTGCAAGCCGCCATTAGGCTGGCCTTATGTGCCTCCGATAAGCTACCCCATGCCGCCCCAAAAGCATCTGCGGCCTCTGTCTGCGCCGGATCTTTAGAGAGGCGCATCATGTTGGTTACTTCTGTAGCAAACGAATCTGGCACCGTACTCCACCGAGGCTTAAGCGTACCAGGCTTGGTTTGCGCACCAGCAGTGCCTGCACAAAACAGCAACCCCAGGCATATAACCAAACCTAAAGCGCGCTTTGCCCCAGCAAAAAGCCCATGGCTATAGCCCTTGCCTAATTGCCAGCATACCTTTTGATAAGCGCCCAACGGGTTCAGGTTTATTCTAGCCGCGATTTTACGGGTTGCCTGGCCCGCATTTGCAGTGTTAAAGTTAGAAATGTTACGGCCCAACCGCACTGTTTTGTGTTGGCTTGCCAAAATGTGCCGCACACCACTTCTCTTGCACGGTGTGCCCCATGTAGGCTAGCCCTTCTGCCTCGGCGGCTTGCCTTACGGCATCCAGGTCATCCTCGTAATAGCCGCTGGTAAGTAGCCAGCCGCCCGGTTTTAGCCACTGCGCAAACCGGGGCAGGTAAGTGATAACCAGGTTTCGGGTAATATTGGCCAGTACGCCGTCTGCCAATACGCCCGGCTCAAATGTCTCCAGGTCGGCTTGCGATACCTCTACCCGGGTACAACCATTGTTGGCGGCGTTTTCGCGGGCATTCTCTGTGGCCCAGGATTCGTGGTCAAAGGCAATTACCCTAGCCGCACCCAGCTTCTCAGCTAAAATAGCCAGAATCCCCGTGCCACTACCCGCATCTACGACGGTGGCACCCTGATGCGGCAACCCTAGCTGGAAGGCAGCCACCTGGCTGGTGGTGGCATGGTGCCCTGTACCAAAGCTCATCTTCGGCTCTATGACGAGCTCTAGGCGTGCGGCAGGGTCTGGGGCGTGGTGCTGGGCACGTACATAAAGCTGGTCTGCAATACGGACGGGCTCAAAGTGGTTCTCCCAGGTCTGGTTCCAGTTTTGGGCAGGTATATGCTGCCAACCCCCGAAGAGCGGCGTAGCCCCCTGCGCCTCATGTACCAGCGCCTGAATAGGCTCTGCCTGGTATTGGCTGGCAGGCACGTAGGCTTTCAGCCCCGGGTCCTCTTCCAGAAACATCTCAAAACCCGCATCTGCAAGCCTTGCTGTCCAAATCTCTGCTGCGTCGCCCTCAACGGCAAGCGTTAGCTCCCAATAATCTTCAGGCCCGGTTAGCGACATCCTGCAAACGACTCGTTTTCAATGTAGTAGATAGAAAAATCTGCCAACGCCTTCTCTGCCACAAAGGCTACCGTAAAAGCAGCCTGTGCCCGCGTAGTAGAGAAGTACCAAAGCCCGCCCCTATCAGCAAATAGCAGGTTGGGCGCCTTGTAAACAGACAGATCGGCAAACGCTTCAGACTTTTCTACAAACACCCTGTAGGTAGCTTGGCTTCTGTCTGGTACAACAAACACAGCGCCTTTTAGGTCGCAAAAGGTACTGTTACGCTGGGCGTATCCGGCCACTGCCAGACAGTACATGGCCATTATCAATAGCAAGCGTTTGCCCATGGGCTAAAGATAGCCTCTTGAAATGGAGGCCTTAGTAATCTAACGTTCAATTATGCATTTCTGTGCATACGGCTCAAAAAATCTATATCCTTCCCAACGCTCTTTGATCGATTACTCGAGCGCCATATCGTCCAGGGCGTTTTCAAGCTCTCGCAATGCCAACCTTGCGGCAGGGTCTTTCCTTACAGGCGTCAACTGATTTATGGCCTCTTGAGCCAAGGCGGCAAGGCGTGCCCTTTTCACCGCGCCGATATACTGGTATCCGCGCGCAGGATTGTAATACGCTTCGCCTATGGCTGCGTAGGCTGGCGCCAGCAAATTCTTCTGCTCAACCTTAAACCGTGTAAAGGCTGCATGGCCATGCATAAGTTGCAATGCGTCAGACGGGGGCAGCTTTGCCAAAAGGACTAAGGCAGAATCACAAAGAGATTCATCCTGCCGATCTGCGCAGGCCTTTATCATAGCTTCGGCCTGTTGATGCTGGGCCCAGCAGTTAGTCGAGGTGAACCCCCATAGAGAAATCCCCAAGAGGAATTGGGTAATAAGGAATCTATACATGATGCAAAAATTCCATTTTCGCGACTGTTGGCATGCTTCGGTTGGGCAGTGTTTCTTGCCTGTGCCAGCAAGCCCGAGTTTTAGAAAGTTGGCAGGCTAATCAGGTAGCGGTAACCTGCATCAGACGGCTGCGTATAAGGTGCCATAGCAAGCGCTGCCAAATCAATCTCTTTGCGTGGTAGCCCTTGCATCAAAACTGCTTTTACCCATGAAACACGTACTACTACTGGCCGCCATCTTAGGCGCATCTCTGCTGGGCGGCTGCGGCCAAAAAGGACAAGACTCTGCCGAAATGGCCCGAGAGGCCAACGAAGCCATGATCGACTCTGGCACTACCGCCGTTCAAGCTGAAGATAAAGACGACAAGGAAGACGAAACTGACCATATGGTGCAAGCTGCCGAAGGCGGCATGTTCGAAGTGGAGGCCAGCCAGCTTGCCTTGGCCCGGAGCGCCAACCCCGAAATCAAGAAAATCGCCCAAATGATGGTTGACCACCACAGTAAGGCAAACGACGAGCTAAAGCAATTGGCTGGCAGCAAGAACGTGGCGTTGCCGCAAGCTTTGGGCACCGGCATGATGGGTAAACTCAACAACCTGAAAGAGAAAGATGCCAAAGACTTTGACATGGCATACCTAGAGGCCATGGAAGAAGCGCACGAGAAAGACGTGAAGCTTTTTCGAGAGGCTAGCACAGACTCAGAAGATCCTGAATTTAAAGCCTTTGCCGCCAAGACGCTGCCCATCATCGAGCAACACTTGGCCATGGTTGGCAAACGTGAGGATCGTGCCGACGGCAGCATGGGTGCCTCTAACCGGTAAGCCTGGCGTCTCTTAAGCTGCCTCTGCACTAAGTGGAGCCTTCCCCCCTCCGCCCGTGCAGAGATGTTACCAAAGAAAAGTATTCTAGGAGGGAACTATCGGGCCAACAAAACCCGTTACAGTGGGCAAACCAACAACCACAAAACCCACGACAGTTTGCACAAGCCCGGCATGGTATGCCGGGCTTGTGTCTTTTTCGGGCAAGGTTAATAATCTTCTTGCTCTATATCTGCAGCGGGCAAGGTGATGGCTAGCTCAAACTGCATGTTGGTGAGCACCATGAAGTCTTGTGCTATCTGCTCCATATCTTCATCATCTGCCTCACGATACCATTTGCAGGTAAATCGCTTTCCTTTTTCAGAGACAGACTTCAGCAGTTGGAACATCTCCAATAAATACTCTGTGCTGCTTGAGTTAAAGTAACTAAGCTTAAACTCAAGATGGGTATGGGCTGCAGGCGCATTTACATATGCACGCACCCAAGTCAAAACCGGCGCGTACAAATCAAGGGCATTTTCTGGAATAGATCTGCCTGCCAGCACAAAAAGACCACTATGAGGGTCAAAGCTGACCTTCGGACTTCTGTTTCCTGCTTCGAGATGTAATGGTTCCACGCAAGCCTACTTTCTCTGCGTGAATGTAATGCTTATCCGCCGATTTTAATGTTGAGCGTGCAATAGTAGTAATCTCCCTCTATTTTATCTATAATTAATTCTATCTTATTGCCCGTTCTGCGTGCTATATCGAGCATTCCTACGCCGCTGCCCTGCGGGCTGGTTTTGGCTTTCGTGGCCAAGATTCTGCGGTAGTTGTCATTCAATTCATCTTGGCTCATGGCGCTAATCAGCTCCACGCGCCGCTTAAGGTCTACCGCTTTATGGGCCTCAATCCAATTACCAGTTACTAGTAAGTAATCTTCCCCCTGCTGATAAACCTGCACTTCAGCCTCGGGCTCTAGTGGTTGCCCATACTGCCTACCGTGCCAAAAGATGTTTTGCAATGCCTCAACCAATACAGAGAATACTTTGCGTCTAATCCGGGCAGGCGCTGCAAACTGCTTTATTTTTTGCTCTATAAACCCCAGCGTATTAGAAATGACCTCCTCCGTCAACTGGCCTTTATAAGCCATAACCAACCGATTAGTGCCGTCCATACCCTGGCCTCTGCCGATTGGCAGGCCGTCTTCAGCAGAAGGCATAGACATACGGAACAACATAACTGGAGCACAAATATAACATCCCAAAGCAATTTATCTGTTTTAAAGGATAAAAATTTGCAATCTCCTAAGGCTGCTGCCTTTGTTGTGCCAAGTTTAGGCAAGCAGTCTGAAAATCAGACCCTAGCCTAACATTCAAACACTGCTCCGCAATTGCTAGTAGCCAAACTGGTAGTACACCACTCTTCCACTTTTGTTGATTGCTTCCACGTCAATCCTGCTTTGGTTTCCAGACAGCAGCCGTTCCACGTCTCGGGGCTCCTTCACAGGCACTTGGTTGATGGACAAGATCACGAAGCCCTCCTCAAAGCCCAGTCGCCTTACAAGGCCCTTGGCATAGGCCTTAGCAATGCGTACTCCATTTTCTACCTTGTAGCGCTCTCGCTCTACCTTGCTTAGCGGCTCCAAATCAGCCCCAATGGTTTTACTAGAAAACATCTGGCGGCGCACCAGCTCTGTCGTTCCTTCTCGGTTGCGCAGTGTAATCACGGCCGTTCGTATGTCTTTGCCTCGGCGAAAGCTTACCGTTACCTTGTCGCCAGGGTTGTAGTAGCTTACTTCTTCGTCAAATACACCCTTGCCCGTAATAGGTTGGCCGTTCAGCTTAAGGACTACATCATTGGCCTTAAGGCCTGCTTCTGCGGCCGCGCCTTCCTCGTTCACCATCGTCAGCACAACACCTTTATAGTCGGGCAGGTCAAGCTTTTTGGCAAGCTTGCTATCTACCTCTTGCACCTCGGCTCCTAAAAAAGCCTTTTGAACGGTGCCATACTTGATCAGGTCTTCAACTACTTTTTTGACTATGTCAGACGGCACTGCAAATCCATAGCCGGTGTAACTGCCCGTTTTAGAGAAGATGGCCGTGTTGATGCCCACCAGCTCGCCCTTCAGATTTACCAAGGCCCCGCCAGAGTTGCCTGGGTTTATGGCCGCGTCGGTTTGTATGAAGCTCTCTATCGGAAACTGGCTGTTTAGTATATTGATGTTGCGCCCTTTGGCAGAAATAATGCCAGCCGTCACGGTAGAGGTCAGGTTAAAGGGGTTGCCCACGGCCAGCACCCACTCGCCGACGGCAACCTTTCGGCTGTCTGCCACCCGTATGGCCGGGAAGCCCTGTCCGTCTATTTTCAGCAACGCCAGGTCTGTCGATGGGTCTGTACCTACCACCCGCGCCGTGTAGCTCTTGCGCTGATGCAGCACCTCTATGGTTTCGGCCTGGTCGATGACATGGTTGTTGGTTACGATGTACCCATTGGCCGAGAAAATAACACCAGACCCAGAGCTGGTTTGCTGGCTGGCCGGCGCACCGAAGAAGAACCAATCTAAAGAGCTCTCTTGCTGGGCCGACACGCTGGTGATGTATACCACCGAGGGGATAGCAGCCTCACTGGCCGCCACAAAATCTAAGGCACCTGCATGAGCGCCACCCGGCGGCAGAGCCATCTGCCAGGTCGGCACCGGCGTTCCCGTTGGCCCGGCAATCTCGCTGGTGGCGTTCAGCCGGTAGATGTGGCTGCCTGCATAGCCCCCTACCACAGCCAAAACGCCTACAGCAGACAGTTTGATGAAAGAAGCAAGTGAAAACAAGCGCCAAGATGCCATCTGACTCTATGTGTGTTTGCTAAACTAAACGGAACTGGGGGCTATCAAGTGCCATGCCAGTGGCATCGGCAAAGCAAAAACCTGCCTATTACAGCCAACCTGCCTGACAGCTTTGCACCATCGTGTAGGGTTAGTTCTTGGGTAGGTCTACCTTTTGATCAGGTAAGGGGGCGGCGTCAGCAGGCACTATGCTAACTACAAGGCTAACGCGCTCTTCGGGGTTTACGGCATTGCTGAATATGCTAATCACCTTGTTCTGCCTACCCATCTTGCCGGCCGAGTTAAAGGTGGCCTTTAGCTTACCCGTCTGGCCCGGAGGCAGAGGTGCGCGGCTCCATTCGCTGGCAGTACATCCGCAGGTAGTCTGTACGTTGCTCAGTATTAAAGGCGCCTGGCCCGTATTCGTATACTCAAAAACGTACTCAACCTTCTCGCCCTGCTTGATGGTGCCAAAGTCGTGCCGGCTCTCTTTAAAAACTATTTGTGCTTTAGGCCCTACCGGCGCTGCAACGGCGGCCTCCGCGCCAGCTGGCGTGGCTTGTGCATGGCCCTTCAAAGGCAACAAGGCCAAGAGGATCAAAGCCATCAAAAGACTCAAATTTTTCATCGGTATGGTTGTTAAACGGTTCTGAGCCAAAGGGTATTATCTCGGCTAGCTTTGTGGTCGGCCAAAGGCACTTGTAAAACTACTAAACCTCCATCTGCCATACCTGGTTTGGCCTGCAGGCGGGTCCTAAAAAAGCCGAGCAGTCTTCAATACGTATGCACAGCAACAACGAAATTCGGGCAGAGGTAATCACCATCGGTGACGAAATCCTCTGGGGGCAAATCACCAACACCAACGCCACCTACATCTCGGCCCGCTTGGCAGAGCTTGGCTACCGCACCGTCCGCCAAACCAGCATCGGAGACACCGCCGAGGCCATAACCGGTGCCTTGCAAGAGGCCTTGGCCCGCGCACATGTAGTGCTTATTACAGGCGGCCTGGGCCCCACCAAAGACGACATCACCAAAAAGACCATTGCGCAGTACTTCGGCACGGCTGTGGTGGCACATCCTGATGCCGTGGCAGACCTGGAGGCCTACTTTACAGCCCGAGGCCGTGCCATGAACGAGCTAAACATGCTGCAGGCCCACTTGCCTGAAAATGCTACCTATCTTAAAAACGAACGCGGTACTGCACCCGGTATGTGGTTCGAGGCAGGCTTAGATCAAGTTGTCATCTCGATGCCCGGCGTACCTGCCGAGATGAAGCACCTGATGGAGGTACGGGTATTGCCCAAGCTTTTAACCCGCTTCCAGACGCAGGCCATTGTCCACCGCTACCTGCAAACGGTTGCCATTCCCGAGTCAGACCTTGCGATCAAGCTCAACGATTGGGAGGATGCGCTGCCGCCCCATGTAAAGCTGGCCTACCTGCCCAGCCGTGGGCGCGTAAAGCTGCGCCTTACGGGCACCGGCCCCGATGAGCATAACCTCAAGGCCGAGCTAGAGGCTTTGGCACAGGCTGCTGTTCCTATCATAGGGAAGAACCTATACAGCCAGCAAGACGAAGACGTGGAGACAGCCTTAGCAGAACAGCTGATGGCCCACAGGGCCACCGTGGCAGCAGCCGAGAGTTGCACCGGTGGCGCTTTTGCCGCCCGCCTAACCGCGCAGCCAGGTGCAAGCCGATACTTTGCAGGGTCAGCCGTGGTGTACAACCGGCCTGCCAAAGAGGCTTTGGGCGTTCCTAAGCAAGTGTTAGACACTTTCGGAATTTATGCGCCAGAAACTGCCCAGGCCATGGCCGAGGCAGCCCGCGCATTTTACGGCACTACGTTGGCCGTAGCATGCACTGGCATTGCCGGCCCCGCCACCGGGCAAGACCCTGTGCCCGTCGGCACCATATACATTGCCTGTGCGGGCCCGCAAGGCACCCAGGCCAAGGCGCTGCTCCTTACGCCAGACAGAGCCACCAACATTGAGGTGGCCGTAGTACACATGCTCAACTTGGTACGAATTATGCTGCAAGAGTTGGTAACGCCGGCTTAACCCCTGCGTTACACAAGGCACCAAAGGCAACATTTCGATAAGCGGGCTTGGTCACGTGCCAAAACCGCAGCTTACGCGTTTGGAAGTGCCAATGGCCTGCCTTACCTTTCAAACCCGCAAGGCAGCCAACTTGCCTGCCTTTGCGGCCTGTGCCGTTTTATTTCTCTCAACTCTAGCACCTGGTTTCTTATGAAGCTGCAAATTCATTCCGTACACTTTAAGGCAGACCAAAAGCTGCTTGACTTCATCCAGACCAAAGCCAACAAACTAGACACCTTTCACGACAGAATCACCAGCGGCGAGGTTTACCTCCGCGTCAGCTCCGATAAAGAAATCCAAGGCTCTAACAAGATCGTCGAGATAAAGCTCTTCATTCCGGGGGGCTCTCTCTTTGCCAAAGAGCAGCAACCCAGCTTCGAGGCCGCCACTGACCTGTGCGTAGAGGCACTGAAAGGCCAGCTAAAGCGCGCCAACGAGCGCCAGAAAGAGCATACTTCCTCGCCTAAGGACGCTCTGGTGCCCGTAGAAGAAGACGCCGACGCAGACCTTGAGTAACGCGCAGGCTTAAACCCAACATAGAAAAGGGGCCGCATCTGTAAGATGCGGCCCCTTTTGTTTTTAGGATAAGCACTGCCTTACAATCCAAAGGCAGCTTTTACTTTATCCACGTAGTCTAGCTTCTCCCAGGTAAACAACTCTACCTGCCGGGCCTCTTTAGAGCCGTCTGCTTTTAAGAAGTGCTTTGTAACAACCTCGTTCTTGCGGCCCATGTGTCCATAAGCTGCTGTTTCGCTGTACATCGGGCTGCGCAGTTTCAGGCGCTGCTCAATGAAGTATGGGCGCATGTCGAAGATTTCCTCCACCTTGCGGGCAATCTCGCCGTCGGTCATACCGACTTTGGCCGTACCGTTTGTGTTTACATACAGGCCGCAAGGCTTGGCAACACCGATGGCGTACGATACCTGCACCAACACCTCGTCTGCCACGCCGGCAGCAACCAGGTTTTTGGCAATGTGGCGCGTGGCATAAGCAGCCGAACGGTCTACCTTGCTGGGGTCTTTGCCAGAGAAAGCGCCGCCCCCGTGGGCACCCTTGCCGCCGTAGGTATCTACGATAATCTTGCGGCCCGTCAGGCCGGTATCACCGTGCGGTCCGCCGATGACGAAGTTACCCGTTGGGTTGATGTAGTAGGTAATCTCACCGTCGAACAAAGGCTGGATGGCAGCACTCTGCCGAGCACGCACCCGGGGGATAACAATCTTCTGAATGTCCCCTGTGATTTTGGCCTGCATGGCCTTCTGCGCAGCCAGAACACTGTCAGCCGTGCCGTTGGGTTTCACAAACTCATCGTGCTGGGTAGACACTACAATGGTGTCGATGCGGACTGGCTTGTGATCGTCGCTATATTCGATCGTTACCTGGCTTTTGGCATCAGGGCGCAGGTAGGGCATCAAATGCAGCTCGTTTTTGCGGATGTGGCTCATCTCCTTCAAGATGTCATGGGCCAGATCCAGGGCCAGCGGCATGTAATTGTCGGTCTCGTTGGTGGCGTAGCCAAACATCATCCCTTGGTCGCCGGCGCCTTGCTCTTCTTTTTGTTTCTTATCAACGCCTTGGTTGATGTCGGCAGACTGTTCATGCAGGGCAGAGAAGATGCCGCAGCTCTGCGCTTCAAACATGTACTCGGCCTTGGTGTAGCCAATACCAGCAATCACCTCGCGGGTGATGCGCTGCACGTCCAGATACGTGGTTGTTTTGATTTCACCTGCCAGCACCACCTGCCCGGTAGTTACCAGCGTCTCGCACGCAACCTTAGAGTCTGGATCAAAGGCCAAAAAATGGTCAATGAGGGCATCAGAAATCTGATCAGCAACTTTATCTGGATGTCCTTCAGAAACGGACTCGGAGGTGAACAGGTATGGCATTACGCGGGGCGCTCAGCTAATGAGAGGTTAGGGGTAATAAGCACGCAAAGATAGAGACGGCGCCATTGCCGACAATGCCGGCAGAATGCCTAGGCGTTACTTCTTTAAAACCGTCATCCTAATGCTCTTCTCGTCC
The DNA here is from genome assembly GCA_947458545.1 of Cytophagaceae bacterium. Lineage (GTDB taxonomy): Bacteria > Bacteroidota > Bacteroidia > Cytophagales > Flexibacteraceae > CANGYH01. The sequence goes on along the minus strand of CANGYH010000001.1, from coordinate 1,033,240 downwards.
GATTCAATCATAAAATCAGCCAAATGCTGCCTGTTGTAAAGCAGAAAATACAGCATGGCAGCTTCATAGCGGTCCTCAGGCTCCCAGAGCCGGTCTTGAAACTCCTTTGGCCCAAGCCTATATGAAACCCCAACCGACTTTAATACCTTATTGGCCTGCTCTATAAGCGGGTGTGTCTTTAAGTGGTGTCTATCTGCCGCAAGGCAGAGTACCTGCCCAGGCGCTGCAGCAGTAAACCCATACATAAACCGTGCAGTATGAGCCACAACATCGTCGTTGATGATGAAGGTTTGATGTGGTTTGGCACCATGGCTCAAACGCCGCTCGGCCAGCGATGCCCAGTTGGCCAGCCGCAGGCATGGCTGGGTACGGGTTTCTTCGTAAAGGCTCCACATACTGGCATACCAGTTTTTTGGCAGGCCCGCAGCGGCCGTGGGGTGCCAGATGTGGTAGGTACAAGCCAAGGCGGGGTCTAGCCATAGATGCTCGATGCCTGCTTGTAAGGCGCGGTATTGCAAGGCAATATCCTCGATACCCCAGATCATAAAGCGCTCGTCGTAGCCTCCTATTTTCTCAAAATCGGCGCGGTTTAGGATGCTAAGGCCCAAGCCAGTGTCGGCACTAAGGGGCGCCTGGCCAAAGGCGGCAGCCAGTTGCTCGTAATCTGTCGAGGTAGCCTCTGGTGGCAAGTACCGGCACCGGTAATTGACCTTTAGCCCTGGTTTTGCCAATTGAGCCACCAACTCAATGAAATTGCCCGGATAGACAAGATCTATATCACCAAAGACAAGTAAATGCCCGCTGGCAAGCTCGGCCCCGAGGTTAAGGGCTTGGCTACGGTTCCATGGTTGGCCCAATACAGGGGCATAAGCGTATCGAACCCTCGGCCCGAGTGCTTGGCACAGTTGCGCTGTTTCTTGGGCATAGGCGGCAGTGCTACCATAATCTAGCACAATCACTTCTAAGTCAGCCACGGTGCCTGCCAGCAGGCTCTTGAGGCAAGCAGATAAACGCCAGATTTCCCTATCTCGGTAGCCTAGAATTATAGAAGTGGCCGGTGCACTCATTTGTGCGGCAAGTTAGCAAAAACACCTAGCGGCCAAGGGCACGCAAGGCCGCCCTGGCCCATTGCCGGGCCGGATGCTGATCTGCAGCCCAATACTTCTTCTCGGGCCTGATTCGCACATCTTCTACTTTGCCAGCCTCTGGTAGTGCTTCTACCAAGCGCACCAGCGCGGGGAAGAGGTGGTAAGTATGCAATACCTTGTGCCTGGCCTCACAGATTAAATCAAAACGGCTGTTCCAATAGTCGTGCCCAATGGCGTATTCTATCTGCTCGACACTGGTTTTTAGATCATCAATGTCCAGAGCTACAAAGGCATCGGCATCAAAGTAGTCGGCCAGATTGGGGCAACCCCAATAAAAGGGAAACCCATAGCCAAGCCATATCTCCCGTATCTTCTCAGTAAAGTAGTCTGGTATTGCGCTATTTTCTAACGCTACCGAGTAAGGATAGGGGAAAAACGCCTCCCGCTTATCGTCCACCGGTCTAATACCTCGGCCAAAAACGTGCAGCCTGTCTTTGAAATGCCCCCGCAGTTGGTTCAAAAAGGCAAACCGCTTCAGATGCCCTGGCAAATGCACAAGACTTGAGCTTATGAGGGATAGCTGTCTAGCTTCTTTAGCAGGCACCGGCATTTCGGCAAGGTCCTCCCATGTGGCTGGCAGATACCAGGGGGCAATCTCTTGGTAGGCCACCACATTGTTCCCGGTAATGTCTTTGCGCGGCGTGGCCACACGGGCAAACTGGCCGAGGTATCCTGGGTGGTAATGCCGTTGCTCGTGGGCTTCGTCGGTAAGGTAAACTACATGGTTGCGCGGCACCCGTACACGCTGGGGCTTAGGCTCCCAACCCCACACAATCCAGTAATCGGCTTCGTCGCAATCGTCGTTGATACAAAAGCGGTAGCCATCCCAAATACCCTTGCCACCCGGGCTCTGATCCAGATAGGGCAACTGCCAGGGAGTGGTTAGCTTAATCGTTTTCACGCCTGCCTGCAAAGATGTAGCTGCTGCATAAACCTTAAGATTGACGCAGGTCGTACCAAATCCTTTTGATATGAAGTGCCAAAGCCGATATCCCCATCATTAACAGTCTTGCCCGGCGAGGAACTCTGCATTGGAGGTAATACCAAGCCTGGTTCCACTTGCCTGCTGCCAGTTGCTCCTCTTTGGTGGCCACTGCGCCAGGCTTTGATTCGGCCGGAAAAAGCCTCCTAAAGGTTTCACGGTCTTGGTCTGCCCGGGCCATAGAGCTTGCCGAGGTTGTGGTGCGCCCCAAGTGCACTACATTACCCCCATTGATGATGACCACATACTTGCCCATACGGCGCAGACCAATCATCAGCGCAGTATCGTTAAAATAGCCCGACAGGGCCTCAGATATAAAGCCCAGCGTTGCCAAATCTGCCGTCCTAAAGACGTTTAGATTCAGCGTCATAGAGCTGGCCCTACGGTAAATAGGGGCCACAAAGGCATTCTGTGTCAGGTAGTCACTCTGCGATAAATAGGGTATCGCGCATCCTACCCCAGGGTCCGTTAGCAAGGCCCCGGCCAGCAGGGGGAGGGTAGGGGCATCACAAAAGACGTCGTTGGCGCAGGTGGCAAGCAATTGTGGGGGCTCAGGCCGTTCTGCAAAGTGCCGCAAGCCCTGGTTGTAACCAGGCCCAAAGGCCAGTGGCGCGTCAGTCGATAGATAACCTATGCCGAGCTGGTCTAGCCTTGCCTTCAGTTCCGCATCTACCTGCCCGCTCCCGTCAGATACCAAAACCTCTACCCGCAGGCCGGCATCTTGGCTGGCAAATGCGCGTATGGCGCAAAGCTCTGTCTGGGTGCGCAATGCTGGCTGCCCCGCTGGGTTGTAGTAGCTGACAACCACCCCCAAGGTTGGAACAACGCCTGCTGTATTCATGGGTTAATGGTCGGCATTACACCCGTTCCCACACCTGTTGGGGCACCCAGTAGCCAAAGCGGCCACCTGCCTCTAGCTGGGCATGGTAAAGGTTAGAGACAGGTTGCTTGTCGATGTCAAACTCTATGGCGTCTTCGTACCGTTCCATCTGCCGTACTTTGGGCATAACCAACTCTACGTCTATGTGGTAGGTGCCCAGGCATAGATTAACGGGCCCCAGCGTACACCGGATGGTCTGTGCTTTGCCGGGTATCAGCTCTGTGTTGCTGTGGTAGGCACTGCTGGCCGTGGCAATAATGCTCTCTCTGTTTTTCAGGTAAAGGTCTAGCGACAAGCCACGGTCTTGAGGTTCTACGTCTATCTCCAGCTCAATCATTTGGCCCACGGCAGGCTCTTGCTGAACCTCTTTAACGCCAACAAAACGAATGGCTTTAACGGCCGTATCGGCCGAGAAACCCGCCTTGCGTACCTGGCTCGCATTAAATCGCAGGTACTCATTCACCACAGACTCTGCACTGCCACTGTGGGCCAGTTGCCCTTGCACAAGCATAATGGCCTGAGAGCAAAGCTGGGTAACGGCAGCCATGTTGTGGCTCACAAAGAGGACGGTTCGGCCCTCGTTGCGAGCTACATCATTCATCTTGCCCAGGCACTTCTTCTGGAACTCGGCATCACCCACCGCTAGCACCTCATCCATAATCAGGATCTCGCTCTCTAGGTGGGCCGCCACGGCAAAGGCCAGCCGCACATACATGCCCGAGCTGTAGCGCTTTACCGGCGTATCCACATACTTGGCAACGCCCGAGAAAGCAATGATCTCATCGAGCTTGCGGCGTATTTCGGCCTTGCTCATACCCAGGATGGCCCCGTTCAAAAAGATGTTCTCGCGCCCGGTCAGCTCTGGGTGGAAGCCCGTCCCGACCTCCAGCAACGAGGCGATACGACCCTTGGCCCTGATGATGCCTGTAGTTGGTGCCGTTACCCGGCTCAGGATTTTGAGCAAGGTGCTTTTGCCCGCGCCGTTCTTGCCGATGACGCCCAACGCCTGTCCGGCAGGCACATCGAAGCTGATGTCTTTAACCGCCCACACACGCTCTATAGACGAGTCTGCTTTGCCGCCAAACAGGCGGGCAATGTCCTCGCGCAGGTTGCGGGTGGTAACCGCCCCCAGCTTGTACTCCTTGCCAATATTGCGAACTTCGATTACGGCACTCATTGTTTTTTCGTCTGAATCGTAATCAATGGCTTAAACCGTATCCATAAACGTCCGCTCTACTTGGTTGAAGGCAACAATGCCAATCACCAGGATAACGACCGTTACCAGGGCCGAGCGGAGCAGCAGAACCCAGCTAAATAGCCCTGCACCCAGTGTAGCAAACCTGAAAAGCTCCACCAAAGGTGTCATCGGATTTAGCATTACAAAAGGTGACAGCTCGGCAGGTACAATCGCCAGTGGATAGACGATGGGAGTAGCATACATCAAAAGCTGAACGCCGAAACCCAGAAAGAACTGCAAGTCTCGAAAGCGCGTCGTAAGTGCAGAGACTATCAGCCCCAGGCCCATGCCCAGTAAGGCTATCATAGCCAGCAGCAGGGGCAGCAGCAGCAATGCAAGGCCATTAGGCTTAATGACCTCCGGCGAGGTGACCATGTAATAAGCGTAAACCAACAGAAAAAGCCCCAGTTGCACACCAAAAGTCACCAGGTTGGATATAACCCCAGACACCGGCACGGCCAGCCGCGGAAAGTAAACTTTACCAAAGATGCCTGCATTAGACACGAGGCTTCCGCTCGTTTTCACCAGGCTAGAGCTGAAATAGTTCCACACGACAGTGCCGCTCAAATAGAATAGCAGCGGCGGCACACCACTGGTAGAGATACCCGCAATACGCGAGAAAACGATGGTGAACGTAATGGTGCTGAAGGCAGGCTGCAGTACAAACCAGAGCGGACCTAGAATGGTCTGCTTATATGCCGAGACCAGGTCGCGCCGTACAAACAGCATGATCAGGTCGCGATACCGCCAGACTTCAGCGATGTTTATGTTCAGCAGGCCGACCTTCGGTTTGATTTCCAAAGACCAGCCCTGCTTGTCGGAGCCACTAGACAAGAGAGGTACGTAGGTTAAAGCCTGCGTAAAAATAGGTGCCTGCCGCCCTTGCCTAAGCCTGGCCCCGGTGAATCTGCGCCATTTGTGCCCGCGTGCCAGGGTCGGCCATGTCATACCAGGCCAGTGGATGGCCAAAAGATTGGTCTTTCATGCAGCGGAAGTGCCCCTCGGGGCATACGTCTGCCCCATGGCGGTGGCATGGCCTGCAAGCCAGGCCTGCCACCTGCTGGATGGCAAACTGCCGTGCATAGGGGTACATCCCAAAGGCGGGCACCGTACTGCCCCAGATGCTTACCACCGGCTTGCCCAAGGCAGCGGCCATGTGCATAAGCCCAGTATCGTGGCTGTAAACCACGGCAGCTTGCGCAAGCACAGACCCTGATTGGCCCAGTGTCAGGCTACCACAGGCCGAAAAAATATCCCAGCGACCTTCAAGGGCTAGCGTGCCTGCTATCCGCTGCCCTTCTTCTGCCTCAGTGCGCCCACCCAACAAGATGACAGGAAGCTCAATCGACCTCAAAAGCTCTATGGCTTTCTCTTCAGGCAACTTTTTGCAGGCATGGGTGCCGCCAAGGCACACGGCAGCATACGGCCGCTGCCCAATCATGGCCCAAAGGGTGTAATCTACCGCGTCCGGTTTGGGCACGTGGTACTCCAGGCCGCCCCCGTCGTCGCAGACGCCCAGCTTTTGGAGAGCTGCAAGGTGGCGGTCTACCATGTGCAGCGGTGCCACTTGGTGCCGTTTGTCCCTGATAAGTGCCTCTCTGTCGGCCGTACCCTTGGCCACTCGGTACACTTTGGCAAACGGCAGCATGGCGCACAAAAGCCGGCTGCGCACGTTGCTGTGAAGATCTACAACATGGGTTACCCCCTCCTTGTAGGCTTTGGCTGCCAACCCCACCAAGTTAGAATCTAGCGTTAATACCTTATCCACGTGAGGATTGGCCGCAACAAGCCCGGTAAAGGCAGGCTTGGTGGCAAACAACACCCGGGCGCCCGGCACTTGCAGCTTCAGGCATCGCACGGCGGCCGTGGTCATCAAAATATCGCCGATAGAAGAAAAGCGGATGACCAAAAACGTAGGCATGAAGCTCAAGCACTGATTTTTTTTGATGGGCTACCAGCCCACCAGAGGTAGCAGCTGCCACCTCTGGTGCGAAATTGCCACTTATTACCGACAATGCCAGCGGCTGCGCAACAGCCTGGCCCCTTTGATACGCACTACACCATGTACGAGACTCTCAAACCTGTCCTAGAGCAAGAGCTGGCCCAAATTCAAGCCGACGGCCTCTTTAAGCGTGAGCGCATCATTACCACGCCCCAAGGCGCGCAGATAGACACCACAGCAAGCGCCGACGTGCTCAACTTTTGCGCCAACAACTACCTGGGCCTCAGCAGCCATCCGCAGGTAGTGCAGGCCGCCAAAGAGGCCATCGATAGCCACGGCTTCGGCCTAAGCTCGGTGCGGTTTATCTGCGGCACGCAAGACATCCACAAAACACTAGAGGAGAAAATTGCACAGTTTCTGGGTACAGAAGATACCATCCTGTACGCCGCTGCATTCGATGCCAACGGTGGGGTCTTCGAGCCGCTCTTCAACGAGCAGGATGCCATCATCTCTGACGAGCTCAACCATGCCTCCATCATAGACGGCATCCGGCTCTGCAAGGCCCAGCGCCACCGATACAAGCACAACGACATGGCCGACCTAGAGGCCAAGCTGCAAGCCACCCAGGGCCAACGCCACCGCATCATCGTAACAGACGGGGTATTTTCTATGGATGGCACCATAGCCCAGCTCGATAAAATCTGCGACTTGGCCGATCGCTACAAGGCCTTGGTGATGATTGACGAATGCCATGCCTCGGGCTTTATGGGCAAGACGGGCCGCGGCACCCACGAGTTTCGCAACGTTTTAGGCCGGATAGACATCATCACCGGTACGCTCGGCAAGGCCCTCGGTGGTGCATCGGGTGGGTTTACCAGCGGGCGCAAAGAGATTGTAGAGATGCTGCGCCAACGCTCCAGGCCCTATCTCTTTAGCAATACCGTAGCGCCTTCCATTGTCGGAGCTAGCATTGCTGTGCTGGATATGTTAAGCCAAACCACCGAGCTGCGAGACCGGCTAGAAGAAAACACCCAATACTTTCGCCAAGCCATGACCGCCGCCGGCTTCGACATTAAACCTGGCGAGCACCCCATTGTCCCCGTCATGCTTTACGACTCTGTCATCGCACAGAAATTCGCCGAGCGTTTGCTGGCTCATGGCATCTATGTCATAGGCTTCTTCTATCCAGTAGTGCCCAAAGGGCAGGCGCGCATCCGCGTTCAGCTATCGGCTGCCCACACCCGTCAGCATCTAGACCAAGCCATTCAGGCCTTTATCACCGTCGGCAACGAGCTGGGCGTGCTGCAAGCCGCATAAACACAGCAGCATGTATATACCCGCTGACAGGGCCGCCTGGCGCGCCCGTACCGACGGCAACGAGCCCGACGTCTGGCGTTGGCACCAAGTGCTCAGGTTTCAGAGAGACGGTGCTGAAGGTTTACCTGCCCTGGCACAAGGGCAAAAAGGCCTGGCCCTTGTAGGCTTCGCAAGCGACGAAGGCGTTGTACGAAACCTCGGCCGCGTGGGTGCTGCAGAAGGCCCACAGGCGCTCCGCCAGTTTTGTGCCGGCATGCCCGTACACTTTGATGCCGAACGGCACCTGCTGGCAGATCTTGGCACCATAGCCTGCCACAACCAAGACCTTGATCAGGCGCATGCCGAGCTAGGCCTGCAGTTGGCCGCCGCACAAGCCAAGGGCTACTTCACGCTCGTCTTTGGCGGTGGCCACGAGGTAACCTACGGCCAGTGGTTGGGCCTGCGCCCCGGCTTGCGGGCAGGGCAGGGGGTAGGCATCGTAAACTTCGACGCCCATTACGACCTGCGAGACCTTGCCGACGGCCAGCACCACAGTGGCAACAGCTTTACCGCCATAGCGCAAGATTGCCAGGCAGATGGCCGTGCTTTTGCCTACGCAGCACTGGGTATCCAGCGCACGGGCAACACCCGTCGCCTCTTTAATCGGGCAGACGAACTAGGCGTCCATACCGTAATGGCAGAAGAAATGGGCGGGGCAGCCCTGGGCCAGGTCTCAGACGAGCTGGCCCAGTGGCTGCGCAGCCACAATCCGCAGATGCTTACCATAGATATGGACTTATTTTCTGCCAGCCTTGCGCCAGGGGTAAGCGCACCCAATGCCATTGGCATCTTGCCTGGCCCGGGTACTATGCGCCTATTGCGCCAGGTATTGGCCTGCCCCAGTCTGCGCTCGGCAGACATAGCCGAGCTAAACCCCCGCTACGACGTGGACAACCGCACAGCACGCCTTGGCGCAGCCATAGCTTTTGAGGTGGCAGCCGCCTGCCTGGCCTAAACTACCCGGATGGTAGGCCCAGCTACCGCCGCGTGCAACTCGCCAAAAGCCTGCAGGTGTAAACCCTCGGCCTTGGCCACCGCCAAAAACGCTGCCTCATGGGCTGGGTCCACAGCGCATAGCAAGCCGCCGCTCGTCTGCGGATCTGCCAACAGAACGGCCATGTTGGGGCTGGCCATTTCTACCTTGTGGCCGTAGCTGGTCAGGTTTCTTTTGGTGCCGCCCGGGGCATGGGCTAAGTCTTGCCAAGGTGTTAGCCCAGGCAGCATTGGTACATCTGTATAACGCACAGTAGCTGCCAGTCCTGCGCCTTCGCACATCTCAAGCAAATGGCCCAGCAGGCCAAAGCCGGTTACGTCTGTCATGGCACGTACACCACCCACAGCACCGAATGCAAACCCCGGCTTATTAAGGGTCGTCATACTGGCAATGGCCGGTGCCAATGCCTCGGGGTTTACCTTGCCTGCCTTGCCCAGCGTTGTGAGCAGGCCTACGCCCAACGGCTTGGTTAGGTAGAGCTTGCAGCCTGCGGTAGCCGTGTTGTTCTGTTTAAGGTGTGCCAACTCTACCAAGCCCGTCACGGCAAGGCCGAAGATCGGCTCCGGCGCATCTATACTATGCCCGCCTGCTAGCGGAATACCTGCCTCTAGGCAGGCTGCTCTGCCCCCGGCCACTACTTGTCCTGCCAAATCAGGCAGCAATTGGTTTACGGGCCAACCCAAAATGGCAATGGCCATCAGCGGCTTACCGCCCATGGCGTACACGTCTGAGATGGCATTAACAGCGGCAATCTTCCCAAAGATGAAGGCGTCGTCCACAATAGGCATAAAAAAGTCTGTTGTGCTCACAACGCCCATGCCGTTGCCCAGATCCATCACTGCGGCATCGTCTTTGCTCTCGTGGCCAACGAGCAAGCCGCTAAATGCTTCTGAGTGCCCGCTATTATGCAGTATCTGGTCTAGTACGCCTGGCGCTATTTTGCATCCACAGCCCGCGCCATGAGAGTACTGCGTCAATCTGATCGTTTCGTTCGGCATGTCTTAAGGTGCAGTTTGGTTTAGCTGTTCTTCGGCTAGCAATGCTTTAGCGGTGGGTATTTCTTGCCCTTTAAGGTAAGGGACAAAGGCAACGGGCGGGTTAGGCCGCCGGGCCAGAGCATGGTCGTAGCATGGGTCGTAATAGGCCAGAGCCAGCTCTGCAACATGGGCATACTCCCCAACCTTTAGTGCCGCTAGGGCAGTTTGTGCATGCTGCGGGCCCATGCGCCGTGCAATTTTTTGTATGGCCGCTGCCAGGTCTGCCTCTGGCCCCTGCGCATAGTCTGCGACAAGCCTGGCAACTCTGTCTGTCAGGGGTACTTGCAGGCAGTAGAGCGGCGCGGCTTCCATCAGATCATAAAAGGGTTTGTAAATAAAGACCTGTCCAATCGTTTGGCTCTCGTCCTCTACCCAAATAGGCTTGCTGGCATCTTTTGTAAGAAGCTGGCCCGCCAGCAGGTTTTCAAAATGCTCTATGCGGGGTTGCCCTTCTGGCTGGCCAATGGCACCAAAGGCCGAGCCTTTGTGCCGGGCCAAACCTTCCAGGTCTATTACCTGCGCGCCTGCCTCTGCCAGGTGGTGCAGCAGCTCGGTTTTGCCGCTTCCGGTATGGCCACCTAATACATGTAAGCGCCATGGCCGCTCCAACACAGCACGCACATAGTGGCGGTAGGCCTTATAACCGCCCAGCACCAGAGATACGTCAAAGCCGGCTTGCTCTAGCAGCCAGGCCATGCTGCCCGAGCGCATACCCCCTCGCCAGCAATACAACCCAATAGACCCACCTGTGCCTATGGTCTGCCTGGCCTGGCGTACCCAACTGGCCATTTTGGGCCCCACCATCTCTAATCCTAGCTCAACGGCCTGTGGCCCGCCTTTTTGCTTGTAGCAAATGCCTACCTGTGCCCGCTCTTCATCAGAAAACAATGGCACTGATACAGCCCCCGGTAGGTGGCCTGCGGCATACTCAACCGGGCTTCGGACATCCCATACCAGGCCTGTTGCTTGTTGGGCTAAAAACACGTCCGGCTCCAGCTTTCTCATCTGCGGGCCTAAGTTCGGTACGCACCGTCCTTTGTACGGGCATGCTGGCTGCCTTAATAATCTCTACGAGATATGCTCATTACAAAACCTTAATACGAAAAATGCATAAAAAGAAACAAACTAAACGGAAAAAACTTTTGTAATCGCAAAAGTTTCCATAGTTTTGCAGCAACCAGCATGACAGATCCCATCCGGCAGCGCATTCTCGAAGGCGCCGAGCAGCTCTTCTTCCGCTTTGGTATCCGGTCTATCTCTATGGATGAGGTAGCCCGGCATCTGGCCATGAGCAAGAAGACCTTATACCAGCATTTTGAAAATAAAGAAGAACTCGTACTCCAAATCGCCCAAAAGCATGTAGATGAGGATTGCGCCAAGTGGGGCCAGCTCCACGCCACCAGCGAGGGCCAAGGTGCTCTGATAGAGATGATGATGGTAACCCAGATGCTACGCAAAGAGATGGCAGAAATCAATCCCATCATCGTGCACGAGCTCAAACGCTTTCACCCCAAGGCCTGGCGATTGTTCGAGGCTCAGCGCGATAACCTGTTTGAGCAAAGCATCATCAGCAACGTCACCCGTGGCAAGGCCGAGGGCGTTTACCGGCAAGACCTTGATGCCAAGGTGATGGCACGCTTTCGCTTTACCATGGTGACGATGTCCTTCGACCCAGAGGTTTTCCCACCTCAAGACTTCGACTTTGCCCTCGTGCAAGAGCAATTGCTCGAGCATTTCGTACGTGGCCTGCTAACTGAGATGGGCGCCCAAGCCTGGCAGAACCTCAAGGCAGATCCCGAAGCCATCAACCTACTCAGCAACCTAAAACCCAACCCAGGGCCATAGCCAAGCCCTAACCTCCCACAACGCTCCGTAATTGTCCTTCTCTTCAAACGATCAAAACCGTTCAACCTAAAACGAAACTATGAAAAACATTTTAGCTGCCTTGGCCATCGGGGCAGCCTTTGCTGCACAGGCTCAGGTAAGGCCCATGGCCAACAGCGCCGGGCAAACGGCCTTCAGCCTAGACCAAGCCGTGGCTTACGCCCTGGCCAACAACATAAATATCAAAAACGCCCAGACAGATTTTCTGAGCAGCCGGGCCCGCGTGGGCGAGATCCGGGCGGCAGGGCTGCCCCAGGTCAACGGATCTGTGGCCTACAACTACAACGCCATCGTACCCCGCTCTGTACTTGAGTCTGGCAAAGGGGCAGCAGCCTTGTTTGGCGGAGGGCAACCCAGCCCCGTGCCGGTGGGTATGCCCTTAGGCCTTGGTTTTGCGCTGCCACATTCGCTCAATATGGGCTTGCAGCTCAACCAGCTCATTTTTTCGCCCAGTTACCTATTGGGGCTTAAGGCATCAAGCGTTTATACCGGCCTTACGGCCAAGCAGTTAGACAAGGCCCGTATAGATGTAAAGGCCTCCGTCACCAAGGCTTACTATCAAGCCATGGTAGGCCAAGAGCAAACAAAACTGCTAGACTACAACCTGGCCCGGCTAGACACCGCCCTGCGCGCCACCCGTGCATTGCACAAAAACGGCTTTGCCGAGCAGATAGACGTTTACCGCCTAGAGGTACAACGCAACAACCTGGAGTCTGACCGAGAGAACGCCCTACGCCAGGTGCAACTGGCGGTATCGGCACTTAAGTTTTCTATGGGCTACCCCATTCAGCAACAGCTAACCATCACAGATCAGTTAGAGGGTGCCAAGGTAGAGCTGGCCACCCAGCCCGAAGCCTTCGGCAACTACGACCAGCGCCTAGACCTGCAAATCCTCAACACGCAAGAGCAACTAGCCCAGCTAGACCTGAAAAACCGCCGGGCAGGCTATTTGCCTACGTTGGTGGGCTTTGCCTCGCTCGGGGCTGCCTCGGCGGCAACGCGGTTTATTGACATGCTACCGCCTTATGCCTCGTTTACAGGGGCAGATGGCCGGGTTTACAAAGCCTCGGGCCTGGCAGGCCGCTATCCAGACGTGCTCGTACGCGATGCCAACGATAATCCCGTTCTCGGGCCCAATGGGCAGCCCATCAAGGCCTATCAAGACGGCTACCGTTGGTATGCCAACTCCGTCATCGGGCTTACGCTCAATGTCCCCATTTTCGACGGCCTATCTAAAGAATACCAGATTACCCAGGCGCGCCTCACCCTCAAAAAGGTGGCAGACAGCCGCGAGCTTGTCAAAAACGCCATCGACTTCGAGATAGACCGCGCCAACATAGCAGGCCAAAACGCCCGCGTGCGCCTGCAAACGCAAGAGCGCAACCTGAACCTGGCCAAAGAGGTGGTACGCGTTACGCGAATCAAATACCAGCAAGGCGTAGGCAGCAGTCTAGAGGTTACCAATGCCGAGGTAGACCTCCGCGTGGCCCAAACCAACTACTATGCCGCCCTCTACGATGCCCTAGTGGCCAAAGTAGATGCAGACGTAGCTACTGGCCGCCTCACCGCCAACTAATCTAAGCCTGTAGCCTCCTCAATCCCTCCTGTTTCCGAAAAACTTCGCCCTAAGACCTAAGACTATGAAAAACGTAAAACACGCACTCGTTGCAGGCCTGGTAATCTTACTGGCTGCCTGTGGCGGCCCCAATACCACCACGCCCGAAGGCCGTAAAGCCCGGCTAGAAGAGCTCCGCCTAGAGCAAAGCCGCATCGCCACAGAAATAGCCTCGCTAGAACGCGCCACTGCCAACGATGGCAAAGAAGAACAGGCTGCCTCTTCTAAACCAAAGTCCGTAGCCGTAGCTACGGTGCAGCCAGGCACCTTCAAACACTTTGTAGAAGTGCAGGGCCAGGTAGAGTCTGACAACGTGGTAACCGTCAACGGCAAGGCCCCTGGCATGATAGAGGCCGTGCTGGTGCGCGAGGGCGACCGCGTAGCTAAAGGCCAGGTGCTTGCCCGAATAGATGCTGCCATCACCCGCAGCTCTATTGCTGAGGTAGAAACGCAGTTGGCCGCAGCAGAGGATTTCTACAACCGCCAAAAAGCCCTATGGGATCAGAAAATCGGCTCAGAGGTTCAGTTCATCCAGGCTAAAACCAATTACGATGCGGCCAAGCGCCGCCTGGCCACCCTGCGAGAGCAGCTTGCTATGAGCACCATAACCGCCCCAATAGCCGGCACAATAGATGCCGTTAGCGCACGCGTGGGAGAGCCCAGCCAAAACCCGATGACGGGCTTGTTCCGCATCGTAAACCTGGCAGACCTTAAAGTATCAGGCAATGTGGCCGAGGCATATCTCTCTTACATCAAACGTGGAGATGCCATCGAAATCGACTTTCCGGAGTTGAAAAAGACCCTGCCCGGCACCTTGAGTTTTGTATCGTCTGTTGTCGATGCTACCTCTCGAACCATCCGTGTAGAGGCCAACGTGCAAGCCATAGAAAGCCTGCGCCCCAATATGCTGGCCAAGCTGCGCATCAACGATCAGACCATTACCAATGCCTTGGTGATAAACCAGAACGTGCTCATCAACTCAGACCAAGGCACCCTGGTGTATGTAGCCGTTGAGAAAGAAGGCAAAACCGTAGCCGAGGCCCGAAAGGTTGAGACCGGCCTTGCCTACAACGGACGAATCCAGATCAAAAGCGGCCTGCGCCCAGGCGACCGCATCATCACCACCGGCTACCAAGACGTAACCGAAGGCCAGGCCATCGCTTTCTAGGCATGGCGTGTTGCCTGGGCTGCATGCCCAAAACTCTTCAAAATTCTCCCGTCTCGGCCATAACCTAAAACATGAAAGACGCCCTGCGCAGATTCAAAGAGTTCTCCATCACCAGTTGGTGCATAGAGAACAAGACGACGGTGTACATCTTCACCTTCATCATCACCCTGGCTGGCTCCATGGTGTACAACTCGCTCCCTAAAGAGCAGTTCCCTGACATTGTAATCCCCAACATTTACGTCTCCACCATCTACCCGGGTACTAGCCCAGAGGATATGGAGAACCTTATTACCAAGCCGGTTGAGAAAGAACTGAAGTCGGTTTCGGGGGTAAAGAAAATCACAAGCACCTCCATCCAAGATTTCTCTGCCGTGTTGGTAGAGTTTAATGCCGGTGTAGATGTTCCTGTAGCCAAACAGCGCATCACCGATGCCGTAGACCGTGCCAAAAACGAACTACCCGATGACCTAGACCGCGACCCCCAAATTCAAGAAGTGGAATTCTCTGAGTTCCCCATCATGAACCTGAACCTCTCGGGCAATTTCTCACTCAAAAACCTGAAGGAGTACGCAGAGGTATTGGAAGACGAGATTGAAGAGCTGCCACAGATAAAACGTGTAGACATAATAGGTGCCCTCAACCGCGAGATTCAGATCAACGTCGATCTCTTCAGAGCAGAGGCCGCAGGCATCACCTTCGGCAACATAGAGCAGGCCATCGCCGGCGAGAACGTCAATATCTCTGGCGGCGAGCTTAACATGGCCAACATACGCCGCACCTTGCGGGTAACCGGCGAGATCAAGTCTATGGATGCCCTGCGCAACATCGTCGTGCGCGGCGGCCGCGGGCAGTCCGTTTTTCTTAAGGACATTGCCGAGGTCAAAGACGGGTTCGAAGAGAAGCAAGACTTCGCCTCGCTAGACGGCAAGCCCGTTATATCGCTCAACGTCATCAAGCGCGGGGGCGAAAACCTGGTGGACGCCGCCGACAAAATCGAGGCCATTACCCATCGCCTGCAAGAGACCAAGTTCCCTAAGGGCCTCTCCATCGTAACAACCGCAGATCAGTCTGAGCGCACCCGCGCCGACCTGAACGACCTGATCAACACGGTAGTGCTGGGCTTCATCTTCGTGGTGTTTGTACTCATGTTCTTCATGGGTACAACGGATGCATTCTTCGTAGGGCTGTCTGTACCGCTCTCGGCGCTCGTGGCCTTCATTCCCATGATTGGGCTAGACTTCACGCTGAATCTGATCGTGATGTTTGCCTTCTTGCTTGGCCTAGGCATTGTAGTAGACGATGCCATCGTGGTAATCGAAAACACCCACAGAATCTTCAACCAAGAGAAGTTGCCCATCAAAGTGGCGGCTAAGAAGGCAGCCGGCGAGGTGTTCTACCCCGTTTTGTCAGGCACGCTGGTAAACGTGGCTCCGTTTGCCCCGCTGGCCTTTTGGCCCGGCATCATTGGCGAGTTCATGCGCTTTTTGCCCATAACGCTGATCCTGACGTTGTTCGGGTCGTTGTTCGTGGCTTTCGTCATCAACCCGGTGTTTGCCGTCAGTTTCATGAAACGGCACGAGGAGCAGGATCACGCCAAGGCCAACCGCACGTTTTGGCGCGTATCCGTGGTGCTGGTCATCCTGACGGTGGTCGGCTTCCTCATAACCAAATCGTTGGGCACGCTAATGGGCATACTGCTTGGGCTCTATGTAGCAAACCGATTTGTGCTGAGCCCTATGATTCGGGGTTTTCAGGCCAGGGTAATCCCTGCCATAGAGCGGGGCTACAAAAGATTGATCATGTTTGTCATCCACGGCTGGCGGCCCCTCTGGTTTGTGCTTGCGACATTCTTGCTGCTGGTTGGGACCATGTTCGGCTACTTTAGCTCAAACCCTAAGATCGGCTTCTTCCCTCAAGGCGATCCTAACTACGTCTATGTCTATGTCCAGCTCCCAATCGGGACGGACGGGCGCGTTACAGATTCTGTGATGCAAGGCGTTTATGGCAAAGTAGAGCAGTTGCTTAAACCACATGGTGCCATCGTGAAGTCGGTCATCACCAACGTGGGCATCGGGGCCGGAGACCCTCAAGACCCTGACCGCGTGGTAGCCCCCCACAAGGGCAAGCTAACGGTGGCCTTCGTACCCTTGGCTGAGCGCATCGGCATCAGCACCAGCACCATCCTGACGCAAATCCGCGATGCCGTGTCTAACATCCCAGGGGCCCAGGTCTCGGTAGAGAAAGAAGCCAACGGCCCGCCCGTAGGCAAGCCCATCTTGGTCGAAATTGCCGGCGACGACCTGCAAGAGTTACTCAAAATTCAAAACAGCATCTCGGCCGAAATTGCCCGACAGAACATCCGCGGCATAGACCAGCTCAAGTCTGACCTGGAGCTTAATAAGCCAGAGATTATTCTGGACGTTGACCGCGAGAAAGCCAGCCGCGAGGGCATTGCTACGGCTCAGGTAGCCTTGGCCCTGCGCACGGCCCTCTTCGGCAAAGAGGTCAGCCAGTATCGCGAGGCCAAAGACGAGTATCCCATCATGCTCCGCCTAGACCGTACCTACCGAGACCGCCTCGATGCCCTGCTCAACCAGCGTCTCGATTTTAGAGACATGGCCACCGGGCAGTTCAAGAGCATACCCATCTCGTCTGTAGCCACTATGCGTTACAGCACAACCTACTCGGCCATCAAACGCAAAAACCAAGAGCGCCTGGTGTCTTTAGGCTCCGAGGTTGTACCCGGCTACAACGCCAACGAGATCAACCAGCAGATTCAGCAAAAGGTATTCCCCAACCTAAAGCTGCCAGAGGGCTACTCCGTCAGGCTGGGTGGCCAGCAAGAAGACCAGCAAGAGACTGGCCAATTCTTGGTAACGGCGTTTGCGGCGGCCATTCTGCTCATGTTTATGATTCTGGTCACGCAGTTTAACTCGTTGTCCAAGCCTTTCATCACCTTTGCGACCATAGCCTTCAGTTGGATTGGCGTATTTGGCGGATTCTGGCTTACCGGCATGGAGTTCTCCATCGTCATGTCGGGCGTGGGTATTCTGGCCTTGGCAGGTATCGTAGTAAAAAATGGTATCATCCTGGTGGAGTTCATCGAAGAGCTCCGCAACCGGGGCGAGAATTTGCACGATGCCATAATTGATGGCGGCGCCACCCGTATGACCCCCGTATTGCTTACTGCAGCGGCAGCCACGTTGGGCTTGGTACCCTTGGCCATAGGGATGAACATCAACTTCGGCTCCTTACTCTCCAAGTGGGACCCTGAGTTTTACATCGGTGGCGAGAGCTCCATCTTCTGGGGGCCACTTGCCTGGACGATCATCTTCGGTCTGGTGGTATCCACCTTTCTGACCCTCGTCATCGCTCCGGCCATGTACTACCTCATCGAGCGTGCGCGCGAGCGCTGGTTCCCAAAACGCCCCACCACAGACGAGGGGCAAGACGGACATATTCAGCCAACGCATACGTTGGCAAGCCAGGCCTAAAGCCGTAATTAGAGCCCTATAAATCAAATAGCCCGCAACTGCGGGCTATTTGATTTATAGGGCTCTTGGCTGGGATTCAAAAGGGCACATCGTCTTCTGCTGCAGAGAGTAGGTCTGGCATTTGGCGCATGGCATCCACATGCAGCCAGGCCTTGCCCAGCATCCGTGCGACGGCCCCAGCCGTAAGTGCCTGTTGGCTCAGCCGTTGGGCGGCCAAATCACCGGCCAGCCCATGCAGGTAAATTCCCAGCACCAAGGCATCCAGCGGGTCATTAAAATAGGCCAGCAGGCCCGTCAATAAACCGGTAAGCACGTCGCCCGTACCTGCAGTGGCCATGCCAGGGTTGCCGTTCTGGTTAAACAGCACATCGCCGGTGGGGGCGCAGATGGCCGTAAAGGCACCTTTAAGCACTACAAAGCAAGTGTGTTTTTGGGCCAGATTACGGGCAGCATCCAGCCGTGCAAGGGCCGTCCCGTTGTGCTCTACCAAGCGGTCTAGCTCGCCTGCATGCGGGGTAAGGACAGTGCCTATGGGCAAATCCTTCAGCATCTCTTTATGCTCAGCCAGGATGTTGAGTGCATCTGCATCCAGCACTAGGCGCGGATGCTTAGAGCGTAGTAGTGCTTGCAATGCAGCTACAGCGCCCGGGCCCTTGCCCATACCTGGCCCCATACCGATGGCTGTGTAGCGGTCTAGCTTCTCGGGCAACCCTGTGATAAAGTCATCTGAAGTGTCGGGCACCACCATGGCCTCGGGTACGGCAGCTTGCAGCGCCATAAGGCCGCTCTTAGGCAGGCCTACCGTCACCAGGCCGCAGCCCGCGCGCAGGGCTGCCTGGCTGGCCAAGATCATGCATCCGCAAACCCCCAGCCTGCCGCCAACAAGCAAGGCATGGCCATAGTCGCCTTTATGCGAAAAGCGCACCCGCTCGTAAGGGCCCAAAAAAGCCATCTGCGCCTCGTCCGGAATCAAGTACGGCGATTCTTCTTCTTGGATGGCGTCCTTGTCCAGGCCAATGTCCAACACCTGAAACTCACCCGCCACCCGGCCTGTGTCGCTCATAAAAAGGGCCAGCTTTGGCAACCCAAACGTATAGGTAGAGCTTGCCTCGATGTGCGGCCAAGGGCCAGGCTCGGCTACGCCGGTGCTGGGTATGCCGCTGGGTATGTCTAACGAGATTACGTAAGAGCTTGCACTACTAAGGCTAATGGCAAGGTCTGCGGCAATGCCTGCCAGCGGCCGGTTTAGCCCTGTGCCAAACAGTGCATCAACCACGATATCCTCTTCAGAGAAGGCCGGAATATCTTTTGGTTTCCGCATCCATTTTACTTCTACGCCGCGCTCAAAAAGGCGGCCCATTTGCTCATTAAAAGCATCGTGGTAGTGCTCTGCAGCCAGCACGTAAATCTGCGGTGCCTTACCGGCCTCCAGCAGGTGCATACAAAGCGCCAATCCATCTGCGCCGTTTTTGCCTGGCCCACACAGCACTATTACCGGCCCGGCACCATAGAGTTCGGCCTGCATGGCGTTCCAGGCCGCTTCGGCAGCCCTTTCAATCAGCTGCCGCTCAGAGATGCCTTGGCGTTGCATCGTTTTTTCCTCTACGCGGCGGATCTGCTCAGGCGTTAAAATCTTCATAAGCACTTCAAAGAAACACGAGCGAGCGCATTGTGCCGCTCGCCTCGGTAGCGATTTTGAAAGGAAAGTACGGTCGCCAAGCCTTACATACGGCAAATGTTGTAGGCTCGCATAAAGGCCTCTGCCTTTTTGGGCCATCTTTGCGCCAGCCATTGTGCTGTTGTGCATGCCGACCGTCCCCTACCAAACTCTACTGCCAGAGCTGACTTTGGTCGCAGCTTTTCTGGTAGAACTTTGGTTGCTTGCCCTACCCGGTCGTCGGATGGGAGGCTGGGTCTCTTTGGTGGCCATTACTGTGAGCCTGTTTGGCATTTGCTGGCGTGCCCAAGGTCTGCCTGCACAGCCCTTTTTAGTTCCCTTTTTATCGCTTCAGCTTGCCCAGTGGCAGACACCCTTCCTGGCTGTGGCAGACGTTGCAGCTCTGGTCTCAGTGCTTTGGCTTCAGCTAGCCCGAAGGCCCGCCCGATACGACGCCGGTCCTCTCAGTTTCTTTCTGCTCGCTGCCCTGGCTGGAGCCCACGTATTGGTGTTGGCCCACGGCCCAGTTTTGAGCTTCCTAGCCCTTGAGACGCTATCGCTTGCCAGCTATGCAGCCATGGCCTGGCCAGGCCGCAAGCCTGCATTGCAGGCAACCTTGCGTTATGCGCTTCTTGGCCTGTTTAGCTCCGCCTGCCTGGCCTATGGCCTCAGCTGGAGCTACGGATTATCCTTGCTGCCCCCCTCTAACGCAAGCCCGCAAGCTTGGTATATAGCCCAGGCATTGTTGCTGGTTGGGGTATTGTTTAAGTTGGGCGCATTTCCGCTGCATGGTTGGGTGCCCCGGATCTACGAGGCTGCGCCGCTACCAATGGTGGCGTTTTTGAGTGTTGCACCTAAGGTTGCCTCTCTGGGGTGGGTATCCAACCTGGCCTACTTCTCACACACCACCTTGCCACAGATTGCCCTGCCCCTTGCCGTAGTGGGGGCAGCCAGCGTGTTGGCAGGCAACGTTGGGGCTTTCTACCAGACCCGCTTTCTGCGGCTTATGGGTTTCTCATCCGTAGCGCATGCGGGCTTTATGTTGCTTTGCCTGGCTTGCCCGGCACCATTAGAGGTCGCCGGTTTTTACAGCTTAGCCTTACTGGGCATCAACTACATGGCTTTCGGCCTTTGGGGGCAATTGCAAGCAGGGGGCGCCAGCCCCGAGCTTGCCTCCGTAAGTGGCTGGGCCAAGGGGCATACCCTCTGGGCGGTGCTGGCCGTTGTAAGTGGCCTTGCCCTGGCGGGCCTGCCGCCCACGGTAGGCTTTGTGGCCAAGTTCAAGCTGGTGCTGGGGCTTGCTAGGCAGCAACAGGTTTTCGGCCCGGCCTGGGCCTATGGGCTTGCGGCCTTCGTGGCACTCAATACCGCCGTTAGTTTGTATTATTATCTAAAGCTGCCCTACCATCTCATATTTAAGCCCGCCCAAGAGCAACCAGAGCCACAGCGGCGGCTGGCGCTTGTAGCGCTTTTGGCCTTGGGTGCCGCGTTGCTTTTCTTCTTTTTTGCAGCCCAGGCCTTAGAGGCATTTGTTCAGTAGCAGGCGCGCTCTCTAGTTCTGGCCAGCATTAGTGCTGCTTCGTCTTTCTTAACCTATATTTAGGGTAGCCCCAATCTGGAGACGTTAATCTTGCGTAGGGTTTGCCAAGCAATCTCTAAACTATGGAAAACCACCTGATTACCGGCATTCATCACATAACTGCCCTTGCCAGCGGGGCCAAGGCCAATAAAGAGTTTTACACCGACGTCATCGGGCAGCGCCTGGTGAAGCGCACCGTGAACTTCGACGCGCCCGAGGTGTACCACCTTTACTATGGCGACGCCGCCGGCAGCCCTGGCACCCTCATCACCTTTTTCCCCTACGAGGGCCTGGTGCGGGGCAGGGGAGGAGCTGGCCAGGTGCAATACACGCGCTACACGGCTCCCAAAGCTGCCCGCGCCTTCTGGAGTGACAGGCTTATCGAAAAGCGGATCACCTTTCAGACGGCCGAGAGCCCATTCGGCGAGTCTCTGCTTCGCTTTACTGATCCAGATGGCATGGGCATCGAGATCGTCTTTACCTCTGAACTCGGCCCCGGGCAGCCTAATGGCAATCCCTCAGCCAACATACCCGCCGACGCTGCGCTCAGCGGTTTTCATAGTGCCCAGTTGCATGTAACTCAGGCCAGCCCCACAGAGGCTGTGTTAGAGCAACTGCTGGGCTATACCTTGGCTGAGCGCCAAGGTGCCTACAGCCGTTTGGTAGCACCGGGTAAAGTTGCCGCGCCAGGCCACTATATAGACATTTACGCCAACAACCAGGCCCGTGCCCTGCAAGGCGCCGGATCAGTACACCATATTGCCTTCCGCACACCGACGGAGGCCAGCCAGCGACAGGTGCGTGCCCTGGTAGAGGCATCTGGCCTGCATGTTACAGAAGTGCTAGATCGAAACTACTTCCGCAGTATCTACTTCCGCGAGCCCGGCGGCATATTGTTTGAAGTAGCCACCGACCCACCCGGCATGGCCACAGACGAGCCCCTGGAAACCCTAGGCCAAAAGCTGCAGCTACCCGAGTGGCTTGAGCCGCGCCGCGCGCAGATAGAAGGTGAGCTTGCTCACCTAGATTAAGCCCTTGGCCTGGCTGTTTGTAAGTCTGGCATTTGCCAACGGCCGCCTGCCAATTTTAGAAAAGCCCTGCGCCACCCAGGCAGCCCTCGGTAGGCAAGCTCTGCTTCATAAGGAGCTATCAATTCTTGCCCCAACGCCGAAGCAGCCGCAGGCCAGACTTCTGGGGCCAGCGTCTGCAGGTTTTCAAAAAAAGCAGGCAGTTGTTCTCTTAGCGCCTTCAGGTTCCAATAATGCAAAATTGGCCCGTCGGCGCTGTCTACGGGGCCTGCCTGCTGCAACACATAGCTGAAAGCCAGTTGCTCCATCACATGCTTCGGCAGCGCCCTGTAAAGCGCCTCGGTAAGGGCTAGTACAATTGCTAGTAACGGAGCATCTTGCGGTAATAAGCCCAGTACGCCTGCATTGTACATCATAAGCGTAGC
Organism: Cytophagaceae bacterium; assembly: GCA_947458545.1. Taxonomy (GTDB): domain Bacteria; phylum Bacteroidota; class Bacteroidia; order Cytophagales; family Flexibacteraceae; genus CANGYH01. The sequence goes on along the minus strand of CANGYH010000001.1, from coordinate 1,010,814 downwards.
ATTGGCCTGGAAGGTGTCGCCGTTTTCCAGTTTCACAACCTGGCCCGATAAGGCCTTGTAGATTTTTCTGTTAAGGGCATTGCCTGCCGCCAAGCTGCCTTCTTTAAGGTGCATCAGTCGTCTTCCTGCTGCCAGAGTGGCCGCCAAAGTATCTGCTGGCGCTGTCCATACGGTGTCGGTATCTAGGTAGAGCAATGGCCCTGCAACCCGCATAAGGGCATCCTGCAAAACACAGATCTTAACCCTGTGCACAAAGTCGATTTCGCCTCGCCAGGCCTGCCATTGATCAGCCGAGACAGGCTGATAAAATACGTTGAGCCTCGTGCCAATCATCGCCTGCAACGCCTCAGGCGCATCGGTATAAACCAGAACCTGAGATGCCGCGCTACCAGGCTGGTGCAGCCAGGTCAGTATGCTTAAGGCCGCTTCTTGGTAAATGGCCTTTTGGCCGTAGGCTTGGTAAACGAGGGTCAGCAATGCAGTTCTATTGTTAGGTCTCCACAATGGTCACCGCAAAAGTAGAGCCCTGCTTTGAGCCTTGGCTATTACCCTATATTTGTTTAGACCTCCGTACTGCTATAGATGTCTATCGGCACCTATTCTGATGAAAAAACTCTACACCCTTGCCCTGCTTTGCCTGTGCATCTGCCCCAGTCTTCTTAGGGCACAAATCTCGGGTGTCACCATTACCCCGGCTCGCGCCACCCCTGCAGATACAATTACCATCACGGTAGACCCTGCCTTGGTTTGTCCCGCAGGAACGCCCGGCCTGGTTGGTGCCCAAATAATGCGGATACACAGTGGCGTTACCCTCAACGGCAACGCCTGGCAATCTATCGTTGGTGCCGGGCTTGGGGCAGATAGTGCACGCGTAGCCTTTAGCCGGCTGCCTAATGGGCTATGGCAAAAGAAAATTAAGCCCAGTGATTACTACGGCCAGCGTGCCGACACCATCCAGCAATTGTGCTTTGTGCTAAACGGTGGCCCGGCGGCCAATCCATGGGCGCGAGAAGGCAAACGTCAAGACGCAGTCACCAACTGCGCTGACTTTATTATTAGCTTTCCAATACAGGGGCAGATTGCTGGCCAGCCGGCCTTGTCCATCAATGTTACGCCTGCGGGGCCTGTCGTGCTATGTAATGGAGACTCTACCGTCTTAACCGCCTCAACCTCAACCAGAGCCCGTGTACAGTGGCGCAAAGATGGTCTGGCTTTACCCGGTGATACTTTCAGAACTTTGACGGTAAGCCAGTTTGGCAACTATTCGGCAATAGCTACCTCTGCAGATAGCCTCGGCCAAAGCAACGATGTCTCCGTCGTTGTTCGGCCACCCGTCACGCCCCCGTCGGCCATTGCCACGTTTACGTGTGCAGGCAATGCTGCCACGCTTACGGCAAGGGGCGCTCAAGGCAATGCCACCTACGAGTGGTACGACAGCGACACCAGCCAGACGCTGCTGGCATCGGGGGCCACTTTTACGACCCCGCCCTTGCTGGATACGACTGTGTACTTTGCCCTTATCCGCCAAGACGGCTGCCCGAGTCAGCGTCAGGGCGTCGTCGTAGAGGTAGCTCCTGCACCAGACACGCCCCGATTTAGCGGAACAACTTTGTTGTGTGCCCCGGGCGGTGCTTTCAGTCTTCAGGTACTTACGCTGCCACCAGATCCAGTCGTACGTTGGTATGCCGATTCGCTACGGCAATCCCTCATAGATTCAGGTCTCGTTTTTCAGCGTACCGTTGGGCAAACCACACGTTACTGGGCACAAGCAAGGCTTGGGTTTTGCCAGAGTGCATTGGTGCCTGTTACTATCACAGTTGCCCCACTGCCTGCCTTACCACTTATCAGGCAGCAGGGTAACTCATTGATTGCGCCCAGAGGATATATTCAATACACCTGGAGTTATAATAATCAACCGTTGCCCGCTGCTACCGATACGCTTGTTCCTCAGAATGAAGGCTTCTATACCGTCAGCATCACAGATACTAACGGATGTCGGGCCACTTCTGCCGCCTTTAATTTTATACGTGTGGGTCTGGTAAAGCAGAATGCCTCTACAATTGTTGCTTATCCCAACCCCAGCCAGGCAGGCTTTTTCACGGTGCGTGGTATTTCAGATTCAGACCATTTGGAGGTTTATAATGCTCAAGGCAAGTGTTTGTACCGCGCCCGCGGCACGGCAGAACTTGACCTTACGGCATACCCCAAAGGGACGTACTTGGTTAGAATCCATCGTGTAGGCCAGCCTCAACACCTTCGCTTAACCACCCTATAGGCCCGCTTTTTTTACATTTGGTAGCAAAATGAGACCCGCTTTTCGGCTCACGGCTATGCTCATTGCCACAGTTTTGGCTGTGGCCTTCGTGCTTCATATTCTGGTGTTGGTGCGTGTAGTGCCCTATCAAATGGTTTGGGGCGGCCGAATAGATAGTTTGCAAGCGCTGTATATAGCCGAATCCATTTCTTTAACCCTTAATGGAATCATGCTAACGATGGTGCTAAGCTTTTTGAGGAAGCTACCTTTCAAGTTCTCACGTATTGCCTACCTGGTGGGGTTCAGCCTCATGTCCGTACTATTCGGTATAAACACAATAGGCAATCTTCTATCCCACAATAGCTTGGAGAGGGTCTTGTTTACACCGGTAACGCTGCTGCTCATGCTGTGCTTTGCAGGGCTTGCTTTCGCCGCTGGCAAGTCGATAAGCAAAGCGTAAGTACTTCTGTATCTGAAGGGCGAAAATCGGCGAAGCCTAAATACAAGAAGCCCTGCCAAACAATGGCAGGGCTTCTGTATGTAAACGGTGTCGAGCAGTTTAGCGTGTTGCTAGCTCGCGCTTTGCTGCCGGGCGGCGCTCAGGCTTGCCGTAGGCAGCTTCTTGCTCCTTCCGGATGGCATCGATACGCTCCTCGTTGCCGACGATAACGTTGTCGAAGGCACGCATACCTGTACCCGCAGGGATCAGGTGGCCCACAATCACGTTCTCTTTCAGACCGAGTAGGTTGTCTGCCTTGCCACGGATAGAAGCTTCAGAAAGCACCTTCGTTGTCTCCTGGAAAGATGCCGCTGAGATGAACGACTCCGTACCCAGCGAGGCCTGCGTGATACCCATCAAAATCGGGCGAGATACGGCCGTTTCAGCATCACGTACTTCTACCAAAGCCAGGTCGCGCCGGCGGAGGCTAGAGTTTTCGTCGCGCAGTTGGCGGGCGGTTACAATCTGGCCGGGCTTCAACCTGTCGCTTCCGCCGGCCTCTACCACTACCTTCTTGTCCATCATCTGGTCGTTCTCCACGCGGAAGGTGTACTTATCTACCACCTGATTCTGCAAGAAACCGGTATCACCAGCTTCGGTGATTTCCACTTTCTGCATCATCTGGCGCACGATGCACTCAATGTGCTTGTCGTTGATTTTTACACCCTGCAGGCGGTAAACCTCCTGAATCTCATTCACAAGGTACTCTTGCACGGCCGTGGGGCCTTTGATGGCCAGGATGTCAGAAGGTGTAATGGCACCGTCAGACAAAGGCATACCGGCGCGTACATAGTCGTTGTCTTGCACCAGAATGTGCTTAGACAGCGGCACCATGTATTTCTTCTTCACCCCGTCGCGGCTTTCTACGTAGATCTCGCGGTTACCGCGTTTGATGCCACCATAGGTTACCACGCCGTCAATCTCAGATACAACAGCTGGGTTAGAAGGGTTACGCGCCTCAAAAAGCTCCGTCACACGGGGCAGACCACCTGTGATGTCACGGGTCTTACCAACAGAGCGAGGGATCTTAGCCAGGATGTGGCCTGCCTTAATCGACTCCCCGTCTTCTACGTTGATGTGAGCGCCTACAGGCAGGTTGTATAGTTTCTGGTCAACGCCATGGTCGCCTTTGCCGGCAACTACGACGATACCAGGGTTCTTCGCCTTGTCTTTCGTCTCGATGATGACCTTCTCGCGGTGGCCCGTCTGCTCGTCATACTCCTCGCGGAAGGTGATCGACTCCTCAATGGCATCGTACTTCACTTTGCCCGAGAACTCTGATAGTATAACGGCGTTGTATGGATCCCAGCTGCAGAGCTCCTGGCCTTTGGCAATCTTGTCGCCTTCTTTCACTTTCAAGAAAGAGCCGTAAGGTGCCACATAGCTGATCAGTAGTTTGTTGCTGCCTGGCTCCATCACTTTAATCTCGCCAGAGCGGCCCATCACCACGTCCACGTCTTGGCCCTCGTTGTTGAGGGTTTTTACGGTGCGGATTTCTTCAAAGCCGATTACACCATCAAACTTGCTCTTGATGTTAGCATCAACGGCAATGTTTGAGGCCGTACCACCTACGTGGAAGGTGCGCAGGGTAAGCTGCGTGCCCGGCTCGCCGATAGACTGGGCGGCAATAACGCCTACCGCCTCGCCTTGCTCTACCATGCGGCCCGTGGCCAGGTTGCGGCCATAGCACTTAGAGCACACGCCACGCTTGCTTTCGCAGGTCAGCACAGAGCGGATTTCCACCTCTTCGATGGCCGTCTCTGTGATGCGGTTGGCAATATCCTCGGTAAACTGGTTGCCCGCCTGGATGATCATCTCGCCCGTTAGCGGATCCAACACGTCGTGGACAGATACACGGCCCAGGATACGATCGAAGAGAGACTCCACTACTTCCTCGTTATCCTTCAGGTCGCTCACCACGATGCCGCGCAGCGTACCGCAGTCGGCCTCGTTGATTACAACGTCTTGAGCGACGTCCACAAGGCGGCGCGTCAGGTAGCCGGCGTCGGCCGTTTTCAAGGCCGTATCTGCCAGACCCTTACGGGCGCCGTGCGTAGAGATAAAGTACTCCAGTACGTCCAGGCCTTCTTTGAAGTTTGACAGGATGGGGTTCTCGATAATCTCGCCGACAGAGCCTTGCAGGTTCTTCTGAGGCTTGGCCATCAGGCCCCGCATACCGCCAAGCTGGCGGATTTGCTCGCGAGAGCCGCGTGCGCCCGAGTGCATCATCATGTAGATGGAGTTGAAGCCTTGCTGCTCCTCTTCCATCTGCTTCATTAGATTCTCGGTGATCTGGTTATTGATACGCGTCCAGATATCAATTACCTGGTTGTAGCGCTCGTTGTCAGTAATCAGACCCATGTAGTAGTTATCCCACACGGCGGCTACTTCTTCTTTGGCCTGGCCAATCAGTTTGTCTTTGGCGGCAGGCACCTTAACGTCGCCCAAGCGGATAGACAGACCGCCCCGGAAGGCCATCTGGAATCCCAGCTGTTTGATATCATCGAGGAACTGAGCCGTCCGGGCCATGCCCGATGCCTTGAAGACGCGGCTGATAATCTCCTGGAGCTTTTTCTTGGTCAGCAGCTCGTTTACGAACCCGACTTCTTTGGGCACAAACTGGTTGAACAACACCCGGCCTGCGATGGTATCAATGGTCTTGATTTCCAGCTCGCCGGTAGTTGGGTTCTTAACGGTAGTACGTACCTTGATGTGGGCATGCTTGCTCAAGCGGCCCTCGTTCATGGCTATTACTACTTCATCGTGGCTGTAGAAGGTCATGCCTTCGCCAGCGATAGGCACCTCAGGGGTTGTTTTGCGCCCTTTGGTTACGTAGTATAGGCCCAGAACCATGTCTTGGCTTGGCACCGTGATGGGTGCGCCGTTGGCAGGGTTCAGGATGTTGTGTGAGGCCAGCATCAGCATAGATGCTTCCAAGATGGCTTCGTGGCCCAAGGGCACGTGTACGGCCATCTGGTCACCGTCAAAGTCAGCGTTGAAGGCGGTACAAACCAGCGGGTGTAGCTGAATGGCTTTACCTTCAATCAACTTGGGCTGGAAGGCCTGGATACCCAAACGGTGGAGCGTCGGGGCGCGGTTCAGCAGTACTGGGTGGCCCTTCAAGACGTTTTCCAGGATATCCCAAACCACGGGATCCTTCCGGTCAACGATCTTTTTGGCGCTTTTCACCGTCTTCACAATGCCGCGCTCGATGAGCTTGCGGATGATAAACGGCTTGAAAAGCTCTGCCGCCATGTCTTTGGGCAAGCCGCACTCATGCAGCTTCAGCTCAGGGCCAACAACGATAACCGAACGGCCTGAGTAGTCTACACGCTTACCAAGCAGGTTTTGGCGGAAGCGGCCCTGCTTGCCTTTCAGCATGTCAGAGAGCGACTTCAAGGCGCGGTTACCTTCAGCGCGTACGGCGTTCACTTTGCGGCTGTTGTCAAAGAGGCTGTCAACGGCCTCTTGCAGCATACGCTTCTCGTTACGCAAGATTACCTCCGGCGCTTTGATGTCAATCAGGCGCTTGAGGCGGTTGTTGCGGATGATAACCCTACGATAAAGGTCGTTCAAATCCGAGGTTGCAAACCGGCCACCGTCCAGGGGTACAAGCGGGCGAAGCTCGGGTGGGATAACCGGCACCATGCGGACGATCATCCACTCAGGCTTGTTTTCGATGCGGGTACGGGCCTCGCGGAATGCCTCGACGACCTTCAGGCGCTTCAAGGCCTCGGCCTTACGCTGTTGGCTGGTGTCGTTGGCAGCTGCGTGGCGTAGGGCGTAGGAGAGGTCGTCTAGGTTGGTGCGTTGCAGCATCATCTCCAACGCCTCGGCGCCCATCTTAGCGATGAACTTGTTGGGGTCGCTATCGTCCAGGCGCTGGTTGTCGGCAGGCAGCTTGTCGATGATGTCCAGGTATTCGTCTTCCGTCAAAAATTGCTGATATTCAATACCATCAGCCTCTTTTACGCCGGGTTGTACTACGGCATATCGCTCGTAATAGATGATTTGATCCAGCTTCTTGGTAGGCAGCCCCAGCAGATAGCCAATCTTGTTGGGCAAAGAGCGGAAGTACCAAATGTGCGCCACCGGTACAACCAGTTCGATGTGGCCCATGCGCTCGCGGCGCACCTTCTTCTCGGTTACTTCTACCCCGCAGCGGTCGCAAACAATGCCTTTATAGCGAATGCGCTTGTACTTGCCGCAGTGGCACTCCCAGTCCTTAACAGGCCCGAAGATGCGCTCGCAGAAGAGGCCGTCCATCTCGGGCTTATAGGTCCTGTAGTTGATGGTCTCAGGTTGGGTCACCTGCCCATGGCTGGACTCCAGTATAGATTCCGGAGAGGCCAGGCTAATGGTGACCTTGGTGAAGTCCTGGTTTAGTTTTCGGTTGTTGCGAAATGCCATACGGAAGTAGGATGTGCAGGCGAAGGGTAACTGCTTGGCAGACAAAACGATACCCAACCCAATTTTTGGGCGGGTGTCACCTTGTTAGCTATGTGAAGTATACCGACTGCTCAAGCCCGGTTTTATAAGCCTGCAAAGATAGCAACACGTAGGGCTATATAAAAAGTTTTGGCGGCTTTACCAAGACTTTTCTTTGTCAATTCATAAATCCTCAAATCGGCATGTATTGGGCCCGCCAGCAGGCTGGTTTTTTGGCCCGATACAAGCAAATTTTGCAGCCCAGCCGCACGTTCCAACTACGCAGGGCTTTTATGGCCCTACAGGTATGATCAAAGCCACGCTATTTGCTGCTCTGCTTTCGTTGCCAGGCCTTGTCAGAGGCCAGAATCTTGTACGCACAGAGCTGGACAAAACCATATCCATCTCAGTGCCAGAGGGTTTTAAGCGGCTCACTGGTGCACAGGCCCAGGCACGGTCTCTCTCCTTCCGCGAGCCGCTTGGCGTCTTCGTCGACGTAAACGGCGATGCAGACCTTGTCGTCAATACGGCCAATGCCTTTTTCGATGCCAAAGACATCGAGATTATGCGCGATTTCTACCGAGCCAATATCCGCAGTCTTTACACCAAAGTTCAGTTTACCAAAGACGCCATAGAAACCGTCTCTGGCAAGCGTGGCCTCGTTTTCGAGTTCACGGCCGAAGTGGCAGACCGCAGCACGCCTAAGCCTATCCGCAAATACATCTGCGCCCATTACGGCCTTCGCAAGCGGCGTGTAGTGGTGGCTACCTTCTCGTCTGAAGAGAAGACTCGCGTTAAATGGGCCAAGACGGCCCAAGCCGCCCTGGCCTCCCTCAAAATTTCCGAAAAGTAGGTGTCGGGTCTTACCTCGCTAGGCCTCAGCCTCTTGCAATGCCCGCTCCAGTATCTCAACCGCGGCCTCAGATAGCACCGTGCCGGGGCCGTATATACCCTGCACCCCTGCCGCATACAAGGCGGCATGGTCTGGCGGGGGTATAATGCCACCCACAATAACACCAATATCTGGCCTGCCTACCTTGGCCAGTTCAGCTATCAGGGCAGGTACCAGGGTCAGGTGGCCGGCGGCAAGGCTGCTAACGCCTACCAGATGCACGTCGTTTTCGGCAGCTTGCAAGGCTACTTCTGCCGGAGTAGAGAAGAGCGGGCCCACGTCCACGTCAAACCCAACGTCGGCAAAGCCGGTGGCAATCACGCGGGCACCACGGTCGTGCCCGTCTTGGCCCATCTTGGCCACTAGTATGCGGGGGCGGCGGCCATCTAAGTCGGCAAACCGGGCCGCAAGCATCCGGGCCTTCTGAAGGCTGGCAGAGCCATGTGCCGCAGCGGCATAAACGCCAGATATGGTGGCTTGCGCTGCCTTATGTCGTCCAAAAACAGCCTCCATCGCGTCAGAGATTTCGCCCAAGGTAGCCCGGGCACGGGCCGCTGCAAGGGCAGCTTCCATCAACGTATCCTCGTTGCTGGGCAAAATGTAATCATTCTCGGCCAATGCCTTGCAGGCCTTGGTTAAAGCTTGCAGTGCCGTCGCCACGGCACCATCGTTACGCTCGGCTCTGATGGCACCCAACTGATCAACCTGCTGGCGCCGGACGGCTTGGTTATCAACCTGCAACAGCTCGAGTGGCGCTTCATTCTCGGCTGTAAATCTGTTTACCCCCACAATGACCTCTCGCCCCGTATCAATTTCGGCCTGCCGCCTCGCGGCGGCCTCCTCGATACGCCGCTTGGGGATGCCCTGTTCGATGGCAGCCACCATACCACCAGCAGCCTCAATCTCATCAATCAAGGCTAAGGCTGCCTCGGCAAGCTCTTGGGTGCGCTTTTCTACCACTTCAGAGCCTGCCCAAGGGTCGGCGGCGTGCGTGGTGCCTGCCTCTAGTTGCAGGTAGAGCTGCGTATTACGCGCTATGCGGGCAGAAAAATCAGTAGGCAATGCAATAGCCTCGTCCAAAGAGTTGGTATGCAAACTCTGCGTGCCACCGAATGCCGCAGCTAAAGCCTCAATCAATGTCCTCGCCACGTTGTTAAAGGGCTGGCGCGAGGTTAGGCTCCATCCGCTGGTTTGGCAGTGCGCACGCAGCATCAGGCTTTTAGGGTTTTTAGGTGCAAAGTGCTTCTGCATCAGTGCCGCCCACAGCAGGCGCCCGGCCCGCAACTTGGCAATCTCGCTGTAGAAGTCCATACCGATGGCCCAAAAAAAGCTAAGCCTCGGCGCAAATTCATCAACAGACATGCCTGCGTCCAGGCCGCGGCGGACATATTCCAAGCCATCGGCAATGGTGTAGGCCAGCTCCAGCTCGGGCGTAGCACCAGCCTCATGCATGTGATAGCCAGAGATCGATATCGGATTAAACCGCGGCATCTTTCTGGCACAGTACCGAAAGATGGCCGCAATCAGCGCCATGCTCGGCCTGGGCGGATAGATGTAGGTGTTCCGCACCATGAACTCCTTCAGAATGTCGTTCTGGATGGTGCCCCCCAGCTTATCGGCAGATACGCCCTGCTCTTCGGCTGCTACGATGTAAAAAGCCAGCACCGGAATCACCGCCCCATTCATCGTCATAGAGACGGTGATATCTCCCAAGGGTATCCCCGCAAACAAGCTCTTCATATCCTCCACGCTATCAATAGCTACGCCGGCCTTGCCAACGTCGCCTTCCACGCGGGGGTGGTCGCTGTCATACCCTCGGTGGGTAGCCAGATCAAACGCTACCGACAACCCTTTTTGCCCTGCTGCCAAATTGCGCAGGTAAAAAGCATTGCTCTCTTCTGCCGTAGAAAAACCCGCATATTGCCGCAGTGTCCAGGGCTGGCGGGCATACATGCCTGCGTAGGGGCCCCGCAAGTAAGGCGCTGCGCCGTCGGCTACGTTGAGCAGGTCTTGCCAGTTTTTCATCGCAAATAGGTCTGGGTGTGCGGGCAAAGTTCGCACCCAGGGGCTGGCTTGCCAACCATGCTGGCACTACTGTGCTTTGCCAAACCAACCGCCTACGGCCTGCAGGCCCAACAAAACCGTCACAGGCCTGCCGTCTGGGGTAATGTTGGGCACTTGGCAGGTAAACAACCGGCTAATGAGGCTCTCTTGCTCGGCCGGGTCTAGCTCTGTCTGGCCTGGGCGCTTGGCTGCCTTGGCCGCAAGCGCCCGCGCCACCTGCTCTTTGCGCGGAATTTTAAGCTGGTCTTTGGCAAAGGCATATTGCTCTAACAAGCCCTCCAGCAGCTCTTTCTCAGTGCCTGCGTAAGCCTCCGTAGGCGATCCCAAAATCTGTAGCTTATGCTGCCCCAACCGTTCTAGGTTAAACCCAAGGCGGCTAATATCTTCCCAAACTTCTTCCAGCACAACAGACTGGCTCGGCGACAATTCCACCGTCACCGGAAAGATGCTTTGTTGGCAAAGCCCCTCCGTACCCTGCCTGCGCATAAACTTCTCGTACAGAATACGCTCGCGCGCGGCATCTATATCTATTAACATCAGGCCAGATCGTACAGCCGTGGCCAGGTACTGGTTGCCAAACTGAAACGTACCCTTTGGCATGGGCCTGCCCATTTCAGGCACAAGCCCCCCGGATTCAGACTCAAAAAGTTGCCCACCTGCCCCCACCAGCGTCTTGCCTAACTCAATGCCGTCGGCCCTGCCGTCAAAAGATGTCGTCCCTCCGGGCCTGTCTCCACTGCCACCGGGCCAGCCGCCACCTCCGCCAGATGAGCTTTGGGGCAGCGTACGCCAATCGTCTAACCCAGAGGGTGGGGTAGGGGGTGTTGGCCAACGCCAAGTGGGCGGTGCAGCGGGCAATGCCGTATCGTGCTCAGCAGTAAAGCCATCCCCGTCTGTGGCCGGCTTGCTTAAGCCGAAGTTGACATCCCCCTCAAAATCCAGCGGCGGCGTCACGTGGAAGTCTGCCATGGCCTTGCGCACCGTCGCAAACAAAATGGCATAAAGCGAGCGCTCGTCCTCAAACTTCACCTCCGTCTTTGTAGGGTGGACGTTCACGTCCAGCCGGGCAGGGTCGGTTTGGATGAAGATGGTGTAGAAGGGATGAAAGTCTGCCGGCAGTAGCCCTTCCAGCGCAGACATTACGGCATGGTGCAAAAACGGGTGGCGTATATAACGTCCGTTCACAAAAAAGAACTGCTCGCCTCGCGTTTTCTTTGCCAAGTCTGGCTTGCCCATATACCCATGCACAGAAAAGGCCCCCGCCGCCTCTTGCAGTGGTACCAGCCCGGCCGCATACCCCTTGCCAAAGAGGCCCGCAATGCGCTGGGCCAGCTTGCCCTTGGGCAGGCGCAAAAACTCCTCCTCCCCGCGAAAGAGGTGCAGAGCCACATCTGGCTTGGCCAATGCTACGCGGGTAAACTCATCTACAATGTGCTTTAGCTCGGCCGTATTGCTCTTTAAGAAGTTGCGCCTGGCAGGTGTGTTGTAGAAAAGGTCTTTGACGGAGATACTGGTGCCGGCAGGTGTGGCAACCGGGCCAATGGATTTGATGGCTGAGCCTTCGATGCAGATCTCAGTCCCAACATCTTCGCCATGCAGTCGGGTCTTGAGCTCTACCCGGGCCACAGCTGCTATGGATGCCATAGCCTCGCCCCGGAAGCCCATCGTGCGGATGGCCCAGAGGTCCTCAGCATTTTTTATCTTGCTGGTGGCGTGCCGCTCAAAGCACATCCGGGCATCGGTCTCGCTCATGCCGGTGCCATCATCCACCACTTGCACCAACTGCCGCCCAGCCTCTTTTACGATGAGCGTAATCTTGGTAGCGCGGGCATCCAGGCTGTTTTCCAGCAACTCCTTTACCACCGACGCCGGGCGCTGCACGACCTCACCTGCCGCTATCTGGTTGGCAATGGCGTCAGGAAGCAGGCGGATGATATCCACAGAGAATGCGGTGAGACCGTTAAGTAGCAGAGTTAAGAAAGAGACAATACAGCCCAGATAGAAGAGCGCTTAGGCGTTCTCCAGCCACTTGAGCCGCTCAGAAGCCGGATACGCCCAAGGCGCTTGCTGGTTCTCCAGATTCTGAAACATGGCGTTCCAGCTCGCAGGTGCCTTAGACTCTTCCATTACCGCATAGCGACGCAGCTCCGTGATAATGTCGAGCGGGTTGATGCCTATGGGGCAGGCATCTATGCAGGCATTGCAGTTGGTGCAGGCCAGAATCTCTTCGCGCAAGATGTATCCATCCAGCAAAGGCTTCTCCTTAGGAATGTCCTGCGTCTTGGTAGCTTCCTGATGGCGCCCGATCTCTTCCATGCGGTCTCGAGTGTCCATCATGATTTTCCGCGGAGAGAGGAGCTTGCCCGTAATGTTGGCCGGGCAGGCCGCCGTACAGCGCCCGCACTCGGTGCAGCTGTAGGCATCCATTAGGTTTTTGCGGCTTAGGTCGGTTACGTCCTTAGCCCCAAAGCGGCCGGGCTCTGCCGCAGCTGTTTCAGATGCTGCAACCTCTGCCAAGGCAGGCAGGCCCAGCATAGAGCGTACTTCGGTGGCAATCTCCGGCATGTTGCGCGCCTGGCCCACGGGCTGGGTGCGCTTCCAATACGTGTTCGGAAAGCCCATCGCAATGTGCAGGTGCTTGCTGTAGGTAACATACACGCCAAACCCTAAGATACCCGTAATGTGGAGCCACCAGGCAGCACGCTCATAGATATGCAAGGCTTGGGTGCCCCAACCCTCAAACAAGCCGGTGAGCACGCCTGATATCCAGAAAGGATGTGCACCTAACCCTGCAACCTGGTAATGCTCCAACGCGGCCTCGCCAGCCAAGGCCCTGCCGCGCAACACCGTTTCAGAGGCGTTCCAGGTCAGAAATAGCAGCATCAGGATAATCTCGGCCACCAGGATCTGGTTGGCGTCCTTAAAGGGCCAGCCGACCAGCTCCCGCGCGTGGAACCGCTTGATATGGACCATGTTCCGCCGCGCCAAAAAGACCACGCACACGGCCAGCACGCCAAAAGCCAACGCCTCAAACACGTTGATGAGCACCGGGTACAAGCCGCCTAACCAAGGGGCAAACAGCCGGTGCGTACCCAGAAGTCCATCCAAGATAATCTCCAGTATCTCGACATTGACGATAAAGAAGCCCAGGTAGATGACCATGTGCATCACCCCGACCAGGGGCTTCTCGAACATCTTCTTCTGCCCCAGGGCGTACACGGCTACCATCCGCCAGCGCTCTGCGGCAGGGGTTGCGTCGGGCTGCATGGGCTTACCTAGGGCCAGATTGGCCAGGATGCGCATCACCCGGCGGTAAATCCAGAACGAGAACCCTCCCAAGGTTAGGGCAAAAAGGAGCTGTTGAAGTAGGTGCATGAGGCTCGAGGCACTTTGAAGTCGAAATTTAGGCCGTCGGCATCATAAACTACTCTGCCTGCCATCCATTCACCCAGATTTAGATTTAGAGGTAAGGCTAAAACATGCCCATAGGCAAACCAGAAAATTGGCAGAAAATTGCAGGCAGCTTTGCAGCAAAGACCGGCCTCTGCTATCTTTGCAGTCCCTTTCGAAAGGGGCACACATTTGGTGTTGTAGCTCAGTTGGTAGAGCAAAGGACTGAAAATCCTTGTGTCGTTGGTTCGATTCCAATCAACACCACGCCCTTAAATGCCCGGCCTTGGCCGGGCGTTTTGCGTTTAGGGCGGTAGATTTCCGGGCTTATGCGTACCATTACGGGCAGAATGAACGTGCTACCCTTCGCCGCTTGCCTGCTGACGCTGCTGTGGGCCTTGGCGCCTTCCGCCCAGGCTCAAACACCCGCCGCCCCCGAGGTGATGGCTGGCCTCAAGCTCTCTGCCGGTGGCAAGCCCATCACCTATGCCCAACTGCTGGCCCGCTGCAAAGAGGCAGACGTCATCTTCTTTGGCGAGCTGCACGACGACAGCATCGGCCACCTGGCCGAGCAAGAACTGTTGGAAGACCTGGCGGCCCTACCCGGCCCGCTGGCCCTGGGCCTGGAGATGCTGGAAACTGAAGACCAAACCGTGCTCGACGAGTACCGCTCAGGCTTTGCCACCCAAGCTCAGCTAGAGGCCAGCGCCAACCTCTGGGGCAATTGGGAGACCGACTATCTGCCCCTGGTACGCTTTGCGGTGCAGCGCAAGCTACCCATTTACGCCACCAACGTACCCCGGCGATATGCCTCGCTCGTAGCGCGCCGCGGCCTGCCTGCCCTCGATAGCCTCTCCGAACAGGCCAAGCTGTGGATAGCGCCCTTGCCCATAATGGTGCCCTACCAGCAAAGCAGCTACCAAAAGATGCGCGGCATGATGGCAGGCCACGGTATGGCAGATACGGCTGCCACCAACCGCTTTGTGGCGGCACAAGCCATAAAGGATGCCACGATGGGCTACATCATAGCCAGAAACCGGCCCGCAGGCGGTCGTTTGCTACATATCAACGGCAGCTTTCACTCAGACTATAACGAGGGAATCCTGTACTACCTGCGCCGCAACGACCCCCGGGTGCGTACGCTCACCATCAGCTATCGCCCCACCGGGGCAGAGGATGCCGGCAACAAAGCGCTGGCAGACATCGTGGTGGTAGGTCCGGCTCGGCCCGCAGGCAAGCCCTAGGCAGCCTGTACAAAGGCCAGAATCTGCTCTACGTATTCGCGCGTATTGCTCAGCCGAGGCACTTTGTTTTGCCCGCCCAGTTTGCCTTTGCTTTTAAGCCAGCGGTAAAAAGTGCCGTCTGGCAGAATGTGCAGCTCGGGTGCTTTAAGCGCCAGATTGGCCTGTCGCTTGGCATCATAATCTGAGTTTACCTGCCGCAGACGGTCGTCTATCAATTGGATAAAGGCCTGCGCCTGTGCCGGCGGCTCCCCTTCAAACTCCACCAACCATTCGTGGCAGGCCTGGGTGCTGCCCCCCATATAGATAGGAGCCACCGTAAAGTTGCGCACGGCGGTGCCCGTCTGCTGGCTGGCATAGGTGATGGCAGCCTCGGCGTTTTCAACCACCACCTCTTCGCCAAAGGCATTGATAAAGTGCTTCGTCCGGCCAGAAATCACAACCCGGTACGGGTCGGTACTTGTAAAGCGGACCGTGTCTCCTATCAGATACCGCCACAGCCCCCCGTTCGTGCTGATAACCAAGGCATAGTCTTGCCCGGCCTCAACTTCTTCCAACGGGATGGCCAGGTCTGACCCGCGCCTGAACTGCTCGGCCGGGATAAACTCATAGAAGATGCCATAGTCGGGCATCAGGGCCATCTCTCCCTCGGGGCCAGGCTGCACATCCTGCTGGGCAAAGTAGCCCTCAGAGGCATTGTACACCTCCATGGTGCGTAAGGGCGTACCCTGGACGTACTTCTTAAAAATCTCCCTATATGGCGCAAAAGATACTGCCCCGTGGATAATACACTCCAGGTTGGGCCAAACCTGCCGCAAATCTGTCGCCTTGTTAATCTCGAGCACCTTATCTAGCAAAAGCAGCATCCAGGTAGGCACCCCAGAGAGACTCGTTACATTCTCTTGGCTAGACTCGCGGGCTATACGCTCAAGCTTTTCTTCCCAGTTGGGCAAAATGGCGGTCTCCAGCCTTGGGCTTCGCATCCGCTGGGCCCAACCCGGCAGGTTGTTCATGATGAGGGCAGATACGTCGCCAATCCAACTGCCGTATGCCTGGTGCGGGTTACGCTCCAGGCTGCCCCCAACGGCCAGGTTCTTACCAGCCAACACCTGGCTGCCCGGGTTGTTATTCAGGTAGAGGGTAATCATGTCTTTACCCCCCATGTAGTGGCAATGGTGCAGGCTGGCCGAAGTAACGGGTATGAATTTAGATCTTGCCCCCGTGGTGCCGCTGCTTTTGGCAAACAGCCGAGTGCGCCCCGGCCATAGCACGTCTCGCTCGCCATGCATGGTGCGCTCTATGTAGGGCCACAGCTCCTCATAGGTCACAATCGGCACCCTGCTGCGGAAGGTTTCGTAGGTGCGGCAGTCTCGCAAGCCATACGTCCTGCCATACTCTGCCCCACCAGCCGAGGCCAGTAAGCGCCGCAATTGCTCTTGCTGGGCGCGGATAGGGTCTGCCAATACGCCTTGGATGCGGGCAATCCGCCTGCGCATCAAAAAGGTGGTTGCAGTATCAATCAGGCCCATGCAGATTCTTCTGTGCGGTAAAGGTAGCTAAAGGCCGCCCAGCCAATTAACGTGCCAGGGCCGTGCCGGTTTCTATTTTTGTGGCCTATTATGGCCCCACCCATCCGTCGCGGACTTAAAGGCTGGATGCTCAACCGCTTGGAGGCGAGTGGGTACCTGCTGCTCAATACCCGCAAAATTGCCCGCAAAGACACCTGGCTCCAAGAGCTAGGCATAGCCACCGTGTTAGACGTAGGGGCCAACCGAGGCGAGTCTGCCATTGAGCTGCACGAGCGATTGCCACAGGCTCGCGTCGTTAGTCTAGAGCCATTGCCAGACTCTTTTGCCGCCATGCAGCAAAACCTGCAAGGCCAAAGCTGGTGGCAAGGCTTCAATCTGGCGGCAGGCCCCGCCCGGGCGCAGGCAGAAATTCATCGGTCAGACTATGCGCTCTCCAGCTCGCTGCTGCCCATGGCCGATGCCCATAAAAAGGCCTATCCCTACACGGCTGGCTCTAGCCGCCAGCAGATAGAAGTGGTGCGGCTAGACGATCTGCTGGCGGAACACCAGATTACAGGCCCCTTCTTGCTCAAGTTAGACGTGCAAGGGTTCGAGCTGCCTGCCTTAGAGGGAGCCCCTAATACGTTGGCCCACTGCAAAGCCATCATTTGCGAAACCAGCTTTGTAGAGCTTTATCAAGGCCAACGGCTTTTTGCAGACGTGGCCCAGTTTTTGGCCGAGCGCGGCTTTGCCTATGCAGGCTCGGGCGGGCAGCGCAACTCGCCCATCAACGGCCGCCCCTTGCAGCAAGACGCCATCTTTCTGAAAGCCTGACCGTCCCACTTCATGCCCCTGCCATCAGTGCCCCTAGAGGGTGGCCTCCGGCTTACCGGCCGCACCTTTGCCGCCCCAGAGGGGTTGCCGCTGGTGAGTATCGTAACGGTGGTACTCAACGGGCAAAAGCACCTGAGGCAAACCATCGAGTCTGTCTTGGGCCAGACATACCCCTACGTCGAATACATCATCCTAGACGGCGGCTCGACCGATGGTACCCTCGACATCATTCGGGCCTACAACGACCGCCTGGCCTATTGGCGCTCTGCCCCGGATGCAGGCATTTACGCCGCCATGAACGAGGGCATTAGCCTCTGCACAGGTACGCTCATCGGCCTCAAAAATGCTGACGACTGGTACACCCCCCATGCCGTGGCAGACGTAGTAAAAACCTGGCAAGCCACCGGCGCTGGCTTTGTCTATGGCGACACGCTCGTCGTCTGGCAAGAGGAGCCGCTGCAAACCAGCCTCTTCCGCTCAGACCACCACCGCATCGGCCGAGACGGCGGCGTAGATCACCGCACCGTCTTTGCCACTCAGGCCCTCTATGCCCGCCATCGTTACGATACTCGTTACCGCATCTGTGCAGACTACGACTGGTACCTTCAGATCGTAAGTGCAGGGGGGCAGTTTGCCCATACAGGCAGCGTCATCAGCTACAAGCGCCCCGGCGGCGCCAGCGCCAGCCCGCAGACGCTCAAAGACGCTTTTGCCATCAACCGTAAATACTTCGGATTGGCCTATGCCCTTCGCGTACGGGCCCGCCAGGCGTGGGTGCAACTGTACATGGGCCTGGTCAACACAACCCTGCGCACCCTCCTTGGGGCAGAGGGTCTGGCGCGTTTCAAGGCCCGTAAACTCAAGCAATCATCCTAGGCCTGCATGGAAACCCAACCAGATATTGAGCGGTACCCGGCCGCCAGGCTTTTGGCCTTTGCAAAGGCCGTTTTTGCCCAAATGGGTTGCCAGCCCGCCCATGCCCAGATGGCTGCCGAAAACTTAATTGCCGCAGACCAGCGCGGCATAGAGAGCCATGGCGTAGCACGCCTGTCAGGGTACTACCGCCTCTACCAGGCAGGCCGCCTAAAGGGAGACGCACGCTACGATTGGGTACATCAAACCCCCGCCACCGCCACGCTTGACGCCGGAGGAGGGCTCGGGCTGGTTGCCGGGCAGTTGGCCATGGCCAAGGCCCTAGAGATGGCCAAGGCCGTAGGCACCGGCTGGGTAGCCGTGCGCAACAGCAATCACTTTGGCATTGCAGGCCGCTACGCACTTATGGCCGCTGCCGAGGGCATGATAGGCTTTGCCACCACCAACGCAAGCCCTTTGGTTGCCCCAACCCACGGCAATAAGCGGATGCTGGGTACCAATCCCCTGGCTTTTGCCGTGCCTGCCGGCAAGTATCCGCCCTTTGTAGCAGATATGGCCACCACCACGGCCGCTAATGGCAAGCTAGAGATTCTGCAACGCAAGCAACAGCCTGCCCCCCTCGGTTGGATTCAAAACTCCCAAGGCCAGCCTACCCAAGATCCACACGCCCTAGGCCACGGAGGTGCCTTGTTGCCCTTAGGTTCGTCGCCCCAAACTGGCAGCCACAAGGGCTACGCGCTCGGCGCCGTGGCAGACATTCTTTCTGGAGTGCTGTCTGGGGCCAGCTTCGGGCCTTGGGCACCACCTTTTGTGGCCTTTTTGCCTGTGCTAGAGGGGCAGCCTGGTCAAGGTCTGGGCCATTTCTTCGGTGCGTGGCGCGTAGATGCCTTCAGGCCCAAAGAAGATTTTCTGCAAGCCATGGATACCTGGATTGAAGCCTTCAGCAATACCCCTGCTCTAAGCGCTCAAGCGCCGGTGCGCATCCCCGGCCAGCCCGAGCACGAGGCCGAGCAAGACCGACAGACCCATGGCATTCCCTTGTTGCCCGCCGTGGTGGCCGATCTGCAAAGCCTTGGGCAGGCCACCGGTATAACCTGGTAACAGACCTATGCCCGCTGCATATGCTGCGGATACCGCAACGCGTGCCCGAGTTTTATGCTAGCAGACAGATAGGCCAACTTAGGCGCGGCATTGCGTACCACGCCGTCGTATAGGTGCTCTAGCTGATCTACGGCAGGCTCGATGCTCTCTATGGCCACGGCATCAAAAAATTTTGCCAGGGCCACCTGCTCTTCGGTAGCGCCAGATGCCGGATGCACCTTGTGCCGCAGCAAGCGCCTGAATACAGAAAGGGCATAGCTCACGCGCCATTTCTGCCCCTCGCGCCCCAGCTTGGCAAACTCCTCCGACTGCTGCGCCAGAGTAGGGTAGTTTAGCGAAAAGCAGGCCCGCATCCAGGCCAATAGGCTCGGCTGCAGCCCCGTATCCTCATGGCGTGCCAGCTCAAGAGCGCGGGCAAACGAGCCCTCTGCACCTAGTATCGCCTGGCTTGCTTCTGCCTGGCCTATGCCGTGCATCTCCAGCACCTTGGCAATCTCGGCATCTTCCGCAGGCCGAACGCGTATCTGAATCACACGGCTCAAGATCGTGGCCAGCAATGCGTCCTGGCTGTAGGTTGCCAGCAAAAAGAGGGTCTTCTCGGGCGGTTCTTCTAAAATTTTCAGCAAGGCATTGGCCCCGCTAACGTTCATAAGCTCGGGCAGCCAGATTATAGCTACCTTATAGCCACCCTCGTAGCTTTTCAGCGACAGGTTGCCTATCAACCTGCGCACCTCCTTCACACTAATGCCCGGCTGCCGGTTGGCGGCCCCATAGCTGGCGGCCCAGTCTGCCACGCTGCCAAAGGGCTGCGCTTTGATAAACGCCCTGAAGGGCCCCAGCAGCCGCTCTCCCGCTGCATCATCGCCTCCCGCATCCGTTTCAGACCCCGAAACCGGAAAAAGCAGCTGCATATCCGGATGCACCAGTTTTTCTACCGTTTGGCACCCGTGGCAGCGCCCGCAGGCATCATCGTCACCCTTCTGCTGGCAGTAAAGAAATTGCGCAAACCCAAGCATCAGCGGCACCACCGGTGCCCCGGGTGCACCCGTAAACAACAAAGCGTGCGGTATGCGCTCGCTACTGCCCATTGCCACCAGCGTTGTCTTGATCTCGGCGTACCCAGGCAGGTCTGCGAATCTCATGGCGAGGGAATTTATGCTATCGTATTATAGGTCATGCAGCCCATTCTGCCGTAGCCCTTGCCGCGGGTCCGGCCACGGTCAGGCTGTTATTGGTATAGGCCGTTTGGCCTACCCATACCCGTTTGCCGCTAGCCACGGCCTGGCGCTTTTCTGCCAGGGTTTGGGCTGCTATCTCGGCCAGGTCTTGCCCAGAGGCAGCAAGCTCCCGAGAAGCCAACATCATTTTAGCTGCAAGCAGGGTAGGCCAGTAGGCACCTTTTTGCCCTTGGGCATAGCTATGAACCCGGCTCTCGTGGGCCACCACCTGATCTATCCGTTCGCGTAGGCTCTCTAGCCCTTTGGCCTCCTTGGCAAACTCCGGCAGATATACCGAATCTACGCCGGCGGTGTGGGCGCTTAAGGCTACTTGGCTCAGGCGAAGCAGATTGCTGTATCCGTCGGCCTCTGTCATGGCTGCCGCTAGCGCGCAGGCTTCAACCTTTAGTACAAATACAGCCTGCCCTGTGGTTTCAAAGTGTGAAAGCACCAAGGCCTTACCCGCCCGTACCAATGCCATGTTCTCCCAGAAGTCTCTGCCAAAACCACAGCGCCAAGTCAGCGTAGGTTGCTCGCTTTGGGGCAAAGTGGCCAGATGGCGCAAGAGGGCTGCCAGTTGGGTAGTGGCATTGGCGCCGCTTTCGGCCAGGGTGGCTGTGTCCACTCCAGTCCCATTCAGTGGCACAAGGCGCTCTATCCATTGGGGTGGCAGTGGGTCAGCATCCATCGCCTCAAGCAGACGAACTTCTGCACCAAAAGGACTAAGGCTATGGGCAAAGGCTCGAACAGGCAACGCAAAAGGTTCAAAGCCAAAAGGCTGCTCTGGCCCGGCATTCGGTTCTGCCGATGTGCTCTCAAAAGCGGCCAGCAATGCACCAAGGGTAGACATAGCTCGCAAAGGTACGGCCATCGTTATTGCCTCTTGGTGCACTAGCTCAAGCCATCTGCTTCCAGGTCATCTTCAACCCTGCTGCCCGTCAGCCGCTTAACCTCTTCGGATACTAGATCCGAGCCAAATCCGCGAGACAACCCTAGCCTGAATAGCTTCTGCCTCCGCTCGGCCGGCGGCAAGTGCTTGTATTGGCTCTCATCCCGGCGCTCTAATAAAGTGCGAAGCACAGCCCGAAACTCCGCCTCTGGCACCGCAGCCAGCTTTTCAGTAATTACTTCTCGCTCTATGCCCTTGGCCGCCAGGCCCATGGCAATCTTGCGCCCACCCCAGCGGTTGCTTCGCAGCTTGCCACCCGCATACGTTTCTGTAAAGCGATCTACCGACAGGTAATTCTCCTCCTTTAGCCGCTCCAGCAGCCGTTCCTGGGCGTCGGCAGGCAGGTTGAAGCTACGCATCTTTTTAAGCACCTCGGCCGGGGCCCGCTCCTGAAAGGCGCAGTACCGCAGCAAGCGCGGCCAGGCCTCCGCCTCAGACAGCACTTTTGGCTCTATTGACGAAGCTTTCTTTCGCATACTTTCCGCTCCGGTTACAGGTCCGTTAGCTTGCCTTGCAATCTAAGCCGTTCCTGAAGCTTATAGCCCATAACGCAGCTTATGCCCGCAGCGATTACCTATTCTACCGTACCAGAATCCATCGGGCCGGCAGGCTCGCATTCCGTAGCGCACCTTGCCATCCGAGACTGGCACAGCCAAGATCAACCCAGAGAGAAATTTACAGACCAAGGAGCAGCAGCCCTCTCTGATGCCGAACTGCTGGCCATCCTCATCGGCTCGGGCCCGGTAGGGCAATCGGCTGTAGATGTGGCCCGCCGTGTGCTCACTTTGGCCGACAACGACTTAGGCCGCCTTGCCTCGCTAGATTGGCGGCAGCTTTGCCAGGTAAAAGGCATAGGGCAGGCGAGGGCCATTACCCTGGCTGCCGCGCTAGAGCTAGGCCGCAGGCATGCCGCCCAAGCCCCGGCAGAGCTGCCCGTAGTGCAATCGGCGCGGCAAGCCTACAACCTGGCGCGCCCGGCAATGTTGGGCCTCAAGGCAGAGGTCTTTATGGTTTTTATGCTCAACACGGCCAGCCGCCTCATCCGCCAGGTCTGCATTGGCAAAGGCGGGTTAGATGGGGTCATAGCAGACCCACGGCTCATCTTCAGGCAGGCGCTGCTAGAGGGCGCTGCATCGGTCATTCTGCTGCACAACCACCCCAGCGGCACCCTGCGCCCCAGCCAGGCCGATGACAACCTCACCCGCATACTCGCAAAGGCCGGCGCATTTTTGCAAATACCCGTCCGAGACCACCTCATCGTCACAGACAGCGGGTACTACAGCTATGCCGACGAAGGCCGCCTTCCCTAAAATCGCCCTTTCATTGGCAGCCCTTGCTTTAGTGGCTACCTGCGCCGTTCTGGTGATTTTCCACTACCGACTTAGCTATGCCGAAGTGGCCGCTTACGCCTCTTCATTGCAGAAATACAGAGGCGAGAAAGACCTCTTCTTTCGTGTTTCAAGCCGCAGCCCATTGGTGCATTCAGAGCTTTTCAGGGGGCTGGCCTACTACCCTGCGCAGCCCGCATTGAGATTTAAGCTGCGCCTTTTGCCTTTGCCAGATACGGCCACCCAATGGCTTGCTACAAACCTTGGCACACCATTGCCTTATCGCCAGGCAGGCTGGGTGCAGATACCCAAGACACCACCCGCCAAAGGTGTAAGCCCAGCCATTATCCTCTATCCACCTGCCGAACCCAAGCGCTGGCTCCTTGCCTTTAAGGACGAAACAAGCGGCGAAGAAACCAGCCCCCTAGGTCGATATCTCGAGGTAGAGCCCGTGGGGCAACACCACGTTTGGGTAGACTTTAACCTTGCCTACCATCCCTATTGCGTCTATAACCCAGCCTTGGCCTGCCCAGAGCCGCCAACCATCAATAACCTTCCTTTCCCCATCAAAGCCGGCGAGCGGCTAGCAGAAGCACTACCCTAAAGACGATGGCGCAATCTTTGCGCATACACGACCGTTGCCCATCTACTGTACCTTTACACAAGCACACCCCTTTCAAATCCCGTTGAGAAACCAAGCCATCAAAATCCTGCGTCTGGCCATTTGGATGCTGGCATTGGCCTTGCCGCTAGCCGGCACGGCGCAGCAGCGCCCCACAGTGCCTACCCCAGGCAATATGACCAGCAAAGGCCAAGAAATCGTCCAGTTTTCGGGCCTGATCGTGGCAGGAGAGAAGGCATACGGCGTTCCCGGGGCCTCAATCACCATCCCCAGGGCCAGGCGCGGCACGGCTACCAACCACATTGGCTACTTCAGCATACCCGTCTTGGCCGGAGACACCACCATCATCTCGGCCCTCGGCTTCCGGAAGCGCTCGTATGTCGTACATAAGACACCTACCGCCAGCCACTCCGTAATCATTTACCTTGAGGCAGATACGCTTCAGCTACCGACGGTAGATGTAGTACCCTTTCCTACCGAAGCACTTTTTAAAGAAGCATTTCTGGCCCTGAACCTAGACAACCGCGACGTCAACAATGCGCGCCGTAATCTAGACCCATATGCCATTGAAGATATGGCCAAAGAAATGCCCATGGACGGCCGCATGAACTACACCACCGCCATGAACAACCGCGTGCGATACATAGAGCGTGGGGGGCAGTACCAGGTGCCGCAGCTATCCTTGCTAGACCCCTTTGCCTGGGCCAGGTTTATTGAAAGCGTCAAACGAGGAGACCTCAAAAACAAAGACCGTAAAGACAGAAAGGACTAGCAGGCCCAACTTTGCACGCCCCACATTAGGCCGCATAGGCCTGCGCCGGGCCCATACGCCAGCTTTTGCTGTAGCCCTAGCCGTTGATCTCTCCCAGCAAAACATTCCGGCAAGTCCGGAAAACGATTTTCAGTCGCCACGCCTCCAACTCAGCCTGGAATGTGGCCGACGTCGCCGTCTATCCGCTCGTCATGGTCTTTACCATGCGGCTCTTTATGACGAATCTCGGCGAGCAGCAGTTCGGCATCTGGATGTGGGTCAACACCATCATTGCCTCACTTTCGTTGGTCAATATCGGCTTTGGCGACGCTACCGTTAAATACGTGGCCGAGTACCGCAGCAAAGGGCAGATGGCCAGGGCCGCAGGTGTCATCAATGCCACCCTTTCGGTCTATATAGCATTGGCAGCAGGCCTAGCCTTAGCCTGCTATGCCGGGGCAGAGGCCATCGGCTACTTCAACCTGCACCGGTACTTTAAAATAGATGAGCAAAACAAGGCCCTCAGCCTGCAAGCGTTCCAGATCGGTGCCGTCACCTTCTGCCTCCGCTTGGTAGAGACGATCATCCTCTCCGCCCTCCGCGGCCTAGAGCGTTACGATGCAAGCGCCCGCCTATCAATCCTAAGTAAAGGGCTGGTGCTGGCCCTCAACGTCTGGATGGTACAGCACGGCTACTCGCTGGTACAAATCTTCATCAACTCGGCGCTCGTCACTTTGATGGGCCTTTGTATCCAGCTCTATTGGGTCAAGCGACTGGTGCCGCAATTGTCGTTGGTGCCGTCTTTTTCGGGCACTTACCTCCAGGGGGTCAAAGGCTACGGTTTTTGGAGTTGGGTCAGCTCGGTGCTCAATGTAATCTCGGCCCAGATGGACAAGTACATCGTCTCTACACTGGCCGGCGTCAGCGTTTTCGGATATTACTCTGCCGCCAGCACCATGGGCGAGCGTGCCCTAGGTCTGGTGGCGGCGGCTGCAGGCTTTTTGTTCCCCCTCATTTCTGCCCGCATGGCCAAGCAAGCGCCCATGCTCAAGCTCTATTACAAGAGCCAGGCCGTTATCGTGGCCGGTGGTATGGCTGCGGCGGCCATAGCCCTCTGGTTGCAGGCCCCTATTTTCGGCTTCATCCTAAAAGACAAGTATGCGGCTACGGCACCCTTCTTGCGCCCTTTTCTAATTTACCTGGGTACGCTTTGTACCACCGTGGTGCCCTTCTACTTTTTAATGGGGGCAGGGCTGGTTCGATACGGTACCATCATCCGAGTGTGTATCATTTGCTTTCAGTTGGTGCTTGTGCCTGGCGCCTATCATTTTTTGGGCGCAGCCTACATGCCCCTGGGCCTCACACTTTCTCACTATATGGGTAGCTTTATCCAGGCTGCACTCATGGCACGGCATGTGTACAAAACGCCGGCCCTGCCCTTTGCGCTAAGCCAGGGCGCACTGCCTGGCCTTTTCTTCTTTGCTATGGCGTTCAATGTGCCCTGGGTTTTTCTGGTGGCAGGTCCATTGGTTTACAAGTTCATCTACTTCGACAAGGTCAGCTACGTCTTTAAAAAATAGGTACAAACTTCTACACATACAAAGGGAGCCTGGCTTGCAAGCCAGGCTCCCTTTGTATGTGTAAAAAGCAAGAAGGCTTACTTTACCTCAAGCTCCGTACGGCGGTTTAGCTGCCTGCCAGCTTCGCTGTCATTCTCGCTTACGGGTCGGGTAAGGCCATAACCCTTAGCCTCTAGCCTGAATTTGGACACGCCTTTCTTAACCAGGTAATTCACAACGGCCTCTGCCCGGCTTTCTGACAGGCGCTGGTTGTAGTCTGCCGCCCCAACGTTGTCGGTATGGCCAGAGATTTCAACCTTCAGGTTGGCGTTTTGCTTCATCAGCTCCACCACCTTGTCAAGCTCTGCGTTTGATTGTTTCCGTAGCGTACTCTTGTCGGTGTCAAAAAAGATGTTGCGCAGCACAATTCTGGCCCCCGTAACAGCCTTTTTCAGCTCGATATTCTTGACGAACTCTTTGTACTGGTCATCGCCAGGCAGCAAGAAGTTCTCTGAGGCAAACAAGTAATCTTTTGCCGTTACAGAGATGCCGTAGTTTTTACCGGCGGGCAATACCACCAGGTATTCTCCCGTAGCTTCGTTTGCTTCAGACGAAAAAACCGTTTCTCCTGTCTCGTTATCCACCACGGTAACTAGGCCACCCACGGGCTGCTTACCGTCAGCGTCAGACACAATACCCTTAAGCAAAACAAGCGGCGTCACAAACCTTGGCCGAGACGAGGTATGCACCTGTTTAACACCTGCATTAGCACCCAGGCTAGTCGCCTTGGCGCCCATGGACGTGTCTAGGCCCGGGTTGGCAATAGCAATGGCACGCCCCTGGGCCGAATCATCGTCAGACTTGCCCATAACAATTCGGTAAATGTCTGTAAAGCCATAGCCCCCCTTTTTCTCTGAAGCATAGTAACCATACTGCCCGTCGGCAGAGAGTACAAAATAGATATCTGCCCCTGGCGTATTGATCGGGTAGCCGATGTTTTCGGGTACAGACCAGGCTCCCTTCTCCAGCTGAGTACTGAAAATATCGTAGTCACCCATCGTCTCGTGCCCGCGGCTGCTGAAGTATAGCGTAACCCCATCTGGATGGATAAAGGGTCCGTCTTCGTCTTCGGCCGTGTTCACCGTCGGCCCCAGGTTCTCTACCTCGGCATAAGTACCATTTGGCAATCTTTTTGCCCTGTAGATGTCTAAACCGCCATATCCCTTAGGCCGGTTAGAGCTAAAGTAGATGTACCTGCCATCTGCTGTTACAGATACAGATGGCTCTCTGTATTTACTTGTATTGATTGATTTGCCAAGGCTGCGGGGCTTTGTCCAGTTCAAGCCCTTCTTCTGCGAGACGTAGATATCGCCTTCGCCATCATCCTTATAGACAAACAGTTGCTGCCCGTTCGGAGACAGGGCTATGGCTGCATCGTGCGAGTTACTGTTGACGGGGCTGCCCAGGTTGGCAGGCATCGTCCACTGCCCGCCCTTGTTTTGCGTCACATAGATGTCTTCAAAGTACTCGTTCTTTTCATCCATGTCTCCTCCCGTACTGCCCTCTCGTCTGCTCGTCAAAAACATCACCGAGTTGTCAGCCGTAATCACAGGTGTAGATTCCTTGAAACGTGTATTGACAATCGGGCCCAGATTCTCGATTTTGGCCCGCTTGGGGGCCAGCATCAGCGTACGGCCTACCTGGCATTGGCGGATATACTTCTGCAGCTCTGCCTTGAGCGCCTCTTTATTCTCCGTTTTATCACCGATGAAAGAGGCATAGTCCTCGTAAGACGCTATCGCCGCGTCAAAATTGCCCGCAGCATGCTGAGACTGTGCAATGGCCAGGTTGATCTTCGGGTCAATCCCCGTGTAAGCATCTCTGGCTTTGATCAGGTAGGGATATGCTTCTGAGGCCCGGCCCAGCCCAATCAGGCAAATGCCAAACTGAAAGTTGGCATCCGGGTCATCGGTGTTGGCTTCCAGAATCTTCTCATAAATCGGCAGGGCGGCACGGTAATCCTCATAGCGGACAGACTCCGCCGCCCTGCGGCGCTCACTGGCCGTAACCTGTGCCTCGGCAGACCATGCCGTTGCGGCCCAAACACCCATAAACAAGGCCAGGCGCACCGTTATACGCAAGAGGCCCATAACTGGTAAAGTATTGACTATCATTTGGCTTGATGCTGAATCAGCAACTGTCAGAACAACCGATGTCTAACAGCAGGTAAATCTAAGGCCCGAACAAAAAACAGGATACTATTGGGTAAGTGTTGAATGTGACGAAGGTATTAAATCTGCGCAAATTGAAGCATAATGCAGCCGTTTAGCCCAGCACAACTATTTTAGGGCCATGCTAACGCCCCTCTCTCTGGCAGACCGCGAGCTGTTCCTTTTTCTGAACAGCCTGCACACTCCTTTTTGGGACGTGGTAATGACCTACATATCGGGTAAACTATTTTGGATACCTCTCTATGCCCTCTTGCTTTTAGGCCTTGCCAGGCACTATAAGGCCAAAATTGCGCCTGTGTTGGTAGCCATCGCTTTATGCATCACCGTGGCAGACCAAGTGAGCTCTACCTTGCTCAAACCTTTGGTTGAGCGTCCGCGCCCTTGCCACAGCCCCTACATCGGCATGGAGGTGCACACACCAGACGGTTGCGGTGGGCAATATGGCTTCGTCTCTAGCCATGCGGCAAACGCTTTTGGCCTTGCACTCCTGCTATGGCTCTTGCTAAGGCGGCGCTACCCTGCCGTTGCTTGGCTATTTGTATGGGCCTTCCTAGTGAGCTACAGCCGGGTATATCTCGGCAAGCACTACCCAGGTGACATTGCCGGCGGAGCCCTGGTTGGGGCGCTGGCCGCCCTGATGTGCTACAAGCTTTACCAAACCTTAGGAGCCCGATGGCGCTGGCTCAAAGAGGAAGACTATAACCTGCAAACCGGCTACTGGGCTTAGTTCTAGGCCGATTTGCTAGGAAAACACCAACCTTAACCTGTTTCTGAATTAAGTCCATGCCTTCCTCTGCTGCGCTGCTGCAAACGCAAGCCTACTATTCAACTGCCTGGGCCGCCGCCGCAGCCGACCCTGCCCGGTTTTGGGGAGACTATGCCAGGCAGTTTGTTTGGCGCAAGCCTTGGCAAACCGTTTATCAGGCAGACCTGGCCAAGCCAGACATTGCGTGGTTTAGTGGGGCCGAACTCAACATAACCGAAAACTGTCTCGACCGTTGGGCCCAGCTACAACCAGATGCCCCAGCCCTGATTTGGGAACCCAGCCATCCAGACGATGCCGCCAAGACCTACACCTACGGCCAGTTGCTTAGCGAGGTAACGCGGCTGGCCGCTGCCTTGCGTGGCCTGGGCGTACAGCGCGGAGACCGTGTCTGCATCTACCTCCCCATGATTCCTGAGCTAGCCTTTGCCGTGCTTGCTTGTGCAAGGATAGGGGCAGTCCACTCGGTAGTATTCGGAGGCTTCTCGCCCAAGTCTGTGGCAGACAGGCTGCAAGACGCCGGTGCCAAAATCGTCTTGACGGCCACCGGCGGCCACCGGGCCGGCAAGCCAATACAGCTGAAAAATATTGTTGACGAAGCCCTCCTGAGCTGCCCCGGCGTAAGTCAGGTTTTGGTGCTGAACGTGCCCGCCATCCCGGCGCCCATGCAACCAGGCCGAGACTTAGACTGGGCCACCACCCTAGCCGATGCTGACGCTAACCAGGGCTACGCCGAACCCATGGAGGCAGAGGATATGCTCTTTATCCTTTATACCTCAGGCAGTACGGGCAAGCCAAAAGGCGTGGTGCATACCTGTGCCGGCTACATGGTCTGGGCGCATTTTACCTTCACCAACGTTTTTCAGTATCAGCGAGGCCAGGTCTTCTTTTGCACCGCCGATGTAGGATGGATAACAGGCCACAGCTACTTGCTCTACGGCTCGCTGCTGGCTGGGGCCACCACTCTCATGTTTGAAGGTGTGCCTACCTGGCCCACCCCGGCCAGGTTTTGGCAGGTAATAGACCGCCACAAGGTCGATATCTTTTATACCGCACCTACCGCCATCCGTAGCCTGATGGCTGCCGGCGACGAGCACCTGCAGGGTGCCGACTTAGGTAGCCTGAAGGTGCTGGGCTCCGTCGGCGAACCCATCAATGAGGAGGCCTGGCATTGGTACCACCGCAACATCGGCAAAGGTCGGTGCCCCATCGTAGATACCTGGTGGCAAACAGAGACCGGCGGCATCATGATCTCGCCCCTGGCAGGCGTCACGCCCAGCATCCCGGCACATGCCACCCTGCCACTGCCAGGCGTAGTACCTATGCTCATAGACGAGCACGGGGCCGAAGTAACCGGCAATCCGGCCCAGGGCAACCTGGTCATCAAACAGGCATGGCCCGGCATGATGCGCACCACCTATGGAGACCACGAGCGCTTCCGCCAGACTTACTTTTCGGCCTATCCGGGCCAGTACTTTACCGGCGACGGTGCCATGCGCGATGCCGACGGCAATTACCGCATAACCGGCCGGGTAGATGATGTCATCAATGTAAGTGGCCACCGCATCGGGACGGCCGAGGTAGAAAATGCCATCAACGCAGCTGATGGGGTAACAGAATCTGCCGTGGTGGGCCGTCCGCACGACATCAAAGGCCAAGGCTTGTACGCCTACGTGGTGTATGCCAACCCACCGCAAGACCATGTAGTGGCCCATGCTCAAATCTTAGCAGAGGTTACAAAGCAGATCGGGGCCATCGCTAAACCAGACTGGATACAGTTTGTACCCGGCCTGCCTAAAACGCGCTCAGGCAAAATCATGCGCCGCATCCTGCGCAAAATCGCCGAAGGAGACACCGCAAACCTCGGCGATACATCTACCTTGTTAGACCCTGCCGTAGTAGATGCCATTGCCCAGCATAGGCTAACCTAGCCATGTCTGGCTCAGCGGCCTAGCTTGCCAACTACTTCAAACTTGTCAAAGACGTAGGCAGTGTGTGGTGCATCTTTTAGCTCGCGGGTTAGATCTTGGCCTGCCCAGTGCTCGTAGTGTCGCCCCTGCTTCCAGAGCTTGCTGCGGCTAACGTCGTAAATCAATCCCTTAAAGCCCACCCAAATCTCGGGCTTGTCTTGCCCGTTGCGCAATGCCAGGGCCGCCCGGCTATAGGTAGGCAGGTCGTCGGGCAGTTGGCGGGGCGTCATCTGCGCAAAGATGGCAGAGCCTATGCCTGCTTGCGCCCTCTGGCTACCTGCAAGGCAGCCAGCAACAAGGCAAGGCCGCCCAGCCCAAAGGCTGTCATCTGCACAGATGGATACAGCGGCTGGTTGGCCGCAATGGCCCCAAACGCCCAGGCAATGGTGCCAAAGTAAAAGGCAGAGCGCCAGCGGCTAAACAGCCACCAGGCAATCAGAAAGGCCATTGTAAGCACCACAACCCCCCAGGTTTGGGTATATGCCCCACCGTCAAAGTCTAGGCTCAGCAGCAGCACCGTAGCATTGGCCGTGGTGGCCACCGTTAGCCAGCCCGCCCACAAACTGCATAGCCCAAAGCCAAGCCAATAAGCGGCCCCTTTAGGCCTGCCACCAATCAAAAAAGCATCTGTGGCCCTAGCCATGCAGTAGGTATAGGTCAGAATGATAACCATAGAAGCCGGCAGATACAGGTAGTGCCAAGCCAATAGCCAGGCATTGTTGGCAACCATTGCCCCCATCAGCCATGGGGCTGCCTGTGCCATTTGGCCATTGGCTCTGCCCCCAGGCAAAGCCTGCCAAACGGCCAAGGCACCCAGCCCCGTATAAATCAGGCTCCAAATAGAAAAGGCCCACCCCGCCGGCGTAATGGCAGACGGATACATAGCAGAGACATAGCCCGTACTGCGCCCTCCCAACGGCAGCCCGACGGCAAGTCCCACCATCACATAAGTGCTGACCGCAAGGAAAACGAACAAAAACGACCGGACAGTTGAGCGCATCACGTAGGCAAGATGCAAGGTTGTAGCTTTTGTTACGGCATTTGTGGTAAAAATTTGCCTTTTATTGCCTTTTATGTTTGTTTTTTAATGTAAGGCATCGCTACCTTTCGATTGTCTTAGCTGTGTAGGGTTTGGCCCACCCACAGCCAAAAAGCTTGCCTCTTACGTTCATCTAATCCGATACCAGGGCCACAAGGGTCTGGCACCGGCCACAGAAACGAATGACAATTAGACTTCTCCTCCTGGTACTCTGCTGCACCTTCCTTGCATCAATGGGCTTTGCCCAAAGTGCAGGTACGGCAGGTTGTGCCCAAACGGGCCCCGTGCTGCCATGGCAAGACTGCCCAGGAGCCCGCTGGATCAACCAAGCCGAAACCATTGTGCAGGTAGGCCTCGTGCGCGGCCCCGGCTGCGTAGCCGGCGAGCTGCCCGCTGCCAATCAAACCTGCCTCATTACCAACGAGCGGCGCACCGTGTGGCTCATGTTCGAGGTGCAGCCGCTGCCGGGCGGCCCTACCTACAGGGGGGCTCCCGCAGGGCAATTGCGCTTCTCCATCGTGCCTGCAGATGCCGAAGGCCACACCAGCCCAGACGACGGCACAGACCTCATCGGGATGACAGACTTCGATTTTGCCCTCTTCGACGTTACCTCCACCGGCTCTAAAACAGAAGCCTGCAACGCCATCCGCGCAGCATCTGCCGTTGGCAGCCAAGGCACTGTGCAGGTAGCCTGCAACTACAGTGGCCTGCCAGGCCCCACGGGCTTGGCCCGCCAAGGCCAGGCTTACGCTGCAGACGACCAACGCTACTGCAAGCCGCTCTCTGTGCAGGTGGGGCAGGTCTTCTTGCTGGCTGTTGACAACTACTCCCTCAACGCTACCTACTTCAAACTCAAGTTCAACCAGGCCGACGCTGCCGCAACGGCTCCCCAGGCATGGGTAACCCCACAGCCCAATGCCCAGATGTTAGCCCGCCCTTTGGTAACTTTTCACAAAGCCTGCGGCCTTGGGGCAGAGGTTTGCTACAGCCAACCTGTCGCCATAGACAGTGTTTCGCCTGCGGCCTTCACCGTTTTTGCGGCAGGCCAGGCCCATCGCCCGGTTGCCGTGCAATGCCAAAACGCCGATGCGCTCCGTGGCACGGGCACACGTTTTCTGTTGTTGTTTAATCAGAAATTAGACACTGGCCTTGTTCAGTTCGGCCAGACCGCAACGGTGGCCAATCGATATAGCCAAGGCTTTACGCCTTTTACGCAGCTAAGGCAGCTGCGCGCTGCGGTGGCGATTTTGCCATCTAGCACGCGCCTTTGCATAGGCCAGCCCTTTCAGGCCAAGCTTCTGTTGCCTAGCGGCTTTGGCTATGGTGGCTGGCGTGCCACGGCAGGTTTTGCCCCCGGGGTAGGGGGTGCCGAGGCGTACGTCCTGTTGCAAGGGGCCCTCCCCACATCAGGACGGCACAAGGTCACTTTTTTCTATACCTGGCCAGAAGGCTGTGCCGATTCGGCATCAACTTTAATTGACGTTGTACCCACGCCTGCTGCGCCACAGTTGTTGGTAGGCCCGCAAGGCACCCTCTATGCCAACCTCGAGCCCGGCAACTCGGCAGAGTGGGCCCTGCGCGACAGCCTCTTTACCGGCCCGGCCGAGATTGTGGCCCCTGCCGCAGGAAGTTACCGCGTGAGGCAAGTAGGCAACGGCTGCCCCTCTGGCTGGAGCCAGGCCCAGGTTTTAGGCGTCACAGACGTTCGCCACACCTGGGGCATAACCACAACCCTGTACCCCAACCCCGCCCACGACGTGCTAAACCTCCGCCTGGCCGGGGCAGGTTCAGGCAAAGTTTCCATAGAGATATTTGCCGCCGATGGCAAGGCCGTCTTGCAGCGCAACTTCGCCCATGCAGACTGGGAGCATCAAATCGGGTTAGAAGGCCTCAAGCCAGGTGTTTACACCGTCTGGGTATCGACTCAAACCAGCGTTACCACGCACCGCATTACCAAACAATAGGCGGCAGCTTTGTTAGGCAGACGCAAGCGCGGGCACGGGCAGATAGTGCATCTTCATCTCTATCTCATCCTCTTGCAGCAGCTCCTCGTTGCGCCAGCGCAACACAAGCTGGGCCACCGTCAGCACGTCTAGGCCGCAGTATTTGCCTATGCTATCGAAGTTGCCTTGCAGGTATGCTTCGTAAACCCCGCTGCCGTCCATCTCGCCTTTAGGGCTAGGCACACCGAATCGCTGCGCCAGTAGATTAAGCGGGGTGTAAGCCTTGTAATCGCCAAATTTCCACAGCTCCATCGTATCCACTACATGGGGCACCTCCCAAGGCTTTAGCCCGGCGCAATCAAGCAGTTCTGGTAGGTCTAAACCATTCACCAGCATCCGCCTGCAGAGGTAAGGCACGTCAAACTCGCGCACATTGTGGCCTGCCAGATTCCAGCAATACCTGTCGTTTCGTCCACTGCGGTGGCGCTCCGTCTTGCCAGAGAGCCCCTTGCATAGCATTGTTAAAATCTGCTCTTCGTCTGGCCCGTAAAAGCTGTTTACCTGCAAATGCCTTCCGCCCCCCGTGGCGCTGTACTCTTTAAACACGCCTACCGTCACACAGCAAATCTTGCCAAACTCTGCATAAAGCCCTGCTTCTTTGTAGGCTCCATGTGCTTCGGCTGTCAGGTCTGTATCTGCAGCTGCGGGCGGCTCTTTGTCAAACACCATACGGTAGCGCTGTGCCCGCACCTTGCGCCATTTGTCTGTCCAGTGGTACTGCCAGTCGGCATCCATGGCATCATAGCTGGCAAACTCTGGCACCGTCTCGATATCAATAAATACCGTTTTTTCTAAGTCGATCTTTTTGAACATATCTCTCTATCGGCAGCCAGAGAACCATGCTGTGGCCTAGCCAAAAATAAGGCAGACGTCCACAACTGCCCGCACACGGGTAATGCAGCTATAGTGTCAACTCGGGCACCTCAGCTACTTCCTTCAAGGCAAACTTTTGCTCGCCTGCAAGGCTGCCCAGGCGCAGCAGGCCATCTTCCGTTGTGCCCAGCACAATCGCGGCAAACCGCTCGCCTTGTTCCGTTTGATATTGCCCAACCTTTCCCAGACCGCGCAGCCGGCCGTCGAATCGGCTGCGCAACAGCGCCCTGTTGGCAAGCGCTGCCGGGCACAGTGAGAGCGCCTGCTGCAACGTGGCGGCCCAAAAGTCTATACTCCAGGCCCGGCCTGTTTGCAGCCGAAGGCTCGTGGCCCGCAGCCCAGGCTCAAACGCCTGCTGGTTTACGTTGAGGCCAAGCCCAACGACAGACCATTCCAGACCCTGGCCACTCCATCTGTTCTCTATAAGGATTCCGCCCAGTTTCTGCCCCCCTGCATAAAGGTCATTGGGCCACTTCAGCTCGAGGGTTAGGCCAGTGTGTGCCTCGATAGCATCTACCAGCGCCAGGGCTACAGCCCGGCTTAGGTCAAAGAGCGATTCTGGCTCAACACGGCCTGCCACGTGCAAAAGGCAGCTGCACAAAAGTGCCACCCCGGGCTCAGCTAGCCACTGCGTACCCCGTTGGCCTCGCCCTGCCGTTTGGAATCCTGCATAGAGCAATACACCTGGCTCTACATGGCCGGCATCCAACAAAGCCCAGAGCTCGTCGTTGGTGCTCTGACATTGTGGCAGAAACACAATTTTTTGCGTACCGTACATGCAGTTTGGAGAAGCTATTGCAGCCGTGAAACCGTCGCCAAAAGTCTAAAATAAACCCCAGTTAGCCGAGCCTTTTTGCCTCGAATTAGGTTATGAGACCATAGCGGTCCGAGTCTGATTGTCAGAAAGCGGCAAAAATCTGCTACCGCTCCTTATCTTTCCTACGATTTGCAGACCATGGTATCGGCCGCCTCGCTATTTATGACCAAGAGCGCCAATACCCGCTGGTTTGCCTTGCCACTGGCAGCAAGCACCGCCGAATAGTCGCCGCAACCCTGCCTAATCCACATTGAATGCGCAAAGCACCCGCACCCCAAACCGTTAAAAACGCTGCCGCCGAGCAACTGAGCCGCCTCATCGTGCAGGGTATGTTAGAGAAAAAGGCTCAAGATATCGTTGTTCTAGATCTGCGTCAGGTCAAAAATGCTGTCGCAGACTTTTTCGTGCTCTGTAGCGGTACCTCTGATACCCAGCTCGACGCCATCTCAGATTCCATAGAAGAGACGGTGTACAAAGCTCGCAGAGAGAATCCCTGGCAACGCGAGGGTAAATTGGGCAAAGAGTGGATTCTGCTCGATTATGGAGACTGCGTCGTTCATATCTTCAAAAAGAACCGTCGGCAATTCTACGGCCTAGAGCAGCTCTGGGGCGATGCGCCAATGACCTTTATTGACGACAATGGCCAAGAGTCTCTCACGCCCATCGTACCCGTAGCCGTCGGCCCACAAGGCATGCAGTAGCCAAATTCAACAGCTGTTTTTTATCTCACTTCATCTTTGCAGACCAGGTACCAAACGCTAGCCACGGCAAGCTCTACCCGGTTGCTACTTACGTAAATGGCCGAGCCCATTACCCCCGCACCCCGCAAAAAGATGCCTTCGCGCAGGCCCAACTATCAAGTCTGGGTCATATCTGCCATTCTGCTGGTCATTTTCGCCATCAGCTACATCAGCCGGACCAACGCCACCCAAGAGGTTACCTTGTCCACCTTCGACAAGATGGCCCGGGCGCATGTCATCAAAAGCCCGGTAGTTCTGTTTACCGCCGGAGAGCCCAGCGTGGAGTTTACCCTCAACGAGACAGGCAAAGACAACGCACAGTTCCGCCGGTTCTACGACAAAAGCTCTTCTATGACGGGCGGCCCCCACTGCCACTTGGCCCTCGTCTCGGCCGACGACTTTGAGCAACACCTCAGCAGCCTCAACAAGGAGCTAGACCCAGACCATCGGATAGACTATAAAGTAGAAAACAGCACCGGCGTTGTCAACAACGTGCTCAATTGGGGCATGCTGTTGCTGCTCTTCGTAGGTTTCTACTTCTTGATGCGCCGGATCTCTGCCGGTGGGCCCGGCGGGCAGATATTCTCCATCGGCAAAAGCCGCGCGGCTCTTTTCGATGCAGAGAACAAGGTCAACATCACCTTCGACAACGTGGCCGGGCTAGAAGAAGCTAAAGAAGAGATTAAAGAAATCGTTGACTTCCTCAAGACGCCCGGTAAATTCACCAAGCTGGGTGGTAAAATCCCCAAAGGCGTACTGCTGGTAGGCCCTCCTGGCACGGGCAAAACCTTGCTGGCCAAGGCCGTAGCAGGCGAGGCCGGCGTACCCTTCTTCAGCCTTTCCGGATCAGACTTCGTCGAGATGTTTGTTGGCGTCGGCGCTGCCCGCGTCAGAGATTTGTTTAAGCAAGCCAAAGAGAAAGCTCCCTGCATCGTCTTTATAGACGAGATTGACGCCATCGGCCGCTCACGGGGCAAGGGTCAGATGCCTGGCGCCAACGACGAGCGCGAGAATACCCTCAACTCCCTGCTGGTAGAGATGGACGGTTTTGCCACAGACTCTGGGGTAATCATCATGGCCGCCACCAACCGCCCAGACGTGTTGGACAGCGCTTTGCTGCGTCCCGGACGTTTCGACCGTCAAATCTCCGTCGATAAGCCAGACATCATCGGCCGCGAGGCCATCTTCAAAGTGCACATGGCACCCCTTAAGCTGGCTCCCAGCGTAGATGCCAAGCGCATAGCCGCGCAAACACCCGGCTTTGCCGGTGCCGAGATAGCAAACGTTTGTAACGAGGCTGCCCTGATTGCTGCCCGCAAAAACAAAGAGGAGGTCGACATGCAAGACTTCCAGGATGCCATAGACCGTGTAATCGGCGGGCTAGAAAAGAAAAACAAGCTCATCTCGCCAGAAGAAAAGCAAATCGTAGCCTACCACGAGGCAGGCCACGCCGTAGCCGGCTGGTTCTTCGAGCACGCTGATCCCTTGGTGAAAGTGTCCATCGTTCCGCGTGGAGTAGCTGCCCTGGGCTATGCCCAATACCTGCCCAAAGAGCAGTTCCTCTACACCACAGAGCAGCTGATAGACCAAATGTGCATGGCCCTGGGTGGCCGTGCGGCAGAAGACCTCACCTTCAACCGTATCTCTACCGGTGCCCTCTCAGACCTGGAGCGCATCACCAAAATGGCCTATGGCATGGTAACCATGTATGGCATGAACGAGAAGCTAGGCAACATAAGCTATTACGACAGCAAAGCCAGCGACTACAGCTTCAACAAGCCCTACTCAGAGGCAACCGCCAAAACGATCGACGAAGAGGTCCGCAAATTGATAGAAGAATGCTACCAGCGCACCCGTGCCATGCTTACCAGCAAGGCCGATAAGCTGGAAGCTCTGGCCCAAGAACTGCTTAAGCGAGAAATACTCTTCCAGAGCGACCTCGAGACCCTGCTGGGCCCCCGGCCCAGCAACAAGGAGACCAACCTGCAAGCCTACCTCAACCAAAAGACCGAGGCCTCAGAGCCTGGAGTTGATGAGGTACTACCTGAGCTCAACCTGCCCACCACACCAGAGAGCGGCCTCTAGTGCATGGTAATCAAACACAAACGACCCGGCAATACTGCCGGGCCGTTTGTGTTTATGGCATCAGAGGCACTTATTAGCTACCCATCTAAATGTGCTTTGGTGATATGTAGCATCGGTACAGGCTTACCCAAGGCCTCCCAGGCCTCTGCCGACACCCACCGGTAAGGCAACTCTATAACAGGCTTAATGGAATCTACCCAAGCCGCCCGGGCTTCTATGCAGATAGTTTGATGGGTTAGCACATGCTTGCCACTCCACAGCAGGGTAGGGGCCATCCGGGCTGGCCCATGCACCAAGGCTTGCACCTCCCGCTGTCCCTCTTCCAACGAAGGCATCTGGCCTTGCCCTTCCAGCAATACAAACTCATAAAGGCCCTTCCAAATGTCTTTATCAGTCCGCTGTCGCACCAAAAAATTACCAGTTCCGTCTCGTATCACCAGATAAAGAAACTGGCGCTCTCTTTTGGCCGCAGCCTTGGCCTTCACTGGCCTGAGCGGTACCGTCCGTCGCTCAAAGGCCAGGCATAAGTCGCGCACTGGGCAAGCCAGGCACGGCGGGAGGCCTGGCGTACATTGCAAGGCCCCAAACTCCATCATTGCCTGGTTAAAAGTAGCCGGATCTTGCCCCTTCATTAGCAAGGCACCTGCCTCTCGCATAAATGCTTGTGTGGCAGGCTTCAAAATGTCTTGGTCGCAATCTAGCCAGCGGCTTAATACGCGGGCCACATTACCATCCAGCACGGGTACAGCCTCGCCAAAGGCAAAACTGGCAATAGCCGCAGCCGTGTAAGGCCCTACGCCGGGCAGTTTTACTAAGCCAGCTGCCGTTTGTGGCCAACCCGTAATGGCCACTTGCCGCCCCGCTTTCAGCATATTGCGTGCACGGCTGTAGTACCCCAACCCTTGCCAAAGGCGCATCACATCATCGTCGGGCGCCTCGGCTAAGGCCCCTACGGTGGGGTAGGCCTCAATAAACCGCTCGTAATAGGGCAGGCCTTGCGCTACGCGGGTTTGTTGTAGGATAATCTCCGACAAAAAAATGGCGTATGGGTCTCGGGTATTGCGCCATGGCAATGGCCGCGCCGCCCCGGCATACCAACGCAGCAGGCCGTCTGCCAGCGCTTTGGCAACATCGAGGTTAAGGTCTAGCATCGTATTGAGCTGCAAAGGTCTGCAGATGCTCTTAGTGACACCAGTTGTTACCTCCAAGTTTTTTTGTATTATTAGAAATTTGCGGTTAGGTTATTGCAACCTTTACGCAAACGCTAGCGTACATGGCCTACAAGCCCCTTTATTGCTAAAGAAAACCGCCTTAGATGGCACTTTCTTTATTAATTTGAAGTTAGGCCCGGCTTTATCTGCCACAGACCGTCTCCCTCCTGCTCCTGCCGTCTCACCGCATGAATACCAGTGTGCACCTCGCTGTCTATCCCGACACGCTATGGTTGTGCCCATCGGGCGAGGTTGACTCCTCAAACGTCGTGCTGCTAGAAGAGGCCTTTTGGATGGCCCGCAACTACGCCAACCCCGAGACGTATCTAGACTGCAAAGAGCTCACTTTCATTTCGTCTGCCGGGCTGGGTCAGATAATCCATGCCATAAACAGCCTCAAGGCTGTTGGCTCTACACTTGTCATCGGCAGGCTCAACGAGACCGTCAAGCTGGCATTGGGTGCTTTGGGCTTGCACCGCTTTGTAAGGATGGAAGACCGCCCCAAGCCGCAAGAGCTTGACCTTGAAGCCGTCGGCATCATCGTCAACAGCGACCTGCGCGAGCTCAAGTCGGTACGCACCTTCCTAGAGACAAGCTTCACACGTATCCGCTACGACGATGTCTCTGCCTATGGTCTCAAAATGGCCGTAGACGAGCTCGTCAGCAACGTCATCCGCCACAATTACAACGGCACCACAGGCAAACCGGTAGCGGTCATGCTCTCGCGCCAAGACGACACCCTCGAGGCCTCCGTCATAGATCAGGGCTTCGCCTTCGATCCTACCCGATACGAGGGCCGCGCCTTCGACAAAACCATCGCCGGAGGTTACAGCGGAGGTATGGGCATCAATCTTGTGCGCGCCCTGGCAGATTCGTTTGAGTACGAAACCCGAGACGGCCACAACCTGACCCAGGTCCGCAAAAGCTTCGACCGTGCTACTCGCCAAAAACTCTTCTAAGTAGCACTTACACAAGCACCCGTCCGCCCATGGCAGCCGGTATGGGCAAACCCATCAGTGTCAAGATGGTTGGGGCAACATCACCGAGCTTGCCATCTTGCAGCCTGCGCCCCTGGCCTTCTTCAAAATCTGGGTCTACCAGAATGCTGGGCACAAGGTTGGTGCTGTGCTGCGTGTTAGGGCTGCCGTCTGGGTTAATCTCATTGTCTGAGTTGCCATGGTCTGCAATAATCCAGCAGGTATAGCCTTGGGCCAGGGCAGCAGGTACCACCTGGCTCAAACATTTATCTACAGCCTCCGTCGCCGCCACCGCGGCAGAGAAAACACCGGTATGGCCCACCATATCCGTATTGGCAAAGTTGAGGCAGATAAAGTCCGGCTCTCCCGAGGCCAGCCTCGGCACAATTGCCGCCGTTATATCAAAGGCGCTCATC
Source organism: Cytophagaceae bacterium (assembly GCA_947458545.1). GTDB lineage: Bacteria > Bacteroidota > Bacteroidia > Cytophagales > Flexibacteraceae > CANGYH01. Next base: position 970,179 of record CANGYH010000001.1, on the reverse strand, counting down.
TCTGGCTGCAGGTCGTAGGTGGCTACCTTGGGGCTGGGGCATAAAATGCGTTCTTCGCCTTCAAACGGCTCCTCGCGGCCGCCATTAAAAAAGAAGGTTACGTGCGGATACTTTTCCGTCTCTGCAATGCGCACCTGCTTTTTGCCATGCGCGGCCAACACCTGCCCCAGCGTAAAGTCTAGGTTATCCTTTTCAAAAACCACATCAACACCCTGGTAGGTGTCGTCGTACCGGGTCATCGTCACGTAGTGCAGGCCTAGCTTTTGCATCCCTGCCTCGGGCATATCGTGCTGGGTAAGCACCTCGGTAATCTCACGCCCACGGTCTGTGCGGAAGTTAAAAAGCAGCACGGCATCGCCGCCAGCAAGGGTAGCCACGGCCTGGCCGGCCTTAGTAAGTACCACAGGCTTTATAAACTCATCGGTTATGCCAGCACCATAGCTACGCTCAAAAGCCTCGTCGGCAGAGGCTGCGGCTTCTCCCTGGCCATGCACCAATAGGTCGTAAGCCAGGCGGACGCGCTCCCAGCGCTTGTCGCGGTCCATGGCATAATACCGGCCGCAGATGCTTGCCAGGGCTGCGCCTTTTTCGGCAGCGTGGCTCTCAATGGCGGTTACAAAGCCCCGGCCAGACATCGGGTCGCAGTCTCGCCCGTCGGTAAAGGCATGCACAAACACGCGCCCGGCGTAGGCAGGCCCAAACAGGTCTATCAGTGCGCGCAGGTGGTTGATATGGCTATGCACGCCCCCGTCAGACACAAGGCCCATAAGATGCAACCTCGCAGATGAATGGGCGTCCAGATAAGCACGCAACCGCTCGATAGCAGGCTCCTGGCTAATGCTGCCCGTACGCACCGCCTCGCCGATGCGCACCAACTCTTGATACACCACACGCCCGGCGCCGATGTTCATATGGCCAACCTCAGAGTTGCCCATCTGCCCATCTGGCAGGCCGACGCACAAGCCCGTGGTATTGAGCGTGGCATGCGCATACCGCTGCCAGAGGCTATCAAAATAGGGCTTTTGGGCTTGGTCAATAGCAGAAACCTTTGGGTCTGGAGAGATGCCCCATCCATCTAAAATCAGCAGCGCAACACGTTTGGCAGACATGGCCGCAAAGGTAGGGCAAGCTTGCGGGTAGGCAGTAGCCTCACTAGATACCACGGTATGCCTTCAAGGCCATCGGCGGACTGCAATTGCAAGGCTTTAAAAGTGCCTTCTGCCTGGCACATTTGCCTATCTTTACACTACGATGGAACTGGCTGCTACCCGTATCGAAACCGATACCGAAATTTTCCGCCTCATAGAGGCAGAGCGCGACCGTCAGGTGCGCGGCATCGAACTTATTGCCTCTGAAAACTTCGCCTCTCCGCAGGTAATGCGGGCCATGGGCTCAGTCCTTACCAACAAGTACGCCGAGGGCCTGCCTGGCAAACGGTACTACGGCGGTTGTGAGGTTGTTGACGAGGTAGAGCAGTTGGCCATAGACCGTGTAAAGCAGCTCTTCGGGGCGGCTTGGGCCAACGTACAGCCCCACAGTGGGGCACAGGCCAACGCCGCTGTAATGCTGGCCTGCCTGCAACCTGGCGACGCCATCCTAGGCTTCGACCTGGCGCATGGAGGGCACCTCACCCATGGCTCGCCCGTCAACTTCTCGGGTAAACTATACAAGCCAAACTTCTACGGCGTCGAGCCAGACTCTGGCCTCATTGATTGGGAAAAGGTAGCCCAGAAGGCAGAACAAGTACGGCCCAAGATGCTAATCTGCGGTGCCAGTGCCTACAGCCGCGATTGGGACTACGCCCGCCTCCGGCAGATTGCAGACTCCGTCGGGGCTATTCTGCTGGCAGACATCAGCCATCCCTCTGGCCTTATCGCCCGCAAAAAGCTCAACGATCCTGTCCCCCACTGCCACATCATCACCACCACCACGCACAAAACGCTGCGCGGCCCCCGCGGTGGCCTGATTCTGATGGGCAAAGATTTCGAGAACCCCTTCGGCCTCAAAACACCTAAGGGCGAGCTCAAGGCCATGTCGGCCGTGTTAGACGGTGCCGTCTTCCCCGGCACCCAAGGCGGCCCGCTCGAGCACGTCATCGCCGCCAAGGCCGTCGCCTTTGGCGAAGCCCTGACCGACGCCTACGACCAGTACACCGACCGCGTCATCCGCAATGCAGCATCCCTGGCAGACGAGTTGGTGCGCCGCGGCTATAACATTATCTCAGGAGGAACGGATAACCACCTGATGCTTATAGACCTGACCAACAAAGGCATCACCGGCAAGGAGGCCGAGGCCGTGTTGGGCAAGGTAGACATCACCGTCAACAAAAACATGGTGCCCTTCGACACCAAGTCGCCTTTTGTAACCTCGGGCATCCGCCTGGGCGCAGCTGCCGTCACCACCCGTGGCCTGCACAGAGACGACATGCGCCTGGTGGCCGACTTCATAGACACCGCCCTAGAGGCCCGTGCCGACGAAGCCAAACTGGCTGGCCTCCGCGTTGCCATCAACGAGTTTATGCAAGAGCGCCCCCTCTTTCCAGACGAGGTATAGAATACCGCTTCAGCTTTGGCCAAACATCAAAAAGCCAGTTCTCTGCAGAGAGCTGGCTTTTTACTTGTTCAGGCGGGCTAATAGGTAGGTCGGTGCTGCGTGTTCGTACCGCTTTGCGCCACGGCGTTTTGGCCATCCGACTCCTCCAACTCAAAACCGCCTCGGCCCAGGTTAGTGATGTCTTCTCCCTCGGCCTGGCTGGGGTGCCCGTAGGGGCCAGGATTATCTTCTGCCTCGGCTGATTCTTGGCGCTCCTTACCATCGGGCTCGTCTTCTCCCTCGGCTTGGCTGGGGTAGGGGGTCTGGGGCTGTTGGGGCTGGCTGCCCACGTTCCCTGGCGACATGGCCTGCGTACCTTGAGCCGTAGTGTTGCGGTCGCCATCCTCGCCCATGTTGTATGCCTCCGACGGCAACTCTGGCCCCTCAATATTGCGGATCATAGAGCTGTCGCCGGGTTGCAGCGCCTCGGCGGCGCTGCGCAATTGCAGGGCAAGATCTTGCAGGCTTTCTTGTAGCTCTTGATCAGTCCCTTCGGCTGCGGCGTCGGTCATGCGGCTCATGTCCTTTAAGACAGCCTTGATGTGGTCTCCTTGGCCGGCCTCCAGCGCGTTCTTAAGCATACCCAGCTTCTGGTGGAGTTCTATCATGCCTTCGGCCTCCAGTATGCCACGCCAGGCCGACAGTGTCGGTACCGCCTCGCCCGAGGCATGGGTGAGGTCACCTGCCAGTAATTGCTGGGTGGTTTCAATAAGTTGTAAGGTCTGCTGCGGTTGCGAGGTAGTTGCCATGTGGTGGTTGGGTTTCACCTCTCCATACGGCTTAGCACTGGCCGGGGTTTGGCATGTCGGGCAAGGGCTTTCGCATAAAAAAAGGAGGGCTATTGCCCCCCTTTGTCTCGCTGATTGCGCCTTTTGCTTGCGTTTTGATCATCTGCCCGGTCTGGCTCTCCGTTGCGGTGCCGCTCATCTGCCTTTGCCCGCTCCTGTACGTCGTGCCGGTCGTAGGCCAAGATGATGTCTTTCACCAACTTGTGGCGCACCACATCGGCCGCATCCAGCTCTACAAAGCTGATTCCTTTGATGTTCTTCAAAATTTGCATGGCCTCTACCAGGCCAGACTTCTGCCTGCTGGGCAGGTCTGTCTGGCTGGGGTCTCCGGTGATGATCACCTTCGAGTTCGGCCCCATCCGGGTCAGAAACATCTTGATTTGCATCGGAGTCGTATTCTGCGCCTCGTCTAGCAAGATGAAGGCATTGTTGAGCGTACGCCCCCGCATATAAGCCAGCGGTGCAATCTCGATGATGCGGTTTTCTTGATAAAACTTGAGCTTCTCGCCCACCACCATATCATCCAGCGCATCGTAGATAGGGCGTAGATAGGGGTCAATCTTCTCCTTAAGGTCGCCCGGCAAAAAACCAAGATTCTCACCCGCCTCCACAGCAGGCCTTGTTATGATGATTTTGCGGACCTCCTTGTTTTTAAGTGCCCTTACGGCCAACGCCACGGCGGTATAGGTCTTACCCGTGCCCGCAGGCCCAAGTGCGAAGACGATGTCGTTCTCGCGGGCGGCGGCCACCATTTTTTGCTGGTTGGCCGTGCGGGCCCGCACCACCACACCTTTGGCACCATAGAGCAGCACATTGTCGTTTTCATCAAACTGCTGTTGCTCTTCGTCTTGGCGCAGGTAGCTGGTCACGTTCTCGGCCGAGAGGCGCCCATAACGGTTTAGGTGCTCAATCAACATCTGCAGCACCTCAGAGATTTTGACAATCTCTTGCGGGCTGCCTTTGATGCGGATCTCGTTGCCCCGGCTAATGATGCGGCTCTGCGGAAAAGCCTGGGCTACTTGGTTGATGTTCTGGTTGGCTACACCTAGAAACTCCGGCAAGGAGACACTCTCTAGGGTAATTATTTTTTCGACCGGTTCTGTTGCCAGTGTATTGGTAGGCTTAGGGTTGATAAAAACGGAAAGGGTCTCTGCGCGCACGTGGGCAGCGTTGGGGCTAAAGTAGCGCCGCCAAGGTTATTTACACCGCGGCAGCTGCAAGCCCTAACAAAATCTTAAACGATGCCCGTGCGTGGCAGGTTGGCAATGCCCAATTTTGGGGCATGGATTCACCGTCTAAGATAGCGCTCGTTACCGGTGCCAGCTCTGGTATTGGGGCTGCCACGGCCCTTGCTTTGGGGCAACTGGGGTACCATCTCATTTTATGCGGGCGTAGGTCAGAGCGTCTGCAGGCGCTGGCCGCTGAGCTGCCTGTGCCGTCGCAAGTGCTCTGCTTCGACGTGGCAGACCTTGCCGCCGCCACCCAAGCCTGGGAGGCCCTGCCTGCCCACTGGCAGCGTATAGACGTGCTTGTCAACAATGCAGGCAATGCCCATGGACTTGGCCCCATCCACCAAGGTGCCTTGGCAGACTGGGACGCCATGATAGACTCTAATGTTCGCGGCCTGCTTTACCTCACGCGCCTGGTGTCGCCCGGTATGGTAGAGCGGCGCAGCGGCCACATCGTCAACATCGGCTCTATTGCCGGGCGGCAGGCTTATGCCAACGGTGCCGTCTATTGCGCCACCAAATCAGCCGTAGCCATGCTCTCAGACGGTATGCGGATAGACTTGAACCCCCACGGCATCAAGGTTACCAATATCGAGCCCGGTATGGTAGAAACAGAGTTCAGCCTGGTTCGCTTCAAAGGCGACGAAAACCGGGCCGCAGCCGTATACAAAGGCCTGCAACCCCTTGCCGCTCAAGACGTGGCCGATACCATCGCCTGGATACTGCAACGCCCAGCCCATGTGATGGTGGGCGAGGTTCTCCTTTTGCCCACGGCTCAGGCCAGCGCCACTGTCGTCAACAGGGCCATTTAGGGTACTGCCGCGTAGCTAAAGGCTAAGATAGAAATCCTGTACCAAAGCTCGGTAGGCTGGGTCTGGCTTTGCGTCATCTCCTTGCACATACCAGTTTGGCCTTCTGGGTACAGCTCCATCAGTCTCGGCCAGGCAGGCTACATACCGTATGGGCTCATGTGCCGGGCTATGGTGCAGAAAACCCTCTTGCAGCACGCTTATCCCATGCTTTAGGGCCCATAATAGCAATCGTGGGCGTACTTGTGGCTGCACCATCAGATGCAGCCTGCCACCGGGCAGCAGCCACGGGCGGCAACGCCCCAGCCAACGCTCCAGCAAGGCCCGGTCTGCATGCAGGGCCTGGCTCAGGTCTTGCGCTTGCCGCGGAAGGCTCTCTTCAAAAAAAGGGGGATTCATCAAGATGTCGGCATAGCTGCCAGCAGGCTCGTACTCCTCTACTTGTTGCTCAAAAAGCTGCCAGTTTGCTGTAAAGGGCAGTTGAGCCATGTTTTGCTTGCACAAGGCTGCTGCAGCGGCATTGGGCTCCAGTAGGTGCAGAGGGCCTGCGTTGGGTCTTCGTTGCGCTGCCATGGCGGCCAGCAGCCCGGTACCGGCTCCGACGTCTAGCAGCGGGCCTTCGCCCAACAACGGTACCCATGCACCAAAGAAAACCGCGTCAGTGGTCACCTTAAGCCCGGGGCCATGTTGCAGGGCAAAACGCTTAAACCGAAACATAGCCGCAAAGTTGTAGGCAAGGTGCACCGTATCAGCTCCCTGCCGCCGTACCTTTGTAGGCTTTGCAAGGACTTGAGCGCCATATAGAATCCATCATCTTCTGTGCCCCAGAGCCCGTCGGTATGGGCGATTTGCTGGCCTGCGCCCGCAAACTCCACGGTACAGACGTTGATGCCGAGCTGGTCCAAGCCATCGTTGACGACATCATGGAGCGCTATCGCACCGGGCCCTATCCCTTCGAGGTAGTGGCCTTGGCAGGCGGCTATCAGTTCCTCACCAAACCCGAGTATAAAGACGCGGTAGCCACCTTGCTGGCCGAGCAAGCCCGCAAGAAGTTATCAGCATCTGCTCTTGAGACATTGGCCATCGTGGCCTACCGGCAGCCCATCACCAAGGCCGAGGTTGAGCTCGTCCGCGGTGTAAGTGCAGACTATGCCCTGCTGAAGCTGTTAGAGCGTGGCCTCATCGCCATCGGCGGCCGTAAAGACGCGCCTGGCAGGCCGGTGCTTTACCAAACAACGCCCCGCTTTTTAGAGCACGTAGGCATCCGAACCTTGGCAGACCTGCCACCCGTTAAAGAGCAGATAGGTACCTCAGAGCTGGGCGAGCCTGCCGAGGTCGCCTTAGCAGACATTGCCGCCGCCGCCCAAGACCTAGACCTGCTGCCCACCCAACCCGAAGCAACTACCCCGCCTACCGCCCAAGACAGTCCGGCGGCAGAAGGATAAAATACACGGCAGCCTACCGGCTGCCCCAAGCCCCTGATTTGCATCCTGATAAAGGTGCCAACAGGGCAAGGCACGGTCCTCCGTATGTGGCCCCTGCCTCCGTTTTTTACCGAAAGGATCTATGAGAACTCCCCGCCGCGGTTCCGATGCCCCATCAGGCAAAGGCCGCTCTGCCGCCCGTGAGGGCCGCCCCACTACCGGCCGCGATGGCCGCAAGCCTTCAGCCGCCCGCCCTGCCTCCTCAGGCAGCCCACGCGGCTTCAATAAAGACCGTTTTGTACGGGGTGCCGGAGGCGATGGTGCCGACGATCGTCCCTTCCGCCGAGACGACGACCGCGCCCCCCGCAGCAACGACCGCCGCGGCACGGCCCGAGATAACGACCGCCCCTTCAACCGTAATGAGCGCCCCAGCCGAGATGCGGCCCGACCCTCCGACAGAGGAGACAGGTTTCAGCGCGGCGGAGACCGTCCCTTTGGTAATGATGCCCGGCCCCAGCGCGGCGGAGACCGTCCCTTTGGTGCCGACAGGCCCCGCGGAGACAGGCCCCCAGGAGACAGCCCCTTCCGCAGAGACGGCAGACCCAGTCAGGATCGCCCCTTCCGCAGGGATGATCGTTCACAAGGCGATAGGCCTTTCCGCCGAGACGACAGACCCGGCCAAGACAGACCTGGCCAAGACAGACCCTTCGCCCGTAACGACAGGCCCGGTGGCGACCGCCCCTTCCGCCGCGACGAGCGCGGCCCCTCTGCCCGCCCACCCTTCAACCGCGACAACGACCGCCGCGACAACCGCGGCCCCCATACAGACCGTGGCGGCCAAGGCAATACAGAACGCCCCTATGGCCGCCCAGGCCAGGATGGCGGCCGCAGCTACGGCGAGCAAAAGAGACAGTTCCGTGGCGGATCAGACCGCCCCGCACCCCGCCGAGACGGCGACGACGCTGACAGAATCCGCCGTGGCCCGCTAGACGCAGCCCGGCCTGCCGATGGCCGCAAACCAAAATCTTTTACAGATAATGCCCTGCGCCGAGAGCAAGAGCGCACCCGCAAGCGTGCCCAAGAGGTAGAAGACAACGAACCGCTCGAGGAGTCTGACGGCAAAATCCGCCTCAACAAATTCATTGCCGCCGCCGGTGTATGCAGCCGCCGCGAGGCCGACCGCTACATCGAAGACGGCCGCATCGCCATCAACGGCAAAACCGTCACCGAGCTTGGGTTCAAGGTCAATCCAGACGATGAAGTCCGCCTAGGCGGCCGCCTTCTGCGCCCCGAAAAGCACGTGTACATCCTGCTCAACAAGCCCAAGGATTACATCACCTCGCTAGAGGACGAAGAGGGCCGCCGTACCGTGATGGACCTGCTCGGTAACGTCGTCAAAGAGCGTATATACCCCGTTGGCCGCTTAGATCGCAACACCACTGGCCTGCTTCTGCTGACCAACGACGGAGACCTGGCCACGCGTCTGATGCACCCAAGCTTCGAGATTCGCAAAGTCTATCAGGTAGACCTAGACAAGCCTTTGAGCGATAGCGATGCCCAAGCCATCCGCAAAGGCCTAATGCTAGAAGACGGCCCCGCCCACATTGACGATATGGCCATGCTAACGCCCGACCGCAAATCCATCGGGCTCGAGCTCCACATCGGCCGCAACCGCATCGTCCGCCGCATCTTCGAGCATCTGGGTTACAACGTCCTCCGGCTAGACCGTGTCATGTACGGAGGCCTGACCAAGAAAGACCTGCCACGCGGCAAATACCGGATGCTGTCATCGCAAGAGATCATCAACATCAAACACTTGGGTGCCTCTACGAAAGGAGGCAAACGGTGAGCCACCCCGTCTGCGTCATCACTGGCGGTAGCTCGGGCATTGGGCTTGCCCTGGCCCATCGCTACGCAAACGCCGGATACGCCGTGGCAATCACTGGCAGAGACGCCTCTGCACTGGAGATTGCCGCGACTGCCTTGCGGGCATATGGCACACCCGTGCTTGCCTTGCCAGGCAACGTAGCCCTCCTGGCCGACTGCCAGGCCCTGGCTGCAACCGTATGGGCGCAGCTTGGCCCGGCCTCGGTGGTGGTGGCCAATGCGGGCATCAGCATGCGGGCCCTCTTTCGCGATGCAGACATGGCCGTCATCGAGCAATTGATGCAGGTCAATTTTCTTGGCGCCGTCTATACCGCCAAGGCTTTTCTGCCTCAGCTAGAGCAAACCAAGGGCAGCTTGGTGGGCGTTAGCTCTATTGCAGGTTACCGGGGCCTGCCGGCCCGCACCGGCTACTCGGCCAGCAAGGCAGCCCTCCAGGCATTTTTAGAAAGTTTGCGTGCCGAATACTACGGCACGGGCCTTCACTTTCTTACCGCCTGCCCAGGCTTCACCGCCTCTGCCATACGCAACCGTGCGCTCAATGCGCAAGGCCTCGCCCAAGGCGAAAGTCCTCTGGAAGAAGGTAAGATTATGCAGCCCGCTGCCGTGGCAGATGCCATCTATAAAGCGCAGCAGGCCCGCAGGCGCACCCTTGTTTTAACAAGGCAAGGGCGCCTTACAGTCTGGCTTAATAAGTGGGCCCCCGGTTGGATGGATAAGCTCGTTTATCAGCATTTTCGCAAAGAGAAAAATAGCCCACTTGCTTAGACCACACCCAAAGCCTGTTGTAAAACAGGCTTTTTCTTTGGTTTATTTTTCATTTCTAGGTGCTGATTCTACCTCAATGCGCCTCAATTCTGACAAGAATGGCAGCCTTCCTCAGCAGGGCTTCCTTACATACGCTAAAACACTGTACGCCCATATCGGACCCTGCATGAGTACAGTGTTTTCCATATCATGGAAGGTGGTAATAAAGCTAAAGTGATTCAATCCCTATCCTCGTGGGCTGGCACCTTACATGCCAGGACGCTGGTTTCTGCAAGAAGATAAGGGACTTAAGCCTTCTTCTTACCCACCTTATAACGCCTGTTTTTAGGCCTGTTTTGCGTCAGGCAAGGCTACCACTTTTGTTTCGTCTAACCCTGTAAATCGCCTCGGCTTCTCCCGCCGGCGTCTTGCAAGTGGTCAGACAGGGCTATTCCGTAGTTCTAAAAGCGGCACCTATGCAGTTTACATTTAAGCGTTTCGTCAGGCACTTTTTGGTCACCATTTCGTCGTTGCTGGCTACGGCAGCACCGGCTTGGTGCCAAGCTGTATTTACCTATGTAGGTGGCGTAAGGTCGTGGCAAAGCGCCAGCAGTTGGGCCAAGTCTGGCGATGCAACTACGGCAGACTATCCCGGCCAAGCCGGTGGGGGGAGCCAGGTACATAATGTAGTTATCGGCAGCGGTGTCGTCACCCTAGGCATCAACATCACGTCTCGCGTCAATAACATAGACCTTAGCGGCGGTGCACTCAGCCTGGCCGCAGGCAATACCTTGGCTGCCACAGGCGACGTCAGCTCAAGCGCAGGTGCATCCATCACCATAGGCAGTAATGCTAATTTCAACGGCGGAGGCAACATTACCGTGCCCACGCTCACTTTCGCTGGTGCTGGCCAGGTACAGGTAGCCAGAGATTTTGACGTTACCAACCTTGTAACCAATCTGGTAACGGGTGGCTCAGAGGTTCTTTTCGACGGTGCAGGCACCCAGACGATTCGCAATGGCAACACCTTTCAGCGCCTTGCGCTGGCCAACACCGGCGGGGCAGTGGTCGTATCAGCCACCATCAACGCAAGCCAAACCAGCATCCCCACCGGCAGCGAGCTACGCCTGGCCACCTTTCACAACAGCAACCTTGGCACAGTAACCGGCAGCGGCATCCTGAGCCTGACGGGCGTCAACGGGGGCAATGTCCAGTGGCCTTCGGGCAACTTTGCCGCCTTCCTCAACACCAGTACCGTGGTGTACTACGGCAATGCCTCATACAACATCACAGAGGTACCTGCCGACACCTTTGCAAACATCCTTTTTACCGGTATTGGCCGCCGCAGGCTTTCCGTGCCGGCCACATCAAAAGGTTCCATCACCATAGATGCTCAAGATACCCTTTTGCTAAATGGCGTTGCCCTAGAGCTTGCCGGCGGCAATTTGACCTGCAACGGCATGCTAGACGGTGGCACCAGCACCACCGTTCGCTTTACCAACCCAAGTGCAGACCAAACCTTGGCCGGCACAGGTACCTACCGCTTCTCTGACCTGACACTAGACAAGGATGGCCGCAACCTGCTCCTACAAACTCCCATCCGGATAGACGGCAACCTAAACTTGAACGCAGCCGGGTACCTGGTACAAGGTGCCTTCGACATCACCCTGGGGCCCGACAGCCGCGTCCGTGGCAACTACCCCTTCGGCAACGATTGCATGATCCAGCAAGACGGGCTCTCGGGCCCTGGCGCACTGATCAAAGAAGCCCTCTCGGCCGGGCAGTTCGTGGCATGCGGCTTACCCTCGCCGCTAGAATTTATCTACCCGATAGGCACCGGCAACATCTATGCCGCCGCGCAAATCAATGCGCTCTCGGCTACCGTTGCAGGTACTGCAACCATTGCCATTAAGACGATACCCTTTACAAGTGCAACGGCTAATATTCTCCGCCGCAACTGGCGTGTACAAACCGCCAACATCAGCTCTATAACCGATGCACAACTAGAGTTTTCATTCGATGGCTCTGAGGTGAATGGCACACCTAACCTTGTCATCCGCACGCAAGGCGGTACCGTCTTTACCGCTACAAGTGGGTATGTGTCTGGCCTCGTGGGCCGGCAAACCTTTGGCGTTAATGCAGCCGGCAACACCTTCTTAGAAGATATCTGGAGCCTGGCCCGTGCAGGGCAGCTACCGCGCACCTATTACTCATTTACCAGTGGCTCTTGGGACACCCCCGCCACCTGGACCACAGACCCCACCGGCTCTGCCCAAATAAACATGCCCCCGGCAGGCGGCCCCAACACCAACGACAATGTCGTTGTGTTACGCGGCCATACCGTAACCATGCCCTCAGGCAGCAAAAGCGTCAACAGCGTCACGCTGCAAGAGGGCGCAACGCTAGACGCTGGCAGCCTTACCACGCTCTCATTTGGCGTTGTCAGCGGCATGGGCACCTTGCGCCGTACTGCGCTATCTCTACCAACGGGCCTATACGACAATTTCGTATCCGCAGACGGCGGCACAGTAGAGTACGCCAACGTTACCGGCAACCTGCCGCTAACGCAGCTTACATACAACAACCTAACCTTATCTGGCACAGGCACCAAAACCTTTGCCACCCAAGGCCAGGCACGGGTTTGGCGCTTAAACGGCAATCTCTCTGTAGCCGCCGGCAACGTCGTCATTGGCAGCGAAAGCAATCGCCGCGTCTGGATCTCAGTCTTGCGCAATGTGACCATAGCCGCAAGTGCCAGCCTGACAACCTCGACCAACAACGCCAACCACAACATGGACGTGTGGGGAGACCTGGTTAACAACGGCACCTGCAACTTTACCAACCGTACCCCACCGCTCGTAGCCTCTTACCTAGGTACTACACCAAACAATGGTTTTGTACGGCTACGTTTTTTGGGAGCCAGCAACAATGTGGTTACCTGCAATGCAGCCACCAACTTCCACAGCATTGAGGTGCAGAAGGGTATAGACCCCACTTTCGCACTGCAGATATCTACCGCTGATTCTGCTTTTTTTAACCTGCTTGGCAACAGCAATCAGGCCGACAGCGGGTCGGTAAATGACATCAACACCAGGCAATACCGTGCCCTTAGCATCCGCTATGGGACCGTAATCCTCGGCGAGCGGATTAGTATTCCGGCCCTTGTTAACCCTGCCGGGCAGTGGCGGATCAACGCTGGTGCAGCTATTGTGATTGACGGCGCCCGCGTATGGATGTCTCAATTTTCCAACTCAAACCCTATGGCGGTGTTGGGTTATGGCAATTTCGAAATTCGCCGAGGTTTCTTTGACGCCGGTACAGCAGAAGGTTTCGTAACCAGGGGAGCAGGCGAGTATCGCCAATACGGCGGATATTTCCGGACGTCCCGGTTTAGGCCCTCCATCTTCTTCTCTACCACCCCACGCGGTATTTTCGAAATGACCGGTGGGCAAATGGACCTGTTGGGTAGTACCAATAGCCCCCGGCCCGAGTATGGAACCTTCGCATGGCCCTTTACCACCAACGTCTTCAAATGGTCAGGTGGTGCCATAAACGTTTATGCCACCAATGCGGGCTCCACGGGCGGCGGCAACAACAGCATCATGATCGGCTGCGACCCCGCCAACATAGAGGTTACCGGCGGCACCCTCAACGTAGTCGTACCCTCAGACCCGCTCACCAGCACAAACAACTTTGGCATCACTTCTACGGCACCATTCTATAACGTAAACCTCATCAGCAACCAGGCCGATACCAATGGGGTCTCGGTGCGGCTTATTCCGCTTACCTACAGCTCCAACACGACGGTTACCCTACCAGCCCGCGCCCTCATCGTCCTGAACGACCTCAACGTAGGGCCCCGCGTCTGGCTAAACTGTGCCAGCACGGCCGGGGTGATAGTTGGCGGCAACGCCACGTTTGCGGCCAACAGCCGGTTTACGCCCGGTAGCAATGTTTTCGTAATGGGCGGCACAACGCCTAGCCGGGTAGCTCAAAGCCTTGCACTAAACAAGCCCGTTGCCTTTGGCGGTTTTGCTATAAACAACCTCAATGCAGGTGGTACGGTTACCCTCTCAGGCTCTAGCCCTACCGTAAACGGAGCCTTCAGCCTCAATGCAGGTACCCTTAACGACGGTGGCCTGACCATCACCTGCGCAGGTACCACCATCAACAACTCGGCCACGCATCTTGGCAGCGGCCGCATCCGTATCTGGGCCACGGGCACCATCACCCAAAATATGGGCGGCTCTGGGCTAGGCACCTACACAAACCTCGACTTTGCCGGATCTGCCACCAGCCGCGTTGCCTTGCTGGCCAACCAAACCGTCAACGGCATCTGCAACCTCACCAATGGCCTCGTCGATCTGACGACCTTCAACCTTCGGCTGGCACGCACAGCTTCGCTGGTCATCGGGCCAGGCGGGCATACCGCTACCCGCACCTTTACCAGCGCAGGCCTGGCCACCGACGGTGGCATCACGCGCGAGTTTTCCAGCGTTACGCCGCCCTTTACGGCCCCATTGGCCTTTGGCGGGCAGTTGCGCCCTGTAACCTTCTCGGCATCGGCAGCCGTCTATGGCTCTTGCAACATCGTGCAGGTCAATGCCCGCCACCCCTTTATAACAATTCCACCCGCCACCGTAGATAGCGCCCTGCGCTTCCATTGGAAGCTTGCCACCTCTGGTTGGACGGGCGTCACCTCTGCCAGCCTCACCGCTGCCTACGCAAATGCCGACATACCACCCAGCGGCAATGCCAACGACGATAACCGCTATGTCGTGGGCCACTTTGCCCCAGGCGCTTACGCTTGGGCCACCTCCCCTTACACTACGCAGAGCACCAATACCTTCACCGTCAACAGTACCAGCCCTGATGGCGACTATACCGTAGGCCGCCTTTCAGCCTTTGGCAGTGTCGTCGTGTATGAGACGCGCCAAACAGGCCTGTGGACGGCAACCAACACCTGGAAGCGCACCCAAGGCGGCGTTGATCTCCAAAACCCCAGCACCACCATCCCTACCGCCAATGCGCCTGTCATCATCCGGCCTGGGCACACCGTCACCTTCCCTGCCGCAGCTACGCCAATCACCCTGGGGAGCCTCCGGATAGACTCTACCGCTGTCTTAGACATTGGCACCAACCATACCAGTACCAACATCCACAACTATGGGCAGGTAATGCCAGGTTTGCCCTCTAGCGGCACCTTCCGAGTCTCCAGCTCTACCGCTACGCCGTCCTTCCCGCGTGGCAACTTCACCTCCTTCTTGTCGGCTAACACAGGCGGCACGGTAGAGTATTACCGCACCAGCCTAGACTTTACCATACCGGCCTCTAACCAAGACGGCCTGCCGCTGGCAAATTACCGCAACTTAAACGTTGTGCCCACCTCTGGCATCGTTACCCTGCCTGCCCGCATACTCACCATTTCGGGCAATCTAAACGTTTTGGGCGGCAGCGGTACGGTACGCTTTGCCAGCGCCGCAACCGGAGACATCACCGTAGGCGCTGACCTGACAAATACCGCAGGCACTACCCTCCAGTTTCAATCCTCAGGCACGGCAAGGTTCATCACCGTTGCAGGTTCTTTGCGCAATACAGGCACCTTCAATGCCCAGGTAGGGGGTAGCCTGCTGCACTTCATCTCCATCCAAAGAGACATCGTCAACAATGGCGTTTTAGATACCGAGCCTGGCTCTAGCACCCAAACCCGCCTCCAGGTAGAGATGGCCGGGCCTACAGACGCTGTCGTCTCTGGCAGTGGCTCAACCACCCGTTTCCATACGCTAATGATCAACAAGGGTACTACGCAAACTCCCCTGGTTGATCTCACAGCCACCAATTTGAGCCTTGCAGGCAATGGCGCTCTTGCAGCGGGGCTAAAGCCACTGGTGTTGCTCAACGGTACCTGCCGCCTGTCAGTAAACCGAAACTTGGTGGTTAGCTCTGGCAGTTCTGCCGAGCACTTCCGTATCCCTTCTACCACCCGCCTTTGGGTAGCCAATGGGAAAGTTCTGGTTACGGCAACCGGTGCTAATGCCGGCCTTCAGTTAGACGGTACACTCAAACTCAGCAACACCGGCGTCGTGCGGATAGATGCAGGCACAACGGGCACCAACGACAACTCCATCCAGTATGCCTCGGCTGGGTCTCCCTTGCTCGACATGGGCGGAGACTCGCTCAACGTTGGTGGGCAAATTCGGGGCAATGCCGTGTCTGCCTCTGGCAGCCTGGTTTACAACCAGACGGGCGGCACCGTAAACATTGGCTACCGCAACGCTGCCACCAGCATCAAAGGCATGCTAGAGGTCGTCAACCAGGGGGTCTTTCAGATGTCGGACGGCAACATCAACATCGCCCGCAGCCAGGCCAACAGCGGTATAGCAGACCTTTTGTTGCTGCCGGCCTCGTCTGCCGTCACCGGTGGTACCATCGCTTTAGGAATGGGTGCCTACACGCCCAACAATACCACCTTCTCTATCAACGCCACAGCCCCGGTGTGGAATCTGCGCCTAAATACGGGCTCGGGCAGCCTTAACCATGCCCGGGCTTCTTTATACACCAACCCACTCACAGTCTTAGGTGCCTGCACGTTCAATACAGGCACGGTCTTTACATGCAATAACCTAGACTTGCGCCTCGGCGGAGACTGGGTAAATAACGGTACTTACAACCCTGGCCTCAATACCACCCGATTCGTTGGCACCGGCAACCAAACCCTATCTGGTACGTCGTCGCCCGTGTTTAACAGCGTAGAAGTAAACAACAGCACCCCCAGCGGCACCATAACCCTGGCAGGCACCAACTGGGCCATCAACCGAGACCTTACCCTGGCCAACGGTACCCTCAACGCCAACGCCCGCAACATCTCTGTCTTAGGCAATGTGGCCAACTCGGCCACGCATACCAGCACCAGCGGAGCGCTTATCCTCAACGGACCATTAACCCAAATCATCAGCGGCTCAGGCCAGGGAGCGTTTGGTTCGTTAACGATAGACAATGCGCTGGCCGTTCAGGCGGCCGCGGGCTTCACCGTCAACGGGACGCTGAGCCTCGTCAACGGCTTGCTAGACATACAATCTCAGCCACTCACCATGGGCCCTGCCAGTTCTGTGGCAGGCACTTTCTCGGCCTCCCGCATGATCCGCACGGCAGGCAACGCCGCAGACGGTGGTATCATCCGCCAGGCACCGGCAACCCCGTTTAGCTTTATGCTGCCTATTGGGGTAGATAACCTGTACACACCCGTTAGCTACAATGCCACAGCAAATACGGCCGTAGGTACCATTGCCATCAAACCCGTTAGCAACGTCCACCCGCTGGCCGTATCCAGCGGGGTGCAGGCACTTAACTATTACTGGGCCATTACTAGCACGGGCCTGGCAGGCCTCAACCTGACTCAGGTCTATACCTACGACCAAACCAGCGCCACCGGCCGCGGCAATGAAAACCTCTACGTAGGGGCACGCCTACTGCCCTCCCTGGCTTGGCAGACTTTCACGGGCGTGGTAAACAACGGCGCCAATACCATCACCTTCTCCAACCAATCTGTCGTAGGCGGAGACTATACCGCAGGTGAGGCCGGCATGTTTGCCACCGTTGTACCCTTCGTGAGCAACGGCACCGGCGGATGGGATAATCCTGGCACCTGGAACCTGGGGTCTGTGCCATCGCCTGGGTCTGCCGTAGAAATCAGGCCCGGCCACACCGTAACCGCTACCGTAAGCGGGGCATCGCTGGCGCGTATCCTAATCAACGGTACGCTCAACCTGGGCACAACTACGGGTCATAACCTGGGGCTCATTACCGGCACAGGAACCTTAAGGCTCGCCACGGCCGTGTTGCCTGCAGGTAGCTTTAATACCTTCACGGCTGCCGGCGGCGGCACCATACAGTTCGATGGTGCAGGCCACACACTACCGGCAAGCCGGACGGTATATAACAACCTGGTCATCAACAGCACGGGTACCATCTCAAATCTGGATGCCGTGCTTACCCTCAATGGCAATTTTACCGTTGCCGCAGGCACCTTCAACAATAGCACCAACCGTAAAATCATCGTACGGGGCAACTTCCTCAACCTGGGCACTTACATAGCAGGCACCGCCGCCAGCAACGAGAATCTGGAGCTCTTCAACAACCTGACCAACAACGGCACCTTCATCCCTGGCAACACCAACGTGCTCCTACGCGGATTTCTTACGCAGACTATTGGTGGTACCTCGCCGGTAACTTTCAGCCGCTTGCAAATCAATAAATCAAGCGGGGCAGCCGTGCTTGGTGTCAATATCACGGCCACAGATCTACTCACGCTAGACAGAGGCCTGCTGCGGCTCAACTGGTTCAATTTCACGCTTGGTGCAAACTGCCAGGTTAAGCCAGACGTCGTCACAGCCCAGAGCTACATCTGGGCAGACAATACAGGCTACCTCGTTCGCCAGATAGAGGCAGCTCCTATGCCTGCCAGCCCCAACATCACCATTTTGCCAGTTGGCACGGCTACCAGATTTTTGCCCTTCAACTTTAGGCTGAAGCAAGCAACGCTGGCCCCGGGCGCACAGGTAGCTTTACGCGTAGTGAATGCGGCTCATCCGCAACGCCGAGAGGCCAGCCGGTACCTAAACACCTACTGGCAGTTAGAACCAACCGGTATCACGGGCTCCATCAATTACGACGTCCGCTACAACCACAACGCCACCGCAGATCTTGTCCGGGTGCGCAACGACGACCCAAGGCCCATAAGGCCCTTCAAATACAGCAGCACCGCCTGGACGGCTGGCGGCGCGTACGACAGCACCCAGCGCAACTTCAACTGGACAGACGTAACCTCATTCTCAGACTTTACTGGAGGTACCGGCATGGGCGACCTCCACATTAGCCTGCCCGTAACCCTTACAGACCTGAAAGCCAGTGCCATACCCGGCAAAGCCGTAGAGCTGGCCTGGGCCACAGAGTCTGAGCAAGACAACGCCGGTTTCTACCTAGAGCGCAGCGCCGACGGCAGAAGCTTTGCCCGCCTGGCGTGGATACCTGCCCATGGCAGCGGCACAAGCATTCGCAGGCAGGGTTATGCCTATCAAGATCTTAGCCCCATGCCCGGCCGCAACCTCTACCGCCTGGCCCAGATAAGCCGCAACGGCAAACGGCAGTTTAGCAACGTGGCATTGGCAGACTGGGCCGTAAACAATGCCCAGCCAGCCCTGACGGCAGCGATCAATCCCAACCCGGGCCGGGCAGACCAGGTGCAGCTCCATCTTGAGTCTGCACAGCCTACCGAAGTCTCCCTCCAGGTGATGGATGCCAGGGGCTTGCTTGTACATCGGGCAGCAGCGTTCATCAACGGCCACCAAAGCTTTGGGCTGGCACCTGCGCCGGGCTTGCCTGCCGGTGTTTACCAGGTACGAATCTCGGCCAATGGCCGCCAGGTTATGCGCCGCTTCGTGGTCGAGTAGGATTTAGGCTGCATCGGCCCGCTTATGCTTGGGCCAGCCCAATACGTAGCTGCTCAGCAAGGGTAATACAAACAAGCCGATCGTCAGGAGAGATACCAGATGATCGGCTTCTTCGCTATTAAGCGTATGGCCAAGGGCACTGCCTGGGTCTAGATGTTCCCAAACAGAAACAATCAGTTTTAAGCCCAAAATGCCAATTACGGCAAAGGCCACCGCATCCAAAAACGGAAAGCGATCCATGAGCCGTACAAAGCCTTGTGCCACAAACCGCATCGCCAAAATCCCGATAAACACCCCCGTCCAGATCAGGTAGATGTTATCCGTAAAGGCAACCGCAGCAAAGACGTTGTCTATAGAAAAGGTCAGGTCCATTATCTCAACCGATATAACCGTAGACCAAAAGGGCCCCAACACACCCACCGTCATCCGATAGAGCTTGTTGCCTTCGGGCGCGCCCTCTGCAATGGCCTCTGCAGCTTCCGTTTTAGGCGTCAGATGTTTGGCAAAATGGCTTACACACAGGTACACAAGGTACGCCCCGCCAATGGGCTTCAACCACCAAATTTTGATGAGCACACTGGCAAACACCAGGCAAAGCCCCCTGAAGATGTAGCCGATGCCAATGCCATAGCGCAAGGCTCGGGCGCGTTGGTCTTCGGGCAGGCGCATCACCATGGTGGCCATCACAGCCGCATTATCCACCGAGAGCATCGTCTCGATCAATATCAGGTTCAGAATCACCACCAGGCCTGCCCGAGGGTCGGGGCCTAAAAAAGCATGCAGAATGTCCATCTGAGGAGAAGTTGGTAGCCTGCCTTTGCGCGCGCCGGTTGGCTACCTGCTATAAACGGCCGCAAAGGTAGCGGGGTAGGCAAGGCACGCAGGCCAAGCCTTAGCGCTTGCCCCAAAACCACCCGGGTTGGTAGTTGAGGTAAAGTTGGTAGTTATAGTCAAAATGCGCGCGGCCCAGGTCCCAGGTGGGCTCTGCCCGCAGGGTTAGCTTGCAGCCATCGCCTAAATCAAAGTCGCGCATCAGGCGCAGTATAAGCAATTGCCTGTTATTAAAAACAAGCTGTCGCAGCCCGGCAGATACTTCCGAGGCCAGGCTACTGTAATAAGGGCCGCCCCCTGGCACATAAAAACCTCGTCCCTGCCAATAACTGGCCATAAGGGCAAACCAGGGGGTGGCCCATTGAGCGTTCAGAAAAAGGCCTTGCCCGCGCTTTAACGCCTCAGGATAGTAGGCCGTAGCCCCTGTCGTCAGTATGGCATAACCATCTACCATCAGGCGGCTTCGCCCCCAGCGAATATCCTCCAGCCGCAACCCAGGCGATAGTGCCATAATGGTGGTAGCCCCGGGCCGCCCCGGTGTAGTATCCAGCGTGCCCCCTGCGTGCCAGGCTCGGTATTGCCAAATACCCAGCAAGCGCCCAGCGCGGCCC
Organism: Cytophagaceae bacterium; assembly: GCA_947458545.1. Taxonomy (GTDB): domain Bacteria; phylum Bacteroidota; class Bacteroidia; order Cytophagales; family Flexibacteraceae; genus CANGYH01. The sequence goes on along the minus strand of CANGYH010000001.1, from coordinate 949,815 downwards.
TCTGCCAGCACCGGGCGGATGTTCATCCCTACTTGGAACCGCTCCTGGTCGTTTGCAAAACGGTAAAGCATGTTTTGCCACTCCAGCCAAACGTCGGCCCAGAGTTTGGGGCCCTCATACTTCAACTGAAAGCCCTCTTCTTGCCTACGGGTCACCGTGGCTTCAAAGTCTTGCAGGGGCTCAATCTGCCGGTGGGCCAGTTGCCCCTCCAACGTGCCGAACAAAAAGGCAAAACGACCCTGCTGATAGCGCAACGTCACCAATGGCCGCACCTGCTGCAGCACCGGGTTGCCAAAATCCTTCCACAGATACAACCCACCCGATACCGTAAGCCGCTCCGTAGGATGCAGCATCCCCCGCACGGCCAATTGTTGGCCAAACATCGTCTTGCCATCGGTTACCGGCGTAAAGTACTCCAGGTTCCTGAAGAAGCTAAAGCTATGTGCCACGATACCGTACCGCAGGCTGTCTGGCACACGGTATCGTTCTTCAAACGCGCGGTTGTCCATCTGCCCAAAGGCTGGCCTCAGGCTGCCGCAGGCAACCAGGCAGGCCAAAAGCGATAGCGGCCTGGCACCCCACTTTTTTCGTATAGCCATGTGTCGGCAAATATGGGCCGTCGCAACTTTGCCGCTATGTCCGCCGCAGCCACCAACCCATACGACGCCGTCATGCGGTCGCTGCGCAACGGCCTTGGTATAGCCTTGGCTTATTCGGTGGTGCGGTTTTGGGTATTGGGTTGGGCACAGAGCCACTTTGCGCCCGGGCGCTTCTCATTCCATTATTACGGCTTGGCCTGGGTGCCGCACCCGGGCCTGTTGGGCCTGCAGGTATTGCAGGCTGCCCAGTTGATGGGTGCCTTGGCAATGCTTTATAGGCCCTGGGCCAGGGTAGGGGCGGGCCTGTTCGTCTTCAGCTTCGTCTGGATGCAAACCTTGGATGCCACCTGGTACCTCAACCACTACTACTTTGTGGCCCTGATGGCACTTGGCATAGCCCTGGTGCCCGGCACGGCAGGCAGGGCGTCGCGGTTTACCGTAGCCTGGTTCAGGTTACAAACGGGCATCCTCTACACACTCGCAGGCCTCTTCAAGATGCAACCCGCCTGGCTAGTAGATGCCATGCCCCTCCGCATCTGGATGAACGCCCAACGCAACCTGCCCGTTCTGGGGCCACTCTTAAGCTGGCCTCCTATGGCATGGATTTTCAGCTGGGGCGGCATGCTTTACGACACCTTCATCCCCCTGGTATTAATCCAGCGCCGGCTTTGGTGGCTGGGGTATGTGGCCGTCATCGGGTTTCATGTTCTGGTGGGGCTCATGTTCGACATTGGCGTTTTCCCCCTGGTCATGATTTTGGTGGCTCCAGTGTTCTTTCCCTCCCAGATCCACCAACGCATCTGGCAACTGTTAGATGCGCGCCTTCCCTGGTTAGCTCCCCTGCAAGGCGAGGTACCTCTGCCCAGCCAAACTGTTAGCCGCGGCTGGAAGTGGGTTTTTGCAGGCTGGTTTGCCTTTCATATACTGTTTCCTTTCCGGTATCTGCTTTACCCAGGCAGCCTCTTTTGGCACGAGCAAGGGTTCCGTTTCAGTTGGCGTGTCATGCTCATGGAAAAGGCAGGCACAGCCCAGTTCTACGTGCTAGATCGCCGTAATGGCCGTTGGGGCCCCATTAACAATGCCGGCTACCTCACGCCCGAGCAAGAGAAAATGATGAGCACCCAGCCAGATTTTATCTTGCAGTATGCGCATTATTTGGCCCAGCGGTCACGCGCCAAAGGGCTGCCTAGTCCGGCTGTACGTGCAGAGGTTTATGTAACCCTAAATGGCCGGCCCAGCCGCCTGCTTGTTGATCCAGACATTGACCTAACCAAAATCCAAGACGGCCTTCGCCCTTATGATTGGGTAACGCCCAGCCCCTGATAGGTACTGTTTAGCGGATCACCAGGTTGCCCTCGGCCCTTTGGGTGCCGCTCAAAATCTCCAGCTTGTAGTTGCCCTTGGGCAAACTTTCAGTCTCTAGCCAAATAATGGCATCCAGCGACCGCGTCTCCAGCAGCAGCTCACCTTGCAACGTAAGCACGCGGGCCACGTTGATAATCTCCGCTTCTTGGTAATAGAAACCCAGCGCCGCTCCTTGGGGTAAGGCAACAGGCTTACGCTCGGCCACCAACTTTTGGCCCGGAATCGTCGTTTTCCCTAAGCGCAGGTTAAAAAACGAATCTGCCACTGGCTTTGCCCACGCTGGCAGCGCAAGGCACCAAGCGCCCAGCACACAAATCCAAACCCAACGTCGAAAGATAGCCATGGTGCTGTAAGCCCTTTTGCCTTAATACGTTACTCGTACGCAGGTTGCCGAGGACAGGTTATTGGTTGAGGGCAAAAAAGGCAGGCATTGGCCACCCTTAAATTGCGGCCCCAAAACCAACGCTCTGCAGCTACTACATCCCAAAATCTACATGGAGGTAACCACGCCCAACCCCGCCCTTTTTGCACATCCCCAGCGCGAAAATTCTCGGCGCTTGTTTGCCCAGGCGCAACAGTATATACCCGGCGGGGTAAACTCGCCGGTGCGCGCCTTTAGGGCTGTGGGTGGGCAGCCGCTTTTCATTCAGCGAGCCGAAGGAGCCTACATCTGGGATGCTGACGGCAACCGCTATCTAGAGCTGATTAACAGTTGGGGGCCAATGGTATTGGGCCATACCCATCCTGCCGTGGTACAGGCCTTGGCCAAAGCTGCTGCCGATGGCTTCTCTTTTGGTGCCCCTACCGCGCGCGAGGTTGAGATGGCAGAGCTAATCTGCACCATGGTGCCTTCTATCGAGAAGGTGCGCCTCGTCAATTCTGGCACCGAGGCCACCATGTCGGCCGTAAGGCTGGCGCGGGGTTTCACAGGCCGCAGCAAAATCATCAAGTTCGACGGCTGCTATCATGGCCACGGCGACAGCTTCTTGATTGCCGCCGGCAGCGGCGCAGCCACCTTCGGCGTGCCAGACTCACCCGGCGTGCCCGAGGGCCTCGCCCGAGAGACGCTGGTGGCTCCCTTCAACAACCTTGCCGCCGTAGAGGCCCTTTTCGATGCAAACCCAGGGCAAATCGCCGCCCTCATCGTAGAGCCCGTAGCAGGCAACATGGGCCTGGTTACACCCGCAGAAGGCTTTTTGGAAGGCCTACGAACCCTGGCCGACAAGCACGGCTCCATCCTTATCTTCGACGAGGTTATGAGCGGTTTCCGCCTGGCCCCGGGCGGCGCGCAAGAGGTTTACGGCGTTCGGCCAGACCTTACCACCCTGGGTAAAATCATCGGAGGCGGCCTGCCTGTGGGCGCCTACGGAGGTCGTAAAGAAATTATGGACTTCGTGTCGCCAGCAGGCCCCGTTTATCAAGCCGGGACGCTCAGCGGCAATCCGCTGGCCATGGCCGCAGGCCTTACAACGCTGACCATGCTACACGAGCGCCGCCAAAGCATCTACCCAGAGCTTGAGCGCCAAGGGGCAGCCTTTGAAGCCGGCCTGCGCCAGGCGTGCCAGGCAGCGGGCAAGCGCTATACCCTCAATCGTATCGGCAGCATGTTCACACTCTTCTTTACAGAGCAGCCCGTCACAGATTTTGCCTCCGCCAAAACAAGCGATACTGCCTTGTTCGGGCGCTTCTTCCAGGCAATGCTGCGCCGAGGGGTTTACCTGGCCCCAAGCCAGTACGAGGCCCTCTTTTGCTCCATTGCCCCGGCAGGCGCAGACCACGCCCACTTCGCCCAGGCCGCCGCCGAGAGCCTGGCCGAGGCCCTTGCACAACAAAGCTAGGTTTAGCACAGTATATTCATACATGATTACCGCATGGGCTAGGCTATCACTGTGCCTCTTGATAGCATCGGCCTCTGGCGCTGCCGCACAACCTAAGGTTATAGAGAAGGCCCAAGGCATTGCCCAAAAGCTCATCAAAGACAGCGCTGACCCGGGCAAGACTCAATTTCTGGCCTATCCGACGGTGGGCTTCTCTCCAGAAACATCCTGGGAGTTTGGCGTAAGTTCGGTGCTTGTCTTCTCTGCCAAGCAAAATTTTGACCGCAACCGCCTCTCAGAAATTACGCTTTTTGCGTTTTATACCCTGCGCAACCAGTACGGACTCTGGAGCGACCATGCCGTCTATACAGACAATGACGCTTGGTATTTTCTGGGCAGGCACCGCCTCCAGAGCTTCCCGCTGTTGTATTGGGGTATAGGGCCCCAGACCCGCAGGGCAGACAAAGTCACCGTAGACGGCAACTACCTCCAGGTGCGTCAACGGGTAATGCACAAGCTGATTCCAGATCTGTTTTTTGGAGCAGGTATGGACTTTCAACGCCTCTTCGATCCCAGATTCGAGGCAACCCAAGAGCAGATAGATAGGCTGGGCAGCCTCCCCAAAGGGGCGGCAGGCTCTACCAGCTTGGGCGTAGGCCCCAGCCTTATTTATGACACCCGCCACAACTACCTCAACGTGCGTAAAGGCTGGTTCATAGAAGGCTCGGCACTGTTTTACCGCCCAGGCCTGGGGTCAGACTATGCCTTCAATACCTACATAATAGATTTCCGACGTTACCTGACGCCTTTTCACAAAGACCAGACCCTGGCCTTGCAGGCCTACTTCCAGTCCATACCTACGGGCCAGGCACCGTTCAACATGCTCTCCATGCTCGGCAGCGAGCAGTTGATGCGCGGTTACTATATGGGTCGCTTTCGCGACAATAGCTACGCTGCCGCCCAGGCCGAATATCGCTTTTTGCCCTTCCCATTTTCCAAACGCTTTGGGGGTACAGCCTTTGGTAGCGTGGGCTCTGTGGGCTCACATCCCTCAGATTTTAGCCCCCGGCAATGGAAGTGGGCCGGCGGCGTAGGGGCACGCTATCTGCTCTTCAGTCGTAAAGACATCTTTATTCGGTTTGATGCTGCCTTTACGCCAGAGGGGCCGGGTTATTACTTCTTTATGGGCGAGGCCTTTTAGCGTGCTGCGCTCCATATTGCGCCCCCCGATGGGTGCTCTGCCTTACATAACTTTTCTGCGACGCCTGCTTGTTTGTGCCTTCTGCGTATGGTTATGCGCTTTTGTGGGCACCAATCCAGCCCTTGCCCAGCGGCCAGAGTGGCAAGAGGGCACCGTCGTCTTTACCAACGGCGATACCCTCAGTGGAAACCTATTTCTTAATCAAGAGGCAGACCTGCTGCAGGTAGAGATGCAAGGCTCTATAAAGGCTTACACGCCTTACCAAGTCATGCTGGCAGCCTTTTTAGATCCACCCAAGCTTTACGCAAGCCATCTTGCTGCCTTACGCGGCAACCTGGAGGTGCCCACCTTTTTTGAGGTGCTTTATCCCGGCCCATTTGCCACCCTGCTCTGCCGAGAGCGCGCATCAGCCAGCAACCCCAACGTGGTAGATCAATACGGCCAGCCCATCGGTACCTTCTTCGGCACAGAGCCCAAGCAAGAGTTTTACGTCCTTAATGCCAAAGGAAAGGTCCGCAAGTGCCCAACCAAACGCGCAGAGCTTGCCCGTTTTATAGAAGCACCCCCGGCAGAAGCCCTTACAGACTACGTCAAAACCAACAAACCCAGCCCCACCTCTGCATCAGACCTTGTAGCGCTGGTTGCTTTCTATAACCACCTAAAGGCAGGCCAGCCTGGGGTATTACGCTAATGCCTAATTCCCTGCCTACGCGCCTGCGTCACTAATCTTGTATCGACATGGCAACCTCAAAAGCTGCACCCGCCCGCAAACCCCTCATCCTGGTCTCAAACGACGACGGCATCACCGCGCCCGGCATCCGCAACCTCATAGAAGTGGCCAGCCGCGTGGGAGACGTCGTCGTCGTAGCGCCCGACGGCCCCCAAAGCGGTATGGGCCACGCTATCACCATCGGCAACACACTTCGCCTGCGCCCGGTAGATATCTTCGAGCCTGGCATTCGCGCCTACGAGTGCAGCGGCACGCCTGCAGACTGTGTCAAGCTGGCCAAGCGCGAGGTGCTCGGCGGCCAGGCACCAGACCTTGTCGTCTCGGGCATCAACCATGGCAGCAACAGCTCTATCTCGGTGCTTTATTCCGGCACCATGTCTGCCGCACTCGAGGCAGGCATCGAGGGCATCCCAGCCATCGGCTTCTCTCTCTGCGACTATGGGCACGACGCCGACTTCTCCCATACGCTGCCCCACATCGAGCATGTCATCCGCCAGGCCATTACCCATGGTATCCCGGCAGGGGTTACGCTCAATGTTAACTTTCCGCCCATAGGCCGTGGCCCTATTAAGGGCATCAAAGTCTGCCGACAGGCCCGGGCCAAATGGCAAGAAGAGTTCGATAAACGCTTCGACCCCCGCGGCCAGGAGTATTATTGGATGGTAGGTAAGTTCGTAAACATGGACCGTGGCGAAGATACCGACGAGTGGGCCTTGGCCAACGGCTACGCCAGCCTGGTGCCCTGCACCTACGACCTGACCGCCTACGCTGCCATGCCCACCCTCAACGCCGAGTGGGATCTGCCCCACGCCACCCATGCCTAAGCCCGCCGCTACCTTATACCGGATGGCATGGGTGCTGGCCCTGGTATTTGCCTGGGCCACCGGCAGCAAAGCCCAAACCCTGCCCAAGCCCCCCACAGCCCTGGCCGTTATCGCCCATCCAGACGACGAAGGGGCTTTCTCCGTCATTCTCTACAAGATTGCCCGAGAGCTCAAAGGGCAGGTCGATATCTGCGTAATCACCAACGGCGAAGGTGGCTATAAATACGCCACCCTCTCTGAGTCGCTCTACAACCTGCCTTTGTCAGAAGAGGCAACTGGCCGCCGCAACTTGCCCAAAATCCGCCACAGAGAGTTGATCAAGGCAGGCAAAATTTTGGGTATCCGCAAAATCTACTTTCTAGACCAGCGCGACGCCCACTACACCCAAAACGAGCGCGAGCCCCTCGATACCAGCTGGAACGTACCCTACGTGGCCAAGCGCCTCGACAAGCTCCTGCAAAAGCCGGGTTACGACTTCATCTTCGTGCTGCCCCCTACGGCTACCACGCACGGCGGCCACAAGGCAGCCACCATCCTGGCCCTGCAAGCCGTAGGCCGCCTGCCCGAGGCCCAGCGCCCCGTAGTGCTCACCGGCTTTGTACGCACCAAGACAGATACCCTCATCCCCCGCCTCACAGGTCTGCCCCGCTACCCCGAAACCCGCCTCGCCAGCGACACGGCCCTGTTCCGGATAGACCTCAAGCCAGGCCTGGGCTACCAAGGCAAGCTTAACTACAACATCATCAAAAACTGGGAGATTGCCGAGCACAAGTCGCAAGGCACCATGCAGCTCTTCATGGCCCGCAATGCCGACTACGAGATCTTCTGGCCCTTCTTGATCAACGCGCCCGGCTACATGGAGCGCTGCCAGGCCCTCTTTGCCGCCTTGCGCGAGGCCACCCCCAAGCCCACCCGCTAGCCCCCATCCCCATGGAAGCCCCGGCCCTCCGCCGAGCACTCACGCTCAGCCAAGCCACCGCCGTCAATCTGATTGACATGGTCGGCATCGGGCCTTTCGTCAGCTTGTCTTTCATAGCGGGTGCCATGCAGGGCCCGCACTGCATCTTGGCCTGGCTGCTCGGTGCCGCCCTGGCACTGCTAGACGGCACCGTCTGGGCCGAGCTGGGTGCCAAGTGGCCCTTGGCCGGAGGCTCCTACGCCTTCTTGCAGAAGCTCTACGGCCCCTGGGGTAGGCTCATGGCTTTCCTCTTCATCTGGCAAACCACCATCCAAGCACCGTTGGTCGTAGCCAGCGGTGCCATCGGGTTTGCCAAGTATGCAGGCTACCTGGTGCCTATGGATGCCTGGCAGCAAAAGGCCGTAAGCGGAGGGCTCGTGCTGTTGCTCGTCTTCCTACTATACCGAGGCATCCAGACCATCGGCAGGCTGTCCATAGTCTTCAGCCTCCTAACCATCGGCACCTTGTTGGCGGTTATTGCGGTAGGCTTGCCAGCCTTTAACCCCGGCCTCGCATTTACCTACCCGGCCGATGCCTTCAACGCCTCGCCTGCGTTTTGGCAATCGCTCTCCACAGCCGGCACCAAGGCCGTCTATTGCTACCTGGGCTACTACAACGTCTGCCACCTCGGGGCCGAAATCCGCAACCCAGAGCGCAACATCCCCCGCAGTATCTTCTGGTCCATCGGCATCATTGCGGTGCTGTATCTGGCCATGCAGTTAGCTGTGTTGGGCGTGTTACCCTGGCAACAGGTGGCCGCGTCAGACTTTGTCATAAGCACCTACTTCGAGCATCTGCTCGGCCCCGCAGCCGCCCGGTGGGCCACGCTGGCCGTTTTGGGGGTGGCCATTGCCTCACTGTTTGCCGTATTGCTGGGCTATAGCCGCGTGCTCTATGCAGCCGCCGCAGAGGGCAACTACTTTAGCCCATTTGCCCGCTTGCACCCCAGGCTGGGCTTCCCGCATGTTAGCCTGCTGGTGTTGGGAGGGATATCATTCGTCTTCAGCCTGCTTTTCCGCATGGGCGAGGTCATCTCGGCCATCGTCACACTCCGCATCCTGGTCCAGTTCGTGGGCCAGACGCTCGGTCTGCTACGCTGGCATACCCTCCAGCCCCACGACGACCGCCCCTGGCGCATGTACCTCTACCCCTTGGCCCCGTTAGCCAGCATCGCCGTTTGGATGTTTCTGTTCTGGCAAAGTGCATGGCCCTACCAGTTGGCGGCTCTAGGCCTCATTGTCAGCGGAGTATTACTCTATGCACTGTTTTTAAGAAGAAGGTAGGGTAGGAGGGTACACACAGGTTTGGCCCCCAGAACCCATCGGTGCGACCTTTGTGTTATCATACCAATGTCCGCAACTGCTGTTCAAAGCCTGGCCCTGCCCGTCATGGAGCATTTCTATACCCTGCAGGGCGAGGGAGCCTGGGCCGGTACGCCTGCCTACTTCATCCGCCTCGGAGGGTGCGACGTAGGCTGCCATTGGTGCGACGTCAAAGAGAGCTGGCCCATAGATGTACATCCCTCCTTTGAGGTTGAGCAAATGGCCGCCTGGTGGCAGGCTACCGAAGCCCCCTTGGTAGTAGTAACGGGCGGTGAACCTTTCATGCACAACCTGGAGGCCCTAGCCGAGGCCATTCGCGCATCTGGCCGCCGCGCCCATATCGAGACCAGCGGTACCCATCCCCTCACCGGCCGGTGGGACTGGGTCACCTTCTCGCCCAAAAAGTTTAAAGACCCGCTACCCGCTTTTTACCCTGCCGCCCACGAGCTTAAGGTAGTAGCCTACCACAAAAGCGACCTCCCCTGGGCCCTTGGCCATGCCCAAAAGGTAGGCCCAAATTGCCAGCTCTACATCCAGCCCGAGTGGGATAAGCGACACCACATCACCCCGCTACTTATAGACTTCGTCAAGGAGCATCCGCGCTGGCGCCTATCCTTGCAAACCCACAAGTACCTACACATACCCTAGCCCCATGGCCTCCATCAATCAAATCCAAGACGAAATCATTGAAGAATTCGCCTTCCTCGAAAATTGGGAAGACAAGTACGAGTACATCATAGACCTTGGCAAAAAGCTGCCTCCCATGCCAGATGGGCATAAAAGCGAGGATACCAAAATCAAAGGCTGCCAAAGCCAGGTCTGGATCTATCCCTACCAGCAAGAGGGCAAGGTCTTCTTCGAGGGCGATTCCGATGCCCTCATCGTTCGGGGTTTGGTAGCCATGGTGGTGCGCACCCTCAGCGGCCAACCCGCCGCAGACATCGCCCGGGCCGACCTATACTTCCCCACCCAAATCGGCATGGACAGGCACCTAGCCCCCACCCGCAGCAACGGCCTGGCCGCCATGATCAAGCAAGTAAAGCTCTACGGAGCGGCGTTGGCCGCCCAGCAAGCAGCTGCTAACAATTAGGCCTCGTCTTCGTCTGGCCCAGAGAACATCGTGCCCAGCAGGTCGGCAAAAGTCAGGCCTTGCTCCACCGTTTGGCGGCTCACCGTGCTATACTCGGCCAGGCCATGCAACACAAACTCCATCAAGAAGTAGCGCAGGTCAGCCTCGCTCGTTGCGGCGTAGGTTTCCACCAGGTCGGCCAGGCCATCTACCAGGTCTAGCTTGGCGCGGTAGGCCTCTTCGGTGTCATCAAATAAAATTTCTACCGTTTGTCCGGTGCCAAACCAGTTCACCACAGATTGGTAAGGGTTGCCTGCCTTACGTTTCTTGGCCCGCTCGGGGTGGGGCCATTGCTGCACAAATAGCGTTCGGATGGCCTTGCCAATCAGGTTCTGAGCCACTACCAGCGGCCCTTCCTGCTCACCCTCGTACACCAGCTCTACCTTGCCGGTAATGCTGGGGATGATGGCCCACAAATCGCTCATGCGCACATGCGTACGAGCAAGGCCCGTTTTCAGCCCCCGGCGCTCGGCGGCCGAGGCTAGGTTTTCCAAGGCGGATATCGTCAACCGGGCCGATACGCCGCTCTTTACGTCCACCAGCTCAGACTTGCGCGCCTCGGCGGCAATCTGCTCCACCAAATCGTAGGCCAGGTCCGGTATGGTGACCGAAGCCACCTGCTCCGGCTTCAGTTGGGCTTCCTGCTCGGTAATCTTGCGGCCTACGGCAATCGACTTGGGGTAGTGCGTCAAGATCTGGCTCTCGATGCGGTCCTTTAGCGGTGTCACGATGCTGCCCCGGTTGGTGTAATCTTCCGGATTGGCCGTAAAGACAAACAGAATATCCAGCGGTATCCGCTTGCGGAAGCCCCGTATCTGAATGTCGCCCTCCTGCAAAATGTTGAACAGTGCCACCTGAATCCGCGCCTGCAAGTCTGGCAACTCGTTTATCACAAAGATGCCCCGGTGCGCCCGCGGTATCAACCCAAAGTGCAGCACCCGCTCATCGCTGTAAGGCAGTTTTAGGGTAGCAGCCTTAATCGGATCGGCGTCACCAATCAAGTCGGCCACAGACACGTCTGGCGTAGCAAGCTTCTCCACATACCGGTCGTCGCGGTGGAGCCAGGCAATGGGCGTCTCGTCGCCTTGTTCGGCAATCAGCTCCTGGGCAAAGCGGCTCAATGGCTTCAACGGGTCATCGTTCAGCTCTGACGCTGCCACCACCGGCACATACTCATCAAGCAGATGCACCATTTGCCGTGCCATCCGCGTTTTGGCTTGCCCCCGCAGGCCCAGAAAGTTCATATTGTGCATCGAGAGGATGGCCCGCTCCACGTCCGGAATAACGGTCTCCTCATAGCCCCAAATGCCCTCGAAGGCAGGCTCTCCGTTGCTCAGCTTGGCCATCAGGTTGCGGCGCAGCTCCTGCTTTACGCTTTCGGGCAGGTAGCCGGCTGCCTTCAGCGCGCCCAGCGTGCTGATGTTTTTCGTGTCTGCTTGTGTAAATGGCATAAATCTTACCTTGCTAAAAGGCCGTATGCGGTGTTTTTGTTGTGGCCAGGCCCAGTCAATTTTAAGAGCTATCAGTTTCGTCAGCAGAAAGCAGGCCCAACAACACAAACGCCCGGCAAGGTTATTGCCGGGCGTTTGTGTTGTTGGTGTAGCGCTGTTTAGGCGAGCTGCGCTTCAATCTTCTGCTTCAGCACCGGCTTGCCTACCGCACCCACTTGCTTATCTACCACCTGGCCGTTTTTGAAAACGAGCAGCGTAGGTATAGAGCGGATACCATACTTGATAGACACGTTGGGGTTGGCGTCTACGTCGAGCTTGCCAACAACGGCACGGCCCTCAAACTCACCTGCAATCTCGTCCACCACGGGAGCGATCATTTTGCAGGGGCCGCACCATTCAGCCCAGAAGTCTACCAGTACTGGCTTGTCAGAGTTGATCACCTGCTCAAAGTCGGCATCGGTAATCGTGATTGCTTTTCCCATTTTTTTGCTTGTTTGCGCCACAGTGGTTTGACCATTGCAGGCGGGCTTTCAGGGGTAACCTGTCAGGTAGAAACGCTGCTACCTACACATTTGTTCCCTATCACAAGTTTCGGCACAAACCACCCTTTGTTGCAAATGGCGCGCTTTAACTTGTTTTAATACATGTAGTGCAAAGAGTGTTTGGAATCTTGGTTTGAATTATATAGTTTTGTAAGCATCAAGACAGGCCAAAGTTTCTGCGGATTCTGAGCCCGTTTTCCTAATCAAAAAATTTAACCCAAAGGCAGACACTATCGATACAAACTTCTACGTTTTAATTCTGAAGTTTGATGAGATACAAAGAACTTCCCGACGGAGAGCTTGTAAAGCTTTTCGCCGAGGGTAACCAGCAAGCCTTTGAGGTAATTGTCCGTCGCTATCAGTCTCGGCTCCTGACGCATTGCTACATGATGCTTAAGGATCGCTATGCAGCCGAAGATCTGGTGCAAGAGGCATTCCTTAAGGCCGTTACTACCATCCGGAGCGGGCGCTACAACGAGGAAGGCAAACTGCTGCCCTGGTTGATGCGCATTGCACACAACCTGGTCATAGACCGGGTACGTAAGCAAAAACGCAACCCAGAGGTCGTAACCGAAGACGGAAGCCCGGTGTTCTCTATGCTGGACTTTGCCACCGAATCGGCAGAGGCCGCCCGGATGCGAGACGACCAGTACGTCACCATCCGAGAGCATATAAAGACATTGCCTGAAGCCCAACGCGAGGTGCTGCTACTGCGCCACTTTGCAGGTATGAGCTTTAAGGAAATTGCCGAGCACACCAACGTTTCCATCAATACAGCCCTCGGGAGGATGCGCTATGCACTCATCAATCTTCGCAAGAAGATGCACATCCACCCCGACCTGCATGATAAGAACATCTACGCAACGATCGAGCGTTAACGCCTCCCGCGTACGCGACGCTTTCTACCAAACCCTCGCCCACAACACCCAGCGCCAAGCCCAGGCTTACAACCCCGAGTTGGAACTGAGCCCGGCAGAAACGCAGCAAATTCATGCTTCTATGCTTTCTCTTTCTGAGAATCGAATAGCGCAAATTCTAGCCGCCGCTGCACACGCATAGGTCAGACCCCGACACCGTAGCTCGTAACCCCGCCCAAAAGCGGGGTTTTTTTGTGCCAAAGCCTGCCCCGTGCCGTACTTGCTGCCAGAACTTGTATGCGAATCATCATCCTGTCAGACACGCACGGCATGGTATATCCCGGCGTAGCGGCACAGCTCTCTTGGGCAGACGAGGTCTGGCACGCCGGAGACATCGGCCCGCCCGCTACCGTCCGCTGGTTTATGGAACGCTGCTCCACCTTCCGCGCCGTATCAGGCAATGCCGATCCGCGCGACACCCTCCATCTGCTAGACGAAACGGCCGTCTTCGAGGCAGAGGGGCTCAAGGTATTGCTGCACCACATCGTGGGCAAGCCCGGCAAATACGTACCAAAGGCCCAGGCCCTGGTGCGCCAGGTGCGGCCAGACTGGGTGGTCTGCGGCCACAGCCACATTTTGCAGGTTGCGCCCTTGCCTGGCATACCCGGCGGCTTGCACATCAATCCGGGCGCGGCCGGGCACCATGGATTCCATAAGATGTGTACCCTGCTCCGGTTCGAGGTTTCGGGCCGCAAAGTCACGGCTGCCGAAGTGGTAGAACTCGGCCCGAGAGGGCGTCTGCAAGGCCCCACAACCGTTGTATAGATAGCAGGCTTATATGCGTTATTTGAGCAGGCAAACCCGCCCTAACCTCAACTCCAAGCCCATGCGTACGTTCTGGCTGGCAGGCCTTGTGCTGTGCCTTGTTCTATCGGCCTCTTGCAGCAGTGCCCAGCAGCGCTCGCGCCGGGCAGCAAGGCGCTCCGCCACCGTGCAAAGAGACAGTGTGCTGCTCGGTACCTGGATGCGCAGCCACGAGGAGGAACCCTCCAACAACAGCCAGCTCACCGTCTGGCGCAACACCAAGCGCTTTCAGTTTCCGCCCGCCCGTGGCCGAGACGGCTTCATCTTCCTCCCCGAGAATAAGGTGGTTTACCTAGGCATCGCCCCCACCGACGGCACCGAGGAGCAGCCCGGTCGCTACACCTGGGCAGGCCCCAAAGCCCTGCGCATCAACCTGGAGAACGGCCGCTTGATTACCCTCACCTTCAAAGAGTTTAGCCGGGAAAAGATTACCGGCTTTATGGACTAGCTCGAACCCTGCCCCGGGGGGCGCTGTTTAATTCAGAACGGCCGGCCCCGGCGGCAGGCCATGAAGGAGAGGTATGGTAAAAGTGCGTATTGGCTGGGTAGGGTTGTTGCTGGTAGGGCTGCTTGCCTGCGGACGGCTTGCGGCGCAGAGCAGGCCACCCCTCAAAGAGGCAGTGCCTGCCTACACCACCCAAAACAAGAAGGCCATCCGCCTCTACCAGCAAGCCCAAGAGCAGCTGCGTTACCGGCAGATCGGCAAGGCCCGCACCTTGTTAGAGGAGGCTCTGGAGAAGGACTCCACCTTCTTAGAGGCACACCGCACCCTGGCCGACATGGGCCGCATCACTGCCGACGAAGACCTGGTAGCCAAGCACTTCAAAAGCATGGCCCTGCTGCGGCCCGAGGGTCCGGAGGCTCCCAGCATGCTTAGCCTGGCCGCTCGCCACGCCCGCAAGCGGGGCCGGCTAGACGAGGCCGAGGCCCTCTACACCCGCGCCCTGGCCTATACCCAACCCCTGCTGCCCAAGCTAAAGCGAGAGCTGGAGCGGGGCCTGGCCAGTGTCCGCTTTGCGCGGCAGGCCGTGCAAAACCCGCTGTCCATAACCCGGAAGCCCTTGCCGGCCATTGTCAACCGGTTCCCCCTGCAATACACCCCCGCCGCCACCGCCGACGATCAGATCCTGATCTACACCGCCCGCAAGGGCATCCACAACGGGTTCGACGAGGATATGTACATCACCCGGCGCGATGCCAAAGGCAATTGGCAGACCCCCGAGCCCCTGTCGAGCGTCATCAACACGGAGGGTAACGAGGGTACCAACTCCATCTCGGCAGACGGGCGCACCCTGGTCTTTGCCGCCTGCGACAGGCCCGGCACCGGCAGTTGCGACATCTACTTCAGCTACCGGACGGGTAATACGTGGTCTGAGCCCGCAGCGCCGGACAGCATCAACTCCGCCGACTGGGACTCTAACCCCAACCTGTCTGCCGACGGCAATACGCTCTTCTTCGTCTCTGCGCGGGCGGGGGGGTATGGGCGGCAAGACATATACGTGAGCCACCGCTGGCCCAACGGTCGCTGGGGCCGCCCTGCCAACGTAGGCCCGGCCATCAATACGGAAGAGAACGAGATGTTCCCCTTCTTACACCCCAATGGGCGCACCCTGTTCTTTGGCAGTGAGGGGCACCCCGGCATGGGCGGCACAGACCTCTTTATGGCCGAGCACGCCGCCCAAAACCGTACCGACTGGACCCTGTGGGATGCCCCCCGGAACCTTGGCTACCCCCTCAACACCAGCCAAGACGAAAGCTCCATCTTCATCTCCCCAGACGGCACCCGGGCTTACTACTGCGTGGACGACAGCCGCAACGGCCAACTGGTCCGAAGTCTGCTCTACGAGTTTGAGCTGGGCAACAGCCTGCAGCTGAGCGCCCGCAGCTACTTTGCCAAGGGCACCGTGCGGGCCCAAGGCACCCTCAAGCCGCTGGACGCGCAGATCGACCTGATAGACAACACCAACGGGCAGGTGGTGTACTCCGTCCACTCAGACCCAGCCACCGGTCAATACTTGATGGTGCTCCCCGAGGGTAGCCGCTATGGCTTAAACGTGTCTGCAACGGGCTATCTGTTCCAGAGCCGCTTCTTCAACTTTGCCGATGCCCAGACCACCGGATCCGTTGAGCAAGACTTCTTGCTTGAGCCCCTCAGGCAAGGGGCCAAGACGGTGCTCAACAACGTCTTCTTCGCCAGCGGCTCTGCCGAGCTGCTGCCCGACAGCAGGGCCGAGCTTACGCGCTTGGCCGCCTTGCTGAAGGCCAACCCCAAAGTGCGCGTAGAGGTCGCTGGCCATACAGACGATATCGGCAGCCCTGAGGCTAACCAGGCGCTCAGCCAGCGCCGGGCCCAGGCCGTGCGCACCTTCTTACAGCAGGCAGGCATTGTCGAGCCACGCTTACAGGCCAAAGGGTACGGGGAGACGCGCCCCGCCCAGGCCAACACCACAGACGAAGGCCGGGCCCGCAACCGGCGCATCGAGTTTGTCATCCTGAGCCTGTAGGCCTGCCCAGCGGGGCCCGGGCCTACCTTTGTGGCCGCACATGCAGTTTGTCAAATACCACGGCACCGGCAACGACTTCATCTTGATAGATGATCGGGACGGGCAGTTTCCGGCTCAAGACTATGCCCGGGTGGCGGCCCTGTGCCACCGCCGGTTCGGCATCGGGGCAGACGGGCTGATCTTGCTGCAGCCTGCCGCAGAGCCGCGTTATGCCTTCCACATGGCCTATTACAATGCTGACGGGCGGCCCAGTACCTTCTGCGGCAATGGGGGGCGCTGCACCGTTTCCTTTGCCGCCGAGTTGGGCCTTGTGGCGGCAGGCGCCGCTGTTGATTTTACGGCTGCCGATGGCCCCCACCAGGCCACCTACCACAGCCCGGCCCAGGTTGAGCTGGTCATGCGCCCGGCGCAAGCCCCCAAGGCTGTGGTGCTGGCAGACGGCCGCCAGGGCTTCTTCTTAGACACCGGGTCTCCGCACCTTATCCTCCCGGTGGATGCTGTGGCTGAGGTGGAGGTGGTGCCCCAAGGGCGCCAGTACCGGCACGATGCCCAGTTTGCGGCCATAGGTGGAGTCAATGTCAACTTCTTGGAGCGGGTGGGTGCCCGGCACCTGCATGTACGCACCTACGAGCGCGGCGTGGAGGACGAGACCCTCTCTTGCGGAACGGGCGTGACGGCAGCCGCCCTGTGGGCAGCCCCAGGCCATACCGTGCGGGTTGATACCCCCGGCGGTACGCTCCAGGTAAGCTCATCGGCAGACCTGGGGCAGGTCGTCTTGGCTGGGCCGGCACAGCGCGTTTACCAGGGTACCTTCTAGCCTATGCACCCACTCTCTACCACCGAGCGTACCGATATCCTGGCCGGGGCCGGGTTTTTGCTGGCCTTGGCCTACAAGTTCACACTGCGGCCAGGTGGTACCCTGGCCTATTCCATCTTGGGGGCCTTGGCGGCGGGCTGGTTTTTGGTGCGGTTGGTGCGCCACATCAACAATCCGGCCAACCGGGGGCTCCTTAAGCTGTGGGGTATGGTGCTCTACCTGGGCCTGCTCCTAAATACCGGGGCGCTGCTCTTTAACGCCATGGGGTGGCGGGGTGCAGACAATGCCTCGGCCATGGGCATTTTGACGGGCCTGGGGTACATAGGCTGGTTCCGCTTGGCAGACCAACCCTGGCGGCTGGCCCCGCACCGGATCTCCAGCTACCTGGCCCCCATGCTATTGCTGGTTTCTGCCCTGGTTTGGCTGATGCCGGCCGAGGCCCGGTTTGCGGCCTTCAACCCGGCCAGCAAGCATGTTACCTATACCGAGTACCGCAAGGGCTACCATCTCAAAGACGGGGCTTTGGTAGATTCAGCCGGTAGGCCCGTGCGGCCTGTGCAGCCTTAGGGGGTAGCCGTCAGTGCGGCTAGTTTGGCATCAAGCTCCTGGGGTTGCAGGCCTTTGGCCAGCAGCTTGCCCTCGCGGTCTATCAACACCAGATGGGGGATGCCATCCACCTTGTAGAGCCGAGCGGCGGCATTGTCCCACTCTTTAAGGTCAGACACCTGGGGCCAGCGGTAGCCGTCGTCTTCCACGGCTTTGAGCCACTTGTCGCGGCCTTGGTCCAGGCTGATGCCCAGAAACTCGACGCCCTTGGCTTGGTACTTGTTGTAGAGGGCCACCATGGCCGGGCTGTTCATCCGGCAGGGGCGGCACCAACTGGCCCAAAAGTCCAGCACGAGCACCTTGCCTTTGAACGCGGCCGGCCCCAGCATCTTACCGTCGGGCGTGGGCTGCTCGAAGCCGGGCGCCGCTGCCCCTGCACCCAGTTGCTTGGCATCAGCAATTTGGGCTGCAAACGATTTTACCCAGGGCTCTTGCGGGTACTTGGCCGTTAGTTTCTGGGCCAGGGTGTCCAGGACGCCGATCTCGGTCTCCAGGTTGAGGCGGGTGGCGGCGGTGTAGGCCCCAAAGCTGGGCCCGAGCGAGTCAATCAGGTGCTTGTAGCGGCGGACGTAGAAAGCCTGGCCCCGCTCCAGCATGCCCCGGTAGCGCTCGGCCCGGGGTATGTCTCGGTTTTGCACGGCCAGTTGGTACTCATAGTTGATGGGGCCAAACTCCTCGCTTTGGCGGCGGAACAGGGCCAGAACGGGCTCCAGCTTTTGCTGCTCCTCCCCAGCCTCTACCTTCACAGTAGCCTGGGGTACGGCACCCTTTACCTCAATTTCGACGTCTTGATTACCCGCCACAAAGAAGGCCGGCTGCTGCCCGTAGAGCATGAGCATGAACATCTGCAACTGATCTACCTTGCCCACGAAGCGGAACTTGCCATCCTCCTCCAAGGCCACAGAATCTACCAGCACGCTCTGCTCGGGCGTCACCTTATAGAGGGCCACCACCTTGCCTTTTTGAGGGTTTTCGATGGTTCCTTCTACCAGAAAGCCGTCTTTGGGTTTGTCGCTCATGCTGGTGCAGGCGGCAAGCCAGGCCAGGGCAGGCCAAAGCACCAGTGCCCGCAGGCGGGGTAGCATCGTTTTCATGCTGCAAAGAAACGGCATCGGGGTTGCCTGATGGTGCATGATGGAAAATGATGGTCGGTTTGTAGCAGGATGCATGTGTCAGATTTTTGAACTATCATAAACAATTGAAAGGCAGTGGGTTGTAAGGGTTTTTGTCGGAGATTGTTGGAGGGTTTGTCGGGTGGGGTGCCAGGCTGAAGGCTGCTCGTCAATGGGCGTCACAAGTCATCGTTCCCCTAATCAGGTCGCTAAAGACTTGCGACAGGTTGCGCGTTGCGGGCTTTGGGCAAGGTATGCCATAGGCTATGCCCAAGCCGTTTTTGTGCCGTTGGCCGTGCTTGCGGTAGGGAGGTCTGCAGGGCTGGAGCCCTGCCAGAGAGGGTTACGAGGGCTGGAGCCCTCGAACAGCATCCCCATAGAATGCCGAAGGCTCAAAGCGTTCGGCTTTAGCCGTCGCCATAGCAGTAGCCCCTGGCTTTAGCCTGGGGTGAACTCCCTCCGCAGGCTGCCAGGCCTGCTGCCCTGGCCCACAAGCGAGGCACAGCCTCGCAAGAGCACGTGACAATGGCCAAGCCATTGCACAGTAGATGGGCCCGGTAACAAACCGGGATTAGCAATTAGTCCTAATGCTCAATCCTGCTTGCAGGTCTAATTTCGGCGCTGCTAACCCCGTCTGCTGCTCTAGCGTTGTATGGAAAACCCCGCTGCCACCCACGGCCTGCCGCCAGACCCCGCCATGAATGCCCCAGACGAGCTAAAGGTGCAGATCCGCACCCTGCCCGATGCCCCCGGGGTATATCGCTACTACGATAAGGAAGACACCCTCATCTACGTGGGTAAAGCCAAAAGCCTGCGCAAACGGGTGGCCAGCTACTTTACCAAGCGCGATGGCAAAGACCGGAAGACCTGGCGCTTGGTGCTGTCTATCCGCCGTATAGAGTACACCGTCGTTAATACAGAGTTTGAGGCCCTGCTGCTGGAGAATAACCTTATCAAGCAGTTTCAGCCCAAGTACAACATCAACCTAAAAGACGATAAGAGCTACCCGTGGGTCATCGTCACGCACGACCGCTTCCCGAAGATTTACCCTACCCGGCAGTTGGTAAAGGGCAAAGGCCAGTACTTTGGCCCCTACTCCTCGGTGGCCACCATGAAGGCCCTGCTAGACCTGCTGCGCAAGGTCTTCACCTTCCGCACTTGCAATCTGCTGCTTACGGAAGAAAACGTGACGGCAGGCAAGTTCAAAGTCTGCCTCGAGTACCACCTGGGCAATTGCAAGGGCCCCTGCCAGGCCTACCAGACGGAGTCTGACTACATGGACGAGGTGGGGCAGGCCATCCGGATCCTGAAGGGCCATCTGGCCCCCGCCAAGGCGTACTTCCGCCAATTGATGGCCCAATACGCCGAGGCTATGGAGTTCGAAAAGGCCCAGCGCATCAAAGAGCGCCTGGCCCTGCTGGAGCGCTACGAGGCCAAAAGCCTTATCGTAAATCCTGACCTGGGCGACTTTGACGTCTTTACCATGCTAAACGATGGCAACGATGAGGCGGAAGCCGGTGCCGGCGTGTTTGTCAATTACCTGCAGATACGATCAGGCATGATTGTAAATACCGATACGCTGGAGTTTAAACGGCGAATGGAGGAAACCGATGAAGAGGTCATGCAGACCGCCATCCTTGCCATGCGCACCGCTTTCCAGTCAGATGCCACGGAGATACTGACCAACCTACCGATTGCCTTTCCGCAAGAGGGCATCAAGGTTACCATCCCTCAGCAGGGCGACAAAAAGAAGCTGGTGGACCTCTCTGTCAAGAACACGATCTACTACAAGCATAACAAGCAAGAGAAAGCCAAAGAGCAGCCGCGCACCAATCCCAATCAGCGCATCCTGCTCAAGCTGCAGCAAGACCTGCGGCTGAAGGAGTATCCAGACCACATCGAGTGCTTTGATAACTCCAACATCCAGGGGACCAACCCGGTCTCGGCGATGGTTTGCTTCAAGAACGGGGTGCCCAGCAAGAAAGACTACCGGCACTTCAACGTGCGGACGGTAGAGGGGCCGGATGATTTTGCCAGCATGCGCGAGGTCATCTTCCGCCGCTATCGGCGCCAGCTCGACGAGAACGAGCCGCTGCCCAAGCTCATCATCATAGACGGGGGCAAAGGCCAGCTCTCGGCCGCGGTGGAGAGCCTGAAGGAGCTGGGGCTATATGGGCGCATCCCCATCGTAGGTATTGCCAAGCGACTTGAGGAGCTTTATTACCCTGAAGATCCCTATCCCCTCCATTTAGAGAAGAAATCCGAGAGCCTTAAGCTCATCCAACGCTTGCGCGACGAGGCCCACCGGTTCGGCATAACGCACCACCGAGACCGTCGCTCGAAAGCTGCCACCGCCCTAACTGCGCAAGAAGTACGTGGCCTGGGCCCCAAGACGATGGAGAAGGTGCAGCAGCGCTTTAAAAGTCTCAAGTCTATCCGGGCAGAGCACTTGCCTGAGCTTGGCGAGCTCATCGGGAAAGCCAAGGCCGACCTGCTGGCACGCCACCTTGGCCTGGCAGAGCCAGAGGTGTAAGGCAGGGCTTTGCCGCTTTATGCACGGCGCACCCACATATTAGCGCCAGAATGCAATGGGCCTGGGCACATAAAACGGCGCGGTATAGCCTGGCGGCAACGCTGGCCGTGTTGTTTTGCCTGGCGGCCTGCAACCTGGCCGTAAACCTGGCGGCCGAGGGTAAGCTCTACGACACCCCGGCAGACGTGCCCCGACACCGTGTTGCCCTCATCTTGGGCACCAGCGAGCGGCTGGCAGGCGGCGGGCGCAACCCGTTCTTCGACAATCGGATACAAGCTGCCTACAAGCTATGGCGGCAGGGTAGGGTACAGGTGCTCCTTTGCAGCGGCGACGCGCGCAGCCCCTATTACAACGAGCCTGCTATGATGCGCCGCGCCTTGCTGCGCCTAGGCGTACCCGAGCATGCCATCTGGACAGACTACGGCGGCACCCGCACCATAGACTCCATCCGCCGCTGCCGCAGGGTCTTTGGGCAGACGGACTGCGTCATCGTATCTCAGCGCTTCCATAACCAGCGCGCCGTCTTTTTGGCCAGGTACGTGGGCCTCAACGCTATTGCCCTCAATGCGGCCGATGTGCCGGGCTGGGCAGGCAACCGTGTCGCCCTACGGGAGATGGGCGCCAAGGTGCTGGCCTTTTGGGACCTGGCCGGGTTTACCTTTTTTGAGCAAGGGGTACGGGCCTAGCCTAATCATTTAGCCCTGAAAAACGCGCGAGGCCGCTCCATACCAGAGCGGCCTCGCGTTTATGATAGGGCAGGGGGCAGTTGGCCCGGCAGTGGCCCTAGCAATACTCTTCAAATACAGCCTCTAAGTGCTGGGCAATCATTTCGGCAGGGCGGCCTTCGATCATATGGCGCTCTACAAAATGCACCAGCTCTCCATCTTTAAACAACCCGATTGAGGGGCTGCTGGGCGGATAAGGCTTGGTATGCTGGCGCACGGCAGCCACGGCGTCCGTGTCGAACCCGGCGAATACGGTGTAGAGGTGATCTGGCTTTTTAGAGGTCTCCTCTAGGGCAAGCAACACACCGGGGCGGGCGGTGCGGGCAGCGCAGCCGCAGATAGAGTTTATGACGACAAGAGCTGTGCCCTTAGACTCCAGGCTAGCACTCACGCTCTCGGGCGTAAGTTCAGAAAAACCGCTTTGGAGCAGTTCGTTTTTTAGGGGCAATACCGCTTCGGCAGGGTACATAGTTTTAAGTGTTTAAGCACAAGGGCGTTCGCAACAGCCACCAGGCTGCCCACGCTCCCTACAAAATTAAGGCAAATTCTATACCACACTGGCCAGTACGGCAATGCCAATTTGGTGCACGCCAGCCTGCAGCAGCGGTTTTGCAGCACCCTCTATGGTTGCGCCGGTCGTTAGCACATCGTCAACCATCAACACGCGCTTGCCTGCCAGCGTCTCTGCTTTTGGCCTAAGCGAGAAAGCCGCCTGTACATTGCGCCACCTGGCAGCCCTGCTCAGCCGGGTTTGGCTGCCAGTATGCAAGTGTTTTTGCACAGCCTGTAAAATAGGTAGGCCTAGTGTCTCTGCCACACCCTGGGCCAGAAGTTCGGCCTGGTTGTACCCTCGCTGGTAATACTTACGCCGGTGCATGGGTACAAAGGCGACGGCGTCCCACGGTACAGCTCCGCCCGGGCTGACGCTTTGGCAGAGCCTGCCAAGCTGCCGCCCCAGATATCGGCAAGCCTTTGGGTGGTGGTTGTATTTCATCTGATGGATGATGCGCTGCACCTGGCTGCCGGCGGCAAAATCCCAAAGGCAAACGGCACCGTTCAGCGGCAGGCGGCCCCAAAGCTTGCGGGCCACGGCATTGTCTGTCAGGCTGCTAAGGTCTGGCCGGTGCAGGCCTTCCAGGCAATGCAGGCAAACATGCTGCTCGCCCGGTACCAACCCTTGCTGGCACCCCAGGCACAACCGCGGAAAGAACAAACCCAGCATCAATGCCCCTAGAAATGAAACTTGCCTAAACCTACAACCAGAATGTCAGTTTACCACTCCATGGACTTAACCAGAAAAAACATCCTCATCATCGGGGCAAGCCACGGCATTGGGGCAGCTACCGCCAGCCTGGCCGCCAGCCGGGGTGCTACTGTTTATCAGGCCAGCCGTACGGCCCAGGGCCCCAACACGGCGCAAATAGACGCGTCCCAACCGTTCACCTTTCCGGAGGGCTTCTTGCCAGACCAACTGCATGGCTTGGTCTATTGCCCGGGGTCTATAAATCTGAAGCCCGCCACCACGCTGAAGCCCGAGGCCCTGGCCGAGGAGTTTAACCTAAATGTGGTAGGTGCCTTCCGTGCATTGCAGCAGAGCCTGAAAGCCCTTAAGCGCGGCGGCAATGGGTCAGTTGTCTTTTTCGGCACGGTAGCGGCCAAGTTGGGTATGCCTTTCCATACCGGCATTGCTGCCGCCAAAGGTGGCCTAGAGGCCATGGCGCGCTCGCTGGCTGCAGAGTTGGCTTCTAGCCAAATTCGGGTCAACGTAGTTGCCCCCAGCCTGACAGATACCCCCCTGGCAGCCCACCTGCTAGACTCTGAAGAGAAGAAGGCCGGCGGTGCCAAACGTCACCCCCTGGGCCGGGTTGGCACCCCTCAAGACCTGGCCGAAGCTACCTGCTACCTCTTGGCCGACGCCTCTGGCTGGGTAACAGGCCAAACGTTGGGTGTAGATGGCGGAATGGGCTCTCTGAAATAACCGTTCGGCTGAATCGGGAGAATCTCTGCCCTGGCTCTACCCGTAGCTTGCTAGGGGTAGAGCCAGGGCCTATTTTTGCCGCTGTTTTGGCCAAAGCTGTTAGAGCCCGCCCAGCCTTGGCTGATGCCAGAGCGCCTAAGCCTTCTATGAAAAAGATCATCATTGCCATAGACGGCTACTCTGCTTGCGGCAAAAGCACCACTGCCAAAGCCGTGGCCAAGCATTTGGGTTATGCTTATATAGACACTGGCGCGATGTACCGCGCTGTCACGCTGCACTTTCTGCGCAACTTTGTTACCCTCACCAACCACGCCGAGGTTGAGCGCGCCTTGGCAGAGGTGCATATCTCTTTCATCCGGTCAGAGAAAACGAACGAGAACGAGACCTATCTGAACGGCCTTAACGTAGAAGAAGAAATACGAAAGATGTACGTATCAGACCAAGTGTCTGAGGTATCGGCCCTGCCAGAGGTGCGCCATGCCATGGTGGCCCAGCAACAGCGCATGGGGCGCAAGAAGGGCTTGGTGATGGACGGCCGAGACATCGGCACCCGTGTTTTTCCGGAGGCTGAGCTAAAGATCTTTATGACCTCTGACATGGACGTGCGGGCCCACCGCCGCCAGCAAGAGCTACTGGCCAAAGGGCAGCTCATCAGTCTGGAAGAGGTAAAAGACAACCTCTGCCACCGAGACCATATCGACACCACCCGCAAAGAGAGCCCCCTAACACAGGCCGAGGATGCCATCTTGCTAGACAATACCAGCCTTTCGGTAGAGCAGCAGGTGGATTTTGTTACGGCCTGTGCCCAAGAGCGCCTCAAGGCCCTGGCCCAGATAGGGTAAGCCAGCCCTACTTCAAAATTCTTACCGAGCCCCCTTCATTTTGGAGCATTAGCCGGTACCGCTCTAGGTTTTCGGTAAACGAGGCATCTACCAGCGTGGCCTCCCGCAGATCAATTACCATGGGTCTATCTCGCTCTAAGGCCTCTAGCTTTTGCTTTACGCTCAGCCAATTAGAGAACACCGCCGCTCCATAGAGCCTAAGTATTAGAGTGCCATCCTCATCGCTGACGGATACCTTAGCCTTAAACGTTTCTGCCAGTTTGGCGCCTTGCCACAGGTTCATCAAAAGGTTTACGACTACGCCGGCGGCCATTCCTACCAAAAGGTCTATCCCAAGCGTAAGGCCCACCGTCACTACAAAGACGGCAAAGGGTGTCTTGCCTGTCCGCCAGGCATCGGCCCAGTGTTTGGGCCTGGCCAGCCTTGCCCCAGCAAGCACCAACATGGCTGCCAAAGCCGCCAGTGGTATGGAGTGTATCGCATCTTTGAACAGCACCAAAAAGGCTAGCAAAAAGAGCCCATGCGCCACGTTGGCCCACCGGGTAATAGCACCATTGGCCACGTTGGCAGAGCTGCGCAGCACCTCGGCAATCATAGGCAAGCCGCCCAAAAGGCCGGCAATCAGGTTGCCGGCCCCGATGGCGCGCAGGTCTTTATCTACATCGGCCCTGCGGTGGAAGGGGTCTTGCAAGTCAATGGCTTGCACCGTTAGCAGACTTTCTACAGAGCCTACTATGGCGAACATGAGCGTGTACTTTAGTCCTTGCCAGCTAAGCAAGCCACCAAACGTTGGGTGTACCAGCCCATCCAGCAATCGGTTTGGCAGCTCTACCAGGTAAGCCATGCCGCCTGAGGCAACAGATGGTACTGCATCGGCCAGCCCAAAGTATCGCCCCATAGGGATGGCTGCCGCCAGCACTACCACCGGCGACGGTATCTGTGCCAGCCAACGAGACTTTAAGGCAGGCCAGCCGAGCAGAATAAGCACAGAGGCACCACCAATCAAAGCCACCTGCGGCTGCAAATGGAGCATACCTTCTGGGATAGCTGCCAGCAGTGCCAACGGGCTTTTGGCCTGGGGCCTTACGCCCATTAGCGTGTGCACTTGCTTGGCCACGATAATGAGTCCGATGGCCGCCAGCATGCCGTGGACCGCTGCTCCCGGAAAAAACGCCGCCAACTGTCCCACCCGCAGCTTACCCAGAATGATCTGCAAGACCGCAGCCGCCACAATGGCGCCCAGCGTAGTCTGGTAGCCAGCCAACGCATGGCCTGGCACGTCAAAAGCCTGCAAGCTGCCCAGAGCAATGGCAATCAGCCCGGCGGCAGGCCCTTTTATCGTAAGGGGCGCACCACTCAGCAGCCCACCGATGATGCCGCCAACAATGGCCGTAGTTAAACCTGCCAGCGGCGGAAAGCCCGATGCCTGGGCAATGCCCAAACACAACGGCAGCGCTAGCAACGATACCAGAAAGCCAGAGGTAAAGTCTTTGCGCCCATAGGCACGCAGCCCGGCCCAGCCGTCGGGCGGGTTGGTTGGGCCAGATACTAATGGCAACGTCTCGGTTGGCAACGCTTTAGAAGGCGAGGGCAAGCAGGCAGCAGGGCCATACTTACACTTTATGGTTGAATCTGATGGGCAGCAAAGCTAACCAACCCAAGGGCGGGCTACATAGCCAAACCCTTAGCCAATAGGCTGTGCGTACCATTTGCCGCAACGCTGTAGCGGTGTCAAGGCTCAAGAGGCAGGCCTAGAACTCTATAAGGCCCTGGCCAAACCTTTTTTGTAGAGTGCTTTTATAACTGACCTTTCTTTCTTACCTTTGCAGGCCATTTGCTTAAAGACCACCCATACGGTCTGCAAGCGATGGATTTATAACAACCTATGGTTACCGATCCAATCGCCGATTACCTAACCAGGGTTCGCAACGCCATCCGGGCCCGCCACCGGATCGTAGAGATCCCTGCCAGCAACCTTAAGAAGGAGATCACCAAGGTGCTCTTCCAGAAGGGTTTCATCCAGAACTACAAGTTCGAGGATGACAACGGCCCCCAAGGCACCATCAAAATCGCCCTCAAGTACGATGCCGCCTCAAAAGAGCCGGCCATCATTAAGCTTGAGCGCGTAAGCCGCCCCGGCCTCCGCCGCTACGTGAAAGCAGGCAACCTGCCCCGCGTAATGAACGGCCTGGGCATTGCCATCATGAGCACCCCCAAGGGCGTGATGACAGAAAAAGAGGCCCGCGTAGAAAACGTGGGCGGAGAGGTTCTCTGTTTTGTTTACTAAACCCTAGCCTCCAGCACACATCCATGTCTCGCATAGGAAAACAACCCATCACCGTGCCCGCTGGCGTGCAGGTGACCGTCGGCACCAACAACCTGGTGACCGTAAAAGGCCCCAAGGGCACCCTCACCCGCCTGGTAGATTCTGACATCACCATCTCCCAAGAGGGCTCAGACCTGCTCGTTACCCGTCCCACAGACCAGAAGCGCCACCGTGCCATGCACGGCCTTTACCGCGCGCTGCTGGCCAACATGGTAGAAGGCGTCAGCAAAGGATTCACCAAGCAGCTTGAGCTTGTAGGTGTAGGTTTCAAGGCTGCCATGTCTGGCAAAAACCTAGACCTGTCTCTCGGCTACTCTCACGCCATCGTTATGGCCCTGCCCGACGAGGTGAAGGCCACCACCCTTACCGAAAAAGGTAAGAACCCCATCATCACCCTGGAGAGCGCCGACAAAGAGCTCATCGGCCAGGTTGCTGCCAAAATCCGCGAACTGCGCAAAGTAGAGCCTTACAAAGGCAAAGGCGTACGCTTCGTCGGAGAGATCGTTCGTCGTAAAGCCGGTAAAACCTCAGCCAAGTAATCTAGCCCTACGCAGAAAGTCATGTCACAAACACAGAAACTGGAACGTCGCGCCAAGATTAAGGCCTCTATCCGCCGCAAACTCAGCGGCTCTGCAGAGCGCCCCCGGTTGTCGGTTTTCCGCTCAAACAAAGAGATTTACGCCCAAGTCATCAACGACGAGGCCGGCGTTACCCTGGCTGCCGCTAGCTCTGCCAAATTGGAAGGCACCGGCACCAAAACAGACACCGCCAAAGCTGTGGGCTCTGCCATTGCAGCCGCCGCCAAAGCCGCCGGTGTCGACAAGGTCGTTTTTGACCGCAACGGTTATCTATACCACGGCCGTGTGAAGGCCCTGGCCGATGCTGCCCGCGAAGGTGGCCTCATCTTCTAAACCCGCACACACGGACAACAATGCACATACCCGCTGCAAACAAAGTGCTCCGCGCCTCAGACGCCGAGCTTAAAGAAAAAGTAGTGGCCATCAACCGTGTGGCCAAGGTCGTAAAAGGTGGACGCCGCTTTAGCTTCGCTGCCATCGTCGTCGTAGGCGACGGTAAAGGCATCGTAGGCTTCGGTCTCGGTAAAGCCAACGAGGTACAAGACGCCATCACCAAAGGCGTAGAAGACGCCAAGAAAAACCTGGTGCGCGTACCCCTCTACAAAGACACCGTTCCCCACGAGAACTATGGTAAGTTCTCTGGTGGTTACGTATTCCTCAAGCCTGCCGCGGCTGGTACTGGTGTTATCGCCGGTGGTGCCATGCGCGCCGTGCTAGAGGCTGCTGGTGTACACAACGTACTGGCCAAGTCTAAGGGCAGCTCTAACCCACATAACGTGGTGAAAGCTACCATAGACGCCCTCATCAACATGAGCGACGCCGCTACCGTGGCCAAGCGCCGCGGCATCTCGCTGCAAT
This sequence comes from Cytophagaceae bacterium, assembly GCA_947458545.1. Taxonomy (GTDB): domain Bacteria; phylum Bacteroidota; class Bacteroidia; order Cytophagales; family Flexibacteraceae; genus CANGYH01. Next base: position 921,277 of record CANGYH010000001.1, on the reverse strand, counting down.
CGGTTTTCAACGGCAACGCAACCAAACAAACCGCCTAAGCTAGCCCGGCCATGAAAGTTCGCATCACGCAGGTTCGCAGCACCATCAAGACGCCTGCCAACCAAAAACTCAACATGAAGGCCCTCGGCCTTGGTAAAATCAATAAGTCCATCGAGGTGGAGCTGACCCCAACCGTACAAGGCAAGGTCAACAAGGTGAAGCACCTCGTCACCGTAGAGCAGATCTAAGACGATGAGCAGCCTATCCAACATCCGCCCGGCCGCTGGCTCGGTGCGCAACAACACCCGTAAGGGCCGGGGTACCGGCTCTGGCAAAGGTGGTACCTCTACCCGTGGTCATAAAGGTGCCCAGTCTCGCTCAGGCTACTCTGCCAAGCTCGGTTTCGAGGGTGGCCAGATGCCTCTGCAGCGCCGTGTGCCTAAATTCGGCTTTAAGAACAACAACAAGGTTTACTTCAAGGTGCTTAACCTGAGCACCTTACAGCAGCTTTCAGAGTCGTTCCCCGGCCAGACGCTAGACCTGGCTTTCTTTGCCCAACACGGTCTGGTAGCCAAGAAAGACATGGTTAAAATCCTCGGCAACGGCGAGCTAAAAGCCAACGTGCAGGTGCAGGCGCATGCCTTCTCTGCCACGGCCAAAGCAGCCATCGAAGCCGCAGGGGGTAGCCTTTCCGTCTTCGAAATCCACGCCAAGGCTGAAACTGCAGCCTAAGGCATAGGCCAAGGGCCGGCGGTTCTGCCACCGGCCCTCTGGCTTTTCAACAAGTACTTCCTCTCCCTTCAGACCTCCCGCGCCCTACACGCCCGACCAGCTCTTAACCAGAGCTACCCCCGAGCCCCCTGCCAACACGCCATGAATAAGCTGGTAGAGACCTTCCGGAATATTTTTTCTATCGAGGACCTGCGCACCAGGATCTTGAATATCTTCCTGTTCCTGGCGGTATTTCGCCTGGGTAGCTACATCGTGCTGCCTGGGGTAGATTCTACCAAGCTCGAGGCACCCACCAGCGGCATCTTCGGCCTGCTGGATACCTTCTTGGGCGGTGCTTTCAGCAACGCATCCATCTTCGGCCTGGGCATCATGCCCTACATCACGGCCTCCATCTTCATCCAACTGCTCACCGTAGCCGTGCCTACCATCCAAAAGATGCAGCGCGAGGGTGAGTCTGGCCGCAAAAAGCTCAATCAGTGGACACGCCTGCTCACCATTGCCATCACGGCGGGGCAGTCGGTAGGTTATATCGCAACCACCATTCCGGCAGAAGCGATTTTTCCTGAGTTTTCGGGTGCTCTCTTCAACGTCTCTTCCGTCCTCTGCCTCACCGCTGGCACTGTCTTCTGCATGTGGATGGGGGAGAAGATCACCGAGAAAGGCATCGGCAACGGTATCTCTATGCTGATCATGATCGGCATCATCTCGCGCTTCCCCGGTGCCATCATCAAAGAGGCTGGCCAGCGTGGCATGGACGGAGCCCTCATCTTCCTTCTAGAGCTGGTGGTTCTCTTCTTCGTGGTTATGGGAACTGTTATGCTTACCCAGGCTGTGCGCCGCGTACCCCTGCAGTATGCCCGTCAGGCCATTTCAGCCCGTAATGCCCAGGGTGCCCGTCAGTACATTCCGCTTAAGCTGAACAGCTCTGGTGTAATGCCCATCATCTTTGCCCAGTCGCTGATGTTCTTGCCAGCCCTGCTGGTAAACGCCGGCGGCAACGAGTCAGACCTGGCCGCCAGCATAGGTGCCACCTTCTCAGACATAGGCAGTTGGCAGTACAACCTGCTCTTTGCCGTGCTGATCATCCTGTTTACCTACTTCTACACGGCCATCTCGGTAAACAGCCAGCAAATTGCTGACGACCTCAAGCGCAACAACGGCTTCATCCCCGGCATCAAACCCGGCGAGGCCACTGCCCAGTATCTGGACGAGATCATCGACCGCATCACCCTGCCTGGTGCCCTCTTCCTGATCGCCATTGCCATCATGCCTGCCTTGGCCACAGAGGCTGGCATTTCCAGAGACTTTGCCCAGTTCTTCGGCGGTACCTCGCTGTTGATTATGGTCGGGGTAATTCTGGATACCCTGCAACAGATAGAGTCTTACCTTCTTATGAAGCAATACGAGGGTATGATGAAAACCGGCAAGTTCAGCGACGAGCCTCAGAACATGGCCTTTGCCTCTTAGCCCCTGGCTGGGAGACAAATCACAGGTCTGGATACTTAGGAATGACGCGTGAAGAAGTAGAAATTCAAAAGGAGGGAGCTCAAATTCTGGGCAAAGTACACGGCCTCATCAGCCGCATGGTACAGCCTGGAGTGAGAACGATGCAACTGGACGCCATGGCGCAGCAGTTCATCACCGACCATGGGGCGGTGCCTTCCTTTAAAGGATACAGAGGCTCTGCCCCTACGCCGTTTCCGGGGGCCCTCTGTATTTCTGTCAACGAGGTTGTAGTGCACGGTATCCCCGGCAACTACGAGCTTAAAGACGGAGACATCGTATCGGTAGATTGCGGAGTACACTACCGCGGCTACCACTCCGATTCGGCCTACACCTATACGGTAGGCCAGGTATCGCCCCAGGTGATGAACCTGCTCAAGCATACCAAAGCCAGTTTACACTTGGGCATAGCCCAGGCGCGCACCGGCAACCGAGTAGGAGACATCGGCCACGCCATCCAGAGCTATACAGAGGCTCGGGGTTATGGGGTCGTCAGAGAGCTGGTGGGCCATGGCGTTGGCCGAAACCTGCACGAGAAGCCCGAGGTGCCCAATTATGGGCAGCGCGGGCGCGGTCCTCGCCTCGCCGAAGGCATGGTCTTGGCCATCGAGCCGATGATCACGCTGGGGCGCCGGTCCGTTGTCCAAGAAAAGGATGGGTGGACGATCCGCACCTCGGATCGTAAACCTGCCGCCCACTTCGAACATACCGTAGCCATTCTCGACGGCAAACCTGAGCTGGTAACCACCTTCAGCTACATCGACGAGAAGTTCGACTACTAGCCCATAGACCCAAACAAGTCAACTTGACCTTTTTACCGCCCACGCGTTAACCCGAATGCCAAAGCAAACCTCAATCGAACAAGACGGCGTCATCAAAGAGGCGCTCTCCAACGCGATGTTCCGGGTAGAGCTGCAAAACGGCCACCAGGTTATCGCCCACATCTCAGGCAAGATGCGGATGCACTACATCCGTATCCTGCCAGGCGACAGAGTAAAGCTCGAAATGTCGCCCTACGACCTCTCCAAAGCCCGCATTACGTACCGTTACCGGTAATTGTATAAAACGCCCGCCAAAGGCAAATCCGCTTTACCAAAAGCAAACCCAATGAAAGTCAAAGCCTCCATCAAGAAGCGAAGCGAAGATTGCATCGTCATTCGCCGCAAGGGGAAACTTTTCGTGATCAACAAAAAGAACCCCCGTTACAAGCAACGCCAGGGCTAAGCCGCAAGGCATAGTTACCTGCAAACACCTCAACGCACAAACACATGGCAAGGATTGCTGGGGTAGACATACCCGACAACAAGCGGGGCGAGATCGCCCTCACCTACATCTTCGGCCTCGGCCGCAGCTCTGCGCGCAACATTCTCTCGCGCCTGAGCATAGACTTCGACAAAAAAGCCAAAGACTGGAGCGAGTCTGAGGTTAACGAAATCCGCGCCCTCATCGGTGCAGAGTTTCGGGTAGAAGGTGCCCTCAAGTCAGAGATCAGCCTCTCCATCAAACGCTTGATGGACATTGGCTGCTACCGTGGCTTGCGTCACCGCAAAGGCCTGCCCGTCCGCGGACAGCGCACCAAAAACAACACGCGTACCCGCAAAGGCAAGCGTAAAACGGTTGCTAACAAGAAAAAGGCCACCAAGTAATCTAGATCACCTCCCCGTCAGGGGTTTCAATTTCGTCACATGGCACAAAAGCGCAAAGACAAAGCCAAGAAGCGCGTGGTCGTGGTGGAGCCCGTTGGGCAAGCACACATCCGCGCCAGCTTCAACAACATCATCATCAGCCTTACCAACCAAGCCGGTGAGGTTATCACCTGGGGCTCTGCGGGCAACATGGGCTTCCGTGGTTCTAAAAAGAACACGCCCTACGCTGCTCAACAAGCAGCTGCCAAAGCCAGCCAAGGCGCCTACGAGCTTGGCCTGCGTAAGGTAGAGGTATTCGTGAAAGGCCCCGGCTCTGGCCGTGAGTCTGCCATCCGTACCATCCAAAACTCCGGAATCGAGGTGACTACCATCACCGACGTTACGCCCCTGCCACACAATGGTTGCCGTCCTCCGAAGCGGCGCCGCGTCTAACGCTACCCACTTCGGTATCAGTTAAAACACGCAAACATCTGTAATGGCACGTTTTACCGGACCCCGCGCTAAAATCGCCCGCCGCTTCGGCGAGGCAATCTTCGGCTTCCAAAAGGCTGCGCAAAAGAAAGCCTACGGCCCAGGCCAGCACGGCCGTGGCCGCCGCCGCAAGCAATCTGAATACTCGCTCCAATTGGCCGAGAAGCAAAAGGCCAAGTACACCTACGGTGTGCTGGAGCGCCAGTTCGAGAATCTCTTCCACCGCGCACAGGTGAAGGAGGGTATCACGGGTGAAAACCTCCTCCGTTTCCTCGAGGCTCGCCTCGACAACGTGGTCTTCCGCCTCTCCATCGCTCCCACCCGTCGGGGTGCACGCCAGCTTGTGTTGCACAAGCACATCACCGTCAACGGCGAACTGGTAAACATCCCCAGCTACCAGGTGAAGCCCGGCGACGTTATCTCCATCCGCGAGAGCAGCAAGAACCTCGAGGCCATCACCAACAGCCTGGCAGCGCGCAACAGCCGCCGCTACACCTGGCTTGAGTGGAACCAGCAAGAGCTCCAAGGCAGCTTCGTTGCATATCCCAACCGCGATCAAATCCCGGAGAATATCAACGAGCAGGCCATCGTCGAACTCTACTCGAAGTAATCCAGCTTCTTTCACTCTATCCCTCAACCCTGCCGGCCCAGAGGCCTACTCCGGGCCGGCATCAAACAACAGAACCTATGTCGCTACTCAATTTCCAGATGCCTGATAAGGTAGTGATGGAAAAGGCCGACAACTTCCACGGTACTTTCGAGTTCAAGCCGTTAGAGAAGGGGTATGGCGTAACCATCGGCAACGCACTGCGTCGCATCCTGCTGTCTTCGCTTGAAGGCTACGGGATTACCTCCATCCGCATCCCTGGCGTTCTGCACGAGTTCTCCACGCTTGAGGGCGTGATGGAAGACGTATCTGAAATCATACTCAACCTCAAAATGGTGCGCATGAAGCGCATCTCCGAGGTAAACGATGCCAAGATCACCGTTCAAATCAAAGGGCAGGACGTTTTTAAAGCCGGAGACATCTCTCGCTTTTCGGCCGCCTTCGAGGTGCTCAACAAAGACCTCGTCATCTGCCGCCTGCAACCCGGCGTAGATTTCGAGATTGAGCTCACCGTAGACAAAGGCCGTGGCTACGTTCCTGCTGAAGAGAACAAGCAGCCCGAGCAACTCTCTGGTGTGATTCCTATCGATACCATCTTCACGCCCATCGTGAACGTAAAGTATCAGGTAGAAAACACCCGCGTAGAGCAAAAGACGGATTACGAGCGCCTTCTGCTCGATATCCAGACCGATGGCTCTATCCACCCAGAAGATGCCCTCAAAGGAGCAGCTAGCATCCTCATCAAGCACTTCATGCTCTTTGCAGACCAGAACCTCACCTTCGAGGCACCCCGCCCCGTAGAAGAGGAGCCGGTAGACGAGGAGTTTGTGCAGATGCGCAAAATGCTCAAAACCCCGCTGTCAGACCTGGATCTGTCAGTACGTGCCTACAACTGCCTCAAAGCGGCAGACGTGCGCACCCTAGGCGACCTCGCCAAACTCGAAGTGTCGGACATGATGAAATTCCGCAACTTCGGCAAAAAGTCCCTGACGGAACTCGAGCAGCTTGTTGCTGAGAAAGGCCTCACGTTCGGGATGGATCTCTCCAAATACAATCTCGACGAAGACTAGAAAACATGAGACACGGCAAAAGTCACAACCACTTGGGGCGCACCCACAGCCACCGCGTGGCTATGCTCTCCAACCTGGCTTGCTCCCTCATAGAGCACAAGCGTATCGAAACCACGCTGCCCAAGGCCCGCGAACTCCGCAAATACGTAGAGCCAATCCTTACCAAGGCTAAAACCGACTCTACCCACAGCCGCCGTATTGCTTTCAGCTACCTCCAAAACAAAGAGGTGATCACAGAGCTGTTCGGCACCGTAGCAGAGAAAATCGCTAACCGCCCGGGTGGTTACACGCGCATCATCAAACTTGGCAACCGCCTGGGCGATAATGCAGACATGGCCCTCATCGAGCTGGTAGATTTCAACGAGCTCATGCTCAGCGAAGCCAAGCCTGCCAAGGCCCGTACCCGCCGTAGCCGCCGTGGCGCCGGTGCCGGCGCTGCTGCACCCGTAGCCGCCGCTGCTCCAGAGGCCATCGTTGCTGAAGAGACCGCTACCCCCGTAGCCGAAGTTGAAGCAGCCCCGGCTGCAGAAGCCGAAGCCCCGACAGTAGCAGAAGCTCCTGCCCCAGAGGCTCCCGAGGCACCCGCCACCGAGGCCACCGAGGGCGACGAGCCAACCGTATAAGTATCCTGGCTCAAGCCTCGATACCGACCGCAAAAGGCCCCGAAAGGGGCCTTTTGCTTTATGCCAAACTTTTAGCTGCCTAGTAACTTTATACCATCATGACAGAAGCCGAACTCCGAGAGCGTATCATAGAGGCCATCAAAACCGTGTACGACCCCGAAATACCGGTTGACGTATATGAGCTGGGCCTGATCTATAAAATCGAGATATTCCCCGTCAACAACGTCTACATCCAGATGACGCTTACCTCGCCCAGTTGCCCGTCGGCAGGATCGTTACCTGGCGAGGTAGAGCAAAAGGTGCGCACAATCGAGGGAATCAACGACGTACAGCTAGAGCTCACCTTCGACCCACCCTACACCCAAGACATGATGTCTGAGGCTGCACGCCTGGAGCTGGGTTTCATGTGAGCCATAAATACATTCAACGCCAGCTAGCCTACACTTACCGTGCATTACACCTCGCGCTCTACGGCATTTGTACTTGCCTTGTTGATTTGTGTGGCCTGCACGGCCATGCTCTCGCTGGTGGCTGGGGTACCGGTGCAGGCCATTGTACTGGTCGGAGGGTTATCCTTTACCAGTAGCTTTCTGCTTATCTACATCACGCTGGAATTTTTAGTCTTCCAGGAGATACAGAAGATCTACAAACTCCTCGAGCGCATCAACAAGCGCGATGCCCGGTCTGTAAAACGGCAGATGAGCCAGTCGGCCGGCACCCTGGCCGGAAACCCGATCCAAAAGCTAAACAGGGAGATTTTAGACCTTGCAAACCGGAAACAGTCTGAGATCGACGAGCTGCGCCGCCTCGAAGCTTACCGGCGCGAGTTTCTGGCAGACATCAGCCACGAGCTCAAGACACCCCTCTTCGCGGCCCAGGGTTTCATCCATACCCTCATAGACGGCGCTGCCGAAGATGAGAGCCTCCGCCACCGATTCCTCAAAAAAGCCGCCAATAGCCTCGACGGCTTGGGCGAAATGGTCCAAGAGTTACTGCTGCTCAGCCAGCTAGAGACAGGTGTGCTCCGCATGAAAAGCGAAATCTTTGAACTGGGCCGCCTGGCCCAAGAGGTCGTAGAGCAGTTAGAAGAAAAGGCCGCCGCCCGCAGCCAGACCATTACCATAAGCAAGCCAGACAGGCCCTTATGGGTAGAGGCTGACCGTAGCCGTCTGCGCCAGGTTTTGGTCAATCTGTCGGAGAATGCCATCAAGTATGGCAAAGAGGCAGGGCAGGTAAACCTAATACTCGACACCGAGCGAGACCAGGTGCGCGTCTGCGTGCAAGACGATGGCCCGGGCATACCTAGCGAGCACCTCAATCGAATCTTTGAGCGTTTCTACAGGGTAGAAAAAAGCCGCAGTCGAGACATGGGCGGCATTGGCCTGGGCCTAGCTATCGTCAAACAAATCCTGGAGGCGCACAACACCCCCATCAAGGTTTCTAGCGAGTTAGGGCAGGGCACAGAGTTTACCTTCAGCCTTAAGCGCCAGAAACCCGCCCAGGCCCGCAAGCCTGGCGATAGCGAAGACTCCACGCCGCTGCGGTTGGGCCAATCCCGGGCCTGACCCAACTTGCCCGGCGGCCAGCCCGAGGCGCGCTGTTTGTACCGGGTACCCTTCTGGCCAACGTAGGGCAGTATCTTTACCCAACTGTATCTGTCTGGTCAGAACATTTTTAGCTGTAACAGGTTAAAAGTTAACACCGCACATGCCAAACACGTTGATCACCCCCGGCCCGCTGCTGGCCAACATCCAGACCCCGGCCGACGTCAGGCAACTGGATGCAGAGCAACTACCTCAGCTCTGCCAAGAGCTGCGGCAGTTCATTATAGATAACGTGTCTATCTACGGCGGCCACTTTGGGGCCAGCCTCGGCGTAGTAGAGCTTACCGTAGCCCTGCACTACGCCCTGCATACACCCGACGACCAGCTCGTTTGGGATGTGGGCCATCAGGCCTATGGCCACAAAATCCTCACCGGCCGCCGCGACGATTTTCACACCAACCGGGTGTATGGCGGGCTATCAGGCTTTCCTAAGCGGAAAGAATCGGAGTACGACACCTTCGGCGTAGGCCACAGCAGCACCAGCATCTCTGCAGCCTTGGGCATGGCCGTAGCCAGCCGCCTGCAGGGGCAGCCCAAACGGCGCCACGTCGCCGTCATAGGCGACGGTGCCCTCACCGGTGGTATGGCTTTCGAGGCCATGAACCATGCCGGGGCAGACCCCAACTCAGATCTGCTCATCGTCCTCAACGACAACTGCATGAGCATAGACCCCAACGTAGGGGCCCTGAAAGAGTACCTGACAGACATCACCACCTCGCCCACCTATAACCGGATGCGAGATGAAGTCTGGAACCTGCTCGGTAAACTAAGCCGCTTTGGCTCCAGCGCACAAGAGATTATCAGCAAGGTAGAGGGCAGCCTCAAGGGCTCTTTGCTTAAGAGCAGCAACCTCTTCGAGGCCCTGCACCTGCGCTACTTCGGCCCCGTTGATGGGCACGACGTTACGCACCTGGCCCAATTGCTGCAAGACATGGCCCACATCCCCGGGCCCAAGATTCTACACTGCGTAACCGTCAAAGGCAAAGGATACGCCCTGGCCGAGCAAGACCAGACTAAGTGGCACGCCCCCGGCAAGTTCGACAAGGTCACTGGCGAAATCTTCAAGAAGGTTTACGACAAGCCACAGCCACCTAAGTATCAGGACGTCTTTGGCCATACCTTGGTAGAAATTGCCAAGCAAGACGAGCGCGTTGTCGGCGTGACTCCGGCCATGCCTAGCGGCAGCAGCATGAACATCATGATGCGCGAGCTGCCCGACCGCGCCTTCGATGTCGGCATTGCCGAGCAACACGCCGTTACTTTTTCTGCTGGCCTGGCAACGCAAGGCATGGTGCCTTTCTGTAACATCTACAGCACCTTCATGCAGCGTGCCTACGACCAGGTGGTGCACGATGTATGCCTGCAGAACCTTCCCGTAGTTTTTTGCCTTGACAGGGCTGGCTTTGCCGGTGCCGACGGCCCCACCCACCACGGCGCCTATGATATAGCCTACTTCCGCTGCGTGCCCAACCTGGTCGTCTCGGCGCCCATGAACGAGCAGGAGCTGCGCAACCTCATGTACACGGCCTACCTGCGTGGCGTGCGCAACGAGGGCCCAATGTCTATCCGCTATCCCCGGGGCGAGGGCGTAATGCCCGAGTGGCGCACCCCGCTGGAGGAGATCGAGATTGGCCGTGGCCGAAAGGTGAAGGATGGCGAAGGCGTAGCCATACTAACCATAGGTGCCATTGGTAATTACATACCCCGCACACTGGCACATCTGGAGGGTACCGGTATTGATCCCGCTCATTTCGATATGCGCTTCTGCAAGCCGCTAGACGAGGCCCTACTGCACGAGGTGTTCTCTACCTACCACCACATCCTGACGGTGGAAGACGGCTGCCTGCAGGGAGGCTTTGGCTCAGCCATACTGGAGTTTGCCGCAGACCACGGCTATGCCGTACCCGTGCGCCGTCTGGGCATTCCAGACCGTGTCGTCGAGCATGGCGAACAAGAAGAGCTCCACCGCGAGTGCGGTTTTGACCCTGAGGGCATTGCGCTGGCCATCAAAGACATGGTACAATCCGCTGCTCTGTACGGCAAACCTGCCCTGGTAACTGCCTAGCTCCGCCTGCCAAAAAGCACTTGGCCCTGCACATTAAAAAAGAAGTACAGCCTGCGCTCTACGGCCTGTAAGTCTTCAGCACGATAGGTCTGCCCTACGAAGGGCTCTTCCGTAATCTTAAAGCGGTTACGTGTCCGCGCCCATTGCACCCACCCGTCGGCCACAATGCGCCCTCGGCCTGGCAGCTCCCAAACTACTGCCGTTGTGGGCCCATGCTGCAGGGTAATGTTGTGCAAAGCGGCCTGCCGCGTAGGCAAGCCGGCTGTGCTCACCCCACCTATAAAGTGGCGGTCTTGCTTAAAGAGTTTATAGCCAGCCTCGAGGCTGACGGTGGCCGCTGAGCCCGCCCAGCGCAGCGTCTTTCCCACCCGGGTGTGCAAGTCGTTGATCACCACTGTATCTATGGGGCTTTCTGTAAACCGCTCCCAGTTCAGTTGCGCAATCCGGTTCTCTCGGCGGATGTAGTCCGTCAGCCAGTAAAATTGCCTGGGGGCCTGGTAGCGCGCCTGGTAGGTCTGAATCCAGATACGGTTGCTGCGGTTTTTGGCCTGCTCTTGGGCAAACTGCCGCACGTTGTAAGTAGCCCATACCCCAAAAGTGCTCGTCAGCCGCACGGGCCCCAACCCATAGCTTAGCGACGGCTCTAGCCTGAGGACCTGCTCCATATAATTCTGGGCAGACTGTGTCGCTTTGATAAACACCACCTCTCGGTAAGAGCCCGATAGCCGCAATCCACTGCGCAGGGTGCGCAGCCAGCGGTGGCTCCAGGCCAGCTCGCCCGTGTAAAAAATCTCGTCCCGGTCTTGGTCGTTCTGTTCAGAGGGGGTGTTCACACGTAGGCGCGTGCCTGTCCAGGTGCCGCGCAGGCTGCTGCGGTTATTTATCTGCCAACCGCCGGTGTAGCCATAGCTCACGGTTTCCTCGCTGATGTCCTTAATCCGTTCTGATACCAGGGCCCGCTCGTAAGCTCTGGGCACCAGCCGTAGGTTGTTGCGCAAGTCGTAGCTCCGGTTGCGCCCCGATAGTTCTATGTAAAAGCTTTGCTGCACCATGCTGCCTTGCAATCCCAGTGTTTGCCGGCTGTAATACTCCACCTGCCTAAAGCGGCTATTTTGCAGATTGCCCGTGCCCGTGTCTAGCGTTCTATAATTAAACTGCCTGTTGGGTAGCAAGATCCTGTTGTCGCTCTGCAGGTAGGCCCTACGCCCCAGCTGAGAGCCCAAGAACAACCCGCCTTCTACCGAGTCAGACACAATCTGCTGGATTTGGCCAAGCAGATAATCTTCTACCCGCCTCCGCAAAAAACCGGCCGAGAGGCGTGTCTCGGCAAAGCCACCGAGCGCTTGTACCAATGCCCCTCTCGCTGCCCACAGTGCCATATGCCTTGGCGTAATGAAGGCCTGGCCTGCTTGTGCCTGCCAGGTATAGCGTGTGCTGCTGTCTTTGCTCTGGGCCGCTCCCTGGATGCGTATGCCGTAGGTGGGGCCGGTGTTCGTAACGGTGCCGCGCTCGTCTAAGGCTACTCCGGCCGTTGCCTCGTTGAAGAGCTGGACCCGCCTGCCTTTTGGTGCCCAGCCTATCAAGGCCTCGTAGCGCCCAAAGGCGTTGCCAATAGCCTTAAATCGATAGCCCGCCAACCGCTGCCCCAGCGTCAGGGTAGGGCGCAGGTAATAATACTGCTCTGCTCGCAGGTAATAGTCCTCTTGCACAAATCGGCCCTGGCCGCCGCCCAGGCTCAAGTTATACAAGATGGCATGGCCAGCGTCTGCCCTCAGCAGCCATCTCCCTTGGGCGTACCGGCTCGCGGCGGCATTGGCAAACACAAAGCTGTTAAAGCCGATCCGACTGTTGCGCAGTGATACCCATGCCGTGGAGTCTGCCCGCGGGCTACGCCGTACGGTTGTCCTTGCCGAATCCAATACCTGCCCGTGCGCCTGCCTAAAGCCAAGCAGGCACAGCATCCACAATACCCGGCGCAGGCAGTCTCTTCCGTTGGCGATACGCTAAAGATAGCAACCCCGGCAGGGTCGTTATGGCCTGAAACCGATACCACCCGCAAGCGATGCCGTGCGGAGCGCCTCTTTAAAATCCAGCATTTTGATTGCCGTCCAGGCAGCTTCTTCGCCTTTGTTGCCCATGCTGCCGCCTGCGCGCGCCTCGGCTTGTGCATAGGTGTCCGTCGTCAGCACGCCGAAAACCACCGGTTTGCCCGTTACAAGGCCTAGGTTGCTGAGGCCCTGCGCTACGGCCTGGCAGATAAACTCAAAATGTCGCGTCTCTCCCTGGATTACGCAACCCAGTGCTATTACGGCTTCTACATCCGAGCGCTCGGCCATCCATTTAGCCCCAACGGTTAGCTCAAAGGTACCCGGCACCAAATAGGTGTCTAGCTTATCCTCGGCCCATCCCTGGGCTTTCAGCGTAGCCAGCGCGGCATCACGCATGGCGAAGGTGATGCCCTCGTTCCACTCAGCCGTTACGATGGCAACCTTTTTGCCTGCCAGATGTGCGTAATCTTTCGGCGTAATCTTGAGGCCTTTGCCCATGGTTTGCGTTGGTGCTGTTGCTTGATCAGATAAGAGGTGCAAACATACGCCGCAGCCCCTAGAGCCCCCTCGGCTATGCCCACAAACGGCGCGGCCTTCTCTGTGCAGAGAAGGCCGCGCCGTTTGTGGGTAATTGTAAGCTACAACTTAATTGGAATCGCCGCCGGCCAGGCCTAGGGCCCGTGCTTTGAACTTGCGTGCATCCGAGGCCTCAGAGCTTTCAAAATACTCTTTAATGATGCGGTCGTAGGTGGCAACGGCGCCTTTGTAATCTTTTTGTGACTCTTGCACCACTGCCAGTTTCATCAAATAACCGGGCGTAAAAAACTTGTTGGGGCGGTGGTTGGCTGCCTTCAGGTAGTTGGCGGCAGCGTTTTCGTAGTCGTTCTTCTCGCTGTAGGCATCGCCCAGCAGGCTGTAGGCCCGGGCTTGCACCAGAATATCGTCGGCGCTAAACCCTTCCAGCGCCTCGATGGCCTGGTCAAACTTGCCCTGTTTTAGGTAGATGGCACCCTTGTAAAAGTTGGCCAATTGCCCTGATGCCGTGCCAGAGTAATCTTCAGATATGGCCTCAAAGCCAGGGGCTTGGCCATCGCCTTTCAGGGCTTTGTTCAAAGAGTCGGCCTCAAAGTAGTACATCGCCCCGAACATCTCGCGCTGGGCCTCGTCGTTCTGGCTGGCCTGCCAGGCTTTGTAGCCCACCACCGCGCAAACGATAGCGATGATGCCGCCAACCACATACAGCAAAGGCTTCATGTTATTCTGAAGCCAACTGCCGGTATCATCTAGGATCTCTGCACCTAGGGTAGGTACGTGCTCGTTGTCGGCAGGCTGCGGGGTAGGGGCGTTGGTAGGCTGGGTAGCTTGGGCCATGGGGCTTAAAGTCTAAAGAAAGCGGGCAGTCAGAACTGATACGTCTGCTAAATAAAAGACAAAGTTACTCTACAATGAAGGGGTAATCCTCAACGTACACGTCGCGGTAGATTTCGCTGGCTACTGGGTAGGGGCTTTGCTCGGCAAAGTCCACAGTCTGGGCCACACGGGTTTTGATTTGCTCATCCACCTGATCCAGTTCGGCCTCGGTAGCCCATCCGTTGTTCAGCAAGATGGCCCGGATTTGCTCGATGGGGTCTTGCTCCTTGTATTCTTCCAGTTCTTCTTTGGTCCGATACTTGGCCGGGTCACTCATAGAGTGGCCTTTGTAGCGGTACGTTCTGAACTCCAGCAGGGTAGGGCCCTCACCGGCACGAGCACGCTCGGCGGCCCGGCTTACGGCATCGTGCACGGCCTCTACGCTCATGCCGTTAACGGGCTCGGAGGGCATGTCGTAGGCAAGGCCCAGCTTGTATAGCTCCGTCACGTTAGACGTCCGCTCTACGCTGGTACCCATGGCATAGCCATTGTTCTCGATCACGAATATGGCTGGCAGCTTCCACGTCATGGCCATGTTCAGCGCCTCGTGGAAGGCACCTTGGCGCACGGCGCCATCGCCCATAAAGGTGATGGAGAGGTTGTCTGTCTTATTGTATTTTTCTGCAAAGGCCAAACCGGCACCCATAGGCACTTGCGCACCTACAATACCATGCCCTCCTGCGAAGTTGACCTCACGGTCAAAAAAGTGCATTGAGCCGCCTTTGCCTTTGCTGCAGCCCGTAGCTTTGGCAAAAAGCTCGGCCATCAATACGTCCGGATTGGTGCCTAGGGCAATGGGCAGGGCGTGGTCTCTGTAGGCAGTGATGTACTTATCGCCTTGTTTGAGGGCAGAAACTGTGCCCGAGGCGCAGGCCTCTTGCCCTATGTAGAGATGGCAAAAGCCGCGGATTTTTTGCTGGCCATACAACTGCCCCGCCTTCTCTTCAAAGCGGCGCATAAGCAGCATGTTTTCAAACCACCAGCGGTATTGCTCTTTGGGGTAGCGCGGGCCGGCAACAGCCTTGCCTTTTTTGGCGGCGGCTTTGCCAGCCTGCCCGTTCGTTGCCGAGGAGGATGCAGCGGTCTTGGGCATGTATCTGTGGTAAATGCAGTTGTGTTGTAGCTAGGGCAAAAGTCAGATGGGATGCAGTTGGATACCTACCTGCTTAGGCTTGGCCCATTTGGCCGCCAAAATTAAAAGGAATCTGCGCGAAGTCGTCGCGCTTGATGGGCCCGAAGGTCTCTTCGTACCGGCCTATGTTGTCTTGCAGTGCATTGAGCAGGCGCAGCGCATGCTCGGGCGTTACCACCACGCGGCTTTTAACCTTAGCCTTAGGCAGCCCGGGCATTACGCGGATAAAGTCAAGCACAAACTCGCCATTGGAGTGCGCTATCATGGCAAGATTGCAAAACACGCCCTCAGCCATCTCTTCCGACAGTTCTACAGAGAGCTGGTTAGGGTCTTGGGCCTGATCTTGGTCTGCGATGGGCTGTTGCATCATAAGGCAAAGATACGCAAACGCCTGCCCCGCACTGCCAGCCCATAAACTAAAAAGGACATGCCGTCTAATGGTGTTAGTTTTATCTGCAATGTTCTTTTAACTTGTTAGTCTGGCCCTGCTACCTTGGCATCGGCACAGATTAGGGCCTACCATGGCTGGATTGTGCCCTGGCTTTGTTACTTTTATAAGAAAGCGTCCCGGCTATTGGTCTTCATGCGCCGTTTTACGCTTGCCCTTCCACAGACATCCACTTGTTGCTGCAACTCTCCGTATGCTCAACGCCAAAAACATACTTTATCTGGATAGTGCCCATGCCGACGACGAGCGCCGGCAAAATCTGTATAGGGGGCATCTCTACCTCTACAGTCCACGTAAACCAGTGCTTGATCTGGTAACCCTGGCCCGACAAATGATTGAAGACGCCTTCGGCGGGCGCAATCCAGAGTTGGCACAGTATGAAATGGACGTGCAAGCCTACGAGGCACTGCTTAATGACCTCAAGCCCAGGTTTGTCAACTCGCCCGAGGGTAAGCGTATCATGCGAGACATCTTGGCTGATGTTGGCTGCGACGTCGAGAAGACCTACTTCGACCTGCCGCGTATGCGCACCAGCACTAGCGACAATTACCTGACGACCGGCATCGCTTACGCCTTTGACGCCCACCGCGACACCTGGTTCTCTGGCCCGCTGTGTCAGATCAACTGGTGGTTCCCCATCTACGATGTGTCGCCGCAAAACGCCATGGTCTTTTACCCAGACTATTACAGCCGTCATGTAGAAAACGGCAGCAAGGGTTACAATTGCCATGAATGGAACCAGCGAAGCCGCCTCATTGCCCAAGGCCTGGCACAAGAAAACGGCCGCAAACGCCCACTACCCCTTGAGCCCATAGACGACAGCAACGAGATGGTCATCATTCCGCCCGTTGGATCTATGATCGTCTTCTCGGGTACGCACCTGCACGCTTCCATACCCAACCATTCTGGCAAGACGCGCTTTTCGATAGACTTCCGCACCGTGCACCTAGACGATGCCCGCCACCACATCGGTGCCCCCAACATAGACAATTATTGCACGGGCACCATCATGCGAGACTTTATCCATCCTACCACCCACCAGCTGCTGCCCCAAGACATCATCCTCAGCTACGAGGACGGCACGCCCGTCGTAGGGCAGTCAGTCAGGGTCTAGGCCCTAAGCCTCTGCTTTGCCTGCCGCGGCCTTTTCCAGGCTCTCCAGCATGCGGCGGATGCGGTTATCCAGCGTTTCGCCCGACAGCTTCTCGCGCAAGCCATCTGTCAGAATCGGGAAGGCAAACGGGGTAGGCCGCGTCAGTCTCTTGAGCACAACCTTTTGTTGCTGTATGCGCTCCAGTGTGCGCACGAGGCGGCTTTCCTCTACTTCGAAGTTGAAAACCTCGTCCATGGCCTGGGTCAGCAGCAGGTTGTCCGGCTCGTATTGGCGGAAAACGTCGTAGAGCAGGTTGCTGCCGCTTTGCAGGTGCTTGTCCTTCACGCGCTGGCCGGGCATACCCGTAAAAAGCAGCCCAGAAATTGTGGCCACATCCCGAAAGCGCCGCCGGGCCATGTCTGTCTTGTTGATGGACTGCTCCAGGTCTTGCCGCAGATAGTCGGTAGAGAATAAGTCGAGCGCCAGTAGGTCTTCGGGGTCCAGCTTCTGGTCGCAGGCCAGCTCAAAGCCATAGTCGTTCATGGCAATCGAGAAGGTGGCCTCATAGACCTGGGCAATCCGCCAGGCCACCAGGCTGCTCAGAATCTCATGCACGGCCCGCCCCTCAAAGGGGTAGAAGAACAGGTGCATCCCCTCCCGGTCTGCCAAGTGTTCTACCAAAAAGGTGCTTGCATCGGGCACCAGGCTCCACCGCTGCTGGATGTCGAGCAGGTTCTGCACGGCATGGAGCGGGTCGGCCGGGTCGTCGTGCCGGCCTTGGCGGCCCAGCTGCATGCGCAGCAGGTCTGACAGGTTGCTGCTGAGCGGCATACGTCCGCCGCCCCAGCGAGGCACCAGACCTTTTTTGGCCTTGCTCTTGCGCACCAGCATGTCCAGCCCCTTTACCTGCACAAACTCCAGCGGCCGGCCAGCAAACCAGAACGTATCTCCTGGCTGCAGGCTGGTCAAGAAAGTCTCCTCTACGGTGCCGATGTAGCCCCCCGTCACAAACTTGATGCGGATACTGGCCGAGCTCACGATGGTACCCATGCTCATCCGATGGCGCATGGCAACGCGCTTGCTCTCTACCTTAAAGAACCCCGGCACGGGCTCCTCCAGCTTGGCGTATTCGTCGTACTGTTGCAGGGCCTGGCCGCCGTGCAGCAAAAAGTGTAGCGCCCAACTGAGCCTGTCCAGCTCCAGGTGCGAGTAGGCATAGGTGTCTTGCAGCTCTTGGCGAACCTCCTCCAGGCGGAAACCGTCGCCGATGGCCAGCGTCATCAGATACTGGATCAGCACATCCAGCGGGTAAAGCACCGGCGGCCGGCTCTCGATGTCACCGGCCTGCATTCCCACCTTTAGGGCCTCAAACTCGACAATCTCCAGGGCATTGGTCGGCACCAGGAAAAGCTCCGAGGTGGCACCCGGCCGGTGGCCGCTGCGGCCCGCCCGTTGCAGCATACGCCCCACACCCTTGGGGCTACCGATCTGAACGACCCTGTCCACCGGCGAGAAGTCCACGCCCAAATCCAGGCTGCTCGTCGTGACGACTACCTTCACCTTGCCTGCCCGCAGGGCATCTTCTACCCAGGCTCGGATGTCGCGCTCCAGCGAGCCGTGGTGCAGGGCCGACTGTCCGGCCAGGTCGGGCATGACCTCCAGCAGGCCGCGGTACCACATTTCGGCCTGGGCGCGGGTGTTGGTAAAGACCAGGCAGGTGCGCGGCTCCTCTAGCAGCGGAATCACCTGCCTGATCATGTTCAGCCCCAAATGCCCGCTCCAGGGGAAGTTGTCTATGTGCTCGGGGATGACCGTCTCTACCCGGTAGTGCTTGGGCACATCTGCCCTTACGGTGGCAGCTTGCTTGGCGCGGCCGGGGCCTAGCAGTACCTCTTGGGCCTGCGCCATGTTGCCTATGGTGGCCGACACGCCCCATACCTGCAAGGTGCCGGGCACGATGCGCCGCAAATGGGCCAGGCCCAGCTCCGTCTGCACACCGCGCTTGCTGCCCAGCAGCTCGTGCCACTCATCAATCACCACCCCCTGCAGGTGCATAAACAGCTCTGCATGGCCTTTTTGGCTGATGAGCAAATGCAGGCTCTCAGGTGTGGTAACCAGCACCTGGGGCATGGCCCGCTTCTGGGCAGCCCGCTCTTTGGTAGAGGTGTCGCCCATGCGCAGCCCGGCCTTCCATGCAGGCATCAAATCGGCCAGCACAGCCTCCAGGCCTTGGTGGAAGTCTTTGGCCAGCGCCTTCAGCGGGGTTATCCAGAGCAGGTGCAGGCCGTGGCGGGCGTCAGCCCCCTCATGCAGAAAGCGGTTCAGAAAGCCCAGCAGCACGGCGTACGTCTTGCCCGAGCCCGTCGGGGCGTTCAGTAGTCCGCTCTGCCCGGCCTCAATGTGTGCCCAACACGTTTGCTGAAAGGCAAAGGGCTGCAGCCCCTTTTCATCAAGCCAGTGCTGTAACCGTGGATGCAACATACATAGCGGTGCCGGGCACCAAGGCCCTTAAAATCAACAGAGACGAGGCCTGCCTGGCCTCGCCTCTGTTATAAGGTCAAATAGCCCCTAATCGTTTTCATCAAACGCACGGCATGCCAGCCGGGTTAGGCCACCGGCTCTGCTGCAGGCGCTTGCGCGGTTGCTTTTTGGCGCTTGTAGGCCATCCATATACCGGCCCCCAGCAGCACATATATCAGGACAGAAGAGATAGACGAGACCAGGTTGCCCAGCTTGAAGCTCTCCGGCTCGAAGCTGAGCACTACCGTATGCTTGCCGGCGGGCACCTCCAGGGCGCGCAGGGCATAGTCGGCCCGCAGCAGTTCAGCGGGCTGGCCGTCTATGGTGGCTACCCAGCCTTTGGGGTAATAGATCTCACTCATCACCAGCAGGCCGGGGCCGGGGGTGTTCACCTCGTAGGTCAGCTTGTTGCTGCGCCAATCGGTGGTCTTAGCGGTTGCCCCGGCCGTGTTGAAGAGGTTGGCCTTGGTCTTGAATTTAGACTGGTCTATCACCGCCACGGCTCTGGGGTCAAAGCCGGGTGCGTTGATGGCTGCAATCTCCTCATCGGGGCTGTTTACGGCCCGCACGCTGCCCACAAACCAAGCTGTGCCCAAGGCGCGGGGGTTGTCGATGACCTCCTCGGCCTTGTCTCCAAACTTGACAAAGCGCGTGTTGAGCATATTGAGCACCGGCAGTTGCCCAAATACTGAGTCAGCTGAAGTGGCTCCTGTAGAAAACATCTGCGTCAACCGCTGGATGTTCTCCGACAGCGGCCCTTCGATCAGGTCTTGGTAGCGGCGTACCTTGGCAGGGCTGTAGCCTCCCAGGCTTTGGTGGAAGTAGCTCGTCTGCGTTTCTTCAAACGTGCCCCGCAGGTTGAGCACCCGATACTCGTGGTAAGGTAAGGCCTGGCGCATACGCTCGTCG
The DNA here is from genome assembly GCA_947458545.1 of Cytophagaceae bacterium. Lineage (GTDB taxonomy): Bacteria > Bacteroidota > Bacteroidia > Cytophagales > Flexibacteraceae > CANGYH01. The sequence continues at coordinate 901,417 of CANGYH010000001.1, read as the reverse complement.
GCGGCAGAGGGGGTAAAGCGCTGCTCGTAGTAGTTGCGCTCAAAGCTGCTCTTATTGAGGTACCGGCTGTTGACGGCCCACAGGTCGGCCAACACCAACACGGCCAAGGCGGGCACCACCAACGCAGGTTTAAGCCACCGGCGCATCAGCGCCCAAAGCAACCCCACGGCCAGCAATACAAACACCAACGAGCGGAAGGCATCGCCGCGCAGCATAGACTCGCGCTCCTCGATCATGGCAGAGACCAGGGCCATGTTGTCTTTGCCCATCTGCTCATCGTTGGGCGTGGTAAAATCGCCTGCCAGGCTGGGGATGAGCGCAAAGGCCAGCAGCAGCCCACCTACGATGCCTGCCGCCAGCATCAGCTTGCGGCGCAGTTGGGGTGCAGCCGTAGCATTGTCTTGCTCTACCATCTGCACAAAGCGCCCCAGGCCCAGCACACCCAGCCAGGGCAGCGCCCATTGTGCAATGACGATGGCCATCGTAACGCTGCGGAACTGCCGGTAGGCCGGAAAGTGATCGTACATGAAGTAGTTGAACCCCTCCCAGTGCTTGCCCCAGGTCAGCACCACGCTAAAGAGGATGGCCAGGCTAAGCCAGATGCCCGTGGTGCCCGGCAACACGGCCAGGCCTAGCACGGCCAGCAGTATCACAATAGCCCCGGCATATACCGGGCCAGAGGTGAAGGGCTGGTCGCCCCAATAGAGCGGCAGCCCTTGGATCTGGCTGGCGTCATAGCCTTGGTTGCGCAGAAAGTCGGCCACGGGGCCCTTCTTGTCGATGGGCTCTTGGCTGCCGCCGCCGCGGAAGCTGGGTACCAGCAGTGTGAAGGTCTCGCCCACCTGGTTGCTCCAGCGGAACACATAGTCGCGGTCTAGGCCGCCGTCTGTGGGTTTGTTGGCCAGTCCGGCTTCCGGGGCCTTGGGCGTAAGTTCAGACTTGCCCCGCATAGAGTAAGGCGCATACTCTTGCAGCGTCAGCAGGCGGCCTGCATTGGCCCCCACACCGACACCGGCGGCCAGCACCAGCAATGCGCTCTGGATGATGAATGCCTGCACCTGTCGTACCCGAAGCGCCTCCAAAAACATCCCCACGCCGATGAAGGCGCAGAACATGGCCAGGTAATACGTTATCTGATAGTGCCCCGCGTGGATGTGCAGCGCCATGCCCAGCGCCGTGAGCGCAAAGCCCAGCCAGCGCCTGTCTCGGTACATCAGGGCAATGCCTGCCAGCACCAGCGGCGCCATAGCCATAGCTCGAACCTTGGAGTTGTGCCCCGCTTCTATAGACACGAAAGAGAACGTGAAGAAGGTAAACGCCACTGCTCCGAGGGCGGCCTCGGCCGGTCGTCGGCCTAGGGCTAGCATTAGGATGTAGTAGCAAATCAGCGCCACCAGCAAAATGTTGGCCGGGTAGGGGAGGCCCAGTGTCAGTACCTTCTCTACATAGGCCACAGCCTCACCGGGGTACACTACCGAGATAACGTAGGCAGGCATCCCTCCGAACATCCCGTTGCTCCAGAGCGGCTCCTCGCCATGCTTGGCCCGGTGCTCGATGATCTCCTGAGCGGCACCGGCCCATTGGCCCGCGTCGCCTTGTTTGAGCGCATAGCCTTTGAACACCAGCGGATTGAAATACACCGAAATGGCCAACACAAAAGAGGCCAGCACCAGAACATGCGGCAGCGCACGCCGCAAAAGCAGTTGGAGGTTCATGCCTTGCAAATATGGCAGGCAAGGCCACGGTTGGGCTACAAGCCCAGCATCTGCTCTATGGCGGCCTCGTCTAGCATGGTCACGTTCAGCTTCTTGGCTTTCTCTAACTTGCTAGGCCCGGCCCCGCTGCCCGCCACCAGGTATTGCAGTTTGGCCGATATGCCAGAGAGCATGGTGCCGCCGTGCGCCTCAATCAGGGCTGCCAAGGCCTCGCGGCTGTGGCGCTCAAACACCCCGGTAATCAGAAATGTCTTGCCGGCCAGTGCATCAGATACCTGCTCGCGCTGGCGCGCCACATAGGCCATTTGCAGCCCGGCAGCTTGCAAGCCAGCCACTACGGCCCGGTTCTCTGCCGAGGCAAACCAGGCCCGCACGCTTTGAGCTATGCGGCCGCCCACCTCAGGCGCAGCAGTCAACTCTTCTTCATTTGCTTGGGCCAGCGCCTCTAGCGTACCGAAATGTGCCGCCAGCTTTTCGGCTACCGTCTCGCCCACAAAACGGATGCCCAGCGCAAACAACACCGCCTCAAAGGGGCGCTCTTTGCTTTTCTCTAAGCTGGCCATCAGGTTGTCGGCAGACTTGTCTTTGAAGCCCTCTCCCAACCCCAGGATGTCCTCCCGTGTCAGCCGGTACAGGTCAGCCGGATTGTGCACCAGCCCTGCCCCTACCAGCTTGGCCAGAATCTTCTCGCCCAGGCCGTCTATATACATAGCATCTCGGCTCACAAAGTGCTCCAGGCGGCCCACAATCTGCGGGGCGCAATCCGTGCTGTTAGGGCAATAGATAGCTGCCTCGTCGGGGTCTCGCACCAGGTCGTACTCGCAACTGGGGCACTTCGTCGGGAAGACGATGCGCTCTAGCCCCGCAGGTCGCTGCGCTGCAAGCACCTCGATGATTTTTGGGATGATCTCGCCGCTTTTCTCTACCCGAACCAGGTCTCCGTAGTGCAGGTCCAGCCGCTCAATCTCATCGGCGTTGTAGAGGCTGGCCCGCTTCACGGTGGTGCCTGCCAGTTGCACCGGGTTCAGGTTGGCTACGGGCGTGATGGCCCCGGTCCGCCCTACGGAGAACTCAATGTCCAGCACGGTCGTCTCGGCTGCTTCTGCCTTGTACTTGTAGGCAATGGCCCAGCGGGGTTGCTTGGCCGTGGCACCCAGGTCTTGCTGCTGCTTAAAGCTGTCCACCTTCACCACCACCCCATCCGTGTTGAGGGGTAGCTGGTTGCGGCCCTTTTCCCAGCGCTCGATGTAGGCCCAGACGTCGTCAATAGACACATACACCTCCCAATGCGGCGAGGTCTGAAAACCCAGCTCCATCAGTTTGCGCATGCTGTCGCTGTGGGTTTTCAGCCCCAGGACATCGGCGTACAGGTTGTACACATAGCAGTCTAGCCTGCGTTTGGCCACCACGCTGCTGTCCTGCAGCTTCAATGTACCGGCGGTGGCGTTGCGGGGGTTGGCAAACAGGTTCAGGGTGCGTTTGCCATCAGCCTCGCGGCGTTTGTTTTCTTCGGCCGTGTCGTGGTTCAGCTTCGCAAAGGCCTCCAGCGGCATAAAGACCTCGCCCCGCACTTCCAAAAAGGGCACTTCCTCCGCACCAGCCAGCCGCAGAGGTAGCGTACGGATGGTCCGTACGTTGGCCGTGATGTCATCGCCCCGCACGCCGTCGCCGCGCGTAACGGCCCGCGTCAGCACACCATACTCGTAGTGGAGGGATATGGCCACCCCGTCCCACTTCAGCTCGCAGACGAAGGTCGGCGGCGTGCCCAGCGTTTTTTGGCAACGCGCCACAAACTCCCGAAGCTCCCCTTCGGAGTAGGTGTTGCCCAGGCTCAGCATCGGCACCCGGTGCTCTACGGAGGCAAACTCCTTGCTGATAGTGCCACCTACCCGCTGCGTAGGCGAGTCTGGCTGCATCAGCTCGGGATGGGCCTGCTCCAGGTCTTGCAGCTCCCGCAGCAGGGCATCGAAGGCCTGGTCAGATATCTCAGGCGCGGCCTGCTGGTAATAAAGGTCGTTGTGGCGGTTAATCTCTGCAACCAGGTAGGCCATGCGCGCTTCTACAGACATGGCGGCAATTTCGGCCCTGGCCTCCGCATTTGCTTGCTTCATTGGCCCGAAAAAGAAAGCGCCCTCCCGAAGCCGGAAGGGCGCTTGTACTGGATCGTGTCTGGCTTGCCTTAGTCGGCAAACACCACCCGGCGGGTGATGGGGCCCGCCTCTGTGGCGATGCGCAGCATGTACACGCCGTTGGCCAGGCCACCGCGCTCAAGCGTGTGGGCGTAGCCGTTCAGGCGGCCGGCGCGCACTTGTTTGCCATCGGCCGTTAGCAGGGTGAAGGGGGCATTCTGAATGTTCTTAGGCACTACCACCATCACTTCTGAGCGGGCAGGCACGGGGTGCACCTCCGTAGCAGCCTCGTAGCTCTTCAGACGGTTAGAGAGCGTAGGGCCAAACTCGACGATGGCCAGCATGCCTAGGTCTACGTTAAAACCTGTGATAAGCCCGTTCAGTGGACGAAGACCACGCTGTCCGCGGCGCAGCGTGAAAGCATCGTTGCGCACAACGCAACCTACTCGGGTTGTAAATACGTTCAGCGTATCGCCTTGGCTGCCGTCAGGGATGGCAACGGCAAGAATGGTGCTGTCAGCGAAAATGGCCGTCGTATCTGCGAAGTTGATCAGGTTATAGCGGTTGTTGGTCAGTTGGCCCAGGGGCGTTGGGTCAGACTGTTTGCGCGTAGCCGTGTCGATAAACGTTACCGTACCTACCCGAGTGAAACGGGCTGTGTACGCATTTACAAATACATCCGGACCAGTGGCATTTTCTAGGTTGGTAGCCACCAGCGCACCAATAACGCGGAAAACACCCGGGCGGCGAAACTTCTGCCCAAACTCCTTAAAGCCAGAGCGGTTGGTGCCCGAGGCGGCACCGTTGCCGCCTGCCAGATTGTAAAACACCAGGCTATCGCTGCAAGGGCGGTTGGCCGCCAGTGTGCCATACTCCAGCGTGTCCATAGTCAGAGACAGCGGCGACATGCCTCCACGCACTTGGCGGAAGTAAGGGTTTGCCATCGCTTTGGCCGGGCGGGGCTCAAAACGTTCGGTCTGGGCTTGTGCAGCCGCAATCGTCGCAAGCGCGAGCAGGCCCGTGGTAAATAGTTTTTTCATGATGTGCAGTTAGGCCCAAATATACGCCTGTCCCAAACTAGACAACCCCGTTAATCTGATGGTTGAAAGCCCCAAAAACAAAACGGCTGGCCCCAAATGGAGGGCCAGCCGTTAGAAATGTATCTGGTTAGGCTTAAGACTTCGGGTTGTCTTCGGCCGGCACCGCCTTGCGTACCTCAATAGTCAACTCCTCGGCGCCTTCAGTGTGCTCGGCTACCAGCGTGTCGCCTGGCTGCACCTCGCCTTTCAGAATTTCTTCCGCTACCGGATCCTCCAGATACTTCTGGATGGCCCGGTTCAGCGGACGGGCACCGTATTGCTGGTCGTAGCCTTTTTCAGACAAGAAGTCTTTGGCCTTTTCTGACAGCTCTACTTGATAGCCGAGACTTGTAATCCGGCTGAAAAGTTTGCCCAGAGAGATGTCGATTATCTTGTGGATATGCTCGCGTTGCAGCGAGTTGAACACGATCACGTCGTCGAGGCGGTTCAAAAACTCAGGCGAGAAAGCCTTGCGCAGCGCGTTTTGGATCGTCTGCTTCATGATCTCATCCTGTTGCTCCATCTTGGCCTTGGTGGCAAAGCCGATGCCGGTGCCAAAGTCCTTCAGGTCTCGTACACCGATGTTGGAGGTCATGATGATGATCGTGTTGCGGAAGTCCACCCGGCGGCCCAGGCCATCCGTCAAGATGCCGTCGTCCAGCACCTGCAGCAGGATGTTGAACACGTCGGGATGCGCCTTTTCTATCTCGTCCAGCAATACGACAGAGTAGGGCTTGCGGCGGATTTTCTCCGTCAACTGTCCACCCTCTTCGTAGCCTACGTAGCCGGGAGGCGCTCCCACCAGCCGAGATACGGAGAACTTCTCCATGTACTCCGACATATCGATACGCACCAGCGCATCGTCTTTGTCGAAGAGGTAGGTGGCAAGCACCTTGGCCAGCTCCGTCTTACCCACGCCCGTCGGGCCCAGGAAGATGAACGAGCCAATTGGCTTTTTCGGATCCTTCAAGCCCACCCGAGTACGCTGGATGGCCTTGGTCAGCTTCTTGATGGCTTCTTCCTGCCCGATGACCTTACCTTGCAGCTCGGTGCCCATCGTCAGCAGCTTCTGCCCTTCAGACTGCGCAATGCGGTTCACGGGGATGCCCGTCATCATGCCGATTACCTCGGCCACGTTTTGCTCGTCTACGGTGTAGCGCTTGGTCTTGGTCTCCTCTTCCCAGCGCAGCTTGGCCTGCTCCAATTGGTCGAGCAGCTTTTTCTCCTTGTCGCGCAGTTGAGCAGCTTCCTCGTACTTCTGGCTCTTTACGACCCGGTTTTTCTCCTTTTTGATATTCTCGATAGAGTCCTCCAGGTCCACGATCTCCTTCGGTACGTGGATGTTGTTGATGTGTACGCGGGCACCGGCCTCGTCGAGGACGTCAATGGCCTTATCCGGCAAGAAGCGATCGCTGATGTAGCGGTCCGACAGCTTCACGCAAGCGTCGATGGCCTCGGCCGTGTAGTTCACGTGGTGGTGGCTCTCGTACTTCTCCTTGATGTTGTCCAGGATCTGGACCGTCTCCTCCGGCGAGGTAGCATCAACCATCACCATCTGGAAGCGGCGGGCCAAGGCACCGTCCTTCTCGATATACTGCCGGTACTCGTCCAGCGTGGTGGCCCCGATGCATTGGATGTCGCCCCGGGCCAGCGCTGGCTTGAACATATTGCTGGCATCCAGCGACCCGGAGGCACCGCCGGCACCCACAATCGTGTGAATCTCGTCGATAAACAGGATGACCTCGGGCGACTTTTCCAGCTCGTTCATCACGGCCTTCATGCGCTCCTCAAACTGCCCCCGGTACTTGGTACCTGCCACCAGCGAGGCCAGGTCCAGCGTTACCACACGCTTGTTGAAAAGCACCCGGCTCACCTTCTTTTGAATGATGCGCAGCGCCAGGCCTTCGGCAATGGCTGTTTTACCCACGCCAGGCTCCCCAATCAAGATGGGGTTGTTCTTCTTGCGGCGGCTCAAGATCTGGGCCACGCGCTCAATCTCCTTCTCGCGGCCTACGATGGGGTCTAGCTTGCCGTCTTCGGCGGCTTTGGTCAAATCTCGGCCAAAGTTGTCCAGCACAGGGGTACGGCTTTTCTCGCCCCCTTTACCTTCTTTACCAGATCCCGATCCGCCACCCGAGCCAGAGCCCGAGCCAAATGTGCGGCCCGTATCGTCCGAGTCATCGTCTGTGTCGCTCGCATTCCGTGGTGTAGGCCCGGTCTGGAACTCAAGCAGCTCCTTCACGGTGTCATACGTCACGTTGAACCGAGACAGAATCTGGGAGGCCAGATTGTCCGGATCGCGCAGGATAGACAGCAGCAGGTGCTCCGTGCCGATGAGCTCTGACTTGAAGATACGCGCCTCCAGGTAGGTGATCTTCAGCGTCTTCTCAGACTGCCGCGTCAGCGGAATCTGAGACTGGCTCTTTACGTTGTGGGTGGCCGTACCCTTGATAGCTTTTTCGATGGCCGTGCGCAACTCGTCCAGCGCTACGCCCATTTTTTTCAAGACACCGATAGCAATGCCTTCACCTTCGCGGATCATGCCCAACAGCAGGTGTTCGGTGCCTATATAGTCATGCCCGAGGCGCAGGGCCTCTTCCCGGCTGAGGGTTATCACCTCTTTGACCCTGTTAGAAAACTTTGCCTCCATGTGTGGTTCTTTCTGTAAAAATTAACTGTTAGTCCGAAGCCAAAGTTTCGCCGCCGGTGGCTGCCTCCGCTGCTGCCTGTACCCAGGCCTGCAAGCGTCGAGGCCCTGCGCAAAAAAGGGCATCTAACACTGAAACGCGATGGTCAAATACTGCACCAAAAACAGAGCGGTATGCCAGCATGGCCTCCGCGCCCGTTTCTGTTGCGGTATTGGGCGTAATTATAGGCGTAAAACGGATACTTTGGCTCGGTGGGTGTGCCTCTGCTGTAATAATTTCTACCTTTTTGCTTACCCCCGCCCGCTCCAGACAAAATGACAGGGCCGCCTCAGAGAGCTGGTGCAAAAAGTCATACCTATGGTTCAATAGCTTGGCCAGCCTTGGGCTGTACTCTTCGTAGTAGGGGGCGGGGCGGTATGCGGTCTCCAGCGCACGTAGGTGCTTGCGCGGCCAGTCATCGCCATAGTGCAGGCGAATGTCGCCATAAGCAACATTCCACTGCGGGCCCTCTACCGGCACGGTCAGGCCGAGCGGGCCCTGAGCTGTCTGGATGTAGTATCTGTTCAGCAGCGAGCGCTTCTGATACCTGTGCCCCAGGTCTAGAGATATGGTCGGCTGCCTGGCCAGTACCGCAAAATCAGCCAGCGGCGGAAACATCGCAAACATCCCGCAAAGCTCTGCAATCTCAGGCTTTACAAATGCAGCGGCTCGGCAAACTGCATCCCCAGTGCCTGCGCCTCCAGCGGCGAGAGCCTGTGCGGCTCGTGGATGGCGTGGTTGGGCACGCCCTTGAGCTCTGGCAGGTAGTGCCGCACAAAGGCCCCGTCCGGGTCATAATCGTACCCCTGTTTCACTACGTTGAACTTGCGGCTAGGCCGAGGGTCGTTCCCAACGCCTGCCACATAGCACCAGTTGGCCCAATTGCTGGCCGGGTCATAGTCCACCAGCGCGTGCTCAAACCAGCTTGCGCCGTAAATCCAGTCTTGGTGCAGGTCGTGCACCTGGTAGCTGGCCACATTTTGCCTGCCGCGGTTGCTCATAAAGCCGGTGGCCAGCAGTTGCCGCATGCAGGCATCTACCAGCGGTACGCCCGTCTGCCCGGTGCGCCAGGCTTCTAGCGTGCCCCTGTCTCGCCGTAGCTTACGCGTCTCGTGGCCTCGCAGCCCCCCGGGCCTGAAGAGGCGGCTACCATATTGCCGCGCCACATAGTAGAAGTAATCGCGCCAAAGCAGCTCGAACACCAGCCAATACGTACTCTCGTTGCTGGCTACTTCGGCCTCGTAGCGTTTTATGTCCCAATAAATCTGCCGGGGCGAGAGGCAACCCTGCGCCAACCAGGCCGACAGCTTGCTGCTGAAGGGCATACCCAGCAACCCATTGCGCGTCTCTTTATAAGTAGATAAGTACTCAGCCTCCAGATAGGCCTCCCAGTGGGCCAGGCCTGCCGTCTCGCCACCTTCAGCCGCATAGTCCGCCTCCGCAGCGCGCGGCAAAGACTCATAGCCCAGCGATGCCAAGGTAGGTAGGGCTCCGGCCTCCACACTGGCAGGCAGGGCAGGTAGCTTGCCGGGGGCAGGCAGGGGCTGCCGCACCTTTAGGCGACGCTCCACCTCTTTGCGCCACTGGGTAAAAATCTCCGGGAGTGGGGTAACCCGGTCGGGCAGGTCATCGGGGTGGAGCAGGGGGTGTCCGTAGCTCAGGTGCAGCGTGGCACCCAGTGTTGCTAGGGCTTTGGCTACCCGACGCTCATCGCGCTGCTCTTCGGGCGTGGCGTAGCCGGTGGCATACACGGCCGTCGCCCCCACCTGCTGGGCCAGGGTGGCCAGAGCTTGGGCCGGTGCGGCATGGCTCACCACCAGGTTGCTGCCTCGTGCCCGTAGGCTAGCCCGCAGGTCGGCCACGGCTTCCAGCATAAAGGCCAGCCGGGCGCTGCCCGTTTTGCGCCACCCAAAATCTGTCTCTGCCAGCAGGGCCGGGTCTAACACAAAAACAGGGACAACCACTGCATGCGCACGCAGCGCCGCCACCAGGGGTGCATGGTCGTGCAGGCGCAAATCGTTCCGAAACCAAACCAGCGCAACAGAAGCAGACATGCCCCTACAACCGCGCGCACCGGGCCTGGGTTTTGCCTAAAACCCCATCACGCCCCGCACCACGGCTAGCCGCTTGTGGGCCAGCGCCCGGGCCTTGTCTGCCCCGCGCTGCAAGATGCGGTCTAGCTCGGCCGGGTCGGCCATATAGCGGTCAAAAGCCTGGCGCGCCGGGCCAAACCGCTCCAGCAGCGCGGCCAGAAGGGCCTTTTTGGCATGGCCATAGCCATAGCCGCCTGCCAGGTACTGTTGGCGCATCTCGGCCACGGCGGCAGGGTCTGCCACCAAGGCAAAGAGTCGCGCCGTGATGTCCGTATCCGGGTTCTTCGGATCTTCCAGCGGGGTAGAGTCGCTCAAGATGCTCATTACCCGCTTCTTAAGTTCGGCCTCGGGGGCAAACACGTCCAGCGTATTGCCGTAGCTCTTGCTCATCTTTTGCCCATCCAGACCCGGAATCGTCATCACGGCTTCATCTACCCGCGCCTCGGGCACCACAAACACTTCTTGCTGATAGAGGTGGTTCACGCTGCGGGCAATGTCGGCGGCAATCTCCAGGTGCTGCACCTGGTCTTTGCCAACGGGCACCAAGTTCACGTCATAGAGCAGGATATCTGCCGCCATCAGCACCGGATAGACGAACAGCCCCGCGTTCACGTCGGCCAGCCGCTCGCGCTTGTCCTTAAAGCTGTGGGCGTTGGCCAGCATGGGGTAGGGGGTAAAGCAGTTCAGATACCAGGCCAGCTCCGTCACCTCGGGCACGTGGCTTTGCACAAAGAGCGTATTGGCCTCGGCATCAAACCCGCAGGCCAGCCAGGCTGCGGCCACGGCCCGGGTGTTGGCCCGCCGCTCTTCTGCATCCTTGATAGAAGTCAGCGAGTGCAGGTCGGCTATGAAGTAGAGCGACTCGTGCCCGCCCTGCCGGCTCAAGGCTATGGCAGGCAGGATGGCCCCCAACAAATTGCCCAGATGCGGGCGGCCAGACGATTGAATACCGGTCAGAATACGAGCCACAGGCAATTGTATGGATGATTTGTGCGCCCCAAAGTTCGCCTATGTTGGCTACAGTGGGCTTATGAGACTTTGCCTGGGCTTAGCGTTTACTTGCCTTTTTTGCCTCCGTCGGGGCGTTGCTTCAGTTGTTTTTCAACGTCCTGGGCTTTGCGCATCTCCTCGGCCTGGCGCAGCGCCTCTTGCAGGCGGCTGGCAAACTTGCCCGGCTTTTTGGTGGCGTTCTTGGTTTTGTTTTCCTCTAACTTGGCTCTTATAGAGGCATCGTTCACGGTGGCCTTGATGATGAATTGCTGCCCAATGGAGACAACGTTGCTCACCAGGTAGTAGAAAGACAGGCCCGCCGGCAGAGAGTTCAAAATGAACATGAACACAACCGGCATCACATACTGCAACGTGGCCATCGGGCCCGTTACGCTGCTAGAGGCCGAGTTTATGTAGGTTACCCCCAGCGTAGAGATTGTCATCAAGATGGTAAACAGGCTAACATGGCTACCATAACCCGGCAGAGCAAAGGGCAGCGAGGCCACAGAGTCCCACGCCGAGAGATCTTCTGCCCACCAAAGCTGCTCTTGGCGTAGCTCTATCGAGTTGGGGAAGAAGTTGAACATCGCCAGTAGTATCGGCATCTGCAACAACAACGGAATGCAACCCGAGAGCGGATTGATGCCCACCTGTTGGTAGAGCTTCATCTGCTCTTGCTGCACGGCCGTCATATCGTCGCCATGCTTGGCTTTTATCTCGTCTAGCTCGGGCTTCAGCACCCGCATTTTGGCCATGCTCAGGTAGCTGCGGTAGCCCAGCGGCAGCAGCAGTAGCCTGATAAACAACACCAGCAGCACGATGATGATGCCGTAATTAGAGATAGCCCCCTGCAACCAGTGAAACACGTTCACCACGATATACTTGTTTACCCACCGGATGATCGGCCAGCCCAGGTATACGTTCTTCTCAAAGTCTGGCGCAATCTTGCCCAGCAGCTTATAGTCGTTGGGCCCCAGGTATAGGTCTGCGGCAGCTGCGCCGCCCTTCAGGTCAGCAGATTGCCAGTGCAAGGCAGAAAGCTGGCTTTTGAGCACCACGGTATCGGCCACGTCTAGCTTGCTGCCCAGTGCCACCTGGGTAAAACCCGCCCCTCGGTTTATGATGCCAGCCGAGAAAAACTTGGTCTTGTGCGTTATCCAACGGACCGGCTCCTCAATCTTTTCGTCCTGAGCATCCGTGCTTGTTTCAGAGAGGTGGTTAAACTGCTTGTCCACCGTCAGGTAATTGGTGGTGGCTACCTGCCGGCTTTGCGCAAAGTCTTTCTCTGTATTGAGCAAGTCTTGGCTCCAGGTTAGATGGGCCTTTTCCAGGGGCTGGCCCACCAGTTGGGCCTGGGTTTTTACCAGGTAGCCTTTATCGTCCAGGGCATATGTCAGTACGGCGCTTGGGGTGCCGTCGCTGGTTAAGGTTAGCTTTCTGCCCGCGAGGGCAGCCTTAAATCGCAGTTGGTCTAGCTTCAGGGGGCCTAGTTGCCAGCGCATCTGGCTGGTTTTGGCAGATAGTACCTCCAGCGCGTTGCCGTGGTAGGTTTTGTACTTCTTCAGTCGGGCGGCCTCTAGGCGCCCGCCCAGGGTAGAGATGGTCAGCTCCAGGTCTTCGTTCTCTAGTTTAATGAGCTCTGGGCTGAAAGTTGCCACGCCACTATCTAAACCAGCCGATTGGGCAGCCGAATCTGCCAAGAGGTTGGGTTTGGCGGCGGTAGTTGTCGTCTGATTTTGCTTTTCTGCCGGCGGCGTCGGTTTGGGTGCGAAGAAGGTGAAATACCCAAGCAGAATAGCAATAATGAGTACAAGGCCAACGGCCTGATTTCTGTCCATGATAGGTTTTTTATTCAACCCAGCGTCGCCATCCCGGTCGGGCAGGCAATTAATCGCTAGGGTCGGTCACTGGCTAGCGCCGTAAAAGCCGCAAAGATACAGGCTGCCCCAGGCTAGCCGGTTGCGGCCATGCAATCTGCGGTGCTGCCCAGTGGCAACTAACACTTAAGCACTTGCGTAAACCGGCCATAGAAACCCCCATTTTCTCTCACAGAAGCCCTAACCCTTATTATGGACAACCAACTGCAAGGCAACAGCACCAGCCAGATGAGCTCTGAGCAAAACGACAGCGTCCGCATGGCCATCAAAAACCTGGTGGACATTGCCCACACCGGCCACGAAGGCTACAACACCGCCGCCGACAACGTCAAAAACCCTGAGTACGCCGCCCTCTTCAGAGGCTTCGCCCAACAGCGCCAAACCTTTGAGCATGAGCTAAAGCAATGCGTAGCCCGCCTCGGCGGAGACCCCGAAGCCAAGTCTGCCGGCGGTATGCTAGAGTCTGCCGCCGGCGCCCTGCACCGTGGCTGGATCAACATCAAATCTGCCATCACGGGCGGCGGAGAAAGCGCCATTCTAGACGAGTGCGAGCGGGGCGACGAAATCGCCATTCAGGCCTACCAGTCTGCCCTAGAGCAGCCCTTTCCGCAAGACGTCGCTCAAATGCTGCGCCAGCAATACCAGTCCATCCAAGAGGCCTATACCCGCGTAAAAGGCCTGGCCCGGGTAGAAGCCTAACCAATCTTGTCCCTTTCTGCGGGCTGCCTCAGGGTGCATGGCACCCTGGGGCAGCCCGCAGTGCATTTAAGGTGGTTGTACCTTCGCAGGCGGCTGGCTGCACAACCTCATTTTGCCGTGGCCTTTAGTCTTTTTTGCCTTGGTAGATATTGCCCACCTCAACACCTTTGGCTTGCGGGCGCATGCTCGTAGCCTCGTTCAGATCCATTCCGTGGCCGAGGCCCAGGCATTTCTGCAGGCAAAGGGCAGCGGTAATGAGCCAGTTTTAGTGCTTGGCGGAGGATCTAACGTTCTTTTTACCAAAGACTGGCCAGGTACGGTCGTACAACTCTGCCTGCAAGAGGTAACCTTCACGCCAGTGTCTGAAGCTTTTACGGATGTATATGCCGGTGCCGGTGTCGTCTGGAACAATCTGGTGCAGCAGACCGTAGCCCGCGGGCTAGGTGGGCTAGAGAACCTCACCCTCATTTGGGGCTGGGTAGGCGCAGCCCCTATGCAAAACATCGGTGCCTATGGCGCAGAGGTTAAGGATACCATTACCCAAGTCCACACGCTAGATGCCGCTACGGGCCAAGCCCGTATTTTCTCCAACGCAGAGTGCGCCTTCGGCTACCGCGATTCTGTCTTCAAACATACCCTCAAAGGCAAGTACTGGATTACCGGCGTTACCTTCAGGCTTGCCAACAATCCCAGGCTCAACCTCAATTACGGCGATATCCGCAAAACGCTAGACGAGATGGAGGTTAATGAGCCTACCGTGCAAGACGTCAGCCGGGCCGTGGCTGCCATCCGCACCAGCAAACTGCCCGACCCTCGCCAAGAGGGCAATGCAGGCAGCTTTTTTAAGAATCCAGAGGTAGCACCAGACATTGCCGCTGCCTTGCAGGCGCGCCATCCGCTCATGCCAAACTACCCTGGTGCCGGTGGGTTAATCAAAATCCCGGCGGGTTGGCTAATAGAGCAAGCCGGCTGGAAGGGCCACCGCCGCCCCCACGTGGGTGTACATCCCCGCCAGGCGCTTGTGCTTGTGCACTACGGCGGCGGCACCGGGGCAGAGCTGCTGCAGCTTGCCCAAGACATCCAGGCCGATGTAAGCGCCAAGTTCGGCATCACCTTATCGCCTGAGGTTAATATCCTTTAATACAGCTTAAGACCTTACATGCTTTTGCTTAGGCCTTCATAGCCACCAGCAGAAGCCTGGCCAATTTTTTTGAGGCCCCATTTGCAGAAAGTCAGAATGGTATGCAACCTCATGTAAGGTTTGCCGTTATTTGGTTTTGATTTTAGTGCCAAAACCACCATGGCTACCTTCGCAAGAACCTCCACCCGTATTCGGCTAGAAGAGCCGGGTTTCTTTGGCCGCCCTGCCAGCCGCTGGCTTGCCCTCTTATGCCTGGCCATCACCATGGCTGCTTGCTTCTGGATTATTGCCACGGCACCTCCGGCAGAAGTAGTCCTCAAGGCTCTGCTCTTTACCATGCCAGCCACAGCATATTTGCTCTTTCGCAGCTTTGTCCGGCAGGCCTGACGGTCGTCCCAACCATACTTAACTGCAAAGCCAGGCCAATGCGCCTGGCTCTGCAGTTTTTACCCTTCTCAATAGCATATCGTCACCGGCAAGTGTACATAAAATCCGCGAAAGGCCAGCCACTTTTGGGCGTCAAAGCATCGCTATTTGCGCTTTCAGGTGTATTTTTGCAGCCCCTCCACAAGAGGCGGGCCTATAGCTCAGTCGGTTAGAGCTCCTGACTCATAATCAGGCGGTCCCTGGTTCGAGCCCAGGTGGGCCCACATGCCGCAGACATCTAAATGCGGCCTTTCTCTTACAAGCCCCGCAGTGCGGGGCTTTTTTTTGAGCCAAGTTCAATTTCTTGGCATTCTCTTCTTTGGGTAAGTAAGGTATAAGTAGATTTTTTTTCGGCGAAGCGTAAAAATTACCAAATAATCAGTTACTTTTAGCCCAGCAACTGTATTAACAGCAGCTACGCACTCCAAAAAACTAACCATTCCATCGGCCGCGTGCCCCGGCCGTTCATCTTTTTTCAGTGCCTTTTCGTATGAAAAAACACCTTTACCTGCTGGCTTATTGCTTGTTTGCTATAGCCTCGGTAGCCCTAGCAGACGATCCCCCACCCATCGGGGGCAGCCCAGATCCTATTCCGGCCGACGGTGGCCTCAGCGCCCTTGCCGTTACGGGTGGCATCTATGCCTACCGGAAGCTCAAAGCACGCAAAAAGGCCAAGGCAGCTTAATTGCTGCCCACGGTCCAATAGGGTACAATTACTTCGGGCTCTCGCTCGGCCATAGCGCCAAGCAGAGCCCGAACTCTTTCTACACCAACCAGTGCTTCCCACTCGAAGGGCCCCAGTGGATAGCCCGTGCCCAGCTTCATTGACAGGTCAATGTCTGCCGCCGATGCCGCACCCTCTTGCAATAGCAGATGGGCCTCGTTGATGATCATAGCCACCACCCGCGGCGCAATCATACCCGGGGTAGCCGGGGCAGCCACAACGCCTATGTCTAGTCTGCCCAGTACGTCTTGCAGCAAGGCTAGCACGTTTGGCTGGGCTACCACTTCCAGCACAGATAGCTTGGCATTGGGCGCAGGCCAGAAGTTGTAATAAAAGACACCGTCAGGCAGTCTGTCTAGCTCAGGCGCGCAAACCTCAGCAACACCTACCAACATGGCAGAAAGGTCGGCTGGCACCATATCCTCGTCTATCTGGTAATACTCTGGTAAGAAGAGAATCTGAGCTTCAGGCAAAGTGCCCTGCTCAAGCTCGGCAACGGAGAGAAGACTTATGCCTGTTTTACCTTCAAACAAGCGGGCAATGGGTGCTCCTTCAAAAAGCGTGATCAAAAGATTGTAAAATTTGGAAAAACTTGAAGTATAGGCCTTTCTTTGTCTAAACTTTTAAGCCTCCTCCGTAATGGGACTACTGAACGACTTTAAAGCCTTCGCCCTCAAAGGTAACGTTATCGACTTAGCCGTCGGTGTGATTATCGGTGCCGCTTTCGGCAAAATCGTTACCAGCCTTGTAGAAGACGTCCTGATGCCACCGCTTGGGATGCTCACCGGCAAAATAGACTTTACCAAGCTGGCCTTTAAGCTGGCAGACGGCGCCCCCAATGCCGACGGCACCCTGGGAGACCCCGTCATGATCCGCTACGGCAACTTCTTGCAGATTACGTTGCAGTTTCTAATCGTCGCTTTCGTCATATTCCTAATCGTGCAGGCTATGATGAAGCTCGAGCGCAAAAAAGAAGAAGCCGTAGCAGCCCCAGCCGAGCCAGAAGTGTCGGCCCAAGAAAAACTCCTGGCCGAAATTCGAGACCTGCTCAAAACCCGCAACTAAGCCCTCAGCTTAACCCATAAAACACCAAAGCCAGAGCTTGCTCTGGCTTTGGTGTTTTATAAGCAACCATGCTGCTAGGCCAGCATTTTAAGCAGGTTGGCCACCCGTGTCTTGAGCAGCTTGCGGTCTACTATAAAGTCCAAAAAGCCATGCTCTTGCACAAACTCGGCAGACTGGAATCCCTCCGGTAAATCCTTCCCAATCGTCTCGCGGATTACGCGCGGGCCTGCAAAACCAATCAAGGCCTTGGGTTCAGCAATGTTAAAGTCGCCCAACATGGCAAAGCTTGCCGTCACGCCGCCGGTGGTAGGGTCTGTCAGCAGGCTTATGTAGGGCACCTTAGCCTCTGCCAACCGGGCCAGCCTCGCACTGGTTTTGGCCATCTGCATCAAAGAGAAGCCCGCCTCCATCATCCGCGCGCCCCCCGTTTTAGAGATAATCATAAGGCCAGAGCGCGTCTCCAGGGCATGGTCTATGGCGCGGGCAATCTTCTCGCCCACCACCGAGCCCATAGAGCCACCAATAAACCCAAAGTCCATGCAAGCAACCGTTATGGGCTGGCCATGCACTTTGCCATAGGCTGTGCGCACGGCGTCTTTCAGGCCGGTCTTTTCAATCGTCTGCTTTACGCGGCCTTTATAGTCTTTGGTGTCCTTAAAGCCCAGCGGGTCGGCGCTGGTCATGTCTGGGTCTAGCTCTGTAAAGGCATGGTCATCAAAGAGGAGCTCAAAATACTCGGCAGACCCTATGCGCTCGTGGTGGTTGCAGCTGGTGCACGTCCAGGCGTTTTCCTGGTGGGCGCTGGTCAGCATTACGGTCTTGCATTCGGGGCACTTGTACCAGAGGCCATCGGGTGCCTCTTTCTTCAGTTCCGTCGGCGTATTGATGCCTTTTTCTGAGCGGGTAAACCAAGCCATGCGGAGGATTGCGCCCCTCTTTGCCAGAGGCGGCGGTCTGCAAAGGTAATCGTTATTTCTCCTACCATGCTGTTTTTTCGACCCGGCCAAGGCCCATGGTAAAACACAAAAAAGCCCGGCCTTGTGGGCCGGGCTTCTCATCAACCATCTTAGGTTGCTTGGGCACTAGGCAATGGTAATGCTGTTGTCCAGGTACACGTCCTGAATCTGATTCAGCATAGCTACCGCCTCGGCATAAGGCTTCTGAAAAGCCTTGCGGCCCAGAATCAGCCCCGTGCCGCCCGCGCGCTTGTTAATTACAGCCGTGCGTACGGCTTCGGCCAAGTCCGTAGCGCCTTTGGCATCCCCGCCCGAGCTGATCAAGCCAGCGCGGCCGGCGTAGCCATTCATCACCTGGTAGCGCGTCCAGTCGATGGGGCTGTCGCCCGTCAGTTGGTACATCTCCTTGCTGTGCTTGCTGAAACCGATGGTGTCGAATCCATGGTTGGTCTCAGGCAGCTTCTGCTTCAGAATATCGGCCTGGATGGTGGCACCCAGGTGGTTGGCCTGGCTGGCCATATCGGCTGCGGTGTGGTAGTCTTTGCCGTCTTTCACAAAGGCACCGTTGCGGGTGTAGCACCACAAGATGGTGGCCATACCCAGCTCGTGCGCACGCTCAAAGGCCTCGGCTACGGCAATGATTTGGTTAGAGCTGTCGTCTGATCCAAAGTAAATCGTAGCGCCTACGGCCACGGCACCCAAGTTCCAAGCCTCTTCTACAGACCCGAACATGATCTGACGGTACTTGGTAGGGTAGGTCAGCAGCTCGTTGTGGTTGATCTTGACGATGAAGGGGATCTTGTGCGCATACTTCCGAGACATCATACCCAGCACGCCAAACGTGGTAGCCACGGCGTTGCAGCCGCCATCTATGGCCAGTTTTACGATGTACTCAGGGTCAAAAAACAGCGGGTTCTTGCCAAAGCTGGCCCCGGCCGTATGCTCGATGCCCTGATCTATCGGCAGGATAGAGATGTAGCCCGAGCCAGACAAGCGGCCCGAGTTGTAGAGCGTCTGCAAAGAGCGCAATACCTGGGGGCTGCGGTTGGTCTGGGCAAAAATGCGGTCCACAAAGTCAGGGCCAGGCAAATGAAGCGTCTCTTTACAGATGGCTTTACACTCGTGCTCTAGCAGAGCGACGGCTTCCGTACCCAGCTGCTCCAGCAGGGTTATCGTGGGAGATGTGGCAGTAGCGTTCATGAATCTTTGTTACAATGGAGCCCGCTCAGGCTGAGTGCTCGCGTAGGTACAAAAGTACGGTTTGGGCCCTTAGGCTGCAAGGCGTTGGGCAGTTGATTATATGTAAGTGGCAAAATTGGGTTTGTTCTGTACAATCTGCTCAATCTCTGCCATCACCTCTTCGGTCAGTAGATTCTGAACCTCCAAGGCCTGCAGATTCTCTTCCAGCTGCTCCACTTTGCTGGCCCCTAAGATTACAGTGCTCACGTTTGGGTTCTTCAGGCACCAGGCCAAGGCCAGCAGGGTAACCTTGGTGCCCACCTTACCGGCAAGGGTCATCAGTTTGGCAACTTTAGCTTTGCGCTCATCCAGGTCTGCACCGGCGCCCCGCTCTACCCAGTTTACGGCATGGGCGGTGGTCCGTGTTCCTTCCAGTTGGGTGGTGTCTTGGTACTTGCCGGTCAGCAATCCGCTGGCCAGCGGGCTCCAGATTGTGGTGCCCAGCCCCGTTTCAGTGCGGTAGAGTTTGTAATACTCCGCCTCTACGCGCTGGCGGTGGAATAGGTTGTACTGCGGCTGCTCTACCACGGGCGGCACCAGGTTAAACCGGCGGGCCATCCCAATGGCTTCTGCAATCTCCTGCGCACTCCATTCGCTGGTGCCCCAGTAGAGCACCTTTCCCTGGGCAATCAAGTCGCTCATGGCGCGCACGGTCTCTTCCATCGGCGTCAGATGGTCGGGCCTGTGGCAGTAGTACAGGTCCAGGTAATCTACTTGCAAACGACGCAATGCCGCATGGCAGGCTTCTACCACATGCTTGCGGCTAAGGCCCTTCTGGTTAGGCAGGTCTCCACCCCAAAACACCTTGCTGCTTACAATAAAGGTATCTCTGCTCCATCCGCTTCGCTTCAAGATGTGGCCCATTACTTCTTCGCTTTTGCCCTTTGCGTAGGTTTCGGCATTGTCAAAAAAGTTGATGCCGTTGTCATAGGCCACATGCATCAGTCGCTCGGCCACGTTGTCGGCAATCTGGTTGCCAAACGTGAGCCAAGATCCCAGTGATAGGGCCGACACTTGCAAGCCCGCCTTGCCCAGGCGGCGGTATTCCATTTCCATAGTTTCGGTTTTTACTGGGGGCGAATATGGCCCAGCCACTCCAGACTTAGCTCGCTTACACCAGCCCGGCAACGGTAGCCTCAAGCGATGTAAACGGCCTGCCCAGCAGGGCCGTTGCCTCGGCCCGGCCACCATAGTGCTTTTCTTCTAGCATGGCAAGCAGTTGCCGTTTGCTGGGTACCGGCAAGTCTAGCAAGCTGCCCACCATGCCCGACAGCCGTCCGGCGATGGCTACCATACCCTTGCTTAGCTGATAGACACGGCCCTCTATACCGCGCTGCCTTCTGTAAGCCGCAAAAAGGGTGCGCCATGTGGTTGGCTCTGCATCTAGCACATAGGTTTGGCCGCCGGGCCCTTTTAGCAAGGCCTGTGCTACGGCCTCGGCCACGTCTTGCACGGCCACCCAATGCAACTGCCCTGGCGGGCAGGCCGTGGTGGGCCGCTCCGCAATACGCAACACCGCGCTAGAGCTGCGGCCTGCCGGGTGCTTGCCCAGCACCACGCTCGGCCGTAGAATCGTCGTACCCAGGCCCTCGGCGGCACCACGCTCCACCTCAAGCTCAGAGAGGCGCTTGGTGTACCCATAATAACTGCTAAACTGGCCCGGCCTCGGCACGGTGCGTACGTCTGCCAAGGCCTGCGGAATGGCAGCCACGGAGCCTATATGTACCAGGTGGCCAAGCCCCGGCTGGGCCAGGCAGGCATTTACCACGGTTTGGGTGCCTCGGTGGTTGGTCTCCAGCAGGGCGTCTCTATCCTTGTTGGCAAAAGATACCAGCCCCGCCATGTGGACACACGCCGTACAACCTTGCAAAGCCTCCTCCAAGGCCACCACATCTTGCAGCGAGCCTGCCACCATCTCTGTGCCGGCAGGCAGCAGCCCGCGGGCAAGCGCTGGCTTGCGGGCCAGCACCTTGAGGCGGTAACCCTCTGCCGCCAACCGTGCCGCTACGGCTAGGCCTACTACGCCCGTTGCGCCTGTCAGTAAGATGGTCTCTTGCGGTGCCTCCATGGGTTTGTGCTTTGCGGGTATAAAGGTAGCCCGGCCAACCAGCCTTAGTTTTGCCCCATGATGCACCTGATACTGATCGGTATGCCCGGCGCGGGCAAATCCTACCTGGGCAAGCAGTTAGCCGCTCAACTCTGTCTGCCCTTTACGGATCTGGACTGGGAGGTTGAAAAACGCGCCGGGGCAGATGTGGCCACCCTCTTTGCCGCAGAGGGCGAGCCCGCCTTCCGCCAGCTAGAGGCAGAGGTGCTAGCCGATGCCCTGGCCGATGCCCCGCAGGTAATAGCTACTGGTGGCGGCACGCCCATAGACCCCGGAGCCATGGCAGCTATGAAAGCCGCCGGCCTGGTCATCTACCTGGCCGCAGAGCCTACGCTTGCGCTAGAGCGCCTGGCTGCCGACGCCCAAAGCCGTCCCTTGCTGGCCCCCAATCCAGCAGAGCGGTGGGCGGCCCTACTGCAAGAACGCGCACCGATCTATCAGCAAGCCCACCTCATCTGCCAAGACCCCGCGGCCCTGCTCCGTATGCTCCAAACCTTAGGCGATCGCGTGCCCTTTCCAATGGCTTAGCCTATGGCAACGAGGCCTACTTGCCCCGGATAATCTCTACCGGATCTATCAGGCTCGCCTTCCGCGCCGGGAAGAACCCCGCCGCCGCCGTAGACACCAGCGCAAACAAGAACCCCGACAGGTAAAACAGCGGGTCGAAGTTTATCGTCAGGTGATCCAGCGTTACCAGGCCCTTGATCTTCACCTCAATCTTGGTCGCGGCTACAGATACGGCATAGCCCGCCAACACACCCAAAATGCCGCCCACCACCCCAATAAACATCGCCTCCAGCATAAACAGCCGGCGGATATCTCGGTTGCGGTAGCCCATGCTCTTCAGGATGGCGATGTCGGTCATCTTCTCATAAATCATCATCATCAGGATGTTAAAGATGCCAAACCCCGCCACCACCAAAATAGACACAATCACCAACACCGTAGCCAGGTTCTGAATCTTAAACACCCCGAAGATGCCCGCATTGGCCTCCTTCCAGCTCTGAGCCTGCAGGCCGGTCTCGGCCTCTAAGTCTGCGGCAAAGGCATCGGCATTATCCACCTGCTTCAGCTTGATGTTCAGGTCTGTCAAGTAGAGCATGTCTTTGTTGAGCATCTTCTGGGCCTGGGCTAGGTTTACATAGGCGCGGTTGTCGTCTATCTGCGTAATGCCCGTTTGGGTTACAGAAACCACCTTCACGTCCATCTGCCCATAGGCAGTAGAGAGGGTCATCAAATCGCCGACTTCTGCGCCCAGCTTCTCGGCCACGCCAATGCCCAGGATAATGCCCGAGGCCAGCTCCAGCATCTCTTTGTAGTTGCCGGCCACCTGGTCTTTTTCCAAGTTAAAGAGGCGGTTTTCGGCCTCAACATCCACCCCGTTTATGCTGGCGGGCACCTCCTTAAAGCCATTCTTCAAAATGCCTTGGGCCATCACCAGCGGTGCCACGCCTTCTACGGCTGGGTCTCGGGCCAGGTCTGCCACCAGCTTGCCTGCCCCTCTAATCTTAGCCTCCCGCTCAGGAGCTTTAGGATGGCGTAGTACAATCCATGGCGCATGGCTTCCGTAGGCCCTGGCCATCAGTGGCGTGGCACTTTTCTCGGAGTCTCTAAATAGGTGAACATGCGGCGAGTTGTTGATAATCTTATCCGTCATGTACTTCTGCAAGCCCGTGATCAACCCCGCCTGGAAGATGAACACCATGATGCCGAACATCACTCCCAGCATAGCCACCAGCGTCTGGCGCTTTTTAGATACCAGATGCGTAACTGCAATGCGTAGGATAGGAGATTGCTTCATACTCAGATAGCACCCATTGCCAGGCTGGCTTTACGCCCGCCCGTCGCGCACCACATGTAGCAGATACTGCCCATAGCCGCTCTTCATCAGCGGGGCAGCCAGTGCTTCAAGTTGGGCACCATCAATAAAGCCCATACGATAGGCCACCTCTTCTGGGCAGCCAATTTTCAGGCCTTGCCGCTCCTCTATAACATGGACAAATTGCCCGGCCTGCATCAGGCTGGCAAAGGTGCCAGTATCTAGCCAGGCAGTGCCACGGTTCAGCACCTGCACCCGCAGCTTCCCTTGGGCCAGGTACACCTTATTCACGTCTGTAATTTCAAGCTCGCCCCGGGGGCTGGGCTTCAGGTTGGCGGCAATCTCCACCACAGAGTTGTCGTAGAAGTACAGCCCCGGCACAGCAAAATGACTTTTAGGCTGGGTAGGCTTTTCTTCGATGCTTAGCACCTTGCCGGCAGCGTCAAACTCTACCACACCGTACCGCTCCGGGTCGTGCACGTGGTAAGCATAGATGATACCACCCTCGGGTGCGGTGCTGGCCTGCAACTGCTTGGCCATCCCGCTGCCGTAAAAGATGTTGTCGCCCAACACTAGGGCCACACTGTCTGTGCCGATAAAGTCTTTGCCTATCACAAAAGCCTGCGCCAGTCCATCTGGGCTGGGTTGCACGGCATAGGTAAACCGGCAGCCCAGGCGGCTACCGTCGCCCAGCAGCTTCTCAAAGTGGGGCAGGTCGTGCGGTGTGCTGATGATAAGTACCTCCCGGATACCCGCCAGCATCAGCGTAGAGAGCGGGTAGTAGATCATCGGCTTGTCGTAAACAGGCATCAACTGCTTGCTTACGGCCAACGTCAACGGATGCAGCCGGGTACCCGAGCCCCCCGCCAGAATTATGCCTTTCATGCGCGTAGGTTAAAGACCCGGCAAAGGTAGCAGATGCATAGGTGGGCCCAAACAGGCCTTAAATCATTGAATGGTAGAAATTAAGATCAAAGGGACTATCCATATCCCTGCCCCTATTGCATAACCAGACCATGTCTTTCGGCTCTTCTTTTTACGGACAGACATTTTGTATCCTTGCAGATAATTAGGGTCTGAGGAATAACCTGATACAGGAACGTCCCAATTGGCAATAGGCGGTGGTGTAGAACTTATGGCAATAGGAGTTATTACTCCCCAAAGGGGGGTCAGGAATAGACCTGAAAGGAGCGAACTTGCCAACGCCCCGCCAGTACGGGTGTAGTACCTGTCCCCGTCCATTTTACCTTTCATGTAGAGCTGCTCTGGAGAAAGTGTAGGTTTAGGATCCTCATACGTAAGAGGGATATGTGAATCCGATGGATTACTCTGCGATGACAGGACGGCTGACACCTGAGTGCTTGGCTGGGGCGTCGAAGCTGCCTCAAAGCTCTGCACCTTGCCGTCTCTGTATAGGATGGCAGCCACCTCCGAAATGGGCACCGTTTTGAAAACGTTGGTCGGCATATCCGCCGTCCCATAAAAGACTTCTGTCGACGATATGGTGCTCACCATCCCTTCAATCTTAGAGCCATCACGTTTGATGATGACATCTGGCTTTTGTTGGGCGAATACGCGGCCTGCCATCATCAAGAGGAAGCAAAGGGCAATTATTAGAGAACGCATAGGGATTTTCAACAAACAGGTTAGTGCCGCAAAGCTAAAACAAGCCTGTGTCGCAAGCCAAAACCTGGCCCAAGGCTGCAACTTGCAGCCCTGTTTGCTACCCCACCTGCTCGCCTAACCATGCACCTGCACACCCTCGATACCGGCCTCTTTAAGCTAGACGGCGGCGCCATGTTCGGCGTCGTGCCCAAAAGCATCTGGCACAAGCTCAACCCTGCAGACGACAACAACATGTGTACCTGGGCCATGCGTTGCCTCCTGCTCGAGCATGGCGACCGGCTCATCCTGGTAGATACCGGCATCGGAGACAAGCAAGACGCCAAGTTCTTCAGCCACTACTACCTCCATGGCGAGGGCTCGCTGGAGAGCTCCATCCAAAAAGCCGGCTTCAGCCTGGCTGAGGTGACAGACGTCCTACTTACCCACCTGCACTTCGACCATGTCGGCGGGGCCGTGCGCCGCCAGGCCGACGGTAGTCTCCGGCCCACCTTTACCAACGCCCGCTACTGGAGCAACCGTCGCCACTGGGCCTGGGCCGTCCAGCCAAACGCCCGCGAGCGCGCCAGCTTTCTGGCAGAGAACATCCTGCCTTTGCAAGAGAGCGGCCAGCTTCACTTTGTAGAAGATGCTGACAACCAACCTTTCGGCCCCGAAATCGAGCTGATCACCGTAGATGGCCACACCGAGCAGATGATGCTGCCCCTCTTCACGGCTGGCGGCACCCGCTACCTCTTCGGGGCAGACCTGGTGCCCAGCGCCGCCCACGTACCCCTGCCGTATGTGATGGGCTACGACATGCGCCCCCTGCAAACGCTGGAAGAAAAGGCCCGCATCCTCGGACGCTGCGCCGACGAAGGCATCACCCTCCTGCTAGAGCACGACCACCAACGCCCCACCTGCGCCATAGAGCGCACCGAGCGTGGCCTGAAGGCCGTGCTTTAAGTCTAAGGTTTACTCCTTCACTACCCGCAGCTCTACTTGCTCTTCCCCGCCAAAATGCCCTGATAGCGGGCCGGGCTGCGCAATACCGCCAAGGCCTCTAGCAACTGAGGGTCGCTGTCAAAGCTGGCCTCTTTGATGCCCCGCTCCAGGTAGTAGCGCGATAAGATTTCCTGCTCAAGCAGCTCAGTGATCTCGGTCCGGTTCTTGGCAAGATCCTGGTCTTTGTTGTGGGTCATCTTGCGGCGCAGGCTTTCGATCTGGTCCTTAATGTCGGCGTAGTAATTCTCCTTCTTGGCCGTCTCTTCCAGGTCTGAAAGCGTTGTTTCTACCTTGGTGGTGTAGTCGTAGTCTTTGCCGCTCACCCACTTTACAAAGCGGGCATACTCCGCATCGTCAATGCCGAACTTATCTACGGCAGGGGCCGTTGGGTGCGCCAGGCGATACTCTGTAGCATAGTCAAAAATCAACCCCTTGGCCACCAGGCTCTGGGCAATGGGCGTCAGGGTAGGGGGCTTCACCTCCATATCCGGAGATACGCCGCCACCGTCGTACACCGGCCGCCCGCGCCGCGTCTTAAATGCCGCCCGTGCCGAATCGGCTATCGTCAGTGCCTTGCCCTCTGAGCTGCGGCGGCTGTAATCAATAGACTGGATGCACCGGCCACTGGGGATGTAGTACTTGGCCGTCGTCACCTTCAGCGTGCTGTTGTAGCTCAGCGGGCGGGTGGTTTGCACCAGGCCCTTTCCATAGGTGCGGATGCCAATCAAAACACCCCGGTCATAGTCCTGCATCACCCCGCTCACAATCTCTGAGGCCGACGCCGAGTAATTGTTCACCAGCACCGCAACCGGAATGGCGGTATCCACCGGGGCCGACAGCGACCGGTACTGCTTGTTCCAGTCAGACACCTTGCCTTTGGTCGAGACCATCTCCAGGTCTTTGGGCAAAAACAGGTTACAGATGTTCACAGCCTCGTGCAGCAGGCCGCCGGGGTTATCCCGCAGGTCCAGCACGATAGATTTGGCCCCTTTCTCCTTCAGATCCACCAAGGCTTTCTTCACATCGCGCCCGGCATCCTGGTTAAAGTCTTTCAGTTGGATGTAACCAATGTCGGCCCCAATCATGCCGTGGTAAGGCACGTTGTTGATTTTGATTCGCTCCCGGGTCAGATCTACCACAAAGGGCGTCTCTTTGCCGGGGCGGCGCAGCTTTAGCTTCACCTTGGTGCCAGCCTGCCCTTTCAGCAGCTTGCTGATGTCCACCCCGCCGCGTTTGGCCACGTCGATGCCGTCCACCTCCAGCACCTCATCACCAATCAGTATACCTGCCTTCTGTGCCGGGTACCCATCGTAGTTCATCAGCACCGTAGGCCGCTCTTTCCGACGCCCGATGATGGATCCGATGCCCGCATACTGCCCCGTCGTCATAGTCCGAAAGTCCTCAATCTCGTCTTCCGGAATATAGTTCGTGTACGGATCCAGGCTCTCCAGCATCTTGTCGATGCCTTCTTTCATCAGCGTATTGGGGTTCACCTCGTCCACATAGTAAGTATTCACCTCTTTGTAGAGCGTGGCGAAGATGTCCAGGTTCTTGGCAATGTCAAAGTAGCGCTCGGCGGGGCGGGCGGCCATCAGGCCCAGGCCCAGCAAAGCAATACTGCCGGCAGCAAGCAGCAGAGGGCGGCGCAGGGGTGTTTTCAAAGGGCGGTTTGTCTCTGGTATGGGATTGATTTGCAAATTGTAGCTGGCAAAGCCTAATTCGGCGCAGGCTCTGCGCCTGTGTTCTGTGAGGGCGGTGCCAGTTCTAAGGCTAAACGCTTCAATGCCCCAGATAATTTCTTTTCTAAGTCGGCCGCGCTCACACTTGTTTTGCCCCCGGTGTAAATAAAGGCCAGCAGCAGCGCCTGGCCCCGGGTCTGCACGGCAGGTAGCAGGTGCAAGCGCACTTGCTTTCTGTAAGCCTCGCGGCAGCGGCGCCGTATCAGATTGCGCTCTGTGGCCCGCTTGTGCTGGCGCTTGGGCACCGAAAATAAAACCTGGGGTAGGGCAGGCCCAGCCGCTGGCTCCAGCAGGTATACCAGTTTAAAGGGCCACGCCTTGAGCGACTGCCCTAAACGAAAAAGCCTGTCAGTCTTCGTCAGACCTGACAGGCGAAATTCTTTGGGTAACCGCTCAGACATGTATAGCCAAAGCCATAACCACCGGCAGCAGACCAGCCTACCTCCTTATGCTACCGCGTGCTTTAGCTCGCGGCTAGGGGGTGGCACCGGCCTTATTTGGTGCTCTTGGCGTCAGATACGGTGAGGCGCTTGCGGCCACGGGCGCGGCGGCGGGCAAGCACTTTGCGGCCTGCAACGGTAGCCATACGGCTGCGGAAACCGTGCTTGTTGACGCGCTTGCGGCGGGAAGGTTGGTAGGTACGTTTCATCGCGGTCTATCCGAATCGGGGTGCAAATATAGGCAGGAGTGCCACTAAGTTAAAAGCCACCTGGCATAAATTTAGGCTATTAGCGGTCTAAATCTACCAGGTGGCTATCTGTTTCAGGCTTCGTTGGTACCTTGTTATTTCCGCACCAGCTTCTTAACCTGCGGCTCGTGGACCGTCACCGGAAACTCCTTCTTTAGCCCTTCAATCCAGGTGCGTTCCAGCTCATTTTGGTAGTCAGAGATAACCAGGCCACGGGCTTCGTCCAGCGTCTTCAGCCGAGGCTCCTCAACGGCAGAGATAACAACATACGTAACCCGTCCTTTGCCGCTTGGGTCATCCAGAATGGTAAAGTCGCCTACGCGCCAGGTCAGCTTGTCCAGCACAGGGTTGTCGCCCTTCTGAAACTTGCCCTCCGTAATCTGCACCGCCAGCGGAGAGTTTAGGTTCATGTTGCGCTCCAGCGCCTTAAGGCTCTTGCTGTAGTAGGCTACATCTACCTTGCGGCTTTCTTCGGCCTTGCCTGTTTTGGGTAGCACCCCACCATCTTTCACCGTTACCCTGTCAGCGGCGATACCGAGCTTCACCAGGCTGTCTTGCACCATCTTGGCCCGCTTGCGGCTTACGCCGGGCTTCTCGCCTGCAAAGGCAAATCCGCTGATGTCGGCCGTCAGGTTATCGTCGTTGCGTAGGTTAAACGCAATCGAGCGTACCTCTACCATCTGCTTCGCCGTCAAGGTAAAGGCGTTCAGGTCGTAGCTAATGGTTTGCTTGGCAGGCTCGTTTACAGAATACCGGCGCACGGCGGCGCGCTTCTTCACCTCTTCCAGCGTCTTGGCGTTGGCCACGTTGTAGATTGTTGCCACGGCGCGGCGGTCCCAGCGGTAGTTGCCCTTATTGCCTTCGTGAAACTTCTTCAGCCCGGCCGTGTCTTCCAGCGCCTTTGTCCACACTTTCTGGTCCATCAGCGTGAATAGTAAGATGCCATCGCGGTACTCCTTCATCAGCATCCGGTAGTCCTCGTACTTGTCGGCCAGGTGCTTCTCCTCGTACTTCATCATCTGGTCGTCCACGTAGGTGTTGTAGGCCAGTTGCATCTGATAGTCTGGGCTGCTCTTGCGGTTTTCGGCCTGGTTGCTTTCCACGTAGGTAAAGAAGTCTTCCACCGTCCGCGTCTCACCATTGATGCTGAACAACACCTCTTTGTTGAGCTTATCTGCCCGCTTATAGCGCCACCGCGCTGTCAGCAGAGAGGTGTCGCCTTTGGCCAGCGCCTTGGCCTTTACCTTGGGCATCTCTTTCAGATTGTTCTCTTTGCGCAAGCGGGCCAGCAGGGCCGTTTTGTTCAGCTCTGCGCGAGAGTCGCGCCCGACGCGAGACTTCAGCGTAGGCTCCAGCTCCTCAAACTTTTCCAGCGGCTTGCGCGCCAGCAGCTTCACAATGTGCCAACCGTACGGCGTCTGGAAAGGCTTGCTGATCGTTCCCGTGTCTCGCATGGCAAAGGCTACCTCTTCAAACTCAGGGATCATCTGCCCAGAGCCGAACATCGGCAGTTGCCCGCCCTGTGTCTTGCTGCCCGGGTCTTCAGAGAAGGTGGCTGCCGTCAGGCTCCAGTTCTCTTTGCCTGTGGTTACCTTTTGATAAATCTCGTTGATCTTCTTTACGGCTGCCACTGAGTCGTCGGCAGGCATACCTGGGTTGGCCTTCACCATGATGTGAGCCACCTGCACCTGCCCCTGGCTTGGGCGGCGGTCTAGCACTTTCACGATGTGGTACCCAAACCGGGTCCGCACTGGCTGGCTGATCTGCCCCTTGGCTGTAGCAAAGGCAGCGTTCTCAAAAGGATACACCATCTGCATGGCCGAGAAATAGCCCAGGTCTCCACCATTCTGCTTGGCAGAGGGGTCTTCGCTGTACTCCTTGGCCAGCTTCTCAAAAGACTCCCCGGCCAGTGCCCGGCGGCGGATGTCCTGAATCTTAGCAAACGCCTTGGCCGAATCCTTCGGGTCTGCCTGCGCATCCACGTTGATGAGGATATGCTGGGCCCGCACCTCTTCTTTCATGCGGTCATAGGCCTCACGCACCAGCTTTTCGGTTACGGCCTTCTCTGTCAGGTAGGGCTGTGCCAGTTGGCGGCGGTAGCCATCCAGCTCGGTCTTAAAGCCGGCCGCGGTATCGAGCCGCAGTCGCTCGGCGTCCATCACCTTCAGCTTAAACTTAGAGTACAGGTCCACATACTCGCGCACGCTCTTTTCAGAGAAAGCGTCGTCGGCATTGGCATTGTTCTTCTTATAGACGTACTCAAACTCCGAGTAAGGGACCTGCACCGTACCTATCGTAAGGATCGGAGTATTGTCTTTGGCGGCAGCTTGGGCAGGGGTGGCCTGCTTTCCGCTTTGGGCAAATACGGTGGCGGCGGGCAAAATTGCCAACAACCAAGCCAGAGGCTTGCGCATACAGTTTTTAGCTAATGAGTGTAATTCCAAGGAGGATCTTGGCCGGGCCAGCGCTGGGCAGGCTGCCAATTGCAGTGCAAGTTTAACGCCAAACCTTACGCGCTGCCAAGGCCCGCAACCGTTGGTAAAGCAGCCTGGCGACCTCTGCCTTGCACCTACAACGCTCCGTGGCCTCGGTTAGCCCAGGCCCTGGCACCCATTTAACAATCTTTAATCGGGCAGGGGATAGGCCCGCCCGGCGGGATGCGTCTTGGTCTGTTTCTGTTTGATGCACAGCTACTTAATAAAAGTAATACCAGCACCAGAGCGCAAAACGCCTGGCCCATAGCAGGTCTAAACATACCTGTAAAGCTACAACCAATCGCCCTGCCTTGCGTTCAAGCGGGCTAGTTGCATCGTCGTCGCATACATTTGTGGAGACGTTGATTCACAGCGTTAAGCCTTTTCAGATTTCCCCTGTATCTGTTTAGTTTATGAAAAAACTACTCGTTCTTGCCGCCTGTGCCGGCATGCTGTTTACCACCGCCTGCGGCGATGACAACGAAAACGGCCCAACCAAAGTGTTGCCTACCTCTTGGACAGCCAAGCTGTTGGGTGCGCAGCGCAACAACGCAGGCTCTTTCTTCTCTCCCACTACAGGTGCCGTGTACGTTACAGGCGACTCTGCCGGTTTTGTAAACAACAAGGTGGACATCACCTTCGCTAACCTGAGCCAAACCGGTACGCCTACCTTCTTGGCCCCCGCTGCCCGCCGTGGCGCTGGCCTGACGCGTGTAGTTACCGTAAACCGCAACACCCTTTTCTCGCTCACAACCCTAACAAAAGCCCAGTTTGACACCGTGTCAAACGGCTTCGTAGCCGCTCAGGCTGGTGCTAGCGCCTCTCAAGGCGTAGAGCAAGGCAAAGTGTACTCGTTCCTCAATGCAGAGAACAAGTCTGGCCTCATCTATGTCAGCAACGTAAATGCCTCGACCAACTTCGACGGTGCCGTAACCATCGACGTTAAGTTCGAGAAGTAGGCCCAAGCCCGCTCCAACCCAACAGAAGCCCCGGCCAACGCCGGGGCTTCTGTCTTTTTCAGGCAGGCAGGCCCCAACTTTGTTGCCTATGCGGTTTTACTTCTGGCTCGCGGCGGCCACGCTGGCCCTGGTGCTGCCCTTCTGCGGAGCCGTCCACCTCTTCGACTGGGACGAGATCAACTTCGCCGAGGCCGCCCGCGAGATGCTCGTCCGCGGCAACTACATCCAGCCCACCATCAACTTCTTGCCCTTCTGGGAAAAGCCGCCTCTCTTCTTCTGGATGCAAGCCGCAGCCATGCACCTTTTTGGGGTTGGCGAGTTTGCGGCCCGATTCCCCAACGCCGCCCTATGCTCGGTGGCCACCGTTTGCACCTTGGCTTGGTTGGGTAAGCGTCTGCAAGGGCCAGGCCTGCAACTGTGGTGGCCGCTGGTGTACCTGGGGTCAGTGCTGCCGCAATTCTACCTCCGCTCTGGCCTTATAGACCCGTGGTGGAACCTGCTCATCTTCTGGAGCCTCTTGGGCCTTTTCTTCCATACCCAGGCCCGGCAGCGAGGCGAGGGGGGCTGGGCAGCCATAGCCTTCGGTGGGTTGGCGGCAGGGCTGGCCGTACTTACCAAGGGGCCGGTGGCGCTGCTGCTTATCGGGCTCACGGCGTTCTTTTACTGGGCCCTGGTGCATCGGTTCCGCATACACTTTGCCTGGGCGGGGCTTTTGCTCTTTGCGGGCCTTGCAGTCCTGGTACCCGGCCTCTGGGTAGGGGCCTATGCCCGCCAATACGATGCTACCCTCCTAGAGCAGTTTACCGCCTACCAAACCCGCCTGGCCCAAACAGAAGACGCCGGCCACGGCGGCTTCCCGGGTTACCACGTTGTGGTGCTACTATTTGGGTGCTTCCCCGCCTCGTTTCTTTTTATCCGGGCGCTTACAGCCCGCAAACCTGGCCAGCTCTTAGGGCCAGCCGCAGGCCCAACCTTAACCCACCATCAAGATCTGCACGCTTTCTGGCCGTTGATGCAAATCCTCTTCTGGGTGGTGCTGGTAGTCTTTAGCATCGTCAAGAGCAAGATTGTCCACTACAGCTCACTCTGCTACCCGCCGCTCACCTTTGGAGCGGCGCTGGCCGTGCAAGCAATCGTAGAGCAGCGCCTGCGGGTGCCTGGATATGCCAAGGCGGGCTGGATACTTGTCGGCAGCATCCTTGGCCTGGCCTGCCTGGCCTTCCCGCTGCTGGCCCACTATGCCGAGGTCGTCAAACCCTTGCTCGCGGAAGACCCGTTTGCCCAAGCCAACCTAGACGCCCTGGCCGATATGCACTTCACTGGCCTAGAGCCCGCCGTAGGCCTGTGGGCCATCGGGGTGCCGTGCATGGCCATCGCGCTGCTCAACCGTGCCAGACTTCTCCAGGCTATGTGGACGCTCTTCGGTGGGACGGCCCTAACAGTAATGCTGGTGCTCTGGGCATACATCGGCCGAGCCGAGGCCCTGTCTCAAGGAGCAGCCATTGCCTGGCAGCAAGGGTTGCAGGGCAAACAAGGCTATGTGCTACCCCTGGGCTATCGCTCGTATGCGCCCATGTTTTATGCCCAACTCCGGCCAGAGCAAGCCCCAAATGCCGCCTATGCCCAAAGCTTCACCTTTATACCAGACCGCTGGGCAGACTCACTCCTCACCCAACCGTCAGATCGCCCGGTCTATGTCATCTCGAAAGTAACCGAGCAGCAAACCTGGCAACGCTACCCCCTCCTGCAAGAAACCGGCCGCCGCAACGGCTTCGTTTTCCTTAAGAAGGCTGCCGACATAGGCCGGTAGGTTGACGGTAATTTCACAAATAGCCTAACAACGTTTTGCTCCCCCTCTCCCCTGGAGGGATTCTGCGCTTTGAGCAGAGAAGGGGGGTGGGAGGTGAGGGGGTGCGCCCCTGGCGTAATATTAGGCTAATAGCCAAAAGACCATCATCCTACCGCTTCTCCACCCAACCCTTCAGGGTTTTGGGTGTCTTGTTGCCGCTCCAGCCTATCTGCCAGCGCATCCGCTGGCTCGGGGCCACAGCCAGATTGAACGTCATCGGCTGGCCTTGGCGCAGCACTTCTACGGGCACCGTCTGGCCTTCGGTAAAGGCAAACTCGTCTTCTTTGTAAGGCTCCGTCAGCTTTTTGCCAGCCACAGACACCAGCACATCTCCGTACGCAATACCCGCTCTTTCGGCAGGCCCATCCCGAAAGACGACCGCTGCGATGACCCTGTCGCCCTGGCGCTGCTGTGCTATACCCAGCGTAGGCCAAAAGCGCTCCTTGCGCTTATCCACGGGCAGCAGGCCAGCCTCCAGGGCCAGCTTCTCCACATCCGGAAAGTTGTTCTGCGCCACCAGACCCTCCAGCCAAGTGCTTTGGTCTGCTGCGCAAACCTCACTCATTACCGAGGCGATGGCCGCCCGGTCGGCATAGAAGTTCGCATCGGCCTTGGCCCGCTGCCAAAGGCCCTGCAATACGTTATCCAGGCTTTTGGCCCCCTTGGTCAGCGCGCGGATGTGCATGTCCATGGCCCAGCCGATCACGCTGCCGTGGGTGTAGTAGTTCACGGTGGCGTTGGCGCTGTTCTCGTTGGGGCGGTAGTATTTGATCCAGGCTTCGTGGCTAGATTGCTCCAGCGTCTGCACCCGCCAGCCCGGCACAGAGCCAGCGTTGTTGATGTTGGCCGCCAAAACAGCCAGGTACTCGTCGCGCGTCATCTTTCCGGCCCGGGCCGTAATCAGGTCGTCGTAGTAGCTGGTAATGCCCTCGGCAAACCACAGCGTGGTGGTATAGTTCTCTGCCTGGTAGTCGAACGGCCCCAGCCTGCGCGGTTTGATGCGCTTCACGTTCCAGAGGTGGAAGTACTCGTGCGCAATCAGCGAGAGGTACCCCTGGTAGGCTTTAGGATCCGTAAGCGTATTGGGCCCGCCTTGTATAACGGTGCTGGCCATGTGCTCAAGGCCGCCCCCGCCCCCGGCCAGATGCGCAATAAAGAGGTACTCCTTCATCGGCGGCGGCTCTGCGCCCATTACCCGGTTGGCCTGCGTAATCACGTCGGCAAAGTCTGCCAGATGCTTTTCGGAATAAGTGGTAGATGCCGGGTAGGTGGCAAAGCGATAGCGCACACCCTCCAGCATCATACTCTGCTCGTTATGGCTGCCAATCTCAAAGGGCGAGTCCAGCAGCTCGTCCAGATGCTTGGCCACAAACGTGGTGGCACCCTTCGCCTCCAGTGCGGTAGAGATGGTCTTCCAACCGGCGGGCAGGCTCACGTCTACCGTGCTGGGTTTATCAGCCAGGGCCTTGTGGTACACCAACACGGCCGCGGGCGTAAAAAAGGCATGGGTAGCATCGACATGCGCGTTGCGCACGGCCAGCTCGTTGGCATACGTGCGGTACCGTACGCTAAAGGGCTTGCCCGCCGCCAGCACCCGCCAGCCGTCTTTGCCAACGCGCTCAACGGTTAGGGGTTGGCCCGCATCGTCTATCGCCGACAGCGTCTCCACGTTTTTAGCATACTCGCGGATTAGATAACTGCCCGGCGTCCAAACGGGCATGTGTACGGTAGGATCGGTACCATATCCCTCAAACCGCGCTTCTACCTGCATCAGGTGTCCGTTCGGATTGGGAAAAGAAATGCGGTAACGGGTCTGGGCCTGTAGTTTCGTGGCCATGAGCAAGAGCAGCAGCAGGCTGGCCCCCATTTGGGCCGCAAAGCGTGTGTGGGTGTACATGGGTGTAATGGCGGGCATGGCGACAGGTTGCCAGGGCCCTACGCCCTTCCGAGACTGTATGCCTGCCAGCGAGTATCAGCAGCTAAAAGCCGCCCAATCTACCCTGGAGGGCACCAGCGAATACGACGTGCTCGGAAAGT
This sequence comes from Cytophagaceae bacterium, assembly GCA_947458545.1. Taxonomy (GTDB): domain Bacteria; phylum Bacteroidota; class Bacteroidia; order Cytophagales; family Flexibacteraceae; genus CANGYH01. The sequence goes on along the minus strand of CANGYH010000001.1, from coordinate 866,318 downwards.
ACGGCAAACCTACGGACATATCCATGAATAACCGTTCCGAAAAGGTCTTTCGATACCATCCCTGTGGTGATAGCACCCGCACCATCTTCGTCCGCTTCGGCGCCACCGGCCGCGTCCGAGAGACCTGGGCCGACGAACCCCAACCGTGATAGCCAGGCCTAAAGTCCTAGCACATCCTGCATCGTAAACACGCCCCGGCGGCCCACCATCCACTCGGCAGCTGCCACCGCCCCGGCTGCAAAAACAGACCTGTCTTTGGCCTCGTGGCGCAGAGAAATCTCCTCAAGGTCAGAGGCCATTGTCAAGGTGTGGATACCGAAAACCTCCTCCTCGCGCAGCGCCTCAATGGGCAAGTACGGCGGGCAACCTTGGTAGCGTCCATAGGCATGGGCCTCGCCCTTCCAGCCCGTAAGCTTTTTACTGCCAGATAGATAGGCATCTGCCAGGCTTACGGCCGTGCCGCTTGGCGCATCCAGCTTGCGGGTATGATGGACCTCTGAAAGATGCGGCACAAAAGCCGGGAACCGCTCTGCAAACGCCGCCATTTGCCGCGCCAGGCCAAGCATAAAATTCACCCCAGGCGAAAAGTTGCTGGCCACCAGCAACGCGCCGCCTTGCGTCCGAAAAGCTTCTGCCACGGCCGGATACTCCCTTTGCCAGCCCGTTGTGCCTACCACCAAAGGTATCTTCCGCGCCAAGCAAGCCATGGCATTGGGCACGGCCTGGTCTGGCACGCTAAAGTCTATGGCCACCACTCCGGGCTGGTTGGTAAAAGCATCCAACTGGGCATAATCGGGCGTATCCAAAGCCAGTGCGATGCTGTGCCCTTTCGCCAATGCCTCAGCTTCAACCGCTTTGCCCATGCGGCCGTAGCCCAATAATATCAGGTTCATCCTTCTAGTCGGTTTTATCGAAGCGTCCAGGTTAGCGATGCGCCAGGCTGCACAGCCCAGGCAGGTTGCCCCAGGGTAGGGGGCAGGGCCGCCGGGCGCAGCGCCAGGTCGTCGTTGATGTTGAATCCTTTCAAATGGGCAAACACATGTGCATCGGCAATCTGCAGCAAATACACCAACGTGCTTATGATTACCGTAAGATCCCGGTTGCGCCTATACCCGTCTCTAATCTGGATCAACTGCCGCTTGTCGTACAGCCCCACGAACTCATCTGTGTACACGGGCACCTGCCCGGGCGCCAGGCCAGCGTCCACGGCATTGCGCCCTTGCAGAATCCGGTCAAAGCGATAGTAGAGCAACCCATTGTTGTGCCACAAATAGGCCAGCGTGCCGATGCCTGCATACAGAATGGGCACCTTCCAAATCTCTCTGTTATAAACTTGCCCTGCCCCGGGCAGCAGTGCCGAGTATAGCGCAGCTTTCTGGGGCTTGCCCCAGTAGTTGTTGGCCTTGCGGGCGCTATCTACCACCTGCTGTGGCGCATATGCCACAGCAGAGTCTCGCCTTATGCGTGCCTGGGTAGAGTCTGGCCCTGGGCCTTCTGCCTGCTGCGCCAAGCTGGGTAAAACAATGCCCAAAACCCCCATCAGCAGACACAACACCCCACGCATGGCCATTATAGCAAAATCTCCAAAACGCGGTTCAGCTCGTCCAGATTACCGTAAGGTATCGTTATCTCCCCACCGTTGCCTTTCTGCTTTACTTTTACCTGGGTGCCCAGGCGCTGGTTCAACTGGCCTATCACGGCCTTCATGTCTGCATCAACGGGTGGTTGTGCTTTGGCTTTGGGCGCAGCGGCTTTGGCCTTTTGCAGGTCTTGCACCAACACCTCCGTCTCGCGGACCGACAGCCCCTTTTTAAGCACCTGTCCAAAGGCAAACAACATCTGCTCTGCCAGCTCTAGGCCCAGCAAAGCCCTGGCATGGCCCATGCTGATCTGGTCTTTGGAGAGCGCCTCGGCCACATCGGGTGGCAGCTTCATCAATCTCAGGTAGTTGGCCACCGTACTGCGTTTTTTGCCCACGCGCTCGGCCAAGTCCTCCTGCGTCAGCTTGCACTCGGTCAGCAATTGCTGGAAAGACCTCGCCACCTCCATGGCATTCAGGTCTTGCCGCTGGATATTTTCTATGATGGCAATCTCCAGCATTTGCTGGTCGGTAGCTTGCCGCACAAAGGCGGGTACCTCCGTAAGCCCAGCCTTTTGGCTTGCCTGCCAGCGGCGCTCCCCTGCAATGAGTTGGTAGCGCCCTCCCCCCAGCGCCCGCACAGTAATAGGCTGGATAATCCCCTGCACGCGGATAGACTCGGCCAGATCCTCTAGCGCGGCAGGCTCAAAATAGTGCCTGGGCTGATAAGGGTTGGGCTCGATGGCCGTCACGGCAATGCGCGATATGGGCACTTGCCCGCCTTGCGCATCCGTCAGGGCTGCCTCGGGCGCTTTGCCCGCATCCGTCAATAGGGCCGATAGGCCACGGCCGAGGCCGCCAGGTTTCTTGCTCATCCGAACTGCAAAAATGGCCCCGCCACCCCCCTCTCGCAACAGGCCCACCATCATGCCCCTTGCGGCTACCGCCAGAAGTCGGTATAGGTCAGCTTTCTGGCTGCCTGCATCCGGTAGCCCACCGTCAGCTCGTGCGAGCCCCGCTGGTAGCCGGCCAGTGCAGAGGCGGCAAAGTCGTAGCTGTACGAGGCATCAAAACCCTGCCCTAGGCTTAGGCCCGCCATCGCAACTACGGCATCCTGATAACGGTAGCTGAGCCCAGCCCAAAAGCGATCTTGGTAACGGGCCTTCATATTCAAGTCTACGGCAAAGGGGGCCGGGGCCACCCATTTGAGCAGTACACTCGGCGTAAGCACCCAGTCTTTGCCTACGGCCAGCCCATAGCCTGCCGTGGCAAAGGCGTGGCGCCGGGCCGTATAAATGCCCAGCCGCGCATCTTCTGCCACAAACTGGTTGCGGAAAAGCTGCAGCACACTACCTCCCACAAAGAACCGGTCGCTGTACATCCACAGCCCCACGCCTGCGTCCGGAAACGTCCGTGCAAAGCTCAACACCTGCCCAGCCGAGCCTTGGGCGGAATATCGAAGCCCGTCTGCGTTCAGCGCGAACTGCTGGAGCCCTACCTGCCCACCCACAGCCATACGCACCCGCTTGCTAATGGCCAAATTGTAGGCGTAAGACAGATAGGCCGATGTGCGGCTGGTAGGCCCGGTAACGTCTGCCTGGATTTGCCCACCCAGCCCGTGGAACGACACCGGCTCCTTTTGCGTCTTGCTGTAGAAGGCCCGCCCCGAGCGCCCCACCCGGCCTTGCAGCGTACCGTATATGCTGCGCGGCGCGTCGGCAAAGCCCAGCCACTGCAGGCGGGCACCCGAGCGTAGATCCAGCCCATTGGTGGTGCCTGCAAGCGCAGGGTTCAAGAGCAGATAATTGGTAAAATACTGGCTATACTGAGGGCGCTGCTGTCCCCAGGCCCCGGCTGCCAGGCCTAAGGCCAGTACCCATCCCAGCATCGTCTGCATAACTTGTCTGCGCATGGGTGCCTAAGGATTGTTGATTAGGGTGATAGAGCCCGTGACGGGTGTCTGCCCGGGGCCGGGCTCCAGCACATAGTAGTACGTGCCAGATGGTAGCATAGCTCCGTTCGACTTACCGTCCCACGGTGCATAGTTGCCCTGCGCCTCGTGCACAACGCTGCCCCAAGCATTAAAGACCCGCAGCCGAAAACGCCCAAAAGCCCCCAGCCCACGGATGTCCCAAAGCTGGTTTCCGTCCGCCGTCAGTGGCGTCAAAATGTTGGGCACGTAAATGCGCTCGCAGCTTGCGGGCCGGGCCAGCAAAATCCGCCCCCGCGCACGCCCCCCGCAGCCAAAGCGCCTCACGGCCACCAGGCTGTCGCGCTCTAGCGGATAGTCTAGCCACGTAAGCTCGATTTCGGTGCTGTCTGCGTTGTAGGTGGCCCGCGTCCGTGCAGGTAGCCGCCATTGTATGCCGCGTAACCCCGTACTGCCAAGGCTGAATACGGCCGTAGTATTGATGCAAGGCAGGCTATCTGTGGCGGCAATGCGCAAGGTGGTATTGACGGTAGGCAGCACCTCTACCCAGGCCGAGTCTGCCAACAAAGCCGTGTCACAAGGCCCCTGAGCCAGTATCCGTACCCAGCCCTGGGCCTGCCCTGGCGGCAATACCACGGCTACCGGTAGCGAGTCTGCATTTGCCGCCTCTGACGCAGCGCCCGCAGGTCTTCCATCCACAAGCGGCAAGTAACGCACCCGGGCCTGGGGCCGCTCTACCAAAACGCGCACCAGCGCCGGGTTACACGTCAGGATCCCCCGCACAGCCAGCCGGGCTTCCGTAGCAGCACCCACAAAGACGTTCAGGCTGTCCAGCTTTAACCTGCCATAGCAGGCAGAATCTTCCACCCTAAGCTGCAACCTGACGGGCCCCTGCGGCAACCGATCGTAAGGCAGCGGCCATACCAGCCCCTCCGCTTCGGGCAGGAGCGAGTCTGCCGCGCGCAGGCCATTGGCCCAAAGCTGGTACCTGTACCCCGCCGCTACCTGCCGCAAAGGCAGACTCAAAATTTGGCCCGGGCACAGAGATGCTACGGCCAAACGCGTAAACCTGGTAACAGGCGTTACCTTGGGGCGGACGGTCACTCGCTCTGCCAACACCTGCGCCTGGCAGCCCGGCACACTTACCCGCACGGCCAGCGTAGGGCTACCCGTTGGCGTAGGCCAACTTAGCGTTATGGGGCCACCTGTGCCTGGTAGGGGTGCTCCCACGGGCGTGGCACCGTCCAACAATTGGTAAGAGAAGCCAGGCTCGCTGCGGGATATGGTTACTTTGGCAGGCTGGCCGGCGCAATACGCCCCGCCCGTCACGGCTAGGTTAAGGTTGGGCGCTGCCGCCACGCGGAGGTATGCCGTATCAGCAACGGGTACAAAACCGCAACCGGCCCCGGCCGCTTCCAGTCGCAAGGCATACAAGCCTGGCAGGGTAGCAAAGGTTGGCACCTGCAACCCGAGCCCACCCGTGGCGCCAGCCTGCCCCTCTGCCAGAATGGTACCGTCTGCCCGCAACAGCCGGTAACGGTGCTGTGGCTGAGGTGTGGCCAGCGTCAACCTTGCCTCGCGGCTGCCGGGGCAAATTACAGCCGTATCTACCCCAAGCCCACCCCTAGGCATAGGAGTAAAAGCCAATCCAACCGAATCGTCTGACACAGCGACCAGGCAACCCGCCACCGCCAGGTGCACCCGGGCAAAAACGCCCCCCGCAGGCAAAGCGGAAGTTGGTATCCTCAATGTCAGCGGTCCGCCCGTGCCAGCCAGGCTGTCGCCTACGCCAGCGCCCCGCACTAGTGCCTGATACCCAACGCCCGGCTCTGTACTATTAATCAATATGCGCACCGTATCAGCATAGCAAACCCGCGGCGCCGTCAGTTGCAGGTTGCGCCGGGGCGGGTTGCGCACCGCCACCAACCATTGGGCTGGCAGCACAGAGTCTCCGCAGGGGGGGATCTGCACCCGAAGGCGCAGCGTCTGCAAGCCTGTAGGCCAACCCGCTGGGTTCAGGGTAATCCGCAAGGTGTCACCCAGCTGGGCCAGGGCCGCGGGTGCCACACCAACCCCGTTGCGCAATACCGAAAAGCGCAGCGCCGCAGGCACCGGAAACACCCTAAGCGCAAACGGCTGCCCCGCGCAAACCGAAGATGGGCCAGACAATACTGCCCCAAGCACCGCAAAACGCCGCTGCACCACCGTGGCAGAGTCTGCCAGCAACCGCGCCGGGCACAGGCCAGACCTTGCCACCACCGGCAAGCGCCGCACCGGCACATTGCCTAGCACCAGCTCCGGCACCGCCAGCACGCCGCCTTGCCCCGCAGCCCGCAGGCTATCTAAGCCAGGCAGCGCCACCCGATACCAGGCACCTGGTTGCAACCCGGCCAATACGATGCGCGCACCCTGCCCTGGGCAAACGGTATCTGGCCGCAACACTACCCCGAAACCTGGATTTTCGATCCGAATCGAATCGGCCGAGGCCGCACCCACCAGTGCCGGGTCAGTAGCTCGTACACGTATCCGGTATCGGTTAGATGGTGCCAGATCTCGCGGTAAAGCCGCTCGCGCGTCTTGCCCGGCCACCAGGGTAAGCAAAGTGGTAGGTGCCCCAAAGCCGCCTGCTGCATCCGAGATTTCTAAGGACAATTGGTTGCCCACTCCAAAAGCCCCCTGCGTTGCCACAGTGAGCCGAATCGTATCTCCGGCGCAATAAGCCGGCCTGTGGGTAGGGCCTGGCAGCACAGTGGTCGGGTTGGGCAAGCAGGTGCCTGCCACGTAGCACACCGCCTTGTCTAGCAGCGTAAGGCCTGCCAGCGACATACTGTCCAAGCCGAGGCGCCCGTCTAAGCCCATGGCTACCCGCCGGGCCGGTGCCGTACGCGCCGACATCTGCTCGTTCTGCTCAAAAGCAAAGAGCACACTCCGGCCAGCCGACCGTTCCTCGGCAACAGACGTTCCGCCAACCAAAGGCAAGGCCCCCGCCAAGCGCACCCGTTTCCGATACAGCGCTACATCGCCCTGTAAATCAGCCGCTAGGGGGTGTGTCGGCTGGCCTATGCGCACCAAGCTGTCTAGCGCGAGGCCAAACGCTGCAGCCCCTACCATACCCAAGGCCAGCGCACCCGTGGGGTTCAAAGTCAAAATCGGTAGCCGTAATGTGTCAAGCCGCTGCAGGCCCTGGCCCAGGCCTACGCCAGGCGACACAACTACCGCACGCGCACAAAAGCCCCCCACCGGTAGAGGAGAGGTAGGGGTGAATAAACTTACCGTGTACCCCAGCTGCAGTAGCCGGTTTCGCAAAACTGTTTCAGCCGGGCTCAGGCTAGCGCCCGCTGCATAGAGCACCAACGCCCGCGCGGGCTCCGGGATGTTTACCGCCAACCGGGTCGTATCGGTGGTGCCGCAGGCCGTTTGCGCCACCGCTTTCACTTCGCCAGCGGTGGCCGCTGTGTAGCGCACAACAATGGCCGAGGCCGTGCCTGTTTGAGTGCCTGTCGGTGTTATCCAAGTATAGGCCGTTGCACCTGCCACAGGGCCAACGCTATACCTTACCCACTGTGGGCACCCCGCCGTCGTAGTGCTTATGGCACCTATCGGCGGCACCACTGCCGCAGATTGTACCCTGATGGTAAACGTGCGCGTCTCTCCTGGCCCACAAATCGTAATGGCCCGTACTTGCACGGTATAAGTTGTATTGTCTGTGGCTCCTGTCAGGTTAATGCGGGCCGTCTGGCCTGTGTCGGTGGTAGAGAGCCCGGCGGGCAGCATCCAGTCGTATCGGATAGCCCCCGGCACAGCCGCCGCCGTGTAGCTGGGCAGTTGGGCAAGGCAAACGGTATCAGGCCCGGCCACAGTTGCAGGCGGCGCGGCCGCTTGGTTGCTTATGATAATGCCTGCGCCATTGTCGCTGCCCAGCACGGTTGGATTGGTGGCCACTACCCGCACCCGGTAGGCCGTGCCGTTGGCCAGGCCCGCGGGCAAGCGCACCCAAAGGCTGCCAGCCCCCGCACCCATCACCGAGCCCAGCAGTGTCGGGCTAAACCAGGCCCCGTTTCCGTCAGAAAGCTCTACCTGAAAAACATTGGCTGGCACCGTGCCAAAGCTGCCCGTCACCGTCCAGGCAACGCGCATCGTGTCGCCTGGGCAATAGCGCAGGCGCACCAGGGGCTGCGTAACGATCCGCGCTGCGGCAGGCGGGCAGCGCCGTGCCGCCCAGCAAACGGCCCGCTCCAGAAAGCGATTGCCGATGGCCGTCAAGGCTTGCTGGCCAACGCTATCGGCAAAAAAAGCCACCCGCCTGCCAACTGCCATGCCCTGCGCCAGGGCAGCCCCTCGCTCATAGCCAAAAAACGCAGGCAACGAGCCTGCCGACAGGCCACGCGCCACCACAATGCCCTCAGCCAAGGGCCTGCCCGTCTGGATTTTAGCCGCTATGCTGTAAACAGACTGCACACTGGGCGGTAGGCCACCGTTCAGCTCGTGGCTAAGGGGCAGGGCCTGCACTTGGGCGCCAGGTGCCGTCTGCGTGTCTGCAGGTGCGTTGCCTGTAAGGCCCAGGGCCGGCCAGGTGCCTACATTGGCCGTAATGAGCCCCCCTTGCAAACCCACCAATGCCGGGCCGGCCACACCGGGCCGGGCCGTGGGGCTAACATAAACAAAGGCTCCGCAGCCACCCAATGCCGGGTTTGCCTCTTGGTCTGTCACCTCGGTGATTTGATACCCAAATGCCTGCAACCGTGCCTTGAGGCTTTGATCTTGCAAGCCAAGCGGTAGCCTGCCCACCAGCAGATAGCCCCGGTTGGCCGAGGGCGCCTCTACCCGTATCTGCAAGGCCGATATGCTCGAAGGCCCCGTCGGCGTGGTGCCCTGCACAGATACTGTGCCCCCTGTGCCACCCACCAATACTTGCACCCGGGCGTAGCCTGCCCCCGCGACGATGCTCATACCCGGCGGCAGTGTCCACTGCAAATCGCGCACGGCCGACAAGCTATCCACCGTAAACGTAACCACCGAGCCCGTACACGCCCGCTGAGGGCCTCTGAGGGCACCAAGGCCCTGCCCGTACGCCGCATGCAGCCCTGCCGCCCACAACAAGAGCGCCAACAGGCTTACATAGCAATATCGAAACGAGCTAGGCAAAGTAAAAGAGTACGACAGAATGTATAACCAGCAAAGATAAACAGCGCCCTATCGGGCATGGCACCCCACCTTTTCCTCTCAATTTAAGAGAATGAGCCGCATAAAGGCAAGGCTGCCCGCCCGGCTCCATATTTGGCAATATGGAACCAAGCCCTCAGCCCGCCTGGCCGTTTGCACGGCTCTGGGTGCGTGTAACGTTAGCCCTTGCCATGCTATGCTCGGCAGGGCCTGGGTTGTACGCGCAGCCCTCGGCTAAGTTTTTGCCTAAGAGCCAAAAGGTGCTGCCCGCAGGCGTAGTGTACGACGCTCACCGCTTTACGGATGCCGACTGGGAGCGAGACTTTGCCCGCATTGCCTCGCTGGGCTTCAGCTTCGTCCGCCTGGCCGACAAGGCCTGGGTACGCCTAGAGCCCAAGCCCAACAGCTTCGACCTGCTCTGGCTAGACCGTTGCCTAGACCTGGCTGCCCGCCATAAGCTCAAAGTCATCCTGACCGTCCCCTTAGATGCCCCTCCGGGCTGGCTTGTCAGAAGCCGCCCAGGGCTGGAGGCACGCCGCCCAGACGGCCGGCCTTACAGCGACGCGGCACAATACCGCGCCACCATCCACGACGATACCCTACAAGTGCTGGGCCGCCGCCTGGCCGTAACGCTGGCCAAGCGTTATGGGCATAGCTCGGCCGTGTTGGGCTACAACCTTTGCCTGCCCATGGCCCTGGAGTACAGCCCCGTAGCAGAAGGCAAGTTCCGCACCTACATGCACACGGTTGCCCGCCAAAACGTCGATACCCTCAACCTCCGCTGGGGTACGGCCCAAACTGCCACAGCCTTCTCCGCATTCGACGAGATTAGACTACAAGGCCTTACCACTGCTGCCCAAAACAGCCGCCTTGCCGTAGACTTTGTACGCTTTGCCGCCCAAGCCGCTGCGCAAAACGTGGCCCAGCTAGCCGCCGCCATACGCAAGCATACCGAAGGCCAGCACATCTCAACATCAGCCGGGTTGGCCACAACCTCCCAATTGCCCGATCCATTGCTGCCCATGGGTATAGACTTTGCCGGCACACAGGCCCTGCCGCGCCTGCCGGCAGATTTTCAGCCGGGGTCAATGTCCAGGCTCTCAGAGCAATGGGCCCTGCCCTTCGACCTAGACCTGGCGCGCAGCGTAGCTGGCCGCACCGGCCAGGATTTGCTGCCACTGGCCTTCGACGGCCGCCCCGCCCCGCCGGGCACCCTGCGCCGCCTCATCTGGATGCACTATGGTGCCGGCGTAGATTACCTCACCATCGGGCCTTTCCGCCAGCCCGGTACAGACATCGGCCTGGTAACCGCCGATGGCACACAGCTTACCCGCCTGGGCCAAGAGGTCAGCGAGGCTCTCGGCTATATTGAAAGCTTGAAGGGATACCGCATGGCCGAGGCAACCACCCCAAGGGCCATCGGCCAGTTGGCTACCTCCATCGCATTCTACGCCGACGAGCTGGCCGATACCCTTGCCGCCAGCGAGCCCCTGCGCCTGCACCGGCTGGCGCATCTGGCAGCCATGCAGGCCGGTGCCCCCGTGCGCTTCTTCCCCTGGCGGCAGGCACCCTTGCCCACGTCGGGTACGTGCATCGTCCCCTTGGCGCCGCAAGCAAGTGCAATCCAGCTCCGGCAATGGCGCGCCTTCGTAGCCAAAGGCAACAGACTGCTCTTGATGCCCGGCACCGCCAGAGAGCGCGAGCAAAACGCCTTGCAGACCGATGCCAACGGCAGCCGACTCGCCTGGCTCATTGGCGCCACAGACATAGGCCCCACAGCCGCCGAGGGCCTCACCCTCACCGCCCGGCCAGACAGCGTAAGGCCCTATGTGCCGCCCGGCCAAGACTCCCTCCGGCAAACGATGGCCGTCTGCCGACGCATCGGCACCGGCATGCTCACCTACCTCGGCCCCCAGTTTGCCGGCTTTCTAGAGCCTGCCTTGGTTGACCTATATGAGCAGGCAAGCCTACCCGTTTTCAGGTTAGGTAGAAGGGTATGGGCCGGATGGCACCAAGGCCTGCTCGTTGTCATCAACAACGACAAGCGGCCCTTCGCCGCCGGGTTCCCCAGCCAGGAGCGCATCCTGGGCCAGGGCACAGACATTGCCGGCGGAGACGTCGGCGTATTCAAACAATACCCCTAGCAGACCCAAATACCCCAATAACAATAAAGGCTCGCCCAGAGAGGCGAGCCTTTACCAAATCTGCAAAACTTTAACCTATTAACTGAAAACTTACTGCTCTTATACGAGTGCCCGATTTAAGAGGTTGCGGGCAGCCGAGCAATTTTTTTGAACCCAACGCACATGCACCAACCCGCGTATTACCACCAGCCGTCTCTACTGCGGCGGCCCTACGCGTTATGGAGCTTTCAAGTGTCCTCCAGCTTCTGTTTATCATCTGCGCCTTTGTGTTCATCATCGGCCTCATTCGGCCTGGCTTTGTAGTCTTTTGGTCTGCCAACAAATCGCGCAGCTCGGTGCTGGCCGTTTGGGGCCTGGCTACCGCCATCCTGGGTATAACTTACTTTATCCTCACCGGCAGCCGCGAGGATACCCGCAAAAGCGGCTTTGCACCCACCGAGCAACGCACCTACCGAGGCTAACCCCCACGGTACATAGGCACACAAAAAGGGGATGCCTTCTCAAGGCATCCCCTTTATCGTTTGGAGGGTATCCAGACGGCCTAAGCCTCCAGCGCTTCCGTCACCAGGCGGTTGGCCTCTTTGGGGTTGGCCTTCCCCTTGGTGGCCTTCATCACCTCGCCCACAAACAGACCCAGCAGGCCTTTCTTGCCTGCTTTGTACTCGGCCACCTTGTCCGGATAGCGCCCCATAATCTCGGCGATGATCGGTGCCAGCCCGGCCGAGTCCTGATCCATAATCAAATTCAGCCGTACGGCGGCCTGCATGGGGGGCTCGCCCGTCTCTACCAGCACCGGCAGCAGCCGCTGGCTGGCTACAGAGAAGCTCACCTTCCCACCTTCAATCAGGCCAATAAGTTCAGCCAAATGCTCGGCAGATAGGCCCAGCTCGTGCAGGCTGCGAGCCGTGCTGTTTTGCAACGCCTTCAGCGGACCAGTTATCCAGTTGGCGGCCGCTTTGTACTGGGGCGTCAGCTTTGTCACGGCCAGATAGTATTCGGCCGTCTCCCGCTCCTCGATCAGCACGCCTGCGTCGTAGGCCGACAGGCCATGCTCGGTCGTAAAAAGAGCAAAAAGCTCCTTGGGCAGCGCAGGCAGCTCCGCCCGCACGCGCTCCAGGCGGGCATCGTCCACAATTACAGGCTGCAGGTCTGGCTCCGGAAAGTACCGGTAGTCGTTCAGGCTCTCTTTGCTGCGCAGGCTGTAGGTATCGCCTGTGCCGCCGTCAAACATCCGCGTTTCAGACACAATCTCCTGCCCGGCCTCCAGCAACTCGATCTGCCGCGCCGTCTCTCGCTCTATGGCCCGCGCAACGTTGCGGAAAGAGTTCATGTTCTTAACCTCCACCTTCTTGCCAAAGGCCGCCTGCCCCCGTGGCCGTACAGAGATGTTGGCATCGCACCGCAGCGAGCCCTCCTCCATGTTGCCATCGCAAATACCCAGGTAGCGCACCAGCCGGTGCACCTCCACCAGGTAAGCATACGCCTCCTCTGCCGAACGCATATCCGGCTCAGATACGATCTCTATCAGCGGCGTACCGGCCCGGTTTAGGTCTATCAGCGTCTCGGGCGCGCCGGGCAGGTGCAGGCTCTTGCCAGCATCTTCTTCCATGTGAATTCGTGTAACCCCGATACGCTTTTCGGTGCCGTCCTTTAAGGCAATGTCTATAAAACCGCCCCGGCAAATGGGCGTCTTGTCTTGGGTAATCTGGTAACCCTTCGGCAGGTCGGGGTAGAAGTAGTTCTTGCGGTCGTAAAAGTTGTAACGCGTAATGGTAGAGCCTATGGCCAGGCCCATCCGCAAGGCATAATCCACCACCTTGGTGTTGGCCTTGGGCAGCGTGCCCGGCAAGGCCAGCGTCACCAAACCGACGTAGGCATTCGGGTCCTCGCCAAAGCTGGTAGGGTCTGTGTTGTAGGCCTTAGAGGCTGTGAGCAGTTGGGCGTGTACCTCTAGCCCTACTACGATCTCGTACTTTTCTGTTGCAGCCATGCAGCCACAAAGGTAGGGCTAGCCCACCACGGCTTGCACGTTCACAAACTCATGCAGGCCAAATACCGCCAGCTCGCGCCCGTGCCCAGAGCGTTTGACCCCACCAAAGGGCAGCGCAGGGTCAGACTTCATCACCCCGTTTAGGTACACCCCCCCGCACTGCATTTGCCGGGCAAAGGCCAGGCCTCGCTCCCTATCCCGCGTCCATACCGAGCTACCGAGCCCGTAAGCACTCGCGTTGGCCAGTCGCAGGGCATCAGCCTCGTCTTGGGCGCAAGCTACGGCCGCCACTGGCCCAAACAGCTCCTCGTCAAAGGCCGGGTTGCCCGGGCCTACATCTGCCAGCACCACGGGCCTAAACATGGCCCCGCCTGCATGTCCGCCTGCAAGCCGCACCCTTGCGCCGGCGGCCACGGCGCGCTCCACCTGGTTGGCCAAGTGCCCTGCCGCCTTGGGGTGGACGAGCGGGCCAAAATGCACGTCAGCTTGCATCGGGTCTCCCATTACGAGCCCGCCCAGTTGCTCGCAGAGCAACGCCGTAAATACCTCATAGAGAGGTTTTACCACAATAAACCGCTTGGCTGCGATGCAACTCTGCCCGGTGTTGATCATCCTGCTCTCGGCTGCTTTGGCGGCGGCAAGCTCCAGGTCGGCATCCTGCAACACCACAAACGCATCAGAGCCGCCAAGCTCTAGCACCTGTTTTTTTAGGTATTTGGCTGCCAGCATTCCTGCCGCCTGCCCGGCACGCTCGCTGCCTGTCAGGGTAAGCGCGGCCACGGCGGGGTGTGCCAACACTTCTTCTACCCGGTCGTGCGGTAGGCGGAGGTTGGTAAACAAGCCTGGGGCAAACCCCGCTGCTTCAAAAGCATCTTCCAAGGCTTGGGCGCAGCCTGGCACCACCTCGGCATGTTTAAGCACCAGGGCATTGCCCGCCAGCAGGGCGGGCACCGCCGCCCGCACTACCTGCCAAAACGGAAAGTTCCACGGCATGATGGCCAGCACCAACCCTAGTGGTCTGAAGCCCACCGCAGCCACCCCACCCCCTGCCATAGCAGTAGGCACTTCAGCCAACAGGCCAGGCCCATGCTCAGCGTAATACCGACAGCAGGCAGCGCACTTCTCTACCTCGGCCTTGGCCTCGCGCAGATGCTTGCCCATCTCCCATGAGGCCAGCTCGGCCAGCAGCGGCTTGCGCTCTAGCAGCACCCTAGCCAGCCGTGCCAGATAATCCGCCCGCGCATCAGGGCCCAGGCTTGCCCAGGCCGCCTGGGCCTCCGCTGCAAGGGCCAGCTTCTGGGCCACCTCCGCCGAGGAATGTTCTGCGTAGCCCGGCCCGCGCTCGCCCGTATAGGGGTTGGTTGCTCTGAATGTCATCTAATGCTTCTATCGTATCCGCCAAGTTCGCGGTTGTCGGCAAAACCTAAAGCTCAAACACGGCTTGCCCCTTCACAGCCTGTGCCAGCATGGGTAAATACTGGGCCAACGGTACCTCGTAACTGCCAAATCGCGTCAGATGCGGGTTGGTCAGTTGCGCGTCGAAGATGCTAAACCCACGTGCCTGCAAATGTTGGCACAGGCGCACCAAGGCCACCTTGCCTCCATCTTCAATGGCCGTAAACATACTCTCGCCAATAAAGGCCCTGCCCAGGTGCAAGCCCAGCACGCCTCCGGCCAGGGTATCGCCCTGCCAGGCCTCAAACGTTTTTACGACACCCAGCCCGGCCAACTCCAGGTACACCTCAGCCAACTCGCCCGATATCCAAGTACTCGGTCTGTCTGCACAGCCCGCCACCACACCCGCTACGTCTGCAGACGTCCGCAGGCTAAATCTGCCTTGGTTAAGCACCCGCCGCAAACTCTTGGGGATGTGCAGCCTGCTGTCCAATGGCATCAACGTATGCGTGCCAGACTCGTACCAGCCCAGGTTGCCGGTGCGCTCGTCGGCCATCAAAAAATAGCCTTGAGCATAACCGGCCACCACGTCTTGCAAATGAGGTGGCAACCGGCCTAAAATTTCAGCGATACCAGAAAAGCCCGACACAAGCGCCAATTTCGCCCACCAGCATGGAAACCGCATCCGCCCAGCCCACCTTCGACCCTGCACGCGAGCGTGATGCCCGGTACCACCTCACCGATACACTACGTCTGGCCTGGCCCGTCGTACTAAGCCAGCTCAGTCACAACGCCGTCCAACTGGCAGACGCTGTCTTTGTCGGCAACACCGGCTCGCCTACGGCACTGGCCACCATCAGTTTTGCCAATGCCGTGTTCGTTATCCCCCTGGTTACGGGCATAGGTCTTTCCATGGGGCTCACCCCGCTCGTTTCTCAAAGCATCGGCGAGGGCCGCCCAGGCACTTACCTGGGTCGCCTACTAACCCAGTCCTTGATACTTAATTCAGTGGTGGGCATAGGGCTCACGTTGGTGCTGTTTGCCTTGGTGCCCCTGTTGCCCTACTTTGGCCAGGGCCAAGACGTTGCCCGCCTTAGCGGCCCCGTATTGCAGATTATGGCGCTGTCTCTGCTGCCGGTTATGCTTTACCAGGCCTTACGCCAATGGATGGAAGGGCAGGGGATACCCAATCCGCCCATGGTGGTATCTGTGCTTACCAACCTAATAAACATCGGCCTCAACTGGATTTTGGTGTACGGCCATTGGGGCGCGCCTGCGCTGGGGGCGCTGGGTTCGGCCTGGGCCACGCTCATTGCCCGCCTACTGATGGTGGTAGGTATGGCAGCCCTGGTCTTTAGTCTGCCAGGCCTTAAGCCCAACCTGCCCCGCAAAATCATGTGGGATGCGCCCTTGCTCAGACACCTGGCCAGGCTCGGCTCGCCGGTGGCACTCCAACTCTTTTTCGAGGTGGGGGCCTTCGCCTTCGCCGCCATCATGGTCGGTTGGCTGGGCGACGTCATGCTGTCGGCTCACCAGGTAGCCATCACCGTTGCCAGCTTCACCTACATGGGTGCCAGCGGCCTGAGCGCTGCAGGCACCGTCCGCACAGGTTTCTACTACGGGGCCCGCCAGCCGCGGGGCCTCATCATGGCGGCCAATACCGTTTATGCCATAGGTTTAGGCTATATGACCTTGGCCGCCCTGGGCCTGTATGTCTTTCACCACCAATTGCCCTACCTCTTTTTCCCAGCCGCCTCCGTGGCCGAGCCTGCCGCCTTATTGCTGGTCTATGCAGCGCTTTTTCAACTGGCCGACGGGGCCCAGGTCGTAGGGCTCGGCGTGCTGCGCGGTATGGGAGACGTGCGCGTACCCACGCTCATAGCAGCCTTTGCTTATTGGATAGCTGCGATTCCTATCGGCTACGCGCTCGGCTTTTGGGGTGGCCTCGGTGCCCCCGGCGTGTGGATTGGCCTCACCCTCGGGTTGTTTATTGCTGCCATCATCCTTTACGTGCGCTTCCGCCGACTGCTGCGCCAGTGGGGGCCTGCCGCTGCTAAGGCCCGCCAAAACGTACCATTGGGTTTGGGGCATTAACCAAAGAGGCCTTGCCTTCGGCCGCATTGTACTTGCATACAAAGCGTACCGCAGGCAAGGCCTTTAGCTTGGTAGGGCGGATACCGCTCTTTTCTAGCCGTGTACGGCTACACCGTGTGCAGCCTTGGGCTGCGCCTTAGAGTAAACCGGGCAGGTTTTTTGAGGAGCGCAGGCAGTGCCGGCCAATAAAGCCAGCAATCCCAAAACTATAGCAGCACGCATGATATGGCAGAGTGGAAGAGAGCGTTGTTAAACGTATTCAAAATTAACACAAAGGCATTGGCCGCAGCAAGGCCATGCAAGAATTGTTAACAATTGGTACAAAGCAGCCTTGGCCGATGCCTACTCTATCACTTTAGGCACGCGGATGTAATCGCTGTCTTTGGCCGGTGCATTGGCCAAGGCCGCACGGGTGCCGAGGCCAGGGGTGGCTTCATCATCGCGCAGGCGGTTTACCTCAGACGATATGTGAATCAACGGCTCCACCCCGGTGGTGTCCAACTGGTTGAGCGTTTCCATCCAGTCCAGAATCTGACCCATCTCCTGGGCAATGCCCCCCAACTCAGACGGCTCTACGTGCAGGCGAGAGAGGTGGGCCACTTTCTCGGCCGTTTGCTCGGTTACTTTCATGTACGTGGCCGTTGTAGACCTCCAAATCTGCCATAAAAATAGCGCGTACCCGCTCCTTCAGCTGTGGAATGTCAGCATCCGTCAGCCCCATTGTCGGGATAGGGGGGTGCACCACCGCCAGCGGACGCTTGTAATGGGCCGTAAATGTCCCGTCGTCGGGCAGTATTTGCCAGTCGAAGGGCAAGGTTACGGGCACCAGCGGTACCTGCATCGCAACCGCAAGGTGGAAGGCCCCGTCTTTGAATGGCCCAACACCGGGCTGGATCTCTGGCCTGATTGTCCCCTCCGGAAACATGATCAGCAACTTACCCTCCCTTAGTGCACGCGTGGCACGGCGCAGGCTGCGCTTTTTACTCAACCTATCGGCCCGATCTACCAGAATGTGCAGGCTGCGATACATATAACCAAACAGCGGAATCTTACCCAGGCTACTCTTGCCCATAAAGACGTGATCTTGCTCAAAAACGTCCGTCAACACAGGTATATCCAGGTAGCTGCCATGGTTGGCCACCACCACCGCCGCCCCATCAATGCGCCGCGACGCCCCCACTTTCCGTACCGGAATCAGACACCCATAAAAGAAAAGGATTGTCCACAAGTAGTTGATTGCCACGATGCCACGCCGCCAATTCAGTGCAATGCATACCCAGAAAAACGGAAACAAAACCAAGAAGGTAACCACAAACCATAGCCCACATACCGCCAGGTGAGCCCGCCCCAAAAAAAACTTCACGCGCTAAAACCAAAAATTAATGCCGTAAAAGTAGTGTTTACCCTAGCGCCATTCCGTAAATTCCTTACATGTTGGTACATTTACGGCAGAACAATCTCCGCAAGTCTCACAAACACCTTCTAATTACCTGTATGAAAGGTCTTATACCAAAGCTGCTGCTGGCCCTGCTATGTGCGCTGCCTGCCTTGGCCTGGGCCCAGGCACCGGCCGACGCTAACCTCATCCAAAAGGCTGATGTGCTGCGTACTTACCGCCGTGTCAAGCTGGATATGGAAGAGAAGGCGCGCAATGTCAAAGGCATGCGCGGCGTCAAAGAGGCAGATGTCGAGGCCTTCGAGGCGCAATACAATAAGCTGCGCAAAGATTTTAACCAGTTCGTGCAAGGCTTTGGGGCTGAGGTACGCCACGCCAACGGAGCACCATTAAACCTCTGCGAGCTCAGCCGTGGCCAACTCTACGACTTTATGAAGCTCTACCACGCCTACGAAGAGCAATTCCTAGTCCGCTACGAAGAAATCATCGGCACCCGCGAGCGACCCCTCATCGAGGCCGGCTTTGCCGACAATGTCATGGCCTGCAATCCCCGCTCTGCCATTGTAGACGTTACTACCTACCGCAACCAATACGAGCCCGAGCTAACCGTAGCTACCTGGTCTCGGCTATAGGGCCAAATCCAGCCCACATAAGGCAGGATAATCCAAAAGCCAGGCAGCCCATATAGGGCTGTCTGGCTTTTTTATGGCATCTCCGTTAGCTGCCCCACCTCTGTTACCCCCCCAGCGCCGCGCATCTCAGATGCCCAGGCGGTGATAGCCCTACTATCTGGTGCAGGGCAGGTTGGCCAGACGTCAGCCAGCGGTATCACCACAAAGGCCCGCTCCCAGAGCCTGGGGTGGGGCAGCGTAAGCACAGTAGATTCAAAAGACGGCCATGCCTCGTCTAGCAGATAGTCTAGGTCCAAAGTCCGAGGCCCCCAGCGCTCCTCCTGCGCCCTGTTGCGGCCCAAATCAGCTTCTACGGCCAGCAGATGCCCCAATACCTCTGTGGGCGTGGCTATTGTTTCTAGGGCAGCCACAGCGTTCAGATAGTCGGCCTGGACAATGCCCCCCACAGGTGCCGTCTGGTAGAGGCGGCTCAAGGCCAAAGGCTGCATACCCCGCTCCTCCAGCAAGTGTAGTGCGCGCCGCATGGCCTCGGGCACTTGCCCCACATTGCCCCCCAGCCCCACATAGATGCGCCGCCTGCCGGGCATCTTTACGGCGCTCAATTGCGCATCGCTTATGTGGTTAGGCCCATTCACATCCGTTACCCTCTGGATCATCGCTTTGGTTGTTGCTGTCAGCCTGTGGGCTTTTCAGCGCCCCAGCGTGTTGCAAAGCTGGGCGCTGCGCCCCTGGGCCCTGCAGCGCAGTGGTAAATATTACACCCTGCTCACCTCCGGCCTAATCCATGCAGACTGGGGGCATCTGGCCTTCAATATGCTCACGCTCTATTTCTTCGGTGCCGCCTTAGAGAATTACTACGAGCTACAGCTAGACAGCC
Organism: Cytophagaceae bacterium; assembly: GCA_947458545.1. Taxonomy (GTDB): domain Bacteria; phylum Bacteroidota; class Bacteroidia; order Cytophagales; family Flexibacteraceae; genus CANGYH01. The sequence continues at coordinate 847,118 of CANGYH010000001.1, read as the reverse complement.
CCGGCCTGTACATGGCGCTGCTCTTCTTTTCCGGCATTGTGGTAGCCAACCTGCCCAGTTACATCCGCCAAAGAAACGACCCAAACTACGCCACCCTCGGCGCCAGCGGCGGTGTAGAGGCCGTGGTGTTTGCCACCATTCTGCTCAACCCCATGGCAGAAATCTGCCTCTACTTTGCCATTTGCTTGCCGGGCGTATGGGTAGGCATCGGTTACCTGGCTTACAGCTACTTCCTTGGGCGCCAAATGCAAGGCAACGTCAACCACGAGGCCCACATTGCAGGTGCCCTATACGGCCTCCTATGGCAAACCGTGCTAACCCCCTCCGCATGGCAAGCCCTCATAGACGCCCTCCTCTAACCACAACACGGGTCCACTAAGGCCAACTCCTCCAAATTCGTATTTTTTATCTCTTATCTTTTATCTATTATCTTCTTATATTTTTACTTCCCAATCAATTTTCTCCTTTGCCAGCACCGCCGCAATCCCGCGCCTAAAGTCTACTGTTTGCCGGGTCTCCATGTTCATGCGGCACGCCAGCTCCAGTTTTTCATTTAGGCTGCCTTCTGCCATACGCACAAGCCGTTTGGTAGCGGCCAGGCTCTGGGCACTGGTGCCCCGCTCCAAATCCGCACAGTAGGCATCGGTGGCTTCGTCCAACGCATCGGCAGCTACAACCTTGGTCACCAGGCCCAGGGCAAGCGCCTCGGCCGCACCAAAAGGTTTGCCTGCCAACAAGTAGGGCCCAATCCGACCTGTGCCAAACTTTTGCACCCCAAACACGGCTACAATTGCCGGCAAAAAACCAATGCGCGTCTCTGGGTAGCCAAACACGGCCTGGTCAGAGGCCAGCACCACGTCGCACACCGAGGCCAGGCCACACCCACCGGCAATAGCAGGCCCATGCACCTTAGCCACCACCACGCAGGGGCTCTGCCAAATAGCCAGCAGCATATCCTTCAGGGCACGGCTGTCTGCCAGGTTTTCTTCCGGCGTAAAGCTTGTCAGCCGCTGCATATGTGCCAAGTCTGCACCGGCGCAAAAGGCTGGGCCGGCTCCTTGCAATACCACCACCTTGGCCCCGTCGGTTTCTGCCTGGGTTATAGCTTGGGCAATGGCCAGGGTCAGGGCGGCGTCCAGCGCATTGCGCTTGTCGCCCCGGTTCAGCGTGATGGTGGCCCTCCGGCCTTGCAGGGTATAGAGTACAGGTTCCAAAATTTTAGGTTCAGGCTGTGTGCTGGCCCAAAACTAGCCCCTCCCCGCAAACTTGGCTCTACTTTTGCTTACTAACACAGCAATTCGATTTTATTCAGGCATAGTCGTCCTCAGCGCCAAATACTCCCCCTCTCCCATACAGGGGGAGAATGGATTGGGGGTGAGGGGGCTCACCTCACGCACAGCTACACATTCTATTACCCGCCGCCCAATACCCGTGTCCAAAATCCTTGTCGTAGACGACGAATCGTCCATCCGCACCACCGTGCGAGAAATTTTTGAATTCGAAGGCCACACCGTCGCTGAAGCCAAAGATGGCCAGGAAGCCCTCCGCCGCCTGGCCGAAGAAGCCTTCGACGTCGTGCTCTGCGACGTAAAAATGCCCCGCATGGACGGCATCGAGGTGCTCCAGCAAGCCAAACGCGAGGGCCTGCCCGGCGAGTTTATCATGTTCTCTGCCCACGGCACCGTCCAGTTGGCCGTAGAGGCCACCAAACTCGGCGCGTTCGATTTCATCACCAAGCCACCTGACCTCAACCGACTGCTCGTAGCCGTACGCAATGCCGTAGAGAAGAAGGACCTCGTCCAAGAGACCGTCCAGCTACGCCAGCGCGTTCAGGTCAAAGACGAAATGATTGGCCAGGGGCCAGCCTTGCAAGAGGTGCGAGACACCATCTTGCGCGTAGCCCCCACTGATGCAAGGGTACTTATCACAGGCCCCAATGGCGCCGGCAAAGAGCTCGTGGCCCGGGCCATTCACGCCAACTCCGCCCGCGCCGGCCGCCCACTTGTAGAGGTAAACTGTGCCGCCATCCCCTCTGAGCTTATAGAATCCGAGCTCTTCGGGCACGAGAAAGGCTCCTTCACCTCCGCCGTCAAGCAGCGTGTAGGCAAATTTGAGCAGGCCCACCAGGCCACCCTTTTCCTGGATGAAATCGGCGACATGTCCCTCTCGGCCCAGGCCAAAGTGCTGCGCGCCCTCCAAGAGCACCGCATCACCCGCGTCGGCGGCGAAAAGGACATACCCGTAGATGTACGTGTGCTGGCCGCCACCAACAAAAACCTGAAAGAAGAAATTGCCGCGGGCCGCTTCCGAGAAGACCTATACCACCGCCTCTCCGTCATTGTCATTCGCGTCCCCAGCCTCGCCGATCGCCGAGACGATATCCCTGCCCTGGCAGAGCATTTTTTAGCCACCGTCTGCAAAGACTACGGCATGCCCCCCAAGTCCATCGCCACCGATGCCCTGGCCTACCTGCAATCGCTGCCCTTTACAGGCAACATCCGCGAGCTGCGCAACGTCATAGAGCGCCTCGTCATCCTGTCAGACAAGGTCATCTCCAAAGACCTCGTCCAGCGCTACGCCGAGTAGAGGTTATCAACTTGGTATTTTTTTTAATGATCATGATTCTTCTGCTCCCCCTCTCCCCAGGAGGGATTCTGGTCATAGAGCAGAGAAGGGGGCTGAGGGGTGAGGGGGTGCGTCCCTCCAGCGAACTAGTGGCTTGTCAGATGATACTAGTTCGCTACTCCAATCCATCCAACCAAGCCAAAGTATCTATACCATCAGCATAGTCTGCCAGGCCCGGCCGTTGGCTGCTGCCCAACGGCAGCGCCCCCCTATAAATCTCCGCAGAGCCCACCACCACCTGAATATCCGCCAGGCGATCTTCCAGCCAGGCCGCCGCATCGGCCGGGCTTTGGTACCGCACCAGGTTCAGCACAGATAGCGGACTGTAAAGCTTGTCCTCTTCGCGTACCAGCACCACGCCAAGGTCATAAAACTTGTCTAGGTTCATCAAAAAGATGGCCTTGTGGTAGTCTAAGTTGCCTGCATACTTGTGGTGATCTACCAAGTGTGCAAACGGCAAAAAGGCTTTGGCCAGCCTGCCAACCTCATAATCTGCGGGCACCAGCACACAACTTACCGAACGGCAACCCAGGCCAAAGTAGGTAAAAACGTCTGCCCCAAGTTGTGCCATCTCTTCATCCGTCTCATGGCCCGTCAGCACGGCCACACTGTTGCGGTTCTTGCGGATGATGTGGGGATAGCGCCCAAAGTAGGCCTCAAAGTAGCGAGCCGTATTGTTGCCACCCGTTGCAATCACCGCATCGGGCTCTTTAAGGCGCTCTACGAGCTCTGCCTGGGCCGATAGCTCTGGCGCTACCATGGCAAGCTCTGCCAGCACAGCCTTCAACAGTACCTCATCTTGCCCAGACGGTTTGATCAATGCCCGATGGCCCGCCACCAGCACGGCCAGCACATCTGCCCAGCCCACAAGCGGCAGGTTGCCTGCCAGTACCAGGCCTACCCGCTTGGGCACGTTTGGCTCCAGATGGTAGGGTTTCGTCCAGGCCAACAGACGCTCTTGCGTCAGCGCAGCGGCGGCCTGTTCTAGGGCCAGGCGGACGTTATCTTCTGTAAACCAGTTGCTGGCTAGGTAGGCCTGCCGGGCCAGAGCCGCAAATCGGCCCTCGTCGGCCAATAGGTTTTGCAGGCCCAGGCCCAGCCAGGCCAGGCCCGCTATGCGCTCTGCCAGGGGAAGGGTAGTGGCCATCTTACAAAAACTTGCCCTGGAGGGTATAGATAAACGGAGACCCAAAAACGATGCGTTGCGTGCCGCTCAAGGCTACAGAGTCTAGTTTGGGCTTGCCCCCGTCATAGCGCACATACAGCGAGCCCGAGGCATCGCTGCTATAGAGGTAGTTGTCTTGTAGCATATGCAGGTCTAGGCGTGCCACGCGGCCTGCGCTATCGGCGCCCACCACCAGCAGGCGTAGCTCGGGCTTGTCGTTGCGGGCCGTGTAGGTGGTATTGGCTCCATGCCGCTCAGTGTGGTACACGCCTTGCCAGGCGGGCTTGCGCAAGTCAGCGGCAAAAAAGATGCCCAGCTCGCGGCGCAGTTCTGGGTTCTTCAGGGTCTTTTCTTCGTACTTGTCGCCCATCAAGGCGCGTTTGCGCAAGGCCATGCCCTTGCTGTTGCGCTCAAGCTGGCTCATAAAACCCACCATGTCGAAGTAGGGGCTTTTTTGCCGGGCCTTCTTGTCGGCCGCCGGGTCTGTAGCCTGGTTGCAACCCCAGGCTCCTACCAGTAGGGCCATCCAAAACAACTGTCTCATCTGCGGGCAAAGGTCGCACCCAAGGGCGGCAGAAAATCCCGCCCGCTATTCGATGATGGCAAAACGACCCACAACCCGAGTGCTGCGATCCTCTGTCGTGGCATAGACAAGATAAACGCCCGGCTGCGGCCTGCGCCCCAGGTAGTCGTAGCCGTTCCAGATCAGGCCACCGCCTGCGGCCCGGTTCTCGTACACCAGCCTGCCGGCCGCGTCGGTAATCTTCACCACGGCATTATCTGGCAAGCATTCTATGCCTATAGAGCCCTTGTAGTCTGGCCGCACTGGGTTCGGAAAAACCTTCACGCAGCTATTCTCGCTCTCGCGCAGGCTGGCGTCGGTGGCCAGGGTAGAGAGGCTCACCAACCCGTTCTCCGTAGAGACGAACAGCTCGCCGCTGGCGGGCACCATGGCCATATCTACCACGCTGTTGCTCGGCAAAGGCGAGTTGTCGGCCGTATAGTGTGCCAGCACCTGAGACACGTCTTTGTCGAAGAGCCATACGCCGCTGGTGCGCGTACCTACCCATTTACGGTCTCCGCCGTCTAGCACCAGGGCCGTGCATATGTCGTTCTCCAGCAAGGGCCGTCCATCAAAAATGGGCAGCGTAACGTTAAAGGGGGGCGTAGTCCGGGCAGGGTCTGCCGGGTTGGTGGGGAAGACGATCGTCGGGTTGTAAAGCACCCCGAGCCCCGCACCCGTTGCAAGCCAAAGGGCGCCTTGCCTGTCTATGGCATGGTCGTAAATGTCAGGGTCGGGCAGGTTGCCCGAGTTTAGGTTGCGGTTGATGTAGCCCCACCGTGTACCATCTGCACTCCTGATAGCCAGCGAGTTGTTGCCCTGCGAGGCACCAGGCCTTGCGCGCAGGTATTGGTTAAACTGGTCGTCTAGCTTAACCTCTACCAGTGCTGCCCTGTTGGCGGGTGGTGGCACGTAGGCAAACCACTTGTTGTCTCGGTCTCTCAGGTGGAACGCCGAGTCGGCAAAGTTGGTGGCCCATAAATTACCATTCCGATCCACCGTAATAGACGGTACGCGCACCCCAAGCCCCTGCCCGAATGCGTTGAAAAACCGGTTCCCGTCTCGCCTGCGCGAGGTATCGGTAATGCAATACGAGCGTTGCCGGTTGTCGTCAGGTATCACGCAGACTCCGTTGCCATACGTGCCAAAGTACAGGCTCTGCGTACGCTTATCGTAAGCCACGTCGCTTATGTCGAACACTGGGCGGCTTAAGCCCTGCAACGTGGCTCCATAGCGGATCCATCCGCCCGGCGTAAAAATCCCTACCCCCTCCCGGCGGCCCAATTGCACCCCAGCGCTACTGCTGAACCCCCCCGCCACGGCCACAACCCGGTCTTGATAGCCAAACAGCTTAAACGCCACCTGGAAGGGTGGGCTGCTCGTTTCAAAGGCACGTGTCTGCGTGCCCCGTATTTGCACAAGGCCACCGGCCAGGCTGGCAGCCCAAACCTCGTCATCGCGGTCTTGCAAGGCTACATAGGGGGTGGCCAGCAAGGTATCCGTCGGAGCCAATTGGGTAAAGCTGCGGCCTTGTATGCGGTAAATCTCCGAGCCTGCCGTCAGCAGCAGCCTGCCGGCCACCCCTCTCAGGTTCCTGAAGGGCAAGCTAGCAATGCCAGGTACAATCTCCCATACGTTGGTGGTGTCGTTGCGGGCAAAAATGCCCCCCTGCTCAAAGACGGCATACACACGCTGCCCTTCGGTACCCACTGCCTTCAGCGAGCCGCCGTTGATGGGCAACCCGTTGCTGGCGCTCGGTGCCTCTACCCGAAACTGCCTGATGTCTTGCAGGTTAGCCTCCACGGGTACCGATAAGATACCGATGCTGGTGGCAAAGTAGTAGCGCCCGCCTTGGCGGCAAGTACCGCGCACCGTCACAGGGCGGTTTTGCCCGGTTGGGTCCATAGCCGTGTTGCTAAAGCGGATTTCGCGCCGGTTAATATCAATTACAAAGAAGCCGAAGCTGCCCGTCACAAAGGCAAACCGGTCTATAATGTCTATGCCCAAGATGGCCTTGTCGCCTATGATGTCGGCCCGTTGCAAGGCATCCAGCGTAAAGACCCGCTCGCCCACCAAAAGGTCTACCGTGCCCGACCGGTAGCCCACGGCCAGCAGATCCCGGTCATAGGCATGGGTCATGGCCGTAACGTTTACCTCAGAGAGGCCATTAATCTTTGATAGCACATCCAGCTCGCCGGTAGCCCGGTCGTAGGTCATGATACAGTTGCCAAAGCTGGTATAGACGGTGCTCGGGCTCAGGGCCAGCAGGGTATCTCGCCCAAAGTAGGCATGATAACGCCACTGCCCGGGCGTAACCCCATTTTGGGCCTTTGCCAGGCCGGGCCAGGTCAGGCCACAAAGAGCCAGAAGTACAAAGAATCTGCTAATCACGTCGCTAACGGCCAGGCTAAGCCCCACGGGTGCAAACGCGCGTGCGGGCCTGCAAAGTACAAAGGTGCGCATGCCGCTGCCCCTATTTCTGTTGTTGAGCCTTGTTTTTACTGACAGTTAGAGGCTGCTCGTCGGGCAAGGGCAGGCCCTTGGCCAGCCGCTTTTGCGCAAAGGCACAGCAGGGCACCAACGCACACCGGCTACAAAGCGGCTTGCGGGCTATGCAAACATACCGCCCATGCAAAATGAGCCAGTGATGTGCTCTTGGCACATCTGAAACAGGTACGTGGGCCATCAGGTGTCGCTCTACGGCCAGTGGGGTGGTTGCCGTCTTGGGCACCAACCCTAGGCGGTGGCTCACCCTGAACACATGGGTATCTACTGCCATGGCCGGCTGGTCGTGTACCACAGAGACTATTACGTTGGCCGTCTTGCGCCCCACGCCGGGCAGGGTTTGGAGTGCCTCCACCGTGTCGGGTACCTGGCCACCATAAACCTCTTGCAGCCTGCGCCCCAGCCCGGCCAGGTGCTTGGCCTTGTTGTTGGGGTAGCTCACACTGCGGATGTAGGGGAATATGTCCTCCGCCTCGGCAGCGGCCAGGTGCGCCGGTGTCGGAAAACGCTCCAGCAGGGCGGGGGTCACCATGTTTACCCGCTTGTCCGTACACTGGGCAGACAGCACCACCGCCACCAGCAGGCTGTATGGGTCGGTATAGTGTAGCTCCGTCTCCGGGTCGGGGAGGTGCTCTCTAAAGTAACCCAGCACCTGGGCATACCGCTCTTTGCGCGTCATGGGGTAGGCGGTTGGCTTAGCGGTAAAAATCTGCCTCTGCGCGGTAGCAACTGCTGCGCTCGTCAGGGCCCTTAAGCAGCCTTACCCGCACCGTCCGGGCCCCCAAGCTGCGGCCTTTGGCCACCAGATCGTCTAGCACTTCCTGGTAGGTACAAACACCGGCAATGGTGATTCCTCGCCGGTAATAGGCCAGCCGCTGGGCCTGGGCGCTGTCTGCAAACCTGTCTTGCGGCAGCAACAATCGCACCTGCTCGGCTGCCGGGGTTGGTGGCAGCTTGGGTGCCCCCGGCACCCTCTTCAACTCTGTAGGCGCTTTGCAGCCAAGGGCCAGGCCGCCTAGCAGGCAAGCCCAAACCCATATCCCGTGCCTTATGCTTTTCCGCGGATCCATTTTTCGATTTGGGGCCAAAGTTCTTTCGGAATATGCCGTACCCAGCTAAACTGCCCGGCCTGTTGCAACCACTCGCCGCCGTCCAGCGTGATGCATTCTCCGTTCAGGTAGCCTGCATAGTCAGATACGATGTAGCTGCACAGGTTGGCCAGCTCCTCGTGCTCGCCCACACGGCCCAGCGGAATGCGATACTCCGGCGAGGCCTCGCGAGCTACCTGCTCTGGCAGCATGTCTACCGGGAAAAGCCTGCTCCACGCCCCCTCCGTCGGGAAGGGCCCCGGGGCCACGGCATTGCAGCGGATCTGGTGCGGGCCCCACTCCACCGCCAAAGACCGCATCAGCGCCAGCACTCCCGCCTTGCCGCAGGCCGAGGGCACGGTGTATCCGGTGCCCGTCCAGGCATAGGTAGTTACCACAGATAGGACGTTGGCAGGCTTGCCGTCTGCAATCCAGCGCTTGCCACAAGCCAGCGTACAGTTGATGCTGCCCTTTAGCACGATATCAACCACCACTTCAAACGCCCGGTGAGAGAGGCTCTCCGTCGGGGCAATAAAGTTGCCCGCCGCGTTGTTTATCAGCACATCTACCCGGCCAAACCGGGCCCAGGCTGCATCCAGCACAGCCTCTACGTCTTCCATCTTGCGGACGTCGCAGGGCAGGCCGAGTACCTGCGCGCCGGTCTCTTCAGCAAGCTCCAGGGCAGCCTGCTCAATGACGTCCTTCTTGCGGCTGGCAATCACAAGGTTGGCCCCCAGTTTCCCAAGGGTAACGGCTATAGACCGGCCCAGGCCGGTGCCGCCGCCGGTAATCAAAACGGTTTTGCCGGCAAACGAGCCGGCGGTAAGCATAGGTGTCAATGGCTGTAGGGTGTGGGTGTAAAACGAGCAAGCCCACGCAAGAAAGACAAAGAAAAGCCCGGCAGTGTGATATGCCGGGCTTATTTTACTCGTAAAAAGAGGTCTCTTTACTTCGGAAACTGCAGCGCCGGGTAGTTGGCTGCGTTCACCGGTGAAAGGTTAGAGCCATACTTGGCGTTGATGGCCTTCATCATTTCGTTGGCAATCAGCGCATAACCCCGAGGGGTAGGGTGGATACCATCCAGCGAGAAAGCCCCGCCCCGCACGAAGGCCGCCGTGATGTTGGTGCCGTCGAAATACACCTGTCCAGCCTTTACCTGATCCAAGAAAGCCTCAGCATCAAAAAGCGCTAGGTTGCGGCTGGTTGCTTGCGCGCGGATGTACGTGTTGATCTCGTTAGTGCGCGCATTGATGGCGTCTAGCTCTTCCCTTGTTAAGGCAAACTGGTTGCCCAGCGGAGTAGCCGTACCGGCACCCGTAGGTAACACCGTTTGGGCCGGCAGCAGAATCAGCTCGCCACGGTCAGCCCGTAGCTGCCTGAATGCCCCGGCCGGGCCACCAAAACGGCGATATACGCTGTCAGGGCCTGTCACGCTTACGGCAATCACTGGTGCATTTGGCCCTAGGCGGAAGCTGATTGTATCTAGCTTGGCTGCATCGGGCAGTAAGGTGTTAAACCGTTTGATGGCGGCATTACGCGCAGCATAAGCGCCATTCAAAAGGGCTACTTGCGTAGGGTCCGTCAAAACGATTGGCGTAGGGGGCACCGTCGTAAAGTAAGGCGCCGATGTAACCTTTGGGACCGTAGCAATCAGGCCCTTGGCACCGCCGCGGGTCAGCGTATCAAGCATCTTGCCATAGCTGGCCGTAAAGTCTGCCATGTTGGTCAGAAACCCTGTACCACCCGCAGAGGCATAGCCCAGCACATCGTTGTTACCCAACCAGTTGGTAAAGAAGGTGGGCCGGCGCTTGGCAACGTACGACAGGTAAGACATGAAGCCCTGATTGTCGGGTAGCATGCGCTCAAAGAATGGGTTGAAAGCAATGTTGTTAGAAACACCATAAACTGGCGATTCTATATCAGCAACCCTGATCCCTGGCACGCCAAGGTTGTGAATCTCCATTCCATTTGGTACCTGAGCGTACTTATTTGTTATAGAATCTGGAAACAAAGTTCGGATCCGCTCAATGATTTGGCTAGAATCAGGAAATACGGGCGCCAGCACCGGCAACCCATTAGTGATACCAGCAAGCCTCAGCCCGCCCGTGCCCGCAGAGCCTACCGGAAACAGCGGCTGCAAAAACTGCGCCGGACCTTTGCCCGTGGCCTGCATGGCCTGTGCCAAGATGAGCGGGTAGCTCGTCGCCTGGCCCTCGTAATTCAGTCCGTTGTCTGCAAATCCGGCCGTGAGCGAGTTGCCTACGGCAATAAAGTTCGAAAAGTCGGCAGCGCCTGCCGAAGGGGTGCCAGCCTCGATGTCTGGCTTACAGCCCTGGAGGGTGTAGGCCGCCACGGCCAATACCGCAGCCGTGCCCAGCACCTTGTTTATAGCGTACTTTTTCATGAAAATCTCGTTGATAGCTGTCTGGCTTGGTTAGAAAGCGTAAGAAACCTGGATGCCGGGGGCAAACGCGCGCTGCTGGTAGGTGCCAGGCAGCACAGACGTTTGCGTGCCGGCGGCATTGATGTCGGCCTGGGTTTGCTCGCGCTTGGCTCCGTTGATAAAGAGTAAAGACGCGTCTATGCTCAGGTTCTCCGTAGGCGTAATGCCGATGCCGAGCGTCAGGCCGATGCGGTTGGCATCGGGCGTCTCGGGCGTCATGTAGCCAGCCTCTACGGGCGTTTGGTCTAAGTAAGCACCGCCGCGGAGGGCAATCAGCTTAGAAGCCTGGTAGTTGGCACCCACCCGGTAGATAAAGGCATCCTTGTAGTTGCGGGGGCTGGCGCTGCTCAAGCCCGTGCCGAAGTTCTCCTTAAAGTCGAACCGCAGCTCTTTGTAGGCGCTCCAGTGGGCCAGCGTAATGTCTGCCGCCAGGGTCAGGTCTTTGTTCACCTTGTAGCCAATGCCCAGGTTGGTGTTGGCAGGCAGGGGCAGCGTAGCGTCAAAAGTTGTAGCGCCAGAGGCAGGAAACGTCGTGCCAAGCAAGGCCGGGCTGGTGCGGATGGTGGCATCGCCGCCGCTCACCTTCATATCTACCTTAGAGCGATAGCTGACCCCGACGGAGAGCTCCTCCGTAAGCTGGGCATGGATGCCCGCGTTGAACCCAATGCCCGAGGCGTTGCCCTTCAACTGTGCTTGCCCATACTGCGGTGCCGTGGCCGTACCTGTGTTGATGTCCACACTGCGCTTAAGGTCAACAGAGCCAAAAGCATAGTTGAAACCCGCACCCACGCTGAACATATCGTTGATGCGATACGCCACCGTAGCATTGGTGAAGATGGCCCGCAGGCTCAGCTCGTTGAGCAAGAACTGCCCGCGCCAGCCATCGGCCCACTTCACGGTAGAGCCAAAGGGCGTGTAGGCACCGGCGGCCAGCACCAGTTTCTTGTTCTTGTCTAAGAAGAAAGCCCCATAGGCCGCAAAAGGCGTAGAGATGGGGTTATCCGTCTCGGCCCGGTAGGCCTGGCCATTGGGCCCGGTATAGGCCACCGTGCTGTTGATAAAGCTGGCACCTGCCACCACGCTGCTCTTCTTCAGAAAGCCCAGCGAGCCCGGGTTGAAAAAGAGGCTGCTGGCATCCCACGCCAGCGCCGTGCCGGTATGGCCCATGCCAATCTGTTTCTGCCCTTGCACAGATACCTGGTATCCGCCTGCAAAAGCCTGCCCCGCCGCCCCAAGGGCCAACAGAGAAAGGGTGAGTCGTCTCTTCATCGAGAATTGTTTAGTTAGAAGGGTTGGCACCTGCTGGGGGCCTTTGCCACCGCGTGGCAATAGGCTACCCCACGGGGCACCGGGCAAAGGTATAGTGCAACCCGCAACCCGCAAGCGCGGGCCCCGCTACGCCTGGCTGGCAGAGCCCAGCGGCTCGGCCTTCCCTACAAAATTTGCCTGCATCACCCTTTCAGACCTCGATACTACTCAATGGTATTTAATGCGTCTTGCAGATGCATCCTGGCCCACAATAGATACTATTTACGCCTGCCTCACCCAAACCGTAGTCGATACCACCCCCCGCAGGCTGCGCAGCATCGGCCGGGGCGGGGCCTGGAGCAACCCCACCACCTGGAACCTGGGCCGCGTGCCCACCTTCCGAGATACGGCCTGGATTGCCCCCGGCAGTATGGTGCGCCTGGATGCCAACCCAACCGTACGAAGACTAGAAGTTGGCGGCGGCCAGGCCCCGGCCTGCCTGCAAATGAACCTAGGTACTCTAACCGCCACACGAGGAATACTTATTGGTCATCGAGATAGTGTCGTTTCGACCACATTCAATGCCAGTTCAACACTTATTACGTTAGGCAACATTGAACAGTATGGTATAATAGAAACTCGACCTCCTTCAACCTCTAGTTTGCGATTGGCTTTTGGGGGTTCATCACCTCAGCGGTGGTTTGGTAGCTTCGATGCCATGATCGATTCTACCAAAAAACCCATAATAATTTTTGATAACCCCACAGTTGTTAATGTGGAGCTTCCAGTGCGAACTACGGACAGGGTCGTGTTACTTCGAGGTACGGCCCACATGATTGCCCCATTTAAGTGTGTATCTCAACCTACAATAAATCTTCCCATAGAGCCTGCTATTGATAGGGTTTTTGGCCGAGTTTCAGGAAGTTTTACAGTCTCTGCAAGCCGAGTGTGGTACACATATCTTCGACCTGGTAATGGGTCTGACTCAAACGTGGTGGTTGGTAACGAGTGGCCGACCAGCATGCGTGCAGCAAACATCCAATTGCGTAAGGCCGAGAATAAGCGGGTAATCGTACCGCCCGGGCGGCGCATGTCAAACTTCTTTGGTAATAGAGGCATCCTTCAAGCCCAGGATACCCTCCGGGATACGCTACTTTCAACGTACGCTAGTACATCAAGCTCAGAATTGTTCTGGCAGGCCGACGTACTCTCGCTCCAAGATACGGTTAGAGTGGGCGTAGCCTCCAACATCAATCTGAACCACTGCCGCCGCGCTCGTTGCCGCAAGTCTAGGCTGTATGCACCTAATCGGCAGGGTGCGCCTGCCAACGGCAGTAAGCTGTTCTTTCGCATGCTAGATCCCATCCCCGGCGGGCAGTTCTCGCCCGGGCTGGCCCCTACGGGCCGCTTCATGATGGAGTACCAATGCAACCGCCCCACCGTCGGCGAGATACTCTACCTATCACCCTAAGCAGAAGAGTTAGCCGCCTTGCCCCAGCCCCTGCGGCTCGGCGTATTGCGCATCGTGCAAGGCCCTGGGCCCCTGGGCCCCTGGCAAGACATTACCGCCCAACGGGTGCGCACCTTGGTGCCCACCACCGGTGTAGATGCCCTCTACACCGACACCATCAACCTGGCGGCGGGCAACTACTTCCGCCTCGCCACCACGGCCACGGTGCGAGACCTGGCCATCAAAGAGCTACGGGCCCCGGCCATCGGGCAGGCGGGCTGCCCACTGCCCGGCCAGGCGGCCCTGCCCCAGGGCACCGTGCTGGTGTACAACCCCGGCACAGACCCGCTGCCCATCGGCGCTGGGGTACAGCTAAGCCTAAACGGCCGCCCCTTCGATACGCTCTCCATCCCGCTGCCCATCCGTGTGCAGGGCTTTCAACGCCTGGCCTTTACCGTCCCCGGCTTTGCCGTCGGCACGGCCCAGCGCCTGCAGGCCCGCCTTCTTTATCGGGCAGACCTCAACCCCACCAACGACACGGCCACGGTTACCATCCGCACCCGGGCCTACCCGTTGCCCTGGGTGCAGCGCTTCGATACCTGCCGCCGCCCCCCGATGTGGACCTTTGACTCTAGCATCTTCCAGACCTACACCCCCGTCTCCGGCTGGCGCTACCTGCCTGGCCGGGCCGTGGCCAGTTCCATCCGGCCCGAGGTCAGCATCCAAGGCCCCACCCAGACCCCCTACCTGGAGATCAGAACGAGCGTGGACGGTGCCCTGCACCTGGGCCGCTACGGCCCGCTCACAGACTCTGCCCGCCTGGGCCTGCGCATAGATGCCGAGTTCTTCACCCGCGTCCGAGACTCCGTCCGCATCGAGGCCAGCTTCGATTGCGGTGCCACCTGGCAGCGCATGGTAGCCTTGGGCACCGGAGCCTTCTCTACCGACCAAAGCTCCGACAGCCTGCGCAAGCTCCGCTTCTACCCCCTGGCAGGCCTTATGGCCGCCCGCCCCCCGGGCAGCTCAGACACGGCCATGGTGCGCATAGCCCCCCGCCTGTTGCAGAGCAACTTCGCCACGATCCGCCTCCAAGAGCTGCGCCTGGAGCCCGGCAACCGCATAACGGCGGCCCTAATCCCTCAAGCTCCCCATACCTTGCGGGTACACCCCAATCCCACCCAGGGCACCGTCAGCCTCTCCCCAGAGCCTGCCGCACCCACCCCCTGCCAGGTGCAGGATAACCTCGGCCGCACCATCTGGACAGGGCTCTACCAACCCGGCCGCCCCTTGGATTTGCGACACTTGCCGCCCGGTGCCTACCTGCTGCGCACGCAAGGGCCCATGCCCCGCCAGGGCCGGTTCGTAAGGCAATAGGGGGGGGAGCTTTGGTAACTTCAAAATGCCTCTGGCCGTCAGCCAGAGGCATTTTTTGTAGCAGGTGCGCCCTCCTGAATCGGGTATTGATGTATCTACCATGCCGCCATCCACCTGCCAATGCCTATACTTGCAGCCCTGCTATGCTCCAACTCACCTTGCTGCCCGAGGTCAGAACTACGCTGGCGGCCGCCTTCAGGCTGGCCGGGCTGGTCCGCATAGACTTTGCCCACGACTTTTCCGTCAGCATCAAAGGGAACGACCTGCTTGATTTTGAGCTTGCAGACTACCTCCAGGGCCGCCTGGATGATGCCGGCCCCGGCGGAAAGATCACTCTGGCAGACCCAGAGCTCATCTTCTTATACACCCTGCTGGACCTGCTTGGCAAAAGCTACTTTACCTCCTTTGCCACCGTGCTAGAGCGCGAGTACCTGCAAGCCACAGGCGCAACGCCCGATGCGTATCGCGACCATCGAGACCGTATCCTAGGTACGGCCGGGCGCATCTTGGCGCACCTGGGCAAGCACCTGGCCCACCGCCCCGGCTTTGCCGACGTGCAAGAGAGGCTAGCTTTGCTAGACGATACCATGTCTTGAGCCCCTGGCCCGCGGTGCATCCGCCGCCCGCCGGTTTGCTCGCCTCCCCACTGCCCACGTGTCTCTCGTCATAGATAAACTCACCAAAAAATACGGCAGCACCCTGGCCGTAGATGCCATCAGCTTCCAGGCCCAGCCGGGGCAGGTATTGGGCTTTCTGGGCCCCAACGGAGCCGGCAAAAGCACCACCATGAAGGTGGCCACCGGTTACCTGCGGGCCGATGCAGGCCAGGTAACCGTTATGGGCAAACCCGTCGAGGCAGAGGGTATGGCTACCAAGGCCCTCATCGGCTACCTGCCAGAGCACAACCCGCTTTACCTGGATATGTACGTGCCAGAGTACCTGGCCTTCTCAGGCAAAACCTATGGGGTAGGGGGGGCACTCTTGCCCAAGCGCGTGGCAGAAGCCATAGACCGTACCGGCCTCCAGGCCGAGCGCCACAAGAAGATAGGCGCCCTCTCTAAAGGCTACCGCCAGCGTGTAGGCCTGGCCCAGACGCTGGTGCACAACCCGCCCGTACTCATCCTAGATGAGCCCACCACCGGGCTAGATCCCAACCAGATTCTGGAGATACGCGCCCTCATCCGGCAGATTGGGGCAGAGAAGACGGTTGTCCTCTCCACCCACATCATGCAAGAGGTAGAGGCCGTCTGCAACCGCTACGTCATCATCAACAAAGGTAAAATCGCCGCCGAAGGCGATGTAGGCCAGCAAGGCAACCCCACCTTCAGCCTGGAGGTAGACAAACCCCTCGACCTTGATGCCCTGCTCGCACTGGAGGGTATCGCCTCGGCCCGCATGGCAGGCAAGTACACCTACGCCCTCACCTTTACCGACGAGCGCACCGGCCGCGCCGCCCTCCTGCGCCACTGCGCCGACAACAACATAGACCTGCGCAGCCTCACCCGCCAGGCCCAAAGCCTGGAAGAGATTTTCCGCCAGGCCACCGGCGCCTAGCCCCTGGGCAAATCCTCTGGTGTGGTGATTTTGATATTGCCGTAGCTGCCCTCTACCAGGGCAATGGTGTGCCCGGCGGCCTCTACCAGGCTGGCATCGTCCGTAAAAACCGTATCTGCCGAGGCCTGGGCCAGTGCCTCTTTCCACAGCCGGGCGCTGAAAGTCTGCGGCGTTTGCACCAGGTAGAAGTCCTCGCGCGGCACGGCCCTGCTGCCACCGTCGGGCATTCGCTGGCGCAGGCTGTCTTTGCTGGGCACGGCGGCGCAGGCGGCCCCGGTGGTAGCGGCCGTGGCATAGCAGCGCTCAATCAGGTCAGCGGTGGCGTAGGGACGCACCCCGTCGTGGATGGCCACCAGGGCATCATCGGGCACCAGGCCCATTCCCGCCGCCACCGAGGCGGTGCGTGTGGGGCCGCCTGCAACGGCGTGGTGGGCCGCCAGGCCATAATCATTGGCCAGTTGGTGCCACAGCGGCAAATGCGCCTCGGGCAGCACAATTATCAGTTGCACCCTCGGCAGCCCAGCAAATAACCTGAAGGTCTGCACCAGGATAGGCGTGCCGTCGGCCAGGGGCAGAAACTGCTTGGGCACAGCCGCACCCATGCGGGTGCCGCTGCCACCGGCCACCAAAATCGCATATCGCTCCATTTGCAGGGCCAAAGCTAAGGGCTACCCCTTAGGTATAGACCGTATGACCGACACCAGGCTGGCTACAACGCCCAGCAAGGCCAGGCTTAGCGTCCAAACGGGAAATTTCATCTGGTAGTGGTCGTCCAGCCAGATGCCGCCCCAGGTGCAAAGACCTATCGTAGCCAGCATCTGAAACGCCATGCCAGACCATTTGGCATAATTCTCCATCGTGCTGAAAGGTACGGGCCCTGCGCCCATCTGTTACTAGGTTACCTTGGGTCAACTTTTTGGCAACCCTGGGCCCTTGGCCCAGGTTTTGTATGACATACAGGCGGCCAACCCCCACCTTGGCCCTAACTTCGCCCCCTAAGATGGATGCCTACTCGTATTTGAGCAACGCAGACGTTGCCGCCACCGACGAGCTATACCAAGCCTACAAAGCCAACCCCGCCGCTGTGGACGAGGGCTGGCGTCGCTTCTTCGAAGGATTTGACCTGGCCACCCGCTACGGAGACCGCGCCCCCACCAACGGCAAGGGCACCCAGGCAGCATCGGGCGTGTCGTCTAAAGAGATTCAGGTGCTAGACCTGATAAACGGCTACCGCAGCCGGGCACACCTGCGCAGCCGCACCAACCCCGTGCGGCCCCGCAAGCCACGCAATGCCTACCTCAACCTGGCAGACTTCGGTCTCGCTGACGCAGATCTAGATAGCACCTTCGAGGCTGGCCATCAGCTAGGCCTGGGCAAGGCTACCCTACGCCAAATCCTGGATCGGCTCCACCTCATATACGAGGGGCCCATCGGCTTCGAGTACACCTACATGCGCCACATGGAGGCCCGCAACTGGCTCCAAGAGCGCATCGAGGCCTGGCCTACCTACCAACCATCGCCCGAGCAGAAGAAGCGCATCCTGGCCAAGCTCAACGAGGCCGTCGTCTTCGAGAACTTCCTGCACACCAAGTACGTCGGCCAAAAGCGTTTCTCGCTAGAGGGTGGCGAGACCACCATCCCCGCGCTGGATGCCATTCTGGCCAAGGCCAGCCAACTGGGCGTGGCAGAGTCTGTCATGGGCATGGCCCACCGTGGCCGCCTCAACGTGCTGGCCAACATCATGGGTAAGACCTACGCCCACATCTTCTCTGAGTTTGAGGGTACGGCCAAGCCAGACCTCACCATGGGCGATGGCGACGTAAAGTACCACATGGGCTACAGCAGCCAGCTAGAGCTGGTGCCCGGCCAAAAGATAGACGTCAAGCTCTGCCCCAACCCCAGCCACCTGGAGGCGGTCAACCCCGTAGTTGAGGGTTTTGCCCGCGCCAAAGGCGACCACAACTACGGTGCAGACTTCAGCAAGGTGCTGCCCATCCTCATCCACGGCGATGCGGCTGTGGCAGGCCAGGGCATCGTGTACGAGGTAAGCCAAATGGCCTACCTGAAGGGTTTCACCACCGGGGGCACGCTGCACTTTGTGATCAACAACCAGGTAGGTTTCACGACGGACTTCGACGATGCCCGCAGCTCTACCTACTGCACCGACGTTGCCAAGACGATATACGCCCCCGTCTTCCACGTAAACGGAGACGACCCGGAGGCCGTCGTGTTTGCTTGTGAGCTGGCCGTGGAGTTCCGCCAGAAGTTTGGGCAAGACATCTTCATCGATATGGTCTGCTACCGGCGGCACGGCCACAACGAGTCTGACGAGCCCAAATTCACCCAGCCCTCGCTCTACAACCTCATCGGCCAAAAGCCTAACCCGCGCGAGATCTACAACCAGCGCCTCATAGAGCGTGGAGACGTTGATGCTGAGCTGGCCAAGCGCATGGATGCCGAGTTCCGCGCCATGCTGCAAGACCGCTTCAACGAGGTGAAGCAGCAACCGCTGCCCTACGTCTATCAGAAGCTGGAGGAAGACTGGAAAGGCCTGCGCCGCTCCACACCGGCAGACTTTGACCAAAGCCCCGCCACCGGCATAGATGCCGCTACCATAGAAAAGGTAGCCAAGGCCCTGGTAGCCTTGCCCAAGGGCTTTAAGCCCCTCAAGCAAATAGACAAGCTGCTGCAAGACCGCAAGCAGATGTTTTTTGAGGGCCAGCCCCTCAACTGGGCTGCTGCAGAATTGCTTGCCTACGGCAGCATCTTGGCAGAGGGTAAGCAGGTACGCCTCACGGGGCAAGACGTGCAGCGGGGCACCTTTAGCCACCGCCACGCCGTATTGCACGACGCCGAAACCAACCAAGAGCACAACAGCCTGAATGGCGTGGGCCCTTACCCGCTGGAGATTTACAACAGCCTGCTGAGCGAGTATGGCGTGCTCGGCTTTGAGTTTGGCTACGCCATGGCCAACCCCAACGCTCTGGTGATTTGGGAAGCTCAGTTTGGCGACTTTGCCAACGGCGCCCAAACGATGATAGACCAGTTCATCAGTTGCTCGGAGACGAAGTGGCAGCGGATGACGGGCCTGGTTTGCCTGCTGCCCCACGGCTACGAGGGCCAGGGCCCCGAGCACAGCAACGCCCGCCCCGAGCGCTTCTTGCAGCTATCGGCAGAGTACAACATGTTCGTGTGCAACATCACCGAGCCTGCCAACTTCTTCCACATGCTCCGCAGGCAGATGGCGTTGCCCTTCCGCAAGCCGAGCATCGTCATGTCGCCCAAGTCGCTGCTGCGGCATCCGGCGGCCGTCTCGCCGCTCAGTGCCTTCACCCAGGGCAGCTTCCGCGAGGTTATCGTAGATGCCCCGGCAGACCCCAAGAAGGTGAAGCGCGTCTTGCTCTGCAGCGGCAAAATCTACTATGAGCTAGCCGAAACGCTTCAAAAGTCAGGCCGCAAAGACATCGCCATCGTCCGCTTCGAGCAGTTGGCCCCCTTCCCGGCCAAGCAGTTTGAGGCAGCCCTGGCCCCCTTTGCCAAAGCAGAGCTCGTCTGGGTGCAAGAGGAGCCCGAAAACATGGGCTACTACAGCTACATGCTCCGGATGCTCCGCGGCCGCGCCTTCGACGTTATCGCCCGCAAGCCCAGCGCCAGCCCGGCCACCGGCTATGCCAAAGTCCACGCCCAAGAGCAGAAAGACATACTGGAGCGTGCCGTCCCCAGCCCAGCCCCCGCCGCCAAACCAACGGTGGACAGCAAGGGCGTTGCCGGCTAGGGCAGGTGCAGCTTTCAGGTACCCATCCATACCCTTAAACACCCGCCGCGGCCTACCTTTGCCGCGGCAAAAACAGGCTCGCAGCCATTAGGCATGGGGCCACCAACGTTCATGAACTTAGATGTCAACGTGCCCGCCGTGGGCGAGTCCATCACCGAGGTAACCATCGCTACCTGGCACAAAAAGGACGGCGATACGATAAAGCAAGACGAGGTACTCTGCGACCTCGAGTCTGACAAGGCTACCTTCGAGCTCAACGCCCCTGCCGCCGGTGTACTACGCGTGCTAGCCAACGAAGGCCAGACGCTCCCCATCGGTGGTCTTGTCTGTCGCATAGAGGCCGGACAGGCAGCGCCTACAGCCGCCGCCCCTTCTACCCCGGCACCTGCTGCTGCCCCTGCCACCACGCCCGCCCAGCCTGCCGCCATCCGCGAGATGCGTGTACCTACGGTGGGCGAGTCTATCACCGAGGTCATCATCGCCAACTGGACCAAAGAAGACGGTGCCCAGGTAGCCCAAGACGAGATGATCTGCGAGATCGAGTCAGACAAGGCCACCTTCGAGCTGACCGCCGAGGTTGCTGGCACACTCCGGCACGCCGCCCAAAAGGGCCAGACGCTTCAAATCGGAGACCTGATCTGCCGCATCGAGCAAGGTGCCGGTGCTCCGGCAGCCGCGCCTTCTTCAGCGCCCGCTGCACCTGCTGCTGCAGCCCAGCCCACCGCACATGCCGCCTCCGCTGGTGTTAATGCCAGCCCAGTGGCTGCCAACATTCTGGCAGACAAAGGCCTGGATGCCTCAAGCCTTCAGGGCACGGGCCCCGGTGGCCGCATCATGAAAGACGACGTGCTGAAGGCACAGCAAGCCCCGGCCCCGGCTGCCAAGCCCGCTGCAGCCTCCGCTGCTGCTCCGGCCCCTGCCGCCATAGGAGATCGTAACGAGCGCCGCACGGCCATGTCGCCCCTGCGGCGCACGGTGGCGCGCCGCCTTGTCGCCGTTAAGAACGAGACGGCCATGCTGACCACCTTCAACGAGGTGGACATGAAGCCCATCATGGACCTGCGCGCCAAGTACAAAGACAAGTTCAAAGAGAAGCACGAGGTCGGCCTCGGCTTCATGAGCTTCTTTACCAAGGCCTGCTGCACGGCCCTGATGGAGTGGCCCGCCGTCAACGCCCGCATCGAAGGTGACGAAATCGTCTACAACGACTTTGTGGATGTCTCTATCGCTGTATCTGCCCCCAAAGGCCTGGTGGTGCCCGTCATCCGCAATGCCGAGCAGATGGGTTTTGCCGAGATTGAGAAAGAGGTCGTCCGCCTCGCAGGCCGCGCCCGAGACAACAAGCTGACCATCGATGAGATGACCGGTGGCACCTTCACCATCACCAATGGTGGCGTCTTCGGTTCGATGATGTCCACACCCATCATCAACGCACCGCAGTCTGCCATTTTGGGCATGCACAACATCGTGGAGCGCCCGGTCGTCGTCAACGGAGAGATTGTCATCCGCCCGATGATGTACATCGCCCTTAGCTACGACCACCGCATCATAGACGGCCGAGAGTCTGTCAGCTTCCTGGTACGTGTCAAGCAACTCCTAGAGGAGCCCCTGCGCCTCCTGCTGGAGGTTTAGGCAACCCGTCTCCCAATCTTGTAAGCCCAGTCTCTCCAGGCTGGGCTTTTTTGTGCCCTTTAAATCCCCAGCCGCCGCCCCGCCTTCAGCAACCCGGCTAGGCTCAACGAGTCGGTGATTTCCCCGCGCATACACATCGCGATGGCCTCGGCCAGCTGCAGGCGCCAGACTTTAAGGTCCTCGGTTTCTTCGGGTGCGGCGGTGCCCTGGGCCAGGTCCTGGGCCAGGTAGAGGTAGCCAAACTCGTCCGTCACAGAGTTGCTCGTGTGTATCATCCCGAGGTCTTCCCAGTGGTTGGCTGTTAGGCCGGTTTCTTCTAACAGCTCTCGCTTGGCTGTGTCTAGCGGATGCTCTTGCATGGGCCCGCCGCCTTCGGGAATCTCCCAGCTGTACTGGTTCAGTGTATATCGGTATTGGCCTACCAAGTAGGTATAGCCTTCGGCATCTACGGGTACCACCCCGATGGCCATGTTCTTGAAAGATACCACCCCATAAATCCCCCGGCCGCCGCTTGGGTTTATGACCTCCTCGTGCCGCACGCTGATCCAAGGGTTGGCATAGCGCTCCTCAGAGCTAAGGGTTTGCCAGGGCGATTGTTGCTGCTCTTGTGGTTTCATGGGGCGATCAGAAATCGCCCCAAAGCTACCATGCAGGTCTTGCCTCCATATGCTTGTGTGCCAAACAAAAGCCCCCTGCCGGGCAGGGGGCTTGGTTGCTGAAGTGTTCTGGCTGCTATTGTTTTACAAACCTTGCCGTTTGCACCCGACCGTCGGCCCCGGTGGCGCGGAGTACGTAGGCTCCGGCCGGCATCGTGGGCAAGGGGAGGGTATGGGTAGCTTCCACAGCGGCCTGCTGCGCCCAGCTGCGACCCGTGGCATCTACCACCTCCAGCTGTGTGCCGGGGGCCAGGCCTTTGAGCACGATATAGTCGGCGGCGGGGTTAGGGGCCAGTTGCAGGTTACCGGCTGCCGTGGTGCGCTGCAGCCCTGTTAAGGTGAAAAGCAGGCCCGCGCTGGCTGCGCTCTGGCAACCGGGCAGGTTCACGGCCGTTACGGCATAGGTACCCGTAGCAACCGGCCTAATCTTGCGAGAAATGACGGGTAGTACATTGCCGTCCAGCGTCCAGACATACCCATCTGCTGCCACAGAGGCTTGCAGAGAGTCGGCTCCCACCGTCTCTACCGTTGGTTGGGCAGGCCGTGCGCTTACGCTTACCTGTACGATGTTGCTTACCTGGCTGGTGCAACCTAACGCTACCGTTTGGGCGCTGTAGCTGCCCGCAGCATTTACGCTAAGCTGGCTTCCGTTGGCGCCTGAGTTCCAAACGGTAAGGCCAGTGCCTGCCGTTTGCAGCGTCAGGCTGGTGCCTTCGCAGATCGTTGTATTGCCAGCAGCTACCACCGTAGGCGCCGCCGGCACAGGATTAACCGTTACCACCACAGGCGTAGAGGCTTGGCTGCTGCATCCCAAGGCCACCGCCTGCACGGTGTAGGTGCCCGTCTGGCCTACTTGCAGCGCGGGGGTGGTCTGGCCATTGCTCCAGATGTTGCCGCTGGCGGTAGAGCTAGAGAGCGTTACGTTGCCACCGGCGCAGAAGGTCAGCGGGCCGCTGGCCTGGATGCTGGGCTGGGCAGGTACCGGGTTCACCGTTACAACTACCGGCTGGCTAACCTGGCTGGTGCAACCCTGGGCCACGGTGCGTAGGTTAAAGCTGCCAGAGCTGCTTACGGTGATGCTGCTACTGGTCTGCCCATTGCTCCAAAGGCCTGCCGAGGGCGCTGAGAGTGTAACGCTGCCTCCTTGGCAAAAGGTCGTGGGGCCGCCTGCAGAGATTGTAGGTGCTGTCAGGCTTAATTGAGTCACGGTAAGCGGGGCCGAGGCCAGGCTGCTGCAACCCTGGGCCACCGTCTGCACGGTATAGGTACCAGGGCCTGCATTCAGTGTGCCAGTGGTGGCACCGGTGCTCCAGACGTTGCCCGTTGAGGCAGAGCTTGTCAGCGTTACGGTATTGCCGGGGCAGACGCTTGTAGGGCCTGAGATGGTAGGCGTGGCCGGCCTTGGGTTAATGGTAACCGTAACCCCTGGGCTGTTGCCGGAAGGGCACCCTTCGGCCGAAAAGGCCTGTACCGAATACGTTTGAGAGCCTACACCTTGCAGAGTGATGCTGCGGCTATTGGCACCGTTGCTCCAAAGGTTGTCTCCTGCATGGCTGCTGGTTAGGGTTACGGTCTGGCCTTCGCAAAGGGGGGCTACGCTGGGTGGGGTAATGGTGGGTATGGGTGGTGCCGCATTAACCCGCACCACCACATGGCGAGACGTGTCTGAGGTGCAACCCTGTGCCGTGGCGCGCACATAGTAGCGCCCACCGGCAGACACGGTGATGCTGGCCGTGGTGGCCCCGTTGCTCCAAAGGTTGCCTGTGCCGGCAGAGCTCGTCAGTATAACAGACCCGCCTTCGCAAAAGGTGGTGGCAGACGCTGCAGATACGCTCGGCCGGCTGGGCCTTGGGGCAACGGTAACAGTTATGCCTTGGCTGGCAGCCGTGGTGCAAGCGCCAACCACCTGGCGCACGGTGTAGGTGCCTGCCTCGCTTACGGTGATGCTGGCCGAGGTGGCACCGTTGCTCCACAGGTTGCCCGTGGCGGCAGAGCTCGTCAGCGTGATGGTCTCGCCCGTGCAGAGGTTACGGTTGGCCGGTGCCGAAATGGTAGGCGCGGCACCCACCGCTGCTACCGAGACTTGCACCGCCACAGACGTGGCCGCACCGCAGCCTGGTGTAGTGGTAGTTACCGTATAAGAGCCTGCCTGGGTAACAGTAATGCTCTGCGTGGTGGCTCCGTTGCTCCATACATTGCCGTTGGGGAAGTTTGAGGTCAACGCGACCGAGCCGCCGGGGCAAAGCGTGGTAGAGCCCTGGGCCGTTACGACAGGCCGCTGCCCGGCACCTGATACAGAAACGTTGATAAACCGCTTCAGGCTCGGGCAGGCACCCTGAGAGCTTGCCTGCGCATAAACCCAGTATTGGCCAGACTCGGTAACGGTTATTGCCCGCGTGGTGGCTCCGGTGCTCCAGAAGTTGTTGGTAGAGAAAGAGCTGGTAATGGTCAAGCTGCCGCCCTGGCAAAAGACAGTGTCGCCAGAGAAGGTTACCCGCGGCTGAGAGGGCCGTGAGCGCTGCGATACGGTGATGGGGTTAGACGCCACCGACTGGCAGCCTTGGGCAGATACTGCCTGGGCTGTATACGTACCCCCGGCTCGCACCGTAAGCACTTGCCCGGTGGCACCGGTGCTCCAGAGGTAGCCATCGGCAGCGGTGGCTTGCAGTTGCAGGCTGTCTCCGGGGCAGATGCTGGTGCTGCCAGACAAAACAGAGATGACCGGCGCGTTGGGCAAGGGCTGTATCCTGACACGAACCGTATCTGAAGGGAAGGAGTAGCACTGATTGCTGCCCAGCGTACGCAGTACAAAATCTCCGTCAGTAGCTACGGTACGGCTGGCGTCGGTGAGCCCGTCGTTCCAGATGTAACCTGCCTTGCCGCCAGGGCCCGTCAGGGTCGTGGTTTGGCCTTGGCAGGGGGTAAGGTCTCCGGCTGTGACGAGTGGCGAGGCGTCTATCGGTTTAACGGTGACGGTCTTTTGTTCGGTGTTGGTGACGAAGCTGCGGAACTGTATATCATCCAGGGCAAAATCATTGCCCTCGCGGGCGGTGTTGCGGTTTACAAGGCGTATGATGGCCGTCGTGGCCGTGCCCGAGTTCCAGGTGGCATAGAACTGGCGCCAGCTGCATGGCCTGAACTGGGCCACAAACTGCGAGCCTATCAACTGACCGCCTATCGAGAACTGGAGCGTAGCCTCTGAGCCCCCTGAAACCCCGGTGTTGATCCAGGCAGAGAAGGCGTAATTGGTATTGGGCGTCACGCTGATGACCTGCTCCCACACGGTGCGGTTGGCCACGGCGTCGCCGTTGATGACCATCATGCGGCCCTGGCCAGAGGTATGGTCTCGGCAGGGGTTCATGGCAATGTGGTTCTGGGTTGGGTTTGTGGTTATGGCGTAATACCCTTCTCGGTTGATGTCGGTAGAATCGCGATACTGGCTGCCGAACCCTGTAGCCCCGGCCTCAAAGTCGCCATTGGCAATTAAATTGGTGGATGTTATCAGCCTCCGCACCGTGTAGGTGGTAGTGGTGGCCGGGCTGGCCATAGGGGTCGGCGAAAAGGGATCGTCTAGGCCCGTGGCGGGTATCCACTCAAACAAGTCGGCGGGATTGGTGCTCATCTGCACCGAGTCTAGCCGGCAAATGCTGTACTGCGCCTGTGCCTTAGGGGCACATAAAACGGCAAGGCACAGACCAAGCGTCAGTGAAAAAATCTTCCGCATAAATAATGGAGGAGGTTGGAACTAGGTTTTGAATCTAGGCAATCGGTATGTGTGTAAGGATTTTACATACATACGACGACAAAGATACTGGTTTTTCCAATTATTGCAAACATTTTGATAAAAAATTTACCTATTCTTTGTATAAACAATGTTATTGCCTGTTTAGCTGGATGTAATTTCCAATAAAAAAGCTGCCCTAGCCCAAAATGTGGACCAGGGCAGCTTTTGGATGGGCAGTTCTGTTATTGCTTCACAAAGCGCAGTGTTTGTGTTTTGCCAGCCTGCCGTACCCGCACCAGGTACATACCTGGGGCCAGGTTCGCTACGTTGAGCGTGGCGAGGTTGCCGGCAAAAGCGGGTGTTTGGCGATAGGCCACCCCGCGCAGGTCTGTTACTGTAATCTGGGCGCCCGCCTGGCAGAGCACATGGAGTTGATCGGTAGCCGGGCTCGGGTACAACACTACGCTAGCCGCCTCTGCAGGGGAAGTTACAGACAAAATGCGCTGCTGATACGCGCTGTCTGCCCGGTCTGCGGCAGCTTGGATTTGTTGCAGGTTGTAGCCTACCACGATGGCATAGGCCACCCGCACGGTGCCGCCCGCAGCCGTGGCAAAGGGGCCATAGCCAACGCTCAGGCTAACGTCTTTGCGGCCGGTGGCGGGCAACCTGCCGCCTGCGATACCCGAGCTGATGGAGGTAAAGTGCTCTTGGTCTGAGAAGCCGTCGTAAACGCTGAAGGGGCCGCTACTGCCATCGTTGACGATGGGGGAGTACTGCTTGGGGAATGGACTCAGCAGCTTGATGCCAAAGTATGGCCCACCTGCCGGGCTCAAGCCGCTGTCGGCTGCATAGACGTAGGCTAGGTTGCGGGCAGCGTCCCAATCGACGATGTCTTCCTGAGAGGTGGCAGACACGTCTGGGTCGGCATACATGCCCGTGTAGAGGTTAGGCATGGCCGAGGCAGCGCGGTTGGTTATCGTCTGCTCGTAGATGAAAAAGTTGGTGTCGGCCGTGCCCTCCCAGACGTAGGTACGGTGGTCGAACCGGGCCGAAATCTGGTTGTTGGCATACGCCCCAGCATACTCTTTGGTAGCAAAGAGCGGCTGCACGGGTTTTACGCTGTTGATGATGGCGTAGTCGTCGTGCTCGGGCTGGCCCTGGCCTGCGCGCACGGTGCTGGCCAGCACAATGGCCCCGCCAGAGCGGAAGGCGGCCACCTGGCCCATCTCGTAGAGTAGGTTGCCCCAGCCTGCCAGTTGCACGCCGGTGCCTTTGGTCTGCTGCTCGCCGGCATAGCCTATACGGCCTTGGCTGGCCACTGTGCCGGCTATGTTGTTGGCGCTGAAGTTTACGTAGGTGGCGTTTACCGTCAGCCTGATGATGCCAAAGTCGCTATAGGCACCGTCTTGGAAGGTGACCAGCAGCACGACGTCTTCGTCTGTCCCTGCGCCGGGGCCTACCACCAGCTTAATCTCGTTTTGAGCCTGGGCCACAGAATCGCCGGTGTTGAGCTGGCCCAGGTTGAGAGAGGCTGCGGCTGGGTCTATCTCAACGTTGGGGTTGCTGGTGGAAATCTCTGCCGTTAGGGCAGCTGTAGAGGGAAAGAGGCGGTTGATAAAGCTGGCCCGCAGGCGCAGCGTGTCTCCGCTGGCAAAGTAGGCGTCGTTGCCGTCGGATACGCGGTAGTTCTTGATGGCAAGCCCAGGGCCGCGGGCCGTGAGGGCGCGGAAGAGGTTGAGGCGGCCCTTGCCCAGTTTGCCCTGGAATTGGGGAGCGCTATTGGCACCGCGCTGGTAGATGTCGTCGGAGGTTACGCGCAGTTGCATGGCTACCTGCGCCGGGGTCAGGTTGGGCAGGGCAGACCGTATCAGGGCGGCCGCACCAGCTACCACGGGGGCTGCCATAGAGGTGCCAGAGTTGTTGGCGTACGTCTGCGGTGGGGTGCTGCGGCTGTCGTAGATGGTAGAGAAAATATTCTCGCCAGGGGCGGCAATGCCTACCCGGGTGTTGTAGTTAGAGAAGCCGGCACGGTCGTCGTTTACGGAGCGCGTGGCCGCCACGGATAGCACGTTGTCGAAACAGGCCGGGAAGAAGTCAGCGTCTGTATTGCTGTTGCCTGCGGCGGCTATCACCAAGGCATTTTTGTTGAATGTGGCGTAGTTGACGATGTCGTTCTCGTAGCTAGAAAGCCCTGCGCCGCCCCAGCTGCAATTGATGACGTCTGCGCCGTGGTCTGCTGCATAGGTAATACCCTCATAACCCGTGAGGATGAAGCCCGAGCCATTGGAGCGGGTGTCGTTGTCGGCCGCGCACTTTACGGGCAATATCCGGCAGTTGAAGCCTACGCCTGCAATGCCTAGGTTGTTGTCTGTAGCTGCACCTGCAATGCCGGCTACGTGGGTGCCGTGGCTGTTGTTGTTGCCCGTGGGGGCGGGGTTGTTGTCTTCAGTTATGTTGTTGAAGTTGGCGCCGGCCAGGTCCCACCCGCGGAAGTTGTCCACGTAGCCATCGTTGTCGTTGTCTTGCCCGTCGATCGGGTCGGCCCGGTTGTAGGCGATGTTGGGCCCCAGGTCTGGGTGTACCCAATCTACGCCCGAGTCTATGATGCCCACAACGGTATTGCTGTCACCCTTGGTGATGGCCCAACCGGCAAAGGCCTGGATGCGGGTCAAAAAGATCTGGTTGGTACGGCGTGGGTCGTTGGGGGTGTAGCAGAGCTTGTGTATGTAGCGGGGCTCGGCATACTCTACGCCGGCCACCTGCCGCAGCATGGTAACGGCTACCTCTGTGCGAAATGGAGCCGTAAAACGTACCTCGTACATGCGCGAGAGATCTACAAGGCCCTCGGCCTCTTGTTTGGCCTCTAGCGGCTGGTGGCGGGGGTAGATGCGCGCTGGGGTGCCTGCCTGTAACAGGTTAAGCTGCTTCTCGAGGATGCGCAATGTCTGGCCCCTGCGGAGTTTAACGATGATGCGGCCCGGTGCCACTACGGCATCAGGATTTAAGGTAAAGCCTGTGCGGCTGGGTTTGCCCGGCCCGGGCCCGGCCCAAGCCAGGGCGCCAACCCCCAAAGAGGCGGCCAATAGTGCGGTAAAAAGGCGCATGTTGTGTAAAAAAAATATCTGACAGCCAGGTGAGGTTACATGCACATTGGATAACCGTGCAAGTGCTTGCCGTTTGTCTTCCTTTTGTACAACAAGGTCACAGCCCTCAAGGTTGCAGGCGCTCTTTGCGTTTTATCTGCCCCGAGGCCTTGTAGTAGATCCAAGTTCCGACTTTGCTGCCGCTTTTGAAATTTCCTTTGCAAAATAACCTGTTTTGCCGGTAGAAGCGGAACTCGCCCTCGGCTGCTCCGGCCAGGTAGGTGCCTTCTTCGGCCAAGGCACCGGTTGAGTCGTATGCCCGGTAAAGCCCTTCGGGCTGGCCCTTGTGGTAGTCCAGACGCTGGCGCAAGACGCCTGCACTGTCGTAGGTAAGCCAGGTGCCGGTGTATAGGCTGTTGGCATACAGGCCCTTGCGGTGCAGCCGACCGTTGTCGAAGTAGTAAAAGCTGCTGTCCTCTAGGCTGCCGTTGTGCCAATGCTCGCGGTAGTTGAGCCTGCCGTTGGGGTAGTAGCCCAGGCTGGTGCCATGCAACAGCCCTTGCCGGTAAGCCTCCGTAGCCATAAGCCCGCCGCCGGGGTAATAATGGCGAGCCGTACTATCTGCCGCTGTGGCCATGGCCTCTTGTGCTACCGAGGCATGGGGCATACCAAGTAGCTGGCATGCCAGGCTCGGGGCGAGAATCAGTCCCAGGCGTTTCATTGTGCTATAAACCTAACGAGCTGCTTGCGGCATTTTCAAGCAGAAAAAGGCATGGAAGGATCGGCGGCCATGGCCTGTTTGCCGGGTTTGGGTGCTGCGGCTATCGTGGCCAGTTGTTTGGCGGCCATCTGCTTTTTGAGTTGTCTGCTGAAACTGCCAGGTGTTTTGGCCAAGGTTTTGGGGCTTGTAGTTGGCTTGTTAACCTCTGGGCCGGGCTGTGGCATGGCTGTGTGTGCAACACCCTGCCCCTCGGTGACTGCATCTGTATCTATTTCTGTTTCCTCTGCTGATTCTGATGAAACAGATTTGATGGCTTGGCGCACGTCTGGCGGCAGTGCCGGACGGTTGCGGGCGCAGAGTTTAAGGTAGGCCAGATACTGCGCTGTGGCCTTCAGGCGCTGGGCCGCGGGTAGGCCTTCATCCAGCATTATATCTGCCAGACAGCTTAAAAAGTAGGCGGTGCTTTGGCGTTGTTCTAATTGCAGGCGTTGCACCTCGGCCTGTGCAAGGGCAGAGATGGCGCTGTTTTTGAGCAACCTATGGGCATTGACGCGGGCAGAGGCAGGTGCGTACCCAGCCACCACGGCGGCTTCTACGGCGGTGTAGCCTTGGCCATAGGCCAGCGCAAAGCGCATTTGCCGGGCAGACAGGGCAGGGGAGGCAGCGTTTTTGTCCATGCCTGCAAGCTGGCTTTTGTGCCAATAGCCCAGGCCCTTTTGTGCCAAATCAACGGCTTGGCCGATTTAGGGCCTACCGCACCCGTACCGCCTTAACGAGCAGGTTGCTCCAATAGGGCTGCTTCAGGTTGTTTTCTACCACACCCAGGCTGTTGGTGGTATGAATGAATTTGATGGTTTGCCTGTCCTTCACCTCCGTCACTAGGCCAACGTGGGTGATGCGGCTGTTGCCCTTGCGGTCTGTAAAGAAAACTAGGTCTCCGGCAGCTATGTCTTCTACGCCGATGGGAGTGCCTGCCTCGGCCTGCTGGTAGCTGATGCGGGGCAGGGTTTTGTTCACTTGCTGGTAGGCCACCACCACAAGGCCGCTGCAATCCATGCCGGTGCGGGTGGTGCCACCGCTCAGATAAGGCGTGCCGATGTAAGACCGGGCTGCCTGCACCACCCTTGCCAGCTCTTGGTCTGTCAGGGGGCCTTGCCTGGCAGGGCTACGCTCGCTGGCCTGGCGCTGGCGTTGTTGCCAGGCGGCCCGTGCTTTGGCCCGGCGGGCGCGCCAACCTTTGCAGCCCTCTAGCCCTATAAGCAGGCTCAAAAGCAGCATCAGGGCCAGGGGTAGGCGTACCTTTGTGCGTATCTGCCGCAGCATACAGTCTTACAATAAAAGCAGTTAAGAGGCTGAAAGGGGCCAAGCCACCGCTTGGCAGGGCATTTGCCCCAGGCCGATTGGCTACCCCAAAGCTAGGGCACAACCGCACACACATTCGCTTGGCTGGTTTGCACCATCTTAGGCAAGCCGGGTAAGCACATTTGCCTTCAGGGTTGTTGTTACCTCTGTGCCCGCATTGGGGCTCAGACTATTGATTTTTTGCTTGTTATGGAAACCCAGCTTGCCACCAGCCTGACCGACGCCCTGGCCCAGATCTGCGGCCCGGCCTACGTTTTAACCGACGACGAGACCCGCGCCGCCTACGGCCACGACGAAACCGAAGACCTGCTCTTTCTGCCTGCCGTGGTGGTAAAGCCCGCCGATGCCCGAGAGATCTCCGCCATATTGAAGCTGGCCAACCAGCTCCTAGTCCCGGTTACGGCCCGAGGCGCCGGTACGGGCCTGGCGGGCTCTGCGCTGCCGGTGCGTGGGGGCATTTTGCTATCCACTGAGCGGCTGAACCAGATTCTGCACATAGACGCCCAAAACCACCAAGCCACCGTAGAGCCTGGCATCGTGGTAGAGGCCTTCCAGATGGCGGTGCAGGCCCAGGGGCTGTTTTACCCGGTGGACCCTGCCAGCAAGGGCAGCTGCACGCTGGGGGGCAACATCGCTCAAAGCAGCGGCGGGCCGCGGGCAGTGAAGTATGGCACCACGCGCGATAACATCCTCAACCTAGAGGTCGTGTTGCCCAACGGAGAGATCATCTGGACTGGGGCCAACGTCCTCAAGTATAGCACGGGCTACAACCTGACCCAGCTCATGATTGGCAGCGAGGGCACGCTTGGCATCGTAACCAAGGTCGTCACCAAGCTGCGACCCTTCCCCACGCAGAATCTGGTGCTGCTGGTACCCTTCGAGGATGCGGTAGAGGCCTGCGATGCCGTATCCAAGATTTTTATGGCTGGGCTGGCCCCCTCTTGCCTTGAGTTTATGGAGCGCGATGCCATAGACTGGGCTATAGACTACATAGGCTCGGGCATGGTGGTGCCGCCGCAGATACAGGCACACCTGCTCGTAGAGCTGGACGGCACCGACATGGATCGCCTCTACCAAGAGGCTGAGCAGCTCTACGCCGTGCTGGAGGCCCAGGGCTACCGCACCGGCGAGGTGCTGCTGGGCGAAAGTGCCCAACAGAAAGAGGAGCTCTGGATGCTGCGCCGCAAGGCCCCCTATGCCGTGCGCCACAACAGCGTCTATAAAGAAGAAGACACCGTGGTGCCTCGTGCGGCCTTGCCGCAGCTTATCCAAGGGGTTAAACAGATCGGGGCGCGGTATGGGTTTAAGTCGGTCTGCTATGGGCATGCGGGCGATGGCAACCTGCACATAAACATCATCAAGGCAGGGTTGCCTGACGAGGTCTGGCACGAGACGCTGCCCACGGCCATACGCGAGATTTTTACGCTGACTGTGGGCCTGGGTGGTACCCTAAGCGGCGAGCATGGCATTGGCTACGTGCAGCGCCCCTACATGGACATTGCCCTGACCGAGACACACCTGGCCCTGATGCGCGGCATCAAGCAAGTGTTTGACCCCAACGGTATCCTCAATCCCGATAAGATTTTCTAGCCGAGGAGCCTGCGCAGGCTACCCCAGTTTTTGATGTAGTATTGTTGTAACAATGCGCCTGCTATGGCAAAAAGCGCATAGCTAATTTTGGTAATGGGCTGGCAGACAATAGACTGGCCAGCCCATTGAGACAAAATGCGCAAGGTTTGCTTCTTGGTTTGGGCCCTGCTTGCTACGGTAGTGGCCCACGCCCAACAGGGGTATTTGGTAACGCTCGGTGGTGATAGCCTGGCAGGGACCCTCATTTACCATCAGGCCCAGGGCGCACTGCATCTGTTAAGCGCACAGGCGGTTCAGACGTTTGCCATAGAGGCCGTGGGCCGGTTTGCTATTTACGACGCGGCCACCTGCCGGATGCGTACCTACCGCCGCTACGATAAGCTGGACAGCCTGGCACCCGATGGCAGCCGACGCCCACAGGCCAGGCCCGTCTTTTGCGAGGCGTTGCCGCTGGCAGGCGGCGGCACCCTGCTTTGCCGTCTGCCGTTTGCCTTTGACGCTAGAGCATACGTGCCCCTGGCTCAAGGCCTTGCTGCAGACGCAGCGCCCCAAACGCTGAGCCAGGTAGAGCGCCGCCTGCAGCGCATAGCCCGCAACAATACACGCAAATACGGCGATGCCGTCCCGGTGTATTACCTGCAGGCCGGAGACACGCTCCATTGCCTCTCGCCGGTGCGGCGGGTGTGGCGATTCAGCTTCAGGCGCCAAACGGCCCGGCCGCTGTTGCAAACCCAAGTGGCCAAAACAAGCGGCATGGCCGACTGGGTGCGCCGCCAGGGCAACCCCGTCAAGCGCAAAAAGCGCATGGAAGCCTTTCTGCAAGCCTTTTGCCAGGCCGAGCCACCTGAGTATTACAGGCCTTAGCCAGAGGTAAACCGACCATGGCGGCCCGTGCTCAAAACCTTGGCACCGAAATTGCACTTTGAAAGCAATGGGATGCCTCTGCCGGCAAATAGTTGTGCCAAGGCACGTGCCTCTGCCAGGCCAAGGCCTAACTTAGCCGCCTGAAACTGTACGTTCTCAGATTCATAAACATTCTCTTTTCTCCATGAAACGCTTCTGGTTGGTGGCTGCTTTGGCAGCCGTAACGCTGGCGCCGGCCGCTCAGGCACAAACACAGAAGGCCGCCAAGGCAAAACCGGCGGCCACCTCCAAACCCATGTCGCTCACCTCTGACGCACAGAAAGCCAGCTACACCATCGGTGCAGACCTGGCCCGCAACCTTAAACAAAACGGTATCAGCATAGACCTTGATGCGCTGATGCAAGGCGTGAAAGACGGCACCGCCGGCACCAAGCTGGCCATGACCGACGACCAAATGCGCGCCGCCATGGAGCAACTCCAAAAATCTGTACAAGCCAAGCAAACGGCCGAAAACAACATGATCTCTGACAAAAACAAGCAAGAGGGCCAGGATTTTCTGGCCGCCAACGCCAAAAAAGAGGGCGTGATGACCACCCCCAGCGGCCTGCAGTACATGGTCGTAAAGCAGGGCAACGGCCCCAAGCCCAGCCCAACTGACACCGTTACGACGCACTACCACGGCACCCTCATCAACGGCACCGTGTTTGACAGCAGCAAAGACCGCGGGCAGCCTGCCACCTTCCCCGTCAACGGCGTTATCCAGGGCTGGCAAGAGGCCCTGCCGATGATGAACGTGGGCAGCACCTACCGCCTCTTCATCCCCTCTGAGCTTGCCTACGGCAGCCGCGGCGCAGGCGCCACCATCGGCCCCAACGCCACGCTCATCTTCGACGTAGAGCTTATCAGCATCAAAGGCAAGTAAGCTAACATTGCCAGTCACCTGCGGCCTCTGAAAGCAATTTCAGAGGCCGCAGTTTTTTATTGGGGTAGCTATGCCAGCTTCAGCTCTAGCACATAGTCGTCCATCACGTACCCGTTGCCGATGTCGAGTACTTCCTCGCGCTGCAGGGTAAAGCCTTGGCGCTCATACCAGGCCGTAGTCGGGTTATACTTGTTCACATTGAGGCGGATGCGCCCGATGCCCCGTCGCCTTGCTGCCTGCACCACGGCAGCAAGCAAGGCCTTGCCAAGGCCACACCCTTTGCCCTGGGGCACGGCATAAAGCTTGTTGAGGTACACCCAGGTCTGCTTGCCGTCCGTTTGGACAGACCACGCCGCAAAAGCCAGAGGTACGCCGTCAGCCTCTGCCACCAGGCAAGTCTGGCTCTCGGCCATCCACTGCTGCCGTAGCGCGTTGGGGGTATACATCCGTGCCAGCATGTAGCGGATCTGCCCCTCGGTAATGATGCCGGGGTAATGGGCCCACCAGGCACGCTGGCCCAGATCGGCCACAAGGTCAGCGTCGGCAAGCGATGCCTGGCGGATGTTTAGGGATGGCGATTTCATTTAGCTCCGGTAGCGTTACGGGCCAGCCAGGCTTCGGCGGCCGCCAGGTCCTCGGGGGTGTCTATCCCCATGCCGGTGCCCTCCACCTGCTGCACCTGTATGGCGTAGCCAGCCTCAAGCCAGCGGAGTTGCTCCAGGCTTTCAGCTAGCTCCAGCGGGCTGGGAGGCATGGCTACCACAGCTTGCAGCACCTCGGTCTGAAAGCCGTATATGCCCACGTGCCGGAGGTAGGAGTAGAGAGAAAGGTCTGGCCTTCCGCCAGAGGCGCGGGGGTAGGGAATGGGCCAGCGCGAGAAGTACAACGCCTGCCCCGCCCGGTTAAGCACAACCTGCACCGTGTTGGGGTTGGCTAGCTCATCTGCCGACTGCACGGGCATGGCAAGGGTAGCAATAGATGCGCCTGCTGCCAGCATAGAGCCCACGGCATCGATATGGCCGGGGTTGATGAAAGGCTCGTCGCCCTGCACGTTTACCACCCTGGCCGGTAGCTGAGGCAGCTGGGCCAATGCTGCGGCCATACGATCGGTTCCGCTGGGCAGGGCAGGGTCCGTCAGTAAGGTAGTCGCGCCGATACGCCTCGCTTCGGCAGCAATGTCGGGGTGGTCTGTGGCTATAAGCACTTGCGTGGCCTGGCTTTGGCAGGCTTGGCGGTAGGTGCGCTCCAGCACGGTCTGGCCGGCGAGCATGGCCAGCATCTTGCCGGGGAAACGGGTAGAACCCATCCGGGCGGGTATTACAACGCTGAACGGAGCAGCAGTATCACTAAAAGCCATAGAATGGCACAAAGTTGTTGGCTGGCCGCAAAACTTCGTAATGTTGGCCCTGTCACGGCTTTATGGCCTATTTTGGTGCCAAGCCAAGCCTTTGCAGGCGGGCAAGGCTTGCGCCTCGGTTTGGAAAGATTTGCCGGAGTCGGCTTTCTTTGCGACGAATTGTTTTCCAAAAATTCAGCAAAATGTCAGATATCGCACAGAAGGTGAAAGCCATCATCGTCGAAAAGCTCGGCGTTGACGAAAGCGAGGTTACCCCCGAGGCTAGCTTCACCAACGACCTTGGCGCAGACTCTCTCGATACCGTAGAACTTGTTATGGAGTTCGAGAAGGAGTTCAACATCACCATCCCCGACGAGCAGGCCGAGAACATCACGACCGTTGGCCTGGCTATCTCCTACCTGGAGGCAAACGTAAAGCAATAACCCAAAGGCCCTTTCGCCATTAACTGGGCGAAAAGCCCGCTTCTTGAATGGAGCTAAAACGCGTTGTCGTTACTGGAATAGGTGCGGTAACCCCTTTGGGGAACGCCGCACCGTCCTTTTGGCAAAACCTCATTGCCGGCACCCCAGGTGCCGCACCCATCACGCGTTTCGACGCGTCTAAATTCCGCACCCGCTTTGCCTGTGAGGTTAAAAACTTCAAAGTAGAAGACCACATAGACCGCAAAGAGGCCCGGCGGATGGACATCTTTACCCACTACGCCCTGGTCTCGGTAGATGAGGCGCTGCGCGACAGTGGTCTGCTTGAGCAGAGCTACCGCCCAGAGCGTGTCGGCACCATTTGGGGTGCGGGCATCGGCGGTTTGCGGACTTTTCAAGAAGAAGTGGCAGACTTTGCCAAGGGCGACGGAACGCCCCGCTTCAACCCCTTCTTCATCCCCAAAATGATTGCCGACTCTGCCTCTGGGCAGATCAGCATCAAATACGGTTTCAAGGGCATCAACCTGGTAACCGTATCGGCTTGTGCCAGCTCGTCCAACAGCATCATGGAGGCGCTGCTCTACCTGCGCACCGGCAAGTTGGACGTATGCGTCACCGGTGGCTCTGAAGCTGCCGTTACGGAGGCGGGCATTGGTGGCTTTAATGCCATGAAAGCCCTCTCTGAGCGCAACGACAGCCCCGAGACCGCCAGCCGTCCTTACGACAAAAACCGAGACGGTTTCGTGCTCGGAGAAGGCGGCGGTGCCCTGGTACTAGAGACACTGGAGCATGCCACCGCACGTGGTGCCAAAATCTACGCAGAGCTGGTGGGTGCCGGCTCGTCGTCAGACGCGTACCACATCACCGCCCCCCATCCGGAGGGCGAAGGCGCCATGCACTCCATGAAATGGGCCTTAGAAGACGCCGGCATGGGTGTAGATGAGATTGACTACATCAATACCCACGGCACCAGCACCCCCATCGGAGACCCGCAAGAGGTCAAGGCCATCGCAGCCCTGTTTGGAGAGCATGCCTACAAGCTCAACATAAGCAGCACCAAGTCTATGCACGGGCACCTGCTCGGCGGCACAGGTGCGGTTGAGGCCATCGCCTCCATCATGGCCATCAAAGAGGGGATCGTTCCGCCGACGATCAACCACTTTACCGACGACGAGGAAATCGACAATCGGCTCAATTTTACCTACAACAAGGCCCAGCAGAGAACCGTACGGGCTTCTTTATCGAACACGTTCGGTTTTGGCGGGCACAACTGCACCCTGATTTTCAGGAAATTCGAACGATAGAGCGTGGCAGGAGCATTTTCTTGGGTTAGGCGCCTTTTTACCCGTCTTACAGAAGACGACAAAAGGCTGGCCGCCTCCATCGCCAACATTACCGGGCGCACGCCAGGTAACTTGGACTTATACAAATTGGCTGTTCGGCACTCGAGCTTTAACTCGGGTGCTAATGGCGAGCACAACGAGCGCCTCGAGTTTTTGGGCGATGCCGTGCTAGGAGCCGTAGTGGCCGAGTACCTCTTCAAGAAGTTCCCCAAAAAGAACGAGGGCTTCATGACGGAGATTCGCTCTCGGTTGGTCAATGGAGAGTCGCTGGGCCAGTTGGCTACCAAAATCGGGCTAGACAGGCTGATTCAGTACGAAGGCCGCCGCAAGATGCCCCATACGCACCGCTCTATGAATGGCGATGCGATGGAGGCACTTGTAGGGGCATTTTACCTGGATACAGACTTCGACACCTGCCGAACCTTCATTCTCGAGCGGTTGCTGAAACCCCATTACGACCTCAACGAGGTGGTGGAGTCTGACTACAACCACAAGTCTCGGATGATTGAGTGGGCCCAGAAGGCAGGCAAGAAGCTCAGCTTCGACATTGCCCCTGACAGCGGCCGCGGCAACAAAGATTTTGTGGCCAACGTGATGCTGGACGGCAAGATGTTTGCCTCTGGCAGCGGCTTCAGCAAGAAAAAGGCCGAGCAGGCCGCCGCACTGGCTGCCATCAAAAAAATTAAAGAGCGCAGCGAGCGGAACCGCGACGACGACAACCGCCCTGATCGCAGAGAGCGGCCAAGCCGAGGCCAGGAGCGCCATCAAGAGCGAGGTGAGCGCAATGCCGATCGCCGCCAAGAGGGCCGACCAGAGCGTACCGAAAGGCCCGAAGGCCAGCCACGCCCCGAGCGCCAGCCACGTGCCGACAGGCCCGGCCGCTTTGAGCGCCCGCCGCGCCCTGCACAGGTGGATGACCAAGAATCTGCCCCGCAGAACATGGAGGCTCCGGCAGAACAGCCGACGGAGCAGCGCCCTGCACGCCCAGAGCGTACCCAGCGTACAGGCAGGCGTATAGATCAGGCCCAGATGTACGACGAGGCAGCCCCGATAGCCACCCCTGAGAGCAACAGTATCGAATCTACCGAGCCCAGGCCTGAGCGCCCTCAGCGCGAGCGCCCCAACCGCCGCGAGCGCCCACCCCGTCGGGGCAAAGGCGACCAATCCGTAGAAGGAGAGGCACTCCAAGCACAGCCAGAAGCCTCATCGGCAGGCTTTGAGGCAGAAGCTTCGGCCCCTGCTTACCAGGCTACTGATGCTGGGCAAGCAGCCACATTTGCCCAAGAGCCAACTGCTCCACAAGCACCGGTCGAAAAGCCCCAGGCCAACTTTCAGGTAAACCAGCAAAAGGTGCAGCCCAAGGCGGTAGAAGAGGTAGCCCAGGCGGCCCAAACGCCACAGGCGCCGCCAGCTTCAGGCAAGCGTAAATGGATCAATGTCTCGCAAGGGGCGGCCCAGTCTGCGCAGCCCCAAGATGCCGCCGGTAGCTATGCGCCGATACAACCCAAATCTGTAGATGCACCCGCCGAGGGTGCAGATGCGCAGGATATGGCCCGCCAGGCTTACAAGGCCATTGCCTCAGAGGCAGATGCTTTTTTGACGGCTCAGATGCCTGCCGATAGCCCTGCCCCGCCTGCAACCGGCCAGCCAGACGAGCAAGACGGTGCCACCCCCGCTTAATCAGGAGAGTTTTGCCCATGTGCAAGAGCCCGAAGGCGTACTTACGTTCGCCTTCGGGCATCCGCGTTATGTAGCCCAAGCCATCAGTCTGGCGCAGTCGGTAAGGTTGCACAACCCGGGCCTGCGGTTGGCTTGCATTACGGACAAGCCCGACTTCCCCGGCCTGGCCGATGCTTTTGACATCCTGATTCTTTTTAGGCCAGAGCGAGGGCAGGCCTTGCAGCAAAAGCTGTGGTTTGACTGTTACACCCCCTTTGAGCGGACGGCCTTCATAGACAGCGACTGCTTGGTAGTGGGCAGCCTGGCAGATGTGCTCCAACGCAGCCGGGGCTATGCCTTCGGCCCACTGGGTTACACCGCCACCGAGGGCTGGTGGTATATGCAAATACCCGAGGTGCTGGCCAAGTATGGCCTGCCGTTTATGCCCCGCTTCAACGGGGGGTATTATTATTTTGAGCGCTCGCCCGAGGCTACCCGCCTCTTTGAGCGGGCCCGGCAAATCGGTCGTATCCACAAAAAGCTGGGCATCTACGACCTGGGCCTGTGGTTTAATGAGGAGGTGTTCTATGCCCTGGCCATGGCCTGGTACCGCATGCCCCCCGTGCCCGATCCCCAGCGTACGGGCATGTACACGCCCGACGAGTTTACCGAGCCGTTCGAGATCAACGTGCTCCAGGGAGGCTGCCATTTTGTGCGGGAAGGAGAGGCCTACCGGCCTGTTATTGTACACTTCTTCGGCCGGCACGGGTACGCCTATCAGTATTTGCGCGAGCGCGCCCGTCTGCGGATGCATTTGCAAGGCAAGCCCGCCTGGTATAGCGGCATAGTGTTGGGCGCCGGGCACATGGCCTTTGCAGGAATTGTAGGGGCCTACCGCGCCTTTCATGCGCTGCGGGGTAAGCCCTTACCCTTCAAAACCAATACACCCGTCGTATCGGTTACCAACTTTGCTGGTCCCATAACCAGGCAGCTATTCAAATAAAGCCCCCTCTGCCCTTACTGTCCCAATTTGTGCCAACGAAGGTACCTGCCGTCTGGTATGGCTATAAGGGTCTGCCCTTTAGCATTGGCAAATACCTGGGGGCGTTTGCCTTGGGCAGTTGGCAAAACCCAGGCAGGCTGTCCAATCGCATTGTAGGCCCGCACGGTGTCGCCATAGGCCAGGGCCTGGTAGCCCAGCTCTCCCTGTGCTGTGGCAAAAAAGGTTAGCGAGTCTGGCCGGGGTACCTCCCAGCGCTTGCGGCCCAAAAGGTCGTAAAACGTGGCCGATGCCGAGGCGTAGCGCATCAACCCCAGCGCCTGCCCACCGGCTTCGGCTACGGAAAAGCGCACCCCGCGCTCGGGCTGGTAGAGTTGCTTGGCCAGGTAGCGCCGGCCACCCTCTGCAAACACCTCCAGCAAACCATCGGCAGAT
The DNA here is from genome assembly GCA_947458545.1 of Cytophagaceae bacterium. Taxonomy (GTDB): domain Bacteria; phylum Bacteroidota; class Bacteroidia; order Cytophagales; family Flexibacteraceae; genus CANGYH01. The sequence goes on along the minus strand of CANGYH010000001.1, from coordinate 806,562 downwards.
AACGAGACCCTCCAGGCTTGCCCACGAGGGCCCGTGGCCTGGAAACTGCGCTGTGGCACAGCTTGATCCTCAATATGCTTTGGGTACCCCGGTAACAACTTACCCAGCGTATCGAGCGCGTAGGCCATCTGCTGGGCTTGCCACCGCAGCGTATGGTCTGTGGGGTTGTAAGATGGTGGCGTGGCTAGGGCTATGCCGCCCAATTGGTATTGAGCAAAACTGAGCTTGCCCGGAGAAAAAAAGTATAGCCTGCCTAGTTGGCTCAAGGCATAGCCCATCGGTTTTGGGTTGCCTGCCACTGGGCCAAAGGCCGCCAACGGCGCATTGAAGAGGTTTGAGAATGTCGGCTTGGCACTCAGCCTTTGCTCTGCCAGCAGCGGTTGTGGGTGCAGCGCAACCTCAATTTGTACGCCGTCTCCGATGAGGCTGATGGCCACCTGTCTCAGCCTGCTAAAGGTGATGGGCAGGCTTTGTTGCAAGGCTTGCAGAGGCCTCGGCCCATATGCCTGGATATAACTCCACTGCGCGGCCGGCGAGAACTGCAGCAGCATATCTTGCCCAGCCGATAGCCGCTCTGCAGGTATAGATGCATCGGGCGGTAGGGGCTGTGCCGTTAGATATACCTGCCCGGCAGACTCGGCCAGGTAGCAGGTATCAAAGCCAGGCAGGTCTAGCCCGAGCACGGCACGGGGTACATTGCCCACCAGTTTATGGCTGCCAGCCTTGCCAAACCGGCTTTGTAAGGCGGTGCGCAAATCGTCTGGCTTGGCAGAAGACAGGGCCAGGCCCAGCGGCTTGTGGCCGCCCGGCCCGGCCGGGGGCAAGGCAAGACGCACCCCAAGCAACTGCTCGGCAACGGCCTTGCGGAAGGGGGCCAGCGTGTCTTCTGACCCAATCATGAACCTGTTGCCCGCAAGGCCCTGCCCAATGCGTACCTGCCAACCGTCTGGCAATGCGGTTTGGTTACGGCTGGGGGCCACGGGCAGCAAGGCAGGCCAGCGCAAGCGCTTTAGGCTGCGGGCAGCCAGGCCGGCAAAGGTCCAACCCTCGGTGCTTGCCTTAGTTGGCAGCAGCACCAGGGTACGCGCCTCGCCGGCTAGCCTGCCCAGGGGGTAAAAGGGCAGCAGGCCGGTCTCTTGCCCTTCCAGGCCCCAACGGTCGGCGTGCAACACCAGGCCATAGGCAACTTCGGCGGGCACCTGCCGCTCAATCTGCATGCTGAGGGGCTGGCCGATGAGTTCTTCCAGGTGAGCAGGGTTTTGGCTGCAGATGATGTATTGCCGCCAGAAAAGCAGGTGGGGCCATGTACCTCGCTGCGGCTCGGCCACGGTACCGTTGCCGGCAGGGCGTAGCAGATAAGACCTATCGGGTGTTTGGGCCAGCCAGGCCTCTGGGGCCAGTGAATCGCCTTCCATCTCTAGCACTTCTACATAGCCCGCCTGGCCATTGGGGCTCATCAGCCATTGGGCAGACCGTGCCCGCAAGCCCTCGTGGGTGCCAAAGAGGCTGTCGGCAAAGCGGCTTAGGCGCTGGGCCTGGCTCCAGCCCTTAGAGAAGGCCAGCAGGTTGTAGGGCGGCAGCTTGTCTATACCAGCCAAGCCTTGAGCAGGCCTGCCAAATACGATCGTCGCCACGGCGTTGGGGTGCAGGGGCACGTCTGTCCAACCGCTGCGGGGTCTGGTTGCCAGCAATGCATACATAGACACGCCCACCACCACCAGTGGCAGGGTAACCCAAAAAGCCTGTAAGAGTGCGCGTGTCGTAGAAGGGGCAGCTCGCTCCATGCGGGGGCAAAGGTACCGTGCCCGTTTTTTTTACTGCCAGGTCAAACCCACCTTGGCATGGTGGCGTAACAGGCAATGCAGGCTCTCGGCCACCTAATCGGGAGCCCATACAAAACCATGAGCATGGACTATCAGAATCTGCAAGATTACGTTGAAGAACAACACGAGGCTCGCCAGGGCGGAGGCGCATTGGCTGGCTTCCTAATCGGCGCTGGGGTGGGTATACTGGCTGGCCTGCTGCTGGCACCCAGGGCCGGTAAAGAGACCATCAAACAAGTGACAGACCGCACCGGCAACTGGAAAAACCAACTGAACGACCTGATAGACAGGGCCGGCAGCATGGCCAGCACTTATGCCGACAAAGGCCGCCAAATGGCCGGAGACGCCAAAAACCGTGCCCAGCACATGGCCGGCCAAGCCTAAAAGGCTAGGTATTGCCACGTACTGCCAGGGCCGCTGCTTGCATAAGTAGTGGCCCTGGTGCTTTTGAGGCTGCTTTGTGCCATTACCTGGGCCTAAAGGGTAGGATTGTGCGCATATTTGCTGGTATGCACCGCACCAAAGCCCTTGTCTCATTGGCGGTGGCCACTGCCAGTTTGGTGGCCCAGCCTATCTGCGCACAGATGCAGTACCCACCCACCCGCAAAAGCGACCACGTTGATACCTACTTCGGCACCAAAGTAGCCGACCCATACCATTGGCTGGAAGACGACCGCTCGGCCGAAACTACCGAATGGGTACAAACCCAAAACGGGCTGACCTTCGACTACTTAGAGAAAATACCCTACCGCAAGACCTTGTTTGAGCGGCTGGAGCAACTCTACAACTACGAGCGCTTTGGGGTGCCTACGCGCCTGGGCAAAACGCTCTTTTACTACCGCAACGACGGCCTGCAAAACCAGTCGGTTCTCTACAAGCAAGACGGTGCTGCCGCGCCTACCGTGTTCATAGACCCGAATACCCTCTCTAAAGAAGGTACCATAACGGTAAACCTGGCAGGCGCCTCAGACGACAACAAGCACCTGGCCTTTGCCGTGGCCAAGGCAGGCTCAGACTGGAACGACCTCATCTTCTTTGAGGCCGCCACCGGCAAACAGATGGCCGATACGCTGCATTGGGTCAAATTCAGCGGTGCCAGCTTCTACAAGGACGGCGTGTTTTACAGCCGCTACGATGCGCCTACGGGCTCGGCACTGTCGGCCAAGAACGAGTTTCAGAAGGTGTACTTCCACAAGTTCGGCACGCCCCAAAGCCAAGACGAGCTCATTTATGAAGACAAGAAGCACCCCCTACGCTACTTCTCTGCCGGGGTGACGGAGGACAACCAATACCTGGTGCTCAACGTCTCTGAAGGTACCAGTGGCAACGAGGTGTATGTCCGCAACTTGGCAACAGGCCAGCAAGACTGGACCAAGCTCTGCCCCGGCTTTGCCTACGACTATGACGTGGTTACTACCGAGGGCAGCCGTATCATCGTCAAAACCAACAACGGGGCTGCCAACTACCGCCTGGTCTCCATAGATCCCAAGGCAGCTGAGCCTAAGAACTGGGCCAATGTACTGGCCGAGAAGCCAGACATGGTGCTGGAGGCCGTAGTGCCCATCGGGCAGACCTACCTGGTAAACTACCTCAAAGACGTAACGTCTCAGCTCTTTGCCATGAACCTGAAGGCCCGAACCAACAATCCGGTGAAGTTGCCAGGCCTTGGTACTGTTAGCGGGCTGTCGGCCAGGCGCAAAGATGGCTCTGCGTTTTTTGCCTTTACCAGCTTTATGACGCCAACCTCGGTGTATGAGATAATGCCCGATGGTGCTGTTAAGCTGTTTAAGAAACCCAATGTGAAGTTTCCGATAGACCAGTACGAGGTCAACCAGGTCTTCTATGCCAGCAAAGACGGTACGCGCGTGCCCATGTTCTTGGTACACAAGAAGGGCTTGGAGAAGGATGGAGCGCGGCCTACGCTGCTCTATGGCTACGGGGGCTTCAACATCTCGGTGCAGCCCAGCTTTAATCCGCAGTGGCTACCCTTGCTAGAGAATGGCGGGGTGTTGGCTATTGCCAACATCCGCGGCGGCGGCGAGTATGGCGAGAAGTGGCACAAGGCTGGAATGCTGCTTAAGAAGCAAAACGTGTTTGACGACTTTATCGCGGCGGCCCAGTATCTGCAGGCCGAGAAGTACACCGACAAGGAGCATCTGGCCATCGAAGGACGCTCTAACGGTGGGCTGCTGGTGGGTGCCTGCATGACGCAGCGTCCCGACCTTTTCAAGGTGGCCTTCCCCGGTGTGGGCGTGCTGGATATGCTCCGCTACCAGAAGTTCACCATCGGCTGGGGCTGGGCTGTGGAGTACGGCGCCTCAGACTCTGCCAAGTACTTCAAATACCTAAAGGGTTACAGCCCCCTGCATAACCTGAAGCCTGCAGCCTACCCGGCTACTATGGTTGTGACGGGAGACCACGACGACCGCGTAGTGCCTGCCCACAGCTTTAAGTTTGCCGCCACCCTGCAAGAGATGCAGCGCGGCAAAAACCCCACCCTGATCCGCATCGAAACCAACGCGGGCCACGGGGCAGGCAAACCCATCAAAAAGGTGCTGCAAGAGCGTGCCGATATGTACGCCTTCATGTTCAACGTGATGGGGTACACGGATTTGCCCATGGAAAAGAAGTAGGCCCCGAGCCTAGCCCCTAAGCACAGAAGGCTGCCCATTTGGGCAGCCTTCTGTGCTTAGGGGGGTATGGCGGTTAGAGAATCCCCAGGACGTCCTCGATAAGGGCTTCCATCTGGCCTTGGGCATCTTTGGCTACTTTGCCGGTGGCTCGGTTGGCCACCACCAGGCTGATGGAGGCCGTGCAATGGCCCAGCAGCGCCCCAAGGGCAAAGATGCCAGCCGTCTCCATCTCGAAGTTGGTGAAGGCCAACCCGGCCCGGGCCGGGGCCAGGGCCAGTACATCCAGCAGGCTGTGGCGCAGGGGTAGGCGGGTGGTGCGGCTTTGCGGGCCGTAAAAGCCCGGGCAAGTGGCCGTATGGCCCGGATGGGCAAACCGCTGCGCGGCCACGTTGAGCATGCCCCACGTGGCCGAGACGGTGTAGGGGGTAAAGTCTAGCAGAAGCGTTTCGGCCAGCTCGCGATCCATCTGGAGCACGTTCTGCTTGCCGGGTGGTATCTGATAGAACTGCATCAGCGTATCGAACCCGGTGGCCCCGTGGCTGACGATGGCCGAGCCTGGTAGCAAGTCGGGCCGTAGCGCGCCCGTGGTGCCAATGCGCACGATGTGCAGGCTGGTGTGGGGCTGTTTGCTCTGGGCGGTGATGGGGTTGATGTTGACCAGAAAATCCAGCTCTTGCAGCGCAATGTCGATATTGTCAGTACCTATACCCGTTGATACAACAGCTACCTGGTTGCTGCCAATCCGCCCGATGTGGGTCACAAACTCGCGTTTGCCAAACCGATGCTCAACGGCGTCGAAGCAGCGGCTCACCAGCTCTACCCGATCTGGGTCGCCCACGGTGATGATGGTTTTGGGCAGCACCCCAAACGGGATCGCCAGGTGATAGACCGAGCCGTCAGGATTGCGGAGCAGGTCTGTAGGGCTTAGGCTGGGGCCGTCGTGGTTATGCACGTGCAGAATCGGGGTTTTTGAAAAGGCCCTCGTAGCCTAGGCCGGGTTTGTAGCCGTTCAGGTCGGTGGTGTAGACGCCCCGCTCGTTGTAGGGTCGTTTGGCCGGGTGCTGCTGGCAGGCTTCGCTGCAGGCTCCCTCCAGCTTTACGCCACAGTCTGGGCAGATGGTTACGTGCCGGTTGCAGACGGAGTTGGCGCAGTTTACCATGCGCTCGGTTTGCGTACCGCAGACGTAGCACTGGGCCACTACGGTAGGGTTTACCTGGTTAACCTCCACGGCCACGCGGTTGTCAAACACGTAGCATTTGCCGTCGAAGTTCTCGCCGCCCTCTTCCAGCCCGTAGCGGATGATGCCGCCCAGCAGTTGGTACACGTTCTCGAAGCCCTGCTCAAGCAAAAAAGCCGAGGCTTTCTCGCACTTGATGCCGCCGGTGCAGTAGGTAAGCACTTTCTTGCTCTTCAGGTCTTCAATCTCGTGCAGGTGCTCGGGTAGCTCGCGGAAGTTCTCAATGTCTAGCCGGCGTGCGCCTTTGAAGTGCCCTAGGTTGTGCTCATAGTCGCTGCGGACGTCCAGCAAGACCACGTCTGGGTCTTGCATCATGGCCTTCCACTCGGCTGGTGTCAGGTGTTGGCCGGTGCGCTCGTAGGGCTTGATGTGGGGCAGCCCGGCATGGACGATCTCTGGCTTGAGGCGCACGTTGATGCGGGCAAAGGCCTGCTCGGCCACGTCTTCTATCTTGAAGTCTGTACCGGCAAAGCGTGGGTCGGCATGCACCCAATCCATGTACGCCTGGCAGGCCTCGGGCGTGCCCGATACGGTGCCATTTAGCCCCTCGGGCGCTACGATGATGCGGCCGCGCAGGTCAAGCTCCAGGCACTTTTCGAGCTGTTGGCGTTGCAGCAAGGCGGCGTCTTGCACCTCGGCAAAGCAGTAATACAATAAAACGCGGTAGGGCAGGGCCATTCTGTAAAGATAAAAGGTGGTGGGGAGGGGCGCAAGAAGGGTTTTAGCTCTACAAGATGCCTGTTAATCTTCCACCTCAAAGCTGCGGGCCTGGCCGATGCAGCCTGATGGCTCCATCATCTTGAGCAGAGACGATACTGTTGGGGCAATGTCTGTGATAGAGACAGCTTGTCGGCTCTGGCCTTTAGGCACACCCCAGCCAAAGAAGAGCATGGGCACGTGCGTATCGTAGCTGTACGGTGTGCCGTGGGTGGTGCCGCGGCTGCGCTCAGACTCGATGAAGCCCGGCCGGGGCAGAAAATACACATCTCCGCTGCGCTCGGGGTGGGCGCCCAGGGCCAGGCGGCGGGCAAACGGGTCCGTAACGGCGGCGGCCTTGAGGGCCCAGGCCCCCCAGGCGTTTTGGCACCAGGGCAGGGCGCGCACAGCCTCGGCGGCCACTGCGGCAGCCTCATCTACGCTGATGCGGCGCTCCTTGAGGTAGGGTCTGTTAAGATAGAGCTGCTCGCCTTGCTCTGCTAGCACGTAGGTGCCGGCGCCATAGCGCTCGGCCAGGCGAGCTTCGGCGGCCTGGCGGGCTTGGTTTTGCGCATAGCGCCCGGCAGGCAGCTTTTGGCTGGCAGCCAGGTCTGGCACCTGCACCACACCATGGTCTGCCGAAAGGAAGACGAGCACGTTCTTGAGCCCTACCTGGTCATCAATGGCATCGAGCAGGCGCTCCAGGTCGCGGTCTAGGCGGAGGTAGGTATCCATCACCTCCCAACTGTCGGGCCCGAAGATGTGGCCCACCACATCCGTGCTGCTGTAGCTGAGGCAGAGCATATCCGTGGTGCCGGCCCGTTTGCCCAACTGCTCTTGGCTAAGGGCGGCCAGGGCAAAATCTGTGGTGACGTGGATGCCCAGCCCGCTGTTGTAGAGCAAACCATAGCCTGCCCGAGGCACAAATCGGGGGATATCTACCGGCATTCGGGTGCCCGCCCCGGCCGTAACCTGGCCCTCATAGAGGGAGCTGTCGGGCCCGGCTAGGTGGTTGTAGGCCTCGGCAGGCAGCAGGGGAGCCCAAGGCTGTTGCAGATAGTTGCCAGCCGATTTTTGTGTGTTGAAGCTACTTACCCAATCGGGCAGGGTGGACATATAGTAATTGCTGCTGATCCAGTTGCCGCTTTTGGTGTCGAACCAATAGGCGGCGTCGGCCCGGTGGCCTGCGGGTAAGATGGAGCCGCGGTCTTTGAGGGCTACGCCGATGACCTTGCCCTGGCCCCGGGTGGCGAACTTGAGCTCGTCTCCGATGGTGGTGGTGAGCAGGTTGCGTGGAGACATCTGCCCGGCCTCGCCTTTGGCCCCCAGGCCCTGCACGGTGCTGTCTGCTGTGCAGTAGGTTTCTGCCCCTGCCTGGCGCACCCACCAATGGTTGCCAGCTATGCCGTGGTAGGCCGGGCTGGTGCCCGTAAACAGGCTGGCGTGGCCCGGCCCGGTCACGGTGGGGGCGTAGGGGTAATGCGCTTGCTCGAAGCTGTACCCCTTCTGCACCAGCCGTTTGATGCCTCCTTTGCCGTAGCAGGCCCAGTAGCGGTACAGAAAGTCGTAGCGCATCTGATCTACGGTGATGCCCACCACCAGCCGGGGGCGGGCAGGGGGGGCGCCTAGGCCAGAGCGGTGCTGGGCTTGTGCCAAAGGGGTGCAGGCCAGGGCCAGAAGTGCTACGTTAGAGGCAATACGGGTTATTGCGGGCATAAATGCAAAGTTGTGGGCTAGACGTTTTGCAGGAGGGGCTTGGTACAAAAAAGCGCTGCCCGGTGGCCCAGGCAGCGCGCTTTTCTTCCGAATGGATGCTGCCTCTTACTGTTTCATAAAACGGGCCGGTACGGCAACACCCTCTACCTGGATGAGGTATGCGCCCGGCGCTAACGTGTGCGTAGGTAAGTACAGTGAGGCACCCGTAGCCACACGGCTTTGCAGCAGACGGCCATCGGCACCCAGCAGTTTTACCTGCTTGCCAGCCAACGTAGGCAGGCTGATGGTAACGCCCTCTTCGGCCGGGTTGGGGGCCAGTTGGATGGCCGAGGCAAGGCGGGGCTGTATGCTGACGGTGATGCAGTTGGTCTGCCCGTCGTCGGCCCAGCGTTGCTGGAACTCCTGATAGTACTGGTTGGCCGTGCGCTGGTCGTGCACGATGACGGTGTTCTCGTCGTTCCGCTGCTCGGCAGAGCCGCTCCAGTTGTGCGAGCCTGTCACCACTTTAGGATCGCCAGCGGTAACCTCTTGGTCTACAATTACATACTTGTGGTGGAAGGTGCCCCTGGGGGCAAACATTTGTAGGTTGTTGCCCAAGGTAGGCAGCATGATACGATACGCCAGACCCGAGCCAGACTGGCTTGTGTCATCTACCAAAACGCGTGAGCAACTGGCCGCGCCTAGTGCCTGGTACTTGTTGCGAATGGCAATGGCATACTCGGTGCGGGTGATCAGGTTGGTGCCTATCTGGAAGCTTGACTCAGCCGAGCTGATGGCCCCAATAATCTGGCCTTGCGTACCGTCAGACGGCGAGAAATACAGATTTACCTCTTTGCCCGTGGTGCCAAGTTTGATGTAATGGGGCGTGTTGTCTGTCTTATAAGGGCCAAACAGGGCCGTGCCCGCAGAGCCGGGGCCGGTAAACACACTGCCGGGCGTGAGGGTGGTTGAGCCCCACATCTCCTCAAATTCTACCTTGTAGCTGCGGGCCAGGGCTTGGTCTTGGAAGGTGATGACGTTGTTCCAGGCGTCGACCACCATGTCATCGGTCCAGTTGAGCGAGCCCGTCCAGAGCCAGGGCTTGGAAGGATCTGCCGCGTCGGCATCTATGATGACAAACTTGTTGTGCATCAGGCCAAAGGCCATAGTGGTTGGGCTGCGCAAGGTTCGGATGGCCGGGTTAAGCGTATTAAGGCCTACATTGACGGCGCTGCCGTCGGTGATGATCCGTACCCTTACGCCACGGGTGTAGGCCGCATTAACGGCGTTGGTTATGTTGGAGAGCCCGGTGTTGTTCCAGTTGTAGATGGCAATGTCCAGCGACTCGGTCGCGCGGTTGATGTAGCTGATCAGCGTATCGTCAAGCCCTGCTTGAGAGACTATGGCCTCGTTGCCGGGTAGCGCATCCTGGGTGGCAACGCTATGGTTGAAGTAGGCCCGGATAGTGCCTGACGACAATGACTGCGTGGCAAACACCTGCATAGGCCCTTGTGTGGTGCCGTTAACGTTAGAGCTGCTTACCCGCACCCAATAGACCGTGCCAGGGGTGAGGTTTTGCAGGGTGAAGGTGTGGTTTGTAACCTGGGTAGGGTCGTCTTGGATGTTGCCGAGGGCAGGCGTAGAGCCGAACTCTACGCGTGTGCTGCCGGGGTTGGTAGTGGTAAACCCAAGGCTGAGCGAAGTGGTGGTAACGTTCGTCTCGAAGATGCGGCTAGAGAAGTTGGGTGCAGGCCCCAGCACGATGTCGTCGTAAAGACGGGGCTGGAGCTGATAGCCGCTGGTGGGCACGGCCGCGCTAAACTGGCTCATGATGCCTACGATGTCGAAGGTGTCGGCCGGGGTAGGTTTGCCTACAATGCCCGAGGGGCCAGAGCTGGTAGAAAGCACCCGCATGGCCAGGCTGGCATCGCCATTGAGGCGGAAGTTGGCCCCAGAGCCCGTCACGTTGAAACTGGTAATGGCCGTGCCCGTACCGCTGGTGACGCGGGGGATGCGGTTGAGACGCACCAGGCGGCCTTCGTTGTCTTCGCTGTAGGCGGCGCCCCAGTTGCCGGCATTAAAAACTAGTGTGTCGTGCAGGCGATTGTTTTGAGAGACGACCCGGCTGACGGTGATGGGGTCTAGCTCTAGCAGGTTGTTGAACTGCTTAAGGACGCCGGTTACAAACACACTGTCGCCACGCACGACGGGCTCGCGCACGAGTGAATCTGATGTGTAAAAGAGGGCGATGCCTGCCGTGCCGTCGTCAATAAACCGCAGACGGCCAAGCTCGCCCCCGTTGGTGACAATGCCCCCAATGGTGACCGTCTGCCCCACGGCCTGGGCCCGGGCCTGCTGGATGGTAATGGCTGTTTGCGCCTGAGCGGTATAGGCAAATCCTACCGCTGCCAGGGCCAAAAGTATGCGTTTTTTCATGCCAATAAGCTACCCTGAAAGCACAAGGCGGGCAGCTTTCTTTGTACAAATATGCGCCTATTGCATGGCCTCGTTTGTTACCCGGGTGTTAAATGCGCCCCTGCGTTCGACGGCAGGGCGGGTTCTTTAGGCTGGTACGCGCAGTACCTCCAGGGCTACCTGTACGGCCAGCTCCATATCCTCCAGGCTCACCCACTCTTTTTTGGAATGGAAGGCGTGCTCGCCGGCAAACAGGTTGGGGCAAGGCAAGCCCATGAGCGTGAATCGGGCCCCATCCGTGCCGCCGCGGATGGAGCGGCGCTCGGGCTGTAGTCCGCAGCGACGCATGGCGGCCAGGGCGCGCTCCACCACCTGGGGATGCTGGTCTAGCACCTGCTTCATGTTTCGGTATTGCTCGGCGGGGTGGTAGTGCATCTGAGCACCCAGGGCCTCGGCAGCCTGGCGGGCCAGGCGCTGCAGCAACTGATGCTGGGCCGCCAGCCCCTCCAGCGTAAAGTCGCGCAGGATGAGCTTGACCTCGGCCCGCTCGGCAGTGCCCGTGGCGGATACGGGGTGGACAAAGCCCTGCCGGCCTTCGGTGGCCTCGGGGCTTTGGTCTGCGGGCAGGCTGGCCACAAAGCCAGCGGCCGCCTTCACCGCGTTGACCAAGCGGCCCTTGGCAAAGCCCGGGTGGGCCGACACCCCGTCGAAGACGACGGTGGCGCCGTCGGCGTTCCAGGTTTCGTCTTCCAGGGTGCCGCGCTCCTCACCGTCGAGCGTGTAGCCGAAATCGGCCCCCAGCTTCTGCAGGTCCACATGGTCGGCCCCGCGGCCTACCTCTTCGTCCGGCGTAAAGAGGATGCGCACCTTGCCGTGGCGCAGGCCCGGTACGCCGCGCAGCAGGCGCTCGGCCACGGTCATGATCTCGGCCACGCCGGCCTTGTTGTCGGCCCCCAGTAGCGTCGTGCCAGAGGCTGTGATGAGCGTATGGCCCAGCTGTGCCAGCAGGGCGGGGTCTGTGCCGGGAGAGACGACGATGCTGGGGTCGTCTGGCAAGGGGAGGTCTTGGCCTTGGTAGTTGGGGTGTACCAGCGGCCGCACGCCCGTGCCGCTGGCATCGGGCGAGGTATCCATGTGGGCGCAGAGCATGATGACGGGCTCGGCCTCGCAGCCGGGGCTGGCGGGGATGGTGGCATAGACATAGCCTTTGTCGTCTAGCTCGGCATCGATGGCGCCCAGGGCTTGCAGCTCTTGCACCAGCAGGCGGCCCAGGTCTTTTTGCTTGGCGGTGGTGGGCACCGTCTGGCTGTTGGGGTTAGACTGGGTGTCTATCTGCACGTAGCGGCAAAAGCGCTCCAGCAAGCTGGCAGAGGGGTGGGTGGGGGCTATCACAGGGAGGGGTGTTGGGATTGGGTGTTTTACCAGGCTGCTTGCCAATAGGTGCCCAGGGGCAGGGTGCAGACGGCGCCGCTGCCAACGCAAAGCTCCCCGCAAGCCTCTTGCAGGGTGGGAGGGAGCTTGGGGGCCAGTTGGGTCAGGGCCAGGTTGCGGGCGATGAGGGGGCTGTAGCCCAGGCTGTAGAGATTGAGCACCACAAACCCAGCCACCGGGTCTAGCAGGGCGGCGCAGGCCTCCAGCAGGGGTTGGATGCCTTCTTCCAGCAGCCACTTTTCGCCGTTGGGGCCCCGGCCGTAGGCAGGCGGGTCTAATATGATGCCTTGGTAGGTTTTGCCCCGGCGGGCCTCGCGGCGGGCAAAGGCCAGGGCGTCGTCAGCCATCCAGCGGATGCCGTCCAGGCCAGAGCCTTGGGCGTTCTCGTTGGCCCAGCTCAAGGTGGGCTTCATAGCTTCTACGTGGGCTACCTGGGCCCCGCCTGCCCGGGCTGCCAGGGTGGCCCCGCCCGTGTAGGCAAACAGGTTAAGCACCTGGGGCTGGCCCAGGCGCAGGCACTGCTGATAGATAAAGTCCCAGTTGGGTGCCTGCTCGGGGAAGATGCCCACGTGCTTGAAGCTGGACAGGCTCACCTTCAGCTTCAGCACGGCTTGCCCGCCGGTTAGGGGATATGCCACCCACCACCGATCGGGCTGGGTGGGGGGAAAGCTCCACGTGCCTTTCTCTTGGCTGCCCTTCTCGCGGCTAAAGGTGGCCTGGGCTAGGCGGGCCCACTCTTGCGCGGGCAAACTAGGCTGCCAGATGGCCTGCGGCTCGGGCCGGCGGACGGTGTGGGGGCCAAACCGCTCCAGCTTCTCGCCGTTGCCGGCATCCAGCAGTTGGTAGTCGGGCCAGGGGCCGGGCGTCAGGTTGAGCGGTTGGGCGATAGGGGCGGTGGCCATGTAGCTGCAAAGATGCGTCAGAACGCATAGCGCACCCGGCACTCGGGCAGGTGCAGGGCCAGCAGGCGCTTTAGCTCGGCCACGAGGCGGCCCTTTTGGCCATGGCGGTAGCGTACGTTGATGCCGCCCGTCTGGCTTTGCTTGGTCTCTTGCCACTGGGGCGTCCAGAGGAGATCTTCGGCTTTGGGGTGCCACTGGAGGTTAATCTCGTGCAGCTCGGCGTTGTGGGTCAAGTAGATGATCTCGGCGGCCAGTTGGGCCTTGGCGGCCGGCGAGAGTACGTCGGCCAGGTGGGCAAAGAGCTGGGCCCAGTCTTGCGTCCACCCCGAGTAGATGATGACGGGCGAGAAGTTGAGGTGCACCTCATAGCCTGCTGCCACAAAGTCGTTGATGGCGGCGATGCGCTCGGCCATGGGCGTGGTGCGCACATCTACCACCTTGGCCACATGGGCGGGCATCAGGCTGAAGCGGATGCGCGTTTTGCCCTGCGGGTCGTAGCCGAGCAGGGCCGGGTTGACGAACTTTGTGGCGAAGGTGGCCTTGGCCCCCGGCTGCAGCCGAAAGTGCGCAATCATCGCCTCGGGCACGTCCGTCAGCAGGGCATCAACGGAGAGGTCGCCGTTCTCGCCGATTTCATAGACGTGGCAGTCAGCATCTACCTGATTGGGCACTTTGGGACCCAGCCGGGCCAGGTGGCGCACCTGGGCGGCCAGGGCATCCTCTGTGTTGGTAAAGAGGGTGATGGGGTTGGCGTAGCCCTTGCGCCGGGCTACATAGCAATAGACACAGGCCAGCGCACAGCCGTTAGAAGCGCCTGACAGGATGTAGTCTGCCGAGCGGCCGTTGACGCGCACCTCGGGGCGTTTTTTGATGCCAAGCACCAGCACCTCTCGCTTGATTTTGGCCCAGGCTTCGGCGTTGGCAGGTATCTGGGCCAGGGCCGGAATTTGCCAGTGGCTTGGCACAAGCTCTACCTGCGCCTGCGGCCATTGGGCCAAGATGGCCTGGCCACGGGCAGACGCTGCGGCAGCCTCTTCGGCATAGATGGTCTTAAGGTTAAAGAGGGCGCTGGCGGCAGGCTGGGTCATCGGTTGAAAACAACAAAACAGCCCTTCTGCGTTCGCCAGGCGCGGTTTTATGCCAATTTAGCGCGTGACGACCATGCCAAACTCTACCCGGCTCAAGGCATCTAACAGCCAGTCGTCTTGCAGGTATCGCTCTTCTACACCGGGCAGGTCCATGATGCGGCGGATGAGGCGCTCCTGCTCGCGGCCACGGGCCCAGGCCTCTGAGTAGGGGGTGCTGGTGAAGCTGACCATGGTGTAGAGCGGTACCCACCGCTCGGGCAGCAGGGCAGCCAGGCGAGCATCAATTTTCTTTTGGAAGAGGAAGAGCGGGTCAGCCACCTTGTCGCGCATCTCAACGAAGTTGGCCAGGGCCAGGTCTGCAATGGCGTCTGTGTCGGGCTTGCGGGCCTTGGCAAAATCCATAAAGAGGCCCTCCCAGGTTTTGGCCTTCGGCAGCATGTGCATCAGGATGTCCACGTCCTCGAAGCCGGCGTTCATACCCTGGCCGTAGAACGGTACGATGGCATGGGCCGCATCGCCCAACAGCAGCGAGCGCTGCTTGTACCAGGGGAAGCAACGGATCGTCACCAGCGAGCTGACCACGTTTTTGCGAGCCTGCTCGGCAAAGTCGGGCACGCGGGCGCAAAAGTCGGGGAAGTTGTCTTGCAGCCACATCCTTGCGTAGCCTGCGTCTTTGAGGGCCGCAAAGCTGTCTTCAGAGCCTTCCCAACCCAGAAAGAGCGTGCAGGTGAAAGACTTATCCGGGTTGGGCAAGGCTATCATCATGAAGCTCTTGCGGGGCCAGATGTGCAGCCCGTTGGGGTCCATGGCCCAGTCTCCGGTGGCGGTGGGCTCCATGTGGAACTCCTGGTAGCCGTGGGCGATGTAGTCTTGTGAGAAGTCGAACCGGTCTGAGGTCTGAAAGGCCTGCCGCATGGCAGAGAAGGCGCCGTCGCAGCTCAGGATAGCGTCTCCGTGGTAGGTGCGCTGGCCTTCGGGCGTTTCTGCAAAGACCTGGTGCCTTTCTATGTCTATGCTTGTGGCGCGGGTGCGGTAGTGTATCTCTACCCCCGGCTCGGCCGAGGCGCGCTCGTTGAGGACGCGGTTGAGGTTAGACCGGCTGACAGAGTAGATGGCCTGCCCGGCCCGGCCGTAGGGCTGAAACTGCGTGCGGCCCTCCATGTCGTGCACGATGCGGCCTTCCATGGGCAGGGCCACGGGGCCGATGTCCACATGGACGCCGATTTCTCCGAGTGCTTTCCAGCCCCGGTGGCTCAAGGCCAGGTTGATGCTGCGAGACTGGTCGTAGCCCGGGGTGCCGGGTTTGGATCGTTTGTCTAGCAGTGTGGCCCGAAAGCCCAGCTTGGAGAGCCAGATGCCCGCCAGCGAGCCTACCAAGCCAGCGCCTGGGATGAGAATGTGTTGACCGGGAGAGATCGGCGTCATGGAAAGGGGTATGCGGGGGCGCGGCCTGGCGGCCCCCACACACTATAAGATTAAACGGCCAGCGGAAGTTCTACCCGGGTAAGCTCCGTAAAGCGGGCAATGCGGCTTTGCAGCTCAGCCTCAGGCAGATTGACCAGGCGCTCTGTGCCAAAACGCTCTACGCAGAAACTGGCCATGGCCGAGCCGTAGAGGATGGCGCGCTTCATGTTCTCGAAGCTGGTGTCGTCTGTCGATGCCAGGTAGCCGATGAAGCCCCCGGCAAAGGTGTCGCCGGCGCCGGTGGGGTCAAACACTTCTTCCAGCGGCAGGGCGGGGCAGAAGTAGATCTGGCCCTCGGGCCCAAAGAGCAAGGCACCATGCTCGCCCTTTTTGATAATGACCGTCTTGGGGCCCATGGCTTGGATCTTGCGTGCAGCCTTTACGAGGGCATACTCGCTCGAGAGTTGCCGGGCTTCCTCGTCGTTGACGGAGAGCACATCTACCATGGCCAGCGTCTCTTTCAGATCTGCCAGGGCAATCTCCATCCAGAAGTTCATCGTGTCCATCACCACCAGTTTGGGGCGCTGGGTCAGGCGCTGCAGCACGGTGCGCTGCACGCTGGGGGCCAGGTTGCCAAGCATCAGGTATTGGCATCCCTGGTAGGCGTCGGGCACGATGGGGTCAAAGTCGGCCAGCACGTTCAACTCCGTCACCAGGGTGTCGCGGCTGTTCATGTCGTTGTGGTAGCGGCCACTCCAGAAGAAGGACTTCTGGTCTTGCTTGATTTGCAGGCCGGTGGTGTCCACGCCATGGCGCTGGAGCATCTGGATGTCGGCCTGCTGAAAGTCTCCGCCGACCACGGATACCAGGTTTACGTGTTTGGTGAAGTAGCTGGAGGCCAGCGAGATGTAGGTGGCGGCGCCGCCTACGATTTTGTCGGTTTTACCAAAGGGGGTTTCGAGCGCGTCGAAAGCAACAGACCCAACAACGAGAAGAGACATAGAAAGAGACAGCAAAGGGCCATACCGCAAGGGCTCTGGCCGCTGTAAGCCTGCAAAGGTAAGGCTTGGCAGAGGGTGAAACCACCTAGGTGCCAAGCCAGCACGATGTGATAGAAGGCTTTGTGCCCGCCGGCTACCTTTGTGTATGCAAAAGCCGGCGCTGATTGCTCCTTCTATCCTGGCAGCAGACTTATCGGACATCCGTGGCGTGGCCCATAACCTGCGCGAGGCCGGGGCAGACTGGATCCACATTGACGTGATGGACGGCCACTTTGTGCCCAACCTTACCTTCGGGATGCCGGTGGTGCAGGCATTCCGCAAGGCCTGGCCTGATGCCGTGCTGGACGTCCACCTGATGATAGAGAAGCCTGAGCGCTATGTGGCTGCCTTTGCCCAGGCCGGGGCAGACATCATCACCGTGCATTACGAGGCCTGCCCGCACCTGCACTCGGTGCTGACCCAGATCAAGAAGCTGGGCAAAAAGGCCGGGCTAGCGCTCAATCCGCATACGCCCGTGGCGCTGGCCACGCAGGTGATCGACCTGTTGGATCTGCTGCTGATCATGTCCGTAAACCCCGGGTTTGGGGGGCAGAGCTTTATTCCGTTCTCGGTACACAAGGTGGCCGAGGCGGCCCGCCTGCGACAGATTAACCCAAACCTCCACATAGAGGTAGATGGCGGCGTAGACCGCACCAATGCGGCCCGGCTGCTCCATGCCGGGGCTGATGTTTTGGTGGCAGGCACGGCCCTCTTTACGGCAGACGACCTGGCATTTGCCATCGATGAGCTGCGGGTGAACGATTTGACCCTGAACGCATAACCGGCTTTGGCGCACGCATTTTTCCGCATCTTGACGCTGCTGCTGGGCCTAGGCTGCTTGGCCCGGGCAGGCTACGCCCAAACACGGTACCTGACCGGGCAAGTAACCGACGACAAAGGCCAGCCCCTCACCGGAGCCACTGTGAAGGCGGCTACCGCCTCGGGCGGCGATTTGACCGACAATGCAGGCATCTACATACTGCGCCTTGCTCCTAAGGTCAGTGGTGCCGTAGAGCTGACGGTGCGGCACCTGGGCTATGCCCCGCGAACCCTGCGCGTGGCCATCAGCAGGCAGGATACGACCCGGGTACCTACCATTGCCTTGGCCCCCGAGGCTAAGGCGTTAGACGAGGTAAACGTGGTGGGCCAAAACGAGCGCTCGGCCATGCTCTCTACCGTCACCATAAACCCCCGGTTGAGCAACGTACTGCCTACGCCTTTTGGCGACTTTAACAAGCTGCTGGCCACGCTGCCAGGCGTGGTTACCACGTCTGAACTAACGAGCCAATACTCTGTACGCGGTGGTAACTACGACGAAAACCTAGTCTATGTGAATGACCAGGAGGTGTACCGGCCAACCATCGTCCGCGCTGGGCAGCAAGAGGGCCTCAGCTTTGTGAACCCGGACCTTGTGCAGCGGGCCGACTTTAGCTCTGGGGGATGGGCGCCCCGCTATGGCGATAAGCTGAGCTCGGTGCTGGCGGTGCGCTACAAGCAACCCCGGCGCAATGCAGGCAGCATCTCCGCCGGGTTGCTGACGCAGACTGGCCATATAGAGCTAGGCTCTGTCAAAAGCCGCTGGAGCCTGGTGGCAGGCGTGCGCCGCAAAAGCGCCGAGTACCTGCTGCGCCGCACTTTTCTGACGCGAGGCTTCGACGTGCAAGGGCAGTATTTGCCGCGCTTCTTCGATGGGCAGGCGCTGCTGACCTACCGGGTGTCAGACCTGGACACGACGCGGTTTCTGTCGGACGTTAAGGTGCAACTGCTTACCACCGTAGCCAGCAACCGGTACCAGGTTATTCCGGAGGAGCAGCAGACGCAGTTTGGCACCATTCAAGGGGTGCTGCGCCTGAATGTGGCCTTTGAGGGGCAGGAGCTGCTGACCTACAACACATTTCAAAATGGCCTGTCGGTGTCTGGCCGGCTGGGGCGGGTACGTACGGAGCTTATTGCCCAGCACATCACCAGCTTTGAGCGGGAGCGCAACAACGTGGAGGGCGGCTACCGCCTCTGCGACGTGGGCCAAGACCCTGGCCGAGACAACTTTAACAAGTGCGTAACGCTGCGGGGGGTGGGTACCTTCTTCAACTACGCCCGCAACCGGCTAGACGTAGAGATTGCCGGCCTGCAAACCCGCAACTACTGGAGCCCCACCCGCAACCTGGACCTTGAGGCAGGCATCGGTATCCAGCAAGAGCGCATTGCCGACCGGCTAGACGAATACACCTTTGCCGACTCGGCCGATTACGTGACCACCACCCCGCCCCTGGATGCACGGGCCAACTTGAGTAGCTTCCGAACCCAAGGGTACGTGCAGGCTACCTGGCGCAGCGGGCCCTACACCGTTATCGGTGGGGTGCGGGCCCAGTACTGGACGCTCAACCAGCAGGCGCTGGCCGCACCACGCATACAGGTGCTGCGCAAGATGGACTCGGCCGGGCGGTGGCTGCTGAAGGCGGCGGCGGGCGTGTACCAGCAACCGGCCTTCTACCGCGAGCTGCGCGATTACGACGGCAGGCTCTACACCAACCTGCGGGCCCAGCAGAGCTATCACTTCGTCGTAGCCTCAGACCTGGGTCTGAAGATGTGGGGGCGGCCCTTTCGGTTCATCAGCGAGGCATATTTTAAGGATGTGCCGCGCATCATTCCCTACGATGTGGACAATGTGCGAATCCGCTACCGGCCTACGCTGGGCGGGCGGGCCTATGCCGCCGGGCTGGATTTCAGGCTGGCGGGCGAGTTCATCAAAGGGACAGAGAGCTGGTTCAGCCTCGGCATCTTGCAGACCAAGGAGAACATTGACGGAGACTCTACCGGCTTTACGCCCGAGACGCGGGCCCCGCGGGGCTTTATCCGGCGGCCTACGGACCAGCGCGTGACGGCGGCCGTTTTCTTCCAAGATTATCTGCCCAACAACCCCAGCTGGCGCGTTTACCTCAATGCCATCGTCGGCACGGGGCTGCCCTTTGGCCCACCCAACAACCTGGACAACCGGGCGGCCATATCGGCCCCGTGGTATCGCCGGATCGACATCGGCTTTAGCAAGATCATTGCCTTGCAGGACCGCAACAGCAAGCTGGGCCGCAGGTTCGAGACGGCCGCCATCGGGCTGGACATCCTGAACCTGGTGGGCATCAACAACACCATCAGCTACCTGTGGATCCGGGACGTGAACAATACGCAGTTTGCCATCCCCAACTACCTGTCGGCCCGGTTCTTTAACCTGAAAATGCGGGTAGATTTCTAGACCCGTAGCCTCTACCGGATGCAGTTTAACTTATTGGGACAAGACCCTGGCAGCCAGGCCCGCGCCGGCACCCTGACGACCGACCATGGGGCGATAGAGACGCCCATTTTTATGCCCGTGGGCACGGTGGGCACCGTGAAAGGGGTAGATGCCGACAAGCTGCGCCATACCGTGCAGGCGCAGATCATCTTGGGCAACACCTACCACCTCTACCTACGGCCGGGGCTGGAGGTGCTGCAGGCTGCCGGTGGCCTGCACGGCTTTGCCGGGTGGGACAGGCCCCTGCTGACCGACTCAGGCGGGTACCAGGTGTTCTCGCTGGCGGCCAACCGGAAGCTGTCGGAGGAGGGCGCCACCTTCCGCAGCCATATAGATGGGTCTAAGCACACCTTCTCGCCCGAGCGGGCGATGGAGATACAGCGGGTGATTGGGGCAGACATCGTGATGGCCTTTGACGAGTGCCCGCCGTACCCGGCCACCGAGAAGTACGCCACCACCTCTATGCACCTGACGCACCGCTGGCTAGACCGTTGCGTGGCCTATATGGACGGCACCGAGGGCCTCTACGGGCATAAGCAGCACCTGTTTCCGATCGTGCAGGGGTCGGTGTACCGGCATTTGCGGGAGGAGAGCGCGGCCTACATTGCCAGCAAAGGGGCAGCGGGCAATGCTATCGGGGGCCTCTCCGTAGGCGAGCCAGCTGAGCTGATGTATGAGATGACAGCCCTGTGCTGCAGCATCTTACCAGCAGACAAACCCCGCTATCTGATGGGGGTGGGCACGCCTGAGAATATCCTGACCTGCATCAGCCTCGGTGTGGATATGTTTGACTGTGTGATGCCAACCCGCAACGGGCGCAACGGGTACATCTTCACGACAGAGGGGGTTATCAGCATCCGCAACAAGAAGTGGGAGAAGGACTTCTCTGCCCTGGACCCCGGCCTGGAGGGCGTATTTGAGAGTGGCCACAGCAAGGCCTATGTGCGGCACCTGTTCCAGGCGCAGGAGCTGCTGGGTTTGCAGATTGCCAGCGTGCAAAACCTGACGTTTTACCTCTGGCTGGTGCGGCAGGCACGGGCACACATACTGGCCGGAGATTTTGAGGCCTGGCGCAAAGAGATTACGCCCCGGCTAATGCGGCGGCTGTAAGGGTACTTACCTTTTTGTGGGTACCTGGAAGGCGGGCCGGTGGGGCGCAAAGGCGGTTTCTTTGAGGCGAAAACCTGACCGCAAACCTAAAACAATGCGCATTTTGATGATTGGAGCCACCGGCCGCCTTGGGCAGCCGGTGGCTCGGGCCTTGGCCGAGGCTGGCTTTGAAGTAACCGCCTACGTCCGAGACCTCGCCAAGGCCAGAAAGGTATTACCCGCCGGCGTGCGCCTTGTAGAGGGGAACCTGCGCCAGCCAGCTAAGCTGGCAGCCGCCATGGACGGGCAGCAGGCGTTGTACCTGAACCTGTCTGTAGCGCAAGACGAGCGCCCGAACGATTGGCATGCCGAAGAGCAGGGCCTGGCCGCCGCCCTGGAGGCCGCACAGGCAGCCAGGGTAGGGCGGGTGGTCTATCTCTCTAGCCTGATACACCGCTGGGAGGCGCTCGGAGGTACGGACTGGTGGGTTTTTGCCCTCAAGCGGCGGGCTGTGGCCACCATCTGGGCCAGCGGGTTGCCTTATACCATCTTCTATCCCTCTGCCTTTATGGAGGCCTTGCTGATGGCCCGCCGGGGCAAGGGCGTAGGGGTGGTGGGCCAGAGCGAGGTTAAGCTCCACTACATAGCAGGAGCCGACTATGGCCAGATGGTGGCCCGATCCCTGCGGTTGGACCTGACGGGCAACCACGATTATGACGTCCAAGGGCCTGAGGGTATGACGCAGCTGGAGGCCGCCACGTGCTTTGTGGCCGCCTACAAAAAGGAGAAGCTGAAGGTGGATAAGGTGCCCCTGGCCGTGCTCAAAGTGATTGGACTGGTAGATCGCAAGGCCCGTTTTGGGTACAACCTGCTCAAGTCGCTCAACGAGTATCCGGAGCGCTTTGCGAGCGAGGCTGCCTGGGAGCGCCTGGGCAAGCCGACTACTACCCTGGAGCAATTCGCCCGGGGGCTTTAGGCCAGATTCTCGGGCCCGAAGGCCTCTGGCAAAAGGGTGGGTAAGGGGTGGACGGCCACGGCGCTGCCCTCGCAGTAGCTGTAAACGGTGGCCTGGGGGCCAAACTCGTGCAGGACCTGGCGGCAGGCCCCGCAAGGGGAGGCTGGGGTAGGGGTGGGCGTATAGACGACCGCAGCCACGATTTTACCCCCGCCGCCGACGACCATGGCCGACACGGCGCTGCGCTCGGCACAGAGGCCAAGGGGGTAGGCGGCGTTTTCGACGTTGCAGCCTACGAACATGCGGCCATCTTCCGTAAGCAGCGCGGCCCCGACGGGGAAGCGGCTGTACGGGGCATAGGCCCGGCCGGCGGCTTCGCGGGCCAGGTGGTGCAGGTGCTCGAGCTTGTCGGGCGAAAGTGTATCCTTGCTCATGCTGGACGGGGGTTAAAGGTACGCAGGCGGGGGAGTTGGGGACATTTTTTCCGGAAGTCTGAAGACTTCCCGCAATGGGCGTCACAAGTCATCGCTCCCCTAATCGGGTCGCTAAAGACTTGCGACAGGTTGGGGTAAGGTGGCCCAAACAATCCGATGGCTGGGGCCGTTTGGGTAGGGAGCTGGGCTGCCGGGGAGTGCCGGGGGCCGGCTGCCTGTTGTATGCAACCGCTTGATGATTATGCGTTTATAGATAAGATCATCCGCATGGCTTGGGCGGATGATGTGTCTTTTGATAAGATCAAGCGGGATACGGGCCTGGCGGAGGCGGAGGTGATTGCCGTGATGCGCAAGCACCTGAAGCCGGGCAGCTTTCGGCTGTGGCGGAAACGGGTGAGCGGCCGGGCCTCCAAACATGAGAAGCGGACGCGCTTGCGCAACAACCCGGTGGAATAACGGCTTGTACCTGAACGGATTAGACCCTATAACCTGCTACTGACCATGCCCCGCGGCGTAAAGAAGGAGAATCTGCCCACCAAGGTCTGCATCACCTGCAACCGCCCCTTTACCTGGCGCAAGAAGTGGGAGAAGGTCTGGGATGAGGTGAAGTATTGTTCGGACGGGTGCAGGCGGGGGAAGTGGGCTTGATTCTGACTGTTGGGGTGGACCCGGTGCCAGCAGCCGACAGGAGTCGGCCATGCAGGGCATCCGTAGACAGAGTCTACGGATAGCAAGGGCCTTGCCAATGTTTATAGATGCTACGCCTCCAACAAACGAAAGAGCCCCTGAATACCAGGGGCTCTTTCATTTACAGAGGTGCAACTGCCTACTTCAACAACGCTCTCGAAATCACCAGCTTTTGGATCTCGCTGGTGCCTTCGCCGATGGTGCAGAGTTTGCTGTCGCGGTAGAACTTCTCTACGGGGAAGTCTTTGACGAAGCCGTAGCCGCCGAAGATCTGCACGGCCTCGTTGCTGGCTTTTACGCAGACCTCAGAGGCGTAGTACTTGGCCATGGCCGACTCCAGGTTTACGTTCTGGCCGTTGTCTTTCATCCAGGCGGCGCGGAAGGTGAGGAGCTTGGCGGCCTCTAGCTCGGTGGCCATGTCGGCCAGTTTGAAGCTGATGGCCTGGAAGCTGGCAATGGGCTTGTTGAACTGGTGGCGCTCTTTGCTGTAGGCCACCGAGGCGCGGTAGGCACCCTCGGCCACACCCAGCGAGAGGGCTGCGATGGAGATGCGCCCCCCGTCAAGCACTTTCATAGACTGGATGAAGCCGTCGCCCACCTCGCCGATTACGTTTTCTTCGGGGATGCGGCAGTCAGAGAAGACCATCTCGGCCGTCTCGCTGGCGCGCATGCCCAGCTTGTTCTCCTTCTTACCGCCCGAGAAGCCCGGCGTGCCGCGCTCTACGATGAAGGCCGTCATGCCGTGGGAGTCGCCGACCTCGCCCGTGCGGGCAATAACGACGGCCACATGGCCTGAGCGCCCGTGGGTGATAAAGTTCTTGGTGCCGTTGATGACCCACTCGTTGCCCTCTTTACGGGCCACGCAGCGCATGTTGCCGGCATCAGAGCCGGTGTTGGGCTCCGTCAGGCCCCAGGCGCCAATCCACTCGCCGGTGGCCAGCTTGGGCAGGTACTTGCGCTTTTGGGCCTCGTTGCCGTGTTGCAGAATGTGGCCGGTGCAGAGCGAGTTGTGCGCCGCCACAGACAATGAGATGGAGGGATCTACCGCGCCAAGCTCGAGCAGGGCGGTAACGTACTCGGCATAACCCATACCGGCACCGCCGTAGGTTTCGGGCACCAGGATGCCCATCAGGCCCAGCTTGCCCATGTCGTGGAAGAGCTGGGCGGGGAAGTGCTGCGCCTCGTCCCACTCCATCACATGGGGGGCAATCTCGCGGGCGGCAAAATCCCGCACCATGCGGGCAATCATTTCCTGGCTTTCAGAGGGGCCAAAACCAACTTGGGTGTCCTGCAAGAGGGCTTCCATGCGCAGAGAACTTGGGTAATGTAGGTGTGTGTAAGCTTGTAGCGAAAAATCGGCCCCAGACATGTCTGTCAGACACATCTATTGGCGATACAATAATACGAATGGCAGGCTGGTTGTTTCGGTACGTTTGCCAACGTATTGCTGCCTGGCGGGGTGGCTGGGGTGCCCTGGCCTACGGCAAAGGTCGTGCCGGGGTTGTAACGTTAACATCGGGGTAATATAGAGACGTGTGGTTGGGCTTGTAACTTTGTGAGGCTTTCTTAAGGGTGCAGACCGTTAGAATCCGTGCTGACTGCCTCTGCCCCCCATCCCTGAAAGCTCTGGTTTTTGCGTAGCGCTCTTAACTTTCTTACGGCGGCAGGCTTTTTAGTGTGTGCCTTCGCAGCCCTTTTGCCGGTGCACCATGCCCATGCGCAGGTAGATACGCTGCGTGTGATGCATTACAACGTCATGAACTACGGCAACAACGCCGTAGGCTGCAACGCAACCACCAACGGGCTAGAGAAGAAAGATACGCTCATCCGCCGGATCGTACAGTATGCGCAGCCGGACATCATCAGCTTTAACGAGGTTAACCGGGCCACTATCCTGCAAGACCGCCTCTTGCAGCGCAGTCTGAACGTCGGCGGGGTTACCAGCTATGTCAAGGCTCCTGTTAGCAATATTATTGTCTCTTCGTTGGTAAACGGCTTCTTCTACAACAGCACCAAGCTGGGCCTCAAAAGCCACAGGGGCATTGCCGCCGCCATCCGCGATTTGGACCATTACCGCCTCTACGTGCTGCCCCAGCCGGGCGAGACGGATACCGTCTTTCTGAACGTGATTGTGGCCCACCTGAAGGCCGCCAACACGACAGCCGACCAAAACGACCGCGCCGCGCAGGTGCGCAGCCTCAACAACTACCTCCGCACGCAAGACACGTCTGAGGCGTACATCTTCCAAGGCGATTTTAACGTCTATCGCAGCACGGAGCTGGCCTACTTGCGGATGGTACGGCCTGACAGCGGCGGCCACTTCCGCGATCCGCTCAACCGCCCGGGTGCCTGGAGCGCCAACGCCTCTTTTGCCGACGTACATACACAGAGCCCTTACAACGGCCCCAGCGGCCAGTGCTTTGCCGCCGGCGGGATGGACGACCGCTTCGATCAGCAACTGGTGAACCGCCCGTTGCTAGATCCTACTCGCCGCCTTTTGTACAATCCGGCTGCCTTCAGGCCCATCGGGCAAGACGGGCGGCATTTTAACCAGGCCGTCAACCAGGGCACCAACAACTCGGCACCGCCTCTGGTGATCAGCGCCATCCTCAACAACTCAGACCATCTGCCCATTCTGGGTAAGCTGGCCTACCGTAGGCTGACGGGCGTTAGGCAGGCCACCGCCACGGCCCTGCGTGCTTACACGGCCCAAGGCAAGCTCTATGTATCGGGCATGCCTGCGGGTGGTACGGCAGCCTTTTATGGCATTACGGGTACGTTGCTCGGGCAGGTACCTTTGGCCGACGGCCAGCCTGCGGCGCTGCCTGCGGGTATAGTACCCGGCTCTGTGCTGCTGGTGCGCCTGTTGCCCGAGGGTGGCGCGCAGCAGCCCGCCCAACTTCGGATCGTAGCCCCGCTGCAACCTTAGATTACATCCCTTAGCTGCTTGCCAAGACAAGATACCTCCCCAGCCATGCGTTGCCTTGCCCTTGTTGCCTTGCTTTTTGTTGCTTTTTGTGCGCAAGCCCAACAGAACATCGAGCGTCAGACGACGGCCAGCAACGTCCGGATGACGGTCAACAACATCGGGTTGATCGGTAATGCGTTCCGCGGCTCCTGGCTTACGCGGGGCTTTCGCTCTTGCGAGTATCCGGCGGGCTCTGGGGTAGAGCATCTCTTCCAGGGAGGGCTGTGGGTCGGGGCAGACGTTCGGGGGCAGAAGCGCGTGGCCACTGGTGCCATAGATGCCTCGGGTGGGTATGCCCCAGGCGGCTGCAATTTTGAGTTTACCCCGCCCAGAGACCGCCCCACGGCCGAGTTGGGGATGCGCAGCTCGCTTCGGCGCAATCCAGGCTTTAGCCCGCTGGCGGTAAGCCACCAAGACTTCTTCGGCGACTTTACCGACCGCAACGATACCGTGCCAGGCACCAAGATTCCGGTAGGGGGGGGCTGCCCCGTTTCAGACAGGCGCGGCACGCCGTTGGGCATAGACGTGCATGTAGAGAGCTACAACTGGAACTTCTCTTTCATCAACTTTCTGGTTGCGTTAGACTATACCATCACCAACCGCACGGCAGACACCATGCGCGATGTGGCCATCGGCTTTTGGGCCGACGGCGTGGTGCGAAACATACGCCGGACGCCACCCGGCGGTACGCCCTTTTTCAACAAAGGGGGCAACGGCTACCTGGATGCGCCCACCTACATGGCCTACGAGTTTGACGCCACCGGAGACCCTGGCTTTACCAACAGCTACATCGGCCTCAAGCTGTTGGGTGTTGATCACCAGACACGCAACGGCCTCGGGCAAGACACGACCGTCTTTTACCACCCGGCCAAAGTGGGCCCCAATCCTGACGGGCGCGTGGTGAAGATTAACTACAACAGTTGGCAGTTTAACAGTACAGACCCCCTCTTCTTTACCCCCAACAACGAGAACGAGCGCTACCTGCGCCTGATCAACAGCCTGACCGAGCGCCCCAACTGGGGCGATGTGCTGCGTCCATCGCTGCGCGCGCCCAACAACCGCTCTAACCTGATCAGCATCTCGACGCTGCCGCGGCTGCTGCCTGGTGAGAGCATGCGCATCACCTTTGGAGTGGTGCTGGCCCGCAAAACCGAAGACGGCCAGCCCAATACCGAAGACACCCAGCGCCAAAGAGCCGAACTGGTGGCCAACGCCAACTGGGCCCAGATTGCCTACAATGGTGAGGATACCAACTTTAACGGTGTGCTGGATGCAGGCGAAGACGTAAACCAAGACGGCAAACTGAGCCGCTGGATTCTGCCTGCCCCACCAGACGTACCTCTGGCCCGCGTAGAGACCGGCCCCAACAACGCCACTCTTTATTGGAGCGACAACGCCGAGCAAACCGTTGACCCCATCACCCGCCGCAGAGACTTTGCCGGTTACCGCATCTACAAGACCCGCATCGGGTTTGACCAAAGCCAGGTGCTGGATCTGACCAACAGCCTGCAGCTCTATCAAGACTTCAACAAAGACTCTACCCTGGCCTATCGCACGCGCCTGCCTCGGAAGGGTACTTATGTGTTTGAAGGCGACACGACCGTATATCGCTACAAGCTGGACATTGCTGGTTTGCCTGCAGGTTGGCAGCACGTGCTTGCCATTTCGGCCTACGACAGCGGCAATGCTAGCACGGGCCTGCAATCGTTGGAGAGTGCCCCGCTTGAGGCGGTTTATCGCGTATTTCCAGGTACGCCGGCCAATGCAGACCCCAAAGACAACAAGCCCTTTGTGTACCCCAACCCCTACTATGGCGGAGCAGCTTGGGAGCGCGTTAACAGCCGCCCAGAGGAGCGCCGCCTGATGTTTGCCAACTTGCCCAAGCGCTGCCGCATACGCGTGCTTACGCAGGCCGGGGACGTGGTGGACGACTTTGAGCACGATGCCGCCAACTACCGCGGCCAGGGCTCAGACTGGTACACCATCAACAGCGACACGAAAACGAACCAGCTCTCTGGTGGCGAGCATGCCTGGGATCTGCTAAGCCGCAACAGCCAGATCGTAGCGCGTGGCGTATATCTGTTTTCTGTAGAAGATCTTGACACTGGCAACGTCTATAAAGGCCGATTTACCGTAGTTAAGTAATGGATACTTAACCCAACGCCAAACGATTTATCCTACACAGCCTGAATACCTTAGCCTAAAACTTTCTCTTTTTCTCCACCCTATCTGGCGAGTGCCCCGTCTGCCCAGACGAAGCCCCGCAGACCCCCAACGCTCTGACAAGAGACGCGACCTATGAAAAAACAGCTACTAGCCTTGGCAGCCCTGCTGGCTGCAGGCACAACGGCACAGGCCCAGCGCGTGTATCCGCTGGTGACCATTTCTGACATCCAGACGGTGTCTGCCACCGATCTGGCGGCCTGCAACGACGCACCTGCCCGCGTGGGAGACACCGTGCGCGTGCGCGGCATCGTGATGGTACCCGGCGGCCAGGCCCAGTCTGCCAGCGGGCGCCAGGTTTGGATCCGCAGCCTAGACGGCGACGGCCCCTTCAAAAACATCGGTATTCGCTTTGGCGGGGGCAACGTACCCACTACGCCTACAGACCTGCAAACCGTGCTGCCCGGCGATACTCTGGAGGTTACCGGCCTGGTGCAAGAGTTTAATGGCACCAGCACCACCAACCCCACCAACGACGGTGAGACCCAGATTAACCCCCTGGCAGACGGCGTGCGCAACATCGGCGACGGAACCGGCCCCGCCCCGACGGCTGTGTTGCTGCCTAACGTCGGTATACTTAACGACAATCAACGCCTTAACAACCTGACCACCGGCGAGCAGGTAGAAGGTGCTTTTGTAGAGATACAGAACGTGACGGTGACGGCCATCAACGCCTTTGGTACGCCCGTACGCTACACCTTTACCGTGCAAGACGCACAGGGCAACAAGGTCGAAGTGTCTGACCGCTTTTTGGCTGCCCGTACGGCTGGTGGCTTTGTGCCTCCCGCCGTTGGCGACCAGTTCAACAGCATCCGTGGCATCGTAATCCACTCTAAGAACCGTTGCCAAGGTACGGGTACCAACAACCGGGGCTACGAGATTCACCCCTTCAACGCGTCTCACTATGTGCGGGGCGCCTCGTCGCCCTCTATTGGTGGGCTGACGCGCCTGCCCATCCAGCCTTGCTCGCGCGTCAATACCAGCATCACGGCCACCATTACAGACGACGGCAGCATTGCCTCTGCCACGCTGGTGTACACCATCTCTGGCGGTGCGCCCCAGCAGGTAGCCATGACGGCTACCGGCTCTAACATCTACACGGCCGCCATCCCTGGGCAGGCCGATGGTACTTTGGTTACCTACTACATCCGCGCCGTAGATAATGCCGGCAACGTATCCATCTCGCCTAGTGCAGATGCACCTGCCTTCTTTACCAGCCGTTGTGGCGGCCCCAGCGTCCGAGACCTGCAGTTTACCCCCTTCAGCAACGGCAACTCGGGCTACAACCAACTGGCTGTAGACTCTGTACGCGGCGTAGTGGTATCCACCACGGCCGACCTGAACTCGATCTACATCATCACACCGGGTGCCACTGAGTGGGGCGGCATCTGGCTGGTGGGCGGCGCTACCATCGCCACCCTCAACCGTGGCGACGAGGTACTGGTAGCGGGCCAGGTACAAGAGCGCGGCGGTATGACCTGCATCAACGTTACCAGCGCTACCGTGCTGCGCAGCAACGTAACGTTTGCGCCTATCGATCTTGCCACCACGGCGCTCTCTCCCTACGACTTTGCCCTGAACGAGAAGTACGAAGGCATGCTGGTACGCGTAAACCAGCCCCAGCCCTTGTTTGTGGTAGATAGCAACCACACCGGCACTTCTACCAACCCCACGGCCAACTTTGGCGAGTGGCGCGTAGGGCCAGACGTGCTAGACCCCAACTCGGGCGTAATCGTGCAGACGGCCAACTTCGGCGGCTCTAACTATGGCTCTAAAAACGTGAGCTTCATCAGCGGCCGCCGATGGATCTCTGCCCTGAACCCTGGCGTCACGCCCATCATCGTGCAAGATGGCGACCGCTTGCAGAGCATCACGGGTCTGGTTTACTTCAGCTTCGGCAACTTTAAGCTGCTGCCCCGCAACACCGCCGACGTGGAAGGTTACCTTTCTGCCGTGCGTGGCTTTGTGGCTCCTGGCAACAGCCGCTATGTGCTCTCGCCAAGCCCAATGCAGGCGGGTACCTTCTTCACCCTAACTGACAAGCGTGCTTCGCTAGAGGGCCGCAGCCTGCAGGTGGTAGCTTACGACAACGTGGGCAAAGCCATTACGCTGCAGGCCGAAGGCCAGGCCAACGGCAACAGCCTCCGCATCAAAACCGACAAGTTGACGGCGGGTGGCCTGTACTACATCGTGCTCTTTGATGCCCAGACGGGCTATAAAGAGAGCCATAAGGTAGTGGCTTACTAAGCCCAACGCTTTAGCCCCCATGCCTGGGGCCCTTTGCCAAACCTATGGCAAGGGGCCCCCAGGCCATAGGGGATACCTTCCGGGCAGAGGTTGCTGCCCTACATCGCTGGCCTGCGGGGCTGGCACAACCCTGGCGGAGCGAGCCCTCCCTCCGTTTTACCCATGCGTTATACACTGCTTGTCTTATCGGTATGCCTGCTGGTGCTCCAAGCTTGCAGCCGCAAAGACGACCCCAATGCGGGCCTGAACCAAAAGCCGCTGGCCAAGGTGAACGTAAAGGACGTTACCCTTGCCGATCCGACGAATCTGATCTCGACCGTGCGCCTCTTCTGGACCGGCTCGGATGCAGACGGGTTTGTGCGGGGCTTCCGCTTATCTGTAAATGGCGGGCCCTACACAAGCCTGATTAGCCGAACGGACAGCCTCTTTCGGTTTACGCTCACGGCCGGAGACACCATTCAGACCATCGTCTTCCGCGTAGTAGCGATTGATAACCTGAACAGCGAGAGCGAACCGGCCGAAATTCGCCTGCCCGTCCGCAACTCGCCCCCAAGGGTCAGCTTCAACGCGTTGCCCAAAACAGACACCCTGCTGGGTGTGATAACGCTGCCCTTTTTGGCCACAGACCCAGACGGAGACGAAACGCTCGACTCTGCTTTTATCCGCCTCAACGGCGGAGCGTGGTACGCGTTGCCCAAAACAGCCGCTGCCATATACCTCTTAGCGGCAGACCCGCGCACGGCCGGTGTGCAAAACGCGCGCGTTTTCTACAGCAACACCCTCAGCAGCCAGCGCATACTGCTGCCTGCACAGTTGCCTGGCCTGGAAGTCGGCGGCTCAAATACCTTTGAAATGCGCGTGACGGACCTGTCGCGCACAAGCTCTCCCTTGGCGCAAGTGCTAGACGGGGGCAGGGTGCGGGCCTTCTTCTTACGGCGCATAACGTCTGACCTGCTGCTGCTGGATGCCCACAACACCCGCGGCGTGTTTGCTCCTGAGAATAAATACTTCCCCACGCTGGCTCGTGTTTATCCGGCCGGTTTCGACTACATAGACCTGACGGGTAATGGGGGGCAAAACCAGCCGCCGGTTTTCGTCAATACCTTGGGCCTGCTCACAGAGCAGTACCCCAAAGTCTTCTGGTACTCCGACGAGGCGCGGCTGACCAACACGATAGACAATACGCAGTTGCTTATCGAGACGGCCTCGCCGTTTTTGGCGGCGCATTTGTCGGCCGGGCGCAAGCTTTTGGTATCGGCCAAGTTTCCTGATGCGGGCGCACGGGTGCTTTTTCCGGCTACGCCGCTTTCGGGTTGGCTGCCCGTAGATAGCCTGCAGAGCCAGGCTGGCCGCATCAACAACCGGAGCTTGATAGTCTCGCTCGATACGGCACGTTACCCTAATCTACGTTCGCTGTCGGCCGGCCAGGGCGGAGTTATTCAGCAAGGGGTAGATACGTTCTTCCCCAGTGCACAGGCTGATAGCCTGTATGCCGGGCCCATCGTCTGGACGGGTGGCACCCAAAACCCGCGGCCGACGCGGGCCATCGGCGGCAAGGCGCCCAAAGGTGCGGCCAAGCCATCGCTCATCTTCTTTACCGTAGATCTAGACCGGCAGTCGGGCGACGAGGCCGCGTTCGACCGGTTCTTCAACAATGTCCTCAACCGCGACTTCAACTGATTCCATGCCTGGGTCTAACCAATTGAGCCGCTGGCTTACCCTCATCTGCTGCCTGGCGACGGGCCTGGCCTGGGGGCAGGCAGCCACGCTAAAGGGTCGCATCACCGATGCCGCTACCAAAGAGCCTTTGTTTGGAGCTACCGTCTTGATCGTCGGCACCTACAACGGCGGCACCACCGACGACAACGGCAACTTCACAATACCTAACGTGAAGGCGGGAGATTATACCATCCGCATCAGCTACATCGGTTTTGTAAGCCGGGAGTACACCGGCATCCGCATCCCCAAGGGTGGCGTGTACGAGCTCAATGCACAGCTCAAAGAAGCTGGCAGAACGCTAGACCAGGTAGAGATAGTAGGTGAGCGCGCCGTTGTTGATTTGGAGAGCGGCCGCTCTGAGGTGCGCGTATCGGCCGGAGATATTAAGGAGATGACCACCCGGTCTGTGCAAGACGTAGTGGCCCTGCAGGCAGGCGTAAGCGTATCGCCCGACGGCCTCCAGATCCGCGGCGGCCGCGTGTACGAGACCCAGTATGTGGTAGATGGCATCAACGCGCAAGACCCATTGGCCGGCACGGGCTTTGGGGTGCAGGTATCGTCCAACTCGGTGCAAGACGTTACTGTGGTTACGGGCGGCTCCGGGGCCGAATACAACGGCAACTCGGGCGTAATCGTGAGCCGGATCAAAGAGGGCGGTGAGAAGCTGGAGGTTTTTAGCCGCTGGCAGCGCGACAACTTCGGGGTGAACGTAAACCAGGGCTCGCGCTGGAACACGGACATTGTGGACTTCAACCTGGGCACGCCCATCCCCGGCACCAACAAGAAGTTGCGGCTCTTTACGTCTTTCCAGACGAACCTGAACGATACCTACTTCCGCGTACGGGCCAACCAGTTGCAAAGCAGCATTATCAGCAACTCACAGTTTTGGGCCCCACGGCAGGACAATATGTGGAACGGTACCGTGAAGCTGAGCTACTACATCGGCCCGCAGACGAAGCTCACCGTCACCAGCCAAAACTCGGTGGCCATCAACCAGAACACGCGGACGCTGCAGATCATCGGGTTCAACGCTATCATGGTGCCGGGCTTTCAGTATGGCTATACGCTGCAGCCCGACAACGGCACCACCTACACCCACCGCAGCAACCTAACGGCGGCCAACTTCACGCACAAGTTCTCAGACCGGTGGCGGCTGGGCGTAGACCTGGGCCGCCTGTTCGTAAATCTGCGGGCCGACGCCAATGGGCGCCCCTTCCGTACACAAACGATAGATCAGATTCTGGAGCCACGCAACATCCAAACCGGCGATATCTCCGTCTGGAACCCCAACGACACCGGCGTGGTATTTGTAAACCCGGGCAACGGCTTTATCAACAACGGA
Organism: Cytophagaceae bacterium; assembly: GCA_947458545.1. GTDB lineage: Bacteria > Bacteroidota > Bacteroidia > Cytophagales > Flexibacteraceae > CANGYH01. The sequence continues at coordinate 773,247 of CANGYH010000001.1, read as the reverse complement.
GGCATCTCTACCGTCTGGCACGACCACTGGGTAGAGGAGTACACCCTCAAATACAAGTTTACCTACGACAGCCCCAGCCGCATCCACCGCACCACGCTGGGCCACGAGCACCGGCAGCAGGCCATGCAGTGGGTAGATGTCAGCAGCCCCTGGGTGGGTGCGCCCATCGTGCTGGCCAGTGGCGAGACTACGCCCAGCCGCTCCATCGGATCAACCTCAGACGTCTGGAAGGTGAAGCCACGCCAGGGCGCCTTTTGGGTAGAGGATGAGATTCGCTATAAGGGCATCATCGCATCGCTGGGTGCGCGCCTGGAGTATTGGGCCCCGGGCAACCTGGCCAACAATGCGGTGAATGATCCGCGTGCCCAGGTTATCCAGGAGGTGCGAGATCAGTACCGCCGCCAAACTGTCGGCCTGCTGGGCGAGCGTTGGAAGGCCCGCCTGCTGCCCCGCGTCAACGTAAGCTTCCCCGTTACGGAGAACATGGTGATGTACTTCAACTACGGGCACACCATGCGGCTGCCGCACCCCCGCTTCGTCTATGCCGGCCTGGACCCGGTTTACCAAGACCGCAGCTTCCTCTCTGACCTGGGCAACCCGAACCTGAACCCCGAGGTGGCCGTGAGCTACGAGCTGGGCGTGAAGAGCCAGATTACCCGAGACCTGGGCGTAACGATGACAGCCTTCTACAAAGACCAGTTCGACTTCATCGTTAGCCGAACCATCATCTTGCAAGACCCTGCCACCGGGCGGTTTGTAGAGAAGTCTTTCTCCATTAACCAAGACTATGCCCGTATCCGTGGCCTGGAGGTGATGGGCAACTACCGGGTATCGCGACGGATCAGGGCCATGGCCAACGTGGCCTACCAGGTGGCTACGGGCAAAAGCAACTCGGCCCTGGAGAGCCGCCTGCAAATCCGCAACACAGGCCAGGTAAACCTGACCAAAGAGCAGTTCCTGGCCTGGGATCGTCCTTGGGATCTGAAGGGTACTTTCATCTATACCCCAGATACGTCTGACAGGCTTTTTCGTATACCGCTCAAGGGCTTCAGGCTTTTTGTGATGTCCACCTGGAAGAGTGGGCTGCGTTATACGCCCCACCGGCAGGCTGGCGTTGATCCCAGCGGCCGCCCCATCTGGGAGCCCATTGAGACCAGCCCCAACACCCGCATAGGCTCGCCCTGGTTCTGGACGGACCTACGCCTGACGCGCGATTTCAGGCTGCGGAATCGCCTCTTCGTGTCGGCTTCGGTGGAGATTACCAACCTGTTTAATAACCTCAACGCACAGATCGTGAACCCGGTAACGGGTACGGCCTACCGCCCCGGAGACCCGCTGCCCTACGACGAGCGCGACCCCAACTTCACCGGTCCCCGCGTAGGCGGGCCGCTACCCACCAACCCTGCCCGTTTCATGCAACCGCGCCAGATTCTGTATGGCGTGGCGCTCAGCTTCTAGATATGGCTGCACATAACCAAATCAAACGCCTGGGGGCGCTGCTGCTGGGTCTGGCCTGGGCAGGCGCAGCGCAAGCGCAGCTGTTTCCCAACCTGGGAGGAACTCGGGTAGGCATCTCGGCGCTTACGTTTTTGAAAAACGATTTGTCTCCCCGGTCAACGGGTATGGGCGGTGCCAACGCTACCCTATCTGGCGATGCGTATGCCGCCACGCTGAACCCGGCTTTGGCTGCAGAAGTAAAAAGCCTGACGGTAGGCGTCAGCAACATGTATTTTGCCGACGGCATCAACCACTCGCTGGTGTCAGTTTTGGTGCCCAACAAAGAGCGGGGCACGTTTTACGGGCAGGTACATATGCTCAATATGGGGGCAGAGAAAGTCCGCACGGAATTTTTTCCGCAAGGCACGGGCCAGTACTTCACGACCTACAGCCTGTCTGCCGAGGCCGGTTACAGCCGAGACCTTTCTGAGCGATTCTCCTTCGGGTTGGGTTTCAAGTTCTTGCGCGAGCAACTGGCCGAATATGCTGCGAACGGCCTGGGGGCAGACGTCGGCTTCTTGTACCGGACAGACTGGCGCAACCTACGCTTTGGAGCAACCCTGCAGCACTTTGGCACAAATGCTACCCTGCGGGGCAACCAGGTGCCTGATTTGCTCCAGCGCGGCCAAGGCGTAAACGTGGAGGGCTATCCCGCCCCGACGCACTTTAAGATGGGGGCCTCTATGGATGCCCTGCGCCGAGACGAGCACCTGATAACCGTACACCTGCAACTGAACCACCCCAACGACAACGCTGAGAATATCCGCGCCGGGGCAGAGTATATCTGGGCCAATACGCTGGCCCTGCGCGCCGGCCTGAAGCTGGGCGTGGACAACGAGCGTGCCCCTTCGGCCGGTATCGGCTACCGCCAGCCCATCGGCGGGCACATGCTGCAGATTGACTATGGTGTGAACCCAACCCGCTTTTTGGGGCTTATCCATTCCGTTGGCATCTCTTATGCGTTGGCCCGCCCAGCCAAAACCACCAGCCCCTCCCAACCATAGCCTGCCGAAACGTTGCCGATGAAAAATCTCTTTTGGATGGCGCTGTTGCCTGCCCTGGCCCTTTTGAGCGGTTGCAACGATATGTTCGGCCGCAAAACGAAGCTAGACTTCATAACGCCACCACAGTCTGCGGGAGACGAGGTCAGCTATGTGCCTGTCTTCCCCTATATCACCAACGGGATGCAGTATCCTACCGCCATAATTGCCGGTAACGACAACCTGCTCTACGTGGTAGACTCTGCCGCCCAGCAACTGATCTGCTACGACGAGGCCGGGCGTGAGCAAAGCCGCATGACTGTACCCGGCATCCGCGCCGTGGCGCAAGACCGTACGCTGGATATCCTGGCCCTGGGCAAAGACCGCATCGTAGGGGCAGAGCCGTCTGACGTGCGGCAGGTGCCTACCATCTTTCGTATTGCCGTCAAAGCAGGGCGGTATGGCCTGGGCGAGGATAAGATCGTGAAGCGCATCCAGCAGCCCTTCTTGCTCGGCCGTACGGCCGTTACTACGCTAGACACGGCGGCCGATTTTAATGGTATTGCCGTGCTGCCAGACAACCAATACTACGTAACACGCAGTGGCAACGGCAACGACCCCATATCGCAGGTGCCTTACAGCGCGGTGCTGCTGTTTGATAACCGTGACAGGTTTAAGACAACTTTATCGGTGTCTGGCGACGGTGGAGCCGTGTACAACGACTTTTTCCGCAATCCCGGGGCCATTGCAACGCTGCCGGCTCGCTCGCTTGTGATACCCAACAACGACCCGCTGGATTTTTTGATCTCCACCTCAGACCCGGCCGAGGTGCTGCCCGTGCGGTATATTACCGTAAGCCAGGGCGATGCCGGCTTCAACTACAACGTAAAACTGATGGCACCGGAGTTGTACGCGCCGGGGCGGTTTGTGCGCCCGCAGGGCCTCACTTTTGCCAGCGACGCCACGGGCTACATTTTCGTTACAGACAAGGACAGCCTTTTTCAGTTTGACGCGCAAGGTGCAGAGGGCATCCAGCTCCGCACCAGCCAAGGTTTACAATTGCGGAAAGTCAGCTTCGGAGGCACGGGCAACGGCCCTTACCAGTTTAACAGAGCGCGCGGGGTGGCTTACCTCAACCAGGTGGTGTACGTGGCCGATGCCGGCAACCGCCGCGTGTGCCGCTACAAGCTAAGCTCAGACTTTAGGTAGCCCCGCCCCAACTTTGAGCCCAATGGAAAAGGCCCCGCTCTTTACGGCAGCCCAGTGCCAGGCCCAGATTGCCCGCCTGGCCGTTCAGATTTTAGAGGCCAACTACGGGCAACCTGCCCTTTACCTGCTCGGCATTGAGGGGCAGGGGGCAGCCCTGGCCCAAATGCTGGCCGATGAGATTAACAAGCGCGAGCCGGCCAAGGTTTCTGTCGGCATAATTAAGTTGCCTAAGCATGCAGGCACTTTGCCGCAGGTACAGCTGCACGGCCTTGCCACCGAGCTGCTGCCTGGCAGCGCCGTTGTGCTGATAGATGACGTGCTCAACACCGGCCAGACGCTGGCCTACGCCTTTACCTGGTTGATGGGCCATAGCCCCGCCATTGTGCAGGTTGGCGTATTGGTGGGCAGAGACCATCGCCGCTACCCCATTGCGCCAGACTTTGTGGGCCATCGCGTCTCTACTACCCTAGAGGCGCATATCGAGGTCGTCTTGGGCCAGGGGGTGTATCTCGTTTAAGGCTGGGGAGCGTCTTTGCTGGCCCGCATACGCATGGGCGTAGAGTCTGGCTGCTGCCGTCTGCGCTCTGCCTGAAGCTCGGCCTCGCGCTTTTTGTCGCTCCAAAACAAGCGGCGGAAGGAGCTGAAGTTCTTGTTGTGTTGTAGGCTGGTGCCAATACGCTCTGTGGCGGCCGTGGTGAAAACCGTTTGATTGTTGGTTCGGAAGAACTTCACATTCAACTCACCCTTTTTATCAAGCCTGTACTCGGCCGTAATATCGCCCAGCATGGGCGTGCCTGTGGTAGACCCTGACCCCACCGCCGCCGAGCTATTCCCCGTAGAGACCTGCCCGCCTACTGATACGCGTAGCCGCTCGTTTGCAAAGCTCTTGCCCACCGACAGGCCCACCTGCTTGTCGGCAAAGGCCGTGCTAGACCCAGCGGCCGTCTGCTGCTGGTCTATGTTTACGTTTATCTCTACCCCACCCAGAAACTCTTGGCCCAGGTTTGACAGTTGCTGCGTCAACACGTCTGAGACGGTCTGGTTGGCTTTTTCGTTGGCTTGGTCTGCCGTGGTGGCGCCACTGCCGCCCTCGCCGTTGGCCACAAAGCGGTTGAGGGCTATCAGCCCCAGAGCTTGCTTGTTGACCTCGTTTTCGTTGGTCTGTATCTGCTGGATGCGGGCCGCCACAATGCCGACGGTGGCTCCGCCCGTAGCCTGGGAGCTGGTTTCGGGCACTTCCAGGTCAAACTTAATCTCGGGCTGTAGCAGCGTATTGGTGATGCGCAGCAGCACCGAGACGGGCTCCCTACGCTTGGCGGCGGCAATCTCTGAGGGTGTCATGGCCTCCTCCTGGTCGGCCACGAGGGGAAACCGGGCCGTCTTGGTGGTATAAACGGCGGTCAGGTCCACCTGAGCATTGGCAGGGTCTCCGCGCCACGAGAGCCGGCTGCCGCTGCGAACATTGAAGCGCCTGCTTACCAAGCCTGCCAGGTTGAGGGAGTAGAAGCCATCCGTCAGATTATAGTCTCCTTGCAGGTTGATGTCGCCGTTGGGGCGCATGGCAAAGCGCAGGTCTGCCGTGCCTTCGCACTCCAGCCGGTCGCCGGTAGAAGGGTCTATGATGACCAAGAATCGCGTACCCTTTTGCAGCTTGATGTTGAGCGCCAGCCCCAGCCCTTGCACCTCTGCTTGGGTCTGAATTTTGGCGGTGGCTTTTTTGAGGGTAGTACTATCGCGCGAGTCGTAGAAGAGGATGTAGGGCTCCACACCTGCCGTGCCCGGTTCGCCAGACTCCAGGTTGTAGGTGATGCGCGTACCCTCTTCGGTAGCAACCTGGCCGCTTACGCTCAGGGCCGCGGCGGGTCCTCTAAGAGCCAGGTTGGTAGATACGAAGGCCTCTCCATAGAAGCTGCTGTTGTCTGCAGCCGTTGTGTTTAGCAAGTGGAAGCCATTGGCCGCAATGCGCATATCTACCTGTGGGTTGGCAAGGTTGGCGATGCCCACGGTCCCGTCCAGGCTTAGGGTTTTGCCTGCCTCGTCTTTTAGGGTAAAGGCATCTAGCCGCACAGTCTGCCGGGTGATGGCGATGCGCTGGTTGTTTATCTGGTAGGGCACCCCGGTAAAGGCGGGCTGCAAGACGTTGCTGCCGTTGAAGGCCAGAAAGCCCCCCACCTGGGGGTTGTCTATCGCCCCGGTAACGCTAACGTCGGCCGACAGGTCGCCTGTCCAGCGGGTGATGTAAGCATTTAGCAGCGGAGCCAGGTTCTCGGGTTGGTAATGGTCTAGCAGCAGGCGGAAGTCTAGCGCCCGGGCGGGGTTGGCCATGTTGTAGTTGCCCTTTAGCTGCAGGGCCGCACCGTAGTTGCGCAGCGTGGCTGCCAGGGCTACAAGGTCTTTACGGGGCTGGCTGGCCTCTACCGTTAGCGAGCCTGCCTTTTTGCCGTCCACGCTGATGGAGTCTAACTTCAGGTCGGCCTTGAGGCCTGCCAGGGTAAAGACGTCGGCAAGCTCTGCGCGTACGTTGAGCAAGCCCTCGGCCTGGTAAGGCAGGCTAGTAGGCAGCAGTCGGATAATGTCTGCCACGCTGATGTTGTGGATACCGGCCTGCAAGGCATTGGCCCGGCCGCCCGGAGACTCGATACGGATGGACTGGCTGCTGTCTTGCTCGTTTTGCAACCAGAAGTTTAGGATGCGCAAATGATTGCTGCCGGCCTCTATCTGGGCGTTTTTGTCCAGGGCCCACTTTTGGCCTTTCAGAGACAGGTCTGCCTCGTTGAGCGTCAGCCGGCTGATGGCCCCTATGCCCAGGATGCGGCCGCCGATCCGTGCCCGGCTTTCGGCTTCGTCGGCGGCTACCTTGAGGCGGAAGCGGGCATCGCCTTCTTTGACGGCCAGTTGCACGGCAGGCTCTGGGATGATGAAACTGTCTGCCGCTATGGTAGCTGCCTTCAGGCTCACGCGCCAGTCGTCGTTGTCGGTGTCGGTGGTCAGCTTCAGGCCGCTGACCATGTTGGTTTGATAGCGCAGGTAGGGCAGGTCCAGGTCGGTATCCAGGCGTTGGCGGCGGCTGTTGAAGCGCATGTCCAGCTTCATGGGCTGCGGTACGTATAGCCCGGAGACCAGCGCCTCTATGGCCTTGGGATTGGCAGGCATGGCCATGGTGAGGCGGAAGTCTTGCGGAGGTAGGGGTTTGCGCCGCCTGGGCAGGCTGGCCAGGGGGATGTACCGCACCAGGAAGTCAGACAGTGCCGGGCCAATTGTGGCCAGGTCGAACTGCCCCGCCATGCGCGCCTGGATGACCTCTGACTGTACGGATACGACCCTCCGGCCACTGTCCGTGGTTATGCGGGCCAGCAGCGAATCTAGCCCGATACGCGCTCCGGGCTTGGTGATGAGCATGTCGCGCAGATCAATCCGGGCCTTGAGGCGGCTCAGGTCTGTACCGGTAACATCACCGTCCAGCCGGGTGCGGAAGCGTAGCGTATCGGTCAAAAAGTGCAGCTTGCGCGGGTCAATCTCTAGCGGGCCCGATACCTTGAAGGTGGGCTTGAGCGGCAGCCTTAGGTTGGCCAGCAGCCGCAGGTCCGTTTGCAGGTTGGGGTCTGCCGCACGGAGGCGGGCGCGGGCTACCTGTGCCAGGTAGGTGGCATCGAGGCGGATGTTGCGGTAGGTGTAGCGGTTGTACACCGCGTGGGTTACCTGCACCTGGCCTTTGTTGAGGAAAGGCCCGCCCTTGGGTTTATACCCCCCGGCCAGGTCTGCCGAGGCGGTAACCGGGCCGAGGCCCAACTGCGGGCCCAGCACCACAGCAGGGTTGAGCCCAGCCGTATGCAGCTTTACGGCACCTGCGTGAAAGGTGAAGTCCTTGTCAGTACGGTAATAGTACCTGTCTAGCGTTAGGGTGCCAGGGCGGGCCGACACCGAGAGGCTGCCCGCCAAGCCAGAGAGGCCTCCGCTTACCTTCCCTGTCATGCGCAACGGCCCTAGCTTAAAGACTTCCGGCGGCAAGGAGCCTTTGGGTAAGTACTGAGCTACAAAGCGAGGGTCGGCCCGCAGGGTGTGTGCCAGCTCAGACAAGCGCAGGTTGGTTATGTCGGTAATGCGGGTGGCCTTGCCGTCGAGCATCACCTGGTTGGCATCGTTGAGGGCAAGGCTAAGATTCTTTGCCTGAAGCGTAGTGCTGTCTAGCCTGAAACCACCCCGCATCTTCAGTGCCAGCTTGGCTAGCTTGTCGGCCTCAGGCAACGGCACAAATAGCGCCACATCTGCTAAGTGGATGGAGTCTTTAATGAACCGCCCCTGCGCGTAAAGGGCATGTAGCAACCCCTTGGGGTCTGCCAGATCTCGGGTGCCTACGGTAATACCGCCGATACGGCTGCGGGGCGTGCGGGCCTCGTGCAACGCCAGGCGGTAGGCGGGGGCGCGCACCTCGGCCTCGGCCTTTAGGTTGGCCAGCACAAAGCCGCTGTTCCGCTCTGCCAGCGAGAGCTGCTCGAGCTTAGCGGCCAAGTTGTTGACGCCCACCTCTACGTCGGCCAGCAGTAGCGAGAGGTCTTGTACGTCTATCTGCTGCGGATTGAAACTACCTGGGGTTGCACGTGCGCCTTGAATCCGGTAGCGCAGGCCCACATCGCGAAGCGATAGCCGCGCCAGCGAGAGCCCCCAGCCGCTGGTGTTCAGGTCTTCGGGTTTGGTTTTCTTGCCAGGGCCTTGCTCGGCCAGGGCGGCAGCTTTGGCGGCTGTGGTATCGGCTACCTTGCTGCTGTCTTCAGGAGGAGCCACGTAGGTAAGGCGCAGCCCGTTGAGGTTGATGGCCGATACCTCTGGGTGCTGGGTTTGCAGGCCGAGCGTTTCCAGCTCTAGGTCTAGCTTGCCCAGGCGGGTGGCGAGGTAGGTCTTGTTAAACCTATCGTCCAGCACAAAGCGCACATCGGCAACGCGGAGGCCTTCCACATCAATCGTCCAGGGGCTGGCGCTGGTGTCGGTCTTCTGGGTAGTATCGCTGGAGGCAAAGGCGTTGACGATATACTGAAAGTTGAACGTGTCCTTGTCGACCGGTTTGCGCAGCTTGGCCACCACCTGCCGCAGCTCTACCTCGTTAATGTTGACTTCTTTGCGTGTAATAGCCAGCACGCCGATATCTACCCCCACGTGCCCGGCATACAGCAGGGTATCTGCCGAGCGGTCCTCCAGGTAGATACCTTCTATGACGAGCGTCTTAGGCAGGTCTAAATCTACCCGCGCGATGCGGACAGGCGTGCCGATCTTGCCCTCAAGCCAGGCTGTGGCCTTGCCCGTGGCCCAGGTCTGTACAGACGAGAATTGCAAGGCTACGGCAATGCCAACCAGCACCACTAGCACCAGCCCGATAGCGCCTCCTACTATAAAGAGGGCTATTTTACCTGTTTTTTTGATGATGGCAATCAAGCGGCAGATGGCAGGACTAGCTACAAGATACGCACACGTTTGCACGGCGGTTGGCACAGGCCTGCGCTATTGTTGGGGCAGAGGGGTAAATTGCCTTTCGGTTTGGGGTAGCGCCCTTGCCGCACACCTATTTCTACCCTCGGGTTTTTGATTATGCCGTTGTCTTTTGACTCCTTCCTGGCCTGGCAGCAGCACTGCGAGCAGACCGGCGAGCCCCTCTACCAGCCCGTGCTGGTGCGCGAGATGCACGAGAAGGGCACCACCGAAGCCCAGATCTTCGAGGGACTGGCCCATGCCTATGCCGTGATGAAGGACGCCGCCCTCACCGGGGCCACCCAAGAGCTGCACAGCCTGAGCGGCATGGTGCAGGGGGCCGGGCGTAAGGTGGCGGCCAGTCCGCTGCACGTGGTGTCGCCCGAGTTTACAGGGCTGATCGGCCAGGCCCTGGCCGCCAAAGAGACCAACGCCTGTATGGGCCGCGTGGTGGCCGCCCCCACGGCCGGGGCCAGCGGCATCTTGCCTGGCTACCTGACAACGATCCAGAAACTGCACAACCTGCCGGACGAGCGCGTGTACGAGGGCCTGCTGGTGGCAGCGGGTACAGGCCTCATCATCCAGCGCAATGCCAGCCTGGCCGGTGCCGTCGGCGGTTGCCAGGCAGAGACGGGTTCGGCTGCGGCCATGGCGGCGGCGGCGGGTTGCTATATGCTGGGGGGGACGCCCAAGCAGGCCTTCGACGCCGTTGCCGTTACCATCCAGTGTATGCTGGGCCTGGTGTGCGACCCCGTCGGCGGGTTGGTGGAGATCCCCTGCATCGTGCGCAACGCCAGCGCGGTGGCCATTGCAGCCAGCTCTACGCAGATTGCCCTGGCCGGTGTGGATGCGGTGATCCCCGCCGACGAGTGCGTGACGGCTATGGCCGAGGTGGGTATGAGCATGGAGACCCGCTATAAAGAGACAGCCCTCGGCGGGCTGGCCGCCACCCCTACGGCCAAGCGCATCATGCAGCAGTTTCTGGGCGATGACCTGGTGATTTTAGACACGCCCGAACCTGCCCCAGGGGATTAATTTGAAACCTTTTGCCGTGCCTACGGCTTACCCTTATAGAGCCTACCGCTCGATGATTTGATATGGAGCCCAGCTATCGGACCAAGCGCCAAAAGAACTCTTTTGCCGACTACTTTGCCGTAGGCGAGATGTTCTCGTACCTGTTCAAGGTCTTCCAAAAGCCAGACCCTAACAAGCACAGCAACTTCAACCTGCGGACTATGCACACCATCAACAAGATCTCCATCCTGACCTTTCTGGCCGGGTTGGTCTTTATTGCGGTGCGTGCGTTTCTGCGCTCGTAACCTAGGCTGGCGGCCCTAGGCCTCCAGCATCTCTTGTATCCGGGCCTTCACCTTTTCGGCCGTGGGCAACACGACGGCCTCCAGGGCCAGGTTGAGCGGTACCGCCGGGGTATCTGCCGCCCCCAACACCTGTATGGGCTGGTCTAGCGCCTCAAAGCAGGCAGCCATAGACCGCGCTGCCAGGGCCTGCATAAAGCTGGTGCTGGCGGGCTCTTCCGTAATGAACAGGGCGCGCCCGTGGCGGCGCACCAAGGCTTGCACGGCCGTCTCGTCTATCGGGGCCAGGGTGCGAAGGTCTAGCACTTCTATCTGCCCTGGGAATGCCTTGGCCGCTGCCGTAGCCCAATAGACCCCCATCCCGTACGTAACGATGCCGATAGACGTACCCCGCCGGATGGCAGCCTCGTCTGCGGCAAGCACGGGGCGTGCCTGGCCCAAGGGCAAAATGTAGTCGGCATCGGGCTCGGGCGTTTTGGCCTCTTCGGTGCCGGGTACTTTGCTCCAGTAGAGGCCTTTGTGCTCCAGCACTACTACCGGGTTGGGGTCAGCATAGGCGGCTTTAAGCAGGCCCTTCAGGTCTGCAGTGGTGCTGGGGTAGCACACCTTGATGCCCTTGATGGTGAGCAGGGCAGACTCTATGCTGCCGCTGTGGTAAGGCCCGCCGCCCCCATAGGCCCCGATGGGCACGCGGATGACGGTCGGCACCGGAAACTGCCCCTGGCTCAAATAGCAGCTCTTACTTAGCTCAGAGACGAACTGGTTCATGGCGGGCCAGAAGTAGTCAGCAAACTGCAGCTCTACAATGGGCCGCAGGCCCACGGCCGCCATGCCCGCCGTGCTGCCCACGATATAAGCCTCCTGGATGGGCGTATTGAACACCCGGTGCGTGCCGAACTTCTGGCTCAATCCCGATGCCTCGCGGAATACCCCGCCTAATTGGGGGCCTACGTCTTGCCCATAAAACAGCGCCTCCGGATGAGCGGCCAGCGTTTCCTCCAGCGCGTGGAGGGCGGCATCCACCATAAACGTGCGCGGGCTGCCCGCCGGGTTGCGCGTGCCGCGCTCTTCGGTGACGGGCGTGGGGGCTGTCACATGGTGCAGGGCGGTGGCGGGGTCTGGGTCTGGGCTGGCCAGCACCTCGGCCAGGTCTTGGGCTATTTGGGTGCGGATCTGCTCCCGCTCGGCGGCCAGGGTATCCGGGTTGGCACCAGCATCCAGGGCCAGGGCGCGGAGGCGGGGCAGGGGGTCTTGGCTGTGGTGGTCAGCTAGGTTTTGCTCGGTGCGGTACCATTCGCGGCGCACACCGCTGGTGTGGTGGCCCAGTAGCGGGCAGGGGGCATGCACCAACACCGGCTGCCCGGCGCGGGCCAGTTGATAGGCCTCGGCCAGGGTGCGGTAGCTCTCGGCAAAGTCGGCACCGTTGCAGGCCAGGCGTTGCAGCCCGGGGAAGCCCGCCGCATAGTCGTAGGCCGTGCCCGTGCGGGTTTCTTCTTTGGTGGCAGAGATGGCCCACTCGTTGTCTTGTACCAGATAGACGATGGGCAACTGCTTGAGCGCCGCCATTTGCAGGGCCTCGGCCACTTCGCCCTCCGTCATGGCCCCATCTCCGATGGAGCAGAGCACCACCCGGCGGCTATCCGGCGCATCCAGCCCGACCTCTTTGCGGTATTTGAGCCCATGCGCCGCCCCCGTAGCCGGAATGGCCTGCATGCCCGTGGCACTACTTTGGTGGGGCACCACGGCCATACCCGCCCGGCGGATGCTGGGGTGGCAGTAGTAGGTGCGCCCCCCGCTGCTGGGGTCTGCCGCTTTGCCGCAAAGCTGGGCCATCAGCTCGGCCGGGGCCAGGCCTAGGGTTAGCATCAGGCTATCGTCGCGGTAGTAGGGGTAGGCCAGGTCATCTTCGCCCAAAAACAGGCCTGCCGCTATCTGAATAGCCTCGTGGCCCCGGCTCGTGCTGTGGACGTAGCGCGTCGTTACGTCTTTGCGCTCGTCGTAGTGCTCGCTCATGGCCCGGGCCGTCTCGGCCAGGCGCAGGGCTTTCAGGATTACATCGAGTGACAGGGAATCAGTAGTAGCTTTAAGGGCTTTGGCTGGCATTAGTGGGTGCAAATAGGTGCGTGGCGCAAAGGTAAGTTGCAAGTGGAGGCGGGTATGCCGTTCAAGTAACTACCCCTTTCAGAGAGGCCAAGCCCCAACCACACGTATTTCGTCTAGGATAGGGCAGTTTTGCTCCTTTGGAGGGTCAAATCAGTACCCTGCCAGAGGCCAGCATTCCTCTAGTCTAGCTCTACTTCAACCTCAGCACCTGCCCGATTTTGAGCCCTGCCTCTGCCTCGGGGTTGAGGGCTTTGAGGCTGTCCACCTTCAGGCCATAGCGCTTAGCAATGCTGTAAAAGGTCTCGCCGGGGGCTACGGTGTGGGTAGCGGCAGGCAAGGCCGCAGGCGGTGCGGCGGCGGGTTGGGCCGAGGGTATGGTCAGCACCATGCCAACTTTTAAGCCTTGCTCTAGGGTGGGGTTGGCGGCCACAAGCTCGGCGGCGGCAATGCCGTATTGCTTGGTGATGCCATACAGGGTCTCTTTGGGCTGCACGGTGTGGGTGCGGGGGCCTGCCGGGGCAGTGACCGGGGCCGGTTTGGGCGCAGCCACCACCGGTGAGGGTGCGGGCTTGGCAGGGGCAGGCTTGGCTGCAGGCAGGGCAGCAGGCTTGGCGGGTTCTTCGGCTTTGGCGGGGGTGGGTACGCGCTCGCCGCCGGCGGCCTCGGTTTCGTTTTGCGGGGCCTTAGGGAAGGGGGTGGCCTGGGCCTCGTCGCCGGTTTCCAGGGGGACGGTTACTTGCTCGGCCTTGGTGTTGGGCTGCACGTCCTCGTACTTATCGCCCAGCTCTTGCAGGGAGGGGGCATCGGGGTCCTTCAGCTTAGGCGGGGCCGTTACAACGGCCGTGGCAGGCGGGTTGGCCGTGCTGGCCAGCACAGGCAGCGGCTTGTCTATCGGCCGGGTAACGGGCACCGGGGCGGCCTGCGGCACAGACTTGTCGTACTCGATGGGATGGTCCTCTGGGCGGATGTGGCGCAGCCACAGGATGCGGCCCGTGGCCAGCTTTTCGGGGGTGCGCATGCGGTTTTTGCGCATCAGTGCCTCCAGGGTCAGGCCGTAGTTCTGGGCCACCTCCCAGATCGTTTCGCCCGAGCGCACGGTGTGGAAGGGGATCTTGGCCTTGCGCCGCTTGGGCTTCACATAATACACCTGCCCGGGTACGATGAGGTCAAACACGCGCAGGTCGTTGTAATCCATCAAGTCTTCTTTGCTGACCCCTGCGGCCAGGGCCAGTTTGTTGATGTTGTCTGCCTTGCGGGCCAAAATGGCCTTGATGCCGTTCCAGCTAAAGAAGACGGGCTGCTCCTGGTTCAGGCTCGGGTCCACCGGGGTGGGCTCCACCTCTATCAGGCCAAAGAAGCGCTTCTCCTTCCAAGGCTTCAGGTTGTTGCCCAGTTGTGGGGTAGGACGCGTGGTCATGGCCATCCAGCTGGGCTGCTGCCCGCCCGTTACGGGGACGATGACGGTGTAATCCCGGTCAGCCGGTACCACCCCGGTGCGGCACCACTTGTTGTACATCTCCAGTTGGGCCAGCTCGATGTTGGTTTCGGCGGCTATCTGGCGCAGGGTCTTGCCTTCGCAATCGGGGTACTCTGCAATCTGCAGGCCGGGGTTGGGGCTGCGGTTCACCGCGTTCTCAAAGGCAATCTTGTGGGCCAGAAACTTGAGCACGTAGAAGTGTGTGCTGCTGTCCAGCTCCATTTCCGTAGCGCCGATGTACTCGGGCTTGGTGTAGGGCTTGCTACCCGTCAGGCCCGAGTAGTAGCTCAGCAAGGCGTAGGTCCAGTTCTGGAGCACATTATTGTTGCGCACCAGATATCGGGCCGCCCCGCGCGAGCTGGCCATGATGTGCATTCGCTCGTCCACGTCCGGATCTACGCGCAGGCCCAATTCGGTGGCCGTCTCTGCCTTGAACTGCCAGTATCCAACGGCATTAGAGCGGCTTACAACATCTGAGGCCAGGCCAGACTCTTGGATCACCAAGAATTTGAAGTCATCTGGCAAACCTTCTTCCCTGAAAATGCGCTCGACGAGCGGGAAGTAGGCGTCGGCGCGCTCGGTCATGGCGCGGTAGAATTTGGCATTGCGCACCAAAGACTGCCCATGCTTTTTGATGACGGCCTGCGCATCGGGCGTAAGCTTTAGCCGCTGCCCGGCAAAGGTCACTTGCTCGGGTACCTCAAAGGCGACGGGTTGTGCCAGCGCCACCAGGCATGGCAAGCAAAAGAGCCATACAGCCAGCAGCTGTACCCTGAAAAGGCCTGTCATCAGAACTATAAAGAGCTGTCGGTTAAAGGAAAGGTTCGCGTCCTGACGGCTAAGGTACGGCAAACAAGCATAGTTAACCGAATGGCGCCTTGCCTAGCCCAAACGCTCGGCCAGGCGCAGCCCCTTCAGGATACAGTCTTGCACAGATACACCGCCGATGTAATTGCCGTTCAGGTAGAGGCCGTCGGGCTCTGGTGCTTGGGCAGCCTCGGCCAGGCCCAGCAGGCGGTGGTCGTATTGGGGGATGGCCTGCCGCCACCGACGCAGGTGGCGCACCGTGGCCGGGGCCTCTATACCGTACAGGCGGCGCAGCTCGGCCTCTGTGCGGTCTAATATCTCTGCGTCAGGCAGGGTAGCTATAGAGGGCCGGCCCTCCCCGCCCACAAAGGCCACCAACAATTGGCTGCCCGCCGGGGCCCGCATGGGCAGCACAGAGCTTACCCAAAGCACCCCGCTGGTAAACGTGCCCGCCGCCGGTGGATGCAGCCCCCCGAAGCCCCGCAAAGGCCGGGCAATGTCCTTCTCGGCAAAGCCGATGTGGACCTGGGCCAGCTCCGTGTAGTGGACCTGGGCCAAGCGCTTTGCCAGGTTAGGGTAGTGCTGGGCCAATAGCTTGCCAGCCTGGTAGGCAGGCAAGGCCAGCACCACCTGCCGGGCTTGGTAGGTATCGCCGTTATGGTCGGTGGCCAGCCAGCCGTCGGCATTGCGCGCCAGGGCTACGACCTCTGTCTGCCCCTGCACGGCTTGGGTCATATCGGCCAGGGCCTCGCAGAGCTCGCGCATACCCATTACAAACGATATGGACTTGCGACGCCCGCCCAGCCCGGCCTTGCGCAGGCCTTTGAGCAGGCTGCCGTGCTCGCGCTCCATAGCCACCAGCTTGGGGAAGACCAGGTCAATGAGCAGTTGCTTGGCGTCTCCGGCGTAAATCCCTGCCAGAAAGGGCTGCACGGCCCACTCGCATACCTCTTGGCCAAAGTGGCGGGCAAAGAAGTCATACACTGTCTCGGGCTGGGCCGGGGGTGAGATATCACCCGGCTTTAGGCGCAACTCGCGCAGCAGCCGCAGCTTGGTGCCGAGGCTAAAGAACCCGCCAAAGAGCAGACTCAGCGGTCCTCCGGGCAGCTTGTGGTAGGTGTCTCCCTTCAGAATGAAGCGCGCTTTGGAGATAGCCGAGGGCTCTACCCAGTTGGGGCCCAGGCCGCTGCGCTCCAGAAAGGCCATCACCTCTTCATCTACAAAGAGGGTGTTGGCACCGTAGTTCATTTGCCAGGCGGTGCCCGGCGGGGTGTAGGTGTCTATCACGCCGCCCACGCGGGCGGTTTGCTCTAGCAGCAGGTTGTCGTGGCCGCGCTCGGTGAGGGCCCGGGCCAGGGCTAGGCCGCTGATGCCGCCTCCAACAATGAGCGTCTGGGTGTGCTGGGTCATGCCTTATCAGCGGGCAAGGTAGGGCCGGGCGTCGCCGCCAGTGCATGGCCTTTGTTTATCAAGAAGATGAACAATGTCAGCGATACGGCCAGCCCCGCCCCCCAAATGCTGGCTTGGGCCCAACGGCCAAACAGCGCATAGCCCGTTGCAAAAAGCGTAGAGTAGCCCATACCGATGGCCGCCAGCCAAGCCAACAGGCGCAGGCCGAGCTTGCCGTTTTCTTTAGGCATCCGGGCTGCGATGCGGATGGGCTCCCAGCCAGCCTCGGGGCGTACGCGGCGGTAGAAGGCGATGAGCGTCTCGTTGCGCTCGGGGCGGGTTAGCAACGTCACCAACAGCCAGGCCACCGTTGTACAGCCTACAATGACAAAGAAGCTGTTGGGGAAGGAAGACAGCTCTGCCCCAAGCACCCCCGTAGAGGTAAGGCCGTACACCATCAGCGGCACCAGCGAGGCCGTAATCTCTGACCATGCATTGATGCGCCACCAGTACCAGCGCAAAATCAGCACCAGCCCAATACCCGCCCCTGCCTCGATCATAAACGTCCACACGCCCGAGATGGAGTTCATGTATTGCCCCACCCAGAGGCTTAGCCCTGCGATGAAAACGGTGGCCACGCGCCCGGCCAGCACCTGCGCCTTGAGGCCTGCCTTGGGATTGAAGAACCGCAGGTATAAGTCGGAAGTAAGGTAACCAGCCCCCCAGTTGAACTGCGAGCTGACAGTGGACATATACGCCGCCAAGAAACTGGCCAGCAGCAGCCCTTTGAGCCCCGGCGGCAAATGGTCTCGCATGGCATAGACGTAGCCGAACTTGGGCTCTTCCAGGCCGGGGTACATGAGCAATGTGGCTAGCGCGACGATGATCCACGGCCAGGGCCGCACGCAGAAGTGCAGGATCTGAAACAGCAGGCTCGATAGGGTGGCGTCGCGCTCAGACTTGGCCGACATGATGCGCTGTGCCACGTAGCCGCCGCCACCGGGCTCTGCCCCGGGGTACCAACTGCTCCACCACTGCACGCCAATGTAGGCCAGGAAGGCCCCCAGGCTCAAGGCCATGCCCGTGCCTGCGTCGCCCAGGGTAGGGAAGAAGTCCAACTGCTCGGGCCGCAACCGCTGCGTGAGGCCTGCCATCCCACCTACCTGGGGCAGGTCTAGCACATAGACGGCCAGCACAATGCAGCCCCCCATAGCCAGCAAAAACTGAAAGAAGTCTGTAACCGCCACCCCCCAAAGCCCCGAGAGGCTGCTGTAAAACGCTACCAGCACCATACAGGCCGCCAGCGCCCAGAAGGTCTGGTTAGCGTCCAAACCGAAAAACGCCTCCAGGATGGTGCCCATGGCTAGATTGACCCAGCCGATGATGAGCGTGTTCATAAACAAGCCCAGGTACACTGCCTTAAACCCGCGCAAGAACCTGGCCGGTGCTCCGCCGTAGCGCAGCTCTACCAGCTCCACATCCGTCAAGATGCCGCTGCGCCACCAGAGCCGGGCAAAAAAGAGCGTGGTGAGCATGCCGCCTGCCATCATGTTCCACCACAGCCAGTTGCCTGCAATGCCGTTTTTGGCCACCAGCTCAGTAACGGCCAGCGGGGTGTCTGCGGCAAACGTGGTGGCCACCAGCGATATACCCGATAGCCACCACGGGAACGAGCGCCCTCCCAGAAAGAAACTCTCTAACGAGCCAGAGGCCCGCTTGCTGTAATAGACCCCGATGAGCAGCGATAGCCCCAGAAATGCCAAAATGATGGCCACGTCGGGCCAGGCGAGATAGGCAGACATATAGGCAAAGTTGCAGCCTAAACGCAAACGAGGCACCCTTGCATGCAAGGGTGCCTCGTTTAATAAGCGGGCTGCTGTCTGAAAACTTACTCTACCACAATGCGGCAGCGTCTGCCGTCTGCGGCCTGCAGCACATAGGCACCTGGCATGAGGCCAGTAAGGTCTGCCGGGGTAGGGGTGGCTCCGGCCAAGAAGGTGCGTACCTGCCGCCCGGCCATGTCTGCCAGCGTAAGTCGTAGGCCCGCATTGGGGGCCAGCGTCAAGGTGCCACGGGCGGGCATGGCAGAGGCAACGAGGGCCTGCAAGGCGGCGCGCTCTTTTACAGACACCAGCACGGTACTGTAGCGGAAGCGGATGCTGGTGCGGCTGTTGGTGTTCAGGTCAATAAACTCGTAGCGCACGTTGGCCTGGCCCAGCTCGCCCATGGGGTTGATGTAGGCCTTAAATGAAGAATCTACCCCGCCTGCAGGTAGCGTTAGCGTATCGGTGCTCTCGTCTGTAAAGGGCGAGTAGCAGCTTACCGTAAAGCAGAAGTAAAACTGCTGGTTGGCCGGGGCCGACTCTATGGTGCGCCGTACGATAACGCGGGCCGTGTTGCTCCCAATATTCCGAATCTTGCAATAGCCGAAGGCAGGATCGAGTGGCTGCGGCTCAGAGGTAACTAGGGTGTCGCGGTTAAAAAGCTCCAGGGTTTGGGCTTGGGCAGGGGCAGCCAGGCAAAGCAAGGCGGCACACAGTGCGTAAAGGTATTTGTGCATGATGTGGTAGGTGGTCTGACGGTCACTGCGGCGCCGGTCCGTTCAACCGTCTTTTGTGCAAAGGTATTGAGGTTTCTATATTTGGCCCAAAGCCCGTGTCAGAATCGTTTTGGGGTGTCATTGGTTGCTTTTGAGATGGATTGTTTGTACGACCGACCGATGCAGCCAACCAATCTTTTGAATTGCCGACCCTCCCTGGCTTTTCTACGTATCGTGGAGACACTACACTAAACCTTTTTTGCCCGACTGCCTACACCTTTACATGAAGCACCTTTTGTTGGCTAGCCTGTTGGCTGCCCCCACCCTGGCTTTTGCCCAGACCCAGCGCGTTGTATTACTAGAATATTTTACGCAAGCCAGCTGCCCGCCCTGCGCTAGCACTAACCCCATTATTGCCCAGCGAATAAATGCAGCAACCGCCCCGCTAGTGGTTATTAAGTACCATACAAGCTGGCCTGGGGTTGACCCCATGTACACCCAGAATACGGCTGACAACGGTGCCCGAACAACCTACTACGGCGTAAGCTCTGTGCCTACCAGCATTATGAACGGCCGCAGGCCTACTGCAGGTAACAGCCCAGGGTCGCCATCGTCTTGGAACGTAGATACCATCAATGCCCAGGGTGGCGTACCTTCTCCGTTCGAGCTGAAGGTGAAGCATAACTACATTATCTCCAATAACAGGGTAGACTCTATTGCCGTGCGTGCCGTGGTAACCAAAGTGGCCGATGCCACAGGAGACCTGCGCCTGCAGACGGTGGTGATCGAAAAAGAGATTGTTTTCCCCACTGCCCCTGGCTCCAACGGCGAGACTGTCTTCCCCCATGTGATGAAGAAGATGCTGCCCAACGCCAACGGCACCACCCTGCCCACGGCCATGGCCATTGGCGACTCTATGGTGTACAACTTCAAGTGGCGGCTGGCCAACGTGTACGACATCCGGCAGTTGGCCGTGGTGGGCTTCATTCAGAACAACACAGGCAAGCGTGTGCTGCAAGGCGGTTACTCTGCCCCCACGCAGCCCGTGCCTTTTGCCGTAACCAACGTGCCGCGCCTCATTATGGCCAGCAGCACAGATACCATTACGCAATCCATTACGGTAACTACCACGGCCACCAGCCCCACTCAGTTTAAGGTCTCTGGCCCCCGCACGCAGATAGCAGGCACCTCTACCAAGCTGCTCGACGCTACCGGCCAGGCTGTAGATTCTATGGAGATTACCGCCGACGCCGCCAACCCGGTGCAGGTGCCCGTGCAGGTCATCATTACCAACGGCACCAACCTGCGCGGCAACATCACGCTGCAGGTTCGTCCGTCTGACCCCCGCTTCCAGGCTTTTGTAGAATCTAGTGCTATCCCTGTTTACAGCCGGGCAGAGCTGCTGGTCATCTCTAAAGATGCCAACACCAGTGTGGCCGTGAATGCGCCAACCCAAAGCCGCAGCCGCTACATTATGAACCGCACAGAATCTGGTTCTTTTCCGGCCGAGCTAATCTCTCGTGCCAATTACAGCAAGATTCTAATCGGCAGTGCCAACGAGTTTAGCGGCCTGCTGACGGCTGCTCAGATTGACTCTCTGGCCGCCTTTATGGATGCAGGCGGAGATGTGGCCCTGATGGGTTGCGAGTGGGGTTACTTCGGCGTGGCCGGCTCTCCTGCCATGACGAGCCTGCTGCGCGATTACTTTGGTGCCCGCTACACGGCAGACGGCCCAGGTGCCAATGGAGCAGACGGTACAGTTTCGGTACGTGCCGTAACCGGAGACACCATCGCTACAGGCTTTGTGACTACCAACATGGGCTCTGCCAGCTACGACCAGCTAGCCTTGGTGCCTCCTGGCGTTGCCAGTTTCACCTATGCCAACAGCACACCAGCCGGCATCCGTACCCGTGTAGGAGACCGCCGCACGTTCTTCGCCTCCTTCCCCCTAAACTCCGTAGCACCTGCCAGCAACCGCAACCGGTTTGTTACAAACCTGCTCAACTACTTCGACGGCCTGTCTGTAACCAGCACCGAAGGCGAGGTTAGCCTGATGCCGATGGTGGTAGCTCCCAACCCCACCCAGGGCGAAGCTCGCTTCTTGAACCTGCTGCCCGGCGACGTCGTCCGGCTGACAGACCTTGCAGGCCGTCTGGTAGCAGAAGGCACCGCCACCGCAAACCAACTGACCCTGTCTTTGGAGGGGCGCCCTGCGGGCTTGTATCTGGCAACGCACGTGCGCCGCAATGCCGTGGTAGGCATGGTGCAGGTTAGTGTGGTGCGCTAGTACCAGCTTCTCGGATTTGCCAGAAGGCCCCTGCATAAGCATGCAGGGGCCTTCTGCGCTTTGGGCCAACAAATGCCGGCAGCCGTGCGTACCAACCAGAACGCATCGCACAAAGCCACCCTATGATTCACCCAGCATTCTACGCCTTGGGCCCAGAGCCCGAGGCAGCGCCAGAAGCGCCAGGCCACGTCCACACAGAGGCGGAGCCAGATTTTGATACCGATTACCGCAGGCAGCCCTCGCAGGTAGAGACAGATTTGGAAGAGAACGAGGCCAACCGCCAAGAGGAGCCTGTAAACGTCCCCATGCCAGACCCTGCCACCGGCAATGGCAACTTTTAGCCAGGGCCTGTTTTGAAGCTTGCCTGATGCACGGGCGTTGCGGGTGGTTGTGTACCTTTGCCTTGCCAGGCAAAAGCCTGTATGAACGCACTTCTACATACTACTCGCATCCCGTCGTTATGAGCGTCCTCGTCAATAGCCAATCTCGTGTGATTGTGCAAGGCTTTACCGGTTCAGAAGGTAGCTTCCATGCCCAGCAGATGCTGGAGTATGGCACCCGCGTTGTGGGTGGGGTAACGCCCGGCAAAGGCGGGCAGCAGCACCTGGGCCTGCCTGTTTTCAACACGGTAGCACAGGCCGTTGAGAAAGAGGGCGCCAACGTTTCGATCATCTTCGTACCGCCGGCTTTTGCTGCTGATGCCATCATGGAGGCAGCAGACGCTGGTGTTGGTTTGATCGTAGCCATCACAGAGGGTATTCCGGTTAAGGATATGATTGCCGTAAAGGCATACCTACAAAAGCGCAGCAGCCGTCTCATCGGGCCCAACTGCCCCGGCGTAATCTCTCCGGGCCAGGCTAAGGTGGGCATTATGCCGGGCTTCGTCTTTAAGCCGGGCAACATCGGCATCGTGTCAAAGTCTGGCACGCTGACGTATGAAGCCGCCGACCAGATCGTGAAGGCGGGTATGGGCATCACCACGGCCATCGGCATCGGTGGAGACCCCATCATCGGTACGCCTACCCGCGAAGCCGTAGAGCTGCTCATGAACGACCCTGATACGGAAGGCATCGTTATGATAGGTGAGATCGGCGGCGGTATGGAAGCCGAAGCCGCTCGCTGGATTGCCGCCTCTGGCAACAAGAAGCCCGTCGTGGGCTTCATCGCCGGGCAAACGGCACCTCCTGGCCGCCGTATGGGCCACGCAGGCGCCATCGTAGGCGGGTCAGATGATACGGCCGCTGCCAAGATGCGCATCATGCGCGAGTGCGGCATCCACGTAGTAGAATCTCCGGCCAACATCGGCGAGACGATGGCCAAGGCCATGGGTGTGCTTGCTTAAGTAATCTGCGGTTTTAGCAAATTACTATGGGCCAGGCTTGCCATAAGGTGGGCCTGGTTTTTTTGCAGATATGGTAAAATGAAGGCCGCAGTTGCGGCCTTTTTTGTAATAGTGTTAATCGCCAAGCCTGGTAAGGGGGTAATTAGGATAATTGCTGCTTAGTTTGTACCTTGCAGAAGTATACAACCTGCCTGGTTTCCCTTGCGTTAGACAGGGCCCTTCCGTGGGCCTGTCGGCACAAGTTTCGGGGGGCTTGCTCGTTGTATTGTCAAACCTTTCAGAATTAGAAGTTGAATTATGTGGTTGGGTCCGTACCGGCGTTTGGCCGTAGCAGTGTCGTTGTCTCCGCGCAGAGAGGCCTTGTTGGCCGAAGCAGGTTATCTGGCCGAGCAGATGGGGGCAGAGCTTGTAGTAATTCACGTAGGGCGCCCCTCTGAGCATACCTATGCCCATTTGGAGGCCCTGATGGAGCGCCAGCACCTGGATGGCCCGGGGTGTAAACTGTACTTTCCGAGTGGGCCACCTGCCAAGGCCATTGCCCGCATTTGCCAGCAAGAAGCCGTAGATCTGCTGGTGTTAGGCGCGTTGCCTACCCAATCGACCAAAGACGCCATTTTTGGCACCGTTGCGCAAGACACCCTGCGGCTGGTAAACTGCTCGGTGCTTTTGCTGGCCAATCCGCGCCAACGGCCAAAGCACTGGCAAGAAGTTGCCATAGCCACCAATACCCTGCAAGCAGAGGGTATGCTCATAGAAAAGACCGTAAGGATGGCCCAGGCACTGGGGGCCGACCATGTGCATCTGCTGGTGAAGGATGGCCAGGGAGCCGACGATTTGCCCGTAATTACGCGCAGGCGGCAGGCGGCCTCTAGCGGCCTTGCCCATGCCCGGCACGCCCTCGATCCGTTTGAAGGCGACCTGTTAGAGGAAGCCGAGCATCCAGTGCCAGACCTGCATATTAAGCTCTTTGCCGGTGCACTGAGCCGGGCATGCCAGCAGTTTATGGAGAAGCACCCCGTAGAGGTGCTGGCGCTAGAGGCCCCACCTGCCGAGGCGATGCGCTATTTCTGGCGCTGGCGCTATTTGTCGTTAAGCAGGTTGGTGGCCTTGTTGCCTACCAATCTACTGCTGGTACGCTAGCCCTGCAGCGAGAAAAGGGTGATATCATCTTCGGCCACGGCCCCCTGCCTGAAAGCCTCCAGCGCATCCAATATGTGCGCATGAAGTGTGTCTAGGCCCTCAGACGGGGCGGTTTGGTTGATGATCTGCATCAGGCGCTCCTCACCAAACTCTTCTCTGGCAGGGTTGAAAGTCTCTGAGACGCCGTCGGTGTACATGATTAGGCGGAAGCCCGGCGGCAGGCTCTCTCGGCCTACCTCTATATTGTGCAGGGCGTCGAAGATGCCCACCAGCGTGGTGCCCGTGCTCAGGGCTTTTATCTCTCCGCTGGGCAGGCAGAGTAGTGCGGGCGGGTGGGCAGCATTTATGTAGGTGAGCTTGCGCTGGCGCATATCCACCAGGCCCAGAAATGCAGTTACAAACTTGTCGCCCCGGCCGTTGTGGAGAATGACGGTGTTCAGTTCGGCCAGCAGCGCCTCAAGGTGGGTGGTATGGCGCACCAGTGCCCGCAGCCCTGCCTGGAAGTTGGCCATCAGCAGTGCGGCTCCCATGCCCTTGCCAGATACATCGGCCAGGCAAATCAGATACCGCTGCCCCCCCAAGGGGATAAAGTCGTAATAGTCTCCGCTCACCTTGCCGAAGCCTATCATACTGGCGGCAGCTTTTAGCGGCCCCTCGTTGGGTAAGTATTTGGGGTAGAGGCCCAACTGCACCTTTTCTGCAAACTCAAGCTCTATGGCCATGCGCTCTTGCTGGCGCTCTATGGCCTCTAGCCTGCGGTTGTAGATGGCCAAGGTCATCAGGTGGGTTACCGCGTTTAAGAACTTAATCAGGTTGCCGTGGGCTTGCAAGCCATACACGCCACCACCCAGCAGCAATAGGGCAATAACGGTGGGCGCCGCCGCTGAAGCCTGGGTTTGGGCGTTGGCCTTGGCCCGCCTCAATACGGGTATGGCATACGTATAGCCATGCAGCGCATGGCCTGGCGGGTGGCCCTCAAGCTTGCCCGGCCTCTGAATAGCCTGTGACAGCCTACGCACCTGCCCCTCGGGCAGGTGCTGGGCTATGCCTTGGCTGGCTTTGGGTACCCAGTGGCTATCTTCTTCTACCCAAAGTACGAACCGGCTCAAACCCAGATGCCCAATCAGGGTAAGCTGGTAGAGGCGCAGCAGGTTCTCTTCTGAAAAGGCTCCATTTACAGCCTCCACCATCTCTACCATTGCGTCTATATAGACGTCTTCTTTGGTTTGGAGGGTGTGGGACATAGGTTGAAAGGCTCGGATTGCAGGCTCTCCACCCGGCAACTAACAACGCTGGGCTAAAATTGGGCACGGCTTACCAAGCAATCTTATACGGAACGCCTGTGGCCTTGGTTACAAAAAAGATTAGGCGGCAGCTGGCTCTACCACTACGCCCATGCCAGAGAACTTGTCTATGCGGCGGTCTGTAAGCTCATGGGCCGAGAAGCCTTTAAGCTCGTCGTAGGCGTCTAGAATGGCCTTTTTTACTTTGCGAGCCATGTAGCCAGGGTCGGTGTGGGCACCACCGAGAGGCTCTTTCAGTACCTCGTCTATCAGCCCGTTGCCAAGCATGTCTTTGGCCGTGAGCTTAAGGGCTTCGGCGGCTTGCTCTTTGAAATTCCAGCTACGCCACAAGATAGACGAGCAGGATTCTGGAGATATGACTGAGTACCAGGTATTCTCAAGCATGATCACCTTGTCTCCGATGGCGATGCCGAGCGCGCCCCCGCTGGCACCCTCGCCGATGATGATGCAGATGATGGGCACCGTCAGGCGAAACATCTCGCGCAGGTTGCGGGCGATGGCTTCTCCCTGCCCGCGCTCTTCTGCCTCCAGGCCGGGGTAGGCACCGGGCGTATCAATGAGCGTAACGATGGGCTTGCCGAACTTTTCGGCCGTTTGCATGATGCGCAAGGCCTTTCGGTAGCCCTCGGGGTTGGGCATGCCGAAGCGGCGGAGTTGGCGCTCCTTGGTAGTACGGCCTTTTTGCTGTCCTACAAAGAAGAACGTCTGCCCGTCTAACTGGCCCATGCCGCCTACCATGGCCGGATCGTCTGCCACAGAGCGGTCTCCGTGCAGCTCCACGAAGTTTTCTACCATGGCCCCGATGTAGTCTAGGGCATAGGGGCGGCTGGGGTGCCGGCTCAATTGTACCCGCTGCCAGCGCGTGAGGTTGGCATAGGTGTCTTTTTTGAGTTGCTGGATCTGGGCCTCCAAGGTTGTGGCCGCTGCTGATACGTCCACATTGTTGGCGGCGGCCAGCGTTTTCATGTCTTGGAGCTTGGCCTCAAGCTCGGCGATAGGTTTCTCAAAATCAAGCAGATGGGCCATGGGCAGCGCAGTTTTGGGCCAGGGTACCGGGGTTTAGATACCTGGGTTTGCAAATCTAAGGGGTAGGGCCGGGTTTGGGGCTTGCTCAAAAAAAAGAGAAAAAAGTGGCTCTATGCATTTGCAGGGCCCATTTCTGGGGCTATCTTTGCACACCTTTTCGCAGAGAGCCTAGGCAATCGGCGGTAAGAAGGTCCGGTAGTTCAGTTGGTTAGAATGCCGCCCTGTCACGGCGGAGGTCGCGGGTTCGAGTCCCGTCCGGACCGCAACTAAGCCTCTCACTTTTGTGGGGGGCTTTTTGCGTTTTTGGGCCCTGCCCGAAAAAGCAGAAAGCCCTGGATTTGATTGTCAAATCCAGGGCTTTCTGAATGACCGCCAAAGGCTTAAAAAGCTGTCAGGTTCATCAGCCAAAACTCAGCAGCCTCCAAGTTGCCATTGGCTTGCACGGGGGCTGGGGCCTGGGCTTGTAGGGCACCTCCATTGGCAGTAGCATAGCGGGCGGCAGCCAAGTATAGATTGGCTGCTGTACCGAATGTGCGGCTAACGTTTACCGTACCCTCTACCATGCCGGTGGCTGCCACGGTGGTGCTTTGCCCGCCCGTCCAGCCTGCCCAGTTGTTGGTGCTCTCGTTGCCAATGTAAATGCATCCACCGGGGATGCTGCCCGCCTTGGCCCAGGGCGCTGCCACGGCCGTTGCAAGGTTAGCCGCAGCCAGCAAAAAGACGTCTTGCGTGGTGTTGCGGGCAGACACGGCGGCCAGGTAAAGCTGGGTGCCATTATAGTCTGCATAGAGTGCCACGCCGTTTGCCTCGGCTACTTTGGTGGCGGCGGCGTCCAGGTTGCCGTCCATGACGTAGGTCATGGGGGGGCGGGTGTCGCTCCAGGCATTGCTGCTGAAAGAGCCGGTGCGGTTGCGCGTCAGATCTGCCGTTTGACGGGTGCCGTCGGTAAAGATGAGGTTGGTGCCCGCCACGCCCCTAAAGGTGTACTTAAACCAACCGTTGCCATAGGGCTGCATATCTACCCCCGGCCAGGCCACGGCAGGCAACGACCCGACGGGCGAGGGGTTCCACCAATAGACCTTGGCCGCCGTCCACCCGGCGGGGCGCTGGAAAAATACCGAGAAGCCCGCTACAGGCGCGGCCAGCGTGTAGGTGTGGCTTTGCGGGGCGCTCTGGCAGCCGCCCGTGCCTTGGGCAAATACCCGCAGAGTGGTGGTGGTGGTGAAGGTGAAACTGCGGCTGCCTTGTGCCGACGGCGATGCCGTGGTAGGTGTGCTGCCGTCTGTGGTGAAATACAGCATAGGCGTGGTGCCGTTGTTTGTCATACCCTGGGCCGTAACCTGGAGGCTACCCGTAAAAGTGTTGGGCCCGCCGGGCGTCACCGTCAGGGTAGGGGTGGCGGCGGCGCAGGGGTTGATGCGGTCCCACACGGCGTAGTTGTTGCCCCAGGTCTTGAGGAACCACCCCGTGCCGCTGGGTTGCCAGTCTGCCGGGCCGATTTTCATAGCCAGTTTGCCGTCTATGACGGCGGCGTACAGATTGCCCTGGGCTACCTGTATATTGAGGCTACTGCTGGCCGTAATCTGGTTATCGTAGCGCAGCTTGATGAGGGCCGCAATGGCGTCGCGGTAGGTGGTGCCCCAGTCGAAGTAATGGTCCCAGAACACCATCGGGATGCCCGGGTGTGTCAGGATGTAGGCATAGCCTTGAAGCACCTTGAAGTTGTCGCCGGGGAAGATGTTGTTATCGCGGTAGGTGTCGTGGTTGTCTAGAAAGGTGACGGATTTGGTGGGAGACCAGCCAGCCAGGCCGTTCATGGCGCCGCCGGCATTAAGCGCGCTATAGTTGCCATTGACGGCAGCGTGCAGTTGGTATTTGAGGGGGAAGTCGAACGCGGTGGACTTTTGGGCCGTGCCATCTACCCAGTTTTGCACCAATTGGCGGTTGCCGTCCCAATACTCGCCAATGGAGATGTAGGGTGCTGTAGCGTCGTTGTAGAGGCCCACGTAGTAGGGCGAGAAGCCCTTGCAATAGTCGTAACGCCAACCGTCGAACCCGACGGTGTTTTTGAGCCACTGCATCCAGGCGCGGATGTCGGCCTGCACGGTGGGGTTGGTATGGTCTAGGTCTCGGCCTGCCTCGTAGGGGATGCCGGTGTCGTTGTTGCCGCAGGGGTTGCCGCCTACGCCGCGCCACTCATCGTCGTTGCAGATGGCCCAGCAGCCCCAGCTCGGGTTGGTAAAGTCTGCCCAGTTGCTGGTACCTACGCGGTGGTTGATCACGATGTCGGCCAGCACTTTGATGCCCTGGCCATGCAGGGCGTTGATGCAGTTTTGAAGCTGCGCGGCCGATCCATGCGCCGTATTGAGGTTGTAGTACTGCCGGGGCAGATAGCCCATTCCCCCGGTATTGTCGGAGGGCGGTGGCATCCAGACGGCCTTGAAGCCTGCCGCTTTAAGCTCGGCCGCCTTGCTGGTGACGACGTTGTACCAGCCGTTGGGATTCTGATAGCTGACGGCATTGAAGCCTTGCAGCATCACGTCGGCATTTTGGGCAGAAGCCGAAGCCACGGCCAAGGCCAGCCATGCCAACAGCAGTGAGGAGAGTTTCTGCATGAATGAAGACAGGTTTGGTGTATTGTTGGTCTAACGGGCAGGAAGATAATAGGGTGGCCTGTGTTTTATACAAATGTTGAATAGCGCTGGCCATAGGCATAAAAAAAAGGGATGCGGTGGCCGCATCCCTTGGGTGGTCTGAGCGAGGTTAAGTTCTAATCATAGAGCTTGCTGAGGGCCAGCAAGCGTTTGGTGTCTGTCAGGATGATGGTTGAGCCTTTGGTCTCTACCATGCCTTCTTCTTTGAACTCAGACAAGAAGCGGATTACCGTCTCTTTGGCGGTGCCGACCAGGTTGGCCAGGTTCTCGCGGCTCAGGTTGATGGAGAAGGGTTCAGGACTCTTGTCGTCTCCATATACCTTTTTAAGGAGGAGCAGGGCATCTGCCAAACGCTCGCGCACAGGCTTGAGGGCCAGGGTAGCCATTTGTTGCTCAGTCTCTGTCAGGGCGCGGCTCAGGCTGATAAACAGGTCGTGCGCGACGGCGGGGTTCTCGTCCATCACCTTGCGGAATACCTCTAGCGGAATGAAGCACACCTTGCTGTCGTCTAAGGCAACAGCGCTGGCGCTGTAGCGCTCGCCGGCCAGCACGGCCCGGTAGCCCAGGGCATCGCCGGCCTTGGCCAGGCGGACGATCTGCTCTTTGCCGTCGCCGCTGGCTTTGGTCAATTTGATTTTGCCCTCTAGCACGCAGAATATACCATAGGGCCGCTGGGCCTCGCTGAAGATGATCTGCCCGGTTTTGAAGTGCCCGCAGTTTTTGGCGTCTTCAATCTCGGCAAGCTCAGCCTCTGTGGCGTTGGCAAAAAGGCTGCGGTTGCGCGATGCGCAAGTGAGGCAAGCAGGGAGCGGTTGCTTGTGGGTCATAGTGTAAAAAATGGGGTGGCACCCAAGAGTAAAACCCAGCAGCAAAACGCTATTCTGTTGGCACAGAGATGGTATGTGCGCTGGGTAAATCTGGTTAAAGCTAAGAAGTCGTTTGCTAGATATGCAAATAGCCGAGGCTAGCCGCAATGCTCAGGTAACGGGTAGAAGGCCCGAAAAATTCGGTCATCTGGTGCATTGAGTGGGTATTCGGCAATGGCCAGGCTGACAATTATCAGTGCTTGGGCAAATCTCTGCCGCCGGGGGCGCTTTCTAGTTTTGAACCATGCACGTAGTAGTCTCGCCCCTAGAGAAATCGGCTGATAATCAGGTCGGTAAGGTAGAGCAGTTTTCCTACGACAACCGGGTCGTAAAGCTCTTCATCATTGCCACGGTCATCTTCGGCATCATCGGGATGATGGTCGGGTTGCTGGCCGCCGTCCAGTTGTTTTACCCGATTTTCAACTTTAACACGGCTTATACCACCTTCGGGCGGATAAGGCCTCTGCATACCAATGCAGTCATCTTCGCCTTTGTAGGCAATGCCATGTTTGCGGGCGTTTACTACAGCATGCAGCGCTTGCTCAAGGCGCGGATGTTTAGCGATGCCCTCTCTTACATTCACTTCTGGGGTTGGCAGTTGATCATCCTGGCGGCAGCCATTACCCTGCCTCTGGGCCTGACGACGGGCCACGAATACGCTGAGCTGGAGTGGCCTATAGACCTGGCCATCACACTGATTTGGGTGGTGTTCGGCATCAATGTGATTGGCACGATCCTGAAGCGGCGCGAGCGGCACATGTATGTGGCCATTTGGTTCTACATAGCCACCATCGTGACGGTGGCCGTGCTGCACATCGTCAACAGTGTAGAGCTGCCCATATCTGCCTTTAAGAGCTACTACCTCTATGCCGGCGTGCAAGATGCGCTGGTGCAGTGGTGGTATGGCCACAACGCGGTGGCTTTCTTTCTGACGACGCCCTTTCTGGGCCTGATGTACTATTACCTGCCCAAGGCAGCCGGCCGCCCAGTGTATAGCTATAAGCTGAGTATCATCCACTTCTGGTCGCTGATTTTCATCTATATCTGGGCCGGGCCGCACCACCTGATCTACACCAGCCTGCCAGACTGGGCCCAGAGCCTGGGCACCGTCTTCTCTATCATGCTGCTGGCCCCCAGCTGGGGCGGTATGCTCAACGGCCTGCTAACCCTGCGCGGTGCCTGGGACAAGGTCCGCGTGGACCCCGTGCTCAAGTTCATGGTAGTAGCCGTGACGGCCTACGGCATGGCCACGTTCGAAGGGCCCATGCTAAGCCTCAAGAACGTAAACGCCATCGCCCACTACACCGACTGGATCATTGCACACGTACACGTAGGCGGCCTGGGCTGGAACGGCTTCCTGATCTTCTCCATCTTCTATTGGATGGTACCCAGGATGTGGAAGACGCAGCTCTACAGCGTTCGGTTGGCCAACGTCCACTTCTGGCTCGGCACGCTGGGTATCATCGTGTATGCGCTGCCTATGTATTGGGCCGGCGTTACCCAGAGCCTGATGTGGAAGCAGTTTACGGCCGAGGGCTTTTTGCAGTACCCCAACTTTTTGGAGACGGTATCGCGCCTCAAGTACCTCTACATGATGCGCTCCGTAGGTGGTCTGCTCTTTTTGATAGGGGTGTTCGTGATGGCCTACAACCTGGTGAAAACGGCTGCCCAGGGAACCTTTATGGCCGACGAGGCCGCCCAGGCGCCAGCCTTGGCCAAGGTGGCACCCACGGGTGGTGCCTGGCACAGCGCGCTAGAGCGTAGGCCGGTCATCTTCACGGTGCTGGCGCTGGTTGCGGTGCTGATCGGCGGCGTGGTAGAGATGCTGCCGACCTTCCTGATCAAGAGCAACGTGCCGACCATTGCCAGCGTGCAGCCCTACACAGCCCTAGAGCTGGAGGGCCGCGACCTTTACCAGCGCGAAGGTTGCGTAAACTGCCACAGCCAGATGGTGCGGCCCTTCCGCTCAGAGGTTGAGCGCTATGGCGACTACTCCAAGGCCGGTGAGTTCGTGTACGACCACCCCTTCCTCTGGGGCTCTAAGCGCACCGGGCCCGATTTGCACCGCCTGGGGGGCAAATACCCCGATAGCTGGCACTACCAGCACATGCTGGAGCCGGAGTCTATGTCGCCAGGCTCCATCATGCCAGCCTACCCCTGGCTGCTAGAGCAGACCTGGGACAAGGACATGCTCCCTAAGAAGGTGACGGCCATGGCCAGCTTCGGGGTGCCTTACCCGGCAGACTATGCCAGCCGCGCCGTAACGGAGGCCAATGCCCAAGCCAAGCGCATTGCCGACGGCCTGGCCCAAAACGGTGTCCGCGTAAGCCCCGACAAGGAGATCGTGGCGCTGATTGCCTACCTGCAGCGCCTGGGTACCGACATCAAGGCCGATCCGGCCCAAGCCGAAGCGGTAGACCAAACGGCTACTGTTCAACCCTAACAACCTCACAGCCAACGCATAGTCATGTTTAAGCACATTTTCGAGCGCATAGAGGGCATCGGGCAGTATCCGCTCTTCTCGCTGCTGGTTTTTCTGACCTTCTTTATCGGCGTGGGGCTGTGGGCCTACACCCTGGGCAAGCCCTACGTAGCCCACATGGGCCAACTCCCGCTAGACGAGCAACCTACCAACCCTACTACAGACGCACAGCCATGCAAGTAACCACAGTACTGGCCCCCGGTACCTTATTTGAGATGACCGGCCAAGAGGCCATCTTATACAGTCTGCTGGCCGTTACCCTGTTTCTGGTGGTGATGGTGCTGGTGCTGGCCGTGTGGGCCATCCGGGTGCTATCGGGCCTGGCCACCGAGGCCGAAGCCAAAGCCGCCAGCCAGGCACTGACCTACGTACCGGCGCGGCCCAAGCTCAGCTTTTGGCAACGGCTAGACCGCCGCTACATCACCGCAGCCGTGCCTTTGGAAGAGGAGCGCCGCATCGAGCTGAACCACAATTACGATGGCATAAAAGAGCTGGACAACCACCTGCCCCCCTGGTGGACGGGTATGTTCTACGGCACGGTGGCCTTCTCGGTGGTGTATATGCTCATCTTCCACGTTTGGCTGAGCGCCCCGCTGCCGGCCGAAGAGCTAGCCCTGGAGCAGAAGCAGGCCCAGCTAGACATTGCCGCCTACCAGGCCAAAGCCGCCGACGCCATTGACGAGCGCAACGTAACCATGGCCGACAACCCCCAGGAGCTGGAGAGCGGCCATGCCTTGTTTGACAAGAACTGCAAGGTTTGCCACGGTGCCCAAGGCCAGGGTGGGGTAGGCCCCAACCTGACGGACGAGTACTGGATACACGGCGGAGCCCTGCAAGATGTGTTCAAGACGATCAAGTACGGCGTGCCGCAAAAGGGAATGATTGCCTGGAAGGCCTCTTTCAAACCTGTGGAGATCAAGCAGGTGGCCAGCTATATCCTGACCCTTCAAGGCTCTAACCCGCCCGGGGCCAAAGCGCCCCAGGGCGAGCGCTACACCCAAACTGGCAGCCCCAAAGGTGCCCCGGCCGAGCGCGAGGCCAGCGCCGACACCGCCGGCAAAGGCTTGACGGCGATGGAGTAGCCTCCTGCGCTGCCGAGTCCTGCAAAGCAAGAACCACACCCAGGCATAGGGCAGCCCCGCAAAGGCTGCCCCGTTGCCAGGGCCCTCATCATCCCATCACAACACAGCTATTCTGATTACCATGGAAACCCTGACAGCCCCCAACCAATACCGAGAGAAGCTCTCGACGGTAGATCAGAAGGGCAAACGGCTTTGGGTATATGCCAAAAAGCCCGGCGGCTACTTTTTTAACCGCCGCATAGCCGTAGGGCTGGTGCTTTTTGCGCTGCTCTTTGGGGTGCCTTTCATCACGGTGGGGGGGCATCCGCTGCTGCTGGCCAATGTGTTTACGCGGGAGTTTGTGCTGGTGGGCAAGCCATTCTTTCCATCAGACTTTTACCTCTTTGCGCTGGGGCTGATCATCTTCTTTGTCTTCATCATTCTGTTTACGGTGGTGTTTGGGCGGCTTTGGTGTGGCTGGGCCTGCCCGCAGACGCTGTTTATGGAGCTGATTTTCCGCCCCATTGAATACGCTTTTGAAGGCGGCCCATCGGCCCAGAAGAAGCTCGATGCCATGCCCTGGAATGCAGAAAAGCTGGCCCGGCGCGGCGGCAAGTACGGTGCCTTCTTGCTTTTCTCGCTGCTGATAGCCCACACGGTGATGACCTACCTGGTAGGCCCGGCCGAGGCCTGGAGGCTGATGACCCACAGCCCGGCCCAGAACCCAGCCGGATTTGGTGCGCTGGTTGGCTTCACGGGGGTGTTCTTCTTTGTTTTTGCCTATTTGCGCGAGCAGGTGTGCACAGCCATTTGCCCCTATGGCCGCCTGCAAGGGGTGTTGGTTGATAAAGACACCGCCCAGGTAACCTACGACTATCGCCGGGGCGAGCCCCGGGGCAAAAAGGGCACCACCCATGCCGACTGCGTGGACTGTACCCTCTGCGTGCAGGTATGTCCTACGGGCATTGACATCCGCAACGGCACCCAGCTGGAGTGCATAAACTGCACGGCCTGCATGGACGCCTGCGATGCCGTGATGCTGAAACTGGCCCGGCCTACAGGGCTAATCCGCATAGACTCTATGGCTGGCGTGGCCGAAGGCCGGAGCTTCCGCTTTACGCGGCGGGTAGCGGCTTACACGGTGGTGCTATGTCTGCTGGTGGGCCTGGAGGGATTTCTGTTTTACACCCGCAAAGACGTGGATGCCACCGTGCTCCGGGTGCCAGGGATGCTCTACCAGACGCAGCCGAATGGGGCCATCAGCAACCTCTACAACATTCAGCTGGTGAACAAGACCTTTAAGGCCATGCCGCTGCGGGTGGTGTGCCCTTACCCTGGGGCGCAGGTGCGGGTAGTTGGCGGCAGCACCGCCGCTGCCCCTGCCGCAAAGGCAGAGCTGGTGGCTTTCATAGAGCTGCCCGGTAAGGTGGCCCGGCCTGCCAAAACCAAACTGCCGATTCGGATTTACGCGGGCCAGACGCTGCTGGCTGAGGCCAGTACCACCTTCTTTTCGCCGGGTAGCTAAACCTTCACGCTCATAACCCAACCAAGCCATGAACTGGGGACAATCTGTTTTTGCGGTCTATCTGGGCTTTGCCGCCTTTATGCTAGGCCTGGTGACGCTCTGCATCAAGCAAGACGACATCTTTCTGGTGGACAAGCAGTACTACAAACAAGAGCTGCAGTACCAACAGCAGCTAGACCAGATGAACAACGCGGCGCGGCTGTCGACGCCTGTTGATTTCAGGCAAGCCGAAGGCTGGCTCACCATTGGCTTTCCGCAAGAGGCCATGCCCAGCCAGGGCACGCTGCACCTCTTCAGGCCCAGCAACGCCAACCTAGACCGCCGCCTGGCCGTGCAAGCCAACGCCGAAGGTGCGCAGATGGTAAACCTAGGCAGCCTGCAACCTGGCCTCTGGAAGCTGAAGCTGCAGTGGCAGAGCCAGGGCAAACCCTACTATGCCGAGCATGCGCTGGTAGTGCGCTAAGCGGTTGGCCGACCATCATCCACCTTCACTTTTCCATCTTTTTATGTGGTATGCCGGACTAGCCCTGGGCCTTGCCAGCAGCGCGCACTGCGTGTTGATGTGCGGGCCGCTGCATCTGGCCCTGGCGCAGCCGGCCCGGCCCAAGGCCCGGTTTTGGCAGGGGCAACTGGCCTACCACCTTGGGCGCACGGCTACCTATGCCGCGCTGGGCCTGGCGGTGGGATTGTTGGGCCAAGTAGGTGCCTGGTGGATTCCCCGCCATTGGATGGCCTTGGGCGCTGCCTGCCTCATGGCCCTGATGATTGCGCTACCCAACCTACTGCCAACGGCAGGCCCCGCACATGGGGTGCAGCGCCTTGTGGCCCGGGTGATGAGGCAGGTGCGGCGGGCCAGCTTGCCTGGCCAGGGCCTGGCCGGGGCCTGCAACGGATTGTTGCCATGCGGCACCCTCTACCTGGCCCTGGCAGCCAGCCTGGCCATGCCTAGCTGGCAAGGCAGCGTGGGTTTTA
This sequence comes from Cytophagaceae bacterium, assembly GCA_947458545.1. GTDB lineage: Bacteria > Bacteroidota > Bacteroidia > Cytophagales > Flexibacteraceae > CANGYH01. Next base: position 737,811 of record CANGYH010000001.1, on the reverse strand, counting down.
TGGCCAGCTTCGGGCTAGGCACGTTTCCGCTTTTGCTGGGGTTGATGGTGGTAGGCCAGCCGCTGTTGCAGTGGGGCCAACGCTGGACGCTGGCACGGGTAGCCGTATCGGGGCTTGTAGTGGCCTTCGTTGTTTTCAGAGGCTTAGCGCCCGTGCTAACAGGGCCTGAGCCCCCGCCTACGGCTGGTCAGCCTGCGCCCATTCTTTGCATCAAGCCCCATAGCCCCACCCAACCTCAATAGCCTGCCCCCATGTCTGTAACCGCCACCGCCGCCACCGATAGGCCGGGCCTGGGTTCGGATTACAAGCCGTCGGCCGCCGTTTGTGCCCACTGTGGGCAGCATTGCCCGGCCAAACCTGTCCGCAAAGAAGAGCTTGCCTTTTGCTGCCATGGCTGCGCCAGCGTATATGCCCTGCTGCAAGAGGCCAACCTCTGCACCTTCTACGACCAAAACCCCGCACAGCGTGCCCCATCAGGCGATGAAGCCCGGCTACGGGCCCGGTTCGAGTACCTGGCCGATGAGGCCCTGGTGCGTCCGCTGGCGCATTTCTACCGGCCAGAGGCAGCCTCCATTACGCTTTACATTCCGGCTATGCAGTGCGCGGCCTGCCTCTATTTGCTGGAGCGGCTACCCATGCTGAACCCCGCCGTACGCCAAGCACGGGTTGATTTTGTACGCAAAGAGCTTACGCTGGACTGGAACCCCGCCCAAACCAACCTGCAAGACCTGGCCGTACTGTTGGCCCGCCTGGGTTACGAGCCCGTTTTGCAGACGGCCGGCACGGAAAGGCCCGCGGCACAGAAAAAGTACCTGCAAGGCCTGGTGGCCCGCATTGGGGTGGCGGGTTTTTGTGCCGGCAACCTGATGCTGTTCAGCTTCCCGGAGTATCTGGGCATCGAGGATGCGGCGCCTTTTGTGCCACTTTTCACGGTGCTGAAGGTGGTGCTGGCCCTGCCAGTCTTTTTCTACTGCGCCAGCGACTACCTGCAGGGTGCCTACAGGGCGCTTTTACGAAAGGAGGCCAGCCTGGATGTGGCCCTTGCACTGGGCATCAGCATTCTATTCGTGCGCAGCCTGGTAGATATCAGTCTGGGACAGGGCCCTGGGTATCTGGACAGCTTGGCGGGCTTAGTCTTGTTTCTGTTGGTGGGCAAGTGGGTGCAGGCGCGCAGCTTTGACCACCTCCGCTTCGAGCAGACGCTGGATGCCTACTTTCCGCTGGCTGCCAAGGTGATCGAGGGGCAGTCGCACCGCTACCAAAAGGCTGATACCCTGCAACCCGGCCAGACGATCGAGGTGCTGAGCGATATGCTGCTGCCTGCCGACGGCAAGCTGCTGCAGGGCCCTGCATTGCTAGACTACAGCTTTGCCAGCGGCGAGAGTAAACCTGTGCTGGCGCACACCGGCGATACCGTTTTTGCAGGAGGGCGATTGCTGGGTGCGGCCATACGGCTTACGGTGGAGCGGCCCATGTCGCGCAGCCGGTTTACCACCCTCTGGAGCCATGCCGCCTTTGAGCGCAAACCCGCCGGAGGCCTTGTGGCAACCATAGAGCATCTGTTTACACGCTACTTTACGCTGATTGTGCTGGCGCTTGCCGCCCTTACGGCCGCTGGTTGGGCATGGCTAGACCCTGCCCAGATATGGCCCGCTACCACGGCCGTGCTGCTGGTGGCCTGCCCTTGCGCCCTGAGCCTGGCCATGCCCTTTGCCACCCATGCAGCCATGCAGAAGCTGGCTCGGTATGGCGTGTTTTTGCGGCAGCCCCAAACCCTGCAGGAGCTGGCGGGGCTACAGACCCTGGTGTTCGACAAGACCGGCACCCTAACCCAAACCGAAGACAACCGCCTTACCTGGCAGGGCCAGCCTCTACGCACGCAAGACGCCGCCGTGGCGGCGTGGATGGTGGGGCAGTCTGCCCACCCACTGGCGCAGGCTCTACAACGGCACCTGGGCCCACCGACGGTGCCCTTAAGGCCTTATGGCTTTGAGGAGCGGCCCGGCCGAGGATTACAAGCCTTATGGTGCGGTGATACCTACCGGCTGGGCAGCCTGGCCTATGCCACCGACCAGCCCGAGCGCGACGCAGCCGGCTCGCAAGTGGCCATTAGCTGCAACGAGGTGTTGCTGGGGGTGTTTTCTTTTGGGCAGCGCCTGCGGGCAGGTGTAGATAGCATGCTGCAGACGCTGGGCACCCAGGGCTACGAGCTGGCGTTGGTGAGCGGCGATGCCCAAGGGCAAGCTGCACTCCTGATACCCCACATGCCTGGAGCCGAAATGCTTATGCAGGCCTCGCCTCTACAGAAGCTGGCGTATGTGCAGGCCCAGGTGGCCGAAGGCCGTCGCACGGCTATGATCGGCGATGGGATGAACGATGCCGGGGCCTTTGCCGCCGCCCACGTCGGCATTGCCGTTCGCGAACATCTGCACCACTTTACCCCCGCCTGCGACGTCATCTTAGAGGCCGAGCGGCTGGCAAAGCTGCCTGCCGTGCTGGGTTTTTGCAAGCAGGTATTGCGGGGCGTGGGCTGGGCCTTTGGCTTGTCGCTGGTGTTTAATGTGGTGGCCCTTACCCTGGCCGTGCGCGGAGATCTTAGCCCGCCGGTAGCGGCTTTGCTGATGCCGGCCAGCTCTATGCTGGTGGTGCTTGCCAGCCTTGGGCTGGTACGCCGGGCAGGTAAAAGACTTGCTAAGGCCATGGTGGTTGCATCTTAGCCTTGCGTGCAGGCAAAGGCGTTGCTATGGATATCCTCTATATTTTGATTGGCGTGGCCTTAGCGGTGGCCGTAGGCTTTTTGTGGCTCTTTGGGTGGGCCGTCCGCACAGGCCAGTACGACGATACGGAAGGCCCGGCCATGCGCATGCTGCACGACGACGCCTCGGCCCGCTCAAAGGCAAAGCCCAAGGCAGATGATGAGAGCCCCGCAAATGACGAGAGGCCTGCATAAGCGCAGGCCTCCAGTACAAAAATCCTCATCATCTTCAAAATCAAATACCTACTCGAAGCCTGGGGCACGGGTCAAGAGCCCGGCCAGGCAATGTCTGCGTAGCTCTGGCCGCTTGGCCAGGATGGCTTGTAAATCTTTGGCCGCAAGGCGGTGTACCACCAACGGCGTAGCCGCAAAGCCTGCATAAGCCCACGGCAGTTGAGCCATGCACTCGGGCAAGCCCAGTACGCGGCTCTTGGGCAAAAACTGTATCTGGTTGACGGTAGGCCCCGCAAGCAGGAGGTTTCCCCGCTGCACCAGATAAAGGCTGGGTGCCATGCCTTTCTCGAAGAGGAAGGCGCCCTTCTTTAGGTAGAGCTGTGTACCCTCGGCAGCCACGAGGTCCCGCAGTTGGGGGGTGGGTGTACCCCGGGCCGTGGTGGCTGTTTTCGGAATCATAGATGGTACAAAACTGGCGCTTAGGCAGGGGGCTAGGCTATGAGTTCGCACGCAAGGCAAAATGATATTTATCAGTTTGCAGTCTGATGCGTTGGCAGCCTTGCTGGGCCTGCTTAAGGAGGCTATGGTGCAGCATACCCTAGCTTTGCCTCTATGTTGCGCAATCTGGCACTGGGGGCAGGCTTTTGGCTGTGCTTGGCCTCGTTTACCGCCGATAGGCCTTTGAGCGATAACCGAACGCTTGCCACTTTATGGTACGCCACGTCTGCCGAGGCATGGGCCTGCTATACCCAAGGCTACGCGCTGGCCGAGGCCCGGTTGCTGGCTATGGGCCAGTCAGACGGCACCAAGGCCATCGTTACGGATCTGGACGAGACCGTCATCAACAACGCAGCAAGCACCGCGCTCGATATTGCCGAAGGCAAAGCCTACGCCCAAGAGCGCTGGGATGCCTGGGAGAAGAAAGGGACGGCGACGGCGCTGCCTGGGGCGGTTGTTTTTTTTAGCACGGCAGACATGCTCGGCTACCACATCTACTACATGAGCAACCGGTCTGCGGTGTATGCCGGGGCTACGTTGCGCAACCTGCAGGCGCTGGGCTTTCCGCAGGCAGACTCCGCCCACCTGCTGCTCAAAACGAACACCAGCAACAAAGAGCCACGCCGCACCCTCATCCGGGGGAAGGGGTATGAGATCGTAATGCTGCTGGGCGACAATCTTGCCGATTTTGTAGAAGTGCCCTCGGATGCCAATGAAGGTCAGCGGTTGGCCTTGGTAGCACAGACGAAGCAAGAATGGGGGCGTAAGTTTATCATGTTTCCGAACCCGATGTATGGCGGCTGGCAACTGAAGCCTGACGCGGCCGCTGCCCGCATCCAACAACTGGCTCAGCCTGCCCGCTAAGGCCCTGCCGCCCCTCTGCTGCCATGCAAGACCTTGCCCAGAACCTGCTGCAATCCGAGCCATCGTACTACGAGGGCAAGGCTCTGGCGCCCGGGCAGTTCTTGCTCAACATGGGGCCGCAGCACCCCAGCACCCACGGCGTGCTCCGGCTAGAGGTACTTACGGAAGGCGAGGTGGTGGTAGATGTGGTGCCCCACATCGGCTATCTGCATCGGTGCTTCAGCCGCCATGCCGAGCATCTGCCCTTTAACCAGATCATCCCGTTTGTGGACAGGCTCGACTACCTGGCCGCCATGAACAGCGAGCACGTCTATGCCATGGCCGTGGAGCGCATGCTGGGCCTGGAGGGCAAGCTAGACCCGCGCACCGAGTACATCCGCGTACTGGTGTGCGAGCTGAACCGGCTGGCCAGCCACTTTCTGGCCCTGGGTACCTATGGGCTGGACATAGGGGCCTTTACCCCCTTCTTGTGGCTGATGCGAGACCGCGAGCATATCCAGCGGATGCTGGAGTGGGTCTGCGGGGCGCGGATGCTCTACAACTACATCTGGATCGGCGGGCTTTTTTATGACCTGCCGCAGGGCTTTGAGCGTGTGTGTGCAGACTTTATCCGGTACCTACCGCCCAGGTTGGATGAAGCCCGGAAGGTGCTGGTGGAGAACAAGATCTTCATAAGCCGTACGGCAGGCGTTGGGGTGCTGGCTCCAGACCGCGCCCTGGTCTGGGCGGCAAGCGGGCCCATGCTGCGCGGCAGCGGGTTTGCCATAGACAGCCGCCGCACCCAGGGGTACTCCGTCTATCCCGAGCTGGAGTTTGACGTGCCCGTAGGCCAGGGCCAGCAGGGCGTGCAAGGCGACTGCTGGGACCGCGCCTGGGTGCGTATGATGGAGTGCTACGAGTCCGTCCGCATCGTTCGCCAGTGCCTCGACAAGCTCACCGGTGCCCACGCCCGTACCCCGGCCTACGATCCGCAGGCTATGGTGCCCAAGAAGATCCGTCCCGAGGCCCAGCAGGCCTACTTCTCGGCCGAGACGCCACGGGGAGATCTGGGCTTCTTTATTGCAACGGACGGGCGCAGCGACGTACCCCTGCGTTGCCATGCCCGCAGCGGCTGCTTTGTGAACCTGGCCATCTTGCCGGAGCTCTGCCGGGGGCATCTGCTGGCAGACGTGGTGGCCGTCATCGGCTCGATTGACATCGTAATGGGGGAGGTGGACCGATGAGCGAGCTACCGTTTGCCGCTGCCCAGCACCAGTTTCAGGTAACAGAGGCCGACCGCCCCGTCTTCGACGGGCAGGTCGTTCACGACGTTTGCAGCACCTATGCCTTGGCGCGGGAGTTTGAATGGGCAGGCCGAAGGGTTTATTTGGCGGCTAGGCCCGCCGGCACGGAAGCCATCGGTACGCAGGTGGAGGTCATCCACAAAGCCTCTGCCCCATTGGGGGCTACGCTGGACATTGAGGCATTACCGCAGACGTTCGAGAAGGGCTGGCTGGTGGTAAAAGCAACCGCCCACTGGGCGGGCAAGCTGATTGCAGAAGGCACCACCACGCAAAAAGTTATTGTGCCAAAGCCGTAGTGTGCCAAGGCTGTGTAAATTGCTTGCAGACTTTTAGGCCTTTGCTATGATGATTAGGTTTCGGTTTATTCATTGTCTCGTTTTTTTGGCCCTGGGTTGGGCCGGGTGCAAGAAGGGTGAAGACTACTCCATAGTCACCCAAGAATGGCTGGTGACCAATCCTACGGCTACGCCCATTGCGGCAGCTATACGCCAGCTAAGACCAGCGCCTGCGGAAGTATCCGTTGTTCAGGGCCAGGCTTTTGGGCTGCATACGGGGCCCCGCATGGTGCTCTACGGGGTTAAGGACTCTGCCACGGGCGCGCCGCTGCGGGCCACAGAAAGCATTTCGGTACGGTACCACAAGCTGACCACGATTGCCGATTACATACTGGCGGCCAAGCCTACGCTGGGGCAAGCGTTGGTCTTAAGCGTGCAAGGAGGTGTCGAAATGAGCTTGCGGGCCAACGGGCGGCCCCTTGTGGCAGAAGAATGCCGTGTGGCATTGCCGTGGGCTTCTGGGGCCAGCCCGGCAGGCCTGGGCACCTACGTGGGTTACACCAACAGCCAAGGCCGCAACCTATGGGGCCCTCTCACACCCAGCGATACGGCTTGGCGGGTGCGGGCAGGGTATCATTTGCCAACTGATACTGTGAGCCTAGGCGGCGCAACGGGGTGGCTCACCTTCCGCACCTTCAGCAATAGATTTCCGGTGTTTGGTTGTGCCCGCCCGGTTGCGGCTACCAATGAAATTGCTTTTGTGCGGGTAAGTTTGCCCAGGCGCTTCAATCCCTCCAACACGCAGGTATATGCACTCTCTGACATTAGTCCAGAGGTTTTTATGCTAGACCCTGAGACCAACCGGGTAGAGTTTGTAGCCAACTACCCTTACAATAAATATGCCCCCGTGGTGCTGGTGGCCATCAGCCGCATCGGTACACAGTGGTACATGGGCCGAGTGCGCACCACCGCCAGAGACGAAGCCGCCGTAGAGATGTACCCAGACAGCCTATCGCAGGCTGACCTGCTGACCCGGCTTCAAAACCTGCCCAACTAAGGCTTACAACAGCGGGAGAAGACGCTCTAGCCGGGCAGAGCGGCTGGCTTTGAGCAAAAACAGGTTGCCTGAGGGTTGAGCCTCTGTCAGTGCCTGCACCAGGGCCTCTACGGTGGGGCAGTATTGGGCCTGGGGGCAATGGGCCTTGGCATGGGCCATATCCTGCCCAGCCAGCCATACCTGGTCTAGACCGGCCTGGGCCAGGTATTTGCCCAGCTCTTCGTGCTCGTGTTGGGCATCGGCACCCAGTTCGGCCATATCTGCCAGGATGGCCACCTTGGGCTTGCCTGCGGCGGGTATGGCCTTGAAGTTTTCTAGCGCCGCCAGCATAGAGCTGGGGTTAGCGTTGTAGCAATCTACAAGGATGCTGTTGCGGCCCGTCTCTGCCCACTGGCTGCGGTTATTGGTGGGCTTATAGTCGGCCACAGCCTCCAAAGCAGCGGGCAGGGCTACGTCGAAGTAGCGCCCGATGCATAGGGCGGCGGCCACGTTCTCTAGGTTATAGAGTCCGGGCAGTTGGGTCTGCGCAGTATAGCCCCCCGCCGTCACCGACAAGTAGGCCCCGCTTAAATGGCCTTCGGTGTGCAGAAAGTCGCCGTTGCTGGGGTAGGTTACGCGGCGGGTGAGGCTTTTGGCCAGCTCCACCACATGAGGTTGGTGTGTGTTTACGAAGGCCAGCCCTTTGTTGGCTGCCAAATGGACAAAGAGTTCTCCATTGGCCTGGGCTACCCCCTCCAGCGAGCCGAAGCCTTCCAGATGGTCTTTGCCGATGTTGGTGATAAGGCCAAAGTCCGGGTCGGCCAGGCGGCAGAGCTCGGCCGTCTCGCCGATGTGGTTGGCCCCGATCTCGATGACGGCCATCTCATGCTCGGGCGTGATCTGCAGGATAGACAGCGGCACCCCGATGTGGTTGTTGAGGTTGCCTGGCGTTACAAAGGTTTTGTAGCGTTGGGCCAGCACCCGGCCCGTAAGCTCTTTGGTGGTGGTTTTGCCATTGCTGCCGCAGATGGCAATTACGGGTATGGATAGTTGCCTGCGGTGGTGAAAGGCCAGCTCTTGCAGAGCCTGCAGGGCATCTTCTACAAAATACAGCCCCTCAGCCTCAGGTAGGTCTTGGTTATCTACTACGGCCAGGCGGGCACCTTTTTGCAAGGCCTCTAGGGCAAAGGTGTTGCCGTCGAACCGCTCTCCGCGGAGGGCAAAGAAGATTTTATCGGTCAGGTCGGCTCGAGAGTCCGTCGTTACGCCGGCCGAGGCCAGGTATTCGTTGTATAATTCTTGTGTTTCCACAATGACGTTTTCAGTAATGGGTAGGAGGGCGCGCTTACTCGGCTACGGGGCCTTCGTCGCCGTTGGCCCGCACCTTGCCTACGATTTGTAGCTCGGTTGTGGGCGGTTGGGTGTTGGCAAACACGGTGACGGTTTTGTTTTGATTGCCTACCCGGCTGGTAGAGTTAAACTCTACTTCTATGTTGCCTTTACCGCCAGGCGGTATAGGCTCTTTGGGGTAGGTGGGTACCGTGCAGCCACAGCTGGCCTGTGCGTTGGTAATGAGCAGGTCTCGCTTGCCCGTGTTGACAAAGGAAAATTTGTGTTTAACGATGGTGCCCGCGGTAACCTCGCCAAAGTCGTACACAGAGTCTTGCAGGCTCAATACGGGCACCTGCCCGTCTTCCGTAGGGGCCTCGATTAGCTCTGTGGCCGAGAGAGCCTTTTCGTCTTTGGGTGGGTTGCAGGCGGCCAGCAGCCCCAGGCCCAGTATGCAAAGCAGTAAGCGTGCCATCTGAAGGGCAAAACTAAGCCTTGTGGCCTTTGGTTGCCAGTTTATGGCTGGCGTTTGGCTATGCATAGAAGGTAAACTGCTCGCCGTCGAAAAGGCCCATGTCAGACAGTTTGAGCTTGGGGATGACCAGCAGCGCCATAAAACTTAGCAGCATGAAGGTAGCCTTGGGGCTGGCACCTTGCGCCCGGGCCTGTGCCTCCAGCGCCTGGTAACGGGCCGATACCTCTGGGCCAGGCTGGTCTGACATCAGGCCTGCGATGGGCAAGGGTAGGGTAGTGGCCTGCCCTTGCCCATCCACCAAAGCCAGCCCGCCCTGGGTGCCGATCACGGCATTGACGGCCGCCGCCACGGCCGAAGCCGAGGTGCCCACAGCAACGATGTTGTGGCTGTCGTGCGCGACGGAGCTGGCCGCAGCTCCTTCTTTAAGCCCGAAGCCTCGGATGAGGGCCGTGGCGGGCTTGGCCCCGGCGTGGTAGCGGTTCACGACGGCCAGCAATAGCGTATCCGTATCAAGATCAGGCGCCGGTGGCCCCAATAGTGTGTCCTGGTAAGCCACCTGGGTGATGAGCTGCCCGTCTTCTGCCACGATGACGGGGTAGCGGCTGGCGTCTTGGTAGGTGGGCAGTATAAAGTCGGCAGCATGCAAGGGTATGGCCGCAAAGCGATTTGGGGCCGGGGCTTGCCGGTAGGCTTCCAGAGGCTTGCCCTGCTCGGCAATCAGCACGCCTTGGCGGTATACGGCCAGCGGAGACCAGTCTTGCAGAGAAGGCAGCACCACAAAGTCGGCTGTGTCTCCTACCTGCAGGCTGCCGAGGGGCAGGCCGTAGTGGGCCTTGGGAGCGTAGTGGGAGGCTTCCAAAATATCGGCCAGGTCGTGCCCGAGGGCCAGTAGCTGCTCTACCAGCCGGTTGATGTGCCCATGCAGGAGCGTATCGGGGTGGCAGTCGTCGGTGCATAGCATGATGCGGCCTGGGGCCTCTGCCACCAAGGGATGCAGGGCCTCCAGATTGCGGGCCGCAGAGCCCTGGCGAATGAGGATTTTCATGCCGGCGGCCAGCTTCTCGCGTGCCTCGTCGGCGGCTACGCACTCGTGGTCGGTGCTGATGCCTGCCTGGGCGTAAATGGCTGCCTGTGCGCCTCGCAGGCCGGGGGCATGGCCATCGATGGGTTTGCCCAGCGCCTGAGCCAAGGCGATTTTGGCCATGACGGTCTCGTCTTTGTAAAGCACGCCGGGCCAGTTCATCATTTCAGACAGGTAGGGCATGCCCCAGTCTGCGAGCATGGTCTGTGTGTCGGCTACCGTCAAAAGGGCACCGGCAGTTTCGGCATCGGTGGCGGGCACGCAGCTTGGGGCGCCCAGGTGGTGGTAGATGGGCGAGTGTGCGGCCTGATCCAGCATATACCGTACGCCCTCTAGCCCAAGAACGTTGGCAATCTCGTGCGGGTCGCTCACGGTGGCTAGGGTGCCCTGGGCAGCGGCCCAGCGCCCAAACTCGGCCGGGGGCAGCATAGAGCTTTCAATGTGAACGTGCGCATCTACCAAGCCGGGCACGAGGTACACCTGCGGCTTGGCATCTGCAGGTTCGATAGCGGTGATGCGGCCATGCTCGAAGTATATGCGGGCAGGGCGCACCAGCTCTGCGTGGCGGGCATCTACCAGGTAGGCTAGAAGGGAAAACATGGGCACAAGGGTGTTGGGGCTAAAAGTACGAAAGCCATCCCCGGTAGAGGATGGCTTTCGGTGCGAGTGGCTGCGGCTTGTGCTTACTGAGCAGCTGGCTGCCCGGCAGGTGCCGGTTGGCCAGCAGGTGCAGGCTGCCCTTGAGCGGGTTGTTGCGCAGGTGCAGGCGTGGCCGGAGCCGCACCGCCGCTCTGGCGGGCGCGCTCTATGTTGACGGAGTTGATGCCTTGGGTGCCGTCGCCCTTATCTACCATGAAGTTGGTGCTGATGCTGAAGACGAACACGGCAGCGGCCAGGCCCCAGGTGATCTTCTCGAGCAGGTCAGTGGTTTTCTGCACGCCCATGAACTGCCCCGGCGAGAAGCCCGAATTAAAGCCACCGCTCTTGGGATCTTGTGCCAAAACGAGCAAGATGAGCAGCAACGATGCCAGAACGATGAGGGTAACGATGGCGATGGTCATAAAAAAACGCTTGAGGCAATAGGCCGTTACCAGTTTTGGGTGGGGGCTTTGCCGTCTAAAAGGTCTGCAAAATAAGCACTTTTGGCGGGTATTTGTGCAGCCAGCTTCAATAAAAGTGTGGCAGCCTCTTTGCGTTTGCCTTGGGCCAGCAGTGCTTTGGCCCAGTTTTCTGCCAAGGCTGGGTCGGCGGGTAGCTCTGCTTCTGGCTCTGTAGAGGTAGCAGGCGTGGCAGGCTCAGCCTCCGGGCGGATAGGCTTCAGGGTAGGGGCGAGGGCCAGAAAGCGGTCTAACAGTTGTGCCTGGGCATTCTGGCTGGTATTCTCGGCGGGGCCTTCCATGCGTAGCGGGGTTGGGTTCAACTGGTAGTCTTTACCAATTGGCCACCGTTCGGTTAAAGATTTGGAGTATAATCTGGTCGCTGATGGTTTCAATCAGCCCAGGCTCGACGGCGGTGATGTTCTGATTGCTGGGGAAGTCGGCAAAAAAGGAGAACGTCTCGTCGAAGCTTTGATCTTCGTCTTTGGTGTGGACGTAATTGACCTTGACGCGCATCGTGAGGCGGGTTTGGCTGGCGACGTCGTTGCTGCTGGGGGGCAGGGGCGTCAGCTCGTAGCCTACGATGCTACCCTGTATCTGCAAGTCTCCCCCTTGCCGCACCAGCGACAGGTTGGTGTTGCGTTGAAAGTAGTCTCGGGCTTTTTCTGAGAAGACCTGCTGCAGGTTGGCGGGGCCACCGCCCGATACGTTTATGAAGTTCTGGATGGATAGGGTCTTAATGTCCGGTGCCAGGCTTGTGCCCGTGAAAGAGTAAATACCGCAGCCGGGTAGCAGCCAAAGCGCCAGCCAGCACCCCAGCCAAAGCGGCAAGCGGGCCCGGCGCAGGCTAGTCGATGGCATATTGCTTGATTTTGCGGTAGAGAGTGCGCTCAGAGATGCCCAGCTCTCGGGCGGCTTGTTTGCGCTTGTTGCTGTTGCGGGCCAACGCCTTGATGATAAGCTCCTTTTCTTTCCGCTCCAGGCTCAGGTTTTCTTCTTCTACGTCGTGCTCAATGTCTTGCGTCGTATCGTCGTCGTCTGGCTTGGGGGGTGGGCCGCTGAGCAGTAGCGGCTCTGGCCTGGGGGCAGCGGCGGGGTGGAAGGCAGCCTGATGTGCCACCGGTGCGGGTTGGGCAGGCAGGGCGGTAACGTCCTCAAAGAGGGCCTTGTGGCTCTCCAGCACGGTGGCACCGTCTGTGGCGCCGTGGGCCAACTGTAGTACCATCTGCTTGAGCTCGGTCATGTCCCGGCGCATGTCGAAGAGTACCTTGTAGAGCAGGTCTCGGTCAGAGAAGGGCTCTGCGCGGCCGCCCAGGTTACGCTCCGCCTCAGTGGGCAGGGCCAGCGGCAACGACGAGCGCTGGGCGGGTAAGTACTTGCGCAGGGCCTCGCCGGCAATGTCTCGTTCAAGCTCCAGAATGCTAACCTGCTCGGCCACGTTCTTAAGCTGGCGGATGTTGCCCGGCCAAGGGTAGCCCAGCAACACTTGCACGGCGTCTGGATGTAGCTGGACCGGACGGACGCGGTACTTCTCGGCAAAGTCAACAGCAAACTTGCGGAAGAGCAGCTCTATGTCTTGCCCCCGCTCGCGCAGGGCGGGCACCGTAATGGGCACCGTGCTGAGGCGATAGTAGAGGTCTTCGCGGAAACGGCCTTTGGCAACGGCATCTAGCAGGTTGACGTTGGTGGCGGCTACCACACGCACGTCTGTCTTCTGCACCTTGCTAGAGCCTACACGGATGAACTCGCCATTCTCTAGCACGCGCAGCAGGCGGGCCTGGGTGCCTAGGGGCATCTCGCCTATCTCGTCTAAGAAGATGGTGCCGCCGTTGGTTACCTCAAAGTAGCCCTTACGGGCATCTACGGCTCCGGTAAAGGAGCCTTTCTCGTGGCCGAATAGCTCGCTGTCTATGGTGCCCTCTGGTATTGCCCCACAGTTTATAGCGATAAAGGTGTTGTGCTTGCGGGCAGAAAGCGCGTGGATGATCTTGCTGAAAGACTCTTTGCCCGAGCCCGACTCGCCGGTGATCATCACCGTCATGTCGGTTGGGGCTACCTGAACGGCCACCTGTATGGCATAGTTGAGGTGCGGCGAGTTGCCGATAATGCCAAACCGCTGCTTAACGCTCTGTAGCTCTTGGGGTGTCATACAAGGTCGGGCTTTTGGCGGGCCCAAGGCGGCACCACCACTACCCAGAAAAGTTTTGGAGCAATTACTCGGCCTCCTCGGCCTTTTCGGTCAGTTCGTCTAGCTTGGCCTCATTGAATGCGCCTGATACGACGGCCTTGAGCCTGCCCTCTGCATCTAATATGGCGAAGTAGGGCTTGTTTTTATCAGTGGCATTGAGGGCTTTCAGGATGGGGGTAGCCTCTTGGCGGCTGAGGAGGATATGGGGCCGCAGCTCGGCGTCTGTGCCTTTGGCAGCTTTGTCTTCCAGGCTTTTGCCTGCCAGCGAGGCCGCACCAGACAACAGGGCTACCATATACACGTGGCCGTCGAAGTTGCCAGCGGCAAATACGCCCTCGTGCTTGGCCAAGAAGGTGTCGTAAAGGGGTTGTAGCCAACCCTTAAGGTCGCCTTCGGCTTTAGGGCTGAAGGCGATGCCCAGCACCACAGGCTTGCCCTTGGTGCCCGAGGGGATGGAGACCTCGGCACCGGCCAGCGATTTCCCCTTCAGCTCAGGGAAAACCTCGCCCCCCAATAGGCCTGCTGAGTCTCTGTCTGCCTGAGAGCCACGGGGCAAAAACGGCAGGGCAGTTAGGACGGCAACAAGAAAGAAAAACAAGAACAGCTTACGGAACATAGTCAGGTGGGCCTTGGAACGAATGTGGACCGATAGATAGGACAGTAATTATAGAGGTTACGCAACGGCCTCACCCAGCAGGGTAGCGCTTGTACAGTCTGTGATGCGGACGTTGACGTACTGGCCGGGGGCAAAGCCATGGTCGGCAAAGACGGTCATATTGTTTTGGTCTGCCCGGCCGCACATCATGCCTTCGCCGCGCTTGGCGGGGCCCTCTACCAACACCTGCACTACTTGGCCTATGCGACGGCGGTTGCGCGCCAGGCTATGCTGGTTTTGCAGGGCGATTACCTCGCTTAGGCGGCGCTTCTTTACGTCTTCGGGCACGTCGTCGGCATACTTCTTGGCTGCCGGGGTATTGGGCCGCTCAGAGTAGGCAAACATGTAGGCATAGTCGTATTGGACCATTTCCATCAGCGAGAGGGTCTCCAGGTGCTCTTCTTCCGTCTCGCCACAAAAACCGGTGATGATGTCGGTAGAAATGCCTGCATCGGGGCCGAGGATGCGCTTGATGGCTGCGATCCGGTCTAGGTACCAGGCCCGGTCGTAGGTGCGGTTCATGCGCTCCAGGATGCGGCTGTTGCCGCTCTGGGCCGGCAGGTGGATGTAGTTGCAGATGTTGGCGTAGCGCGCCATGGTATGCAGCACATCGTCGGTCATGTCTTTGGGGTGGCTGGTAGAGAAGCGAACGCGCAGCTCTGGGCTCACCTCTGCCACCATGGCCAGCAGCTCGGCAAAGGTTACGCGGTGGCCAGTCTCATCTACCCATTTGTAGCTGTCAACGTTTTGGCCCAGCAGGGTAACCTCGCGGTAGCCCTTATGATAAAGTGTGTTGGCCTCGTTGACGATGGAATGAGCATCGCGGCTACGCTCGCGCCCGCGGGTGAAGGGTACCACGCAGAAGGAACACATGTTGTCGCACCCCCGCATGATGCTTATGAAGGCCGACACGCCATTGCCGCCCAAGCGCACGGGCTCGATGTCGGCATAGGTCTCTTCCCGGCTCAAAAAGACGTTGATAGCCTTTTGGCCGCTCTCTGCCTGGCCGATCAGGTCGGGCAGGCTGCGGTAGGCATCTGGCCCCACCACGAGATCCACCATCTTCTCTTCTTCTATGAGCTTGGCCTTGAGGCGCTCTGCCATACAGCCCAGCACCCCGATGACCATGTCGGGCCGCTGGCGCTTGAGGGCATTGAGGTGCTGGAGGCGGTGGCGGATCTTTTGCTCGGCGTTGTCGCGAATGGCGCAGGTATTGAGGAGGATAACGTCGGCGTCGTCGGCGTCTTGGGTGGCTTGGTAGCCTTCTTCTGCCAGGATGGAGGAGACAATCTCCGAGTCAGAAAAATTCATCTGGCAGCCATAGCTCTCAATGTAGAGTCTGCGGCCCGCAGGGGCCGGGGCCACAGCGGTGGCAGGCTCGGGGGCAGCGTTGCTGTCTAAGATGGGTAGTTCTATAAGATTGCTCATGGATGTGGGCTGCGGCCACACAAAGATACACAGTACCCCGGCCCTTGGTGACAGAATGGCAGCCGATGGCCTGCCTTGCGCTTGCCTTGCCTGCGGCACGTTGGTGCGGGCGATTGTTGTTCTTAGAATTGTTACGCGGCTACGGCCACAAGGCATTGCTGGCCTATATTTGCAGCCGCTAGCGCCGCTATGGCTTGCTTGCCACCCCCTTCAGTAAAGAACCCCGCGCCCAATGACACGTCTGCTTTTTGCTGCCTGCGCCTTGGCTTTTACCCTCTCGGCCACCGGATGCGATACCTACAGCTATCCCACCCCGCCAGAAGATAAGGAGTCTATGAAAAAGCAGCCCCAGATCTATGGAGAGGTAGATGGCCCGGCCGAGCAGTCTCTTAACAAATACGAGGCTGACCCTGAGCAGGCTGCCAAAGCCGATGCCATCAAGAAGCAGCTCTTTACCGAAGACAACCCTGCCTACAACCGCGAGATGAAGGCCAAGGCTGCTGTAGCCAATTCAGCCGAAACCACGGTAGAAGCTGCCGCCCCTGCACCTCAGGCAGATACGGCCGGCAAGGCTGGTAAATAAAAAATTAGCCCTCAGCATTGCAGAAAAGGCCTTGTAGCCTATATTTGCAGTCCCAAAAGCGCACTCCTCCTTAGCTCAGCTGGTTAGAGCACCTGACTGTTAATCAGGGGGTCCTTGGTTCAAGCCCAAGAGGAGGAGCCACTAAAAAAGCCAACCGCAAGGTTGGCTTTTTTGATTTTCAGGTGGTTGGGTTTACAATCGATCGTAAGGGTGCCCAATGGGGTTTGGGTTATAGCAGATCGAGGCCTAAGTCTTGCCGCCAGCGCTGCAGCTCGGGGTAGGAGGTAAGCAGGTAGTTGAGCTTATCGGTATCGGTGTAGAGGGCTGCTTCGGTAGGGCCCTCGGGTAGCTCTACACGCCAGTCAAAGGCAAAGGCGTTGTTGTTGAGCAGCCCGACCAGCGAGGGCCGCAGGCGGTTGATGATCCGCTCCAGCTCGCGCTTGTGGTGGTCGCTGGGTAGGGTCAGCACCAGGTTGCCTGCCTCGGCGGCTACGCGTGTATTGCGCATGGCGGCTACCTCGCGCATCATCTCTTTGCCCTCTAGGCGTGTGGCCTCTGCCTCCCAGGCCTGGCGCACAAGCTCCGTGGTTAATGGCATATTCACCAGCTCTATGGGCCCCATCGGTGTGGAGGCCTCCACAACGGATGGCTTGGTGGCTGGCGCCGGGGTTGGGGCAGAGGTGGCCAGCAAGGCGCGCATGCTCGGCAGGGCATTGGGCAGTGCGCCAGGTGTTGGTGCGGCGGCTGTTGCTGCCGTAGATGCAGCGGCGGGTGCCTCTAGGCCGGGTTCATTTTTTTTTTGCCCGGCCGATGGGTCGGCAGGTTGGGTGCTGCGGGGCAAGGTGGCCAGGTCTATGGCCGATCGCACGTGGGCGATTTTCATCAGCGTCAGCTCTATAAGCAGGCGCTGGTTGCGTGTTTGCTTGTACTGCCCGTCGGCCTGGCCGGCCAGGTTCAGGGCCGAGAGCTGAAAGCTGGCCGGTACCGTTTTGGCTTGCAGCAGGTATCGTTTGCGAGCGCTCTCGGGTACTTCTAGCAGTTCTACCGTTTTCTCGTTCCGGCTGACGATAAGGTTGCGCAGATGCTCTGAGAAGCCAGAGATGAATAAGTGGCCGTCGAACCCCTTGCGCAGTACCTGGTCAAAAATGAGCAAGGCCTCATCCATCTGCCCGGCATAAAGGGCGTCTGTAAGGCGGAAGTAATAGTCGTAGTCGAGGACGTTGAGGTGCTCGATGGCCCCGCCATAGGTGAGGGCACGCTCGGCAGAGAAGGTGCTGACGAGGTCAAACATCGAGAGGGCGTCTCGCATGCCGCCGTCGGCCTTCTGGGCTATGACGTGAAGGGCCTCTTCTTCTGCCGGAATGGCTTCTTGGGTGGCCACTGTGCGCAGTTGATAGACGATATCGTCAATCTTGATGCGGCTAAAGTCAAAAATCTGGCACCGAGACAGGATCGTCGGCAAGATTTTATGCTTCTCCGTAGTGGCCAGGATGAAGATGGCGTAGGCAGGGGGCTCCTCCAACGTTTTCAGAAACGCATTGAAGGCGGCCGTAGAGAGCATGTGCACCTCGTCTATAATATAGACCTTGCGGCCTCCGGCATACACAGGTGGTACGCGCACCTGCTCTACAAGCTGGCGGATGTCGTCTACGCTGTTGTTGGAGGCAGCGTCGAGCTCAAAGATATCCAGCGATGAGCCGGAGTTGAAGCGGGCGCAGCTTTCGCAGGTATTGCAGGGCTCGGCATCGGCCTGGCGGGCCGTGCAGTTTATGGCTTTGGCCAGGATGCGGGCGCAGGTGGTTTTGCCTACGCCGCGGGGCCCGCAAAACAGAAAGGCCTGGGCCAGCTGCCCCTTGCTGATGGCGTTTTTGAGCGTGGTGGTGATGTGGCTCTGCCCCACCACCGTAGAAAAGGTGCTGGGCCGGTACTTACGTGCCGACACGACAAATGCGGAAGACGCTGCCTGGCTTGCCATCTGCTCTGGAGGGAAGCACAAAGATACCAGGCGCACCGCCGCTATCGGGCTGCGGCAGGCCATGAGATTGCGCGCTTGCCTGCCAAGGCGGCCATCTTTGTATATGCCGGCCCCTAAAGGCCCGGCAGCCTGCCGTGCTGCTTTTTTTAGAAAACAGAGACAGCTTCTCTCATCTGCTTGCAGACCGGCTATACCGCCTGGGTGGTGCATGTACGCTTGTGGACACCTACGAGCCCTACCAGCCCGGCCTGCTGGCAAATGGCTGGGCTGGTGTGGTAATTGGGCCCGGGCCGGGCACCGAGCGAAGTAGCCCCCATCTGATGCAGTACGTGGCCGATGCCGTGGCGGCTGGCATACCGCTGCTGGGTATTTGCCTGGGCATGCAGGCGCTGGGCACCTACTTTGGAGCCAAACTGGTGCAGGCCCCTGTGCCCATCCACGGTAAGGTGCGGCCGCTGGTGCCGGTAGAAGGATCGCGCCTCTACCCAGATGGGCCAGAAGAGGTGGTGCGCTACCACAGCCTGGCCTTGGCAGATTTGCCGCCCTGCCTGGTGGCAGAGGCCTACGGGCCAGATGGCGTCTGTATGGCCTTGCGCCATAGTACATTACCCATTTGGGCGGTGCAGTATCACCCAGAGGCAGCCTGCACGGCAGGGGGTATTTCGTTTTTGCACCGGTGGCTCCGGTTTGCCCACGTTGGTAGCCTGCCGCTACCTTTGGATGCTCGTCTGCCCGCTTTGCCCCTGCGCAAGCAAGCAATTTTTAGCCTGCCGCCGCAGGTAATTCGTTAGGGCTCTGCGCTGGCAGACGGCTTCTGGCTCTCTTCTCTCCTCTAAGCATGGCATTCGACCCGGCCCTCCGCAAGCAAGAAAACGGCTACACCTTTATAGATGAAGGGCAAGGCGATGTACTGCTGCTACTCCATGGCCTGTTTGGTGCGCTCAGCAACTGGGGCGACGTCGTTAAGTACTTCTCGCCCAAGTACCGTGTGATCATCCCGGTGATGCCCATTTACGAAATGCCGCTAGACACGGCAGGTATAGATGGCCTGGTTGACTTTCTGGAAGGTTTTATTGCCTGGAAGGGCCTGGCAGACTTTACACTTATAGGCAACAGCCTGGGAGGCCACGTAGGCCTCGTGTACACCCTCCGCCACCCAGACATGGTAAAGCGCCTTGTGCTGACGGGCAGCTCTGGCCTGTTTGAGAACAGCCTGGGCGGCAGTTACCCCAAGCGCGGTAGTTACGACTACATTCAGGAGCGGGTGGCCTACACTTTTTACGACCCAAAGACGGCCAGTAAAGAGCTGGTGGACGAGGTGTTCGACATCACCAAGTCTATCCCTAAGTGCCTGCGCATTGTGGCCATTGCCAAAAGCGCACAGCGCCACAACCTGGCCCACGACCTGCACAAGATCACCATACCCACCTTGCTTGTGTGGGGCCTGAATGATACGATTACGCCGCCCATCGTAGCGCATGAGTTTAACCGGCTGATGCCCAACAGCCAACTGCGCTTTCTAGACAAGTGCTGCCATGCGCCCATGATGGAGCATCCAGAGAAGTTTAACCTGATTACGGAACAGTTTTTGGAGCAAACGGCGTTAATACCCTCATGAAGGCTGAAACGTTTATAAACCACACCTTGCCGCGTGTGTCGCCGCAAGATGTTGTGGGCGACGTTTTAGAGTTGATGGCCGAGACGGTACAAGCCGAGCTGCCACTGGTTAACGAAGGCCGCTTTGCGGGGGTCCTCTCTGAGGCGGCGCTGTCGGCCCTGCCGTCGGACGATGTGTTTGTGGGGCAATTGCCGCCTACGGGCCTATCGGCCGTAGTACATACAGACCAGCACTATTACGATGTGCTAAAGGCGGCATCTGATGCCAAAACCCATTTGGTGGGTGTCGTAAACCAAGACGGCCAATACGAGGGGAGTATCCTGACGGCAGAGCTTGCCCAAGTGCTCGGCGCAGGATTGTCTCTACAGTTACCGGGCGGTGTGGTGGTGCTACATGTCCGCGAGCGAGACTATTCTATGGCTGAGATTGCCCGGCTTATCGAGAGCAACGAAGCCAAGGTGCTCAACAGCTACATAGAGGCTGATGAAGGCGATTACCAGTATCTGAGGGTGGTTTTGCGCATTAACCAAACAGATCTGACGCGCATCGTTGCTACGTTGGAGCGGTTTGGCTATGTGGTGCAGGCCAAATTCCACCAGGCTACCTCGCCAGACTTAGACCAGGAACGCCTAAACTCGCTATTGCGGTTCTTGGATATCTAAGCCTACCCTTGCCTAGGCCTTAGGAACGCATCTTTTGCATGGCCTCCAGGTTGAAGAGGCTGCTCAGGCTCTCGATCATTTCTTCCGCATCGCCGCGGCGGCATGCAGCCTTTAGCTCTAGCACGGGCAGCTTAACGATGCGCTGCACCAGCGAGCCTGTTACTTTCTCTACGACTTCGGCCTCGGCTGGGGTAAGGCCTTTCAGGTAGCGGGCCAGTTCCTCTTGGCGGATCTGCTCCAGCGCGGCTTTGAAGGCATTGATGGCCGGCGATACGAGCATTTCTTTGCTCCAGTCGTTAAACTCGGCCAGGGCCTCTGCCAAGATGGCCTCTACTTTGGGCACCTCTGCCAGGCGGGCTTGCACAGCGGCAGATGCACGCTGCTCAAGCTCGTCTATGTTGTAGAGTAGTACGTTGTGGTTGTCTTCTACAGCAGGGGCAACACTGCGTGGTACAGACAGGTCGAAGACTAGCACCCGGCGGCCCAGCGGCAAGGCATCGAAATGCTCGGGGCGCAGGGCAGGCTCTGCCACGGCGACGCAGCTGATGACGGCATCGGCCATGGCCACTTCCGTAGCCAATTGATCCAGGCTGCCGGCGTCGATGCCGCATTCTTGGGCCAGGGCCTCGGCTTTGGCCAGGGTGCGGTTGAGCACCACCACGTTTTTGTAGCCTTCGCTGGCAAGGTTGCGGCAGAGGTTTGCGCCCATCTCGCCTACGCCGAGCACCACGATGCGGCTCTCGGTGGCGCGTGGCAGCATCTCTTCTGCCAGTGCCTGTGCGGCGTATGCCACAGAGGCTGCCCCGGTGCGAAAAGATGTCTCTTGTACAACGCGCTTGTTGGCAAAAAAGATGGTGTGCAGCAGCCTGTGCAAAAAGGGCCCTGCCGCTTGGGCATCGGCGCTCCACTGGTAGGCCTCTTTTACCTGGCTGATGATTTGCATATCGCCTGGTACCTGGCTTTCTAGCCCAAACGATACGCGGAACAGATGCTCTACTACGGCGGCCTGGTCTAGCAAGGGCTTAAAGGCACCAAGGGCGGCTGCGTCTGCAGAGAGAGCTTTGTGGGTTTGCAGCAGCGTTATGATGACCGGCGTCAGGTCGTCTGTGCTGGAGTAATAGAACTCGGTGCGGTTGCAGGTAGAGAGGATTAGCAGGTCTGTAGCCTGCGATATCTCTTTAAGCTCAAACAATAGGCCCTTACACTGGTCGGCCGTCAGCGCGATAGCCTCGCGCACTTGGATGCCTGCGTGCTTGTGGTTAAGGATGAGGGCTTTAAAACCTGCGTTCATGCGCTGCTTACCTACCGGCGGGCCTTAGTTTAACACGGATGGAGTCCGGGTTGTTCGGTGGTTTGCTCTAGCCATTATGGCAAGGAGGTAAACCATGCTGCATGGCCTGCCGTACAGCTACAAAATTACTTTATGGCAAAACGCCAGCTGCTGATAATTGTCATTTAAGCGCCTGTAGTGCATCAGTTTGGGCTAATTTAGAGCTTGTCTAAAGTAGCTCTAATTTTATTACTGCACGATGGCCTGCTCCTCGCCGATGAGATGCCCCTCGCACCAAAGCTCGAAGCGGTATGTGCCGGTTGTGTACTCGCGGCCGGTGCCGAAGAGGAAGGTGATGCGCGGGCGCTGATTGTCGAAGATGAACGTCTGGCGCAGGGTGTAGGGCAGCTCTGCGCCAGCAGCCGTAAGCAGGGTGCCGCCCTGGCCTTGATCTGAGGCAAGCGGGCTGCCGGCAGGGTCTAGCGCACGGAGATAGATGTCTTTGGCCCCTACCTGGGCTACCTTATTTTCGGCTATATGGAAAACGACCTTGAACTTATCTAGCCGCCGGGCACGGATGATGTCGTCTTCGCGCTCGTTGCCGCGTTTGTCTTGGTAGGTTACGGCCAGGCCCTCTGCCCGCAGCACAGAGGCGATGGCCACCTTGCTGGCAAGTTCTGCCGATTGGGTACTAACCTTGCTCAGGCTGTCAGACTGTTTGACCAGGTTTCCCTTAAGCTCTTTGGTATAGGTGTAGAGCCTGTCGCGCTCGCTGCGGAGCTGGGCAATTTCTTTGTCTTTGGTCGTTAGAAGGTAGCTGTAGGCTTCTACTTTGTTGCGCAGGCGGGCCAGTTTGCGTTTGTCGGCGGTTCGCAGGCCTTTTACTTCTGCCAGGTCTGCGGCAAGCGCGCGCCGGGCTTGCGCCAGGGCTGTTGTGTCGCCACCGAGTTTGCGAACCTGCTCCAGCTTCACGTAAAGCTCGCGCTGGAGCGAGTCTAGCGAGGTGGTGGCCTGCTCCAGCTCTACAGAGCGAGACTCGGCCAGCGTACTTTGCTGCTCGTGGCGGGCAGACAGCGACAAGATGTAGAGCATCTGCGCCACATTTGCCAAAGCAAGCAGCAGGGCCGCCAACATCCACCCCTTGGCGGCGCTCCCGCCTCCAGATTTACCTTCTCGATTGACCATGCAAGCCACCAACGCCAATTGGCTCTGTAAAATTGACCCCGCCACCCCCAAAGTGCAACGTTTGGGCCAACCTAAGGTGGGCTGGCTAGGCGCGCTGCTTTTGCTGGCCATGCTGGCATCGGGGGGCAGTTGCCAGGCCCAGCGCCGGCGCGGCAAGCAGAAGCCAGCCCCCGTGGTTGCGGTACCCGCCCGGCCTGTGGTGGTCTGCAGGCTCGGCACGGGGCCTGGCTATGGCAAGATTCACCAGTTTACGGCCGAATTCTATCAGCCGCCGCGGCTGGTGTTTACGGGCCATCGCTACTCGCCTAAAATGGGCCGGCACGTTTACCAATTGCAGGACGCCTTAATCAAGAACATGCTGCTTGATGCCAAAAAGCGCAAGTTGATGGCCCTGCCCGAGCCACCGGCCGGCCCGCCAGATGCGCCTATGGACACGCTCTTTCTGATGGTGGATGGTAAGCGGCGTACTTTCATCTTCAGTGCCGTAAACTGTCCAGAGCCGCTGGCTGCCTTTGCCCAACAAGTGCGCGACAATGTAGCCGCCATTTTAGAAGAACAAGAGCCCGCCGAGGCTCCCGTCAAGCCGTAAGGCGGCGTTTTGCACGGCAGATGCGCACTTTTGCACCATGCTCTTCCCCAACCAGACCACAGCCCGCCTGGCCCTGCGCCATCCTGTACCTAAAGACTTAGACCACGTCTTTAAGGGATTGTCTGACCCGGCCGTGATCGAGCATTATGGCATTGCCTACCGCTCTAAAGACGAGGCCCGCGCCCAAATGGACTGGTACGAGTACGTTTGGACCAACGAGGAGGGCCTCTATTGGGTAATTGCCGACAAAGAAAGCGGTGCTTTTCTAGGCACGGTAGGCTTCTTTAATTGGATGCACCCCAACCGAAAGGCAGAGCTGAGCTTTTGGCTGTTGCCCGCTGCCTGGGGCAAAGGCTACATGCAAGAGGCTCTTGCGGCTGCCTTGCGCTACGCCTTCGGCACCATGGAGCTGAACCGGGTAGAAGCCTTGGTTGAGCATGGCAACACGCGCGCCGAGCGGCTGTTGCTGCAAGCGGGCTTTAAAAAAGAAGGCACTTTGCGGGAGTGCGAAGTGAAGGAAGATGCCGATAAACTTATCTCGCTAGAGATGTATGGGCTGCTGGCCCGCGAGTTTGTACCTGGCAAGGTCTAGCTTAATGGGCCTCTGTACCGACGGAGGCCGGTAGGGGCGTGTCGCGGTCTTGGTCCCACCTGATGGGCACCTCGGCCTCGGAGATGCGTTTGAGGTTGACGCTCATGGCCGACCGTATGACAAGCGGCACCTTCTCTACTTTAACAGAGCTGGTATCCAGGCCGAACCACTTGTCTTCTGTGGTGGTGAAGCCCTTTATCCAGAAATAGAGCTGCATGATCATGCGCTCGTCTCTTGGGAGCTCGTTCTCGAAGCTTAGGAAGCGCTCCAGGACGACGAAGCGGAAGTCTCCGATGACGTTGTTGGACTTGAGCGACTCGTAGCGGGAGGTGATGTCCACCTCTTTGTTGCGCACCATGTCTTCTATCACGCGGCGGAAAAAGAGGTTGATGCGCTGCTCTACCCGAAAGCCCAGGAAAAAGGTGACCTTGTAGAGGTCGTTCTTCACGATGGTGTCGACTTTATAGCTTTGGGTATAGGGGTCGTCAGTGGTCTCAACGTGGACGAACCAGTAGATGTCTGCACGCTTGGGCCGCTTCTGGAAGATGGAGTAAATCGTTTTGGTCTCGATCTCGTCTTCTTGGCGGGCATTGGTCATAAAGACCAGGTGCGTGGCATACTTGGGGATGGAAGTGTCGTCCGAGAGGTCTTTTAGCAGGCCGATGTAATCTTCAATCTTGACGAACTCTGTGAGGCGGGCCTTGATCTGGTTGGCGCGGCGCCAGACGTACATAATCACCAGCAGCAACGCCCCGATGATGAGCGAGACATAGCCTCCGTGCGGAAACTTATCTAGGTTAGCTACCAAGAAGCTGCCTTCGATGGCCAGATAAACCATTAAAAAGCCTAGCACCAGCAGGCGGTAGCGCCGCCATAGGTGGGCATATAGGTAGAAGCTAAGCAAGATGGTGGTGGCCAGCATGGTTACCGTGATGGCCAGCCCATAGGCGGCCTCCATGTTGCTCGACTCGCGGAAGTAGAGCACAATGCCGATGCACCCCAGCATCAGCAGCCAGTTTACGGAGCTTACATACAACTGCCCCCGGTTGTTGCTGGGGAAGTTGAGCCGCACCTTGGGCCAGAAGTTGAGCCGGATGGCCTCTGCCACAAGCGTAAACGAACCTGATATTAATGCCTGCGAGGCGATGACGGCAGCCACCGTGGCAATAATGATGCTGGGCAGCAAAAACCATTGAGGCATAAGCCCATAAAAGGGATTGCCCGTGATAACCTGGCCTTGCTTCTGGCTCAAGAGCCAGGCAGACTGGCCCAGGTAGTTAACAATCAGCGCTGTTTTGACGAAGGCCCAACTGACACGGATGTTGCCCCGGCCGCAGTGGCCCAGGTCTGAATAGAGCGCCTCTGCCCCAGTGGTACACAGAAACACGGCCCCAAGCAGCCAATAACCACCCGGATAGTGGGCCAGCAGCTCGTAGGCGTACATGGGGTTAAGCGCCTTGATGACCGATGGATACTGCCCGGCCCAGAACAAGCCGATAACCAGCAGCATGGCAAACCAGATGAACATGAGCGGCCCGAAGGTGAAGCCCACCACGTTGGTACCCAACGCCTGCAAGGCAAACAGCGCCACCAGGATACCGATGACGATGGGTACCGTCTCAATGTCTGGATAGATGAGCTGCAAACCCTCTACAGCCGAGCTGACGGAGATGGGCGGGGTGATGATGCCATCGGCCAAAAGGCTGGCCCCGCCAATGATGGCAGGTACGTATAGCCAGGTTTTGTACCTGCGCACCAGTGCATAGAGTGAGAAAATCCCACCCTCGCCGTTGTTGTCGGCCCGGAGGGTTAGCACTACATACTTGAGGGTCGTTTGCAGGGTGAGCGTCCAGATGATGCAAGAGAGGCCACCCAAAATCAGGGCCTCAGAGATGGTACGCTCGCCGGCGATGGCCTTCATTACGTAGAGTGGCGAGGTGCCGATGTCTCCGTAAATAATGCCAAGGGCAATGAGTAACCCGGCGCCGCTGATGCGGTCTAACTCGCCGTGGCTGTTGGTCTTCATTAGGTTGGATCGAAAAAATCCGGAAAAGACGCCGCGAGGGCTGGTGGTTTTCAACAGCCTGGCGTTGCAAATGTAAACGTATGCAGGCGGGTCTGGTTCATAAACCTCTCGGGCCAACCTTACAGCAGGGCTATTTAGTGCCGTGGAGGAACAAATCGCATTTTATTGCCGTTTTTTGTCGGAATGGACGCTACCGAAGCCCTGGCCACAGCCGAAGACCACACCACAGACCAAGCCCAAGAACTGCAAGAAACGCCATTTGACCACTTAAGCCCGCGCGAATATGTGCTTGTGCGGGGAGCGCAGGTTCACAATCTGAAGCGTTTGTCGGTAGCAATCCCGCGCAACCAGTTGGTCTGTATCACGGGGGTTTCGGGGTCGGGCAAGTCTAGCCTTGCTTTTGATACCATTTATGCCGAGGGCCAGCGCATGTACGTTGAGAGCCTCTCTGCCTATGCACGCCAGTTTTTGGGCCGTATGGAGAAGCCTGCCATGGATTACATCCGGGGGCTATCGCCGGCCATTGCCATAGAGCAAAAGGTAACCACGCGCAACCCACGCTCTACGGTGGGCACCACTACCGAGGTGTACGACTACCTTAAGCTGCTTTATGCGCGCATTGGGCAGACTTTCTCGCCGGTATCTGGCCAGCCCGTACGCAAGGATAGCGTAGATAACATTGTGGACGAGATGCTGCATGCATCCCCCGGTACTCGGATGCTTCTCTCGGCCCCGTTTTTTGTGCGCCAGGGCCGCAAAACTAGCGCCGAGCTAGACCTGCTGCTGCAACGGGGCTTCTCGCGCGTGTTGGTAAAAGGAGAGATGGCCCAGATTGAGGACATGCAGGGCTTGCCAGAGAAATCGCTGCCCAAGGCCGCAGACATCCGGATTCTGGTGGATAGGTATGTTGCCAAAGACGAGGCAACGGAAGAAGACCAGTTCCGCCTTTCAGACTCCGTCCAGACTGCCTTCTTCGAGGGTGAGGGTACTTGTTTCGTAACTGCCATAGGTGGCGACGAACGCACATACTCAGACCGTTTTGAGCTGGATGGGATGCTTTTCGAGGAGCCGTCGGTAAACCTTTTCAGTTTCAACAACCCCTACGGCGCCTGCCGCACGTGCGACGGCTTTGGCAAGGTGCTGGGCATTGATCCGGATTTGGTTTTTCCGGATCGGTCGCTCTCTGTTTATGATGGGGGTATTGCTCCCTGGAAGGGTGAGGCTATGCGGGCCGAGTTTTTGCAACCCCTACTTAAACACGGCGTCAAATTCGATTTTCCCATACACCGCGCCATAGAGGAGCTTACCGACGAGCAGTTGCGCCTGCTCTGGACGGGCAACAAGCATTTTACCGGCCTCAACGACTTTTTTGCAGAGCTAGAGCGGCAAACCCACAAGATTCAATACCGGGTGCTGCTCTCTCGCTTCCGCGGTAAGACCAACTGCCCAGACTGCCGGGGCACACGCCTGCGCAAGGATGCGGGCTACGTGAAAATTGCCGAAAAGAGCATCCAAGACTTGGTGCTGATGCCACTGGATAAGCTGCTGGCGCACTTCCGCACGTTAGACCTGACGGATTACGAGCGCAAGGTTGCCAAGCAACTCTTGCAAGAGATTGAGAGTAGGTTGCAGTACCTCAACGAGGTAGGCCTGGGCTATCTGACGCTCAACCGCCTGGCCTCCACGCTCTCTGGCGGCGAGTACCAGCGGATTAAACTGGCTACGTCGCTGGGGTCTGCGCTGGTGGGGTCTTTGTATGTGTTAGACGAACCTTCCATCGGCTTGCATCCCCGTGATACCACCCGCCTGGTAGAGGTGCTTAAGCGCCTGCGAGATGTAGGCAATACCGTGTTGGTGGTAGAGCATGAGGAGGAGATTATGCGCGCCGCAGACCAACTGATAGATATTGGACCCAAGGCGGGGCAGGGTGGAGGCAGGCTTGTTTTTCAAGGGAAGGTGCATGGGGCTAAGGCTGTACCAGATGCCCTGATGCCCCTGGCGCTAGAGGCCTCGGCCTTGCCGAGCGATGCGCACCACATGGCCGCCCTGGCAGCAGAGAGCCCGACCGTCCGCTACCTGACGGGCCAGAGCCGGTTGCCGGTGCCACCGTCGCGCAGGCCAGCCAATGGCTACCTGCAAGTGCTTGGCGCCCGAGAGCACAACCTACGCAACGTAGAGGCCCGCTTTCCGCTGCAAGCTTTTACGGCCGTCACGGGCGTGTCTGGGTCGGGTAAGTCTACCCTGGTGACGCGGATTCTGTACCCGGCCCTGGCCCGCGAGCTGGGCCAGGGCGCCGAGGAGATCGGCAAGTTTGACCGGCTGGCAGGCGATGTGAAGCGCATCACCAGTGTGGAGTTTGTTGACCAGAACCCCATTGGCCGCAGTTCGCGATCTAACCCGGTAACGTTTGTGAAGGCCTGGGATGTGGTACGCCAGCTCTATGCAGACCAGCCGCTGGCCAAACAACGCGGCTACAAACCCAGCCACTACAGTTTTAACGTAGATGGTGGCCGCTGCGAGGCATGCCAGGGCGAAGGCGAGGTATTGGTGCCCATGCAGTTTATGGCCGACCTCTGGCTGCCTTGCGAAGCCTGCCAGGGCCGCCGCTTTAAGCAAGAGGTGCTAGAGGTAGAGTACAAAGGCAAAAGCGCCAGCGACCTGCTGAACATGACCGTGGACCAGGCCATGGCCTTTTTTGCCGACCTGCCCAAGGTGGGCGATAAACTCAAGCCTTTGCAAGACGTGGGCCTGGGCTACATCACCCTGGGCCAGAGCAGCTCGACCTTGTCTGGCGGCGAGGCACAACGGGTGAAGCTGGCCAGCTTTTTAGGAAAAGGCGGTGCTGCCGGGCGCGTACTCTTCATCTTCGATGAGCCTACGACGGGGCTGCACTTTGCCGATATCGAGAAACTGCTGGCCAGCATCAACGCGCTGGTGGATCAGGGCCATACCGTCATCGTCATAGAGCACAATCTGGACATGGTGCTGGCCGCCGACTACGTGGTGGACCTTGGCCCCGAAGGAGGCACGGCAGGCGGCCAGATCATTTTTGAAGGAACGCCCGAGCAGATGCTGCAGGCTGGCAAAGGCCACACGGCAGATTATCTGAGGAGGCATCTGGCCCATGCCTAGTGGGCATCTAGCCAGTTGGTGCCTATGCCGAAGCCTACCTCGATAGGTACTTTGAGCACCAGGGCCTCGGCCATGTGCTTGAGGATGGGCGCTTTGATGTAGTCCAGCTCTTCCACGGGTGCGTCAAACACGAGCTCGTCGTGTACCTGCAGGATCATCTTGGTGCGCAACTTTTCGGCAGCCAGCCATTGGTGGATGCGCACCATGGCGATTTTGATCATGTCTGCGGCTGTGCCCTGGATGGGGGCGTTTACGGCATTACGCTCGGCAAAGCCCCGCATGGTGCTGTTGCGGCTATTGATGTCTCGCAGGTAGCGGCGGCGGCCTAGTAGCGTTGTTACATACTCGCGCTCGCGTGCTTCGGCAATGCAGCCGTCCATGTAGCTTTTGACGGCGGGGAACTCCAGAAAGTAGTTCTTGATCAGCTCCGAGGCTTCGGCCCGGGGGATTTTGAGCCGCTGCGAGAGACCGAATGCCGAAATGCCGTAAATGATGCCGAAGTTGGCTGTCTTGGCTTTGTTGCGCTGCTCGCGGTTTACCTCCTCTACGGGGATGTGGTAGAGGCGACTGGCCGTGATGGCGTGGATGTCTTTGTTCTGCCGGAAGGCCTCGATCATGGTCTCGTCTCCAGAAAAGCTGGCCATGATGCGCAGCTCAATCTGAGAGTAGTCTGCCGACACGATGCGGTGGTCTGCATCGCGCGCCACAAAGGCCTTGCGGATTTCGCGCCCGCGATCGGTGCGGATGGGGATGTTCTGCAGGTTGGGGTTTGTGCTCGACAGGCGGCCGGTGGCGGCTACGGCCTGGTTGTAGCTGGTATGTACGCGGCCGTCAGCGGCAATCAGTTCTGGCAAAGAATCTACGTAAGTGCTCTTGAGTTTGACGATTTGGCGGTACTCCAGAATGTCGGCGGCTATGGCATGATCAACGGCCAGGCGCGTTAGCACTTCTTCTCCGGTGGCGTATTGGCCGCTGGGCGTTTTCTGCGGCTTGTCGTCCAGACGCATCCGCTCAAACAGCACCTCGCCCAACTGCTTGGGCGAGCCTATGTTAAAGCGCTCGCCGGCATCCTGGTAAATCTTTTCTTCGGCCAGGCCTGCCTCGTGCGTCATCAAGACGGAAAGCTCCTTGAGGGCCTCGGTGTCTATGCAGACGCCTGTGCTTTCCATGTCGCACAGAACCTCTACCAGCGGCATCTCAACCTCAGAGAGTAGCTCGTCTAGCCCATGCTCTACCAGCTTCGGAGCCAGGATTTGCTTAAGCTGGAAGGTGATATCTGCATCTTCTGCGGCGTACTCTTTGAGCTGCTCCAAGGGTACGTCTCGCATCGTACGCTGGCCCTTGCCCTTCTTGCCGATGAGGTCTTCAATGGGTACGGGGGTATAATTCAAATACTGCTGGGCCAGCACATCCATACCGTGGCGCTGCTCGGGCTCCAGCAGGTAATGGGCTATCATCGTATCGAAGAGCGGCCCTTGCAGCTTTATGCCATGGGCAGACAAAACGGCCATGTCGAACTTGATATTCTGGCCTATTTTGACGATGCCCGGGTGCTCCAGGGCAGGGCGCAGGTCTTCTAAAACAGCAGTAGCCTCGTCTTCGGCTACATGGACGTAATAGGCCTCGCCCTTGCGGTAGCAGAACGAGAGCCCTACCAACCCTGCCGTTTTAGGATCCAGCCCATCGGTTTCGGTGTCGAAGCAGAACTCGTGTTGCTCTAGCAGGTAGCTTACAAGCTCTTTCCGGGCGTGGGGGCCGTCAATCAACACATAGTGGTGCGGGGCTACGTCTATGCTTCTGTGAGCAAAGTGGGGCAGGGCAGGGGCCTGGGAGGTATCAACGCTGGCACCGTCGTCAACAAAAGGCAGCGCATCACCTCCTCCGGCGGGTACGGCCGGGCCAAACATGTCCATTTGCCGCGTTTGTTCGGCAGCTCTGGTGCGCCGCTTGCCGCTGCCGGTGGCAGGTTGGGGCCGGGGGGCAGGTGGTGCTTCTTCGCCCAGCAGGCGGCTGGCCATCTGGCGGAACTCCAGCTCTGCAAACACATCGGCCAAGGCCTGTTTGTTCCAGGGCGAGAGGGCGAGCCCCTCCGGGTCGAACGGAATCGGCACCTTCGTTTCAATACAGGCCAGCTCTTTAGAGAGGCGGCCCTGGTCAGCGTAGGTCTTCAGGTTTTCGGCCAGTTTGCCCTTTAGGCTATCGGCATTGGCCAGCAGATTTTCTACGCTGCCATATTCTTTGATAAGCTTAATGGCTGTCTTTTCTCCGATACCAGGTATGCCGGGGATGTTATCAACGGCATCGCCCATCAGGCCAAGGACATCGCGCACCTGGCCTACGTTCTCGATGTCCCAGCGGGCGCAGATCTCGGCCGGGCCTAGAACCTCTACCCCCTTGCCCATAAAGCTTGGCTTGTAGAGGAACACGTTGTCGCGCACAAGCTGCCCGTAGTCTTTGTCGGGCGTCATCATATAGACGGTAAAGCCCTGGTCTGCCGCCTGCCAGGCCAGCGTGCCGATGACGTCGTCGGCCTCGTAGCCATCTAGCTGCAGCGCGGGTATGCCAAAGCCCTCCAGAATGCGGTAAACGTAGGGTATGGCCAGTTGTATATCTTCTGGCTGGGCCTGGCGGTTGGCTTTGTAGGCTTCAAACTGCGTGTGGCGGAAGGTTGGCTTGTCTGTGTCGAAGGCAACGCCCAGGTGGGTAGGGCGCTCTTTCTGGATGACCTCTAACAAGGTATTGGTAAAGCCGAAGGTGGCCCCGGTGCTCTGGCCCTTGCTGTTGATGCGGGGCGTCTTGCTGAAGGCAAAGTGCGCCCTATAGATTAGGGCCATTGCATCTAGCAAAAAGAGCTTTTTTTCGGGTGCTTGCGCGTCTGAAGCTTGTGCCATGGTTGCAAAGAAACAACGCAACCCTGCGGCCATGCGTTGGCCTGGGCATACTTATTTCTGTAAGTATGCCTGTGCTAGCCTGGCAGCAATTTGCCCACTCTTAAGGGCCAGCGGTATGCCCCCACCCGGATGTACCGTACCCCCCGTGAAGAACAGGCCCTTATACCGCTTAGAAAAGTTGGGGTGCCGCCAAAAGCCCGACCATAGGCTGTTGCTGTTGCTACCATAAAGTGCCCCCTGCCAGCCGCTGGTACGGTTTTGGATACTGGTGGGGGTAAGTACCGTCTCGGCCTCGATCAGCGGCTCGATCTCTGTACCCAACCTGGCCGATAGGATGCGCAATACTGTCTGCCTGAGGGTAGCTAGGGCTTCGGGTGTATCCAGCGCTGTCTGGGCAGGCACGTTCACCATCACAAACCAGTTTTCTGACCCTGCAGGGGCGTCGTCTGGTTTATACTTTGCGCTGATGTTAAGGTAAATGGTAGGGTCTTCCGGCCATTGCTGCGTCTGGAAGAGGGCCTTAAACTCTGCCTTATAATCAGCAGAGAAAAAGATGTTGTGCAGACCCAGTTGCCCGAAGCTGCGGCGTATGCCCCAGTAGAACACCACGGCCGAGGTGCTCAACGGTTGTGCAAGCGCCCGCTCTGGGGCAGGGGCAGCGGGCATCAGGTCGCGGTATAGGTGGGTTACGTCGGCATTGCTTACCACTGCATCTGCCGAGACTATGCCGGCTGCGGTTCGGATGCCGCTGACACGGCCGCCTGTGCGCTCTATGGCCTCTACACGGGTGTTGAATTGGAACGCCACCCCAATTTCTGTTGCCAACCTATAGAGCGACTGCCCGATGGAGGCCATGCCCTCGGTGGGGAAATATGCCCCCTCGCCATGCTCAAAGCTGGGGATCATCGAGTATAGCGCCGAGGCCTGGTAGGGGTTGCTGCCGTTGTAGGTGGCATATCTGTCGAATAGCTGGACAGTATGCGGATGCCTGAAGGTGGCGGCATGCAGGCCATGCAGCCTCTTAAAAATTTGCAGCTTGTATATCTGCATAATGGCCTTGGCGGCTTTGGCGCTGGTAAAGGTACCAAGGCGCTGCAAGGGGTTGTTTAAGAAGATGTCGCCTGCCAGGGCAAACTTCTTGCGTCCGCGGGCCAGGTAGGCTTTCACCTTGGTGCTATCCTCGCCAAAGGTTTCTTCCAGTGCGCGGGCCAGGGCTGCGGGGTCTGCGGGTGCCTGCAGCGTCGAACCATCGGGCCAGAAATAGTGGCAAACCGTCTGCAGCCTCTGGTAAGCGAAGTAGTCGGCAGGGTTTTTACCTGCCAGCTTAAAAAGCTCCGCGTGATAGTCTGGCTGGGTAAAAAGGCTAGGGCCTGCGTCGAAGCGGTAGGCGCCTACTTGCAGTACGGCGAGCTTGCCGCCCACATAACCGTTGGCTTCGTAAACGGCCACGGTGTGGCCGGCCAAGCGCAGCCGTATGGCGGCGGCCAGCCCCCCCATACCTGCCCCCACTACGACGATGTGGGCCACGCCTGTACTATGCTCCGTAGTAAGGGCGGATGAGCAAATAAACCACTACGCCAGACACGGCCACAAAAAACCAGACAGGCCAAGTGATGCGACTCAACTTTTTGTGTTTGGCAAACTGCCCAGAGAGGCTGTAGTACATAGAGAACAACACAAAGGGCACTACCACGGCCGCTGCCAGGATGTGTAACAGCAGCAGACTGACATAGACGGTGCGGCCCGTGCCTGCGGCAGCTTTTTCTGCATCTGTGAGCATGCCGTTGAAGTCGGCGTCGCCAAAGTAGGTGGGTGGGGTGGCGTAGTGGTAAACCACATAGCTCACCAAAAAGATGGAGCTAAGGAAAAATGCCGTTGTATTGGCCAGCTTGTGGGTGGCTATGTTTCCACGTAAAATGGCCCAGAGCGACACGCTTAGGCTGACCGCGGTTGCCGTATTGAGGATGGCATTCAAATGCGGCAAGAAGCTGACATCCAGGCCTTCTATACGAGCATCGTAGGGTAGATACAGCAGGATGGCTACGACGATCGGAATCAGGACGCTCGTCACGATGATGACGTTTTGCCAACGGGTGTTTGGGGCCAACAGGGGTGCCGAAGGTGAATCTATCATTTTGGATGAGGCAGGCTAAAGCAGATACGAAACTAAGTGAACAACAAAGCAATCGGCCTATTGTTGGCCGAAGGTGGCAATAGTAGCTTCTATGGCCAAAGTATCTATCTGATTGACGCGGTTTAGATCATAGGCATTAAGGGCTTTGCCCTTTCCATCTATCAATAGATACCAGCAGCCCAGGTGGCCGCTGTCTGGGCTAAAGCCAAGGTCTTGCGCCAAAACTGACTTCTGAGCCTGCACAGAGGCATAAACTACTTTGCCATCTGTCAGGGCAGGGGGTGGGGCTTGTGCGCTTAGCAAGACGAAATCGAGCCGGCCGTTCTCTTTGCGGATACGGCGTACGCGGTTCACCACACGCTCTTGCAATACACGCAGGGTTGTGTCTCCGCTTAGGGCAACAAGCATAGGGTGCCCAGATGCACCCACTATGCTGGCCAGGGTAGGCATTGGCTTGCCAACCAACTTGTTGCCTTTTACCTGGTACTTGTTCTCGCCGAATAGATAAAGAAAGGCGATGATGGCAACCGGGCCGGTCAGTATCAGGGCTAAAAAGATAGGTTTTAGTCGCATAGCTGGCTTTGAGGCAGGGCCCAAAACAGTGCAAGATTAAGGCCAAACCGCCTTACAAATAGGCTTTCAGGCTGTAGGCAGGCTCTTGCGACTTGCCCGATGCGATTACCGTCTGCCTGATGCCTTCTTCGTAAGCCGTGGGTGGCATGCCAAAGGCAGCCTCAAACTTCTCTGACGAGAAATGGTAGGGCCGGTCATTTTGGTAGAGCATCTCTACTACCTCGGCCATAAAGCCTACAAAGTATCCAACTATTCTTATCATCCACCGGGGCAATACGCTTGGGGCGGCCTGGTAGCCGATTACGTCTCCGGCTAGTTTGGCAAAGGCCCGGGTGGTGAGTGGTGGCGATGCCGTAGGCAGGTGCCATATCTGGCCCCAGGCGCTATGTGTTTGGGCCAAAAGCAGCATGGCGGGGCCCATATCTGGCACAAAAGAGTAGCTGTGGGGCTCGTCGGCAGAAACAAGGGCCTGGGGGGCCTTACGGTTGCGGAGCCGCTCGAAAACAAGCGTGTTGGCAAAGCTGACCTTATCTACCCCGGGGCCATAAAAGTCTGCCGCGCGCACGATCATGCCACGGATGCTGCCTGATGCCATACGCGCTTGCATAGCTTGGGCAATCTGGGCCCGCACCTTGCCCTTGCGGCTTGTGGGGCGATAGGGGGTGTCTTCTGTCATGGGGCCCTCCACGGGGCCATATGCGTACACATTGTCAAAAAACATGAGGGCGCAGCCAGTAGCCTCTGCCCCTTGCAGGCAGTTGGCCATAGCCTGGGGCCAATCTCTCTCCCAGACTTTGATGTTGTAGCTAAAGCCAACCAGCAGGTAGGCGACGTCTGCCCCGGCCATTGCAGCCTGCACCAGGGCTGCATCTAGCACGCTGCCTTTGATGGTGGAGCAGCCGTCGGCAGGCGCACCTCTGCGAGAGAAAAGGACAACCTCGTGCCCGGCCGACAAGAGTGCCTTTTGCAGAGAATTGGCAATGCCGCCGCCAGCGCCTATGATTACGTGTTTGCCCATTTGCCGTAGCCACAAAGCAACGGCTTGACGCACCCCGCGCCCAAACCAAGTCGCGGAATAAAAGACCACTTTGGCCGAAGAGTTGGCCCTACTCCGGGGCTTTACTCGCTCTGCCCGTTGGGGTCAAACTTGTAGCCAACGCCTTTGACGGTGGTAATGTACCCCTCGCCGATTTTCTCGCGCACTTTGCGCACGTGTACATCTACCGTGCGGGCCAGCACATAGACGTCTGTACCCCAGATGTGGTGCAGCAGATCGTCTCGTGTGAAGACCTTGTTGGGATGGCCTGCCAAAAAAGCCAGCAGCTCAAACTCCTTTTTGGGGAAGGCGATGGTTTGCCCGCCCCGCGTAACGGTATAGCTCTCGCGATCTATGACGATGTCGTTGACGAAGGTTTTGCCATCATCGGCCGACAGTTGCGTGGTATTGCGCCTGAAAAGTGCCTGTATGCGGCTAAGAAGTGCCCTAGGCTTGATGGGCTTGTTGATAAAGTCATCTGCCCCGACCTCGAAGGCGGCCACCTCTGAGTACTCCTCTGAGCGTGCCGTTAAGAAGAGGATGAACGTGCTCTGCAACTGCGGCACCTGCCTGAGCTGCCTGCAAGTCTCGACTCCATCCTGGTAGGGCATCATGATGTCGAGCAAGATCAGGTTGGGCAAGAAAGACTTGGCTTCTTGCACGGCTTTGCGGCCGTCGTTGGCTACCCTGACCTCGTACCCCTCCTTAGAAAGGTTGTACTGCAGCAGCTCCAGGATGTCCTGCTCGTCGTCTACGATTAAGATGCGTTGCGAGGGCCTCGTACTCATAAGTTGTGCCTAACGTGGGCCAGGATGCCGGTGCTTTGTGGCGACGGAAATATCCTAGCTAATCCGGGTGAAGTGGTCGTTACGCTTGTGCAAAGAAAAAGGGGGCAAGGCCCCCTAATCTAACGTTCTAGTTTAACAATTTTTGAAGTTCTTGCTCCAATTTCGGCCCCCTCAGGTTTTTAGCTACTATTTTACCGGTTTTGTCTAGCAAAAACGTGGCTGGTATAGAATTGACTCGGTAGAGTTGCGCCCCAGCCGATTGCCAAAACTTAAGGTCTGATACATGGCTGGGCCAGGCAAGCTGGTCTTTTTTAATGGCATTGATCCAGGCCGTACGGTCGCGGTCTAGCGATACGGAGTACACCGTAAAGCCTTTGTCTTTGTACTGGGTGTAGGTGCGCACCACGTTGGGGTTCTCTTGGCGGCAGGGGCCGCACCAACTGGCCCAAAAGTCTAACAGTACGACCTTGCCCCGAAGACTGCTGAGGGGGACGTCCTTCCCGGCGGTGTCTTTGAGGATGATCTCTGGTGCCTCATCTCCGACCTGGGGTTGGGGCGGGGGTAGTTGTGCCAGCAGGTCTTTGGCCTGGGCGTTGTTGGGGTAGCGCTTTAGCCACTGGCTGGCCACAGGGCGCAGAAACTCCTGATCCATCCCGGCAAAAATCATGGCCGTAACGCCGAAGAGGTTCTCTTGGTAGAGGCTGTTGGCCGGTGCCCTGTCAATGGCCTCAAGCGAGGCCCGCTCCCAGGTCTCTAGGTCTTGTGGCAGGTAGCGTTGTAGCCAAACCACCATTTTTTGCTGGATAACGTTGGGCCAGGCCAACTCGGCGTCTGCCATGTCTGCTGCCTTGCCGGGGAAGTAGGTCTTCTCTTGCTCGCTGGCAGCGGGCACCAGATAGGCCGCAATTTTGGCTGCGTGGGTGCCTTTGTAGCTACTGGCCAGCTTTGCCAGCGCACCGTCTTGCACCTGATAGACGCTGTCGGAGCGTTTGCGGTACAGCGTAGTGATTTTGACTTGCTCGGGCGGCGTCATACCCTCTTGTGCCACGCGGTTGTACTGGCTTTGCAGCAGGTTGAAGGCGCGGCTGGTGGCTGCCTCTACCTCTTTTAGGGCGCGGAAAGCCTCTTGCTCCTTAGAGCCCTTACCCAGGCCGCCGTCTTCAGAAAGGTTGGCGCGTTCGCCGGCAGCCAGCACTAGTTCGGTGGGTTGCTCGCGCTTGGTGCCAATTTTGTACACCCCGCGCACACTGCCTTTAGGAAGCGTAAACTGCACCTTACCACCTTCTTTTACCACGCCAGAGTCTAGCACCACCTGGCGCATGATAGAGGGCCCAAATAGGTATAGGGTGGTGCCTGGCTTTTGCCGGGCAGAGGTAAAGTTTACCTTTTCTTGGGCGCAGAGGCTGTTTGCGCCTAACAGGGCCATGGCCAGGGCCAACGCTGCTTTCATAGTATTGAGGGTAAAGATACGGGCCCGGCTGCAGCCTTGCGGGCAAGCCCGCCGGGGCACAGGCTTAAGAGCCCTTTTTCTTGCGCGTTAGTTCTGCCAAGGCATCGTACAGGTGCGGATACCTGAATTTGTAGCCCGTGCCTTGCAGCCGGGTAGAGATAACCGTGTTGCCGGTAAGTACAATTTGGGCCATCTCGCCAAAGGCAAGCTCCAGTACAAATCCTGGTACGCCTATGGGCATCACTGGTTTGTGTAAGTACCGGCCCATCTGTTTCACAAGGAATTTGAGGTTGACAGGCTCGTTGGCCACCCCATTGTAAACCCCTTCCATAGAAGGGCGGCCAATGGCGAAGGCTATCAAACCGGCCATGTCTCTGACGTGGATCCAACTTATGGGCTGCAGGCCGCTGCCGAGCCAGGCACCTAAACCAAAAGAAAAAGGTTGGGCCAGCCGCTGGAAAACGCCGCCTGCCCGGCTCAGCACGTTGCCTATGCGGAAGATTACCAACCTGCGCCCCTCGGCCAGGGCCTGGGTAGCTTGCTCCCAGGCGATACAGACCTCGGCCGGAAAGTCTGCCCCGGCTTTGCCGCCCTCGTCTACTTGCCGCTTGCTTAGGTTGTAGAATCCTATGGCTGACGCTCCCACGACGGTATGCACCGGGGCTGAGACACGGCCTATGGCTGCCTTCAGCAGGTGGGCTGCATCGGTGCGGCTGCTCAGGATTTGTGCTTTGCGGGCGGGCGTCCACCGGCCGCCGGCTATGTTCTCGCCTGCCAGGTGTACCACTACGGTAGCTTCATGCAGGGCTGCATCGTCTATCTGGCCTTCCTCTACGTTCCACCTAAAGGTTTGCACCCCCGCCACCGGATGGGGTTTGCCAGAGCGTGTCAGGCAACGGACGTTGTGGCCTGCCTCAATCAGCAATCGGCATAAGGGGATGCCGATCAAGCCCGTGCCGCCTGTTACTACAATCGTCTCTGCCATCGATGCAAAATTATACGATTAAACTATTGTTATTTATCAGGCTTATTGCCTGCAACCCTACGGTAGGTATCTGCAGTATCACGCAGCCAAAGGATTGCCCCAAACCTTAACTTTGCCTGTAACGTGTCTATTTTTTCGATATTCAGCCGTCGCCAGCCCGAGCCCTTGCCCGAGGAGCTTACCACGGACATCCACTCCCACCTTTTGCCGGGGTTAGACGATGGCGCCACCAATATGGAAGAAACGCTGGCAATGCTGCGCACCTTTCAGGAGCGGGGCTACCGGCGACTATACACCACACCCCACATCCTGCAAGACTACTTTCCGAACTCGCCTGAGACTATCTTGCCTGCGCTAGAGCAGGTGCGTACAGCCGTGGCACAGGCCGGCATAGAGATAGAGATATTTGCGGCAGCCGAGTACTACCTAGACGATGCCTTTATCGCGGCCGTAAATCAAAACGCGTCGCTGCTCTCGATGGGGCCCAAGAAGTACGTCTTGTTCGAGACGGCTTTCATCAACGAGCCGGTACATCTGCGCGAGGTCATCTTTCAGCTTTTCTCAAACGGCTATACCCCCGTGCTGGCCCATCCGGAGCGTTACCAGTACTTCTTCGACAACTTTGCCAGGGTAGAAGACATCTTCAGCACGGGGGTGCTCTTCCAGGTAAATTACTTGAGCTTTGCCAACTACTACGCCCCCCCGGTGTTGAAACTGGCCGAGCAATTGACCGACGCGGGCATGGTACACTTCCTCGGCTCTGATTGCCACAAGCCCCGCCACCTAGAGGCTATGAAAGCTCTAGCCAAAAGCAAGCATTGGCGCAAGGCCTTGAACCTGCCTTTGCTGAACCGCTCGCTTTAGGCGGCTGGCTCAAGTTTTGCTGCTGGAGCGTTTATTTACGGCATGGGCATTTTAGCAAGGGGTAGCAGAGGGCTGCTCGTAGGGGCAGGGTATTTGCTTTTGCTGGCCATGCTGGCAGGTGCCTATGCTACCTATTGTTGGCATCGGCGCCTGGCCGTGCCCTCGGTGGCGGTGCGGCACCAAGCCGCAGAACAACTGGCCCATGCCCTGAGCAAAGAACTGGCCCAGATGGCCACCCAGGCCGATACCATGCAGCAGCGGTTGCTGCACAACCCCAAGGCAGGCTTCCCAACGTTTATGGCCGTGGCGCATTACCCGGCGTATCTTTTCCAAGACTCTGCCCTGGTGTTTTGGAGCCACTTCGACTGGGTGCCCGACAAGGCTGCCCTGCTGGGCCCTGCCGCTCGCCTGACAAACGACCCTGCAGGCCTGGCCCTGACTTATGCCCAGCCGTTTGAGTTAGAGGGACGCACCTGGCATGTGTTGGTACGCCATACCCTGCAGCGGCGCTACCCCATGCAAAACGCCTACCTGAAGCCAGGCTGGGCGGGCGACGCGCTGCTGGGGGTGCGTTTCCACTCAGACAGTACGCTGCCAGCCATGGCGCGTATTTACGGCCCGGCGGGCCAGCCCGTCTGCGGTATAGAGGTGGCCGAGGGCTCTGAGCTGCTCTCTGCCCGATGGGAGACGCGAGGCCTGGCAGCGGCCATTGCCGGGTTGCTACTGGCGTTGGCATCGTTAGGCTGCTTTGTAGCCTACTGGGCAAGGCAAGGCCGCTATGGCCTTAGTATCGGCGTGTGGGGCGCAGGCCTGATTCTGGTAAAGTTGAGCCTGGCCTTGCATGCCCTGCGCGGAGGGCTAGACGCGCTGCCGCTGTTTTCGCCCAGGTTGTATGCCAGCTCGGCCCTGGCCCCCAGCCTGGGAGACCTGCTGATATCCACCCTGCTGTTGGCCGCCTTTGCATGGATAGTCTTCAGGCTCATTTTTAAGACGGCCTGGCTGCGGGTAGTGGCAGGCCAAGAGCTGGCTTTGGCAGCCGCCGCCACGGCGACCTACTTGCTGCTGCTGCTGGGGGCTTACCGGGTGATGCGGTCGCTGTATCTGCACAGCCAGACGGTGCTGGACGTAGCCCGGGGCTTCCGCCTTACCTGGGAG
This sequence comes from Cytophagaceae bacterium, assembly GCA_947458545.1. Lineage (GTDB taxonomy): Bacteria > Bacteroidota > Bacteroidia > Cytophagales > Flexibacteraceae > CANGYH01. Next base: position 697,165 of record CANGYH010000001.1, on the reverse strand, counting down.
CGATCGGCGGCGCTTGGGGTCTTTATTGCGGTGGCGTTTTCGTTGTTCTTTTTGGTACACGTACTGGCCCGCCTGCTTACAAGACTCATGCGTACAGACCGCCGCCGTACCCAGCTGGGCATTGGTATCGGAGCGTTGGTGGTGGCCGTGGCTATGTTCATCTTTGGCAGCCGGGCCTGGCGGCTAGAGGCAGCCGGGCTGGCTTTCTTGCTGGCGTGGCTCTGGCTCAGGCTGCCAGAGTATTTGTTCAGGCTGCGGTACCAGACTTATTTCTATCTATTCAGCATAGCCATTTTGGTAGCTGGCGCGGCTACCCAGGCCTACGACAGATACCGGGAGCGCAAGGGCTATACAGACCGTATCCGCTTTGCCAGCCGCCTGGTGGCACAAGGAGACCCGCTTGCCGAGATGCTGCTGGCAGAGGCGCCCATAAGGTTTGGTTCAGATACTACCCTGGCGCGACTGGTAGGCCAGGCGCAGTTGTTTGAAGAGGCCGAAGCTTACGTGCGCCGCACTTTTAACGACGCCACCTTTGATCAGTACGCCCTAGAGGTAGGCATCTTCGGCGCAGATGGCCAGTTGAAAGCAGGCCTGGCCGAAGCAGACCGGATGACCGCCCTGCGCCGCTTCTGCGCAGAGTCTATGGACGCTACGCGCAACCCGCACGTTTTTTACGCACATCTGCCCACCGATGACGTGTTTAAACGCTACCTGACGGTGGTTGACCTGCCCAGTCCCATGGCAGATTCTACACCAGCCACAGCCGCCAGACCTATGGCGGGCTATCTGGTGCTAGACCTGAAGATGCGTCGCCTGTCAGAAACGTCTGTATTTGCGACGCTGCTGGTTAATGGCCCCAGCCAGGATAGGTCTGTGGCAGAGAAGTTTAGCTATGCCGTGTACGACAAGTCTGGCATTGTGCAGCAAGACGGCCCCTTTAACTACGAGCGGGGCTTTCACTTGGCCTGGTTGCAGACCCATACCCCGGTAGAGATCGTAAAGCAAGACGGCTGGCTGCACGCCATCATGCAGCAGGCCGACGGGCAAAAGGTAGTGGTGTCTGCCCCAGACAGGTTTTTGAGAGACGACTTTGCCAACTTCAGCTTCTTGCTGCTGGTGCTAGTGGCCTTTATTCTGGTTTTTGTGATTGCGGCCACGTTGCGGCAGCAGCGCTCGCTAAAGCGGCTGACGTTTGCCGGTAAAATCCAGATCTACCTGAACGCTGCCTTCTTTTTGCCGCTAACGGTGTTTGGCCTGGTGAGCTTTACGCTGGTAGAAATCAGCCTGCGAGCCGATTTAAACGCAGGCTACCTGCAACGCGCGCGTGCAGCCGCCAAAAATATTGAGCCGCTCATGGGCCAGTTGCTCGACGGCCGTGTGCGCCCTGCCGTCTTTGCGCAACAGCTAGACGATATGGCCCGCTTCACAGGGCTTAATGCCAGCCTTTACTCCTTTAACGGTAGGCTAATCCACAGCAGCCATCCGCTAATTTACCGCAAGGGCATCTTGTCGCCCTACATCAACCCAGAGGCCCTGACCCAACTGGCCGACGAAGGCCTGCACGAGACGCTGTTAGACGAGCGCCTGGGCCTGCTCAACTACAGCTCGGCCTACGTGGCCGTGCAGGCACCCCAAAGCCGCAAGATATCGGCCATCCTGGCGGTGCCTTTCTTTGAAGCCGGCTCTGAGCTGGAGACCCAGTTGAGCAATGCCATCTCTACGGTAGTAAGTTCGTTTACGGCCGTGTTCATCGTCTTTATGGTGCTCAGCTACTTTGCTAGCCAGATTCTTGTGGTGCCGCTTAAGCTGATCACGTCTCGGTTGCAACGCACCACGTTAGAGGAAACCGAGCCGCTTGCCTGGACGGGCGACGATGAGATTGGCCTGCTGGTGAAGGGCTACAACGAGATGCTCCGCAAGCTGGAGGCCAGCCGGGCTGCCTTGGCCAGTACAGAGAAGGAGTCTGCCTGGCGAGAGATGGCCCAACAGGTTGCTCACGAGATCAAGAATCCGCTCACGCCCATGAAGCTCACTGTGCAGCAGATGCAGCGCGTGCTGGGCTCGGGCCAGTTGGCAGAAAACCCGGCCCGGTTGGAGCGGCCCCTGACCAGCCTGCTTGAGCAGATTGAGACACTGTCAGACATTGCGGGTAGCTTCTCGGCTTTTGCGCGTATGCCGCAGCCCAAAACGCAGCGTTTCGACCTGGCCCGCCTGGTGCGCCGTACCGTTGAGTTGCACCGCAATGCCGAGGGTGCCGACGTTACGCTTACCCTGCCTACAGATCCGGATCAGGCCTTCGTTTTGGCAGACGAAAGCATCTTTCAGGGGATCATTACAAACCTGGTGTTGAATGGCCTTCAAGCCGTACCCGAAGATCGGCGAGCCCAAATAGATGTTCGCCTAGAGCGGCAACCGGGTGGGATGCTATGCCTGACCGTAGCAGACAACGGAGAGGGCATCCCCCCAGAGGTGCAGAGCAAAGTCTTTTTGCCAAACTTCTCTACCAAGTTTTCGGGCTCTGGTATTGGGCTGGCGCTGGCCAAACGCGGGGTAGAGCACGCCCAGGGGCGCATCTGGTTTAAAACCAGGGTAGGAGAGGGAACTACCTTCTCGATTGAGCTGGCAGAGCAGGCCTAGCGGCGGACGTCTGCCTTGGCTACCACCACCATGGAGGCGCTGGCCTTGCAAAGCAGTTTTTGGCTGCCCTCGGCCTCTTGGTACACTTCTGCTTCTGTAAATACAAGTCTGCTGCCTACCTTGATAGGATAGCCCTTGGCCCACACTACGGGCCCTGTGGCCGGGTTTAGGTAAGAGATGCGCAGGTCTCCCGTTAGCACGTGGCTGTCTGGGCGGGCGTTGGCTACGGCAGCAAACCCCATGCAGACGTCTGCCAGTGTGGCCAGCAGGCCTCCATGGGCAAAGCCCAGATTTTGCCGGTGCTGGGGCAAGAGCTCTAGCCTAAGTAAAATGGCCTCTGCCGAAGCAGAAACCAACTCTATGCCCAAATGGCGGCTAAAGGCGTTTTGGGCAAACCGGGTGTGGACTTCGGCCAGTGCGTCAGGATTGTGCTGCATACCAGCCTGCAAGATTACGCTGGGCGGGTAGCTCGCAGCATCTCGCGCTTGCCCGGAGGGCCAGGCAGCTTCTCCAGGCTAAAACCGGTGGCTTTCAGCGCCCGTTGTACATCTCCCTTGGCCGAGTAGGTAACAAGCTTGCCGCCTGGCCGCAAGAGCTCAAAAAGCTGCTGAAACACCTCGGCAGACCAGATCTGGGCCTGAAAGCGGGGCGAAAATGCATCAAACCAGACCAGGTCGAAGGTGCCGGGCTGGCCTTGGTAGCTTTCGAGGGCCGCCGTCACCACGGTAGCCTCAAAGCAGGGTACCTCTAAGCGGCTTAGGGCATGCAGATTGTAAAAATCGGCTTCAGGAACCTGCAGCAGTGGCGGGTAGTCTAGCGCCATCAACAGGTCTATACTGAGGCGGTTGGGCTCTAGCCCGGTGTAATCAACGGGTATTTGGTGTGCCTGCGCCCATTGCATGCCAAGCATGGCGTTGAGGCCAGTACCGAAGCCAACCTCAAGCAATCGGATGCTTGCCGGGCCGGCGTGGTCTAGAAAAATTTGTAAGCCCTGCTGTATGAATACATACCGAGACTCGGCCAAAGCGCCATGCCTGGAGTGGTAGATTTCCGTACCTGCTTCGTCGGCAGTAAGCGTCTTGCTACCGTCTGCGGTTACCACAATGCGGGAGTTCATCAAATAGTCGGGTGTGGTCTTAAGCGGCTACGACGCTAAAGGCGTGCACCAGATTTACGTGTGTTACTCTACCGAAAGGGTAGTTTGATTTAGGTTTTTTAAATTTTTTCTACGCGGGCCTGGTGTCGCCCGCCCTCAAATGAGGCGGCCAAGAAAGCTGCCACAATCTGGTGGGCTTGGTCTGTATCTACATACCGGGCGGGTAGGCAGAGTACATTGGCATCGTTGTGTTGGCGGCCTAATGCAGCCACCTCAGGCAACCATGCCAGTACGGCACGGACGCCCACATGCCGGTTGGCGGCGATGCAAACTCCATTGCCTGACCCACAAACCAGCACTCCAAGCTCTGCCTGGCCTTGCTCTACGGCAGCGGCTACGGGATGAGCAAAGTCAGGATAGTCGGCGCGCTCGGCACTATTTGTGCCGAAGTCTGCAACATCGTGCCCGAGCCCACGGAGCAGGTGTACTAGGTTTTGCTTCAGGTCGTAGCCGGCGTGGTCGGCTCCTAGTGCAAGTCTCATTTGGGCCACAAATATGCAATAGTCAAGGCTGCCATGTAAACACATTAGAATTGTTGTACGAATTATCTTTATCATTCCACATGTTTTTACATAAGATAAAAATTCCAGAAAAATGCTCTAATACGCTAGCTGCAAGCATGTTAACTTTGTAGAAGCTGTTCTGATAGGGGCTTGATTTGTCCAGATAATGGAATAGATGAATTTTCCCTACACTCTAATTTAACCTTTTTTAAGCCGACATTGGCTCCAAAACGTTCAAGCCATACGTTTCTGCACTGGCCGCTGACCTTGGCAGGTACGCTTTCTCTGGGTGTCTTGTTGGGGGCCACGCTGTTTGGGCATCCCACCGGGCAAGATAAGGTTGCCCAGAATATCAGCCGCATCCAAGAGGTGTTGGCCTACATTCGGCACGACTATGCCGATGCCGTAGATGTGGATGCGCTGGGCCAAAGCGCCATAGAGGGCATGCTAGACAGGCTTGACCCCCACAGTGCCTACATCCTGCCGCAAGACCTTAAGATGGCCAATGCGCCCCTGGAGGAAAATTTCGATGGTATAGGTATCGAGTTCGTACTGTTGCATGATACCATTCAGGTTGTAACCCCCATTGCAGGTGGCCCCTCTGACAAGGTAGGTATTTTGGCCGGAGACCGTATTTTGCGCGTGGACGGTGATGCTGTGGCAGGCGTACGCATCAGCAATGCGGCCGTGTTCGACAAGCTGCGCGGCCCCCGGCAGAGCAGTGTAAAGCTGGAGGTAGCCCGGCCCGGCGTGGCCCAAGGGCTCGTCTTTAACCTGAAGCGAGACCGCATCCCAACCAAATCGGTGGAGGGTGGCGTGATGCTCGACAAACGTACGGGCTACATCAAAATCACCCGATTTGCAGGCGGGACCGACAAAGAGTTTGAGGCCATGCTCGACCAACTCTTGCGCAAGGGTGCCAACCGCCTGGTGCTAGACTTAAGAGACAACCCAGGCGGCTATTTAGAGAAAGCCATCTCCATTGCCGACCATTTCTTGCCAGAGGGCGCAACCATTACCTATACCAAAGGCCAGGCGGCTAAATATAGTCAAACCTATAAGGCAAGCGCCAAAGGCAGCTTTCAAGATGGCGCATTGGCTGTCTTAATCAATGAAGGCTCTGCCTCTGCGGCCGAGATCCTGGCTGGGGCGTTGCAAGACAACGACCGGGCCTCGGTAATTGGCCGTCGCAGCTTTGGTAAGGGGCTGGTGCAGATGCCCATTACACTATCTGACGGAGCCGAGCTGCGCCTGACGATCTCGCGCTATTACACGCCTAGCGGGCGGTGCATCCAAAAGCCCTACGACAGCCACGACCTTGCCCAGTACGATGACGACTTGGATGAGCGCCTGCGCCACGGCGAGCTCTTTTTTGAAGACAGCATCCGCGGGCAGGATACCGTCCGCTATCAAACGGCCCGCGGGCGTACCGTCCACGGTGGTGGGGGCATCAGGCCAGACGTATTTGTACCTGTAGATACGGCTGCCAACCCTGCGCTATTGGCCCGGGTAGAAGGTCGCTATATCCTGGCAGGCCATGCTTCGGCCTATGCCGCCCTGCATAAGGCGATATGGCAAAAGGCTGGCTTCCCTGCGTTTAAGGCCAGGTTTCAGATGGAGCAGGCTACGGTTGCCTCTATAAAGGCACGGGCCGCGGCAGAAGGCATAAGGGCCTCTGAGGCGCAATGGGCGGCCGTTTTGCCTGCTATGGCACATGCCTACAAGGCAGCCGCTGCCAGGGCCATTTTTGGCGAGGCGGGCTACTATGCTATTGCCACCGAACAAGACACCGACATCGCCCGCGCCCGTGCCGCATTTGCCGCTCCACTGGCTCGGCAGCCTTAGGGTTTGGGCAGGGCTAGTAGGCTTCTATGGTGAAAAGGATGGGCGCAAGTGGCTTTTCTTCTCTTGTGCGCTGGCGGGTAATAGCCTCTACTACCTCTATGCCCTTGGTAACCTGGCCAAAAACGGTGTACTTGCCGTCTAGGTAGGGGTATCCGCCCTCTTTGAGGTAAACGGCGTAGCGGGGATCTGTTGGCCCGATGCCAAGGTCGGCAAGGCTTGCCGAATCCCAACCTTCGCCCGTTACGATGTAAAAGTCTGCCGGATTGCTGGCCATACCGGGGTTGTCGTCTCTGCGGGCGGCAGCAAGTGCCCCTTTGCGATGAAAGTGCCCGGAGGCAAATTCGGCAGGTACCAGAAAGTCAGGCTCCCGCCGAGACGGGTCTCCACCCTGGGCCATGAAGTTTTCTTTCACCCTGTAAAAGCAAGACTCCGATGTGTAGAAGCCGCTTTTTACCAACCGCAGGATGTTGCCGCGGTGCAGGGGCGTATCGTCGTAGAGCTCTATCTCTACCACGCCCAGGTGAGTACTTATGCGCAGATGCCGCTCTGTGTTGGCCATGCCAAAGGCGCTGAGCTCTTTGGCCACCATGGCATCGGGTATGGTAAACTCAGAGCAGCCGGCCAAAGCCACACCGGCGGATAGCAGGATTAAGAGGAGTGCAGACCTTACCATTTGCATAGCTTACACAACCGCCGGGCGCCGGCGCAGTTTTAAGAATTCTGTTGCGACCCAGGCCAAATAGGCCCCGGCGTAGGCCATGCGGAAGGCCCAAACCTGCCAGGCAGGCAAGCCGCGCACCAGCCAAGGAAACAAAGCCGAAGCTGTATAGGCAACCCCAACCCCCGCCAGAATCCAAACGGTGGGGTAGGGCACGGGCATATATCGCTGGCCCACCCCATAGCTGGCAATTGCCATGGCCAGATAACAAATCAAGGTAGCCGCAGCTGCCCCCTGGTAGCCCCAGGCTGGTATCAGCAGATAATTGAGCGAAACCGTAGCCACCAGGCCTCCAAGGCTAAGCCAGGTGCCCCAGGCCGTCTGGTCTGTGAGCTTAAACCAAACCGATAGGTTGTAATACACGCCCAGAAAAAGATTGGCCGTCAGCAGGGTAGGTACCACGCCGAGGCCCGTCAAGTAAATGGGGCGTCGCAATACCAGGGGGGCAATCCAGTCTAGGTTGATGCAGACCAGCACGAGTACCCCAATACAAGCCAAGACGAACCAGCGCATTACCAAGGCAAACCCTTGCTCTTTATGGGCTTTGTCTGCCAGCGAAAAGAAGAAAGGCTCTGCCCCCAGCCTAAAGGCCTGCACCACCAGAGCCATAAAGATGGACAGCTTGTAACACTGCCCATAGACCCCTACGGCCTCTGTATTGCTTAGGCCAGGGTAGAATCCTGCCGGTAGCAACCGTTCCAACTGTAAGATACCCAGCAGTTGGTTGGCCATACCTGCCAAACCCATAACGACGATAGGCCAGGCATAGCGCACCATCTGGTAGCCGGCGGGGGTGGCCAAAAGGCCTGGCTTAAAGTGGCGCCAGCCCACAAGGGCCAGCAGCGGCGCATTGGCAAGCAGGTTGGCCAGCAGCACCCAGATAACAGGTTGCTCGGCAACCCCCAAGGCCCTGCCCAGGGTAGGCAAGCCAGGGAGCATACCAGGCGCCAATAAGAAAAGACTGCTAAGGCCGACGTACAAAAGGATGGGCACCAGCTTGTAAGTTGCATACAGCTTTGCCTTGCCCTGCAGGCGCAGCCGCGCCAGTGGAATGGCAGCCAAGGCGTCAGTTATCAGAAAGGTGGCCATCAGGTAGGCCATGGTGGGCAAGGCCGGGTACGCAATGGCCTCTTGCAACCAGGGCATGGCAAGCCAGAGCAGCACCAAAAAAACCAAGCTGGTGCCTGCAATCAGTGTCTGGCCCCGGGCCGCTTGTAGTTGCTCGTCTGCGGCTGGCCCGCGGCCAAACCGGAAGTAGGCCGTCTCCATGCCGAAGGTGAGCACCACGTTCAAGAAGGCCGCATAGGCATAAAGCGTGGTAATTACGCCGTTGCTGGCCACGGGCAACACCGCCGTAAAAAGCGGCACCATGGCATAGTTGATAAGCCTGCCCACGATGGAGCTGAGGCCATACCAGGCCGTGTCTGACAGCAGTTTCTTGAGCATCAAAGCATTGGCGCTTTTGGCAGGGCTGGGTGCCCGGCCGGCAGGCGAAGTTGCCACTGCAAAACTGTAACGCCTGGGCTCATTATTACGTGTACCATAACACTAATTGCAGGGCCAGTGCGTTGGCCTTTTAGAAAGGGTGCGGAAGTTTTCTGAAATTTCTTCGGCTTTTTCCGAAGCAGATTCGGCATATTTGCAAGAGAAACGGACAACCCGGCGCGCCTTTTTTCTTTTCAAACTCTACTGCCGTCCGTACAAGAACGGTAACTAACCTTACATGGAAGTAATTGCTAAATATCCCTGCTCTGAGGCGGCCCTGTATGCAGCTGCCCGCCTACTGTGGGAGGCATACAAACAACACTACGACGACCTGTTTAAAGATTTCCGCGCGTATTACACCCCGGCCTATGCGGTAGAAGCCCTCAACGAGATCAAAACAGCCGAAGCGCTACCCGATATGCAAACCCGCGGCCAAGAGGCCGAGAATCTGCGTACACAGCTTGCCAAGCAGGCCCAGCTCTGCCTGACGGCCTGGCAAGACCTGAAAGCCTACATCTGGGATGCCTATCCAGATGATCTGCTGCGCAAGCAGATGCTGGAGACGGCAGGTGCCTTGCACTACCGCAAGGCCAGCAAAGAAGACTGGACCTCTATGCAGGCCCTGATGCAGGCCGGCAAAAGCTTTTTGGCAGCCCACACCAGCGAGCTGACGGCTGACGACAACATGCCCGCGGGCTTCGTAAAAACCTTCAACGTGTCGGCTGACAGGTTTGAGGATAACCTGCGCAAGATGAATGCTGCCCTCAACAACGCCAGCGAGGGCCGCAAAACCAAGGTAGCCGCCAACAACAACCTTTACGAAAAGGCCATGCGCATGGCCCGCGACGGTGCCCGGCGCGCCAACGACCTTGAGGAAGTGCGCAAGCTGTTCATCTTCTCAAAGGTCATAGATCGCCTGGAAGAAGCGCCCGTTGAAGCCAACGAGCTAGCCTAAGGCCTTAGTTTACCAACGTAAAAGACAAAGCCCCTCCATTGTGCGAGGGGCTTTGGCTTTTACGGATACTACATGATTATCAGCCGTGCGTAGCTCGAAGGCACGACGCTACCAGACTTGGGCCTTTGTACACCAAGCCGGTGTAAAGCTGCACAAGCTCGGCACCGGCCGCCAGGCGGTTTGCCGCGGCCTGGCCAGTCATGATACCCCCGCAGCCAATCAAGGCCAGCGTGGCAGGCATCATGCTACGAAGCTGCTCTGCAAAGGCTTGGGCGCGTACCGATAGCGGCTGGCCAGAGAGGCCACCAGCGCCCAGCGCATCTACCTGGGCAACGGGCGTCTGCAGGCCCTGGCGCGCAATGGTCGTATTGGTGGCCACAATCCCAGCCAGGCCGCACGCCTCAGCCACGGCCACAATGTCTGTTACCTCAGCCTCGGTAAGGTCTGGGGCAATTTTAACGAAGAGCGGTCGGGGCCTTGCGACCCCCTGGTTGGCCTGTTGCACGGCCCCTAAAAGTTGTAGCAGCGGCTCGCGGCTTTGCAGCCCGCGCAGGCCAGGCGTGTTCGGGCTACTCACGTTGATGGTAAAGTAATCGACGGCGTCGTGCAGTCGGTGCAGGCAGCGGACATAGTCGGCCGGTGCGTCTGCATCTGGCGTAGCCTTGCTTTTGCCGATGTTGCCCCCTACGATTAAGCAGTCGGCAGAGGGTCTGGCCTCGAGCCTGTTTCGGATGGCGTCTGCCCCGTCGTTGTTGAAACCCATGCGATTGACCAGGGCCTCATCTGCCGGGAGGCGGAAAAGCCTAGGCTTGGGATTACCAACCTGCGGCAACGGCGTTACGGTGCCGATCTCTACGTGGCCGAAACCCAGCCGCTCCCAGGCGGGTAGCCTTAGCGCGTTCTTGTCTAGCCCGGCAGCCAGCCCGATGCGGTTTTTGAACCGCAGGCCCGCCACAGCAACAGGGTTGTTGCTAACCAGCCGCTCTGCAGGGGTAAAAGGAGCCAAAAATGCCCCTCCTGCCCAGCCCATGGCGGCAAAGGTGAGGTGGTGAGCTTGCTCGGCATCTAGCAAGAAGAGCCCTTTCTTCAGGATCGGATAAAGGTCCATAGCGTAGGGCAAAGAAACTATACGGCCCAAAAAAGAAACACCCCGCTGCTAGGCAACGGGGTGTTTGCGTATGTGCAGGTTATGGCAGCGTTTATTTGCCTTTGTTGCGCAGCTCCAGCCATCCGCGGTACTCGCGGCCGGGGCCGTTTTCTGGCTTCAAGTTGTAGAAGTACACACCATCTTCCAGGCCGATGCCATTAAAGCTGTTGTCGTAGTTGCCTTGCTCGTACACCTTGCGGCCCCAGCGGTTGAAAACCGTCAAGCGATACTGGTACACCTTGATGATGTCTGGTATCTCAAAGTAGTCGTTCTGGCCGTCGTCGTTACGTGAGAGGACGTTGGGGACGTCTGGCAGCACAACCTCGAAGCTGCGCGCATACGAGTAGGTGCAGATTTTGCCATTGGCTACCGTGTCGGTGTAGGTCTGTGTTACCGTGTAGTTGCTCTCGCCGTTCATTTGGCGGAAGTCGTAGTAGATGGCCGTATCGGGTGCCGCAGGCACGTTGAATGCAGCCACATTTTGCTGTGTGCGGTTATCTGCCACCGTCCAGGCTTGGGGGCGCTTAGCGGCCACGGTGCGGCCTGTCGTCACATAGCGCACTACAGACTCGTCGTAGAAACTGCGCAGGGGCAAGATGAAGGTGGGGCGGCTCTTGCCAGGGCGTATGATCGTGTCGAAGGCAAACAGCGGCTGAATGTAGGCGCCTACCCGGATCGTATCGTCGAACACGAACTGGCGGCGGTTATTGCCGGCAGGCTCTGAGTAGCGGCAGCCGCCCAGACGGCGCTTGTAGGCCACCGCCCACGATACGGCATCGGTCTCGCCACGCGATACGGTCAGCCCATCGGTGCTAATGGCGTTCACCGTATCGGCACGTAGCGTGAAGTTGCCTGCGCGCGTAAGCCTGGCAGCCACGTCGGTAGAGCCCGTCAGCGGCACAGACGACGTCCAGGTATAAACATACTTACCGGTGTCTGTAGGGCTATGGAGGGCAATGTTGGCCGTCTCGCCAAAGCAGAGTGCTGGTATGCCTTTGGTGGGAGGCTGGGGCGTGGGGTTTACTTTGATGCGGACATCGGTCGTGTCGTTGCAGCCGCGTCCGTCGGCCCGGGTGCCTGCAATGCGGAAGGTCCGGAAGATGGGGTTGTCGGGCGTCGTGGCTGGGTTGCCCGAGATGAGGTAGGCCGAGTCTTGCGCAAAGCCATTGCCTGGTATAGGTGTCAGTTGGCCATTGGCCTCGCGCTCGAAGAAGCGATATGTAAATGCTGACAGCGTGGCATTACGCAGGGCTGTGTCTAGCTTGGCTCTGATAGAGATTCTGTCTCCAGAGCAGACAGAGTCTTGAAGCACCTGCGTAGCTAGTTGCGCACCCACTTTTGATATGCCTTGCAGATACTTTACGTATTTAAACCGCAGTTGGCCCACCGTCTGTACGTTGCCACAGGCATCCTCTACGTTGTTGGCAATGTTGAGGCGGTAGGCAGTGTCTAGCCGGATGTTGCTGAAGGTTACCTTCCACCGCTTAGACACTCCATCGATGCAAGGATCAGCAGGGGTGATAGAGGTGATAGGGAACTGTTCGGCGGGGAAGTTGGCGTTGGTAATGCGGAACGTGCTTGGATTGACACGTGCGCAAGAGATGCCCTTGTCGAAGGTGAAAATGAGCGTATCGTTGTAGCAGTTCGGGTTCTGGCGGATTTGCGTCAGAGAGGGCAGGACGCCGTCAGGGTTACGCACATCCGTCAGCGCAGAGTTGCGGGTAGGATCTCCAAATAGGATTTTGTAGCCCGTGGTGGTTGCCCGGAAGTTATCTACGACGAGGATGAAAAAGTCGCCCGAATCTACAGAGATGGGCAAGTCAAACTTATTGCCTGCTACGCCACCTGTGGCAGCACCCAGCGAGTCGTACATGCCAGTTACGCCTCCAGTACCTGAGAAGTCGCAAGCAACCTCATATGGGTTGGGGGCGCCAAAGCCGCCAGGTACGTTGATGAGGGAGCAGGTAAAGCCGTTGGCTGTATCAGAGCCAGCGGGCAGTTTGTACAGTACCCAGTCGTAGTCTGTTGTAGAGGCGCAGGTTTGGGTAAGGTCTCCACAGCGGCCCCAGGCATTGGGCCCGCCGGTAATGTCGTTGGGAATAATCAGAAAGCGCAGATCGCCCCGGCGGCGTGCCGTAAACTGGTAAAAAGAGGTAATGTGCTCAGACGTACCGCAAGAACCACGGAAAGAGTCTTGCACGGTACCGCGGCCGCATAGCCCGTTGTCGGGGAAAGAGTTGTCTATCCGGCAAAGGCGGATGGCACCGGGGCAGTTCTGCTCGGCGCGGGGCACGTAGTTAGGCGGGCAGGTGGTTTGGCCAAAGGCCGCGGCCACTGCAAACAACCAAATGCAGAGAGTAAAGAGCTGACGCATAGAGAATGGCTTACAGATTGTGCGTTACTTTGAGGTTGATGGGGCCTTGGAGCTTCAGCTTTTGACCGGCGGCCAAGCTGGTTTTGTTGCTCGTCCAGTCTATCAGGGCCGTATAGCTCAGCGCAAACTGATCGGCACTTAGGCGTGTAACACGCACAGGGATGTTTTGCGGGCGCTGTACGCCCAGATACCGTAGGGTACCGTTTGCCGTTGTTGTCATAGACTTGCCCATACCCAGCTTGCTGGCGTCGTCTGCCAGGGTACCATCAAAGCGTACCTCTCGGTAGGCGTTGGGCTGCATCATGCTTCTGAAGGCGGCCAGATCTGCCCCGGCCTCTGCCTCTACAATGTCTAGCTTAAAGTAAAATACCGTTTTGCCATTTGCTGGCTCATAAAAGACGGCCACGGCATCTGTTTTGTAGAGGGCAGTACCCGCAGCCGATGAAAGCGTGAATTTTGCCAGATTCTTTTCTGGCCCCGAAAAAGCGGCCAGCCCCAAGCAAAGCAGGGATAAGGCCACGGTCCAAAGCTTAGACATGAACGCGAAAAAGTAAAGGGAGGTAGGTGTTGCCTTCTGCAGGCATGTTAGAATGGCTCTAAAGGTAACAGATGCCTAATAGATGTAAGAAATTTTCTTTGTTTATCGCTAGCTCTTACCTTGATAAAGCACAAAAGCCAGGCAATGTGCCTGGCTTTTGTGCTGCCAAATAGAGCTTGGGCAGCTATTTGCTTTGGTTGCGGAGCTCCAACCATCCACGGTACTCGCGGCCAGGGCCGTTTTCTGGCTTCAGGTTGTAGAAGTACACGCCATCTTCCAGATCCGTACCGTTGAAGGTGTTGTCGTAGTTGGCCTGCTCGTACACCTTGCGTCCCCAGCGGTTGAAAACCGTCAGGCGATACTGGTACACCTTGATGATATCAGGTATTTCGAAGTAGTCGTTCAGGTTGTCGTTGTTGCGAGACATGACGTTGGGCACGTCTGGCAGCACCATCTCGAAAGAGGCGGCATAACGGTACTCGCATACCTTGGCATTGGTCACGGTGTCGCGGTAGATCTGGGTAACGGTGTAGTTCCCTTCGCCAAACGGCCGGCGGAAGTCTTGCACAACGGAATCTTGCTGACGAGGCGCCCGGGGGAAGAACGCCGTGTTGACCAACTGGTTATTGGTATTGCTGAAGAACGTCCAGGTTTGGGGCAGGGTGCCTGCCACGCGGTTGCCGTTGTTTACAGTGCGGACGACAGACTCGTCGTAGAAGCTCAGCAGCGGCAAGATGAAGGTTGGCCTAGCCTTGCCTGGGCGTATGATGGAGTCGTAGCTGAACTGTGGCCTGGCGTAGGCACCAACACGGATAGTGTCTGGGAAAACGAACTGCCGTGTGGTACCAACCTGCCTGTAGTAACGGCAGCCACCAAACTGCCGCTTGTATTGCACCTCGAAGGTGATGCCGTCCGTCTCGCCACGGCGCACTTCTGTGCCTTCTGTATTGACGGCGTTCGTCGTATCTCCGATGAAGGTGATTGTACCAGACAACGACAGCCTGGGGGTAACGTCAGTAGCGCCGGTGTTGGGTACAGATGTTGTCCAGGTGTAGGCGTATTTGCTTTGCTCTTCGGGCGCGTGGACGTTGAGCGTGAAGCTCTCACCGAAGCAGAGCGGCGGCACGCCCAGCGTAGGAGGCTCAGGTATGGGCAACACCCGGATGGCCTGGTATGCGGTATCTACGCAACCGTTGGGGTTGGGGCCGTTGGGCGTGCCGATGATGACGAAGTTGCGGATGGTTTTGACGGGTGCCTGAGGGAATGAGCTTATAATGCGCAGGCTGTCTCGGTTAAATCCGTTGGCAGGCATGGCGACGAGCGCTCCGGTAATGGGGTCTCGCTCATAAAAGGCATAAGCAAAAACACCCTCGCCAAAGCGGCGTACAGAATCATCGAGCACAGCGCGTACCGAGATGCGATTGCCCACGCAGACAGAGTCTTGCAGTATTTGAGAGCTAAGCACAGAGCCTACCCGTGCCTCAGACGAGAGGAAGGGGAGTTTGAACGGTACCCGGCCACGGTCTTGAGAGCGGCCGCAGAGGTTTTGAATCGTTCCGCGTAGACCTATGGTAAAGCTGTCTGAAGCTACCATGTTGCCGAAGACAACCTTCCAAAGGTTTGCGCCGCTTGCATTTGAGCCGCAGGGCGTAGCAGGTGCGATGTAGCGTATCGGGAACAACTGCCCGGCCAGACGAGGCTCGCTGTTGCGGATCTCGAACGTTTGCGTATTGACCTGATTACAGAGAATCTCTGTGTTGAAGCGCAGCAGCAGGGTGTCGTTGTAACAGTTCGGATTGCGGATGACGGCCTCCATCTCTGGCAAAATGGAATTTCGCACATCCGTCAGGCGGCTGTTGGCGTCAGGATCTCCGAAGATGATGGTGTAGCCAACCTGCGGATTGTTTGACCAGTTGTCAACAGCCAGCACGAAGGTCTCGCCCCGGCGTACGAAGAGGGTACTGTCAAATTTAGAAATATCGGGGGTGGCGTTTACCTGGGCAGAGTCCATACAGCCCGTAATGCCACGCAAGCCAGAAAAGTCGCACCGAACCTGCAAGGGGTTAGGTGTGCCAAAGCTGCCTGCCCGGTTGATGAGGCGGCATACCTGTGGCGATACCCCGTTGATGCCGGTAGGCAGGCGGTAAAGCACAAAGTCGTAGTCTACCGTACTACCGCAAGCTTCACCCCAGTCTGCGCAGTTGAGTGTGTCCACGTCTGTGGGTACAATCACAAACTGAAGGATACCGTCGCGCTGGGCTGTAAACTGGTAGAAGGTAGTGATGTTCTCGCGCGTACCGCAAGAGCCCTGAAAGGAGTCGTTAACGGCACCACGGCCACAGAGTGCGTCGTTGGGAATAAAGTTGCGGATGCTGCACAAGCGGATGGCACCCGGGCAGTCTTGCTGGGGGCGGGGCACATAACCCGGAGGGCAGTTGGTTGGCTGGGCCCAGCCAACCAGAGATGCCAAGCAACAAAACGCAATAAAGAGAAGCTTTTTCATGTGTTTATCAGTCTGCGCTCTAGAGTTGGGTTACTTTTAATACAACCGGCCCTGATACGCCCAGGCCTGCCGCCCTTTGCTTGGCTGTGGCGTCCTTATCGATGTCTAGCAAGAGCGTGCAGGCGTAAGCCAGCGAACCATCCTTTTTGCGTGTGATGGTGACGGGTATCTGCTGCTGCATGCGCTGCCCAAACAGATTGAGCGTACCCGTGGCTACAACCGTGGTAGCCTTGCCAACGGCAAGCGTAGAGGGGGCTTTGGCAAGGTTGCCACTAAACTCTACCACACCGTAGGCATCTGCCATCAAAATGGGCAACAGTTTCTTTTTATCTGCCTGCTGGCCCTCGGCAAACACGTCTGGTTTGAACCGGAGGCGGAAGGCAGGGCCATTGCTTTGCACCTCTACAAGCACGCCATTAGAGCTAAGCGATACAGGCCCCTGGCCGGTTTGGAAGGTGAGCAGGCTGTTGGGAGCGGGCGCACCCTTAAAAGCAAACAGGCATGCCGACAACAGCAAGCAGGCCGTATATGAGAGAAGTCTCATCATTTGAACTCAGAGAAAAAAGGTAAAAGGTTGCGTGTGGGCGTTAGTTAGGGCTAAATGTACGTTTGCAAGATGTTATTAACCAATATCTTCCAGAAAATGCTGCACCATTAGAAGCGTCTCCGCTGGGCGCTCTAGCAAGGCCATGTGGCCTGTGTTAGACAGGACATGGATGGTTGCCGAAGCCGGCAACCAAAACTGGTTGACAGAGGTGGCAAAGTTGACGGCCGAGTCGTTTTTGCTGCTAATGAATAGCACCGGGTAGGTAGCTTTCTCTAGCACTTTAGAGCGGTCTTTACGGTCGCGCATGGCCTTGATGACTTCCATTACGGTAGATTTTGGGGTGCGCTTTCCGTCTTCTACCACGCGGCGTATAGCGGTGTGTAGTTCTTTTCGGCGGCCTTCGTAGAAGAGCGGGGCCAAAAACTCTTCTACGAACTCATCTACCCCGTATTTTTCTACAAACTCCAAAGACTTGGTGCGGCCTTGCTTTTTCTCTAAGCTGTCGGCGTAGGCCGTTGAGTTGAAGAGCCCCAAGCCCAATAGCCGCTGCTGAAACTTCTCTCCGAATGCCAGCGCCACGTAACCGCCCAAAGAGCGGCCAATAAGTACGCATTGCTCTATGCCCTGCTGATGCAGAAAATGATATAGGGCCTCGGCCATATCAGCTATCGTCAGCGGCTGAGATATGGCCTCGTTCTCTCCGTGCCCTGGCAGATCTATGGCTAATACCCGGCAGCGCTTGGCTAGCTCAGGAATAAAGTCTTGCCAGATAGACCTGTTTTCGCAGAAGCCATGCAGCAATACCACAGGTAGTCCCTCTCCGGCGCTTGTGTAGGCTAAGTTGCCCGCAGTCAGGCTGCTTTGCATTGTGTTGTGGTTGCCTCTTTGTTGGCAGAAGCACAAAGAGTGGTAAGAAAAATCTTTGTTTCTGCTGTAATGCCCTCAAAAATACGGAAAAGCGCCTGCCAAGCCAAGTTCTGCCTTGGCGTAGCGGCCACTTTGCAGAACTTTGCGCCATGGCTATGATGGAACAAGGCTCTGCAAACGTTGGCCTTACGGGCATATTGATTGTAAACCTGGGCACGCCAGACTCTCCCTCCGTGGGCGACGTCCGGCGCTATCTGCGGCAGTTTCTGCTAGATGCCCGGGTTATAGATATCCCCGCTTTGCCACGCCAGTTGCTGGTAAACGGCATCATTGCCCCCTTCCGCGCACCCAAGAGCGCCAAGGCCTACAAAGAGTTGTGGGATGCGCAGACAGGCTCACCCCTCAAGCACTACGGTCTCCAGGTAGAACGCCTCTTGCAGGCCTCGCTGGGCGATGGCTTTGTGGTGCGGCTGGCTATGCGATACCAAAACCCGTCTATCCCGGCAGTGATGGCAGAGCTGCAAAGGTTGCCTTTGAGCCAGCTAGTGGTGGTGCCGCTTTTTCCGCAATACGCATCGGCCACCACAGGCTCTGTGGTAGAGGCTGTGGGTGATGTTTTAAAAGGCTGGCAGACAATACCAGACGTGCGTTTTGTGAACCGGTTTTTTGACGAGCCCGCCTTTATTGATGCCTTTGCCCAGGTTGCTCGGCCTTACCTGCAGGCCCATGCTTACGAGCGGGTGCTCTTCAGCTACCACGGCGTGCCTGAGCGCCACATCCGCAAAGGCGACACGCAGGCCCATTGCAAGCTAGGTACCTGCTGCAATGCATTTACCGCAAAGAACCAATGGTGCTACCGGGCCCAGTGCTTTGCCACTACAAGGCTGCTGGCCAAGGCACTTGATTTGCCAGAGGGGATGTACCAGACCACCTTCCAAAGCAGGCTCGGCCGCGACCCTTGGATACAGCCGTACACCGACGATACCATCAAGCAGTTGCGCAAAGAGGGCGTCAACCACGTAGCTGTGATGTCTCCGGCCTTTGTGGCCGATTGCCTGGAGACCATTCTGGAGATTGGTGATGAGTATAAGGAGCTTTTTGAGGAGCTTGGCGGCCAACATTGGCAACTCATACCCAGCCTTAACGACTCTGCCCCCTGGGTTGATGCCCTCGCAGGTATCGTGCGCAAATACAGCCAAGGCAGACAGGCCCCTGTGGTGGTCTAGTTGCCCGACTGGCCGGCGGCGTCCAGCTTGCGCTTCTCTTCTATTGTAAGCGAATTGTAGCCTGAGACGAGCATCTTATCCAGGATGGCGTCCACTTCTTCTTGGCGGACTTCGGCCGCTGTTTTGGCGGGGGCTGGCTGGTTGGCTTTGGTGCGGTTGGCCGGCGCAGAGGCCACCGTCTCGTAAGAGCGGTTGCGGCTGGCGGGGCTGATGGTTCGCTTTTGCCTGCGAAGGCGCAAGTTGCGCAGGCTATTGACGACGTAAGCAATCGGCGCGCCCAGGTCTCGGCCCTGGCGCAGTTGTGTAATGTAGACGTAGCCCATTAACGCGCCCCCTAGGTGGGCGATGTTGCCCCCAGGATTGCCGCCGCTGATCTCGAAAAAGCTGAGCAGCACATAGGCGGCCGCTATGTAAACAATGCGTACCGTGCCGATGAACAGCAGGTTGAAGGTGTAATTAGGCAGCAGCGTAGCAGCTCCCACCACCACGCCATATACCGCACCGCTGGCGCCAATCATCTGGCTGCCCTCTACACTGGCCTCAAAAACCGGGATGGTATTATAGGCCAACACATAAGCCGCCCCCCCTGCCAGCCCGCCCAAAACGTAAAGCACCAATAGCCTGACAGAGCCCAGGTACTCTTGAATTAGTTGGCCAAACCAATACAAAAACAGCAGGTTAAAGAAGAGGTGGAAGAAGTTCTCGTGCGAGACGAAGTAGGTCAGGAGTGTCCACGGATGTGTCAGCAGTTGGGGCAGCCAGGCAGAAATGGCCAGTTGTCGGAACATACCCGATGCAAAAGCCTCTTTGGTAACGGCATCTAGCCCCAACAAAAAGAGACCGACCTTTACGAAGTTGATTAGCACGAATACGGCCATGTTGACCACCAGCAACTGGGCCAGGGTATCGTCTTTGCGCCTGAAGACGTTGCGGATATCGTCTAAAATTTGGCTCATATCTATGAGAATCGGGGGAGGTAGTGGTGGGCCGAAAACTTACTCTAAAATACAGACTTGATAACGGCGCAGCAAGTGGCAAGTTGTAAGCGTGAGCCGCCTTGACACTTAGGTTACCGCCCGGCCTGGCCGTCGTACACGCGCACCATGAGCCAACCGAAGAGCATGCCACCCAGGTGCGCTAAATGGGCGACGTTGTCGCCCTCTGCCTGCCTGATAACGCCGTAAACGGCCGTGGCCCCATAAAACAGAACCACATACTTGGCCTTTACAGGAAAAGGCAGCGGAAAAAAGAACATTTCTGCGTTAGGAAAAAGCAGCCCAAACGCCAGAATGATGCCATACACCGCGCCCGAGGCCCCAATCATGCTACCTGCCAACCGCGCCTGCACAATGGCGTTTACTTGCATCCGGGCGGCGTCTAGCAAGGTGGCGTTAGACGGGTTGGCCGAGAGCTTATCGGCAAATGGAAGATAGTCTCTGTACGAATGGTAGTACTGACGGACGAAGTCTAAGAAGCCATCGGCCGTAGGGCTTTCCATAAAGGCGGCCTGGTCTGCCAGCATGCCATGAAGCTCCCAATAGTTGACACCCATATACAGCAGCCCGGCACCGATGCCACAAACGAAGTAGAACATCAAAAAACGCTGCAACCCCCAGGCACGCTCTAACCAGCTACCGAAAAAGACCAACCCCAACATGTTGAAAAGCAGATGCATAAAGCCATCATGCATAAACATGTAGGTACCCAACTGATAGGGCGAAAACAGCGGAGACTGCAAAAAATGCAGGCCAAGCACCTCTTTAAAAAAACCTGCCCGGCCCAGTAGGTTGGGTATCAGCAGCAGCCCCACGTTGGCTAACAATAGATTGCGGACGGCCGGCGTCAAAAACATAGAGCCCCAAAGAAACAGGGTAAAGCTAGAACTTACGCAGATGGCGACCTCTAAGATGCCCTATGCTTCTGCCTGGGCCGTAAATGCCCGGGCGCTAGGCAGTTTATACCATGGCAGCCAGGGCATAGCGTGGTGCTCGTGGTGGTAGCCAAAGAAATAGCATGTAGCAAAAGCCCACGCGTGGCCCAGGCCCTGGCTGCGGGCACGGTGTGGGTCTGCTGGGGCGTGGTCGCCTTTGTGCGGCAGGTATGTGCCAAAGTAAAAGAGCTGGAAAGTGCTGGCCACCGCAGGTACCATCCAAAACAGAATCAGGTTTTCGGCGGGCAGCCACAGTTTTGCCAGGTTGTAGGTAACGGCCATGGCTGCTATTTGCCACCAGGTGATGTAGTGCCTGGCAAAGCTGAGGTACCATACCCAAAACCCACCAGGGTGCCAATCTGGGTCTTGAGACTGCGCGGCGTAGGCGTGGTGCTTTTGGTGATTAGCCAGCAGGGTAGGGTACCAGTTGTAGGCAAACAACAGGGCGGCCAAAGTTCCTATGGCCCGGTTAAGCCCCTTGGCGGCAGACACCAAGCCATGCATGGCGTCGTGCGCGGTGATGAACATACCCGTGTATAAGTGGGTAAGCAACAACACCAATACATACGTCCAAGGCGAAGCCCAGTCGATAGGCATTGCCAACGCTACGGCCAGCTTGCAGGCCCACAACCCCATTATGACGAGCCCGATCCAGACACCTTCGCCACGGGGCGGGGCGGGGGCCAGGTGGGCGGGTATTGGTGCCTCTGTCATAACCGATAAAACCAGATTGCTACCGTATGGGTTTAGAACGCTGGCTGCTATTTCTATCTTTGCGGCCGCAATTTGCATCTGGCTGCGTAGTTCAACGGATAGAATAGACGTTTCCTAAACGTTTGATCTGGGTTCGATTCCCGGCGCGGCTACCATCACCAAAAGGCTCTTGGCAACGTGCCAAGGGTCTTTTTTTGGCTTTTACCAACCCAAACGATAGCTCATGCTTGCGCTGATGGCCCAGCCCGTAGATTGGGTAGGTGCGGGGTAGGGCAGCAGGTTTTGACCCTGAATGCGCCGCGCCGTGACGGCGATGCGGGTACGCGTGGCCTCGGCCCAAAACTGTGCCATAGGTTGCAGCGGCTGGCTGGTGGCGAAGGCCTCGGCCGCTAGAGAGGCTCCTGTGGTGCTGGTAAACGTCTGGGTGGCGGCTACCAGGTAGGCACCGGCGGCAATGCCCCAACTAGCCCGTGGCAGGCGGGCCTCTAACAGGCACTGGGGCGCAACGGGCATCCATACCAGTGATTTGGCCGTAAAGGGCCGGCCTGACACCGGGGTGCCGTAAAGCAGGTTGTCTATACCGCTGGCCTGGTAGCTATGCTGTGGGCGCTGGGTAGGTATGGCCGTGCCCGTGGCCGCTTGCCAAAGGGCCAGGCTGCTGGCCCCGGCCAATAAGGCCAGGCTGGGTGAGAGCGCCGTCCGCACCGAAACGGAGGCTTCTAGCCCGATGCCTGGTTGCAAATAGTCAGCCTGGTATTGCATGCCAGGCTCGGCGCCTGGTGCGTTGCTCGCGGTGAGGCTGGTTTGTTGCAACAACGCCATCGGGCCCAACGAAACAAGTACCTCTGACCGGCCCAGGCTGAAGGGCCGCGGTTTGCCCACGGCAACGGGCCAGACTTCGCCTAAGTCTAACCTGTGCGCTGAGAAAGCTAGGCTGGGCAGTCGTGTCTGCATCATATCAGGAGCGAGGCTGCTACCTTCTGCCGCAAAGAATGCCAGCTCTGGTGCCTGGGCGGAGGCGCTCGCATCGGCTGCCGTTTCTTTTTCAGATGCGACCAAATCATCTGGATATGCGCTGCCGACTGCATCATGCATTTCTTGCCGCTCCGCGCCTTCAATTGAGCCGGTAGGCCCAATCCTCCGGTTTAAGGTTCGTGCCCCTGCAAACCGCCCCTTAAGGTAGGAAGTGCGATTCTGCTTGCGTACTCTGGCAGACTTGCCACCATTTTTTTCCGAAGAAAGGGCGCCGGATTCGCCATCGGCGGCAATCGCTTGGGTAAGATCAGGCCCGGCAGGTGCGGATGAGGGCTCATTTCCAGATAGGGTGAGGCGCTCTCGGCTGGTTTGGCCGGTTGCATGGCCATGGTCGCTGCTTGGAGCCGGAGCCTCAGGTTGCGCATGGCCTTGGCTCCCACTGTGTGCTGCTGATGCCAAGGTGGTTGTGCCTTGGCTTGCGGAGCCTTCCGATTGGCGGGAAAGGTAAAGGCTCAGTCCGCCTAAGGACAGGGCCAAGGGCAGCAGCCATAGCCAGAAGACTGGCCGCTTGCGACGCTTGCGCCGGATAGCGTCGAAGGTGCCCGAGGGTATAGGATCCTCAAGGTTATAGAGCCTGTCGGCTAAAAACCCTTGCCCGAATGTTCGCTCGCTCATGGGTGGTGCGGGGTTGGTGTAGTGCGTTTTTTTTGCCCGAGGCGCTCTTGCAGCAGCTTGCGGGCGCGTGTGAGTTGAGAGCGGCAGGCTCCCTCAGAGAGGTTGAGCATCTGGGCGATCTCGGTATGGGCATAGCCTTCTATGGCAAAGAGATTGAAGATGACCCTGGCACCTTCTGGCAGTGTATCAATGGCCGCCAGGATGGCTTCTGTTGCCAGAAAGTCGTAAAAGCCCTCGTGCAGGGCTATATCGTCTTGGGCTTCGGTCTGTTGCTCTATAAGGGCCAGCCGCCGTTGCCTGCTGTGGTAAGCATTGAGGCACTGGTGGATAAAAATCTTACGCATCCAACCCTCTAGCGAGCCGCCTTGCCAGGTGCCAAGCTTGGCATAAACCTTGATAAATCCCTCTTGCAGCAAGTCTTGCGCATCGTCGGGCGAGGTCGTGTAGCGCCTACAAACGGCAGCCATCCGGCCGGCAAAGCGGTCAAACAATTCGCGCTCGGCAGCCCGGTTGCCTTTCAGGCAATCATGTACAAGCTCGGCCTCCGTACGCATGCTGTTTGGATTAATGCAAAAGGAAGGATGGGTTAAAGTAAGGCGCCTATCGCAAGGCGAAAACGATGCGCCCTACCTGGCAACGGTTCTCGGCGCATATTTTATAGTGGCCTTCGTCTTGGCGCGGCAGGCGGTTGTAGCGTGGCTCGTAGCGCAGGCTGTCGGCCTGCAAGGGGCGCACCAGGCCGCTGTCTAGCCCGGTAAACTCCAGCGTAAAGGCCCGGCCGGGGGGCAATACGGGCCCTAGCCAAAAACCGGGCTGGGTTACAAGTAGTGCAGGCAGAGAGTCTGCAGGCGTGGGCTGCGGTGTGGGCGCGGCCAGGTCTGTACAGCCTGCCCAAGGTCCTGAGGCCACGGCCAGGCCCAAGGCAAACAGCATGCGGCTCAGGTGGTTTAGGGCGGCGGGCATAGGCGGCAAAGGTGGTTTTGTTAATCAGGATTCTGCACGTAAGACAACTGGCCTACCCTTCGTCGCTTAAATCTTCTGCAGATTTTTTTCCGCCCGCTTGCAGGGCCTGCCATAACAAGTCTTTTAACGCCTGAATACCTTGGCCCGTAGCCGCAGAAAAGACAGCCACGTGCCCTTGCTTGCGCAAGGCTGCCAGTTGGGCCTCGCCCTCTTCGGTCATAAGGTCTCCCTTGCTGATGGCCACCAGCCGCGGCTTTGTCACCAAGTCTGGGTTGTGGGCCTCCAGCTCGTTCATCAAAATCTGGTAGGCCTGGGCATAGTCTGGCTCGTCTGCCGGAATCAGAAACAGCAGTACGGCATTGCGCTCAATATGGCGCAAAAAGCGCAGCCCCAGACCCTTGCCCTCGCTGGCACCTTCTATGATGCCGGGGATGTCAGCCATCACAAACGTGGTGTAGCCGCGTACGGCCACCACGCCCAGGTTGGGCGTAATAGTGGTAAAGGGATAGTCTGCAATCTTGGGCTTGGCTTCAGATACGGCGGCCAGCAAGGTGCTTTTGCCCGCGTTCGGAAAGCCCACCAGGCCTACGTCTGCCAGCAGTTTAAGCTCAAAGACATACCATCCCTCTTGGTAGGGCTCGCCGGGCTGGGCGTAGTCTGGGGCCTGGTTGGTGCTGGTTTTGAAATTGGTATTGCCCAGGCCACCCCGGCCGCCGGGCAGTACTACAAGGTCTTGGCCGGGCTTGTCGGCTTCGGCCACAATCTCGCCCGTCTCGGCGTTTTTGATAACGGTGCCCACCGGTACTTCTAACAGCCGGCTTTGGCCGTCGGCCCCGGTCTTGTTGTTTTCTCCGCCGCCTTGGCCACCCTCTGCGTGGATGTGCTTGGTGTATTTGAGGTGCAGCAGCGTCCAAAGCTGCGGGTTGGCCCGCACGATGATGCTGCCGCCCTTGCCACCGTTGCCGCCGTCTGGCCCGCCATTGGGTAATCCCTTAGCCCTGAAAAAGTGCCTGGAGCCCGCCCCTCCCGCACCTGAGCGCAAGAAGATTTTGACGTAATCTATGAAGTTGTCTGAAGCCACACCCCAAAGTTGCAGCCCTTGCGCTGCCCAACTTGCTTTTGGGGCGGGGCTTCCCCTTTATTTAACCATCATGTTGCGGCGCGCAGGCTGGTGCCTTGCCACGGATGTTTGAGGTGGCCAAAGGCAATAGAAAATCAGCATGATGCTCAACAGAGCCATGCCTACCAAAAACCGCAGGCTGATGCCCGAAGGCCGGGCAGGGTAAGACGATTGGGCAGGAAAGCGCATACAATCTATCGATTGTGCAAAGATTGCGAATGTAATGGCTGAAAGCCCCATAGTCTGCTAAAAGTTCATAAAAATTGACCTAACATTAACACCATTGCAAAGCATGCGGCATCTGCAGGGCGTTTCGGCCAGGTGCCTTGCTTGTTGCAATACCTTTGTGCGCAATGGCAGCACCCCTACGCGTTTGGATAGAAGCCGCCCGCTTGCGCACCCTACCCTTGGCCTTTGCCAGCATTTTGCTCGGCAGCCTGCTGGCAGAAGGGCGGGGGCTTTTCCGGGCAGACATTCTGGCCTTGGCCTTGCTAACCACCCTGGCGTTGCAAGTACTATCTAACTACGCCAACGACCTGGGCGACACCCTCCATGGTG
Source organism: Cytophagaceae bacterium (assembly GCA_947458545.1). Taxonomy (GTDB): domain Bacteria; phylum Bacteroidota; class Bacteroidia; order Cytophagales; family Flexibacteraceae; genus CANGYH01. Next base: position 671,729 of record CANGYH010000001.1, on the reverse strand, counting down.
CAGATCATGCAGGCAGGCAGGGGCCGCAGCGTGCTGTGCAACAGGGCACCATCTCTGCCGGGCAGATGCGCCGCGCAGTTGTTATTACTTCCGTTGTAGCCTTGGGGGCTGGTATTGGCTTGCTTTGGGTAGCCTTTACCGATTGGGCGCAACTGCTTACGTTTTTGGGGCTGGGGCTGCTGTGTATAGCGGCAGCTATTCTCTATACCAACGGCAAGCGGCCCTATGGCTACGCCGGGCTGGGAGACATTTCTGTCTTTGTCTTTTTTGGTTGGGTAGGGGTGCTGGGTACCTACACGCTCTACGGGGCCAGGCTAGAGGCACAGGTAGGCTGGGCAGCTGTATCGGCCGGTTTGCTGGCTACGGGTGTGCTCAACATAAACAACTTGCGAGACGTAATCTCCGACAAGGCAGCAGGCAAATACTCCATACCCGTGCGGTTGGGCTATGCAGGCGGCAAACGCTACCATGCTTGCCTGGTAGGCGGCGCATTGATTGCCAACCTGCTGTTTACGGCAAGTGCGCCCGGCCACAGCCCATATCTATACTTGTGGATGATCCCCGCCATAGGGTTGGTGTGCCATGCCATCTCCATTTATAAGCTGGCTACACCTGCCGAGGCAGACCCTTACCTAAAACAGCTTGCCCTGATGGCACTGGCCTCAGACCTGGCTCTGGGCCTGGGTTATGTGCTGGCGCAGCGGTACCCGGCAGGGCTGGGTTTTTAGGGCCGGCTACTGGGCGGGGCCCAGCTTTGGGTTGTTTAGATGCCGGGTGGCGTCTCGCTGGGTTTTTGCTTCCATGCGTTTGGCCCAGGCGTCGGTCAAGTCTATGCCCGTCTGGTTGGCCAGGCAAACGAGTACCCAAAGGACATCGGCCATTTCCTCGCCCAGGTCTCGGTTAAGGTCAGATGACTTAAAAGACTGGTCTCCATACGTGCGAGCCATCAACCTGGCCAGCTCGCCTACCTCTTCCGTCAAGATGGCCATATTGGTAAGCTCAGAGAAGTAACGGACGCCGACCGTCTTGATCCAAGCATCGGTTTGGGCCTGTATCTGGGCCAGGGTAGGAGACGGATTGCTCATATTTGTGGGCAGACCGGCGCAATATTGCCGGCATGGTGATATGGCAGCAAGCTACTTGATTAAAGAGGTAAAACTGGTTAACCGGGGCCTAACGCAAGAGGTAGACGTGCTTATAAAAGACGGCCGCATTCAGAAGATCGGCCAGGGATTGCAAACCGACCATGCCGTGGAAGAAGTGGCAGGCGAAGGCCGCTTTCTGATGCCCGGCGTTGTGGATGATCAGGTGCACTTCCGCGAGCCTGGCCTTACGCACAAGGCCAACATCGCCACAGAGAGCCGGGCTGCCGTGGCCGGAGGTACCACCACCTTTATGGAGATGCCCAACACCGTACCTAATGCGCTGACGGTGGATCTGCTGGAAGACAAGTACGCCATTGCCGCCCGCACCAGCCTGGGCAACTATAGCTTCTTTATGGGGGCCAGCAACCAAAACCTAGCCGAGGTTTTGAAGGTGGACTACCGCCACGTTTGCGGCATAAAGGCATTCTTGGGCTCTAGCACCGGCAATATGCTCATAGATAACGAGGCGGCCATAGAGCGCCTCTTTGCCGAGGCCCCTGCCTTGATAGCCATCCATGCCGAAGATGAGGGCACCGTTAAAGCATTTGAGGCCCAGTGGGCCGACGTACCCGAAGACCAGCTGCCACCAGATATTCACCCGCGCATTCGCCCGGTAGAGGCTTGCTACCGCTCTAGCTCTCAAGCAGTGGAGCGGGCCAAGCGGCTTGGCACCAGGCTGCATGTGCTGCACATCACCACGGCAGCAGAGACACAACTCTTTGAGCCTGGAGACTTTAGGCAGCACCCCAAGCGCATCACGAGCGAGGTCTGCGTACACCACCTGAGCTTTACCGACAAAGACTACCCACGCCTGGGCGACAAGATCAAGTGCAACCCGGCCATTAAAACCCAAACCGACCAGGATGCCCTATGGCAAGCCCTTAAAGAAGGGCGAATTGATGTAATGGCCACAGACCACGCCCCACATACGGCCGAAGAGAAAGCCCAGGGCTACCGAAAGGCACCCGCAGGGCTGCCGTTGGTGCAACATGCGCTCATGATAGGGCTCCGCTGGGTACGCCAGGGCAGGTTGTCTCTGCCAGAACTGGTAGATTACATGTGCCACAAGCCTGCCAGCCTTTTTGATGTGGAGGGCCGCGGCTATGCCGACGAAGGCGCCTGGGCAGATCTGGTATTACTAGACGAGCGCCAGCTGACCGTATCCAAAGAGAATATCTTCCATAAAGTAGGTTGGTCTCCTTTTGAGGGCGAAACCTTCGACTGGATGCCTGGCACGGTATGGGTTAGTGGGCACAAGGCTTACCAGCAAGGTACCTTTTTCGAGCGCCCGGGCATGCGGCTGACGTTTGCCCGATGATGGCTGGTTTTACTGGCTGGGCCCTTTGGCGCGAGCCTGGCGAGGCGCAGGCGTGGGCACTCCATGGCCCGGTTATGCCGCAGACGGGCAACATACAGGCCGCCGGCTATTGGGTGCAGCCTTTTGAGGCTCAAGCACCCCTGGTGATACAAGGCCAGCCCCAAAGCTGCCCTCCAGATAGCCGTTTGCCAGCGGATTGGCCCTTGCATCCTGGGCCTGTTTTCCATGCCATAGATAAGGATACTTATCTGGCTCGTTTGCAGGCGCTTGTTGATGCACTGAAAGCCGGCGCCGCAAAGAAGGTGGTGATCTGCCGCAAGGCCACTTTGCCTAGGCAGCCTTTCTCAATGGAGGAGGCCACGGCTGCATTTTGGCGTTTATGCCGGGCATACCCCAAGGCCTTCTGTAGCCTGGTGTCTATACCCACCCTTGGCACATGGGTAGCCGCAACGCCCGAAACACTCTGTAGGCAAGTAGGCACCACTTTTGAGACAATGTCTCTGGCCGGGACACGGGCCCTTGCTGACTCAACACCCTGGCTTGCCAAAGAATACAGGGAGCAAGACCTGGTGACGGGGGCCATCATTGCTCAATTGGATCTGCTCGGCGCGCAAGATTTAAACGTAGCGGGGCCCCAAACCGTGCAGGCCGGTGCTGTTGCCCATTTGCAGACTAAGATTTCATTTACAGGGGAGTTTAGCCTGCAGCAGGTGGCCTCGGCCTTGCATCCTACGCCCGCCGTGGGTGGGTTGCCCTTAGAGGCTGCCCTGCGCCTGATGCATGGTTTTGAGGGTGGCCACCGTGGCCTTTATGCCGGTTATGTAGGCTATCTGCCTGCGCAAAAGGCAGATGCCAGCCTGTATGTGCACCTTCGGTGCGCGTGCCTCACGGCCGGCCAACCAACGCTTTTTGCGGGTGGTGGCATCCTGCCAGAGTCTGACCCGCTGGCCGAGTGGCAAGAGACAGAGGCAAAGCTCCAGGTCTTGATGCCTTACCTTTCCTAGGCTGCTTTATTGCGGCAGTGCCGTAACCTGCACGTTGCTGGCAAAACTAGCCTGCGAGCGTGCCTCTTTTAGCTGATACTCTTGGCTTTCAACAAAGCGGTGTGCGTTGTTGCGGTCGGCCTCTGGCTCGGTCTCTAGGTTGAAAACGATACCGATCGTGATCAACAGGCCGACAGAGGTGGCCAAAGAGCTGTTCACAAAGAAGTCGGGCAGCACCCTATGGATAGACGAGTACACGATGCCCAGCCCCACACTGGCCAAGGACAGTACACCGAGTGCAAGCATGGCAGCGTCCGAAGGCGAGAGCTGGTCAGCGTTCAGAATACGGTAGATAAACAACAGCAACCCTACCAAGCCAGCGCCCAAAATGGTAAACATCCCGGCCCGGATGCGGCTGGTGCTTTGCCGCCAAATGGCCGAAACCATCAGGCCCAAGCCGATAAAAAGAACAGCCTCGGGGAAGAGGAGCCAATAGTATGAGAATGCGGTTAACATACTTCGTCTAGCGCCTGGGTAATCTGCTGATTGGCCGCCTACGGATTAGGACGGAGGCTCAGCGCTGGGCGCAGAACAAAGTTGCCAGTAGGCACGTTGCGGGGCTTAATCCAGTTGCGCGCATTCCCCGCATCTGTAAGTTTTGGCCTAAGGGCGGTGTTAAGGCCATTTTGCTGGCAATGCACCAAAGGCCGTTTTCAAAGCCGTCAGGCGTGTTTTAAGTACCATTGCCAGGCCTCGGCAACCTTGCTTTGTGCTAGCAAGTTTTTAACACCAACTACCCAGGTAGGCGCATCTGCAGGGTAATAACCGGCTTCTGCCTGCTGCTGGGTACCCACGTAAGTTTCTAACCGGGCGGCTGTTTCCGTGTCTGGCTCAGGTATCTGGCTCACGTTGGCCAGGCGGGCCAGCTCAGCGCCGCTCAGGTAGGCGCTCTCTCGCAAGGCCGCAGGCAGGTTGTCGAAGCCTATGCCTAGCTTCTCGTTGGGCTTTTCAATCTCGAAGAGGGCTGCCCCGCTGGCGTTTACATAATAGTTGCCACCCATGCGGCCTACCATGCGCAGCGCCTCCAGGTTGATGCGGTTATCTGGCAGCAGCAGGTCTTGCCGCACGTGGATGCGCAGCACCCGGCAGATGACAAGGTTGCCGCTGCCCCCCTCGTTGCCAACGGGTATAATCTGATCCACGGCACACTCAAACGATGCGGGGGCGGCGGCTACCCGCGGAGGCTTCACCAGGTCAGAGGGTAGCATTTGCAGCCCTGCCTTCTCAAACTCGTTTACCCCCTTGGGATACGGGCAACTGGCCAGGCTTGCCTGCTCGACGATGTCCATATCCACCAGGTTGATAACCACTTCGGGCACCTCGTGTACATTGGCAGTCGTGTCTTTATGGGCCAGGTTCCGGACAGACCGCGCCGGCGAGAAGATCAGCACCGGCGGATTTATGCCAAACACGTTGAAGTAGCTGAACGGCGACAGATTTGGCCTGCCTTCAGCATCTACCGTGCTGGCAAAGGCGATCGGCCGCGGCGCCACCAGGCTTAACAGCGTATGGTGCAAATGCCCCAGGCTTAGGGCCGATGGATCAATGGCCGTGCTTTCTGTTGGTTGAGGTATCACGTTTACGAATATTGGTGTTGAGCAATATCAGGAGATAGGGTGCACCTTAGGGCCTGCGCCCGGCTAGCCACGCCATAAAATCCGGGAGGTGTAGGGTGTTCAGGCAGGCGGCGGGTTGCAGCCCCCCTTTGCGGGCCACGGCTACGCCGTAGCGCATATCGTCAAACCCGGCCAGCTTGTGCGCGTCTGGATTGATGGACAGCAGTACCCCGGCTTGGGTGGCCTGGTACACAAAGCGCCAGTCTAGGTCTAGCCGGTGGGGGTTGGCGTTTATTTCGATGCTCACCTTGTGGCGGGCCGCTGTTTCTATGATGGCCTCCATGTCTAGCGGATAGCCCTCTCGCTTTAACAGCAGCCTACCTGTTGCATGGCCTAATATGGTGGTGTAAGGATTCTGAATGGCCCGCAGAAGGCGCTCAGTGGCCTTGTCTGCGCTCATGCGCAGCCCGGCATGGACAGACGCCACCACATAGTCGAACTGTGCCAGGATCCGGTCAGGATAGTCCAGGCTTCCGTCGGGCAAGATATCCGATTCTATACCCTTAAGAATCTTAAAGGGTGCCATTTGCTCATTGAGCCGGTCTATCTCCTCCCACTGGCGCAACAGTCGCTCTTCCGAAAGCCCGTTGGCATAGCTTGCCGTCTGGCTATGGTCTGCAATGCCGAAGTAGGCATAGCCCAAGGCTTGGCAATGGGCAGCCATCTCTTGCAGGCTGTTCTGCCCATCGCTGTAGTTGGAGTGGCAGTGGAGGATGCCCTTGATGTCGGCCAGCTCAACCAGTCTGCCGCCATCAGCCGGGGCAGCCTCTGGGGTATCTCTAAGCTCGGGCTCCAGGTAGGTGCCCCAGGCGGCGGTTACGCGCTCAAACTCGCCTATACCCGCCTCGCCCTTGCGGATGGCTGCGGCAATGGTGCCGCCGCCTTTGGCGGCACGGGCCAAAAAGGTGGCAGGCCCCGTCAGCAAAACCTGCTCTTGCGCCATTTGCGCAGCCGGGCAGGTATAGAGTGCAAAATGCCCACGCCCGCCCCAGGTTCCTTTATAGATACCGGGGCCAGAGCGGCTACGGTCTAGAGAAAAAAGGGGCATGGCTTCCAGCAACGTATGGCTCGGGGTGTCTGCCGATAGGCCTGCGAGCACGGCCACCTCTTCTACCACTTCGCAACTGCGGGCCAATTGGCCTACCACTACGGCATCTGCCACGGAAGGCAATGGCAGCAAAGCATCTATGGCTTCGTCTGCAGCGGCCGTGGCTTTATGGAGCCACCATTTGCCTTCTTGCTCTCTTACCGTAGCCAGGTGCTTCAGAAAAGCCTCTTGGGTGCCTTTGCCAAAGCCGGGCAGTTGGGCCAGGGTGCCGGCCTCGGCTCGGGCCACAAGCTCTTCAAAGTCTTCAATTTTATGCTCACGCCATAGAGTGCCCACCTTCTTTACCCCAAAGCCGGGCACCTCCAGCATGCGTAGCACACCTTCGGGGATGGTGGCCTCCAGTTCTTCCAACTCTGGGGCGCTGCCCAGTGCCAACCAATAGGTTGCCTTGGCTGCCATACCCTTGCCCAGGGTTTGCTCGCGTAGGGCAGGCTCCATCTCGGCGACTGGTTGGGCGGTACGTTCCAACACCTGGCCGGCCCGTCGGTAGGCATTGGCGGCAAAGGCATTCTCGCCTGCCAGCTCTTTTAGCTCGGCAATTTTCTCAAACCAAGAGGCCAGCTCGGCATTCGTCAGCATAACGGGCTCAAAGGTAAGGCAGCTTGTTTTACCGCATTTTTGTGCCGATGTCTGCCCTCTTGCTCTACACGCCCGATACGCTGCCGCCAAGGCCTTACAGGCGTATCGTCAGCCTGGTGCCCTCGCTTACAGAGACGCTGGCGGGCCTGGGCCTGGCCCATTTGCTGGTGGGACGAACGCGGTTTTGCACCAGCTCTCCGGGGCTGCTTGGTGGGGTGGCAAGGGTAGGGGGCACCAAAACGCCAGACCTCGGCAAGATCCGAGCCCTACAGCCAGACCTCGTGCTCACCGTAAAAGAAGAGAATAACCTTGCCGATGCCCAGGCCCTGGCAGCAGACATACCGGTGATCGTGTTCGACATCGCCACCGTGCAACACGGCCTAGCCTGTGCAGATTACCTCTGCCAATTGCTAGGCGGCGACGGTGAAGGCTGGGCCATCTTACGCCAGGCCGCGCTAGCAGCTATGGAGCACCCGGCAGAGGCAGAGAGGATAAGGGCACTGTATCTGATCTGGCAAGACCCGTACATGACCGTGGGCCTCGATACCTATATAGCAGACATGCTGCACCATACAGGTTTTGCCTTGCCCAACCCCGGCTGGCGCCGCTATCCGGCCATAGACCTGGCAGATGCCGTGCGCATCTACAAGCCGCAAGCCCTTTTGCTGAGCTCTGAGCCTTATCCCTTTAAGGCAAAGCATGCCGAGGCCTTGCAGATAGAAACCGGCCTGCCCGCTTATCTGGTAGATGGCCAGCTCTTGAGCTGGTACGGCACCCTGACGGCTGCAGGGCTTGCCTATGGTAAAGAGCTGCGGCTCAAGATTGCTACTGCGCTGGCAGATTAGAAGCCTGGACAGGCTTCTATTTTCCATTATCTGGAAATAAGGCAGTGTTCTAAAGGGGCCAATCGTCTTTTTAACTTTTTTAGCCGGAATGTGAGCACAATTGCCCGAAGGGCGGGCAGAAATGCCCGGCCCATGCTATAATTTAGAATTTCAATAGCGCAGAGCACTTGGTCTGCGCCTTTGTCTAACTAAGGCTACAGCCTTTGCCCACATGGTTGCCGAAGACATACAAACCGAACTCAGGTCTAAACTCAAAGAAGTATTCGGGTACACCCAATTCAGGGGAAATCAAGAGGCCATCATCTGTAACATCCTGGCCGGGCGCAACACATTTGTGATCATGCCTACGGGAGCAGGCAAATCGCTTTGCTACCAACTACCCGCTATCGTGCAGCCAGGTACGGCGGTGGTGATATCACCACTGATTGCCTTGATGAAAAATCAGGTAGATCAGATGAACGCCGTCGGCATTCCGGCAGAGTTCCTAAACTCTACCCTCAACAAGGCCGAGATGACCCGCGTCAAAAACGGTGTGCTGGCCGGAGATACCAAGCTGCTCTATGTAGCCCCAGAGTCGCTCACCAAAGAGGAGAACATAGCCTTCCTCAAGAAAGCCAACGTGAGCTTTGTGGCCATAGACGAAGCCCACTGCATCTCTGAATGGGGGCATGACTTTCGGCCAGAGTATCGCCGCATCCGCAGCATCGTAGAGATGCTGGGAGACCTACCCCTCGTCGCCCTGACGGCCACCGCCACGCCCAAGGTGCAGCAAGACATCCAGAAGAACCTCTCTATGGAGGATGCCTCGCTGTTCAAGAGTAGCTTTAACCGGCACAACCTCTTTTACGAGGTACAACCCAAGCGAGACACACGCAGGCAGCTTATCCGGTTCATTAAACAGCGCCAGGGCGAGAGTGGCATCATCTACTGCCTGAGCCGCAAAAAAGTAGAGGAGATTGCCGAGTTTCTGCGCGTGAACGATGTGAAGGCACTGCCTTACCACGCCGGGCTGGAGTCTGCCACGCGCATGCGCAACCAAGATGCCTTTCTGAACGAGGAGGTGGATGTGGTGGTGGCAACGATCGCCTTCGGCATGGGGATAGACAAGCCAGACGTGCGCTTCGTAATCCACTACGATGCACCCAAGTCGCTTGAAGGCTACTACCAAGAGACCGGCCGCGGCGGCCGAGACGGGCTCGAGGGCCACTGCCTCATGTTCTATGCCGAGGCCGATATTGCCAAGCTAGAGAAATTCAATAAAGACAAACCCGTAACCGAGCGCGACAACGCACGCCACCTGCTGGCCGAGATGACCGACTACGCCGAAAGCGGCGTATGCCGCCGCAGGCAGCTGCTCCACTACTTTGGCGAGGCGTTAGATGCCGATTGCGGCTTCTGCGACAACTGCCAGAAGCCCACCGCCAAAACCCGTGTAGAGCGCGAGGTAGCCATTGCACTAGAGGCCGTGAAGGCGGCCGAAGAGCGGTTTGGCGCACGCCATATCTGCGACGTTATTACGGGCGTACGCAACGAGTATGTAGAAAGCTACGAGCACTACAAACTGCCCATCTTTGGTAAGGGTGCCGACAAAGACGGAGACTATTGGTATAGCCTGCTGCGCCAGGCTACCATCAACGGACTGCTGGAGCGCGACGTAGACAACCAGACCGTGCTCCGTGTAACGGCCAAGGGTGAGGCTTACCTGGCATCCCCCCACGGCATGACCTTCGTGGCCGACCACGACTTCTCTAACACAGAAGCCGAAGACGACGACAACAACGCCCAAGACTTTGCCCCCAAAACACGCAGCTACGACGAGGGCCTCTTTGCCCAACTCAAGGCCTTGGTACGCAAGGTGGCCAAAGACAAAAACCTGCCGCCCTACGTCATCTTCCAAGAGCCTAGCCTGCAAGAGATGGCTACACTCTACCCAACTACCGAGCAGGAGCTGAGCCAGATCGTAGGGGTAGGGATGGGTAAAGTCAAAAAATTTGGCGCTCCGTTCTTGGCCTGCATTAAGCTGTATGTAGAGGAAAACGACATCGAAACGGCCAATGAGGTCGTTATCAAGTCTAACGCCAACAAGTCTAAGCAGAAGATTGAAATCATCTCTCAGATTGACCGCAAGATCGCCCTGGAGGAAATCTGCGAGCGCGCCCGCCTGACGATGAACGATTTGCTGACTGAAATCGAGAACATCTGCTTTGCCGGCACCAAGCTAAACCTGGAGTATTACCTCGACTCTGTGCTCGATAACGACCGCCAGGCCGAGATTGAAGACTACTTCATGTCTAGCGAAACGGACAACCTGCACCACGCCCTCAACGAGCTGGGGGAGGAATACACCGAAGAAGAGATCCGCCTTATGCGCATCAAATTCTTCAGCCAGCACGCCAACTAGGGCTGTCGAATCGCATCAGCCATAAAAAAGGCTGGCCTTGCGGGCCAGCCTTTTTGTTTAGGCCAGAGCGTTAGCCCTAGGCTTGCGGCATGGCGCCGAAGTTCTTGTGGAAGGCAGCAATCGTCTCGATACCCTTTAGAAAGTTGAAAACGCCGTAGTGCTCATTGGGGCTGTGTATGGCATCACTGTCTAGCCCGAAGCCCAGCAGCACCGTCTTCAGGCCCAGCACTTTCTCAAACAAAGCCACGATGGGGATAGACCCGCCTTCGCGCATGGGGATGGGCGTTTTGCCCCAGGCTTGCTCAAACGCTTTGGCTGCGGCTTGGTAGGCCACAGAGTCGGTAGGGGTCACGGCAGGCCAGCCACCGTGGTGGGCGGTTACCTTCACCTTTACAGACGCAGGCGCCAGGCTCTCAAAATGTTTCTGGAACAGTTGGGCAATTTCCTCTGGGTCTTGGTCTGGCACCAGGCGCATAGAGATTTTGGCGTGCGCCTCAGAGGCAATCACCGTCTTGGCACCTTCGCCGGTGTAGCCACCCCAGATGCCGTTCACGTCCAACGTCGGGCGGATAGACTTGCGCTCCAGCGTGGTGTAGCCTTCCTCACCCATGGGGGCGGCCATATCCAGCTCTTGCAGAAATTCTGCCTCAGAGAAGGGTGCCTGGCCCATAGCCGCCCGCTCAGCGTTAGTCAGCTCCACCACGCGATCATAGAAGCCGGGTACGGTCACCCGGCGCTTCTCATCATGCAGGCTGCTGATCATGTCGCACAGCACGTTGATGGGGTTTGCGACAGCGCCGCCATACATGCCCGAGTGCAGATCACGGTTGGGCCCTGTCACATCTACAAACATGTACGCAAGCCCACGCAGGCCTACGCAGATAGAAGGATGCTCGTTGGATAGAATGCCCGTGTCTGAGACCAAAATCACGTCTGCCCGCAGCTTGGCGCGGTTCTCTTCGAGGAAACGCCCCAGGTTTTCAGAGCCTACCTCTTCCTCGCCTTCGATCATGAACTTCAGGTTCACGGGCAAGGGCTCGCCGCTGTGCATCAGCATCTCCAGCGCCTTGATGTGCATAAACATCTGGCCCTTGTCGTCGCAGGCGCCGCGGGCGTAGATTTTGCCGTCTTTCAGCACTGGCTCAAAGGGAGGGCTATGCCATAGGTCAATGGGGTCGGGCGGTTGCACGTCGTAGTGCCCATACACCAGCACCGTAGGCTTAGAGAGGTCGGTAATCTTCTCGCCGTACACCATCGGGTGGCCGCCGGTGGGCATCACTTCCACATTGTCTGCACCGGCCAGGCGCAGGCTTTGGGCCACCCACTCAGCCGTGCGGCGTACATCAGGGGCATATTTTGAGTCTGCAGAGATGGAGGGTATGCGCAGCAGATCAAAAAGCTCGGCAATAAACCGGTCTTTGTTCTGCTCGATGTAGGCAGGGTAGGTTGTCGTCATGGGTATCAAGGGTAGGAGGGTCTAAAGGGCAGCATCGCCGTGCAACCCACATGGATTGGCACGGCCCAGGCGCTAGGCAAAACCCAAAGCAAAGTAACCTATTCGGCTACCTTTGAAGCCTTCAACTCCCCAACGTTCGAGACAAAATCATGCGGAAAAAAATCGTAGCCGGCAACTGGAAGATGTTCAAAACCTACGCCCAGGGCCTGGAGCTTGCCAGCGAGGTGGCGCACATGGTGCAAGACGAAGTACACGGCCAGGTAGAAGTCGTACTGGGCACGCCCTACATCCACTTGTATGCGGTTGCCCGGCAGGTGGCAGGTGTGGCACGCATTAGCGTTGCTGCCCAGAACTGCCACCAAGCTACCGAGGGCGCCTACACCGGCGAGGTGAGCGTTACCCAAGTGGCCAGCACCGGTGCACAGTACGTGATCTTGGGCCACAGCGAGCGCCGCCAGTACTTTGCCGAAGGTGCCGCCCTGCTGCTTTCCAAAGTGCAGGCCGCACTGGCCGCAGGCCTAAAACCCATCTTCTGCCTGGGCGAGACACAAGACATCCGCGAGGCTGGCACGCAAGACGATTTCGTCCGCGGCCAGGTGGCCGACGTGCTCTACAAACTGACCCCGGCCGAGATGGCCCAGGTCGTGATCGCATACGAGCCTGTCTGGGCCATCGGAACGGGGCTTACGGCCACACCGGCCCAGGCGCAAGACATCCACGCCGTTATCCGCAAGGCCATAGCTACGCATTTTGGTGACGAACTGGCCCAGGCCACACCCATCCTCTACGGTGGCAGCGTTAAGGCAAGCAACGCCGAAGAGCTCTTCGCACAGCCCGACATTGACGGCGGCTTGGTAGGCGGAGCCAGCCTCCAAAGCCGGGAGTTTACCAATATCGTGAAGGCCATGCGGGCCTAAAGCCACCTGCTGTGGTGCGGGCCAAAAACAAAGCGAGGTACCAGGGGTACCTCGCTTTGCCGCACATGAAAAAACTAACTAAACCTTTTTAACCATTTTCAGGACCTGACAACCTTGCAGCTGTTAGCATCTTGATGAGCCAAAGCTAGTAGGATGCAACACCTAGGTATGGTACGCTGTTGGGCTTCAGTACCACACATGTGCTGTTTTAAGCTAATTTAAAGATTGGCTATCTTACCTAGCCCTGAAAGTTCGCTGCAAAGATGGATTGCAAAATCCTTAATCTGATTACCGTTTCTTTAGATAAATAATAAATCTAATACGGTTTAGCCAGCAAGAATATTAGCAGACTGCCCCCCACAGTGTAGCAGGGCCCAAGGTGTGCCGAGCGGCAGTTCTGCACGTAGCCTCGCTTGGGCTAGGCTGGCCATTAGGTGTGGCATGTACAAGTTATCTACCCTGACCCCGGTCTCTTCCACAAAAAGCCTTCCGTATAGGGTGGCCAACTCATCAGTTTTACCAAAGCGCATGCGGCTAGGCCACAGCGTGATCTGGTTACGATATGGAGCTGGTACTCGATTCCACAAGAACGATGCATCTTTGAAAGGGGCCGCCACCCAAAGCCTGCTTTGCGGTGGCAGGGTAGCCGCAAAGGCCTGCAGTGTGCTGCCTGTACCTGCCGTTAATGCCAGCTGTGTGCCGGCAGCAAGTTGGCTCCATAACTGCGCGGCCCACACGTCTAATGCCGCTTGCCCAACACTACCATCACCTCCCATAGGAATGAACAGCGCATCTGGGGGAAGCGCAAGGGTAGGTGTTGCCGTATCCAGCAACAAGGATGCATAATCAGCCTTGGCGAGCGGATGTAGCACCATGCCCGCAGCCTGGGCCTCTGCCAACAAAGGTGAAGGTTTGGCATGTGCCAAACCCCGTACATAAGCCTCTGCCGCTAAGCCAAACTTAGGCGCCAGCATAGCCAGTGCATGCAAGTGGTTGCTGTGCATACCTCCGGCCGACACCACTTTACTGTATCCTTGAGCTTTGGCCATAGCCAACCAGGCAGCAAGGCGTATGTACTTAGGGCCCGCCACCTGCGGATGCAGCAGGTCTGCCCGCAGCAGACTGAGCTGCATGCCGGGCAAGAAACTAGGCGCTATCTCCGTTATCGGTAGCAAATGCGATGGGTGCCGGTCCTGCGTGCACAAAGGTGCAGCCCCGCGGCAATCGGTTACTTTTGTGCCAGACACTGAAAGATGCGAAAAACGTTTTGGATCATCGCGGGCCTTATGGCTGTTTTGGCGACGCAGGCCTGCCAGCGCGTAGAGGTTGCCCTTACCACAGACGAGCGCGCCGTAAACGATGACCAAAAGATCCGTGACTACCTGGCAGCTAAAGGCGTCGTAAACTATGCGCGCTCTAATGCTGGCACTTACGTGGTTATAGACTCTGCCCAACCGGCGGCCCCGCTAATCCGCAACGGGCAATTCGTTTTTCTACGGTACAGGGGCTACTTCCCCGGCACCGAGGCTACCGCCTTCGACAGCAATACCGTGGCCACCCAGCCGTTGTTCTCGTTTATCGTAGGGCAGTCGGGCCTTGTTATCAATGGCTGGCAAGATGCCATCAAATACTTCAGGCCAGGCGAGCGGGGGCGGATGTTCATCCCATCGGGGCTGGCCTATGGGGCCACGGGCAATGCCCGCATACCCGCCAACCAGATCCTGGTGTTCGACATCAAAATCCTGCGGGTACAATAGTTGGCGAATGAGGGCTTTCTTGTAAGCAATTAAATGTACCCCCTCTCCCCTGGAGGGGGAGAGGGGGCTGGGGGGGGAGAGGGGGCTGGGGGGAGAGGGGGTACTCCCCTGTAAGAGATTTTTGGCCAGCGGGGAGATGCGGTTTATAAAACTCCTACACAACCAGATTCACCATCCGCTTCGGCACCACAATCACCTTTTTGGGCGTAGCACCTGCCAGGTACCTCTGTACCTGCTCGTCGGCCAGCACGGCTTCTTCCACCTGTTGGTTGGTGAAGTCGGCCGGCAGGTCTAGCTTCACCCGGGTTTTGCCGTTGAAGCTCACCGGATACTGCACCGTATCATCTACCAGATAGGCCGGGTTCACCTCCGGATAGCTTTGGTGATGTACCGAGGTGGTGTGGCCCAACCCGTTTTGCCAGAGTTCTTCGGCCAGGTGGGGGGCCAGCGGGGCCAGGGCTATCGTCAGCGGCTCCAGCACGGCCCGGTGGTGGCACTTCAGATCCGACAGCTCGTTGACGGCAATCATGAAGGCAGACACGATCGTGTTGAAGCTCAGCTTCTCGATGTCGTCGGCCACCTTGTGCAGGGTTTTATGCAGCACCTTCAGCTCGGCTTTGCCAGGCTCGCCGTCGGCCAGCAGCACCTGCCCTTGGTCTGAGACGAAGAGTCGGTAAAACTTCCGCAGAAACTTGGCCACCCCTTCGATGCCGCTCGTGTTCCAAGGCTTAGACTGCTCCAGCGGGCCCAGGAACATCTCGTAAAGCCGCAAGGTGTCTGCCCCATACCGCGCCACGATGTCGTCTGGGTTGACGACGTTCAGCTTAGACTTGGACATCTTCTCCACCTCTTGAACAGTGGTGAAGCCTTGGGCCTCCAAGGCTTGGCTAACAGGTACAAGCTGGCCATTTGGTAGCTCCACCAGCGCATTTTCAAACAGGTACCCGCTCTCTTTCTGTGCTTTGGAAAAATCCAACTGCCCATTTTCTACCGCATGGATGGGCACGTTGAAGCCTTCAGCCCCGGCATAGCGAAGCTCGCGGTTGGCCGAGAAGAATACGCGGGTGACGCCCTCAAACCGTTTAGGGTCAGTAGCATACCCAGGATACTGGGTCGCAGGCACGGCCAGAACCTTCTCGCTCACCCCCTGTATCATCCCCTGATTCACCAGCTTCTGGAAGGGCTCTTCGTGGGCCACCAGGCCCAGGTCTTTCAGAAACTTGTTCCAGAAACGGGCATAGAGCAGGTGCCCCGTGGCGTGCTCGCTGCCGCCCAGGTAGAGGTCCACCTGGCCCCAGTAGTCCAGCGCCTGCGCTGAGGCCAGCCCTTGGGTATTGGTTGGGCCGGCATACCGCAAAAAGTACCAGCTAGAGCCTGCCCAGCCGGGCATGGTGGTTGTCTCCAGCGGGTAGCCTTGGTAGGTCCAATCTTGGGCCCGGGCTAGGGGAGGCTCGCCTTCTGCCGTGGGCAGAAACTTATCTACCTCCGGCAGCAGCAGCGGCAGTTCAGACTCGGGCAGCGTATGCGGCACGCCGTCTTTGTAGTAAACCGGAATCGGCTCGCCCCAATACCGCTGCCGCCCGAAGACGGCATCGCGCAGGCGATACTGCGTCCGGCGCTGGCCCAGCCCTCGTGCCTCCAGAATGCCGATGGCCGTCTCGATGGCCTGCGCCACCGGCTGCCCGTCCCACAGGGGCGAGTTGATCAGCGTCCCAGCCTTGGGGTCAAAGTCGGCGGCGGCGATGTCGGTCTGCGGCCCCGCCTGCACCTGCACGATGGGCAGCCCAAAGTGCGTGGCAAAGGCATAATCCCGCGTGTCCGAGCTGGGCACACCCATCACCGCTCCGGTGCCGTAGCCTGCCAGCACATAGTCGGCAATCCAGATGGGTACGGGTTGGCCCGTCAGCGGATGCCGGGCATAGCTACCGGTAAAAGCACCTGATACCCGCTTGGTGTCGGCCTTGCGGTCTAGCTCAGAGCGGCGGGCCGTTGCTTCTACATAGGTGTCAATCTCGGCCTTCTGGCCCGGGGTAGTCAGTTGGGCCACGGCCTCATGCTCCGGGGCCAGCACCATAAAGCTGACGCCATACAGCGTGTCGGGCCGGGTGGTAAAGACGGTCAGCGGCTCGGCCAGGCCCTCAACGGCAAACTGCACAGTAGCGCCGGTGCTGCGCCCAATCCAGTTGCGCTGCTGCTCTTTGATGGATTCTGACCAGTCCAGCCCGTCCAAACCTTCCAGCAACCTGTCGGCATACGCCGTGATGCGGAGCATAAACTGCCGCATCTTTTTGCGCTCTACCGGGTAGCCCCCCCGCTCAGAGAAGCCGTCCTTAACCTCGTCGTTGGCCAGCACCGTGCCCAGGGCCGGGCACCAGTTCACAAAGGCCTCGCTGGTAAAGGCCAGGCGGTAGTGCTGCAAGTAAGCTTCGCGTGCCTGTGCATCCAGGGCGGCAAAAGCCTCTGCTGTTATGGCAGGCGTGTCCTCGTCGCAGGCCCAGGCAAGCTCGGCAGAGCCTTGGGTGGCCAGCAGGGCCTCCAGCTCGGCTATGGGCCGGGCTTTTTGCGCCTTATGGTCGTACCCGTGGTGGAAGAGCTGGATGAATATCCACTGCGTCCAACGGTAGTAGGCCGGGTCTGCTGTGCTCACCTGCCGCTCCCAGTCGTAGCTGAAGCCCAGGTTGTCGAGCTGTTGCCGGTAGCGCTCGGTATTGGCCTTGGTCGTCACGGCCGGGTGCTGCCCCGTTTGGATGGCATACTGCTCGGCCGGTAGGCCAAAAGCATCAAACCCCATGGGGTGCAGCACATTATAGCCCCGCAGCCGCTTGTAGCGGGCAAAGATGTCGCTGGCTATATAGCCCAGCGGATGGCCCACGTGCAGGCCCGCACCACTGGGGTACGGAAACATATCCAGCACATAATACTTGGGTTTGCCCGATGTGGTCTCTGTTTTGTAGGTACCTTGGCCGTGCCACCAGGCTTGCCATTTTTGCTCTATGCCCTGGGGTTTGTAGTCGGGTTGCAGCTTGCTCATAACCGGGTACAAATCTACCTTGCTGGGCGGGCTGGGCTGCCGGGGCCAAAACTGATCCTTGTGTATGTCGTTTTCTTGCTTCAGCATGAAGATTTTCCTTTGGGTGCGCAGTTGCCTGTTTCTGGGCATGATGGCTTGCCTCTTGGCTCCCGGGTTAGGCCAGGCACAGGCCCTGGGTACCGTTGCGCAGCCCGATTGTATGCTTCAGCTCTTGGGCCGTCCGCTTACAGACCCCGCCGTGCGCGAAGCCTTCCTGTCGCATGGTATTGCCATTCGGCCAGAATCCGTCAAACTGCCTTTGATAGCCATGCCTCAGCAAGGCGTGCTGTTGCGGACTTCAGCGGGCGTAGTCACAGAGATACGCCTTTTCAACGACAGCATTCCGCATAGCGGTGCCACGTACCGTCAGTTCAGGGGAGCGTTGCCGCTGGGCCTCACCTTTTCTGACAGCGTGGGTCTTGAAGAAAACCGACTTTTCCAGCAACGAGGGGCCGAGTTTACCCAAACCTCAGAAGGCATTAACACGGCACAGATCCTGACGTTGAGCGACGGGCTGGCTTACCATTTTCAACAGGCTTACCTGCCTGCCATGTGGTACCATGCCTACAAGCGGAGCAACCCCAGCGTTCGTCTGCATCGTACGCTTTGGTATGGGTTTAAGCTAGAGCGCGAGCCCAAAGGGCGCTACATAAGCTTGCCGCTCTGGTGCGGCCCGGGGCCCTTTGGCAGCCTCAGCAACGGTATGCTGGCCGACAGGCGAGACAGCTCCTATTTCGTTTCCTTCAGCGCAGGCTACAAGGGGCTGGCCGAGTCTGGCCGCATCCGCCGCGCTTTGCGAGACGGGTTTACGATGGGGCTAGACCTCAACTTTCCCGCAGGCAAACGCATCAGCCCACCGCTGATGCACCTTGTCGGTTTCAACTATGCCATCCACAACTATGCCGACAGCACCAGCCTCGTGCGCCTGGCCGATAACTCTGCACCGAGCCATACTACCTTTTCTCTGCACTACGGCCTGGCCTGGATGCCATGGGGCCGCAGGCCAGGCTTAGTACCGTGGGTGCAGTTGATAGGCGGCCCCCAGTTTGATAATTCGCCTACTTTGCAGTTTTACCAAAACGGGGCCACCGTACGCTCCAGCAGTTCAACCTGGTTTTATCAGCTTGGCGGCGGCCTGGGGTATCAATGGCGCAGCGGCAACGTGGTGCAGTTAATGGCCCAGTACCGCAATGCCCGGTTTGTGCGCTTCGTGCAGTTTTACACCGATCCGCAGCGCCCATTCGTCAGCCCCGGCGGAGCCACGTTTTTTGCGCCAGACCTGACCGTCACCGGTAGCCGTGTACGCAGCCTCAGCATCGAGCTGGTGGTCAGGTTCAACCTGGGGCCGTCATAGCCGTAGTGGCATACATGTACGTTGCATCCTATCTTCGCGTTCCTTTTACACAGAGAGGTGTCCGAGTGGTCGAAGGAGCACGCCTGGAAAGTGTGTATACCCCAAAAGGGTATCGAGGGTTCGAATCCCTTCCTCTCTGCAAAAGCCGTTGTGTGCCAATAATCAGCAAAGCCCACCCTGCCAAGGTG
Source organism: Cytophagaceae bacterium (assembly GCA_947458545.1). Classification (GTDB taxonomy): domain Bacteria; phylum Bacteroidota; class Bacteroidia; order Cytophagales; family Flexibacteraceae; genus CANGYH01. The sequence goes on along the minus strand of CANGYH010000001.1, from coordinate 652,932 downwards.
GGCTTTTTACGTGTCTGAAGGCCACCTACGGATTGCCCCATAACAAGGTTTACGCACCTAGGCAACATTGGCAGGCAACATGCACAAACGCTAGGCAACATGGATGGCAAGCTTTGCCGCTTACCCTATTGACTTTATGCACTACCTGTTTATGAAGCGGCCAGCCAGTCAAGGCCGATGCTACATCGTTTGCAAACTGACCTACCTGCGTAGCCGCAAGGTGCTGGCCACCGGCCTGCTGATTGCTGAAATCGATTGGGACACCGGGCGTAAGCTGCCCTTGGCCATGGCCGACAAACTGGCCCTGATGGAATGGGAGCGGCGCTTGCTGGCTACCTGGGCAACCGTAGCCAAGCAACCGGCGCCAAGCCTTGCGGCCCTGGCTGACCTGATGGCTACCCACCGGCATTACTACTCGGTGGCTGACCTTGTGGCCCACACTATACAGATGGCGGAGCTACGGGGTGTAGCCACCTCTACGCTTCAGGTGTACCGTAGGCACATGGCCCATTTGGCTGCTACCGGGTACTTGCATGGCCCGGCCACCGGCCTAACTGCCGATGAGGTACTAAAGGTGTACAAGGTACTTTGCCAAAAGCTTGACAGCTCTACAGCCAGGCAGGTGATGAAGTTGCTGCGGACGGCCTACAAATCAGGTATGGAGCAAGGCTTGGTCGTGGCCAACCCTTGTGCCGGGCTGCGGCTGGCAAAGAAGCAGCCGGCGCGCCACCAGCTTTCTGCAGAAGACCTTGCGGCTTTGCTCGGGCTCAAAGCTGATGGGCCTGTAGATCGGGCGCGGCGGTTGTTTTTGCTGTTGGCCTTTAGCGGCGCGCGATACTCGGACTGGGGCCAGATACGGCCCGAAAACGTGATTACCGTAAAGGGCAGGCCCGTACTACATTACCTGGCCACTAAGACGGGTAACCCTGCCTGGGTGCCGGTTGGGCCCATCCTGCAAAGCCTGTGGGAAGACGGATACCACCTAGACCGTAAGATGAGCAATGTAGAGGCCAATCGCAACATAAAGAAGGCCTGCGCCAAAGCAGATATAGCAGCCTGGGAAAAGGTTACCATGCATTGGGCGAGGCGCTCGTTCGGCCAAAACTTGGTAGATGTGGGCTACAGCTTAGAGGCAGTGGCAGCGGCCCTTAGCCACTCCGACATACGAACCACCCAACGCCACTACGTGCAACCGGGGCTTAATGTGGTGGTAGGGCAAATGTTAAGAATAGCGCAACGTTCGTGATTTTGCGCCATTTTGAGCGATAGCGTGCTTTAGTTTGCTTGAGATACCTATCATAAAATCAAACAATTTGACACAAATTGTTAGATTTTGAAGGATACAAGCAAGCCCCACCGGTGGGGTGGGGCTTGCAACTTTCCTATTTATAATGCGTTATTTGCATTGCCCTTGGGACTAGCACGTTTAGTACGTCAGCAAGGTGAAAGCAACCTAAGCACTTAGTTAAAGGGTAAACCCGGCTATCTAGGCCGGGTTTTCTTTTTATAGGCGGTGTTAATGGCAAGCTTTTTTCGTTGAGCTCTTTCGACTAGTATGATATACAAGTATCCTTCTGATTCAGATATAATCTGAACTTTTGATAGATCGTCTCCGGGTAGGATTACAAGACTATTATTGATAGCTTTGGGTAAAGCGAGATAATCTTTAAATGTGAAAGGCATGTTGCCTCTGCTGATTTCGGCTTCTGGGTTGCCATGTTCCTTGTGAATATGCCTAACCGATGATTCATCAAACACAAGGGTGAAGTCTTTTACATCCCTTTGCCAATACTTTTTGAATGCATCAATTAGCTCTTCATTGACTGGGCCTAGGTCTAGATACAACTTATTGCCTTCTTTTCTAGCAAGTGCCTTGGCAACAAAATCTTCTAATCGATTTAGGCCAAAGATGGCCAGCTGCGACCGGGCCGCTTCGCGCATGGCCCCTTTGGTATCCATGTGCTCTACAATCTTTCTGCTGATGGCCCGTATCCGGCCCTCGTGCTCTGAAAGGTAGTGGTCTAGCTTTTCACCGCTGTAGCCATTACGAATCAGCCCTTCGCGCGCTGTTTTCAGGTTCTTTTCGGCCTCTTTGAGTTGCTGCCGTAAATCCTCCAAAGTCGCATCCCAGTCCATTTCGTCAACAGACTTCATGGTGCGGTTTTCAAGGTTCAAGGCCTGCCCCTCTTCACCTAGCAAGCGTTGCTTGGTAATGACGTTATCAAGCCTCTCTAGCCATTGCCCTTTGCTTGTGTAGGCCTTGCCATACTGCCTAGATAGATAGGCATGGGCTTCGTCCTGCTGGGCGCGTGTGAGTTTGAACCGGCGCACCCCTTCCCCTATCCAATCAGCCAGGGCGCGGGCCAGCACGGCGTTTTGGCTCTCGGCTGCCCCTTCCATGGCCTGGGCAAGGGTGAAGGCCTGAGACGTGGGGGCAAGGGCGGCTAGGTTTAAGATGTAGTTGGCATTGCGGCCCTCCAGCTTTTTGGCTTCGGCCTCCACCTCTTTTTTCGGGGTGCCCTCTTCCAGCTTGGCACGGTAGTAGGCGGCGCGCTCGGTGTCGGTCTCTTTGGTGCTTAGGTTGTTGGACGTGCGGGCCAGGCGCTTGGCCTCTTCCAAATCAACGTCCGCCACCTTCACAGGTATTTGGTCAAAGGTTCGGCCTTCGGCTGTGGCGCCCTGGGCGGCCAGCCGTCTGAAGGCTTCCGTGCGTGAGTGGCCACTCAAGATGTAGTACCTGCCGTCTTCAGGATTGCGCCAAACGGTGATGGGGTCAAACATGGCCCACCGGAATTGCCCGGCTTCCACGTCTGCCAAGATGCGCTCTACGCTTTCAGAGCTGAAGGCTTCGGCCCGGTTCTGAAACAGGCCCCTTGCCTCGTGCACGTCATCAATCGGCAAAAGCTCTACGCCGGCATAAGCTTGGGCAGGCGGGGTAGCGGCTTGCTTGCGGGTGCGGCGCGGCTTGGTTTCATCATCATACCTGGGCAATGCCTTGGTAGGGATAGTATCCACTTCTACGGTGGCCATGCGCTCTTGAAAGGTCAAGAGGTCTTCGTTGGTAGCAAACTCCAGGCGAATGCTGGGTTTGCCAACTGCCGCTATACCGTCTTTGCCCCCTAGTGCATAGTAGATAACAAGCTCGGTAGAGGCATCTGGGTCTAAGCCAAGAGCAATGGCTTTGGCGCGGCGCATGGCCTGCCAGTCGTCGTATGCTATGGAAAAGCCAGCTTCACCCTGCAACCTGACCTGGGTGAAATAGGAAAGCCCACGGAAGCGGGCTAAAAACTGATCGTAAGTAAGGGCAGAGATTTGCTTGCGCGTCATGGGGCAGGCTCGGGCACGGGTTGGGCTTGGGGCTGTAGATGGTCTTCATCTACAACAAGCTTGGCCACCTTATGCGCCGTCTGGCCGGTAATGGCCAGCACACCGGCGGCAATGGCAATGGGGCCAGTCACGGGCAGGCCTGCAATGGCCACCACGGCCCCGGCCACACCGGCCAGCCAGGTAGCAACCTCCCCGGCCAGAGCTATGCGCCTGAAGAGCCGGGGAGTTGGCGCGTTGTAGCGTTCCTTCAAGGTCATATCCTTGGCCTTGCGCACACGACGGGTACGGGGATTGCGGGGCTTCATGGCTTAATTGGGCGGTTGGCTCGGTAGATAATGGCACCGTCTGCTTTGGTGATGCGCTGGGCGAAATAGTCCCATGTGGCCCCTAGCCCTTTGGCCGTAATGAAGCCCACCACGGCAGAGAGGAAAGCAGAGACGGGCACTACATGTAGATTATGGGCAATAGACCAATAGAACAGCGTAGATACCGCCGTACTGAAGCCAGTTGCTTGCAGTATGGGTTGGTGGTGGTGCATGTTTAGAGGGGTATACAGTCGATGATGATTTGCACCCGAGACCAACTGTCGGTTGGTTGAAAGCCATTTAGTGGGTCGTAGCAGTTAAAATCTATAACCCCTGTAGAGACGCGGGTAAAGAAAAATGGCTGCGATTCTAGACAAGTTAAAGTAAAGCTTAACACTGTAGAGATTGAAGGAATATGAATGGCATAATTTCCTACTTGCGGGTTGACGATAGTCATACCGGTAAGGTCAATATTGTGCGTGTTTTGAACTACCCCAATTAGATTGGGATCAACTGTCAGTACCAGACGAGGGACAATTGGCAAGGTCTCTCTAATCGCCAGGGTGCCGGTTGTAAATGGCAGTGTAAGCTTGTGGTAGGTTACATCTTGGCTTGGGTAAGGGCTTTCGATAAGATCGAACTCTGCGGGCGCTATTACTAGCGATCCATCTATCTGACCATCTACGGAGACCTGATAGGATTGGCTTTTGCCTCTTATAATAGACGAATAAGTTTTATCATTATCAATCATCTGCTGGGCTAGATAGAAGTCTGACACTTCCGATAAATTACCGGCCTCGTCAGTGATTGATAGAGAAGTACTAGCCTCACTACCTTGACTTAGCACTTGCGCAAGGTCAGGGATAGGGCTTTCTCTTACGCTAACAGGCGTGGCAAACTGAATCATAGGCTCAATTCTGTTACGTGCAACATGGGGAGGCTTCCGGCTCCAAAAGAGACGGCAACATCATCACCGATAAAAACGCCTGATTGCTGACTGGCATAGGCTATTGAGCCACCGGCAGGAACGGGGACACCGGCCACGTAGGCAAGGGCGTTGCCAGTGTTGATGAAGGCCACAGAGATGCACTCGTCAGAGAAGCGGTACCGGCCTGGGGTGTTGACCTGTTGGGTCGATATGCGGGCTTTGGCCATTAGGACATACGGGTATAGAAGTAAATGCCAAGCCCTATAAAAAACAGGGCTGCGCTGCCACCTGCGGCGGCCACTACCTTTTTGGTGCGGCTGGGCATAAGGTTCCAGCCGGCTTCGAGTTCTTCAGAGGGCAGAGCCCACTTCTTGCCATTCTCTTTGATGGCAATAGCGGAGGCCAAGGCAAAGAGGGTGCCTTTGCTTGCCGTCAAAGCAGCATCGGCATCTACACCCATAGACCGGGCTACAAAGCGGATATAGGCATCCGTGTTGTTTTCGGTGGGCGGTGCCCATGCGGAGATAATCCGGCGCACTGTATTGCGCCCCTTGCGGATTTTGTTCGATAGGTCGATGAGCATGGCCCGGATGCCCCAAGCCATGTTTTGGAACTGGACAAAGCCACCGGCCTGCCCTGCCTCTGTACGGCCCTGCCATTTGTCGCCGGGGCGCAGGTTGCCGGGGTTGTTGTTGCGTATGCCAAGGGGCACGTCTCGGCGGCCTAAGAAGGTTCTAGCCATGATTACTTGCTGTTTTCTGAAAGCTTGATAAGGAGGTAGCCTCCACCCACGATTAGGGCAGCGTTGGTTACCCAGTTGAAGGCTGACTTGGTAGCCTCGGCAACGTCTTTGGCAGCCTCTTTTACAGGCTCTACCACACGTTCGGTAATGGTGCGGCTGCCTTTCCACCACACCACATCAGAGCGCACCCAGCCGACTTGGCCACGTTGCTCAACCTCTAGCCACAGCGTTTTCCCGACCTCTACGGTTTGGCCAGTAAGGCTGCCCAAGCGTTGATACCCAAAGCCGGGGTTGGTTGCTACACGTAGCACTTCAGCTGACACGCTGGGCCCTTTACGCACATTGACGGTTGGGGCAGCAGCCAGCCAGCCGACCGGGCGGTCTTTAAGATCGGGCCTCCATTTTTTTACAGCCTCTCCACTTTCTTTCCCGCCTGTGGCGGTTGGGGTTTTGCTGTTCTTTTTACCTGGCCAACTAGCTACATCGCTACGCACGTAAGCTATACCAGCAGGCGTATCTAGCTGAATCCAAAAGCGGCTGCCTTCAGGCACGATGATGCCGGTGGCTCGGGTGCCTTTTTTTACTTGGATGGCAACTTGGCTATTAAGGTTAGGTTCGCGGCGCGCGTTAAAAAAGCCAGGGTTGGCCATGGGCGCAATGGTTATACCAGCAAATTGATTGTTGGCAACCCCGCCCGGTGGCACTGGGGCAGGCTTACCCTTTTGGGTAGGCCCTGATTTGGTAGGGTCAAGAACGTAGTACATAGCCTACAGAAGGTTTTTGGCAAGGGAGATTTTCTCTCTTAGATTGTCTGGGTCGCGCCGTCCGGCTTCAGCTAAGGTGGCCAGCACCCCAATAAGCTCTTCAGGGCCTAGCGCGTCTTGCAAGGCGCTTAGGTGGTCAGCCACTTGGCCTAAACCGTCTGCCTCGTCTGGGTCTTGAGTGGTAGCCACATAGCCAGGTTGGGGTTGCGCCGGCAACGCCTGGGGGCGCGTCTGGGGCTGCCGCGGCTTGGCTGGGCCAGATACCGCAGAGCCACGTAGGGCAGCGACTTTATCAAGCACTTCGGCCACCTTGCCGATGGCCGAAAGCAAGCCAGCTTCAGAGAAGCCGCTTTCCTCTTTTTTGGCCGTCTTGGCTTCGTGCTCGCGCCTGATGCGCTCTAGCTCTTGTTGGTGCTCCATATCACGCATCTTCAAATGCAGGTTCATGATTTCAGAGCTTTGAGTGCCAGGGCCAGATATGGCCGCCACGGTGTTTGGGTCGGCAGGCTTCCAGAACGACCACTTTTGAGCGGATTTGCCACCGTTAGGCTTTTCCCAAAAAATCACCTCGTATTGCCTGCCACCTGGCAGGGTTTCATACATCTTGCCGAAGTGTCCAGCAAGGTTGTTAGGTGTCATGCCTTCCACTTCTGGGCTTCGCAGTTCGATGCCTGCCCCACGGATTTTGAAAAATGCCGCGTTGGCATTTTCAAAGTGGCTCTCAATGGCTATTACGGGTTCCATTTTGGGTTTTGAGATTGTTAAGGTGGGGCGCTGCGTAAGCGCCCCACCTATTAATTGTGAACGATTGTAAAGGCCAATGCCCTACCTGTTTGGATGATAGAAGTATCAGCCACCTTGATAAAGCTTCGGTTGAAGGACACATTTTGAACCTCAAAAGGTGTCAGGTTGCCTTGGTCGCGCATTTGGCGCAAGAGGGCAAGCGGCACATTGTCTATCATGGCTTTGTTGTCTTGATTGACCAAGGTCAAAAAGCCACCTGACTGCATAGCGGTGCCATGCACCGTTTGATTGTTGGGCGTGCGGGTGCTGTCAAAGTCAGCATGCACACCGTAGATGGTCTTGCCTCGTAGCTCGGCCATTTCTGGAAATACATACTGATTGCGAACGCCGTCGAAGACTACTTCAACAGACGTGGTGCGGGTGATGGGGCGTATCTGCATACTAGCTAGCTGCGACTACAGGAGGTTGATTGATGGGCACCTGGGCGGTGCTATTGGCAAGGGCAGCGTTGCCACGGCGTAGGCCCCAAAGCACATTGCGGTTGGCTTTGTCTTTATAGAGGGCCTCTACCAGGCTATCTGCGTCCTCCTGACCAAAGCTTGTCAGGTTGGTGCGAAAAATCTTGGCAACAGGATGGGTGTTTGCAATCGTGTTGCCGTCTGTTGTGCGAAAGAGGTTAGCGTATGTGCTGGGCCTCCAGGCTATTTTGGCGGCTAAGAAGGTAGCTGTAAACTGCCTAAACAGTCGGTTGGGGTTGCGAAAAAGGGCCGCCGATGCAACTGCCATCTCTGCTTGCGTGAGTGCCTTGATGTTGGCGATTACCGTAGCGGCGCGGGTTGTGAGTGCCATATAAGTTGAGTGTTGGCAGGTGGGTTAAAGTAGAAGGCCCCGCCCCACACCAAACCAAGGGCGGGCGGGGCCATTACTACAGGGCGCGGGGGTGGTGGCGCGCTTAGTTCACACCCAAAATCCGGTAGCCAACAGCGTAGGCTACCAGGTTGATTTCCCAGTCGGCCCGGTTAGACTGGAGCGCGATGCCTGGCCAGGTAGGGATTGTAACAGTGAGCGCATTGCTGTCCTTGCCAACCAAGATTGGCTGGGGTTCAATGCTGATGATGCCATCGGCATAGTTGGCCTCACTGCGGTCGTTGATACCGTTTTCTTGCGTGCTAGGCACAACATAGAAGCGGCGGGTATCTACGTCTGATACTACCTCGGTGCTGACTTGCTTGATGGCCAAGATGCCGTTGTAGATGGCATTCAGGTCGCGCACGTCTGGGTCTGCGATGCCACCGATGGCAGTACCTGAAGCGATCAGCTTCTGCACTTCAAAAAGCTGGGGGTAGGCCAGCAGAGGCGCAGAGCCGGGTTTGTTTTTGTTTTCAACGGCCAGCAGCAGGCCAAGGCCTAGCATGTGGAAGTTGTCCGTGCGCTGCAACAGACGCTCGGTAGGCTTTGAGCCGTTTTTGGGCTGAAAGTCAAAGGCATAGGTGCTTTGGTTGTTGCGCAGCGGAAGTTCCTGACGCAAGAAGCTAGCCTGTACCTTCTCTTTTGCGTAGCCAAAGCGGCCACCTTGGTTGACTGGCAAGGTTAGTGCATTGTAGACGTTCCTTGCCTTGTCTTCAGAAATGGGGAAGTTGTTTTTCACTTTTTGGGTTTGTGAATGGGAGTTGATAGGGAGTAGGCCGGTGCCTACATGACGTTGATTGAACTTGGTTCTTCAGCGCCGAAGACACCTTCATCGGAGCCAAATACCCCGTCATCAGTGCCATACACGCCGTTTACTTCGCCCAAGCTTTCAGGCGAATCGTAGGCACCAAAAACACCTTCATCGGTGCCGTCAATGCCTGATACCATGCTGGGGACAAACCGGCGCAAGAGCGTGTCGACACCTTTTGACATGATACCGGCACCTACGGCCTCAATCATATCGTCTTGCTTTTTGCTAATGAGCCCTGGTAGAAATGCACCGGCTCCGACCATAATCAGGCCTCGCATCTCTTGGTTGATCATCGGCTGACCCTGGGCGTTGGTCTTCTCCAAGGTCTTGTTCAAAAAGCCCGAAAGGGCCGTACCGACAGCCAGGCCAGCAGCCCGTTTGCCGATTTTAGAAAAGTCTAGCTTTTTCACTTTTTGTGGGGTGTGCTAGGGTTTAGCCTACCGGCCAGAGACCTTCTTGCGAAGGGTGGCGGTGCTCTTTTTGGCGGTCTCCAGCTTTTTCTGCATGGCCTCTACCGCTTTCTTTTTCTCCAGCGTTTTTTCCAGCTTGCGCTGTTTAGCCTCTTCCTTGCGGAGTCTGGAGCTAAGGCTTCCGATCTGTGATTTTGCCATAGGGGCGTTTACAGGTTAAGAGAGGGCTTTGTATATCCCGAACCCTATCAGCCCTGGAATCAGGAGCTTATTCAGGCCGGTAGCTGAAGCTTGGCCGCCCTCGTTTTGGCCGTCTTCAGTAGTCTTTGAGCTTTGGGCGCTTAGGTCGGGGTCGGAGCCGTCTGGCCCATCGGCTGCCATGCGTGATTGCATCCTTTGGGTCTCCCCGGAGCCTTGTCGCTTTCAGTTGTCGGGAAGCGGCGCTTCTTCGGGGGTGTCTTCGGGCTCTTGCTCTACGGCTTCAACCGAACGCATCTGGCGGGTTTGAAGCTCGCTTTCCTCTTCATAGGTCGTAGGCTCTTCGGCTCGGTCTTGCGGCGTTGAACGTTGCATTGAGGCACGAACCATGCGCCTTTGCCTGGGGGTGGCAGAAAAGAAGTCGCCTTCAGGGTCAGCACCATCGTCTTTGCCCATAGGGGCTTTGCCGCCACCTAGAATCTTTTGAATAAGCTCTAGCAACTGCGGCAGAAAGGCAAGGGCAGCAGGTGCAACGCCAATGCCACTGATTGGCCCGGTAACCACACGGGAAAGAACCTGCTGCGGCGTTTGGCGCATCTTGCGTTTGATGCCGTTTGCCACGATGGTGCGGAAGCGGCCTTCAGATACCCCTAGCTTTTGGGTAAAGACACGCATGATGGCTAGCTGCCGGTTGCGCTTGCGCTTCACCTTCTCGGGCAAGGCCTCTACCGTCTTTGGGTTGGTGATGAAAATGTAAAGGAAGGCAGGCGCTACCTGGCGGCCAAGCAGACGCAATGCAGCTGTGGCGGCCAGTCGGACGGGTGCGGTAACGGCACGCTTTGCAAACCTTAGAGCCCCACGGCCTGCGCGCTTTGTGGCTCTGGCTACATTCTTGATCAACTTGCCTCGACGCGCACGGCGGGTTTTGGTGTTGCGCCGGCGGCGGCCAACGGCAGCGGCAGCATCGCGTTGAATGATGCCTTCACCCAGGTACTCAAGGCGGTCTAGGTTGCCTTCGGCCAAGGCTCGTATAGCAGCATCGTAATCAGCCACGGCCTCTTCTGAAGCGCGTTGCAAGGCGATGGCATCGGGGCCGCTGATGGTTGAAGCTATTGCCCCTTCCAAGGCAGCGGCTTCGCGCATAAGTTGCAGGTCGGCCATTGGGCCGTGCATTTCAGGGTCTAAGTTGGGCGAGGCGATACGTTCTAGCTCGTCGTCTGGCCCACTGATGGCGTAGATAGCTGACATGGGGTAGTCTTGTTTGTGCTGATAGGTTTGCTCTTGGTTAAAGCCCGGCATACACGGGTCTATGGTGAGGGTCTGTCCATTCGAGAGCTTTGCGAAGGCATAGACGTGGGTCGGGCGTGTGTCGGACTTTTTGTAGCTAACGAAGCGAAAGCCACCGTCAACGCCTGCCCCTTTGAGCAAGGACACGGCCAGGATGGCGTACCCTTTGCAGTCTGAAAACCCCTGGCCAACGACACGGGACGGGGTGGGTATATCCTGCTGACCTGCCGTATCAAGCACGTAGCGGATGTTGTGTTTTATTAAGTCAAAGACGCGCCGGGCCGTGTCCTGGGCATTTACACCTTTGAGTAGCTGGGATAGCGGAAAGGCCTGGCTGTGGCTTTGCCTGAAGGTTGACAAGACGGCTTGCACGATTTCAGACGTGATGCCGTCAGCCTTGATTAGTGTGCGCTGACCGGTTGCGGCAGGCATTAGCGCGCGCGCTTGGGCAAGAGTTACCACTATGCGTTGTAAGAGCTAGTACCGTAGTTGAGGCCTTGACCTTTGCGGCCTTGCTTGCCTTTTTTTTGGGTCTTATCATTGGTGCGCCCACCCATGTTAAGAAGGCTGGTAAGCCAGCCGGGTAGCTGCCAATTGAATGAAGAACCTACTGGCACGGCTGGGAAGTCAAAGAACTCAATACGCCCTTTGGTGTCCACCTTGGTTGAACCTGTGCGCCACAAATCGCCACCTAGGCTTAACATGTCCAGAGTGCTAAGACGTGTTGAAAAGATGGCCTCTTTGGTAGAGGTAGGCAGTATCTCAACAGGTTCGGTGCTGTTGACGGTGCCAAACTGACTACCGTTTTTAAGCAACTGAAAGAAGGCGTTACGCACGCGGTATTGAGAGCCTGTAGGGTTGGTGAAGCGCACACGCACCCTTGCGACAAACTCGGTTAGGCCAGCCGGATTTAGGGCTTCAATGCCTACTATCTCGGCATTGATAGAAGTTGCATTTACCCCTTTACGTAATGCTCTGAAAGCAATAAGGCCTCCAGCGGCTAGGGCGAGAAGTTGAAAAGACATAGGCTTTGGCCTAGCGGCCCTCAATAGGGCGGCAAAAGCAAGAATGAAGCGTGTTTTGCAGAAAGGCCAGACGTTGGGGCAGAGGCGTACCTTTTGGCAGGTATCCGGTGCGGCGTTCTTGGCGGTTGGCTGGGTATCGTTGATCGCCCAACCATCTCTTTTCTTTAGGTGCTGAAGTGCCCGCCTCTTTGGTAGAGTTCAGCAGACCTTGGGCAGATGGCACCGGGGTGCGCTGTGCAGCAGGTGCGACTATAGCAACAGACTGCGGAGGGGTGTAGGGTACTGCAACGGGCATGGCTTCAGCGAATAGGAGCCCAAATCTTTTTCCGCTGGCCAAGAGCGCTGTTCAGATATGTACATATCCCTTCACATTTCACGCTATCTTTACAGCTTACCACCCCGCTCTAATGACAAATAGCACTACCCGCAAGGGGCAGCCGCTACTTAAATCCACCCTGGCAGAGCTATACGGAGTAACCGTGCACACGCTTTTGCGGTGGATGAAGCGCATCCCCAACCTGACTTTAGACAAAAGCAAGCTGCTGACACCTGCCCAAGTTGAAAAAGTAGTTGCCCACCTTGGCGCACCTGACGGATGGGAATAGGGTCGCGTCCAAATCGCTTCGAGAGGGCCCATATTTTGCCCGTGGTCGCGCTCAAATCGTTTTTATGTCGATATATATATCCCTGCCATATCGCTTCTGTATGGGCACAAAAAAGCCCCCTTGCAAAAGGGGGCTTTTTCTTTGACCTAAACAGCCCTTAGAAGGGCGTGTTGTCGTCGGGCGGCAGGGCCGGTGGAACGTCCTGCAGATCGGGCGCTGTTGCGCCAGGTTGCTGATGGCCGGCGGGTGCCTCGTCTTTCTTGACGTTGTAGAAGTCAAGCTGATTGACGGCTACCTTCAAATCCAGGCTCGCGCCGTTCTGGCCGTGGTAGATGGATGGGTTGAACCGGCCAGAGCACACAACTCGGGTTCCGGCTTTAAGGTACTCGGCCACCTTTACGAAGTTGTAGGTGCAACCATACCAGATGGTTTTTTCGTTGCCTTGGTTGTCGCGCTCGTTGCAAGCAACCGTGAAGCTGATAAACTCCCGTCCGTTGGAGTTTTGAACTTTGACTTTGCCGATGTTACCGGCGATTGTGATAGTCTGCATAATGCAGGGTAGAAAAGGGGTTTGAGAAAATTGAATTTGAATAGTGGTGGGTGTCTTGGGCTAGTCTTCCAGGCTTTGAGGGTTGACCTCAAAGAGGCGACATAGCAATGAGATGCGGTCAGGGGTCTTACACATCTTTCGGTATTTCTTGATCAGCTTTAGAGCTTGCTTTGAGGCATACTCTTGCACACCATAATGAACGACCTGATGGACGGCGGTCTCTAGGTTTGAGCGCATTAAGTTTTCGTGCACGTTGGTGGCCAAGGCCTGCTTTATGGCCAGGTGCAAGAAGAGCCGGACTTTGTAGAAGTCGTTGACAACCGGCGCGCTGGTCTTTGGTAATAGACTGGCCCCCATAGCTTCCCAGTTGAATAGCTGTAGTTCTTCCCAACGGCGCGTGTTGGTGTCGCCTGGGTTCGCTTTTGCAAACTCAAAGAAGCTCTCAAAGCTGGTACGGATGATGGAAGCCAGATAGGCGGGGTCGTCTAGCAAGGTGAACTCAAAGCCCTCAAGGCAGTGTAGACCTTCGCTTTTAAGCCGTAACTCCAGACGGTACACACGACTTTGAGGGTCTAGGCCATTGGCCAGCCAAAAGGCAGCTATATACCCCTTGTGGCTTTTCTCAATCTCCTTCGTCTTGTTGTACACGCTGACTTGCTTCCCAGACGAGGCAGAACCAATGATGAACTGTTGAAAGCACATTGTTTCCCTGTTCATATCTCTTGCGTTGAAGGTGGCCCGGCCCTTCATGTGCAGCTGCAACGTGCCCGGCATCTGCTTGTAGTAGTAGTTGAGTAGCTCGGGCAGGTGCGGATCTTCGTCGGTCTGAAAGTCGAGGGCTATATCGAGACGGGTTACGTTGTTGATACCAAGCTTGAGGGTATGGCAAATCAGCGTCAGTAAATCCATCCAGTCGGAACGGTACAAGACGTGATTGTGCATCTTGATAGCTGCGGCACCGGGCTTCCACTTGCCCAGGGTACGCGGATGGCATTGCAAGGTGGCCACCTCTTCCCCGTACACGTAGACCTGATAGGCTACCTGATAGAAGGGGGTGCCGTAGGGCTGTGCCACAAGGCCTACGTCTCCATAGTCAAAGCTGCTTTGCTCCTCTGAAGGGATGGGCAAAATGCTGGTGGCAGGGTCTTCGCGCTCTTCGTAGCAGAAAACATCTAGCCAGTCAATGGCCAGGGTGAAGGCAGAGGTGTAGATACGGTCTACGATTTCCATGTACATAGAGGAAAAAGGTTCCGATGTACACTTGACCCTAGTTAAACTTCCTAGGGTCAAGTGGCGCAAATTCTTCGGTTCCGGGGTTAATGAGATGGGGGAAATAGCCCCGATGGGGGCGCTTGCGCATGGGGCGCTTATTGAGTTTTCGGGCATGGGCCGCCCCTACTGTGAGGGGTTTTGGCTTCAGGGGCACCGGGGTGCCCCTTTGCCGGGTTGGCCGTTTTGGTAGGTGGCCAAGAACCTATGCACAGTAGTGCGCGGGCCTACCTTATTCCTGGGGGGTGCTCTCCAGCAGAGCCCTTACGCTTCGGGTAGGTGTCGGCGGCTTAGATAAGCCTTAGCTGTTGTGGCGTTGCCAGTGCGTAGTATATGCCCGTTGCCTGGCCTGGCCGGGCCACCTGGGGCACGGCAAGTACCTTGGCAAATAGCTCGGGCGCTAGGTGCGCCTTTAGCTGGCCACGGTACCGATAGGCTATCTGCCACAGAAAATCGGCCTGCCCGTTCGATAGGGTACGGTCAGGGTCTACCTGAAGCAGGCCAGCCAGATAGTTACACATCCGGGCTATGCCAGGCCGCTTGCCTAGGCTGACCTTTGAAAGGGCAGCTATCAAGATTTTTTCGCTGTTGGTCATACTTCAGAGAGGCTAGAGACCATGCGAACCGTAAACCTTTTGCCCACACGGGCGACGAAACGCCAAAGCGCATCGTAGCTTTGGAACGTGTTCGGTGTCACATACACCGTTCTACCTACTTGCTTCATACTTTAGAAAAGGGGTTTGAGGCATCTTCAGGGGCCGGGCGCGGGGTGGTACTTGCGGCTCGGCCTCTTTCTTTATAATACTCTAGAAATTGGTCTTTGAGGTCTAGCCTCAAATCCTTCCACCAAATGGAGCGGTTAAGGCGCTCTATCTCTGACTGAAGCTTTTTGATGCGCCGGTAGGCATACCAGACGGCGGCGCCCAGCAAGAGGGTGATCATAAACAGACCTGCCATAGCATCAGAATCCAAAAGGTGGTACATGCTTGTCGTGCTGTGTGGCTGCATACAGAACGCAGATAATCAGGATGGAAACAAAAAGGGTAATCATAGGGCGTAAGCGGCGCGCGCGTCTAGGTTACTCCATACCCCGTAGGCACCGGGGTAGATATCGTTTCCGGCCCCGTTAAACCACGATTGCAGCGTACGCGATGAGCTGTAGCCGTTTGATGGTAAGGGGCGCATGCCAGGAAGCCCATGGCGAGAGGCAAGCCGGTAGTTGGCATCTCCGTAAATCTGGAAAGCCATACCAAACACGCTGGGTGGGCCGGTCTCAAAGTCGTCGCCGTAATCAGAGGCAGGAGGGCCCACGTAGGGGCTGTATAGCCGGGTGTTGTTAGCGACGGGTAGAGCGCCGTAGCGCATATCGCTGCCCGTATAGTAGGTAAGGAACCTATCCAGTACCAGCTTTAGGGTCTTTGGCTGCCCACCCACAGGCACGCGGTTAATGGGCAAGCCGCCCATCTGGGTAATATCTAGCATGGTCTGGCCACGCATCCGAAGCATCAACTCTGTCTTGCAGGCCTCTTCATGCATCAGCCGCTCGTACCACACGCCTCGTGCAGGGTTGCCGTAGTCGTTGTTGCGGATAAGCTCGGTGGTGGTGCCGTCTGGGTAGACAGCAAAAAACAGGTAGGCATTGTAATAGGCCCGGATTGCCTGAAGCATTGCACCTCTGCCAGATAGCAGATAGTTAGAAGCCAGAGCACCGACAAACGTCCAATGCACGTTGCCAAAGCGTTCTCCTACCGCCACGGGGCCGGGCCCTGGGGTGCCATCAGCCCGGTAATAAAGCGGCTCGTTACCCACCGGCCAGGCGTCAGAGAAGTTGCCTGTACGCACGGATAGGTCTAAGGACAGGTAGCCGGGCACCGAAGCGATCAGGCGGCTTGATAGCACACCGGCAAAGAAGTTGGCCCACGCATCATGCCAGACGGTAAACTCGGCCTCCTCTTGCGGTGTAAAGAGGCTACGGCATAGGCAGAAGGCTTGACCCAGCTTGTTTATCCAAACCGCTTCATTAGACCAACTCCAGCTATTGGGCCTGCGGTCGGGGCGGTTCGTGATGGGCAGGGCCGGTAGCTCGTCGGCATAGGCCCCTATAAAGCCTGTAGTCATGCCAGCGGCGCGCTGGCGCACCTGGGCAAGTAAGGCCGTTTTTACAGCATTTCCAAAGCTTACGTTGCCAGTCAGGGCATAAACCATAGCAGCCGCTATCTGGCCTTCCCCTTCATAGGTAGGGTATTGGTTCGGCGTTACGGCTGGGTCTATACCCGTTGCAGCCGGGTAGCCACGCCAAACGTGAAAAGCCCGGTCTGTAGCGTTGCCGCTTTTTTGGCCTGCTGCCGTTGGGTTGGCGCGAAAGGCAGTGGCCTTGGCTATCGTGTCCGTCCACTCGGCCGGGCTGTTAGTGAACACATTGCCACGGCTACGCCAGCGAGACGTAGCCAAGGTGTAGCGCGGCATTAGTAGCGCAATGTGAGCTTTTGCAGGGAACTGGGGTTGCATCTGGCTAGGGGGTAGGGTGGAGGGTTGGGTGGCGGAAGGCTGCCCGTGGTGGTGGAGGCGTATCATTTTAACACAGGCCACTTTTGGCGGTTCATCAGATCAGAAGCGCCGTCGTATTCTGCCGATATGGTATCATCAGCCACGTTGACGACCAAAGCGATTGGAAGTATTGTTTCCTCAGCGTCTTTGAGCGCTATCTCTACCCCGTTATTCAGGCTGGCCGTTTTCGTGGGGGCTATGCCTAATGATTTGAGTTTATCATACACGCTTTGGCGTGTGTTGTCGGGATTCTGATTGACAAAGAGTACGGTCGTTATCATGGGTGGGGAAGGGGAAAAGGGTTGAAAAACAGATTGACTTGACCGCCTCGGGGCTTTCGGCTATATTGGGTGCGAAATGAAAAACCTATACAACCTTGAGCCCCTTGCGGCCGCTCGTGGCCTCTACATCAAAGAGGCCGATATCAGAGAGGAAGCACAATCCGTAGCCCGGCGCTACTTCCGTAAAAACTCGGCTACGCGTACTGACGCGCCCGGAGACTTGCCACTCTTTGCCCTTGCCATGCCCAAGACCTTTGGGTATATCATGGATGCCGAAGGCAATCAGGAGAACAAAGACTGGCAAGAGCATTTTTATCAAGCTTTGGTGGTGATAGCTGCTGAAGACCTTGGTAGTATTGAGGAGCAAGCCTAGGCAGAGCGCACGGCGGCGGCTTCAAAGGCTTCTCCAAAAAGCTTCATCTGGCCCAGCTTCTTTAGGCTCTCTTGGTATTGTGTCGCAACCGTCTCTAAGGCTTGGGTTACATGGCCATTGCTCGTTCGTCCGTTTTTGACGTTGACGATATGGCGGCGCATGTCCTCTGTATCCCACAGGGGTTCCATGCGTATTACCCACTCTAGATAGTTGGGGGGCAACAGGTCTTCAACATCCCTTACTCGGGTGCGTAGGTCTTTGGTCACTTTGCGCGGTTGGCCTTTCATGCGTACTTTGGCAATGCGAATGCGTAATTCGTTTGCCAAATGTTGCATTTCAAAAGCGACACTTCCAAATGATACCTAAGCCATTTTTTACAGATGCTTACACAGACCGTTGGTAATCCATTGCCTATTAGGCAATTAAGGAAGGAAAAAAAACTTAGCCAAATTGAATTGGCTGAGAAGGCCGGTATCTCAAGAGCGACATTATTGCGCATTGAGAATGGTCAAACAGTACCAGAAAAGCGCACCCTAAAGGCTATATCTGTAGCATTAGGGATTGACAATGATGCGACCTTACAGGTTGCGCCTTCGACAGAAAGTCGCAAGAACACAATG
The DNA here is from genome assembly GCA_947458545.1 of Cytophagaceae bacterium. Lineage (GTDB taxonomy): Bacteria > Bacteroidota > Bacteroidia > Cytophagales > Flexibacteraceae > CANGYH01. The sequence goes on along the minus strand of CANGYH010000001.1, from coordinate 635,237 downwards.
GCCTCTCTTCAGCACGACAATGCAACGTTAAAGGCAGAGGTACAACGCCTTAACCAAAGGGTTGATCAACTACTGGCTATGTTGGAAAGAGCCCTATCAAAGCGTAAGGGTGTTGCTCTGCCAGGCCCTAAGCCGGTTCCCTTCATGGAACAGGCAACATGGGCGGGCAACATCCTTAGGGTAGGCATAGCCTAACCCACTGGCATACAACGGAAAGAGGAAGGTAGTCTAAATACCTTCCTCTCTGCAAATTTCTCCTAAGAGCCCCTGTAAATCAGGGGCTTTCTTATTTAAGTCGCGGGCGGTGCCGGTATGATGCTGATTTTTCCAGACCGCTCCAAGAACGCATACCGAATTTGTGAGATCTGGTAGAGCCCTTGCTGCACACGCGCGGCCTCCAGCACGTCTTCCAATTCAATGTTCAGCTTTTGGAGGCGGGCCAACAATGGTTTACCTTCTGCAACCTAGAGTATCGGTAGAGACTCGGCCGCTTCATCAAACCGTGGCCAGCGCCCCTTGATTTTGTTTAAGATGATGTCGCAACCAACCAGCGAGAAAATAAGCAGAAAGGCATTTGTGAGCGAGTAGTCGTTGCCCAGCATCCCTTGCTGGGTGGCTTCCGATATGATTAAGAGCAGCAAGGCATCAAAGGTGCTGATCTCTGCCAACGTACGCTTGCCCGCAAAGCGGAATACAATCAACAAAAAAACGTAGAGCGCAACACCTCTGATGATGGGGTTCATAATACTGAGTCGTTTTTAGGGCCAGACAAACTGATCAAAGGCACAGGCCTGGCCCTGCACATTTAGCGTGTATTGATGCCTGCCCGCCTTGTGGGCCTTTATTCTGAAAAAAATGCCGCTGCCGGCGGCGGCGCTTGGCCAGGCGTATGTCTGCCAGATTTTGTTCGTGTAGATTCTGATGGGCTTAGGTTCTACGGCCTCAACGGTATAGTATTTATAGAAGGTAATGGGGAAAGCGATGGATATGGGTACTGAGTCCCTGCTCCCTCCCAAAACGCGGATTGGGTCCGTATTCTCTAACCGGGCAAAGCGGTCGTATTGCAGGGCGCCCCCAGCCCTTAAAGGGCACATGGCCGCGCTCAACAAACCGTTGCCAAAAACCCCTAAAGCACCAAGTACCAGTACCATAAGCAACACTACATGGAAAATGCTCTGCAACCGCCATCCTTGCTTGTGGCGGTGATAGCTGTGGGTGTCGTCGTAGGTGTCAATCTCCATTTGGGAATGGCTTAGGCCCTAAGGTTATACGCAGATGGCCGAGCAACGGTACACCCATTACGTGCGTAGCAAGCCGCATCGGGTTATGAAAGAAACCGCCACAGAAAACAAGGCCCCCGCAGCGCCCAGCCCTAATGAGGCCCATGCCCTCGATGCAGGCTTACGATATGCCCATCCGGCAGACCCGGGCATAACCCGCCAAGGCTGCAAAGCCGATGGCTTTACGTACCGGCATCCCTCAGGCAAGCCTGTGCGAGATGCTGCCACACTAGAGCGCATCCGCAAGCTGGCCATCCCCCCGGGCTACACCGACGTCTGGATTTGCCCCGACCCACAAGGCCACCTTCAAGCCACTGGACGCGATGCCCGAGGCCGCCTACAATACCGCTACCACCTAAACTGGCGCCAGGTCCGAGACGAAGACAAGTTTAGCCGAATGCTTGCCTTTGCCAAGGCCCTGCCAGACTTGCGGGCGCAGCTAGAAGCAGACCTGAAGCCCCCCGGCTTACCCAAAGAAAAAGTGTTGGCCACCGTCATCCTCTTGCTGCAGCGCACCTATATCCGCATCGGCAACGATGCCTACGAGAAAGAAAACAAGAGCTATGGCCTGACAACGCTCAAAGACAAACACGCCTTTATAGAGGGGCGTCAGATTAAGCTGTCCTTTAAGGGCAAGAGTGGGGTGCGCCATAGCATTACACTCTCGGATGCCCGGCTAGCCCGCATCATAAAAAAATGCCAAGACCTGCCCGGCCAGCAACTCTTTCAATACCTGGGGCCAGACGGCAGCCTGGCCGCCATCGGATCGGCCGATGTAAACCAATATCTGAAACAGGCCATGAGCGGGCCTTTTACGGCCAAAGACTTCCGAACCTGGGCAGGTACCCTGCTCTGCTGCCAGTATCTGGACAGCCTGGCCCGCCTCGCCGAGGGCCCGCTAACGCAGAAACACGTGGCAGACACCATCAAACAGGTGGCTGCGTGCCTGGGCAATACGCCAGCCGTCTGCAAGAAGAGCTACATCCACCCGGCTGTATTCACGGCCTATCAAGGCGGCGGCCACAAGCCAGATGTAATGCTCATAGCCAATGTAGATATGCCCGGCCTTACGCCAGAAGAGGCCCGGTTGGTGGCTTGGCTAGAGGGCCTGGCTGCCCTAAACGGCTGACCAACCACGCCCGGCCAAAGCCTGCCCATAGCAGACATTGGGCCGCCATGTGCGTATTTCACCGTTGCAATAGCCTGATGGGTATTCTTTTTTTAATTTTAGGGGTAGTTCTTTTGCTGGCCTACGCCCTGCAAGAGCGCGCCCTGCTGACCCAGGCAGAGGCCAGCCAGCTTGAGCAAGAGGATAAAGAGGAGGCCGTAGCCTTGCCACCCCAACTAGAGGCAGATGTACTGGCCGCCAGGCTTGGCGTAGTCGTCGGCATTTGGATGTTTGCCTATGGCTGGATGCAAGTAACCAACCCTTGGTACCACACCTTGAGGGCAGACTGGATGCTCTCCAGGATGGTGGCCGCCGCCTTGTTGCTGGTGATACCTGTCGGTTTGCTGGCAACGCTGGTGTGGTGGCTGGGCTACCTGCTTGGCGAGCAGAGTTATCAGTTTGTTGGCAAACGGCCCTGGATGGCCGCTCACCTTTGGCCCATGCGCGTTCTGGCCCTGCCGCTAGCCAAGCTAACCCGCAAGGCCAGCCGGCAGCCCGTAGAGGCCGGCGAGTTGCTCCTGAGCCTGAGCGGCTCGCCTGATGCTTTCTGGCAAATGGTGCAAGATGAAGATGGCCGAGATGTGGCCGTCGTTAACCGGCAAATCTTCGACAAGGCCGCAGAGCTGCGCTCTATCCGCGTGCGCGAGTGCATGACCTTTAGAACAGACATTGCCGCCATAGAAGAGCAGGAGGGTATAGAAGGGCTCCGCAAAGCATTTTTGGCAACAGGTTACAGCAAAATTCCGGTCTATAAGGATGACCTAGACCATGTGGTGGGGTATTGCCATTGCAGTGCCATGTTCCGCAAGCCCAAGCACATTGAAGACATCCTGTCAGATGTGCTCACCGTGCCTGAGTCTATGACGGCCAGCCAGTTGCTGGTCGAGATGAACCAGGCCCAAAAGTCGATGGCCATCGTGATAGACGAGTATGGGGGCACCAGCGGCGTCGTCACCATGGAAGACGTGATGGAGGAAATCTTCGGCGAGATTGAAGATGAGCTAGACGAACAAACCGAAACCGAGCAGCAAGAAGACGGTAATACATGGCTTCTCTCTGCCCGCCTAGAGGTGGATTACCTAAACGAAAAGTACGGCTGGGATCTGCCAACCGGCGACTACGAGTCGCTAGGCGGGCTTGTGGTCCACCTCCACCAAGATTTACCCGATCAGGGCGAGGTTATCGAAACACCACCCTTCAGATTTGAGGTTGTAGGTATGGAGGAGACCCGCGTCACCCTGATCCGCCTATCTTACGACGAATAAACCACTACCGCACAGCATGATAACCTTGCTTGGGCGCCACCCTACGGGCCTGCTGGCCCTGCTTTTCGTCTCTTTGGTTGATTGCAACCCATCTTCTGCCGGCCGCACCGGGCAGCAAACCCCAACCCACCCTAAACCCACAATAACCCCCAAACCGATGGCAGACATGCCCACCTTCTTCTATGTGTACGACGCCCTCTGCGGCTGGTGCTATGGTTTCTCGCCCGTTATGCAAAACGTAGCTGCCAAGTACAAGGGTAAGCTGGCCTTCGAGGTCATCTCAGGCGGCATGGTTACCGGCAGCCGCGTGGGGCCAATCGGGCAGGTTGCCCCCTACATCAAATCTGCCTATAAGGACGTAGAGCGTGCCACGGGTACCAAATTCGGCAAGGCATTCTTAGATGGAACGCTTGAGAAAGGCACGGCCATCTTCAGCAGCCTTGAGCCTGCCCTTGCCCTGGCTGTAGTCCGCACGCATGCGCCAGACAAGACCCTGGCCTTTGCACACGAGCTGCAACACGCCATTTACTACGACGGCGTGGCCCCTACAGACCTGGATGGTTTGGCAGCCTATGCCGAAAAGTATGGCGTCTCAAAAGCAGACTTTTTGAAAGAGGTTAAATCTCCGCTTGTAGAGGCGCAAGCCATCAAAGAGTTCCGAACCTCTGATAGCCTGAAGGTTACCGGTTTTCCTACAACGTTTTTGATGAAAGGCCAGAAGCTCCACAAACTCTCAGAAGGCTACCTGCCGCAAGACGAGCTGGAGCGGCGCATTGTGCAGGTGCTAACTGGCAAGTAGTTTGTAGCAAGCTTTTCAACCTACTTACCTCCCATGCCTTCTTGTATCTTCTGCCGGGCTCTATGCCGGCCATTTTTCTATAGCTTGTTTGCCGTGCTTGGGTTAGCAGCTCCGGCCTTGGCGCAAAAAGAGATGGTTACGACGGATGGCCAGCGTATCCGGCGAGACTTTGAGGGCATCGTAACACTTGGCGTTAACGGCAGCCAGATTGACGGAGACGGGCTGTCGGGCTTTAATATGCCGGGGCTAGCCGTAGGGTTTGGCTCACGCTATGTCTTCGATCCAGAATGGGCCCTAGAGGCAGACATCTTATACTCCCAAAAGGGGAGCCGCACCACGCTAGACGACGAGGCCCAAGGAATCCCTATGCAGCGGCAACGCCTGCATTACATAGAGCTGCCCGTGCTAGCAACTTATATGCCAGCCTCCGTGCCGGCCTGGAGCCTGCACGGAGGTGTGGCTATCTCGCATCTGCTGCTTGCCAGAGGGAGCAAAGCCGACTTTGAATCCATTGAAACCTACCGCTGGACACGCTACGACGTAAGCGCCGCCGGAGGCTTCGAATACCGGCTGCTGCCCTATCTGACCGGCATGGCCCGCTGGACCTACTCGCTGTTGCCCAACAACGTGGGCATTGGACGGGTACCTGCACAAAACATCATTTTTGATGGTGCCGGGGTGCGCAACAGCACCATCACCGTGGCGCTACGCCTCAACCTAAGCAGGCTGCCCTAAAAAGCCAAAGGCCCAAGCAATAAAGATGCTTGGGCCTTTGCGCTATGGAGTGCCAGGGGCAGGCTTACTTCTTGCCAGCAGCTTTCTTAGCTGGGGCTGGAGCCGGCGCTGCGTTCTTTTGCTCTTGCACTTTCAGACGAATGTCCTGGGCCAGGTTCTTAAGATCCTGCATGCCTTTGCGCACACGGGTACCGGCAGCCTGGTTGCCTTTGTCGTAAAACTTTTCGAAATCAGACTCCAGGCTCATCACCAGGTCCTTCAGTTCGCTGAATCGGTTCATACGTGAGTTAACGGGTAGTTAAGGGTGTTGTAGAGAATTCGGGTGAAATATAGAAGTGAAAATTGGCATCACAAGTAAACAGAGGCTGTTTTGCTTAAAATTTTTGCCCTGTTTACTTAATTCTTAAAAATAGACAATCTACTAAAGAAAATTTATAGCATATCCTGTAGGCCTAATGCTCATTCCAAACGAACTTGCGCCACACTTAAATTCCTACCATAAACACCCATGGACGAGCTGCAGCTGCATCTAATCATTAACCACGTACCTGTTTTGGCCAGCCTGGGCGGCGTTGCCCTAGGTTTATGGGGCCTGCTGGCTAAAGACCGCAGCCTGCAACATGCTGCCATGGCTTTCTTTATCGTAGCTGCCATTGGGGGGCTAATTGCCACCAACACGGGCGAGGGGGCCGAACACATGGTAGAAGACCGAGCAGGCATCAGCCACGACCTAATCCACGCCCACGAAGAAGCCGCCGAGCGTGCCTTCTGGATAGCTACCGTTGTAGGGTTAATGGCTGCTTACGCCTGGTACGCCAGCCGCCGTGCCTTGCCCAATGCCCGCACTTTGCTGCTGCTGGCCACCATTTCTGGCCTGGCAAGTTTTGCCTCTATGGGGTATGCCTCGGCCCTGGGCGGGCAGATAGACCATCCTGAGCTGCAGGTTGCTGCACCAGATGCAGAGGCAGAAGGCCAGCCAGAATAAGCCGCGAGCCCAGGCTCGGCATGGGTTATCTGGCGCCTTGATTATAGGCGTTTACCAGAGGCTGCCACCAGCGTGCAATGGGTTGGTGTACGTCTGTAACCTTTTCACCTACCTGTGGCCATAGCACTGGCAATTGGCTTGCATCTGCCTCGGCTTCCAGCATAAGAGCGGGGTGTGCCCAGCCATGAAGCGCCAGGTCGAAGGTGGCCCAATGGCATGGTATCATGGCCTTAGCCCCCAGCAAATCGAAACCCGCCACAGCCTCTGTGGCATCGCAGTGGATGTCGTGCCAGGCAGGGTCGTATGCGCCGATGGGCATCAGTGCATAGTCTATCGGGCCTAGCGTTTGCTTTATGTGGCCCCATGCCTCGCGCTGAATGCCGCTATCGCCCCCAAAGTATATGATGTTGCCCTGGCCCGTCAGCCCGTAGCTGGCCCACAGCGTACGGTCTCTGCCCAGTAGGGAGCGGCCCGAAAAGTGCCGGGCAGGCAGACAATCTATCCTGATGTGGCCTACAAGGGTATGCTCGTACCAGTCTAACTCTGTAATATGGGCTACGGGCACACCAAGCCTTTTTAATACGGGCCCAACCCCTATGGGGCAAATGAATCGAGTATCCAGGCAGGCCAGCACGTGGATGGTATATGCATCCAAGTGGTCGTAATGGTCGTGGCTTAGGATTACGGCATCTGCCCCCACCAGGCCTGATGGCTCAACAGGAGGAGCGTGCAGGCGTGCTGGCCCGGCAAAACGTACCGGGCTGGGCCTATGGCCCAGCATGGGGTCTAGCACAAGGCGGATACCCTCCAGTTCTACTACAAACCCTGCATGGCCCAGCCAGGTAATCTCCACACCGCTGGCTTTGGTAGGGTTAGGTATATAGGGCACCACCGGAATCTGGCCGCCCGGCTTGCCTGCCTGCTTGTGGCGGCGCAGATACCGAGGGGCAACCTCTCCTATGCTCCGCAGCGAGCCCGCCTCTGTGGGCAGTTGGTTTACAAACCTGCCATTGCTCCATTGCGGGCTTTGGGCTGGGGGCCTAAACATGCCAGGAATTAAAGTTTATAGGGCAGAAAGGCATCAACATTGCGGCCAAACCGGTGCAGCTCTCGTACGATGGAGCTACTGATGTAGGCCAGGGCAGGGCTGGTAATCAGAAAGACGGTCTCCAGGTCGGGGTAAACGCTGCGGTTGGCTTGGGCAATGCTGTTTTCGTACTCAAAGTCGGTGGTATTACGCAGGCCCCGCAACAAAAAGTTGGCCCCCTGGGCAGAGGCAAACTCGGCCGTCAGGTTGTCGTAGGCCAGAACCTCTACGCGAGGCTCATCTTTGAAGGTTGCCTCAATACGCGCCTGCATTACATCAAGCGGAAAGTAACGCTCTTTTTTGGGGTTGTAACCTATGCCGACGATGACTTTGTCGAACACCTCAAGGGCGCGGCGTACGACATCCTCGTGGCCTTTGGTAAACGGATCAAATGAGCCCGGAAAGACGGCTATGCGCATACGGCTGGGTTGGGTACTAGGCCGTGAATATGAACCCTGCCAGGCAAACTAGCTTTTGCCAGGGCAGGGCGCTAAAGTTGCGGGCACAATATGCCCAAGCGGTTTGCGTACATAGTAGGCGGCCGCCACATAGTAGTTTTATGGCTGCATTACCTCACAACGTGGAAAAAGCTACAAAGCCTGCCCCAGCGGCACCGGGTGCCAAACCGAAAAAATCCCAGACCCGAGAATGGCTCGATGCCGCCGTTTTTGCCATTGTGGCTGCCACGCTTATACGCTGGATACTGGCCGAGCCCTTTACCATACCGTCATCGTCTATGGAGAAGAGCCTGCTCGTCGGCGACTACCTCATCGTCTCTAAGCTCCATTACGGGCCCCGTACACCCAAGACGCCCCTCCAACTACCGCTGACGCACCAGTCGCTTTTTGGCCTGCCCACCTACAGTACGGCCATCCAACTGCCTCAGTTTAGGCTACCGGGCTTTTCGTCTGTGCAGCGCAACGATGTGGTGGTGTTCAACTATCCGGCAGACTCAGCCTACCCGACAGACCTCAAGACCAACTACATCAAGCGGTGCCTGGCCATTGCCGGAGACACGCTCGAGGTACGCAATATGCAGGTTTTCATCAACGGCAAGCCCGCCGAAAACCCCGCGGAGATGGAGAACGCCTATTACGTGCTGACAGATCAAGACATCAACGAGCGGGTGTTTCGTAAGCTAGACATTACCGACTACAGCCCCATGCCGGGTGGCTACCGCATCTGCGCCCCTGCCGCAACAGCGGCCGAGCTAAAGGCCATGGGCTTTGTAAAAGACGTAGTGCTTGAGGTAGAACCGCCCGATCGTACTGACCCCCGCGTCTATCCGATGGCTCCCCAGGTCTTTGCCTGGAACGCCGACAACTACGGCCCCATCTGGCTGCCCAAGAAAGGTGCCGTCACCAAGATGACGCGCCAAAACGTGCTGCTCTACGCACCCGCCATCCGCGCCTACGAGGGGCACGGCAACGTTGTGGTAAGGGATAGTACCCTGCTCATAGACGGCAAGGCCGTGGCCGAGTACACCTGGAAGCAAGACTATTACTGGATGATGGGCGACAACCGCCACAACTCGCTCGATAGCCGGTTTTGGGGCTTTGTGCCAGAAGACCACATCGTAGGCAAGGCATGGATTCTATGGCTAAGCCTGGACCCTCAAGGCAGCATTCTAGACAAGGTGCGCTTCCGCCGCTTCTTCAACCTGATAGACTAGCCCCCTGCCACCTACCGGATAGATAACGACGCCTCCCAAGCCTCAGCGCTCGGGAGGCGTTTTGCTTCAAGGTCGGCACAGAGTTTTAGCAGCAGCCGCTCACGCTCAGCCAAGGTAAAGTGGGCCGCTACGCGCTCGCGCGCTTGCACTGCTTGCACGGGGTTAAAACTTGCATCTGCCGCTTGCAGCAGCCGGGCAAGCTCGGCCGCGTCTCGCCGGGGCAGCAAGTGGCCTGTCTGCCCAATGATCAGGGGGATGGCCGCCACCGTAGATCCGATGGGCGCGCAAGCGCACAGCATAGCCTCGCACAATGCGTTCGGAAAACCTTCTGCCACCGATAGTTGCAGGTAAAACCGATGGGCAGAGAGCAACGCCGGCAACTGGGCAGGCTCTAGCCATTTATGCCAGGTGGTATTGGCAGGTGCCTCGGTAGGCCGCTCCGTACCCACAATGGTAAAGCTGAACTGCGGCAGCGCTTGCGCCGCCGCTAAGATGATATCTACCCCTTTGCGCTTGTATTTAACAGGATTATCTAGGTCTCCTGCCACGGTAATGAACGTACCGGCAGGCCGTGCCTCTGGGGCTAGGGTAGGGGCAAAACGCTGTGCCTCGTAGCCATTGTAGATGGTATAATTGGGCGTTTGCAGCCCAGGCACCAGGTTGTACACGCCTTGAGGTTGGGGCGGGCCTGGCAGATAGGTAAACCGGCTCTCAATCAGGCTTTGGTGCACTGGGGCTAGAGCTTGAGCTTGCTTATAGCAAAAGGCCGTAACCTTGCCCAAAAAGCCCTTGTTGAAGTTGCCATAGCCAATTTCAGGAATGCGGAAACAGTCCGTCCCCCCTGTTACAATAAGGAGCGGTTTGCCCAGCAGCCTGCAAAGCAGGGCCGGGAGCAAGGCATGGTGCCCGCCAAACTGCACCACAGCCATGCGGGCCGTGGGCAAGTGCCAGAGCAAATGACAAAACTGCCGGGCAAACCACCATGGCAGGCCTGCCTTTTTATAATGGGGCATAGCCTGGGCATGCACCACATAGGCTTTGCCTAAAATGGCCATGTCTTTGCGCACAAAGCTGGCCATGTTGGGGTAGTAGTAAACGAGAGAGGGCTTGCGCACAGCGTGGCGAAGTTAGCCAGGCACCACGCCTTACGGAGCCTTAAGTACCTCTATCCACCCGCGGCAAGCCTGGCTCAGGCCACCGCCGCTTAGCCTATACAGGTAGGTGCCGGGCGGCAAGCCCTGCGGCGGAAAGCTACCGTTAACGTAAGGTGCCCACCGGCCTATGACCTGCCCCCAGCGGCTGTAAACTTCTAGTGCCCAACGCTCGCCGTCCGTAGCGGGCAAGGTTAGCGCATCGTTTAGGCCGTCGGCGTTTGGCGTCAGCACGTTGCCCACCTGCAAGGCAGGCAACGTTACCATCACCTGGCTAGAGTCTTTACACCCACCGATTTGTGCCACCTGCACCAACCTGTGCGGCAGGCTGTCGGGCATTCTGAAGGTCGGGCTAGGCAACAAGGCATCGTCTAGCTTGTAGGCGAGCCTTCCTTTGGCCATCTGCCCTGCGGCAAGCGACACCAAGGGCGTACCTGCACAAGCGGGGTAGCGCACCGTGTACGAGAAGCTGGCTACTGGCCTGGCATCCGCATCGGGTAGGGGGTAGAGTGCCTCTCGCACCAGGCCGCAAACGCCCTTGCGTACCTGATAGACCAGCCGCAGCGCAGCACCACCGCCCACAAAGGTGCCCAGCCCCGCAGAGTCTCCATATGCCAGACTACGGGGCGTAATGCCCGTCCCACTAAACTGCCAGCTATCATTGAGCGGATTCGTGGCTTGGACGATGGGCCTGTAAAGATTTTGGCAGGTGTCGTACTGCAGCTTAAGGCTAAAGCCCGGCGTCACGGTATCGCCCAAAATCTGGTACGTCCGTCGGTTTAGGCACCCACCCTGCCGCACCTCTAGCAGGATTTGCCCTTGCAATGCCTGGTTGTGCACCGCCCTGACGGTAGGTTGCGTACTGTCGTAGGTAAAGCTGCCGGGCGGGTAGCCTACGCCTTGCCAGCGGTAGCTAAACCCAGGCCCCTGCTCGGGTGCGCGTAGGCCGAAGGTGGCCTGGCAGGTTGCCAGCGATGTATCTGCATATAAGGCCGCTGGCCTGGGCAGGTTGATGGTTACCGTGGCCGAATCTGCCACGCGGGCCTGGCAGGTAGTGTCGTTTTGAGCCCATACTACCAGCCGGTTGGCACCCGGCCGGTTCACTGGCAGGCCCGGCAAAGCCCCGCCAGAGCCTACGGCTTGCCCATTCAGCTCCCAGGCCAGGCGTGTGCCTGCGGTGGCCTGGGCTCCTAGGTTCAGCGTTACCTGTTGGCAACCGGCTGTATCGGTAAGATTGGTGCTCAACAGGAGGCGGCGGTCAATAAATCGTACCCGGTAGTTGCCCGTACAGCCCAGGGTGTCTTGCAGGTTGATGGTATAGGCTTGGTTACCCGGCGGCATAGCAGTGGTAACCGCAGAGGTGCTATCCGTCAGGTAGCGCCCCGGGGCCCACCGCACCGCCAGGCCTGGCGCCACGGCGAGCCGGACAGCCACCGTATCCTGCGCCTGGCAGAGGCTGAAGGTCGTGTCGCGCCCTGTCGGCGGTGCTACCACGGTGATGAGGGCAGAGTCTGCGGCAAGGCGCTGGCAGGTGGTGTCGTTTGTGGCCTCAAACCGTAAGCGGTACCGCCCTGGTGTTGAAAGTAAAACGGTGGCTGTGTCTGCACCGGTGGCTATGGGTTGGCCGTTCAAAAGCCATGCACCCGTGCCACCGGGCAGCAGGTTGGCCTTAAAGCCTCCTGCAAACCGGCTGCAAACGGTGGTGTCTTTAAGCGTAGTGGTAAGGCTGAGGCGGCGGTCTAGCAGGCGCACCGTCCGGGCCCGACTACATCCCTGACCGTCGGTTAAGGTTACCCTGTAGGCTATGTTGCCCGAGGGAGTAGTGGTGGGATTGGGTAAGGTGCTGTCGGTAAGGTACAGGGCCGGGGCCCAGGCTACCCGCAGGCCCGGGCGCGGCAGGGGTGTTTGCAACCCGATTGGCTCGCCCAAGCGGCAGATGCTCAAGGTTGTATCTGCCAGTCGGAAGGTAGGCTCAAAGCCGAATACGGTTACAACGATGCTCGTCGTGTCTTGGCGTAGGCAACCCAGGGTTTGGTAGGCATATTGAACGATCCGATAGCGCCCCGGCCGCTCAAAGGTGTACTGCACCACGGTATCTCTACTGGATAATGTTCCGAGTGTATCCAACGAATACACCAGCGAGTCGGCCGACAGGCTCTTGTTGCGCAGCCTGATGCGGAAGGGCGCGCACCCCGAAAGACCGCTCTGGGCCTCCATTCCGGCTTTGAGCAGGGCAAAGTCATACTTAACCGCTGCCGTATTGCAGTTGAAAGACCCATTCCGCGGGCTGTAAGCGCCGGGCGTAGTAGGTAGGCTGCCAGCCGAGCCGCCGCAGCCGCACACGGCCTGGTAAGCGATGCTGCGCCTGTCGAACCGGCTCGTGCCTCCGTCCACATGTTCGCCGTGGCTGGGATCTGCAGAGCCAAAAAAGGTACCATAGCTCAAGGCGCGTGCCTCAGGGTCTAGCACCATCACATGGAAGTCAGACCCATCGGTGGTGGCCTGGGCAGCGTCGGGCGTTATGGGCAAACCCTGGGTGGTGCCGCCCAGCAACGGAAACCGGCTGTTGGTATTGCCGCCCCAGCCCGCAATGTAGAGCTGGTTGCAGATGTCTATCAAGAAGGCCGTTAGCACCAGGTTTGGCGCCGGCCCACCATAAGCGGTAGAAAACGTAGTGCGAGTCAACCCCGCCGTCAAACCTTGTATAAACTGCCCCCCGGCGTTGCCCTGCGTCCATGTGCCAGCGGTGCGAGGCCAGGCACCAGAAGTTTGCCCCACTACCACCGGGCGCCCGTTGCCATCTACCTGCACCAGGTAAGCTTGGTCGTAGCCCGCAGTACTCAGATAGGTAGCCGAGTCTATCCCGGCCCAGTCTGCGCGGGCGCGGGCCACATAACCGTCGGTATTGCCGCCAGGCCTAGGTTGCAGCCCGCCGGCCGTCTGTGGCAAATCGGCCGAGGTGGTGCCCCCACAGACGAACGTCCGGCCCAGCGCATCCTGATCCAGGCCATAGGCCGACTCTAGCTGGCTACCCCCGTAAGCAATACTGTTTAACAGCGTATCTAACCGGGGCGAGAGCCGCAGCAGCAAAGCCTGCCCGTCTGTACCCAGGCGACCGGCCCGCCGCCTGGCTACCGTAAAATTGGCTGAAAGCGAACTTGTGGCGATGCATGGTCGCCCTGCCGCATCCAGAATAACCTCGCCGCGGAAGCAGTCGCCATAGTTGCGATGCAGGGGGCTGTTGGCCGCATCAAGCAATAGCCCGTCGGTGCCCGTACCTCCCAGAAAGGTAGATGCCGTAAGTGTACTGCCGTCTGGGCTGATGCAAGACAGAATCAGATCTGATCCGTTGGGGAAGTAGTAATTGTAAAACTGGTAGCCCAGTGGATCTACCACAGGCCCGCCGCTAAACGTGCGCTGCGCCGCACCGGCTGTGGTGGGGTAATCGGCCGAGCTGGTAACACCCATCACATAAAGCTGTCCTTGCGGCCCTGCCACCAGGCTAACGGCGTTTTCCGTACTGCTGCCACCCAGATAAGTTGACCATACCAACCGGCTGCCGTCTGCGCTAAACTTTTGGATGGCGATGTCCACGTTGTCGTTGTAAGACGTATCCAGCGCGCCAACCGTAACCGGAAAACCAGCCCCAAAGGCAGCCCCACCCGCAAACACAGCCCCGTCTGGCCCGAAGGTGGCCGTAGAGCCCCAGTTGTCAGACAACGCCCCGCTGTAGGTAGAGAACACCAACTGCGGGTCTATCACCAGGGGGAGCTTCGTGTCGTAGCGGCCCAGGGCAAACGTTACGACCCCTGCTACCAGCTTGTACTTAGCCCGCACCCACGTGGTGTCTTGGCCCCGGATCTGGAAAGCCTTGGGAGCAGAAATATACACCTTGCCATAAGGGTTGGCAAGAGCCAGGGTACCGCCTTCAAGCGCGGCGGTTGTACCTTCAAAGCGCAAGCGTATCTGTGCAGGATCTGCCTTTGGGGCAAGGTGCAGGTCGTAACGTAGCCTACCCTGGTCATAGAACAAAAGCGCATCTATGCCTTGGTAGAGGCCTGTCACACGCCCTTCAGCTCTGGGGACAACGGTTTGCCTGCCCCTAGAGGTCAGATAATGGATAGGTGCCTCTGCCGTACCCGCAACCACGGCCTTGGCCCCCGGCGCCTGATTTATGAACCGCATGCGCCAGGCAAAGGCTTTCGGCAGATTGGATTGCCTGGCTTTCTCTACCGCCGTGGGGTCGGCATGGTTTAGCGGCATCTTCTGCACAAATGCCCAGACGCCCCCGTCAAAAAAAGCTGTGGCCAGCGTCCCCGGTATGCGCGTCTGTACACTAAAAGCACCCTGCCACTGGCCGTTGTTCTCAACAAACTGGGCAGTGGGGTGCCTATGGGCAGCGGCTACACGAACGCCGCGCCCTTGCCCCAGCACCGGGGCTGCGGCAAACAGGCAAAGCAACAGGCTGAGGTACCGCATAGGTTTTGCCGAAGATAGGCCAGCGTATGCTTAAAATGCTATTTCAACTGGCCAACGTAGGATTGGAATACCGAAAAATAGTCGTTGTGCCAAATAAGAACCAGTTGCCCCCCGAAGGGTTTTAACGCAGCCCACAAGCGTTGCAGGGTAGCTATGCCCTCTGCCGGGCGCATGGCCCAGTGGACGTCCATCCAGGCGGCAGGGTGCAGCGTAAGGCCAGACACCTCATCGCGCTCAACATCATACCACAAAAACGGAACGGAGATGCCCTGCCAAAATCCCGGCACCACAGGCCCCGGCGAGTAATCGTCTGTAAAGCCTAACTCTGCCACCAGCCGCGGGGTATGCGGAATCTTCCACCGCAGATAGTGATGCCTTGTTTGTGTTATGGCATCCTGTGTATGTGGGGCAAGGGCCTTGGCCTCTTGCCTGATAGCCTGCGCGTTTTGCCCGCCCCCATAGCTGGGGTGCAATCCCACCCGCCAGCCGGCCTGCTGGTAGCGGGCCACCAGGGCTGCAAATAGCGGATGTGAATGGGCAATGGCTTTGTCGTACCGGCCGTGCGAGGCCATCAGAAAAAAAACCGTCTTGCCGGGGCCATGCAGACTGCCAAGCAACCGGGCGTGGTTGTCGTAAGGGTCTGCCAGCAGGCCCATGGCAGCGCCCAGCCGCCGGTACACATGCCTTGCCTTGCCAGCAAGTACATCTTTGGCAAGACCGCCCCACCAACGCCAAGGGCCCTTGCCTCGGTAGGCATAGGCATTGTCCACGTCAACAGTATGGATAACTTCTAGCGGCCTGGCAGGCGCACCTTGCTGCCCCAAAGCTGCCGCCAGCCGGGCAGCCAATACGTGGCAGGCGGGTACCTCTGGGTCTGTCAGGCCTGGCAAGTATGCTGGTAGGGGCCTACCATGGGCATCTACCGGATGAGTTGGGCTGTAGGCTGCATAATGCGTACAGAGCCAGAAGACGGCAGCCAGCAAGTCTTGCTCCAACGCCGCAAGGTTGCCTACTGGCTCCGTGCCGGATGCGCTCAGCAAGCCGTGTGGGCGCAGGTGCAGGCCAAACGGGCCAGGGGCTTGGGTATAAAAAAGAACGGGCCCATCCTCGGGCCCAGAGCCAGCCTCCGACAGGGCGCGCACGCGGTAGCCCCAGCCCAGCAAACGCCCAAACACCACCTGGCACGCATACGCCAGCCTAGGCGTTGGCGCATCGGCAATAATGCTGACGTGGGGCCGGGCAGTTTCCACTAAGGCTTTAACGTGTGGATGGTCAGGTTGTGGTTGGTGTAAATGCAGATGTCGGCTGCTATGGTCAGGGCCTCGCGCACCATCTCCTCTGCCGAGAGGTGAGGCGCAAACTTTTTGAGGGCCAATGCTGCACTCTGGGCATACATGGCCCCGCTGCCTATAGCTGCAATGCCGTTTTCAGGCTCTAGCACATCTCCGGTGCCAGACACAATCAACAGCCCATCCTTATCTGCGGCTACCATCATAGCCTCTAGGCGGCGCAGGTAGCGGTCGGTGCGCCAGTCTTTGGCCAGCTCTATGGCAGCCCTGCGCATTTGGCCCGGGTAAGAAGACAGCTTGGCGTCAAACCTTTCTATCAGCGTAAAGGCATCTGCCGTAGAGCCTGCAAACGCGCACAGCACCTTGCCCTCTTGCAATGGGCGCACCTTCTTTACGTTGTTTTTGGCAATCGTATTGTTGAGCGTAGCTTGGCCATCGGCCCCAAGGGCTACCTGCCCATTATGTTGCACGGCCAATACGGTCGTGGATCGGATGCGGTTGCCAGCTTCAGAGAGTGCGTTCATGGCTCAAATTTGATGGTTTCTTAGCAGTATCTCGCCCCTCAAGCAAGGCCTGGCCTACACTTACTGGCCCAGGTCTATCTAAAAATGAATTTTTACCGCAACCGAGACACCATAAAAATAGGCCTGCTGCTGATGGCAGCCGCTATTTCAGCCATCTCGCTCTGGTACACCCGCAAGCTGGTAGATACGCTGGCAAGCAGAGAGAAGAAGCTCATAGACCTTACCGCCAAGAGCTACAAAGTCATCGGCTCGGCCGATAACAGCGACAATCAGAGCTTTCTGTTCTTGGAAATCATCGAGACCAACAACAGCATCCCCGTCATCCTGACGGACGACAGAGGCTCCATCATCAGCAGCCGGAACATCCGCCTTTCCGACAAGCTCTCTCAAAAGCAGAGAGATGCCATCCTGGAGCGCGAGCTGGTCGAGATGAAAGAGCAGTACCCAGCCATCAAAATTGAGATTCCGGGGCTCACACAATACGTCTATTACCGCAACTCAGACCTGCTCACCCAGCTCAAGTATTACCCGTACATACAGCTTTCCGTTATCGCGTTTTTCGGTATCCTGGCATATCTGGCCTTTAGCCAAAGCCGCCGTGCAGAGCAAAACCGCGTTTGGGTAGGCATGGCCAAAGAGACAGCCCACCAGTTGGGCACCCCGATTAGCGGGCTGATGGCCTGGGTAGAGTTGCTCAAAACCGACGAGCGACTGGCTGGCGAGGAGTTTGTAGGCGAAATCGAAAAGGACGTGCAGAAGCTCCAGATGATTGCCAACCGCTTCTCGCATATAGGCTCGGTGCCCCAGCTCAAAGAAGAAGACCTGACACCCATCGTCAGCGACCTGCTCGATTATATGGCCCGGCGTATCCCGACCAAAATCAAACTCTCGCTTGCCGCACCTGCCGAGCCCGTCTGTGCGCAGGTTAACCGGGCCCTCTTCGAGTGGGTGCTAGACAATCTCGTCCGCAACGCCGTAGATGCCATACCGGGCGGGCAAGGCAGCATCAACGTAGAAATTAGCCTGCGGCCCGACGGCCAAGCTCAGATAGACCTGACAGACTCTGGCAAGGGTATCCCAAAGGGTATGCACAAGCGCATCTTCGACCCTGGCTACACCACCAAAAAGCGCGGCTGGGGCCTGGGCCTCACCCTAAGCCGCCGCATTATGGAAAACTACCACAAAGGCCGCCTCTACGTGAAACGCAGCGAGCCCGGCGCTGGTACCACCTTCCGCATTTTGGTTTAGGCACAAAAAAGCCTGCCATGGTCAGGCAGGCTTCCGAACAAAAGGGCTTTGCCGGCTTGATTATTTGGCCGTCGTAGAAACGGCAGGCGTCTCGGCCTTTTTAGGAATCAGCACGCCCGTCGCGTTGAAGAGGTAAGTAACCTCAGGCTTGGTGATGGCGGCAATCTCCTTCTCAGATTTGCCATCGTCTTCGGCGTAGTGCTGCAGTTCTTCTACCGTCAGCGTATCCTGGTAGGCGTGGCCTTTGAAGATCACATTGGTGCTGATGGCCATGTCTTTGGGTACAAAGAAGCTGTAGTCTTTGAAGGTGACGTGCACCAGCTTGCCACTGTTGGGTAGTTTGATTTTCATCCAGCAGCCCTTCATTTTGCAGACAGCCTCTACGGGGGCGGCTACGGTGGTATCCACCTCGGTTTTTTCGCCCAGCATGGTCTCTAGCTCGGCGGCGGTTACGGCGCCTTCCGGCTGGATGGTGTCGCCTTTAACGTCAAACTGCTCGGCAATTTGAGCTTTGGTCAATACCACAGGGGCGGCTTGGGTAGTTTCAGCGGTTTCAGCGGTAGCACTTTCGGGCTTTTGGCTGCATTGGGTCAGCAGCAACAAGGCACCGGCGGCCATCCATAGATTGAGTCGTAGCATACGGCAAGAGTTTGCAACAAAGATATTTGCTGGCCATGTATTATTCGTTAGACGTTATATCCAACCAGCTCTCGGCATGGCCGGGTGTAACCAATGTCATCCAATGGGGAGACCACCTGGTTTGGAAGGTAGGCGGTAAGATGTTCAGCGTCATGAGCTTTGCAGACGAGGCCCGTATAGAAAGTTTCTCCCTCAAGGTGGATAATCCAGACCATTGGGACGAGCTCGTAGCCCAGGAGGGTATCGAAAAGATGAGCCACTCCACCGGCAAAAACTGGGTCACCGTGCTGCCAGAGGCTAACATTCGCCAGCCCGAGGCACTGCTGATGCTACGCGCCAGTTACGACAAAGTGCGCAGCGGCCTTACCAAAAAGGTGCAGGCCGAGCTTGCCGCCCAAGAGGTAACCTAACCTTGCGGCCTTACATAGCAAACATGTCGCGGTCTGCCAGAGAGGGGTTGTGTTTCACCTGTGCATCTACCACACCGATGGCGGCCATGTTGACGATCTCGCGTACGGAGCTGCCCTGCTGCAAAATGTGGACAGGCCTGCGCATGCCCATCAGCACAGGGCCGATGACCTCTGCCCCGCCCATCTCCTGCAACAACTTGTAGGCAATGTTGCCCGCGTTCAGGTCTGGGAATATGAGCGTATTGGCCCCCTGCTGCGCCAGTGCCGAGAAGGGGTAGTGCTCGCGCAGTAGCTCTGTGTTCAGGGCTACATTGGCCTGCATCTCGCCGTCAATAATCAGATCTGGGTAGCGCTCTTTGGCCATGGCCGTCGCCCGCGAGGCCCGCTCGCTGTCCTCGCCTCGGCTGCTGCCAAAGTTGGAGTAGCTCAGCACGGCCACCCGAGGCTCGAACCCAAAAAACCGCACCGTTCGTGCCGTCAAACCGATGATCTCTACCAGTTCTTCGGCGGTGGGCTTCACGTTCACCGTCGTATCGGCAAAAAAGTAGGTGCCGCTCTTGGTGTTGATCACATACATCCCCGCCACGCGGCTGGTGCCGGGCTCGGGCCCAATCAGCCGCAGGGCAGGGGTGATGGTCTGGCCGTAGTCGCGCGTCAGGCCCGATATCAGAACGTCTCCTGCACCGGCCTCCAGCATGGCCGCCCCAAAGTAGGTACGGTCTCGCATCAGGCGGATGGCTTCAGCCAGTGTCACGCCCTTGCGCTTGCGCTTCTCAAACAAGATGCGGCCGTAGGCTTCGGCCATGTCGGCCTCTTGCAGTGGGTCTAATATGGGGCAATCCTCAAGCTCCAAGTTGTTTTGGGCGATCATCTGGCGGATAATGCCGCTGCGCCCCATCAGAATCGGATAGCCCAGCCCCTCGTCTTTCAGAATCTGGGCAGCCTTTAGCACCTTAAAGTTGTCGGCCTCGGTAAAGATTACCCGCTTGGGTGCCGAGCGCGCCAGGCCGTTGATGCGTGTAATCAGCTTTTGGCCAATGCCCACGCGCGCCAGTAGCTCCAGGTGGTAAGCATCCCAGTCTGTAATGTGGCGTTTGGCTACACCGCTGGCCATAGCAGCCTTGGCGACAGCCGGGGCCACCGTCGTGATAAGACGAGGATCTAGCGGCTTGGGTATCAGGTAGGCGCGGCCAAAGCTTAGGTTGTCGTCTGAGTAGGCCTTGGTTACCGTATCTGGCACGGGCTCTAGCGCTAGAGCTGCCAGGGCGTGCGTAGCGGCCATCTTCATCTCTTCGTTGATGGCCGTGGCGCGCACATCCAGCGCTCCGCGGAAGATGTAGGGGAAGCCCAGCACGTTATTCACCTGGTTGGGCCTGTCGCTGCGGCCGGTTGCCAACAGTAGGTCTGGCCGGCTGGCAATGGCTACATCATAGTCAATCTCGGGGGTAGGGTTGGCCAGGGCAAACACAATGGGGGTGCCGGCCATACTCTGCAGCATGGCCGGCGTCACTAGGTTACCTGCAGATAAGCCCAAGAAAACGTCGGCCCCCACCATGGCCTCCGCCAGGGTAGATACCTTTCGGTCGGTGATGAAGTCATACCGCGGGTCGCCGGGCGTAACATTTTCGGCCGTCAACACGCCGATTTTGTCCACCATCACCAGGTTCTTGCGCTGCACACCAAGCTGTAGCCAAAACCGCGTGCAGGCAATGGCGGCGGCGCCCGCACCCAGCACTACCAGCTTGATCTTGTCGATCTTCTTGTCCACCAGCTTCAGGGCGTTCAGCAGTGCCGCCCCGCTGATGATGGCCGTGCCATGCTGGTCGTCGTGCATGACGGGGATCTTCATCGATGCCTTCAGCTCAGACTCGATCAAGAAGCTCTCCGGTGCCTTGATGTCCTCCAGGTTGATGCCGCCAAACGTAGGCTCCAGCGCCCGCACCGTGCGGATGAACTCGTACGGGTCGTTGCAGTTGATTTCGATATCAAAGCAATCAATCCCGGCAAACTTCTTGAAGAGTACCCCCTTGCCCTCCATCACCGGCTTAGAAGCCAGCGGGCCAATGTCGCCCAAGCCCAATACGGCCGTGCCATTGGTAATAACACCTACCAGGTTGCCCTTAGAGGTGTATTTATAAACCGTTTCGGGGTCTTCGGCAATCTCCAGGCAGGGATAGGCTACGCCTGGGCTGTAGGCCAGGCTCAAATCTCGCTGCGTAGAAACGGGTTTGGTGGGCACCAACTCCATCTTACCCGGAGTCGGAAACTGGTGGTAGTTAAGGGCGTCTTGGTCTCTTACTTTGGCCATGAGGAGGGGTTGGCACACTAAAAAAAGACTGCAAAGGTAAGCCTAAGCCTCTGCCTGGGGCAGGGGCTTGCCGCCAGGGTTGGCCGCGTTTATGGGCGCCCCCCCTTGGCCCTAAGCATTACCCCATAATGCACAGCCATAACCCCCAGGCCAAAAACAAAGAACCATTGGGCATAAGGCCGCCAGGTATCGTTGTAAAAGAACTCGCCCACCATCCAGGTTACGTTGCCGCATATCCATGCGCAAACGGCCAGGTTGGGTGCCAGCTCTTGCCACAACCTGCGGCTGCGCCAGACAATCCACAATGCCAGGCCCAGTGTAGGCAACGCCAGCAGCAAGGCCAGCGTCTTGTATCCCAGCAGCCAGCAGGTATCCTTTATCAGCCAAAGGGCTATGTGCGCATGCTCTAGCCGCCGCAAATCCAGCAGGGCAGACCTGCCTATTGTGTGGGCCGTAGTTTGCAGACGTGGCAAGGTATAAAAGCTTGGCTGGCTGCGGTTTAATTACGATTGCTTAAATGCCTACTCTACCTCTATGATATAGCTCGTCATGGGCTCTAGCCGGAGCGTTCGCTGTGTAAAGTCCACTCCCATGCCAGAGACAATGTCCATACCCTTTTTTGCCGTGCCGAGGCGCTCGGCAAAGCGTTGCAGGTCTAGCGTCTTGCGGGTGTTGTTGCCGTTTACTACCACCATCACCTGCTTGGCGGGCAGATGGCGGAAGTACACATACACATTGCTGTCTGGCACAAACTGCGTCATCCGCCCGTTGTGGATGGCCGTGGCCGTCTTGCGCCATTGCAGCAGCTTTTGGTAATAGTTGAAAACCTCTTGCCGCTGGGCAGGCACGTTCTTGCCGGTAAAGAAGTTGACGGTGTCTCCGGCCCAGCCCCCGGCAAAATCTTTGCGCACGTCTGGGTGGTGCTTGCCGTCACCTGTCATAAACCACTCCTCGCCGTAGTAGAGGTGGGGAACGCCGCGCAGTGTCAGCAGCAGCGTTAGGGCCATTTTCGTTTTGGCCACGCTGCCCTTTAGCGACGTTGCTGTGCGAGACATGTCGTGGTTGTTGCAGAAGGTCATGTTCCGCTCGGGCGTCTCGTACACAAAGTCTTGTGCCAGTGTATTGTAGATCTTCACCAGGCCGTTGCTATAGTCGGGCTTTTCGTCGTTGAGGCCATTGACGATGGCATTCCGCAGCGGAAAGTCCATCACCGTAGGCTCCGTAGAGTTAAAGCCGTTGAAGTTCTTGTTGTTCTTAGCATAATAGGCTGCCAGCGGAATGTCATCTACCCACACCTCGCCCACCAGGTTGAGCTTGGGGTACTCGGCCGTTAGCCGGGTGGCCCACTGGTTCATAAACTGCTTGTCTGGGTAGGGATAGGTATCCATACGGATATCGTCTATACAGCCATGCTCTACCCACCAGATGCAGTTCTGTATCAGGTAGTCGGCCACAAGCGGGTTGGCCCCGTTGATGTCGGCCATCGTTTTGTCGAACCAGCCCTTTGACATCCGGTCCTGGTCGTACTGGCTTCGGTAGGGGTCCACTTGCGCCGTTGCCCTAAAGTTAGAGGGCGTGTACTTAGGCCAGAAGTTGATAAAGCTGCTGTCGGGCAGGTCTTTAAGCCAGTAATGGTTGGTACCCATGTGGTTCATCACCATGTCCATCACCACCTTAAGGCCTGCGCCATGTGCCTGTTGGATAAACTTTAGGTAAGCTTCGTTCCCGCCAAACCGGCGGTCTGCGGCGTAGTAGTCTGTAATGGCATAGCCATGGTAGCTAGAGGCAGCCATGTCGTTCTCTTGCACCGGGTTTAACCACAATGCCGTAACACCCAGTTTGTTAAAGTACCCAAGTTGATTTGTAATACCTTCGATGTCGCCACCGTGGCGGCCAAAGTCTTGCTTGCGGCGTGCTGCCTCCAGCATTCCCTTCACCGAGTCGTTTTTGGGGTTGCCGTTGGCAAACCTATCTGGCATGATCAGGTACACCACATCGGCAGGAGTGTAGCCCTGGGCCTTCACCTTAGAGTCTCGTGCTTTCAGTGTATAGGCCAGGTTGCCCTTGGCAGCACCAGCAAAGGTAAATTTCAGGTCGCCCGCCTTGGCCTCTGGGCCAATCTCTACATACACGAAGGTATAATTTGGGTTTTTTACTTTGGCTACGCGCTTTAGGCTTACCCCAGGGTAGGGGGCAAGGCTTATTTGCGCCTGGCCAATGTTTTTGCCCTGCAACAAGATTTGCAGCTCTGGGTTTTTCATGCCTACCCACCAAAAGGCAGGCTCCACGCGGTTGAGCGAAAAGGCCGCCCAGGTTGGTGCGCTGCACAGCCACATCAGCAGCGCCAAAATGCCAAATCTCCTTGTTTCCATGTGCAGGGGCAAAGATGGTAGCCTCCCCTACAAAAATGCCCTATATGTCAGCCAGGCCGCTCAAACGCGCAACTTGCCTAGCAGCAGTTGGCCACCTGCGCCTTTTGGGCTCTGTAGTTGAGCCAAAACCCCGTGGCAAGCAGTAAGCTGCCTGCCACCATCAATGGGGTATGCATTGCGTCTAGGTGCCAGTCGTGTGCCAAGATACCAACCACAAAAGTGGCCCCGCCCGCCACGGCCACGCCCAGGCTCCAACCATTTTTGTGTACTTGGTAACCTGGCCACAGCTGTTTGTAGCCCAACCATAAGGCGAGGGCAAGCGTGCCCCACTCTATCCACGCCAATTGTTGTACATGGCCCGTGAGCGCTGGGGCAGCAGCCACCAGTAGTGGCATGCCCAGGCAATGGACGGCACAGGCCAAAGGCAACCAAATGCCCGTGCGGGGTGCAGCGCCGGTGGCAGTGCCCGTATGGCCCGTTGCTTGGCAGTGCTGGGTATGGTTATGGTCTGATTTCATAGAGTGGCTGCCAGGTATAGCGGTATCCTGCCGAGTTTACGATGACGATTTGCGGCCTAAAGCGTTGCCCAGCCACGGCCCCAAGGGGTATTTCTATTTTGGCCCGGCGCGTAAGCCGTAATGTATTGGCAGGGATAGAATCGCCTGCCAAGACGCGCTGCGTCTGGCAGGCTAGGGCACCTTGGCCCAGAACGGCGCACATTCTGTAATACACCGAGTCTATTACACCACCTGCTGGGCCTACCCCAGCCTCTGCCGTAAAGTTTAGCAGCACACTGTCGCCAGGACTTGCCAAGGTGGCCGTTTCTGCCAGGGTAGGGGTGGTATTGTAGGCAAAAGGGTAAAAGTCTGCCCGGACGCGAGCCAGCGTGGCATTCGTGTCAGATCGGCCGCCTAGCCTGTCGCTTACTACGCTAAAGAACTGATATCGGCCTGCCGGAGCATCTTTTAAGACGAGCAGCGTATCTGAGACGTTTGCAACGGAAGTCTGAAGTTTACGCTTTTCTATCTGTTGGTAGAACGACAATGGCCCACCAGAAAACCGCTCGAAGCCAACCGGCCTGAAAACCACCCCCACCGTGAGTGTATCTGATTGTATGCCGACTACGCTACCCCCAAAGGGGAAGCCGCCGTCTTGCGTCAGCACAAAGTCGTTGCCCTGCGCCAAAAGCTTTACGCCAGATACAGGTTTATCGTCTGCCTCCCACCGATAGCAGCTTGCCAGGCCAAGCACTGCGCATAACCCCCAAAGCCAAATCCCTATCTTGCCTTGCATCGCTGCCTTGGTAACGATACAAAGATGCAACATTGTTGCAATAAATCAGCCCCAAGTTGAGAAAAGGCCTGCCTCTAAATCTCTTAGCTCGGCCATAGCCTGCGCCAGGCGATGAGCCGCGTCCTTGATGGCGTCATCTGTCGGCATCTCCTCAGCAGATTTGCCCTCTATATAATCAAAAAGCGGATAAAAATCTTCTAAGCCTACGATGTGCAGGCTTGCCTTGAGCCGGTGCGCCACTTTAGAGGCGGCAATCTTGTCTAAGGGAGTTTGGTTGGCCGTTGCCAAAAACTCGTCTGCCACTTGCCTGAAGGCATCTAAAAAAGAGGCCATCTTCTCAGAATCCTGCCCAACCAACGCTTTCAGATACGCCAGGTTGGCCGATGGAGCAACCTGGCCGGCCATGGCATCTTCAGGCACGGGCACCTGTTTCCCCGTCTTTGTTATGCTGATGTGCGCGGGCATGTGTTTTGCCAGCATGCCCAGCAGTTTTTCAGAGGTATAGGGCTTAGGCAAAAAGTCGTCCATACCCGCAGCATAGCAGGCATCAATATCCTCTCTATAGACATTGGCAGATAACCCTACAATGGTTAGCTCTGGCTTAAGGCGCTTGATGATACGCGTTGCAGACAGGCCGTCTAGCACAGGCATCTGAACGTCCATCAGTACAAGGTCTAACGGTACCTTAAGGCTGAGCTCTATCCCCTCTCGGCCATTTTTAGCCAAATGCAGTTTGCAACCCGTGTCTTGCAAAATGAGCTGAGCCAGTTGTTGATTGACCGGATTGTCCTCAACAAGCAGCACGCTGTAGGGGTGGCTAAAACAGGCGTTCTTCCACTCGTTAATGGCCAAGGGGGATTCTACCTCCTCTGCACTGCGGTCTATGCGCAGGGGCACGGTAAAGAAAAATCTTGTGCCAGGTGCATCGGTAGAAAAGGTATGCTCGTTAGGGCTTTCAAAATCAAGGTTGCCGCCCAGCAGATGTACCATCTCGCTGGCAATGGAGAGGCCCAGGCCGTTGCCACCAAATTTTCGGCTGATGCTGTCGTCTGCCTGCGAGAATGGGTCAAATACCAATGCATGCTTCTCTTCGGGTATGCCTATGCCGCTATCTGCGATGCTCACTGTAAGCAGCAGGGTTTCGTCGTCGCTTGCCAGCATACTTTCCAGCTCCAGGCACACGCCGCCCTCGTTGGTAAACTTAATTGCATTGCCCACCAGGTTGATGATGACCTGCACCAGCTTGCCAGCATCGCCTACGAGGTGCCCGGGTATCTCTCCGGCGTAATTGATCTGAAACTCGAGGCCCTTTTCCTCTGCCCTGAACTTGTAGGGATGCAGCATGCTAGAGACCACCCCTTTCAGGTCAAACCGCTCCTGCACCAGGTTCATCTTGCCCTCCTCTATCTTAGTAAGGTCCAGGATATCACCAATGAGCTTAAGCAGCGTTGTACCGGCAGATTCGATGTGGCTCAGGTATTGGAGGTGGCTGCTGCTGTTCTGCTCCCGCTTCAAGATTTCGGCAAAGCCGATGATAGCCGACAGCGGCGTGCGGATTTCGTGGCTCATATTGGCCAAGAAACGGGTCTTAAACGCAGAGGCAGATTCGGCCTTCTGCATGGCTGCTTGTAGTTCTAGCTCTCCGCGTTTTATGGGCGTAATGTCTAGTGCAACGCCCGTTATGGTCATCGGGCTATCACCCGTAGGGAAGAGGTACGTGTCGAAATAGCGCACCCCTTGGTCTGTTTCATTGCTTTGCCAGATGTAATGCACCGGTTTGCCCTCCAGGGCGGTGCGCAGCTCTTGCCGATAGCCCGGGTAGAGCTCTAACAGGTTGGCACCTATAAAGGGGTTCACTTCAGGATGGCTGAAGGGCACGCCTCGTCCCTCGGCCGATAGCATGTTCCCATGCCTGTCCAGCGTGAAAACCACCAATGGAATGCTTTTAAGGATGATGTCTAGCAACTGGCCTTGCTGGCGGATGCGCAACTCTGCCGAGCGTTGCTCGGTAATGTCGTGCCCGAAGATGGCCACACCGGTTATGGCCCCGTCGGGGCCCTTCACGGGGTTAAAACGGTAGCTCAACAGCCGGTGGCTGCCTGCGGGCTCGTCTAGCTTTACTTCCTCTGTAATCCGTGTGCCTGCCAGGGCCCGGCTCAAGGTCTCATTCAGATATCCTTTGGAGCCACTGTTTTTGGCACGCTCGAAGTAGGCCTGGTTGCCCGTAATGAGCTGAAGGTTCTTATCTACACTCCAGACCTCGTCTGCCGTGTTGTTGATTAAAGCCTGCAGGTTGGCCTCGTTCTGCTCTATCCGTAGGGCATCCTCTTTGCGCGAGGTAATGTCTACCAGCGTGATGGCTATGCCATTAGAGATGGGCGCAGCGCTGATGTTGAGCCATTGTGCTTGGGCTTGTCCGTTATGGCAAGGTATCTCTAGCTCTATGGCCCGGCCTGTTTCTACCACACGCCTGTAGGTGTCAAACAAACCGTTTACGGCCCGGTGGTGCGGCTCATATCGTACCAGC
Organism: Cytophagaceae bacterium; assembly: GCA_947458545.1. Lineage (GTDB taxonomy): Bacteria > Bacteroidota > Bacteroidia > Cytophagales > Flexibacteraceae > CANGYH01. The sequence continues at coordinate 608,006 of CANGYH010000001.1, read as the reverse complement.
CGCTGGCCCAGCAACGCAGCCGATTTTTTGCCAAGCAACCGCGATGCTTTGTCGTTGACGGCCACCCACTCCAGGTCTACAATATGCCCTTCTGGCCCACGCACTGCCTTTAATACCATGATACCGCTCTGGCTAGACTGGAATACCCCCTCTAGCAGACTGCTAAAGTCTCGCAATCCTCGCATGGAGCGCTCACGCTCTTTGGTTAACCTGCGGAATAGGGCCAGCGTTGTAATGCCCATCCCAACCGATACCAGCAAGCTAAAAATGATGTAGGTACTTGTAGTGGCGTTGGTTTCCTCTGCCTGGATGCTACGGGCAATCAAAAGATCGTTTTCGTACTCTACGGCCTGCTTGCACGTAAGCCTGATAGAGTCCATCAATATCTTGCCCTGCTTGCTGGTAATCAGGCCCAAAGCGCTGTCTTTGTTTCCACGCTTAGTATTGAAGATCAAGATTTTGTTAAACTCAACCTTGCGCTCTGCCAACGCGCGCAGCCTTTCAAGCCGCTTTGTCTGGTCGGCGCTGCCCTTCAAAAGCGCCTCTAAGTGCCGATAGGTACGGGCTATGGATGCTTGAGTGTTCTCGTAGTCATAGATAAACTCTTGGTCTTCAGACATCACAAAGCCGCGTACATCGGTTTCTATGCGCGTAATCAAAGACTCATACCGATGCAGGGCTATCAGGATTTCTTGCGTGTGCTTTACCAGCTTACTGCTGGTTGTAAGTTGCTTTTTGGTAGAGAAAGCCAGTATTACCGCCAGCATGAGGCCTACCCAAGCCAGTGCCAACCCCCAAGCTAAAGACCGATTCATTTCCTACACAAGCTAGTACCGGCAGACCACAATCTGCAACTAGCGCCCTGGGTTAACCACAGTAAGCTTAAAACAAAACACCGGCACCCTTCAGAGAAGGGTGCCGGTGCAAACCACGTATCCATAGCTGTCTAATTGTACTGTCTTTGCTGCCTGTGCCGGTTAAGAGCGGCTGGCGGTGCGCTCGTCGCGCTTGGTGTCGTCAGAGTCTTCGTCGTCGGCCGTCAGCATCTCGAGGGCTGCCTTACCTCGATAAACGCACCTGCCAGACTTTGAGATGACCGTTATCTGCGCATGCAGACCTTTCTTTTTGTGAACAAGTTTTTTGATTTTGCCTACCGGAATCTTCGCGTAGATTTCTTCCATGTCGCTGTCGCGGACGTAGTAATGGTCTAGCGTGGGGTACACAATGTATTTGCGTTTTGTGTCGATGTTCTCAATCTCTACTGCTTTGATACAGTCTGACATAGACACGCCAAACGTTACCAACACAGTGCCGGCCCTGCTGCCTGGCATGGCACCCTCTAGCGTAAACCGGGGCTGGTCGTTGCTGGGGATGCTTTGGGCCCAGGCATGGGTACCTAGCAATAGGCACAGGAGTAGAAATGTGTTTTTCATAGCACGCTAACCTGGGAGTGGGTGGCGTAAAGTGCCCTGCATCATATAGCCACGGATTTAGCTATGTGACTGGGCTTTGAATTTTGTGCCAGAGTCGTTTACGGCTAAAAACCGTAGGCGCCAGGCACACTTCAAAATTGGTAGGTACTGCTAGCCCATGGCAAGCGCATAGCTGCCCTTTTGCTTACAACCGATGTGCCCTCTGTTATGCCGGGCCACTAGAGGCTAGCCAGCATAACACCCATCTCATGCGCCATTTGTGCTGCCTCTTTGGCGGCTAATTCGGCAAAATCTGGCCCAGACCCTGCATAGAGAATGCTACGGCTTGCATTGATCAACAGCGGCCCGCCTACTGTATAGCCTGCCGCAAAGCAGGAGGCCAAATCTCCACCTTGGGCCCCCACGCCTGGCACCAGCAGCGTGGCCCCGGGGGCTAGCTTGCGCACATTGCCCAGCATCTCTGGCCTTGTGGCGCCCGCCACGTAGTGTACGCGCCCGCTTTGCTGCAGTGCCTCGCTACGCAGCACCACCTCTTCGTACAAGTAGGTACCCTTCTCGGTTTTCAGCCCCTCAAAATCGGCAAACCCGGGGTTAGATGTGCACGCCAGCACAAAAATGTCTCCCTTAGGCTCCCGCAGGTATGGCTCTAGGGTGTCTATGCCCATGTAGGGGTTTACCGTAAGGGCATCAAAGTCTAGCACCGACAAAAAGGCCCTGGCATATTGCCGGGCCGTGTTGCCTATGTCTCCTCGTTTGGCGTCGGCAATGGTATAGACGCTGGCCGGCAGCAGGCTTCGCGTTTGCTCTAGCAATGCCCAGCCGGCAGCTCCCATGGCCTCGTAAAAAGCCGTATTGACCTTGTAGGCAACCGCATAGGGCAACGTAGCCTCAATGATGGCCTTGTTGAAGGCCAGCATGTCTGCAGGCGTTGGCTTAAGCCCTGCAGGCAGCTTGGCTGGGTCTAGGTCTAGCCCTACGCACAAAAACGATTGCTTGGTTTCTATCAGGCCCTGCAGGCTTTGGGTTGGCATAAGATTAGCGCAGATCTACTACCTTTTTTACGGCCGGATAACGCTTCTTCTCAAACACAAAGGTGCTAGGCACCACCTTCGGGTTGGGCGTAAAACGATCGATGGTAAAGGTGCTGCGGTTGTTGGTGCCCCGCTCCGTCAGGATATACCTGCGTAGGGCAAACGTCTTTTTGTCAACCACCAGCCGCACCTTGCTTATGTCTCTGGTAATGTCTTCAGGTTCAAGGTCTATGATGTCAACAAAACCGGTGGGCGTCTTTAGCTGGGCGGCCAGCATGTACTTGTAGCCTTGCTTATAGATGTCAAACACGTTCACGGGCGTAATCTCGGTAGGGTCTGGCTCGTAGGCTGTGATATTAACCTCCTGAGACGACATCACGTAAGTGTATAGCGTCTTGCCGTCGCAAAAGAGCTTCAGAGCATCTGTTTCTATCCGAAACTTAGGCCCGGCGACTATAACGCTGCCCTTGTCTTGCTCAATCGTCTTGCCTGCGGCGTTGACGGTGGTGCGCGTAAAATTGGCCGAAAACGACTGATAGGCCTTATACCTTTTGGCCATGCCAGCCAGCACCTCTGCAGCGGCAGGGTCTTGCACGGGGGCTTTTTGGGCTTGGCAGACGGCAGAACAAAGCAGAAGGGCTAGGGCAGAAAAGAGAGATTTCAAGGTGGAGGTGGCGGCTTTTAGCTAAAACGGGCCTAAGACCGCATATCGTTCAACTGGTTCAGGTATTGCTCTAGCGATGCCAGGTCTCGGTACATCACCTCTCTGGGTTTAGAGCCCTCAAAAGGCCCGACAATGCCTGCGGCCTCAAGTTGATCCATCACGCGGCCCGCGCGCGCATAGCCCAGTTTGAGCTTGCGCTGCAACAGAGACGTTGAGCCCTGCTGATACTGCACCAGGCAGCGGGCAGCATCGTCAAACATCTTGTCTCGGTTGCTTAGGTCGATATCCTCAATATCGTCTAGCTCACCGTCGCTGATGTACTCCGGTAGCATGAATGCGCTCGGATAGCCTCGCTGCTCTCCGATAAACTGACACAGGCGCGTAACCTCGGGCGTATCAATAAACGGACACTGCAAGCGCGTAAGCTCTGAGCCCTGCATAAAGAGCATATCTCCGTAGCCGATGAGCTGGTCTGCCCCGTTGGCATCCAGAATGGTGCGGCTGTCTATTTTAGAGATAACCCTGAAAGCCAGCCGCGCCGGAAAGTTGGCCTTGATTAAGCCCGTGATAACGTTTACCGACGGGCGCTGCGTGGCCAGCACCAAGTGGATGCCTACCGCACGCGCCAACTGCGCCAGGCGCGCAATGGGGCCTTCTACCTCTTTGCCGGCCGTCATCATCAGGTCGGCCAGCTCGTCTATCACCAGTACGATGTAGGGCATGTAGTGGTGCCCCCGCTCTGGGTTTAGTTTGCGCTCGGTAAACGTCTGGTTGTACTCGCGGATCTGTTTCATGCCCGCGTCTTTCAGCAGCTCGTATCGCTGCTCCATCAAAATCACCAGCGAGTTCAGCGTCGAGACTACCTTTTTGGTGTCGGTGATGATGGCCTCTTCTGCATTGGGCAGCTTGGCCAGAAAGTGCCGCTCGATGGCCGAAAAGAGCGATAGCTCGACCTTCTTCGGGTCCACCATCACAAACTTCAACTGGCTCGGGTGCTTCTTGTACAGCAGCGAGGCCAGGATTACATTAAGCCCTACTGATTTACCCTGGCCCGTAGCGCCCGCCACAAGCAGGTGGGGCATCTTGGCCAGGTCTGTTATAAAGACCTCGTTGCTGATGGTGCGGCCAAGCGCAATGGGCAGGGCCATATCCGTGCGCTTAAAGCGCTCCGTCTCAAGCACAGACCGGCAGCTTACCACCTCGCGCTTTTTGTTGGGCACCTCTATGCCGATGGTGCCTTTGCCTGGCATAGGGGCAATCATCCGTATGCCAAGTGCGGCAAGGCTCAGGGCGATGTCGTCCTCCAGTCCGCGAATTTTAGAGATGCGCACGCCGGCCTCGGGTACGATTTCGTACAGCGTTACTGTAGGCCCCGGTGTGGCCGCAATAGAGGCGATACCAATGCCAAATTGCTTCAGCGTGGTGATGATGGTGTCTTTGTTAGATTCCAGCTCCGCCTGATCTACCAGAATATTGCCGCGGCCATGGTCTTCCAACAGGTCTAGCACCGGATAGCGGTACGTAGCCAGATCTAGCGTAGGGTCGTAAAAGCCGGCTTTGGCCACCAAGGCCTCTGCGTTGGCTTCGTCAGACACGAGGTACGTGCCGTTGGCCGACATCGGCGGCGCCGGAGCGGCGCTCACGGGCTCGGCCACAGGCGTCAGTATTTCGAAGGTCGGCTCGCCTTTGGCCTGCATGGGCTCGGCAGGCATGGCCTTAGGGGTTGGCGGCGCAGGCGTAAAGGGAGACGGCACCGTAGCCCCATTAACCTTTAGCTCGAAGGTGATCGGCACGTCTGCCAGGCCCGATTCGTCTTCTGGTTCTTCCTCATCAGCAAGGGCATCGTCTAGCGTTGCGGCCACAGGTGTTTTGCCCTTGTTGGCAGGTGCCGTACGCTCGGCTTGTTCCATCTGGTGTGCCATTTCGGCCTCCAGCCTGCTTTGGGCCGTTAGGCTGGCTACATCAGCACGAACCTCTTTTTTTACTTGGCCTAGCGAGGTGGCGTTAAAGTAAAACACCACAAAAACAACGGCCGCCAGCGCGATAACTAACCATGCACCCCAGCCCAGCATTTCGTAAACGATAGACGTCAGCTCATAGCCTACAGCTCCTGATAGCCAGCCGTATTTCTGCTCCAGGCCAAAGCTCAGAATGAACTGCCCCAGCAGAATGCTTGTCCAAAGGCAGATAAAAATCAGGGCCCTGCCGCGGCCCTTTTTGCCCATAAGTACGTTTCGGCCAAAAATGATGCGGTAGCCCAGGGCAAACACCAAAAAGGGCAGCAGCAGCGCACCCACCCCAAAGCCTTGGTACATGGCCAGGTCGCTCACCCAGGCACCGGCAAAGCCCATCCAGTTTTCGGCTTCTTGCCCGGCTTGACGTAGGGTCAAATCTTCTTCTGCATGCAGAACGCTCTGGTCTGCCCGGCCGGTAAAGACATGGCTTACAAATGAAACCAACAAAAAGAAAGACAAGAAAACGAGCCCGATGCCAGCCACAACTTGCACCCTTCGGTCTGCCATCCATTGGCCTAACTTTAGCTCGGGCAGCTTAAACCTTGCGGTTCTTTGCGCGGTTGGTTCTACCGTTGCCTTGCTTTTAAACGTATTTTGGGCAGCCATTTCTCCTCTCATGTCAAAGGTAACGCTTCAGGAGCGCAACCCGGCAGAGCGTCTCGGTCGCCTGGCTTTAAGCTCTGGGCACCGCCTGCCGGCAGGGGTCGTCGTATTGCTGCATTTGGTGGGCCTGGCTGGCATAAGCTACGCCCCCACCCGCCCGCTGATGCTGGCCCTAACGCCAGTACACCTGGTTTTGGTTAGCCTCCTGCTGTTAAGCGCCCATCCAGATGCCAAGCTCAAACTGGCCCTTTATGTGGCTGCTGCAGCCATAATATCCCTCTTAGCCGAGGCGTTGGGCGTAGCCCAGGGCTGGCTGTTTGGTACTTACTACTATGGCAATGTCTTGGGGCCCAAGGTGCTGGAGGTGCCTTTGCTCATAGGCATCAACTGGGCCGTGCTGGGCTATTGCGCCGGAGGCATGGTGCGGCACCTTGCCCAGCCTATGGCCGCCAAGGTGGCCCTGGGTGCCTTGCTGCTGGTAGGTTTTGATGCCTGCATGGAGCCTGCCGCCCGTGGCCTTGGTTTCTGGCACTGGCCTGGAGGCTATGTGCCCGGCCAAAACTTTTTGGGCTGGTGGCTAACCGGCCTGCCCGTGTTGTGGCTTAGGCTAAAGCTATTGCCACCGGCCCACAATCCGCTTGCTGCCGTTGTGTGGTGGTGTCAGTTTGGGTTCTTCTTCGTGCTGAGCTGGTTTGTGTTTGCCGACATGTAATTTTTTGTCTGCACAGGTTTCCAACTACGTTAAAACCTTTCCCGGAAAACCTAAGTTTTTGCACTATCAACCATGAGCGCCACCACCCAACTGTTTAGCCTGGCCATAGTCGGTTTTTTTGGCATGGAGGCCTTTAGCTGGGCTTTTCATAAATATGTGATGCACGGCCCTTTGTGGCATATCCACAAGACGCATCACCAGCACAGCAAGAGTTTTTTTGAGTGGAACGATGTGTTCTCGCTCATCTTCGGCGGCTCGGCAGCATTGGCCATTTACCTGGGGCTGGCAAGCGGCAACTACGCCCTGGCTGGCGTGGGCCTGGGCGTTACGGCATATGGCATGGTTTACTTCGTTCTGCACGACGTTGCCATCCACAACCGCATAAAGAGCCGCTTCTGGAGCAGGTTGCCTTTATTCGGGCGTATCCGGCGGGCACATAAAATCCACCATCGTTATCTGGCCAAACAGCCTAGCCGCTCGTTTGGTCTGCTGTTTGTGCGCAAGTCTGTTTTTGAAAGCATAGAGGAGAAGAAATCGTGAGCCAGTATTCCATCAAAGACCTTGAGCACCTCTCTGGCATCAAGGCGCATACGCTGCGCATCTGGGAGCAACGCTACGAGTTGCTCAACCCCAAGCGTACGCCCACCAACATCCGCTTTTACGACAACGACGACCTTAAGCTGCTGCTCAATATCAGCGTATTGAACGACCATGGCTACCGCATCTCCAAAATCAGCCGCATGACGCGCGAGGAGATGCAGGCCGAAGTACAGCGCCTGAGCCAGGAGTACTGCCATTACCCAGACCAAATCCAGAGCCTATGCCTGGCCATGGTGGACATGGACGAGGCCCGGTTCGACCGTGTGATGTCGTCAAACATAGACCGCATCGGCCTAGAGCGGACCATGCTAGACGTGGTCTATCCGTTTTTGACGCGCATCGGCATTTTATGGCAGACAGGGGCCATCAACCCAGCGCAAGAGCATTTCATCACCAACCTCATCCGCCAAAAGATGATCGTGGCCATAGACCGCTGCTCGGTGGTGGCCACGGAACGTACGCGTAAGTTCATCCTCTTTTTACCCGAGGGGGAGATGCACGAGCTGGGCCTGCTTTTTGCCTATTACCTGCTCAAGTCTCGTAACCACTCCGTGCTCTATCTGGGCCAAAGCCTACCCGTAGATGATGTGCTCACCGTGGTTAAGGTCGTACAACCAGATTACGTCTTCGGCATCTTCAACATCCATGCAGGGCGCGAGGCGACCGAGGTTTACCTTCATCGGTTGATAAAAGAAAACGCCTACGGGTTGGTCGTTGTCGGTGGCAGCCTCTTCTCTGACCCCACGCTGCAATTGCCCAAAAGCCCCAACTACAAGGCGCTGGCAGGTGTACGCGAGTTTATGGAGTACTTAGAGAGTATGCCGTCGGCCAAGCTCATGGCCGAGTAGGTTTGCCTATTTGAAGCCTTACAGTTCATAATTACGTTGCGGTAGCAACCGCAAGACCAATCAATTCTAACCTAGCTTTCTAACAACGACGCATACCCATGGGCAAAGGAGACAAGAAGAGCAAAAAGGGCAAAATTTCTATGGGCACCTTTGGTGCCAGCAGGCCCCGCAAACGCGCCAGCGCGTCTGCCATCGCCGCGGCGGCCAAACCAGCCGTTGCAGAAAAACCGGCGGCTGCGGCTAAAAAGGCTGCTAAAAAATAGCCCTGCCCTTGTAAGGGCCACTAATCGGTTGCCTCTGTTTACAACAGGGGCACCTTTTTTATGACTTGCAATTAGGTGTTGGCTCTGCACCTTTGCCGTATGACGGGGGCTAGTCCATATCTGGTGCTGGGGCTTATTGCACTTTACTTTCTGGTACTGTTCATCATCAGCCTGGCCACCAAGGGCAAGGCAGACAATGCCGCGTTTTTTTCGGCCAACCGCAATTCTGCCTGGTATCTGGTGGCCTTCGGCATGATAGGCACGTCTTTATCTGGTGTAACGTTTATCTCTGTGCCTGGGCAGGTTAGCCAGGCTGGCTTTGCCTATTTCCAGGTGGTGCTGGGCTATATCGTTGGGTACGGCGTTATAGCTTTTGTGCTCATGCCGTTGTACTACCGGCTGCAGCTCGTCTCCATTTACGGCTACCTCAACGAGCGCTTTGGGCGGCCTGCCTTTAAAACCGGGGCCTGGTTTTTTGCCCTAAGCCGGTCGCTGGGCTCTGCGGCGCGGTTTTATCTGGTGATGGGTGTACTGCATCTGGCCGTGTTCGAGGCGCTGGCCGTGCCCTTCTGGCTCACTGTCATCATAGGGCTATTGCTCATCTGGCTCTACACCTTTCAGGGCGGGGTCAAAACCATCATCGTTACAGATACCTTGCAGACGGCCTGCATGTTGCTGGCCCTGGGCCTCTCCCTCTACCTGATAGCCCAAAGCCTGGGCCGAGACGTGCCCACCCTTGTCTCCGACGTGCTCTCTAGCCCCAAAGGCCAGATTTTCACTTGGGATTGGCGCTCCGCGGCATTCTTCCCCAAACAGTTTTTGGCCGGGGCCTCTATAGCTATCGTGATGACGGGGTTAGATCAGGATATGATGCAAAAAAACCTGACCTGCCGCAACCTGCGCGAGGCGCAGATCAACATGGTCAGCTTTACGGGTATCTTGGTGGGTGTCAACTTCTTGTTTCTGGTGCTGGGCGGTGCCCTATGGGTGTATGCCCAGCAAAAGGGCCTGGCACTGCCGCCCAAGCCAGACCAGCTCTTTCCGCTCATAGCCCTGCAACATCTGGGTACGGCCGCGGCCATCACATTCCTGCTGGGCATCATAGCGGCCACCTACGCCAGCACAGACAGCGCCCTGACTGCGCTAACTACCAGCTTTTGTGTGGACATACTGGAGATTCAAAACGGCACCCACGCCAACCCAGACAGGCTGCGGCACGGGGTCCACCTTGGCTTTACGGCGCTGCTTTTCGTCCTGTCTATGATTTTTCATCAGGCAGGGGCGGGCAGTCTCATCACGGTGGTGTTTACCCTGGCGGGCTATACTTACGGGCCCCTGTTGGGCATGTTCGCCTTCGGTATTCTGACCAAGCGCACCGTACGTGGCCGCTACATACCGGCCATCTGCGTTGCCGCACCGCTGCTCTGCTTTGGGGCCGATACCCTGGCCAAGCAAAACCCGTCGGGGTATCAGTTTGGCTTCGAGCTGCTCATACTCAACGGTTTGCTTGTATTTGCCGGGATGTGGGCCGTCAGCTCTGCCCCGCCTATGTACGCATCAGAGGCAAAGGTCCCTCAAAACGCCTAACTTGCACCGGCATGTGCGCCAGGCACCTTCCAACTAATTCTATTCTTCATACCAACAGATGTACGTAGGTCTCTTACATGCCCACAGCGGGCTCCGCTATGTTGTCCTTTTGCTGATGATTGCCGTTTTGGCCAAATCGCTAGACGGTTGGCTGCAGCGCAAGCCCTTCACCGGCCTAGACGATAAATTGTCGCTTTTCTTCTTCATCTCGGTACACATTCAGCTTCTGGTAGGGCTGGTCTTGTACTTCGTAAGCCCACGCGTCCGTTTCGACGGCCTCTCTGACCCCATGAGCCGCTATTGGACGGTAGAGCATATCAGCCTCAACCTACTGGCCGTAATTCTTTTCACGCTGGCACGCACCCGCGGCAAAAAGATGCCATTGCCCGAAGGCCGCCACCGCATTTTGTTTGTGCTTACGGCGTTGGGCACGGCCGTGCTGCTCTTCTCATTGGTCGGCTTCGAGTATGCCCCAGGGCTGGTTACGAGCTCTATGGGCAAGTAGCAGGCAGTATTACTTGTACCAAAGAAAAGGGCTCTCCATGAGGAGAGCCCTTTTCTTTGGTACGTCCGATATAGGCTCAGGCTACGGGCTTCTTGCGTATTCGGATAACGCTTTTGTTCTCATTGCCGGCCACCAAGCGCTTGATATTCTTGGTATGCGTTATGACCACGATGGCAAACAGGCCGAAGCTTATAGACTGCGTAGCCACATCTAGCGAGCCAGCCTCGAACTGAGGCAACATAAGCAAAAACGGAAAGGCCAGGCTGGCAATAATCGAGCCCAGCGACACGTAGTGCGTAGCTAACAACACCACAAAGAAGATTCCGATGCAGATCAAGGCAATCTCTAGCTGCACCGTGAAAATCATCCCAACCATGGTTGCTACGCCTTTGCCGCCCCTGAACTGCGCAAAAACCGGAAAAATGTGCCCCAGAATGGCCGTTATGCCCAGCACAATTTGCCAGAAGGTGAGCGAACCAGGCGCGACCATGCCAGCGTCTAGCAAGACGTTAGCAAAGGCGGCGGCGGCCGTACCCTTCAGTACATCTACCAGCATCACGATGATACCCGCCGAGCGGCCCAAAACTCTGAACGTATTTGTAGCCCCGGCATTACCAGAGCCAAAATCCCGCACGTCGGCCCCATAAAACCATTTACCCACCCAAACGGCCGTAGGCACGGAGCCCAGCAGGTAGGCCAAAAGAATCGTGGCGATAAGCCAGGTCGTCTCTGTCATGTATTTCTTAGTGTAGCCATGCTGGCAATAGGTTGGCCAATATAGCCGCAAACGCACATTATGTCTCTAAAACCTGCTCTTGGGTAGGCTTAAGGGCTGCGGCTGGGTCTAAGCATCAATATCCATGCGTATGCGCCGGGCAAGGGGCAGCAGGTTGTTGATGCGCCCACCCGCTATGGCTTTTAGCAAGCCTAACCCCAATCCCTGATAAGTAGCCACATATATGCCTGCGGGCAGGTCTAACCGTCCGCGCAGGTCGTCTTTATGCAGATAGGCAAGCGCATCTTGCTCGGTAAGGTCGGCGCTGGGTAGGCCAGGGGGTGGCCCGGCAAGGGTAGCCAGCCCTTGCAGGGGCAGCAGTCCCTTGGCCATCTGCTCGGCCACACCAATGCCCAGGCTCACAACGGGTATTTTGGCCAGCAGCGCTTCTGCCACTGCTTTTGGTGCCTGGCCCAGCAAGCGCACCGTTTCTTTAAAAACAAAAAAATCTTCTGCCTCGCGGCCCGGCAGCAGCGCAGCAAGGGCTCCTGCCGCAGCCCCTTTGGGCGCGGCTAACCGTAAAGGTGGCTTGCCCTTTTTCTTGTGGCTTAGCTCGGTTACATGATCTGCACTGCCGCCCTTTAGCAAGGCGGCTACAAACTGACCTTCTGTGCCGTGCCCGTCTGGCAAAAAGCGCACAGCGCCCGCAAATTGCTCAGAAGGCAGGCCTGCATGCAGCAGGGCCGCCGGCAGTGGCACCATGGCTGCGCCCAGTTGGACTTCGGCAAAGGCCAGCACGCCTTCATTCTCTGCCGTATTGAGGGTGCAAGTGCTGTAAATAAGCAGCCCGCCCGGGCGCAACGCGGGCCAGATGTCTGCCAGAATGCGCTGCTGCCTGGCGGCACAAAATTCGACGTGCTCTGGGCTCCACTCTGCTATGGCGGCCGGGTCTTTGCGAAAAAGCCCCTCGCCCGAGCAGGGTGCATCCATAACGATGGCATCAAACATGGCTGCGGCCTGCTTGCCGATGTAGGCAGGGTCTAGCTGCGTAACGGCATGGGCCGGTAAGCCCCAGCGCTCCAGGTTTTCCTCAAGGCGCGCCACGCGAGACTTGATCACCTCGTTTGCCACAAGCAAACAGCCAGGCGGCAGCACCGTCGTTAAATGGGTAGATTTTCCGCCGGGTGCGGCGCAAAGGTCCAGCACGGCCTGCGCGTTTGCGGGCAGCAGCGCCTTCACGGCCTCTGCCACGGCCATAGAGCCAGCCTCTTGCACATAGTATGCACCGGCATGCCACCGCGGATCCAGCGTAAAGCTTGGCCTGCTGGCCAGCACGCGCCCTTGGGCGCACCATCGTACGGGCGCGGCAGGGTAGGGCAGGGTGCCTGTCTTGCCTGGGTGTAACCTTACCGAGGTCAGGCCTTCTGTTTTGGCACCTTCTGCCAGGCGCTCTATCCAAGCGCCAGGCAATTGATTGCCAATGTATTGCAGATAGTGCGCCGGCAGCATCAGTCTTGGGCCAGGCTTTGGCGCACCTCGTCGGCTGTGGGTGTATCTGCCAGGCCCCACTTGCCGGCTACTTTGCCATCCTTTAGCAACCAGGTGCCTATCTGCGTCCGCATGATTGTCTTAAGCACGGTGGCATCGGCGTAGAAGTAGGGCGCAGCCAGTTGCGCCTCGTGCCTGAAAGCCTCGTAGCGCTGCCTATCCAGGCTGGTTACCACCCAGGCATCCACCTTGGGCTTAGCCTGGCCCAGGCCCGAGACAAGGGCGTTTATCTTGGCCATCTCCCCTGCGGGTATCTTATCGTCTGCGCGGACGATAATCAGCAGCTTGTTGCCCACAAAGGTGCTGTCGGTATAGTCGGCCTCGTCGTTCCATACCCGGTAATCGGTAATCTTGGGGGCTGCCTCAGGGTTCAAGATCTCCATCTCGATAAACTTGTAGGTCGTATCGGTCGGATACTCTTCCATCTCCTCGCGTTTGCCGTCTTTTTCCATCACATACCTGTACTGAAAGGCGGCGCTCGGCTTCATCTGCGTTGGGATGTGGTTGCCCATCTTATAGGGCCGCCAATCGGCATAAGGCAAATGCACGATGGCCCAGTAACCCACAAAACCAAACAAGAGCGAGGCCAGCGCCAGGATGCCGTCGCCCTGCTTGCGGGGTAGCATATTGGGCATACGGTTGCTGTACACAAGCAGCACCAGCGTAAGCACCAGCAAAAAGACGTCTTTGCCGAAGCTCGTCCAGGGTTTGAGCTTGACAAAGTCTCCAAAGCAGCCGCAGTCGGTCACTTTATCGAAGTAGGCCGAGTAGAACGTCAAGAAGGTAAAGAAGACAATCAGCAGCAGCATCAGCCACATCGTGAGCCGCATCCGGTGCCGCAGCAATACGGCTAGCCCTAGCACCACCTCTGCCACACAAAATGCCAGCGACATCGGCAAGGCCCAGGGTATAAAAGCGTGAAACAGCGGCGAGAAAGACTCCGAAAAGACCTCGAAGTACTCCTCCAGCTTAATGGCCGTGCCGACCGGGTCGTTCAGTTTAACCAGGCCAGAGAAGATGAACAAACCGCCAAGGACGATCCGCAACGGGGCAAGGGTATTTTTCATAGGTACAATCTGTGGTAATGATAACTTTTTAGCAAGCCATCGGCCGTGCCGGTGCGTCATCAAGGCTTATGCCCATCCCCGCAGGTGGATAAGGGCAAACCCCGCATAGTTAAAGATGTCGCGGTAGCCGCCCTCTACGCCCTCACTGGCCAGGGTGCGGCCCGCGTTGTCTTCTATTTGCTTAATGCGTAGCAGCTTCATTAAGATGATGTCTGTAATAGAGCTTACGCGCATCTGCCGCCAGGCTTCGCCATAGTCGTGGTTCTTCTTTGTCAGCAGAGAGATGTTGGCCTGGGCTTCTTGGTTGTACAGGTCCGTGGCCTGGGCTGGGTCAAGCTCTAGCGGTGCATCGGCAGGCAGGTGTAGTTGTATCAGGGCCATCACTGCATAGTTGAAGATGGCCACAAACTCGCCCTCTATGCCTTCGTCCACCAGGGCCACGCCCTTCTCTTGGATGGACCGAATGCGGTTGGCCTTGATGTAAATCTGGTCTGTAATGCTGGGCAGGCGCAGCACGCGCCAAGCGGTGCCATAGTCTTGGGTCTTCGCCTCAAAAAGGGTCAGGCTTTCGGCCAGCAGTTGTTCAAAGGCGGCTTGCGTCTCCATGCGGGGTAGTTGGGTAACGGCCTAGTTCTGGCTCTGATTGTAAGGAAAGGCCCACTTTAAGAATACGGGCAGCGCACGGCCCCACGTCTCTTGGTTGTGATGGCCATCGGGCATTTCGTAGTAAGTCAGGTGTATATCATCGTCCAGTCCTTTGGTCTTAAGCTCGGCTATCAGGTCTCGGGTATCTTCGATGGCATCAATGATACCGTCTCCGTCGCGATCGTTGCTTTCGTCTTGCGCCCCAACCTGAAACCAGTAGCGCAAAGCAGGTGCCTTGGCACTGGCCCGCACTACAGACTGCATTATTCGGTCTGCATCCGTGTACCCTTCTCCATAGGCCCGGCTGCGCCACCAAAAAGAGCCAGAGAAGACGCCAACCTGCCCAAAATATTGCGGATAATTAAAGCCAATGTCGAAGGCAGAGAGCCCCCCCAGGCTAAAGCCCATGATACTGGTGTGGGCCGGCCCCTCCTTACACTTAAACTCTTTGTAGATAAACGGCAGCAGCTCTTTGGTAACAAAGCGGGCGTAGTTGCCCGCCAGGCCGCCGCGCCGCAAATAATCTGGATGGTTGGTTACCCCATAATCTTGCATCCGCGCTCCGGCATGTATGCCAACTACAATTACGGGGGCAATCTGCCTTGTTACCACCAGGCTATCCAGCGTCTGGCGCAGGTGCATGGCACGCAGATCTTGCCCGTCGTTGGCAATCAGCACGTGGCAGTCTTGGCAGCGGCCCTTAGTACGGCCCGGCGGCAACCAAACCTCTATGCGGAAGTGCTTGTCCATCACTTTGCTGCGCCAGCGGGGGTACAGTACCACCCGCTCCTCGCGCGAGCTCAAAATCCGTAGCCAGTTGAATGCAAGCGGTGCGATAAGCAATAAGCCAGAAAGGCCCGAAAAAACCATGGAATGCACGCCAGGCGATGTGCGCTGGCAAAAATAGGCCAGAAGGCAGGTGCCAACCCGGCCAAGCGCCTACAAAATCATACGGTTTGCCTTTTACCCACAACAAGCGATATTTTTGTGGCCCGATGCGTAAGGTCTTCTTGTTTATCCTGCTCCCGCTATGGCTATTGGCCGGCGCGCAGCCCATGGCTACTGCCTATGGGCCTGCAGGTAAGGCCAAGGCAACCAAGCAACAGCAAGACGAGCCCACCCTGGCAAAAGCCGTAGCTGCCCCTACCAGCGTGGTAGAGCTACACGTGCCAGACTTTCAGGCCTTGTTGCCGGTAGCCCCTGCATTCGCAAATTTTCAGGCACCTGCCAACGAGTATCTGGTGCCCCTCAAAGCCGGTGGCATTTATACCGAGCCCCTGGGCAGGCGTTGCCTTAAGACTCACCTGGCTACCCGGGCCCCCTAGCGGCCAAGCCGGTGCTAGCCTGCCACACAGTTTGCATGCCTTGCAGCCTGCAAACTGTGTGGCATTTTCTCTCAAGTCTTAAACCCACCCCAGGCCTTGGTATGCCAAGGCTATGTCTTATTAAGTCCGCCAATCCATCCCCATGCGTAACAAGGGTATTCTTATCGTACTCACGGCTATCATATCTGCGCTGTGTCTGTACTACCTCTCTTTCACCTTCATCTCTCGGTCTATAGAAGCAGACGCCGACGAGTTCAGCCGTACCAAAAGCGGTAAAATTGATCCCAGCAAGCGCCAGGCTTATCTGGACTCGCTTTACACCACACCGGCCTTCAGCCTGCTGGGCATAGACTATACCTACAAGCAGATTAAAGAGAACGAGGTAAAGCTCGGGCTTGATCTGGTAGGCGGTATGCACGTAACTATGGAGGTCTCAGCGCCCGACATCGTCCGTGCCCTGTCTAACAACCCCAAAGACCCCATTCTGGACAAGGCCATCCGCCAAGCTGAGCAAGAGGCCAAATCGTCTCAAACGCCATACGTAGACCTGTTTGCGGCTGCCCTCAAGGCCGAGGCAGGTGGTAAGCCTTTGGCCAACTACTTTGCCAGCAAGGGTACCCGCGGCCGCGTGGATTTCAGCACGCCCGACGATCAGGTTGCCAAATACCTGCGCGACAATGTGGACGAAACCATCGAGCGCTCATTCGAGATCCTCCGCACCCGTATCGACAAGTTCGGCGTAACCTCCCCCAACATCCAGCAACTGCGCGGCACCAACCGCATTCAGATAGAACTGCCTGGCGTAGATAACCCCGAGCGCGTCCGCAAACTGCTGCAAGGTGTGGCACAGCTCGAGTTCTTTGAGGTATATGACTCTAAAGATTACTCCGCTGGCTTTACGGCGCTCAACACCTTTTTAGCCAAAGAAGAAGCCGCCGCCAAACTGGCCGGCAAGCCCTCAGCCCTGGCCGAGCCCGCGGCCCCTGCGGCCCCTACTACCAAAGAAGACTCGCTGAAGCAGGCCACCCTGGCCGCCCTGGCCGGAGATTCTGCCAAGCCAGACTCTGCCAAAAACGTGGCCGCCAACAACGACACGGCCAAGAAAGACACCGCCCAAAGCAGCCAGCTGGCCCGCCTCTTTGTGCCCCTGTACGACGGCCTGGGCGTAAACGTAAAAGACACCGGCAAGGTAAACCGCCTCTTTGCCCGCCCAGAGGTCAAGGCGCTATTCCCCGCCAACATGACCTTTTACTACGACGTGAAGCCGCTGGATCTGCAAGGCGGTGGCGCCGTAGTGGCCCTCTATGCCATCAAAAAGGAGCGCGATGGCAGTGCCCCCCTCACCGGAGAGGTGATCGTAGATGCCCGCCAAGACTTCAGCCAGACCGGCTCTGAGCCCGAAGTGCTGATGCAAATGAACGGCGAAGGTGCCCGCAAATGGAAGCGCCTCACGGCCCAAAACGTAGGCAAGCGCATCGCCATCGTGCTGGACAACTTCGTGTACAGCGCCCCCCGCGTGCAAAACGAAATCCCCAACGGCTCTAGCTCTATCTCTGGCTCCTTCACCATCGAAGAGGCCAAAGACTTGGCCAACATCCTCAAAGCCGGTAAGCTGCCCGTACCCACCCGCATTGTAGAAGAGGCCGTTGTAGGTCCTACGCTGGGCCAAGAGTCCATCAACCAGGGTATCATCTCTATCCTGGCGGGCTTCCTCACCATCATCATCTTCATGGTGGTGTACTACAACAACAGCGGTCTGATTGCAGATGCTGCCGTACTGCTCAACGTATTCCTCATCCTGGGTATCCTGGTGCCCTGGCATGCGGTGCTTACTCTGCCCGGAATTGCCGGTATCGTGCTCACCATCGGTATGGCCGTAGATGCCAACGTACTCATCAACGAGCGCATCAAAGACGAGCTCCGAGACGGCTACCCGCTCTCAGAAGCTGTAGCCCGCGGCTACAAACTGGCCAGCAGCTCCATCTGGGACGCCAACATCACCACCTTGCTGGCCGGTTTGGTACTGCTCGTGTTTGGTTCGGGCCCCGTGCAGGGCTTCGGCACTACGCTGGTAATCGGTATCGCTACCTCGCTCTTCACGTCGGTGTACATCACCCGCTTGCTGGCCGAATGGCAGATCAACCGCGGCACCAACCTGCGCGTGTACACGGCTGCTACCAAAAACCTGTTCAAAAACGTCAATTTCGACTTTGTCGGCAAGCGTAAAATCGCCTACATCGGTAGCACCATCTTCATCACGGTGGGCCTTATCTCTATGTTCACCCGCGGTTTCGACCAAGGCGTAGACTTCTCAGGCGGCTGGCGCTACATGGTGCAGACCGACAAGCAAGTAAGCACAGAAGAGATTCGCTCTGCCCTGAACCCTTACCTGCAAGGCTTCCCAGAAGTTAAGACTGTCGGTACAGACAACAAAGTCCAGATCACGACCAAGTACATGATCGATGACGAGTCAGAAGGTGCCGCAGAGAAGGTACAAGCCCAGGTAAACCAAGGCCTGGAGAAAATCGGTGCCAAATACGAGATACTCTCCAGCTCTAAAGTGGGCCCCACGGTAGCGGCAGATATTCGCACCAAAGCCATCTGGTCTGTATCGCTGGCCATCGGCCTGATCTTCCTCTACATCGGCATCCGTTTCAGCAAGTGGGAGTATGCCATGGGGGCCATCCTGGCCGTCGTGCACGACACGCTGGTGATCCTGACCTGCTTCACGCTGCTCAAAGATCTGCTGCCCTTCTCGCTCGAGATTGACCAGAACTTCATCGCGGCCGTGCTTACCATCGTCGGTTTCTCTGTAAACGACACCGTGGTAATCTTCGACCGTGTGCGCGAGTTCTTCAGCGAATCCACCATCAACGAGTCGCCCGAGGTCGTCGTAAACAAAGCCCTGAACGACACGCTGAGCCGCACCATCGTTACGTCTGGTACCGTGTTCATCGTCGTGCTTATCCTGGTACTCTTCGGAGGCGAGACGATCCGCGGCATGGCCCTGGCCCTGCTCTTCGGAGTTATTACGGGTACCTACTCTACGGTGTACATCGCCATCCCCTTTGTGGTAGATGCCTTCAACCGCCGCAAAAAGAAAGAGCTGGCCGCTGCCTAATCTTTGCTTACTGCAAATCCAACAAAGCCTGCCCCATCCGGCAGGCTTTGTTGCTTTTATTTGTGCAAGTTTTCTGGCAAACTATTTGCAGCAGATTGCTAGTTATTTTAAAGCCCTTTAAAACGCTACAGTCCATCAACTCTTACTGGCTACCCCTCTCCCCTGGAGGGGGAGAGGGGGCTGGGGGGAGAGGGGGTGCTTCCCATGCAAGTACCTAGAATCAAATGACATTGACTTAAGGTCGTAATTAGATTGTAGCAGTTGCTCTTTAGCTTGCACCACCTAACAAAACCAACACCTAACCTCATGGACGCTTACATCATAGCCGGTTATCGGACCGCCGTCGGCAAGGCCAATAAGGGCGGCTTCCGCTTCACAAGGCCAGACGACCTTGCCGCTGCCGTCATCAAACACCTGGTAGCCCAGGTGCCTGGGCTAGACCCTACCAGCGTAGATGACCTCATCGTCGGCAACGCCGTGCCCGAGGCCGAGGCTGGTATGCAGATGGGGCGCATCATTTCGCTGCTCTCCCTGCCCGTCAATGTGCCGGGCATGGTGGTAAACCGTTATTGCGGCTCTGGGCTAGAAGCTATTGCTATCGCCAGCCAACGCATCCATGCCGGCATGGCAGACTGTATCATCGCAGGCGGTACAGAGTCTATGAGCCTGGTGCCCGTCATGGGCTACAAAACGGCCCTCAACTATAGCCTCAGCAAAGAGCATAGCGACTATTACCTCGGCATGGGCCTCACAGCCGAGCAAGTGGCCGAGCGGTACAATGTATCGCGTGAGGACCAGGACGCCTTCGCCCTGGCCAGCCACCAAAAGGCTACGGCTGCCATAGAGAGCGGCAAGTTTGCGGAGGAGATCGTCCCTGTAGAAGTGTCCGAAACATACGTGGACGAGCATATGAAGCGCCGTACCGCCACCCGCACCGTCGCTGTGGACGAAGGCCCCCGCGCCGACACCAACCTGGAGGCCCTGGCCAAACTCAAGCCCGTATTTGCGGCTGGTGGCAGCGTCACGGCAGGCAACTCCAGCCAAACCAGCGACGGGGCCGCCTTTGTACTCGTCATGTCTGAGGCTATGGTCAAAGAGCTAGGCCTGCAGCCCATCGCCCGCCTTGTGAGCTATGCCACTGCCGGCGTAGAGCCCAGCATCATGGGCATCGGCCCCGTAGAGGCCATTCCCCGCGCCCTCAAGCGCGCCGGCCTCCGCCAGGCCGACATCGAGCAAATAGAACTCAACGAGGCCTTTGCCGCCCAAAGCCTGGCCGTCATCCGCACGCTAGACCTAGACCCGGCCATCATCAACCCCAACGGCGGTGCCATTGCCCTGGGCCACCCCCTAGGCTGCTCTGGGGCCAAGCTCTCCATACAGCTCTTCAACGAGATGCGCCGCCGCAGGCAACGGTACGGCATGGTCACGGCCTGCGTTGGCGGAGGCCAAGGCGTAGCGGGCATTTACGAGTTCTTAAACTAGCCTTGCCTGCATTCCAAATTCCAATCGCAGATAACAATCGCACCTCGGGCATGGTATTGCCTGTACAAGCCCGTAAATTTGCGGCAGATTCGCTGTTTCCCGCCGCGCCTCTTTTATGAAAGAATACGTACCGGCCGATTATACACCCGTCATAGTCCAGTTTGCGCTGGCAATGGCGTTTGTGATTTTTGCCGTTGTCACCACGCACCTGCTGGGCCCCAAGCAGCGCAGCAAAACCCACGCCGCCACCTTCGAGTCAGGCCTGGAGGCCGTCGGCGATGCCCGAGCGCCTATTTCGATTAAGTACTTTCTGGTGGCCATCCTCTTCGTCTTGTTCGACGTCGAGATCATCTTCATGTACCCCTGGGCCGTCAACTTTAAAACGCTCGGCATGGTCGGCTTCATAGAGATGCTCACCTTCATGGCGTTCCTGCTCATCGGCTTCTTCTACATCGTCAAAAAAGGTGTTTTCAAGTGGGAGTAGCCTCTGTGCCTTTGCATACCAAAATCTGAACAATCAAGCATTCAGAGGCGTTTCGCTTACAGCAGAGCCTAGCCCAAGGCTGGGGCTCTAACCCTCAAAACCATTTTAAACAAAGCATCATGGCCGAAGTCGTACAAGCCCCTCCCGGAGTAGAGGGCGCTGGTTTTTTTGCCACAACGCTGGATTCCGTCGTAGGCCTGGCGCGCAAGAGCTCGCTGTGGCCCCTGCCCTTTGCCACCTCTTGCTGCGGCATCGAGTACATGGCCACCATGGGTAGCCACTACGACATCTCCCGCTTCGGCTCAGAGCGCGTCAGCTTCTCGCCCCGGCAGGCAGACCTGCTCATGGTCATGGGCACCATCGCCAAAAAGATGGCCCCCATCGTCCGCCGCGTATACGAGCAAATGGCCGAGCCCCGCTGGGTTATCGCCGTGGGTGCCTGCGCCTCCTCGGGTGGCGTGTTCGACTCTTACAGCGTGCTCCAGGGCATAGACCGTATCATCCCCGTAGATGTGTACGTGCCCGGCTGCCCGCCCCGCCCCGAGATGATTCTGGATGGCCTGATGAAAATCCAGGAGCTGGCCGCCAACGAGTCTCAGCGCCGCCGCGACAGCGAAGAATACCAAAACCTACTGGCGAGTTATAACCTGGCATGAAGCAAGCCATCAGCAACGAGGCCGCGCTGCAAATCCTGCAGGCCCGTTTCGGTTCAGACATCTTTGACGGCAGCGAGCCTTATGGCATGCTCACCGTCTATACCAAGCGCGAGCGCCTGATAGAGCTGCTGGAGTTCGTCAAAGAGAGCCCCGAGCTCCAGATGAACTTCCTCACCGACATCACCGCCGTCCACTACCCAGAGCGTGCCGGTGCAGAGTTCGACGTCGTGTATCACTGCCACAGTTGGCCGCTTAATTTCCGCTTGCGCATCAAAGTCAGCGTATCCGTAGATGATCCGTCGGTGCCCACGGCCGTGCCCGTGCACCTGTGCGCCAACTGGTTGGAGCGCGAGTGCTACGACTTCTTCGGGATCATCTTCGTGGGCCACCCCAACCTGGTGCGCATCCTCAACATGGACGAGATGGACTACCATCCCATGCGCAAAGAGTACACCCTGGAAGACCCAACCCGCAGAGACAAGGTGGACCTTCAATTTGGCCGCTAAGGCGTAATCCTTTTCCCCTAGTTCCAATCCCCATGGAGACAACGGCTGAAACCATCCCCTTCGACGCCCTGCAAGATGCACCCACCCAAAGCCAGGAGGTTGCCAACTACATAAACGAGCTCACCACCCTCAACCTGGGGCCTACGCACCCGGCTACGCACGGCGTTTTCCAAAACGTGCTGCAGATGGACGGTGAGAAGATCGTCAGCGGCGTATCTACCATCGGCTACATCCACCGCGCCTTCGAGAAGATCGCCGAGCACCGGCCCTTCTACCAAATCACCCCGCTGACGGACCGTCTCAATTACTGTAGCTCGCCCATCAACAACATGGGCTGGCACATGACGGTAGAAAAGCTGCTGCAAATCGAGATTCCCCGACGGGCCCAGTACATCCGCGTCATCGCCATGGAGATGGCCCGCCTGGCAGACCACCTCATTTGCAATACCATCCTGGGCGTGGATACGGGTGCCTACTCCGGCTTCCTCTATGCCTTCCAGCAGCGGGAGCTCATCTACGAGATCTACGAAGAGATCTGCGGTAGCCGCCTCACCACCAACATGGGCCGCGTCGGCGGTATGGAGCGCGACCTGAACGAGACCGCCATCCGCAAAATCCGGCAGTTGCTGGTAGAGTTTCCGGCCATGCTCAAAGAGATGGAGAAGCTCTTCAACCGCAACCGCATCTTCATGGACCGTACCATAGACGTGGGCCCCATTACGGCCGAGCGCGCCATGAGCTACGGTTTCACCGGGCCCAACCTCCGCGCCGCCGGGGTTGACTATGACATCCGCGTACACAGCCCCTACAGCTGCTACAACGAGTTCGAGTTCGACATTCCCATCGGCAAGAGTGGCGACACCTACGACCGCTACATGGTCCGCCACGAGGAGATGTACCAGTCTCTGAGCATCATCCGCCAAGCGCTAGACAAGCTGCCCACGGACGGCTACCATGCCGACGCCCCGCACTACTATCTGCCGCCCAAAGAAGAGGTGTACCGCAACATGGAGGCCCTCATCTACCACTTCAAGATTATCATGGGCGAGATTGATGCCCCTGCTGGCGAGGTGTACCATGCCGTAGAAGGCGGCAACGGCGAGCTGGGCTTCTACCTCATTTCTGACGGTGGCCGAACGCCTTACAGGCTACACTTCCGCCGGCCTTGTTACATCTATTACCAGGCTTACACCGAGATGTGCAAGGGCGCGCCCCTGTCTGACGCCATCGCCATCATGAGCTCCCTCAACGTCATCGCAGGCGAGCTAGACGCATAGCCTTGATCTGTCCTACCGTTCTTACCCTCCAGAATGTCAGCCTACAGCTTCTCAACCGAAAAAGTATCTGAGCACGCCCACTTCTCTGACGCCCTGCTAGAGAAGGCCCGCGTGGCCATAGCCAAATACCCAGAAGGCAAGCAAAAGTCTGCGGTGCTAGAGATTCTGCACGATGTGCAGAACGAGTTTGGCTGGGTATCCGTCACGGCCATGGACCGTGTGGCAGAGCTGCTCTCTATCCAACCCATCGAGGTGTACGAGGTGGCCAGCTTCTACACCATGTTCAACCTGGAGCCCACCGGCAAGTATGTGTTGGAAGTCTGCCGCACTGGCCCTTGCCAACTCCGCGGTGCCGAAGAGCTGATCACCTACCTGGAGCACAAAACCGGTGCTCACCACGGGCATCCCTCGCCCGACGGTCGCTTTACCGTAAAGCCCGTGGAGTGCCTGGCCGCCTGCGGCATGGCCCCTTGTTTGCAGGTACGCCTCAAACAGTTGGACGGCGACTACAAATACTACGAGAACCTGGACGAGCCCACCGTGGACAGGTTGATAGCCGAAGAGTGGATCTAAACCTTTAGCGTGCGAGAAAGATGGCTACCCAAACCAAAATCCTGACCCAGCACATCGATGTCCCCGGCATCGACACCCTGGCCGTGTACCGCCAGCACGGCGGCTACGCTGCCGTAGAGAAGGCGCTCAAGACGATGTCTCCGGACGCCGTCGTAGAGGAGGTCAAAAAATCAGGCCTGCGGGGCAGGGGAGGCGCCGGCTTCCCCACCGGCATGAAGTGGAGCTTCATCGACAGGAAGAGCGGCAACCCGCGCTACCTCGTCTGCAACGCCGACGAGTCTGAGCCGGGCACCTTCAAAGACCGCTACCTCATGACGCGCTCGCCCCACTCGCTCATCGAGGGGATGATCGTGTCCAGCTTCGCCCTCGAGGCGCACCTGAGCTACATCTACATCCGCGGCGAGATGCTGGCCACCATGCGCATCCTGGAGAAGGCCATTGTCGAAGCATATGCAGCCGGTCTGCTGGGCAAAAACATCCTGGGCTCTGGCTACGACCTGGACCTGTTTGTCGCTCCTGGCGGCGGGGCCTACATCTGTGGCGAGGAGACCGCCCTTATCGAAAGCCTGGAGGGCAAACGCGGCAACCCCCGCAACAAGCCCCCCTTCCCGGCCGTCAAAGGGCTCTGGCAAAACCCCACCGTGGTCAACAACGTGGAGACCATCGCCGCCACCCCCTGGATCATCAACAACGGAGGCGAAGCCTATGCCGCCATCGGCGTGGGCCGCTCTACCGGCACCAAGCTCATCTCTGCCTGTGGCCACATCAATAAGCCTGGTGTTTACGAGATCGAGCTCGGCGTACCGGTAGAAGAGTTCATCTACTCCGACCAATACTGCGGCGGTATCTGGAAGGGCAAAAAGCTCAAAGCTGTCGTAGCCGGGGGCTCTTCAGTCCCCATCCTGCCTGCCCAGCTCATCACCAAAACGGCAGCAGGTGAAAACCGCCTCATGACCTACGAGTCGCTGGCAGAAGGCGGCTTTGCCTCAGGTACCATGCTCGGTTCTGGCGGGTTCATCGTCATGGACGAGGACACCTGCATCGTCCGCAACACGCACAGCTTTGCCCGCTTCTACCACCACGAGTCTTGCGGCCAGTGCTCACCCTGCCGCGAGGGCACCGGCTGGATGGAGAAAGTCCTCCACCGTATCGAGACTGGCCAAGGCCGCATGCACGACATAGACCTGCTGGTAGATGTGGCCAAAAAGATCGAAGGCAACACCATCTGCCCCTTGGGCGATGCCGCTGCCTGGCCCGTCGCCTCGGCCATCCGCCACTTCCGCGACGAGTTCATCTGGCACATCGAGCATCCCCAGGAGGCCACCCAGCCCGGTGCCGTCTATCGGGGCGAAGCTGCAATCGCATAACTCGGCCCTACCATGCTTGACATAGTCTTAAAAATCGCTGGTATTTTAGGAAGTGTGGGGGTGATTCTTTCCGCCATCACCTTCTATCAAAATAGCCGACTTCGTCGTGCTACTTGGATCACTGAGTTACACAAGAAGTTTTTTGAGACTGACCAGTACAAGCACATGCGGCGCGTACTCGATTATCAAACAGAAGAGTACGAGCTTCTAAAATCATCCTTTTCTACCTGGTCTTCAGACCAGGTAGAGCTTCAGGAGAAGTTCGTGGACTACATCAACTTCTTCGAGTACATCCAAACCTTGGTAGCCATGGAGCAACTAACGCTTGCAGAAGTTAACTCCCTCTTCGGCTACCAGATCAGACAATTGGCCGATACCGACTGGATCATGCACGCTTTCGAGCAAAGCAAGAGCCTTAAGCTCAAGCGCATGGTGCAAGACGTAGCAGCCCTCAAATCCAACTAGGTACGCAATCATGGAGCAAACCCAAGCCCCAGAACTACATAAAGTAACCATAGACGGCAAGGAGGTGATGGTGGCCCCGGGCACCAGCATCCTGCAGGCAGCCCGTGCCATCGGCGGCGAGCTGGTGCCACCGGCCATGTGCTACTACAAGCCCCTCAAAGCATCGGGCGGCAAGTGCCGGGCCTGTCTGGTGAAGGTGGCCGCAGGCTCTGCCAAAGACCCTCGGCCCATGCCTAAGCTGGTGGCCAGTTGCATCACCCCCGTGCAAGACGGCATGGTGGTAGAAAACATCACCAACCCAGAGGTGCTCGAGACCCGCAAGGGCATCGTTGAGTTTCTGCTCATCAACCACCCGCTAGACTGCCCCGTGTGCGACCAGGCCGGCGAATGCGATTTGCAGAACTTCGCCTTCAGCCACGGTGCCCAAACCACCCGCTACGAAGAAGACCGCCGCGTCTTCGACAAGATTGACATCGGGCCCTACATCCAACTGCACATGACGCGGTGCATCCTTTGCTACCGCTGCGTCTTTACGGCAGACCAGATTACCAACCAGCGGGTACACGGCGTGCTCAAGCGCGGAGATGCCGCCGAGATCGGCACTTACATCGCCAACTCCATCGACAACGACTTCTCTGGCAACGTCATAGACGTCTGCCCCGTCGGCGCTTTGACGGATAAGACCTTCCGCTTTAAGCAGCGGGTATGGTTCACCAAACCCGTAGATGCCCACCGCGACTGCCCCACCTGCTCTGGCAAGGTCACCCTCTGGTACCGTGGCGACGAGGTGCTGCGCACCACCGCCCGCAAAAACGAATGGAACGAGGTGGAGGAGTGGATCTGCAACACCTGTCGCTTCGAGAAAAAGCGCACCAGCGACTGGGTCATCGAGGGCCCCCGCAAGGTAGATGCAGGCTCTGTCATCGGGGCCAACCATTACCTCAATGGCACACAGCAGGCCAGCTTCCCCATTCGCGTGGCCCAAGAAGGCTACAAGCAGATAGACGACCTGCCCGTAGATGTGCGCACAGGCCAACTTAGCCCCACAGCCCACCCCGAAAAGGTGCAAAAAACCATCGGGCCCTCTGCCCCACATCTGGCCGATCCATCAACTTTGCAACACCGCTAGTCGGCTGGCAAACGCTTCTACCGTCCCTCCTGCATGGAACTAGACATCTTAACGGTTAAATCCATCATCATACTGCTGGTCTTCGGCATCAGCCTGGGTATAGCCACCTATTCTACCTGGGCCGAGCGACGCTTAGCCGCTTATCTTCAAGACCGCCAAGGCCCCAACCGGGCAGGCCCCCTGGGGTTGTTGCAGCCCATTGCGGATGCAGTAAAACTCTTTACCAAAGAGGAGTTCATACCGGCAAGCGCCAACAAGTGGCTATTCATCTTCGGCCCGTCGCTGGCCATGCTCACCGCTTTGATGAGCTCTGCCGTAATCCCCTTCGGCTCTACGCTAGAGATTGGCGACAAGTTCATCCCAGTTCAGGGCATAGAAGTCAATATCGGTGTACTATACAGCTTCGGCATCGTATCGCTCGGCGTGTATGGCATCATGATTGGCGGCTGGGCCTCCAACAACAAATTCTCCCTCCTTGGGGCCGTTCGCGCTGCTAGCCAAAACATCAGCTACGAGCTTGCCATGGGCCTGGCCATCGTAGCCGTTTTGATGATGTCCGGCTCGCTAGACCTGCGCAAAATCGTAGAAGACCAGCACGGCGGTAACTGGAACGTCTTTTACCAGCCGTTAGGCTTCATCATCTTCCTCACCTGCGCCTTTGCCGAGTGCAACCGCACCCCCTTCGACCTGCCTGAGTCTGAAAACGAGCTGGTAGGCGGCTACCACACCGAGTACAGCTCCATGAAATTGGGCCTGTTCCTGTTCTCGGAGTACGTCAACATGTTCGTAGCCTCGGCCATTGTGTCGGTGCTATACTTTGGCGGTTACAACTACCCAGGCATGGACTTGGTGGCAGATCATGTACCCCACAACCTGGCCACGGCCATCGGTATAGCGGTCATGTTTGCCAAGACGTTCTTCTTTATCTTCTTCTTCATGTGGATCCGCTGGACGATCCCGCGCTTCCGCTACGACCAGCTTATGTCTCTGGGATGGAAGTCGCTCATCCCCCTGGCCATCGCCAACATCATCGTGACGGGCTGTGTCATCCTTCTTTTTAACTAGTCGGCCGCGCCCTTCATCAACCTCCATCCAACCATGCGTTTATCTGACAGAGCCAAAGACGTAAGCGACAAGAACATGTCGTTTGCAGAGCGCATATACCTGCCCGCCATCGCCACCGGCCTCGGTGTTACCATAAAGCACTTCTTCAAAAAGAAGGTCACCATCCAGTACCCCGAGGTGCAGCGCCCCGTCAGCCCCAACTTCCGCGGCCTGCACGTCCTAAAGCGCGACGACGAAGGCCGCGAGCGCTGCACGGCCTGCGGCCTCTGCGCCCTCAGTTGCCCGGCAGAAGCCATCAGCATGGTGGCAGAAGAGCGTAAGAAGGGCGAGGAGCATCTCTACCGCGAGGAGAAGTACGCTGCCGTCTACGAGATCAACATGCTCCGTTGCATCTTCTGCGGCTTTTGCGAAGAGGCCTGCCCCAAGCAAGCCATCTACCTCCAGAGCGACAAAATGGCCCCCGCCTTCTACGGCCGAGAAGAGGTCATCTATGGCAAAGACCGCCTGCTGGAGTCCAAAGACAAAACCCGCCCAACAGACGGCCCCAAGCGCAGGCTCACCGCCACCGATACCTATATAGACCCCATAGCAGTAGGTTACAACCGTCAACTCAAAAAGTAGCCACCTGCGCCTAATTTTGCCCACTTAAACTGGTTTAGCCAGGCGTTGGCAGGCTCCTGAGTCAGCCCAAAGCCGGCACCACCCATCGGATGGCCGAAAAACTCTTCTATTTCCTGACGTTCCTCGCCCTGGCCTCTGGGCTCATGGTGGTCGTGTCTCGTAATCCGGTACACTCGGTCCTGTACCTGATCCTGACCTTCTTCTCGCTTAGTGGGCACTATATCCTGCTTAATGCCCAGTTTTTGGCGGCGGTCAACATTATTGTGTACGCTGGGGCCATCATGGTGCTCTTCCTCTTTGTGATCATGTTCCTCAACATGCGCACCCACAACGAGCCCATGGCGCCGATCTGGGCACAGCTTGCAGCCGTGGTGTCGGCGGGGTTGGTGTTGATGGTGCTGGTAGCAGCCACCAAAGCCAGCAGCCCCGCCTTGGAGGCCGTTGCAGATACAGATTCCTTCGACTCACAGATAGGCCTGGTACAGACCCTAGGGCAGACCCTCTTTAGCCAGTACCTGATTCCTTTCGAGCTCACGTCCATCCTGTTTCTGGTAGCCATCGTAGGTGCCGTTTACCTGGGCCGCCGAGAGCCCGGCGAGCGCAATAGTTTCTAGCCAGGTATCCAACTGCCGCGTTCCCTCCATCCTTCCTCTCTATGCAAGACCTACCAGAAGTCGTCAGACTCATCCCGATAACGCATTATCTGCTCTTTGCCTCGGCGCTCTTCTGCATCGGTATGCTTGGGGTGCTCATCCGGCGCAATGCACTAATCCTATTTATGTGCATAGAGCTTATGCTCAACTCGGTCAACCTGCTGCTGACCAGCTTTGCCACCTACCGGTCTGACGCTGCCGGCCAGGTATTTGTCTTCTTCATCATGGCCGTTGCCGCTGCCGAGGTTGCCGTAGGCCTGGCCATCATCGTGATGATCTACCGTAATATCAAAACCACCAACGTCAACCTGCTTAGCCGCCTCAAGTGGTAAGAAGGCAGTAACCCTATTGCCCTTCTACATCAAGTAGTATGAACCAACTCTACGCAACCTGGCTGGTGCTCGTGCCGCTGCTGGGCTTCATTCTAAACGGTATTGGCTTCCGCAGGATATCCGACAGCCTGGCAGCCGTCATCGGATTGTCAGCTTGTATTGCTGCCTTCGGCTTCTCTGCAGCCCTGTACCTAGACTTTATGCAGGGCGGCCAGGCTGCTATGGTCATCCGCCTCTTCGACTGGATTTCCTTCCAGGGCCTATCTGTACCCTTTGAGTTCCAGATAGACCAGCTCACCCTCATCATGCTGCTTATGGTGACGGGCATCGGCTCGCTCATACACATCTACTCTGCCGCCTACATGCACCACGATGCAGGCTACGGTAAGTTCTTCGCTTACCTCAACCTGTTTATTTTCAGTATGTTGCTGCTTGTGTTGGGAGGCAACTACCTCATCATGTTCATCGGCTGGGAGGGTGTGGGCCTCTGCTCGTACCTGCTCATCGGCTTCTGGAATACCAACACTGCCTACAACGATGCGGCCCGCAAGGCCTTTATCATGAACCGCATCGGAGACCTGGGCTTGCTCATCGGCATGTTCTTGCTGGTGCAAGAGTTTGGCTCTCTATCCTACGCAGAGATATTCCCCCAGGTTGCCCAGCGCTTCACCGAAAATGACCCCACCCTGCTCGCCATCACCCTCTGCCTTTTCATCGGTGCGATGGGTAAAAGCGCTCAGATACCACTATTCACCTGGCTGCCAGACGCCATGGCGGGCCCAACCCCAGTATCGGCCCTTATCCACGCCGCCACCATGGTGACGGCTGGCATCTACATGGTCATCCGCTCCAGCGCGCTCTACAACCTGGCCCCCGTTAGCCTAGAGGTTATCGCTTTTGTAGGAGCGGCCACGGCATTGCTTGGAGCCGTCATCGGCCTTGCGCAAAACGACATCAAAAAGGTGTTGGCCTACTCTACCGTTAGCCAATTGGGGTACATGTTTATGGCGCTTGGGGTAGGGGCTTACAGCTCTTCGCTCTTCCATGTCGTCACGCATGCCTTCTTCAAGGCGCTCCTCTTCCTCGGTGCCGGCTCAGTTATCCATGCCATGAGCAACGAGCAAGACATCCGGCACATGGGGGGGCTGCGAAAAGCCTTACCAGTTACCTTCTTCACTTTTCTGATCGGCACCATTGCCATATCGGGCATACCGCCCTTTAGCGGCTTCTTCTCTAAAGACGAGATTCTTTTTCAACTCTTCCTGCACAACAAGGTCATCTGGGCTATGGCCCTCGCGGGCTCACTGCTGACGGCTTTTTACATGTTCCGCCTGCTGTTCCTAACCTTCTTCGGTAGCTTCCGCGGCACGGCAGACCAGCAGTCACACTTGCATGAAAGCCCCTTCGCCATGACGTTGCCCTTAGTCATCCTGGCGCTGTTGGCAACCCTGGGAGGCCTGCTCAATATGCCCGAGGTGCTAGGCGGCAATACGTGGCTGGCCCACTGGCTGGCCCCCATCCTGCCTGTTGCAGACCACGGCGCGCACGGTGCAGACCTGCACACCCTAGAGAATATTCTGATGGCCGTATCTGTGGCGGTGGCCCTGCTTGGCATCGGCACGGCTTACACCATGTACCTAGGTAAAAAGACGCTCCCCGCTGCCGAAGGCCAGCCCACATCTGCCTTGCATCGCCTGGTTTACAACAAGCTATACATAGACCAGATCTACGACATCGTCTTCGTAAAGCCAATCGGTTTCATCAGCCGCCTGCTCGGTTTTGTTGTAGAGTATTTGGTGATAGACCTGGCCGTAGCCGGCGTAGGGGCACTGGCCCGCGCCACGGGCAAAGGCCTGCGTTTTGCCCAGTCTGGCTCTACGGGCTCTTACCTATTGATGATGGTAGCAGGCATCGTCGTGTTTCTGGCCCTGGTTTTCAAAAGCAACCTGTTCTAAAGACATCGCCATAACCCTAGCATGGAAATTTCCTACTCGTTGCTTCTGATCCTGCTGCCCTTGCTTTCTGGTGTGGTAACTGCTACCAGCCCGGCAAATGTGGCCAAGTCGGTAGCCAGGCTCTCTTCCCTGATCACCTTTGGCATATTCGTGCTGATGCTGCAAGGCTTTGTAGCAGACGCAAGCTGGCAATACACCTACGAGACGCCCTGGATACAAGACCTAGGCATCTCTTTCAAGCTCGGGCTCGACGGTATCAGCCTTATCCCGCTGCTGCTCACTACGCTGCTGGTGCCCATCATCCTCAACACGATTCGCCTGTCAGACTACGGCCGTCCCTCAGTGCTGCTGGGGCTGATATTAATGATGCAGGCAGGTCTGGCAACGGTGTTCCTGGCCCGGTCTGCCTTCCTGTTCTACCTCGGCTGGGAGGCCGCGTTGATTCCGATCTTCTTTATCTCGGGCATGTTCGGCGGCGAGCTTCGCCAGCAGGTAACGCTCAAATTCTTCATTTACACGGTGGCAGGCTCTCTGCTAATGCTGCTGGCCCTCATTTACATCTTTGCCCACACCACCGGCCCAGCCAGAGACGATTTTGAGGTCATGGCAGGCGTTGCAAGGTCGTTCGACGGCACGGTACAGTGCTGGCTCTTTTGGGGGCTTTTTGCCGCCTTCGCCATCAAGATGCCACTTTTCCCCTTCCATACCTGGCAACCCGATGCCTACGCCGTGTCTCCGGCACCTGGCACTATGATGCTCTCTGGCATCATGCTCAAGATGGGCGTTTACGGCGTACTGCGGTGGCTGCTGCCGTTGGTGCCGCTAGGCGTTGCCGAAAACAAAGAGCTGGTACTGCTCCTATCGGTAATTGGCATTGTCTATGGCTCCATCATCGCTGTCAAACAGTCTGACATTAAGCGTATTGTGGCCTACAGCTCCTTTGCGCACGTCGGCCTGATGAGCGCTGCCATGTTCTCGCTTACCTTGAGCGGCCTTACGGGCACACTCATTCAGATGCTTTCGCACGGGGTTACTGTGGTGGGCCTCTTCTTTGTGGTAGAGCACGTTGAGCGCAGCCTCGGCCGGCGCGAGGTAGGCAGCCTGGGCGGCCTCACCAAAGACTCGGCCGCCTTCAGCATCTACTTCATGGTCATGCTGCTGGGCTCCGTTGCCCTACCGCTCACCTCCGGCTTTGTGGGCGAGTTTATGATGCTCTACGGCCTCTCTGAGTACAACCTGTACCTGGCGCTGTTTGCCGGGGCCACCGTCATCTTTTCGGCCGTTTATATGCTCCGCATGTTCCAAACGGTCTTGCTGGGCCAAAAGCTCGATACAGATGCCTCCCTGCGCCCCCTCAACTTAGGCGAGAACATCGCATTGGTAAGCCTCTGTGTGCTCGTCTTCTGGATTGGCATCTATCCCAGCCCCTTCCTTCAACTTGTAGAGCCTGCCGTGGAGAAGCTCCTGGCACAGGCCGTAGCTCAATAACATCCTTCTTTCTCTCGCACCACGCGCGCAAATAGATGATCGCAATCGGACTACTATCCCTGCTGGGTATCCTCGTCTTGTTTATGGGGATGATTACCGGCCGTAAGGGTATAATTGGGGCCACTTCCTTCAGCATTTTGCTGGCACTGGCGGGCGTATTCTATGAAATCCGCAATCCAGAGGCGCTAGAGGCTGCCTACGCTTCCGCCTACATGAACGGCATGATGGAGATGGGCACAGCCTCTGGCCTTTTTGCCGCTGTAATCCTTACCTGCGGCCTCATCATCGTACCGTTTGCCAAGGCTTACGAGCGCCAAGAGCATGCCCAGTTGGCCGAATACTGCGCCCTGATGCTCTGGGCTATGGCCGGTGCCGTCATGATGGTTACCTACCGTAACCTCATCATGCTGTTCGTAGGGCTAGAGATTTTGTCCATCTCTGTGTACATCCTCACCGGGTCAGACAAGCGCAACGTCCGCTCCAACGAGGCCGCCCTGAAATATTTTTTGATGGGCTCGTTTGCCACAGGCATTCTGCTCTTCGGCTTTGCCCTCATCTATGGCTCGGCAGGCAGCTTTTACCTAGATCAGATGGCCGGCCCAGATCTCTTCAGCGGCCAAGACATCCCCGTTGATCTGCGCATGGCAGGTATGGTGTTGGTCATCATCGGCCTTCTGTTCAAGGTCTCTGCTGCCCCATTCCACTTCTGGACGCCCGACGTTTACGAAGGTGCTCCCACCGTCTTTACAGCCTTTATGTCCACCGTCGTCAAAACGGCGGGCTTCGCTGCCTTGCTCATCTTCCTAGAGGCCTTCTCAACCCTGTTCGACCACATCTTCTGGTTTCAGATTCTGGCTGTCAGCACGGTGCTTACCCTGTTAATAGGCAACCTACTTGCTCTGGTGCAAAGCAGCTTTAAGCGGATGCTGGCCTACAGCGGCATCAGCCATGCCGGTTATATGCTGATTGCCTTGCTGGCCTTCAGTGCTGACACTGTCAACAACCTGCTCTTCTACAGCCTAAGCTACGGCCTTGCCACCGCCACCGCCTTTGGCGTGCTGATTCTCGTTGGCAACCGCCACCAGACCGAAGGCCTGGACCCACTCCGCGGCCTGGGTAAAGACGAGCCCCTGCTGGCATTCATCCTGACGGTTGCCCTGGCATCCCTGGGTGGTATCCCGCTCACGGCAGGGTTTGTAGGCAAACTCTTCATCTTTTCTGACGCACTCTCCAATCCGGCCATCCTGGCCATTTCGGTGGTGGCCATCATTATGTCCACGGTGTCGGTGTATTACTACTTCAAAGTAGTTGCTGCCATGTACATGTCAGACAAGGTGGCTCCGGGCCGTGTGCAGGTTTCTCTGGGCCAGCAAGTGGCGCTTTGGGGTGCTACGGCAGGTACTTTTGCACTTGGTTTGGCCCCGGGCATATTGCGCCTCTTTCTCTAATCTATCGGCCAGACCTCCATCCAAGGCCTCGCAATCCACCTGATTGCGAGGCCTTTGTTGTTTAAGACGCGCCACGCCGGCTATGCCTCAATTAGGCCAAAAACAGTTGCCCCAGGTACCTGCCCCAATTGCTAACTTGCCGGTCCGGAGAGCCATCCTCTCCGGTTGCTGCTAAACCTATCATCCCCTTATGAGGAAGTTGCTCCTTGCTGGCTTGGCTTTGGCCGGGCTGGCACCTTGGGCCGCCGCGCAAGCGCCCAAAGGCGGGCAGGCTAAAGCCATGCCTGCCAAGCCCTCTGCCCAAACGGCCGAGGCACCCCGCATCAAATTCACCGAGTACGACCTGCCCAACGGCCTGCACGTTATCCTCCACAAGGACAACTCGGCCCCGGTGGTTGCCGTCACGGTGATGTACCACGTAGGTTCTAAAAACGAGCAACCCGACCGTACGGGCTTTGCCCACTTCTTTGAGCACCTACTCTTCGAGGGTTCTGAGAACCTCAAGCGGGGCGAATACATGCGTACCATCAAAAACGCAGGCGGCCAGCTGAACGCCAACACCAGCGCAGACCGCACCTTTTACTACGAGGTACTACCCAGCAACCAGCTAGAGCTAGCCTTGTACATGGAGAGCGAGCGTCTGCTCCATGCCAAAATTGACCAGCAGGGCGTAGAGACCCAGCGCGAGGTTGTTAAAGAAGAAAAGCGCCTGCGCTACGACAACCGCCCCTATGGGCAGGTATTCAGCACCGCGCTCGAAAAGTCGTTTACGACCCACCCATACAAAGTCAGCACGATCGGAAAGATTGAGCACCTCAACGCCGCATCACTCGACGAGTTCATCGGCTTCTACAAGAAGTTCTACATCCCCAACAATGCCATCCTTAGCATTGCCGGAGACCTTGACATAGAGAAGACCAAGGCGCTGGTGGCCAAATACTTTGGCGAAATTCCCCGCGGCAAAGAGATCAACCGTGTGGTACCAGCCGAGCCCGAGCAGAAGGCAGAGCGCGTAGATACCACCTACGACAACATCAACCTGCCTGCCGTCATTCAGACCTATCACATTCCGGCCCAGGGCACGCCCGAGTATTATGCCCTCAACATGCTCACCACCTACCTGAGCGGCGGCGAGAGCTCCATCCTCAACAAAGAAATCGTTGAGCGCCAGCAAAAGGCCTTGACAGTAGCAGCCTTCCCTTTCTCGGTAGAAGACCCCGGGCTGTTTGTGCTCTATGGCATCGCCAGCCAAGGCACCGCCATCGATAACCTTAGCAAGAGCATAGACGCCCTCGTCGAAAGGGTTAAGGCAGCGCCAATCTCTGCCCGCGATTACCAAAAAGTGCTTAACCAGGTAGAGTCTGAGTTTGTATCACAAAACTCAAGTGCAGTAGGTATTGCCGAGAACCTGGCCCAATACAAGATGTACTTCGGCGATGCCAACCTCATCAACACCGAGCTAGACCGCTACCGCAAGGTCACACCAGAGCAGATGCAGGCCGTAGCCAAGAAGTACTTCGACAAGAAGAACCGCACCCTCATCTACTACCTGCCAAAAAAGAACAGCTAGCCCCAACGCTTTAACCATCCGCACATCATGCGATTTTCGATATTAACGCTCTCTGCGCTGTTGGCTTTGGGTACCCAAGCCTATGCACAGAAAGTCTCAGCCCCTAAGGCTAAGGCCGCTGCGCCGCAAGCCAAGCTAGACCGCAGCAAAAAGCCCCAGCCTGGCCCCGCACCTAAAATCAACCTGGCCACTGCCGAGCAGTGGACTATGGCCAATGGCCTGCGCGTCTTCTTTGTGCGAGACACCAAGCTGCCCCGCGTAACCTACCAGCTCATTCTAGACTACGATCCGATTCTGGAGGGGGCTGACGCTGGCTATGTCTCTCTGGCCGGAGATCTCATTGGCACGGGCACCCAGTCGATGACCAAAGACCAGCTCGACGAGGAGGTAGACTTTCTGGGAGCACAGCTCTCAAGCTCTGCCACGGGCGTTTATGCCTCAGGCCTTTCTCGCTATGCCGACAAGCTTATGGGCCTGATGGGCGACGTCGTCTTGCGCCCGCGCATGGACGGTACAGAGCTTGATCGCCTCAAGACCCGCACCCTCTCTGGCTTGGTGGCGCAGAAAAACGACCCATCAGCCATCAGCCGTAAGGTCAGCAACAAGCTCATGTACGGGGCCAACCACCCCTATGGCGAGTCTGCCACTGAAGAGTCCGTCAAGCGCGTAACGCTTGATAAGTGCAAGGCATTCTACAGCACCTACTTCAAGCCCAACGTAGGCTACCTAGCCATCGTCGGAGACCTTACCAGCGCCAATGCCCACGCTTTGGTAGACAAGTACTTTGCCAGCTGGCAGCGCGGAGAGGTGCCCAAAGCCACCTATCCGCTACCCGCCCCGCTTTCAGAGAACCTGATTGCCGTGGTGGATCGCCCGGCTGCCGTACAGTCTGTAATTGCCATTGGCCAGACAGCCAACTACACCATGAACGACCCTGATATGATCAAGGCCCGCCTCATGAACGACGTCCTCGGTGGTGGTAGCTCTGCGCGCCTCTTCAACAACCTGCGCGAGCGCCATGGCTACACCTATGGTGCCTACAGCCAACTGACCCCCAACAAGGTCATCGGCTCGTTTACAGCAGGGGCTTCGGTGCGTACGGCCGTGACGGACTCTGCCCTGGCAGAGTTTATGTACGAGCTCAAGCGCATCGGCACCGAGGCCGTGGCTGATTCTGAGATTGTACTGACGCGCAATGGCGTATCGGGCAGCTTCATCAACTCACTGGAGTCTCCGCAGACGGTGGCCAACTTCGCCATCAACATTGCCCGCTACAACATGCCGGCCGACTTTTATCAGAACTACCTCAAAAACGTAGCCGCCACCACCAAGCAAGACATCCAGGCCATGGGTACCCGCTTTGTGAAGCCCTACTCTTATGTGGTGGTCGTTGGCAATGCCCAAGAGATTGCCGACAAGTTGGGCAAATTCGGCAAGGTGCAGTACTTCGACGAGAATGGCAACTCCGTGCAGCCTAACAAGCTAAAGCCTGCACCCGCCGGTACGACAGCCATCACCGTGCTAGACAAGTATCTGGCTGCCATAGGCGGCAAAGCAGAGGTTGCCAAGCTAAAAGACCTCGCTACCACCTACACGGGAGAGATCCAAGGCCAGCCCTTCACGCTCGACGTGTACCGCAAAGCGCCCAATAAGCAGACAACGGTGGCGATGGTAGGCTCTATGGAAATCAACCGGTCGGCCATCAATGGTAAAGCGTCTAAACAAAAGGGGCAGCAAGGCATCAACAACCAAGAGGGAAAAGATCTGCAAAACGCCCTGGCCCGTGCGGTCTTCTTCTGGGAGGCAGATCCTGCTAAGGCGCAGATTGCCGCCAACCTGCTCGGCATAGAAAAGGTGGCCGGTAAAGACGCCTACAAGGTCGAATTCAAATACCCCTCTGGCGATACCTGGGTAGAGCATTTTGATGCAGAATCTGGCTTGCGCATCCGCAAGACAGAGACGCGCAACTCGCCCCAGGGCCCTGTGGCACTCACCACAGAGTATAGCGACTACAAGCCTGTGGCAGGCTCTAAGGTGCTGGTGCCTGGTTCTGTTTTGCAGCCACTGGGCCCTATGCAGCTACAGCTTACGCTGAAAGAGGCCAAGGCCAACGGCGGCATCAAAGACGCCGTCTTCGAGCTTTAGGCACTGCCTTTAACCTACCTTACGAGGCCCCTACCGAATCTTGAATTCAGTAGGGGCCTTTATTATATATTGAACTCGCTGGTAAAGTAGCCGGCAAAGCTCCAAACCTCGCGCACTTCCTCTTCTGGTACTACAAAAGGCTGATACACAGGGTTGGTGCTTGCTAGTACCAGGCAGGCCCTGTCTTTAAGGTAGTTAAAGACCTTTTTGAAGACGACCCCATCTTCCTGGGTTACCACTACGGCCAGACTGCCGTCCTTTATTTTCCACCAGTCTTCTACAAACTGCCCAAACACAAGTGCGCCATCAGGCACCGGAGGCATACTGTCGCCTGCAATGGCAAATACGCGGTGCTTACGCCGTGGGTCCAGAAAAGGCACCTGAAAGGTCGGCAAGCCCTGGATAAATTCAGGCTCGGCATAGCCCCGTGTGTAGCCTGCGGCAGCCTTGGCTGGCACAAGCTCTACATTGTCTTTACCCTGGCTATCTACGGTAGCAACCAGTACGCGGGTGCGGCCTGTTTCTTTGTCTGCCAGCGGTTTAACTACGGATAAATCAAGCGTGAGCAAATCATGCATAGAGATGCGGAAGTGCTCAGATAGCTTTAGCAAAGTGTCTAATTTAGGCTCGGCCCGGCCCTCTTCATAGCTGCCATACGTAGAGGGGCTAACTTCCAACAGTTGCGCCAGCCGCTCTTGCGTGATTTTGGGCTGGACAGATCGCCTAAGAAACTTAAGATTGCCGGCTAGATTATGCATCAGTTCTAACTTGTATGGAGCGCTAATCTACGTTACTTGGTTTAATTATCCTTCTTTCGGCGTAAACGTAACCCAAACTTCTAACCGTAAGCTGTTTTTGGCCTAACCTTGTACTGCTCCGGTAAGTTTGTGCGCCTTGGGTGGCATATTTACGTTAGGCTAGGGGAGTGCCCCACAGCCCAATTGCCATGGTTAGATCATTGTTCCAGACCGCCTTTCTGATGTTGTTGGTAGGTCTTGTGGCCCCCGCCTGCGACGTGGCCAAACAGCTAGACCAGCTCGCCAACCTGGTGCGATGCCAGTATCGGCTGGCCAACGTAAGCAACATCCAGCTAGAGGGTATTGCCGTCAATGGCTCGTCTGGGTTCTCGGGCTCAGACCTTGTTAACCTGGGCTTGGCCTATGCCAACAATCGGCTCAACCTATCGCTTAACCTCAACATGGAGGTGCAAAACCCCCAGAAGGATACAGCCGCCTTCTCGCAGGTAGCATATCAGTTCGCCTTACAAAACCAACCGCTGACGGAGGGCACTACCCAGCAACGTTTCATCGTAGGCCCTGGGGCTACACAAACGCTGCCCATACCTATCACCGTCAATCTGACGTCGGCCTTGCGCGGGCAGCGGTTAGATGCCATATTGAACTTGGTATCAGGCCTGGCAGGCCAGAGTAGCAACCCGACAGACGTGCAATTGCGGGTGCGGCCGTCGTTGTTGATCGCCAATCAGGTGGTGCAGTTTCCGAGCTATTTTACCGTCCGCACCACTTTTGGAGGCGACAGCCTACGGTAGTTAGCCTGCTGCCATATCTTTACAAGCCATAAGGCTACTTTTTTGCTTTAACCGCCCAACCTGTGAAGTCGTTTTTGAAAAAGGCTCTTTTTGGTAAAGAGCGTGGGGTCCGTAAAATCAAGTACGGTGCCGCATCCGGTATCGAAATGGACATCGACCCCGATACTAAGTTGCAACGCCTATTGGGGCTAGACGAGCGGGAGATTCAGCCAGAGTTCACAGAGTTTGCTCGCAAGAGTAGCCATTACATTGACGTCGGTGCGTCAGACGGTTACTATGGCCTGATTTACAAGAAGTTCAACCCGCAAGGCCAGGTTTTTCTTATTGAGGCAGACCCCAAACTGGCCCCCGAGCAGCGCCACAACATGGAGATGAACGCCGCCGGTGCAGGCGTCGAGTATCTATCCCTTTTTGTGGCCAGCCACGACGACGAGCGCCACATCTCCATAGATGCCATCGCCCAAAAGGTGAATCCTACGGGCCTCTTTGTAAAGATTGACGTTGAAGGCGCCGAGCTAGACGTTCTCCATGGCATGAAAGACAGCCTGGCCAACCGCGCATGCCATGTGTTGATAGAAACCCACAGCAAAGAGCTTGAAAACCAATGCATGGAGTTTTTGCAAGGCTATGGCTACTACTGCAAAATCATCGACAATGCCTGGTGGCGCAGCATCGTGCCCGAGTCTCGGCAGATAGAGCACAACCGCTGGCTTGCCGCCACCAAAAAGTAATGCCTGCGGCCGGCAGCCTATTGTTTGTGCCTAAAGCTTAAAGCTGAGGCTAAACCGGCTGCCTGCCGTATTGGTAATGTCAAGTTTACCTCGGACTTGGTGTATGAGTGCGGCAACAAGCTGCATGCCCAGGCTGGATTCTTCGTACTGTGCCAGGTCTGTATGGGTTATACCCTTACCATTGTCGGCGATGGCAATGGATGCCCTTCCTTCTTCTGCAGAAAGCTCTAGCGAGACGGTGCCTGTCTGGCCCGCAGCAAAGGCATGCTTGTAGGCGTTAGTCAACAGCTCGTTTACGATCATGCCACAGGGCACGGCCGTATCAATGCCAATCTCTACGGGGTATGCTGGCATCAAGATAGACAGGCGGATGTTCTTCTCTCTGTAAGAGTTGGAGATGTGGTGGGCAAGTGTCTCTAGGTAGTCGATGAAGTCGATCTTGCTCAGGTTCTTGCTTTGGTAGAGCTTCTCGTGTACCAGAGCCATAGAGCGTATCCGATCCTGGCTTTCCTGGAGTTTGACCAACATCCCGGGGTCTTTGATAAACTGAGACTGCAGCGACAACAGCGAGCTGATGATC
The DNA here is from genome assembly GCA_947458545.1 of Cytophagaceae bacterium. GTDB lineage: Bacteria > Bacteroidota > Bacteroidia > Cytophagales > Flexibacteraceae > CANGYH01. The sequence continues at coordinate 567,248 of CANGYH010000001.1, read as the reverse complement.
TGCATGTTGTTCTTGACTCTATGGTGAATCTCTTTGATGAGTGTCTCCTTCTCTGCCAGGGCCTGGCGGATGGCATGGTCTGCCTCTACGCGTTCGGTAATGTCTCTGATGGCGCCGTGGTAGCCTTCTAGTACACCTTTGGGGGTAAGGTGAGGCTGGGCCGACACCTCAAAGTATTTGAGCCTGCCATCTGCGGCCAAAAAGGTACCCGTCAGATAGCTGAAGGGCTGCCGGTTGGCAAAAGCTTCTGCAAGGCTTTGTTTTTCGGCGGTGGCACCGGCATCCATAAGATCGGCCAGGTTGCGTCCGGCCAGTTCTGAGGCGGTGTAGCCCAGCAGGGTACTTACCTTAGGTGATATGAAGGTTAGCCTGCCCGTCGCATCGGTATGCCAAACCAGGTCGCTAGTGAGCGAGACCAGGTTTCGGTAGCGGCTCTCACTCTCAAAGAGCACGCTTTCTACCACCTTGCGGTCTTTTATGTCTCTTACTACCACCACCAGGCTATACCTGTCGGGCAGCACGTCTTGGTGGGCAGTGATGGATACCTCTACATGGCTGCGCCGCCCGCCTGCCAGGTGCTGCACTACCTCGCCCCGCCATTGACCATGGTCTTGCAGTGCCTCTTGGGCAAAGGCTTCTTCGTCAGGATGGAGCCATTCTATCTGTGCCAACTGATGCCAGAAAAGGCCGGTGGCAAGCTCGGGCGTAGTGCGATACATTCGGCAAGCCGCCGTATTCAGATAGACGACCTTTCCTGCCGTATCCAGGCCTAAAACAGCCTCGCGGATGTTTGCCAGCAGGCGAGACTGGTAGCTTAGCTGCTGCTCGGCCTGTTTGCGGGCTGATACATCTCGAGCAGAGATAACATGTCCGCGCACTACTGGGTCGCTTTGCATGTCCACGCAGGCTGTTTCTAAAAAAACCAAATGCCCCTGCGTATGGCTGGCTTTTATCTCAGAGAAGCCTTGCTTGGTAGCGCTGCGGCTGAGCCAGCGCTGGATGTTGTTTTGTTTGCACTTGGGGAAAAAGTCTTGCAGATACCTGCCCGTCAATTCGTCTGCCTGCTTGCCCAGTATCTGCATAGACGAAGAAGATACGAACTTAATGAAGCCATCATTCTCGATGACACAAATAAGGTCGTGCCCGCTGTTGATGAGCCGCTTAAAGCGCTCTTCTGCAAATAGGGCTTTGGCCGCGGCCTCCTCCGTCCAGACGTTGCGCCCCGTCCATTCGTAATGGAACGAGCAATCGTTGTCTGTCAGTAGTTCTTTATCTGCAAAGGTGGCCACTTGGGCAGGCTGGGCGCGCTGTATCAGCATGGAGCGCAAAGCCTCCACGTCTAGCTCTGCCTCGGCCAGTTGAATAATGTTATGCTTCGACAATCGTGCGGGCTGGGCTTCTGCTTGATTATAGAGCATGAGGGTAGGGGGTGCCTCTTGCCGTCTAGCCTCTGCCAGGCGCTTGGCCAGGCTGTCTAGCTGCCGCTTGGTGGCGCTTTTGATGCGGCCAAGATCCAGCCAAATGCAGTCTGCGCCATACTCCGACACGGCATCGAAAACTTCGCTGATGTCCTCGCAGTCGTAGGCCTTAAGATCCAGCACCTGCCTCAGATCCTCCAATGTAGCCTGCACCCTGCTATCCTGAAAAGGAAGGCCAGGGGCGATGACCAATCTAAGCGAGCGCCTTATCATGCCGGAAAGTCTGAGTGCTGCTGTGTTTTGCCTGTGTGCACTTGTTAGCTACCTACTTTATAGACACAATGTAGCAACGCTTCCTTGCCAGACCTATGCCTGGCAGCCCCTCGCCCATACGGATGTAAGGATGGGCGCCAACTAGCAGACGATGTGCGCCCGATGGCAACCTAACCAAAAAGAAAAAGGGGCAACCTTTCTGGTAAAAGGCTGCCCCTCACGGCCTTAAGAAAAAGACCTGTTTTATAAATTCCGCAATATGGAAGTAAGGCTTACCTGTTTTCCGATGGTATCGGCCAAGGCGGCAATCGGCAATCGCTCTTGTTGGCCCGAGTTGCGGTGCCGCACCGTTACCGTATCATCCTCTAGCGACTGGTGGTCTACGGCTATGCAGAAGGGGGTGCCTATCAAATCTTGCCGGGTATAGCGCTTGCCAATGGAGTCTTTCTCCTCGAAGTAGCACTCAAACTCGGTGCGCAGGGCCTTGTAGATGGCCTCGCCTTTTTCTGGCAGGCCGTCCTTTTTGGTCAGCGGCAAGATGGCTGCCTTGACGGGTGCCAGGGCCGGGTGCAGGTCCAGGATGGTGCGCTCGCGGGCCTGCTCGCCTTCGCCCGTAACGACGGTTTTGAGGGCCTCGCAGAAGGTGGCCAAGAAAAGGCGGTCAGCCCCGACGGAGGTCTCGATGACGTAGGGGATGTAGTTCTGGTTCAGCTCGTTGTCGAAGTACTGGATTTTCTTACCGCTTAGCTCTTGGTGGCTCTTTAGGTCAAAGTCCGTCCGGCTGTGGATGCCTTCTATCTCTTTGAAACCGAAGGGAAACTTATACTCCACATCCACGGCGGCCTTGGCGTAGTGTGCCAGTTTCTCGTGGTCGTGGTAGCGCAGGTGGCCGGGGGCTATGCCGATGGCCTGGTGGAAGCGCATGCGCTGCTCTTTCCAGTGGTCATACCACTCGCCTTCCGTACCGGGGCGGACGAAGAACTGCATCTCCATCTGCTCAAACTCGCGCATGCGGAAGGTGAACTGCCGCGCCACGATTTCGTTTCGGAAGGCCTTGCCAATCTGCGCAATGCCGAAGGGGATTTTCATCCGCCCCGTCTTCTGCACGTTCAGGTAATTGACAAAGATGCCCTGGGCTGTCTCGGGCCGCAGGTAGATTACGTCGGCATCCTCAGCCACAGAGCCCACCTGGGTAGAGAACATGAGGTTGAACTGCCGTACGTCCGTCCAGTTTTTGGTGCCTGAGATGGGGCAGCGGATGTCTTCTGCCAGGATGAGGTCTCGCACGCCGGCCAGGTCGTTGGCATCCAGCAGGCGGGCCATTTCATGGAGCAGGGCGGTGCCTTTTTCGGGTGTCCCGGCTTCGGCATACGCCTCTGCCTTAGTCTCCAGCAGTTGATCGGCCCGGTAGCGTTTCTTGCTATCCTTGTTGTCGATCATGGGGTCGTTAAAGGCATCTACATGGCCGGAGGCTTTCCACGTCAGCGGGTGCATGAAAATGGAGGCGTCAATCCCGACGATAGACTGCTGGGCCTGGGTCATGGCTTTCCACCATAGCTGCTTCAGGTTGTTTTTGAGCTGTACCCCGTTTTGGCCATAGTCGTACACGGCCTGCAAGCCGTCGTAGAGTTCAGACGATGGGAAAACGAAGCCATACTCCTTGGCATGGCTGATGATGTCTTTTAGCTCGAAGGTGGGCGTTGTAGTTGCTTGGGCCTCCATAAGGGCGGGTTGGGGTGGGGCGTAGAATATTCGGATGCGGGCCGAGTGCGGGCTTAGTCGGCAAACTTGCGGCGCAGCGCCGTTTGCAGCGTTTTATATCCTTCAGACTCTGGATTCCAGTTGTAGTTAGGTGCTACCTCTTCCCAGAGGTAGTGCAAGGCCGGTTGCAGGCCAGCCATGCCATTCACCTGGCTCACGGCAAGCGAGTAGGCGGCCATATCTCCGCCAAATAGCTGATCCACCATCATATAGCGGTCTCCGATGGCGATGATGGCGTGCAGGTTCTCGGTCTGTGCCGCAGTGACCTTGGCATACAGCCCCTCTGCCGCAGACTGCTTGCCGAGTCTGTCTGCCAGGCTCTCTTCCGGCTCTTGGGTAAACAGGTTTTTGTTTGCCGCGGTGGGTACCTCCTTAGGCACGTGGACCTCGGGAAAAGTCTCAGAGACAAAAGGCTCTGCCGCTGCAAGGGGCGTCTCCTCAACGTCTTCCTCAGCCTCGGTGCGTACCACTTCCTCGTCTTCTTGTTTGGCTTCTGGCCAAAGCAATGCGGTGGTGGCAGTAGTTAGTGGTGCTTCAAAAGTTGGTTGGAGGGTTGCCGGCTCTGCGGCGGACTCTTCCTGCAGGGGCTCGACTTCTAGAGTTGGCGCAGGCAAGGGGTCAGCAACTGCTAGCTCTGATTGATTTGCGTAGGCAGGGGCGGCGAGGAGTTCTGCTTCAGGCTCTGGCTCTGCGGGCATGGCTGCCAGTAGGCTATCCAAGGCAAAGCCTTCCTCAGCCGGTGATTCGGTTTCTTCAGCAGGAGCTTCTTCGGCGGTGGGCAGGGCATCGTCCAAATCAATGCCGGTGGCGCTCAAAAAGTAGGTGTATTCGTCCAGGTACTTGGCCTTGGTGGCATCAGGCAGGCGGTCCTCCGATTGCTGAAGCTGCCGCAGCAAGTCGCCTTTAAGAAACTCTTTGCGGCCCGTTAGGCTCAACTCCTTCAGCACTTGCCTGAAAAGCTCTCCATGGAAGAGGATGTACTTTCCCAGCGCCTCTACCTGCTCTAATTGCAGGCCCGGCTTGGCCAGGGGCTCCACCAGGGAGGTAATGAACGTCGCCGGCCTGGCTGCCAGGTGCCAGGCATCATGCAGGGCCTGTTGCAGCAAGCCCTGGTAGGCAGGCTGCTCTAGCCTGATGTGCTGGCTCAGTATGTTTAAGAACTTCTTCTGCGCATCTCGCACGGCGGGCGCTTCGTAGTCGAAGAAGGGGCTGCGCAAGGCCTGGGCTTCATGCTCCCACCGCTCTTTGAGGCGGTAAATAACCAATAGATTTACCTGCTTGCTCGGCAGGGCCTCTAGCAGTTGATGCCCGGCAACAGATTTCTTATCGGCAAAAACACCGGCCCCAAGGGCCTCTGCCAATTGTTGGAACTTGCTCTCAGTAGGTATCGGGCGGCTGGCCATGCCGTATTTGGGGTTTGATGGAGCCAAAGATACCATACCCGCTCGGGCCCTTACGGGTGCTGGGCCAAGGTTGGCTAATTGGCCTCCATCTGCTGCCCGTAACGGTTGGCATACTTCCGATACAGATCTTTCTGCCGGGTGTTCAGGTCAACGTTGCGCCCTTGGATAAATGCCTGCCGCACCCGCCCTTGCGCTATGTCTGCAAAAGACCCATCGGCAATAAACAAGGTGGCGTCTTTGCCCACGGCCAGCGAGCCAAGCTGCCGCTCTACCCCCAGCATACGTGCGGGCGCCAGGCTCACGGCTTCAAGCGCCTGCTCTTCTGTGAGCCCAAAGCCTGTTGCTGTGCCAGCCATCAGGCCCAGGTTCCGGGCGTGCATGGGCTCCATGTCTCCGCTAATGTCTAGGGCAACATCTACCCCGGCGGCACGCAGCAGGGCAGGCGCGGTAAATACCTCATCGTAGGGCGCGTCGCCCCGGCTGGGGAGGCTGTGGATGCGCTTGAGGATGACCGGTACGCGCTCCCGGGCCAAAAAGTCTGCTACGCGCACGGCGCTGGCGTCGGCCATTACCACCACCTTGGCAAACCCATAGCCGCGGGCAAGTTGCACGGCCTCCAGGATCTCTCGGGCGTTGGGGGCGTCAATAAACACGGCCTCCGTGCCTGAAAAGGCGTTTCTAAAGGCCTCCAGCCGCTCGTTGTAAGGGCGGCTGCCCTTGGGTGCTTGGCAATAGCTTTGGGCATCGGCCAGCAGTTGTTTCAGCTTGGCCAGGGCAGCAGTGCGGCCCTCGTTTACCACCGACGCACCTGGCTCTGCCCACCAGCCCGTGTTGGCATACCTTGGTGGCATGGCCAGCATAACCCCTACCGAGCGACGCATCACCGCGCCATCCGTCGTCCAGGCATCAAGTTGGACAAGGCCGGCGCGCCCAGGTGCCAGGTTGTTGCCCCCGGCAGAGGGCGTTACCATGGCGGTGAGCACCCCGTTGGCCCGGGCCGTCTCTATAAGCTCGGAGGCAGCGTTGTAAGCCGTGGTGGCCAGCACCTCGGGCGAGGCATCGCCTACCTCGGCATAGTCGTGCGTGGCGCGGACGGAGGCCACCTCATCCAGCCCCATCGTATTGTTCACCAACACCAGGCCAGGATACACATGCTTGCCTTGTGCCGAGATGCGCACCGCCCCTGCAGGCACTTGCCCGGGTGCACCAGCCCCCACGGCCGTGATTTTGCCTGCGGCAAACACCACATACCCCGGCGCAAGCACTTGCCCGTCGCCCACATGGACGGTGGCACCTTCTACCACCACCGGCGCAGCCTGTGCGGCAGCCGGGCTGTTGTTCTGAGCCCAAGCAGGAGCTGCGGCCAACAGGGCAAGCACGTAGGGGATGTATCGCATAGATGCAAATATGATGATTTGCAATGCTAAAGGTTCTGCTCTTGATCATCCAACGATTAGCACAGACCGGGAAATTGATACTTCGATAACTAGACAAAGGATAGGTTTAAGTGATATGAATTCACTTGCAATAGTTTATATTTATCTTATTTAAGATATACAAAATTCGGAAAAATGTATACAATATTGGTTCTCTATATTAAGAATCAAATATCATTTGTGTAAACCAATATGTAATACTTACTTAGCACTGTCTAATTCCAACTAGCCATGATGTCAAGACTACACCTTCTCTGCCTGCTGCTCTCTCTGTTCGCCCTGAACCAGCCTTCGCATGCTACCATCCTTACGGTTAGCAATAATCCGCTCATACCGGCGCAATACACCACGTTTGATGCTGCCTATTTGGCCAGCCGCGCGGGTGATACCTTGCTTTTCTCGGTTTCGCAAGACATTTACAGTGGTAGCCAGGTAATAACCAAGCGGCTCGTACTCATGGGGCCTGGCCTTGACCCTAACCCTCCTGTTATAGGCCAATTTAGCCAACGGTTAAAGGCAACTGTTGGAATTACTCTAGACTCCAACAGCTTTGGTTCTGCTTCTGGCACTCAAATCATCGGGTTATACCTATGGGATGAAACCTATTTTAGGGGTTTTTTAAGAAATATAACGATTACTGACTCAGATGTAGGACGTGCCTTAGATATGCGTTTTGGATCTTGCCGAAATTTTCTAATAAAGAACTGCCGGGTAAACTCCATCCGACTGGCTGGTGGTACTTACAGTTCCAATGTGCTGATTACTAATAACATAGTTATTGGCGGTATTAATGGCGCACGTAGTCGTGATCTTATTTCTAATAATCTGTTTATTCCCGGTGGGGGAATTAGCGATGCCAACAACTGTAATATCATCAACAACATATTCATTGGTGGAAGTATGTCGGGCGCTACAAACTGCACCTTTAACAACAACATTTACTTTGGGACCAGTACCAACCCATTACCTTATGGTACTAATGTGGGTGCTAACAACCTAAATCAAGACCCCCAATTTGTTGGTGCGTTATCAACCACTACCAATTTCGATGTAAATAGCGACTACAGGTTGCAAAACAGCAGCCCCGGCCGCAACGCAGGGACAGACGGCACCAACATAGGGCCAACTGGTGGGCTATACCCTTGGTATCACCAGCTTTCTAATGACGGACAGCTGCCCTACGTCGAGATGGTTAATATCCTGAACCCAAGTGTGGCGCCTGGTGGCACACTGCAGGTTCGAGTAAAGGCTCAAAAAGGTCGCTAAGCCCTCTCAATTATGAGAAAGGTACTTTTTTGGGCGCTGGGCCTTTGGTTTTGCTTTGCCTGCAATGTCAGTGGCCAGACGATTACGAGCCTGGAGTATTTTGTTGACGCAGACCCGGGCGTAGGCCTCGGTACACCGCTAAGCATAACCCCGGCAGACAGTATTGACCGGACCTTCAACCTATCGGGGGGCGCAGTTTCAGAAGGTATCCATGTCTTGGGCATGCGGGCCAAAGCTCGTGGGCGTTGGGGTGTTGCCACCAGCAGGTGGTATATGGTTGTGCGCGTGCCAGCCACACAAGGCCCCGCCCCTAGAATCGCCGCTGGCGAGTATTTTATTGATACAGACCCTGGCCCTGGTAATGGAATCCGGATAGCAGCGGTACCCAATGCAGATTCGGTGGACGTGAACCTGAGTGTTCCTGTAGCTGTTTTGTCAGATGGTATCCATACCCTTGGTGTGCGCTTTAAAGATGCAGGCGGCACATGGGGCGTGCAACTAGCCCGAGTATTCTGGATAATAAGAACTCCTATTGCCCGTACAAAGGCCCGCTTGTCAAGAGCTGAGTGGTTCATAGATACAGATCCAGGCCCTGGGAGGGCTACCCGCCTGCCAAGTGCCATCGTAGGAGACTCAGCCTTATTTACGGCCTCTGCAGGTACATCAGGGCTGCAACCGGGCTACCACACCTTTGGTATACGCATGGCAGATAGCTTGGGGCGTTGGGGAGCTGTTAGGTCTAGCCCCTTTTTCATCCTTAGTGCTTCACAGGCTAACAGCCGAAGGGGCCTAGCCAAAGCCGAGTATTTCTTAGACGGTAGAGATCCAGGCCCAGGCCGCGCTACTCGAGTAATAGGTTTCACACCTGGTGCCGAGGTAGATATCATCCGCGGAATTTCGATGACAGGGTTATCCTTGGGCGATCATAGGCTATCGCTAAGGATAGCTGACTCTTCTGGCAGGTGGACGCCGCTGCAAACCAGGACGTTTACCATTACCAGGCCCAGACTTACTGCAATTGCCCCTTCTGCCGTCGGCAACATTGGCACTGCCACGCTTAGGATAACCGGCGAGGCATTTACAGACAGCACGCGGTTAAGGCTGGTACCTACTTTTGGAGGGCGTGCCCCCATTGTGCTAGACACAGGTCTTGTGCAGACGGAAGGTCGAAACCTGCTTATAAGCTTTGATTTTAACGGATTAGATACAGGTACCTTCAACCTGGAGGCGACATTCAGAGGTAGGCCGGACACGGTCATTGTATTGGCCAGAGCTTTCCGCATAGAAGGGGGCAGGCCCCCACTGGTTACGGCTGAGCTCATTACCTACCCGGCCATACGTATTAATACCTGGACGCCCTTTCAGGTAGTTATCCAGAATCAAGGGAATATTGATGCGCGAAGCATTCCTGTTGTTATCCAACTGCCTGAAGGAGCCGAAGTAAGGTGGGGATTTTATCTAAAGGCATTTGGAAGTCGTCAATCCTTGATAGACAGCTTGCAACCAAGGTTTCAATTTGCTCGGCTGGATAGCGCTCTTAACTCCACTACGACCATCAATGGGGTTGCCATGTGGCTTCTTCCTGTAGTCCGGGCTGGTGAAACAATGGTTTTTTCCTTCCATGGAAAAATGCCGGCAAGCGCAGCGACTAACAATCGAATGGCGGCGTATGCCTTGGCACCATTGATGGGTTCTTCCCAGAGTTACCCAGAAGGAAAGTCTATTGAAAATGCCTCGCCGGCGGGTCTTGGTTGTTTGACTCAATTCGCGGATAGCGAATGCCAGAAAAAGCAAGCAGAACTCGCCATTGATGCTATTTCTGCAATCCCAGCACTAGGCGGCCCTGCGGCGGCATGTGCGTTTGAGCTGGTGAGTACTGTAGCTTGTACGATCATTGACGCAGCAACAGCTAATCCAGAGGGCGACCGTAAGCCAGCGGACTACCTTTCTACATATGGATTAGCACTGTTTTCCTGTATTCCAGGTAGTGCCTTTAGTAACCGAATAGAGGCAGTAATTGGTATATCTGAAATCATTGTTAAAATCGCGACAGCAGGTGTTAATGGTTATAAGGCAGGAAGCATTATTCAATCGGGTTTTGGTGGCACCCCCGGTCCATGCCCACCACCCCCGCCAACACCGCCAAACCCCAAAACACCCCGTATTGCTGGCTCGTTCGATCCCAATGATAAACTGGGTACTACCGGCAACAACCGATTGGGTTACACCCAAACCAATGCGAAGTTTCCCTATCTGATAAGGTTTGAAAACCTAAGAACGGCTACTGCCCCGGCAGCAACAGTAACCATCAACGATACGCTTGACACCCGTGTCTTTGATCCAGCAACAATCGAGCTGGGCTACGTGGGTTTTGGCGATACCATCATCATACCGCCCACAGGGTTAAATCGCTGGAAGACAGAAGTCAGCCTTGCGCCTATTAAACCTTATGTAATCCGTATTTCTGCCGGTTACAATCCGGGCACTCGCGTCTTAAGCTGGTATTTCGAGACGCTAGATCAAACTACGCTTGAGCCTGTTTTTGGAGCCGACGACGGCTTTCTGCCTCCCAACCAAAACTCTCCAGAAGGCGAAGGGGCTGTATTCTTTACCATCGGTGTAAGGCCCAATCTTCCTGTTGGTACAGTAATTAAGAACCGGGCGTCCATCATTTTCGACAACAATGCCCAGATTCTGACGCCCGCTTGGGTAAACAGGGTAGATAACATAGTCCCTCAAAGCCGGGTAACTACACTCCCAGATAGTAGCTCTGATAGGTTTATCCTGAGGTGGGCCGGCAGCGACCAAGGCAGCGGTATAAGCAAGTACTCCATCTTCTTCAAGGTCAATGATGGCAAATACCGACTTTGGAAGACTACCGATAGTACTACAGGCATCTTCGTTGGGCAGCTTGACAGCACATACTCTTTCTATTCAGTTGCGCTGGATTCGGCGGGGAATATGGAACAACCGCCTGCTATTGCGGATGCATCGACACGGGTTTCTGGGGTAGATAAGGCCGAGGTGTCTTCAGGTTTAAGGGTAACAATTGCCCCTAACCCCAATACAGGGCAATTCTCCCTCTTGCACAATGAGATTTATGCCCCGCTGCCTTACCACGTCTATGATGCTCAAGGCAGGCTGCTTTTGTCCGGAGCATTAGTGCCTGGGTCAAGACAAAGTGATATATCAATGTCTTTACTCCCAGGCATGTATTACGTACGTGTGCAGAACAACCGCGGCGTTGTTTTTAGAAGGTTTATTGTGAGATAAGGGACAGGCGCTTACAGCAAAAGGGCAGGTTTACACCTGCCCTTTTTTGTTTAGGCACAAATCTGCCCACCGCCATTCTATGGGCCCTACATTGCCTGCCATGCAGCCATCCAAAAAGCAGCATCCATACCAGGCTTACCTCGACAAGATGGAGGCCGAGCTAGAAACGGCCACGGGCGATGAGCTGCGCAAGCACTTCGCCCAGCTTTCGCAAGACTTCCACCGGCTGGAGATGCGCCGGTTGAAGAAGGAAAAGGACGTGGCCGACAACGCCCTAAAGCAGCGCTGGATAGACCACCGCATCGCCATGGGCCAGGCCAAGGCCGTGCCCGCCACGCAGCCGCCCGCGCCAGCGCCCGCCCTGGCCTTCGCCAAGAGCTCTACCCATCTGCCAACTGAGGCATTGCAAGACGAGGCAACAGATCAGCCCGACGAGAAACCCTGGCAAGCCAGCCTGAGGCAAGAACAGCAGCCCGAGCCCGAACCGCCCGGCCAAGAGGCGTATACAGAAGCATTGCCCACAGAAGCCCGCCCGGATGCCGGTGCCTTTATGGAGCGCATGTGGCAAGACTACAACCAGCGCCACGACGAGGCCCACCGCTACCTGCGCCAACTGGCCCACAGCAGGGCCGGGCCCAGGGCCATTGCCTGGTAGGCAGGCCAGCCTTAGCACCAAAAAGCAACCACATTTGTTAGACGATTAGCTGCCCCAAACACTCCTGATGCTTACGCAAACCCGAGCCTTGGTCTTAAACTACATCCGCTACCGAGAGACATCCATCATCGTGCGGTGCTACACAGAGGCTTTTGGGTTGCAGAGCTACATTGTCAACTCGGTACGTAGCGCCAAAGGCACGGCTAAAATTGCCTATTACCAGCCCTTGAGCCTGCTGAGCCTGGTTGTGTACCACCGCGAGGGCGCAGACCTGAACCGCATCAGCCAGGTGCAGTTCTACGACGCTACCCTGTTGCCGAGTTTAGACGTTCGAAAGTCCAGCATCCGCCTGTTTCTGTCAGAGATGCTGACGCGGGTGCTCAAAGAGCAAGAGGCTGATGCAGAAAAGTTCGCATTCATTTTCACTAGCCTGCTGGCCTTTGAACATGCCGACGAGCAGACGGAGAACTTCCACCTGCAATTTCTGCTTGGCCTGAGCCGACGCCTTGGGTTTGGCGTATCAGATGCATCAGAACTATACCACCAGATTTATCAGCTAGACGCCCGCTTTGGCTCGGCAAGCGGCTTGGCCCACCAAGAAGAGCAAGAGGCCCTGCAAACCCTCTTGCAGACGCCCTACTTTAGCCGGGTGGCCATCCCCAGTGCCCTGCGCCGCCAGCTCTTAGACGACCTGGTGCGGTTTTACAGACTGCACATCGCAGACATGCCACAAATCCGCAGTTTAGATGTGCTGCGAGAGCTGTTTACTTAATAGCCATGCCTCCTGGCCATGCCGTGCGCTGAATTTGATATTTGTTACCATGGCGTAACCTGCGCCCGCAGCCAAGCCCTTAGCTTTGTATCCCGTAATGTCAGTAGCTAAATTCATATTCGTTACGGGAGGAGTTGCCTCTTCGTTGGGCAAGGGCATCATCGCGGCGTCTCTTGCCAAACTGTTGCAGGCCAGGGGTTTCAGGGTCACCATCCAAAAGTTTGATCCCTATCTGAACATTGACCCAGGCACGCTCAATCCATTTGAGCATGGCGAATGCTACGTAACTGATGACGGTGCCGAGACCGACCTGGACCTTGGCCATTACGAGCGTTTCTTGAACACGCCGACCAGCCAGGCCAACAACGTCACCACCGGGCGTATCTATTACAACGTCATCCAAAACGAGCGCCAGGGCGTTTATCTGGGCAAGACGGTGCAGGTCATCCCGCACATTACAGACGAGATCAAGCGCAACTTCCGCGCCGTGGCCGAGAGCGGAGACTACGACATCGTCATCACAGAGATTGGCGGCTGCGTGGGCGACATTGAGTCGTTGCCCTTTATCGAGGCTGTGCGCCAAACCCGCTGGGAGCTTGGCGAGCGCAATGCCATCGTCATCCACCTTACGCTGGTGCCGTTCTTAAAATCAGCGGGAGAGCTCAAGACCAAGCCCACCCAGCATTCGGTCAAAAACTTGTTAGAGGCAGGCATCCAGCCCGATATCCTGGTTTGCCGCACAGAGTACCCGCTGCCCCAGGAGATGCGCAAAAAAGTGGCCCTGTTTTGCAACGTGCCGCAAAACTCCGTCATAGAGAGCATCGATGCAGACTCGATCTACGACGTGCCCCTATTGATGAAGCGGGAGAAGCTCGACGATCGGGTCCTCCAGCTCTTCCACATCAAACCCGAGCGTGAGCCAGACCTTGATCGTTGGAAAGAGTTTTTGGGACGCCTAAAAAACCCGACAGAAACCTGCCGTATCGGCCTTGTGGGTAAGTATGTCGAGCTTAAAGACAGCTACAAGTCTATAGCAGAGGCCTTCATCCACGCCGGTGCCGCTACCGAAACCAAGGTGGAGATCGAGTGGATCAAGGCCGAAGACCTCGTACAGTTCGATGATGCCCAAAAGAGACTACAAAACCTCCACGGCATCTTGGTGGCCCCTGGCTTTGGCGAGCGCGGCATAGAAGGCAAAATCAACGCAGTACGCGTAGCGCGAGAGCAGCAGATACCCTTCTTCGGTATTTGCCTGGGCATGCAGTGCGCCGTGGTAGAGTTTGGCCGCAACGTTTTGGGCCTGCCCCAGGCAGCCAGTACAGAGATGGATCCTGACACGGCCAACCCCGTCATCAGCCTGATGGACAGTCAAAAGGGCATTACGCAAAAAGGGGGTACCATGCGCCTGGGGGCCCAGCCCTGCACCTTGCAGGCCGGGTCGTTGGCTGCAAAGGCCTATGGAACCTCTGCCATCCGAGAGCGGCATCGGCACCGTTATGAGTTTAACAACGACTACCTGACCCGCTACGAAGCCGCCGGGATGCTGGCCACTGGCAAAAACCCAGACAAGGGCCTGGTAGAAGTGGTAGAGCTACCAGGGCATCCCTACTTCGTCGGCGTACAGTTCCACCCAGAGCTCAAGAGTACGGTCGAGAATCCGCACCCGCTTTTTGTCTCCTTCGTGCAGGCAGCCGTAGAATACGCCAAGCCCATAGAGGCTCCAGCCATAGAAGAGGCAGAAGAGTTCTAGTTATGTGCCTGGCGCAGCCACACGCAAACTAGGGAAGGATTTGTACCAACTTCCCTTGCTTGTTTATCAGGCCCGTTTTATTCGTCCAACTAACGCGGGCCACCCCTTTGTTGAAACGGCCTGCGTGCGTAGCTTGGCTCAAGGTAAAAGCTACCGAACCTTGCTTGTTCAGGTAGGCAAAGCTGCCGTCTGAGGCTTTTACCAGCAGCAGGTCATCAGCGTAGAAATCCACAGCTTGGTAAACAGCCTCAGACACGCGCTTACCCGCTTTGTCAACCAGGTAGTAGTTGTCATTTTCAAGAAAGGCAAACTTTTGCTGGCCCACGTAGCGTATGGAGTCCACCGCCTCCGAGAGTTCTTTGCCATCTATGCCCAACAGCCGGGCTTTCCCTTTGCGATACCCGATCAACGGGCTTCGCTCAAGTCCGGCGAAGCCGCCTGCCGGCTGGAGCGGGGCATACTGTGCTTTCAAGATAACATCACCATCTGGCAGGGCCACCAAACCGTAAGCGCCCTCCTTCTTAAAGATGTATTTGTTGCCCTGCACAAAGGCCAAGGCCTCGCCAGAGGCTGTAAACATGGGTTTGCCAGCGGCCGAGAACACCTGCACCGTCTTACCATCTGAGCCTTGCAGCATGTTGTTGGCACCGTCTATGAGGCCTGCAGCGGCGAACCTGGGCTCTACCACGATGCGACGGGTGGCTATGTTGTAGATGCCCTCTGCCGCCTGGGCGTAGATGCGAAACCAAGGCCCTTGCAGGTGCACGGGGTTTTGGCCGGATGTCAGCGCGATACTCTTGCGAAAATTGGTTAGATGCACCAGGCCATGTGAGGTTTGTGCCAAATCGGCCAGGGGCCCTTTGCTGGGGGCTATGTAGAGAAATTGGGCCGAGTCAACGTCTTGCGCGTAGCTGCGGAATACCTCTGGGTGCAGCTGCCGGGTGCGGAAGCTGAAGACCTGCAAACTGTCTGCCCCGACCTGCAGCACGGCACCTAGCCCCTGCAAGTCGAACCGGACGTCTTGGTATTGGAAGCGCAGCGGGGTGCGCTCGGCCGTGTTGGCCAGTGCCCAGCGCTTGCCTTCGGTGGCCTGTTGCAGGGCGTAGTAGCCAGATTGCTGGGGCAGCGCCCGGGTATATTCAAAGGGGATGTACACCTTGCCTGAGGGCAGCAGGTAGCCCCATTTGCCGTTTTGTCTGGCGGCAATCAGCACGCCGTCGGAGCCGAGCAGGGCATCGTAGGCCAGGGGGGTGGTGCGCTTGCCGGTGTAGGTGGCCACGCCGCCGCGTCCGTTCTGGTAGGCGAGCAGATAGTTGTCATGGGCCCGCAGGCTGTCGTACTCGGGGCGGAGCAAGACGCTGCCGCTGGCCTCCATGAGGCCGGTTTTTTTGCGATATGTGAACAAATAGGCGTTGCCCCGGGCCAGTGTGAACTGGGTGCAACTGTCGTAGATGACCTGCGCCGTACCCAGGTAGATGGGGTAGATTAGTCCTTCTTTGAGGCCCAGGCCCAGGGAGTCAGAGATGGACCGGCACCCTTCAAACCGAGGCTCCACCAGCATCTTGATGCGGTCTTTGCTGAAGACGCCCCAGAGGTTTTTCTTCTTGACCCAAGTCAGCTCGTTGCGGGGGGCTACGGGACGAATCTCCTCGAAGGCGGGGGGCACCACGAGCCTGCCCTTGTCATCGAGCAAACCCCACAGATTACCTTGGCGGGCCCAGGCCCGGCCGTTGACCAGGTTTTGGATCTCGTCGTAAACGGTGCTGGCTACCAAAAAGCCCTGGCAATTGATGAGGCCAAACTTGCTGCCCCGCTGCACCACGGCCAACTTGCCATTGAATCGCTCTGCCTTGGTGAAGGTAGGCTCTACCCGCCACTGCCCTACGATGTTGACGTAGCCGTAGGTGCGGGTGGCTTTGTCGTAGCGGGGGAAGATCTCTTCGTCGCAGTCGTAGCCTGCTCCGTTTTTAGACTGGCCTGCCGCTGTTGCCGCAAGCAGCAAAAAGGTTATAAATGTGCAGAGTGTGGCTCTCATACCGGGCAAATATCGCTTTTACACCATAACAGGCCCGGCGCACGTAAAGTATCTTTGCAAGTCTTACACGGCCCGATCGTGGGCCTGACTTTGTGCCTTTCGGCATCTCTACGTCTCAACTGTATCTATGTTCGACAATCTCAACGCCCGGCTGGAGCGCGCCATCAAAACCTTAAAGGGCCAGGGCCGCATTACCGACATTAACGTTGCCCAAACCGTCAAAGAGATTCGCCGTGCCCTGGTAGACGCAGACGTTAACTACAAGGTAGCCAAGCAGGTAACGGATAAAATTCTAGACCAGGCCATGGGCCAAGAGGTCCGCATAGCCGTAAAGCCAGGCGAGCTGCTCACCAAAATCGTGTACGACGAGCTGGTGCAGCTCATGGGTGCCGAGAAGGAAGATGTAGTGCTCAAGGGTGACCCGGCCATTGTCTTGCTCTCGGGCCTGCAGGGCTCTGGTAAAACGACCTTCGCCTCTAAGCTGGCCAACTTCTACAAGCGCGGAGGCCGGCAGGTATTGCTGGTGGCGGCAGACGTGTACCGCCCGGCGGCCATCGAGCAGCTCAAAGTGATGGGCCAGACCGTGGGGGTGGACGTTTATGCCGAAGACGGCGTTACCGACCCGGTAGGCATTGCCCAACGCGGCGTGGCCCAGGCCAGGCAGACTGGCAAGAAAATCGTCATTGTAGATACGGCGGGCCGTTTGGCTGTTGACGAGGCCATGATGGCCGAGATCGAACAGATGAAGCGGACGCTCAACCCGAGCGAGACGCTGTTTGTGGTAGATTCTATGACGGGCCAGGATGCCGTCAACACGGCCAAAGCCTTTAACGACCGCATCAACTTCGACGGTGTCGTACTCACCAAGCTTGATGGTGACAGCCGTGGCGGGGCTGCGCTCTCCATCCGCACCGTCGTTGAGAAGCCCATCAAGTTCATCAGCACTGGCGAAAAACCCGAGCAGCTAGACCAGTTTTACCCCGACAGGATGGCCCAGCGCATCCTGGGCATGGGCGACGTCATCAGCCTGGTAGAGCGTGCCCAGCAGGTTTATGACGAGGAGGAGGCCAAGCGCATTGACGCCAAAATCCGCAAGAACCAGTTCGACATCAACGACTTCCTCTCGCAGTTGGAGCAGCTCAAAAAGATGGGCTCCATCAAAGATCTGGTCTCGATGATACCGGGCGTGAGCAAGATGCTCAAGGACGTGGAGATTTCGGACGATGCCTTTAAGCCCATCGAGGCCATGATCCGCTCTATGACGCCCCACGAGCGCGCCAACCCCGAGGTGCTCAACAGCAGCCGCAAAAAGCGTATTGCCAACGGCTCTGGCACCACAATCCAGCAAGTAAATGCGTTTTTGAGCCAATTTGAGGAAATGCGCAAAATGATGCGTAAAATGAACCAGATGCAGGCCAATCCGCGTATGGCCGCGCAATTGAAGGCCGCCATGCGCCGTTAGTGCAACAACGGTTGCTCGGCTTTACGTAGCTTGGCAACCGATTAGGCCGTATATTGGCCTAAACTGCTGATGCATCCTCCATTCAGACTGCATGTTCCACTCCTCCACAGGCCCGGTTGACCTTACCGTTGTAATCGTCAGCTACAACGTCAGGCACTTTTTGCAACAGTGCCTAGACTCTGTGGCGCGCGCGGGGCAAGGCTTGTCTCTAGAGGTATTTGTGGTAGATAATGCCAGCGTAGATGGCTCTGTGCAGATGGTGCAGCGGCTCTTTCCCTGGGTTACACTTATTGCTAATGCAGACAACAGGGGGTTCTCTAAGGCCAACAACCAGGCTATAGCCCAGGCCCGGGGCAAACACGTGTTACTGCTTAATCCAGACACGGTGCTGCAAGAAGATACCCTGGCCGTATGCTTCGATTTCATGGAAGCCCACCCCGAAGCAGGCGGCCTCGGCGTCAAAATGCTGGACGGCAAAGGTGCCTTTTTGCCCGAGAGCAAACGGGGCCTGCCAACGCCGGCCGTAGCCTTCTACAAGATATTCGGCCTGTCTTCGCTCTTCCCCAAGAGCAGGATATTCAACCGGTATCATCTGGGTTACCTGGCAGATGAGCATACGCACGAGATTGATATCCTATCAGGCGCGTTTATGCTGATGCGCAAAGAGGCGCTAGACAAGGCCGGATATCTAGACGAGCGTTTCTTTATGTATGGAGAGGATGTGGACCTCTCTTACCGCCTGCAAAAGGCTGGCTACAAAAACTATTACCTGCCCACCACGCGCATCATCCACTACAAGGGCGAGAGCACCAAGCGGGCCAGTGTAAACTACGTCAAGAACTTCTACCAGGCCATGGCCCTCTTTGCGGAGAAACACTTTTCGCAAGGGTATGCCGGTGTACTCCGTGTGCTCATCCTGATGGCCATCTACCTGCGTGCGGCATACAGCCTGGCGGCGCGGGTCTTCTGGCAGGTGTACATGCCTGCGGTAGATGGTTTGGCTATCTATGCCGGTATGTATGGCCTTAAAGAGTGGTGGGAGGCCAACTACCGCTACGACGACTATTACCCAGCCTCTTACATGGGCGTCGCCGTACCGTTGTATGTGGTGGGTTGGTTGGGCGCAGCCCTGTTTACCGGGGCCTACCGGCGGCCATTCTCTTTGCGGGCGCTCATACTGGGCTCGGCGCTGGGTACGATATTGATCTCGGCCGGGTCTAACTACTTTGATGCCTACCGGTTCTCGAAGGCGTTGATCTTGATGGGGGGGATTTACACCTTCGTGGCCATGTGGGCCATCAGGTTGCTAGACAATCTCCGGTTGTATGGGCGTTTCTCGCTCTCTGGTAGCTACAAACGGCGGGCACTCATTGTGGGCTCGCAGCCAGAGGTTGAGCGCGTAACCTGGCTTTTGAACCGCGCCGAGGCACCCGTCTGGATGGCTGGGCGAGTGGCTACCGAGCCTGAGGCCCACCTCGATGCCCTCTATGCGGGGGATGTGAAAGATTTGCCCCAGTTGGTGCACCTCTTCCAGGCCGAGGAGGTCATCTTCTGTGGCAAAGACGTTGAGTCGTACGCCATCATAGAGTGGATGAGCCAGTTGGCCCTCAAGCACTTGCAGTTTAAGATAGCGCCGGCAGAGGCAGACTTCGTGCTAGGCTCCAGCAACAGCCGGGCTGCCGGAGAGCTCTACAGCGTGGAGCTTAAGCTGCAACCCTGGGGCAGTTTTGAGAGGTACAAGAAGCGCACCGTAGATGTGGCTCTGGCTACAATGATGGCTGCCTCGCTGCCGATTACCTTGTGGATTTACCACGATAAGGCAGGCCTTGTTGCCAACATCTTAGACGTGTTGGCCGGTAATAAGACCTGGGTCAGCCTGAGCCGGAAAAACGCCATGGCCTACAGCAAGCCCGGCGTCCTTACCACCAGCAGCGCCGCCAACGCCGCCGCCAACGAGCTTACACTACGCAGGCTAGATAGCCTCTACGCCAAAGACTACTCGGTTTTCAACGATTTGTCGCTCTTCATCCGTTGCATCAGCCAGCTAGACCAAAGGGCCGCCTCATGACAAAGCGCATTGCCATTGTTGCCTTGCTGGTACTAGGCCTATTGGCCAGGCCGTTGCAAGCCCAGCATTTGCTTATCCCTATGGACGAGGGGCAGGCCAATCATCTTAAAAGCTATGGCCTGGCTTATTGGGTACTGTCTAAGGGGGTAGAGGTAGAGTGGTTGCTTAACTACCGTGGCGGTAGCTTCTTGGTATCTGCGCAGCCCTTTGTAGAGTCTGAGGCGCGGGTAAGGGGCATTACTGTCGAGAAGCTCTCTGAGGGGCAAGCGGCTGATATAAAGGCGCAGATCTTGCTGCCAGACGTGAACCAGGACGTGATGAAGCTTGAGAAGCCACCCAAGATTGCCGTCTATAGCCCCAAGAGCAAGCAACCGTGGGACGATGCCGTGACGCTGGTGCTTACCTACGCCGAGATTCCGTACGACGTCGTTTTCGATGATGAGGTACTTGAGAATAAGCTGCCCAAGTATGACTGGCTGCACCTGCACCACGAGGACTTTACCGGGCAGTATGGACGCTTCTTTGCCAGCTTTGCCAATGCCGGTTGGTATCAGGACCAGGTACGAGAGGCTGAGGCCATTGCCCGGAAGCATGGTTTTACTAAAGTGAGCCAGCTCAAGCTAGAGGTGGCCAAGAAAATCCGCGATTTTTGCGCCGGTGGTGGCTTTTTGTTTGCCATGTGCTCTGCAACAGACAGCTACGACATTGCCCTGGCCGCTGACGGTGCTGATATCTGTGATCGCTACTACGACGGCGACGCCATTGACCCACGCGCCCAAGGCAAGCTTGACTATGGCAGGTGCTTTGCCTTCCACAAGTTTAGACTAGAGCCCAACACGCTGGCTTATGAGTTTTCTGACATAGACAGCAGGCCCAACCCGCTGCCAAGCATGGTGCCCGAAAAGGACGACTTCTTTCAACTCTTTACCTTTTCTGCCAAGTACGACCCCATCCCCACGATGCTGACGCAGAACCACCAGAACCTGATTCACGGGTTCATGGGGCAAACGACGGCCTTCCGCAGCAGCCTAGTTAAACCAGAGGTGTTGATAATGGGTGAAAACAAGAACCAAAAGGAGGCTCGCTACATCCACGGCACCTATGGCAACGGAACCTGGACGTTTTACGGAGGGCACGATCCGGAAGACTACCAGCACTTTATAGAAGAGGAGCCTACGGATTTGAACCTGCACCCTAACTCGCCGGGCTATAGGTTGATACTGAACAACATCCTCTTTCCTGCCGCTAAGAAGAAAAAGCAAAAAACCTAGCCCGAAGCATCATCACGCCATGGCATATCCGAAAAGGCCCCGCTCTAAGGTGCCACCTGTTAGGTTCGACTGGTCTTTGTGGCTGATTTTGGGTATAACCGTACTGTGGTTGGCGTTCCACTATTGGAAGGAGCAAAAGGCCCGCCCAATGGCTGAAACTACGGAACAGGTAGCCTTGCAGGACACGCAAGGTGAGTTACCATCAGCAGACGCTACCGAGGCGTTGGAGGTTGATAATCTGCTAGGCCTACCGGCCCGGGTGCAAGGCGAGCAAGTGGTGAAACACCTGGGCTATACGCTTAGCTACAACGAAGCCACCGAGCAACCTTCTTGGACGGCCCATGTGCTGACGGCAGCCAACTTTGCGGGTAAGTTTAGCCGAGACGAGGCCGATGCTGAGTTTTTGCCTGACCCTGACGTTAAGACGGGCAGCGCCGAGCTGCAAGACTACCGAGGATCTGGCTACGATAGGGGCCACCTTGTGCCCGCAGGAGACATGAAGCTCAGCTTGGCGGCCTATGCCGAAAGCTTCTACCTTAGCAATATGTCGCCCCAGGTACGGGCCTGTAACACAGGTGTTTGGCGCAGAGTAGAAGAGAAGGTGCGCCGGTGGCAAAAGCGAGATAAGGTGCTCTACGTTGTAACGGGGCCCGTCATCAAACCTGGCCATAAGACAATCGGGCCCAATAGGGTCGCCGTGCCTGCCGAATACTACAAGGTTGTGCTGGACATGCAGCCGCCCGAGGTGAAGATGATTGGGTTTCTTGTGCCAAACAAGGACAGCAAGCTATCTATAGAGAAATTTTGCGTGTCGGTGGATAAGATTGAGGCTGAAACCGGCCTGGACTTCTTCCCCAGGTTAGACGATAAGGTGGAACGCCGCCTAGAGGCCGGCAACGACATCCAAAGCTGGTTTAACAACTAGATGAAGCTGGTCTACAAGCGCATAGAGCTACCGCTGAAGTTTACCTGGGCCATAGCCCGCAACAGCTCGGTGGCCAAAACCAACTTTATTGTAGGGCTTACCGATGGGGAGCATACCGGCTGGGGCGAGGTGGCCCCCAATATCCGCTACGACGAAACGCCCGAGCAGGTAGAAGCTCTGCTGGCGCACCTTGCTGGCCAAAAGCTTGATACGCAGACGTTGCAAGAAGCGTCTTTAGGATTACCAGCCTGCCTTGCGGTCGGTTTGGATATGGCGCACAGGCACCTTTTGGCTCAAAATACGGGCCAAACCCTGGCCGCAGCGCTAGGTCTGCCTGCCTTGCTGCCGGCATATGCCACCACCTTCACGCTGCCCATTATGCCTGCAGAAGAGGTGGAGCCGTTCTTTGAAAAGCACAACCTGGGTCGCTTTGGGGCCATCAAGGTCAAAGTAGGCAAGCAAAGTACAGAGGCCGTGTTTGCAGCACTGGCCCGGGTGTACAACGGCCCGGTGCTGGTAGACGGCAACGAAGCCTTCAGCGATGTTGCTACCCTGGAGCGGCATTTTGCCGCATGGCAAAAACATCTGCTGATAACGGTGCTGGAGCAGCCCTTCCGGGCCGGGAGCGAATTGTACAGTCAGATTAGGGGTCAGTTTCCATGCCCCATTCTGGCCGACGAGAGTGTGACACGCAGCACCTCCATAGAGGCCCTTGCGGCTGATTTTGACGGCATCAACATCAAACTGCAAAAGGCGGGTACGCTTCAGGAGGCCATAGGGCAATTGCAGGCCGCCCGACGGTTGGGCATGCGGGTGATGATAGGCTGCATGGTAGAGACGAGCGTGGGCATCTGGCATGGCCTGCACCTGGCAGGCCTGGCAGACTATGTCGATCTAGATTCGATGCTGTACCTGCAGGCAGAGCCTTTTGGCTGGGTTAGCGAGGCAGAGGGCAAACTATCTCCCAACCCTGCGCCCTGCCTGGTTTTGCCGGTATAGGCTAAAGAAATAGATCGCCGGGTTGGCCTGTTTTATTGTAGCGTACACCCAGGTGGTTGTACGCCAACTCGGTAGCCTCGCGGCCGCGGGCGGTGCGCTTGATGTATCCTTCCTGGATCAGGAAAGGCTCGTACACCTCCTCGATGGTCTCGGCCTCTTCGCCTACGGCGGTGGCTATGGTATTTAGGCCCACCGGCCCGCCGGCATACTTGCCGATGATGCAGTTCAGAATCCGGTTATCCATCTCATCTAGGCCGTTGTGGTCAACGTTGAGGGCTTTCAGGCCTAGCTGGGCAATCTGAATGGTAATCTCCCCGTCGCCTTTGATGAGGGCAAAATCGCGTGTGCGGCGCAGTAGGTTGTTGGCGATACGGGGAGTGCCACGGCTGCGTCGGGCAATTTCAAACGCGGCATCGTCGCCGATGGGTGTCCGCAATAGGTCTGCATTGCGGTGGACGATGGTGGTGAGCAGCTTGGCATCGTAATACTCCAGCCGGCAGGTGATGCCGAACCGGGCGCGCAGCGGCGCCGTCAGCAGGCCGCTGCGGGTGGTGGCCCCGATAAGCGTAAATGGGTTGAGGCCAATCTGCACAGACCGGGCCGAGGGGCCAGAGTCTAGCATGATGTCAATCTTATAGTCTTCCATGGCCGAGTAGAGGTACTCTTCTACCACGGGGTTGAGGCGGTGTATCTCGTCAATAAAAAGGACGTCGCCCCGCTCAAGGCTTGTTAGCAAGCCTGCCAGATCGCTGGGCTTTTCTAGAACAGGGCCTGAGGTGATCTTAATGCCTGCCCCCAGCTCGTTGGCGATGATGTTGGACAAGGTCGTCTTACCAAGGCCAGGAGGGCCGTGCAACAACACATGGTCTAGTGCCTCGCCGCGTACTTTGGCTGCCGCTACGAAAACGCGCAGGTTCTCTACGATCGGGGCCTGCCCCGTAAAGTCCTCGAAGGAGAGGGGGCGCAGCGCTTTTTCGATCTCTTTATCGGTGCTCGTAAGGCCGTCTATAGATGGATTGAGGTTCAAATTGCGCATGGTTAGTTATTGGTTATAAGGATTCTGGTACCGTCATAGTTCACTCTATACTGGCGCAAATTGGCACTGGCCGGGCCCGAACTAACCTGCCCTTCGAAGGTAAACTGGCTGTTGCTGCATGTGTCTCGCAAGAAAAGGCGGCTGGCGTCTGCCTTTACCTGGCAGCCTGGCACAACGGGGCTCTGGCGCTCTACCGCGACAAAATCGCCTTGGCCACGGCGGTAAACGATGATACCTTTCAGCCCGCCGTTGATGTAGATAAAGCCGCCGGGTAAGGTGAGCGGCTGGGCACGCAGCTCGTTGACGAACACTTGCTCGTTTACGAAAACGAAGGGAAGTGGGTCTAGAAACTGGTTCTCTTGCCGGCAGGCTGTGGCAAGCAGGCCAATCACTATTGCATAACCGCGGTGTTTAAGCGTCTTTGGGGTAGTCATAGAAGCCTTTGTGGGTTTTGATGCCCCAGTCTCCGCGGGCTACGCGGTCTCCCTGCACAGGGTTGGGCGTAAAGCGAGCGGGCTTGCCCAGCCCCTCCCAGACGAGTTTGGTTACGTTGTAGTTCACATCCAGGCCGATGAGGTCCATAAGTTCGAAGGGGCCCATCTTGAAGCCCTGGCCTTTTAGGGCATGGTCTATGGCCTGGAAGGATGCCGCTCCGTCTGCCAGGGTGCGCATAGACTCGGCGTAGAAAGGGCGGGCTACCCGGTTAACGATAAATCCGGGGGAATCTTTGACTATGACCGGGGCCTTGCCCCAGGTCTGGCACAACGCATGGCACAGCTCTACCAGCCAATCGGGCGTAGTGTCTGCCTGCACTACCTCTACCAGAGGCATGAGCGGGGCCGGGTTGAAGAAATGCAACCCGACGAAGCGATCTTTTTGTACCAAGGAGGCGGCCAGTTCGTTGACGGAAAGGCTGCTGGTATTGGTGGCAAAAATGGCATCTGGCATATGGGCCATTGCCGCAGCAAACAGGGCCTGCTTGACCTCCAGAATCTCAGCAATAGCCTCGATCATGAGCTGGAAGGCAGGTGCGTCGTCTAGGGTACCTATGCTGAGGCGCTCTAGGGTAAGGCCTGGGTCTTGAGCCCATTTGCCTTTTGCGTGCATGGAGGCAAACCTATCTGCTATGGACTGACGCGCAGCCTCTAGTGCGGCAGGCCGGGTGTCAATCAAATGTACCCGAAGGCCATTGGCCAGCAAAACCTGGGCGATACCGGCACCCATGGTACCGGCACCTGCCACCAAAGCGGTTTGAATATCAGAAACTGTGTATGCCCTCATGCAGGTGCAAAGATTGGGCCTGCCGACGGCTTGCGCACAGGGGGGCGGTTACCGCCCCATGCGAATGTCTCTGCGCCTGCCAGATCGTTTGACGGCCTTCCGTTTGGCTTTTGCCTTGGCTTTGGCGGCTTTGGTGTTCTTCTTGCCCTTGGCGGTGGTGACTTTGGCTGCCTGTGCTTTGGCCGTTGTTGGCGCAGGGCTAACCTTAGGCTGAGGCGCAGGTGCCGGAGCAGCAGCAGACGCCGCAGGTTTGTCTGCAGGGGCTGGCGCGGCTTGGGCTGGGGCAGGCTCAGTTGTTGGGGCGGCTTGTGGCTCTGGCGGGGTAGGGGCCGGGGCAGGGTCGGGCGCTGTGCCTCCAGGATTGGCACCTTCGGCAGGCTCGCCGTTTTTGTTGGTTTTGAAGTAGCGCAGGTCCACTTTGCGGCGTTTGCCGAGCGTCTTGCGATAGCAGACGAAGAACTCCGTCGCGTTGCCTCGGGTGCTACCGTCTTTTAGTTGGCCAACGCCTAGGTCGTAGTTGACGCTGACGGCATAGCGGGGCTGCACCAGCTCTACGGTGGCAATGGCCGCCGAGGCGTCTACGGCTTGGTAGAAGAGGCCAAAGCCAATGGTGCCTGCGCCGAACATAGCGTCTTTTTTGCCGGCGTTGGGGCCTCGGCCACCGGGTGATATGCCAAAGCGGGCCAGGCCGCCTACATTGAGCTTGTGGGCGTTGCCCTGCCAGATATAGCGGGCACCCGGATAGAGCGAAAAGCCAGGCGCCTTAACGGCCCGCACGGTGGCCGTAGCTATGATGTTGCGGTAAATGTTGTCTGAAAAGCCGGGGGTGAAGCTGATGTTGGGGGCGTTCATGTGGAAGGCCGAAATACCTGCCTGGGCACGGATGTCGCCGTCCACATCTTCGTTTACCCAAGAGGCCCCCAAGGCTATGGTGCCCGCCCCGCGAGACTGGTCTAGCGTGCCTTCGTTGAGGGGGAGGCTGGGGTTGTAGTAGTTGTTTTGTGCCTGGCTGCCGGTGGTGGCACCGTCCAGGCTTAAAGAGCGTTGGAAGTACCCGAGCTGGATGCCAAAATGCACGAAGTTGGCATAGTTGAGCGGCAACTTGTAGGCCCCCGCCAGCCCGAAGCTGGTGGTATTGATGGAGCCCACGGGTTGCCTGTCTGACATAACGAAACCGCCTGCGGCCCCGAACTGACGCAGCTTGTTCTTGCTCAGAATGGGGTAAAACCCGCTGACCATGGTGGTGGTGTAGGCCTGGCCCAGGCCCGCCCATTGAGACCGGAAGTTGGCCCCTACCACCATGTCTGGCCGAAAGGAAAGCATGGCCGGGTTGGTCAGAAAAGGCGTGTTGTAATACTGAGAGAAGGCAGGATCTTGCGCCCGGGCGGCGGTACCCCAAGTGGCTGCCAGCAGCAATAATGCGAGGAAACGGTAGCTGTTTTGCATATCGACTTGAGGATTAGCGGATGAGGCGGATATGGCCGGTGGTTTTGCCCAGTGCCGAAAGGGGCTTGCCGTTCTGGAAGGTGCCGGTCAGCGTCCAGACGTACACGTCGGGCTTGCAAGGCTGGCCGTTGAAGGTGCCGTCCCAGCCGGTGGTGAGGGCTTGGGTGGGGTCGTTGGCCTCATAGACCAGGTTGCCATGCCGGTTAAAGATCTTGAGGCTGATGGACTGGACGGTGTTTGAGTAGGCCAGGAGCACGTCGTTGTTGCCGTCTGCGTTGGGCGAGAAGAGGCTGGGGATGAAGACGTCGTCCTTCAGGTCTGGCAAAGAGATGACGCGGACGGGCGTATTGACAAAGCTGCGGGCAGCCGGAAAGGCACGCGCTGCTGAATAGGGGTTGTTGCCATCAACCGGTACGGAGAGCACGACGTCTGGCTCCCAGATGGGCCCCGTGACACCGGGTACGTTGGCAAAGAAACCCTGAATGCCCACCCGATTGCGGCGGAACTGGGCCTTCTCTTGGCTTTCGTTCCACTGGGGGCGCAGGCGAAGCTCGCTGCCGCCTGGCAGCGACTCTGTGACGACCCACGAAGCCCGTACGACGGAGTCTTGAACGGATACGCCCGTAAGCCCGCCGGTGAACACATCGGGCAGCATGCGTACGGCAAAAGTGTCTGCCACACCGCCGTTGCGCACAAAGACAGGGTTGTAGTCGTTCTCTAACCCGATGGGGAAGAGGGTGGAATCTGTGCGGGCTCCTTGGCCAAGGCCTTTGAGCACAAGATTGCCTGCGGCGCTGGTATGCACATAGCTACCGCTGTTGCCTCCAATGATGGGCAGGGCCGTTTGCTCTACAATCAGGTTGTCGGCATTGAGGCGGATTTTACCGTCTGTAAGTGTAAGACCGCGCCTTAGCGTGAAGGGGCCGTTGAGGGTAAGTTGGCGGCCGGGGCCGATCATTTCGAGGTTGTTTTCTACCACACGTGTGCCTGCCGGCACAAAGGTCAGGCTTTTATTTATGCGGGCCGTATCGGGGTAAAGGCCGTTTTGGATGAAGACCTGGTCTCCCTCTGCGGAAGGCACTACGGCCCGCTGGATGGAGGGCGTAGCGGTACGGGGGGTGATGAAGCTTGCCGGGGTGACGTAAAGCTGGTTGTCGCGCATGCGGACAAGGCCCAAGGCGGCAAAGTCAATCTTATGGACGACCTTGTCTTCTAGCTCGAAAAGCTCTGGTTGGGTCATGGCGACGGGTAGTTTGGGCCCGCCGGCCGTGCCGAACAGATTGTTGCGGCCATCGAAGTTTACATCAAACTCAGCCCCTGCGGTGCTTTGCAGTTCTATGAAGCGGGGGAGGTTAACGTCGAAGGTGTTAAGGGCTGACGGATTGCCTATCGTAACCTGGCTGAAGGCTGGGGTTACGCCTGCGCTGCGGCCCTCGTGGCCAAGAACGATGCCTACCAGGGCAGAGCCAGCGGCTGCGCCTATGGTGTTGCCTGTAAACTGAAGGCTGCCCGCCACGCTGGCCGGGAAGGTGGTGCCCGACAGTCCTGAGCCTGCGTAGGTGCCTATGCGGTTTACGGAAATCTGATTGCTGCTGACGATGGCTTGGCGGTTGTTGGCCAGTACAATGCCGGTATCGGCGGCCAGGCGGTTGCTGTCAAGCGTAAGGCTGATGCCGTTGTCTGTGAGGCCTGCTACCCAGATGCCGGTGCCTGCAGCCGTGCCAGCAGGGTTGATGCGGTTTTGCGCTACCACCACGCTGCCGTTGCCGCCACGAACCGTGATACCCCGGCGGGTGCTGTTGATGGTGTTATTCCGAGCGGACAGGGTGCCCCCATTGGCCCCTGTAATAACTATTGATGTGGCCGCATTGAAGGTGTTGCCGCGCCCGCCCGTGCCGCCTATCTGCCCAAATACATTGGTGGCAGCCAGCCCTGTGGCCAAGGGCGTTGCCGCTGTGCCGATGGTGGATGCCGTTAAACCAATGCGCTGAGGCTGGCTGGTTGCCTCCAAGACGATGCCACTTGTGTTTGGGCTGGCCTGGCTTACCGAGATGATGCAACTATCGAGCGAGAGGAGGTTGTAGTTGGTTTGGCCCCGCAGGCCAGTTGTAGTACCTGCGCCTGACAGCTCCAACCCCAGCTTTTCGAGCAAGACGGTATCTGCGGATACTGTAAGTATGGGGTCTGAGCCGGTGGCGTTGGTCAGTGTCGGGGCAGGGTCGGCGCCGCCAAAGCCTCCTCTGATAACCATGCGGCCTTTATCGGCTGGGATGGTTACGGGTTGGTTATAGGGTTGGGCAACGGAGCGTACCTTAATCCAGATAAACCGGCTAGGGGCAACGCGCCGGCTGTTGGTGACGGCGTATTGCAGTGTGCGCCAGGCAAACTCTGCCGTCCGGCCCGACCGGGTAGGGAAGTTGTCTTGCCCGTCAATCCCGTCAACGTAAAAGACGGTATCTGGTATTTCTAGCGGGGCGTAAATACGCAGAGGTGTATCGAAAGAGAAGGTTTGGTTCAGGCCGGTGGCCGTGGCTACGTAGGGGTCGGCGCCGGCGATGGGTAGGTAGTTGGGCGGGCGCGGCCCGGTCAGAAACTCCCAAGAGGCCGTGGTGGCGTTCCAGCGTTGAAGGAACCCCCGGTCTCTGAAAAAGTCTGGGCGCTCGTCTACCGTGCGCCATTGCGGGCGGAAGGTGTAGTTGCCTGCGCCGGGTGTGCCTTCGGTAAAGAACCAGGTGAAATCTACCACGGTATCCACCGGCGTGCCTGTAAAGCCCTGGCTCAGCACCTGGGCCTGTATGCGCAGCGAGGCCGTATCTGCCGTACCGGCATTGGCCATGATGACGGGCCGGTACGCGTCGAGCGTGCCGATGGGGAAGTTGCGGTCTTCTGTGGCCAGGCCTACCAGCATCAGCTTGCCCGTGCCATTGGTGATGACGTAGCTGGCATCGGAGCCGGTAGGCGGGTTGGTAGCTGAGGGTGCCAGCACTTTCAGGTTGCTGTTTTGCAGTAATATGCGGCCAGATGTGAGTGTGAGGACTCCCCTGGTGGCCATTGTGTTGTCTATGAGCAGTTGGTCTGTGGGGCCGGGGGTTTGTATGGCCAGGTCTCCTATGACGGTGGCCGTGCCCGAGGGGCGGAAGGTCAGCCCCTTATTCACCACAACGGGCAGTGGGTAGAGAGAATCTTTGATGTTGACAATGTCTCCGGCCTGGCTGAAAAACACCGCTCGCTGGATACTGGGCTGGGTAGTTTGAGGCGCTGTAAAGCTGCGGGGGGTAATGTAGAGCTCGCTCGGCCGTACGCGTAGCAAACCTGTGGAGTCGTCGTCTATGCCGTGGTCTAGTTTGTCTTCTAGCCTGAAAAGGTCTGCGTTTGTCATCCCGGCGGGCGACAGAGCAGAGCCGCCGATGGTGTAAAGGTTGCCGCTTACGTCTAGGGTTACGTTTACGGTACGCAGGCGCTGGTTGTCTAGCTTAATGAACCTGGCAAGGTTTTCGCCAAAGGTGTTGGCCTCGGCGGCAGAGGCTCCACCGACGGTTAGGGCACCAAAGGAGGCATCGGCCACGGGCCTGCGTTCGTTTTTAAACAGGATGCCGGTGCCTTTGGCTGTGCCGCGGGCAGCGCCAAAGGTGTTGCCCGTAATGGTGATGGAATTGGCTACGGCCGGTGTTTGGGTGGTGCCCTCCCAGCGGGTGTTTACCTCTAGGGAGGTGAAGTTATTGCGGGTGGTGTCGTTGGGTAAGAACTGGTTGCCGCGGACAAAAACGTTGGCGCTGCCGGCTGATAGAAGCCCAGTATTGCTGTAGCCGCTGATAAGGTTGTTATCTACCTCTATGCGGGCGCCGTTGGTGTTTTGCTTTAGAAAGATGAGGTTAGGCAGCAGCCAAGCAGCCGTGCTCTGCGGCTCGAAACGGTTGCCTACCAATTGAACGGTGGCCGTGGACTGGGGCAGCGTAACGTCTATGCCGCCGCCGTTGAAGGTGTTGTTCTCTACCCGCATAGAGCCTCCTGCCAAAAATTGGGTGAGGATGTCTCTGGCTGCTTTGAAGGTACAGGCCTGGGCGGCATTTGGCCCGCCGACACGGCCCTGCACGCCACGCAAGAGCAGCCCACGGTCGAAATACCACGTGTTGGCGGTGGTGGTACCTAAGGTGGGGGCAATCTGCAGACCTTCTATTACCACGCTCGGGAAGGTAGTTACGTTGCTGCCGTCTATGGCCAAGGCCTGGGTTGGGTTGGTGGCCGAGCCTGCCCGCCTGCCAGGAATGCTGCCCACCGCGCGTATTATGACGTTATCTACCCTGAAGTTGGTGCAATTGCCAATGGTGGTGATGCCGTTTACCAGGTAAGACTGATCTACGTCTAACTGGATGCCCCTGATGGTGGAGTTTGGGCAGCCGTCTATGGCCAGCAGGGCTTGCTGGTTTTGGGTGCCGGTGTTTTGGGTAAACACTGGGCGGGGGCCGTTGGGATCGGCAGGCTCTAGCGTAAAGGTGCGCAAGGCTATGTTGGCCGTGCCCACATACGTGCCGGCCGCTACCCTGATAACGTCTGTGCCACCTACGGGAATGGCAGACAGCGCCCCTTGCAACGTGCCCTTGGGTTGGGCTTGCGTACCGGGGTTGGTATCGCTACCAGATGGGCTCAGGTAGAGTTGGGCATGGGCATTAGCACCAGCCAAGAAAATCAAACCGAACAAAAAGGACCTTAAGTAGGTAGTCATTCAAGCGCTTAGGGGTACAGATAAGCCTCTTTTGCAGACGAAAGGTAAGCACGCGACCTTCGTGTTACCATACGAAATGGCGCTGAAAGGGGCAGAAAATATGCAATGTTCTATAGAGGTTCGTACGATTGTGGAAGCGCCTCTTGCAAAAGCGGCTGCGAAATTTAATATAAAGCTCTTCAAAGCCTTGGCGCCTGCCTTTCCGCAATTGCGGATTGACCGTTACGATGGGCAGCAGACGGGAGATTTTATTGACCTTAGGCTAGGCCTGTGGCCGATTTGGGTTCCCTGGAAGCTGACCATCGTCCGCCACTGGGATGAGGCTGATACCTGGGGGTTTGTAGATCAGGGCCTGGTGATGCCATGGCCTTTGGCAGCGTGGCGACACGAACATCGCCTGAATGCATGCCCTGGCGGCCAAACGGAAATTGTGGATTCTATAGCCCTAAGCGTTAGACCACAGTGGCTGGCACCGATGATGGGGTGGCTGGTACGCAAGCAGATGGAAGGGCGACAGCCTGCCTATAAGGCCTATTTTTGCACGCCCGACTAATAGAACCTATGAAATACCGTAAGCACATATTTATCTGCACCAACGATAAAGACCCTGCCAAGCCACATTGCGGCTCTGAGCGGGGGATGGCCCTGGTAGATGCCTTCAGGCAGGATTTACGTGCCCGTGGTATTAAGGATGTGCGCGCACAAAAGGCCGGTTGCCTGGACTTGTGCGCTTTTGGCCCCAGCGTAACGGTCTATCCGGAAGGGGTTTGCTACGGCCATCTGACGCTGGACGACGTGCCTCGGATCGTAGAGCAGCACATCGTAGGCGATGAGCCTGTGGCAGATAAGGTGTTGCCTTACTAGCCTTTACTTAAATGGAGCGGCCTTGTGGGCCTTGCTTTTGGCGCTCCTTCCAGAGGCGTTTGAAGTTCTTTTGAGCGAAGACGGGCGTCTCTCGGCGCTTGCCCCAGGTATTGCCGAAGATTTTATCTATAGCCCAGGTTTTTAGCTTGGCTATGGGTAGGTCCAGGGTCCAGCGGTTGAGCATGGTGAAGCGGAAACCTGCCATGGCCTTTTTCTCGTCGCCGGTGGCAAGGCCCTCTTCTACTGCTTGGCGGCGGTTGAGCAACAGCAGATTGTGCAAGTCTATTTTGACTGGGCACACAGAGGTGCAGGCACCGCACAGAGAGCTAGCATAGCTGAGGTGCTTGAATTTCTCCATGCCCTCGTAGTGCGGTGTAATGACCGAGCCGATGGGGCCCGAATAGGTAGCCGCATAGGTATGTCCGCCGACACTGCGGTACACTGGGCATGCATTGAGGCAAGCGCCGCAGCGGATGCAATTGAGGGCCTGGCGCTTTTCGGGGTCGGCCAGCAGGTCTGTGCGTCCGTTGTCTAGCAATACGACGTACATTTCTTCTGGGCCGTCTGTTTCGCCTTTTTTGCGGGGGCCGGTGAGGACACTGTTGTACACGGTGACCTGCTGGCCCGTGCCGCTGGTGGCCAACAGGGGCCAGTAAAGATCCAGGTCTTCCAGCGAAGGGACGATTTTCTCTATGCCTACGATGGCGATGTGGACCTTGGGGAAGGTTACGGATAAGCGGGCGTTGCCCTCGTTTTCCGTTAATGCTACGCCGCCGATGTCTGCTACCAAGAAGTTGCCACCGGTGATGCCAACGTCTGCCGAGGTGTATTTCTCTCGCATAACGCGGCGGGCCAGGGCCACCATGTCTTCGGCGTTGTCGGTCGGGGGCATTTGGAGCTTTTCCTGGAATAGCTCACCGACGTCCTTCTTGCTCAGGTGCATGGCGGGCGTCACGATGTGGTAGGGGGCCTCGCCGCGGAGTTGGACGATGTACTCGCCCAGGTCTGTCTCTACAGACTCTATGCCGTTGCCCTCCAGAAACTCGTTGAGGTGGAGCTCTTCCGAAGTCATAGACTTGGATTTTACTACCAGTTTGGCCTGCCTGGCCTTGAAGATGCGGATGATCTCTTGCAGGGCCTCGTTGCGGTTGCGGGCCCAGATGACCTTGCCTCCGTTGTGGACGAAGTTGGCCTCCCACTCGAGCAAGAACAGGTCTAGCTTGTTGATGGTCTTGCTTTTGATGAAGCTGGCCTGGGCCCGGGCCTGCTCATGGTCTTGGTACTGCTTCAGGCCATTTTGGACCGACGCATGGTATTTGCCGATGTTGAAGTTGAGGGTAGCGCGGTGCTTGGCGTCGAAGGTTTTATCCTCAGCCCGGGTCAGAAACTGATCTTGGATTTCGGCTACGTTGCTCATCTTATGATATATCTAACTACTCAGGCCAACGGTTGCGGTTTTTGCATAACGGTGCCGCAGTTTTTGCAGGTGCATAGGGCTTTATCTGCAAAGAAACCTTCCATGACAGCTGGCAAATCTTGCACAATATCGCCGACGGGTATCTCAACCTTGTGCAGAAGATTTTGGCAGTTCTCGCAAAACCATATAAAGCCGTCGCGCTCTTGGGGTTTGCGGTAGCGCTCTAGCACGAGGCCGACGGTGCCTGAGGGGCGCATGGGCTTATGAGGCGTACCGCCTGGTACGAGCATCATGTCGCCGGGGCCGAGGCTTACTTCTGTGAAAGTGCCGTCTTTTTTTTGAAGGCCGACGCGCATGGTGCCTTCGATCTGGTAGAATAGCTCTTCGCCCTGATTGACGTGGTAGTCTTTGCGGGCGTTGGGCCCACCTACGACCATGACGATGAAGTCGTCGTTGCCCTTGTAGATGGTCTCGTTGCCGACGGGGGGCTTTAGCTTGTCGCGGTTCTGGTCTACCCAGGCCAACAGGTTGAAGGGACGTAGGGCTTCCATAGAATTAGCTGGGGATGCTTTTGAACCAGGCAATGGTCTGTTGCAGGCCGGTGCGAACGCTTACCTGGGGTTGGTAGCCCAAGATGCGCCGGGCGTGGGCAATATCTGCCAGGCTGTGGCGAATATCGCCCGGCCGGGGCGCTACGTGGACGATGGCAGAGGAGGAGCCGGTGCCATCTACGATTGCCTGGGCAATTTCGTTAAGGCTGATGGTCTCTCCGCAGCCAATGTTGCAGACCTGGGCCTGGCCTTCGAGAAGGGGAGCATCTACGGCTTGCAGGATAGCTTCTATGACGTTGGAGACGTAGGTAAAGTCTCTGGACTGGAGGCCGTCTCCGTAAATCTGCAGAGGTTCTGCCTTGGTGGCGGCGTCTATGAACTTGGGTATGACGGCCGCGTAGGCCCCTGCCGGAGACTGGCGCGGGCCAAAAACATTGAAGAAGCGCAGCCCTATTGCAGAGAGCCCATAAACGGGTGCCAGGGTGCGCGCGTAGTGCTCGTTGATGGCTTTGGTGGCGGCGTATGGGCTAAGGACTTGGCCGGTTTCGGCTTCGCGCTTCGGCAGGGTGGGCGAGTCTCCGTACACGCTGCTGGAGCTGGCATAGACCAGACGCCGGACCCCGGCTGCGCCGCAGGCTGCCAGCACATTGAGAAAACCGGTGGCATTGACGGCGTGCGTGGCAAGTGGGTCTTTCAGAGAACGGGGGACGGAGCCTAGTGCCGCCAGGTGGATGACTTCTGGCTGCCCTTGCACAGCCTGCTGCACGGTGGCCAAATCCTCTATAGAGCCCTCGATGAGCTGAATCTGGTCTTGGATGTCGGAGAGATTCTCTCGAAATCCTGTTGAGAAGTTATCCAGCACGGTAACGGGCCTGCCTTGCGCCAGACACGCGCGCACCAGGTTGGAGCCGATAAAGCCTGCGCCGCCGGTGATGAGCATCTTAGGCCGTTTGGTATTGCTTGTCGTAATAAGCACGGTAGGCTCCGCTGGTGACGGACTCCAACCAGGGGCCGTTGGCCAGGTACCAGTCTACGGTCTTCTCCAGGCCTTGCTCGAAGGTTACGGTTGGCTGCCAGCCCAGCTCGCGCTGGAGCTTTGCGGGGTCTATGGCGTAGCGCAGGTCATGGCCGGCTCGGTCTTTGACGAAGGTGATAAGCTTGGCGCTTTGGCCTTCTGTCAGGTTCAGCTTGCGGTCCATCAACTGGCAGAGGTGGTGCACCAGATCAATGTTTTTCCACTCGTTGAGGCCGCCGATGAGGTAGGTCTCGCCCAGGTTGCCATCCAAAAAGATGCGCTCTATGGCGATGGCGTGGTCTTCTACATAGAGCCAGTCTCGTACGTTGATGCCTTCTCCATATACTGGGAGGGGTTTGCCCGTGCGAATATTGTTGATCATGAGGGGGATCAACTTCTCGGGGAATTGGTTGGGCCCGTAGTTGTTGGAGCAGTTGGAGAGGATAACCGGCAGTTTGTAGGTATTGCCGTATGCCCGCACGAAATGGTCTGACGAGGCCTTGGAGGCCGAGTAGGGGCTTTGGGGGTCGTAGGCGGTGGTTTCGGTAAAGAAGGTGCCGGGCTGGTGCAGGCTGCCGAAAACCTCGTCTGTGCTGACGTGGTAGAAGCGCTTGCCCTCGAATGCGCCTGCCCAGTACTTGCGGGCGGCGTTGAGCAGGTTGACGGTGCCAACGACGTTGGTCAGCACGAAGTCCATTGGGGCCTCTATGCTACGGTCCACATGGCTTTCGGCGGCCAGGTGGATGATGTCCGTAGGGTTGTATTGGGCAAATACGGCCTCCAGGGCGGCGGCATCCGTGATGTCTGCCTTGGCAAAGGTGTAGTTGGGGGCCTGGGCAAAGTCGGCGCAGTTCTCTAGATTGCCGGCATAGGTCAGGGCATCCAGGTTGATGATGTGCCAAGTGGGGTGTTGCGAAACCAGGCGACGGACCAAGTGACTTCCGATGAAACCTGCGCCCCCTGTAACTAAAATACTTTTGCTCATGCCGAAGGGCACCTGGCCCTGCCAGGTGTCTGCCTGCAAAAGTAGGCAGCGGGCAGGCAAGCGCAGGGCCCTTTTGGGCGGCCTGGTTAGGCGTCTTCTGCTGAAAGATCCTGGGCAGGCGGGGTGAGGAGTATTTTGTCTATACGCTTTCCGTCGAGGTCTATGACCTCTAGGCGGATGTTGCGCCATTCGATGGCGTCGCCCACTTGGGGTATTTGTTTGAACTGGGCCAGAAACAGACCTGCCAGCGTGTAGAAGCCCACGGGCTCGGCCTCGTCATCCAGGTCGAAAAATGCCAGGAAGTCGGCATAGGGCAAGGTGCCGTCTATGAGGTAGCTACCATCTGGCCGTTTGACGATGGTGCGCTCGCCCTCGTCTGTGTTGAGCTGGGCATCGTTGAGGAGGCCATCGAAAACGTCGGTCTGGGTAATTACACCTTGTACGGCCCCAAACTCGTTGACGACGATGGCCAGGTGCTGGCGTTTTTCTCGCAGCTTTTCTACCATCCGGAGCACGCCCATACTATCTGGCACGTACATAGGTTTGGCCGCCAGCGCATCAAGCGCGAGGTGCTGGCCGGGGTGGTTGAGCAAGTAGGTGATGGCCTGGCGTACGTTGAGGACGCCCTGCACTTCGTCTAGCGATCCGTTACAGAGCAGCAGATGGCTGTGGCGGGTGGTTTTGAGTTCTTCAACGAGTGCCTCGGTAGGGTCGGTAACATCTACCCAGGCGACCTCGGTGCGGTTTGTCATCAGGCTGCCCACATTCCGGTCTGAGAAGTGGAAGACGCGCTCTACGAGGCTTTGCTCAATTTTTTCGAAGGTGCCGGTGCTGGCGCCTTGTGCGATGAGGCTTTTAACTTCCTCTTCTGTGACTTCGGCGTCGTTGCTGGGTTTTAGGCGGAAGATGCGGATGATGAAGTTGGTAGAGGCCGTGAGAAGCAGCACGGCCGGGGCGCTGATGCGGCTGACCCAGGCCATGGGCAAGGCTGCCCCTGCGGCAATGCGCTCCGGGCTCAGGAGGCCTATTTTCTTGGGCACCAGCTCGCCAAGGACGAGGGATAGGTAGGTTGTGACAAGCAGCACCAGGCCCACAGCCATACCTGCCGTGTAGTTGGGCGGTATGCCCACGGAGGCCAGCCAGGCAGCCACGTTGTCAGAAAAGACAGAACCGGAGTAAAAGCCGGTGAGCACCCCGATGAGGGTAATGCCCACCTGAACGGTTGATAGAAACCGCGTAGGATCGGCAGACAGCTCAAGGGCTGCTTTTGCGCCTTTGCTGCCCTTTTTGGCCATGCCCTCTAGGCGGACTTTGCGGGCACTGACGATGGCAATCTCTGCCATGCTGAAGACTCCGTTCAGCAAGAAGAGCAGCAGGATGATGATGACTTCTACCCACATAGAGGTGTAAAGATCAGGCCTCGAAGATGCGGGCTACGAGCCAGGGCCAGATTTCGGCATTGTCCATAGGTATGGGGCCTGCGCCTTTGGCGGTGCGGTCTGCCTCGGCCAGGATGTGGATGATGCCCATCAGGCTCTGCAAAGAATATGTCTGCAGTGCGCGGTCCATGTCGGGCGTGGGTTTGAAGCCGAGGGTGGACATATCAGGGATATTGCCGCCCTTTTGCCGGTAGCTCTGCAGGATGAGTAACCGGGTAAAAAAGGTAGCCAGGAAGGCCAGCTCTTTGAGGATGTGGTGCTCTTTCTCGTTGCGGGCGTAGTAGTGGGCCAGCTTGAGGGAGGTGGCAAAGTCTTTCTGGGCCAGGGCTTTTTGGAACTCGAAGATGGAGTAGTCTTTGCTGACGCCGATGTATGTCAGTACGTTCTCTTCAGTAATGGCGGCGTTGGCGGGTACGGCAATCTTGAGCTTGGCGATCTCGTTGGAGAGGCGGGCCATGTCGTTGCCTACGAACTGGGCCAGGCGGCCGACGGCGGACCGGTCTATTCGGATGCCTGCCTGGGCGCAAAGGCTTTGGACGGCTGCCTCCAGGCCTTTAACGTCCCAGTCTGGCAGTTTGGGGCTGCTGAAGAGGCACCCCTTGTTTTTGAGCTTGGTGGCCAGGCTCTTGCGGCCGTCTAGCGATTTGCCTTTGAAGGCGAAGACTAGGACGGTGGAAAGCTGGGGGTTCTCAAGGTATTTTTCTAGTTGGTTAGGGCCGTCGTCGCCTCGGTTGAGGCTGTCCATCATTTGCGCCTCTTTGACGACGACAAGGCGCTTGTCGCCCATAAAGGGGAACTGCCGCGCCTCTGTAAGCACCTGCTGCATGGTGACGTCTTTGCCGAAAAGCACGGCGAGGTTGAAAGAGCGCTCGGCTTCGGGAACGACGGACTCGGCCAGTTTATCTACCAGTGCGTCTATGTAGTAGGGCTCGTCGCCTTGCAAGAAATAGACGGGTTGCTGGAACAGGCGCTCGTCTGCCAGGCTTTGTACGGTGCGCTCTGCGGATTTGGCCATACAGTGGGTTGCCAGGCAAAAATACCGCTTGGCCCAGCCCACGCCAGCCAGTTGGGCAAAAGGGGGGCTGCGGCTGGCCTACTTTTGCAGTACAATGCCCCATTCGGACTTTTTAGCTGAACTCCAATGGCGGGGCATGGTCAACCAGACCACGCCTGGCCTAGAAGCACACCTGCAAGCCGGCCCACGTGCAGGCTATATTGGCTTTGACCCTACGGCGCCTAGCCTGCACATCGGCAATCTGGCCACGCTGCAACTTTTGCTGCACTTTGCCCGTGCCGGGCATCGGCCGCTGGCACTGGTGGGAGGGGCGACGGGTATGATTGGCGACCCAAGCGGCAAGGCAGCCGAGCGCACCCTGCAGACGGCCGAGGCCGTGGCCGAGAACGTGCGCGGCATTGCGGGCCAACTGGCCCACATCTACCAGAATGCCCAAGCTATGCTGGGAGAAGCTGGCTGGGCCCCGGTGCAGATGGTAAACAATGCCGATTGGTTTGGGCCCATGTCTGTGATAGACTTTTTGCGGGATGTGGGCAAAACGCTGACGGTGAGCTATATGTCGGCCAAGGACAGTGTTAAGTCTAGGCTGGAGACGGGTTTGAGCTTTACGGAGTTTAGCTATCAACTGCTGCAGGGGTTCGACTTTGTGCACCTGCACCGGGCCTACGGGGTAACCCTGCAGATGGGCGGTGCCGACCAGTGGGGCAATATGACCAGCGGCACAGAAATGCTGCGCAGGCTAGACCAGGCCGAGGGCCAGGTGTTGACCACGCCTTTGGTGACGAAGGCAGACGGAAGCAAGTTTGGAAAGTCAGAGGGCGGCAACGTCTGGCTAGACCCTGCTCGAACAAGCCCCTACCGGTTTTACCAGTTTTGGCTCAACGTGGGCGACGATGAGGTGGAAGGGCACCTGAAGCGGTTTACGTTTTTAACCCAGCCGTTGATTGCCGAGGCGATGGCGGCCCACGGGCAGGCACCGCACCTACGGGGTGCACAGAAGTTGCTGGCCCAGCAGGTGACCCAATTGGTACATGGTGCCGAGGCCTTGGCCGCAGCCCAGCAGGCGACGGATTTGCTCTTTAGCGGTGGTACCTGGGCTGCATGGCAAACCTTGCCAGAAGCCACCCTGCTGGATGTGATGGACGGTGTTCCGCACTATGCCCTGACCCAACCCGGCGACGATTTGCTGGATTGCCTTAGCGCCGGTACAGACAACAAGCTCTTTACCAGCAAGGGCGAGGCCCGCAGGTTTATCCAAAACGGTGGGCTTGCCTTGAACCTGCAGAAGGTTATCGGGCAAGAGCAGTTGGCGGGCATGGACCGGCTCTGTGGCAAGTACATACTTGGCCAGAAGGGCAAAAAGAACTTCTTTTTGCTGGAGCTGCCCACGGTATAGCTTTACCCGGTATGGATACAAAGCCATTGTCTGCAAGGCTACGGCCCCAACACCTGCAAGATGTGGTGGGCCAGCAACACCTTGTGGGTGATGGCGGCGCTTTGGCCAAGCTGGCGGCAAGCGGCAAACTGCACTCTATGGTGCTGTGGGGGCCGCCGGGGGTAGGGAAGACCACCTTGGGGCGCCTGCTGGGCGAGGCCGCCGGGCTGCCGGTGCAGTTTCTGTCTGCCATAGACAGTGGCGTGAAGGAGGTGCGGGCCGTGCTGGAGCAGGCCCGGTTGCAGGCAGAGCCTGTGGTGTTGTTTATCGACGAGATTCACCGCTTTAACAAGGGCCAGCAGGATGCCTTGCTGGGCGCTGTAGAGGAGGGGGCGATAATCCTGATAGGAGTCACAACAGAAAACCCCAGCTTTGAGGTAAACAAGGCGCTGCTCTCGCGCTGCCGGGTGTACACTTTGAAGGCCCTGACCGTGCCCGACCTGGAGCAACTGCTGGCCCGGGGCCTGGCGCTTTACCCAGATAGGCTTGTGGAGCCTGAGGCGGCCAAGGCCCTGATGGCCCTATCTGGCGGGGATGGGCGCAAGCTGCTCAACCTGCTGGAGGCTACCTTGGATACAACCGAGGGCACCATAACGCCCGCAGCCGTGGAGCAGGTGGCAAAAACGGTGCTACAGTCTTACGACAAGACGGGTGAGCAGCACTATGATATCATCTCTGCCTTTATCAAGTCTGTGCGTGGGTCAGACGCTGATGCGGCCATCTACTGGCTTGCGCGGATGGTAGAGTCGGGCGAGAGCGTTACGTTTATTGCAAGGCGGCTTATCATCTTGGCGGCTGAGGATATCGGGCTGGCTAACCCTAACGCGCTGCTGCTGGCCAATGCCACCTACGAGGCATGCGAGCGTGTAGGCTGGCCGGAGTCTCGCATTATTCTGGCGGAGTGTACGGCTTATCTGGCAAGGTCGGCCAAGAGTAATGCCTCGTATAAAGCTATAAACGCGGCGCAAGAGTCGGTGCGGCGGCAGCCCGATCTGCCCGTGCCATTACACTTGCGCAATGCACCTACCGGGTTGATGAAAGAGCTGGGCTATGGGGCTGGGTATAAGTACCCGCACGACTACCCTGGCAACTGGGTGGCCCAGCAATACCTGCCAGATGCGCTGGCAGGCACCGTTTTTCTGGACATAAAGCCTAAGGATGCATGAAGTACCTCGGCCTTATGAGTGGTACCTCGCTGGATGGGGTGGACCTTGCCCTTTGTCGGTTTGAGGATGGCCGCTTTGTGGTGGAGAAGGCCGAGACGGTGCCGTATGCCTCCGATTGGGAGCGCCGCCTGCGGGAGGCCACGACACTCTCTGGCCTGGAGTTGATCCGCTTGGACCGAGCGCTGGGCACCTACCTGGGCCGTTTGTGTGCCGATTTTGTGGAAGAAGAACCGGGCCCAGTGCTGATAGCCAGCCATGGGCACACCGTTTTCCACGAGCCTCGGCAGGGTATGACCCTGCAGATTGGCCATGGGCCCAGCTTGCGTGCGGCTGCGGCCAGGCCCGTGGTGTACGACTTTAGAAGTGCGGATGTAGCCTTGGGTGGACAGGGAGCGCCCCTGGTGCCTGTGGCCGACCGGGACTTGTTCGGGGCCTATGATGCTTGCCTGAACCTGGGCGGCTTTGCCAACGTGACGCTGACACAGGTG
Organism: Cytophagaceae bacterium; assembly: GCA_947458545.1. Classification (GTDB taxonomy): domain Bacteria; phylum Bacteroidota; class Bacteroidia; order Cytophagales; family Flexibacteraceae; genus CANGYH01. Next base: position 525,620 of record CANGYH010000001.1, on the reverse strand, counting down.
GTGCCGATGGTGGCATTTGATATCTGCCCCTGCAATACTGTTTTGAATGATTTGGCCAACCAGCTTGGGTTGCCCTACGACAGTGAGGGTGCCATTGCCGCCAGTGGCAGGGCGATTGCCGAGTTGTTGGAGGCCCTTAACGCAGATGCCTACTTTGCGCAGCCGCCGCCCAAGTCTTTGGGTAGAGAGTTTGTCGCCGAACGTGTAGCACCGCTTCTGGAGGCTTTTGCCGATGCTGATGTTGCCGATTTACTGCGGACGTACACGGAGCATTTGGCCGGGCAACTGGTGCGGGCCATTTCGCCCAAAGTTGCGGGAGGGCGGTTGCTGGTTACGGGCGGTGGGGCGCTGAACACGTTTTTGGTAAATCGTATGCGGGCTATGTTGCCTGGTGCGGCGGTGGAGGTGCCGGGAAGGGCAATAGTAGATTTTAAGGAGGCGATAGCCTTTGCCTATTTGGGGTATCTGTATCAGCGTGGATTGCCGGGTAATATCCCATCCGTTACAGGGGCCTCTGGCGCTGCTGTGTTGGGCACGTATTGTCCATAAAAAAAGCGCCTATCCTTGGGGGGACAGGCGCTACTAGCTTGTTTAGGCGGGTTTAGATGCCCGGGCAGGGGATGGCGCGGTAGCTTATCCGCTTGCGGCAGCGCTCGTCGATAAACTGATAGGCGAGGCTGAACTCGAAAGTGCGGCCTGCATTGACGGCTCCGTAAGAGACGGGAAAGTCGTAGCTGAGGCCGATTTTGAAGAGGCCATAGTCTGTCGGGGCACGGACGGCGGCCAAAAGGACCACGGCGTCTTGTTGCAGGCGCCCGCTTGGGGTACGCTCTACGGGAAGGCCACGATACCAGGCGCCAAATACGAGTGGCTCGTAGTTTAGATAGGTGCCGACGTCTAGCTGCTGGGCATTTCCCTGGCGTTTGAAGTGGATGACGGGGGTTATGCTTTTCTCTGAGCCACGCTTGGCAAAGCCCTTGGAGCGTTTGAAGGGGATACGGTAGCCGGTGTGCACGTCGACCTTCATGGGGTAGCGGTAAGGCGAACCTCCAACAACCGTGAGATTAGGTTGGTTGATGTGATGGACGGCACCGCCAAGGTAGAAGTCGCTGTTGAAGATGAGCATACCGGCTGAAGCCGAAGGTGCTGCAGCTGCTGCACCAGCGCCTCTGAGGGTCTCGTTGGTAGGCGAGAGGCGGCCGGGGATACGGTATTGATCTGGGAAAGTGTAGTTGCTGGGGTCGAAGGTTTGCTGCATGTAGGCTAGCTGCACGCCGCTATGCAAGCGCCACGAGCCTGTGATGCCGAGCTGATAGCTGACCAGGCCTGCTCCTTGAAAGGTCTTGAGAGGTGGCGCGCTGGCCGAAGACATATCTTGTACGTCTTGAAAGACGAGGGCGCCGAAGCCCCAGTTACCTTTTTTGTTGCGGCCGTCAATAGAACCCATGTAGGTAGTATGGGTGCCGTTCCACTGGCTGCGGAAGTTGCCGATGTAGCGAATGCGGCTGGCGGGCAGCTTGCGGCAGTCGTAGTCGTGAATGCCTGTGAAGGCAGGGTTCAGATACAGCGGAGCTGCGTAATACTGGCTTAGCTGAGGGTCTTGCGCTTGGGCTTCCGATAGCAGGCAGAGGCTCAAGCCGAGGGCTAGAAGTTTTTTCATCTTGGGCTTTGGTCTCTGGCTAGCGGATGATGGTTACGGTGCCTTTACGCTCAAAACTGTCGACGATGGATTGGTCGTCTTTGTTAGGCCCTGAAAAGAGGATGATGTAACGGTAAGCACCTGCAAGGCATGGCTGACCTTTGTAGGTACCGTCCCAGGGGTTATTCTCCAGCTCGCGGAGCGAGCCTGCGAAGTACACTTGCTGGCCCCAGCGGTTGTAAACGTAAACGCGTATGCCCGAGTCGCTAACGGAATAGGTTCGGAGTACCCATTTCTCGTTGACGCCATCGTTTTGTGGCGTAAAGGCGGTGGGTACATCAACCTCGGGGGTGCAGTTTTCTATGCGGTACCTGATGGTATCTGTGTACACGCAGCCCTCTGGAGACTCTACGCGCAGCCACACTTTTACGCGGGACGAGTCTGGGGTCAGGGCACCGGTGGCAATATCCTGCTCTCGGGCATCAGGGAAGTCGAACCCGCCTGGGTCTCTGCCCCAGTTGGCAAACAGGCCATCGGGTGAGCGCAGGCGCCAGGGGATGTCTTTGCAGACGGTTGTGTCTGGGAAGCCGCTGCGCAGGATGGTGTTTACTGGTACAGGTAATACCTCTGAAACGCGGATGGTGTCTGTGGCACTACCGCACTGGTTGAAGACCTGGACGAAGTAGTTGCCCGTCGTGTCTATGGTAAAGAAGTGGCGGGTGCTGCCGTCTTGCCAGCGGTATAGGAAGCTGTTGCGGCGTCCGGCAATAGAGTCTATAGGTGCCGTGACGGTGAAGGGCAGGCGGTTGGCGCAGATGCTAAAGGTGGTGTCTGTGCCGTTGACAACTACGTTGTTGAACGGAACGGTGATAGAGTCTGCAAAGACGCTGGCGCTTGTATCGGTGCAAGTAACACCGAACCGAGAATCTGTAAGGATTACCCGGTAGCTGGCCACGATGCGTGCGTTGTACAGGGTATCGACGGCATTTTGGATGAGGGCACCGTTGCGCAACCATTGGTAGCGTACCCCCTGACCTTGCCTGAAGGCAGGCCTTGCGATGAGGGTGTCTTGCCCTTTGGCGCAGAAATCAGGCTTGCCGGCAATGGTTGGGTTTAGCCTGGGCTTGATGCGAATGTTGATGCTACGGTCTCTGGGTGTGGTGTCGGAGCAGAGGCCGAAGCTGACCTGGGTCGTGTCGAAAACGCGTAAGAAGTAGCGCCCTGACTCTCTGACGACAAGCCTGAAGGTGGAGTCTGTCGGGCGCGGCGTCAGTACGTTGTTGCGGGTGTACCACTGGTATTGGTACCGGGCCAGCTCTCGCAAGGGGCGGCGGGCTACCAGGGTTATGCTGTCGCCCTGGCAGGCGGCGGTGTCTCGGGGAACGATGATGATGGCCTGCGGACGGGGTACGATGGCGATGGCCAGCGTATCGGTATTGGTACAGTTGGTGGTGGTGTTGGTTACGCGCAGCGTGTAACGCCTGGTAACGATACCAGTGTCTGTATTAACGAGGGTGGCAAATACCTTGGAGCGTAGCAAGCTGCCGCGCAGCCCTTGTGTGCCCTGCGAGCCCGACCACTGGTAGGTAAACCGGTTGCCGTTAGACCAGGTGATGGTGTCTATGCCAAGCGCTATAGAGTCTCTGGGCCGCATGGAGCAGATCTGAAGATCTGTGCCCAGGTTGACGCGAGGTATGGGGCGCACGTTGACCGTCAGGCTGTCTCGGCCGGGGCAGCCTTGGGCAGATTTAACGATGTAGTAGATGGTTTGTGTGCCCTCTAACGATGGAGCCGGTAAAAATCTGCCAGCAACCGTATCTATACCGAAGGCAGGTGTACGGCCCGCGCGGTTGAAGAATTTGCCACCGGCAGGTGTGCCCCGCAGCGAGAATGGACGGCTGTTGGCGCAGACGGTGGTGTCTCTGGGGAGGGCCCGGATGTTTTGTGGTGCCTGTAAGAAGGTGATGTTGAGGCTGTCTTTAGAGGTACAACCACGGGCCACAATGGTGTAGATGTACTTGAAGACGCCCGTTACCGTTGGGTTGGGCTGGATGGTGCTACCACCTGCGGGCCTGAAGAGGTTGTTGGCCCGAGGGTCTGGCGAAGACCAAGAGCCGCCTTGCGGGGTGGCCCCCGTCAGGTTGAAAGACCTGGCATTGGCGCAAACAGAGGTGTCGCTCCCGACGTTGGCCGTGTCTATTTTATTGATGGTGACAAAGCTCTCTGCAAAGTTGGAGCAGCCATTGGGGGCGGTAAAGGTGTAGCGGATTACGGAAACGGTATTGTCGTAGCGGCGGACGCCTGGGGCTACGGTATTACCGCTGATGAGCCCCGCCGTGGCAGGGTTCTGGTTGGTGTAGATGCCACCGGCTGGGCTTGCGCCAGTAAGCTCGGTGGGGTCGTCGTTGTTGCAGAGCGTCAGGTTGTTGGCTGGGCGGACGTTGGGGTAGTCTTTCCAGGTGATCTGCATACTGTCGCAGGCTTTGCATACGCCGGTGTCTGCGGGCCAGCAGTATTTATACCATTTGGTGGGGTTGTTGGGCGCAGGGGCTGCCAGAGAGCGGGCAGGGCGGACTATCCATCCATCGGCGCGTATGCCTGGGCCGATCCATCTGCCGCCTGCGGGGAAGCCCGTCAGCCGTAGGCTATCCAGGTTGACGCATTGCTCTTGGTTGGGGCCCGCATCGACGGAGAAGGATTGTGGGTCTAAGACGAAAACGGTGTCGAAGATGTTTTGCTGGCCCGGCGCTACGTTGCAGGGGGTGCGGTAGTCTAGCACGACGGCACCGGCAATGTCTCTGGATGGGATGAAAAGGCCAGGGTAGCGATTCACGATGCCGGCACCGTACCAGAGGCCGTAGGTGGGTGTGCCTTGGGGCAGCAGGACGGTGTCGTTGCTGGCGCAAAAGATGCGCAGGCCGGGGCGGCGTACCTGCACCGAGGTGCGGGGGAAAACAGTAACAATGACGGAGTCGTAAGAGGTGCAGCCGCCGTTGTTGGGGGTAGCCCCGAGGAAGTATTTGACGCGATAATCTCGGCCGGTAACGTCTGGCAGGTTGACGGTTGGGCGAGGGTTGGTGGTGTTGTCTAGGCCGTTGGCGGGGATGCCCGGACCATTAATGGGCCGTTGCCGCCACCAGCGGTAGGTGATGCCCGGCTGTGGTATCATACCAATGGCCAGGGGTAGAGGTACGCCTGCGCATACCATGGTGTCTTTACCAGCTTCTACAAAAGGCGAGAAAGAGGCAATACCAAAGCGCCTGGTGCCGCTCTGCCCAGCTACGGTGTAGGTTACCTCGATGCCCGTGGGTGGGAAAGGAATACCAGCCCTTGGGTTGAATACCCCTGTGGGCGTAACGTAGCCTGCGGGGTTACTCGTCCAGGTACCACCAAAACTGTTGCCGTTCGTCCGTAGTTGAAAGGGGGCCGTGGTGATGCAGAGGTTAGAGTCTGGGCCGATGTTCAATTGCCCAAAACTCAAAAAGGGCAAATGAAACACCAATAAAAGCAGCCGTAGCGATAGGCGCATGTGGTGAAATGTAATAAAGTGCGAAGATAACTTAAAAACCCTTTGCATGCATCTCTAAGACCTATTGAAAGGTAATCTGGGTTGTAGCGGGCGTTGGAATTTTGGCTTAGTTGCAGGCTTTGAGGCTGAGGTCTAGCGGAGTGGCGCCATAGGTGAGGCTCCCCATAGAAACGTAATTTACCCCGGTTTCTGCATAGGTCCTCAAATTAGTTTTGTTGATGTTGCCGCTGGCCTCGGTCTCTACTCTGCCCTGGATCAGGGTAACGCAGGTACTGACCTGCTCGGGCGTCATGTTGTCTAACAAGAGGCGGCGGATGCCGGGTAGCGAAAGCGCTTCTGCAACTTGGTCTAAGGTGCGGATTTCTACCTCAATGTCCAGATTTAAGCTATTGGTTTTGAGGTATTTTTGTGTTTTAGTTACGGCCTGGGTGATACCCCCGCAAAAGTCGATGTGGTTGTCTTTGAGCATGACCATGTCATATAAGGCATAGCGATGGTTTTGCCCGCCGCCGATAGCCACGGCCCACTTCTCTGCCAGGCGGAAGTTGGGCGTGGTTTTGCGGGTATCAAGTATCTGGCAGCCGGTGCCGGCTACGATGTCGGCCAGGGCGCGGGTGTGGGTGGCGATGCCGCTCATACGCTGCATGCAGTTGAGGATGAGGCGTTCGGCGCTCAGCAGGGTTTGCACCCTGGCCTCCAGGTAGAAGGCGACATCACTGGCTTGGAAAGTTGCCCCGTCTGACAGGCGGATATCTAATTGGGCTTCAGGATCAAAGCGGCGCAGGATTTCTTGCGCCATGCCGACACCCGCCAAAACGCCGCTGGATTTGCAGAGCAGCCTAACCTTGCCGCGCTCTGTCTCAGGAAAGCAGGCCAGGGTAGAATAGTCTCCGGGGCCAATGTCTTCTGCCAGGGCATCAGCTATAAATCGGTCCAGATTCTCGCGCGTCAGGTAGGGCAACATGGGTGCAAAGGTGCTGTTTGGGCGTAAAGATTGTGATTCAGGCCTCGGTGGCAGTTAGGAAGTCCAGGTTAAAGCGGGCCTCTGGGTGGAAGGTTAGGTGCTTGCCTTCCAGGCGGTTGGGGTGGGTTAGCTCGTTTTGGTACACTTTGCCTGTAGAGAGGCCCTGGGGCAGGCTGGCCTTGTGCTCAGCGGCAAACTGGGCCAGGGCCGTGAGGCCTATGGGCGTCTCCAGGCTGCTGGTGAGCCACCATTGGCTGCCCCACTGGGCTGATAGTGTGATTAGGTCTGCGGTATGCTTAAGACCTCCAATAAGGGTGGGCTTTAGGATGAGGTAGGGCGCGGAGATGTAGGCCAGCATATCTACCAACTCGTCAGAGGGCATGGGGGTGATAAGCTCTTCGTCTAGGCCGATGGGGATGGCGCCTTCAGCCACCAGGCGGCGCATGGCGTTGTGGTTGCCTTGGGCTATGGGTTGCTCTATGGAATGGACGTGCAGCCGTGCCAGATCGTCCATCACGCGCAGGGCGGCATCGGGCTTGTAGGCACCATTGGCATCTACCCGGATGGTGACAGCCTCGGCAGGGTATTGCGTTCTAAAGGCTTGTAGCAAGGCCAACTCGTCTGCCCAAGCGTGGGTACCTATTTTGAACTTGATGGTGCTGAAGCCTTGGCGGGCTTTCTCTAGCGCTTGGTGGTACATGGCCTGCAGGTCGTCCATCCAGACCAGCCCGTTGATTTCTAGCGATTGCGCTCCACGTGTAAAGGCGTTACGGAAGTACACCTCTGGCTGGCCCGAGGTTAGGGAAAGCGCGGCTGCCTCCAGGGCATACCGCAAAGAGCTTGCGTGGGCCAGGCCTGCCTGTTGTAACAGGTTTTGGGCCCAGGCATAGCAGGCAGCTGGGCCAGGGTCTGGTATGGCGCGCTCGGGATTTTTGCTTAGCCACGTTTGCAGGCGCTGCCACTCGCCGTCACCATCGAGGCTGAGGCCGGGTAGGGGAGCGCCCTCGCCCAGGCCCCAGTCTGTGCCAGCCCGCAGCAGCACGAAGTAAGATGTCTTCTGGGGTATAATACCTCTGCTGGTGCGGACGGTAAATGAAGGCCAGAATGTCTTTGGGGTGATGGATATGCGTAATTTCACAACCGGATTGCGGGATGGTGAGTTAGGTTGCCAGGCGTCAGGTTGTGCAAATCTGGCGTGCCGGTGGCCGACACGGCCGCCTCAATCTCTGCACATTTGCTTAACAGGCACACACGCACATGGATTTTCCGACACCGGCCCCTTATAAGCCCAGGCATTCTGTCCGCATAGTAACCTCTACGTCGCTGTTCGACGGGCACGACGCGGCCATCAACATCATGCGCCGCATCTTGCAGTCTAGCGGGGCAGAGATCATCCACTTGGGCCATAACCGCTCTGCGGCAGAGATTGTGAATTGTGCCGTGCAAGAGGATGCCCAGGGTATTGCCATCACCAGCTATCAAGGGGGGCACCTGGAGTTCTTTAAGTACGTGAAAGACCTGCTGGACGAGCGCGGTGCCGGTCATATCAAGATTTTTGGTGGCGGCGGCGGTACCATTCTGCCTACAGAGATTGAGGAGCTACATTCCTATGGCATAGAGCGGCTTTACTCGCCCGATGACGGGCGGGCCATGGGCCTGCAGGGGATGATCAACGACGTGCTGCAGCGCTGCGACTACGACGTGCGGGCCTACCGGACCATCCCAGCCGCTGCCGGGGTAGAGGAGCCCCAGGATGCCCTGGCCGCCAACCTGGAAGCGCTGATGGAGGGCGACCAGAACGCCCTGGCCCGCCTGATAACCCATGCCGAGGCCTCGGAAGAGGAGGCGCAGTTGATCCGCGCACGTATTGCAGATAGACTGGGAGAAATCTCAACCCCGGTGCTGGGTATTACGGGCACCGGAGGGGCTGGTAAGTCTAGCCTTATTGATGAGCTGGCGCGGCGCTTTGCACTTGCTTATCCGGGTAAGAAGCTGGCCATCATATCGGTAGATCCGAGCCGGAAGAAGTCTGGCGGGGCCTTGCTGGGAGACCGTATCCGGATGAACAGCCTGCACCAGTTTGGCGTCTATATGCGCTCTATGGCTACGCGGCAGAGCAACCTGTCGCTGAGCCGGTATGTGTCTGATGCGGTGGCGCTGGCCAAGGTGGCCGGGTTTGACCTTGTGATCCTGGAGACCTCGGGCATCGGGCAGTCTGATACCCAGATTACCGAGCATGCGGACGTGAGCCTGTATGTGATGACGCCTGAGTATGGCGCGGCTACCCAGTTGGAGAAGATTGACATGCTGGATTTTGCCGATGTGATTGCCATCAACAAGTTTGATAAGAAGGGTTCGCTAGATGCGCTACGCGATGTGAAGAAGCAGTTTGTGCGCAACCGCCAGCTTTGGACAACGCCTGAAGACCAACTCCCGGTTGTGGGTACCCGTGCCAGCCAGTTTAATGATGAGGGCATGGACAACCTCTTCAGGGTGCTGATGGCGCACTTGGAGGCCAAGCAGACGAGTACCTTCTCTGAGCCGCAGTTGCCTCGGGCGGCGCGGCAGTCTCAGATAGTGCTGCCGGCTGACCGGGCCAACTACCTGGCCGAGATTGCCGACCTGAACCGCATGTACCGTGAGTTTGTGGAGGCGCAGGCTGCGCTGGCCACCAAGCTCTATTGCCTAAAAGGTGCCATTGAGGCACTGGGCTCTAGCCAGCCTGAAACGGTGGCCGCTCTGCAAGCGCAGTATCTCGAGACCGAAAACCGCATGGACGGCGAATGCAGGATGGTACTGAACAACTGGAAATATCTGGTGGCCAAGTACGAGGGCGACAACTACGCTTACAAAGTGCGCGACAAGACGATCGAGCAAAGCCTGGTGACTACGACCTTGAGCGGCACCAAGGTGCGCAAGGTTACCCTACCTAAGTTTAGGGACTGGGGCGATATTCTGCGCTGGCGCTTGCTGGAGAACGTGCCGGGCAAGTTTCCGTATGCAGCCGGGGTGTTTCCGCTCAAGCGGGAGGGGGAGGACCCTACCCGCATGTTTGCCGGCGAGGGCCATGCCGAGCGAACGAACCGCAGGTTCCACTACGTGAGCCAGGGCATGCCTGCCAAGCGCCTCTCTACGGCGTTTGACTCTGTGACGCTATATGGCGAGGATCCCGGATTGCGCCCGGATATCTATGGGAAGATTGGTAACTCGGGCGTGAGCATCTCAACGGTGGATGATGCCAAGCGGCTGTACTCCGGGTTTGACCTGTGCGCGTCTTCGACCTCGGTTTCGATGACCATCAACGGGCCTGCGCCGATTGTGCTGGCGTTCTTTTTGAATGCTGCCATAGATCAGCAGGTAGAAAAAGTGCTGGCTAAGACGGGCCGGTTGGCCGAGGCCAAGGGCAAGATTGAAGCCATTTACGAGGAAGCAGGCCTAGCTGTGCCCACCTACGACGGCGCTCTGCCAGAAGGCAACGATGGCCTAGGCCTGGCTTTGCTCGGAGTATCCGGCGATGAGGTGTTGCCAGCCGAAGAGTACCAGGCCATTAAAGACGCGACGCTGAAGGTGGTGCGTGGCACGGTGCAGGCCGACATCTTAAAAGAAGACCAAGCGCAGAACACCTGCATATTCTCTACGGAGTTTGCCCTGCGGATGATGGGCGATATCCAGCAGTACTTTATCGACAAGGAGGTGCGCAACTTCTACTCGGTGTCTATCTCGGGCTACCACATAGCGGAGGCGGGGGCCAACCCCATTACGCAGTTGGCACTGACGCTGGCCAACGGTTTTACCTACGTGGAGTATTACCTGAGCCGGGGCATGCACATTGACGACTTTGCGCCGAACCTGAGCTTTTTCTTTAGCAACGGGACGGATACGGAATACGCCGTGATTGGACGGGTAGCGCGGCGCATCTGGGCCAAGGCCATCAAGCATCGCTACAAGGGTAACGACCGCAGCCAGAAGCTGAAGTACCATATCCAGACCAGCGGCCGCAGCCTGCACGCGCAGGAGATTGCCTTTAACGACATCCGGACCACGCTGCAGGCGCTGTATGCTATCTACGACAACTGCAACTCGCTGCATACCAACGCCTATGACGAGGCCATCACCACGCCTACAGAAGAGAGCGTGCGGCGTGCCATGGCGATTCAGCTAATACTGAACAAGGAATTCGGCATGAACCTGAACGAGAACCCAATGCAGGGCTCGTTCATCATGGAAGAGCTGGCTGATTTGGTAGAAAAGGCCGTGATGTCCGAGTTCCGCCGTCTGTCTGACCGTGGAGGCGTGTTGGGAGCCATGGAGCGGATGTACCAGCGCAACAAGATTCAGGACGAGAGTCTGCTCTATGAGACGCTGAAGCACGAGGGCAAGATTCAAATCGTTGGGGTTAATACCTTTTTGGACAAGAAAGGCAGCCCAACCATCACGCCGGAGGAGGTGATTCGCTCTTCTACCAGCGAGAAGGAGCTGGCCATCAGCAACAACGACGCCTTTAAGGCACGCAATGCCGCAAGGGCCGAGCAGGCCTTAAAGACATTGCAAAAAGTGGCGGCCGAAGGCGAGAATACCTTTAATGCCTTGATGGAGGCCGTGAAGTGCTGCACGCTAGGGCAGATATCGAACGCGCTCTATCAGGTTGGTGGGCAATACCGGCGGAATATGTAAGCCTACCCATGCAAAGGGCCCTCGCAGAGGGCCCTTTTTACTTGCTAGAACTGTTTGCTGCGCTACAACGCTGCAGCAAGAAGGTGGCAATCTCTTGCGCAGCCGTTTGGCTGGCGTGCGGATTGCCCATGCTGGCTGCAATCTCGTTGTAGGCGCTAAGCATTTCGGCCCTGCCTGTGCCACCATGCATGATGCGGACAAGCTCTTGCCTTATCCGATCGGGGGTGCAATCGTCTTGGATTAGCTCGGGGACTACGGCTCTGTTGGCAATTAAATTGACCAAGGAGATATACGGCACCTTTATAACCTGGCCCACTACGAAAGCGGTGAATGCACTGGTTTTATAGATTACTACTTGCGGCACCTTAAACAAGGCCGTCTCTAGAGTGGCAGTACCGCTTACTACGACGGCAGCCTCTGCATTGGCAAGGATGTTGTAGGCTTGGTCGAAGACGACGGTAATGTTGGGCGCTTTGGCAGCTTGTGCATACACCTCTGGGGCTAAGTTGCTTACGGCAGCCAGTTTGAAGTTCGTCTCTGGTAATGATTGGGCCAGATTCACCAGGGTAGGCAAGATGCCTGATACTTCTTGTTTGCGGCTGCCCGCAAGGAGGGCTACATAGGGGGGCTGGGCGCTGGGCTTATTCTCTTGCTTGTACCGCGATACTGCCTCGTAGGTAGGGTTGCCGGCGTAGGTTACCTTTAGGCCATAGCGCTCGTAAAACGTTTTCTCGAAAGGGAGAATAACGAAGAGCTTGTCGAAGAGCGGCTTGATTTTATAGACCCGGTCGGTGTTCCAGGCCCAGACTTTGGGGGCTATGTAATAGAGGGTAGGTATCTGTTTTGTCTTTACAAACGCGGCCAGGCGCAAATTGAGGCTCGAGGCATCTACGTGGATGGTGGCGTCTGGCTTAAAGGCGGCAATGTCTTGCTTAATTTCTTTGATTTTCCTGCGGATGGTAGAGATGTTTTTGATGACCTCGTACACACCCATGAAGTTGATCTCTTCGTAGGAGATACCGATCTCGGCTCCGGTTGCTTGCAAGGCCGGCCCGCCAACGGCCCGTACCGTCAGGCCGGGGAGGTGCTTTTTTAGCTCTGCCAATAGGGCGGCGGCGTGTTGGTCGCCGCTTTTCTCTCCGGCTATGATGTAGATTCTCATGCCAGCTGGAGCTCTACGGCGTTGTTGCGGGTCTCCTCGAGATGGAGTGCCTGCAATACAATGGGGCTGCCCGCGAAGTGGCTCTGGGCCATGTCTTGCAATTTGAAGAGGACGTTCTCGCAGGTGGGCAGGCTGTAGGGCTCACGGCCTTGTAGATAGTCGTTGAGCGATTGCATGTGCAGGTGCTGGGCAATGTGCCCTTCAAAGATGTCTATGACGGTGCCTGTGCCTACGGCTACTGAGTGTGCGGCGATACTGAAGGCTACCGTCAGATAGAAGTTGTGGCCGTGGCCGTTGGGCTTGCAGCAGGGGCCAAATTGGGCGGTGTTTTCTGCCTCCGTCCAGTCTGCTCTCCGAAGGACGTGCGTGGCCGAAAAGGGGAAAACTAGGTAACGGATGGGTTGCATGGCTACTGCTTTTGCCGATGCAAAAGTACCACCAACAAGAAGGGGGCCCCAATGAGCGAGGTTACCAAACCCGCAGGAATGCCATAGGGAACCAACATGAGCCGGCCCAGGCCATCTGCCGCTGCCAAAAGAAGGCCACCCAGCAGCACGGCAAGCAGATGCGTATAGCGCGCCCCCGCACCGAGCGTGAGCCTAAGCAGGTTGGGCACCAGAAACCCAACAAACCCAATAAGCCCGAAGGATACCGTGACGAGGCTTGTAAGCAAAGAGGCCAGCAACAGCAGCCCTATGGCCCAAAGTGTAGGGTTGAGGCCCAGGCTGTGTGCCTTGTCTGTGCTGAAAGTGAGGGCCATAATGCTACCGCGTAGCCGAGTATCCAGCATAGCGGCTGCCATCAGGCAGAGGCAGAGGGCTGGTATGCCAAATCGGGTATCGGGCAGGTCTAGCGTGCTGAGGGTCTGGAAGGAAACGGCCTTGATGACGGCATCGGTCGGGAAGAGGTAGGTGAGTAGCTGTGTGGCCGTAACGCAAAGGCTACCCAGCAAGATGCCCGTTAGCAGCATGGTGGTGCGGCTCTTGCGGATGTTGAGCAGACTTACCCCTCCGATGGCGCAGGCAACAAGCATGGAGGCGCCAAGAGGGAAAAGCGCCTGGGCCTGGAACCCCAGCAAGATGCCCAGCAATTGCCCCAGTAAGGCCGCGGGCGCTACGCCACTCAAAAAAGGGTCTGCCAGGGGGTTGCGTGTAAGCTGCTGGAAGAGTAGCCCGGCCAGGCTGAGCGCGCCGCCTGCACAGAGGCAGTTTATCAATCGAATGCCTCTGAGGGTGAAAACATCCGCTGGCAAACCCCATAGGGGCCAGACTGACCCGACCAGCAGCACAGGCAATAGCAGGTAGATGAATGCTTGTGGCTGCCTCATTTTATGGGCAAAACTAATATCTTTAGCCAGGCAGCAAACCATGAACAGTAAGGCAATAGAAGCGCTTGATGCAGAGCATCGCCAGGCATTGGCTGCCATCATAGACGCTGTGCGCGTACCGATTGGGGTAGAGGTTTTTCCGGTGGCGCGGATCTATGATGATCTGATTTTTGATTGCAACCAGGCGTTTGCCAAGTTGCTTGGCCAAGCCAGAGAGGCGTTGATGGGCCAGGACGTATTTGCGCTTTTTCCGCCCTACCAGGCAGATGGGCTAGGCTCTGAAACCAAATGGAGACTTGCTTTTGGGCAGGCGGCCGGCGCCGACATTGAGCTTTCTCAATGGCGGCTGCAGTTGGGCAAAGAGTTGGTAACCTTCGACATAAAGGCCAAGGCCATAACCCTGCAGGGCCTTGGTACATACCATGAGCTTGGGCTGCACCCGGCGCAGCCATATTATGAAGAGATTAACCGACTGAAGCTGAACGAGAACAGGCTCAAGATTTTTGCCGACAACACGCCCGGCTTAACAAAAATGAGCAATGTTAATAACTACTATTATTTCTTTAATAAAAACTGGCAAAATTTCGCAGGTGTAGAATCGCACGAGGCGTTGTCTGCTACCTGGATTGATTACATAAAAGAGGGGGAGCTTTCTGGGGTATTAGCGTCTATAGATGCTGCTTACAAGAAGCGGCAGAAGTATAAGGTTGAGTACCACCTGCGAGACCTTGCCGGTGCCTACCGCCTTTTTGAGGATTACGGAGAGCCTTATTACGACTCCAATGGCTTTTTTATGGGCTATGTGTCGTCTGCGGTGGATGTTACCGACGAGCGCAGGCTGGCCTCTATCACCCAGCAGCTAGAGATTAATAAGGAGGTAAACAGGCAAATCAGGCAAACGGTAGATGGGACTCAACTGATGGTGATCGGCATCAGCGCCGACGACCGCATTGTGTATCTGAACAAGTTTGCTGCAGGGGTATTGGCTGGCCAGGCAGAAGTGCTACAGGCTGCCGTAGAGGCTGTTTTTGCTTATGAGCTGCCAGAAGGAAGCGGAAGGCTCCATGCCTTTATTACCAGAAATATTGGCCAGCGTATTGCGCTGCGAACAAGGCCGCAATTGAGCTTGGAGGGTGGAGAGAAGATTTTCAATTGTGCCATCATGTATCTGGGCATACAAGAGGCAACGAGCGATGTGGTCTATCTGGTGGGTGAGGATATTACTGAAGCTGAGATACAGCGGGAGGTAGCCGATCAGAAGGAGAAGAAGTTTCAGGACGTTATCAGCTCGATGCAAGACCTGTACTTCCGCATAGATAAGCGGCTAAATCTGCTGGAGGTAAATACCCACTCGGCCGACCTGCTAGGCTATACGCCGGGCGAGTTGATCGGGAAATCCATCCTGGACAAGGTGCTGCAGCTCTCTAAGCAAACCCGTCGGCAGATTCTAAAGAATAGGGAGAATAAGTCGTTCATTATCAAAGTAGTAAATAAGGCTGGGGAGAAAATTATTTTTGATTGCAAAATCAAACCCATCTTAGACCCGGATACGCGCGAGCTGACCTTTGTAGGGGTTGCCAAAGACCTGACCGAGCTACTGAACAACCAACAAAAGCTTAAAGAGAAGAATAAGAAGATTCTGAAGCTGGCCGAAAGCAAGGATCAGTTTTTGGCTAATATGAGCCATGAGATCCGCACGCCACTTAATGGTATTATCGGCCTGGTAGATCTGCTGTCGGCAAGCAGGTTGCAGCATCCGCTGGATGACTATGTGGCCACCATAAAGTCTAGCTCAGAGTCTTTGCTGCGGATAATCAACGACATCTTAGACCTGTCTAAGCTGGAGGCGGGCAAGTTTGTGCTAACGGCCCGACCATTTGACCTTAAGGTTGCCATGCAGCAGATTGTGCAGCTCTACAAGCCGCTGGCATTGGCCAAGAGCCTGGAGCTGGAAATTGTTTGGAAGTACCAGGGGCCGACCCGGATTGTGGGGGATGAAATCCGGATTATGCAGATTGTGGGCAACCTGGTGAGCAACGCCATCAAGTTTACGGAAAAGGGTTACATCCATCTCTCTGTGGCGGGAGCAGAGGCGGGGCAGGAGGGAGGTCCTAAGGCTTTGACGATTGCGGTGGAAGACTCGGGCGTGGGTATTCCGCTGGCGAGGCAAGAGTCTTTGTTCAAGGCTTTTTCTCAGCTCGATGCAAGCACTACCAAAGCGGCAGAGGGCACGGGTTTGGGTCTGTTTATCTCTAAGTCTCTGGTGCAGTTGATGGGTGGCACTATTGGCTTTGCAAGCCAAGAAGGGGGAGGATCGTCTTTCTATTTTACGATTCCGTTGGTTGTTGAGCCTGATGCCGGGCAAACAACTATGGATTATAGCGCATCGCAGAGCATTACCGCTTATTCTGTTTTAGTTGTAGATGATAACAAAACGAACCTAAAGGTGGGGCAGGTTTTGCTTGAGCATTTGGGATGCACCGTAGAAACAGCCGCCAGCGGCCAAGAGGCGCTTGAAGTGCTTAGCATGGGCAAGCACTTTGATTTGATTTTGCTGGATATCCAAATGCCTGGTATGGACGGGATTGCCACCCAAGCCGCTATTAGAGAGGGTGGTTTGGGCCAGTGCCCCGTGTTTGCCATGACGGCTTACAGCATGCGAGGCGATGCCGAGAAATACCTGGCCCTGGGTTTTGACGGGTATGTCTCGAAGCCTATTAACCTAGAGTCTCTGCGGGCGGCACTTGGCCGGTTGGATAATCTGACCCAGGTGCAAACTGAGCCCCAGGCGCCCGGCGATGCATCGGCTATGCCCTTGCTTGATGCCGCAGTGGTGGAGCAGCTACACAAACATTTGCCGTGGGAGGCCCTGGAGGAGATGTACCAGCAATTTTTTGAGGAAGCGAAAGGCTACGTCTTGGCCATTACCGACGGCACCGATGCCGCTGCCATCCATGACGCGGCCCATGCCTTGAAAGGAGCCGCCGGAACGGTGGGCTTGCCAGCCTTGGCTCAGCTTGCGTTGGAGGTTGAAAGTGCCTCATCGTCAGCGGGGTTTGTGTTGAGCCCAGGCCAGGCGGAAGCCTTGGCCAACCTTTACGGCCGTAGTCGTACTTTTGTATTTGAACATCTAGTATCAAAAGGAAACAATGGCTAAGAAAGTCTTAGTGGCTGAGGATAGCTCCGTAATTCAGAACCTCACGAAGAAAATCTTAGAATTTCAGAATTTTGAGATTGTTTCTGCAAAAAACGGTAAAGACGTCTTGGCCATCATGGCTAAAGAGAACATCAGCATTGTGCTGATGGACATCAATATGCCCCAGATGGATGGGATGGCCTGCGCGCGCGAAATCAGAAAGCTATCTGATTCTGCCAAGAGCCAGGTGCCCATTATTGCCATTACCGGCAATGCTAAAAACTATTCTGAAGAGGATTTTAAGAATGCAGGCATCAACCTGTATATGCAAAAGCCCCTCAACTTTGACCTGCTGGTAGAGAAGGTAAAAGAGCTGACGTAGGCATGGCCATGGCTTACACCAAAGCCAATGCTGCAAAGGTGGAAGACCTGCTGTTGGAGGCGGGGTACCACCTGCGCGTGGGGAAAGGCGCTTTTCGGTCTAACTACTGCCTTGTGAAGGGCAGCCCCATTATCTTGATCAATGGCTTTCTGAAGGGAGAGGCTCGGTATTTTGTGATGCTGGACCTTGTGCGGCAACTGCCCATTAATACCGCTAGCCTTACAGAGCATGGGCGAGCCCTATACTCTAAGATTAAGCCCTGAAATGCGCAAGGGGAAGCTTGTTTTGACCGGTACGGGCACCAGCCAAGGCGTGCCGCTCATTGGATGCGCTTGCGAGGTTTGCCGATCTGGCGATGCGAGAGACAAGCGTTTGCGGACAAGCGCCTATCTGTCCGTAGAGGGGCGGGCGATTTGGGTGGATCCAGGGCCAGACTTCAGGCAGCAGGTGTTGCGGCTTGGGCTGAAGTCTGTGGATGCGCTGCTGGTGACGCATGAGCATAAGGACCATACTGGCGGCTTAGACGACGTGCGGGGTTTTAATTACTCCCTAGATAGGGATATGGACGTTTATGCCTGGCCACGCGTATTAGACAGGCTAAAGGCAGACTATGCCTATGCCTTCTCTGACCTCAAGTATCCGGGCATACCCCGGCTAGACCTGCATCCGATTACCGAAACGGAGATTCGGGTGGCCGATATACCGTTAACGGTGTTTGAGGTTATGCACCACAAATTGCCCGTGCTTGCCTTTAGGTGTGGTAACGTGGCGTATGTGACAGACACCAACTACATCTCAGCAGCCAGCATGGCGCATTTGCAGGGACTGGATACGCTGGTGCTGGATGCACTGCAGCCTGAGCCGCATTTAAGCCATTTTACGCTTGAGCAGTCTATTGAGCTTGCCCAGCAACTGAAGCCCAGGCGCACTATACTGACCCACATATCGCACCGGATGGGGCTTTATGTGGAACGCAATGCCACCTTGCCCCAAGGGATAGAGCTTGGCTACGATGGCCTTAGCGTTGATTTTGAGGTTGCTTAGCTACCTCGGCTCCGTCTTTGAGCTTGTTGTTGAGAACGTCGAACGGGCCGGTTACGAGCGAGTCGCCCTGGGTTAGGCCGGTGGCGATCTCTATCATGGCACTGTTGCTGATGCCTGTTTTGACTACCTTTTTGTGCACCTTGCCGGCCTTGTAGGTGTACACGTATTCGTAGTCTGGATAAGAGCCGTCCGGATTAGGTTTAGTGCTGTCGGTTTTGAAGAGGACTGCTTGCACGGGTGCAATCAGCACGCCCGTCTTGCTGTTGGTGAGGATGTCTGCACTGGCAGACATGCCGATTTTGAGCATTTTGAGCTTGGGGCCGTTAAGCCTGTAAGGCAGCGCCAGGATGGCCTCGTACTCGGTAACGGCCTCTGGAGTTGGTTTGTCTTTGTTGATGTTGCTCACCTTTCGGACGTAGCCTTTGAAGACGGTATCCTCGGCGGCATCTACGCGTATCCGGACCTCTTGGCCGACTTTGATGCGGTTGACGTCGTTTTCGTTGATTTGGACGCGTACCTGCAGATCTGTAATAGCGGCCAGGCTCATAATGGTGGTGCCTGCCATTTGGGCCGTGCCTACGACACGCTCGCCTTTTTTGCTGATTACGTTGAGCACGGAGCCATTGAGGGGCGATAAGATCTCTGTGCGAGACAGGGTGAGTTGCGCGTCTCTAAGGGTGGCGGCGGCAGATTGAACCTGGAATCTTGCGGCCGCGGCCTGGCTTTTGGCAGATTCCAGGTCTCGCACGGCTAGGTCGTAGGTGTTTTGGGCGGCTAGTAGGTCTGCCCCGCTGGCTACTTCTTTATCTACCAGGCGCTGGATGCGGGCCAGGTCTTGCTTAGCGCGCGAGAGGCGCAGCTCTGCCTGGGCTATGGCTGTACGGCTTTGGCTCTCTTGGCTCTCTTGTGCTTGGAGGGTAGCACGGGCACGGTCTGCGGCAGACTTAAAATTGTCTGGCCGGATACGGACAAGCGGCTGACCTACCCGGACGGAGTCTCCGATGTCAACGAAGATGTCTGTAACCTCGCCTGAGATTTCTGAGCTGATTTTGACCAAAGTCTCGCTCTCTATGGCACCACTTGCAGAGATTAGCTCTTCTATGTCGCCCTTTTGCACGCCTCCAAGGGTTACGAAGGTTTCTTTTTTGCGTGACGAAAAGTAGCCTATAAGCGCCACCACAGCCACGGCTATGGCTATCCAGATGAGGGTTTTCTTTTTCATTACAGCTTTAGGGGGCGGCCTTGGTAGAAGTCTATGACCAGCTTGCGGAAGAGGACGTTGAACTGTGTCTGCACCAGGTTTGCTTGCGAGGCTGCCAGCAGGCTTTGCTGGGCAAGCAGGTCGAAGCTGGAGCCTGCGCCGGCGTCGTAGCGCGTTTTGGCGGCTTGTAGCGAGATGTTGAGGCTTTTGAGCTGGTTGTCGGCAGACTTTAGGTTGGCCAGGGCTATTTTGTACTCTGTGATGGCCAGCGCTACGGCGTTGTAGATGTTTTGGCGGGTCCGCTGCACCTCGTTTTGGGCTTGTATGCGCTGAATGCGGGCGTTGTCTGTATTGGTTTTGGCCGTAAAGCGGTTAAGAATGGGAATACTGGCTTGCAGTGTCAGGCCGCGGTTGATGTTGTCGTTGAGTTGGTTGCGGAAGGGGTAATCGACGGAGTTGAAGGTCCGTTGGTTTTGAAATAAGGCCGTAGGTACCTGGAAGACCTGGCCCGCCGTGTCTCTTAAGTAGATGGCGCTGGGCAGCACGGGCCCGCCCCCTGTATTGTTGACGGGCACCACCTTGGTGCGGGCGCTAGAGTAACCTGTAACGATGCTGCCCTGGGCTGTAATGGTGGGGTAAAAAAATCCACGGGCGGCCTTTTCTGCATATTGGGCTGCCTCTACGTTGGTATTGGCCAGCTTTACCTCGGGCAAAATCTCTAGGGCAGAGGCGTAGACGCGCTCTACGTTGGTATCTGCAGGCTCGGCCAAGAGGTTTTCTATTTGAGGTATGGCGATATCGAAGTCTGTAGTTGGTATGAGCATGCGCTGGGCCAGCAGTAGTTTTTGACGGACGATATCGCCCTGGGCGCGGCTGAGGTTTAGCTCTTCGGTGGCGACCTGGGCATCGAGGTCTGCCAGGTCGCTTTTGGCGGCGGCTTGGGCCTCTACCCGGATGCGGAGGCGGTCTCTGTCTGTGCGGACGCGCTGCAGGCGTGCCGCCGTGGCAGATTCTACTTTGTATGCGGTAAGCAGTGCTGTGTAGAACTGTGCCACGTCTAGCGTTACCTGGTTGCGGGTTACGGCAAAGTTGTAGTCTGCCCCTCGAGCGGCGGCCCGAAGCCTATTGGTATTGTTGTTGATACTGTTGCCCTGAAACAACACCACTTGGCTAAAGAGGCTAAAGTTGTTGGAGCGTATGTTCTGGTTAATGAACTGGTTGGTAAATGGGTCTATGGTGTAGCCTGCGTTGAAGGCCTGCGTGCCATTGAGGCTTACTGTAGGGAGGCGCTGGCCGAAGAAGTTCTTGCTGGCCAGGCGCGCCCCTTCGCTGTTGGCCTGGGCGTTTTTAATGTCCACATTGTTTTTGAGGGCAATGTCTATACAGTCTTGTATGGTATAGACAGGCCTGGCGTTTTGCCCCCAGGTTTGGGCCAGGCAGACGAGTAAGGCTGCTATAAGGGCTGCACTACGTATAATCCGGCGATCCATGGGAGGCTTTTGAGGTATTCGATGGTCAAGGAGCGTGGCGGGGAGTCAACCTCGATGAAATGGCGGGCCAGGCCATTTTTTTCTTGCCGAGAGACTGTCATGGTGGCGATGTTGCACTGGTCGTGTGCGAGGATGTCAGAGACGAAGGCTATGACACCGGGCCTGTCTTGGGCGCTGATCATGATGGTGGTCAGGTCTCCGTTTACGCCTGCCTTGTACCCATCAACGGATGCGATGTTGATCACGCCTCCACCTAAGCTTTCGCCTAGCAGTGTTATTTGCCGGCTGGCGTTTTTAAGCCTCAGCTCTATGGAGTTGGGGTGGTATTGGCTGGCGTTGCCAATCATCTGAAAGGTGAACGCAAGGCCCGCGGACTCTGCCTCAGCTTCGGCATTTCGGATGCCTGGGTCGTCGGTTTGCATGCCTAGCAAGCCTCCCAGGATGGCTTTGTCGCTACCGTGTCCTTTGAAGGTGGTGGCAAAGCTGTTGTAGAATACGACCGTTGCCTCGGCGGGCACACCTCCCAGGAGATTATGGCCCATACGGCCGATTTTGGCTACGCCAGCCGTATGGCTGCTGCTAGGCCCTATCATTACAGGACCAATCATATCGAAGACGCCAGATGCCATTTATACCTGCAAATAACGGCCATACGGCAGCTACTTTTCAGTATGATTATACGAGTGGCGTATGGTTGGAGATGAACGGTACGTCGCCAAATTGGCAAGACCTGGCCGGGCTGCTTTATGGAGATGGCTTCTTTGATACAATGGCCGTTTGGCAGGGGGCTATACAGCTTTGGCAGTTCCACCAGGTTAAACTGAAACAGACGGCGCAAGTATTAGGTGTAGAGTTACCCACCCAGGTGCTTGACGCCCTGCCTGGATGTGTGCCGGGGCAAGAAGGTGTGCTGCGGGTTTTTGCAGTGGCTCAAGGTATGGGCGAGCCGCATCGTTGGTTGGCGACTTTTACGGAGCAGCCGTTGCAGCTGTCTGTTGGGCCAATTTCAGTTAGCATGGCAAGCCGTACGCTCGATGCGGAAGATCACGCTCATCGTTACAAGTTGCTGAGCAGGTTTACCTACAGACAGGCGCAAAGGGAGGCAACAGGAGACGATGCGGTAATGCTCAATAAGGAGGGGCGGGTAGCCAGCTTTACCTCTGCCTGCGTGGTGTATGGGACAGATGTCGGGGTTTTCTGCATTCCTGCCCATGAAGGCAGGCAGAATGCTGCCACATTGCAGCTGTTGCAAGTCTCTTACGGCGTTGTGGATAAACCACTGGATGCAGCCTTTCCTGGCGTGATATGGATGCTGGCCGTGAACAGCCTTCGGCTGCGCGTGGTAGAGCGCGTGGAAGGTATGCGGCTGGCACCGCCCGATGGATTGGTGCTATCTAAGTATCTGCAGCATTGGCCCTGGCAGCAGATGCCTTAGGTTGTGGCCTTACGCCGGATACGGTCTAACGCACCTGTGCTGCGGAAGGTGAGGAACTTGTGCCCAAAGAAGTTTACAAAGAAGCCGATGCCTATACCGCCCGCGTTGGCCAGTAGCTCGCGGTTGATCCAGCGCTGGCCTGTAAAGCCACTAATGGCTACGGCGGTGTCGTGCCAGGTAGGTGCTACCTGAAATAAATAGGATAGCGAAGCCAGGATGAGCCAGCCTGCGCCCATGGTAACCAGGTAAGCGCAGAAGGTAACGAAAAGGAACTTAACAGACTCTGTCTTAGCGCCGGAGCTGGTGCGGTTCTTAAACGAAAACGACCTAGAAAGAAAAAAGCCCACCAATATACCCGTAGCATAACCTGCCGTGACGCTGGAGGTGAAGCCCATACCCAGTTGCTCGCGGTAAATGACGGCTGAGCCCAGGTTGACCCCGGTGGCCAGAGCTGCCACCCAGAGGTAGCGGAGCACGTCTTGCAACTGACGCTTGAGCTTAGAGACGGTGGACAAAGACTTATACGGCTACGGGTGCTTTGATGGCAGGATGCGGGTCGTAACCCTCTATCCGTATATCGTCGTAGGTGAAGGCAAAAATATCGGTTACCTCGGGATTTAGCACCAGCTTGGGCAGAGGCTTGTGGGCCCGTGAGAGCTGCAGGCGGGTTTGCTCTAGGTGGTTGGTGTAGAGGTGGACGTCGCCTCCCGTCCAGATAAACTCGTAGGGGGTGAGGCCGCATACCTGCGCTACCATAGCCGTAAGAAGCGCATAGCTGGCTATATTGAAGGGAACACCCAGAAACAGGTCTGCACTGCGCTGGTAGAGCTGGCAACTGAGCTTGCCGTCGGCCACGTAGAACTGGAACAGCGTATGGCAAGGCGGCAGGGCCATGGCTTGGACTTCGGCCACGTTCCAGGCAGAGACGAGGATGCGGCGACTGTCAGGGTTGCGCTTCAGGGTCTGGATGACCTGGGCCAACTGGTCTATTTTGCCCCCGTCTGGCGTGGGCCAACTGCGCCATTGGTGGCCGTACACAGGGCCAAGATCTCCGTTTTCGTCGGCCCACTCGTCCCAGATCGAGACTCCATTTTCTTTGAGGTAGGCTATGTTGGTATTGCCTGATATGAACCAGAGCAGCTCGTGGACGATGCTTTTGACGTGGACCTTTTTGGTGGTGACGAGGGGGAAGCCTTGCGTCAGGTCGAACCGTACCTGCCGGCCAAATACGCTTAGGGTACCTGTGCCTGTGCGGTCGGTTTTGAGGGTTCCTGTATCTAAGACGTCTTGCAGCAGCTGGTGATACTGTTCCATTTCTGGCCCAAAGTTGAGGCCGGACGAGGCTTCTTTTTTGTGGGCTGCCTAAAAACAAAAGCGAGGCCTACGTTGGTAGGCCTCGCTTCCGTATCTGGCTTTAAGCCGCCGATTAGCTGTTTTTCTCTGTGGTGGCCGTCTTGGCAGCGTCGCCGCAAGATTTCTTGGCGGCTACGTCTTTACCGCAGCTGCTAGATTTCTTGGCCATGCTGGCGCAACAAGACTTCTTGGCCTTTTTGTTGGTTTCATCTCCACCGGCAAAGGCCGTGGTAGAGGCAAACAGAGAAAGGATTGCGAAAGCAGCAATGATGTTTTTCATGACAGTAGTGAGGGGTTAGGGGTTAAACAGAAGTGTACGGGCTCAAATGTACAACGCAAAACGCACTATTTTAGTGCATTGACGAAGGCGTCATTTCCTGCAATTGGGGTAAACTCGGCGTCTGTAAGGGCTTTTTGTTTGAGGCTGGCATCTAGCCCAAAAGCTTGCTTAAGCGCTGTGGCTGCTTGGCCCGCCTGTTTTTGCCGGCTTGCGGCGAGGGCCTGGCCGTAGGCATATTTGGCCATGCCGGGTGCCGCCTGCTGCGCGCGGTTGAAGGCCGCCGTAGCACCGGCATAGTCGCGCGTCATCAACAGGGCCAGGCCCAGGTTGAAGGCCGAGGCTGGTGTGTTGCCAGCGGCCGTTAGTGCCTGGATGGCGTTGGTGTACTTGCCTTCGCGCACGGCGATGGCGCCTTTTACGGCGTTTACCTGGACGGAAACCTGGGCTACGTCAGCCGATTTTTCGGCCTTGGCTATGTTGTCTTTGGCACCAGCCAGGTTACCCAGCATGGCCTCTGCGATGGCCATGTTGGCATAGGCAAAGGCATTGGGCTGCTTGTTGACGGAGATCGCCAGGTTGGTTTTGGCGGCGGCCAGTAGCTCTGCCTGCTGGTTGCCTGTGGCTTTTTGGGCCTTGGCGATGACAATGGCACCGAGGTTGTTGTGCGACTGCCACATATCGTTTTTACGGATGGAGGCGCGGTAGATGGCCTCCTTCTCGTTGAGGTCGGCAGATAAGGTAGCGGCGTAGGCCAGCTCTTTTTCGTTGAGTTTTTTGAGGCTCTCGGCATTGCCGGCAACGGCCTCTTTGGCTAGAAGTACGATTTCTGCCTCAGACTTTTTGGGGCGCAGGGTCAAGATCTCTGTCTGGGCAAAGCGCAGCTTGGGGTAGACCTCTGTGAAGAGCTTGGGGTAGGTGGGCAGGGCCTGCAGTTGGAGCTCCTTCTCTGCAAAAGAGCCAGTGCCTCCGTTTACGATGCCCAGGATTTGATTCTTCTCTTCGGCAGAGAAGCCTGTGTAGGCATTGAGCGTATCCACAAACGGGCGCCAGTCTTCGATGAGCGACTTGGTTACAAACTGAACGGCGTTGGAGTCTTTTACGGCCGGACCTGGGGCCGGCTTGCCCTTCTTGCGCTTGGCAGGCTTGCCTTTAGGGCCGTAGGCAAAGTCAGCCATTTTCTTTTTGTAGTAGGCCTCGATCACCTTGGCGCGATCTTCGGAGAGGCTTACGTTCTTGGCCTCGCGGCCTTCTGGCGAGTGGGAGCCTGTGATGGCCACCGTTTTGGTGACGTTCTTGGCGGCAATGAAGTTATCCAGGAACTGGCCGCGGGTAGATTTAACCTCAGAGGGGCGCAGGGTACTCTTGCCTTGCTCGAAGAAAAAGTCTACGGTGGTGGGCTCAAGCTCGTCTCCGGCGTTGTAGCCGAAATCAACCTGGGCGGGGGGCTGGTTGTAGTCAACCAGGCGAGGCGTGGTGATGAGGCCTTTGGCAATTTCTACCTCCGGGGTCTTTTTGCCTTTGCCGTTGATGTTGGAGGCGGTGCCTTGCACGAGCAGTACACCCTTGTCCATCTGGCCCTCGGTGTAGGCAAAGGCGTAGGTGCGGCTGCCAGTAATCTGCTTGCCCTTGGGGTAGTCTTTGGCTTTGAAGACGAGCTCGGGCAGCTCGGTGCGTTGATCTCCGAATTTGTAGGTAGGCTTGAGGCTGTAAACCTTGTTTTTGCGCAGAAGGCCTGCGGGCAAGGTTGCCTCCATGCGGAAGCGTACACTGTCTCCGGCAAGTTCTAATGGAGCTGGCACCACAGAGATGGCCTGATCTTTGGCCTTCTTAATCATGGAGTTAAGTGCGCAACCCGACAGCAAAGTTGCCGTAAATAGGCCCAGGAGGCTACCGTTCAATAGTTTTTGCATTCGAAGAGTCTCTATGAGACGTTGTAACGAATTGCAAACCTACTGGATACGATAACTTTGTACAAAGACAACTGCAAACAGACCAGGTATGCGAGCTTCAATGCCGATAGAGCCCAAGCACCTGATCGAGCGTCAGGCTTATGATTTCTTTAGCGCTTTAGGCGACTGGATGCACGTTTCCAGTGGCAGTACGCGCCTTTTTTTCATCTACACATCTTTTATGGAACTGACGAGCCCTCTGGTGCTGGCTCTGTCTTTCGGGTTTATAAAAGATATGGCCAAGCACATGCGGCGGCGCAGCAGCCCGGTTTGGGACTTATAGGCCCAGCTCAGAGAATTTGCGCTTTTTCTGTACAAAAAAGGCCCATACGATACTGAATGGGGCTAGTTTAACTACCTGCGCGTTTGCTACTCTTTTGCTCTTTTTGAAGGCAAGGCTGTAAAAGGCAAAATGAGCTTTCAGGATGTTTAGGATGGCAGAGGGCTTCCCGCTGAGGGCAAGGTGTAAGGCTGAGATTCCATCTAGCAAGAGCCGGGCTCCGATGGTGGAGAAAAGGTTGATACCCCTCAGGTTGTTGGCCAGCATCAGGAGGTTGTTGCGGTAGTTTAAGTACAGCTTCCGCGGCGAGTCGTAAGAGAGGGTGCCGCCGCCTACGTGGTAAACGGTTGCGGCAGATGTGTATCCTATTTGGTACCCAGCGCGCTGTGCCCGCCAGCACCAGTCAATCTCTTCCATGTGGGCAAAGAAGCGTTCATCAAAGCCGCCGAGGGTCTTGAAGACGGATGTCTGCACGGCAAGGCAAGCACCAGAGCCCCAGAAGATTGTCGTATCTTGGTCGTATTGGCCCTCGTCTGCCTCTAGGGCAGAGAAGATGCGGCCCCGGCAAAAGGGATAGCCCCAGCGATCTACAAAGCCGCCGGCTGCCCCGGCGTACTCAAAGAGGGCTTTGCTGTGGTAGCTAAGAATTTTGGGTTGGATGGCGGCCAGTTTAGGATTTGCCTGAAGCCTGGCAAGCAGGGGTGCAAGCCACCCAGGCGTTACCTCGACGTCTGAATTGAGCAGGATGGCGTAAGGCGTCGTTACAGACTCGAAGGCTTTGTTGTAGCCCGCGCAGAAACCCAGATTTTGGGTACCGCGCACGGTTTGCACCTGGGGTAAAGTTGCCAAAAAAGCCAGCGAATTGTCTGTGCTGGCGTTGTCGTACACCAGTATCTGCGCGCCGGGGCTGTTGGCAAGCACGCCGGGCAGAAATTTGCGTAGCCACCCTTCGCCATTGTAGTTGAGGATGGCGACGGTGCAAAGTGTGCTACTTGCCGAATCCAAAATCTAGCCCAGGTATGTTGGGCAGCAGCCCAGCGGTTTTCTCTTTGAGGGTGGCGGCAGCTTGCTCTTCTGCCTTGGCAGAGGCCAGGTTGAAGGCTGCCACGATAAGGTCTTGCAAGGCCTCTTGGTCTGTGGTAGATAGTAGGCTGGCGTCTATGTGCAGGGCTTTGGCTTTTCGCTCGCCCGTCATTACTACGCGGACGAGGCCTGCACCTGCCTCGGCCTCTACCTCCATTGTAGCCAGGGACTTCTTAACTTCTTCCATGCGAGCTTTCATCTCGCCCATTTTACCAAAGAGATCAAACATACGGGTGTGTCAGATGGGGTTGGGATTATCGCACCAAGGCAAACCACTTGCGCTCTGCAAAGTTCTTACCGTCTTGCGTTTGGGCTTTTATGATGGCTAGATAGTTGCCTGCCGGCATAGGTTGGCCTTTGGCAGTGCCTGCCCAGCGGAAGGGCAGGCCGCTGCTGTAAACGGGACTGCCCCAACTGTCGAATACGGTGACCTTAACTGCTTGCAAAAACTGGCTGGTGGCTACGAGGGTATCGTTGATTTCGTCTCCGTTGGGCGAGAAAGCCTGCGGCAGTTGCACGTAGGGTGTTCGCGTGAGGGTTACCGGGTTGGAGAAGCTTGTATCCATGCCGGGGCGTGCAGGTGCCATGATGGCCTGGTAAACGATGGTCTGCTGAGGGAACTTGCTTCTGTCGCTCCAGACAAGGCTTTGGATGGGGCTTTCCTGCAAGAGCTCGCCGGTGGTAGTGCGGGCCCTGATAAAGAAGTCGGCCGCTTGGGTAAGGCCGGGGCCCCGGAGGGGTTGTACGGTGAGGATGCGGGTATCGGCCTCTAACCTACCATCAAGCGCTAATGGGCAAAAAGCTTCTGTACCTGGTACGTTATTGCCGCAGCTATCGGCAAAGCCGATGGGCAGGCAGCCCGCGCCAGGGAGTGCTACTGTTGGCCGGCTTGCCGGCAGGCGTAGCAAGCCCTGGCCTAAGAACTGGGCAATGGCGTTGCGCCTGTCGAAGGTGAGGGTATGGCGCCGTAGAGAATCTGACCAGCCAGATGCAAGCAGCATTAGCCCTTGCCCGGCACCGGTTTGCGCACGCAGGCAGATGGGGTAGGCGCGGTAAAGACGGCCGTTCGCTGTGGTAGTGAGGATGTAACAGCGCTCCTCGTTACACCGGAAGGGTAGGGTGTCGGTAAAGAGGGTATCGGTGGGTGATAGGGTGTACACACGCGTGACTACGCTGACCTGTTGTTGGCCCGCATCTGGGGCCAGTGAGCGGAAGGCAAGGCCAGTTTCTGCTTGTGATGTGGTGGGCTGCACAACGAGCAGGCTGTCTTTGGTGGCGGCAGGGCATCCTGCGGCCTGTACGAAGCGGAGCCTGTATTTGCCAAAGCCGGCAAAAGGGTACGCTTTGGCGATCTGCCCAGACGCCTCGGTATGCACTAGGCTGTCTAGCGTACGTACTGCACCTGTGAAAAGATCTCGCAGGGAGACCTGATAGGCAACGTCTTTCAAAAGCGGCAGGCTGGTTAATAGGGTTGGCTGTAAACCTATTAACTGGCCGGTGGCAGAGTCTAGCCGGGCGGGTGGTATGGAGGGATATACAACAATGGTATCTGCCAAAGCAGTATTGCCGCAGTTGGCCGGTTGCAGGCCCGTTACGGTAACCTCAACAGGTGTGGCAGAGGTAACCGTTGTGGGCAAGGAAATGCGCACCCCCCCTTGGGGCACAGAAACCTCTTGTGTTTGCCCCGCCCAAGCTATACGGCAACGGCTGAAGATGGTATCCTGAACAAAAAGCTGGATGCTGTTGGGGCAACTGGTGAGCCTGAATACAGGCTTTACACCTTGAGGGTAAATTGTAACCACACGCCTGGCCGCCCTGGAGATAGAGCCACCTGTCTGGATCTGACGGACCTGGTAGTTGCCTGGGGCAGCGTAGGTATGCTGAGCATTGCCAGTTGGGTCGGTAGAGGTTACAAAGCCGCTTAGACCTGGGTTGGCGCTAAAGTCGAAGTTGTAGGCCACTTGCAGGCCTGGTGTGTAGCAGTTTTGGAATCCGACTGTGAAGGGTGCACAACCCACGCTGTCTGTCAGAAAGGTGAAGCAGCCCAGCGTTGACTGGGCCGACGCCTCCCTGCCAACGCCGGTACATAGGTACCACACCCAAAGGGCAAGGCTAGCCCAACGGGCAGGCATTGTTGCGCAGGTAGTTTTCAAGGCGTTGCAGTTCTGGGCTCAAGAACCTGTCTCCGTGGCCGATGGCCAGGGGGCCTTCTGCCATATCACATAACGGGGCCAGGGTGGGAGATAGTCTTTGGCGGCGGGCCGGATTGAGTGCTGCGTAGGCGCTCATCCACTCCACGGCTAAGATGCGGTATAGGTTTTCTACTACACGGTAGCATTTGGTGGCGGCGTTGGCCCCCATGCTGACGTGGTCTTCTTGCCCGTTGCTGCTGGGGATAGAATCTACCGAGGCGGGGGTGCAAAGTTGTTTGTTTGCACTAACCAGGCCCGCGGCCAGGTATTGGGCAATCATCAGGCCACTCTCTAGCCCGGGGTTGTCGGCCAAGAAAACCTTGGTGTCGTTTTTGCCTGCCATGAGCAAGTAAGTGCGGCGCTCGCTGATGTTGCCAAGCTCTGCAAGTGCAATGGCCAAAAAGTCTAGCACGAGGGCAAGCGGCTGGCCGTGGAAGTTGCCGCCAGAGAGAATCCGGTCTTCGTCGGGGAAGACATTGGGGTTGTCAGTAGTTGCGTTTACTTCTGTCTCCAACACACTCTCTACGTGTTTGAAAGTGTCCCAAGAGGCTCCATGCACTTGTGGAATACACCTGAAGCTATAAGGGTCTTGCACGCGGCCACTGGTGCCTGCCAACTGGCTGCCTGCCCGCAGGCTCAGAATTTGCTCTGCAGCCAACATTTGCCCACGGTGGGGCCGCGCCTTGTGGATGGCCGGGTGGAAGGGATCGTTGCTGGCCAAAAAGGCCTCGCAAGAGAGCGCGGCCAGGGCCTGGGCCCAGTCGAAGATGCGGAAGGCGTGCGTGATGAGCCATACCCCGTAAGCGCTCATAAATTGGGTACCGTTGAGCAGCGCCAACCCCTCTTTGCTTTGCAGGCGTAGGGGCTTTAGGCCTGCAAGGGCCAGGGCTTGGTTGCCGCTCAACAGGTTGCCGTTGGCATCTCGCGCCTCTCCTTCTCCCATCAGCACCAGGCTTATATGTGCCAGAGGGGCCAGGTCTCCGCTGGCACCGAGAGAGCCGTATTGATAAACTATTGGCGATATATTGGCATTGAAGGTCTCTGAAAGCTGCTCTACCACAGCCGTACGGATACCGCTGTAACCTCCACAGAGGCTTATCACTTTGAGCAGCAGCATGATGCGGACAATCTCTGCCGGCACCTCGTCTCCCATACCTACGGCATGGCTGCGCACCAGGTTCAGTTGCAGCGCCTCCAGGTGCTCGGGGCTGATGGCGATGTTCGCATTGTCTCCGAAACCTGTGTTGATACCGTAGTGGATTCTGTTGCCGCCCTCTATTTTACTTTCTAGGTAGGCCCGGCACTGCTCTACCCGACTTACCTGCGCCTCTGATAGGGCGATTTTAGTGGCAGCGGTGGCAAGTTGATAAACTTCTTGGCAGGTGTAATGCTCTTGCAGGGTATGGGTAACCGGTGCTGTGGCCACGGCTTGGGTGCGCATATCGGGTTGTTTTGTCGCTTGGTGTGCGGGGTAAGCCGACGGGTTGGGCCGGGGCAGCATATTTGCGCCCTAATCCGCACTGCGGCGTTGCCTTTCTGCTGCAAAGTTTGCACGCCTTTCTGTATGCCTGCACCATTGATTGTTGTTTTAGGCGCTGGCCGGTCTGCCGGCTGGCTTTTGTCTCATCTGCACGAGCAGGCGGCACATGGGCAACTTAGGCTGCGTATTGTGGATGGCCAATTGGCGCAGAGCAGGTATCCGCAGGCGGAGACAATGCCATTGGCTTTAGGTGGCGAGCCTTCAGACTATCTGGAGGTGCTGGCAGGGGCGCACATAGTGGTCTCCTTATTGCCGCCTGCCATGCACCTGGCCGTGATGGAGGCTTGCCTGGCGGTTAGAGCTCACTTTGTGTCGGCCAGCTACGAATCTGCCGGAGGCAGGGCTCTGCATCAGGCTGCGGTAGATGCGGGTTTGCTTTTCTTGAACGAATGTGGCCTGGACCCTGGCTTAGACCACGTGACGGCATTGGCCATGCTAGAGCGTGTAAAAGCGGCAGGTGGTAGCATTGCCTCTTTTGAGTCTGATTGCGGTGGCCTACCCAGCCGGGCAGACCTGAATGATTGGGGGTATCGCTTTTTCTGGAACCCAATGAACGTGGTGACGGCGGGGCAGGCAGGGGCAAGGTACGTGGAGGCTGGCAAGCAGCAAATGATTGCCTATCCGGAGGTTTTTAAGCGACACCGGGCCCTGTTTGAAGAAGACGGCCGCCCATTGGTGGCCTATGCCAACCGCGATTCTGTGCCGTATATGGACGCCTACGGTTTGCAAGGGATAGGTACGTTTGTGCGGGGTACCATCCGGTATGCCTCGTTTTGCAGTCGCTGGGCTGCATTGGCCGAGGCTGGCGTAGCTAATACGGGGTTGGTGCTTGAGGCCGGTTTGCCGTTTGACGCTTGGGCAAACTTGTTTGAGTGGCATACGCAAGCCCACGGGCTGCTCCGTACCCTTTTGGCCGAGTGTAACCTAACGGGCGGCAACCTACCCGAGCCTATGACGAGTGCCCAAGTCCTCTTGATGGTATTGGAGCGTTGCTGGAATGGTGAGGGGATCTACAAGGACAGGGTAATCATGCAGCACCGCATTGGTTATCAGCAGGCTGGCACTTGGTATGCATACACAGGCATCCTTGATTTGGAAGGCCAAGACCATCACTCGGCTATGGCTTTTACGGTAGGTTTACCCATCGCCATAGTGATAAAGCAGTGGGCGGCAATCAATCTGAGAGGTGTTGCAACCATTGCCCAGCCCCAGCTTTGGCCCATTATTTACAATAACTTAAAGGGCTATGGTGTAGAAATGACTTACCAGACAGTACCTTTACCAAACCCACTATACCCTTTGTAACCTTCAGCCATCTTTCAATAGCTATTTGTAACTAGGGTAAGCTTGAAAATTCGGAACTTTTTTCTTGGATTAGCGGCGCTTCTTCCGTCATCAATCCTTTGGTTTTCTCTGCTAGAGTTCTTGCCAGGGGAGCCAATTCTCGATTTTGGGAGTAGCCTTTTGACTGCCGTTATTATTGGCTTTATTGCCGTTTGGAGCTGCTACATTGTGGCAATCTCAGAGCAGCTCAAGAGCAGGTCTTTGGCTACAAGCCTAGAAGGTATGTCATCTAGTGCGCAGGTGGGTGTAGCCTATACTTTTGGCTTCGTACCGTTCCAGATAGCCTTCTTTGATTTACACGTGTCTTTCTGGACGATAGGGCCCCTGCTCATGGGTGTGCCTGTGGCCACGGCCTTCATCGGTTTTTTTGTGGGCTTTAGCAAAGCCAGGCTGCAGACAGAGATTGTTAAGGCTTTCTTGTTCAGGCAGCTTGGGGTTCTGCTAGGCACTTTGATTTTAGCCTCTTTTGTGGTGGTTGCCTTTCGCTACGACAGTGACTGGGCTGCCATGGCCTGGTTTGTACTGGCTGGCTGCTCTGGCATTTTGCTTACGGCGTTGTACATACGCGCTGCACGGCAACGCAAACGGTATATGGCAAGGCGTACACGAGAAAAGCGCCCCGCGCCTGAAGCCAAAGGCTACACGCAGCCTCACGTATCATCGCTGGCATAGCCTCTTGCAATAAAAAGGCTCCACGGCCAGGATAATCCCTGCTCGTGGAGCCTTTTTTGTGTTGTATAGGGGCTCTAGGTCTGTATGATGCCGACGTTGAAACGCTCGCGAATGGGAGCTACGCCTGCCACCTCTAGGGCTGTAGCCAGGTAGTGTCTGGTCTCGGCAGGGGTTATGATGTCGTCTATCCAGAGCCTTGCGGCGGCATACTCGGGCTTTGTGGTTGCCGTGTAGCGCTCTGTTATCTCCTTTAGTAAGGCCTGTTCGTCTTGTGCGTTGCCTTCTTGGCCTTTTAGCTTGGCTTTTTGGATTTGGGCCAACGTTCCTGATGCCGCGGCTGCACCCATTACGGCAATGTTTGCCGATGGCCAGGCAAAGATGAAGCGAGGGTCGTAGGCTTTGCCGCACATGGCGTAGTTGCCGGCGCCGTAGCTGTTGCCTACGATGAGCGTGATTTTGGGTACGACCGAGTTGGAGACGGCCGAGACCATCTTGGCGCCGTCTTTGATGATGCCCCCTTGCTCGGAGCGGCTGCCGACCATGAAGCCGGTAACGTCGTGTATGAACAGTAACGGCACCGAGCGTTGGTTGCAGTTCATGATAAAGCGGGCGGCCTTGTCGGCAGAGTCTGAGTAGATTACGCCGCCCATCTGCATCTCGCCCTTGCGGCTTTTGACCATTTTGCGCTGGTTGGCCACAATGCCTACGGGCTGGCCCTCAATCTGAGCATAGCCGCAGACGATGGTTTTGCCGTAGAGAGGCTTGTACTCGATCCAGCTCTCAGCATCCACAAGCGTTGCAATGAGGCTGTGCATGTCGTAGGGCTTGGTACGATCTGCCGGGAAAAAGCTGTGCAGGTCTGCTACCGAGGCCTGGGTGGCGCAAGGCGTGCGCTGTGGCATATAGGGAGACTTTTGGGCGGGTAAAAACCGGAAGTAATGCCGGATGGCATCTAGCGCAGCCTGGTCGTTGGGGTAGCGGTTGTCGGTAACGCCGCTGATCTCAGTTTGGGTAACGGAGCCGCCCAGCGTCTCGTTGTCTATGTCCTCGCCGATGGCGGCTTTGACCAGATAGCTACCAGCCAAGAAAACAGATCCGGTGCCATCTACAATCAAGGCCTCGTCGCTCATGATGGGGAGGTAGGCACCGCCTGCTACGCAAGATCCCATAATGGCGGCAATCTGCACGATGCCTTTGGCGCTTAAAACGGCATTGTTGCGGAAGATGCGGCCGAAATGCTCTTTGTCGGCGAATACTTCGTGCTGCAGGGGTAAGAAAACGCCTGCGCTGTCTACCAGGTAAATGATGGGTAGCTCGTTTTCTAGGGCAATCTCTTGGGCGCGCAGGTTCTTTTTGGCCGTCATGGGGAACCAGGCCCCGGCCTTAACAGAAGCATCATTTGCCACGATGATGGCCTTTTTCCCTTCTATGGACCCGATTTTAACTACGACGCCTGCGCTTGGGCAGCCACCTTCTTCGATGTACATGCCGTCGGCGGCCAGGGTGCCTATCTCGATGGTGGCGGCCGGGTCATCTACCAGATAGTCGATACGCTCTCGGGCGGTTAGCTTGCCCTTGGCTCGCTGATTAGCCAGGCTTTTTTCGCCTCCGCCCAGGTGGGCTTTGGCTTTCTTGCTAGAGAGGGCACTGGTTAGGCTATCGAGCCAAGTCTCTGCGGCGGTATCTGTCATAGTAGGTGTGTTGTCGGTTGGGGTCAGCGCGGTCTGCTGCCCTCGACGGCAGTGCAAATATCTTCTAATTGCTGCCCAAGTCTGATGGAGGGGCGGGCTGCAAGATTTTCGTCCAAGTAGCCAATATGAGTATGCGGCTTTAGGGCCAAAACGGTGCCCAATGCAGGGGGCAGCGCACGCCCAGGCGCACCGGGGATGAGCCAGACGTCAGCAGGGAGGGCGGCCAGCTCTTCGGCTGTAAGGGTCTTGGCGGGGCTAGGGTAGGGGCCGATGGCGTTGGCAAGGCCTAGGTACTGCATTTTACTCCCCATCCAAGACGTGGCGCCATAAGCCATAATAGGGCTGAAGTACAATAGGGCAACAGCCCTGCGGTCGGCCGCTGCCAGTCTGTTCTTATACTGCGCCACCAAACGCTGCACGCTATCTGCCAAAGTGGTGGCTCTGGCTGTGTTGCCCGTCCAGTGCCCGATGCTGTCGCAGGCGGTGTAGAGGTCTTCTAGGTTTTGCAGGCGCAACTCTTTTACCCGCAGGCCAAGCTTAGCGATGGTGGCCAGGGTGGCGGGGCTGTGCATGCCTGCTTCGGCCAGAACGAGGCCGGGTTTTGCCGCCAGTAATGATTCAAGGTCCAGTGGGAGGGTTGGAATCTTTGGCAGTGGCGTTACCCAGGCAGGATAGTCGCTGTGCGTGCAGACGACCGGCAGTTGTTGGCGCTGGCAGATGCCGGCGGCAATCTCCGTAAGAGCAGGGGTGAGGGCAAAGACGGTAGGCTGGGTTTCTGCGGCTTTGTCGGCCCTTTGAGGTGTGCCAGAGCAGGCCACAAGGCTTAGGCAAAGAACGGCAAAGGCGTACTTTCGGCCCAGGATTCGCACAACGTTCATGATTGTAATTACGGGGGCCGCAGGTTTTATTGGTTCGGTGTTGGCTGGTAGGCTCAATGCCTTGGGCTACACCAATCTGGTATTGGTAGATGACTTTACCAGCCGGCCAGACAAGGCCCGAAACTGGGAAGGCAAGGTTTGCGACACCAAAATTGGCAGAGAAGAGGTGTTTGCCTACATCGCGCACCGCCCTGCCGAGATAGAGGCCGTGTTTCACATAGGGGCAAAGACGGATACCACCCTGTTTGACAAAGGCGTGTTTGATACGCTGAACGTGCGGTACTCTCAGCGGCTGTGGCAGCTTTGCGCGCAAGAGCAGATTCCGTTTATCTATGCCAGCTCTGCGGCTACCTATGGCGCAGGCGAGCACGGCTATGCCGACGATGAAGGGCTGATAACTGCCTTACAACCGCTAAACCCATACGGGCAAAGCAAGCAAGACTTTGATGTATGGGCATTGGCACAGACCGAGGCACCTTACTACTGGCGCGGCTTTAAGTTCTTCAACGTCTATGGGCCCAATGAATATCATAAGGGGCGCATGGCCTCGGTTATCTTCCACGCGTTTAATCAAATCCGGATGGAGGGGCGCCTAAGGCTTTTCCGCAGCCACAACCCCAGTTATACCGACGGGGGACAGATGCGCGATTTTATCTATGTGTTTGATTTGGTAGAAGTGTTGATTCACAGCTTTGAGCAGCGGACGACATCAGGCATTTTCAACCTGGGTACGGGTAAGGCACGCACCTTCCTGGCATTGGGCACGCAAGTGTTCCGCAGCCTGGGCCTTGAGCCGCAGATCGAGTTTATAGACACCCCGGCAGACATACGCGACAAGTACCAGTACTTTACCGAAGCAAACATGGACAAGCTGCGCTTAGCGGGCTACGACAAAGCTTTCACCACATTGGAAGACGGGATTGACCAGTACGTGCAGGCGTATCTGCTGCCGGGTAAGGTAGCTTAGCATGGGCCGGTAGCTTTGTACTGCTTTAGAAGAAGAACCGCATGGGGTTCAGCTTGCGGCGTGCCACTTCTTGCTGAATCAGCTTCAGCTCGCGCCCGCTTTGCCCTGCAACGGTGGTGTTCTCTTGGGCGCGGCGTATGAGGTAGGGGATAACCTCTTTAACGGGGCCGTAGGGTACGTATTTGGCTACGTTATATCCAGCTTTTGCCAGCGGGTAGCTAAGGTTGTCGCTCATGCCCAATAGCTGGGCAAACCAGATTCGAGCATCGTCTTTGGGCAGGCTTTGGGCCTCCATCTGGTCTATCATGAGCTGGCAGCTTTGGGCGTTGTGCGTACCCAAGCAAAAGGCAGCTTTATCTATGTGTTGCAGGCACCATTGGGCGGCTTTATCAAAAAGGGCGTCGGTAGCTTCTTTGGATGGATTGATGGGGTTGGCCCAGCCATTGGCGGCGGCCTTGGCGCCTTCCTTTTCCATGTAGGCTCCGCGCACCAGCTTGGCACCGAACTGAGCACCCGCGGCAAACACATCCTCGGCCTGTTGTTGCAGGCGGGCCAGGCCGTCGGCTAGGTAGAGCTGATAGGTATTGAAAACGATGGGCCTCTCCTGGTTGTAGGCTTTCATAGCTTCTATGGCCAGGAAGTCTATGAAGGGCTGGATCCAGGTTTCTTCTGCGTCTATAAAGATGCGGACGTTTTGGCTGTGGGCAAGGCGGCAGAGCCTGTCTACCCGCATGGCTATTTGTGCTGCCTCTGGGTTGGCCAGGGCAAGCTGCGGGTATTTGCTTGCTGCCTCCAGTGCTTCAGTTCGGCCGATGCCAGAAACTTTAAATACCGAGAAAGCTATGTCTTTAGACTGGGCAGCCTGGTAAATGGTACGCTCCAGCTCGTTTACTGTGGCATCGAAGGTGGCATCGTCTGATGCGCCCTCTACGGAATAGTCTAGTATGGTATGAATGCCGCTTTGTGCCAGCCTGGCAGAGGTACCGGCACATGCCTCCACAGACTCGCCCCCGCAGAACTGCGCGAAGATGGTCTTTTTGACGGCCCATTTAGCAGGGCCCAGGTTGTTGACTGACCATGCGCCCACCTTTGAACCCATATCTACCAGCCAGGGCTTGGCTACAAAGGCATATACCCAATAGGCGCGCAGCAAATCTGCATCTGGCACGGCTTGCAGGCCCTGCTCTGAAAGTTTTAGGGTAGGGTGGGGGCTAGAGGCTAACATGGGTTGTGTGTGTATCGTATACAAAGCCTGCCGGCAAGGCTTTTATGGGCACAAAAGCGAATGCTGCCTAAGCAGCGATTGACCAGACAAAAGTGGCAAACCCACGCGATTGGCGTAGTTCTTACACCATGCTGATTACAAAAAAACTTTAAGGCTCTACATTTGCCTTTAAGGCCATAATTTTGGCCCGTCGGCTAAAGACTTTTACATAACCCTCTGATGCGTTCTTGTGTTCGGTTTTGCCTTTTGGCAGCCCTTCTGATTCTGGCTGGGCAGACTTTTGGGCAAAACTTGTATGTGATCGCTGCGCGCGGCAATGTAAAGTCTAAAAAGACGGGTAAAAACCTTAGAAGCGGCGACATCATCCCTACGGATGATATCCTGACCTTTAGAGATCAAACAGATCTGCTTAGCCTGATGACAGAAGAGGGTGCCCGATTTGTGGTGGCATACCCGCTGAAACGCTTTAAGAAAAAGAAGGCCGAATACCCACTAGACCTGGTGAGGACGCAAGGTGCGCCTGCCACTTATCCGGCTGACCCTTCCTTTTTTAGTAATGCCGAGGCCAAAGCATTTTTCAGCACGAGGCCCTTTGTATTCTTAGGACCGGAGACACGGTTCAGAATGAACAAGAAGGTGTTCCCGATGAGCCGGGCCTTGTTCTTTTATATGAACTATGACTTCAAGGAAGACAACATAGACAAGAAGATAGACTATAGAGGGGATACGGTTATACTCGCTAAAAGGGCTCTTTTTAAGATCGACGGCAAAGAAGTAGATGGCAAGTATGCCGAGAACTTTCAGTTTTACTACTACAATCAGCCTAAGAACCAGCACACTTTTCTGGGCAAGATGCAGCCTTACTTTCCGGTTGACGAACGCTTGAAAGAAGAGACGGATGTGCTGGTAAACCGCCTGACGCTGCGCCAAGCCACGCCAGAGACGATTGTCAAAGAGCTTGCAGGCTTTATGCAACAGCACTATGGGAACGTTTGGGGGTCTGACCTGACGCAGTGGGTTAAAGAGCAGTACCCTGCCCTGGCGGGTGCCGCTGATGCCGCATACGCCGTTGCCCAGACGGAGGCCGACGCTGCCGCCAAGGTGGCCGCTGCCGAGGCTCTGGCTGCCGAGAAGGCCAACAAAAACAAGAACAAGCGCAAGTAATCGCCTTATTTTTGCGGGCCTGCCGGGTGCTTAACCCTGGCCGGGAGAGCAACCTAGTATCGGGTTGCTCTTTTGCATTTCTGAAACTATGCGCATACTGTCTGAGCAAGAGTTGCTACGCCGCAAGGCCCTGGAAGAGCTGAAAACGATGGGCATCAACGCCTATCCCTCGGCCACGTTTCCGGTTGATACCTATTCAATTGATATCCACGACCGCTATGCTGCCTTTGAGGGGAAGGAGGTAACCCTAGCCGGGCGCCTTATGGGCAAGCGTATCATGGGCTCTGCGTCGTTTGCGGAGCTGCAAGATGCCAAGGGCCGGATTCAGGTTTATTTGCGTAGAGATGATGTTTGCCCTGGCGAAGACAAAGCTTTCTACAACGTTTTCTTTAAGAAACTGCTGGACATAGGCGACCACATCGGTGTAGTAGGGGTTGTCTTTAAAACGCAGCTTGGGGAGATATCGGTGCATGTGAGCAAGTTGGTGCTGCTGGCTAAAAGCGTGAAGCCCCTGCCCGTAGCCAAAGAGGTGGAGAAGGAAGATGGCACCAAAGAGGTGTACGACGCCTTTACCGATGCAGAACAGCGCTACCGGCAGCGCTATGTGGATCTTATCGTCAATCCGCAGGTGCGGGAGACCTTCCGCAAACGGACGCTGCTGGTGCAGGCCATGCGCGACTTTTTAAACAAGCGCGGCTACCTGGAGGTAGAGACGCCCATCCTGCAGCCGCTGTATGGTGGTGCGGCAGCACGCCCGTTTAAGACGCATCACAACACGCTGGACATGACGCTTTATCTGCGGATTGCCAACGAGCTGTACCTGAAGCGGTTGATCGTGGGCGGGTTTGATGCGGTTTATGAGTTCAGCAAAGACTTCCGCAACGAGGGTATGAGCCGGTTCCATAATCCGGAGTTTACCCAGATGGAGCTTTATGTAGCCTACAAAGACTACGCCTGGATGATGGACCTGGTAGAGGAGATGGTAGAGACGGTGGCCCTGGCACTCCACGGTAAGACGCAGGTGCAGGTGGGTAATCATGTTATTGATTTTAAGCGACCCTGGAAGCGCATCAGTATGTATGGTGCCATAGAAGAGGCTGCCGGCCAGCCCGTGGCGCACCTAGACGAGCAAGGCCTGCGGGAGGTTTGTGCCGCTAAAAACGTGGAGGTGGACGATACTTTTGGCCGTGCTAAGCTGATTGATGCGCTGTTTGGAGAGCTGGTAGAGCCGCACCTAATACAGCCCACGTTTATTACAGACTATCCTGTGGAGATGTCTCCGCTGGCAAAACGCAAGGCAGACCAGCCCGAGCTTGTAGAGCGCTTTGAGGCTATCTGCAACGGTAAGGAGATCTGCAATGCTTTCTCTGAGCTAAACGACCCTATGGACCAAAGGGCCCGCTTTGAGGAACAACTTGAGCTTGGCCGCCGCGGAGACGTAGAGGCTATGGTGCTGGACGAGGATTTTCTGAGGGCCATCGAATACGGCATGCCGCCCACGGCCGGCCTGGGTATCGGCATAGACAGGTTGGCTATGATTATGACCAACCAGCCGTCTATCCAAGAGGTGTTGTTTTTTCCGCAGATGCGGCCAGAGGCCCTAGAGACGGCGTCAGTAGGTGTTGACTACGCCGCCGTCGGGGTGCCTGATGCTTGGCTTGGGGTGCTATCTACGATGCCCTACACATCTATAGAGGAGTTTAAGGGTGCCAACCCCAACCGAATCTTCAACGATTTGGGTGGCTTGCGTAAGAAGCACAAGATTGAAGCCCCGGTGCCAACGGTAGAGCAGATTAAAAGCTGGCAAGCAGCCGCCTAAAAAGCAGAAGGGCAGCATCTAAACAGATGCTGCCCTTCTGGCTCTTGGCCAAAATTATATTGCTAGGCTATTCGTCGCCTTTAGAGAGGATTTGAATAGGAAGCTTGGAGAGGAGCTTGAAGTCTTCGCCGGCTTCTTTCATGTCTTCGTCTTCGTCGTCGTAATACCATTGTACGACGGCGTTACGGCCCTCTGAGTAAAGTTTCTCTAGGCGTTTGATAAGCCTAAGAAAGTGTGAGGTGCTGCTGGTATTGAAATACTCTAGCTTGAAAACCAAGGCAGACTGCATACCAGGGTTCTCGCTGTAATTCTCCATCCAGTCTAACAAGGGTTTGTAGAACTCAAACGAGTTTTCGGGCAGCGACTTGCCAGAAATCTCGAAGTACCCGGCGACTGGATCAAAGTAAATTCTTGGGGTCGTAGAAGTAGCTTCTAGTACAATTTTATCCATACAGACTGTTGGCTTGACGGACTGATGTGAGGTCTTAAGATGAGATTCTGACTTGGAGGCTAAAGAAGGCCGCTTTGGCAGAAATTTCTCTGAAAGAGTAAGCAATCTGTTGATTGCTCTCTCTGAGGATGCGTATGATGCCTAGCCCTGCGCCTCCTTTGTCGGAGATTTCGCCGGAGCTGAGTTGCTTCAGATATAAGTCGTGGAGTTGCTCGGAGGTCAGCGGCAACATTTTTTCTAGCTTAGCCTCAAGCTGTTTGGCAGAGGCCGTGCTGAGAAAATTGCCTGCGTAGATAAAGAAGTCTCCTGTCTCGTGGCCAAGGGCCACTAGGCAAGACTCATAGTCAGGCGCGGATTGATCTCCTTTACTGGCATCACCATGAAACATGACGTTTTGCAGGCACTCGATCAGCACATTGATGATGTTTTTCTGCTTCTTTTTGGTGGCCTGCAAATCTTTCAATTTGGTGTCGGCCATTTGTAAAAAAGCGGTCATCAACTCGTGTGTTAGCGTGCCACAGTAAGACAGTATCAAACCATCCTTCTGCATGGCTTGATACTGTCTTAGGGCAGCAACACTATCTTTCATATTGTTGCCAGAAGCGGAGATGGACGGGTTGTCGTACATCATCTTTGGAGGTGTTACAAAGGTTGGGATGCCCGGCCTTTGAAGGCGTTACGTATCATAACATCTTATACGGATGTATGATTTGGGGCAGTAATGGCCCCAGCCCTCGAATTTATGGATGAATTGTTGCCAGTTAGGGCATTTGAAGCCCTCGGGATATCACGGGGGCTGTGTAAGATTTTGGAGCAAGACGGCATATCTGCCCCATCTGATATCCAAAGGCTGGCCATTCCTCCCTTGCTGGCCGGGCAAGATTTGATTGGCATTGCGCCAACGGGCACCGGCAAGACGCTGGCCTACTTGTTGCCTATCGTGCAGGCTTTGCGGACGGGCAAGCTAATCTTTGCCAAAGGGCCGGCTGCACTGATTGTTGTGCCTGCCAGGGAGCTGGCGCAGCAAGTGGCACAGGTGTTACAATCTCTGCTGGCAGATGACCCAAAGCATCAGATAGCCGTCTTGTATGGAGGTACAGGAACAACGGCCCAGAAGGCCCAGATGGACGCAGGCCCGTGCGTTGTGGTTGGGACACCGGGGCGTATACAAGACTTTTACCGGCAAGAGGTGCTTGTGCTGAAGCAGGTAAAGTACCTTGTATTGGATGAGGCAGACCGGTTGATGGACATGGGCTTTATGCCCCAACTGCGCGCCATGCTAGAGGTGCTGCCTAAAAAGAGGCAGAACCTGTTGTTTTCTGCCACATTTAGCCAAAGGGTTGAGGAAGCATCTGCCGAGTTTTTGGAGTGGCCCGTGAAGGTGCAGGCAGCCAAGCAGGCAACCGTGCCAAAGACTATTGAAGAGCGCTTCTACCTTGTGCCAAACAAGGCTACCAAACTAGAGCTTTTGGAGGCGCTCTGGCAGCAGATGCCAGCAGATAGCAGCGCCTTTGTTTTTTGCCGAAGCCGACAAGATGCCAACCACCTGCTTAACCACCTAAATAGAGTCGGATCCCAGGCCGTAGGGCTGCATGCCAACAAAGGGCAGAATGTGCGCACGCAAACGCTGGAGCAGTTTAGGGCAGGGGAGGCTCGGCTGCTGGTGACGACTGACGTTACCTCACGAGGGTTAGACATACCTGCCGTGCCGTTGGTGTTCCAGCTTAATCTGCCGCTGGATATCAGAGACTACGTGCACCGCACGGGCCGCACGGGCAGGGCAGGGGCTCTGGGTATGAGTTTTACGTTTATTGACCCTGGTGATGAGGCACGTATATCTGGCCTTGCCAAGCTGCTGGGGCACCCCCCTACTTTGTTACCCTTGCCTGAAGGCGTGCCTGTACACGAAACGCCCCGGGCCGAGGCCATCGATTACGAGCGGATAAGGGACGATGTGCGCAAGGCAGCAGACCCTACCTTTAAAGGGGCCTTCCATGAAAAGCGAACGGGGCCCAAGAGATTGGCTAAAGCCAAGACTGTTGCACCCAAGGTAAAAACTGGAAACAAGCCCGGTAAGCGCAAAGGCAAGTAAAAGTTGCATTTTAGTCTTTTTTGCGCATTAACTTACGGCTGCAGCCTTTCTGCTTGACAAGCTCATGTAGCCCGGCCATTAGTACCCTATCTATGCAGACCCGTAAACCCGTATGCCAATCGCGTCTTCTAAAATCAGTTTTGATGGATCTGCCCGCGCGGCTGCGTTGTCTGGCAATCATAGCGCTGCTTTTGTAAAGACCGTAGACAGGTTCTCTGTCTACACCTTTCTGGATACGGCCTGGGAGGCTGTTGTCGGGTATTTGGGGCAAGAGGGCTATGAAGGTCAGGCCACGACGCTGAATCTGAGCCCCTGGATTGAGCTAAGCTCGCTTGCACCGCAGCAGCGGTTGGCCATAGAGCGCCTGAGCCGCGGGCTGCCATACTCTATCGAGTTTACGATCAAGGCGTTGGGGCAGTCTATCACGTTGCAGGAGTCTGGCTTTATGGTTGGCGTAGACGACAAGGGCCAGCAGAAGATACAGGGGTTTTTGCAAAACATCACTGCACAAAGGCAGGCCTTGGAAGAGATGGAGCGCCAGCGCCTCTTTTATGAGGGCACGCTCAACAAGATGCCTGTGGAGCTTGTGGTGCTAGACAAAACCCAGCACTACATCTTCTGCAATAAGACAGCCATCAAAAACGACGAGTTGCGGGCCTGGCTAATTGGCAAAACAGATCTGGACTATTGCCTACACAGAGGCAAAGACCCTAAAACGGTAGCCTTACGGCAAGCTTACTTTAACCAGGCTGTCTCTACCAAGCAAGAGGTGGAGTGGGAAGAGGTACAGAAGAACGAATTCGGAGAGAATGATTACAACCTGAAACGCTACTCGCCAATACTTGGGCCAGATGGCGAGATTTTGATTGTAATCGGTTATGGCTTCAATATCTCTGACCGTAGGCGTGCTGAAATACGCGCCAAGGAGCAGGACGAGCTGATTCGCTCTTTGGCAGAGAACGTGCAAGAGGGCATATACCGCCTATCTGCCGAAGGCAAGTTGCTTTTTGCCAATGATGCCTTTTATGACTTGATGCCCGAGCTGGTGGCCGAAAAGATGCGCAAAGGAATCAGCACCGATATAGCAGATCGTGTGCTGGCAATGCTGCTGGATGCAGAGGGTAAAGAGTCGGGCCAGGAGGTCTCTATCGATCTGCAAGGACGCAGCCGTAACTGGCTTATAAGCAGCCGGCGTACGGCCGACGGGATGTTTGTAGATGGTGTGGTAATTGATATTACCCACCTGAAAGAGGTACAAGCAGACCTGGAGCGGAAGAATGCCGAGCTTGAAAAGGCCTATATGGAGCTGGATAAGTTTGTTTATTCGGCATCGCACGACTTGCGTGCGCCGCTGACCAGCATTCTGGGCCTGGTAAAGGTGATGGAGACCGAGCACGAGCAAAAGCTTGAGGACTTTACGGCTGCCCTGCCCTACGTGGGTATGATTAAAACGTCAGTAACCCGGCTGGATGACTTTGTGAAGGAGATTATCCAGTATTATCGGAACAACCGAACGGAGATTCACCACAAAGAGACAGACCTTGCCTTGCTTACCCAGGCGATTTACGATTCGCTGTCGCACTACAGGCCAGAGGTGCCCTTGAAGCTGGAGGTTGTTAGCCACCTAGAAACCCCATTGACGGTGGACGCAAGCAGGCTGAACATTATACTGAACAACCTAATTATCAACTCTGTCAAGTATCATGATAAGCCGGGCGGATTCGTCCGCACTACG
This sequence comes from Cytophagaceae bacterium, assembly GCA_947458545.1. Taxonomy (GTDB): domain Bacteria; phylum Bacteroidota; class Bacteroidia; order Cytophagales; family Flexibacteraceae; genus CANGYH01. The sequence goes on along the minus strand of CANGYH010000001.1, from coordinate 480,922 downwards.
CTTACGCATCAGAAGGGTCATCTTTGCATTGAAGTGGAGGATAACGGACCGGGCATCCAGGCCGAACATCACACCAAGCTATTTGATATGTTCTACAGAATCGGATTCGATGAGACAGGAAGCGGCTTGGGCCTCTATATTGTACAAGAAACTATAAAGAAGCTGGAGGGTACGCTTACGTTTGAGAGCTCGCCTCGTAAAGGAACAAAGTTTACTGTTAAGCTTCCACTGCAGCAGGTTTAGCGATGCCACTACCCTTTGAGAAACATAAGTTTTTGCTTATCGACGATAGTGACATTGATTCAATCATCACAAGCAAAATTTTACAGCTGTCTGGGCTGCCGAAAGAGCAGATAACGATACGGCATGCCATGCCAGCGCTAGACCTGCTGGGATCTGAGCTTGAAATTGCGAAGGTTGGGCCCCTATCAGAAGACAATCCCTTGATTGTTCTGCTGGATATTCATATGCCAGAGATGAACGGGTTTACCTTCTTGGAGCGGTTTGATCACCTCCCAGCTGAAGTTACCGACTGCTGTAAGGTATTTCTACTCACAAGCTCTATTGACCCCACCGACATAGAGCGCGCCAACGATAACCGATATGTGGTGCGGGTCCTAAACAAGCCCTTAAACGTTGAAGAGCTACTCCTTTACTTCTTATAACGACAAAGGCCACCCTACGGGGTGGCCTTTGGTTTGAAAGCACGGTTGCTTCTATACCCCATATTTGCCTGCTGCGAGCCGGGCTTCGGGGTCTAGGACGCCTTTAAGGAGCTTGGGCACAGAGATAGACATGGGGTTATGATAGCCATGTGTCATCTCTTTAACATCTAGGCGGTAGAATTTGTAGCCTAGGTCTGCCAATTTTTTGTGAATCAGGCTGTTGCAGTGGTGGGCCTTGGCTATGTCGGCCTCTGAGCTTCTGTTGAAGTACAGGTTGATGACAGACTCGGCGTAGAGGTCGTTGACGGGGTTGATGGTGGTGGCCAGCAAGAAACCGTGCTCCTCTGCTATGGCATTGGCCACCTCTACGGCTTTCAGGATGCGGGCACCGTCCATGGGGAAGGCCGGCAGGCAGCAGAGCATCCCTACATCGCCGCGGTCGATATCATAGTCGACGTTGTGGCCGGCAGAGTCTTCGCTCTTGTACATGGCCTGCAAGAAGATGGTGGTAGGTTTGCCCTTGTGCAGGTCCATCATGCGGGCCAGCACTGGCTCTTCAGATAGGTCGTCGGCAGAGGAGACAAACCGCATCGTAGAGACCAGACCGCTCAGGTAGGTAGTCAGTGCAGACTCTTGCCATTCTACCAGCCCTTTGGGGCCTTGCAGGGCTGTCATGGCTACCCAGACGCTGTCTGACGAAATACCCTTGCCCGTGATCTTCATGCGCTTTTCGTTGCCCACGTGCATGATGTTGCGCATACCCCCCATCCGGTAGAGTTGCTTACAACGGTCCAAGAAGGCGGGTAGCTGGGCTTCTTTTACAGAGGCCCAAAACAACTTGATGGTCTCAGGCTTAGGCAAGAGTTCTATGACGCCGGCCGTTACAACGCCGAGGTTAGACTGTACGAACAAACCTTTGACGTCGGGGCCATTACCATAACTATAGTGTAGCTCGTCGCCAAGGCCACCTTCTCCGTTGGCGGTCTCCCAAAAGCCTGTGCGGACGAGTTGGCCGTCGGGCAGGATAACCTCTAGGTTGCGGAGGTCTTGGGCTCGGTGCGTCAAAAAGGTGGTACCACGCTCTAATGAATTGCCAAGGATAGAACTATGCGGAGAGGATCCTGTGACGGGTAAAATGAGGTTGTAGCCCTTGGCCTCAAGGTAGTCAGAGAGCTCCTTTTGAGTTACACCAGCTTCAATTATGGCATAGCGATACTCCTCGCTCACGGCCCGGATTTGCTTTAGGCCAGCCATATCCAACAAGACGCACTGGCCTTCTGTGGGGATTTTGGAGCCGAGGCCCCAGTTCATCCCGGTAGAAAAGGTATACACCTTAAGACTCTGCCGTGAGCAAACTTCGAGGATCTGCCGTACCTGCTCGGGGCTGTTTGGTTTGGCCACCCCTAGCACTTCTTTGGGTTGGAACTCCGTGGCGTTCTGATAATAAGCCTTAAGGTGCGCCTGATTTACCTGGAATTGAGCGCCGAGGAGGTCTTGAAGTTCGGATACTGCGCCTGCTACTAGCGACATAGAGGTTAAAGAGGTGTAATAGTCAATTATTTCGGCGCAAGATACAGAAAGGTATGTGGCACCCACAATAGGGCAAGTAAAGCTATAAATACAACAAAAAAGGGAGGCCTAGGCCTCCCTTTTAGCGTTACTATAGGTCTAACCTAGATTTTTACAAACCGGCTGCTAAAGGCCTTACCGCCAGCAAAACCTTTGATAACGTATGCGCCAGGCTGCAAGTGGCTTACAGAGAAGGTGGCATTGTTGCCGCGGATGGCCCGACGGTCAACGGTTGCCACTACCTGGCCTTGCGTGTTGAGCACCACGAGGCGATCCGCTGACTTAGGCAGGCGCACGGTAACCTGATCAACCACTGGGTTGGGGAAGGTGCTGACTTGCTCGCGGGGTAGGGTGGCACGGTTGGCCGTGATGATGGTGCGGGTTACCACACCAAGCGAATAGTTGATCTCTGACCGGTTACGGTCTGGACCCCAGACGCCGCCTTGTACTTCGTAGCCACGGTAGCTGTAGGGTGCAACGGTATCGGCCATTACACGGTTCCAGAAGAAGCGGCGGGGAGGGCCGATATAACGGCTACGAACGTACACACCATTGCCAGCTACACTGTAAGGCTGGTTGAAATACAGCACATGACGGCGGATGGGGCCGATGTTGGCTATGTTCAGGTTAAGAGGTGCGATAGAGTCATAGTCGAACTGACGGTTCCAGTCGATTTCTACGCTGTCAATCACATCGCCGGGGACGTTGGGTGTAGCAGACTCGCGGTAAACGTAGAAACGGTACTGAGAGGAGTCTTGATAGTCTGTTGTAGGATCAACCCAGCCCATGTCGAAGAAGACACCCGTGAGGCGGGTAGGGGAGCTGGCGAATGGAATGTAGTTACCGAAATCGTCGCCGGCAAAACGCTGGTTGTCTCCATACGCGCCTTGGCCAAAAGTGTAGATGACCGGAGAGGCAGCCGTGTCAATAATCTTGAGCATACCGGCGCGGTTGTTGTTGGCGGCAACGCCGTCGTTGGCTACATCCGTAGTTACCTGCACCAGATAAGTGCCAGCCTGTGCGTTGGCAGGCAGGGCGGGCAGGCTAACAGTGGCGCGTTGGCTGCGTGCAAGGCTGTTTACGGGCACGTTGCCGCTGGCTACCACTGTGCCAGATGGGTCTTCTACAGAAATGCTAACGTTGAAAGGGGCAGTTACGTCAACCGTACCTGCATTGTGCACAACGGCTGATACGACGTTGTTGGTGCCACCAAGGGGGAAAAACTGCGCGCCGTTGTCGCTGTTGAAAACGCCGTCTGCTGCAACGTCAAGGATTTGGAAGGTGGAGTTGCGGGGGTAGCTGATTTTGTAGGCCCGGTTTGCAAAGCCACTAAGCAGGAGCGGGTTGGGGTTGCGGATGAAGGCACCGAAGCTAGAGCCATTCAGGCCGTTGATATCTTCGTACCCGAGGGTGTATTTGATACCCGTGTAACCTGAGAAGGGCACACCAGCCATAGACTGATATTGCATGGTGATAGAGCTGTCGGCACCGTCGAGGATGACTTGGAACGTCATGCTGCCGCTTACCTGGCCGGCGGTGGCCTGGTTCCAGAAAGCGACCTGGTCGAAGGTTACGATGAACTTAGAGCCCTGCTGCTGGTAGTAGAGGCCTGCATTGCCCGCGGGCTGACCATTGCTCCTGATGAAGGTCAGGTCGGCCATGAAGGGTGCAATGAAGTTGTTCTTATTGTCTTGGTATGGAATGGGGGGCATCCCACTGCCGATACCGGCAAAGTCTCCAGAGGCGATGTTGTCGCCATTGCCGAACATGAGGTAACCGTTGGAGCCTACATAAAGCTGGTTGTAGGAGTTCCAGAAGTACTTAAAGTCGAAGCCAATGTTGAAGGGGCCTGCCACCATGTCGTCGCCCATGCCGGTGACGCGGGTACCGGTGGTGCGGATGTCGATCCAGTTGTAGGTGGGGCCACCTGCGGTATCGTTCCGGAGCCAGGTATAACCGAAGGCGTCGCGGCCACTGCGGCGCGCCTGGGCCGAAGCTGATTGCGACACCCCAAGGCTAGCAACCACTGCCACTAAGGCAAATAGTACGAGTTTTTTCATGATTTGTAGTTGTGCAGCGCAATTTACATCTGCGGGCCGACACTTGTGGTTTGCGCGCCGGCTGCAGATGGTTTATTGAGCAGGAAAGCTACCCAACCGATACCCAGCGCCGTTATCCAAGGGTTTAGGATGCCGGGGAAGCCGAGTATTACGCCTGCTACCACATGAAAAACTATGGCAGCGGCATATAACCAAGGCAGCAGAGCTGGTTTGAAAAGAATGCCAAGGAAGGAGCCTTGGAAGCCCAACAACACAAGCGATAAGGCAATACCTGTGGCTGTGCCATGTACTTGGCCGGTGTAAATCTCAGCATAAGCGGCCATGGTTTGGCCTGATAACCAGCCGAGGGGATTGAGCAGTACCTTCTCGAAGAAAGGGAAAATGTACCCCAGAGCCGGGATCAGGTAGCATGCCTGTAAGGTGCCCGGGCTCGGTTGCCCGCGACGCGCGCCCAACATTAGCGCAAGGCCTTGGAGTCCGAAGGTGGTAAAGGCATTGTTCTCTGTGCCCGAGGCTTGGGCTTGCCAAATGCCCCACGTTAATGCACAGAACAGGACGAACATCATTACTGTCCGACCACGGCCCGTTAGAAGCGCTGCCGCCCATGCTGCACTCAAAAGCGTGAGTGTTACCGCCACAGTCCATTGGGGATGGTGAAGGTCAAACAGATATAAGTCGCTGATATAAAACAGGCTGACCGTTTGCCAGGCTGCCTGCAGATAGCGAACCTCAATAGTGTTTGGTTGTATGTTGATTTTTGACTTAACGCCTTGCCATAGCGCTAGGCCCAATTGCCAAGCGATGGCGGCGCGCAGGGGTATAGAAAAGAGCCGCAGCCATATGGATGCTTCTGTATGCCCCCCAATGGCCATGCTGCCAATTATGGGAATCGATGCCGGAAGCTGCTCGGCCAGCAACAGGCCCGCGAGCCATAGTAACAGCCCCAGCAACCAAAGGATACGCAAGAACAAAGCGGCGCCAGGCACTATTTAGGTGGGCGTTTAGAGAAGCGTACGTAGGCCTTAGGGTCTTCAGAGAACATGGAGAGTTTCTGAAACGGAAAGATGCCTATCTGCAGGACGAACGGAGCAGCAAAGCCCAAAACGTAAAGGAGGGCGGTTGGGTCTTGGATGAGGGATTTTAGCTTGCCCATTGGTTTAGACTAGCTTAGATGGCTTGCTTTGGTTGCTGGCTTGAAGAGGCCAAACAGTGATACGGCTGCCCAAACGCCCTCTAATACTACAAAGGGCCAAGCGCCCATCAGGTAGCTACCCAGGCAGGCCAAAGCAGACCCTACCAGGTTTAGCCATAGGTACGCCCTTGCGGTACTGCTAAGCTTGCCCGCCTGCTGTAGGAAGAAGGCCAACAGAATCAGCGTTACCCCGGTGCCGTTGATGATGTCTATCCAGGTTTTGGTCATACGGCCAATACGTCTGCAGGGGTGATTTGGGCAAAGTCTGTGATGACTTTATCGCAGAGGGGGGTTAAAACGGCTTCGCTCATGGTGCTGGCCACGCCTACAACTTTGGCCCCGGCTGCCCGGGCCGCCTTGATGCCGGTGAGGCTATCCTCAAACACAATAGATTGGGTAGCAGAAACGCCCAGCCGCTCGGCACACAGCAGGTAAAGGTCTGGTGCTGGTTTGGGGAGTGCTACCTCGGCTGCATGGGTGCGTACCGTAAAAAAGCGGGCTAATTGGCCCTTTTGCCAGGTGAACTCTAGGTTGCTTTGTGGGGCATTGGTGGCCAGGCCAATGGCTATGCCTTGTTGTTTGGTTGCCGCCAGAAAAGCCTCTAAGCCAGTTGTAAGCGCAAAATGTGGCCCGTATTGCTGGCGGAAAAGTGCCTCTTTGGCTTCGGCATGCTGGTGTAGCTCTTCGGCCTCTACAGGGCGGCCTAAGACGAACGCCAGGATTTCTGCATTGGTTTTACCGTACACCTTGGCCTCAATGTCTTGCTCAGAGAGTTTTTTGCCCAGTTGCTCGGCATAAGCTAGCCAACTGGTACGGTGCCAGGCGTTGTTGTCACAGATGACGCCGTCCATATCGAACAAAAAAGCGCGGGGCCTAGGGTCTTGCATCAGCCCAAAGTTAGGGCTGATGCATGGCCTCGGGCCGCCGAGTATGGTTGCTCACTGTGGCTGCCATCTTCGCGTGCCTTATGCAAACCAGTGCCGTCAACCCTATGCCCAACCGCCGCTATGCCTTGCTATTGCTGGTTATGCAATACTTCCTGGCAGGGCTTATCACGGTTAGCAACGATGTGCTCAACCCCTTCTTTAAGCAGGTTTTTGGTTTGAGCTTTGTGGCTGCAACTGCGGTGCAGCTTTGCTTTTTTGGGGCGTACCTGCTCTTTAGTTTGTCGGCCAGTAGGCTTGTAGCGCGCTGGGGTTATCAGCAGACTTTGATTGTTGCTTGCGTGTTACTTGCTTGCGGATGCGGGTTGTTTTTGCCTGCCGCGCAGATGGGGCGCTTTCCATACTTTTTGGGTGCACTGTTGGTATTGGGCACTGGGCTTACCGTTTTTCAGGTAGCCGCCAATCCGTATAGCGCCTTTTTGGGTAGCGCTGACAGTGCAGGCAGCCGGATGTCTATTCTGCAAGCCTTTTACAGCCTAGGAACACTGGTAGGGCCACCGCTGGCGACAAGAATGCTGATGGACACGGGCGCTTACGACGTGAACCAACTGCTGTTGCCTTATGGGATTCTGGCAGTTGTACTAATTGCTATGGCAGTGCTTACCAGGGTTAAGCCATTGCCTGATACTCTACATTCCAGTAAGAGCTTGCCCCCGGCGAGCGCATCCCAGCGATGGCAGATAGGGCTTGGGGCCGCAGCCATCTTTTGTTATGTGGGCTCAGAGATAAGCGTGGGCAGCAGCTTGCTGAGCATCATATCGAACAGTGGGTTGGGTATTTCTGTAGCGCAGGCTGGGGTTTGGGTCTCTGTTTATTGGAGTGGCTCTTTGGTGGGTAGGCTGGCTGGTAGTTTGCTATTTGGCCGTTTCAGGCCTGCGAGCGTTCTGTTGGCGGCTTCGGCTGTGTGCGCCTGCTTGTTGCTTTTAGGTATGCAACTTGGGGGTTTGTCTGGGATCCTGGCGCTGCTGGCGTTGGGTATTTTCAATAGCGTTCAGTTTCCGGCCATTTTTTCGCTTACGTTGGCTGGTTTGGACGTTCAGGCAAACCGGGCGTCTGGCTATCTGGTGATGGCAATTTCTGGCGGAGCCGTGCTGCCCTTATTGCATGGTGCATTGGCAGATGCGCTCGGAGGATTACGGCCGGCGCTGGTGGTACCTATGGTGGCTTATGTGCTGATCTCGACGTTTGCACTATTCAGGCTTAGACGATAGGCAAGGTGCCTTGTGGGTTAACTCTGAGTAAGGCGCGGTTATTGGGCTAAAATGCCTTTTGGGTAGCTTTCAGGGCAGGTTGAGGCAGTAAAAAATTGCTGAGGATGTGACCTTTTTTGCCCAGTATCTGGTTGTACTATTGATGGCAACCACTAAAGAAGTAACCAAACAAGAGCGCGCGTTGATCTTCGAGAAGATACCCGCTATCATGGCTGAGGTTTCGGCCATTGAGAAAAGCCGTAAGAATCCTCAGCAGGGATACTCCTTCAGAGGTATTGACGATATGTATAACGAGCTACATGGCTTGTTTGCTAAACATAAAGTGTTCTTTACCAGCAAGGTTATCCATGCCGAGCGGGAGGAGCGCCTCAACAAGGCTGGCAACGTGATGGTGTACACGTTTATGGATATCGAGTTCACCTTCTTTGCCGAAGATGGCTCGTCTATAAGCAGCATTATGCGGGGCGAGGCTATGGATACGGGCGATAAGGCCAGCTCTAAAGCTGCTAGCTCTGCCCTGAAATATGCTTTGATGCAGATGTTCATGATCCCCACTACAGAGGAGAAGGACATTGAGTATCAAAGCCACCAATTGGGTGCAGCAAAACCTGTTGAGGCCAAAGTATCTGAGCCTAAAACCTTGACAACAAGCATAAATGTTGAGTCTGACCAGCGGCCCTGGTTGAACGAGGCCCAGTTTCAGGCCATGATGGAGGCCATCCAGAGTGGCAAGGGGGGCATGGTTCTGGCCAAGATGGAGAACTACAAGATCAGACGCGATTACCGGGAGCGCCTCAACGAGGCCCTGGTTGTGCACGACAGAGAGCTAGCCTAACCGAGGTGACATTGCCAAGCCTGCCTGCCTAGGGCAGGCTTTTGTATTTTTGGCAGCCAGCATCGCTGTGATACAGTAGATGAGGGTTTTCGAAAGCATGTCTGACTTCTACAGTGTCTTAAGCAGGGTTTACCAAGAGGTTACGCCGGTTGTACCAGTGCGGAAGGCGCAGAAGCGAAGGCCTAAAGCCAGCACAGGGCAGCTTTTGTTTGCCGAGCCATCTGCCCTTGTCTATCAGCAAGTGTTGCCGGGTGTGTTTGTCAAGGGGGTAGAAACTTCGGGCAAGGCCGTCCCGTGTCTTTGGTTTATAGATGCGACTAAGCCATTGGTACTGTTGGGGATGACGCATGATTTTGCCGGTACCTCTTTTAAATGGCCTGTCTATCAGGTACCTGTTTTTTTAGGAGATGGCACCACTTTAAACCTAGAACCGAAGCTGGTTGAGACCTACCAGAAGCGGGAAAAACATCGGTTGCCGGCCCAAATCGACAAAGGCATACAGACGCTGATTGCGGCCTTGGTTGATTTGGCGGTGCCCTCAGCCGTGGTACATAGCTTTATCGATGCAACTAGGGTCTGGGCTATTGAAGATTACCTTTCTGCGACGTACCGGCTCAAACTGAAAGGGGCGTTGTCTGAACTTACGGAAAAAATTTATGAACAAAAATTCACGCAAGAGGACCAACAGGTGCTTGTAAAGATGATACAAGAGTTAAAAAAGGTTATAAATGAATTAAATAGAAAGACTCACGTAGGTCTTACAGAAAGTAGAATATTCTGTGCTGTGCTAGAGGGAGTCTTGGGCGGTGGTTTGTCTACCCAGCTAGAAACGGCTTTGCCCGCTTTTATGGCCAAAGCGGCCGAGTTTCACAACCAATTAGATGCTGGAGTGGAGCCGCCAGAAGGTATGCTGACATACCTGGCTGGAACGGCGGCCGTACCCGAGGCTTACATGGTGAATAGGTTTTATCTAAGTTTTGTTATGGCGCAGTTACCTGACTAGGGGGTGTTTGGATTAAAGTTCAATCCAAATTTTGTTTGCACGAAACATTCTGCTTATTTTGATAGGTATTTAGGCCTTTAGCCTGTGTTCTAAACCTCTCAGAAGAGCTATCGTTCTATAGGTATAGGTTATGAAAAAGTGGCTATGGGTTATCGGTATTTGGGCGTGGTGGGCCGTTTCGGCGTCCGCTCAGGTTGCCAATCCACTTAGCTTACATGTTAGTAGAAGTGTGGTGTGCGCTGGAGATACCTTTCAGGTATGGATACCCGGTGGCATACACAGCCTACAGGATATTGAGGCTGTTGTGTTGAGCACACTGCAGTACGGAGGCATAGAAGACTCTTTAGCTATAACACTGGACAATGGCCGTATTACCTGCCGCACCCGAAAGACAACGGTTGGTGCCAACGATTACTCGGTTGCGTTGCGGTTGTCAAGCAGCATCTACACGTCTAGCACATCGTTGCAGGTAGTCAATCCGCTAACGGCGGCTGTATCAAGCAATCATTATACGTTTGGATTTACATACAAAGACCGGCTCGTCTTCTTATCTCGGGTAGCGACACCAATTGCTGAAGCTGCGGCTCTGGCGCGCGCCAGCGGGGGCGATTTGCCCCGCATTACGGATGCGGTGTATAATGCCAAACTGGCCGCTTTGGCGGATACCGATGGTAATTGGTTCGACTTTACAGATCGCTACCTGGAGGGCCAGTGGCGTACTAACCGGCTTGCCAAAGGCAGCTACCTAGATTGGGCGCCTGGTGAGCCCAATAATGCGGGTGGGGTAGAAGATTATGCAGTTATTCGCCGAGATACAAGCTGGAACGACCAGTGGGCCATGTCGCTCCACAGGCATTTTTTGGAGATAAACACCAGCTATAGAGACACCATTTTTACGGTGCCCGGCGGTGCGCTGTGGCTGCAGGCGCCTAGGATTGCGGGGGCCTCATATACTTGGCTGGGCCCCAATGGCTTTTTTGCGACGGACTCTCTGCTTACCATAGACCGGGTGTTCATCCCGCCGACGGGTTTGGCCTCTGACCAGTTTGGGCTGATTGTTACCAAAGATGGTTGTGCCTCCGATTTAGTTACATACCCTGCAAAGCCTCAATACGAAGGTCTGGACACTGCCTTGTTTGCCATCGGGCCATCGTACAAGGGGCAGCGGTACTACTGCAGCAAGTTCACTGCGACGCTGGGCGTGGCCCGCATGATTGGTTACCTGACTGGCAGCCGTTTGGCAGAGATTCGCAACCAGGCCGAAAACGATATCGCTGCAGCTTTCTATCCGCAAGAAAATAAGTGGATAGGTGTGACGGACTCAGCCGCTTATGTACCTGGGCAGACCCCGAGGCGGTTCAGGTATTTCAGCAGCGACTCTACGATTACGTTTGCCAACTGGCGGCAAGGCGAGCCAAATAACCACGCCGGGCGCGAGCCCTATGTTCACCTTTTTGGCGTTGACGGGACCTGGAACGACATGAACCCGCAATTCTCCATCCGTTTTGTGTTGACGGCCAAGGAGTCTGTGGTGGCGCTTAACCCCACCGATCAGGTAGTTTGCCCGGGCTCGGTAGATTCTTTGGTTGCCTATTCGATAGAATCTTTAAGCCAGTGTAAGCTCCAAGTTTCAGACCCTGGCGGAGATTTTAGCCAGGCAAGGCAGATTCCATTTGAAGTGCTGCGGCGCAACCAGATTAGGTTCCAGTGGCCAACAACGATGCCTTTGGCCACAGGTTACAGGCTTCGGTTGGCAGATACCGTCCGTGGCCTGTATGACTATGCCATACCAGGTACAGTAGAGGTGGGGTCGGGTGGTTTCCTGGCACCGCTGCTGCGTGTTTCTCAGGACACCATTTATGTTACCAACCCATATGCCGGCGCGTCTTACACGTGGGCATTCCAGGGAAATCCGATTACCACAGGTGGTGTAGGGCCGTATTTTGTGGCAAGCCAGGTGGGTTTTTATACGGTTACGGCCTCGCGCAATGCTTGCAGTTCAACCTCGCAACCTATTGGTTTCCAGGTTCTAAACATCAATAAGCTAGCGTCTGGTGCCTTGGGTATATACCCCAATCCGGCAGCTGGATTTGTAAGCATTACAGCCCCAGGCTCAGGCCGGCTAGTTGTAACAGCCCTGGATGGGCGTACTGTGGCAGAATTCACCATGGCCAAAGCCGGCAGAATCAACGTGTCGGGTTGGGCTAAAGGGCTTTATGGACTTGCCTGGACGGATCAGCAAGGAAGGGCCTTGAGGGCAAAGCTTGTAGTGGATTAAGCCAGGCGCTCGGGCACGCCATGCGTTTGGGCAATGCTGCGCTGCCCAAGTTGGGGCAGGTTTTCCATGGCCCAGAGAGAAAGCCCTGCAGCGGGCCCTTGCGCCAACTTATTGAGCGCAATGCCGAAGCCAATGCGGAAGTTCTCTTTGTGCAGGTTTGGCGCTCTATGGGTGGCAAGGCTTTTGCCCATCTCTATGCCAGACCGCAGGGCTAACGCCATACCATTGCCCACCAATGGAGGGATGTTACGTCCTGCATCTCCGATCTGGGGTAGGTTGGCTGGCTCGTAGTCGTAAAAGGAAAAGTTGGACACGGCCACGGATGGGGCAGGCTCTTTAATGAGTGCCCTAATTTCAGGCTCCAGGCCCTGGATGGCATTTATGTGATTTTGGATGCTGCCAGATTGCCTAAAGGCTTCTTGGTTGGCTAAGGTGCAAATGCACAATCTGCTGCCTTCTATGGCATTGATGCCAAAGTACCCCCATCGGTGGAAGGACAAGTATATCTGGCTGACGGGCCAGCCCGGCGGCAATGGGATTTGCTTTTTATACCCCACATAAAGGCCAGAGCCCCTTGCATGCTCAGCAAAGGGATTTTGCCTGCCTGTGGCGTTTACTACCCTTGCGGCTGATAAGGATTGTCCGTCTTTGAGGGTCACGGTTTGGCTGGTAATGGCCTTGGCCGGGGCATACTGCAACAGCTTGCCGCCCAAGGCCTCGAACCGGTCTTTAAGACGGCCATCGAGCAGTTGCCTTGATATGCCCAGCCCACCCAGCGGCAGCATCTGCCTGGAGGTAGCTTTGCCGGCTTGGGCAACAAGGGTATCAATCAATGGGTGTTGGCTGTAGCCGAGGGCAACGCCTAGCTGCTCCAAGATCGGCAGAGCTTCTAAAGACAAGTATTCGCCACAAACTTTAAGCGATGGGACCTGGCCCTTATCTAAAATGGTAACATCGTATCCGGCTTGCAGCAACTCTATACCACAAGACAGGCCCGCTAATCCTGCACCAACAATGATGACGCTCATACCGTTTTGCGGCCGATGATATGCCACCGGAAGGCAATATTCTGCTGAATTTGGATGTGGGTACCAGGCTCTGCAACGAGCGACATGGCAACCATATCGGCCCTGGAGAAACCTCGGCATACCGAGAGCGGGGCATCGTTTTTGACCAAGTCAGACCGCGAGAAGACGGCCGTCATACCTTTAATCAGATAGTAGGCAATAGGGCTCCTGACCAAATCTGAGATTACGAAACCGTACCGTGGCGCTACCATGAGCCTATGGAGTGCCTCGGCCAGTACCTCGTCGTAAAGGTGGTGCAGGGTTAGGCTTGTAATGGCAATGTCTATCGGGTGCCGGGCAACCAGTTGGTTCCAGTCACTATAAAGGTGTAGATCTTCAGTCTGAAACTTGTCACCGATGCTTTCCAAATAAGGGTCGAACCCTACGCCTATCACTCGGAAGCCTAAGGGTTTTAGGGCCAGTTGCAACTTGCGCAGAAGGTTACCGTTGCCACAGCCCAGGTCTAGCAGCGTCAGGGTTTTGGTGGGGTAGCCCATTAACAACCTGATCAGGTCATTCTGCAAGAAATAGTCTCCGAGCAGGTACTTGTTAATGAAGTTGATCTCGCGGTATGTCTGGCTTAAAACGCCTGATGAGAATTGACCTGGGTGGTCGAGCATCTCAAGTTCGGTAGAGCGTCGGCGAAAGTCTGGCATAGGCTTAGGCGGTCTGCAACTGCAAGGCGAGGCCTTCTACCGTCAGGCCCGGGCCAAACCCTATAGCAGTTAAATGCTGGGTCTGGAGTCGAAACTCATCCTCTAGCACCTTAAGGATTGAGATAGAGCTCATGTTGCCAAAGTTTTTCAATACTTTATAGCTGCCCGCCAAAGAGGTGTCTTCGCAGTGGTCAAGCTGCTGCCGCACACAATCCAGAATAGACTTCCCACCTGGGTGACATGCGACTTTGGCCTGGCTGCTACGGCTGAATTTACCGACGAACTGGGGTAAGTTGAAGCCTTTGAGCGCTTGGTCGATTTTGGAGCTGAGCGTCATAAAAAAGGCGCTTTCGCCGATGTTCCAGCTCATAAGGTCTTCCGCATCTGTGATGGCAGCCTGCTGGTGGCTTTCAATGGCGTAAGCTGGCTGGTCTGATGGCGCCTCGCTGCTGACGATGAAGCCTGCACAACCGTCGCTAAAGATGGTATTGGCCCGGATTTGGTCGCCAGTGGTGCCTGGCATAAAATGCAGGGTGCATAGCTCTACGCCACATACTAAGATGCGGGCGTTGCCCTCGTAGCTTCTGGCCAGGCTTTTGGCCAGTTTGATGGCTTTAAAAGCCCCATGACAACCGGCAAAGTTGATAAAATGCGTCTCGACCGTTGCGGCCAGGCCGCAGGTTTTTAATAGGGTATTCTCTACGCCCGGGTTGGATAGCCCCGTACAACTGAAGGTAACAAGGTGCGTAATGGCCTGCGCCGTTATCCGTGCCTTCTCTATGGTGCGCTGGGCTGCTTCAGCCATTAAACGTGCGGCCCAGAGCTTATAGAGGGCCATCCTAGCGGAGATATTGGGCAGATGCGCGCCTATAAAGAGTTGCGGCGCACCCATACCAGCAGAAAAATCGGGCAGAATGGAAAAGCGCGTGTCGATACCTGACCCTGCAAACGCGCTGGCGAGCATCCGGCTTTCTTTGCTGCTGGCCGCAAAGTGCTTGAGCATGAAGCTCAGTATTGCATCTTGCCGATGTTTGTAGGGAGGCTCTACCAATGTAAGCCCATGAATAAACGCCATTAAAGACCGCCGTAGGCTAATAGAATGTTAAACGCAATTAAAAACTTACGGTTTGGCTTTAGCCTTTTGTTAATGCCTGCGTTTCTGCTTTCGCTTGCAATGGTAAAAGCATGCAATGTATCGCATTTATGGTTGTTTGGCATTCTTCACCTGCTGGTATATCCGGCCAGCAATGGCTATAACACCTACTTCGACAGAGATACCGGGCCTATCGGGGGGTTGGCTTCTCCGCCCAACGTTACATTGTCACTGGGCCGGTTGGTACAGGTTATGGATCTGGCGGCACTGGTGTTAACCTGGATGGTAGTGCCTAAGGTTTTTGTTGGGGTGCTGGTGTATCAGGTAGCTAGCAGGCTTTACAGTTATCATCGAGTCCGCATCAAGGCGCTGCCTTGGCTTAGTTTGGTAATGGTGGGGCTTTTTCAGGGCGTGTTGATCTATGCCATGATAGCGGCCTTGGCAAGCCAGGCCATAGCGCCTGGCCCGTTAGCCGCCATTTTTGTTTATCTGGTGGCAAGCTATCCTATTACGCAGGCCTACCAGATGGATGAAGACGCGCGCCGCGGCGACACGACCGTGGCCATGGTGCTGGGCACCAAGGGATGCTTGGCGGCTACGGGGCTGCTCTTTGGTATTTTTTTGGCGCTGGCTTGGGCAGTTGTGCCTAAGGTAGAGGTATTAGTGCTGTGCCTGGCACCCGTGCTGGTTGCATATACCAGGCTGGTGTTGCGGTTTAGGCAGGGTTTTCCTTTGGTTTATAAAGACGTCTTTGGGCTGGTGGTGCTCAATGGACTGGGCGTGGTGGCTTACGCAGGCATTTATTATCTAATGGGCCGTAGCTAGTGTAAGTTGAGGCCTGCTGCCCTGGTGCAGCATCCTGTTTTGGCGGATTGCTTGCGTAACTTTAACCGTGTGAAAATCCTAATAAATTGTCTGCTGGTATTGGTTGGCTTATGGGCGCTGCCTGCCTTGGGGCAACGCGCATCGTTTTTGCCGGCCGGGCCTGCAAAGCAGGCAGCCCCATATAGCCATTACTGCAAGCTGAATGCAGGGCGGGTTTTCTTCGGGCCAGATGCCGTGACGGTGCTAGCCACAGATGTGGATTTGCACCACCCGTCAAAAGAAGATTGGGTAGATGTTTTCAGGCTCGTTTGGGATAACCATACCAACCTCCAATGGAAGCAACGAGGGGCGGTGACGGAGTCTTTTACCAGGGTTTGGTCTGACGGACTGAGACCTATCAGTACTTTGGTGAAAGGCTATAATAAGCTGGAAGCAGGTATGGTAGCCGGCCGCATATCCCAGCGGTGGTACACTGATGATGGACATTTGGCCTTTGAGCTGAAGGGTAGGGGCGGCGCAGGATGGGCGAACCTAGCTTTCAGGCTGCAAGGGCTGCCTGTGACCCTAGAGGCAGGTCAGATTTTATTGACGGGGAAGGCAGGCTCAGTTAGGCTTACACCGCCGGTATTAAGGGTAAAACGACGGGGTTTATGGCAGCGCAAGCCTTGCCAATTTGCTGCCTTGGGGGTTGGCAGGTACGGTTTCGCGCTTCCGCAGGATGTGCAAATGGCAGACAGCGTATGGATTGATCCGCAACTGGTGTTTTCTACTTACAGCGGCTCTTTGGCCGATAACTGGGGGTGCACGGCCACCTCCGACACAGCGGGCCATACGTACGTGGCGGGCATGGCCTTTGACGTGGGCTTCCCCACGACGGCTGGCAGCTTTCAGCCTCAGTATGGTGGGAGCGGCTTTGACATCAGTGTAGATGTTGGCATACAGAAATTCTCGGTAGATGGGCGCAGCTTACTTGCCAGTACTTATTATGGTGGCACTGGGCAAGATGTACCACACTCCATTGTGTGCAATGCGGCTGGTGAGCTAATAGTAATGGGCACCACGAGCAGTGCCAACCTGCCCGTGACAGGCGGCAGCCGGTTTTTGGGCGGGCCCAGGGTGGACCCCCACAACGATGATTTTGTATCCTACGACCGTGGTTCAGACTTGTTTTTGGCGCGCTTTTCGACCAATTTGACGACACTGCAAAGCGGCCGCTACCTAGGCGGGTCTGGGAACGATGGGCTTTCGCCGTGTGTGGCAGGGCTGGTGGCCAATTATGGAGATCAGTTCAGGGGGACGGTGGATGTGGATGCTGCCGGGCGGATTTACCTGGGCTCTACCACAGTGTCTAACAACTTCCCCATGGTGAATGCCATCCAACCCAATTACCAGGGTTTTGGAGACGGCGTGATTTGCCAGCTATCGGCAAACATGGACCTGCAGTTTTCTACCTATGTCGGCGGTGCTGGTACAGACCTGCTGAACAGCATCACCTTGGACGATGCCGGGCGTATCGGATTTTGTGGCGGATCAACGAGCGGCAACCTGCCTGTTACGGCAGGGGCATACCAAACAAACGTTCTGGCCGGAACTGGCGCGCCGCTCAACCGGATGAATGCCTTTGTGGGTGTGCTGGCGGCCAACCGCGCCGTCGAGTACCTCTCTTACTCTGCCACCGATGCCTACGACCAGGCCTACTTTGCCGATTTTGATCAGGAGGGCCGCGTCGTGGTATTGGGGCAAACCACGGGGGCTATGCCCAACTTTACCCCATCGCCCGTGGCCAGCGCCACGGGCGGGTTGTTTGTACAGCGCTTTACCAGAGACGGGAGGGGGCTAGACCTGGCCTTGAGGATAGGCAGCCTACCTAACCGGCCCAACCTCTCTCCGACGGCTTTCAGGGTTGATCAGTGCAACCAGATATACTTCTCGGGCTGGGGGGGAGAGATACGCAGCAGTAGCTGCAATTACTTGCCAACAACGACGACGGGCCTACCCGTGAGCCGAGATGCAATAAAAGGTACGACGGATGGGCGAGACTTTTACGTTTGTGTGCTTCTGCCAGATGCCGAGGGGCTGAAGTACGCCACCTTTTTTGGCGGCAACGGCACCAATACCGAGCATGTGGATGGTGGCACGAGTCGCTTTGATCCCAGGGGCTTTATCTATCAGGCCGTCTGCGCGGGCTGCCAGGGAACGTCTGACTTTCCGACCACGCCCGGGGTGTACAGCCCCAGAAACCGGAGTGGCAACTGTAATCAGGCCGCCTTCAAAATAGACCTGACTCCGCTATACCTACCCTTCGATGCATCCATCACGCCGTCCATTTGCCCCAAAGAGGCCGCCATACTCACCCACAATGCGCGCAACCTGGCCGACGGCTATGTGCTTTGGGGCAACGGCGATAGCACGGCCTTGAGCGCCTCGCCGATTGCCTATCAGTATCCCAGGCCGGGCAGGTATAACATCGTGGTGCGCGGGCGCGGGCCAGGCTGCCCCAATAGTTCTATAGATACGGTGGCCCTAAGGGTTAAAGAGGGCGTGCCGAAGCCACAAGATACCTTATTGCCATATTGCCTGGGTGATACCGTGACCTTGCGTGCGAACCTGCAACCGCACCTGGTGCGCTGGCAACCGCCACGTTTTCTGCTGGCCGATACGGGCTATGTAGTGCAGGCCGTGCCACGCAACAACGTGGTGTACCAGCTCATTGTAGAAAATCGGCTGACGGGCTGCCGAGACAGTGCCGTATGGCGCGTAAACGCTAAGGGTATTCCATTGGAGCCGACGGTATCCGTACGGGCAGACTCTTGTGCGGGAAGGCTAACCGTCCGCCTTGCCGTTGCCGGTGCGGCAGACTCTACCCGATGGGTGGTGTTGGGGCAGACTTATCTGGCGGATACGGTAAGGCTTACCCTGAGCCAGGGCATTAACGAAACGGCCCGGCTGTACCGCACCGTGCAAGGCTGCCGGGGCTTGACGGAGGTGCCGCTTATGATTCGCTTACCAAAGGTGCAATTGCCGCAGGTAATACGCAAAGACAGCACCCTGGATGGTTGCACGGCTCTAAAGTACCGCTTCAGTTTAGGGGCAGACTCTACTTGGGTGGTGCGCTGGCGGCTCAACCAAGAGCCGGTTGGTTTTGCCCCTACGCTAGAGCTTGGCGGCGATGCGGGGCCGGGGTTGCTGGAAGCGCAGGTTTTCTATGGTGGTTGCCAGGATACGCTCGGGTTGGAGTTTCGGCCAGCCCAGCCGTTTGTGCCCAATATCGTTACTCTTAACGGAGATGATTTGAATGACACCTTTAAGCCAACGCAACTGCCTGAAGAGGCCCGGCTATCGGTTTACAACCGCTGGGGCCAGGCCGTGGCCCGGCAAATACCGGCAAAAGAGGGATACGGCTTTAAGCAGCAGGATGCAGGTGTTTATTTCTTTATAATAGAAACGCCTGGAGCTCAAAGTTGTAAAGGTTGGGTAGAGGTTGTGAAGCCATAATACCTGTTTTTTTAGGCGCTGTATTTGCTGAAACAGCGGCCAGGTGCCATATTTGCAGCCCCAAGCCGAAGTGGCGGAATTGGTAGACGCGCACGTTTCAGGGGCGTGTATTCGAAAGGATGTGTGGGTTCGACTCCCACCTTCGGCACTTGTAAGAAGGCGGTCTCATCAGAGATCGCCTTTTTTGTGTTCTGACCTAAAGCCAAAAGCAGCATAAGTTGAAGAAAGTTGCCATCGTAGGGGCAGGGATAACAGGCCTTACCTGTGCCATTTACCTACAAAGAGCTGGGCTGGAGGTTGTCGTTTTTGAGGCAGCCGATCGGGTAGGGGGGCGCGTGGCCACCGAGATGGTTGAAGGCTACAAGCTCGATGTTGGCTTTCAGGTATTTTTAGAAAGCTATGAGGAGCTGCGTATGCTCCTAGACCTTGAGGCTCTGCAACTTGGATATTTCTACAGCGGTGCCACCATTTACACCCCGCAGGGCCAGGCCTTAGGGCTTGGCAATCCGCTCATGGCTGGCCCAAGCGCACTGCTAGAAGCGCTGGGCCCTTGGGCTACCGTTGCCGATAAGCTGCGACTGGCTAAGTTGTACCTGGCCCATGCGGCCGGTGCTAAGCCCTTCCCGCTGAAAGGTATCAGTGCCCAGGAGTTGTTGAAGCAGTGCGGGTTTACTGATAAAGCCTTTGAGCGGCTGTTCAGGCCGTTTTTTGGAGATGTCTTCTTAGACAGGGGCCTAGAGACGGACGCTGGTTTGTTTCTATACCTGTTTCGGCGCTTTGCGCATACCCGTGCCTCGCTGCCGGAGGGTGGAATGGCGGCCATCCCGGCTCAACTACATAGCCTTTTAAAGCCGGGCACCGTGCGCCTTGGCTCGAGTGTGGAGGCTGTGGCAGAGCTTGCTCACCGGTACGATTATGTGGTGCAGACGTTTGCCAGCCCTGATGCAGTTCGATGGAACCCAACCGTCAATTTGTACCTCTGTGGGCGGGTTGAGCGCACGCCGGGCAATCGATTGCTGCTTAATGCGGGCAGCGGACCGGTACGCAATGTCAGTCTGTTATCAGCGGTGCAACCGTCTTACGCGCCGGCAGGGCAAGACCTCGTGTCTGTTAGCTTGGATGCTAGCCAGTTGCACCAGTCCGACCGGCAGGTAGCGGAGGCGGCGCTAAGGCAGATATTGCCCTGGCTTGGGCCAGGCAGCGATTTGCGCTTGCTGACACGCTACAATGTGGCAAAGGCTTTGCCTAAGGTAGTGTCGCAGGCCCAAGAGCCTTTTGTGGTAAAGGATGGGGTGTTGCACGCGGGCGACTGGCTGGCCTATGGCTCGCTGAATGGGGCTGCTTTCAGTGGCCGGCGCGTAGCAGAGCAAATCATTGCCAAGGTTTGAGAATCGGATAGGCCTTAATTGGGTAGGATATCTTCTACCAGGCGTCGCTTGGCCAGTAGGCTATTGCGCATTTGGCGGAAATCTTCCAGGCCCTTTTTGCAGGCTATAGCGATTTTAAGCCGCACTTCAGGTTTGCTAGAGGCCTTGTCAGAGAAGATCTGCTCTGCCTGATGCAGGTAGTTCAGGATGCAGGCTTCAATAGATAGGAGGTCGGCATCCAACTTGTCTTGAAAATCTTCGATGGCCTGGCGCATAGCTTGGTGTATTGTATGGTGCCAAGCTATGCTGCAATCTGGCAGCCGTAAAACCAGAAATACGTCAGTTTCTTACCTGCAACAGGTGCTGGCCCAATATGCGGGCAGCCTACGCTACTTTGGTGCCTGATGCGATTGATGCCCAAGCAAAAGGCCCTCTAATTGAGGGCCTTGGGGGGGTTAAGCGTCTATGCGGGCGTATTTGGCGTTGCGCTCGATAAAGTCTCGGCGCGGGGCCACTTCGTCGCCCATAAGCATGGAGAAGAGGTGATCTGCCTCTGCGGCGCTCTCTATGGTTACCAGCTTTAGCTTTCGATGCTCGGGGTTCATGGTTGTCTCCCACAGTTGCTCGGGGTTCATCTCGCCCAAGCCTTTGTAGCGCTGAATGCCAACCGAGTCTTCGCTACCGTTGCCTGCCAGCACTTTGACGGCGGCCTCGCGGTCGGTCTCGTTCCAGCAATAGCGCTCTTGCTTGCCCTTCTTTACCAGGTATAGCGGAGGCTGGGCTATGTAGAGATAGCCTTGCTCGATAATCTCGCGCATGTAGCGGAAGTACAGCGTCAAAATCAGGGTACGGATGTGGGAGCCGTCTATGTCGGCGTCCGTCATGATGATGATCTTCTTGTAGCGGAGCTTGTCGAGGTTGAGCGCCTTGTTGTCGTCTTGGCGGCCCATGCTCACGCCCATGGCCATCATCATGTTCCGGATCTCCTCGTTGTCGTAGATTTTGTGCTCTTGGGCCTTTTCTACGTTAAGGATTTTGCCCTTTAGAGGCAAGATGGCTTGGAACTGCCTATTACGGCCTTGCTTGGCCGAGCCACCGGCAGAGTCTCCTTCTACCAGAAATAGTTCGCAGTTGTTGGGATCCGAGTCGGCACAGTCGGCCAGTTTGCCGGGTAGGCCGCCGCCGGTTAGCACGTTTTTGCGTTGCACCATCTCGCGGGCTTTGCGTGCCGCATGGCGGGCCTGGGCAGCCAGAATTACCTTGTTTACGATGGCCTTGGCCTCTTTGGGGTGCTCTTCCAGGTAGTCGTTCAGCACCTTGCCTACGGCGTTGTTCACGGCAGCATTCACCTCGCTGTTGCCCAGCTTGGTTTTGGTCTGACCTTCGAACAACGGCTCTTGAACCTTGACGCTGATGACGGCGGTGAGGCCTTCGCGGAAGTCGTCGCCAGCAATGTCTAGCTTTACCTTCTCAAGCATGCCGCTTTTCTCAGCGTATGCCTTCAAGGTGCGCGTCAGTGCGGCGCGGAAGCCGGCCACGTGTGTGCCGCCTTCTATGGTGTTGATGTTGTTTACGTAGCTGAAGAGGTTTTCGGCATAGCTCGTGTTGTAGAGCATGGCAACCTCTACGGGTACGCCACCACTTTCTCCTTCGACGTAGATGGGCTCGGGGATGAGCTTTTCTCGGGTGGTATCCAGGTATTCGACAAACTCTTTGATGCCACCTTCTGAATAGAATTCTGAGTGGACAGGCTGGCCATCGACCAGTTCGCGCTCGTCGTACAGGTGGATGCGGATGCCTTTGTTGAGGTAGGCCAGCTCGCGCAGGCGGGCTGCCACTGTCTCGTACTTAAACTCTGTGGTTGAGAAGATGCTGCCGTCTGGCCAGAACTCGACGGTGGTGCCTGTCGTTTCTGAATCTCCTATGACTTTGACATCGAAGACGGGTATGCCAATGGCATACTCTTGCTGGAAGGTTTTACCCTCGCGGTTGACTGTAACCAGGCATTTGGTAGAGAGGGCATTGACGCAGCTAACACCTACACCGTGCAGACCGCCTGATACCTTGTAGGTGTCTTTATCGAATTTGCCGCCGGCATGCAGCACCGTCATCACGACCTCTAGCGCTGAGCGGCCGCTGCTGTGTTGCCCGGTAGGGATACCCCGGCCATTGTCTTGAACTTTAACGGAATGGTCTGGACGGATGGTGACTTTTATCGTGTCGCAGTAACCAGCCAGTGCTTCGTCGATGGAGTTATCGACAACCTCCCAGACGAGGTGGTGAAGGCCCTTGGGGCCGACGTCACCAATGTACATGGCAGGCCGCTTGCGGACGGCTTCCAATCCTTCTAAGACCTGGATGCTGTCGGCGCTGTATTGATTTTGCATACTAAGGTAGAACTAAAAATAGTTCTAAAACATTCCCGTAAATATAACGCTTTGGAGGCCATTGGTGGGCCTAAAATCCACCTAATTGCCTACTTTAAGGCCAAACTGGAAGATGGACCGAAACAAGATAAGCGCTCCGATGCAGCCCAGGATAAAGGGCCAACTGAATGCCAGCGCTTTGATCTGGCGTACCAGCATTACCTCTAAAAAGCTGCGTTGAATTAAGACGACCGGCACGGCAAAGGTGAACATCATCAGGTACACCAGCATCTCGTGGATGAGGATGTTGGGTAGCTTAAATACCGTGAGTACGATAGAGCCTACCATCCAAGGCCCGATGCATACGCAGAATATGAAAAGCCGGCGGTTGTAGCGCTCGATAAGGTTCTTGGAGGGTGACATCTGCAAGAAGCCTTTGGTAGAGAAGTAGCCTATGGCAAACTGCACCAGTACGCAGACGAAGGCTATGACGTACTCAATTTTCCGTGTGACCCTGAGGTAGTTGGTTACCCAGTGAAAGTTGGTGCTGGTGATTACCCCGGCCACGTAAAAGCCGAAGAAGAAGTTGACTCCATGTAAATAGAGCCAGAAGAAAAGCAGCTTGAGGTATCCGGGCTGCTTTTTGGTAAGCTTGTAGAGCCGGAAAAAGACCCAGCTCATGATGAGGCAGAAGACGGGGCCTGCCGTGAAGGTGGTAATTACGTTTTGCGGGTTCCAAACATCGGCCGATACCCTGAAGTCTATCTTATGGTAGAAGATGATAGACTTGATGTTGAAACCTATCCAGGCGGTGTTGCTGGTTATGATTTCGAACAGGGTGTATAAGACCACATAGGCCAGGATATAAAGTGCCGTACTATTGATGAAGGTAAAAAACAGCTTAGACCTATCCGTCTGCGAGGCGGCCTCGCGCCGGTAGTCGTAGGGGGCAAACATTCGCTAATAAGGCTTTGGTAATGATGATGTAATCTTGGGGCCAATTTAGTAGTTGGCCAGATATTGTTTGGCAGCCTCGGCGCACCTTTCTCCGTCCATAGCAGCCGAGAGGATGCCGCCAGCATAACCGGCACCCTCTCCGCAAGGGAAGAGGCCTTGGACCTCAGGGTGCATTAAGGTGTCTGCTTGTCTGGGGATGCGGACAGGCGACGAGGTGCGACTCTCTAGGCCAATCATCTGGCCATATGGGCCTACGTATCCTTTTATCTGCTTGTCGAATACGGGGAGGGCCCTTTGAAGTGGCACGGCAATCTCAGGAGGCAGATAGGTTTTGAGCGACGTGGGGTGCAGCCCGGGCTGGAAGCTGGTGGGCAACATGGCCGTGCTCGGCTTGCCTTGTACAAAGTCTGTGATTAGCTGAGATGGGGCGACCTGCCCGCCCGATGCACCGGCCGCCAGGGCCGCTTGCTCTAATCGATGCTGGTAGGCTAGCCCTGCCAGCGGAGCGGCCGAACCGAAGTCGGCCTGATCTACCGTTACGACCATGCCGCTGTTGGCGTATTTTGAATCTCGCCGGCTGGGAGACATGCCATTTACAACCAACTCTCCTGGTGCCGTAGAGGCTGGCACGATAAAACCGCCTGGGCACATGCAGAAAGAGAAAACCCCCTTCTGCGTACCGTTTTTGAGCCTTACCTGCGTGCTTAAGGCATAACTGGCCGAGGGTAGAATCTCTGGAAACTGCCCTTTGAACTGGCTCTTGTTGACGAACGCCTGGGGATGCTCAATGCGAACACCGATGGCGAAAGGCTTTTGCTCGATTTTAATGCCCTGGTTGTGCAAGCCATAAAAGATGTCTCGGGCGGAGTGCCCGGGGGCCAGGATAAAGGCCTTCGCCCTATGGGTTATACCAGTAGCCGTCTGCACCCCAACCAGGGCGTTGCCCTCTTGGATGAACTCCGTTACCCGAGTTTCGAAATGGATCTCACCTCCTGCTTTGAGGATTGTCTCGCTCAGGGCTGAAACTACCTTGGGCAGCTTGTTGGTGCCGATGTGGGGGTGGGCATCGAAGAGTATCTCTCGGGTGGCACCGTGATACACGAAGATTTTAAGAATCCGCTCGATGTTGCCGCGCTTTTTGCTGCGGGTGTAAAGTTTGCCGTCTGAATAAGTGCCTGCGCCGCCCTCCCCGAAGCAGTAGTTGCTGTCTGGGTTTACGGTTTGGGCTTTGTTGATAGCGGCCAGATCTCGTCGGCGGTCACGTACGTTTTTGCCGCGCTCTAGCACGACGGGCTTCAGGCCCAGCTCTATGCAACGCAGGGCAGCAAAAAGTCCGGCCGGGCCGGCGCCTATGATTACGACGGGTGGCTTGCCCTCAACACTGGGGTAGTCTAATTGGAGGTCTTCTGGCTCGTCAGAGATTGTGGCTTTAACGATGAGCTTGACCTTTCCGCCGCGTGCGTCAATGCTTCGCTTTTTGAGGATGAGGTACTTACCCGCCGAGACACCGTGCCGCTGCCTTAGATAGCTAACTAGTTCACCTTCTGAAAACCCCGCCTCGATGGGTATAACCTCTACGATCTCCATATCTAAAACATATACCCCACCATAACACCAGCGCGCACCGGAAAAGTAAACGAATTGCGTGGTAACGAAGAAAAAAGCCGCTGATCTTCCAGGTCTGAAAGCCAGCGGTAGCCTGCGCCTATGCCAGCGTAAATGTCAAAAGTTATGGAGCCTTTGCCGGCGTCTGCAAAAAACCGACGGCCCAATAAGAAGGAAAGCTCGGCCCTGTGCTCTTCGGCTGAACGGACGACCGTCATCGGTAGCGAGGTGTCTGAAGTGCGCTGCCTGAAGCTCTCTTGGTGCATCAGATATGTGTAGCGCACCTCTTGGGCAAAGTAGTAATGACCTGGCCCCCGTTTGCTGAAATATAGTTTCTGGCGGCCGTAAATCTGCCCCCCTTGGCTAACGGGGGTCTCGAAGATCTGGCTCAAAAAGTCGGTATGTCGCTCCAAAAAGGGCCTACGGAGCACAATGATGCCCAGCTCGTATCCTAGGCGTTTATCGAGGTAGTACTCTAGGCTGGCAGGAAACTGATTGAACAGCGGTGCCACTGGATTGCAGGCGATGATGACACCACGTTTCTCGTTGATTTTTGGCTGGAAAAAGTGGAAGCCCTGCCCTGGCAATACAAGGCTAGGCTTGCCCCTCTTTTTAGATACGGCCGTGGCTTTTACGTCTTGCGGTAAGGTATCCGGGGTAACTTCCTCTTGCCCAGGCTCGAAGTAAGACTTGTAAAGGCCGCTCAGGTTGCCTTCGGGGTCGTAAAGCCGCCATACGCCGATTTTTTGGCCGTTTTTAAGCCTTCCGCTGATTTTTTTGCTGCCGTCTGGGTAGTAGCCAAGGTAGTCTCCCTCGCCGTTGATGTAGAGGCATTCGCCCTCAATGTTGCCGTCGTCGTAGTAATACTTCCAGTCTCCTATGTAGGTGTTGCCTGAGATCAGGCCGGTCATTTTGATTTTGCCGTTGTCGTAAAACTCTTTGTAGATACCGTAGCCTTTGTCGAAGGTGGCCTCGCCCATGAACTTGCCCGTTTCGTAAAAGAGGGTCCAGTTGCCTTGCTTTTTTCCGGTCTCCATTAGGCCTTTAGAGCTTACCTGGCCGTTTGGGTAGTAGTAAACCCATTCGCCATACTCTTGGTCTGCCAAAAACTCACCTTCAGACATGAGGCTGTTGTCTGGATGGTAGAAGCGCCACCTGCCCATTTTTAGCCCGTTTTTCTCTCGGCCTTCGGCTTTCTTGGCACCGCTGTCGTAGAAATAGACCCAGGTTGAGTCTGAGCCCCCGTCTTTGATCTGGCCGATCATTTTGAGGTTGCCGTTGGCGTACCGCTCCTCGTAGATGCCTTTGCCGCGCTTAAAGGTGGCCGTGGCTTTGGTAGTGCCGTCTTCTAAGTAGTACTTCCAGAGGCCTTCGTTTTTATCGTCTATAAACTCACCTTCGCTTTTTAGCCCGCCAGACTCGTAGAAGTACTTCCAGACGCCCTGTTTCTTGTTCTTGTCCATGCGGCCTGTCTGAGACATTTTGCCGCTCTCGTAGTAATACTCCCAGAGGCCAGACTTGTCTCCCAGTGTATAATAGCCTGCTGATTTTATGTTGCCGTTTTGGAAGTAGAAGCTCCACTTACCGTTTTGTACGCCATTGAGGTAGCGGCCACGGCCTTGCAGGGTGCCGTCGGGGTAGTAGCCGAGGTATAACCCATTGAGGCGCTTGGGGTCAGCGTCTAGCACCTGGTGCTCTGACTTTAGGATTTTCTTTTCGAAATCGTAGTACTGCTGCACCCACCTATACTGGGCAAAACAACTTTGTGTGCCTGTAAGAGCCACTGCCAGTGCCAGCATCAGTCTTGTCCAGACACCCATTGAAACGCGTTACTTTTGCAGCTTTGAGCAGCAGCCGAAGGTCTTGCAAATTACGAATATCGCCGTCAATCCCTTGCTTCGGAAGGCTCTTTGGCCCTTGAGTGTCCTTTTTGCGGCGGTGGTGCAGGTGCGCAACCTACTTTTTGACCTTGGTCTGCTGAAGGTAGAAGTTTCGCCCGCGCGAGCCGTTTGTGTAGGCAACCTGGCCGCGGGGGGGACGGGTAAAACACCTTTCATTGAGTATCTGCTGCGGTATGCGCCAGCCGGAGCGCGATGCGTGGTGGTTAGTAGGGGGTATGGGCGCACGAGCAAGGGACTCCGGCGGCTAGAGGCGGCCGAGCTAGATCCTGCAGAGTACGGAGATGAACCTTGTCAGATAAAAGCTGCTTTTCCGCAATCGGAGGTGCTGGTAGCCGAGCGCAGGGCTGAGGCTTACCGTTACATTGCCGGGCAAATGCCTTGCGACTACATTCTGCTAGATGATGCCTACCAGCATAGGTATGCTGGCAGGCATGTAAATGTGCTGCTGACAACCTATCAAAGCCCTTTTACCCAGGATTGGGTGCTACCTGCAGGCAACCTACGCGAACCTCGAAGCGGCGCAGCAAGGGCAGACATGATTGTGGTGACCAAGTGCCCGCCTGCCATTCCTAACAGGGCAGAGGTAAGCGCAGCCATACGTCGATACAACGCCCGTGCACGTGTGGCCTTTGCGGGCCTAACTTATATGTCGGTGCAATATCAAAATTGTGTGGGCACAGGCAAGGCGCTGGTGGTAACTTCTATAGCTGAGCCAAAACCGCTGTATGCATATCTGTCTGGCCAGGGCCAGGCCTTTGCAAAGGTGGCCCTGGCAGATCACGCCGAATATACGGATGTGGTATTGGCAGCCTTGAAAAAAACACTGGCAGAGGAGGCATGCATGCAGATCATCACAACGGAGAAGGATTGGGTGAAGATCTCTGGGGTGGTGGAGCGGGCCGGCTGGCAGCGTTTGCCTATTGGAGTGGTTCAGATAAGGATGGAGTTTTTTGACCAAGAAGATAAAGCGCACTTGCTGCGGTTGGTATATGGCGGGTAAACTTGGGATGCGGCTATGGATTGTCTGCCTATGCCTGGGGCAGACTAGTGCCTGGGCACAAATCGTAGATGATACTACCCAGGTGGTGCGCGGCTATGCCAATACCATCTTTGTTACGGGCCAGTCTGTAGCCGAGGGAGTACTTAAGAGCCGCCGGTTAGATACTACGTTGCACCAATTGCAAGAGACTGATGAATGGCTCTATGTGGGTGGCGAGCGACAAAAGAACCTGGGCTACATTGGATCGCCACAGATGCCGCTATTTTATAGGCATAGGCAGCAGGTTGGCAGAGCGCTGGGGCTGGGGGCTACGCAATACCTGACCTTCCACCCAGATTCAGTACGGTTTTACCGCAATTACAATGTGCTTAGCCGCTTACGCTACAACCAGGGCAGCTATGGGCGGCAATGGGTGCAGGTAGAGCTAGCCAAAAACATTGCTTCTAATTGGAACGTGGGGTTCAACCTGCGCAGGCTGACGATGCAACGTCAGATCGGCGTGACCACCCGGCGCGAGAAACAGCTAGACCAAACGGCCTACTGCCTGCACTTTAACGGCAGTGCCTGGAAACAACGATACTATGTGTTTGGCAGCCTCTCTAACTTCAGGCAGACCAACACAGAAACCGGTGGGATATTGGCCAACGCGCAGACAGCTAAGGAGGAGCTTTTTGATTTCAACGTATCGCAGACGCTCTTTCCGGGTGCGGGGGTATCGGCCGAGCGGGTGCGCAACGGAAGGCTATATCAGATACTTACGATTGACAGTGCTTTGCCCAAACTGCAGGTGAACGCGGGCTTTGATAGCTACCAGTATGGCTTTAAGCTTGCCGTGCCAAGCGAGGCAAGTGCCTTGGAAAGGCTGCCGTACAAAAGCTTCTTTTTGGCACAAGATTCTACCCGCAACTTTTATGAGTACAGGCTTGCCTTTCTGCAACCGGAGTTGAGCTATTCTGTAGGTAGCTTACACCTTAAGACAGGCGCCTTGATACGCAACCACAGGTATGCCAATGCACGGCTCAACGTGGCCCGAATTACGGAGACCATCTTGTCTGTCCAGGCGCGGTATGAGGTAGGTGCTGGCGAGGTATCTGCCAAAGGGCAATGGGTGCCGGGCAGAGACCGCTCTATTGTGGCTGGCGCGCGCTGGCCGGGGTGGTTTGCAGAGGTGGGCACGGCGGCTATTTCGCCTACGTTTGCCCAGCAGCAAATTATCTCTAACCATTTTTTGTGGCTTAACGACTTTAAGCTGGAGCAGGTATTGCATGCCGAGGCTGGCTTTGTCGCAAGATTAAGGGGGCAGTCGTTTCTGTTTGCCTTGCGCAACCAGACGATTCGTAACGGCATTTTTTTTGGAGATTCGGTGCGGCCTTTTCAAGAAGGTAGTGCCGTCAATAACCTTGTGCTGAAGGCTGAGGGGCGCTTGGTTGCAAGAACGTTCAGACTAAACCTGTGGGTACAAGCTGCCAACCCAAGCCGGATGGATCTGTTGCCGCAGCCAAGGCTGTTTGCAAGGGCGTCGCCGGCGTTTTTGTTTAACTTCAAACAAGGGCGTTACCAAGTCAATCCGGGCATGGACTTTTGGTATCGGACGGCTTTTAATGGGCAAGCCTGGGAGCCGTCGCTGGGGGTTTTCCACCTGCAAGGGCAGGGGGGAGGGTTGGCCAATGCCATACCCAGGGTGCAGACCCTGGAGCCATACCTGTGGACGAGTGTATTCGTCAACCTGAAAATCAACAATACGCGCGGCTACGTTAAAGTTGGCAACCTGCTGCAAGGCATTACGGGCCTTGGCTACTTCGACGTGCCTTTTTACCCGGGGCAGCGGCGCTACTTTGAGTTTGGCCTAGACTGGGTTTTCTTTGATTAACGATGCTGCATCTTCAACTACCTACCGAACCAGCCTGGGCCGACCTAGCCCTCCGCAACCTAGAGGATATTTTGGTGGATCACCTCTACTGCGAGCAGAAGGCCGCAAGTAATGCCATCTCGATGATTGTGCGCTATCCCGAGCGAACGGCATTGGTGGATACGCTGGCAGATGTGGTGGCCGAGGAGTGGGAGCACTACCGACGTGTGTTGGCCGAAATCCGGAAGCGGGGCTTTACGGTGGGGCCTCAGCGGGTAGATGAGTATGCCGTACGCCTGCTGAAGTTTGAGCGCAAGGGTGAGCGCGACAAGCAGCTGTTAGACAAGCTTTTGGTATGCGCAATCATAGAGGCACGGAGCTGTGAGCGGTTTAAGGTGCTGAGCCAAACGGTTGAAGACCCAGAGCTGGCGGTGTTTTACCGTGAGCTTATGGAGTCTGAGGCTGGGCACTACACTACTTTTACAGACCTGGCCCGGGTGTACTACCCTGCGCAAGAGGTGGCCGATCGGTTGCAAGCCTGCGTAGCTTTAGAGAAGGAAATCGTAGAGACGTTAACGCCCATTGCCGGGCGCATCCATCAATAACATGGGGCATCTGCTGACCATCTTACGGCTGGCCTTTGCCGAAAGCCTGAAAAGCCTGAGGGGTAGCAAAGTGCGCACTGGCCTCACGGTGGCCTTAATTGCCATCGGGTTGATGAGCCTGGTGGGCGTACTGACGGCCATTGATGCCATCCAGGCCTCGGTAACGTCTAACCTGGCATCGTTGGGCGGGGCCTCTTTTGATATTATCGACAAGCAACCGCAGGCCAGGCACAGTTGGATGGCCGACCCTGTGAAGCGCCCGATGACTTACGGCCAGGTGGCCACCTTTAAGCGGTTGTACCCCAAGCCCGACGAGGTAAGCATCGCCTTGCAGGCTATGTGGGGCGCGGTGGCATCGGCCAATGGGCGGAAGAGCAACCCGAACACCTCTATCGTGGGGGGTGATAAAGACTATGTGGTAAATTTTGCCAGACCCATTGGCGAGGGGCGAAACTTTTCGGAGTCTGAGGTAAAGCGGGGCGACCCTGTGGTGATTATCGGGTCTGAACTGAACAACATACTCTTTCCCAACGGTAGCGGTATCGGTAAGCAGCTTGTTTGCCTGGGCCGGGTTTGGAATATCATCGGTGTTTTTAAATCATCCAGCGGAGTAATGGGTACGGGCAGTACGTCTAGGCTCATTTTGATGCCGCTGGCCCAAGCAAGGGTTTTTCAGAAGAAGGCAGGCGGCTATACAATACGGGTGACGACCTCTACGGAAAACATTGACAATGCCCAGGCCATTGCCGACAGGCTCATGCGGCGTATCCGCAGCGACAAGGCCAATCGGCCAGCGTCTTTTGAGGTAGAGCGTAATGAGTCGGCCATTTCATCGGTGAATAATATTGGCAACTCGCTCCGGATCGGCGGATCCATCATTGGCTTTATTACCCTGCTGGGGGCTAGTATCGGGTTACTCAACATCATGATTGTGTCTGTGCGTGAGCGCACGCGCGAGATTGGTATTCGCAAGTCTCTGGGGGCTACCACGAACGCGATACGGATTCAGTTTCTGGCAGAGGCCATCATCATTTGCCTCTTCGGGGCTGTGTTGGGTGTGTTGTTGGGCCTTGGGGTCGGCAACCTGATCCCGCTAGCCACGGGCTCGGGGGCCTTCGTTTTGCCACTTACCTGGATTGCCACCGGCTTTGGTACGGCGTTTATCGTTGGCATTCTGAGTGGGCTGGGGCCTGCCAACTCGGCGGCCAAGGTAGATCCGGTAGAGAGCCTGCGCTACGAGTAGCCCGCAAAAAGGAACGCCTACCCGGTATGGGTAGGCGTCACGCTGTCCGACTTGGATAGCCTAGTGGGAGAACAACAGTTCGTAGTACTTGGGCAGCGGCCACAGTTCATTTTCTACCACAAGTTCCAGCTTGTCGGCCTCGTAGCGAATCTGGTCTAGATAGGGCCGCACCTTGTGGCAATAGCCTTCTGCCATCTCGTCGGCGTTTGGCATGTTGTTGCATGTTTTGCGCTCTTCGATCATGGCCTCTACCAGCTGTCGGAGCTTTGTCAGGCGCTGGCTTATCTCCACTATGTCGTCTAGCACGCTTTGGTAGGCCTCTTTGGGCAGGCCCAGGTCTGCCTGGCCCTTAGCGTTCTTGATCAGCGTGTTTTGGTACTCGGTTGCGGCAGGTACTACCTGGTTCAAAATCAGGTCGCCCAGTACGCGGCTTTCAATCTGCACCTTTTTGACGTACTGCTCAAGGCTGACCTCTAGCCGGGCCTCGGCTTCGCGCTTGCTTAAAATGCCGGTCTCTTCAAACAGGGCAATGGCCTTGGGGGCCACAAAGGCATGGAGAGACTCTGGCGTGGTTTTGATGTTAGAAAGGCCCCGGCGGGCGGCCTCTTCTACCCATTCGTCTCCGTAGCCGTTGCCCTCAAACAGGATACTCTTGCAAGCAGAGATGTAGCCCCTGAGAACGTTTACGATGGCTACCTCCTTTTTGGCATTTTTAGAGAGCTGGGCATCTACATCGCGCTTAAACTCTCTAAGTTGCTTGGCAACGATGGCGTTGAGGATGGCCATTGGAGCAGCAGAATTGGCCGACGAGCCAACGGCGCGGAACTCAAACTTGTTGCCCGTAAAGGCAAAGGGCGATGTGCGGTTGCGGTCTGTGTTGTCTAGCAGAATTTCGGGCAGCTTGTTTAGGCCGAGCTTGAGGTACATGTTGTCGCCCTTCTCGATAACATCGGTGTTTTTCTCTAGGGCCTCCAGCATTTCTGTCAGCTGGGTGCCGATGAAAACTGAGATGATTGCTGGCGGAGCCTCGTTGGCGCCGAGTCGGTGGTCGTTGGCGGCAGAGGCTATGCTGGCCCGGAGCAGGTCGGCATAGTCGTGTACGGCCTTTATCGTATTGATAAAGAAGGTGAGGAACTGCAGGTTGTCTTTGGGGCGTTTGCCGGGTGCCAGCAGGTTTTTGCCTGTGTCAGTCCCCATGCTCCAGTTGTTGTGCTTGCCAGAGCCATTGATGCCGGCAAAGGGCTTTTCGTGGAAAAGCACCTTGTAGTTGTGGCGTTCGGCTACCTTCTGCATCACGTCCATCAGCAGCAGGTTTTGATCTACGGCTTTGTTGACTTCGGTAAAGGTGGGGGCACACTCAAATTGGCTGGGGGCTACCTCGTTGTGGCGGGTGCGGATGGGGATACCGAGCTTCCAGACTTCTTGCTCAAAGTCGGCAATGTAGTCTTGCACGCGGGTGGGTATCGAGCCGAAGTAGTGATCCTCTAATTGTTGCCCCTTGGGCGGCGTGGCCCCGCTAAGGGTACGGCCGCACATTACAAGGTCTGGCCGGGCGTAGTAAAGTGCCTCATCTACCAAAAAGTACTCTTGCTCTGCACCAAGGGTTGCGTGTACGCGCTGCACGTCTTTGTCGAAGTACTCGCACACGGCAACAGCGGCCTTGTCTAAGGCTGCGATGCTTTTGAGTAATGGGGTTTTGTGGTCTAGGGCCTCACCGGTGTAGCTAACGAAGATGGTTGGGATGCAAAGCGTGGAGCCGCCTTGCGCCTCCATGATAAAGGCGGGCGACGTAGGGTCCCACGCGGTGTAGCCACGGGCCTCGAAGGTGTTGCGTATGCCGCCAGAGGGGAACGAGCTGGCATCAGGCTCTTGCTGCACGAGGGCAGAGCCTTTGAACTTCTCGATGACTTTGTCGTCTTCAATCTCAAAGAAGGCATCGTGCTTTTCGGCCGTAGAGCCCGTGAGCGGCTGAAACCAGTGTGTGTAGTGCGTAGCACCTTTAGATAAGGCCCAACTGCGCATGCCGCTGGCCACGGCGTCTGCAATAGAGATGTCGAGCTTGTCGCCCGTCTCGATGGAGCGGAGCAGTTTTTTGTAAACGTCGCCAGGCAGATACTCCATCATGGCTTGGGGGCCGAAGACGTTGCTCCCGAAGTAATCGCTCACTTTACCGTTGAAGCGTTTGATCTTGACCCGCTCGCGCTGGGAGCGCTTGGCCAATGCAGAAAAACGAAGCTTTGCCATGATGTCTTTGATTTTAAGGTAAATTTAGAGAAAAGGTGTGCTTTTCCAGAAAGACACCCTCAATTTTAGGGTGGTTTTGTTAGAAAAATTACTTTTTGGTAAAATTTGACTTGAAAAATGGGAGTGTTGCCTCGATGAAGGAGAGCTGAGGTCCCGCTGCTGATATTCGTATCTTTGTATATGTATGCAAGGGGGTAGGGCGTCTTACTACACGCTTGGGTGTAAGCTGAATTTCTCTGAAACGAGCCAACTGACCCAGATTCTGGAATCAGCAGGATTTGAGACGACCGCTTTTGGGTTGCCAAGCGATATAGTAGTCATCAATACCTGCTCTGTAACTGAGAATGCCGACAAACGCTGCCGCAAAATCGTATCCGAGGCCAGGCGGATTTCGCCCCAGGCACGCATTGTGGTGGTGGGTTGCTATGCGCAGTTGAAGCCCGAGCAGATTGCCAAAATCCCCGGTGTTTATGCCGTGCTTGGAGCGGCAGACAAGTTTGCAATAGCCGAAGTGGCCGCAAGCGCCAAGGCCGGCGGTTGGATAAAAACAAGGCCTTTGGCCGAGGCCAATGTGTTTGTGCCCAGCCATAGCAGGGGAGAGCGTACGCGCACCTTTATGAAGGTGCAAGACGGCTGCGACTACACCTGCGCTTTCTGCACCATTCCGCTGGCACGCGGGGCTAGCCGCAGCCCCAAGATTGCTCAACTGGTGCAGCAAGCCGAGGGTATCGCTGCTACTGGTGTCAAGGAGATTGTACTGACGGGCGTAAACATCGGCGACTTTGGCCTGCAGGCTGATGCGGATGGCAACCGAAGGCGGGCAGAGACCTTTTACGATCTGGTGCAGGCGCTGGACTCCGTGGCTGGTGTGGAGCGATTGCGCATTAGCAGCATTGAGCCAAACCTGCTCTCTGATGAAATCATCCGGTTTGTAGCAGATAGCCGATTATTTGTGCCGCACTTTCATATTCCGCTTCAATCTGGCTCTGATGCGGTGTTGGCTAAAATGCGCCGCCGCTATAAGCGTGAGGTATTTGCCTCGCGCATCAGGGCCATCAAGGCGGCTATGCCTGACTGCTGCATCGGGGTAGATGTGATTGTGGGCTTTCCGGGCGAGACGGAGGCGGACTTTGAGGAGACCTATGCTTTTTTGGTAGACCTGGAGCCTTCATATCTGCACGTCTTTACCTACTCTGAGCGGGCCAATACGCACGCCCTAAGTATTAAGCCTAGCGTCCCTACAACTGTGCGGGCAGAGCGGAGTACGCGCCTGCACATTCTTTCAGACAAGCTGAAGCGGGCTTTCTACCAACGGTTTGTGGGCCAGCAGAGGCAGGTGCTGTGGGAATCTGGCGATGCCGAGCATGGCCTTACCGGCTTTACCGACAACTACCTGAAGGTAACCGCCCCCTACGACCCAGAGCTACAAAACGAGCTGACAGCGGTTAAGCTGGCTGCCTTTAATGCAGAAACAATGCTAATGGAGACCTCGGCTGTGAACGCGGGTACGTCTGTGATTGCCGACCTTGATCTCTTAACGGCCTAGTATCTGGGTAGGTTAGAGTCTGCCCAAAGTTTGAATGCTGCCTCTGCCTCTGGATTGGGCGCATGTTGGCAGGTTAGCTGGCGCTGGTGGGGTTGTTTAAGCAGTTCGTCGTAAAAGAAGGCATCGTCGAAGCCGATGGCGGCCGTTTGCTGGCGTGTATTGCTGTAAACAACTCTAGCAAGCCTGGCCCAATAGATGGCTGCCATGCACATGGGGCAAGGCTCTGCGCTGGCGTAGATGGTAAGTCCGGTAAGGTCATAACGGCCCAGTTTAGATGTGGCCGATCGGATAGCCTGCACCTCGGCATGGGCGGTTGGGTCGTTGGTGCTGATAACGGCATTGCAGGCAGCCGCTACCACCTGCCCGCCGCTGTCTACGATGACTGCCCCGAAGGGCCCACCAAGGCCTTGCCGGACATTGTCTTGGGCAAGTTTGCCTGCCATGTCCAAAAAATGCGCATCGGTGGTGGTAAGGTTTGCCATGGGCGGGGTAGTTGTGGCTTGAACGGGTAGTTTTGCAGGCAAAGTTGTGAAAAAGCTCTTTTACCTTCTGCTACTATTGCTTGCCTTTGGGCAGGCCGCTTTGGCTCAAAATGCTGAGATCAAAGGCTTTCTGTACGATAAAAAGAACGGAGAGCCCCTCATTTACACCAATGTTTACTTAAAAGGCACCAAGTTGGGCATAGCCACCGATGCAAACGGCTATTTCCTGATCACGCGCATACCCCCGGGGCGGTATGTGCTAATGGCCACACAAATTGGCTACGATACCCTGCAAGAGCCGGTGGAGCTGGTCGCGGGCCAAATTTTATCCAAGAAGTTGTTTTTGGCTGAGTCTGCCCGGCAGTTAGACGTGGTTGAGATTGAAGGTAGCCGTAGCACCTACCGGCGAGAGAATACTGTAAACGTGTCGCTAACGCAGATTACCCCTAAGGACATAAAGCTTACCGCGTCGGTAGGAGGCGAGACGGACCTGGCTCAATATATACAGACCGTGCCAGGCGTAGTTAGCAGCGGAGACCAAGGCGGCCAAGTGTTTATCCG
Organism: Cytophagaceae bacterium; assembly: GCA_947458545.1. GTDB lineage: Bacteria > Bacteroidota > Bacteroidia > Cytophagales > Flexibacteraceae > CANGYH01. The sequence continues at coordinate 444,303 of CANGYH010000001.1, read as the reverse complement.
CGGCGGTACGCTGGCCCAGAACCTAACGCTGTTGGATGGGATGATCATCTACAACCCTTTCCACAGCATAGGGATGTACTCGATTTTTGAGTCTGACCTGCTGAAGACAGTAGACTTTTACACGGCTGGCTTCAATGCAGATTATGGCGGACGCGCCAGCTCTGTAATAGATGCCCGGACGATTGACGGCAACAAGGTGCGCCACAGCGGGCGCGCCTCTGCAAACACAGTGGCAGCCAAATTGAACGTAGATGGCCCGCTTTGGAGCAAGAACGGCTCTACCCTGACTTACCTGGCCAGCGCCAGGCATAGCTATCTGGACAGGCTAGGCCCTACAATTTACCCCTGGGCAGAGCGCAATGGTAACCGGCTTGGCTTTGGATTTACAGATCTTTTCGGCAAGTTGGCGCTGTCAACTTCCAATGGTAGCAAAGTTTCTGTGTCGGCGTTTGACTTTAGAGACCGCGCCGACATTGGGGCGCCTAATCAGTTTAACTGGAAGAACTCTGGGCTCGGGCTCAACTTTTTGTTTATACCCGATGGCTCTACTGCGCTCATTGGTGGGCAGTTTAGCTACAGCTCTTACACTATAAACACCAGCTCTACCAACAGCCCGCCACGGAAGAGTACGATTGATGCCCTGAACGGGCAGTTTGACTTTACGTATTTCATCAACAAGTCTGAGCTTAAATATGGGTTTGGCGTGGTGCGGAACAACACCCTTTATGAAAGCCCTTTTCAGGCCAACATCCCGGGAGAGAACACGCTGCTTTACACACAAGATGCCAGCAATACAGAGGCGTTTGCCTTCATAAAGTATCGCATCAACCTGCCGAAGTTCATCATAGACCCGGGCTTGCGTTACCATTACTACAGCTCGCTGGGCGAGGGTAGCATCGAGCCACGCCTTGGCGCTAAGTGGTTTGTGCTGCCCAATTTTAAGCTGAAGGGCTCGGCTGGCCGATACAGCCAAAACCTTATTACTACCCGCTCAGACCAAGACGTCGTGAACCTGTTTAACGGCTTTATATCCTCGCCGGGGCAGGTAAGCGTGCCGGGTGGGGGGCAGGCTGCATCAAAGCTTCAGTTTGCCAACCACTTTGTGGTAGGTACTGAGTTTGAGCCAGCAAAAAAGCTAGAGGTGGATGTGGAAGCCTACCTGAAAGACTTTACGCAGATTATCAATGTGAACGCCATCCGTACATCGGCAGATGACCCTGTGTTTATTGCCGAGCGCGGCCGGGCGGTTGGGATTGACTTTGCCGTAAAGTACGCGCAAGCGCGCTACGAGGTGCGGGGTACTTACAGCCTGGCTCGGGTTACACGGCAAATCGGCGACCTGACCTACTTTCCCTTCTACGACCGCAGACATAACGTGAATTTGGTGGGCTCCATTTTCCCGCTGGCCAACCGGAAGGATATTCAGGTAGATGTCAGGTTCAACCTGGGCAGCGGTCTGCCTTTTACGCAGACGCAGGGCTTTTTTGAGAGTGTGAACTTTCAGGGTGGCGGGGCCGGGCCTTTCATCAACGAGAATGGAACGCTGGGTATTAACTACGGCACGCCTCAAGACTATAACCGCGCGCGCTTGCCCTATTACCACAGGTTAGACGTTAGCCTAAAGCGGCAGATTGTGCTAAGCAAGAACGGCAACCTAGAGATCAATGTAGGGGCAACCAACCTCTACAACCGGGCAAATGTGTTTTTCATAGAGCGCATCAACGCGGCACGGCGCGTGAACCAGTTGCCCATTTTACCCTACCTGGCGTTGTCTGCCAGTTTTTAACCCCCATTCTACATGATTAAGATTACCCTGCCCGATGGCTCCGTTCGTGAGGTAGCCGCGGGCACAACGCCTGCTCAGATTGCCCTTTCGATATCAGAAGGCCTGGCCCGCAACGTATTGGCTGCCGTAGTAAACGGCAACACGGTAGATGCCAACACGGCCTTGCAGGCAGACGCCACCTTGCGCCTGCTGACCTGGAACGATGATCAAGGCAAGGAGGTCTTTTGGCACTCTAGCGCACACCTTATGGCCGAGGCGCTAGAGAAGCTGGTGCCCGGTGTGAAGCTGGCCATCGGACCACCCGTTGCCAACGGATTTTACTACGACGTTGACCTGGGAGACCGAACGCTCTCTCCAGATGACCTGGCCACCCTGGAAAGCACTATGCTGGAGCTGGCCAAGCAGGCCAATGCCTACGAGCGTATCCCCATGGGTAAGGCAGAGGCTATTGCCTACTTTGCTGATAAGCAAGACCCCTATAAGCTTGAGCTGCTGGAAGGGTTGGAGGACGGTAGCATTACGTTCTACAAGCAGGGGGGCTTCACGGATTTGTGCCGTGGGCCACACATTCCGCATACAGGCTTTATAAAAGCAGCCAAGATTACCAACATTGCAGGTGCTTATTGGCGTGGCGATGCCAACAACAAGCAGTTGACGCGCATCTACGGCATCACCTTCCCCAAGCAGAGCGAGCTTAAGGAGTACCTGGAGCGGCTGGAAGAAGCCAAGAAGCGTGACCACCGTCGTTTGGGTAAGGAGCTTGAGCTGTTCACCTTTTCAGAGAAGGTAGGCATGGGGCTGCCGCTCTGGCTCCCCAAAGGGGCGGCATTGCGCGAGCGCCTGGAGAATTTTTTGAAGGCGGCGCAGCGCAAAGCTGGCTACCAGCAGGTGGTTACCCCACACATTGGCGGAAAACAGTTGTACGTGACCAGCGGCCATTACGAGAAGTACAAGAACGACTCCTTCAGGCCCATCGAGACGCCCAACGAGGGTGAGGAGTTCATGCTCAAGCCCATGAACTGCCCGCACCACTGCGAGATTTACGCCAGCCGGCCGCGCTCTTACAAAGAGTTGCCGCTACGCCTGGCGGAGTTTGGTACCGTATATCGCTACGAGCAAAGCGGCGAGCTGCATGGGTTGACGCGGGTCCGCGGCTTTACCCAGGACGATGCCCACATCTTTTGCCGGCCAGACCAGGTGAAGGATGAGTTTAAGCGTGTGATTGACCTGGTACTGTATGTATTTACCTCGCTGGGTTTTGAAGACTACACGGCCCAGATCAGCCTGCGAGACCCGGCCAACAAAGCCAAGTACATTGGCTCTGACGAAGATTGGGCCAAGGCCGAATCTGCCATCATAGAGGCGACCCAAGAGCGGGGCATGAAAACCATTACCGAGCTTGGTGAGGCGGCCTTTTATGGCCCCAAGCTAGACTTTATGGTAAAGGATGCCCTTGGCCGATCTTGGCAGTTGGGCACCATTCAGGTGGACTATCAGCTACCGCAGCGCTTTAACCTAGAGTATGTGGGAGCAGATAATCAGCGACATCGGCCGGTGATGATTCACCGGGCGCCCTTTGGCTCTATGGAGCGGTTTGTGGCCGTATTGCTTGAGCATACCGGCGGCAACCTGCCCGTCTGGCTGACGCCCGAGCAGGCCATCGTACTGCCAGTGTCAGAGAAGTATAATGCGTATGCAGAATCCGTCCGCCAACAGTTGGATGCCGCTGACATTCGCACCGTGGTGGATGACCGCGACGAAAAGGTAGGCCGCAAGATTCTGGATGCCGAAAAGGCCAGGTACCCCTATATGCTGGTTGTTGGAGGTAAAGATGAGGAGGCCGGTACTGTTTCGGTGCGCAAGAAGGGGCTTGGCGATACGGGCGCCCTGGCTGTGGCTGCGTTTATAGAATCTGTAAAGGCAGACACAGAGGTGCTCGTTTTTAAGGCACACTAGAGCTCTTTAATGCTGCTGAATTGCATCAAAAGGGCCGGTAGCATACTGGCCCTTTTTTTGGCTTAAAGCGTTGAGTCAGCCAGGGCCTCGGCTTCTTCTTGGGTATCGCGTTGGGCCATTCGGCTCTGGATTCGGGCAATTCCCCTTTTGCTATCAGCCTCAAAGCCTTTACCTTCTGCAATTACGGCCTCGTACTGAGCCAGTGCCTCGCTGTAGCTACCCATAAACTCTCGGCAGAGGGCAAGGTAGAAGCGTGCCTCTACCATACGAGGATTGTATTGTAGCACGGCCTCGTAGCGGTTTGCCGCCTCCATATAGTTGCGAGCCTTGTAGCTGTAAGTGCCTAGCTGGAAGTTGGCCAGATACATACTAGGCTCAAAGAACACGGCCTTAGAGAAGAAGCTCCGTGCCGAGTCTGTGTTCTTTTGATTTTCGTAGTAAACGCCCAGATTATAAAGCACGTAGGCATCTTCAGGCGCAAAGCGGAGGCCTGTTGCCAAGTGCTGGCTGGCCATACTCCACTGTTTGCGTCGCATGTATATGCCTGCCAGCTTGTTGTGGCCGTCGGCATACTCTGGGGTAATGCTTACAGCTTTTTGGAAGGATTGAATGGCCTTAGCCGTATCGCCCTTTTCTTCGTACACCATGCCTTTGTAGAAGTAGGCCTTGGCATTTTCTGGGGCCAGGCGCAGGGCCTCGTTGAGTTCATCCAAGGCGGCATCGAGGCGGCGAGCTACCAGCAGAATTTCTCCTGACGAAACGTAAAGCTCCGGTGATGCATACCCTCTGCGCTTAGCTCTGTTGATGCAAAGAGCGGCGGAATCTAGCCGTTTGCCTCCTCTATAGGCCGAGGCCAGCAAGACGTAGGCCTCCACCCGGTTGCTGTCTAACCTTAGGGCCTGCTTGGCATCGGCAATGGCTGCCTGGTACTCCTGGGCCTGCAAGAAAAAGTCTGCGCGCTTGCTCCAGGCTATGGGGTTGGTGGCTGCCTGGGCAATCTCGTCGTTGATGGCCTTGAGCTTAAGATTGTTTGTGTAGTCGTTTTCTGTCTGTACTTTTTGAATAGGGGCTTTCTCTTTTTTGCCTTTTATCTCACATGCACTTAGCAAAAACAATGCAATAGCCAATCCGCAAGCATACCTAAGCAAGCAGAACCTAGGAGAGAGGTTTATAATTTTCATTTGAATTAAGGTGCAAAATTACATAGCATGGCATGGCAACCAGGGTTGCACTTTGGTGCAAAGTGGTGGTTAATCGGAGGGCTGGCTGGTCAATATCCTATTTAGACCAGCTTAAGAAATGAATCGCTTAAAGACTTTGCTTGAAATGAATGCAAAAATTCTACCTGTAATAAAGGCTGTGTTACGGTGCCGGTAAGGCATTTAAGGTTCTTCCAAATTTGGATTGCGGCTTGCCCCATGTGGTGGGCAGGCATGTATTGATGCTTTTAGCTCAGATGATTCTAAGGTTTACCAGCTTAATTCCGTGGATTGTTGGCCTATTGGTGGCACTGTCGGCACACGATGCTACCGCGCAGTGCATCCGCATGCGAGACCCCCGCAACGGCAACCAGCTGACCCTGCGCCCCAGGACAAACTTTGCCTGCCTCACGGCAAATGCACCTAGAAACGCCACCGTACTGCGAATAGACTTCGAATCTGCCGTACGAAACGTGGTGATCAACTGGGGAGACGGAACACCCGTTCAGAACTTGGCAGGGCCCGCAACGTCTGTAACCCACACTTGGCCTGATACCGGCACTTTTACATATAGAATTACCCAGCCCAACTGCGCCACCGTCATAGAAGGTACCTTCATCAACAACTACAATACGAGTACGCCGGGCATTGGCTTCGTCTTCCCCCCCGCGGGTACTGATAACAGGCGCTGCCTTCCGGTGACGTTGGGCATCCGCAACTTGAGCCCAGGCATGAACGCCTTTACGACGTTCATCATCAACTGGGGTGGGCAAGAGAAGCCAGATACGGTGGATGCGCGGAGCTATGATGAGACCATCTTACACACCTACGAGCCTGGCAACCGCCTGTGCCGTACGCGGATGACGGTCACATTCCGAAACCTATGTGGAGCTACCCCTGGGCAACAGCCCTTGAGCCAGTCTGCTGGAGATTACTTTTTTATTGAGAAAGACTCTGCCATGACGTCTCCGCAAAAGATTGTCATGTGTGCACCGGCTGAGCTAACCATCAACGATGCCAGTAAACTCAACTGCCTCGACACGTCTGGCAGGCGTATTTCTTGGCAGGGCACACGCGGCTTTGCGGGTGGTATCGGCGCTCCGGCAAACGGTGCCTTTGTGAGCTACAACGTGCCTGCCAACAAGCGCCTGCAGATACCTGCCAGCGCTTTTACGCCTGCACCTGCCGACTCTACCTACCAGGTGAAGATGTTTTTGAGCAATCGTTGCGGCACGGATACCGCCACGATTGACATTCTGATGGCCCAGCCTAAAACGCCAAGCCTTGCGGTGGTGAACCCCACCGTCTGCCCTGGCGAGGTGATGCGATTTACCAACAATACGGTCATCAACTACCCCGATGGTATTGTTCAGTTTGAGTGGGATTGGGGCGATGGTAGCCCTGTAGAAGTAAACAACGATCCGACGGTTGAGCATACCTACACCATAGGCGGCAACTACACGGTAAGGCTTACCTGCCGGGTGCTGACGACAGTACCAGGCCAGGCCTGTAGCCGGTTTAGAGATTTACCGGTCTCCGTTAGGCGGACGGTGTCTCCTATTGTTAGTGCAAACCCTGGTGTATTGTGCAACAATGGCGTGGCCACCTTCAAAAACCGCTCCGTTAATACACAGCAGGTTGTTTGGGGCGGATGGGAGTTGAATGCACCCGGCCTTGCAGCAGGCAATGGTTTTTTGCCAGCCCTACAGCCCGGGCAAGACACGAGCGTGGTGGCACTGCGGAACGTGAACCCTGCAGACTCTTCTTTTCAATTGGCCTTTAAGCGTCATGGTCGCTACACCGTTCGCCTTAAGGCGCAGTCTGGCACTTGCCCGCAGGTGGCAGGCAGCTTTGAGATGAACGTATGGCCTACGCCAGCCTTGCGTTGGCGGGCTTCTACCCGTAGGGTTTGCGTAGGTGCGCCTTTTCAGATCAGAGACAGCTCTGTGGTATTTGCCACCGACAGCAACGGGCTGCCGAGCAACTTCCGCAACCTGACGTGGCAGCTGCATATGGGCGACACCACCCGCTACCGCTCTGCTGCACCCGTGGCAGACAACTTTGATAGCCCAGGCCGCAGCAACCGAATCACTACCCACACTTATACCCAACCAGGCATTTACAAGGTAGCGCTCACAGTTTGGGTAGGAGATAGGGACTGCCCTCAGACAGATACCATCATTGTGCAGGCGCTGCCTGCTGTTCGGCCAACGTTTGCTGTTACGCGGAACAGGTGCGACAACATGCGGGTGCGCTTTACCAACACCACCGCTGACTCTGCCACATTCTATGCCTTTGAGGCCCGGCGAGGGGCCCAGTTGGCAGCCCGCTTCGTCCGGCAAGACCGCCAGGCTTTTGATGCGCTATTGCCCTATGTGCCGCCCGGAGACAGCACCTATTATCAGGTTACCCTATTTGCCTACACGGTGGCAGGAGCAGATACCTGCATAACCTCTAGCCCAATGCGCAGGCTGGGTATAGCCCCTACGCCTGTGGCCAACTTTTCGATGTCTCAGGCAGATGGTTGCAGCCCTATTGTAGGCGTCACTTTCAATAATGCCAGCTTCAATCTTCCGGTAGATACGTCCAACCGCTACTTCTGGCGACTGGGAAGCAGCACTACGAGCCGCCTAGAGAACCCGGCACCGCAAGACTTTATCAACAACACGCCGGTGCTGCGCAAGGATACCATCTTCTTTACCATTACCCGGAGAGATGGTTGCGCTTATAGCGCATCGCGCGAGTTGTTTGTTTTTCCGAATCCGAGCGTTCAGATGACTGCCCCAGACAGCCTTTGCTCTGGCGTGCCGGCCCAGCTTTCGGCTACGGGCAACAACTTGTCTCAGTATACCTGGAGCTTTGCCGATTATGACCAGAGTACTGTGTTCGACGCACGGCCTGCTAAAGTGTTTGTCAACTTTACGGGGCAGCCGCGCATCTACAACATTGATCTGACGGCCCGCACGGTTTACAACTGCGTGCAGACGGTGAGCCGGCCGATCAAGGTTTTCCCTCAACCGCAGGTAGAGATTGGCTCGCAATTGACGGCAGATAACCATTGCAGCCCGGCGCAGGTACGTTTTAGCTATGCCAACGTCAGCGGAGCCAGCCAGTTTAAGTGGTTCTTCGGTGGGCAGGATTCTGCCATTTTCAACGCAGATACAGCCTTTAATCGCACGTTTACCAATACGACGGCATCGCCGGTGCAACAGTCTATTCAGATGGTCGCAACCAATGGGGGCGCTTGCTCTACAAGGGTGTCGCGCACCATTACCATCAACCCAGAGGTACGCGCCAGCTTTAACCTGAACACTACGCAAGGCTGCCATCCGCTGGCCACAGTAGCCACCAACAGCAGCACCATAGGTGGCGATCAATTGACATGGTCGGTGGGTAGTCAGGTTATTCGCAATCAGACCTTTGTACAGCAGGTGCTTACCAACGTCAGTGCCGTGCGAGATACAACCATCCCCGTGCAGTTGGTGGTGCGCAACACGGCTGCACCTGCTTGTATAGATACGGCCATCAGACAGGTGCGGGTGTTTGCCAAGCCGCGTGTAGATGGCGTATCTGTGCCGTCGGCGGTAGGCTGCTCGCCCATGGTGGCGCGTCTGAGCTCGTCTGGCCTGGGTATAGAAGAATTCTACTGGAGCTTTGGTGACGGCCTGGACTCTACAGAACGCACAGGAAGCCTGAGCCACCTGTACGAAAACTACAACCCTACTGCAGACCGAAATTATACCGTGACCGTAGTGGGCCGCAACAGCCGTGGCTGCGCCGATACGGCCCAGCGCGTGCTGACGGTCAAGCCCTTTGTGCAGGCAGGTATTATCACGCAAGACACCGTTGGTTGCTCGCCGTTTACGGCAAGGTTTAGCTCTGCCGGGTCTATCAATGCCAATCGGTACGACTGGGTGTTTGGCACGCAGGCAACCAGCAATGCCAACAATCCCATTGTAACGCTGGTAAACGGGGCAGATACCGTGCTGACCGTCCCGGTGCGGTTGGTGGCGCAGAAAACACAGGTCGGGGCCTGCCCAGATACGACCCTTATCAACGTGCGTGTTTTGCCTAAGCCAAGGGCAGATTTTGAGTTAAGCAACAACATAGGTTGCGGACCGCTAGCTGTACGGCTGCGCAACACCAGCCTGCGGACGGCCTCTTTCTACTGGATCATCAGCAGCGGTGGCGTGAGTGATACCATCCGCAACCGGGCTGTGTTGGATACTGTGATCTCTAACCCGAACCTTGTCAATAAATCGGTGATCGTTGACCTGGTAGCCTTTTCGGCTCAAGGGTGCACGGATACCAAGCGAGATTTTATCACGGTTTATGCAGACGTCACGGCGGATTTCGAGCTGGATACCGTAGGCTGCAGCCCGCACTTGGTTACCATCACAAACCGCAGCTCTAACAATGGCGGTAGCTGGTTGTGGAACTTCGGCGACGGTAACAGCTCGTCGGTGCGTAATCCTACGCACGAGTTCAACTTCAGAGGCGGTGCCGGAGATACAACCTACTGGGTAAGTCTTACGAGCATATCGTCAATCGGTGGGTGCCGCCGTACAGATAGCGTGCCGGTACGCGTATATGGCAGACCCGTAAACAACTTCCGCATTACGACTGCCACGGCACCCTTCAACCAGATACGCAGACTGCAATTGCCAGACCGGGTGCTTCGCATCGAAAACCGCAATGCCTACCGGCCCGAGTGGAACTACAGGTGGCTCTTTGGAGACGGTACGGTGGACACAAGCCGTGCAGCGGCATTTACACACACTTACAATTTCCAGAATCAAGATTTCTTAGACACCAACTTCGTTATTACCCAGATTGCCTTCAACGCGTTTGGTTGCTCTGATACGCTCCGCGAGCAGATGATTATACAGCCGGAGCCTCCGGTGCCTGATTTTACCTGGAGCGATTCTATAGGTTGTGCGCCCTTTCAGGTAGCGTTTTATAATCGCTCAAGTTATGGTAGAGAGTATCTGTGGGAGTTTAGCGACCGGGGCATAACCAGCGAGCGCGACCCGGTACGGGTATTCAATCGCCCGGGCAAATACACCGTTAAGCTGACGGTATCTGGCTTTGGCGGCGTGCGAAGCATTACCAAAGACACCATCATTGAGGTGCAGGATTTTGGCTCTGCGCTCTTTGTAACCAATCCTCGATCTGGGCTTGAGGTAATTATACCGGAGCAGGCTGTGGACTTCCGTCCGCTGTATCCTTGCCAGACTTGTAGCTACAAGTGGGACTTTGGTGACGGCAACACCAGCACAGAGATGACCCCCAAGCACAAGTACACCGAGGCCAATACCTGGGATGTGTCGTTGACTGTGACCAGTCCCAATGGCTGCGTGAACTCAGATACGCTGCGGGCTGCCGTGCTGACGGTCAAGAAACAACTGATAAGCTGCCCCTCGGCGCTTGCGCCAAGCAAGAATGGGCCCAGCGGCGGATACCTCGATCCATCCATCCCGACGAATGCCATCTTCTACCCCTACACGCAGGGGATGGTTAAAATGACGATGTGGATCTTTAACCGATGGGGCCAACTGGTGTATCAAAGCAACGAGTTGAACCGTGGTTGGGACGGATACCTCAACGGGCGAATAGCCTCGCAAGACACGTATGTGTATCGCATCACCGCTGAGTTTGGGACGGGAGAGACCAAGACCTTGCTCGGAGACCTGACCGTTGTCCACTAAAAGCCAAGTATTTAACCTCAGTACGCATTAATATCTAGGGATGAAAAAGCTCTACAGTCTTCTATCCGGGGTGATTTGCTTGGCGCTGCCTGCCTGGGCCCAAGACCCTCAGTTCACCCAGTTTTACGCAGCTCCGCTGTACCAGAACCCCGCCTTTGCCGGGGCTGCTCACCGTGGGCGTGCCATTCTGAACTACCGCAACCAGTGGCCTAGCCTGCCAAGGGCCTTTGTTACCTATGCGGGCTCGGTTGATAATTACTGGAAGGATTACAACAGCGGGGCAGGCCTGTCTGTGATGGCAGACCGCTCTGGCTCGGGCAATCTGATGCGTTTTCAGGTAGCAGGCCAGTATGCCTACGAGCTGACGCTGACCCGTGTCTGGGCATTACGCGCCGGTTTTGAGTTTGGCTATCGGCAGACAAGCCTGGATTTTAGCCGCCTTGTTTTTGGCGACCAGTTGGGACCGACGGGCGTGAGCGGCTCTACGCAAGAGCCGCTACGTAACCAAAACATTGGGGCAGGCGGGTTTGACGTCGGATCTGGCGGTTTGCTTTACAGTAAACGCTTTTGGGCAGGATTTTCGGCCATGCACCTTAACCAGCCCAACCAGTCGGTGGTGAACGGGTCTGACCGTTTACCCATCCGCTGGACGGGCCAGGCCGGGGCCAACTTCCCGCTGACGCGTGCCAACCGCTCGGGCAGATACAACAAAAACGAGCCCGCCACCAGTGTAACGACGGCCTTCTTATACAAGCGGCAGGGCGATTTTCAACAACTGGATGTTGGCGCTTATCTGAACGTGGAGCCCATCGTCTGTGGGGTTTGGTACCGGGGCATACCCGGGCTGAAAAATGCCAACCGCACCATCAACCAAGACGCCCTTGCGTTTTTGGTGGGCCTAAAAATGCCTTACTACAGCGTAGGTTACAGCTACGACCTGACCATCAGCAGCCTGGGGCCTAACACCGGAGGCGCGCACGAGCTTAGCATGAGCTACGAGTTTGATACCAGCAAATACAAGCGTAAGCACACGGCCATACCTTGCCCCAAGTTCTAGTGGCTAGCTTCTGATCCGTCCTGAATAGTGTACACAAATTTAGCCTGATTCCATTAGAGGGGTCAGGCTATTTTTATATACCTGGTCTGGTGTTTGCATTTTTAGGGCCAGATGGGGTCTAATGGTGTTGTAGTGCTGTACGGCCTGGCCGCAAAGCCTTTCGGCCAGGCTGCGCGAGGGTAGTTTCTGGTCCAGGCCGAACTCCTCCTTCAGGGTTCGGTTCATACGCTCTGCCAGGGCATTATCGTAGGGGTTGCCGTCCTGGGTGGTGGATTGGCGCATACCCGCCTCTAGGCAGATGCTGCGGTAGGTCTGGGACAAATACTGGTTGCCACGGTCTGAGTGATGAATGAGGCCTTCGCCGGGTCTGCCTTCCTTGAGGGCCTCTTTGAGGGCTTGGGCCACGCTGGAAGCCTCCAGCGTGGAGGCAACCGAGTGGCCCATGATCCGCCGTGAGAACGCATCGGTGACAAGGGTCAGGTACAAGGGCCCCTCCCGGGTGTCCAGGTAGGTTATGTCCGAGACCCAGAGCTGGCCGCAGGCCGTCACCTCAAGCCCCTTGGTCAGGTCCTTGAACTGACGCATCCATCCCCTCGAGTCGGTCGTCTGCACGTATCGCTTGCGCCTGGCCACCAGCAGGGACTGCTCCCTCAACAGGTCAAAGAGCCCATCCCGTCCAAGGCTCAAGCCGGCCCCGGCCAGTTGCTCTTTTATGAGATGATGCAGCTTTCGGGTGCCCACCCGAGGCAGGATGCTGCGCTGCTGGCCCACCAGGGCCAAGACCGCATCCCGCCTTTGCTGGCCTTGTTTGTGGCGTCGTCTCTGGGCATAATACGCCCCCCGACCGTAGCCCAGCACCTGGCACAAAAAGGACGTGTCGTGCTCTAGCCCTCGGGTTGGACCTGATTTTGTTGCCCCTGCCCGGCTTTGATCGACGAGAGGGGCAAGCACTTTTTTCGGATGTCGGTGGCAAACATCGCATCGGCCAGATCGATGGCCTGGTTCAAGACCCGCTTCTCGGCCTCAAGCCGCTTAATCTGCGCCTCCAGCTCCCGGATGCGGGCCGCCGGTGTAGTTGAGGCCTCTTTCATTCCCTGCTTGCTTTTCCAGTCCAAGGTACCATGCTTGCGAAGCCAGACCAAAACAGTCGAGCGGCCCTGAATACCGTGCCTGCGCTGAGCCTGCTTCCAAGTCAGATGCCCTTTCTCAACATCGGCCACAACGGCTAACTTGAAGGCAAGCGAGTAGTCCTTTTGAGTCCTCCTTCTGTGAATCTCAACTTGTTGATCGTCCATCGTTTACAAATAAGTCTGTACACTTATTTCAGGACGGTTCATTCTGAAAACTAGAAAGGGCCTGGCTATCTGCCGGGCCTTTTTAGTTGCCTGCCTGGCAGGCATGGCAAATCCCCTTGGCTACTACCGTAATCTCGTCTACGGTGTAGCCTGGTGGGATGGGCAACGGGGGCAGTGAAACATCCTCTAGGCAGAGGGTGTCTCCACAGCTGTTGCATTTGAAATGGAGATGGTCGTGGGCGTGGGTACCTTCTGTATGGCAATGGCCCAGATCGCAGACGGCGTAGCGCTGCCCGTAGGCCTCGTCTGGCACGGCATGGAGCAGGCCTGCCTGCACGAATGTTTTGATGGTACGGTACACGGTGACGCGGTCTGCCCCTGCGGGCAGGCGCTGCTCAATCTCGTGCGTGCTTAGGGCCTTGTCTGCCTGCAGCAGCAGGGTGAGCACCTCATGCCTGGGTTTGGTGATGCGCAAGTCTCTTGCGGCCAGCAGTTGGTTGGCCTGGTCTTGCGGGGTGGCTAAGGCGTGGACATGGCTCATACTTTATTGGAATTCTTAGATGGCCTTTAGGGCTTGTGCGGCTTCTAGTGCGAAGTATGTCAGAATAACATCTGCCCCGGCTCTTTTGATAGACAGCAATACCTCGAGCATGGTTCTGTCGTGGTCGCAAATGCCGGCTGCGGCTGCGGCTTTGATCATGCTATACTCTCCGCTTACGTTGTAGGCGGCAATGGGCAGGGTAGTGTGGGCGCGCACCTTGGCGATGATGTCGAGGTAGCTGAGGGCGGGTTTTACCATGAGCATGTCGGCGCCTTCAGCTTCGTCCAGGGCGGCTTCTCGCAAAGCCTCACGGCTGTTGGCGGGGTTCATCTGGTAGGTTTTCTTGTCGCCAAACTTTGGGGCAGAGTCGAGGGCATCACGGAAGGGGCCATAAAACGCCGAGGCATACTTGGCGGTATAGCTCACGATGCCCGTGTCGGTATAGCCTGCTTTGTCTAGCGCCTTGCGTATGGCTGCCACCCGGCCGTCCATCATATCTGAAGGCCCTACGGCCGAGGCGCCTGCCTCTGCCTGCAAAACGGCCATCTGGGCCAGGATCTCGACTGTTTCGTCGTTGACGATTTTGCCGTTGCGCACCACGCCGTCGTGCCCGTCTGAGCTGTAAGGATCCAGGGCTACATCTGTCATGATGTAAACCTCGGGGAACCGTTGACGGATGGCCGAGAGGCAGCGTAGATAGAAGTTTTCTCGGCGTAGGGCCTCGGTGCCGGTGGCATCCTTTGCTGAGTCTGGCAGGGCAGGGAAGAAGTCGAACGCATGGACGCCTAGCTCTACGGCTCGATCTACCTCATGCAAACAAGACTCCAGGGAGTGGCGGTAGATGCCCGGCATGGTGGCAATGGCCTCTTTGCCTGCAACTTCTTTTAAGAAAACGGGATAAATAAAGTCTTTGGCCGATAAGGTCGTCTCGGCGACGAGGTCTCGGATGACGGCAGAAGTTCTATTGCGACGAGGACGGATGAGCATGGCGTGTGTTGCGATTGCAAAAAGTAAAAACCTTACCGGAGGCAAACCGGTATCTTTGTATCAGAACCTATTTGACTGTGCAAAAATGGCAATAATAATCACCGATGAGTGCATCAACTGCGGTGCATGCGAACCTGAGTGCCCCAATACGGCCATCTATGAGGGTGGGGTAGAGTGGAGCTACGCCGGTGGTACTGCACTCACTACGATTGAAGCAGAAGACGGAACCACGTTTGACGCCAAGGACAAGCAAGCGCCGGTGTCTAACGAGTTTTACTATATAGTCTCCAACAAATGTACCGAGTGCAAGGGCTGGCACGAGGAGCCTCAGTGCGCCGCCGTCTGCCCCGTAGATTGTTGTGTAGATGATCCGGACGTGCGTGAGTCTGAAGAAGAGCTGCTGGCCAAAAAAGCCTGGCTGCACCAAGAGGCTTAGGTATTACCTCAGGAGGCCCACAGATAAGGGCCCGGTCGGTATTATTACTGGCCGGGCCCTTTGGTTTTAGTTGAAATTGAAATACAGCGTTACCGTATGTGTATAGAGCCTGTCAATGGCACGCCTGAAGTTATTGGGGTCGTCGTAGGCCATGTTAAGCAAGCCGTGGGAAAAGCGAATCTCGGGGCTGAATTTGAAGAGGGGGTAATACATATCTACCCCAAAGCCGTACTCTACCTGTAGATCCAGACTGCGGGTGCGGAGGCGGTCTGGCGCTATTTCTTTGCGTTTTACACCCACCTCGAAGCCGGGTTTGAGCCCCCCCGTTACAAACATGCGCGTGTTGCGGCGGCGCACACTTTTGTATTTGAACATGATGGGCGTCTCTACGAAGCTAAACGTGCTCTGGTTGAGCTCTATGCTGGGGTTGAGGCTATCTGACCGGGCGTAGGTGTACTCTACGGCACGCTGGTAAAAGCTGACCTGGGGGTGCATGCGCAGCTCGAGGTAGTCGTTGAGTTTCATGGAGACGATGAAACCCGTGGTGAAACCACCCGTCAGCACCGGGTTGACGGTGTTGAACCGCCCTTGGTTGGTGGTGTCGGCAATCTGCGTGCGGAAATAGTCGCTGTGGCGGGCTCGGAAGCCGCCATAATTGAGGGCCAGAAAAAAGCCGAAGTGAAACTTGCGGTTGTCGTAGTTGGGCAGGTTAATGATGTCTCCTTCAACCTTCTTTTTGCCGGGCCTTGGTTGCTTTTTTGGCTCGAACCTACTGTGCTGCGCCAAAGCTGGCGCCGCAAGCAACAGGCTTGTTGCCATGGCAATAGCGAGCGAATAGAGCCTAAGCACCATGCGGTTAAACGCTACCCTCGTACAACATGCAGATACCAAACGTAAGTGGCCTAAAGGTTGGGCTTTTGAACCCGACCTGCTCCATGACGGAGGTAAAAGCGCTGCCACTCGGAAATGCGCGCACACTTTCTGGGAGATATGAGTAGGCACGAGCGTCTTTGCTGACGAGCTTGCCTACGAAGGGTAACAATGTAAAGCTATAAAAATTGTAGCCCCAGCGCACCAAAGGATTGGCAGGCCTGCCAAACTCGAGGACCCAGAGTTTGCCACCTGGCTTTAGCACACGCCGAATCTCTGCCAGGCCCTTGGGCAGGTCTTCGAAGTTGCGCACGCCGAAGGCAACCGTGGCAGCATCAAAGCAGGCATCTGGATAGGGGAGTGCTTCACTGTCTCCTACTACCATCTCTACGCGGTTCTGGAGGTGCTTGGCTGCAACCTTGCCTTTGCCTACTTGCAGCATATTGGGCGACAAGTCTAACCCTACTACCTGCGCAGGTGTTGCCTGTGCTACGGCCACGGCCAGGTCTCCGGTGCCGGTGGCGATGTCTATCACGCTGGCCGGGGCATGCTTGCGCACGCGCGCTATGAGCTTTTTGCGCCAACCTTGGTCTATGCCGAAGCTAAGCACCCGGTTAAGGGGGTCGTAGGTGCCGGCGATGTTGTCGAACATCTGGCGAACCTGGGCCTTTTTGCCGCCCTGGTCATCGTCGTAAGGAAGAACTGTTGCCATGGGCTTTATGCAGGCACGCGGTCTAGCTCGAGAGTCAGGCTGTGGCCTTCCACTTCCGTCGTCAGAGAGAGGGGTGCGTTGGCCCAGGCAATGCCGTTGGCCTGCACTTCGTCTTGGATGTAACCTGCGTGCTGCTCAAGAACACGCCGGAAGAGCGGTTGGTTTTCTGCGTGTATTTGCAGGGCAATGCGGTCTGTTACTGAAAGGCCTGCCTCTTTGCGCATATTTTGGATGCGGTTCACCAGCTCGCGGGCCATGCCCTCTTGGATAAGCTCATCGTTGAGGGTAAGATCGAGCGCTATGGTCAGCTCACCATCAGAAGAGATGATCCATCCGGGTACGTCTTGCGTGGTGAGCTCTATATCTTCCGATGTAAGCGTAAATGTCTGGCCATCAACTACCAGCGAAAACTCGGCCTCTCGCTCTGCTGAGCGGATCTCTTCTGAGGTCATCTGTTTGATGCGCTGCGCTACGGCGTTGACCTTTGGCCCGAGCTTTTTGCCCGCGGTCTTAAAGTTGAGCTTGGCCGTTTTCTGGATAAGGTCTGAGTCTGCCCCGATAACCTCGATAGCCTTAACGTTGGTCTCGATGGCAATCAACCCTTTTAGGTGGTCTATGGCTTGCCGCATGTGCTCTGTATCCGTCGGGATTAGGGCACGCAGCAGCGGCATACGCACCTTGAGCTGATGCTTTTTGCGGACGGAGTGAATGAGAGAGACAAGCCTACGCACGTCATCCATCTCGGTTTCGAGCCTTGGGTTGATGTGTGCATGCTGGGGCTGGGGATAGCCTACGGCATGGACGCCTAACTCCGTTGATTTCAGAGCCGCATAGAGGTGCTCGGCATAGAACGGCGCAAATGGTGCCATCAAGGTAGCCACTTGCTCTAGTGCCGTGTAGAGGGTCTGGTAGGCTGCCAGTTTGTCGTCGTCTAGCTCCCCTTTCCAGAAACGCTTACGGTTCAGGCGTACGTACCAGTTGGAGAGGTCTTCCGTCACAAACTCGGCAATGGCACGTACGGCCGGGGTAGGATCTAGGTCGTCCATACGCTCGTTAACCGTGGAGATAAGCGTATGCAACCGGCTCAAGAGCCACTGATCAATGGTCGCAGCTCCCTTCAGATGCTTGGCATCTGGTGTAAAGCTATCCAGATTGGCGTAGAGGGCAAAGAACTGGTAGGTATTGTGCAGTGTGCCAAAGAACTTGCGCTGAACTTCCTCGATGCCTTCTGTGCTGAACCGCAAGTTCTCCCAGGGGCTGGCGTTGCCGACCATGTACCAGCGCGTGGCGTCGGGGCCGTACTTAGCCAGTGTCTCGAAGGGGTTGACGGCATTGCCCAACCGTTTAGACATCTTGTTGCCGTCTTTGTCTAGCACAAGGCCGTTGGATACAACGCTCTTGAAGGCGACACTATCAAACAGCAACGTGCCAATGGCGTGAAGCGTAAAGAACCAGCCCCGGGTTTGATCTACACCCTCGGCGATAAAGTCTGCCGGAAAGTTGGGCGGCATGGCCATGGCATCTTGCCCCGCAAAGGGGAAGTGCTGCTGGGCATAAGGCATGGCCCCGCTGTCGAACCAGACATCTATCAGGTCTGGCTCGCGGTATAACTTTTGGCCGTTTTGCACTAGCACGACCTGGTCTACATAAGGACGGTGCAGGTTGGCAATACCTTCAGAGAGTTGCTCCAAAAAATGGGCATTTTGAGCCACCTCGCCAGCAGACAATGCACCAGAGGCGTTTGCCGCGGCGATGGCCTCTACCAAGGCGACTTTGCTGTTAGCACACCAAGCTTCTCTGGCATCCTCGCTACGCCAAATGGGCAAAGGGGTGCCCCAAAAGCGTGAGCGAGACAGGTTCCAGTCCACCAGATTCTCCAGCCAATTGCCGAACCGCCCGGTGCCGGTACTGGCGGGTTTCCAATGGATGGTTTTGTTTAGTTCGATCAGCCTATCCTTTAGGGCGGTTGTGCGGATAAACCAACTGTCTATGGGATAGTAGAGAATGGGCTTATCCGTCCGCCAGCAGTGGGGGTAGGGGTGCTCGTACTTTTCTACTCTAAAGGCCTTGTTCTCTTGCTTTAGCTTAATGGAGATGTGCACATCTGTGCTTCGGTAGGCGGGGTCGGCCTCGTCTGCTCCGGTGTAGTTTTTGACGTATGCCCCGGCAAAGTCGGTTATGGCATCCACAAACTGGCCTTTCCGATTAACGATAGGTTGGGGCTTGCCGGCCTCGTCTTGCACCATGATGGCGGCTATGCCTGCCTGCTGGGCCACGCGGTAATCATCTGCGCCAAAGGTGGGGGCTATGTGTACAATCCCGGTACCCTCGCTGGTGTTGACAAAGTCGCCTGCGATGATCTGGAAGGCCTTGCCCTCTGGCTGTATGTAGGGCATCAATTGAGCGTAGCCTGCACCTACCAGATCGGCACCTTTTACAAGACCCAATACTCGGTATGGCACAATCTTCTGGCCGGGCTCGAAGGCCATATCCGCATCTTGCCCCTGGGGCAGGAAGTACTTGCCCAGTACATCCTGTCCAACAATGAAGACGCCAGGCAAGCCTGTGTAAACATTAAAACTATCTACAAGCGCGTATTCTATTTCTGCCCCAACGGCAAGGGCTGTGTTGGCGGGGAGTGTCCAGGGCGTGGTCGTCCAGGCCAGGGCAAAGACAGCCTTGCCAGACCAGGTTTCCAGCGCGGGAGGCAGGGGGGCAAGCAGCTCAAATTGGGCTACTATGGTGGTATCCTTGACGTCTTTGTAGGTACCTGGCTGGTTTAGCTCGTGGCTAGACAAAGCGGTACCCGCACCTGGCGAGAAAGGCTGAATAGTGTACCCCTTGTAGAGCAGCCCTTTGTCATAAAGCTTGGCCAACAAGTACCAGAGCGACTCGATGTACTCGTCTGTGTAGGTGATGTATGGGTTATCCAAATCTACCCAGTAGCCGATGCGCTCTGTGAGGTCGTTCCACTCGGCAGTAAAGCGCATCACGGCCTCGCGGCAACGAGCGTTGTAGTCTTCTATAGAGATTTTAGTCCCAATGTCCTCCTTCTTAATCCCTAGTTCTTTTTCGACCTGGAGCTCAATGGGCAGGCCGTGCGTGTCCCAACCGGCTTTGCGTTCAACAAAGTAGCCCTGCTGGGTTTTCAAGCGACAGAAGATGTCTTTAATGGCCCGGGCCATTACATGATGGATGCCAGGGCTACCGTTGGCAGAGGGCGGGCCCTCGTAAAAAGTCCATGCGGGGCTGCCTTGGCGCAAGGCTTGTATTTGCTGAAACCTGTTTTGCTGTTTCCATTGGGCCAGCACATCAGCTGCAATGGCGGGGAGGTCTAGTGGGCCTAAATCTTTAAAGCTCATTTGCTTAAGCTGCCTCGGGCCGAGCTAGGCATTCGCCTGGCGGCCTGATAGAAGATACAAAGGTCATACTTTTGCCGCAATGGCCGCAGGTGGTGGTGCTCTTAAACCGCAAGATTGGGCAGGGCGCTTGGTGCAAAAGGCGGGCCTTTTGGCGCTTAACCAGGCCAGCCGAGGCGCGGCGGCAAACCTAGATGGGGTAGCAACACTGCTTTTTGCATTGCTCAAATACGTTTGGCCCTACCGCAGGGCGGTTGTAGAAGCGAACGGACGATTGGCGCTAGGACTGTCTGAGCAACAGGTGGAGGCTTTTCGCCTAGGATATTACAGCCACTTTGCCAATCTTATTGCCGAAATACTTGCTGCTTTCAGCTTATCGGCCGGCTACATTGCCAGGCGCGTATCATGCGATTTTGACAACATGAACCATGCAGCGGCCAAGGCAGGCGGCTGCATGGTGCTTACTGGCCACTTGTGCAATTGGGAGTGGTTGCTGATAGGAGGTGCCCGTGCCGTACAAGGAGAACTGTTGGGTGTGTACCAGCCGCTTAGCCAAGCCTTTTTTGATGGCGTAGTGAGGCAGTTGCGGGGCAAGGGAGGGGCTATACCGTTGCCACAAAAGCAGATTTTGCGGGCCTTGGCCACACGCCATGCGGGCAGGCCCATGGTACTTTCTATGGTGGCAGACCAGGCACCGCCTGTGGATAGCTATGTATCTGCGCGCCTCGGTTTGCAGCAGACGGGCTTTTTTACAGGCCCAGAGGCATTGGCAAAGCGGCTTGGCTGGCCGTGTTTTTATCTAAAGCTTGCGCCGGGCAAGCTGCCGCATACATATACCAGCACAATGGTGCAGCTACCCGCCACCCAAACTGTGGCTGCCTTTGCAGAGATGCTGAGTGTTGATATAGTAGCGCACCCGCATATGTATTTGTGGAGCCACAATCGGTTTAAGCACAACTACCCCACAACTGCGGGGTAGCTGGCAGGTGCCCCCTTGGCAGAGGGGGTAAGGCCAGAAATGCGCTTTGGGGCCATCGTATTTTTGCTAGCCTAAGACCATGCTTAAAAGCCTACATATCCGCAACTATGCGCTCATTCAGCAGCTTGACTTGCTGCCTGATGCGGGGCTCAACATTATCACCGGAGAGACTGGCGCAGGTAAGTCTATCATGCTGGGTGCCCTGGGACTGGTGATGGGCAACCGGGCCGATACCAAAGCGCTGCTGAATGGCGAGGACAAGTGCGTGGTGGAGGCTGTCTTCTCGCTAGAGTATGCCGACCTTGAGCCTCTGTTTGAGCAGGTTGGCGTAGACTTTGAGCCGGAGTGTATCCTCCGACGAGAGGTGGCACCCTCGGGCAAAAGCAGGGCCTTTATAAACGATACGCCCGTTAGCCTTGAGGCTATGCGGCAGGTAGCCGATGCCTTAATGGACATTCACAGCCAGCAAGATACCCAACTGCTGGGCACGGTAAGCTACCAATTGGCATTGCTAGATGCCTACGCCGGGTTGAGCGCCGAGGTAGAATTGATGGACCAGGCTTTCAGCGCCTATCAACAGGCGGCTAAAACGCTGGCTGAGGCCAAGGGGCAACTGCAAGATGCCCGCAAAGAGCGGGAGTTTGTGGCTTTCCAGCTGGCTGAGCTAGAAAGGGCCAAGGTGCAACCAGGCGAATTTGAGACACTTGAGCAAGAGCTTGCCCTGCTGGCCCATGCCGAGGAGATTAAACTAAAGTTGGCAACTGCCCACCAAGGGTTGGCGGGCGGTGAGGCTGACGTTGTAGGCCAGTTAAAGCTGGCGTACCAGCAATTGGATAAAGCCAGTGCCTTTGGCGAGCGATTTAAGGGCCTGGCCGAGCGGCTGCAAAGCGCCTACATTGAAGTAAAGGACATTGCAGGAGAAGTAGAAGCTGAAAGCGAGCGACTGGAGTTTGACCCGCGCAGGCTAGAGGTGGTGCAAGACAGGTTAGGTGTGTTGAACCAGCTATTCAAAAAGCATGGCGTTGCTTCTACTGCAGATTTGCTTGCCCTGCAGGATGGCCTGGCTACGTCGTCTGCAACGTTGGAGGGTCTGGAGGATCGCATAGGCGAACTTGAGCAAAAAGCAGTCGCTGCACATAATGCTGCTACTACTAAGGCAGCGCAACTATCGGCCTTGCGGGCCAAGGCGGTGCCTGCCATGCAAGAGGAGGTATCACAGTTGCTGGCAGCCGTAGGTATGCCAAACGGACGCCTGGTGGTAGATCTTATGCCCCAGGCGCTGACGGCCAAGGGTACAGACCAGATCCGGATACTTTTTTCGGCCAACAAAGGCGTGGCCCTTCAAGACCTTAAGGTGGCTGCGTCGGGCGGTGAGTTTAGCAGGCTTATGCTTGTGCTCAAATACGTGCTGGCCGGCAAAACGGCATTGCCTACCCTAGTGCTAGACGAGATTGACACGGGCATAAGCGGAGAAATTGCCTTGCGCGTTGGGCAGTTGATGGCCAAGATGGCGCAAAAGCATCAGTTGCTTGTGATTACTCATATGCCGCAGATTGCCGCCAAAGGCAACAAACACTACTACGTTTACAAGCAGGAGGGAGACCAGCGCACCTCAACCAGCCTGCGCGAGCTGCAGGGCGACGCCCGCCTGCAAGAAATTGCCCAAATGATTGGCGGTGCCAATCCGAGCGCCACGGCCTTGTCTAGTGCTAAAGAGCTGATGACGAAAAATTAATAAAGGCTGCCATGGCAGCCTTTATTGGTTATTGCTAGGGGTTTTTAGCCAACGCGGGGTAAACGGGCCTTGGCCCACTCCAAAGCATGATCTATGCGCTTGGCCACCTGGGCTGGGCCCACAAAGCTGATGAGGCGCCACAGATCGGGGCCGGCTCCTTTGCCCGTCAGTGCCAGGCGGGTGCCTAATGCCACCTTTCCTGGCTTTAGCCCTGCGCCCTCTGCCGATGCGCCGAATAGTTGCTGGGCGGTAGTAGCATCGATGGTTTCCAAGCCTTGCAGGGCGGTTTTGAAGCTTGCAAGCACAACCTCCAGCTCGGCAGACCATTTCTGCTCCATCAGCGCCTGGTCGAAATGGCGGGGGGCGATGAACAGGACTTCGGCCTCGGCCCAGAAGTCTGTGGGGAAGTTTACTTTCTCTTTAACGATCTCGATGGCTTCTACCATCTGGGCCTGTGTGGCAGAGATGCCGTGGCGCACCAGGTCTTGCTCCAGGAACTGAACCAGGTCTTCAGAGGCACGCTGGTGGAGGTACTGCTGGTTGTACCAACGGGCCTTGGCGATGTCGAATTTGACACCTGACTTGCCGATGCGCTCAACCGAGAAGGCCTGCACCAATTCTTCTAGGCTGAAGAGCTCTTGCTGGGTGCCCGGGTTCCAACCCAGAAAGGCCAGAAAATTGATAAGTGCTTCGGACAAATACCCCGACTCGCGGAAGCCTGAGGTTACCGAACCAGTCTCAGGATCGGTGAATGCAAGTGGGAAGACGGCAAAGCCAAGCTTGTCGCCGTCGCGCTTGCTGAGCTTGCCGTTGCCGTCTGGCTTCAAAATCAGGGGCAGATGGGCAAACTTGGGCATAACATCTAGCCAGCCCAGGCACTTATAGAGGAGATAGTGTAACGGGGCCGAAGGCAGCCATTCCTCGCCACGGATGACGTGGGTGATTTTCATGAGGTAGTCGTCTACCACATTGGCAAGGTGGTAGGTAGGCATGCCGTCAGACTTCATCAAGACCTTATCGTCCAGATTAGCAGACTGGAAAACAACCCAGCCACGGATCAGGTCGTGAAACTTGATTTCTTCTTTGCGTGGAATTTTGAGGCGGATTACGTACGCATCACCTCGCTCTAGCCGCTCTTTAACTTCTGTCTCGGGCAAGACAAGCGAGTTTTTCATGTACATCCGCGTTACATAGTTGTATTGCGGGTTGGGCACTCCTTCTTTGGTCAGTCGCTCGCGCATCTCCTCCAACTCCTCGGCGGTGTCGAAGGCGTAATAGGCATGGCCACTATCTAGCAATTGTTGGGCGTAAGCACCATATAGATGTTTCCGCTCGCTTTGGCGGTATGGGCCATAGGGGCCGCCCTCACGGACGCCTTCGTCAGGGGGGATGCCGCACCAGTCTAGCGCTTCATAGATGTACTCTTCTGCACCGGGCACAAAACGGTTTTGGTCGGTATCCTCAATCCGGAGGATGAAGGTGCCCCCTGTTTGCCGGGCAAGCAGGTAGTTGTAGAGTGCCGTACGAACGCCGCCAATATGTAGGGCGCCAGTAGGAGATGGGGCAAATCGAACCCTTACGGGCGCTGTTGCATGGTCTGACATAGAATGTTTGTGCTTGCCATGCGCCAGGGCCTAGCAAGCCTATAGGGTGCAAAGATACTTTTTTGAGTGGGGCAGGGTGTTAGGCGGGCGGGTTAGTACACCAGGGCAAGGTCTCCGGCGCCCTCTCGGATGATTTGCCAATCGTTGGGTTTGGTAACATCTACGATGGTGGAGGGCTCCATACTGGCAGGGCCTGCGTCTATGATGAGGTCCACCTTCTTGGCAAAAATGTTGGAGATTTCGTCTATATCGTTTGGGTAAGGAAAGTCGTCTGAGTCGTTTTTAAGCGAAGCCGTCAGGATAGGTGCATCAAGCTCTTTGAGTAGCTGGATGCAGATGGGATGGGCAGATATCCTAAACCCTACTGTCTTTCTGTTCTGGGCCAGAATTTTTGGCACCTGATTGCTAGCCGGCAGAATGAAGGTGAACGGGCCTGGCAACGTACGTTTCAGCAACTTATAGGTTGGCTGGTCTATGGGCTTGGTAAACTCGGCCAGGTGGCTAAGGTCGGCACACATGATGGAGAATTGAGATTTTTCGACCTTCAGGCCGCGGATTGCAGCAATTTTTTCTACCGTTGAGGTATTGCCTATCTGGCATCCAAGGCCATATACCGTATCTGTGGGATAGATGATTATGGCTCCGTCTCTGATGGCCTGGACTACCTTGGCAATCTTCCTTGGTTCAGGATTTACGGGATGAATAGAAACAATTTCTGCGGGCATGGGTTTATTCTATGTGTACGTTGGAGACTCGTAGGTCTATGTGGGTTTGAGTAACCTAAATCGAGTCTGAAAACGTGAGAATCCGTTTGGTGTTCAACCTGAAGAACAAAGGTCAGGTAGTTCCTTTTTTTCACCAGCCTCTCATCAAGCAATTGACGGAGGAAATGTTAGGATCGGGTATTGAGCTAAGCGAAGCTGCCAAGACTACATTCTCTACCCTTAAGGGGCAAAGTAAGGTGGCCAAAGCCGGGTTGATGTATTTCAGCAACCGGGTTACCATCGTTTATGCCTCCAAATCGAGGGATTTGCTCCAGAAGCTCAGCGACGGTTTTCTGGCGCGCCCCGTCTGGCGCTTGGGTAATCTTGAGCTGGCACCAGACCATGCCATTTTTGAAAGGATGCCTTCGCTAAGCACCTCCATAAGGTATGTATGCCTGTCTCCGCTGGTGCTTACGCAGCCCGAGGCGCACAGCCCAGAAGCGAAGCGCTTTATAGTTCCGGGCGGTATGGAGTTTAAGTCTGCGTTTTACAGGGCCATCCAGAGCGACATCGAGCAGGATGTTTATCAACTGCCAATACTGTTTGAGCCCGACATGGCATACATAGCCAAGTTGCAAGAAGAAGCCAAGAAGTTTGCCCGCATATACTCGCTGGTAGATGCCAAGGGAGAGCTTGTTGAGATTAGAGGTTATACTTTCCCCTTTGTGCTGACGGCACCTGCTTTCGTGCACCAGACATTACTGAATGAGGGCCTGGGCTTTTCTAGGAGCCAGGGGTTTGGGATGCTAGACATAGCAGACGGCCACTTTAACGAGCGACTTGAGGCCATGCCCGTAGCTGTTGCCAGCCGAGAGAAAATGATAGCGCATTAATAGGTAGGGAGGCAACTAGGCCTCCCTACCTATTGGCAAACCGAGCTACACGGCCCCTATGACCAGGTCTTTGTCAATCTTTTTGACCAGACCTTGCAGTACGCTGCCAGGGCCGCACTCCAGCACCTCTGTAACGCCGTCTTGGCGCATTTGCTGAATGGTGGCCGTCCATTTGACGGCATTAATCATCTGATCCATCAGCTTATGGCGGATTTGTTCGGCATCTGTGCTTGGCTTTCCGTCTAGATTCTGGTACACCGGGATACGTGGCGCAGCAAAAGGTGCTTTGGCTATGGCAAGGTCTAGCTCGTCTTTGGCGGGCTGCATCAATGGGCTGTGGAAGGCTCCGCCCACTACCAGCGGGAGCACGCGCTTGGCACCAGCTTCTTTGAGGGCAACTGAAGCCAGCTCTATGCCTTTGAGTGAGCCAGAAATAACGATTTGACCCGGGCAGTTCTCATTGGCAGGCACCACGACCTCGCCAGTGACGGTGGCGGTGATACGGGCTACCACCTCGTCGTCTAGCCCTAAAACTGCTGCCATGGTGCTAGGGTTGGCCTCGCATGCCCGTTGCATGGCATTTGCGCGGATTTGCACCAGGCGGAGGCCTTCTTCAAAGCTCAGGCAGCCTGCCGCTACCAAGGCGGCATATTCGCCCAGGCTGTGGCCAGCCACACAGTCGGCCTTGGCGCCGCTGGCTAAGTACAGCGCTGTGGCATAGGTATATACCGCTGGTTGGGTAATGGCCGTTTGCTTGAGGTCTTCTTCTGTGCCATCCATCATGGCGGCCTTTAGGTCGAAGCCGAGGATCTTGTTGGCTATGTCTAGGTACTGCTCTGCTGCGGGCAATGCCTCAACAAGCTTTTGGCCCATGCCTACGAACTGGCTCCCTTGGCCAGAAAATACAATTGCCTTCATATCTGAAGGCAAAAGTATAGGTTGGTTCAAATAGCGGCACCACAGGTTACCGGTCAGTCTTTACTACTTCTATCCAGCCCCTAAAGGTCTGGAAAGGGTTGCTGTCGTCTAACCGCTTGGTTTTTAAGCGTAGATGGTAGTAGTACACACCCGGCTCAAGCTGGCTCTGCCCCTCTCGGATGGGGGGCCAGCGGATGTCGAGCGCATTGCTGCTGTACACCAAACGCCCCCAACGATTATAAACGGAAAGCCCCGCCTCAGACACATAGGCCTGGGTGATGCAGATGGGCGTAAATGCGGCATTTAATCCATCGCCATTGGCCGTAATGATGTTAGGCAACTCAACAGCTACGCAGTTATCGTTGCAGACACTGTCTACCACAAGGCTCTCGTTGCCAGAACTGTCTAAGGCTGCTACCCGGTAGCAGCCTGCCAGGCTGCCGTTGTCGGTATGTACAAAAAAGGTATCTGCTGTAGTGCCTACCAGGGCAAATGGTGCACGAAGGGTGGGCTTAAAGTAAACCCGGTAACCAATCAGATCTAGTGGGCAGCTATCCCGCTTTGGCGAGCGCCAGCGCAGCGTGTTGGCCAGGGTAGTATCGCGCCTGATCTGCTCGCAGGTAGGGCAGGGGAGGTTTTGGTTGGTTAGCTCTACCCGCTGAGGGGGGCAGGGCCGGACGGTATCGGGCACACGTACGGTAAGCTCGTAGCTAAGATTTTCTAAGGGCCTGGGCAGGCCACTGATGGAGTACCTGCCGCGGGTTAGCACATAGTATTGGTACCTGCTGCCCGCGCGTAGTGTGTCGCCGGGGCGGCCCACATCGGTAAAATTTGGGGTATTGCCAGGCACCTGGCCAATCAATTGCCAGTTACCACCGATGCGCTTAAACACGCTGTGCCTGTAGGGTAAGGCAGCAGAGTCTGCCCCGCCACGAGCAGCTGCATTATCCCAAGGCACCTGGGCAGACCATGAAAGCGTTACAGACCTTGGCGTTGCGGCACCTTCGAGCAAAATGGAGGAGGCATCGGCGGCACTGTCTCTGTAGGTGCCGTTTACATCTGCAAATTCAAACACTACACGATAGGTAAAGACCTGTCTGTCGGTGTTCAGATTAAGGTCTGTGTAGGTGGTATCTGCAAGGCTCGCAGTTTGGTAAATGGTAGAGAAGCTACCACCTTGGGTCTGGCGTTTTAGAATGTATCTGTAAGGCCCCGGAAAACGGATTGTGTCTAGGTCCTTGGGTCTGCTCCACCTTACGAACATCTGGCCTGCTGTAGGGCTGGTATTGCGCACAGATACATTGAGCAACAGGGGTACATCTAGCCTGAGCTGGGCGCAGACAAAATCGCTGGGCTTGCTCTCGGTAAGCTCTGGGGCAATGAACTCGGCCGTGATGCGGTAGCAGTAACGCTTGGAGCGGTCTAGCCCGCGGCCCCGGTCTGTGTCTATGTAGTTGTAATTGCTGGTGGTGTCTATGAGGCGGTAACCGCTCTCTGCAGGAAGCCCCGTTACGCAGGTATCTGGGCGATAGAAGCTGCTATCCACCCTCCTGTAAATGCGAAATCTGCGAATGTTGGGGCAAACGTAAGGCCGGTTCCAGTCTAGGCGGATGGAGCCTAACCCTGGCGTAGCCCTAAGCCCCTCGGGCGGCTTACCCATAACTTTTATAGACCACGTCTGAACGTCTACCAAAGACGTTGCTGCACTCAGCCTGAAGGGGAGGTCTTTGGCGTTGAAGGTGGCTAGCCAAGGCTGCTCTCGCACTTGGAAACACCCCGGCTGCCAAATGAACCGGGTGCGGGCCGGATTGCCTTGGTAGTTGAAACCACCGCCTGCATTTACTCCCTGGGGAGAGATTAAGGCCCGCACGGGCAGGGGATTAAGGTTGAACATGCCGCCCGAGGCCTGAATGACCAACCTATCGAGCGAGTCTCTGTCTTTGACGAGGATGAACTTGTCTATCCTATCTTCGGCAAAAAGGCAAGTGTCTTGGGGCAGCGTCAAGAAAGGGCGGCGGTTGCGCACGTCTTTGACTATGATCTGCATATCTCGCAAGACGTAGCCTATCCGCCTGCCCAGGCGCCACTCGTAGACAACGTAGGCCACGTTGAACTCACCCTCGGGAAAGGCCACATCCCATCGGAGCAGGCCGGTCCGAGGATCGATCGTCAGCGTAGCGGGGCCTGTGTTGGCCGAGTCTCTGGCGGCACCAGAAAAACGGTTGGGAAAGGTGTAGCCACTCAAGGCAACAGGGCCAACTCCTTGCCGGTAGTCTCTGCTTGGGGCTAGGGCAAAACTGATGGAGTCGCCATCAGGGTCGTAGGCTGTGGGGTTGTGCAGATAAACTTGATTGAGGCCTGCCAGATCTACGGCGAATGTTAGCAGTACCGGGCTGTTGTTGCACCCAAGCTGGTCTATGGTTGGGCTTAGTGTAATCTGCGTCTCTACATAAAAGTTTACCGTATTGCCAGGAGCCCCCAGATTGCGGACTTGGTCATTCCGATACTCTCTCCAATGGTAAATCAGATACTGCCCGGGCGAGCTGTAGGTGTGGGTAAACTCATAGGTAAGCCGCTCTGTGGCATACCCCCGCAGAATCTCTGATGTTGCTATGGGTGCTTCTGCAGAGGTGCCATCGCCAAAGAACAAGCGGTTGTTGGCATCTCTAACGATACTGGTTGTATCGCGGTAAATGGTTAATGTAAAGTCGAACGTAGCCGGGGTGTTGCATCGCCGCCGGGCCGTAATCTCTCCGCCGCGCAAGTGGGTTGCCCAGGCAGGCCCAATCGTACAGATCAGGAAGGTCAGAATGGATAGTAGTTTTTTCATGCAACGCCTGTATGGTAGGCAACAATTGGGCCAGGGCCTTGTTTACAAGGTTGATTACGGCCAAAGGAACATGCTTTTTAGAATCAATCTAATTGGCAAACCCTTCTGCAACCAATGTACCTTTGGCCCAGAAACACTTTAACGTATGAATTGGGTTAATAGCCTACTCGGTAGCAATATCGGCCGCAAATTGGTGATGGCGCTCACGGGTCTTTTTTTGATCTCGTTCTTGTTTGTACACCTGTCAGGTAACTTCTTGTTACTAAGCAACGATGCAGGGGCAAAGTTCAATGCCTACTCCAGGTTTATGTCCACGGCGGGCATAATTCGGGTTCTGGAGATAGTTCTGGTAGCAGGGTTTCTGATTCACATCTATACGGCCGTGGTCTTAACACGGAAGAACGCCAGCCGCCGCCCGGGGGGTTACGCAGCAGGCAACAAGACGCCCGGCGTAAGTTGGTTCTCTAAGAACATGGGCCTTACGGGCAGTCTCATACTGGTGTTTTTGATACTGCACCTGCGCACCTTCTACTTCGAGTACCACTATGGCACCATCAGGCAGGTATACTACCAAGAGCAAAGCCAAGGCGAGATGGCAACCAAGGTCAAATTGACCGTTCTGGAAGAAGGACAGATCCCGCCCTCTGGCGTAGATGTTTACAAGGATATGGCCTACATCGCGCACGAAGCCTTTCAGTCTCCGCTGTACATCATAGCCTACACAATCGCCTTCATTCTGCTCGGCGCGCACTTAATTCATGGTTTCCAGAGTGCTTTTCAGACGCTGGGCTTCGAGCATAAAAAGTACTCGCCCCTCATATCGGCCCTCTCCTGGATCATCGGGGTAGGGGTGCCGCTAGGTTTCACCATCATCCCGGTGCTGATGAAGCTCTTAAATCCCTTGTACGCCAACCAGTAAACCCATCACCTGCCTTTGGTGTTATTAGGTAGAGTTACCAGACACGCAAGTGCAGCAGACATAGAAGCAGAAATGGAAAACGTTCTGGACGCTAAAATTCCTGAAGGGCCATTGGCCGAAAAATGGTCTAAACACAAGTTTGGCCTAAAGTTGGTAAACCCTGCCAACAAGCGCAAATACGATGTTATTGTTGTAGGCTCAGGCCTTGCCGGTGCCTCTGCAGCAGCGTCGCTGGCAGAGCTTGGTTACAACGTAAAGTGCTTCACCTTCCACGACAGCCCACGGCGGGCACACTCGATTGCGGCGCAAGGTGGTATTAACGCTGCCAAGAACTACCAAAATGACGGTGACTCTGTTTACCGCCTCTTTTACGACACCATCAAAGGCGGAGATTTCCGCGCACGCGAAGCCAACGTTTACCGCCTGGCAGAGGTATCTGTTAACATAATAGACCAATGCGTGGCGCAGGGCGTACCCTTTGCCCGCGAGTATGGTGGTCTGCTTGCCAACCGGTCTTTTGGTGGGGCACAAGTAAGCCGTACCTTTTACGCCAGGGGCCAAACGGGGCAACAACTGCTCTTAGGGGCATACTCTGCCCTGAGCCGGCAGATTGCTGCCGGTAAGGTGAAAATGTACACCCGGACCGAGATGCTCGATACCGTATTGGTAGATGGGCAGGCGCGTGGCATCGTAACCCGTAACCTGGTGACGGGTGCCATAGAGAGCCATGCCGCCCACGCGGTGCTGCTTTGCACGGGCGGTTATGGCAACGTGTTCTTCTTGAGCACCAACGCTATGAACTGCAACGTAACGGCAGCCTGGCGTGCGCACAAGAGGGGTGCATACTTTGCCAACCCTTGCTTTACGCAGATACACCCCACGTGTATTCCTGTTTCGGGCCACTACCAGTCTAAGCTTACGCTTATGTCTGAGTCGCTACGTAACGACGGCCGCATCTGGGTGCCTAAAACGAAAGAAGATGCCGAGCTGATTCGGCAAGGAAAGAAATCTCCGCTTGACCTGAAGGAGGATGAGCGCGACTACTTCTTGGAGCGCAAGTACCCCTCCTTTGGCAACCTGGTGCCCCGCGATGTGGGCAGCCGCAATGCCAAGTATATGTGCGACGAGGGCCGCGGCGTAGGATCGACGGGTCTTGCCGTTTACATGGACTTTTCGGATGCCATCAAACGCGACGGTGAGTCTGTGATCTCTGCCAAGTACGGAAACCTCTTCGAGATGTATGAGACCATTACCGGAGAGAATCCATACAAAGTGCCGATGCGTATCTTCCCGGCGGTGCACTATACCATGGGCGGTCTTTGGGTAGACTATAACCTGATGACAACCGTGCCTGGTCTCTACGCTTTGGGCGAGGCCAACTTCTCTGACCACGGAGCCAACCGCTTGGGCGCCTCTGCCCTCATGCAGGGCCTGGCAGATGGCTACTTTGTGATTCCATACACCTTGGGCGATTATCTGGCAACCATTGGCCCGGCCAAGGTTACCACAGACCATCCCGCCTTTAAGCAGGTGGAGCAAGAGGTATCTGAGCATATCTCTAAAATCATGGCCATAAACGGCACCAAGACGGTGGATGAAATCCACCGGCAGCTGGGCCTGATTATGTGGGACTACTGCGGCATGAGCCGTACAGCCGAGGGCCTGGAGAAAGCCCGTATGGAGATTCAGAAACTCAAAAACCTCTTCTGGACCGACCTCAAGGTGCTGGGTACCCATACAGAGATGAACCAAACGCTGGAAAAGGCCATGCGTTTGTGGGATTTCTTAGAGCTGGGCGCCCTGATGGTAGAAGATGCGCTGACGCGCAACGAAAGCTGCGGAGGCCACTTCCGCGAAGAGTACCAAACTCCTGACGGAGAGGCCGAGCGGAACGACGACGACTTCGCCTTCGTCTCTGCTTGGAAGTGGGAAGGCCCAGACAAGACACAGACTTTGGTAAAAGAGAACCTACAGTTCGAGAACGTTAAACTCTCCAAGCGCAGCTACAAGTAAGATCATGAAACTCACGCTTAAAATTTGGCGGCAGAAAAGCACTGATACCGAGGGCCGCTTGGTCGACTACGTAGTCGATAAGATTTCAGAAGACATGTCCTTTCTGGAGATGTTGGATGTGTTGAACGAAGACCTCATCAAAAAGGGAGAAGATCCTGTAACGTTTGACCATGACTGCCGCGAAGGTATCTGTGGTACTTGCTCGCTCTACATCAACGGCAGGCCCCATGGCCCTACGCGGATTACGACTTGCCAACTCCACATGCGCACCTTTAAAGACGGTGAAACGATCACCATCGAGCCGTGGCGTGCAAAGGCCTTCCCCGTTGTGAAGGACCTGATGGTGAACCGGTCGTCGTTCGATCGTATCATCCAGGCCGGGGGGTATGTCTCCGTCAATACGGGCTCTGCCCGCGATGCCAACGAGACGCCAATTGGTAAGGAAATTGCCGACGAAGCCTTTAACTCTGCCACTTGCATAGCCTGCGGTGCTTGTGTGGCCGCCTGCAAAAACGCAAGTGCCATGCTCTTTGTGGGGGCCAAAATCAGCCAGTTGGCTATGTTGCCCCAAGGCCAGCCCGAGCGCAAGCGCCGTGCAGAGGCAATGGTGGCACAAATGGACGCCGAAGGCTTTGGCGCCTGCTCTAACACGATGGCTTGCGTGGCAGAGTGCCCCAAGTCTATCAGCATGGCCAACATCGTAAGCCTTAACCGTGAATACATCGGTGCCAAGCTTACGAGCAACCAGGTGTAAAAACCTTTTTTGTAATAACTTTCTTACGCAAGCCCGGCAATGCCGGGCTTTTGCGTGTCTGATAGAGTGTTACAGTGCCAAATTGGGGCAATATATATATGCTGCGCGACACGATACTATTTTGCAGGGCAAGCCTGTGGATTTGGATGTGGATGCCCCTGGTGGCTATGGCACAGCCTTTGGCCATGCAACCCAGGATTTTTGCCTCGCATCTGGCGGGTACGGCTGGTTTGCCTAGCCCTGGCAGGGGTGGCTTTTGGATGGGCTGGGCCAGTTCAGATACGCTTGCCCGTGTCACATTGCGAGGTGCATCTACCATTGGTGCACAGCGTGGGGGCAGTTTTGATTTGGGAGTGGCCGTGAGAGCATATAAAGGCCTCACTCTGGTGGCGCATACGGCGGGCCTTACACAGCGGCTTAGAGAGTCAGATCCGCAGGTTTCAGTGCTGCAGCGGCAATCGTTTTTTGGAGGCATGTACCGGCATAAGGCCTGGAGCTTTCTGGCAGGGGTAGAACGCAGCCTAACCCAGACCAGCGCCCCCGCAAAAGCAGAAGCCTGGAGGCCTATTCTAAGCGCCGAATGGGCCTATGCTACAGATAGCCGTTTGGGCCTAAGGTTGGCCAATCCTACCGGCGGTTGGGGCACATTGTCTGGCACAGTAGGTGCCTTGCAGGTAGATTCGGCCGTGATAGAGCCTGCTCTACGGCAAAACTTTAGAGCACTTACGGAGCTGGAAATGAACCTGCTGCAAACCTTAAGATTCAAAAAATTGTCTATCCAACAGTTGACGGGCCTTGGCTATGCCTGGAACGCTAACCCTGCCTTCAGATTCAGAGGCACTGGCACCAATGGTATCATGATTGCTACGGGCGTGGTGGCCTCTTACCGAAAAAAGTATGCAGCCACTTTCGGCGTCCGCGCTATGAACCAAGGCGACTTCTATCAAACCAGCTTTGGTTTGAGCGCGAATTTCCAGCAGATGACAATCCAGTATTCTAGCTACAACTTTCAATACGAGGGCAGGCAAAGACTCCACCTATTGGGCGTTCAGCTAACCCTAAAATAAGCCAACATGATGCGTATTACTTATAGCCTGATTTTGGCCCTTGTGCTGAGTTGGGCAAACGCAGCCAGAGCACAGTCTTGGTTTACGCCCGGCCAACAGGCTTACGAAATCACCACGCCCAACGAGGGGGTTTATGCCCTGGCAGCAGGGCAGTCTCAGAGGCTGGCACCCTTGCAGGGCAGCCCCGTGGGCCAGCTTAAGGTTTTCCGCAATGGCCGAGAGGTGGCCATTTGGGTGCAAGACGCAGACAACAGCGGCACCTGGACCGTAGGCGACAGTCTTTTCTTTTATGCGACCAGAAACCGGGGCGAGCTAGAACAAGGCCTTTACCAGCGCACCAGTTTTATGAACCCTTGGTCGCCTCTTTATGGCCTGGCGGGGCGGTATTTTTTGATGGTAAGCCCGGGCGCCGGCAGACGTATGGCCTTAACGCGCAACGCCTTGCCCGATAGCCCCACGCAAACCGAATGGACGGCAGAGGCCACTCTTGCCCCCCGCAACGAATACAGCCCAGGGCTAGGCGCGTACCAAGACGCCAAGTTTCACCAATCATTTGTTGGTGATGGGGAGGGTTATTGCAGCCAGGGCTCTTTTTTGCGGAGCACTTTCTCTATTACGCATCCGTACACGCTGCGCACAGGCAATGCCAAAATGATACTATGGCTTGCAGGCCGCACCGCATCTATGCAGCGGGCCATTGTTAGCATCGGCAATACCCAAGTGATGACGACCACCTGGGAGAGCTACCGCCGGAAGATTGACAGCACCACCGTGCCTGCATCTACACTGGGCCAGACGATTACATTCTCTACCCTTCCCTCGGCGGCCAACAGTTTTATATCGCTGATGCTTGCGCGGTTTGTGCTGCCTGTGCAAGCTACGGTCGTAAACAGGCCGCAGGCGCCTTATCTGGCTTACAGACCCGCCATTGGCCGGCTCAGGCTGCCCGCCTTGGGGGGCTCTGGCTTTTTTGTGCAGGTTAACGACCCCTATAGCCCTAAGCGGCTTTCTATGGCCGGCGGCAACTATGTGGCCGAGCCCGACAGTGCCGGCAATGGCCTAACGGCAATTTGGTTGCAGGCAAGGCCCTTTTCAATAACCGACTCTATTGTTACAGAACGGCAATTGAGCGCCCCGCCAACGATTCAGAGCGGGCAGGTCTTGGTAATTACGGCAAAGCGCTTGTTTGATACCGCCCAGGCCTATGTGGCCTACCGCAGGTCGCCACAGGGGGGCAGTCATAACATTGCCATGGTGCAGGTAGAAGACCTCTATGCCCATTATACCTACGGATACCCCTCGGCAGAGGCATTGCGGCTTTACCTTAAAGACCTTATTACAACAGGGCGGAGGCCCTCGACGGTCTTTTTGCTGGGGCAGGGGATTCAGCACAACTTTTTTAGGCTCGACAACCAGATGGGCGACAATCTTGTGCCATGCTGGGGTATGCCTGCGTCAGACAATATGCTGGTGAGTACGGATACCGGCCAGTTCTACAATAAGATTCCGATTGCACGCCTGGCCGTTTATTGGGGGTACGAGCTGCTGGATTACCTAGATAAGGTTAAGGTGCAAGAAGCCAATAATCAGGCTGATTGGCGCAAAAAAGCCATCCACCTAAGTGGTGGCCGCACCGCCGGCGAGATAGAAGAGTTTAGGCAGCACATTCAGTCGTATAGCGGCATCTTCCAAAACCCGGTGATGGGTGGGCGTGTATATGAGTACAGCAAGCAAAGCGCCTCCATCATTGAGACCGTCAACATCCGAGACCAGATCAATGCTGGGGCCGTGATAATGACTTTGTTTGGGCATAGCGCGGCCAATGCTACAGACATAGACATCGGTATTCCTCAAGACCCTGCCCAGGGCTACGACAATTTGGGCAAAGCGCCCTTTATTCTGGTAAACGGCTGTTTTTCAGGCAATATCTTCAACTTCTCGGTACGATCGCTCAACCAGCATTGGGTGCTTGCACGGGGTAAAGGTGCCATAGCGTTTGCGGGCTCTATGGACGAAGGGCTACCACCGTTGCTTAATCGGCACAGTACGCTGTTGTATCAATACCAGTTTAAGGACAGTACAACCAATTGGCGCAGCCTGGCCGAAGTATTTCAGTACACCAATCGAGCCTATATGGAGGGTGCGGCCGGGCGGCCGAGCGTATTCGATTCCATCATGGTATCTCAAATGGTTATCCATGGCGATCCGTTGCTGCGTCTGTTCCCCTTCCGCAAGCCTGATTTTGCCTTCGATGCAGTGGCATCTCGGTTGGTAGATCAGGATGTGAGCACCTTCACCAAGTCTTTTGACTTAAAGCTGAAGCTTCAGAACCTGGGGCAATACAGGCTGCAGGATTCTGTCTCGCTGATTGGCCGGATCGAGTCTGGCGGCGGGGTTGTCGTTTATGGGCCGTCGCTGCGTTTTCCGGCTATCAAGGCCGATTCTCTGATTGATTACCGTATATCTGGTGGTTTTGAGCTAGACAACAGCTCTACACTCATCTTTTCGCTAGACTACCTCAACCGAGTGGCCGAGCAAAGCGAGCAGAATAATGACCTTGTCGTCAGCCTGGGGCGGTTCGAGAGCGGGATTCGGTTTGTTTACCCGACGCGAGATGCCATTGTAAGCACGAGGGCACTTCGGCTTACCTACAGGTCGCTCAACCAGAACGTGCGGGGCAGGGTAGAGCTGTGGCTAGACACAGTCCGCACCTTCGATAGCCCGCTGTTGCAGCAGCATGCCGGGCCTGCGCAAACACTGGCAGAGCTGCCTGTGGTATTGCCTGCTGTGCCAGATAGCACCGTATTTTTCTTACGCTCCAGGTATGTGGATGATGCAGGAGCATCGCCTTGGCGAGCTTTCAATTTTACGCTGATGCAAGGCCGCGACGGCTGGAGCCAGTCTATCGGTTACCAGTTTTTTACCAACCAAAAAGAGGGCTACACCGTCGATAGCACCCGCAACCGCAGGCCTTGGCTTCTGCCAGAGCGCCGGGCCACCGTCAGGCTCTACACGGTGGGGGCGGGGCTGCAACGCAGCACCACCAACACCGGGATTGACATCAACGGAATACCGTATTACTACGGCAACGAAAGCAACTGTTTCTTCGGCAGCAGGGTAATGACGCTGCGCCTAAATCGGGACTTTGTGCCCAGGGTGTTTGAGTATCAACAACCGGTGGGCGAGTATTGGCGCTATGCATGCGGCCGGGTGCCACCGGCAATTAACTTTTTTGAGGCAGACTGGATGCGGCTGGACGTAGGAAACCCGGGAGCGCTGCCCGCTTTTGCCATTGCCCAAATGCAGCCTGGCGAGTATTTCTTCGCCATTACCCAAGGGCAGCATAATTACCTCTCTTGGAGGGGTAGCCGCAATGCCCAAGGCCTGCACTTAGGGGCCTTCTACAATGCCAGCACCTTCGTAGGGCAAGACACTGCCAAGATTAGGCGTACCATAGCAGGCGCACCCTTGATGTTTTATGGCCTGCGGACCGAGCGTAGCTTACCTGGCCTGGGCATAACCATAGGGCCAAACACCCGCGACACCATAAACGATAGGCGCGAGGCCATAGACACGACCTTTGTACTGAGACGTTTCCCGCAGAATGGGCGGGTAGAGTCTCCCTTTGTGGGGCCTGCGCTCAGCTTTCAAGCTCTGGCTGTGGCCACCAGCCGCAACCTGGGCCGGGCAGACTCGGCCGTTTTTACTCTGCGTGCCTTCAGGTCTTTTGCAGACACTGGAGACATCATTTACCGCGGCAGGCCGCTATCTCAGGGCTTACGATTGGACTCATCGCAGTACCGATTCGTCAAACTTTACTATGAGGCTCCCAACCGGGGCGACTCCACAACCTACTTGCAGTTCTGGCGTGTCTTCTTTAGGCCTTTCCCTGAAGGCGTTGCCATTGCAGCAGCAGCCCCGGCCACCGTCGAGGCGGGTGATTCTATTGTAGTTAAGGCCAAGTACCACCATACCCTAGGCATTGTCGGCAATCCGTTGGCTGCCAAAATGTATGTGCGTAGCGCGGCCGGCATCTTGCTTGATAGCTTGGCAGGGCTGGCGCGGCTGGCACAGGGTACTGATACCAGCTATGTGCAGTTTAAGTGGAAGTCACAACTGGATTCGCCAGACGATATCTCTTTTGAGATTACCTTTAATACAGACAGGCTGCCAGAGCGCGACTTTGGCAACAACAGCATCTTTGCCGCTACCCGCTTGCTGAAGGATACCGGCCTTTATGCAGGCTACTTCGAGATAGACGGCCTCTTTCCGGAAGAAGGGCTTAAGACGGGTGCGTCTCCACAGATCAAATACATTCTGAACAGGCCCTTCGGCAGACGCTCGCTTACGATGCTTTTTGGGTCTGCATGCGACACTTGCAGCCTTAGCCAGATAACGGACTTTTCTGTTGCCGGTGCAGAAGCGACCTACCAGCCACAAGGATTACGGCCTGGCATTTATGAAGTGCAGGCAACGGTACAAGACCGTTTCCGCAGGCTTGTGCCTTTGCGCAAGGCCCGGTTCGAGGTGATGCGGCAGGATAGCCTCTGGCGGTTTACGGCAGCCCCCAACCCAGCCAGCCAATACGTTACTTTTGCCTATCAGAGCGCGGGTGCCAACCAGGGCGGCAAGGCCGACTTGGTGGTGCTGAACGCCTTTGGCCAGCAAGTATTTAGCCAGACCGTAAGCCATACCGGCCTATTGGCAGGCACCATGCAGTGGAACCTCGCTGCAGGCGGCGCTGCCCTAGAGGCAGGTGTCTATATGGCTCGGCTGCGAATATCAACCCATGCATCAACCAACAATGCTGAAAAGAGCCTTACCGGTGCTATTCGGCTTGTTATTCTGCGCTAATGCCAAGGGGCAAGGGCTGGTTATCAAGGGCTCCATTAGAGACTCACTCGTTTTAGAGGGGAGGCTGGCGCCCTATACGCAGTGGCTTGGCCTTGCCTTTTTGGCAAAGCCTGGCGCTGGGGTGTACCAAACGCAAACCACCCCAAGAGCACTGTACCTTGTTAAAAAGTATGAGCTAGGGCTGTACACCTACGACCTTAACAGACAGACGCTTTATACTGATTTTGGGTCTTACAGGCTGCCGTCTGAAGCGCCGGGGCAGCCTAAGTTTAGCTTGCAGGGTAGGGTTGTGGAGCTGGATTCGTCTGGCGGCGTATCTAAAGTGGCACGGACGGACAGTGGCTTGGCCTACACGCTTTTTGCCACTAGGATGTATGTGAAGTCAAGGCCCAAGGTGAGGCTCTATGAGGTAGAGGTGCAAAATGATCTACGGCCTGGCCTGCGTGGGGCTTCGCTGTTTATTCCGAATCTGGCTTATGGAACCACCGTATTTGCCGGACCACTTGGCATAGACGTGCAGGAGCTTGCCCTGTTTAACAGCTATGAGTTTGTACGGTTGAATCTGCCCATCCGCATAGAGCGGCCGACCTTCAGTTTGTCGCAAAACATAGGCTGGGGTTATGCTGATGGACGGTTGAAAGCTACTACCCAAGCCTGGCGAAAGTACCAAAGTCTGCAGGTGGGCCTTAAGCTGAAAACAGATTTGGACGAGGCCAATAACTACTTTTATGATGATGCCATCAGCCCCGATGCCCCCATCCGCAACCTGTTTCTAAACAGGTTCGACAGGGTGGCTGAGCTTGGTATGTGCCTTCGCAACCCTCGCCTGTGGGCGACGATAGAGGGTGGCTACAGACGGAGGCGTGCCTATTTTGACGCCAACGGGCTAGACCATGGTGCCTACCTCAGGGCAAGCTGGGAGCTACCCCTAGCAGGTGCCTATGCCAATTACAGCAACGGTAAGCACTTGCCTATTGCCCGGCAGCATTATGCCAAGGTATCTGCCTTTGCCTATGCGGCAGGTGGGCAGCGTTTTATCACCGTCCGCCCGGTGTATTACCTGGCAACCAGGCCGCAAGCCGTTTGGCAGGGCCGCCTGATTGTTGAAGGCCAGTGGACAGGAGGGCATTTGCCAACCGCGCTGCTGCCAACAATTGCAGGCAACGGTATTGAGTTTAACACCGTTGCAGATGCCGCGCTAGAGACGCTTACTCCAACGAGCCTGGCGGCACGCAGGCAACTAGGGGCACACTTCACGCTACAGAAGCGGGTTTCGATAAGCCCAGACGTACCCTATGAGCCCAGTCTATTTTTAGCTACCAACGGCGTTTGGGCAGCAGAGAGCTTCTCTCTGCTAGACAGGCAAAACCCGGCATCAATCGGCCATACAGCCCTGGCAGAGGTGGGGGTGGGGGTGCGCAACCTGTTCATCTTTCCCCTGCCGGGGCTGCGCCCTGCGGTGGGGTTTGGATACTTCTGGGGCTTTTACCCGGCAGAATTAAAAGCGCTAAAGGCCAGCAGCCTCAAGTTCACCCTGCGCTTTTTCAATTAAGGGCAGCTCTTCATCGACGATGTCAGCCTCTATGCGCAGGTTGTCTATGATGTGCTTTTGGCGGGTCATGGTATTGCCGCCCATGTAATACTCTAGCAGGCCTTTGATTTTGTCTGTGTTGGTGATGAGTATCGGCTCCAGGCGGATGTTCTCTCCGATGAACTGCCCAAACTCGTCTGGGCTAATCTCTCCCAGGCCTTTGAACCGGGTAATCTCTGGATTTGAACCGAGCTTGCGCATGGCAGCCTGCTTTTCCTCTTCTGAATAGCAATAAATGGTCTGTTTCTTGTTGCGTACTCTGAAGAGGGGCGTTTCAAGTATAAAAACGTGCCCGTTGCGGACCAGATCTGGAAAGAACTGCAGAAAGAACGTGAGTACCAGGAGGCGGATGTGCATACCATCCACGTCGGCATCGGTGGCGATGACGATGTTTTGGTAGCGGAGGTTGTCTAGGCCCTCTTCTATGTTGAGGGCATGCTGAAGCAGGTTGAACTCTTCGTTTTGGTAAACAATCTTTTTCGATTCGCCAAAGCAGTTGAGCGGTTTGCCGCGCAGCGAAAAGACGGCTTGTGTCTCAACGTTGCGAGACTTGGTCAGGCTGCCCGAGGCAGAGTCGCCCTCGGTGATAAAGAGGGTGGTGGCCTTCAGCTTGTCTTCGGCACCCTTCTCGTTGAGGTGCAGCTTGCAGTCGCGCAGCTTTTTGTTGTGGAGGCTGGCCTTTTTGGCCCTGTCGTTGGCCAGTTTGCGGATGCCGGCGATGTCTTTGCGCTCCCGCTCCGACTGCTGGATGCGGCGCAGCATCTCGTCTGCTGTGGCCTGGTGCTTGTGCAAGAAGTCGTCTAGCGCCTTCTTTAAGAAGTCATAAATAAAGTTTTTGACGGTTTGGTCTTGCTCTGGGCTCATGTAAACGGAGCCGAGCTTGGTCTTGGTCTGACTCTCAAAAACGGGCTCTTGCACCCTGATTGCCACGGCAGCCAGGATGGATGCACGCACGTCGGTATTGTCAAAGTCTTTCTTGAAAAACTCTTTGGTTACCCGGGCAAACGCCTCGCGGAAGGCGGCCAGGTGTGTGCCACCGTGCAAGGTGTTTTGCCCGTTGACGAAACTGTAAATCTCCTCGCCGTATTGGTCGGTATGGGTGATGGCTACCTCAATATCTGCCCCGCGCAGGTGGATGATGGGGTACCGGAAAGTCTCTTTGTTTACCTTCTCTTCGAGCAGGTCATGCAGTCCGTTTTCTGCTTTGTAGATGGTGCCATTATAAGAAAGCTCCAGGCCGTTGTTGAGGTAGGTGTAGTTCTTTATCAGCGCAACAACATAATCTTCAATAAAGTGGTAATTCTTGAAGATAGAAGCGTCCGGAGTAAACTCTATGGAAGTACCGTTCTTTTCTTTAGGTGCATCTTGCTCCTTTTCCTCTAGCAGTTCGCCTTTAGAGAAGGTGGCATAGCGGGCCTTGCCATCGCGGAATGATGTAACCTTAAAGGCAGAGCTAAGGGCGTTTACAGCCTTGGTACCCACACCATTGAGGCCGACAGACTTTTGAAAGACGCCGCTGTCGTACTTGCCGCCTGTGTTGATGCGGCTAACGCAATCGACGAGTTTGCCAAAGGGGATACCCCGGCCAAAGTCTCTGACGCGCACTGAGCCGTTGGCCACAACCACCTCAATCTTCTTGCCGTGGCCCATGGTGTGCTCGTCTATAGAGTTATCGACGATCTCTTTGAGCAGGATGTAGATGCCGTCTTCAAAGCTGGAGCCGTCTCCTAGCTTGCCGATGTACATGCCGGGCCTGAGCCGGATGTGCTCCTTCCAGTCTAGAGACTTAATGGCAGACTCGTCGTACGCTTTGTTTAGTAACTCCATACCCACTTTAACAGCTTGCAAATGTAAATAGGTCATCAAGCGTTATGCAGGAGCCCCTCTATCTTTGACTTCCGGATAGTAGCCGGCCAGGCAGCAGCACATGCACCAATCCAAAGAAGAGGCGCGCAAGGTTTTTTTGGCTTTCTTGGCCAAACAGAACTACCGCAAGACGCAAGAGCGTTTCACCATTCTGGATGAGATTTACGACAGCGGCGAGCACTTTGACGCAGAAACGCTCTATGAGATCCTGAAGGAAAAGAACAGCCGCGTTAGCCGGGCCACCGTGTATAACACCCTGGGGCTGTTAGAAGAAAGCGGACTGGTAGTAAAGCATCAGTTTGGATCCAACGTTGCATTGTACGAGAAAGCCATCGGCTACCGCCAGCACGACCATCTCGTTTGCCTGGATTGTCGTAAGATTACAGAGTTCTGCGATCCGCGCCTGGGTAATATTCAAAACAAGGTTGAAGAGCTGCTTAAGTATCAGATAACCAACCACAGCCTCATTTTCTACGGGCACTGCACGCAGACAGCCTGTGTCCATAAGACTGCCGCGCATGAAAAGCAAGATTGACATCGTATCGGCAGTTGCCAAAGAGTTTGACGTGTTCATTCACGTGAACCTTGTGGGTGAAGACGTAGTCAGAGAAATCGAAAACGCCATCTTTGACGCTGTGGCAGAAGGTGCGGTTCGGCTTACACTACACTTGCGCGAGGTAAACTACGTTAGCAGTGCCGGGCTGGCCTTGTTGGTGAAGCTCCATACCAAGAGCATCATTGCAGGCTCGTCTCTGGTGCTTAAGGGCGTTAATCCTCCTGTTTTCAACTTGCTAGACCTTACAAAGCTTAAAGGTATTTTTTCTTATGAATAGATGGCTCTGCCTGCTCCTTGCCTCCATGACTTGCCTACCTGGCGTAGTGGTAGCACAACAAAATCCAAAGAATATTGACGATATCCAAATCGTATTCGAGAAAAGCAAAGAGATCATTCTGCCGATCGAAGAGAAGCCCCAAACCAACCGCCTCCAGTCGTTGAGGCAAGACACTGTTAGGCGCGACTTCAGCGCCGTAAGCACGGGGCTGGCTAAACCTACCAACGTCTTAGATCTTAAGCCTAGGGTATTGAATTATGCGGCACCAAGCGATGAAGGCCTAAGGCCTAATTACCTAAAACTGGGCCTGGGCAACTATTTGACCACACACCTAGAGGGTTTTTACAGCCACGGCTCCAAAGACGATTACATTGCCGCTAAGGTGTTGCACCTCAACAGCGCGCTGGGCTCTGAGCGGTGGATGGCTTCTGGCGTCAACCAGTTGCACACCTTCGGTACGTATAAAGCTTTGGGCGGCAGGCTAAGTGCAGATTTGGTGGTGGAAAATAACCGGAATACCCTTTATGCCTTCATACCTTCCAGTGCAGAGAAGGGAGACATCCGGATATCAAACCTGCGTACTGGTTTTAGAGCAGCTTACCAAACCGAGAAAGCCAACAAATACAAGCTAGACCTTGGGTTGGCCGCCAATGCTATTACCAGCTTTGCAGACCAGCGCAGCTATTTTGCCCAGCTATCGGGCAATTACAGCTTGTCTCTTGGCGA
The DNA here is from genome assembly GCA_947458545.1 of Cytophagaceae bacterium. GTDB lineage: Bacteria > Bacteroidota > Bacteroidia > Cytophagales > Flexibacteraceae > CANGYH01. Next base: position 400,111 of record CANGYH010000001.1, on the reverse strand, counting down.
CGCGGGTGTACTGGGGCTAAGCAGCAACCTGGCCATCAATAAGATTAGCAGCCAGGTGTCTCGCAACGTAGCCTTCTTAGATGTTGGGGGAAGCCTAACGCGCACCTTTGGTGGGCTAACGTTGAAACCCAGCCTGACCGTTCTGGCAGAAAACGATAGCATCGACAAAAAGAACGTGCACCTATATCCTGGCCTTGATGCAAGCTTTGCCTTGAGCGAGGCTACAACCTTATTTGGTGGCGTTAACAGTGGCTATAGCCAGAACCTGTTTTTTAATCAAGCCAAGGTGAATCCATGGTTGGGCAACATTAGCCAGTTTAGCTATACCAACATGCCTTTGGCCATTGGGGTAGGGGTACGGGTTGCCAAGACCAAGTATCAAATGGAGGTATCTGGAGGCTTAAAGCAGTTTAAGAATTATCTACTATGGGCACCCATACGCAACGACAGTGCACGCATGATGGCCTTAAACCTGAGAGATACCGCCGTTACTCTCACTTACTTGCAGATCAGCGCTAACTACCGCTTCAATGATCTGATTAGTGCCGAGACGGGGTTGCAAATACAGGCCGCCAATTCGTCGTTTAGAACCGAGATACCCAATGTGCCGTTGCTTACGTGGCGTTTGGCACCTACGTTTGGGCAAGGGGGCTTTTCCGTATCGCCAGCATTGGTGGTAATGAGCAGCTACGACTTGTTGACGCCCCGGCTGACGACCGTCAAAAGTGGTATCGTCGCCGACCTGAGCCTTAAAGCGAGCTATGTGATATCAAAGCGGCTGGATGTGAATCTGGACCTTTACAATCTGGCCAACAACAAGCCTTATCTGTTTTACGGCTACCGCCAAAGAGGCATTATGGCTGTGTTTGGAGCCACACTCAAATTCTGATGAGACCACTTCGGTTACTGCTGCACGCGCTGCTGCTGCCAAAGATTTACATTGCGTACCTGCTCATAAAAAACGCGCCTAACCCGGCCCGGCCTGATGTAGGCCTTGCCGAAGGAGATTATCATCTGGCCTTGGTAGCCTTGGTGCTGGCTGCGCTTATCCTGTTTTATGGCTCTTATGTGTCTGGCGGGCTCAAAAGGCAGAAACACATCCCTCTGGGCAAGCGGAAGGCGCTGCTGTGGGTATTTATCGTAACATTAGCGGCGATAGATATTTTCTTGGTATATTACATTCATAGCATTAAAACTGTGGATGCTGCGTACCTAACCTAGCCCCACACTTATTTGCGCCATAGATGAAGGTTGTACTTTTTTGCGGAGGGCAGGGCATGCGCATCCGCGACTATAGCGATGCAGTACCCAAACCCATGATCCCTATTGGGTACCGCCCAATCCTTTGGAACCTGATGAAGTATTATGCCTCATATGGTCATAAGGACTTCATTTTGTGCCTAGGCCACAAGGCAGACGTGATAAAGGACTATTTTTTAAGCTATCAGGAGCACCTAAGCAACGACTTTATTTTGGCGGATGGGGGAAGAACGCTGACCCTGGTAAACAAAGACATCGAAGATTGGACCATCACCTTCGTAGATTCTGGCATAAACTCCAACATTGGCCAACGCTTGCTCAAGGCTAAAAAGTACTTGACGCCCGGCGAGCCATTCATGGCCAACTATTCTGATGGCCTGACGGACCTTCCGCTAGATGATCACTTGGCGCAGTTTGAGCGAGAAGGCGTGATTGGCGCTTTCATGGCTTACAAATCCACGCAGAGCTTCCATGTGGTGCGCTATGACGATAAGGACCATTACGTCTCGTCTATTTCGCCAATCTCAAGTAGTGGTTACAGCATCAACTGTGGGTTCTTTATCTTCAAATACGACGTCTTTGATTACATCCAAGAGGGGGAGGAGTTGGTAGAGCAGCCCTTCCAACGGTTAATTGCTCAGAAGCAGTTGCTGGCCTATCCACATGGGGGCTTTTGGCTAGCCATGGATACCTTTAAGGACAAACAAGTTTTTGACGACATGATCTCCAAAGGCCACAAGCCTTGGGAGGTCTGGTCTACTAAGTAATGCAACAACTCCAGCTGCCGGCGTTTGGCCGTGTTCTTGCGCTCGGCGCTCATGCCGATGACTTGGAGATTGGGTGCTTCGGCACGCTCTCTAAGCTGATGAGCAGAGGTACCCAGGTAGATGGGCTCATCCTCTCTGGCAGCGATGAGCGCAAGCAAGAACAAGCGGCTAGCTTTGCGGCATGGGGATGGAAGGGCAGGACAGGGCACCTTTCGTTCACAGACGGGCTATTCCCAAGCTATGCGGCGGAGATAAAGGCAGCCATCAGGGGCTTTACCAATGGCCAGGCTTATGATTTGGTGCTAGTACACCACAAGGCCGATCACCACCAAGATCACGCCTTGCTGGGCAGCTTAGCCTACAACCTATTTAGAAATTGCCCTATCTGGGAGTACGAAATACCCAAGTACGATGTAGATACCGTACAGCCCAATGTATTTGTGCCCCTTGCAGAAGCCGAGATGGCAAGCAAGGTAGCCCACCTGATGGGCCACTTTGCCTGCCAACAATCAAAGGCCTGGTACACGCCTGGAACTTTTGAGGCTTTAGGCAGGCTAAGAGGCGTGCAAGCAAATACCAACTTTGCCGAGGCGTTTACTTGCCGAAAGTTGGCGTTTAGCATATGATCATCTGGATACTGGGGGCGGCCGGCATGGCGGGTTTGGTGGTGTTGCATCTGCTGAATCTTGCACGATTTAAGCGGCAGGTTTTCAACCAGCTGCATGTGGTAGAGCGCATTACCAAAGAGAACCGGGTGGTGCGCAACCTAAGGCATTGGTTGCTGCTGGCCATGCGGCTCGGTATGGTAGCTACGCTAACTGCCTTTATTGCGGCCTATGCCCAGAAAGATGAGCAAGCTGAGTCTGCCACGGTGCTGATTCCGGCCTTACCTTATTTATCTGAATCGGTGTTGCAGCAAGTAGATAGTTTGCTACACCGTAGTGGAGCGGGCAGCCAAGGTGGTGCCCGAGTTGTAACGGCAGACCCGTCGCTAAAAGCTGTATTCTCAGAGCTTACTCTTGTGCGCGAGGCAGAACTTGCCAATCGGGTAAAGGCTCCCGGTGGTTTGGCGATTGACAGCATTACCCTGTTGCAGGGTACAGGCATTGGGCTGGAGCGTGCGTCTGATACATCTTTTGTTTTAGAGACTGAGGCCGAGCAGGTGGAGCTGAATGGCAAACTGCTTACCCCCAACGACAGGGAACAACCCTTAGGCCTGGCCCGGGAGGCTACAAGTGTGCTTAAAGTTGCAGACCGGACGTTCTACTTTGCCCAGCAAGTGGAGCAGCCGGCGGTTTACCTGGCAGCACGGGCCAATGCCATAGGGGCGGCCTTTAACCCGGCCATTTTCAAAAAGGTAACCACGCCAGCCGAGGCCAGTATGTGGGTTGGAGCCATTGGGTTTGAGGCGGCCGTCAAGGGTAAGGCAGTGGTTTACCTGCCAACATCTGCCCAGCAAGCCACCAAAGACCTAGCGCTGCTGGGTGTAGCGGCCCAGGTTGATGCGGAAGTGGCCACAAAAGCTGACACTTTTGACCAGATAGATCTGGCTGCACTTCGTTATGCGTTTACGGCCAGTTCCCAGCCAGACCTGCCTGCCATAGTTGGGCGCAACTCCTACAGACTTGCTGGCTACAGTGTGCCGCTTATCTATGCTAGCGAGGGCAAACCTCTGGTGTCGTTGCTACCATCTTCTTTGGGTAATAAGGTGCTTTTCGTCCATGCAGACCTGCTTACTGGTGCAACCAATCTACCTCAGACTGACCTCTTTCTGCCTGTTCTTTACAGCCTGGCCAAAGAGGTTGCCTCTAGCCGCAAGGTAAGCTTTTTTGACCTGGGCGACGGTGCCTCTAAAGCAAGCCTTGCAGAGCTTACAGCCCAAGCAGACAGCATAAAGTATGTGGCCGGCATTGCCCAGCCGTACCTGCGCAAAAACATTGACCGCATTATGCTGCCTGGCATCTATGCGCTCTATCGGCAAGGGCAGGTTATTACGTTGGCTGTGAATCAGATAAAGGGCGTGAAGCCTAAAGCAGCGGTGGCCTACTTACAGACGCAAACAGCCACCAAGGGCACAAACAGCCCATTGGTATGGGTGTTTATCTTGATTGCTACCTTTGTAGGCGTGGAGGCGTTGATGCTAACGCAGCGCTTCAGGCCCAGGGCATGATTGATATCGGATTGTTTCTTTCGGCAGGGTTTGATGAGCCACAAAACCTCTTGGCAGCAAGGCTGAGGGCTTTGATCGATCTGGGTTGGCAAGGCGGTATAGTCCATCTTACAGAAGCGCAAGGGCAGATTACAGATAAGGTTGATGCCTTTCAGTTTGCCATAGACGCCCGTAGCCTGGGCCGGGCAGACGTTGATCTGAATGCAATATCCTTTGTAACGTATAGGTCTTCGATTCTGCACAAACCAGGGCAGCTCTCGGCCTTACTAGCCAAATGTGCTGACATCGGGGCAACGCTACTCTTACAAAGCCCAATGGCTGAAGCTGCCACGGCCAGCCCCTTGTTAGCTGCCCGAGGCGGCCACCGAGAGGCTCCTTTCCACCTAGCCGAAAGTCTGCTGGAGTTTGTGGCTAAAGAGGCCCGCTATTATGGTTGCCGCACCCACGTGTACGGTATATCTACACCACAAGAGCTGGCGATTCTGCAGCCCTACCGCGCTGCCGAGGCACTTTCTACCAGTGTGCCAATGTATGTGCTTGATGCTGGGCTAGACCCAATGGGCTACGAGCTCGAGGGTAGGCCCGTACCAGGTTTGGTAGATGCTGGCATCCGCGCCGTGATGCTTGATTTGGCAGCATCTGGCGCCATAGATGCGCTGACAAGCCACCATCATGCCTGGACAGACAACGCCGAGCTAGACCCGCTTAGCGCGCCTGCAGGGGTGAATATTGCCCCCATGTATGCCGGTATTGCTAAAAGAGTGGCCGATGCTGTTGGCCCAGATAGATTTAAGCAACTAACGGTGAGCCAACCAGCCGCCATTGCAGCCAATGTTTAAGTTGCCAAAACGTATGGAAGCATTTGCTTGCCTGTTTGGGTTGCTGGCGGGAGTAAGTACTGGTTTGTTTGACGTAGTGGTGTTGGCAAGTGCAGACGTACCACTCGGGCAGCTCAATGCCGACGTGATTTACCCTATCTTCTTCTTGTTGGGGTTTTATGCCTATCTTTTCAATACGCGCCAGCTTGGGGCAAGGCCAATCTTTTTGGGCACCACATTTTTCATCTTACTGCAGGCCGTAGGGCTTGCGGCCGTTTTCGTGCTGACGCCATTTGAGCTAATAGCAACCCGATTTGCGGCCATGTTCCCCAACATGAGCTTAGCCGCCACGCTGATTGATATCTCGCTGGCTCGGCTAACGCCTGTTTTTGTTTTGATGCTGGTTACACTGGGGCTGGCCAGGCTTTTTTCTCCAAAATCGAGGCCTGCTGCCTAGTCTGCTACTTTTGACCTATGACAACGAATGACCTTTCGGTCGTGGTGCCGCTCTTCAACGAAGAAGAGTCTTTGCCTGAGCTGCACGAGTGGATAACAAGGGTGGTAGCCAAGGCCGGTTACAGTTATGAGATACTGTTTGTAAACGACGGCTCTACGGATGGCAGCTTGGACGTTTTAAGCCGCCTGGCTGCCGTCGATCCAAACGTCAAAGTGGTATCCTTCCAGAAGAACTATGGCAAGAGTGCAGCCTTGCAAGTAGGCTTCGAGCGCTGCAACGGCAGAGTCGTAATTACGATGGACGCCGACCTGCAGGATAGCCCGGACGAGATACCGGGCCTATTTGCCATGATTGAAGGGCAAGGCTACGATCTGGTATCAGGCTGGAAGAAAAATCGCTACGATCCGATCAGCAAGACGGTGCCAAGCAAACTCTTCAACAGAGTTACGCAGGCTGTCTCGGGCATTAAGCTGCACGATTTCAATTGTGGGCTGAAGGCCTACCGCAGCAAGGTGGTCAAGTCTATTGTAGTGTATGGTGAGATGCACCGCTACATCCCCTTGATTGCCAAATGGAACGGCTTTAGTAAGATAGGCGAAAAGGTTGTGGAACACCGGGCCCGCAAGTACGGGGTTACTAAGTTTGGCCTAGAGCGGTTTGTATTCGGCTTTTTAGACCTGATGTCAATCGTTTTTGTATCCAAGTACAAGAAGCGGCCTATGCACTTTTTTGGCTCCATAGGCACCTTGCTGTTTTTGATTGGCCTTTCGATAACCGGATACCTGAGCGTAGAAAAGTTTGTGGCTGGCTTCCAGAACGTACGTGTGCGCGAAGTGACAGAGCAGCCGTTGTTCTTTCTGGCACTGACGGCCACTGTGATTGGGTTTCAGATGTTTCTGGCAGGGTTCTTAGGCGAGATGATCAGCCAAGGCAATATTCGCAAAAACGACTATCAGATAGAAAAGACGTTTAACCTTTAAAAAAGCAGAAAGGGGATAATTAGCCGTTGAGGCTTACTTTTGCGTTCCGTTTGCGGATGTGGCGAAATTGGTAGACGTACCAGACTTAGGATCTGGCGCCGCGAGGCATGTGGGTTCGAGTCCCTCCATCCGCACCAAACATAGGCAAAGCCCCTGGAATTCAGGGGCTTTTTCCTATCTGGACATTGCGCCAGACCTCCATCTATATGAACGTTACATTCTCGAAAGACCAAGGCGTAGGAACGCTGAACCTTCAGTTTACAACTGCTGACTTTGCCGCTGAATACAAGAAGCGCCTGCGGAGTTACGCGGCTAAAGCCAATGTAAAGGGCTTTAGGCCTGGCAAAGTGCCAGAGCAGCTTGTAGAGAAAATGTACGGCCAAGGCCTGAAACTTGAGGCACTGAATGATAAAGTCTCTGAGACGATCAACCAGTATCTGAAGGACAACAACGTGCAGATCCTTGGTGAGATTCACAACAAGGATCACCAGGAGGCCGACCCTGCGGCAAGCACTTTTGACCTTAGCTATGAGATGGCTTTGGTGCCCGAGTTCGATTTGCCAGACCTGGCAACCATTGAGCTGCCTAAGTTCAGGCTCGCCTTTACCGACGAGCAAGCCAAGGGCGAGATTGAGTCGCTACGCAAGCGCAGTGGTAAACTGGCTGACCAAGATGCTATAGAGGCCAACTCCATCATCTATGCCGAGTATGAGCGCAGCGGAGAAGAGCCTAAAAAGACATACCTAAGCGCTGAGCGTATGACAGAAGCAGGCCAAGCTGCCTTTATGGGCGCCAAGGCAGGCGATGCCGTAACCGTAGAGCTAGGTGAGGCTTTCTCTGAGGACGAGCTGCGTAAGGTGTTGTTTTTAAGCAAGCCTGAAGATGTTACACCTGCAGGCAAGGCCACCTTCAAAGTAGAAAAGGTGCAGGCTTTTAAACTGCCGGAGCTAGACCAGATTTTTGTTGAGGAGCGCCTCGGCCTGACTTACAGCGAAGACGAGCAGACTGTAATCCGTGCCTATGCCGACAAAATGGCAGCCAACAGCCAAAGCGGTGTTGAGTATGTAGAGCAGGCTATTGCCCTCAATACCTTGCGCGAGACAGCCAACATTTCCTTGCCCGAGGCTTTCTTAAAGCACATGGTGGAGCACACCTACGAGCACCAGCAAAAGCAACTGACCGATGAAGAGTTTGCCCGTGAGATGAAAGCCGTCCGCAACAATCTGGTGCTGGATAAACTGGCCGAGACGCTTGAGGTACAGGTTGATTTTGAGGATGTTGTACAAGAAACCATGCAGGCTATTGTTGGCAGTGGCTACTACCCTGCGGGCATGGGCAATGACGAGGAGCTGCGCAACATGGCCATCAAACTGCTGAGCCAGAAAGACCGCAACATCATGAACGAGATGGCCGGCCGTGCGCGCTCGGGCAAGATTTTGGCTGCTGCATCGGCAAAAATGCTGCGCGTAGAGAAGTCAGTATCGCACGAGGAGCTGCAGGGCATTGCCAATCAGAACTAACTTGGCGCGGCATTTGCCGTAGTTAGCGCATGAATTTCTCTGAGGAGTTTCGCAAGTATGCTGTAAAGCATAGAAGCATCAACGGATTGAACGTTGATCGGTACCAGAACATCACCAACCAGGCCGGATACGGGGGTAACATCCCAGGCTTTGGTGGGGTAGGGCAGGGGTTTGAAAACATGACCCGCGCCATCATTGAAGAGCGGCCGACCAACTTCCGAGAAATCGACGTTTTCTCGCGCCTCATGGCTGACCGTATCATCTTTTTGGGCACGCCGGTAGAGAGCAACATTGCCAACATCATTGTGGCGCAGTTGCTGTTTTTGGCCAGTGCAGATTCCAAGAAGGATATCCTGCTTTACATCAATAGCCCAGGCGGGTCTGTTTACGACGGACTAGGTATTTACGACACGATGCAATGGGTTGCGCCAGACGTAGCCACCATCTGCACAAGCCTGGCAGCCTCTATGGGTGCCGTGCTCCTTTGCGGTGGTGCGGCCAACAAACGCTCGGCATTGCCCCATGCCCGGGTGATGATCCACCAGCCGTCTGGCGGTGCACAAGGGCAGAGCCGCGACATTGAGATCACCGCTAAGGAGATCATCAAGATCCGCGAGGAGCTTTACAACATCATTGCCAAGCACAGCGGCCAAACCTACGAGAAGATTGAGCAAGACTCAGACCGCGACTATTGGATGCGTGCTGAGGAGGCCAAGGCCTATGGCCTGATAGACGAGGTACTCGTCAGAGCCTAATTCTTACCGATAAAAAAAAGAGCCGCAGGTCTGCGGCTCTTTTTTTTGTGGTAACCAGGCTAGCGGATAACCAACCGCCGCCTTTGGCCATCTACCAGCCAGATGTAGCATCCGGGTTGCAATGCCTGTGGCTGGGCTTGCGCGCCCGTAAGGGAGATTACGTTTGCGGCTGGGTATGCACTTGCAAACTGGGCAGCCTCCATTACCAGCGCCATGGGGTTGGCCCGTTTGGACGCTGGCTTGATGGAGACGGCTATGTTGCCTGCCAACGTATCAATCTCTGCCCTTGTGAGGGCCCGGTTATAAAAACGTAGTTCATCCAATAGGCCGTCATAGAAGCCCTCTACCCCGAACATAGCCAGCAGATTGGAGCCACCAACCAACAAACCGTTGGAGAGGCCATCTACCGGAGCTGCACTGACGGCAACGCTATCTACCCGCCTGCCGTTGAGGAACAGCTTGCACGTATTGGCATCTCTGGTGACGGCAATGTGGGCCCAGTTGCTGGTTAAATCTGCCGGAATCGGTGTGTTTACAAAGGGTTGTGGCCCATTGGCCTCAAACCGGAAGCCTATGCCACTGTCGCCGCTGAGGCCCAGATTGAAAAAAAGCGTGGTGGATTCTACCGAGAATATGGCGTGCAATCTGCCACGGCCCGGCAAGCGGGTGGGCCTGATCCAACAGGCGGCAGAAAAGTCAGTAACAATGTTGAGCGGCTGCGCTGAAGGCAGCGCTGCAGAGCCTGTGAGGAGGATAGCTCCATTTGCACGGGCTTGGCGGTCTGGCCCGAAGCCGGCGTTGCCGCTAAGGTTACTCTGAGAGGCACTGCTGTCGGCCAAGGTGCCATCGAAACTGTACCGGCTGATAAGGCCGCGGCTTACGACGGTACGGTCTGCTTGGGCAATGGCCGCTTGGCCATTGACAAACAACGCTGATAAGAGCAGTGCGTGGCTCCAACGGGCCTTGGTACAGAATCTGGGTAATGTTAAAAACATGCAGCGTATTGCGGTTAGGCTTTACAGGGCGCTAAGTTAAAGCCTTCATGCAGGCCCATATTTAGGCCATACAGTTAGGAATAGTGGTGTTTTTGGGGTTACCTTTGCGCGCTATGCCAAAAATGAAGACGAAATCCGGTGCCAAAAAACGGTTTTCCGTTACCGGAACGGGCAAGATCAAGCGCAAGCATGCATTCAAGAATCACATCTTGACCAAAAAAGAAACCAAGCAGAAGCGTGGCCTCCGCCAGGCTGGTTTGGTATCTGTGGCAGATATGCCCCGGGTCAAAATGATGTTGCAGGCTTAAGGCTTCATCGCTCTTTCTCATCCCTCTTTTACCCCGCCAAAAGGCATTAAGTCTGGCCCCTGCCAGCGCCTGCGGCAAAACACAAACACAACATGCCAAGAAGTGTAAACTCCGTCGCCAGCCGCGCTCGTCGCAAAAAGGTGATGAAGATGGCCAAAGGGTATTTCGGCCGTCGTAAAAACGTTTGGACGGTAGCTAAAAATGCCGTCGAAAAAGGTCTCAACTACGCCTATCGCGACCGCCGCGCCAAAAAGCGCGATTTCCGCGGCCTGTGGATCCAGCGTATCAATGCAGCTGCTCGTCTGCACGGTATGAGCTACAGCGCATTCATGGGTCTGGCCAACAAAAAGGGCCTGTCCTTGAACCGCAAGGCTCTGGCCGACCTGGCGATGAACCACCCCGAGGTATTTGCTCAGGTGGTTTCCAGCGTTAAGTAAGCTAACCGTTCAGACCGATCAACAACCAAAAGGCCGCCTTGCAAAGGGCGGCCTTTGTTTTTGGGGCGCAAGCTGATCTAGGCTGTCTGCAGGGCAATGCCTACGCGCCTGCCGTCGAACCCAGGCGATGGATGGGCTATCTTACCGTCTGTACCCCAGACGTAGAAACCCTCTCCGGTTTTGGCGCCGAGCTTGCCGGCAGCCACCATGTTTACCAGCAAGGGGCATGCTCCATAGCGGGGCTGCTTAAGCCCCGTATAGAGAACATTTAGGATGTTTAGGCAAACATCTAGCCCAATAAAGTCTGCCAGTTGCAAGGGGCCCATGGGGTGGCCCATGCCCAGCTTCATAATTTGGTCTATCTCATCTACGCCTGCCACGCCCTCAAACAAGGTCTGGATGGCCTCGTTGATCATGGGCATCAAGATGCGGTTGGATACGAAACCGGGATAGTCGTTGCTGGCCACGGCTACTTTACCCAGGCGCTGGCAAGCGTCCACAATGGCGGCCGTGGTCTCTATGCTGGTAGAATAGCCCTTGATGATTTCGACCAGCTTCATGACCGGCACCGGGTTCATGAAGTGCATGCCAATCACCTTGTCTGGGCGGGCGGTGGCCGCACCCAGGGCCGTGATGGATATAGAGCTGGTATTGGAAGCCAGAATGCAGCCAGGGGCAAAGTGCTGGTCCATGTCTTTAAACAGCCCGCGCTTTATGTCAACATTCTCAATGATAGCCTCTACCACAAGGTCTTGGCCAGGGTCTACGGCTTGCAATTGTGTGCCGAATGTGAGCCTACCAAATGCGGCGGAGGCATCGTCTGCTGCGAGTATGCCTTTGGTTACTTGGCGGTCTAGGTTCTTTTTGATGGTGACCTTGGCTTTCTCTAGGCCAGCCTCGGCTTTATCAACCAGGTTAACCTGGAAGCCTGCTTGTGCAAACACGTGGGCAATGCCATTGCCCATAGTGCCTGCACCTACAACGGTGATTTTTTGCATGGTGTGTGACAGAAACTGATTTCTTGACCACAAAGAACAGGGTAGGGCAGGGGTACACCCAAATGAAAGCCTCTGTGGCACGCTACCCGAGTACAATCAGTTTGCCCAAAGGTTTGTTTGCCAGGTAAGATCGAATGATCCGCTGGCAATCTTTATTGTCGGCTTTTGGGGCAATGCAGGCCTTGAGATCTTCGGAAGAATCTGCAAAGGCCTCGTCTATGTATCCGAAGCCTTGGTAGCGATTGTCGTTTACCCAAACCACGCCAAGCTCGCCGGGGGTGCGGCCACGCTCTACGATGATGAAGGACTGGTGAGGGTATTGAAAACGGCTCAAGGCATCGAGAACGCGGTCGTTGTAGTCAGCAGGTGGCTCTTTGCCGATGCAGGCACCGTAACACTTTTTGAGTACAAAGTCGAAACAGCCTTGCTTGGATTTATAGAGCCCACAGTGTTTTTGGCACAGTTGGTAACGCTCTACCAGATTGAAGAGCAGGCCTTTGCCCGCCTCTATGCTGCTAACGGGTAGATGTGGTGTAAGAGCTTTGGCCATTCGCTCAATCTTGAGGTTGAGGTAGCCGTTGGCGTCTGGGTAGCTTTCGAGGCAATAACCATAGAAACGCTTCTTTAGAGCGTGGTTGAACACGGGGTCGTGTGCCTTGATTTGGTCGCTCTCGTGCAGGAGGGCCAAAAGCTCTGAGCCGGTTTCGTCGTAGTTTATTTCTGCTATCGCCGATTTAAACTCTACCGCTTTGGGAGACGCTAAGTCTATCTGAAAATGGCTGCGCACACGTTGGCGTATTGAAACGCTCTTACCTACATAGATAACCCTGCCTGCGGCGTCGTGGAAGTAGTAGACCCCCGGAGCGTTGGGCAATTGGGCAAGACGGGCCTTAGAAATCCCTGGTGGCAGTAAGCTCTCTTTGGCCAAGGTGGCTGCCAGCAACGTAGGCGGATGATCTTGCTGGTTTTTAAGGTGAACCAGCCGCTGCATTACAGCAGCCATGGCCAATGCTTCTGCCTGGGCGCAGCTTTTGTCCGCAAATGGCACCTTTAGATGCCTGGCCAAATAGGGCAAACTGGTGCTTTCTACTTCGGGCAGGTAGCGTTGGGCCGTTTTCTCTATACAAACGGTTGGCCGCTGAAAGTTGAAGCCCAGGTCCTTAAACTCCTTTTTAAGGAAACTATACACTAACCGAGGGTTTGCACAAACCAGGGTCCGGCCTTCTGTAAACTCGATAATCTGCTTTGCAACCTGATAGAAGGGTACGGCCTGCTGGTAAAGGTTAGAAGGCACTCCACCCCGCAGCTCAGCCTCTTGGGGAGACAAACCCTGGTTCTTTATTGCCGTATGCATAGAGGCTGCGGGCTCAGCCTCTGTACCGAAGGGCACTACGGCCAAAGCCAAGAGCTTGTCTTGCCCGATGCGGGGCCCTGTCGTCTTGATAGAAACTGCTGCGTACAACGTAGGCAAGAAAGGTTAGAAAACTAACACCTAATCTTAGACTGATTGGTTCAATTTTGCAGGCAGTTTAGCCAGCTTTTTGAATGAAACCTATTTGTGTAGTAGCCTTTGGTGCTCACCCAGACGACGTGGAGCTTAGTGCCGCAGGCACTTTGCTGGTTATGAAAGCGCAAGGGCACAGGGTCGGCATCGTAGATCTGACCCGAGGCGAGCTTGGCACAAGGGGCACGCCCGCCATCAGGCAGGCGGAGTCTGAGGCTTCTACAAAAATACTGGGCATCGATTTCAGGCTGAATCTGGGACTGCCAGACGGCAGTATTCTGAACGTACCTGAGCAGCGCCTTGCAGTAATATCTGCCATCCGGACCACGCGGCCAGACATTATCCTCTGCAATGCCTTGTACGACAGGCACCCAGATCATGGTAACGCGGCAGAGCTGGTGGAGGAGTCTGCCTTTCTGGCCGGGCTCAAGAACATTGCCACAGTAGATGCAGAAGGCCAGCAGCAAGAGAGCTGGAGGCCGCGCCTGGTCTTACACTACATACAAGACCGCTACTTAAACCCGACCGTCGTCATAGATATCTCTGCCGTGTTTGAGACGAAGCTGCAGGCCATTACTGCCTTTAAAAGCCAATTTTTTGACCCCAACAGCCAAGAGCCTGCCACATACATCTCCTCGCCAGAGTTTTTAGAAGGTATCAGCTCTCGGAGCAGAGAGATGGGGCGGATGATTGGCGTAACTTATGGAGAAGGCTTCGTAGCCGCTCGTACCATAGGTGTAAAAAGCCTAGGAGACCTGATTTAGGGCGCAAGGCGCACTTTGGCCCAGGTGCCTTCTTGCTCTAGTAGGTAAACAATCCTATCGTGCAGGCGGCCGGGGCCTCCTTGCCAAAACTCTATCCGCTCGGGTACGATTTCGTAGCCGCCCCAGTTTTCAGGTAAGCTGGGGGGCGCTCCATCAAGCGCATCTACGCTAGCCTTCCAAGCTGCTTCTAGGGCCAAGCGGCTCTCTACTGGCTGGCTTTGGGGCGAGACAGCTGCGCTAATCCGGCTCTCTAACGGGCGGCTGTTGAAGTAAGCCTCAGACTTGGCACGGGAGGATTTACGCACCTGCCCCTCTATGCGGACCTGCCGCTCCAGCCCTGGCCAAAAGAAGGTGGCCGCAGCCATGGGATTTAGCTCTAGCTCTGTGCCCTTGCGGCTCTGGTAGTTGGTGTAAAAGGTAAAAACCTCGTCGGTAGCGTCTTTGAGTAAGACGATGCGGCAACTGGGCCGGTTATCGAACACCGTTGCTAGGCAGAAAGCGGTAGGCTCAGGCAAATTGGCAGCCAGGGCATCCTGCATCCATTGGGCAAAAAGCGCATGCGGCTGGGCAGGCGTTTCTTGCTCTAAAAGTTGGCCTTTTTGATAGTCTTTACGGACGTCGGCCAAATTGGGGTGGTTCATGGGGACAATTATACAGACATACGCTATTTGGGCCGGGCATCTCTTGTAATTTTACGCACTTACCTGAAAGATCTGAAAACGCATGCACGGCCCAGCGGGCCAGTGCAAAGCCAACCCGACACTCTGCTCAACCGTACGTGCTGCCTGCGCTGACCCTGACTGGTCTGCAACAGCCGTTTTTTCTCGACGCTTCTATGTCTTTCCCTACCGACGACAACCAACTCCCCGGCCAGCAAACCCACCCAGAAGTTACCTCTAGTGAAGAGGCTACCCAGATGCAGGCGGAGGAGGCTTTGCCCTCTACTGAGCAAGAAACCGAGCCTGCACTGGCAGAACCTACCGCTGAGGCAAATGCCGAACCCACGGCAGAAGCCAGGGTAGAAGAGATAGTGTCAGACCATTCAGCTGCTGAGGAGGCTATCGAAGATCAAGAGGTTGTAGAAGCGGCCGCCGAATCTGCCCCTGCTACTGAAGAAGCTGTAGAAGCTGAGGAGGCCTTAGAAGCAGATGCTAATCCTGTGGCAGATGCCGCCGTTGTGGTTGAAGCAAAAGATGAGGCTCTGGCAGTGCCGGTTGCCGAAGCCTTGGCCGAGAATGCAATAGGCGTTGAGATGGATGCACTGCCAGAAACCAGCCTAAACGAGGAGGTTGACGAGCAGGCCGAGGCAGAAGCTGCCAAAGAAGAAGAGTTCCATGCCCTCTCTCGCAAAGAGATGGTGAAGCGGCTGCAAGAGATTGGGCAACAGGCTAAAATAAACGACGCCCTTTTGCGCAAGCTGAAGGCCGCATACGAAGATCAGTTTACACAGGAGCGCAATTCGGCGCTGGCCGCTTTTAAAGAAGAAGGCGGTATAGAGGAGGATTTTGAGTTTCGCAAAGACCAGGATGCTATTGAGTTTGAGTCGCTGCTGCGGATGGTGCGTGAGCGCCGCAAGAAGCAGTTAGAGGAGATTGATCAACAAAAGCGCATCAACCTGAAGTTGAAGCAGCAACTGATCGAAGACCTGAAGCAGCTTAACGACAAGGAAGAAAGCAATGGCTCTATCGAGGAGATCAAACGGATCATGGATAAGTGGCGGGCCGTCGGGCCTGTGCCGCATACCGACTCGCAAGAGCTGTTCAAGAACTTTGAGTTTCAGGTAGATAAATTCTACAGCCGGCGGACGGAGTTCTTCGAGATGAAAGAGCTGGACCGTAAACGCAACCTGGAACGTAAGACAGCCCTGCTGGAGCGCGCCAAAAAGACGCTGGATGAGGCTCGCTTTGTAGATGGCCTGCGAGAGTACAACCGTATTTACGAGGAGTTTCGCCATACGGGCCCAGCGCCAAAGGAAGAAAATGACCGACTCTACAAAGAGATAAAAGAGGTAGGCGCCCAACTGCACGACCGTAAAAAGGCCTACGACGAGGCCCAGCGCGTAGAGGCAGAGAAGGTAGCCGCCATCCGCCAGGGGCTTGTGGTGCAGATGGACCTGGTGTCAAACTTTACCTCAGAAACGATTGCGGAGTGGCAGGCGCAAACTGATCTGGTGCAAAAGCTGATCGCTGATTGGAAAGGCGCCAGCTCTCGTTACAGAGATCAGGAGCCTGAGGTCAGCAAACGATTCTGGAGCGGGCTGAAGAAGTTTTATGCTGCCAAAGACACCTTCTTTAAAAAGCTGGACAAGGAGCGCGCCGAGAACCTAGCCAAGAAACGAGACATTCTGGCCAAGGTGCAAGAGCTTGCGCAAGCCGAAAACAAGCAAAAAGCCCAAAGCGAAATCAATACCCTTGTAGCCGCCTGGAAGGAAGTAGGCCCCGTTGCCTACAAAGACCGTGACAAGCTCAACAAAGAGTTTAGCAAGGCCTTGGATACCTACTACGAAGCCAAGCGCAATACTGTATCGGCCGAGCAGACCGAGCAGCGTGAAAACCTTGCCCAAAAGCAGGCCCTTGTAGATCAACTAAAAGCACTTGCAGAGGCCAAAAAAGGCAGCGAAGACGAGTTGAAGTCTATTCAGCAGGCCTTTAATGCGGTTGGCTTTGTACCCTTTAAGAAGAAGGACGAGATAAACGCAGCTTTCAAAGAAGCCTTTCAAAAAGCTATCGACCAAACCAACGAGATTGGCCAAGGCCAAAAAGCGTATGTGAAGCTTGAGATGCTCCGCACAGGGGGTAGGGGAGGCCGCCCCATGGGCGGACCTATCCAGCGAGAGGCTATGGGCCAGCGCGGTACGCTCAACAAGCGCATTGCAGGCCTGGAGAACGACGTGCGTAACTACCGAACCAACATGGACTTTATCTCTCGGACTAAAAACGGCGAGAAGCTCAAAGCCGAGTTTAATGAGCGCATTGCCAAGGCCGAAGAAGAGATCACACTGCTGCGTACCCAGCTGAAAGAGCTAGAAAAGCAACAAAGCGATAAGTAGGGCTTTGCGCCTTTGCAGGCGCAGGTCTATATTTGCACACCTTTTGGCAATACGCCTTAGGTGACGCCTCCTTAGCTCAGCTGGTAGAGCAACTGATTTGTAATCAGTAGGTCGTTGGTTCGATCCCGACAGGGGGCTCAATTATCTAAAACTTCTTTAGAGTTAAAAGGCCGGCAGCAATGCCGGCCTTTTGTGTTTCAGTTGCAGATTGGGCCAGAAAATGCTATTTTTACCCATTGTCAAAGGAATGCGCAGGCTTTGTTTTTTGTTAGGATTGTACCTCTGCGCAGGTCTTTTAATCGGCTCGTGCTCACTGTTTAAGCCGCCTCGATGCAAGCAGCAAGGGTGCCAGGTGAAGATGATCCATGCTCATGCAGGCAAAGAGTACAGAGGTCGCCCTTGGTGGAAGCTTAACAAGAATCCTAAAGTGGGCGAGAAACACGGCCAAAACAGAGACAAAATAAGGGGAGACCTATAAGCTCCACGCAAACGTCAGGGTTCCTGCATACCTGTGGGCCCTTCCTTTAACCAATAACGCAGACATTACAGATGGAAGATACTTTCCCTACCAGCCCCAACATCATCCCCATCAACATCGAGGATGAGATGCGGGGTGCCTACATCGACTATTCGATGTCGGTTATCGTAAGCCGGGCCCTGCCCGACGTGCGTGACGGCCTCAAGCCCGTGCACCGGCGAGTGCTCTATGCCATGGACGAGCTTGGCCTGGGCTACAACAGGGCTTACAAAAAGTCGGCCCGTATCGTAGGGGAGTGCCTGGGCAAATACCACCCGCACGGAGACTCCAGCGTTTACGATGCGATGGTGCGCATGGCTCAGGAATGGTCTCTGCGCTATCCGCTGGTAGATGGGCAGGGCAATTTTGGCTCCATTGACCAAGACTCGCCGGCGGCCATGCGTTATACCGAGGCCCGTTTACGCCGTATAGCCGAGGAGTTGTTGACGGACATCAACAAGAATACGGTAGCCTTCCAGCCCAACTTCGACGACTCGTTGGAGGAGCCTACCGTACTGCCGGCTAAGTTTCCGAACCTGCTCGTAAATGGCACAAGCGGCATTGCCGTAGGTATGGCCACCAACATGGCTCCGCACAATCTGCGCGAAATTGTAGATGCCATCCATGCCTACATAGACAACCATGACATAACCATTGCCGAGTTGATGCAGTACGTAAAGGGGCCTGACTTCCCAACAGGCGCTACCATTTACGGCATGCAAGGCATCCGCTCCAGCTTTGAGCATGGCCGTGGGCGCCTGGTAATCCGCTCTACCTACCAAATAGAGGAGATGAGTGGCAACCGAGAGCGTGTGGTCTTTACTGATGTGCCCTACATGGTCAACAAGGCCAAGATGGTGGAGTATATCGGAGAACTCATCAACAGCAAGGAGCTTGAGGGAATCTCAGACATACGTGATGAGTCTGACCGGGAAGGCATTCGCATTGTGTTCGACCTCAAGAAGGAGGCCAGTGCTCAGGTTGTGGTAGCCAATCTGTACAAGAAGACAGCTCTGCAAAGCAGCTTTAGCGTGAACAACGTGGCCCTGGTAGGAGGGCGCCCATACACGCTTAACCTGAAAGATCTGATCAAGCACTTTGTGGAGCACCGCCATGAGGTGGTTGTACGCCGCACAGAGTTTGATTTGGCCGAAGCCGAAAAGCGGGCCCACATCCTGGAAGGATTGCTCATTGCCCTGGATCACCTCGACGAGGTAATTGCGCTAATCAGGGCCAGCCGCGACCCTGAAGAGGCCAAAACAGGCCTGATGAGCCGATTTGGTCTCTCGGAGGTGCAGTCTAAGGCGATATTAGATATGCGCCTGCAGCGGTTGACAGGCCTGGAGCGCGAGAAGATTCAGGAAGAATATCGGCAGTTGATGGAAATCATCACCGACCTGAAAGATATCCTCGGTAGCCTAGAGCGCCGAATGGGCATCATCAAGGCCGAGCTGCAAGAAATGAAAGACCGCTACGGCGATGAGCGCCGTACGCAGATTGTGCATGCCTCTGACGATATCGATATTGAAGATCTGATAGAAGACGAGGATATGGTGATCACGGTAAGCCACCTGGGCTACGTTAAGCGTACGCCGCTGGCAGAGTACCGCACCCAGGGCAGGGGAGGCGTAGGCAGCCGGGCCGCCACAACAAAAGAAGATGACTTTACGGAGCACCTCTTTATTGCCTCGATGCATAATTTCTTGCTCATCTTCATGGAGAGCGGACGTATGTATTGGCAGAAGGTGTATAGCCTGCCAGAAGGAAGCCGCATCAGCAAGGGGCGCCCCATCCAAAACGTGATCCAGGTGGAGCCGGGCGATAAGGTACGCGCAATCTTGAACGTACCTACGCTGAAAGACCCAGACTATGTTGATAACCACTACATCGTGATGGTTACGCAACAAGGCGTTATCAAGAAAACGAGCCTTGAGGCATTCAGCCGCCCCAGGCAAGCGGGCTTGATTGCCCTCAACATCAACGATGGCGACCGACTGCTAGATGTGAAGCTGACCGATGGCAATTGCGACATCATACTAGCCAAGCGATCAGGCAAAGCCGTGCGATTTGCCGAAGACCAGGTACGGCCCATGGGCCGTACGGCCACCGGTGTACGCGGCGTAACGCTAGAGGGTGCAGACGACTCTGTGGTGGGCGTTGTTACGGTGTCGCCACAAGATACCAGCCACAACCTGCTGGTTGTGAGCGAGAATGGTTATGGCAAGAAGTCTTCTCTAGAAGATTACCCAGTTATCAACCGCGGCGGTAAGGGCGTAAAAACCCTGAACGTTACAGAAAAGACAGGCTCGTTGGTGGGCATCCTATCCGTAGAGGCTACGGATGAAATCATGATTATCAACAAGTCGGGCATTTCTATCCGGATGGGACTTGAAGACCTGCGCGTGGTTGGGCGGAATACTCAAGGCGTGCGGCTGATTCGTATCAACGAAGGCGACTCGATATCGTCAGTGGCCATCATCAAGGCAGACCCCGATGCGGAAAAAGAGGTAGGGGAGAGCCCGACCTTGCCCGACGCCCCCGACAACGACACCGGTGCGCAGGATGCGCCCGATGAAACATCGGCTGAATAAGGATTAGCCTGTAATTTCACGGCGGCGTAGGGTAGGAGCTTTGTTAAGCCAACCCTGCGCCGCTTTTTATTTTTGAGCGTAGAACCTCCAAACATCGCAGCATCACAGCGTATGAAAAATCTGATATTGATGGGCAGCTTCTTGCTTTTGACCGGCACCTACGCCGGTGCGCAAGGGGTAGCCGTTACCAATGCCTTCATCAACCACAAGGACGGCAAGCTTGATAAGGCTAAAGAAGAGATTGACAAGGCCATTACCAACGACAAAACAAAGGCAGAAGCCAAGACGTGGTACTTCCGTGGGTTGATCTATCGAGACATAGCCAACTCTCCGCTGCCTGCCTATAAGGCACTGTCTAGCAATGCCTTGGGCGAGGCTTACACTTCGTACAAAAAGGCAATGGAGCTTGATACCAAGAAAGGCGAGTACTACAAGAGCAGCAAAAACGACATAGACAACCTCTGGGGTATGGCGTTTAACGATGGAGTGCTTAAGTACCAGAACAAGCAATATGCCGAGGCCGTGGCCAGCTACGACCTGGCCGGGCAAATCAAGCCGGGCGACACCACCACCATACTCTACACCGCTTATGCGGCAGAAGCAGCCCAAAATTTTGACCGCGTAAAACAGGCCTACCGCGAGCTGTTTGCCATGGGCTATAAAAAGCCTGAGATGTACCGCACGCTGGCGGGCTACGAGCGCAGCGCTGGCAAAAACGATGAGGCCATGAAGGTTATTGAGGAAGGGCGCAAGGCTTTCCCGCAAGACAAAACTTTGGCTATAGACGAGCTGGCCATGATCAGCCAACAGGGCAAACTGGCCGATGCCCAGAGCAAAATTGAGGAGGCCATCAAGCTGGACCCTAAAAACGCCAGCCTATATGCTACACTGGGCTCGCTGCAAGACCAGGCTGCGGCAGATGCCAAGCGCCCAGCGGCAGAGCGCGCAGAGCTGAAGCAAAAGTCTATGGCCAACTACCAGAAAACCCTGGAGCTAGACCCGAACAACGTAGATGCCAACTTCAACCTTGGCGTTTACTACTACAACGAAGGGGTGGCCATCAACAAGAAGGTCAACAACATGACCTTGAACGAGTATAATAAGACTGGCAAGAAGCTTGAAGCCCAAGCCAAAGAGCTCTACAGCAAGGCGCTGCCTTACTTCGAAAAAGTTTACAGCCTACAACCTGACGACAAAGCCATCCGCCAAAGCTTGAAGCGGGTTTATGTGGGCCTTGGCCGTAAGGCCGATGCCGATAAAATTAAAGAGTAGGCCTGCTTTCAGTATGAGGCGACACTAGGTCGCCTTATACTGCCGTTCATGATTTAACATAATATAAATTATGGCACAATTGAAGGTAGGCATTCAGCGAATAGTTGGGCGGCGTTTTTTGTAGTAATGGGCCAAACCTTTCATGCCTGCCCTTTGTAGGCGTAATTGAGATTGGACCAGAAGGCAGGTATCTACTTTTGAAACGCAATGAAAGTCGGATACAGCACTTTTCAGGAAGCCAGGTATCGCATTCAGGCCAATGTGGCCCGCATTGAATACACCCTTACTGAGTGGGCTCGCATTCGGGCCGACTATGTTGAGGATCCTGTGCGCCAACACTTCCACCCATTGGAGGATGCCATGCGCAGGCAATTTTACAGCTACCCTGATCAGTGCACGCTTCTGCTAGAGATGCATCGGCTTACGCTAAAAAGTATGGCTGACTTTCAGCCCAATTGAGACACTTCCTCCAACCAATAAGTAATGGCATGGGCCCCGCCCATACCCACACCTATGCAGCCCGCTTACATTAGCCTGAAACAGGCCCGAGAGCGCATCGTTACCACGCTCTTTGTACTAGATCAAGACATGCGCGAATGGCAGGCCATGCGCGATGCCATCCGCGAGGACGACAGCCATCGTAACCGCCGCAAGAAAAAGGAGGCCATAGAGGCAGAGTTTGACAACTTCTTCAACTCGTCGGCCCAAATCCGGCAGAAGCTGACCGATTATTTGAGCCTTTTCGAGAACGTGTTTGAGAACTAGACCCGGTACCGCTACTGGTATTTGGTGTTACAAGGGCGAACTTTGGCCTCGACATGGTGAAGGTTTTTGCTGCTGCCATTGCAGCGGTATGCATTGTTACGAGCTGCCTGGGGCAGCAGGCCTACTGGGGCCAGTCTGACGAGGCCATATTTAAAATGCGTGTAGGCACTTCTATGGATGCCTACGAGCTGAGGTATTTCGGGCTACTGCCGGCAGATATGCCGAGCGCAGATTCGCTCAGATATGGGACAGAGGCCGGCTCATTTTACATTGAGTGGCATTATAAAACCTTGTCTAAGCGGGTTTTAACCAATGTAGAGCAACAAAGGGAGTTTTACAAGCTAATTGCACATTATGAGGCTTTAGCCTTAGACCCTTCAAGATTATCATTGGGATACATGCGCTTCATAAAAGTCCAAATCCCTTTAGTACGCCACGAATCAACAGGTAGAGACGTGACGATGTCAACCCAAGATACGAGCTATTACGGCGAGCTAGCTTTTGTGCGTAATGGGTACATAGGTCTATATCAGTTAGATATAGGTTATCGCGCAGAGTTAATGGCAAAGGAACTAGTAATTGTTCCAATTTCTAAAATTATTACCTTGCGAGTCTATAATCGGCGTATTGCCCGCTATACAGGGCTAGGGTTGGGATTTGCTGTAGCAGGTGGATTATTCGGTATTGGAACCTCTCCCCTCCCCACTGCAGCGGTTAATATTCAGTATGCCAGCAACTTTCTTGTATTTCCTGCGCTAGGTTTCGTTCTCGGTTGTTTATATGACGTCGCAATAGGGACAAGAAGAACATACATACG
Source organism: Cytophagaceae bacterium (assembly GCA_947458545.1). Taxonomy (GTDB): domain Bacteria; phylum Bacteroidota; class Bacteroidia; order Cytophagales; family Flexibacteraceae; genus CANGYH01. The sequence continues at coordinate 377,367 of CANGYH010000001.1, read as the reverse complement.
CAACTACGTAGAGCCCAATAGCCCTGCCTTGATTGCTTCACCGGAAAAGATGGAGTGGCTCGCCTCACACCATTCCATTTTTAGGCAGGAGCTGCCGCCTGAAATACTGACAAGAATCACCCGGTAAGGCTACGCCTGACTGGGCTCTAGTTGCCATCTTTGTCTGGCCTGATGTAGTTTTAGGCACAGCACACTATCTGGGATAACTGCATGGAAAACACTGATTTTTTGCCTCTTTTGGGCACCGACCATATCGAGTATTATGTAGGCAATGCCAAGCAGGCGGCCTACTTCTATCAGTCGGCCTTTGGCTTTTCTCTGGTTGCTTACCGTGGGCCAGAGACCGGCCATAAGGAAACTGCCAGCTACGTACTGCAGCAGGGTAAGATGCGCATGGTGCTATCTACCAGCCTTTACCCCAGTACGGAGATCAGCCGGCATGTAGAGAAGCACGGCGACGGCATCAAAGTACTGGCTGTGACGGTAGATGATGCCGAAAAGAGCTACTACGAGACTTTAGCCCGCGGTGCCAAATCAGTATTGGCGCCCACCACCCTGCAAGACGAGTTTGGTACGGTGGTTATGGCCACCATTCAGACCTACGGTGAGACGGTGCACACCTTTGTAGAGCGGAAGAACTATACAGGGGCGTTTTTGCCAGGTTTCAAACCCGCACACTCTACCTTAGAAGTAACCCCAATCGGTATCGAGCATGTTGACCACTGCGTAGGCAATGTGGAGCTGGGGCAGATGAACCAGTGGGTGGACTTTTACGAAAAGGTGATGGGCTTTAAGCTGCTGATCACTTTTGACGACAAAGACATCTCTACCGAGTACTCTGCCTTAATGTCTAAGGTGGTAAGCAATGGGAACGGTTACATCAAATTCCCCATCAACGAGCCGGCCGAGGGCAAACGTAAGAGCCAGATCGACGAATACCTGGAGTTTTATCAGGGTGCCGGTGTGCAACATGTGGCCCTTGCTACCAAGGATATTATCCACACCGTATCGGAGCTGCGCCGCCGTGGTGTAGAGTTCCTGCGTGTGCCAGATGCTTATTACGAAACGCTGACGGCTCGTGTCGGCCACATTGAAGAAGACTTCCAGAAGATAAAAGACCTCAACATCCTGGTAGATCGTGATGATGAGGGGTACCTGCTGCAAATTTTCACCAAGCCGGTGGAAGACCGCCCTACCCTATTCTACGAGATTATCCAGCGCGCGGGTGCTACCAGCTTCGGCAAGGGCAACTTCAAGGCCTTGTTCGAGGCCATCGAGGCCGAGCAGGCCATCCGTGGCAATCTTTAGCCTTTAGCTGGTGTCAAAGCAAAAGGCGCTATTCTGCAAAGAATAGCGCCTTTTTTGGCTAGTTAGCTTATGAGATGATTAAGCCTTCCGTTGTTGTGCCTCTGCATCTGGAAAAGGATTTTTGCCACCTTCCTGGTACTTTGATGGGCACTTTAGGATGAGCTTATCTGCAACAAAGTCTGCCCCTTTAGCTTTTCCAACCACTACGATTACGTCTGAGCGCTCGATGTCTTGCGGTTTGGGCTGGAAATAGACCACCCTCCTTACGTTGCCGGCCTGGTCTTTCAGCGAGAACGTACAGAGGTTTGGGTCCTTTACGGGGTCGTATGTCAAATCGACGATTCTGTCACCTTGCTTAAGCAGCTTGCCGGCCACGTGGTAGCTCTTGTCGCTACCGCCGGCGGCAGCTTCAGTGGCCTCGGCAAAGGTGGCGTAGCTGCCAGCGTCGCCACTTGTCGAGACCAAGATGGCTATGGCTATGCCAATAATGGCAATCCAGAGAATGTAGATGGGTTTCATGGTTATTTGTTGTTCTCTAGTTTAGAGATTTTGCCGTCTAACCTGATTAGGTAAAACAGAAATCCGGCCAGCATCAGCACCAGCGACACCACTACAACCCAAATTTTACCGTCTGCGCGGAGTTGGTCGGCCATGGGTACGTCATCCGTTTGGGCCCAAGCTACTGTGGTCAGTAACCAGGCAGCGCATATCAGGAGCAGCTGTTTCATTTTCTTAACGTGGTCAGCCTGACGTTTAGTTCTGCCATCCAAATGCCCAGCAAAAACCAGGCTAAGACGGCAGGATAGAATACCAGGCGTAGCTTATCATCGAGGTCGTATTGGCCAAAGGCTGGGTTGCCCCCATTGCCCGGATGCAGGCTGTCCGTCATCCGAGGGAGGATAAATAGCAGCGCAATGAGTATGGGATAGGCCAACAGGTTAAAAATGGCCGAAAGCCGCTGCCTTCGGCTGGGATCGTCGAAAGCGCCGCGGAGGGTAAAGTAAGCTGCGTAAAGGAGTAGCCCGACAGCGGCGGCGTTTTGCTTAGGGTCTCCACTCCACCACTCGCCCCAGGTGTAGCGGGCCCAGATCATGCCGGTAATCATACCCAAGGCCCCAAAAACCATAGCAGTCTCTGCCGAGGCAACGGCCCAGGCATCGGCATGGCCATCGTCGGTGCGTAAGACCTTAACGCTCTGCCATGCGGAGTAGCCCAGCAGCAAAATCATGGCAAACCACATGGGCACGTGGAAGTGCAGATTGCGAATAGACTCTTGCAGGATGTTGAGCCTGGGCACGGGCAAAATAAAGCCAGCCACTACCGTGTAGATCAAAAGAGCCACACATACCCATTTATACGCCTTGAGCCTACTCATGCCAGATTTGCGGATACAAAAGTACGGCAATACCTACGGCTACAAGGGCAAACGCTGGCAAGGTGCTAAAGGTATTGAGGCTAAGCTCCAACCCGTCTACGGCGCGCTTGCTGGCCCGGATAGACTCTAGCAAAACGGGTATGGAGACTGGCGTGCCCAGCACGGCCGTGTACCGGGCGGGATGGCTGGTGGCACTGGCAATAGCCCCTACAACCTGGTAGAGTGCCGTAAGCGCCAGGCTGCCACATAGGGCCGACAGACATAGTTGGCCCAGGCTCTCTACCTCTGTACCGAACAAGAGCAGAAACAAACAGAGCGAAACCACAGCCAGACCAAACTGCAAACCAGACTGTACCACAAGCTTGGCAAAGAGCGCGCGGCTGGCCGTTGTGTTTTGATAGTAAAACATGCGCTGCGCTTGAAAATCGGCCCCATACATGCGCTCGGCTATCTGGATGGCCGAAAAAATCTGGATTACCCAAAAGAGAATACTCCAGAGCGCAGCCGAAAGGTCTCTGCCCAGTGTACCAAGCGCCAGGTAAACGCTAAAAGTTGAGGCAGCCGAAAACAGCACCAGCGAGCCCAGCTTGCTGCCTGCCACCAATTGCGCCCATTCGAAGCGGATCTGCGTCATCAATGGCTTCATGATCCACTCAGGATGGGGTAGCGGCACCAGGCCTTGGGGTCAACGGAATAGGCATCCAGATGGAAGCTTGGGGCCAGGCGCTCCCGCTTCCACTGGTTGCGTTGCCAGAGCTGGCAGAACCGGCGTACCTGCGTGGCCAAGTAATCTGCCGGGTATTGATTCTGCTCTACCAGCGCTTTTAGGGCTGCGGCCTCAGGCAGCTTTTGGGCTACCAACAGATGCTCGATTTGGTCTAGGAGGGCATAGGGCATCAAGTCAGCCTCGTCAGTTTGATTGGCTTCTAAGGGTCTCAGTTCGGCCGTTGGTGCCAGATGGTTTACAAGTCCAAGCCAGGCATAACCCCAGGTAGATTCAGCATAATGAAGCCAGCGCCGAACAAAGTCTTTACTGACCCCGGCAATTGGCGCCAGGCCTCCGGCCATGTCTCCATCCATGGTTGAGTAACCTACCGATCCCTCGCTGCGGTTGCTGGTGGTAAGCAAAAGGGCGCCGCGCAGGTTGGTCCAGAGCCAGATCATGGGGGCACGCACCCGGGCTTGAATGTTTTGCAAAGCAAGGTCGTCGGTTGCCCAGCTTAAGGGGCGGCCAATAAGCGCCTGTGCTTCTTGTGTGTAGCCTGCTACCATAGACGACACATCTACCGCCTGAAAGGTGGCCCCTACCCCATCAGCCACGGCTTGGGCAGCGGCAAGAGTACGCTCAGAGCTGTTGTCGGTACCCTGGTAAAGGCATGCCAAGAGTAGCTTGCATAGGGCAGGCTCGTAGCCTGCACGTAGAAGCTGAAGCACCTCTGGCCAGTAAGCAAGTTGGAGCTCAATGTCTGCAGTGTTCTGCTGGTAGGCGCTTTGGAGGCGCAACGCCATCCTGTAAACCAATACAGCACAACAGGCAGAATCTGCCCCCCCGCTTAGGCTTAGGCAAAAGCCTTTGCTGCGGCTTTTGCGCATGTAATCGTACAAGCCTAGGGTGCAGCTCAGCTCATACTCAGCCTCGGGTGGCAACAGGGCAGGTGGCCGTTCAGACTGGTCTTCTGCCAAGAGGTGGTACTCGCCCCACATAAAGGGCTCTGCCTCGGCCACGAGGCTGCCGTTTCGGTACACAACGATATCACCGTCGAATACGAGGCGGCCCGCCTCGTTGCCCAGCAGATTTACATACACATAGGCCCCGCCAATAATACGACTGCCAGACTCGGCCAATGAATGCCGCAAACTCTCTTTACCAAAGGTGAAGTGGCTCGCAGAAGGATTAAGGATGACGTCTGCCCTACCCTGGTAATGGTAGGCCATGCGTGCATCGGCCGCCCAGGCATCTTCGCAAATCTCGAAAGCCACCTGGTGGCCCTTCACCTCGAAAACGCAGTGGCCCACAGGAAAAGTGTAACCAGCCCATGTGAGGGACGATACCTGGCCCAAAGGCCAACTCTTAAACCAGCGAGGCTCGTAATAAACCCCCGTGCCTGCCAAGTGATGCTTGAGCGCAATGCCCAACAATGCCCCGTCAGACAGTAAGGCAGCGCCGTTATATCGCTTGTCAGCTACCATCACGGGCAGCCCAATAGCTACGGCAATACCATCCGTGTGCGGCAAGATTGCCAGAAGGGCTGTCTGGCTTTGGGCGTAGATCCAGTCAGACAAAAAGACGTCTTCGCAGCCATAGCCGGTTAGGCAAAGCTCTGGCAGGCACAAAAGATCAACCCCGGCCTCTTTGGCCTGCTGTATGGCCGCAATGATGCGGCGCTGATTGCCATCCCAGTCTAACGGGGTTTGGTTTAGGGCTGCACCAGCCAGTTTAAGGCCTGAGGGTGCTACAGAATAAAGGCTGATGTCGGGCATTAGCGTTGGGCAGGCGCAAAGTACGCTTCGGGTTGCCGTAAGTTTGTCTTTACACACACGCAACTCGTTTTCTGTTGGAAAAGATATTGATAACCGGTGCTGCAGGCCAGCTAGGCACCGACTTGGCTCTATACATTCAGAAAAGGCGGCCCGCCGCTCGCATTTTATTAACCGACATCAGGCCCGAGGCACCGCAAGACCTGGCTGACTTTCGATACCAGCCCCTGGACGTAAATGATTGGCCTGCCTTTGAGCAGGTACTGGCCGATTTTGCCCCAACGGAAATTTACCATCTGGCTGCGCTGCTATCTGGCACGGCCGAGAAGAACCCAGAGCTGGCCTGGCAACTGAACGTCCAAACGCAAAAGCACCTATTTGACGTTTGCGTGCAGACTTTGCCCGGCGTAAAAGTGTTTTTCCCCAGCAGCATTGCTGTATTTGGGCCTGGGGCAGGTAAGTTCGCTCGGCAGCAGGCATATCTGGACCCGACCAGCATGTATGGGGTTACCAAAGTAGCAGGCGAGCAACTAGGCAACTATTATCACTTTAAGCATGGGCTGGACGTTCGGTCGCTCCGGTTTCCGGGGCTGATTAGCAGCAAGGCCATGCCCGGCGGCGGCACTACCGATTACAGCGTGGAGATTTACCATGTAGCCCAGCAACAGGACTCCTACACCTGCTACCTGCGCGATGAGACGCCGATGCCCTTTCTCTACATGCCTGATGCCATGCAGGCAATAGAGAAACTGATGGCTGCACCTGCGCCTGCCCTGACGGTGCGCACCAGCTACAACATCCACGGGTTTAGCGCCACGCCCAAAGACTTTGCCGCCAGCATTGCCGAAGCGCAAGGCAGGCCCTTTGAACTTTTGAGCCATCCCGACTTCAGACAGGCCATTGCAGACTCTTGGCCGGCAGAGCTGGAGGATGACGCTGCCCGGAAAGACTGGGACTGGCAACCTGATTTCAACCTGAAGGCGGTAACGGCAGACATGCTGGTTGCCGTCGGCGAGGCCAAACAAACTGTTTAAGCAAGAGGTATTAAAGAGCTACCATACAGCCCTTTATATCCAAGACAATACATTCAGTTAACCATTAACGACACATCGCTTTTGACACCGCAACAACGCCAAACACTAGCTGCCAAACGCGCAGAATCTCAACTTGGGGGCGGGGCAGACCGTATTGCCCAGCAGCATAAAAAGAACAAGCTCACCGCCCGCGAGCGGATAGATCTGCTGCTAGACCCTGGCACCTTTCAGGAAATCGGGGCCTTTGTGATGCACCGCACCAAAGACTTTGGTCTAGACAAGGAATACTACCTAGGCGATGGCGTTGTAACGGGTTATGGTAAGATTGATGGACGACTGGTGTATGTCTTCTCGCAAGACTTTACGGTATTCGGTGGAGCCTTGTCTGAAACACACGCCGAGAAGATTGTAAAACTGCAGGAGCTTGCGCTTAAGAACGGCGCGCCCATCATAGGCCTGAATGATTCTGGCGGAGCACGCATCCAAGAGGGTGTTGTGTCGCTTGGGGGCTATGCAGACATTTTTTACCGCAATACCCTTAGCTCTGGCGTGGTGCCTCAGTTAAGCCTCATTCTGGGCCCATGCGCCGGAGGGGCGGTGTACTCGCCTGCCATCACAGACTTTATCATGATGGTGGAGGGGATATCGTACATGTTTGTTACAGGGCCTAACGTGGTAAAAACCGTGACGCATGAAGATGTCTCTTTCGAAGATTTGGGCGGTGCCTCTACCCATGCCACCAAAAGCGGAGTTACGCATTTTACCTTTCCCAACGAGGTGGCTTGCTTCCAGGCAACGCGCAGGCTGCTGCAATACCTACCAAGCAACTGCGAAGAGCTTGCCCCTTCCCTGCCCTACACCGTAGCCGACGAGACCAGGCCTAAGTTAAACCAAATCGTGCCCGAGTCTTCTAACCAACCTTATGACATTAAGGAGGTCATAGAAGAAACCGTTGACGCAGGGAGCTTTTTAGAAGTACACAAAGACTACGCCGAGAACATCGTCGTAGGTTTTGCGCGGTTGGCAGGGCGCAGCATCGGTATTATAGCCAACCAACCAGCGGTGCTTGCAGGGGTGTTAGACATCAAGGCCAGCCTGAAGGCGGCCCGGTTTGTGCGCTTTTGCAACAGCTTTAACGTGCCGCTGCTGGTCTTTGAAGATGTACCAGGCTTTTTACCAGGCACAGACCAAGAGTGGAACGGTATCATTGTACATGGGGCAAAGCTGCTGTTTGCCTTCTGCGAGGCTACGGTGCCGCGGGTGACGGTGATTACCCGCAAGGCGTATGGTGGCGCTTACGATGTGATGAACTCTAAGCACATTGGTGCCGATATGAACTTTGCCTGGCCCAATGCCGAGATTGCCGTAATGGGCGCGGCTGGGGCGGCAGAGATCATCTTCCGCAAAGAGATCCAAGCCAGCGACGACCCTGCGGCAACACTAGCCGCCAAGGTAGAAGAGTACCAAACCAAGTTTGCAAACCCGTATCGGGCGGCGCACCGAGGGTTTATTGACGAGGTAATCTACCCAGAGGAGACCCGGACGAAGTTGATTGCAGCCTTCCAGATGCTAGAGAACAAGGCCGTACAGACACCAAAGCGCAAGCACGGTAACATACCGCTCTAAGCAAGCGCCTCAAGCAAGAATTGCCTGAACGGAGCGGCGGCAGTAAAGGCCGCCGCAATCGTTTTAGGCAGGCTTTTCTGTTGCAATTGGCTATCTGTGAGCTTTTGAATGGCTAGATACTGGGTGTGCCTTAGCCACTCAATAGCTGGGTGATCTGCCTTATAGCCTTTGGGGGCAGTTTTCAGTTTATCTCCGGTTACACCCCCAAAGGCGGCCACAAAACCAGGGGCCTGGGCAATGCCTGTCCATTTGTCCAGGTTAAAGTCAATCTCCTGGCGCACCTTTTTGAGCTCGTCGCCGCTGGGTTCGTAAAGCCCCATCCCCAAGAATGATTGGCCAGGCTCCAGGTGTACGTAGATACCTGAGAGCACGTCGCCCTTCATGCCATTAGGGCCTGCGATAAAGGCCATGTTGGTTTTGTAAGGCCGTTTATCCTTAGAGAATCTGACATCTCGGTTTTGCCGGAAGATGCATTGCTTAGGGTCCACGAGCGGCCAGCCTTCGGCAGGCCCAAGTTCTGCTAACGTGCTCCCGACCAACGCCAAAACATTGTCTTTGGCCAACTGGTAGCGGCTTCTGTTGGCATCAAACCATTCTTTATGGTTGTTGGCGGCAAGATCTGCCAGAAAACTAAGGGTATCTGCGTTAATCATGATAATCTTAGGGCTAGGTCATCTCGCCGCGGATGGATTTGCCCAAAGCCTTGGCTACCTCGGCATGAGATTCTACGTTGGCCAGCAGGTACATCATCTTGGTGATGGCAGCCTCGGTGGTAATGTCGGCCCCTCCAATAACGCCAATTTGGCTTAGGGCTTTGCTGGTTTCATAGCGCCCCTGAAGTACCGTCCCCCCAATACACTGGCTTACGTTGAGTACATGTAGCCCACGTTCTATCCCCTCTTGCAAGGCCTGTATAAACCAACTGCGGGTTGGGGCATTGCCGCTGCCATACGTCTCTAGCACAAGCCCTTGCAGATCGGGTATTTGCAAAATGGCTCGGACAGTATTTTCGTCTATACCCGGAAACAGGCGCAAGATGGCTACGCGCGTATCCATCTTTTTATATACCCTCAAATCACTAAAGGGCTGGTAAGGTTTGATAACCAGCGGATTAAACACAATGCGGGTGCCGCACTCTGCCAGGGGCGGATAGTTGGCCGAGTCGAAGGCGGCAAACTGGGCAGATTCTACCTTTTTGGCCCGGCAGCCTCGCAAAAGTTTGTTGTTAAATACGATGCAGACTTCTGTCACCATCGGGCGGCCATCTTTACGGGCAGAGGCAATCTCTAAGGCAGAGATGAGATTCTCTCGGGCATCGGTCCGCACGGCACCGATGGGCAACTGGGCCCCTGTGAAGATGACTGGCTTGTTCAGGTTCTCTAACAAGAAACTTAGCGCAGAGGCACTGTGAGCCATGGTATCGGTGCCATGGATAATCACAAATCCGTCGAAGCGGTGGTAATTCTCTTCAATCAGTGTTGCCAGGGCTACCCAATGCGCCGGGGTAACGTTGGCCGAGTCTATGAGTTGGTTGAAGCTGATCACCGTCAGGCTAAACTCAAACTCGTTTAGCTCGGGGATTTTCTCTAAGATCTGCTCAAAATCAAAGGGTACCAAATGGCGCTCCTTTTCGTCGAAGACCATACCCAGCGTGCCGCCGGTATAGATAACCAGCAACGACGTGCGGCTGACACCCTCGCCCCGTGTGGCGATGGTTACAGTTTTATAGTGGACATTCTTGTAGAAAATCCTTTTCATGGCTTGGAGGCGCTGTGGTGTGGCAGCGCAAATAGCGTATGGGCGTTGCGCGTGGTTTCAAAGGCAAGGGCCTCTAAAGACAAACCTAGTCGCTCGGCAATAAAATGCCCTACCAACGCCACATAAGCGGGCTGATTGGGCTTGCCTCTGTAGGGCACAGGCGCAAGGTAGGGGCTGTCTGTCTCAAGTACAACGCGGTCTAGCCCGATGTGGCGCAATGTCTCTATGGTAGGGTTGTTTTTGTAGGTTACATTCCCCCCTATACCCAGGTAAAAGCCAAGTTCTATGGCCTGCCGGGCCTCATCTATTGAGCCTGTAAAGCAATGGAAGACACCCCTTAGGTGCCCCCCAAAGCCTTGCACAACCTCTAAGGTTTGAGCAAAAGCGCTGCGGCTGTGCAAGACAACCGGCAGGCCCAGGTCTAACGCCCAACGGCATTGCTGCTCCAGCACCTCTTGTTGCCGGGGCAGGTTGTCTTGCTTCCAGTAGAGGTCTAAACCTATTTCGCCAATAGCTACCCACTGGTGGGTAGTATCGGCGGCAGCCGACTTTAGGGTAGCCAACTGCGCTTCTGCATCTGGCCCTACATAGGTTGGGTGCAGCCCGCACATGGGCCAAACCAGCGTAGGATACGCTCTGGCTACGGCCAGCACGGCATCTAACGTACCTAGGTCGCAGTTGGGTAAGGCAATGCCACAAACGCCTGCCAGGCGTGCGGCTTCCATCTGCGCAGGTAGTAAACCTTTGGCCAGGGCATCGTCCAAATGGGCGTGCGTGTCGAAGAACTGCAAAACGGAGGGCTATTTTTGAGGCAAAGTAACAAAAGTAGGCAGCTGTACCCCGGGGGCGGGTCTGGCATTGTGCGCTTGCCTTTTGCCCCAATATGCGCTCCATGCTCGACGCTCGCTCCATCCGCCAAACGTTTCTTGATTATTTCGCTGGTAAAGGCCATACCATCGTGCCCTCGGCTCCACTTGTGGTAAAAAACGACCCGACGTTGATGTTTACCAACGCGGGTATGAACCAGTTTAAAGACTACTTTTTGGGCAACAAGCCCGCACCCACGCCCCGCGTTGCCGATACGCAAAAGTGTCTGCGTGTTTCGGGCAAGCACAACGATCTTGAGGATGTGGGCCTGGATACCTACCACCATACGTTGTTCGAGATGCTGGGCAACTGGTCTTTTGGAGACTACTTCAAAAAAGACGCTATTGCCTGGAGTTGGGACTTGCTGGTGAACCATTACAAGCTGGACGTGGAGTCTATCTACGCCACCGTGTTTGGAGGCGACGAAAAGGAAGGCCTTGCCCGAGACGAGGAAAGCTTCGAGCTCTGGAAACAATACCTGCCGGAGGAGCGCATCCTCTTCGGCTCCAAGAAGGACAACTTCTGGGAGATGGGCGACCAGGGACCTTGTGGCCCCTGTACGGAGATTCATTATGACATGCGCCCAGCGGCAGACCGAGCCACCCCCGGCCGGGAACTGGTAAACAACGACCATCCGCAGGTGATTGAAATCTGGAACAATGTTTTCATGGAGTTCAACCGGTTGGCCAATGGGACGCTAGAGCGCCTGCCTGCCCAGCACGTAGATACCGGCATGGGCTTCGAGCGACTCTGCAGGGCTATACAGGGCAAGCAAAGCAATTACGATACGGACGTTTTTACACCGCTTTTAGATAAGATAGGCCAGATTAGTGGCAAGCCCTACGGGCAAGACGAGAAGGTGGACATCGCCTTCCGCGTAATTGCAGACCACATCCGTGCGATAAGCTTTGCCATAACCGACGGGCAGTTGCCGGGCAATGCCAAAGCGGGGTACGTTATCAGGCGGATATTGCGGCGGGCCGTACGCTACGGATACTCTTTCTTAGGCCAGCGCAAGCCTTTTCTGCACCAATTGGTGCCGGTGCTTGCAGCGCAGTTCGGCGGTGTATTCGATGAGCTGCACCAGCAGCAAGACTTTGTGGCCAAGTGCATCTACGAAGAAGAAGCTGGCTTTCTGCGCACGCTAGAGAGCGGTATCCGCAAGTTTGACGAGCTTAAGGGTACGGCTGCGTCGGGCACTATCATTGGCACTGCCGTGTTTGAGCTCTATGATACCTACGGCTTTCCGGTAGATTTGACGGCCCTGCTGGCCAGAGAGGCAGGCCTTTCCATAGACGAGGCCGGCTTTGAAGCCGAAATGGCCAAGCAAAAAGAGCGTAGCCGCAAGGCGGGGGCCGTAGCCTATGCCGATTGGCTAGAGGTAAGCCCCGACGCTGCCAGCGTTTTTGTTGGCTATGATACCTTGACCTGCCAGACACAGGTGCGCCGTACCCGCGCCGTAGAAGCCCAAGGCGAGCGGCTAATTCAGGTGGTGCTGGCAGACAGCCCCTTTTACGCTGAAAGCGGAGGACAAATAGGCGACACAGGTACCTTACAAAATCTGGAGCACCAGGGCTGGGTTGTGCCGGTGTTGGACACAAAGAAGGAAAATGACCTGCAATACGTGATCGTGTCTGACGAGTTTGAGGCTTGGCTACAACAACCTGGTACTTGGCTGGCGCAAGTAAACGCCGACCGCCGCACAGACATCAGCGCAAATCACTCGGCCACACACTTGCTGCATGCGGCATTGCGCCAAGTATTGGGCAAACACGTACAGCAAAAAGGCAGCCTCGTTAGCGATGAGGAGCTACGGTTCGACTTTAGCCACCCGGCCAAGGTTACCGAAGAAGAGCTTGAAGCCATTGAGGCCATCATCAACGACCGTGTGGGGCAGGCTATCCCACTGCAGGAGCGCCGCTATGTGCCACACGCCGAGGCAGTGGCCATGGGGGCCATGGCTTTGTTTGGAGAGAAGTACGGAGATGTAGTCCGCGTAATCACCTTCGACCCTGAATTTTCTGTCGAGCTTTGCGGTGGCACCCACGTGGCCAACACGCAGGCCATCCGGCTATGCACGCTAGTAACAGAGTCATCTGTAGCGGCGGGGGTTCGGCGTATTATTGCCGTAACTGGCAAGGGAGCCCTGCAACGCCTTGCTCATCAGCAAAAGGCACTGGCGCAGGCGGCAGCCATGTTTAAAAGCTCAACCTCGGTGGCCCATCAAATCGGCCAATTGCAAGACGAAAACGCTGCCTTGCGCCGCCGCCTAAAAGATCTTGAGGCTGCCAGCCTGGGGCAGCTGCAAGCTAGCTTGTTGGCTACGGCTCGAACCCTGGGCACTATTAAGCTCATTGCAGGAGTACAGGAAATTTCGGCTGAGGCGGCTAAGACCCTCGTTTTTGAGATTGGCAAAGCGGAGCCAAACAGTGTTGTCATCTTGGGGTCTTTGGCAGACGACAAGCCTTTGGTAAGCATTTATGTCGGTGCAGAGCTACAAGAGAGCCAAAAGCTGGATGCACGTGCACTTGTCAAGGTGGCGGGGCCTCACATCCAAGGTGGGGGCGGTGGCCAGCTCTTTTATGCCACGGCAGGCGGCAAACGCGCCGAAGGCATGGCGGCAGCCATTGAGGCCGCAGCCGAAGCTGCCCAACAAGCACTGAAAGCATGAAAACTCCAGGGTTTATCGTAGTATTCTCGACGGCGCTGGCGCTGATGCTGGTGGGTGTCTTTTCATCGCTGTTGCTGGCTGCGGGCAATATCAGTGGGTATCTGCGAAGCCGGGTTCTGCTCCATGCCTACATGGACAAGGACATCTCTGCCCAACAACTGGCCCAGGCTAAAGACGACATCGCCACCGCGCTAAACGGGATAGCACCAGCCGGCCAGGTATCCTTTAATCTGGTTACGCGCGGCCAAGCAGCAGAAGATTTTAAGGCCAGCAGCGGCGAAGATTTTGTTGCCTTTTTAGGAAGTAACCCCTTGCGAGACTATTACGAGATTGGTTTACTGGGCGATGCCAACACCCCAGAGAACCTGGAGCTTGCCCGCAAACAGATTGCCAGCGTTAAGGGTGTGTTTGAAGTAACCTACCTACGCTCTTTGGCACAAAGCCTGGCCCGGAACCTGCAGGCAGGCGCATTTGTGCTTGGGGGCATTGCCTTGCTGCTTGTGTTGGCAGCGTCGGCCCTGGTTAGCAATACGGTTAGCCTCCAGTTGTTTAGCAAGCGATTTTTAGTGCGCTCTATGCAACTTGTGGGTGCCAGGCCAAGCTTTGTGCTCAGGCCATTTGTAGGCAACGCCGCCAGGCTGAGCCTCATAAGCGGGGCACTTGCCATTGCCGTTTTGCTGACGCTCTATTACAGCCTGGTGCGGCAGGTGCCAGACGCGGCTGCTTTCTTACCTTTGCCCGCGCTCGGGGCAGTATGCGTTGGCATTTTGCTGCTGGGCCTTTTGTTAGGCATGGCTACCAGCTACCTAACCATACGTCGCTATTTGCGACTGCCGCTAGACAAACTCATCTAAACTGCCAGCCCAATGGGTAAATCTCCTGAATTTCTGCATGTGAACCGTCTATGGTTCTTTGCTTCCATCGCCTTAATCGCCATCGGGCTGATTTTGATGTACACGGATCCGGCCGAGTATGGGTTTGGCACTATGGGGCTTACGGTGGGTGCTATCATTTGCCTGGCTGGTTTCTTGGTACCCGTAGTTGCCATCATGAGCACTACCGGGCACAACAAGTCTCAAGAGCAGGCGTGAATCTTTGGCAAGCCATTCTGCTGGCCGTTGTAGAGGGCCTTACAGAGTTTTTGCCCGTATCGAGCACGGGCCATATGATTATCGTCTCCCATTTTCTGGGCATCAGCAACGACGATTTTGTCAAGTTCTTCGAGGTCAACATCCAGTTCGGAGCCATACTGTCCGTCCTAGTATTGTACCGAGACCGCCTGCTGCGCAGCTTCAGCATCTACCTAAAGCTGATGGCCGCGTTTGTGCCAACGGCAATTCTAGGCCTACTGCTAGATGATTATGTGGACAGCCTTTTAGAAAGTGTGCAGGTTGTTGCTGCATCGTTGTGCCTGGGAGGTGTAGTTCTGCTTTTTGTAGATAAGTGGTTTAAGAACAACAAGAATACGCTTGAAGAGCTAACGCTTGGCAAAGCCGCGGCCATTGGCCTTTTCCAGAGCATCTCAATGGTGCCGGGCGTTAGTAGGTCTGCGGCAACCATCATTGGCGGGCAAGCGCAAGGGCTTTCAAAAGAGCAGGCGGCCGAATTCAGTTTTTTGCTTGCGGTACCTACCATGGCCGCGGCCTCTGGGCTAAAGCTGCTCAAGTATAAAGACCAGCTTTTGCAAGCGAGCTCAGATCAATGGTTGCTTTTGGCTGTTGGCAACATAGTGGCCTTTGTGGTGGCTATCCTTGCCATAAAAGCTTTTATCGGCGTATTGATGCGCGCTGGGTTCAGGCCGTTTGGCTACTACCGGATTGCCGTTGGGGCATTACTACTGCTGCTGCCGCTGTTGGGGGTTCAGCTCTCGCTATAAGTATGGATGCAGACCATTTTGTACCCAACACAGACGATGGTGACATTTTGTTGCTAGACAAGCCATTAACGTGGACGAGCTTCGACGTCGTTAAAAAGATTCGGGCTGCGGGCAAGTTCAAAAAAATTGGCCACGCGGGCACGCTCGACCCTCTGGCTACCGGGCTGTTGGTGTGCTGCACCGGCAAGAAAACGAAGACGATAGATAGCATTCAGGGAGCAGACAAAGAGTACGTGGCCACCTTTGTACTTGGTGCAACGACGGCATCTTTCGACCTGGAAAGTGAGGTTATCACCACAGAACCCACTCCCCTAGCCCCGGCCTTGGCTCAAGTTGAACAGGCTATCGAAAGGCTAACGGGCCCACAGGAGCAAATTCCACCTATTTTTTCAGCCGTAATGGTCAACGGAACCCGCGCCTACGAGCTGGCACGGAAAGGCAAGGAGGTGGAGTTAAAGGCCAAGCCTATCTCTATCTATACCTTCGAGCTATTAGCCTACGATTATCCCACGCTCCGGGCACGGATAGTTTGCTCAAAAGGAACGTATATAAGGTCTTTGGCACGCGATTTGGGCATGGATTTAGGCACAGGTGCCTACCTATCGGAACTTCGGCGTACCAGAATCGGAAATTTTACGGTAGAAGATTCGTGGCCCGTGGCTAAACTTGCGCAACATTTGCATGGCCTACGGGCCCAGCTCGCACCACCACCACCCACAGCTACGGATTTGCAAACAATCGATGGCCAAGTCGGGTAAATTGAATAACACTTGTCAGTATCATGAGTAGAACAGCCCAGATCATTCTGGACGGCAAAACCTACGAGTTGCCCGTTGTAGAAGGTACAGAAAAAGAACTAGCCATCGACATCAGCGCCCTGCGCGACCTGTCTGGGTACGTGACCCTAGACACCGGTTACAAAAACACGGGTGCCACCCAAAGTGCCATCACGTTTTTGGATGGTGAAGAAGGTATCCTTCGCTACAGGGGCTATCCCATCGAGCAGCTTGCCGAGAGCAGCACCTTTTTAGAGGTTGCTTATCTGCTTATCTACGGCGAATTACCCACGGCTGATCAATTCTCTAAGTTTGAGCAAGACATCCGCCTGCACACGCTTGTGCACGAGGACTTCCATAAGATACTTTCTGGCTTTCCGGCCAAGGCCCACCCGATGGGTGTAATGGCCAGCATTATCTGCTCGCTGACGGCATTTTACCCCGAAGCCATCTACGAACGTAGCAAGGAGTATATCGACCTGACAATCATCAGGCTGTTGGCCAAGGCACCTACCATCGCCGCCTGGACGTACAAGCACTCCATCGGCCACCCGGTAAACTACCCCAACAACAAGCACAACTACTGCTCTAACTTCATGAGCATGATGTTTGCCCTACCCGTTGACGACTACCAAGTAAACCCCGTAGTTGCCCGCGCGTTAGACAAACTGCTCATTCTGCATGCTGACCATGAGCAAAACTGCTCTACCAGCACGGTTCGCATCGTTGGTTCTTCTAAGGCAAGCCTTTACTCGTCGGTGTCGGCCGGAATAAATGCCTTGTGGGGTCCTCTGCACGGCGGCGCCAACCAAGAGGTGATTGAGATGCTGGAGGCCATAAAAGCGGATGGTGGCAACGTAGACAAGTACATTGCCAAGGCCAAAGACAAGAACGACAGTTTCAGACTGATGGGCTTTGGGCACCGCGTTTACAAAAACTTTGATCCTCGCGCCAAAATCATCAAGAAGGCCGCAGACGATGTGCTGACGAGCCTGGGCATCAACGACCCTGTGCTTGACATAGCCAAACGCCTGGAAGAGGTGGCCCTGTCTGACCCCTACTTTGTAGAGCGCAAGCTGTACCCGAACGTGGATTTCTACTCGGGTATCATCTACCGTGCTTTGGGCATCCCTACGGATATGTTCACGGTGATGTTCACCCTGGGCCGCCTGCCTGGCTGGATTGCACAATGGAAAGAAATGAACGAGCGCAAGGAGCCTATCGGCAGGCCTCGTCAGATCTATACCGGAGCAACTGAGCGCAACTACGTGCCGATGGCGCAGCGCTAAGGCGGCCAACCTAGGCTTTCTAAAGGGGTTATCGCCGTTGGCGATAGCCCCTTTTGCTTGGATACAAAAAGGCCCTCTTGTTAGAGGGCCTTTTTTTGGCAGTAATTGCTTTGCCTAATTACGACGATTGAGCTCGTCTCGGATTTTGGCAGCCTTCTCGTAGTCTTCTCGTGCCAGCGTTTCGTCAAGCATTTGCTGAAGCTGATCGGTCGGGGTGTCTTTGAGTGTTTCAGCCCAGGATTTCTTCGGCTGCGGAGCAGACGCAGCTGGCTGGGCCTCGTCGTCATCGTCGCTGTTTACGATGATCCCAGCCTCAGACATGATATTCTCGTAGGTATAGATGCCTGCCCCAAAGCGAAGGCCGATGGCGATGGCATCGCTCGGTCGAGCATCCACCTCAAAGGTGCGCACATCATTAGAGCATACGATGTGTGCGTAAAACACGCCCTCCTTGAGGCCATAGATGATTACCTCTTCAACATAAAAGTCAAAGGCCTCGGCAAACGTCTTGAACAGGTCATGTGTCATGGGCCTGTTGGGAACGATTTTCTCAATTTCGATGGCAATGGCCTGAGCCTCGAACATGCCAATAATGATAGGCAACCTTCGGTTGCCGCCCTCCTCGCCCAATACCAGGGCAAAAGAACTATTCTGGGACTGGCTCGATGACAGCCCCAGAATCTCTAGTTTAATCTTTTTAGGTGCAGCCACTTGCAGTTTCCGGGCCCCAAATATGGGGCCTAGTTCAGGTTTTTGACGGCTGCCGTCAATTTTGGTAGCACCTCAAAAGCGTCGCCTACGATACCATAGTCTGCCACTTTGAAAATGGGAGCCTCTGGGTCTTTGTTAATTGCAACGATGACTTTGCTTGAGTTTATGCCCGCCACGTGCTGAATGGCACCAGAAATGCCCACAGCAATGTAGAGGTTGGGGCTCACCTTGATACCCGTTTGGCCAACGTGCTCGTGGTGTGGGCGCCAGTCCATGTCTGATACGGGTTTGCTGCAACCTGTGGCAGCACCCAGGGCATCAGCCAGGTCTTGAATCAGGCCCCAGTTCTCTGGGCCCTTCATGCCACGGCCGCCGGATACGACGATTTCAGCATCGGGCAATAGCACCTGCCCGGTGGCTTTTTCTACAGAGATGCGCTTTACGGCATGGTCTGAGGCTGGGATGCTTGGGGCGAAGGTCTCAACGCTAACGGCCGAGGCATTACCCTCTGCAACATCAATGCTGTTCTTTTTAATGGTAAGCACGACCTTGCCGCCCGCAAGCCTGGTTTGGGCAAAGGCTTTACCCGTAAACACAGAACGCTTTACGGTGAAGTTGCCCGGGGTAGCGTCAACAATAGCCATGACGTTAGAGGCTACGGCCGCGCCAAGTTTTGCAGCCAGGCGTGGAGCGGTAGCGTCGGTCAGGCTTGTTTTGGGCAGCAAGATGGCATCGGCACCTAGCTGGCTTGCTGCCTGGGCAAGGGCGGTGGCCAAAGGTTGTGCCTCAGGCATATCAAACCCAGGGTCGGCGATGTGGAGCACCTGGTCTACACCATAGGCGCCTAACGGGGCAAAGTCTGTACCCGCGGGGGCAGCTGCAACTACTGCCACAGGGCCGGCTGCAATCTGGCGGCCAAAGCAAATGGCCTCGAGGGCAGACTTTTTAACCTTGCCGGCTTCAAACTCAACAAAAACCAACGTCTTCATAATCGGTGTCTTTTCAATAAATGTGCGCTGTAGTTTAGCCAGGTTTAGATAACCTTGGCTTCTGTGTGCAGTAGGTTGATGAGCTGCTCGGCAGCGTCTGAGGGGATGATTTTTACGGCGCTCTTGGCAGGAGGCAAATCGAAAGAGGTAACCTCCGAACTGAGGGCTGCGCCGGTGTCAGCCAGTACCTGCAGGGGCTTTGTGCGTGCAGACATGATGCCACGCATGTTGGGGATCTTCCACTCCGCAATAGGCTCTTGGCAACCGGCCACGAAGGGCAGTGTAAGCTCAACGTATTCTTTGCCACCTTCTACCTCTTTGGCCATAGTAGCGGTAGTTCCGTTAAGGTCAAGCTTCATCACGGGTGACACCGATGGCCAACCGAGAAGCTCGCCCACGAGGCCGTGCACCAACCCACCGTTGTAGTCGATAGACTCACGACCCATTAAGACCAGGTCAAAAGGGTTGGCCTTAACGTAATCAGCAATCAGCCTTGCTACCTGGAAAGCATCCTGAGGTTCTACGTCAATGCGGACGGCATCATCTGCACCGATGGCCAACGCTTTGCGAATGGTGGGCTCTGTATCTGCTTTGCCAACGTTGAGCACCGTTACTTGGGCTCCATTGGCTTCTTTAATCTCCACGGCGCGGGCCAGGGCGTAGTCATCGTAGGGGCCTATGATGAACTGGATGCCGGCAGGGTTCAGCCTAGTGTTGTTGTCAGAAAAGGTGATTTTGCTCACCGTGTCCGGAACGTGCGTGATGCAGACCAGAATTTTCATGTGTGGGTTAGATTTGGAAGGTCGCCCGAGATAGCGGCGACGTGGGTTACTTATACAATGGCAGACCGGCTAGAAATGTTGCGGCAAATGCAGGCAGAAAATCCGACAGATCCCTTTTTTGCCTATGCCATCGCCTTAGAAACGGGCAAAAACGATGCCGCAGAAGGCATTGCAAAACTAAAAGACCTGGCCTTAAACTGCCCCGATTATTTGCCAACTTACTATCAACTTGCTACCTGGCTCTATGAGGTTGAAAAGGAGCAAGAGGCCCTTGCCTATCTGCGCACCGGAGCCAGCGTTGCCATGGCACAGGGCGAAGCAAAGACCCTGCGGGAAATTAACGCGCTGATGGCAGAGCTGTCGTCCTAAAAGGGTACGTCGTTGTCTGGAGGCAATGCCGGCAGGCTGGGTGGCAAGCCGTTGCCATAGGCAGGGGGCAGGTCGAACTCAGACGGGATGCTGCGGCCCGTATCTGGTAGCGCCGTAGAAAAGCCCACATTACCACCGCCCGAGGCGAAGTCTGGCTGGTCTTCAAACTTGGTGAATTTGCCTATAAACTTGAGGAAGACAGATCCTACGTCGCCGTTGCGGTGCTTGGCGATGATGATCTCGCCCAGGCCCTCTAGGTTGTTGCCTTCTTCGTCTTGGGTTATGCCGTAGTACTCTGGCCGGTAGAGGAAGATTACCATATCGGCATCTTGCTCTAGCGAGCCTGACTCGCGCAGGTCTGACAGTTGCGGCTTTTTGCCGCCTGTTCTCTGCTCTACGTTACGGCTGAGCTGAGAGAGGGCAATGACAGGGACGTTTAACTCCTTGGCCAAGTTTTTGAGCGAGCGCGATATGGAGGCAATCTCCTGCTCGCGGTTGCCGGCCTTAGACTGGTCTCCTGTCATCAATTGGAGGTAGTCTATGATGATAAGCTCGATGTCGTGCTGGCTTTTAAGCCTGCGGCACTTGGCCCGCAGCTCCAGGATGGATAGCGCGGGGGTGTCGTCAATAAAAATGGGGGCCGAGGCCAGGGCCGCCGTTTTGGAGTTAAGTTGCTGCCACTCGTAGGGGGCAAGGCTGCCTTTTTTGATCTTGTCGCTTTCTAGCTCTGCCTCGGCACAGATAAGGCGGTTGACAAGCTGCACGCTAGACATCTCGAGGCTGAATACGACTACCCCCTTTTTAAACTCTACGGCTGCGTTGCGGGCACAACTCAGGGCAAACGCGGTTTTGCCCATGGCCGGGCGCGCGGCCACGATTACAAAGTCTGACCGTTGCCAACCGTTGGTCTGCCTGTCCAAAGCCATGAACCCAGAGCCTACGCCGGTGAGGCCGCCCTTCTGGTTTTTACGGCCCTCCAGTTCGTCTATAGCCTGGCTCAGGACGGTGCCCACGCTCTGGTAGTTCTTCTTGATAGAGCCCTCCGTGAGCTGGAAGATGTCGTTTTCGGTCTTATCGAGCAGTTCGAAGACGTCGGTTGAGCTGTCATAGGCGTCTCGGTGGGCTTCGGCGGCTATCCGGATGAGCTCGCGTTTCATAGCACGCTCTACGATGATGCGGGCATGGTACTCGATGTTGGCCGCCGAGCTTACCCGGGCCGTAAGCCGGGTAAGGGCAGGGTATCCGCCTACGAAATCGAACTTCCGTTGCTTTTTAAGCTCCGTGCCGACGGTAAGGGCATCAACGGGCTCGTTGTTGCCAAACAGCGCCATAATGGCGCCGTAGATCATCTGGTGCTCCTCTTTGTAAAAGTGGTCGGGCTGCAGAATGTCGGCTACCTCGTCGAGGGCGCGCTTTTCTAGCAGCAAGGCCCCTAGAACAGCCTCTTCGATTTCTATGGCCTGGGGCTTGGCCTGGCCAGTATCGTAAAGTTCGGTGCCGGCGGGCCTCATGGTAGGCAGTTTGGTGCGCGGAGAGCGGGTAACCTTCTTGTCATCCATAGCCTACAAAAGTACAGATGGTTGCAAGGGTAAAATCCACAACTTATCCACTGATGGCTGTGCTATTGATGGCCAAGGCCACAAGTAGGGCCTGCAACAGAAGGCTATCGGCCAAGGCGGCTAACTTTGGCCCCAAACCTTGTGTGCTTGAAAACGAAACACGCCCATTTTATAGCCATTGGCGGTAGTGCCATGCACAGCCTTGCCATTGAAGCCCAGCGCCTTGGCTGGAAAGTGACAGGATCTGACGACGAGATTTATGAGCCTAGCCGCACCCGCCTGGCCAACCACGGCCTACTGCCCGCTTACCAGGGATGGAACCCTGCCGCAATCTCTGACGAGATAGATTTGGTGGTACTTGGCATGCATGCCAAGGCAGATAACCCAGAGCTAGCAGCAGCAAAGCGTTTGGGCCTAAAAATCTGCTCGTATCCTCAATTTGTTTTTGAGCTGGCTCAAGATATGCAGCGCGTGGTTGTTGCGGGCAGCCACGGCAAAACGACCATCACCAGCATGATCATGCACGTGCTGAAGGCTGCAGGGCGCAAATTCAACTACCTGGTAGGCGCAACCGTAGAAGGCTTCGACAATCCCATCCGCCTGGATGCAGATGCGCCCGTTATCGTGATAGAGGGCGACGAGTACTTTGCCAGTTGCCAAGACGAGCACCCCAAGTTTTTGAGCTATAAGCACCACATAGCGGTGATATCTGGCATTGCCTGGGATCACATCAACGTCTTCCCTACCCTGAACAGCTATGTGCGGCAGTTTGACCATCTGGCAGATGCCAGCCCGAAGGGAGGCGCTCTAATATTTAACGACGATGACCCGATTGTATCGGTTATCTGCAACAAGGAGCGGCCAGACGTTACCCCAACCCCTTATAAGGCGCATCCACATGTGTACGAAGGTGGCAAGACCTACTTAGTGGACAAAGAAGGGCACCGTTACGAGGTATCGTTTTTTGGCGACCACAACATGTCTAACATCCAGGCTGCCAAAGAGGCTACGGCCTTGCTCGGTATCCAGGAGGCGGAGTTTTATGCGGCGGTGCAGACGTTTAAAGGGGCAGCAAAGAGGCTTGAGCGCCTTCATGTAGCTGGCCCGGTCGTCTATCGCGACTTTGCCCATGCGCCTAGCAAAGTGCGAGCAACGGTAGAGGCCGTCGCTCAGAAACATGCCGGCAAGGCCGCCGTTGGTGTATTGGAACTGCATACATTTTCTAGCCTAAACCCCGATTACATAGCCCAATACAAAGGCTCATTAGATGCGCTACCAACCGCAGCCATCTACCTCGATGCCGACGTGCTTCAGAAAAAAGGTAAGGGCCTGACGGCCGACGCCGCTTTGGCCAGCTTTGGCAAGCAGGGCCTTGTGGTGCTGAGCAACGCCGACGAGCTAAAAGCCTTTTATACCCAGCATGCCCACAGCGACGTATGGCTGTGGATGAGCAGCGGGCATCTGGGCGGACTAGACATTGCCTCTCTCTACAACTGATGGTGCGGCTGAATCTTAAAAAACCGCTGGCGTTTTTAGACCTGGAAACTACAGGGCTAAACCTTGTTAAAGACAGGGTCATTGAAATTTCTATCCTGAAGCTGATGCCGATGGGAGAGATGGAAATGAAGACGCGGCGCCTCAACCCAACCATACCTATACCGGCCGAGGCGACGGCGATTCATGGCATTACCGATGCCGACGTGCAGGAGTGCCCCACCTTTAAGCGGGTGGCAAAGTCTTTGGCAGACTTTTTGGAAGGTTGCGACATTGCCGGCTTTAACGTGATTCGGTTTGACCTGCCGATACTGATAGAAGAGTTTGACCGTGCCGGCATCGAGTTTGAGTATGAAGAGCGCTGCCTGGTGGATGCCCAGCGCATCTTCTTTGCGAAGGAGAAGCGTAATCTGGCGGCGGCTTACAAGTTCTACACGGGCGCAGACATATCTGAGCTTGGCCAAGCGCACACGGCAGAAACGGATACGCTGGCCTCTTTCAGGGTACTGCAAGAGCAACTTCTTCGCTATGCAGAAGACCCTGAGTCTCCTGACCATGAGCGGGTATTGAACGACATTCCGACCCTGCATCAAAACTTTGCCACGCAACACATTGACTTGGCCGGCTTTATCGGCAAAACAGACAAAGGTGACCCGGTTTTCAACTTTGGCAAACACCGGGGCGAGAAAGTGCTGGACATATTTGCCAAAGACCCATACTATTACGACTGGATCATGGACAGAGACTTTCCGGTAGATACCAAGCGGAAGGTGAGCCAGATACGCCTTAGCCAAAAGCTATCTGCATGAAATTTATCTGCGTAGGGCGCAACTATGCCGCCCATGCCCAAGAGCTGGGCAATGCCGTGCCTGCCGAGCCGCTGCTGTTCATCAAACCCGATACGGCACGGCTTTGGGGTGATGTCTTCCACTTACCTGCTTTTGCCAATCAAATCCACTTTGAGTGCGAACTGGTTGTGCAGGTAAAGGCACCGCTGAAAAACGCCACCATTGAGCAAGCAAGCCAAGCCTTGCATACCGTATCGCTCGGGCTAGACTTTACGGCCCGAGATGTGCAAGACGAACTAAAGGCGCAAGGCTTACCTTGGGAAAAAGCCAAGGCATTTGACGGAAGCGCCTTGGTAAGCACAGCAGCTCTGCCAGCCAAGGCAGACGATCATTTTAACTTCAGCCTACACATAAACGGAACGCAAAGGCAAAGCGGAGACTCTAGGTTGATGCTGACGCCTATACCTGCCCTTTTGGCCTATGCCAGCCGCTATTTCACCATCTTGCCAGAAGATTATGTGTTTACCGGCACACCCGCAGGTGTGGGCGCTCTCACAGCGGGCGACGTGCTGGAGGGCTTTTTGGATGGCCAGCTTTTTTTCAAGGTGCAAGTGGCCGCTTAAGGTTGCTGCCCTGGCTTTATTTGGCCTTTGGGCAGAGGCTTTTGGTCAGTCTCCGTTGCTTTACCCCATTGAGCCCGGCAAGCGTACAAGCCTGACGGGCAACATGGGCGAATTGCGCACCAACCACTTCCACGGCGGGCTGGACATCCGGACAGGTTACCGAACTGGCCTGCCCGTGTATGCAAGTGCCGACGGCTATGTGAGTTATGTACAGGTAAGCAGCCACGGTTATGGCAACATGCTGCATGTAAAGCACGCCAATGGCTTGGTGACGGTTTATGCCCACCTCGAGGATTTTAGAGCAGACCTCCAAGCCCTGGCAAACGCCGAACAGCGAGACAAAGACGCCTTTGAAGTAGAGCTTTACCCAGCGGCAGGACTTTATAAGGTGCAGAAGGGAGAGGTTATTGGGCTGAGCGGCAACTCGGGCAGCTCGGGCGGGCCACACCTGCATTACGAGATCCGCGATACCAACGACATTGTGCTAAATCCTATGCACTTTGGCTTTGCAGAGATAGAAGACCGCCTTTCGCCCTATATATCAGGCTTATACGTTAGGACGTTTGGAATCAACAGCCGGGCCAATGGCAGCTATGGCTTGGCCCGAATACCTGTGAAGCACCTTGGAAATCACAACTATACTGCCGGCACCTTCACAGCCCAGGGGTCATTCGGGTTTGAGGTATTGGCCAGAGATCGAATCAACAATGGCACCCAGCACACGGGGGTTACCTGCATAGAGCTGCGGATAGACGACCGAGAGGTGTACAGCGTTAACATTGAGAGGTTCGCCTTTAGGCAGACAGGGCACATCAACGTTCATATAGATTATGAGCTTTTTAGGGCTACGGGTGAGCGTTACCAGAAGATTTTTCAGGACGACGGCAACGCCATGGCCTTCGGTAGGGATGCTTCGCGCCGTGGGTTTATCAGCCAGGCTGATACTGGCCTGCACCGCTACGAGATTATCTGCTATGATGCTTACGGCAACAAATGCCGCTTGAGCGGCACCTATAAAATGGTGGCAGATCCGCTCTATGCTGCTGCCAAGGCTTCTAATAGCCCTCCCAAGATTGGTTTCGATGTCTCAGAGAATGTGCTGAAAATCGAAGCGGCTGGCCCGGCGACTTTCTTAGACTCTATGGGCGTTTTTGTAGGCCCGCGCTGGTTTTACCTGCCTCCGCGGTATGTACAAGGAGGCAAGAACACCTACCTCTACGACTTAAGGCTCGGCGTGCCAGACAGCATCGGGGGGCCAGGTTACAAAGTGGCTACTAAGCTGGTGGGAGCCATACCCAGTGGGCAGGCCTTTCGAGCGGTTTCATCTGACTGGCAGATAAACTTCAGACTTTCTACCCTGTTTGACACCTGCTACCTGGCCGTAGAGGGCAAACCACAAGACGGTGTGTTTACGCTCGGCCCGGCTGACCAGCCCATGTTTACCTACCTGGATGTGAAGGCCAGGTTTAACGGTGGCATAACCTCTAAGCAGGCATTTTACCTAGAGAGCGGCGGCAGGCTCAAATGGTTGAAAACAGAGATAAGGGGCGATTCTCTGTGCTTTGAGACCAAATATCTGGGCAAATACAGGTTGCTTACAGACAGCACGCCTCCCCTAGCCCGCATGGTGCAGGCTGGCAGAAAGGGCGTCCGCATACTGGTTAGCGATAATTTGAGCGGCATTGCCGACTTTCATGCATACCTGAACAAGAAGACCCTGGCCATGCAGTACGATCACAAGCGCAACCTGGTCTGGATAACGGAAGACGAGGTGGATCTGGCAGGCCCAGGAAGATTTGAGTTCGTAATTCGAGACAATTGCGGCAACGAGAAGCGACTAGAGACTACAATTTTGTAGCGCAGAGCCAACCTATCTGCGCACCAAGCTCATTATGTCTGTTACCATCGGGCAGCCAGCCCCCGCCTTTACGGCCCAAGACCAGCACGGCAACACCGTTAGCCTGGGCGATTTTAAGGGAAAGAAAGTAGCACTTTACTTCTACCCCAAAGACGATACGCCTGGCTGCACGGCCCAGGCCTGCAACCTGCGCGACAACTACCAAGCACTGCTTGGCCAAGGGGTGCAGGTAATCGGCGTTAGCACAGACTCTGTGGCCAGCCACAAGAAGTTTGCCGACAAGTACAGCCTACCCTTTCCACTACTGGCCGACGAGGCGCAGACAATCGTGAATGCCTATGGGGTTTGGAAAGAAAAGAACATGTACGGCAAGAAGTACATGGGCACATCCAGAGAGACCTTCCTGATATCGGAAGACGGCATCGTAGAGAAGCATATCGCCAAGGTAAAAACCGATGCCCATGCAGAGCAGCTCGCCTAATACACGTACGCTGCAAGAGCGTGAGCAACTGGCCCTTCAGATACGGCGCGACATCGTTCGGATGGTGCATGGAGTACAGAGTGGGCACCCAGGTGGATCGCTGGGGTGTGTGGAGTATTTCGTCAACTTATACTTCGGACACTTGCGCTACAGTCTGCCTTTTGATATGGCAGGCAATGGAGAAGACCTGTTCTTTTTGAGCAATGGCCACATTAGCCCCGTTTGGTATGCTACACTGGCGCGTGCCGGTTTTTTTGACGTTGCAGAGCTAGCCACGTTCAGAAAGATCAACAGCCGCTTGCAAGGCCACCCTACAACCCACGAAGGGCTGCCTGGCGTCCGGGTAGCATCTGGCTCTTTGGGCCAAGGGCTATCTGTAGCTTGTGGTGCTGCATTGGCCAAGAAAATGGCTAAAGACACGACCCTGGTCTATGCCCTGACGGGCGACGGTGAGCTGCAGGAAGGTCAGATTTGGGAAGCCGCCTTGTTTGCAGCGCACCACAACCTGGACAACCTTATCGTAACGGTAGATTACAACGGCCAGCAAATTGATGGCCCTGTAGACAAGGTTATGAGCCTGAAAAACCTGGCCCAGAAGTGGGAAGCCTTTGGCTGGCAGGTGCTCCATTGCCCACAAGGCAACAGCATGAATGCCGTAGATCAAATGCTGCTTGCCGCAAAAGCCGCCTCGGGCCAAGCTTTGCCCGTTGTTGTTCTAATGGAAACTGCCATGGGAGCCGGCGTAGACTTTATGATGGGTAGCCACAAATGGCACGGCGTTGCCCCCAACGATGCTCAACTACAGCAGGCGCTAGACCAACTCCAATCTACCACTACAGACTATTAAGCCTGCCCGTATGAACAGTATCAAAGGGAAGTTTCCGTTTACGGATAAGAAAGACACCCGCTCTGGCTTCGGAGCAGCCATGACGGCATTGGGAGCAGCAAACCCAAAAGTGGTAGCACTTTGCGCTGACCTGACAGGCTCGCTAAAGCTTAACGATTTTGAAAAGCAATACCCCGAGCGATTTGTCCAGTGTGGTATTGCAGAAGCCAATATGATGGGCGTAGCGGCAGGCTTAGCAACGGCAGGCTATATCCCCTACGCTACCACGTTTGCCAACTTTGCCACCGGCCGTGTTTATGACCAGATCAGGCAATCCATTGCCTATTCTGATAAAAACGTCAAAATCTGCGCCAGCCATGCCGGCCTTACGCTGGGCGAGGATGGGGCCACACACCAGATTCTGGAGGACCTGGGCCTGATGCGCATGCTGCCCGGTATGACCGTCATCAATACCTGCGACTACAACCAGACCTACGCTGCAACACTTGCCCTGGCCGAGCACCATGGCCCGGCATACCTGCGGTTTGGCCGGCCCGTGCTGCCGGTATTCTACCCCAAAGACAGGCCATTCGTCATCGGAAAAGCAGATGTACTGCACGAAGGGGTAGATGTATCGCTCTTTTGCACCGGGCATATGGTATGGGAGTGTATCCTAGCGGCAGAATTGCTGGAGGATGCCGGGATATCGGCCGAGGTCATAAATCTGCACACCATCAAGCCGCTGGATACAAAAACCATTGCAGCCTCTTTGAATAAGACGGGATGCGCCGTAGTGGCAGAAGAGCATCAAGTAAATGGCGGGCTTTGCGATTCGATAGCCCACTATGTGGCCAAACACCGCCCTACCCCACTAGAGTATGTGGCCGTGCAAGACAGCTTTGGCGAGTCTGGCACGCCTGACCAGTTGATGGAGAAGTACGGGCTTAAGGCGGCCAATGTCGTAACCGCTGCGCATCAAGTACTTGCGCGGAAGGCAAGCTGATAAGCCGGCCATTTCCTGAAATCACCAGCACCCTTTTGGCTTGCCATTACCAGGCCAGGAGGGTGCTTTTCCATCTAAACAAGACATAGCCAAAACTCGGCAGCTTATGGGCAGGCAAAAACAAGTTCGCTTTGCGGACAACCAAGAGAAGTACAACATAGTACAGGTAGGCAAAGAGAGCTTTGGCAAGCTGAAAGGCCGCTGGAGTGAGCGGCATTTTGGCAATAACAATCCTTTGATAGCCGAGCTTGGCTGCGGCAAGGGCGAGTACACCTTTGGCCTTGCGCAACACCACTCTGACCACAACTTTGTTGGGGTAGATATCAAAGGCTACCGCATTTGGGTGGGGGCACAAGCCTGCGAGGCCGCTGGGCTACAAAATGCAGCTTTTTTGAGGACAGAGATTGAGAACATAGACATGCACTTCGGGCAAGGGGAGCTGGCTGAAATCTGGATTCCCTTTCCGGACCCACGGCCTAAGGGCAGGGATGAGAAGCGGCGGCTCACAAGCCCCAGGTTTTTAGAGCTTTACAGACAGCTGTTGGTGCCTGGCGGTATGGTACGCCTAAAAACGGACAATCGCCCGCTTTTTGATTATACGCTCGAGCAAATAGCACAGATTGCCCATACGGACCTCCGCTATACATTTGACCTCTACAACGACGTTTTGCTGGAAGAGCATCTCGGTATCCAAACCAACTTTGAGCGGAAATACCTTGGAATGGGCCAGCCCATCCACTATTTGCGTTTCAACTTTAGCTGATCCAGCTATTGGATTGGATTCGTTTGGGCTTTAGCCCGCCCAATAGCCCTAATCTAACACCTAACTACATGAATCCCAGCGAACTGAACCAATACATCACAGACCCTTTTGTGCAACTGGGCGAGAAGGTAATCACGTCCGTTCGGGGCATTTTCAGTGTTAAGACAAACAACCTGATTCGGCAGTCAGACTATTTCAGCCGAGACTTGAGCTGGCTTCAGTTTAACTACCGGGTTTTAGACCAGGCCAAGGCCCAACACCGCAATTTGTTTGAGCGGATGCGTTTTCTGGCCATCACAGCCAGCAACTTCGATGAGTTTTTTATGATTCGGGTTGGGTCGCTCTACAACTACCTAGACTATAACAAGGTGCGGGTAGATTACAGCGGCCTTCGCGAAAAACCGTTTAAGGCTACGCTGCTGGCCGAGTGCCAGGCGTTCTACCGGTCGCAGTACACGACTTTCCAGCAAGAGCTGCAGCCCATGTTTGCAGACCATGGCCTCAGCATTGCCAAGATTGAAGATTTGACCGAGCAAGAGCGGGAATCTGCCTTTTTGTACTTCAAAAAGACGATTTACCCAATGCTGACGCCCATGCTCCTAGATGCTTACCACACCTTCCCGGTGATTGTAAGCAAGGCGATGACGGTGGGCGTCATCACGCAAAACAAGGAGGACAGCAAGAACCCACGGCGGCTGACCCTGGTGCAGGTACCACAGAACCTGCCTCGCTTCTACGTGGTAGAGCGGCAAGAAGAGGTGCTTTTCTTGCCGATCGAGCAGATTGTGGTTTGGCAGATAGACAAGCTTTTTCGCAATGTCGAAATTATTTCGGTAGATGTTTTCCGCACCATGCGCAATGGAGATATATCCATCGAGGAGGCCGACGATACAGATTCTGACTTTGTAGAAGAGGTAAAGCGCAAGCTGAGCGGCCGGCGCACGGGCCGGGTTGTGCGGGTAGAGATTGGGGCAGAGCACAATCCGTATTTGCTAAAGACTCTGAAGGAGCGTTGGGACCTTGAGGCCGACAACTTCTTTATTACGCCAAGCCTTATTGACTTTACAGGCCTCAATCAGATTGTATCGCACAAAGACTTTCAGAGCGAGATACCGCCGATGCCGGCACCCATCCGCCCTTTGAGCGAGAGCAACGAAGCAAGCAACAAAGACCTGTTTGAGACGTTAAAGCAGCGCGACTTGCTGTTGCATCATCCCTACAACAGCCTGGAGCCATTGCTGCATTTGTTGGAAGCCGCAGCAGAAGATCCGCATGTGTTGTCTATCAAAATGACAATCTACAGGACTGCGCGGGAGAGCCGGATCATCAACGCCCTTCAGCGGGCTGCAGAAAACGGCAAGCACGTATCGGTGCTTTTTGAAGTAAAAGCCCGGTTTGACGAAGAGAACAACATCCGCGAGGCCAAACGATTGCAAAAGGCCGGGTGCTTTGTGATTTACGGTGTTGGGGCACTCAAGACACACTGTAAGATGATGCTCATCGTGCGGAAAGATGAAGACCGGGTAACGCGCTACGTGCACCTGAGCTCTGGCAATTACAACGAGGTTACGAGCCGCTTCTACACAGACATCAGCCTGATTACGACCAATGACATTTATGCCAACGACGTGTCGGAGTTTTTTAACGTAATCACAGGGCATAGCCTGCCAGACCAGTACCATTACCTGATTACGGCACCAAGGGAGCTACGCAACGGCCTTGTTAAGCTGATCCGACAAGAGGCCGAAAACGCCACTCAAGGCAAGCCTGCAGGGATCATCATAAAGGTCAACAGCCTGGAGGACAAAGAGACCATAGATGAGCTCTACAAGGCCAGCCAGGCGGGTGTTCGCATCCAGCTCATTGTGCGGGGTATTTGCTGCCTGCGCCCCGGCCGCAAGGGGCTGTCAGAGAATATTACCGTGCGCAGCATAGTCGGAGATTATCTGGAGCATGCACGCATCTATTACTTCCACAACGGGGGGCAGCCCAAAGTGTACGGCGGCAGCGCCGACATGATGAACCGCAGCTTTGACCGCCGGATAGAGAGCCTGTTTTTGATTGCCGACCCACGCCTGCAAGGCGAGTGCATCAATATGCTGCTGTTCAACATCAAGGATACGGCCAACAGCTACATCTTAACAGAAGAAGGCGAATACAACAAGTGTAACCCTAAGGAAGGGGAAGAGCCCTTTAACACCCATAAGGAATTTTATCAGCTGGTGAGCGAGGCACAGGTAGAACACGT
This sequence comes from Cytophagaceae bacterium, assembly GCA_947458545.1. GTDB lineage: Bacteria > Bacteroidota > Bacteroidia > Cytophagales > Flexibacteraceae > CANGYH01. The sequence continues at coordinate 345,815 of CANGYH010000001.1, read as the reverse complement.
GCGGGCAGACCAGCTTTTCGCCTAAAAGTGTCCTCAACAAAAAAAGCACCCCATAGAGGGCGCTTTTTTTGTTGAGTTACGTCAAGGTTACTTTTTGACGGCTTTCGGTGCCAGGAAGAGGAACATCCGCTTGCCCTCTAGCTTGGGCGCCTGCTCTATTTTGGCATCGGCCTCAAGGGCTTGGGCAAAGCGCTGTAGAAGCTGCTCTCCCCGCTCTTTGTACACGATCGAGCGACCCACGAAGTGGACATAAGCCTTAACCTTGGCACCCTCGGCCAAAAACTCTTTGGCGTGCTTCAACTTAAAGTCGAAGTCGTGCTCATTGGTATTGGGGCCAAAGCGAATCTCTTTGAGGACGACCTTTTGCGTCTTGGCCTTTATTTCCTTTTGTTTTTTCTTTTGCTCGTACTTGAATTTGGAGTAATCCACAATACGGCAGACCGGTGGAGCAGCATTGGGCACGATCTCCACAAGGTCTAACGATTGGGCTTGAGCCATCTCTATGGCTTGTTGCAGAGGGAAGATCCCTTGCTCGATGTTCTCGCCCACGAGCCGCACTTCTGTGGCCCGGATCTTCTGGTTAATCTTATAGGGCTCTTCTACGACGCGGCGTGGGCCCTGCGGTCTGGGTCTGTTGATGGTATTGCCTGGTTTAATTCTTCTCAAAAATGTAGGATAGAACCAGCAAACACCAAATGGCCACCGGTTTACCTTTTGTGCGTAGGTTGCCGCCGCAGGGGATAATTTTGACCGTCTTTTGTGTTAAGCACAAGGCGGGCAGCAGCCAAAGGCCTACATAAAGCAGGCCTGCATGCTTGCATACGCCTTTGCCCTGCATGGGTTGCCTCTAGGGCCTTCTAGCACATGGGCTTCGTAACCAGTCTTCCTCCTCGTTAGAAAATACCGGCATGGCCGACCTTAACCTCGATACTCCTTCTACCTCGTCTAACCATGCTGGCTCGCATCCGCCCCATGTGGAGCAGATGTTTGAGCGGTACTTTTTGGACTATGCCAGCTATGTGATCCTAGAGCGGGCCGTGCCTGCCATAGAAGACGGCCTAAAACCCGTGCAGCGCCGGATTCTGCACAGTATGGATCGGATGGATGATGGGCGCTTTAGCAAAGTGGCCAACATCATTGGCCATACGATGCAGTTCCACCCACATGGAGACGCTTCTATCGGAGATGCATTGGTAGGCCTAGGCCAGAAAGAACTTTTGCTGGACATGCAGGGCAACTGGGGCGACATCAACACCGGAGACTCTGCCGCCGCCCCCAGATATATAGAAGCTCGGTTGAGCAAGTTTGCCAAAGACGTTGTATTTAACCCCCAGCTAACGACCTGGCAACTGAGCTACGACGGCCGCAACAAAGAGCCGGTTACGCTGCCGATTAAGTTTCCGCTGCTGCTGGCCCAAGGGGTAGATGGCATCGCCGTAGGCCTCTCTACCAAGGTGCTGCCGCACAACTTCTGCGAGTTAATTGAGGCAAGTGTAGATCATATCCAAGGTAAGGAGATCAACCTGGTGCCCGACTTTTTGCAAGGCGGCATCATTGACGCAAGCACCTACAACGGAGGGGCAAGGGGCGGCAAGGTACGTATCAGGGCCTTGATTGAGGAGGTAGACCGCAAGATGCTGGTTATCAGAGAGATTCCGTATGGCACCACTACAGAGTCTGTTATCGAATCCATCATCAAGGCCAATGACAGCGGCAAGATCAAGATAAAAAAGGTGGTTGACAACACGGCCGCCCATGTGGAGATTCAGATTCACCTGGTGCCCGGGGTATCGCCAGATATAACGATTGACGCGCTGTACGCATTTACGCAGTGTCAGGTATCTATATCGCCGAATGCCTGCGTGATTGTAGACCAGAAGCCGGCCTTCTTGTCGGTTAACGACATACTACGCATCAGCACCGACAAGACGGTCGATTTGCTGAAGCAGGAACTGGAGATTCGCATCGGCGAGCTCAAAGAGCGCTTACTCTTTTCTAGTCTGGAGAAGATCTTCATCGAGAACCGCATCTACCGAGACATTGAAGAGTGTACCACCTTTGAAGAGGTAATTGCTACCATCCACCGTGGGCTAGACCCCTTTAGGCCTCAGTTTTACCGGGAAATCACAGACGATGACGTCCTACGGTTGACAGAGATAAAAATCAAACGTATTAGCAAGTACGACGGCTTTAAGGCAGACGAGCTGATGCGCAACCTGGAGGCCGAGCTTGAGGAGACGGAGCACAACCTGGCCAACCTAAAGCAGTTTGCCATCCGGTACTTCCGCGAGTTGCTTAAAAAGTACGGCAAAGGCCGAGAGCGGCGCACCAAGATTCGCCTTTTCGACACCATACAGGCAGCTACGGTGGCCATAGCCAGCGAGAAGCTCTACGTGAACCGAGACGAAGGATTTATCGGCTATGCACTGAAGAAAGACGAGTATGTGTCTGAATGCTCGACCTTGGATGACGTCATAGTGTTCCGCAAAGACGGCAGCTATAAGGTGGTCAAGGTGGGAGAGAAGGTATTTGTCGGCAAAGACATTCTGCATGTAGCCGTGTTTCGTAAAAACGACGAGCGCATGGTCTACAACTGCCTTTACATGGATGGCAAGACGGGCATCACGCTGGCCAAGCGTTTTTGTGTGACAGGTGTAACGCGCGACAAGGTCTATGAGGTAACCATGGGCGAAAAGGGCAGTAAGCTCCTCTACTTCTCTGCAAACCCCAACGGTGAGGCTGAGACCGTGCAAGTGACCCTCTCGCCCAATTGCACAGCCAAGATCAAGGTGTTTGAATATGACTTTGCCAGCCTGGACATTAAAGGCCGTGGCTCTCGGGGCAATACGGTTACCAAGTATCCGGTGCGTAAGGTTGCTCTCAAGGCAGCAGGGGCCTCTACTTTAGGGTCTCTGGCTATCTATTACGACGATGTGGTTGGGCGCCTAAATACGGACAACCGAGGCCGGAAACTAGGCGATTTTGGCCCAGAAGATAAGCTGGTAGTGCTCTATAAGGACGCCACTTTTGAGCTTACAGACTACAAGCTTACCAATCGGTACGACGTTGATGCCATCTTGGGCATTGCCAAGCTGACAGAGGATACGGTGATTACTGCCGCTTATGTGGACGGCGCCACTAAGAACGCCTACATCAAGCGGTTTAAGATTGACACCAACACGCTAGAGAAGAAGTTTGGCTTTATCACCCCTGAAGACGGAAGCAAACTGTTTGACGCCGTGCTGGCCTCTGACCCAAAGGCAACCATCGTGCTGAAAAAGGGCAAGGTAGAAGAAACCATTAACGTAGAGGCAGACGGGCTGGTAGATATCCGTGGCAGAAGCGCTCTTGGGGCAAAGCTGCCCTATGCCAGTGTAAAAGCCATTAGCTTTGAGCGTGCTGTAGCAACCCAGCCGGGCGAAGTCACTGCCTAAGCCATAAGCCACCGATTGAACCCGACAGGCCTTTTTCGACTATTTGCTGCCGCCATTGCCCTAGGGTGCTGGCCAGGGTGGTGTTTGGGCCAAGCCCTAAAAGTGTCGGGCCGGGTGACGGATGCCACCAGTGGAGAGGCCGTACCCTTTGCAAACGTATTTGTAAAGCGAACTACGATTGGCACTGTAACCGACTTTGAGGGCCGCTACACCTTGGTGCTTGCCGCGCGGCCAGACTCTTTGAGCTGCAGCTCTGTGGGGTATAGTGTCCGCACCAAAAGGCTTGGTGGCACAAATGGCGATGTGACCCTAGACTTTCAGCTAGAGCCCCAGGGGCTAGAGTTGAGCGAGGTATTGATTAAACCTGGCGAAAACCCGGCCTGGCCCATTCTGAGGCAAGTTGTTGCTCATAAAGACAGCAACGACAAGCAGCGGCTCTCTGCCTACGAATATGAAAGCTACAGCAGGCTGGAGATTGACGTCAACAACCTGGGCCCACGGTTTGAGCGGCAGCGGGCCATCAAAAAAATCAGGGCAGTGATGGACTCTATCCAAAAACTGAAAGGGGAGGATGGCAAGCCGGTCATGCCCATTTTCCTGTCAGAAACGGTATCGGTCATCTACAAGCGCTCGAACCCAGATAAGGTTAAAGAGAAGATTGTAAAAAGCAAAGCCAGTGGCGTTGGGTTAGAAAAGACATCTGCCCTCAACCAAATGCTGGGTAGCAGCCTGCAAGAGTACAATTTTTACAAAGACTGGCTGCGCATCCTGAACCGCTATTTCGTAAGCCCAATTGCTGATGGATGGAGGTTCTATTACGAGTACGAACTAAAGGACAGTACCACAATAGAAGGTGATTTCTGCTACCAGATTGAGTATTGGCCCAAGCGGCCGCAAGACCTGGCCTTTAAGGGCAGCATCTGGATAACCAAAAAGGACTGGGCACTCAAGAGAATCGATGCCACAACGGGCGACAAGGCCAATATCAACTTCGTAGATAAGATACGCATACAGCAAGAGCTTGTGCGCCTACCTGAGGGTGTCTGGATGCCTGCCAAAAACCGGGTGGTGATAGACATAGATCAGCCCACCAAAAACTCGGCGGGGATGATAGCCAAGTACTACAACAGCAACAGGCATTTCTTGGCCAACCAACCAAGGCCCTTAGACTTCTTTGGCAGCCAGGTAGATACAGACCCAGCTGCGTACACTTATAATGATACTTACTGGGCCTCGGCCCGGCACGACTCGCTGTCGCCCACGGAGCGCAACATCTTTAAGATGATAGACACCGTGCGGCGGCTACCGGTAGTGCGCTCTTATGTAGAAGTGGCCAACATTGCCATCAATGGTTACAAGAGGGCCGGCCCTTTGGACTTCGGACCATACTTATACACATTCGGGTTCAATAACGTGGAAGGCAGCCGATTTCGGCTAGGGCTTAAGACCAATCCGCAGTTTAGCCGGAAGTTTACGTATTCGGGCTATGTGGCCTATGGTACAGCAGACCAAAAGTTTAAGTACGAGTCTCGCGGCGAATATCTGTTTAGCCGCAAGCGTTGGACCGTAGTCGGCACGCGCTATAAAGAGGATTTGGAGCTGCTGGCATTGTACGACAACTCGGTAAGTGTTAATACGCTGTTCAATGCCGTTGCAAGATTGGGGGCTCTAAACACCAAACGGCCCTTTTATCTACGCCAAGCCCAAACGTATTTCTCCTCTGAGTTGATGAGGGGGCTAACCCTGAGCGGCAGCTTCGAGACCAACCATTACCAGTTCAATACAGGTGTTTTTGGCTTTACGTACTTTCCGCGCGGTGGAGAAGGGACACAGCACCGTGCCTCAGACTTTAATACCACCGAGGCCAATGTAGAAGTCCGCATTGCACCAGACGAGACCTTTTTGGAGAACCAGAATAGTCGCATCAGTCTAGGGGCCTACAAGTGGCCCATCATCTCGCTGCGGTATGCGCAGGGCTTCAACGGCCTGGCCCTGGGCCAGTTCGACTATAAGCGTTTTCAGTTTTTGGTGCAGCAGTGGATTAATCTAGGCTATCTGGGCAAAGCCCAATACAGGTTAGACCTTGGGCTGATACCGTACACGCTCCCCTACCCGCTCTTGCGGCCACACCTGGGCAACCAGACGCCGTTTTTCAATGCCAGCTCTTTCAACCAGATGCAATTCTTCGAGTTTGTGTCAGACAGGTGGGCTCAATTGGGGTATCAGCACTTCTTTGAGGGGGCTTTTCTCAACTCCGTTCCCTACGTCCGAGACTGGAACCTGCGCCTACTGGCTACCAGCAACGTGCTCTTTGGAGGCATCTCACAGGCCAACCTGGCGCTCTCTCGCGGCGAGGCATCGGCTGGGGAGGTGCCCTTTCATGCCCTTAGCATTCGCCAGCCTTATGTCGAGGTTGGTTATGGTATTGAGAACATTTTCAGGCTCGGCCGGATAGACTTCGTCCATAGATTGAGCTATTTGAACCAACCCTACCCGGCGCGGCCGTTTGGCGTAAAGTTTTCCGTTCAGTTCAAGATCTAGCCAGATTCACTATGGCTAAAGCCCGTAATGTGCCCTGACAATTTCAAGCAGGTCTTGGAGAGGCTCAAAATCAGCAAATCCGGTTTTGTACTCGGCAGGGCTGGGTATCGAGAGGCCTGCGGCGGGTGGCAGTTTCTCGGCAGTTGCTTGGCTCACGTTATCAAGGATACAAATGGACTGCGCATTAGCCTGGTGGGCATCGGCCAGGGGCAAGTTGATTTGTTCTGATTGCAGGGCGTCGCCTCGTACGGCGTAATCTGCCCAGGCAGGCAACTGGGTACCTGCCGGCAGCTCCAACCCTACGGCAAGGCCACTCAAAAACTCTTTGATGCCCAGGATGATGGCATCTCCCTGGCTGGCCAGATCTGGTGAGAGGCGTATATGTGTAAAGCCCTCGCCGGCGGCAAAGCGGGCCTCCGTAAGAGATGAGACATTGCGTAACTCCAGAACAAAATCGGTAGGCATCCTTGTTATAGCAGTAATTTTGACCTTAAGCCGGGCCGCAAACCTAAGGGCACCGGCGTGGATTTCAATCTTTTGAAGCTATGGCTGTTCTTTCTATAGACGATGCGGCTTTTGCCGATGTTCTGGCTCAAAACCCCAACGTGGTGGTGAAGTATTACGCCGACTGGTGTGGTTCTTGCAAGCTGTTTGGCCCTAAGTTCAGGCGCCTGTCTGAAGATGCCGCCTATGATGGAGTCACCTTTATAGAGGTAAATGCAGAGCATAACCCAGAGGCCCGCAAAGCCGGTGGCGTAAACAACCTTCCCTTCTTGGCTGCCTTCCACAAAGGGCAGCGGATTGCAGGTGCCTCTACCAGCAAAGAAGAGGTAGCCAAAGAGTTTTTGTCGCAACTGCAAACGGCTACGGCCTAACCCTCTGTGAAGATACCTGCCATCAAAAAACTGGTAGAGAACTACTCTATCGAGCAACTGAAGCAAGCCGAAGAGGCACTGCTAGAAGAGCAAACCCCTGCGATTGAGGTAGAGGGGGCCGACGAAGGCGAGTGCCTTACGCACGTGCTTGCGGCCATCTTTATTCTGCATACTATGGAGCACGACAAGGTGGAGTTCATGGCTTCGCTGCGGACCTATACCCAAAAAGTTAGGGTTTCTATTTCGTAACTTCAACTGTTGAAAACGCCTGGGCCCCACCTGGGGCCCTTTTTTATTTATGGCCAATAAGCCCCGGGTACTGGTTGCCATGAGTGGCGGCATAGACTCTAGTCTGGCCGCGGTGCTGCTGCACGAGCAAGGATACGACCTCGTAGGCATGACGATGAAAACCTGGGACTATGCCCAAAGCGGTGGTGCCAAAAAAGAAACAGGATGTTGCAGCCTAGACTCCATTAACGATGCGCGGCAGGTGGCGGTGCAGCTTGGGTTTGCACACTACATTTTGGATATCCGAGAGGAGTTTGGGCAAGACGTAATCAACTACTTTACAGGTGAGTACCTAGACGGCCGCACGCCAAACCCTTGTGTGATGTGTAATACGCACATCAAATGGGATGCCTTGCTCCGCCGTGCAGATATGCTGGGCTGCGACTTGATTGCTACCGGACACTATGCCCACCTGAATGAGGCCGGAGGCCGGTACTACATCAGCAAGGGCAACGATGCCCAAAAAGACCAGAGTTATGCACTCTGGGGCGTATCGCAAGAGAGCTTACGTCGGACCATTTTTCCGCTGGCTGGTATGCGCAAAAGCGAGATTAAAGCCATGGCAGCAGAAAAGGGCTTTTTGGATCTCGTCAACAAAAGCGAGAGCTACGAAATCTGCTTTGTGCCCGACAACGACTACCGCGGATTTTTGAAAAGGCAAGACCCTGCGCTGCAAGCGCGGGTGGCCGGCGGCGAGTTTGTGCTCAGAGACGGTACGGTGGTAGGCCAACACGAGGGTTATCCGTTTTACACCATAGGCCAACGCAAGGGGCTGGGTGTGGCATTGGGCTTCCCGGCCTATGTGGTGGACATCCAGAAGGAGACCAACCGGGTGGTGCTCGGGCCCCTAGATTCTATGCATAAAAATGCGATGCGGGTCTCTAGGCTCAACTACATGAAATACGCCGAGGTGCCGCCCGATGGGTTGCGTTGCGTCGCCAAGATTCGTTACAATCACGAGGGTACCGGCGCTACTCTACTACCAGCAGGGCCAGACGCACTAGACGTTTGGTTTGACGAGCCCGTGTTTGCCATTGCCCCAGGACAGTCTGCCGTTTTCTATGAAGGTAACGACGTTATCGGCGGCGGCTGGATTATGAAGGCCTGGAACCAAGAAATCCAAAGCTAAAAAGGCTTTTACCGGGGTATCTGCTTTTGGTGTGGGTCTAGCTGGGGGTAGTTGAGTAATGCTTCTAGCCTTTGCTCAATCTCTGGCGTAATGAGGTGCTCCAGGCTTTCGGCATCGTCGTGTACATGGTCTGGAGCTATGCCTGCTTCGTTGGTCAGGTAAATCTCCCAAAGTCTGTGCAAGCGTACGATACGCATGGCCTCTGTAAGGCCAAGGGCTGTCAAGGTATAGGCGGTACCTACGGCCGTTATTTGTTTTTGGGCTTTAAGCTTGGTAAAGACTATGCGTTTGCGCCTTGGGCTAAAAGCGTCAAAAATCCTGTCTGCAGGCGAGAAGACACTTGTGTGGCTGCTGCTCGTGCGCTCTTGGTAGAGATATACGGCTTTAAGGGCATTTTCGCTATCTACCTTCAATTGGTGCGCCTGCCTGCGCCACCATTTGGCCACAATGCCGCGCTGAGGTGCCAGCAAGGCGCTGAGCCCCGCCATGAGCGATAGACTCACCACAACGGCAGGGCCTGTGGGAACGCCCTCTGTAAAGTAGCTAAGGAGCGTTCCGCCCAAACCACCGCCTACCCCAAAAACGAAGGCTATCAGGATGATTTGCCTATTGGCACGGCTAAAAAACAACGCGGCAGACACGGGCGTGATGAGCAAGGCTGCCATCAGCACTACCCCAACGCTCTGGATGCCCAAAAGGACGGCAACGATCAATAACCCTGAGGCCAGGCCTTTGAAAAGCCGCGTAGGAAAACCGGCAGAACGAAGGTAGGCCTCGTCGAAAAGGGTGAAGAGTATAGGCTTGTAGGCTATTAGTGTGATAGCCAAAGCACAAAAGCCAAAGATCAGGTAGGTAAATAGATCGCGCTCTAGCAGGGTGGCGGCTTTGCCAAACAGGAAGGCATCTAACCCAGATTGGCTACCATTGGCTTGATGCTGGATCTGTGTGAGCAAGAATATTCCCAGGGCAAAAAACGTAGTGAGCGAGAGCGCAATGGCCGTATCACTCTTGGTGGCGTTGCCGCGGCTAAGGCGGCCAATGAGCCACAAGGCTGCCAGGCCAGAGGCAAAAGCACCCAGGCTAAGGCTGGCAAAGTCTTTATGCCCAACAATCAGGTAGGCAATACAAATACCCGGTAGCGCTGCATGAGATACCGCATCAGCCGTAAGAGACCGCTTTTGCAAATAGGCAAGCACGCCAATAAAGCTGGCCAAGCCAGCCAACAGCATATTGCCTACGATGGCAATCCAGATAGCAGAAATCTCTACGGGCATAATTCTCTGGCGCTAAGGTTTGCGGATATCTATGCCTCGGCCGGCGGCCTCTTGGGCCACTTTGCTTAAGATGGTCAGCTTGCCGCCGTAGGTGGCGGCGAGGTTCTCGTTGGTGAAGACCTGCTCTACGGGCCCGGCAGTAATCAGCCTGCCATTGAGCAGCACAGCATGCGAGAAGTAGGCAGGCACGGTCTGCAAGTCGTGGTGGACGACCACTACAGTTTTGCCAGCCGCGGACAACCGCTTAAGCAAGGCAACGATGGCTGCCTCGCTTGCTACATCGACGCCTGCAAAAGGCTCGTCTAAAAAGAAAAAGTCTGGCTGCTGGGCCAGCGCCCTGGCAATGAAGACCCGCTGCTGTTGCCCTCCAGAGAGCTGGCTGATCTGGCGGTTGGCGTAGGCGGTCAGGTCCACGTCTGCCAGGGCCTGGTCTATGGCGACGCGGTCTGCCTCGGTCGAGCGGGCAAACAAGCCCCTGCGGGCCAGACGCCCCATACTGACGACTTCGCGCACGGAGATGGGAAAGTCCCAATCAACGCTCTCTCGCTGCGGCACGTAGCTGATTTGCCGCCGCACGGTTTGGAGGCTCTTGCCTAGCAGCTCTGCATAGCCGCTGCTTAGCGGCAGTAAACCCATTATGGCTTTAATAAGCGTACTCTTGCCTGCCCCATTGGGGCCAACAATACATGCCAGTGCTCCGGCAGGCAAGGTGAAATCTACCCCCCACAGCACGGGCCGTTTGTTGTAGCTTACGGTAAGGTCGTGCACCTCTAGAGCTACGGTGTTGGGTTGGGCCTTATCGGGCAGTGTGGGCATGGGTAATGGCGTTTACGTTGTAGCGAATCATGCCGGTGTAGGTCGCTGCCTCCGTACCGGGACTAGCCAGCGCGTCTGTGTAAAGTTCTGGGCCAAGCTTTACGCTATGTCCCGCACGGGCCGAGGCCTCTTGTATGGCGAGCAAAGTCTGCGGCGGCATAGACGTCTCTGGGAAGATGGTGGCCACTTGCCTTGCCTTGAGGTAGGCCACCAGATTGCCAACATCTTTAAGGCCAAAGTCAGATAGCGTGCTAATGCCTTGCAGGGTTTTAATCTCGTAGCCATAGGCCTGGCCAAAGTAGCTAAAGGCATCGTGGCTGGTAACCAGTATCCGGCGCTGTGCAGGTACCCGGCTGGTGGCATGCTGCACCCATGCCTGAAGCGCATCTAAAGTGTCGGCATAAGATTGCGTTTGTGCCAGAATTACACCAGCCTTGTTGGGATAAAGCTGTGCAAGCCTATGCCCTACCCCAACAACGCCCTGCCGCCACAGGCGGACGTCGAACCAGATGTGCGGGTCTGGGGCGGAGGCCATACCCTCGCCATAGCGCAAGGCAGACGGGGCTATTGAATCAGAGAGAAAGAGTACCCGTTTGTGTGCCGAAAGCTTGTGCAAAACTTCAGACATTTTACCCTCAAGATGCAAACCGCCTGCCACAATCACGTCGGCCTCGGCCAGCAGCCTGACATCGGCCAGGCTAGGCTTAAAGAGGTGAGGGTCTGTGCCGGGGCCCATCAGGGCACGTACCTCGGCGCCGGGCCAGGCTACCTGCCTAAGTGCGTCTGCAGCCAATGATGTAGTAGCCACCAATAAGGGAGCGCCTGGGCGTCTCGCAGTGTCTCGGCCTTGGCAGCTACCTAACCACATCAGGCAAAAGGCTGCCACTATCTTTGGCCAGGCCGGCGCGCGGCCGAAGGTCTGTATGCTGCAAACTCCCATAGAGTATATCAAAGGTATCGGGCCCGCCCGGGCAGACCTGCTCAAGACCGAGCTAGGCATCCATACCCTGGGGCAGTTGGTGGAGTACTACCCCTTTAGGTACGAAGATCGCAGCAAGGTAGAGCGCATCGAAGACCTTAGGTTAGAGCAAGAAGGCGAGCCTGTGCAAATAACGGGCAGCCTGACCGATGTCGAGGTAGTTGGCAGCGGCCGCCAAGAGCGGTTGGTAGCAACGCTTTGGCAAGGGGCTTACTCGATGGAGCTGGTTTGGTTCCAGGCAGTTAAATACGTCAGGCCTCGGATTTCAGCCCTAAAACAAGTGATCGTCTATGGCAGGCTGCAGCACTTCAACGGGCGGTTCTCGCTGGTGCATCCTGAGATTGAGGCCTATACCCCAGAGACGCTGGCGCAACGGGGCTTGCATCCGGTTTACCACACCACAGAGCGGATGAAGCAGCGAAAGCTAGACAGCAAGGCTTTGCAAAAGATCATGCTTGCCGCCGTGCCGCTGGCGATTCCACACATAACAGAAGATTTGCCTGCAGAGCTGCTAAAGGCAGATGGGCTATTGCCCAAAGCGCAGGCCATACAGGCCATTCACCACCCTATTGATGCTCCATTAGCAGAGGCTGCTAGGTATAGGCTCAAGTTTGCAGAGCTTCTAAGGCTGGGGCTCACATTGGCCATCAACAAAGCCGAGAACGATAAGGAGGTGCCCGGCATACGGCTTAAGAAGGGGGCCTTGGTGCCCAAGTTCTTGCAAGAGGTATTGCCATTTGACCTGACAGAAGCCCAGCGCCGCGTACTGCGCGAGATTTGGGGAGACATGCACAACGGCCACCACATGAACCGGCTGTTGCAGGGAGACGTGGGCAGCGGAAAGACGGCCGTAGCCTTTATGGCTATGCTGATGGCTGTTGAAAGCGGCCACCAAGCATGCCTGATGGCCCCAACCGAGATATTGGCTGAGCAGCACTATGCCTCTCTTAGACCTTGGGGCCAAAAGCTGGGGCTTAGGCTTGAAAAACTAACCGGATCCGTATCTGCAAAACTGAGGAAACCACTGCACCAAGGCCTGGAAGACGGTACCGTGCATATGTTGGTGGGCACCCATGCCCTGGTTGAAGAGCCAGTGCGGTTTCAGAGCCTGGCGCTTTGCATCATAGACGAGCAGCATCGCTTTGGCGTGTCGCAAAGGGCCAGGCTTCGAGCCAAGGGGCCAGAGGGATATGTGCCCCACGTTTTGATTATGACGGCAACACCCATACCCAGGACACTGTCGCTGACGGTATATGGTGACCTGGATGTTTCTATCATCGATGAGCTGCCTGCCGGGCGCAAAAAGATTGTAACCGTGCATCGGTATGAGCGCGACAGGCAGAAACTGTATGACTTTATCAGGCAGGAGATTGGCCAGGGCCGCCAGTGCTACATGGTGTTCCCGCTGATTGAAGAAAGCGAGAAGCTGGAGGCCAAAGCCTTGGAAGAAGGCCTGGAGATGGTGAAGGCGGCGCTGCCGGAGTTTGAGACCGGCGTGGTACACGGCCGCATGAAGTGGGCTGAGCGCGAGCCAGAGATGATTAAATTCCTCAACAATGAGACCCAGATTTTGGTAGCCACCACCGTGATAGAGGTTGGGATTAATGTGCCCAATGCCACGATAATGGTTATTGAGAATGCCGAGCGGTTTGGGTTGAGCCAGCTCCACCAACTGCGGGGGCGCGTTGGCCGGGGAGGCAATCAAAGCTATTGCGTCCTACTCACCAAAGACAGCCTCACCCAAGACGGCAGGCAGCGGATACAGGCTATGGTTACCCATTCTGACGGCTTTGTACTTTCTGAACTAGACCTGCAACTGCGAGGAGCTGGCGATTTGCTCGGTACGCAACAGTCTGGTCAAGTACAGTTGCAGTTGAGCAATCTTGCCACAGACAAGGAAATTGTGGAGCAAACGCATAAGCGTGCAGAGCAAATGGTGCGGCAGATGCCCTATCCAAGAGACCTTTTGAAGCTAGATTGGGCAAAAGCACTGATGGTGCACCAACCATACCATGCCTCTTTCCATAAGGTTGGGTAGGGTGTGCCAGGTGTTAATTCAATAACATGCCGGTAACATGCAACACATTTTTTGATCTGCTATCTTTTGTAATCAAATCATTCTTTCTGCAATAATTGAAGGTCTGGCATTCTAAACCGCTGAATCCATTGTTATTATTGCAACCGGTATAACCCTCCGATATGAAGAAGACAAAGCTTAGTGCTTTTTTAGGCGTAGTGCTGGCCGTTGCACTGGCAACAGCCTGCTCGTCCGACAAAAAAGCTCAAGAAGGCGAGGTTGCAAACCAAGATATTGGCAATGCCGTAGAGCTCACCTTTCCTGAAACCCGCGTTGCCCAAGCTAACACAGGCTATGGCAACGTTTTAGAGATCAGCTCCGACAACCCGGCAGACCACATGTACTTCTCTAAAGAGGAGAACAGTGAGTGGTACTATTTCAAAGCTACCGAATCTGGTAGCCTAGGAATGGTAATCAAACCCGAAGAGGGCGGCAAAGACTACAACTGGGTCATCTTTAAAAAGACTGGTAGTGACTTTGCCAAAGAGGTTGTAGAAAGGAAGATTATGCCTCTGCGCAGCAACCTAAGCAAAGCGGCCGAAGGTGCATTTGACAGCACCGGCCTGGGTTGCACGGCAGAATCAGAATTTGAAGGTTCTGAAGGCACTACGCCCTACTCCAAGCCGCTCGACGTGGAGAAGGATAGTGTGTATTACTTATGCGTTAACCACACGCATGCTGGTGGTACTGGCTACAATATCCGCCTTTTCTACTGTGGAGCAGGCATGAACGAAGGTGCAGCCACAGCAGATACAGCAACTGTCGACACCGCAGCGGCCATTGCCCCAGCGCCTGAAACTCTCCCACAGCCAGAGACGTTGCCCAGCAAGCCTGCCCCCACGGCTAAGGCCAGGCCTAAGGCACGTGCACATGCCAACCTTGGGCCGTTGGGCCCAGATGAGGAGTATTACTTCGTTAAACCGGGTAATACGGTTTATTCAATCTCTACCGGCCGTGGGATGAAGGTAATGGAGCTACTGAGCCGCAACAGGCTCACTAACAACAACATCTTTCTGGGCCAACGCCTGATTGTAAAGAAACTTGGCGCCTACAGGAACGACGAACCCCAGGATAATGTGGCTACCGCTACTCCTGCGCCTAAAGCCCCCACGGCGGCAGCCCCTAAGCCTGCACCCGCACAACCTGCCGCCCCGGCACCTGCTCCTGCGCCTAAAGAGGCCAACAATGTGGTGCAAGAGGCGCAAGCCCAGCCCGCACAACCCAAGCCCACAGAGCCTGAAGAGATTGTACCCACCACGACAGGCGTACGTGCCTCGCCCAAGCCTGTGGCCAGCGGCACACCAGCGGCGCCCAACAGCCTAGAGGGTACCAATGCCGTCCCCGAAGCATTGAAAAAGCTTTGGGTGTACGTGAACGTCGTCAATGCCAAGAACAACAACCCTATCAATACCATTGTGCAGGTTGTAGATGGCAAAAACACCAAGCGTGTAGATAAAGTGGCCAGCAATCAACTGGCCTACGTGCCCATCTACGCAGATGCCAATCGCAAAAAAATCTTCGTCATAGACGCGTTCTCTTTCCGCAAAGAGAGCTTCGAGCTAGACATGGACAACCTGCGCAACGACTCGTCGGCCAACCAGTTGGCGCTGGTTAACGATACCATCGTGCTAAACTTTGAGCTTGAGCGCTATAAGAAGAAGGACATTTTTGCGGCATACAACATCTTCTTCTACGACGATGCCTCTGTGATGCTGCCCAAGTCTAAGTACGAGCTTGAGAGCCTGCTAGAGATGCTCAAAGAGAACCCTCGCACGCAGATTCGCATTCACGGACACACCAACTCTAGCTCGATGGGTAAAATCATCAGCCTCGAGCCAGGTGACCATGACTTTTTCCGCCTGACTGCAAAAAACAAAGAGAGCTTCGGCACTGCTGTTATGCTCTCTAAGCGCCGGGCAGAGAGTATCAAGTACTATCTTGAATATCATGGCGTAAAAGGCAACCGGCTTGAGATAAAGGGCTGGGGCGGGCGCAAGATGATTTATGAGCGCGATGCCTCTCTGGCCCACAAAAACAAGCGGGTAGAGATCGAGATACTTGAAGACTAGGTTGCTTTACTCAAGAATATCCGGTGGCAGGTCTGCGTGCGCAGGCCTGCCACTGTCATTTTTGGGGCGGTTGTGCGTTATTTCGCAAAGTCAAACCTTAACAGAAGCACAAAAGTGGCAATGCAGCTTTTAGAAGACGCTCAGGCTCCGGCCCGGAAGCGCAACGGCTTGATCATCTCGGCCGTGGTTCACGCCGTGGTGCTGGCCTTTTGCTACTTTTTTGTCCGTTGGACACCCCCAGACCCACCTCTTCCCGACTATGGGGTAGAGCTAAATTTCGGCATTGATGCCGAGGGATTTGGAAATCTTCAAAGCCTGGCACCTGCCAACGAGAGCACAGAGACGAATGCCTCGCCCGGGCCACCTGAGCCTACGCCACCACAGCCTGATCAACAGCCCTCTACACCGGCAAGTACCGAAGCTGATCCAGAGGAGGTAGCTTCTGAAAATGTGCAAGAGACAGAAAGCCCGGTTGAAGTCCCCAAGAAGCAAGCTCCTGCACCGGTAGAACCCAAATCACCTGTTAAGGAGGTAAAGCCTGCCCCATCAGAGCCCAAGCGAGACATACCGCCGCCACCTAGCTACACGCCCAACACCAAGCCCGGCGGCGGCGGAACCGGAACAGGCAGCGGCACGGCAGGCAACAACAACGGAGACAGACCCGGCAAGGTCGGCGATCAGGGCGACCGACGGGGTACGCTGGAGGGTAAGGCGCTGTACGGTAATCCTGGTAATGGGACAGGCGCCAACCTGGACCTGGCCGGTTGGAACTGGGACAGCCGTCCAGACAAAGTGGATCCGTTTGACGAGGAGGGCAAGATTGTCTTCGAAATCAAAGTCGACGACGAAGGCAACCTGGTTAACGTGCGCCCTGTCGAAAAGACGGTGTCGCCTAAAGTGGTGCAGTTTTATCAGAAACAGGTAGAGGAGCTAACCTTCTCGAAAACGCGGGACAATGCCAGCCCTGCGCCTATATCTTCGGGCCGCATCACCATCATCATACGGAGCCGATAACCCTACAACATCCTGATGACTTACGGCGAAGCGCTGGAGCAGCTGTACGCCAAGCTGCCTGCATTCCACAGAATCGGGAAAGCAGCCCTGAAGCCAGGCCTTGAAAACACGATAGCCCTAATGGCAGGTTTGGCAAACCCGCACCACAAGTTTGCCAGTATCCACATTGCGGGCACCAACGGCAAGGGAAGCTCCAGCCATATGTTGGCCAGCATCCTGCAGTCAGCAGGGCTTAAGACGGGGTTATACACCAGCCCCCACCTGAAAGACTATAGAGAGCGCATCCGGATTAACGGGCAGATGATTCCCGAGGAGCGTGTCATAAGTTTTGTAAAGCAAGAACTACCCCGGCTGACCTTGAGCGTAGAGCCCTCATTTTTTGAGGCCACCGTAGCGCTCTGCTTTGCCTGGTTTGCAGAGGAGCAGCCAGATATTGCTGTTATAGAAACCGGCCTCGGAGGGAGGCTAGACAGTACAAACGTGATTACTCCACTGGCTAGCCTGATAACCAACATCGGGTGGGATCATATGGATCTGCTGGGCAATTCGCTGCCCCAGATTGCCAGCGAAAAGGCAGGCATCATAAAGCCCGGGCGGCCGGTGGTGATAAGCCAGCGGCAGGCAGAAACAACCTCCGTTTTTGAGCAGAAGGCCCAGGCCTGCGGCAGCCCGCTCACCTTTGCTGACCAAAGGTGGGCTTGCCAAACCTGGAGCACAGATAAGGCCGTCTTCACCTCGTTGCAAAGCGGTGAGCAAGTTTCCTTTGTGCCAGACCTGCCGGGGCAGTACCAGATCTACAACACCCTTGGTGTGTTGGCTATGGTAGATCAGTTACGGGCTTTGGGGTATAAAATCTCGCCGAGCCATATCGAGCATGGCCTGAGCCATGTTACGACCCAAACCGGCCTAGCGGGCCGCTGGCAGGTGCTGCGGCAAAGGCCTCTTGTGGTAGCCGATACAGCCCACAACAGCAACGGTCTGGCCCTAGTGCTAAAGCAGGCCGAAGAAGCAGCGCAGGGCGGACAGCTTCATATCATCTTAGGTGTAGTGGGCGACAAAGACCTGGACCTGCTAACGCCCCTTTTGCCGAAAAAGGCGCGCTATACCTTTGCCGAGCCGAGCGTCTTTAGAAAACTGCCAGCAGAAGACTTGGCAAAGCGCCTGGCTTCGGCAGATATTCTTGGTGAAGTGGTACCTGACGTTAATCAGGCCTTGGCACAAGCCCTGGCATGCGCCCGACCAGAGGATGTGGTACTGATAACGGGCAGCACCTTTTTGGTAGCAGACCTGGCAGAAATAAGTTAGCGTGGGGTTAAACCATGCATCGGGCAAAAGCATCCAACACTTCAAGTAACCTGACCGTTGGACGACGCTGAACTACTGCGCCTGTTTGCCCAGGAAGAAAGCAAGCATTTTGCTTTCAATCTGCTTGTGAAGCAGTACCACCGGCGGGTCTATATGGTAATACGTAAGTTGGTCATCGTCCACGAGGATGCTGACGACTTGACGCAAGAAGTTTTCTTGCGGGTCTGGACCAAGCTCGACGAGTTTGAGCGTATGAGCTCGCTCTTTACCTGGCTCTACCGCATTGCTACCAACGAGGCGCTGGCCCACCTGAGGCGTAAGCGGCTGCGTTTTTTCATACCAATCCACGATGTGGAAGGTGACCTGTTAAAGCATCTTCAGTCTCCATCGGCCTATTTAGACGGAGACGAGGCTGCCCTTAAACTCCAAAAGGCACTGCTGCATCTGCCAGAGAAGCAGCGCCTTGTCTTTAACCTCAAATACTTTGAAGACCTGACTTACGAGCAAATCCAAGAGATAACTGGGACTAGCGTGGGTGCCCTAAAGGCAAGCTACCACTTGGCCGTCAAAAAGGTACAGGCGCAACTCGGCCATGATGCGTAATCGAATCACAGCTATGATTAACAAGACTCCATTCATCTTTCCGGCCGATGCCGAGGCAAAGGCTGTAGAGGCGGTGCTTGCAAAGACCAGCGGGCATGGGTTGTTTGGTGCTGCGACCAAAGCCCGTGTACCCTTCGCAGTACCAGAGGGCTTCTTTGAAGATCAATACGCGCAGATTCTGGCCAAAAAAGGATCTAAGCCCGTTAGGCGATTGGCAACAAGCTGGGCGTTGCGCCCGGCAATGGCCGCCATAGCGGTGGCATGCATTTGCCTGCTGATAGGCTTGCAGCCCAACACCTCGGATTTTTCGGGTAATGCCCACCCAGACGCTTTGGCCGAGTGGGTACTGCCCAACTCGCCGGCAGACCTGGATCATCTATTAGAAGAATCAGATACCCAATCTACTGAGCATCTAGCCCCCAGCACTTTTGACGATGAAACGATTTTTTAGCCTTTGTTTGCTTTTATGCCTGGGATTGCCGCTCGGTGGTTACGCCCAGCGGCAGCGTGTAGAGTCTATTAGAGTGGCCTTTCTGACGGCAGACCTGAATCTGTCTGAAGGGCAGGCTGAGAAGTTTTGGCCCGTTTACAATGAGCTAGCTACCAAAAGGAGAACACTGCATCTGAGCCTTAAACTAGAGCAAGAGAAGGCCTTAGACCCAACGGCCCCAGAAGCTGACATACTTGCCTCCATAGACAAAGTGATGGCATTGCGGCGGCAAGAGGTCGAACTGCTGGCGGAGTATCTTCCGCGGCTAAAAAAGGTGCTCTCTGCCAAGCAATTGGGCAGATTGGTTACGGCCGACAAACGCTTTGCCAAGCAGATGCTAGGTGGCAGACGAGGCCAACCTTCTAATGGGCCTGGATTTGGAGAAGATTAGTGTTTGGCCACCACCAACCTACCGCGTACCGCGCCCTGTGGGGTAATAATCTGATATCCATAGCTGCCGGCAGGCAAGGTGCCGAGTTGTAGGCTTGCCATACTAGGCTGCCCCGTAGCTGGCCCGTAAGTACCGACTACCCGGCCAAGCACATCCGTCAGCACGATTTGCTGAATTTTGAACCCGGCAGCCATCTGAATAACGGTAGGCTGGCCTACCAAAGCAGGGTTTGGATAAACGCGAGCCTGCAAGGTTACCGGAGCATTGGTATCTGTAAGACGAGAAAGGTACCGGGCCAGGCGCCCGTAATTAGGTATGCCGTAGCCCAATAGAGTATCTGGCCGGGCGGCATTGTTGGATGTTGCACGCAGCGCCTCTAGCCATTGGCTGGGCTTTACGTTGGGGAACTGCTGCATCATACCCGCCAGCAAGCCAGATACCAGCGGGGCCGAAAAACTAGTGCCAGCGCCGCCACCGCCTGCACCGGCAGGGTTGTTCCAGTCGTACAGTGCTACGCGGATACCTTGAGCCACTACGTCTGGTTTAATGTTGTTGGAGCGGCCCAGGCCTCTGCCGCTGAAGTTTACCAAAGCACTATCTGGCCCCACAGCCCCGACGGCAATCCCCAGGCGAGCATCAGCGGGGGTGGTAATCTTACCGCCCCAGGTAGGATTGCCGCCCTCATTGCCGGCGCTGGTAACACATACGATGCCTGTCTCGGTCGCGTAGTCTAGTGCGTCTGCCAAAAAAGAAACCTGGCCCGTCATCTGCTCAGGAGAGAAATTGAGCCAGGGCTTATCAAAGGTGTAATACCCTAAGCTGGTGTTGATCAAATCAACCCCGAGGCTATCGGCACGCTCGGCCGCGACCACCCAGTTGAACATCTCTATCGGAGCCTCTGACCGTATGTCTTCAGTAATATAAAAAGCATAATCTGCCTGATAGGCCCCGCCGATAAAACTACCAGGCATATACCCTCCAATGCATCCATAAGCAGCACCGCCATGCCAATGGACTCCAAACACGCTATTGCCTTGGCCAAAGACATAGTCGCGCGTGTCGGCCAGGCGGCCGCTGTCTATCATGTGTCTGAAGGCTATGTGCCGGTCAACGATTTGGAAGCCTGCATCCATGACGGCAACCATGACTCCCCTACCCGTAAAGCCACGGGCATGCATAGAGTCTATGCCGAGCATACGCGCCTGGCTGGTGCCGATGCCATAATTGAGCGATGTTGACGTGCCAGCAGTATTATCACACAATTCGACGTGTTTGCTAGGCCCAAGAGCGCGTGATACCTGCACCTTGGGCGCTGTGCCGCCCCAGGACAATTGCGTAAGCTTCTGGGCGATAAATGCAGAATCTCCTGCAACCACCACGGCATTTAGCCACTTACTAGATTTCTCTACAGACAGCCCAAGGCCGGACAGTTGCTGAAGATACACGGCTGATACAGGCAAGTCTCGCTCTCGGATGGGGATTGAGAACTTAGCCCGACGCGCCAAGGAGCGCGCTGATAGAAATGCTTGCGGCTGCTGTACGGTAAAGCTGGTACCTGCCTTATCGGGCAGCCGCACCATTAGCCGGTAGGGCTGGGTTTGGGCCGTAGCTACGCTTGCCAGCAACAGGCAAATCAGCGTCTGCCAGACCTGAGCAAGGTCCACCTTTTTACCTGGCGGGTTTGATATTGAACGGGTTGCGCGCACGGATTGAGCGGATCTTCCACAAAGGTAGCCTTGTAGCTATAACGCGATTGCAGGCCAATGTTTTGCTGAAACGCCAGTGTTTCTAACTGAGACGACAAGCAGGTAGAATCTCTGCTGCCGCTGAATTGTGCGACATTGCCGTTGCTTAAACCTCGAAAGCGAACCTGATAGGGCGTGGCACCGCCACCGGCCGCAAAGGCGCGAAGGTTCCAACCCGTCCCCTTGGTAAAGGGTATCTGCAAGAGCTGGATGTTGCCCTCTTCTGATTGCAGCACCAATGCACCATCAAAGCGCTTAATCAATACGTCTAGCCTTCGGGGCTGGTAAGCCTGTTGGCTATCGGAGCGCTGCTCTACGAGCAACCTGAAGCTGGTGTAGTAAGGGGTATGCTCTAGGGTGTCTTGCAAGGTCCACCGCTGGAAAACGGTGCCTGCTTCTTCTCTGAGCACAGGTAGTATATTTCTCTCTAGCGTATCGAATTGATACTCCCAGAATGTGCCGACTGAAAGCGGGGCAAACTCGGCGCCATAGGTGGGTGC
The DNA here is from genome assembly GCA_947458545.1 of Cytophagaceae bacterium. GTDB lineage: Bacteria > Bacteroidota > Bacteroidia > Cytophagales > Flexibacteraceae > CANGYH01. The sequence continues at coordinate 324,285 of CANGYH010000001.1, read as the reverse complement.
GAGCACTACGTCTTGCTCGGCTTGCCGGCAACTTGTATTTGATAACCAAAGGGTTAAAACCGCAAACAGGGCCAGCCGGGCCAAGATTTTAGGTACGCTTACGTGTAACCGCATAGACTGCTAGATAAACCAGGCCCGTGATGATTCCGATGGCTCCAACCAAATTTCCTGACGTGGCCAAGGCAAGGCCATAACCTGCTACAACCTCTGTTATGCTTATAATGAACGCATACAGAAATACGCGGTTGAGCCGATGCGTGAGCAACAACGCCGTGGCAGCCGGGCCGACAAGAAGAGCAATGATCAGTACAGCCCCCACGCTCTCGAAGGTGAGCGTGGTAGTGAGGGCTACAATGGCCATAAATAGCGTGTGCCAGAAGTTTGTCTGGATACCTATCGAGCGGGCATAGTCTGGGTCAAAACTGGTGGCCACCCAGCGGTTGCGAAACACCTGAAATACCAGGAAAGTAAGCGCAAAAAGCCCTGCCAATATCCAGGCACTGCGGGGCCCTAGTATCAGTCCGTTATAGACTATAGGGTCTAAGGGCGCGTAGGCGAGCTCGCCATATAAGACACAGTCTTGGTCAAGATCAACCTGGCCTGCAAACCTTGTGATGAGTATTACCCCGACAGCAAAGAAGAATGTGAAGCTGGAGCCGATGGCTAGGTCTTGCCTCAGGCCCGCGTACCGTTGCAGAAATTGTATGCAGGCAGCGCATGCCAAGGCTGCTGCCGCAGATGCGGCCAATATCCCAAACCCACCCCGGCTGCCAGATATTAAAAAGCCCAGCACAATGCCCGGCAAAACAGCATGCGAGAGTGCATCTGCCAGCATAGCCAAGCGCCGCAGCACCAAGAAAACACCAAGCTGGGCGCTACATGCCGCCGCCAAGGCTCCTGTAGATAGCACGCCTACGTCGAAGGCACTCAAGTACATTGTTGGCTCTTACAGTTGTCTTAATTTGTAAAGGAGGTGCTGGTAATTCAACCTAAAGTTGGCGCATTCGGGCTTACAAGGCGAAATTGCAGAATCTTAACAAAGCGGTTTGCCTGCCTTGAAACCAAGGCTCGGCAAATGCCGCTCCTGTGCTCCTAAACGCATGCGCTATTTCGACTCTATCATTGACACCGTCGGCAACACGCCATTGGTGAAACTTAACAAAGTTACGCAAGGCATTAAGGGTACCATCTTAGCCAAGGTGGAATACCTAAACCCGGGCAACTCGGTAAAAGACCGGATGGCCGTCAAGATGGTGCAGGATGCGGAGGCAGATGGCCGCCTGAAACCCGGCGGAACAATCATCGAAGGAACAAGCGGTAATACGGGCATGGGCCTGGCGCTTTATGCCATCAAGAAGGGATATAAGTGCATTTTCACCGTATCTGACAAGCAGAGCAAGGAGAAAATGGACATTCTCCGTGCCGTAGGTGCAGAGGTAATTGTTTGCCCTACCAACGTGGAGCCAGACGACCCTCGGAGCTACTACTCTGTGGCACGCAGGCTCAACAAGGAGATACCCAACAGCTTTTATCCCAACCAGTACGACAACCGCTCAAACTCTGCAGCCCATTACGAAAGCACCGGGCCAGAGATCTGGCGCGATACCGAAGGCCGCGTAACCCATTATGCGGCGACCGTAGGCACAGGGGGCACCATGTGCGGTACAGCCAAATACTTGAAGGAGCAAAATGGCAGTATCGTAACCATAGGGCTAGACACCTACGGCTCCGTTTTCAAGAAATATAAGGAGACGGGCATCTTCGACGAGAACGAAATCTACCCCTACATGACCGAGGGCTTTGGAGAAGATATTCTGCCTGAGAACGTAGATTTTGATCTTATCGACCTCTTTATCAAGGTTACCGATAAGGATGGTGCTGTTATGACGCGCCGCCTGGCCAGAGAGGAAGGTCTGTTTGTAGGGTGGAGCTGCGGATCTGCCGTGCACGGCGCCTTAGAGTATGCCAAAGAGCATCTGAAAGAAGAGGACGTGATGGTGATCATCTTGCCTGACCATGGCACCCGCTACCTGGCCAAGATCTATAACGACGACTGGATGCGCGACCGGGGTTTCTTGGAGCGCCGCACTTTTGCAACGGCAGGCGATATACTAAAGCACCGCAACGGTAGCAGCCCGCTGGTTACCATCTCTGCAGATGCCTCTGTGGGAGAGGCTGTACGTCTGCTGGCAGGTGCTGGCATCTCGCAGATTCCCGTAGTAGAGGGTGATCACTTTGTAGGCAGCCTGGTAGATTCTAAGGTGCTGGCCAAGCTGATTGAGCAGCCTGAGATCAAAGACGCAACCGTACGAGACCTGATGGATAAGCCCTTCCGATTCGTCGGCCTCGACAATACGCTAGACGTACTGTCGAGCCTAATCGACAGGGAGAACCGGGCCTTGCTTGTGCGCGACGCTGCCAACCAGGTACACATACTTACCCAGGCCGATCTGTTGCTGGCAGCCAGCCGGTAAGCGACTGCATGATATGAAAACGGCGATGCCCATCCTGCAGGATGGGCATCGCCGTTTATAAGCCTCCTTGAGTAGCCTAAGCGTAGGGGCGCACGTACTTAGCCTCAGCACGCTTGAGGGCGTCTTTAACCCATTTGCCTCGGCTTTCAACGGTGCGGCGTACGGAAAGCCGCTCGGCGTTGCAGGGGCCGTCTCCGTTGATGACACGTTTGAACTCCTCCCAATCGGGTTCGGTGAATAGCCACAGGCCAGACTCAGAGTCTTTGCGCAGGTTAGGGTCTGGCAAGGAGAGGCCTAGCTCCCAGATTTTGGGCACGTACATGTCCAGAAACTGTTGGCGGCAATCGTCGTTGCTAGACATTTTGACCTTCCAGCGCATAAGCACTTCTGTGTGTGCCGACATTTTATCGGGAGGGCCAAAAAAGTGCATGATAGGCGGCCACCAGCGATTTAGTGCCGCCTGGATCATCTCGCGCTGGATGGGCGTGCCCGTGGCCAGATGCACCACAGAATCATGGCCGTATTTAAGGTGGAAAGACTCCTCGGCGCAAATCCGCTCTAGCGCACGGCAGTAGGGGCCAAACGAGCCACGGCTGTTGGCCAACTGGTTTACGATGGCGCCTGCATCTACAAGCCAGCTGATTACTGTACAGTCTGCCCAGGTAAAGGCAGGGTAATTAAAGATGTTGCTGTACTTGCTCTTGCCCGTGATGAGATCTTCAATCATCTGCTCGCGCGGTTTGCCGAGCGTTTCGGCGGCAGAGTATAGAAGCTGGGCATGGCCCACTTCATCTTGCACTTTGGCCATCAGGGCCATTTTGCGTTTGAAACCAGGGGCCCTGGTAATCCAGGTGCCTTCTGGCAGGGCACCGATGATTTCAGAATGGGCATGCTGCTCAATCATTCGGATGAGCTGCTTGCGGTAGAGCTCAGGCATCCAGTCGCTGGGCTCGATTTTCTCTCCGCGGTCTATTCGGGCCTCAAACTCGGCCAGTTTGATGGGATCTTCGGCCGAAACCTCTTTGAGCCCTTCAAATTTCTCTACGATACCTCCGCCTCCGTACATAGCTAAAAATGAGTCTGTTGGCCAGCCCTATGGGCTGAGTTGGTGTGTTTTGGTAAAAATACAACCTGACGGCTGCAAAGGTTTTAGGTTTTTAAGGCAGATGGCCGGCGATAACTTCTAAACAGGCTCTGAATTTTGAGTTGCAATACGCCGCCAATAGCCTCTTTTACGATCCCCCCACCCATCTTGCTTTGGCCTTTGGTGCGGTCGGTAAAGATTATGGGGACTTCAACGATTTTAAAGCCGTGCATCCAGGCGGTGAATTTCATTTCAATCTGGAAGGCATAACCTACGAATTTGATCTTCTGCAGGTCAATCGTTTGTAAGACGATTCGGCGATAGCATTTGAAACCCGCCGTGCTATCGTTGATACGCATGCCTGTGATGGCTTGCACGTATTTGCTGCCAAAGTAGCTCAGCAACACCCTGCTCATGGGCCAGTTGACGACATTGACCCCGGTGACGTAGCGGCTTCCGATGGCTAGGTCGTACCCCTCTGACTGGCAGGCATGTAATAGTCTGGGCAGGTCGGCAGGGTCGTGGCTAAAATCGGCATCCATCTCGAAGATGTAGTCATAACCATGGGCCAAGGCATACTCAAATCCGCGGATGTAGGCTGTACCTAAGCCCAGTTTGCCGGCACGCTCAACCAGATGGAGCCGACCAGAAAACTGCGCCTGCAATTGCTTTACGATGGCTGCCGTACCGTCTGGGCTGCCATCATCAATAATGAGTAGATGAAAACCAGCGGGCTGGTTGAGTACTGCCGATATAAGCTCGCGGACGTTCTCTTTCTCGTTGTAAGTCGGCACGATAACCAACGACTTCTCTTGGGCTTCAATCGTTTGAGGCTTTGCCTGATCAGTGGCAAGAAAAGGTGCGTCGTCTGGCAAAGAGGTGTGCATACTTGTGTGCCTGCGAAGATGCAACCCAGCTTAACCCTGCGCCAAAACAATTGGCATCCAGCTTATGCCATGGGTATGATTCCTTTGCCCGCAAGCATGGCCAGAGGTTCTGCCGCGTCGCCTTTGCCGGATAGTTGTAGCTGCTGCGCGCCGCTAGGCAAGATGCCAAGCAGCTGAATGCTTAAGCCCCTTTTGCGGGCCAAATCGAACACGATGCCTACCGTAGATGGTGGTACCGAAACTATGAAGTCGAAAACGGGCAGACATGCCTGCGTTTGGCACTCGGCCAAGGCAGCGTCTGCGGCTGCCCCGTAGGCGCGCACCAAGCCTGGCACACCCAACTTGGTGCCACCATAATACCGAACTACGGCTACCAATGCCTGGGTCATCTTGGCCCGCCTTAGCTGGTTTAAGATGGGTGCCCCGGCCGAGTGTTTGGGTTCTCCGTCGTCAGACGCGCGGAAGTGCTCTGCCTGGTTGCCAAGCCTGTAGGCATAGCAGATGTGGGTAGCCTGCGGATGCTGCTGCCACAGCGACGCCAGTGCAGCGGCAGCTTCTTGCTCGGATAAGATGGGCATGGCAAAGCCGATAAACCTGCTGCCCAACTCCTTTATTTCTGCTATACCAGCAGATATCGGCTCTACGAGTGCCTGGCTTTCCACAGACTTTACTAAGACAGCTCTACCGGGGTATTGGTCACTAGCCTGTACCCTACCCCGTGTACAGACATAATCTCGGTTTGAGGGTCTGGCTTTAGAAGCTTTCTGAGCTTAGACATGAAGACATCCAGCGATCTGCCATTGAAGTATGTGTTGTCTCCCCAGACGGAGATTAAAATTTCGTCTCGCTTAACGACCTGACCTACGTTTACACAAAGCAGGCGCAGAATAGAGGCCTCTTTGTGGGTAAGCGTTTGCTCTTGGCCGCCGACGGTGAGGGTGCGCTTTTCAATCTGGAACAGGCAGGCGCCAAAGGTGATCTGCCGGGCTTGCTGCTGTTGCATGTGGCCAGAGCGCCTGAGAAACACCTGGATCTTAAGCAGCAACTCTTCCATGGCAAAGGGCTTCACGATGTAATCGTCTGCCCCGAGCTTTAGGCCTGCTATTCGGTCTTTGTCTTGCCCTTTGGCCGTCAGAAAAAGGATAGGGGTAAGCGTATCCTCTTGCCTGATTGTTTCTGCCACGGCCAGGCCATCCATCTGCGGCATCATCACGTCTAACAGCACAAGATCAACGTTGCGCTGGTTTAAGACATGCAAGGCCTCTTTGCCGTTTTTGGCGTGCAATACCTGATAACCTTGAGTTTCGAGATGCTCGATAGTCAGCTTAGCCAGGGTTTCGTCGTCTTCGGCATAGAGCAAGACGGCCTGCGGGGTGGAGGATGGTGCTACCATTGTTTACGCAATTTGAATTATGCCAGCGGAAAAACAAGGATTACCCGCGTGCCCTGCCCTCGTTGGCTCTCTACTTTAAAGCTACCTTGGTGATTACGCATCATGTTTTTCACGTAGAACAATCCCAGGCCAAAGCCCTTGGGCGAGTCTGCACCGTATTGGGCTCTGTAAAACTTATGGCCCACCCATTTGCGTACGCGAGGCTCCATACCAGCACCAGTGTCTGCAACGATGAAACGCGTTTGGTGCTTCTCTTGCGCTACCAGAATGGATACCGAGGCCCCTGCACCCGCGTACTTAAGGGCATTATCGAGTAAGGTGGTGAGCATGTTGCGCAGGTGAACTTTATCTGCAACAACCACAGCCTCTGGGGCGCAGTTGATTTGCAGAGGCATGTCGTTGGCTGCAAATCTGTCTGACAATGCAGACTCAAGCTCGTCTAACAGGGGTTGCACCCGGAATCGCTCCAGGCGCAAATCAGGGGCTCGCTCATAGTCTTTAGCGTTGGTAAGAATGGTATCGACATGGTCTCGTAGACGGGTTACCTCTTGTCTGAGTATCCCTGCGTACCTGTCGAGCTGCCCGGGGTTGGTGGCTAGTTTTGGATTGGCTATGGCATCGCCCACCAGGCTGATGGTTTGAAGAGGAGTCTTGAACTCATGCGTCATGGCGTCAATAAAGTCGCGCTGTATCTCTGATAAGCGGCGCTGACGCATTAGCTGGTACACCGCATAAGCAAAAAAGCCTGCCACGAACACGATGGCCAAGCTAGAAAAGGCCCAGATGCCCAACCCGCTCAGCACCAGGCCGTCGCGGTCAGGAAAGTAAACGGCAAAGTAGTATTGGTCTGCATTGGTCTTGGGCCAGGGTACTTCGCGGCTTTCGTACCCTTCAAGGTCTTGCCCGCTTTTGTTGAAGACCACATAGTCTTGGCAGCGCTGCGTTTGCGATGCACAGTCGTAAAGTGTGTAAACAAAGTCTCGTTTTATGTCGTGGCGGGTAAACTCGGCTTTTAGGTGATAGCTGAGCAGGTTCGGATCGATGGCTTCATTCAGGTACACGATGTACATGTAATGGAAGTCCTTAACCTGCTGGATAGGTACCTCGGCCGTAGTGTTGGTTTGATGGCGCAGGCGCTGGGCTACGGCGGCCAGTGTGGCGCGGATTTTAGCGTCGAACTGGGCCTCTTTGAGTGTGACGGCCTTGTCTAGCCAATAGACCTGGGTCGCTATCAATCCGATGATGGCAACCAGACCCAGGCTCAACAAAACGCGGAAGGTGCGCCTTTCCATGGTTTGAAATTGGGGTATGTCAGTTCGTTTTGTATAAAGTCTAGGCCAATCTGCCGATATCCGCTGCTTTGGTTAGCAAGATTTAACAATTGAGCCCCGCAGCAGGGCTTGACTTAACATGCCGAGTATCCATTTTTGCAAGCAACAACACGAACATGAAGAAGCTTCTTTTCCTCCTCGCTATTCTAGTGGCACCTTTCTTTGCTATGGCTCAATCTGCCGGCAAAGGCCCTGCCTTCAAATGGAACGAGACCGAGCACGACTTCGGTAAAATCAAAAAAGGCGTGCCCGTTACGACGACCTTCTCTTACACCAACGTGGGCAAGGCTCCCCTGTCTGTAACAGACGTGAAAGCTTCTTGCGGCTGCACAGCGCCTGACTACACCAAAGAGCTGGTTGCCCCCGGCAAAACCGGCAATGTGAAAGCCACTTACAACGCTGCTAGCCCCGGCACCTTCCTGAAAAGCATCACTGTAACCTCCAACGTAGAAGGTGGGCCAGTCATCCTTACCATCAAAGGCGAGGTAGTAGACTAATCTGCAGCCTTCGGTCTGACAACATTTATGAACCCTCTGTCCTATTCAGGGCCGGGGGTTTATTGTTTCGGGTGCTCTGTGCGGGTTTGTTACCTCTGACCCCAACTTCTTAAGAAAGGCGCTAAGGCCTACCTGTCTTAGCACCTCAATCTCGCCCTGAAAAATCGGATAAAGCGACAAATGGGGGCCAGACGCTTCTGCAAGCTCAATTTGCTTGGCCAGGCCAATTACCCAAGCGTCTGCCGGGGCAAAATCTACATGCGGCTTGCTGGCCATGAACATGGCACCCGGTACTAGGTCAGTTGTGGCGCGGTGGTCGTCTATGAACTCTAGCATGGCCAAGGCCCACTCTGCGGCATCTTCTGCATTGCTGGCAGCTACGTCTATGGCAAGCTCTGCCTTTCCAAAAGCATGATTGGCATAGCTAACGGCCTGATACCGACCCGTGCTTGCCAAAGGCCATACCGCAGCCAAAAGCGCATGGGTACCGTCTTCAGGCTCTAGGCTGACGAACTGTGCCTCTGGCTGGGTGTGATGCAGGGCTTTGATCCATGCTTCGATGGCGACTGACATAAGGATGCGTTAAATTGGCCGTGTATGGGGCGCAAAGCTAACGAGAGCCTTAGATCGCCATGGATGCCCACTTTTGCAGCCTGGCTATTTTGGACAGTATGCTTTGGCCTTGTGATTGGCCTTAAGGCTACCTTATCACAGCAATCCCTATTTACGACAGATAGCTTAAGCTATCAAAACCTGGCTCAAGATGCCCTGCAAGGCAGACCGCTGCATCTAGAATCGTATGAAGATGGCCAAGGGCCAGTTAATCCTTGGCCGCTGGCCTACCCCTTCGTCATGATGATGACAAGCCTGGGAGGCTTGCTCACTATGCAGTCGGCTGCGTTGGTTGCGCAGGTTTTATTGGTGGCATTGTCAGTAAGGGCTGCAATCCGTCTCAACCGGCAGGGATGGGTCTTAGCCGCGATGGCCTCTGACAGCGGCCTTTGGTTGCTAAGCCATGCCTGGGCAGAGGGGTTTTTTGTGTTGGGAGGGCTGGTGGTTGCAGCAGGTATCCAGGCAAGACGCAAAGTATGGTATGTCATTGGGCAGATACTGATGCTGCATGCCAGGCAGCCTGCCTTACCTGCTTCCATAGCCGGGTTTGCCGTGCTGAGAGATAAGAGGCACTACGCTTGGCTACAGGGGTTGGCTTGGGTCTCGATTTTGGCCTACTACATCATTAATGCGCATTACACGGGCCGTGGCTTCGGGGCAGATAGGCCATTGGTGCGTAAGGACCTCACTGCATGGACGGCACAGGCGGCACAGGCGCTCTGGCACGAAATGCTCTTGGTGCGCGATACAGAGTATTTTTGGCTTGGTTTGGCACAGGCCATTGGCCTTCTGGCTTTGGCTGTTTACTGGCTTATACTGCGGCCAAAGCAAGATGCGGCCAAGTGGCTTGTGGCTACTGGCTTGGGCTATGGGCTGTTTACGGCAGCGGCCCACTATTCCATAGCCTTTTATGAAAATCTGGACGGCCGACTGCTGGGGCCGGGTACGGTATTGGCGTTGGCAGGGATTATGACAAATCTTAAATGGAGCCGGAGGCTCGGCTATGGGCTGGTTGCACTGCTTTTGCTGTTGGCCTTGCCTTGGCGGAGCATTATTGACCTTAGCCGCAAGAGAGGTGGCCTAAGTACCGCCCAGCCAGCCAAGCTCTATAGACTAACTAACCCCACTTGGGCACCTGCCCTACCCCAGCCCGGGCGCAACGTTGCCACAGAGGCTGGTGTGGCCTTAGGCAAGGCCCTATTTTTTGACAAGCGTGTGTCAGGCAAAGGGCACATGGCATGTGCCAATTGCCACAGGCCAGGCCAGCATTATGCCATGCGGGCTGTTGCCCAGGTGGGAGGGCGAAACTCCCCTAGCCTGCTAAATGTGGCTTGGCAACAGCGCCTGATGTGGGACGGAGGAATAACCGACCTGGAAAGTGTCTCTCTGGCACCCCTGCACAGCCAGAGCGAGATGGCAGGCAGTATCCAGGCCGTAGTAAGGCTGATGCGCCAAACGCCGCAATACCAAGCCCTTGTAAAGCAGGCGTTTGGGGCAGATTCGGCAGAGAGCTTGCATTTTCTGCGGGCATTGGCGCAGTTTCAGCGAACGCTGGTATCGGCAGGAGCCCCAGCAGACAACCCTAAATGGGTACCCTCGCCAGACGAGTTGCTAGGGCAGAAACTTTTTATGCAGAGCTGTGCCTCTTGCCACAAGCCCCCGTTTTACACCGATCAGCGGTATTATGCCATTTTACCACGGCCTGCCAATCCTGTAGAGCCATTAACAGAGCCTTCCAACGGGCGTTACAGGATTACCCAAAATCTGCAAAATTTAGGCGCATACAAAACCCCAAGCCTACGCAATGTAGCGCAAACGCCACCCTACATGCACGATGGATCTGTAAAAACCTTGGATGGCTGCTTGCACCATGGCCAAGCAACGCTTGCCGCTATGGCAGCCAGGCACCAAACCACTCAAAACCATGTTAGACGTGCGTTGTTGTCGTATCTTGTGGCATTAAACGACACTATTGTACCGTGAGATTGTCTTGCTTTTTGTTGGGGGCAAGCACCTTGTTGTTGGTTGCAGGTTGCAGGCCAGAGCAACCTGACGCGACACCTGCAGCCCAGGATGCGCCTTTTGCGATTACAGACAGCTTACGCGGGCTATCTAGGCTAGACATTGCCGAGGCGCCTATAACCCGCAATGGTGTGGCATTGGGCAAGGTATTGTTTTTTGATGCGAGCCTGTCGGCAGACGGAAGAGTGTCTTGCGCAAATTGCCACAGGCCCGAGAAGGCTTTCAGCGACCCGGCGCGGGTAAGCACTGGGGTTTTTGGCATGCAAGGCACGCGCCAAAGCATGGCATTGGTAAACTTAGCCTACCAACGCCATTTATTTTGGGACGGACGCAGCACCCAGATGGAAGAGATGCTCACCCATCCGATGGAGCGCGCCGATGAGATGGGCTTAACCCCAACTCAGATTGAGGGGAAACTGCAGACAGATGCCTATAAGCAACTGTTTGCCAATGCCTTTAAAGGAAGCAAACCTAGCTACGCACTGGCCCGGAAAGCACTCTCTCAATACGTGCGGACGCTGGTATCTGCCAACTCTAAGTACGACAAATACCTAGCCGGCGCATACCAGCCAACCGCCGAAGAGCTGGCGGGGATGCGCCTCTTCTTTACGCACCCTGACCCTACCGTGCGGCCGGCGGGCCTGCGCGGGGCCAACTGCGGAGACTGCCATATGAGCATCACCACGGCAGGCAGAACCCAGGGCCTGGCCGGTTTTGCAAACAACGGCTTTCTTAACCCGACAGATTTTGGGCTAGAGCGTGTAACGAGAGATACAAATGACCGGGGAAAGTTCCGGATTCCTAGTTTGAGGAACATCGCCCTGACGGCGCCGTACATGCATAATGGACGGTTTGGCACACTCGAGGAGGTGCTTGACCATTACAATTCGCCAGAGGCATTTAATGGGCGCTACACTGATTTCTTAATGAAGACCGCTAAAAACAACCGTGGTGGTACAAGCCTTGGACTTACCGATCAGGAAAAGCGGCAGGTCATCGCCTTTCTGCACATGCTCACCGACACCACGCATGCAAAGCCATGAGGTACCCAATTGCTATCCTTACGTTTGCCCTGGGTTTACTGTTGTCTTGCAAAGACGATGATAAGCCTACCACAGGGAATAATCCTGCCAATAACGAGCATACTAACGTACAGGTAGGATACGGCTTCATAGACGTGAACGGGCAAAAGGCGTACGTCAACTCGATGTTTCCCGTCTCGGCTACGGAGCAGCTCAGGCTACGAACCAACCGTATGTACCTGTCCAACATTGCTTTGAGAAGGGCAGACGGCACTTGGTGGAAGGAAAGTAATAGCTATCACCTTATGGAAATGCCAGGCAGGGGCATTGCGGATCCCGTTTTCACCTTGTCGAGGGTGCCAGCGGGTTCTTACACGGCCATTTCCTTTGGCTTTGGGGTAGACTCTACCATGAATAGGAGCGTGGACAAAAAAGGAGACCTAGACCCCGCCAACGGCATGGCCTGGGATTGGAATACCGGCTATCGCTTTCTGGTTATGGAGGGCGCCGACCAAAGCGATACGGCGGTGGTATGGCACATTGGCGAGGCCATTAATTACAGAATAAAGCAAGAAACGTTTGCTCAACCTTGGGAAGTAAAAGTGCCTGCGGGCAGCCAAGCCAGCAAACTGGTTGCTACGATAGACATTTCCAAGTTCTTGAACGGCCCTGTGCAACTCACGTTGGCAGACTACCGCAACGTTATGTTTAACCGCACGGCTACGGCCAAGTGTGCAGATAATATCATTGCCGCTATATCTATCAAGCCCGCACCCTAGGGGGTTGTTTCCCAGGCTTTTAAGTAGGCTTTCTCAAATTCCTTAAGCTTTTTATTACCTTGGCTGTATTGGGCAGCCAGGCGCTTGGGGTCGGCTTTAGGGCCTGCCTTTCGGTCTCTGATAGCCAATTGCTGGGCAAGGCGGTTGGCAAAGCTGCCAAAAACGGCCTTGTTGGGTTTGCCCTTGGCCGAAACCTGGGCCATGGCAAGTGCAGAGTCAAGCTCGTTTAAGGTCAGATAACGCTCACCGGCAAAGAGGGCAAAACCGGCATAGCGCGGCACCCGCACCGTAGCCGGGATGGACACGCCGATCAAGAAGCGTTCCGCCAGGTTGTTTTGATCATAGAGCTTCTCGGCAAGCACGTAGGTCACAAAAGCAGAGTCGTATTGTTTGTCAGAGAGGTGTGATTCTGCCTTAGCTACCAATTTCTGGTAGGCGGCAGGCTTCTCTATACTTCCAAGTTTTTCTGCAATAAACGCGGCATTGATGAGGCACTCAAGTTTGCGGCGGGCGGCTTCTTGGGCACGCAGGTAGTGAGTTTGGGCCTGCACAAAGGCCAACTCCTTCTCAGCCTTTACACCCTTGTTCACCCATTCGTTCACCTCAGCCTGTGCACGCTTGCAATCTGATGTTGAAACGGATTTAGCAGTTGCAGTAGCTGCTTGAGCCACCTTACCCGAGGTTTCTAGCCCAAGGACGGCCATGTAGCGCCCACCGTTTTTGCGAGCTGCCACATCTGCCGCATGTAGGCCGGGGCGGCTGACGAGCTCTATGGCGTAGGGCTCTGCCTCTGCACGTAGCAGTTGGCCGAAAAGGCCTGGTAGGATTTGTCCATACCTGTTGGTAAGCTCTTTGGCGGCAACCAGGTATTCAGTCCCCAGGCTGTCTTTGCCCTGGCGATATGCGGTCTGGCTCTGATAACACAGTTTTGTGGCCAGCCTGTCCACTATCTGCTTTTGTAACGTTAGGGCCGATTGCTGGTTTGCCACCGGCAAGGCACCATCCTGCGCGGCAGAGAGCGCACTGGCAATAGTAGTTAAGGCAGCCTCAAGCCTGTCTTGGCTGGTTTCTACCCTTGCCTTGTTCATCAGCTTGGCGTACACATCTCTGACGGGGGTCGCCGCTCGGGTAAAGTTCAGGTTGGGGCACCTGTAACCGGGAAAGCTTTTGCAGAGGCTGTCTAGCAAGAAAACCTGGGGCCTGGCCGCTTCAGGGTCTGGCCCTTTGGTCAGCTTTACGACAGATACCTCTAGGGCCCGGCCGGTCTTATCTACGGTGCGCTGGTGGCTAAAACCCTGCATCAAGGCAGCGTTCCTGATGAGCAACCTGGCCGCGCCAACCCAATCGGCCTCGTCTAACGCCAGCAATGCCAGACGATCTATGGCTTGCTCGTTGCCGGGCTCAAGGGCCAGCAGGCGGATGTAATAGGGCTTGGCACGCTCGCGCCGGGCCGTTTGGTAAAGTTTGTTGGCCTTGGCTCGCACCAGCTCGCGGATGTTTCCGGCTTGGCTTTCGAGGCTGGCTCGGAGCTCGGTGATGTTTCCTGCGCTTTCCGCGAGCAGGCTCTGAGTCGTCTGGGCATCTTGAGCGGTGAGCCAGAAAGGGCGGCGCGCCAACGTAGCCCGTACGTCTGGCAAAATGCTTTCAAGCAACACTAGCTCTTGCAGCCGATAGTCCAGCGTATCGGGATCTGTCACGTTTTGGTACTTCTGCTTGTCGGCCGGCAGGGTGGCAAGTGTCCCGGTGGCAAAGGCAAAACGTGCCATTTGAGCCTTGGCATCGGCCAAGGCCTGTATCTGGGCAGCAGAGAAGGCTACTTTTTGTATCTTAATAGAAAAGCGCACTTTGCTCCAGTCTGCCGTACTCATCAGGTTTTGCCGCAAGCCCTCTTTGAGTGTGGTGCTGCTTGCCTCAACGGTCTGCCCTAATACGCTGGGGCCATTGGGCTGTGCAAGGCTGTAGTTCAGGTATATAGAATCTGGCCATAAGACGGGAGTAACATCAAATCCTTCCATGCGGCGCGTGCCAGATAGCACGGCTGGTTCAACATAAAGGCTGGCCGTAAACTGGTTGGGCTGCGTCCCCTTTATGACTTTTAGGGAAACCTCGTAGCGGTAGCTGATTTTGGCCGCCGGGCCTAGCTTACCCAACATGGCCGGATGGGTGGCCGTCTCGGCATGTATAAAGCGGGTTAACTCTTGCTCAAAAACCAAACTTTGGCCTGATGCCCTGGCGGCCAGGCAGCAAGTCAAAATCCAAAGCGCAAAAATTCTAATCAACACAAGCTGCCTGCGAAATTTGTCTGGGTAGTGCAGAGAGACACGCGGTAGCTTTCTGGCCCCTTGCACAATACCTATTGGCAGGCAAAGTTAGCCCTTTGCAGAAGGGGTGGGTAACCTTCGCTTCCGTTAGAGTATGATACGATAGCCCTTGCCCGTTACCTTCAACTCCAAATGCGCCTGACCCACAAGCCTGTACTTTGCAATTATTACCTGACTTACAGGTGCAATGCAAGCTGCAGCTTCTGCGACATCTGGGAAAAGCCAAGCCCGTACGTAAACCACAACGACGTTGTGGCCAATTTGCTGGCGCTAAAAGAGCTTGGGGTAAAGGTGATAGACTTTACAGGTGGAGAGCCACTGCTGCACACCGGGCTGCCTGGCTTTCTGGAAGCGGCAAAGGCGCGGGGCTTTATTACGACTGTTACGACAAACGGCCTGCTCTACCCCAAACGTGCATCAGCTTTGCAAGGGCTGGTAGATATGCTGCACTTCTCTTTAGATGCAGCTTCGGCCGAGCGGCACGACAAAGGCCGGGGTATTGCTTGCTTCCAGAAGGTGATCGACAGCCTAGACCTTGCGCTGACGCTTGGTGAGCGGCCTGATGTGTTGTTTACCTTCTCTGATGAGAATGCTGAAGAGGCTGAAGTCGTCTATCAAGAAATCTGCCGGCCAAGAGGGCTGATGTTGCTGCTCAATCCGATGTTTGGGTACAACGACGTTGGCGGCGAGGCCGTGTCGGTTGCTACCATGATGCGCATGGAGCGTTTGGCCGCAAAGCCCCTGGTATATCTCAATAAAGGGTTTACCGAACTACGGCGGAATGGGGGCAACCAGATAAACAATCCTACCTGCAGAGCCGGAGAGACAACAGTGGTAATCTCGCCCAATAACGAGCTGGTTTTGCCGTGTTACCATGCCGGTTTACAGACCTATGCCATAGAAGGAAACCTGGCCCAGTTATGGGCAAGCGCCACCGTGCGAGAGGAGCGTGCCAAAGCCGGAAGGCTAGAGGTTTGCCAGGGCTGCACCATTAACTGCTATATGCAGCCCAGCATGGCCACCAAAGTGGATGCCTACTTTTGGAAGGCGCTGCCCAGTACCCTGAAATACAACTGGGTAAAAGGTACCTGGAAGGCCCTGCTGTAATTATGCTCGTTTTGCAGGCCGTACGGGCCTGCATGGCCAGCTCTTTACTGCTGCACCTGCTGCTATCGCCAACTTTTGGCAATCATCCTTAAGACCTTAGCCTCGTATGGCATTCTTGCTCGACGCGATTAGTGAATTAGACCAAAGGTTTGGCCCCGCACTGGGAGAGGCAACAGTTGTGTTGCCTGATAAAAATGCCCTTGCCGCCTTTGAGCAAGCTGCGTCCAGGTATGCTGCGCGGCGGCAAGCACCCATCTTGCTGCCCAAGGTTGTAACGCTGCAGCGGTTTTGCCAAGATTTGATGCCGCTACCCATTGCGCCCAAGCTACAATTAATGATTGTGCTTCAAGAGGCCGTAGAGGCCGTGCTGCCGGCCAAGAACAACTTCGAGCAAAACAGGCACTTGATAGAGCTACTCCTGACAGATTTTGAAGAGATTGAAGCCCAAGAGGTTGACGCCAAACTGCTGTTCAGAAGCCTGGTAGAAGAAACGGAGATCTTTCAGCTCTTTGCTGATTTTGTAACGCCAGAAGAAGAGGCTATCATCAAGCAGTACTGGTCGGGCTACAAAAACGAAGACAGGATAGAGAGCGGCGCAGAGAGGCTAGCTTTTTTCGGCGTACTACCCCAGGTGTACGCGGAGTTTGTGGCACGGTTGGCAGCTCAAAAAACCACCTTCCGCGGCAGTTTTTACCGGCAGTTGAGCGAAAAACTCGCTGCAGATACTGCACCTGCCATTGGGGCAAAGGTGGCCTTTGTGGGCTTTAACAAGGTGTCTAAAAGCCAGGAGGCCATTATGGCCGCCTTTGTGCGGCATGGGGCTGCCTGTGTTGTGATTGATGCATTGGTGCCAGAAACCAACACTGAAGAAGCTACACGCTTTCAGAAGCGCTGGGGCAAAACGCATCTGTTGGCAAATAACCTAATCAGCATAAAAGCATCAGATGGCAGGCCTGCCTTTACCGTTCTGAAAGGTGGCGGGCAATTGCCTGGCCAGCAGGCTTGCAGAGCTTGGGTGGTGGAGCGGCTAGCCAAAAACCCACACCAATCCATAGCCATAGTCGTTGCCGAAGAAACCGAAGCTGCGGGCGTAGTGGCGCTATTGGCCGAGGCAGACATAAAGGCCACCAACCTACAAACGCAGGGTATGGCGCATAGCCCTGTGTTCAGTCTTCTGGAAGCTCTTCAAAAATTGCGGCTCCGGCTAATATCGGCACCGAGCCGCACCCGCATACCCAAGCCTTGGCTAAAACCTTTGCAGCAGCATCCTCTATGGCATCTGCTGGCTGCCGAGCCTTGGGCAGATGCACTCTTGTATGCTAAAGCCGCCCTGCAAACAGCGCCCATCCTTGCTCTGGCGGCTGATGATCAGGTATCTACAAGTCATTTCTGGCATAAGGCACTGCTAGAAATTTACACCAGAGCCCGCCTAGAGGCCCAGACAGATGTAATAGAGCAAATACAGGTTGCCCTGGCCAAGTACAACCAGCTAACAGAACTTTTGGCCGAGCGCTGCCCCGAGGATGCCCGCTTGTTTTGGTCGGTGTTTAGCAGCGAGCTGCGCGGGTGCAGGTTGTCTGCCGATGCTACCCAAACGGGCGTCGTCTGCGGGACGTTGGCCGATTTGCAAACGCAAGACTTTGACGCCATCTACTTTCTTAATGCCAACGAAGGTGCTTTGCCTGCCTCTCTGCCCAGATATGGCCTTATTCCATTAGCCTTTAGGGGAGTAATGGGGATGACTACCCCCAAGGACGATGCAGCCCAGCAAGCATACCTCTTTTTCAGAATGTGCCAGCGGGTCATGGAATGCTGCTTTTATGTGACGGACGGAGGCGACGAAATGAGCCAGAGCGAGCCAAGTAGGTTTATAGCACAGCTAGAGACTTATTGGCAGTTGCAGGCCGACCATAAGCTTTGCATGGTGCCCGCTGAGGCACACCGGCCCAAGGCCATCCGCATCGAAAAGACCGAGGCCGTGATGAATCAATTGAAGCTCTTTTTGATAGGCGAATATGAAGGCGCAAGCAAGCCCTTGTTTCCCACTGCTTTGACGGTTTACCTGGAGTGCCCCCTGCAGTTCTATTTATCTAAGGTGATGCAGTTGAGCGAGCTTGAGGTACTGACGGAAGAGGTTGACAGCAGCCGCTTTGGCAACTTGGTGCACAACAGTATGGAGGCGCTCTATGATGATTTTAAAGGCAAGTTGGTCTATGCCCATGACATCGAAAAACTCTCGGAAAGGAGACTAGAGGCCGTTGCGGGCAAAATGACGGCAGAATACCATTGCAACTCGACGGCTGACATTGACGAGCTGTCGTTTGTGCCCGTGGTGCAAGAGGTGGTAGAAGACGTGGTGGAGCGTTTGCTTGCAAGAGACAAGGCGCGGGCCCCGTTTGTCCTCTTGAAACTAGAAGATAAGCTATCTCAGACTTTCGCGTTGCCCATAGAGACCGCCAACAAAACCCTGCGGGTACAACTAAACGGTAGGTTTGACCGTGCCGACAGGTTGCCAGATGGCAGCGTTGAGATCGTCGATTACAAAACCGGGAGCAAAGTAGAGACCTCTTTTAAGTCTTGGGAGGAGCTTTTCGGACATGCGGACCGCACCAAGTGGAAGCTAAAAGAGGCATTCCAGATTATTCTTTACGCCTGGCTGTTGCACAAAGCAGAAGGCGAACCTGCCGTTAAACCAACCGTTGTCCGGATTGGTGATCTGTATGGCAACAACCCCGCTGGGCTATCTGTAGAGTCTTTTACGGTCAACAAAGTTCTGATTGACAACGTAGCTGCACATAGCACGGAGATTGAACAGAACCTAAAGTTGCTGGTAAAAGAAATTTTTGACCCAGCCATCCCGTTTACTCAGACAGCCAACCATAATGCCTGTAAGTATTGTTCCTTTGCAGGGCTTTGCCACAGGAACTGATACAGCCAACCACGCAGGGCCCATTCGGCACATAAGTGCCGACAGAATACGAATGAGACTAACCTTTTGGGGTGCTGCCCAGCAAGTAACAGGCAGCATGTTTTTGCTAGAGCAAGGAGACTACAAGATACTGATAGACTGTGGCTTGGACATGAGCCGCGAGCGACGCCAAGACGATTACGTGCCGACCTGGGAGCCAGCCTATGATGGTGCGCTGTTTCCTTTTGACGCAAGTACTATTAGCTGTGTGCTGCTAACCCACGCTCATTTGGATCATAGCGGTATGCTGCCCAACCTGGTGCGCGCAGGCTTTGAGGGGCAGATTTATTGCACAGCCCCCACCCGTGAGCTCACCACCATTTTGCTATACGACTCGGCCAACCTGCACTCCAAAAAGGCCAAGGCCCTGAGCCAGAAAAAGACCAAAGACAAGGCTGCTGCCCAGCAATTCAACGAACTCTACTTTGCCGACCATGTAGATGAGGTCATGGATAGGTTCCAGCAGGTAAGCCTTGACAAACCCTTCCAGCTAACAGATACAATCAAGGTTTGCTTTTACACGGCAGGCCACTTGTTGGGCGCCGGCAGCATTTACTTGGAAGTAACCGAAGGCCAGCAAGTAAAGCGCATCGGTTTTTCAGGCGACCTGGGCCGGTACGATTATCCGTTGCTGGTAGATCCGGCACCTTTTCCGGAAGTGGATTACCTCATCTGCGAGTCCACTTATGGCAACCGCTACCACACCGACAAGGGCGATCCTGTCGATATCATGCAAGACGTTATCCAGCGTACTTGCGTGGACATCCCCGGGCGCCTGCTGATCCCGGCATTCTCTATCGGGCGGACGCAAGCCATTCTGTACACGCTCAATCGCCTGTACTCTGAGCGGGGTTTCGAGCCCATCAAGGTTTTCTCAGACAGCCCCATGGCCTTGCAAAGCACCAAGGTGTTTACCAAGTATCAGCACCAACTTAATGGGCAGGCGCGCAAGTTTGGGCAAGAGCACAACCATCTTTTCGATTTTGAGAACTTCGAGTTCGTGGCAGACCCTGATAAAAGTAAGGCCATCAACGATTACAACGAGCCATGCATCATCATCTCAAGCTCAGGGATGATTAAAGGCGGGCGGATTGAGTATCACGTCAAGCGCAACATCGAGAATCCTTACGCTACCATTTTCATTGTCGGCTTTGCCCCTGAAGGGACGCTTAGCCACTCGCTCATCCAAGGGCAAGACAAAATCTATAATGAGGGCAAAGAATATCAGGTGCGCGCCAACATCGAGCGTACGGATATCTTCTCTGGCCATGCTGACCTAAACGGCCTACTCAAATTCGTCGGCCAGCAAGACAAGCAAAGGCTTAAGCACGTCTTTCTAGTACACGGAGACAAAGAGCCTATGCTAGACTTTGCCTCTAAACTCCGGCAAGAAGGTTACGCCGGGGTTTCTGCTCCCGCCCCTGGAGAAGCGTTCGAACTTTAGTCGCCGTCCTCAGGTCTATCATTAGCCGTGTAGCCATGGTTTCGGGCGTATTCTATTAGTTGCTGTTTTAACAGTTGCCTCGCTCGGTGCAGCCTACTACGGACGGTACCGATAGGAATGTCCAGAATTTTGGCCATCTCCTCGTAGGTGAACCCCTCAATGTCGCAAAGCACGATAACTGTCCTAAAATCAACATCGATGGAGTTCAACGCCTTAGCCACTTCATCGCCCAAAAGCTCGCGCACAGTTTCTGAGCGGAGGTCGGTGGTGGCGGGCTCATCCACATCGTCGCTGTTGTAGTAACTTTCAACGTCCTGATAATCTACCTTGATGGGTAGCTTGCTCTTGCGCCTGAACTCGTTGATAAACGTATTCTTGAGTATGCGGAATAACCATGCCTTGGCGTTGGTGCCAGGCTGATAGCTGTTGAAGAAGCGGTACGCTTTCAGGTAAGTGTCCTGCACCAGGTCGCTTGCATCGTCTTCGTCCATAGAAAGCCTAAAAGCGAAATTGTACAGCGATGTCGCAAAGGGCATAAACTCCTTTTCGAACTGTAAATCCCGCTCGCGCTTTTCGGTCAGATGGTTTCTAACTTCGCTCATGTGGTTGGTGCTACCGGGTGTACCGTAAGGGTTCCCCTACCGGAACGGATACCTGCCACTTCGGTTGCAATTCATGTAGCTACAAATATCATGCGTAAATTTGCAGTTTATAAAGAATCAGCCACGTTAATCAACCTTTTCGCTGAGATAGCATAAGTATTTGATAAACAGAATCTATCCTACTCCATACTCTCTAAGAAAATCCACGTCTGCCTTGCTCATAATTGAACTATACAAATACTACACCCGCGCGCGGCGGCTATACAGCTGTCAGCTTGACGCACACCCCCATCGTACTGAAAGCTGGGCAGCCCTAGGTCTTTGCCTGGTTTGTATTGTTTGCTCCTTTCCCAGCTACGACCTGTTTTTGCACCCCAACGTAATCGTAGCCACCAACTGGCAAGCGCTCCAGGCGCAGGCTGAGCATCCGCTGACACCACGTGATTACCCGGCCGAGCTACACCATGGGCAGATTGCATTTCGGCTATTGTTGCCCGTTTTGGCACATCTGGGGCAATTTTCAATCCTCTGGTTTCTGGCTCTGCTACCTGTGGCGGGATGGTTATTCTTCCGGACGCTGTTGGCCCTTTGTAGGCGTGTAGGGTTTGATGGCTGGGCTAGCTTTTGGCTTGCATTGGGCTTTGCCTTTACCTATGTCGGCAAGGGGTTCTTTGTAGATGTCATAGGCTACTTCGACGGTTATTGTTACCTGCTCCTCTTGCTTAGCTTAATGGCTCCACAGAGGTACGTTGCCATGCTGGCATGGTTGGGGGCCTTATTTGTAGACGAGCGCGCCTTTTTGGCAGTGCCTCTTTGCGTGGTTGCCCGGCTTTGGATTTATATGCGGTTCTGGCGCAACGAGTCTCCTAAGTTAAAAAACATCTGGTTTGAGGCTTGGCCAGCCCTGGTTACGCTAAGTCTGGCCGTGGTGATACGGATCTATCTGACTCATCAATTCGGCCTCCAAAACGGCGCCACAAGCGAAAATTTGGGGCTAATTACCTTCAGGGGTAACTTTCAGGTGGCGGCAATCGGCCTTCTGTCTGGCTTAGACTTCTACCTTTTCGTAGGTTTTCTGCCCGCGATTTATTGGTGGTTTACCAAGCAGCGATTATTGGGGGTGCTTTACACGCTTTATATGTGTATATGCCTGGCTGCCATGATGCTGGTACTAGACCTGACGCGCTGCACGGCTTATCTATTTCCGGCTGCTTTGGCGGGGCTGTTTGCCATAGCCCGGCACGAAAGCCTATCTACCTGCACACGTGTACCGCCCCTATTGGCCGTAACGGCATTTGCCTTCCCGCCACTTTTCACCGTCGGCACTACGGTACTTTGGATGGGACCCATCTTTCCTAAGGTGCTCCGGATGGCCGCCAAAGCCATTTGGGGAGTGGATATTTGACCCAATGTTTGCCCAAAGTGCCTTAGAAAAGGCCCTACATTTTCTACGCCAGGGAGGCCTTGTGGCATTGCCTACGGAGACAGTTTATGGCTTGGCGGGCAATGCCTTGCGCGTTGAGACCATAGCACGCATTTTCGAAGCCAAGAACAGGCCCTTCTTCGATCCGCTGATATGCCACTTTGCATCGGTAGAGCGCATCAGGCAGCTTATCCCAGGCCTTACGGCTGACGAGCTCCGCCTTCTTAGGCATTTTAGCCCCGGGCCGTTAACCCTGCTGGTGCCTAAACCAGACCAAATACCGGCTCTTGTAACCAGCGGAAGCCCTTATGTTGCTGTGCGGGTGCCCAACCATCCCATGGCGCTACAAGTGTTGGCGGCGCTGGATTTTCCGCTGGCAGCACCGAGCGCCAATCCTTTCGGGTATATATCGCCTACCACAGCTGCCCATGTGGAGGGCCAGTTGGGCGGCAAAGTTGATTATATTTTGGACGGAGGACCCTGCCAGGTAGGGGTTGAAAGCACCGTTGTGAGGCTTACAGCCAATCAAGGTATCATTTACAGGCAAGGTGGAATACCACAAGAGGCGCTCGAAGCCCTGCTGCCTGGCCTTGCTTGGGTACCAGCATCATCGCTTGAGCCCTCTAATCCAACCGCTCCAGGAGCCCCGGGGCAGTTAAGCAGCCACTACGCACCGGCAAAGAAGTTATGGCTCTCTCCTACCCCTTCTGAGGTACCCGCAGGGCTTGACCCATCCGATGCTGTCTTTATAGGCTTTAACGAAAGAAGCACATTGCCCTATAAACAGCAGTATTTGCTCTCTGCAAGTGGTAGCCTGGCAGAAGCCGCGGCCGCCCTTTTTGGAATACTGCACAAGGCAGACGCAGGCAACTTTACAGAGATTGTTGCTTGCCTGGCCCCAGAAACAGGCCTGGGCCGTGCCATCAACGACAGGCTGCGCAGGGCAGCAGCTAAGCGCGGATAAGCGCATAAAGGTTAGAACCAACCTGCTGCTGCAGCACTATGGTTTTGCCTGCCAACTGGCTGGCCACAAACGCAGGAGCTCCGTTCATAAAAGTGGCCAGAGCCAGATCGTAATCTGCCGTTACATCATAATCTTGCTGCAAGAGAGAGGCGAACTGGGCCGCCCGCCCAAAGTCTTGTAAAACAACGAGCTTAAGATCGAGGGCACTTGCTTGCAGCGTAAGGACCCGCAGGCCTACTTGATGGGCTGTCTGTAGCAATCGCGCAACGTACAGCTCAGATACAAAGCTTAGATCTTTGGTTTTGCAGTGTAGCAAGGCTACCTGATCTTGTTGCAGAAAGATATCTGCGGCTTGTTTGCCCTGCCCGGGGCCTATTTCGGTACCTGGGAGCGTAGGATCTACAAAGCTGCGGACGTACAGCGGAATGTTAGCCTCTGCGAGCGGCTTAAGCGTTTTGGGATGGAGGACTGTGGCTCCATAAAAAGTCATTTCGGCAGCCTCGGCATACGAGATGCTGGATAACAGTTGCGCGCGGGGCAACCGCTTCGGGTCTGCATTCAATACACCTGGCACATCCTTCCAAACCGTGACGCTTTGTGCCTGTAAGGCCGCTCCACACAAGGCCGCCGTATAGTCTGATCCTTCTCGCCCTAAGGTGGTGGTACGGCCAAAATCGTCGCTGCCGATAAAGCCCTGTAAGATGCATATGGGCTTTTGCGCGCTGCTTACCGCTTGCCTTAGCAGAGAGGTAGTAAGGGGCAGATTGACTTGCGGTGCCCGAAAGGTGCTATCGGTCTTTATTATGCGCCTTGCGTCTAGCATTGCAACGGCTTGCCCAGCCTCCTGTACGGCAGCAAAGAGCAAACAACTACTGAGCACTTCGCCGAAGCTAACGAATTGGTCGTAGGCCTCGTCGAAGGGTCGTGAGCGGCCTAGGGCAAGGGCTGCCTGCATCTGCAGATGCAAGCCGTCTAGCTCAGCAAGGCAGGGTTGGGCATCTTTTAATATCAGCGTTGCCTGTGCTTTGTGCAAGGCAATAAGATTAGCCAACTGGTTGATGCTCTCTGCGTTAGCACCATTTAAGATGGCCTCTAGGCTGTTGGTGGTTTTACCCATTGCAGACACTACCACCACAATACTGCCGCCTTGCGCAAGCTCTTGGCTAAGAATTTGCGTAACATTTCTAAGGCCGGCTGCATCCTTCACGGAGGCACCGCCAAACTTAAAAACCCGGTACTGAGACTGCATAATTTAGTAGTAATCTAACTTCAGAGAGCATGTTCCTATTGAGAAACAGCCGTTACATTTAGCCACGAATGACCAGCAGACAAAAGTATCTCTTCTTGATAAACCCGGTCGCCGGGGGTAGAGATAAGCATGGCCTCATAGATTTGATTGAAGAACTGCCTTGGGCAGTCCGCCCGCATATCCTCTGGCTAGAACAAGAGATGCATGCGCAAGAACTGCACAATCTTATCTGCACGGATAAATATGATGCGGTGGTGGCAGCGGGCGGCGACGGCACCGTGCACCTAGTGGCACGTGCGCTTATTGGCACCGGCGTGCCGTTGGGCATTTTGCCGATGGGTAGCGGCAATGGACTGGCCAAAGATCTGGGCCTGCCGCTGGCCGAGGCCGATGCAATACAGACACTCTTTTTTGGTACGCCGAAGCCGCTAGACGGTATCTGGGTAAATCAAAAGCCCTGCTTCCACCTTAGCGACATGGGGCTCAATGCCCGCGTCATCAGGGATTATGCCTCTGGCTCTTACAGAACGCTGAAGGCCTATGCCTGGCACTTGCTGCGCTTTTACTTCTCGGCAGGGCCCAATCAATTGAAGCTTACCATTGACGGAGAACAAGTCTATGACGGTGATGCCTACCTCGTAGCGGTCTGCAACGGCATGCGCTATGGGTCTGATCTATTTATCAACCCCCGCGGAAAGCCTGACGATGGGCTGGCCGAAGTTGTGGTCCTCAAGTATTTCCCCAAATCTGCGGGGCCAGACATCTTGCTAGACCTGATGACCGGCAATCTAGACCCAGACTATTTTGAGTGTTTTACCGGAAAACAGATTTTACTAGAGTTGAAACATCCCTGGCCCTGGCAGGTAGATGGAGAATATGGTGGCGAGTCCACCACCTGTGAGGCCCAAATCCAGCCAGGCCTCATTCAGGTGTTATGCTAGCGCCTCAGGCCTGAGCCAAAGCTGTTGCGATATTTGTGCTATGATGAAGTCTATCACGCCTACCGAGTTGGATCAATGGCAAAAGACCAACGAGGCCTTTCAGCTTATTGATGTCCGCGAGCCTTTTGAGGCACAAATTGCCTCTATCGGAGGTGAGCTGATGCCACTCGGGCAATTGTCGGCCTTTGTGGGCCAGATTGCCAAGGACAAGAAGGTGGTGGTGCATTGCAGGTCTGGCAAGCGCAGCGCTGACGCTATCCGCCAGTTAGAATCAATGGGGTTTGACAACCTCTACAATCTGGAAGGCGGCATTTTGGCCTACTCAGACCAGGTGGATGGAACTGTGCCCAAGTATTAGGTAGTGCATCCATTGCCAACTACCTTTTTTGAGGCGTTAGAGATTAGCACGCGGCTTAGCCCTGTATTTGAGCTCGGGCCTGTTTCGCTGAACCTTTCAGCAGGGCAACACATGGCCCTGCTTGGACCAAGCGGATCGGGCAAAAGCACACTGATTAGAATTCTTAGCGGCTACCAGACCACTAGCCAGGGTAGAATCTTTTGGAAAGATGCCCTTCAGGATGCGGGCAAGCAACTGATGCCTGGCTTTGCAGGCATGGCTTATGTAAGCCAGGATGCCCATCTGGCACCTTTTGTCCGGATAGAGGAGCAATTCAGGCAAAGGCTGAATAGGGTACCCATAAATGAAGCCCGCAGGCGTATAGATAGAATCGTTGGCCGTTTCGGGATTGAGGCCCTGATGAGTGCCAAACCCGAGGAGCTTAGCATGGGGCAGCGGCAGCGTTGCGCCTTAGGCTTGGCTTTTAGTGTTGCGCCATCTCTGATAGCCCTCGACGAGCCGTTCACGCATCAGGATGCCTGGCAGAGGCAGTTGCTCCTGGAGGCCTGCCGATTAGAGGCTGCGGCTTGTAAGGCAACGATCCTACTGGCCACGCACCAGTTGGAGGAGGCACAGTACCTCTGCAAGCATTGCCTTTACCTGTTGGATGGCCAAGTGGCTTACCGTGGCAAGTGGGAAGGATTGCGAAACCTGCCCATACCCGAGGCCCAGGCCCTATTTGGATGGTTGAGCCAAGATGCCGGCGACTTAGTAAGGTATAAAGTTTGCAAGGATGGTGCTGATACAGTGGCCCTTGCCGTAAGAGCCTGCCGCCCTAAGGGAGATGGTTACCTACTTATTGGGACAATGGCTAAGGGGCAGCCAGCTTTTGCCCTAAGTGACGTGCCAGCTAAAAAAGGAGAGGTGGTGCAGGTAGGCAGTTATTAACCAAGCATCTGCTCAACCCAGGCCGGCACGCCTTCTGTCGCACTGGCAGCTATCAACTGGGTGCTGGGGGGTAACACCGTTGGGCTCAAATGAGGGTCTATTACGGTGATGCCGCAACCTGAGGATACATAATTGACCAAAGAAGCAGCCGGGTACACTTGCAGCGAGGTACCTACGACGAGCAGATGATCGGCAGTGGCGGCCAGCTCAATGGCTGGCTCGAGGTTGGGTACAGCCTCGCCAAACCAAACGATATGAGGCCGGAGCTGGCTGCCGTCTGCGGCCATGTCTCCGAGATCGATGTACCGATTACGGATTGGATAAAGTTGCTTGTCTCTCCCGAGGCTAGATCTGGCAAAACAAAGCTCACCATGTAGGTGCAATACATGGGTTGAGCCAGCGCGCTCGTGCAGATCATCAACGTTCTGAGTAACGATGTGAACCTTGTATTGGCTTTCTAAGGCAACCAGTGCTTTATGCGCGGCATTGGGCGCAACTTGGGCCAACTGCTCCCAACGCTGTCTGTAAAAGGTGAGTACTAATGCTGGGTTACGCACCCAGGCCGCAGGCGTGGCAACGTCTTCTATTCGGTGGTTCTCCCAAAGCCCGTCGGAGTCTCTAAATGTGCGAATCCCAGACTCTGCAGATATGCCTGCACCTGATAAAACTACAATCCGCTGCATAAAAAATTAAAATATTACAATCTGAGCAGGAATAATACCAGTTCTGGTATTTTTTATCTGATTTATCGATAGTGTGGCCCAGTCAATCTCTACTAAAGCCAAAGATGCACGCGAGACATAGTCTTGCGCATTGGCAACCCACAAGCGCCCTCTCTTGGAACCATGAGATGGCAAGGGGCCGATGGCGGTAAGGTTAGCGCCTGCACCCAAGGGCTGCACAGAGTGAATGCCGTCCGTCAGCGTCCAATAGCATACCCTGTCTCCTTGGAGCCATAACAAACCTCCCGCGGCAGCATGTAACCTGATGGGTTGGCGGTTGCGAACCACGGTTGGCCATTTATGCAGTGATTTATCAGCCAGTGTTATGGACGCAAGGGCGGGCCCGCGCAGGGCACTGTCATGCTCTAACAGGGTGTATAGTTTACCGTCTTGCGGCATCCAGACCAAGTCTTGGCATCCACGCCCGCCCGAAAATTTGATGCTATCGACGATAGAATAGGTTGTAGGATCGCACACGAGCACCTGCTCGTTTATTCCGCCAGCGGCTTGGGTTGTTTGTCTGCGGTTGGCCACATAAACCCTGTTTTGGGCATAGACCAATTGTTCCGTCCACCCCGGTGCTTTGATGGTACGCTTAAGCGCCAGCGTTGCGCGGTCTAAAACGGTAATCCTGCCTGCATAAAGATCGGTAACCCAAAGGTCTGGCCCAACGGGGAGGGCGAATCTGGGCGATACAAGTTGTGTGTAGGCACGGAGGCGCTTAAGGGTGCGCTTCTCTATCAATTCAACCTTATTGCTGTTGTTGACGACTAAATAGGCAGAATCGCCAGAAGTTGCCATGCTCTGCACAACATTGCCGGCTGCAAAGCCATTGGCCAGTAGGTAGGCATCTTCCGTTTGGCCACCAGGCATGCTGGTATCCAAATACTCTATGGTGCCTTGGCCCCAGCCATAATTGCCCTCGCATAGAACGTATGCTCCCTGGGTATAGGCCACAGGCGTAGGTTCTCCTACGGGCGCCTCGCGTTTGCAAGCAGGAGCTGCACACAACAAGGCAGCTAATAGGCCAAAGCTGCCTATGAAACTACGAACGCGTTGCCAGACCATAAGATAAGCTTAATTGGCCCCACCAGCGAGGAGCAGCATAATTTGGTACCCAGGCATAATCTGACCTAGAGGCTACGTGCACCTGCACAGCTACAGAAGCCTTTCCTGCCCACAGAGCAATCTCAGACCGGGCTAAAGCTAAGGTGTAGATCAGAAATCCCGGCATTGGGTGTGCGCTTAGATCTGTTACAATTGGGCGTTGGCCTGTGTATGCTGTTTGGAAGGAGATAATATCGTTGTTCCGTTTGGCTACGAAGGTAGACGTAAGCCTGAGCGCAGGCGTGTATAGAAACGCTGCGGGCCGGGCCGATAGCTGGAACCAAGCCCCTCCTAGCCCACCCTGGCTTATGGTGGCTTGGTTTACCCAGTCTAATTGCCATAAGCCTGGCTTGGTGGTAATTGTGGCTTTTCCGGTAATTCCAGAAACGCGTGCATCTGACAAGGATAAGGGCGTCCAAAGGTTTCCTTGGGGCTGCCATGAGATAAACCGCTGATAATCATATATAAATGGTATGATTTCGGCCTTGTATAAAGACTTGGCGGCCGAGCGCGTAGCCAAAGACAATGCCAGCTCGTAAAGTCGGCCTTGCTCGTAGCGCAAGCTGGGGTTGCCTAGGCTGGGGTAGTACAAGTCGTTTAAGGTGGGAGCCCTGAAAATTGGCTTGGTCGTTAAACGCACGGCCGGCTCGGCCGTGGTTTCATTTCCAAACGATATATCTAGCCCCATTGCCGCATGGGAGGCCCCTTGCACTATAAAATAGTTGGCCGTTGGGTCTAGCCTTAGCCGGCCTCGCGCAATGCCACACCCCGCCTGGAACGCATGTACCTGTAAAGCTTGGTGCTGCCCATAGCTTGGTGCAATGCCTACAGCATGGGTGTGCTCTAACGCAAAAGTTAGGTTGCCAAAGCCTGCTGCAGCGGAGTTGGTTAGCCGGCCGAGTGCTTGCAATTGCCTGGCTGTAAAGACATTAGATACGCCTGCATCGTCTATGTATCTGCCCTGATCCAGCAATCCGCCTGCGGAAAGCTTATAGGCCCAACGCGATGCTTTAGGCGTAAACCGTTGGTTGATTACAAAAGCCAAGGTTTGTCCTAATAGTTGCTGAGCAGAGCTGTACCTTGTAATAGGAGGAGGCAGTTGTCGCTGGGCCGCATTGGTGAGGGCCGACATTTCTACTAGGTAATTCTGCCGCCTAGATTGATAAGCAGCCACACCCTCGGCCTGTAAACTTGATTGCATGGCATGCCCCTGAAAACGCGGAAGCAATGGATCAGCCCCAGCCGGCCGATAAATGCGAAAGTCGTTTTGGGCCCTCGACGTTAGCATGCGTACAGAAAATCGCCAACGATTGGCCTGGCCAGTTACAGCTCCTTCGATTACACGTAAACCGTAAAGCCCTGCTGTAAAATGGGCTTGAGCCCGCAGACGAGGCTGCCTGCTACTATCAGGAGTGTAGAGTGGTTGCCCTACCCAAACCGAGCTTGGAGCATTGCCTGCGTGTACCAGCGATGGTTTGTCTGCCAGTTGAGGCGCCCATGCTTCGGTAATGGTTAGCTGGCCCATATCTACCTGCCCAAGCAGTGGAGAACCTAGCGAGAGCCCTCTCCACAAAAGGGCGGTCTGGTTGGCGGGCAAGCCCCTGAAGGATATACTGCCAACCCCAGCGGCGCCATAAGATTTGTAAGAAATTTCCGACAAAGGCTGCACTGCCCAATCGAGCAACTGCCCAGGCTGCGTATTGAGTCTGAGCCTAACCTGTGGTGCAGAAATAACCACCCCATCAAGACTTAAAGTATCTTTAGGCGCAGGCTGGCCATATACTAAATTAGTTAGCAAGTATATTGCTAGTAGCAATACTAGTATACAACCAGTTTTAGCCATTTGTCTGATGTTTTTAGTATATAAATACCAGGCGAATTAGCTAAATAAGTTGCGGTATTGGTAATTAGTATATACCCATTAATACTAAGGACGTCAAAGGTCGTGGCATTGCCCGAGAGTTGTACTACTTGGCCGCATTTGGCCGGGTTAGGATAAGCCAGTGCTCCGCCTGCGCTTTGCATTTGCACAACTACTGATGCATCGCCTCTGCCTGGGCCGCCAGAAAATCTGCCTTGCCCGAAGCAAATAGAAGGGCTAACCAACCAACCAATTAGGATTACGAAAATCTTTACCATCCTCTTGCGCCTCGTCCGCCTGTGGTACTGCGGCGTTGCGTACCTGTATAATTGATATAAAACCTGTCTGATACTGCCAGATCTCGGTAAGGATAAGACAGCGCATCCACCAAAATACTTGCATGCCCGCCGCCTCTTACGATGGGTGAGATACCCTGCCATCCAGGTTGGTTGGCCCGTCCGCTGGCCAGTTTGCCATCTCCTGGATCAGAAGAAAACGTGCTGTTGGGCATCATAAGGCGTACGCATTGCTCCCAAACGTTGCCGCTAAGCTCAAAACAGCCATAGTAGCCCGCCCCGGCATTTATGCGATTGGGCTCTGGTTTAGCGGCAAATCCCTGTCGTGCAGGGCCGTCTAGGTAAGGCAACCCTACAAAGCGGGCAAAATTGGCCATGCCCGTCTCGGCATCGGTTGGGGCGGTTTCTGTTTCGGCCAATGTACCGTCGTATTGCAGGCTATCTAGGGGAGCTTGTGCATGCGGCGTACCCCAGGCATACTCTTTAGGTATTGGACGCAAAGGTCCCCTGCATGCCTTTTCAAACTCTGTCTCTGTTAGCGGCCTAAGGCAAGCCCAGTCTAGGAAAGCAAGCAGATCTGTCCAACTCAGGCCGCCCATGGCACGGGCTCCCCCATAGCGAACCAATACCTGGCCAGATGTCGAAACGCTTAATTGAGACCGCTTGTATGTAAACGCTGCCGGCAACTGGTTTTGGCCCAGCTCAGGATAAAGTAAAGCCTTATCCTCTGCCGGCAAATCGTTTACAAAGTCTGCCCAGAGTGCCTGGCTTACCTCGTATTTCATGCAAAAAAAACCTTGTGTACCAATAGGAAAACCACTTGGTAAAGGGCCTGAGGGCTCATCGCCGGTGGCTAATTCTCCATCTTGGTTAAGAGATAAACCGGTGTCTCCATGTATTTGAAAAGGACGACGGCTCCCGTATTGGCACAATGTGTTGTTGGAAAGACTATCGCCTACCCAAAAAGGCCCTGGAGGGATTAAAACCATCTCTAAGGCACATAAACGTAAGAGATTGACCTCTGTACTCCATTCAATCTCTACAAGCGCGCTGTCTCGCTCAAAGCTGCGGCCCGCTGCAGACAGCAACCAAAGGCCCAGCCTGTCTGAGGCTATCCTGAGCTGAAAACGCTCTGCGCCAGTAATTATGGCTGCACTCTGCACGCGTAAGGGGCCGGTCTGAGCCTCGCGGCCGAATAGCCAGACGGCATCATGGTTTCCGCCAGAAGAAAGGTCGTTCCATCCGTTGGCCCACGTGACCCAGCATCGGGCCTTGCGAGGGCTGGCCGGTTCTTGTATTCGCAACGTAAGGCCATTGGCCCAAACCATAGGCAGGGCGGTTAAGCTAACGATGCAAACAAGAATCAGCCTCATGCGCATACTAAAGAAACTAGTTTTTCATGAACCTGGTGGCTATAATACCATTAGGCCCTTTGGCGACCAGCGTATACACTCCAGGTGCCAGATCTGATGTGTTAAGTTTTTGACTATCAATATGCTGCACAAGATGTTCTCTGCCCTGGGCGTCGTATACGGCAAAGTTGTCGTAGCCTTGGGCTAAAAACTGAGCCAGATAGATTGCCTCTTGCGCAGGATTGGGATACAGTGTGGGGTGCAGGCTGAGGCCAGCCTGGAGAGTGGATGTCAGCTGGGCTGCACGCCAGTGCAGAATCACTTCTGGCGATATGCCAACGCGGTATGTTGCTTCTGGCTGGCCGGTAAAAAGGTTAAACGCGAGTGCCTGGCCGTTGCTGGCAAAGTCTGCGGTGGTGATCCAAGCGCGGTTAGCTAAAGTATCAACCTCTACGGCTGCCGAGGCATTGGGCACGCGAGGCTGGGCACGCAAGCCCGAAAAATCGCCGTTGGCCACCCCAAGGCCGAGGCTGTCTAGCTGGCCTATGAATAAGCCTTGGCGGTAACTTACCACCCCTCCGACGGCAAATGATAATGGCTGAATCGCCGGCATACCCAAGGCTGAGGCTATCGTTACAAAGGCACCCCTTGGAGCACCAAATCCGCGCGAGGCAATGGCCGTAAGCCGACCATTGGCAAAGCCTAGCTTGCCTATGCCCTTGCCTAGCGTACCCAGCCTATATACAGCGGTGATGCGCAAAGACCTGGTATCTACGCGAAAGATGGCACCGGTATCGGATAAAAAAGAGCCGGGATTGCCGACAAAAAGGGTGCCCTGGCCGCCTGAAACCAAATGCTCGAGGTCGGAGGGAAAGCCTCCAACAGAATCGGTCACGGTGAGGCGGTTTGGATCCAGGGCAAGCAGATATGAGCCGCCGGCAGGGGTGCCAAATCCGCGGGTGGCCCAGAGTTTATTGCCTACTTTGGCCAGCTTTCTGATGCCAGACAAAAAGGGAGACGTGCCAATAATAGAGAACGTTGGGAGGCTGTAGGCACGGACGCCTATGTCTGTGGCTAAATACAGGGTATCGTTTACGGTTATCCCGTCTGTAACTGACTGGCCTAGGATCGAGTCAGCCTTAACGAATGCACCGGCTTGCGTATCGATGTATCCGACGCTTACGAAATCCCTAAATGGAGGTGCAAACTCAAATCTACCGCCGTTTACAACGACGAGCCTACTGCTTTGGGCAAATACGCGTGGAGTAAGCACCGCGCTAAAAGTGGCGGCACAAAATGCTAAAGAAGCAAGTGTTTTAAAAATCTGTCGAGTCATTCTAGAGAAAGCCTAGATGAGACCCCGGTAAAGACAGATAGCCAATAACACCGGTTTGCTCTGCGAGCAAGTATATGAACCATCCTTGCTCAACGGAGCAGAATGTCCGGCATGTATGGGCCAACCGTTAGCTTTATTCCCGAAGCCAGGTGGAAAGACAACGCGTTGGCAGGTCTCCTGGCTTGCTTCAGGCTTGGCGCCCGGCCTTCCCACCTTTTGTCGGAATTTTCCGACATGGCAGTGGCCTAATTGGGCAGCCTATTTTCAGAGCCATAGAGGCACTGAGAAGCTCACAGTTGCGGGTACAGCCCCCGTCTTGCACGGGGTTCCCTTTTAAAGCTGAGACTGTAAAGGCTCAGCTACCAAACGGTTTCGGGCACAAATATACCCGCAGTGTGTCTAGAAAATGCACCTACTTTCTACTTTCTACTGTCAACAAAAGCCTTGATTTTATCGGCTGATTTGTAGGCCGTCGCCTCACGGTATTGTTTTTCGTGGAGTGTCTGCCATAGGCCCTCTGGTCCTGCCTCAAGGGTAGAGGTCTCTACGGCTGGCACTACCCAAACATTCAGACATGGGTCAGTCCGCAAGGCAGCAATCTGGCTAAACACCTCGGCGGCATGGCCTCCTATGGCCTCACCCAAAAGCAAGTGCTGCTTGCCTCGCTTCTTAAGCCCGAAAACAAGGAGTTTTTGCCCCAACCACGCCTCTAAGGGCATGCCTGCCAACTGGTCGAAGGCATTGGCGCCAGCCTCGGTAACGGCGCTTGCCCAGATCGCTTCTGAGTTAATGCTCAACAAGCCGTAGCAATTGCCCCCCCGGCGGCTAAACTGCTCTTTTGCGTAGATCAATGCCAAATCCAAATCTGCAGCGTGCATAATACCTACGTGCTCGTAAGGCTTGCCTGGCTTAGGAATCCAAAAAATCTCGTAGGGTAAGCCCTCGTAGCTGGCGTATTTAAAGTCGGCACCTGCGGGCTGCAGGCCCAGCCTGTTAATGCGTGGATCTAGACTGTTGGACATGGATGGTGTATGGCACTGGCCCTTCGGGCGACTGCGGCGTAAAGGTACAGCGAAGCCGCATCAGGCTGTCGCCGCGCAAGTCTCCAGAGGTTAGTGCAATGTCCCATGCTTTGCAGGCCATGGCTGTATCTGCCGTTGCCCAATAGGCTTGGCCTAAGTAGAAATACGATGCCCCGGCGAGGTAGAGCGAGTCTGCAGAGCGCTGCAAGAGGTTGATGCTGCTGGAATACTGCCCCAAATAATAGGCAGCAAGGCCACGCAAATAGTAAGCTGAAGCTAATTGCTTGGCACTGGGTGATAGGCGGCTCAATAGTACAGAAGCGGTATCTGCCCGCAGGTGATTTTGCAACTCCAAACGAGCCAGCCGCAAGGCGGCAGAGTCTAGGATGGCCGGTTCTTGCTGATTGTCCATACCCTGCAGGGCCGACCTGTAGCTAGCTTTGGCTTGAGATATAGATCCCAGTTGCTCTTCTACCCTACCCTTTTGGTAGAGCCACGAGGCCGGATAATCTTCTGTTAAGGCGATGGCACGGTGCATGTGGCTCAAGGCACCCTCATACCGCCCAACCTTGGCAAGCCGCTGGCCAAGCGCAAACCAGGCTTCGCCGTATGTACTGTCGTATTCCAAAGCTCCGATAAAATCACCTTCGGCCAACCGGTTTTTGGCAGTGTTACGGTTCATCAGCGTGCCAAACCACAGGCTTACCATCACACAGCAAGCCAACAAGGTTAATGCAATGAAGATTTGGTGTGCCGTCGGGTAAGTATATCTGCGTACCCTTGGGGGCGGAGCACCTGCCCCATCCCGAGCGCCCCCATAACCAGAGAATGGGTCATACCCTGTGTACCGCCCACCGTAAGGGCTTGGGCCTTGGTATGCTGGGCCATTCCCATTGGCAGAACCATGCTGCGCAGATGCCAGGTTTGGGCTCCAGGCTCCAAATTGCCTATCGTATCGTGCGCGGCTGTGCGGGTCTGCGAGTATGGCATAAGCGGCCACAATACGCTTAAACTGTTCGGTATGGGCCAGCGAACCCTTGTTACGGTCTGGGTGATGCTTAAAGGCAAGCCGCTTATAGGCTGCCTTAATTTCTGCGTCGGTAGCCTGCGTAGATACGCCTAAGATTGAATATGGATTATCGGCTGCCACCTAACCTAAGACTAGTTGATTGTACCTGGGTTAAAGAATTGCCATTGCAGGTGCAAAGCGCTTGCCAGGCATCGGCTTAACTAAGCCGTCGAACTCTAGCTTAAGCAGAATACCCGCCAAAACGTTTAACCCAACGCCCGTCCGTACGCTTAACTCATCTATATGAAGCCCGCCCGTGGTGAGGAGTGTCTCCATCAATTGCCTTTCTGTGGCGTTCAGGCTGGCCGGTAGCTGTGTGCCGGCTTTGGGTGTTTGAAAGCCTCCCTCCCACCCAAGCGCCAACAGCATGGCATCTACAGATGTAAAAACAGCGGCTTTGTTGTCGGCAATAAGGTTCAAGCACCCCACAGAGGCGGCATCGCCAAGCCTGCCGGGCACGGCAAATACCTCTCTGTCGTAATCTTGAGCCAAGGTTGCAGTTATCAATGCTCCACCAGACTCGCCAGCCTCTATTACCAAGGTGGCATCGGAAAGGCCTGCAATGATGCGGTTCCGCATCGGAAAATTGCGCGCATCTACAGGCGAGGTAGGTGCATATTCAGAGTACAGCCTACCCCGTTTGAAGATTTCAATGGCCAGCTCACGGTTTTGGGCTGGATATACCTTATCCAAAGGCGTGGCCAAAACTGCAAATGTTGGAAGGCCACAGTCTAGCGCAGCTCTGTGTGCATAGGTGTCAATTCCAAAGGCAAGGCCAGATACGATGGTAACATCAGCCTCTTTTAAGGCATGGACAACGTCTTGGGTGATCCTTTTGCCATAGGCGGTATTCTTACGCGTCCCAACGATGGCGAGAGAGCGTTTGGGTTCTTGTTCTGCCTGGCCCGCCGTGTAAAGTACGATGGGTGCATCAGGTATCTCCTTTAGCCTAGATGGGTACCCCTCTTGCCCGAGCGTCAGAATGGTGATTTTACGGTCTGCGCATTGGCGCATCACCTCTTCTGCCTTCTTGAGGGCAGCTGTGCCCTCTTCTTTGAGGGCTGTGGCTAGCACCTGCCCTACCCCTTCTACCTGCAAAAGTTTACCCTTGGGAATCTTAAAAATTTCGCTGGGGTCAGGAAAGTGCGCAAGCAGCCGCCTGGCGGTTACTGAGCCTATGCCTGTTACATGGGTAAGTGCAATACAACCCTGGATGATGGGGTCAGACATGACATAGAGGGTAGTTAAGCCTTGCTTTGAGGCAAACGCGCTTGAATCTCCAACAAAAATCGTTTAACGTCTTCCAATGCCTGAATGGTCTCTTGGCGCCGGCTGTCCGAGCGGGAGCCTAGATAATCTTTGGCTCCTTGCAGGGTATAACCTTTCTCTTTTACCAAATGCACAATCTGCCTGATGGCCTCGATGTCTTTTTGGGTATAGCGACGGTCTCCGCGGGCATTTTTCTTTGGGCGTAGGTGGTCGAACTCACCCTCCCAGAAACGAATCTTGGAGGTGGATATGGAAAGTAAACTTGCTACCTCCCCAATGGTATAGTATAGTTTATCAAGTGTCTCTGTCGCCATTTCAGTAACTGCTCACTGGCTTGCAAAGATTAAACTTCAGATTCAGTCAAAAGCATTATATAGCCTGTAAATCAGCGATAGGTTGAAATAAATCTAAACTTTAGGTTTAAGCAGGTACAAACAGACGCCAGTCTGATGCATGCAATTCTGTCCAAGGCGCATTTGGGGCAGAAAAGGCAGCAAACCCACCTGTGGGCAAGTCTAGCGTCTTGCCAGAAAGCTGGGTGCACAACTCTGAAACAGCCGGGTTATGTCCAACGAAAACAACATGGGCCAAGTCTTCAGGGCAGCCAAAGAGCTGCTCTAGCCAATCTGAAGGGCTTGCGTGGTACAGGAGCTCTCGAGTTTCAAGATCTGCGTGCCCAAAGGCATGCAAGAACCATTGCGCGGTCTGTGCGGTGCGTAAGGCAGCAGAGGCAATCACTAAAGTTTTCCCGGTAAAGAAGGCCTTAGCCACCAAGCCGGCGTCCTGAGCTTCTTCTATGCCGCGGGGTGTTAAGGCGCGGTCATAGTCTCTGGGCGTATCCTTATCAGCTGGCGAGGCCTGGCCATGCCTTAAAATCAGCAGTGTCTTCATGTAATTGATTAGGCTGCCAAGGTAAATACAAGCCCTAGTACATACCTATATGTAAAGGCACTTTACGCAATACCCCTTTGACCGTTAGGTACCTTGGAGCCTTTCAATAGGTAATCCCATAGCTACCCGGTTTGGGTTATTGAGACCGGCCATGCGAACATTGCTGCCAGATTCGCTTGTTTGGCGCATAGGTCAACATAGGCCTGAGCGCAGGCGCAGTCTTTTTTATGTCTAAAAACCTGGTTATCGTAGAGTCTCCTGCTAAGGCAAAAACCATTGAAGGCTATCTAGGCAAAGACTTCGTAGTGAAGTCTAGCATGGGCCACGTGCGTGATTTGCCCAAAGGCAACAAAGCTATAGATATCGAAAACGGGTTTCAACCCGTATATGAGGTAACCAAAGATAAGGTTGACGTAATCAGGCAGTTAAAGGAGTTAGCAAAGAAGGCCGACACCGTATGGCTAGCCACTGACGACGACCGCGAGGGTGAGGCCATCAGTTGGCACCTGGCCCAGGCTTTAGGGCTAGACGAAAAGACCACGCCACGGATCGTCTTCAGAGAAATCACTAAATCTGCCATTCAACGTGCCATAGAGCAGCCTCGGCTGATTAACCTTAACCTGGTGAATGCACAACAGGCCCGCCGCGTGCTAGACAGGCTGGTAGGCTTTGAACTAAGCCCTGTATTGTGGAAAAAGATTCAACGTGGGCTATCGGCAGGCCGTGTGCAATCGGTGGCCGTGCGGTTGGTGGTAGACAGAGAGCGTGAGATTGAAAGCCATAATGCCAAGTCGTACTTCAAAGCCTCGGCACGGTTTATCAACAGCCAGCAGAAGCCCTTTGGCGCAGAGCTGAATACCAGGCTAGAAAACGAGCAGGAGGCCCAACGCCTGCTCGAGATTTGCCAAAGCGCAGACTTTGTAGTGTCTGCAGTAGAGACCAAACCCGCTAAGCGGACGCCTGCCCCTCCCTTTACGACTAGTACACTGCAACAAGAAGCCAGCCGGAAGCTGAGCTTCCCCCCGGGGCTGACGATGTCTATCGCTCAAAAGCTCTACGAAGCGGGTAAAATCAGCTACATGCGTACCGACTCTGTTAACCTCGGCGAAGAGGCCATTGCCGCGGCTTCGGCTGCCATCAGGCGCCAGTATGGAGATGAGTTTGTGCAAAACCGTAGGTTCAAGACCAAAAACGAGTCTGCACAAGAAGCGCACGAGGCCATCAGACCCACGAATTTTAACGAGCCAGAAGCAGGTGCAGACCGTAATCAACAGCGGCTATACGACTTAATCTACAAACGGGCGCTAGCCAGCCAGATGAGCGACGCTCGGCTTGAGCGCACCACAGCCGACATTGATATACTGCCAAAAACAGGGCAAGGCCCTCATAGCGCCAAGTTTGTTGCTAATGGAGAGGTGGTGCTTTTTGAGGGCTTCATGAAGGTGTATGTGGAAAGTAATGACACAGAAGACGAGGCGGCAGGCTCTGCATTGTTGCCCAAACTGGTAGCCGGAGAAGTACTGCAACGCCAACAGTTGATTGCCAAAGAGCGCTTTACCAGGCCGCCAGCCCGCTACACGGAGGCAAGCCTGGTAAAAAAGATGGAAGAGCTTGGCATTGGGCGCCCATCTACGTATGCACCAACGATCAGCACCATTCTTGACCGGGAGTATGTTGTAAAAGAGACCCGCGAAGGCAAGCCCCGGCCATATGTAGAGCTTGAACTTGCTGGGCAGGCCATCGGGCGGAAAGAAGGTGTAGAGATGGTCGGCGCTGAGAAAAACAAGCTTTTTCCGACCGATGTAGGCCGTGTTGTCAACGACTTTCTGGTAGATCAGTTCAAGGACATTGTTGACTATTCTTTTACGGCAAACATCGAAAAGGAGCTGGACGAAATTGCAGAAGGCCACACGGAGTGGGGCAAAATGATTGCAGGCTTCTACCAGGATTTTCACCCCCAGGTAGAATCTGCCGACCAAGTAGATCGCGCCAGCGTAAGTTCTAACCGCGAGCTAGGCTTGCACCCAGAAACAGGCCTACGCGTTAGCGTACGGCTTGGACGTTTTGGCCCGATGGTGCAGATTGGCGATACGGAAAGTGAAGAAAAGCTTCAGTTTGCCAGCCTGCGCAAAGACCAGCGCCTGGATACGATTACCCTTGAAGAGGCTCTAGACCTCTTCAAGCTCCCCCGCACAGTAGGTGCAATAGAGGGCGAGCCCATAATAGCGGCGGCAGGCAGGTTTGGGCCTTATCTAAAATTTCAGGGTAAGTTCTTTAGCATTCCCGCAGGCGAGAGCCCATTGGAGGTAACGTTGGCCCGAGCACAGGAGATTATCGAAGCCAAGCTATTGGCAGATGCCAACAAGGTTATCAAGACGTTTACCGAAAACGCCGAGTGCCAGGTGCTAAACGGACGATGGGGGCCCTATGTGGCCATGAGCGGCCGTAACCTCAAGATTCCCAAGGGGCAAGATGCTGCGGCATTAACCTATGCAGACGTGCTAAAGCTGGCAGAAGAGCAAAAAGACAAGCCCGCCGGCCGTGGTCGATTTGCTAAAAAGGCGGCTTCTGAAACCAAAGCAACTGCTAAAAAGCCTGCTAAGACTGCTAAACCGAAAACTGCCAAGAAAGCTCCATCCAAGAAGCCCAAAAAATAGCGAACATTAAACCAGAATCAAATTCGTTTGAGCATCGATTGAAAACGCTTGGGAAGGTCTGGTTGTATCTGATGCTGCTCTTGGCAATGGGCAAGCAGTCGTTTGCTCAATTAGGGGGCACAGTTGGTTACGCCTTTTTGGGTATTGCGCCCACGGCCAAAGCTGCGGCACTTGGCGGGCTGTTACCGCAAAACGGTACCGAAGACGCCGCGGCCATGTTGCACAACCCGGCCGGCCATGCCAGCAAGGGCATCGCATCCGTAGGCTACAATCCTTTTGGGGGGCGTTTTAGGTATAGTTCGGCAGCGGCCATGGCAGATGCTTGGCAGGGTACCGCTGGTGCAGCCGTTCAGTTTATTGACTATGGCACCTTTGCAGGCTACGATCCGGCAGGTAATGCTACGGGCACCTTCAGGGCCAATGCTTACGTGGCTACCTTCAATTACAACCGGGCTCTGGGGCCCTTTAGGTATGGTGCAAACCTGAAACTTGCAGGAAGCAGCATCGAAGCCTACAACAGCTTTGGGCTAGGGGCAGACATTGGCTTCTCTTACAAGCACCCGAAAAAGAACCTGACGGCAGGCCTCTGCCTGCAAAACATGGGAGCAACCCTCCAAAGATTTACACCAAATGCAGATAGGGCCTGGCCCTTTCAGATCAATGCCGGGGCCTCCTATAAGTTTGAGCACATGCCGGTACGGTTCTTTGTCACTACGCAGCAGCTGCAGCGTTGGGACATCGTTTACCTAGATCCACGCTACAACGTTGTGATAGACCCAAGCGGCCAGCAGCAGCCCCAGCGCAAACCATGGTCTGAAAAACTGTTTAGGCATGTGGCCATTGGGGCAGAGCTGTCGCTAGGCAAAAGCGTATTGGCCCGCGGCGGATACAACCACCTGCTGCGTAAAGAGATGAAGCTTGCCGAAGGAGCTGCCGGGGCTGCAGGCTATAGTTTTGGCCTAGGCCTAAAGCTAAAGAAACTACAGCTAGACTATACCCACATGTTTGTTTCAAGCTCGGGGGGAGGCAACTACATCAACCTGTCTTACGCTTTTGGCCACCAACCGGGGGCATAAGGCGCAAGACGAAGCCCGTTTGCCTGGCAGTCTACTCTCTAGCGGCTGCATGAGCAAGCCTACATCTTACAATCTCAACCAGCACTATACACAAACCTTATGGCTGATATGTCTACGGATAAAGCCGTCTTTCTGACCCCGTCGCAGATCGTTGAAGAGCTAGACAAATACATCATCGGCCAGCACGATGCGAAGAGGAATGTTGCTATTGCCCTGCGCAACCGTTGGCGGCGTATGCAAGTGCCTGTAGCCTTCAGAAGCGAGATTGTCCCCAACAACATCCTCATGATTGGGGCCACCGGCGTAGGAAAAACGGAGATTGCCCGCCGGCTGGCTAAGATCACAGATGCCCCCTTTGCTAAAGTTGAAGCCTCTAAGTTTACAGAGGTGGGCTACGTGGGCAGAGACGTAGAGTCTATGGTGCGCGACTTGGTAAAGCACGCCGTGTCGCTGGTTACGGCACAAAGGAAGGAGGCCGTGCGTGCCGTAGCGATTGAGCGCGTGGAGGATGTGATACTCGATGCACTGATCCCTCCCATTAAAAGCGGGACAAACATCTTACAAGACCAAGAGGAGCTCGAGCTCAACGCCCGTACGCGGGAGCGGTTCAGAGAGAAAATCCAGAGTGGAGAACTAGATGATCGAAAGATTGAGATTAGCGTTCAAGACACTGGAGGCGGCCCTACCATGGTTGGCCCCATTGGTATGGACGAGTCGTCTATGGTTGATTTTCAGGAGATGCTAGGCAAGCTAGCCCCCAAAAAATCACGCAAGCGCAAGGTGCGCATTGCAGATGCCCGCAAATTGCTGTTAGACGAAGAGACGGAGCGCCTTATAGACATGGAAGATGTCAAAGAAGAGGCTATTCGATTGGCAGAGAATAGTGGTATAATCTTCATAGACGAGATCGATAAAATTGCCAATGCCGGAGGAGGGGTTGGTAAGGCCGATGTAAGCCGCGAAGGCGTGCAAAGAGATTTGCTCCCTATAGTGGAGGGAAGTGCCGTCAGTACACGGTATGGTGTTATCAATACAGATCACATCCTCTTTATAGCAGCCGGTGCCTTTCACTTTTCTAAGCCTAGCGACCTTATACCTGAACTTCAAGGCAGGTTTCCTATACGCGTTGAGCTTGAGAACCTTACCGAGTCTGACTTCTACAGAATCTTAAAAGAGCCGCACAACGCCCTTACCCGGCAATACGCCTATTTGTTGGCCGCAGAGGGTCTATCCTTGAGCTTTGCCGACGAGGCCCTGCAGGCACTGGCTAAGGTTGCCTTTACATTGAACAACACGCTAGAGAACATCGGTGCAAGGCGGCTCCACACGGTAATGTCCACGCTCCTAAACGAGCTCATGTTCGACATCCCGGACAAGCTTCCTCATGGCAACTCAATTGAGGTTACGGCTGAGATGGTGCAAGAGAAGCTGGGCACTAAGGTGGAAAACCGGGATTTGAGCCAGTACATCCTCTAAATGATTAAAGGGTGTTGGCTAGACCTTTTTCAACAGGGCAATAGCTAAAGCACAAGCGCCTTCCTTTCGGCCGACAAAGCCGAGCTTTTCTCCCGTTGTTGCTTTTAAGCTCACCTGCGACGGGCCTATGCCGAGTATCGCTGCAATCGTCTCTCTAATCTGCACGGAATAGGGCATGATTTTGGGTGCCTCTAGCAGTAGCGTACAATCTAGATTGATGACCTGATAGCCTAAGCTGGCCACGCGCTCGTGGCAGATGGCCAACAGTTTCTTGCTGTCGGCGCCCTTCCAAGTATTGTCCGTATTGGGGAATAGGTGCCCGATATCGCCCAAGGCAAGGGCGCCGAGCAAAGCGTCGCAGACGGCATGCAACAACACATCGGCATCGCTGTGGCCGTCTAGCCCCACCTCACTGGGAATTTGCACGCCCCCAAGCCAAAGCGCTCGCCCTGGCACAAAAGCGTGTACGTCATAGCCTTGGCCAATTCTGATATCCATAGTAAAAGGGGTCCTTGGTTTTTAGGCAATGGCAGTTGCCTGCTCGCGCTTGTGGTATAAAATTGCTGAACAATTCTCTGGCCTCAGGTACTGTCTTGCTGCAGCGTTTACCTCGGCCTGGCTTACGGCCAGAATACGCTCAGCCTCTTGATTAAGAGACTCAGCCCCACCTAAAAGTTCGAAGTAGGCCAGGTTCATGGCCCTGTTTAGCAGCTCCAGCTGGTTAAACTCGAAGCTGGTTGCTGCTTGGTTGCGGGCCTTTTCTACTTCAGCCTCAGAGGCACCAGTTTGCACAAAAGACTCGATTGCGCGCAGCAAAGCATTGCAGCCTTCTTCGGCAGTAGCATTTGGAGCCACTTTGCCTTCGACGATTAGCAGGCCTGGGTCGAGGTTGCCCAGATTGTAAGCGCTAAGGCTCGTAAAGATGCCTGCTTGGCGCACCAGCTTCTCGAACAGGACGCTGCTTTTGCCTCTGCCTAAAATATCACCTAGCAAATCTGTCGCATGGTATTCTGCATCCCCTCGTTTGCCTACTTTGTAGGCCAGGTAAACGGCATCGACGGGTACGTCAGCATATAGGTCTTCTTTTTGAAAATGGCTTGCTGCAGGCTCTGTGGGTAAGGCCTTCTGCTTAACATCTATAGATGGAATACTCCCAAACCACTTGTCGGCCAAGCTCCAGGCATCAGCTTCAGCTATGTTGCCAGCTATTACCAGCGTGGCGTTGTTAGGCCCGTAATAGCTGTAGAAGAAGTTGCG
This sequence comes from Cytophagaceae bacterium, assembly GCA_947458545.1. Classification (GTDB taxonomy): domain Bacteria; phylum Bacteroidota; class Bacteroidia; order Cytophagales; family Flexibacteraceae; genus CANGYH01. Next base: position 280,489 of record CANGYH010000001.1, on the reverse strand, counting down.
CACATCGTCCATAGTGAAACGTTCAATGTGGGCTAGCTCCTTTCCTATGGTAGGCCAACGATAAGGGTGAACCTTGTAGGCCAATGGAAATATCTTCAACCAAAAGTCGCCGTATGGTTGGTTTAGATAGCGCTGCTTAAACTCTTCAATAACCACCTTGCGCTGCACCTCTAGCACCTCCGGGTCGAAGTTGAGTGCTTGCATACGGTCGCTTTCGAGCCAGAAACCTGTCTCGGCATTGGCTGCAGGCAGCGTCAGGTAGTAGTTGGTGATATCCTGACTGGTGAAGGCATTGTTCTGGCCTCCAACACGCTGCAGCGGTGTGTCGTAGCTGGGGATATTGGCCGACCCACCAAACATCAAATGCTCGAAGAGGTGGGCAAAGCCCGTTTTCTCAGGGTCTTCTACCCGGCTGCCTACGTTGTATAACAGATTGAGCACCACACTAGGGCTGGCCAGATCCGGATGGTAGATTACCTTAAGTCCGTTGGCTAAGACGCGGCGCGAAAATTCTATCATAGGATTGGGTGGGGTACCTTGCACGCAAATATCCCACCAGATAAGCATGAAGCTAGACCACATCGGCATTGCCCAGCCAGACCCGGCAGCCCTCGATACGCTTTTCAATGATCTTGGCCTCCCTACTTTCGGCCAGCCAGAAGTACTTGAAAAGCAAGGGGTTGCAGCCAGTTTCAGTGTGCTACCTAATGGCATTACGGTAGAAAAAATCGTGCCCCTATCAGAAGACAGCACCGTTGCAAAATTTTTACAGCAGCGCGGGCCTGGCTTACACCATCTGGCTTTTTTGGTTGATGATATTGCGGCAGAGCGGGCCAAACTTGAGGCCAAAGGCTACCGTGCCTTGAGCCCGGCACCTACGCTCGGCGCCAAGGGCAAATGGGTGCAGTTCTTCCACCCCAAAGACACCGCCGGGGTGCTGGTTGAGCTTTGCCAATATGCCTGAGAGGGTCAGAGCCTAACCAGCGGGCAAGCGGGGCCGTAAAAGCTAGGGTAACCTCAAAAACCCTGTAATATGAAGCGGACCTTAACTCTTGTGTGTCTCTTATTGCCATGGCTTTGCCAGGCACAGTCTTATGTGACCTTCGGCCCTAAAATCGGTGTTGGCCATAGCTTTTTCACCGGAGGCGACCAGCCCGACAACCAGAAGCTTTACCCCGGCCTGGTAGCCGGAGGCTTCTTGACGGTGAGCGGACAGTCGCACTGGGGCCTGACGGTAGAGGCGATGTATGCAGCCCGGGGCGCCCAGTGGGAGCCTGGCAATCGGGAGGTGCTGCAGCGCTTTCAGTACCTGGATGTGCCGGTTTATGTCCGCTACTTCTTTAACGAGACGGGCAATGCCGTACGCCCCAACGCCTTTTTGGGTGCCAGCGCCAATTTTATGACCAAGGCCAAGGTGAAAGGCGACGATGCTTCAGACGGCTACATCGTCAACACGGATGATTGGCGTCGCTTTGATGTGGGCCTGTTGGCAGGCTTGGGCGTCAATATCCGCACTTACGAAAACCAGTGGCTTAACTTGGATGCTCGGTACAACCAAGGGCTGCGCAAGGTAGCCAAAGACAACAATGATGCCTTCGACAACTCTGCCCCAAACCTCTACAACGGGGGTGTTGTGCTATCCGTTGGGTACGGGTTTGGCATTTAAGGCCCTGAGCATCGAGGAGCACTTGTTTGGATCTGAAGCCTACCTTGCCCTGCAAGGCAAGGAGGCCTTTACGATAATGCCGCCTCCCACTTTTGGGGCAGGGCGGCTTTTTTGCTTTCAGCACGGTAAGGGCCTTGCCACACAGTACAAGTCGCCTTTTACACAAGGCCACTTTGAGCAGATGGGCCACTTGGGTTTGGCAAAGATGCTTACAGAGGAAATGGTGGCCAGAGGTGCGCATGAAACCCTTTTGCAGCTGCCTCCGATGCTGCCAGGCCTGGCGAAGTGGCACGCATGGCCAGATGCAAACTCGGCTTTTAAGGTGGTAGCCTGCGCGGCTAACTACCATCTGGTCATAAGCCCCCTACCCTTTGCCCAACAGTTACCGGCCGACCAGCGCCGCGTTTTGCGACGTCAGTTTGCTGCCGGCTGGCAAACCAGGCTTGCCACTGCCTATGAGTTACCATTGGTTTATGATGTACTGGCTTCCAACAGGGCCAGCAAAGGATATCCAATGCCTCTGACCTTGACAGAGTTGCAAGCTGCCTTTAAGACTCTACCAGAGCATTACCGAGCCTATGTAGTTTCTACACCGGCAGATTTGTTGGTGGGTGCGGCAGTGGTTGTGGAGGTAACCGGCCTAGTTTGGTATACATTCATGCTTGGGCACATCTCAGCCGGCCCAGGGGCCAGCCCCATTTTGAGCCTCCTGGCTCAGATATGGGCCGATGCCCAAAACGCAGGCGTGGCGGTTTTAGATCTGGGCACCGCCGGCTTGCCTGGCCAAGAGCATATGGGCCTGGCAGCCTTTAAGCGTAGCCTAGGTGCCGTTCAAACAGCCAAGATTATGCTGAGGCTCAGCAGAAACTAAGCCTGCTTGCCGCCCGTACCATGTAGCTGTGAAGCGGCAACTAACCAGAAAAAATGAGGCCGAGGCAGTCTCTTGGAGCGCAAGGCTCTGTGCGGGAGCGCCGTTGCCGATGGCGCAACAAACTAAGGAGGCGTTTTACACCAGCATGAGCTTCTCGGCTGTTGCTCAGCCCACCTTTATCGTTACGATATCGCTTCGGTACCTCTCAAGCCTAAATCAAACCAGCATCCATGGCACCAACACATTACGACTCTTCTGACGAAAATCTGCCCAGCAGCCACAAGGCCCCAGAAGTTGAGAAGGCCTTGCAAGAAGACGGGCAAGAGGCGGCGGCCACCCACGACGAAACCAGGGATGCAGGTGCAAGCCCTCGTGAGGATGCTGCCAATATGCCAAACAAAACAGCCGCAGATATCAATGCCAAAGCTGCGCCCGACGATACAGAGGCCTACGCCAAAGAAGATACTGCCGAGGCGCGAGACAGCCGCAAACCATATGAGGATGTTATTATGCCAGAGGCCTACAACAGCAGCTTGGCAGACAGTTTTAAAAAATCGCCAGATGAAGCATGACGCCGGTGCCTGTTCAGGTAACAAGCTTGTAACTTTAGGATAGGTTTGAACCTTGTGGCATCATAGTAGCCAGTGGGCACTATATTCTAATAATGTACCTCTACCTGGCAGGTGATATAGGCGGCTACAAGACACCCGATAGCCTGGCCCATGGCCTGACCTGGGCCAGGCTAAACCCAGCGCCTGAAGACCGCCTTATTTTACTAGGCGACAACGTCTATCCGAAGGGAGTGCCTCACCCCTACGATAAAGATTATGCCGAAATGGCCACCCGGCTCAGGCATATCCTGGACCATTGCCTGGACTTTTTTTCTGCGCCCATACACTTACTCCCCGGTAACCATGACTATAACCGGGGCAAAACCGGAGGTGTGCTGAGCTGGCAAAGTCAGATGGACCTTGTGCGCACCTTTTTTAACGACCGCGTCGTAACGGTGCCGGCCGCCCCTTGTAAGGTAACGGTAGGGCGTATGAGCGTCATCCTCATTGATACCCAGCATTACCTGCAACCCGAGCAAGCAAAGGCCGAAAGCCAGATGCGCTTTTTGCAGGAGGACCTGGCCAGGCTACTGGAAGGCAGCCTGGGCCGCCCTACGCTGCTGTGCGGGCATCACCCGCTTTACAGCCGGGCCATGCATGGTGGCAAATTCAGCTTGAAACAGCACCTTTTTCCGCTGACTTTGATTGGGAAGCGGCTAATGGTGCCCTTGCCAGGGCTGGGCACGGCCGTAGCCATGGGTCGCCGGGCATTGGGTACACGCGAGGATATCAGGCATCCACGTTACAGGCGGCTGAGAATTGCTTTAAAAGAGGTGCTGGGCAGGTACCAAGGGCTTGTCTATGCCGGCGGGCACGACCATAACCTGCAACATTACAGCATAGATGGTAATCACTTCATTGTAAGCGGGGCCGCTAGTAAGACGGCCTACGTTCGGCCGGGGGGCAGATCTGACTTTACGGCCAAAACACTAGGGTGCTTTAGAATGGGCGGCAAAGGAGCGCAAGCAGAGCTGCAAGCGGTTGACTTTCAGGGGCATATATTGCAATCTTGGACGATCGATCCCTTGCGTAGAGCTTAGCTTGGCCTAGGGCACCGTCTGCCGCAACCTAACTTTGCCATCCGGTGTTAGGATACCTGTAAGCTGGTTATCTTATCCGGACTACCTTTCATGGGGCAAGCCACTTTTCATTACGGGATCGGCAACGCGGGCTACGCTTTTGCTATTCTTTCTTTCGTTTTTGGCATAGCAGGGACTTTCAGCTACCTGTTGTCTTTGCGGCCAGGCCAGGCAGACCTGGCCACGTTGGGCAAACGCCTGGGGGTTGGGCAGGCCATTTCGGTTTTTGCCGTAGTTGCCTGCCTATTTGTGATTATTAAGAATCACTACTTTGAGTACGGATATGCCTGGAGCCACAGCTCTCTGCATCTGGACCCTAAGTACATGATTGCCTGCTTTTGGGAGGGCCAAGAGGGCAGTTTTTTACTTTGGGCGTTCTGGAATGCCGTGATATGGCTAGGATTGACTGTGGCTGGCGTGCAGCTACCGCCTGTGGCAGGTGCCGTGCTGCTGTCTGTGCAGGCAGTGCTTGCCAGCATGATTCTTGGGCTAGACTTTGCGGGCCTTAAGGTGGGCAGCAGCCCCTTCATCTTGTTACGAGACCAGATGGCGGGCCAGGCGCCCATCTTCGCCTTAAACCCGGAGTACATCCCTAAGGACGGTCGTGGGTTGAACCCGCTCCTCCAAAACTATTGGAACATCATCCACCCTCCTACCCTGTTCTTAGGCTTCGCCCTAACGGGCGTACCCTATGCCTTGTCCGTCGCGGGGCTGGTCGATAAAGATGGCCCGACAAAGCTGTTGCGCAACTGGCTTATTGTAGCCGCGGCCGTACTCGGCATCGGCATCATGATGGGGGCCTATTGGGCCTACGAGACGCTCAATTTCGGTGGATACTGGAACTGGGACCCCGTCGAAAATGCCGTTTATATTCCCTGGTTGGTGCTGGTAGCGGCCTTGCATACGCTTTTGCTACCCAAGGCCAAGCCGGGCAACCAAAAGCTGGCCCATGCGCTGGTGCAGTGTGCATTCATCCTGATTTTGTATAGCACCTTCCTTACCAGATCTGGCGTGCTTGGCGACACGAGCGTTCACTCTTTTACCGATTTGGGCCTGAGCGGGCAGTTGCTAGTCTTTCTGGGTGGGTATTTGTTTCTTTCTGGTTGGCTGCTCTTCCGCGGCAAATCTGCAGATAGCGGCAGCAAAACCAGTGCGGTAGAATGGCTACTGCTCGGTGGCATTACGCTGCTGATGTTGGCCTCTTTCCAGGTATTGGTGTCCACGTCGATCCCGGTTTTCAACGAGCTGGGCAAACTCGTAGGTATAGACAACAAGCTGGCCCCGCCCGCCAACCCCATCCAGCACTACACCAATTGGCAGATGGCCTTCGCCATCGGAATCCTAGCCTTGTCGGCAGTGGCGCAGGTTATGTACCGTCTATCGGGCCGAGCCATCAGGCTGGCGGTTTGGCAGTACCTGGCTATGGGTGTAGTATTTGCCGGGGGCTATGTAGCCATTGCCTATGGGTTGAAGCGTTGGCAAGACTATGCCCTCTTTTTGCTGGCACTCGGCGCCATAGTGAGCAATGGATACCTAATAGGCAGCCGCTTCGCCGATGGCATCAGGCGGAATGCGGGCACGGTGGCCCACCTCGGCATGGCCATCATGCTGATGGGAGTGCTTTTCTCTGCCGGGTACGACAAGGTGGTGAGTGTGAATCGGTCGGGCAGGGTGTATAGCAAGGAGTTTAGCACAGAGATGACGCGCGACAACGTGTTGCTTTGGCGCGGCAAGCCTATGCAAATGGATGGGTATGACCTGCTTTATAAAGGCCCCAAAACAGAGCTGGCCGAGCCGTATGCCCTTGTAGATGCAGACTCTTTGATGCGTATAGGCGAAGGGGGCTTTAGGGCCGTTGCATTGGGTAGCCTGCTCTACAATGGTAAGGCTTATGGAAAGCGGGGCGATACGGTAGCCATCCGCCCCGAGAATACCTACTATCAGGTGTTATTTAGAGATACGGCGTCTAAAGAAGAGTTCATCCTTTACCCCAGGGCACAGGCAAACCCCAATATGGGCCTGCTTGCCAGCCCTGACGTGCGCATGCGCGCCGGATTTGACCTCTACACGCACGTAAGCTCCATACCTAACGGCGAGGATAAGGACGAGCATAGCGAGCTACAGCGGGCTCAGGCGACGATAGGCAAGGTGTTCTTTGCCAACGACTACGTGTGCAAGTTCAGAGAGGTGCGCCCCATAACCACACTGATGGAGCTACCGGGTGTAACCTTCGATGCAGGTGTAGAGGCAGTTATTGAGGTGCAAGGGCCTACAAAGACTTACCAGGCCAGGCCCAAGTACATGATCCGCGGAAACGAGGCAGGCCGGGTTTTTTCGGATATCAAAGAGCTGGGCATCCGGTTCGAGATTATGAGTATAGACCCAGCCACGGGTATATTCGAGATAGGCTACCACACTACCCAGCAAGACTGGATCATCTTAAAGGCTGTAAAAAAGCCTTTTATAGCCTTGGTGTGGGGCGGGTTCTTGATCATGACGGCAGGGTTCTTTATGGCACTAACCCAGCGTAAGCGGTCTGATAAGGCAGCCAAGCCAGACAAGAAGCCGGCAGCCGTTCTCTCGAAGTAAGAGCGCTAGTTAGGTATATAGCTTTCGGCTGTCAATGTATGCCTCCACCTCAGGGTGCACCAGGTACCTGATGGGCTGCCCTGCGGCCACTCTTTGGCGTACCATGGTGGCCGAAATCTCAAGCATGGGGGCCTCTACAAGGTGGATGTGAGGATGGCCTGCAAATACCTCTGGCGTAGAGGCTCCAGGCCTTGGATATACATAGAGATGGTGCTCGGCCAAGATGGCTTCGTGATTTTTCCAGCGCGTGAAATTCTCAAGATTGTCTTGCCCCAAAATCAGGGAGAAACGGTGCCCTGGCTCCTTATTGCGCAGGTGTGCCAGCGTTACGGCTGTAAAACTTGGCTTAGGTAAAGCGAACTCCGTGTCTTTGGCCTCAAGCAGTGGGTTGTCTAGGACGGCTGCCCGCACCATGTCGAAGCGGGCAAAGTCTGGTGCGAGGCTTCTGGCAGGCTTAAGGGGGTTCTGAGGTGATACCACCAGCCAAACCCTGTTGAACACACGGCTGATGGCCATGTGATCTGCAATGATCAAATGCCCGAGTGTTATCGGATTAAAGGAGCCAAAGAACAGACCTATGTGCACCCGTTTCGCCTTGGTTAACTACTCGTAAATACGCTTTGAGACCCGCCCCGTCGTGATGAACTCATCTAACAACTCTTGGGCTACTTGCAGCGTTCGGTTTAGGTCTCGGTTAACGAGGATGACATCGAAGTTGTCCATAAAGCTCATCTCGAACTTTACCTTAAAGAGGCGCCGAGAGAGGCTTTCTTCCGTCTCAGTGCCGCGGCCGCGGAGTTGTCGCTCGAGCTGCTCCATGTCTCCAACCTGCACGTAAACACTTAAGGCCTTGTAGCCGTAGTGCTTCTTGAGGGTCAGGCCACCCTTAACGTCAACATCAAAGATGACGTGCTTCTCCAGCGACCACACACGCTCAATCTCTGAGCGGAGCGTGCCGTAGAAGGCACCTTCGTACACTTCCTCCCACTCTACAAACTCGTCGTTGTCAATTTTGGCCTTAAACTCGGCCGGGGTCAGAAAGTAGTAGTCTTTGCCGTTTTCCTCTTTGCGGCCTCGGCGGTCTCTGGTACAGGCAGAGATAGAAAAGCCCAGGTTTTTGTTGTTCTCTAGCAGGTGGTGTACGATAGTGGTTTTACCAGATCCGCTGGGAGCACTAAAAACCAAGAGTTTTCCGTCAAACATGGCGCAAAGTTTACGCCATCTCAACCATTTTACCTCGGATCTTTTCGAGCAGGCCTAAGGGTAGTTCTTTTTGCTGGGCGCGGGCTTGCACAGCTTCCTTTATGGCGTACTGAACGTCAAACTCTTGATAGCAAGGCCTGCAATGCATAATGTTGGCCCTAAACAGCGCCTCGCCATCTGGAGAGATGCTGCCATCTACTACACTTAGAAGCCGCTCTAAGCACGCCTGTCGGCCGGTACACAGCGGTGGTCGATCGTCAGCTGCAGGGAGCAGCTTTGGGCCTTGAGGCTCAAGTAGGTTGGCCTGTATCCACTGCGTAAAGTCTGGGCTCATATAAATCGGTAGTTTGGCGCTTGTTTGTCTGGCTTCAAAAGTGATTCAACAGGATAGAAAGTTCAACGCAGGCCTTAAGTTTTCGGTTATGAAAAAGCCCAACCCTGCAAATGCGAGGTTGGGCTTCTTGATTAACTAGGTGTTTTCAAGCCTTAAGCGTTGGCCTGGGTGGGCTTTAGCTTGATGATGCGAAAGAGCAGCAGAGTCTTGATGATGGGATAGGTTGGGTCAAACTCATACCAACGTGCCGCGAAGTTGAGGCGGTTGGGTAGCTTGTGGTGGTTGTTTTGGAACAGCTCGCCCATCATAAGCCAGTCTGCCCAGAATACCGTATTACGAGACTTGTCGTTGTTGTCGAAGTTCTGGTAGCCGTGCATGTGGCCAAACCAGTTTACGATGGCACCGTGTACGGGGCCCATCAAAAAGTGGAAAGGCAATAGCAAGAAGAGATACCAAGCCGAGGCAGGTACAAAGTTTATATAGAACAGCACGTATGCGGTGCCCCAGCCTATGCGGCTGTACCAGCTATCGCCGACAGACTCTAGCCAGCGCCAGATGGGTACGTTGCCGTCGAAGCGGGCCTCGGGCTGCACGTTGTTGTTTACAAAGCCATTATAAATGTCCTTGGTCTTCATCATCATCGTGAAGACGTTCTTGGTGTGGTGCGGGGTATGCGGATCCTTCTCAGTGTCTGAGTAGGCGTGGTGCATACGGTGCAGGATGGCGTAGGCCCTCGGGCTCAGGTAGCTGCTGCCTTGGGTGATGTAGGTAAAAAAGTAGAAGAACCGCTCCCAGAACTTGTTCATTACAAACATTTTGTGGGCCGAATAGCGGTGCAGAAAAAATGTCTGCGAAAAGAGCGACAGATACCAGTGCGCTACAAAAAATACGATAACTGCGGTCACAGAGATGTTGAAGACGAGGTTTTACGCTTTTGGGGATGTATCTCGAAGATACGGATGCATGCCCGCCAGCAGCCTACTGCTTAACAAAGGTAACACCCGCTTTCGCAGAAAGGTTATGACAACAATGCAACTTTAGGGCTGCGCAAAGGCAAATGCTACAATGTTAGCCCCCATTTGCAGTGCCAACTGCCTAACGGCTTCTGGGTCTTTGTAAACGGACTGATCTTCCCAACCGTTGCCCAAATCGCACTCATAGGTATAAAAACATACCATTCGGCCTTGATAGAACAGGCCAAAGCCTTGCGGCGGCTTATTGTCGTGCTCGTGGACTTTAGGCAGGCCTTTAGGAAACTTGTATTTCTGGCTATAAATGGGGTGGCTATGTGGTAACTCCACAAAGTCGGCCTCTGGCAGCACCTTCTTCATCTCGCGGCGGATGTATTTGTCTAACCCGTAGTTGTCGTCTACGTGCAGAAACCCTCCGGCAAGCAGGTATTTGCGTAGGTTGGCAGCCTCGGCCTGCGTAAAAACGATGTTGCCGTGGCCTGTGGCGTGTACCAGGGGCAGGCCAAGCAAATCTGGACTGCCTGCCTCTACAACGACTGGATCGGCTTCAAACCGGGTACCCAGGTTCTTGTTGCAAAAAGCAATCAGGTTGGGCAGGCTGGTTTTGTTGGCGTACCAGTCTCCCCCACCGCCGTATTTAAGCTTGCCAATCCTGTAGGCCGTCTGGGCCTGGCTAGCGAAGCTGAGCAGCCAAGCCGCGAAGAGTAGCAGTATAGTCGAGGATTTCATATGAGTTGTAGAAGGACGGCTGAGGCCAAGCCTGCGGTTTCTGCTCTGAGGCGGGTTTGGCCCAGGGCAATGGGTTGCAAGCCGTGAGTTTTTAGATAACCAACTTCTGCATCTGAAAAGTCTGCTTCTGGCCCGATTACAACATAGTCTGCCGAAGCTGGCAGCAGCGTACCCGGCGATTGGTGCGTAGCATCGGGTGGAATGTATCCGAACGCGCCACGCTTGCCATCCAACGAGGTTATGGCATCTGCAAGGGTGGGCATCTGAACCTGCTGGCAAAGCCACGCTTGCTGGCTTTGTTTAAGGGCGCTCACGGCAACACGCTGCATCCGGGCTAGGTTAAGCGAGCCCTTCTTACAACGCTCCATTTCTGTCCAGATGATTTGCGCCAGCCCAAGCTCCTGGCACTTCTCTACCAGCCATTCCATACGGTCTGGATGTTGAAGGCGGGGCATTATCAAATATCTGGGGCGCTGGCGGCCAACCTCAGCCATTGGGCCAATAGTAACGGTTACCTGCTGCTTGCCAATGGCATGGATAGTAGCGCTTGCCGTAATGCCTTGGCCGTTGGTGAGCATGCAGCCATCACCCGTTGCAAGGCGCAAGGCTGAGACGGCATGGCGCGCCTCCTCTTCTGCCAGTGTGTTTCCTGACAGATCAGGGTGGTAAAACCAGGGTATCTCTTTGCGGGCCATTCCAGTACAAAAAACGCCTGCCCGTAGGGATTTAGCCTACTTTGCCTCTTGCCCAAAAAAGCCTCGCCCTTTCTGATGGGCGAGGCTTTATACTTGAGAGCAGTGTTTAGCGTGCTGCTAACCCACTAGTTGGTTTCAACGACCAGATACTTGGTGAGCGACCAGAACTTGCGGTAGTCGGTAATCATGAGGTGGGTCTCCTCCCCTACCTTGGTCATGTAATAGCTGTCGCTGGGATGCCGGCTGATGACATCCTTTTTCTTGGTAATGCCAAGGTTGATGTCTGTCATGTTTCTCATATCAACGGCCGTAAAACGAGACTTATCTACGCGCCCGCTGACCTGGCTCACCTTTTTGAGGATGTTACCCGTGCGATCTATCACACCTTGCTCTTCCAGTTGCTTGCGCTTGCCATGGACGAAGTAAGCCGTGTAGATTTCTGTATCGCGTTCCTGGATATCTCTCTGACGCGCAGAGAGGACGGAGTCGCGTTGGCTCAGCGAGCGGTCTCGCTGGGCAACGGCATCTTTCAGGCCGGTATTCTCATTGGTCAAAGTTTCGATGGTGCCGCGGAGCTCGGTAATTTCAAGCTCCTTTTGCGCAATCGAAGCACGCAGATTGGCTACAAGCTTTTGGAGGGCAGCGTTCTTTTTGCCGCTCTTTTTAGCCTGAGACTCCAGCTTTTCCATGCGCTGGCGGTTCTGCTCCATGTAGTTGTCTATGCCCGCAATCATCTCGTTGATGCGGTCTTTCTGGGTGGCGTCTTGCCCCTCCTTCTTGATGGTATTGATCGAGAGCTGGTCTTTCTCAATAGCCAATAAGTTGTTTTCGATCTCGTTTACGGTAGCGGCCACATCCTCAACCTCTTGCTCTTTGGCAGACACTTGCTGTTGCAGGCTGTCGGTCCGTTGCTGCAAGGCTCTGTATTCGGCACTTTCTTGCACATTGCTTTGGCAAGAAACCGCCCAAAAAGCAGTAGCGGCTACGGCCAAGGGCATCATCAGATTTTTCATTTTCATCGTCTGTGGAAGATTAGGTTGCAAGTACGCAAGAAACGTTGAAACATCTCTGCCAGCTTGTCTTGGCACTTTAACGTCAAAAAGAACCAAACAGATACATCTGCCAGAGACAAGGCAACTATATCTACCACCGATGGATAGAAATTCACAATTTGCACTTACATTTCGAACAACGGTATTTTGGTGCAAAAGCCTGTTTTGTGCCCGGCCCTACCCTGCAGGTAAAACCATCTTCTTTATGTTGCCTAAGCTCAAATCTCACTTTTGCTATGCTCTATGCCTCTTGCTTTTGGGCGCCGTCAGCCTCTTGCCAGGCCGTGCCAAAGCGCAGTCAGAGATTGCTGTTTTCTCGCACATGGTAGAGGCGCAAGAGGAGATAGATTCCAGCCAGATCATGACCGAGAAGCGCCTGGCCTCTATTGAGCGGTTGGTACGGGCAGTGCGGCAGTTCAAGGGGTTAGAAGGCGATAAGCCCTTTACACTATTTGTACCCAATAACGCAGCCTTTAAGAAGGTGCCAGAGGGTACGCTTGCCTACTTTACAAACTCAGATAACAAAAAGGCGCTCGACGAACTTGTTTCTTTCCACCTTTTGGCCGAAAAGGTCACGCACGAGGATATGCTGTTGCGCATCAAAGCGGGGGGCGGCAAGGCCATCTTCAAAACGATGTCTGGCTTTAAGCTAACGGCTACGGCCGATGCCAAGGGTAATGTTACGCTGACCAACGAGTCGGCCAAAGACATTCACATAACCGCCTATAACTGGAGCAAAGGCAGTGGCCTGCTCCACATGGTAGATTCTGTGATTATTCCCTTTGATCATGGCATGGCAGAGCGTGAGGATGCCAACCTAAACCTGGACTAACGTCTAGGAAAAAAAAGCCTTGCTGCCTGGCATGAAGGCTGCACTCCTGAAAAAGTAGTAGTTCTGCGTTGCGTGGCACAAAATGGTGTCAGGCCATTCCTTATTTTTGGCCGCGCTGCCACAAAGCGCAGCAAACGGCGCATCTGCGCAACCCTACAAGCTGAGATAGCAACCACCCCTTATGTCAACCCTGATACCTGAGGCCGCCGCGCGCATCCAACAATGGCTGGCCGGCCCTTACGACGAGGAAACCAAGCAAGCCATCCGTGCATTAGAGGCTGCCGGTGCGCACAACGAGCTCAACGATGCCTTTTACCGCACACTAGAGTTTGGTACCGGCGGGCTGCGTGGTACCATGGGGGTGGGCACCAACCGGATGAACATATACACCGTTGGAGCCGCCACCCAAGGGCTGGCCAATTATATGAACAAGGCCTTTGCGGGCCAGCAATGCTCTGTGGTAATAGGGCACGACAGCCGCAACAACAGCAGCCTGTTTGCAAAAATTACGGCTAATGTCTTCTCTGCCAATGGCATTAAAGTTTACCTGTTTTCTGAGTTACGGCCTACGCCGCAGGTTTCGTTTACCATACGCAAACTAGGGGCGCAAGGCGGTGTAGTGCTAACGGCCTCGCACAATCCTAAGGAGTACAACGGCTACAAGGCCTATTGGGCGGATGGTGGGCAGCTCATTCCACCCCACGACAAAAACGTTATTGCCGAGGTAGAGGCCATCCGTAGTATAGCAGACGTTCGCTTTGAGCCCGTGGCAGAAAACATCGTTCTGCTGGGGCCAGAAGCCGACGAGGCATACCTAGACTATATCCAGAGCCTCTCTATCAGCAAAGAGGCCATTGCACGCCAGCACGACGTTAAAATCGTTTATAGCTCCATTCACGGTACGGGTATAACCCTTGTGCCGCAGGTACTAAAGCGCTTTGGATTTACGGAGGTGCATGTGGTAGAGGCCCAGGCCACGCCAGACGGGAACTTCCCGACAGTAGTGTACCCTAACCCCGAAGAGCACGAGGCTATGACGCTGGCCCTGCATCAGGCCCAAGCAATAGAGGCAGACCTGGTAATGGCTACCGACCCAGACAGCGACCGCGTCGGTATTGGTCTAAAAGGGCCCAGTGGGCAGTGGGAACTTTTGAACGGCAACCAGACGGCCGCCCTGCTTTTCTATTACATGCTAGAGGCATGGAAGGCGGCAGGCAAGCTGACTGGCAAAGAGATGATCGTGAAGACGATTGTAACCTCTGACATTCTGAACAAAATGGCCGCAGACTACGGCGTGGCCTGCTACGATACGCTTACAGGCTTTAAGTACATAGCAGGCGTAATGGCAGACAAAGAAGGTAAAGAGACCTTCATCTGCGGTGGCGAGGAAAGCTATGGCTACCTGGTAGGAGACCAGGTACGAGACAAAGACGCCGTTTGCAGTTGCGCCATGATTGCTGAAATGGTAGCCTTTGCCAAAGACAAGGGCCTGAGCCTTTTCGACTTTTTGACGGAGATTTACAAGAAGTACAACTACTACAAAGAAGGCCTGGTTTCCATCACCAAAAAAGGGATGAACGGGGCCAAAGAAATCCAGGCAATGATGGCCGAGCTGCGTGCCAATCCGCCTGCGCAGATTGCGGGTAGCAAAACAGTGCAGATGCTAGACTACCAGCAATTGCTGGCCACCAACCTACTGACGGGCGCCCAGCAATCCATGGCCTTCGAGAAAAGCAATGTGCTCCAGTTTGTAACCGAAGACGGCACCAAAGTCTCTGCCAGGCCAAGCGGCACCGAGCCAAAGATCAAGTTTTACGTGTCTGTAAACACGCCGCTTGCAACTGCGTCAGATTTTGAGACCACTGGCGCCTTGTTAGACGCCAAGATTTCGGCTGTAAAGGCAGACCTTGGTCTGGCCTAGGCCCTATCTCAAAAGCAGGCGAAAATGCAAAAGGCCTTCCCTTATACGGGGAAGGCCTTTTTTTGGGGCTAGGTAACTAACTATTGAGCCTGAAAAGAGGCAGTGGCTCCAGAGGTTGGTCGGCAGCTTTCAGGGCCTTAGCATTGGCCTTAAGGGTGGCATTGTAATCGTCGGCCGCTTTATCGTAGAGATACCGGAAAATGAGCACGGAGTCGTCTGCGGCCTTAATCTCTTCTAAGGCTTGTGCCGCATTCATCATGCGCTGCAGCTCAGGGTTCGCGTTATAAACCTCTCCTACGCCTTGCAGGACTCGGTTTTCGGCAGAGTCGTAAGCATCTACGAGGTTGCGTAGGTTGCTCTGGTCATAGCGAAGCGCGGTAAGCGAATCGTTGGCAGCTCGCACACGTTGGATGGCAACTGTATCTGTGATGTTGGTATAGCGAACCAGGTTGAGGAAGTAGGTAGTTGTGGCAATTTTCCTATCGTTACTGGCCAGCATGGCTGCCCAGATAGAGTCTGCAGATGCCCGCCGCATGCCGACGGCAAGGGTAGCGGCATCCTGCTTTTCGGTGCTTTGCTTGGGTTGCTTGCTGCAACCGGCTGCCAGAGCCGCAAAAGCTGCTATAAGGAGCCATAAAGGCACAGATTTTCTAGGCGACATTAGCATATGGGCTTAAAAGCTTCAAAAGCGTTTTTACAGGCAAAGCAAAAGTGAAGAGACCGGCACAAAGCGGGCCCGAAGGGAGACTTCATCTCGGTATTGCGGCTGCCGCACACGGGGCACTCCACCTCGTTGAGGAAATCTAGGTTATCAGCCAACAGCACATCAGACGACTTACCGGGAGGGGTAATGCCCCATTCTTTCAGTTTTTGCCTACCACGCTCTGTAATTCGATCAGAAGTGTAGGGGTGGTGCAAGTTAAACGCAACCTCAATCGGTGCGAAGCCTGCGTCTACAAGCGCCTCGCGCACCATTTTTTCTATAGTATCTAACGCAGGGCAACCGCTGAAGGTGGGCAACAGCTCTACCCTTATGCCAGCGTCTGACAAGGGGGTAATGCTAAAGATCATGCCCAAGTCTGCGATACTGACGACAGGTATCTCTGGGTCAGGCACCTGTGCGAGGGCCTCCCATGCCTTGCCTTCAGGCGTTGCAGGGTGGGCTAATGCTAGATCTACCATTCGGCTGTAGGATCTAAACGAAACACCTCCGACATTTCGTCTAACATGGGCTGCAAATGCTCGCTATGCTGGCCTAGGCGGCCTCCCCAATGGCCAAGCAGGGTTGCGTCTGGGTGTATGCCCAAAGGCTCCAGAAAAGCCGATATACGCTCAACCCAACGCCCTTGCAGTACCTGCTCTGCTTCTATGATTCCCGCTGCGGAGAGCTCAGCCTCATAGGGCGAAGGCTCGAAGATGCCACCTGCGTAGGGCCAAAGCTGATAGAAAGCCTCTTGAAGTTTGGTAAATGCTTCTTCAGACCCAGTTAGCAGCCTTTTAAGCATAGAGCGAGCGTGCAGGGTATGGTACTTGATCTCTCCACTAAACTTTGCCGCAAAAGCAGCAAGGTCAGCTTGGCTGCTGGCACGCAGCGCCTCAAAACGCACCGCCTCAGCCTCGTCAAAAAGCAAGTGCCGCATCAAGGCAAACTCATAGGCCTGGCAAGGCAGTTCTACCAGGATAGCGTTATGAAACTGGCTGGCATTGCGCATAAAAGCAACGGTATCGGGCTCGGCCTCGCCCAGCCGGTGCAGTAAATTGTAGAGCACTCGGCTCTGCCCTACCTTGTCTTGGGCGATGCTGGCAAAACTGATATCCTCCTCAAGCAGAGGCCCCAGGCCAATCCATTCTGAATTACGATGGCCATAGATGAGCTGATCATCGGCCATTTTGTAGAGCAGTTCTTTGAGCGCGAGCATCGTTCTTGGTGTGATTGCCAAAACCTAACTTGTGCGTGGCTGCGTAGGTTTACCCAAAAGTGGGCACAGGCCTTACAAAGCTAATGACATCTATGCCACGGTTAGGCTTTTTTTTGATGGCCCTGTGCAGCCTGGCCCTAGTACCCAATTACGGGCAGAGCAGCAGAAATCAAGTTACGCTGAAAGTAGCTTTTACGGACTTAGAGCCTAAGGGGCAGCTTTTGATTGCCGTTTACAATTCGGCCAAAAGTATGGAAAGTGATGCTGCAGAAGCCGCCATAGCCAGGCAAAAAGTAGAAGCAAAGGCAGGAGCCACAGCCAGCTTCGGCCTGCATCCGGGCCGCTATGCCATCATGGTTGTGCACGATGTAAACGGCAATGGCAAACTAGATAAAAACATGCTTGGCATCCCCAAAGAACCTATTGGGGTTAGCAACGGACTTAAGAGCAAATTGCGGAGGCCTACCTTTGCCGAATGTTCCTTCGACTTGAGCGCGCCTGGCAAAACTGTTACGCTGCAGTTAGAACGCTTTTAGTCGTAGCTATCATCGCAGCCCTCGCAACAGGCTGCAAGGCAAAAGAGACGCCATACACCTACTCGTCTAAAACAGACTACTACAATGCCAGCAAATTTGAGCGCCCTACCCGCTACGAACCATTAGCGCTCTACACCTATACGCCAAACGATTACCTGGTGGGTAATCAGTGTGTTACTGAGTACACAAAAACCCTTGGGTTCGAGTACACTTACCCATTTGATGCGCCAAATGCCAAACCGAACAAGCTCTACAGCTTTTCGCATAATGTTTGGACGCACATTCGACTTACAAAACGCTTGGGCTTCGGTTGGAAAAAGCGCCTTAAACAGCGCATCAAGCAATGCCGGGCAAGCTCGGGCGATTTTAGGGGCTAGGCCTTGCGATGATGGGCAGGCAAAAAGCCTGTGTAAGTCTGTGGCGTTATGGCACGGAGCTCTGCTTTTGCTGCCTCGCTAAGTGGCAGGCTGAAAACAGCCTCTTGCAGTTGTAATAGCGTGGGGCGCTCGTGGTTGCGGGTAAGCTCTTTCAGAATTTCGTAGCCGTTCTCAAAACCCTCTCTGCGCAGTATTACTTGGTAGGCCTCGGCTACCACGCTGGTATTGTCGTTGAGGTCTGCCTCGATGGCCGCTTGGTTGGGCAAGCACTTTGCCAAACCCTTTGAGGCACTTTGCAACGCAAGCATAGCGTGCCCCATCGGTACGCCAAGGCTACGCAGTACCGTAGAGTCAGATAAATCTCTTTGAAGGCGGCTGACGGGCAGCTTAGACGCCATATGGTGCAGCAAAGCATTACTTAGGCCAAGGTTGCCTTCTGCATTCTCAAAGTCGATGGGGTTGACTTTGTGAGGCATGGCAGAGCTCCCAACCTCACCTTGCTTAAGTGCAAGCTTAAAGTAGTTAAAGCTGATGTAGCTCCACATATCCCTGCAAAAATCTAATAGGATGGTATTGATACGCTCCAAATGGTGGCATACCTCCCCTAGCCCATCATAATGCTCTATCTGGGTTGTGGTTTGCTGCCTTACTAGGCCAAGCCTGCTTAGCAATCTATCTGCAAATGCAGGCCAGTCTACAGCCGGAAAGGCTACTTTATGCGCATTAAAGTTCCCCGTTGCCCCGCCAAACTTACCACTCATTCTAGACACGGTGGTTGCAAGACCATCGGCTTGCAAGGCCAACCGCTCAGCAAAAACCGCCATTTCTTTACCCAGATAGGTTGGGCTTGCAGGCTGCCCATGCGTATGGGCCAACATCGGCATTTGGCTCCAACTTTGGGCCTGGGCATTGAGCGCCGTTACAAACGCCCCTAACGTTGGCAGGTAGTGCCCTTGCAAAAAGGCCTTCAGGCTCAGCGGTATGGCCGTATTGTTGATGTCTTGGCTGGTGAGGCCAAAATGCACCCAGGCTTTAAAAGGTGCCAGCCCCATCTGCTCTAGCTCTGTGCGGATGTAGTACTCCAGCGCCTTTATGTCATGGTTTGTGGTACGCTCGATCTCTTTGATTTTGGCGGCATTCTCAAAACTGAAGCCTTGCGCCCAACCCCTGAGTTGCTCTATTTGCGCCTGGCTTAGGCTAGGTGTTACCTCTAAGCCTAATGCGCAGAGTTCTATCAAATACTCAACCTCTACAAAGAGGCGGTACTTGAACAGAGCATACTCTGAAAAATAAGCACTTAGCTCAAAAAGCTGCGCGCCATATCTGCCGTCCAGAGGAGATATGGCGCGCAAGGCCGCAAATGAATCCATAAGTATTTTACCCGCTTCCTAGCTTGACGCAAACAAGTTTGCGACTGTGCGAAGCGCTGCGGTAAGCGGCAAATTTAGCCCAACAAGCTTCTTGCCGGGCATGGTAATGCCCCGCTTTAACAATAGCTTAACGGCTGGGGCGTAGTAAGCCTATCTCAAATGCCTCGCCCAGGGTGATGACGTCTGAGAAGTTATTGTCAATCTTCCTGGATACGCCGCGCAGTTCTCGCCAGATATGCTCGAGGTTGTTTTTGATCAGCCACGGGCCCGTAATGGTTATGAATAGCTGCTCGGGTTGCCTTTTCATGGCCTTGGCCAGCGGTTTGGCAATTTCGTCTGCGGCAGGTTGTGGCATAGCCTGACCGTTGCCCTCTTCATCCTCATGATTTGTGGCCTTGAGGCGTTCAGCCACCTTCTTTTTGATGCGCGAGGCTGTGAGGCTATGCACATTGTCGCCTGCTTCGGCGATAATCTCTGCCCAAGCAGCTCGTTGATCCTCAGGGCTTAATTTGAGTAAAGATGCAGCATGGCTCTCTTTGGATGGGAGTATGTCGGAAAATTCCGACAAATTGCGAGCGACCTCGCTGGCACCCATGAGCTCGTAAGCTCGCTGCCGCTTTATGCCCCAGCGCTGCTGCGCGTAGGCTTCAAAGGTTTTGAAATCCTCTCGATAGAGCCTTCTGTTTCGAATTTCAGCCAAGGCTTGGCCCACCTCCATAAAGGTGTGTAAGCCTTCTGTGATGATCTGCTCGCACTCCTCAAACCGGCGTTGCTCGTGGGTAGACATCGGAGCCAACGACCTGGTGCCTGCAGCATCCTCGTCGTCCATGTCCTCAATGGCAATAGGCTTTAAGGTAGGCTCTGCGTGGATGTCGCGGAGTAGATCTGGCGAGAAAGCTTTTTGCCGCTTGATGGGCTTCTGGGCAATACTCATGGTTTACAGTGCTAAAATTTCTTGGCAGAGGGCATCAAAGTCTTTAGCCCCGCGGCTCTCGGGAGCATAGGCGAAAATATTTTTACCGAATGCAGCACACTCCATCAAGGTTACATCTTGGCGAATATGGCTTTTGAGCAACTTCAAATTGGTGTTCTGCTGCAACTTGGCATAAACCATCTGGGCAAACTTAGTACGATGATCAAACTTGCTCAGCAGAATCCCCGCCAGCTCTAGGTCTGGATTGAGGCGCTTTTTAATTTTGGCCGTAAGCTGCAGGATTTCATTGAGGCCGACGTAGGCAAAATTCTCACCCTGCATAGGGATAAGGTAAAAATCAGATGCTACCAATGCATTTACCGTTAAGGCACCCAAACTTGGCGGGCAATCAATGACGATAAAGTCATATTGCTTATTAAATAAATAATCTTTAAGAAAGAAGGCCGAATCAGGCTCTGTGTTTATCCGATACTCATAACTCAACAATGTCTTATGGCTGGGGATTAAATCGAAGCTCTCTGTCTCGACAAGGGTCTCTTCAAAAGAAGTCTCTCCAAGCAGAAAAGTACCCGCGTGGGCGTTACCTGGCATATGCCCTGCCCCTAGGGTAAGGTTGCATTGCGCATCCAAGTCAATGGCCAGCACCCTGTGGCCTGCGCGCTTGAGCGCCGCCCCCAGGTTTAGGGCCGTTGTCGTCTTTGATGTGCCGCCTTTGTTGTTGGTTATAGAGACAGTCCGAGTCATAAGAGTAAAGCCAAGTGGCTAAGTCTGGGTCAGATCCGTTTGTCGGAAATTTCCGACAAACGGTTGCCTTTGCAGGAACCTAACTTTGGCCCGGCTTTTCACAAAAGTAGGTTTGTAATGCTACGCTTTGCAATACATGTTTGCGGTGCTGCAGATTTTTTTTACACTAGGACGCCCTCTTTTTTCGCAAAAACAAGATGCCAATCTCACTTATATCACTGACTTTCAACGCCTTTCAAGAGAACACGTACATAGCTTTCTGCAGCGACACAAAGGAGGCGGTGATAGTAGATCCGGGCGTCTCGTCTCCGGCAGAAGAGGCAGAACTGCAAAATGCGCTGGCTAGGATTGGAGCAAGCCCTACGGCGGTATGGCTTACCCATGCACATATTGACCATGTCATAGGCCTACGCTGGGCTTGTGAGCACTACCGCATTCCATTTTACCACAGCGAGGCCGATGTGGCCACACTACGCTCTGTGCCAGTCTATGCCCCTATGTATGGGGTACACCATTTCGCCTTACCAGACGAGCCCGGAATCACGATTGGCCATGGAGATACGGTTTCGGTTGGGCAAGCCCGCTTTGAGGTTCGGTTCGCACCAGGGCATGCCCCAGGCCACTTGGTTTTCTACAACCAGACGCTGGGCGTGATTGCAGGAGACTGCCTGTTTGCCGGGAGCATCGGCCGTACAGACTTGCCCGGCGGCGATTTCGACGTGCTCGAGCGCTCCATCCGCGAGCAGCTCTACACCCTTCCAGACGAGACGCAAGTCTATCCTGGCCACGGCCCCGCGACTACAATCGGCCGCGAGAAGAAATTTAATCCATTCGTCCGCGTTTAATTCTTGCGGAAACGTCTAAAATCTGCGAACTTTGCCCATTAGGGCCTGGTTTACGTCGTAAGCAATTTTAAACAGGCCGCAAGCTTCGGAAATACGCATGAGACAGCTTAAGATCAGCAAACAGATTACCAACCGAGAAAGCCAGTCACTCGACAAGTATCTGCAAGAAATTGGTAAGGTAGAGCTGCTCACGCCGGACGAAGAAGTGGACCTGGCCAAGCGCATAAAAGAGGGAGACCAACTAGCGCTTGAGAAACTAACCAAAGCCAACCTGCGCTTTGTGGTTTCCGTAGCCAAACAGTATCAAAACCAAGGGCTTAGTCTAGGAGATTTAATCAACGAGGGCAACCTGGGTCTAATAAAAGCCGCGCAGCGGTTTGATGAGACGCGTGGTTTCAAGTTCATCTCCTACGCCGTTTGGTGGATTCGTCAGTCAATCTTGCAGGCCCTGGCAGAGCAGAGCCGGATTGTCCGCCTGCCGTTGAACAGGGTCGGGTCACTCAACAAAATCAGCAAGACTTTCTCTGAGCTTGAGCAAAAGTTCGAGCGTGAGCCCTCACCTGAAGAGTTGGCTGAAGTCTTGGAAGTTAGCACTACGGAAGTCGTAGATACGCTGAAAATCAGCGGCCGACACGTTTCGATGGATGCTCCCTTCGCCCAGGGTGAGGAGAACAGCCTGCTAGACGTACTTGAAAACGACAGCGAGGAAACCCCTGACTCTGAGCTGATGAACGACTCGCTGCGCCGCGAGGTGAAGCGAGCCCTCTCTACCCTGACCCAGCGTGAGGCTGAGGTGGTGGCGCTTTACTTTGGGCTTGACGGCGGCATGGCCATGACGCTTGAGGAGATCGGCGAAAAGTTCAGCCTGACCCGCGAGCGGGTACGTCAGATTAAGGAGAAGGCTATCCGCCGTTTGCGCCATACCACCCGTAGCAAATCGCTTAAGCCTTACCTGGGCTAAACGTAACCGTCTGAAAATTAAGGAGCTAGAAGGGAGTACGAAAGTCTCCCTTTTGGCTTTTTAAGCCCTTAACCATTGCACCAGACTCGGACATAGAGTCTCTCAACTCAAACCAACCGACAGTACAAGCTCTCGTATGCCGACCACAAGCTCAACGCACACACCTTGCTTAATCATCGGCTCTGGCCCGGCAGGTTATACCGCCGCCATTTACGCAAGCCGCGCAGGTCTGAAGCCCGTACAGATTCAAGGCCCGCAACCAGGTGGGCAGCTCACCATTACCAGCGACGTAGAGAACTTCCCAGGTTATCCTGAGGGCATCACGGGCCCCGCCATGATGGAGGATCTAAAGCGCCAGGCAGAGCGTTTTGGCACTGACCTTCGTTATGGTATGGTAACCCAGGTAGATCTCAATACAAGGCCTTTTAGGGCCCTTGTAGACGATACCGACGAGGTAATAGCAGATACCATCATTATTGCCACCGGGGCAAGTGCCAAATGGCTCGGCATCGAAAGCGAAGCTCGGCTGAACGGCCATGGTGTATCGGCTTGCGCCGTATGCGACGGCTTCTTTTACAGGGGGCGGACGGTGGCCGTAGTAGGTGCCGGAGATACCGCTGCCGAAGAAGCCAGCTACCTGGCAAAGCTTTGCAAAAAGGTCTATATGCTGGTGCGTAGAGACCAGATGCGGGCCAGTACCATCATGCAGCACCGCGTGCTCAATACACCCAATATTGAGGTACTATGGAATACGGAGACTGACGAGATTTTGGGTGATGACGTCGTTACCGGGGTACGGGTTAAAAACCGCATCGACGGTTCGACGCAAGAACTGGAAATAGATGGATTCTTTGTCGCCATCGGCCACGAACCAAATACGAGCCTTTTCAAAGGGACCCTGGATATGGACCAGGCTGGGTATATCATCACACAGCATGGCTCTACCAAGACAAACGTTGAAGGTGTCTTTGCCTGCGGTGATGCTCAAGACAACATCTACCGCCAGGCCATAACAGCCGCCGGAACTGGTTGCATGGCAGCTTTAGATGCAGAGCGCTATCTAGCTGAAAAAGAGGTTGAAGAGCTTGCTTAATAGAACCTTATATTGAAGCGTTTTTTAGTTTACATCCTCGCTACCCTTATGCTTTTGCTGACCTTGTCTGGGCCAGCAGAAGCACAGCGGAGACGTAGCAGGGGCCGAAAAAAGCCCAAGACGAGCCAGAAGGTCGACTTTGCGCGCATCAAAGCCCCAAGCATTAGACGCAGCAAAGAGAGTAGCAAATCTCGAAGAAGGAAGCCTAAGGCCTCTAGAGTCGATGATACTAAAGCTGTAAACGAGCAGTCGTATCCCCGTATTGGTCAGCAGTTTGTACCCGCCAAGATTCCAGCAATAGTTGAAGAAAAGCATGACACCTTAAACGATGCCGAGACCGAGTTGGTTGAAGTGGAAGAGGAGGTGAAGTTGGACTGCACCTGGGTAAAAGTGACAGAGTATTACTCGCTCTGGGATAGCCGACGTGTAAACCCGTATGGGGTAGATAGGACAGCCTTCCATGATACGGTAAACGTTGTTTTATACGACAGTACCATAGGCTCTTTTTGGTCGTCTCCAGTGGCCTCTACGTTTGCCACCAGCCACTTTGGCCAGCGGGGGGGGCGATTCCATTATGGCACCGATCTGGAACTAGATGTAGGGGATACCATCCGCAGCGTTTGGGATGGCATCGTACGAATCACCAGCTACGACGCGCGAGGATATGGCTATTACGTATTGGTACGGCATTACAATGGCCTAGAAACGCTCTACGGCCACCTCAGCAGCATCCAAACAGAGGTCGGTACATTGGTGAAGGCGGGGCAACCACTCGGATTAGGCGGCAATACGGGCCGCTCTAGCGGGCCACACTTGCACTTCGAAGTTCGGTATCAAGGCAACGCCATCAATCCCGAGCAGCTCTTCAACTTCCATGAAGGCAGGTTGCTGATGTCTGAGTTCTTGCTGACGCCAGAGCAGTTTGGCTACGCAGCCCGCAAGGCCCGCAAAACGTTCTACCACCGCGTTCGGCCAGGCGATACCATGGTCAGTGTGGCATCAAGGTATGGGCTTACCATAGCCCAACTGGCGCGTATGAACGGCTTATCTCGCAGCGCCAGGCTGCGCTCAGGCCGTAGGCTAAGGGTGAACAGGTAGCCGGTTTGGACACTGGTACCTACCCTACCCTTGTAGTTATCTTAACAGCAAAGAGAAAGCCCCGGCAGATTGCTCTGCCGGGGCTTTCTAGTAGGGCGCAATCCAAGGCTAGGCCTCAGACTCTGAACGCTCGGCGCGCTCAGGCTTTGGCAGCAGAGCCTTGCGAGACAGGCGGTATTTGCCCGTCTTCTTGTCAACCTCCAGCAGCTTCACCTTCACCACTTCGCCAAGCTCGAGTACGCCATCCATAGAAGGCAAACGCTCGTGTTTGATTTCAGATATGTGAAGCAGGCCTTCTTTACCAGGCATAAACTCGATGAAGGCACCGAAAGGCTGGATTGTCTTCACCTTGCCTTCGTAGGTAGCACCTACCTCGGGTACGGCTACGATGCCACGTACCCAAGCCTCAGCACGCGCCATATCATCGCCGTTGGTGGCGAAGATGGACACAATACCTTGGTTGGCCACCTCTTCGATGTTGACGGTGGTGTTGGTTTGGCGCTGAATCTCTTGCACCACCTTGCCACCTGGCCCGATAACGGCACCGATGAACTCGCGCTCGATGAATATTTTAACTGAGCGAGGGGCTTGGGGTTTCAGCTCGGGGCGTACCTCTGGGATAGCCTCAGTGATTTTACCCAAGATGTGCAGGCGGCCGCGGCGAGCTTGCTCCAGGGCCTCTTCTAGCACCTCGTAAGGCAGACCGTCCACTTTCAGATCCATCTGGCAAGCGGTGATGCCGTTGGCCGTGCCGGTTACCTTAAAGTCCATATCGCCCAGGTGATCCTCGTCGCCGAGGATGTCCGACAGTACGGCATAGCGTCCTGACTCCGTATCAGTGATCAGACCCATGGCGATGCCCGACACAGGCGCAGCGATCTTGATACCGGCATCCATAAGGGCCATGGTACCAGCGCACACCGTTGCCATAGAAGATGAGCCGTTAGACTCCAGAATGTCTGACACGATACGGATCGTGTAAGGATTCTCCTCTTCTGGGGGCATTACCTTTTTGATGGCACGGAAAGCCAGGTTGCCATGGCCTACCTCGCGGCGGGCAGGGGCGCGGTTAGGCTTAACCTCACCGGTGCTAAAGCCAGGGAAGTTGTAGTGGAGCATGAACTTTCCATAGCCCTGGTACATGGCCTGGTCGATGATCTGCTCGTCAAGCTTGGTACCAAGCGTTACCGTTGTAAGCGACTGTGTCTCGCCGCGGGTAAACAGGGCCGAGCCATGCGGGCCAGGCAGCAGGTCAACCTCGCAGTAGATGGGGCGGATTTCGTCGGTCTTACGACCGTCAAGGCGTGTGCGCGTGTCAAGCACGGCATCGCGCATGGCCTTTTTCTCTACCTCTTTAGCATAGGCCTTCAGCAAACCGGCGTTTTCGCCAGCCAGGTCTTCTTCCGTAAGGGTAGCTACAAAGCCATCATAGATGGCCTTAAACTCCTCTTTGCGCTGGCTCTTGCTGGCCAGGCCTTTGCCTGCCACAGCCTTGTAGCCTTCGTATAGACCTGCCTGCACCTTGGCACGGAACTCCTCGTTGTGGCTCTCGTGGCTATAGGTACGCTTTTCGGTTTTGCCGGCAGCGACGGTAAGCTCCATAAGCGCCTGGCATTGAACCTGGATAGCCTGGTGGGCGAAGATGATGGCATCCAGCATCTCTTTTTCAGAGACTTCAGACATCTCACCCTCTACCATCAGAATGTTCTCCATAGAGCCAGCCACGATCAGGTCGAGCGTTGCTTCCTTCAAAGCGTCTGCTTTGGGGTTAACCACGTACTCACCATTGATTTTGGCTACGCGAACCTCTGATACCGGGCCGTTGAAGGGCACGTCAGACACGGCCAGGGCGGCACCTGCCGCCAGGCCTGCCAGTGCATCGGGCAATACCTGCTCGTCGGCAGAAATCATCCAGATATTCACCTGGATGTCGGCATGGTAATCGTCTGGGAACATCGGGCGCAGCGCCCTGTCCACCAGGCGAGAGATGAGCACCTCGTGCTCGCCCAACTGGCCTTCGCGGCGCTTAAAGCTGCCTGGGATACGGCCAGCCGAGGCAAACTTCTCCATATAATCCACTGACAGTGGCAGGAAGTCAACGCCGGGGCGGGGGTCTTTAGTTGCTACTACGGTAGCTAACAGAATGGTGTCGCCGCAGCGCACTGTTACAGAGCCATCTGCTTGGCGGGCAAGTTTGCCCGTTTCGATGGTAATCTCGGCTCCATCCGGCATACGGATGGTCTTGGCCAAATACTTGTCAAACATGTTCATCAATCAAAAGAGCCGCTCTGCCTTTTGAGGCCCCCTTTCGAGGCAGTTTGCTTGGGCTAACGTTTAAGCCCTCGGAAAAAGCAAGCCAGGAGGCCAGACAGGAGAGTTGCAGTTGGGCGGGGTCGTCCCTTCAGCAGGGTGCATCCCAGTTGTCTTAAAAAGAAAGAAGGGAACCGGAAGGTTCCCCTCTGCGAAGGTCGTAAATACTTAGCGGCGCAAGCCGAGTTCAGCGACAATGGCGCGGTAGCGGGCAATGTCTGTGCGATGTAGATAGTCGAGCAAGCGGCGGCGCTTACCAACCAGTTTGACCAACCCGAGGCGGGTGGCGTGGTCTTTCTTGTGCTCCTTCAGGTGCTCGGTCAGATCCGTTATCCGGCGAGTGAAGAGCGCAATCTGAGATTCAGGCGAGCCGGTGTCGGTACCGGACTTGCTGGGGCTGAATTGGGCAAAAATATCTTTTTTGCCAGCAGCGTCAATCGGCATTTTGCGTTGTAAATGAGTGTAAAAAACGTGCAAATATAGCCATAAACATCCGTTTTACCAAGCCTGAGTCAGGCGGCTGTCCTCTGTATTGCTAGAGCGCAACTTCAAAGTCTCGGAGGGCTGCATTAAGGCTGGTTTTGCGGTCGGTACTTTCGCTACGTTGGCCGATGATGAGCGCGCATGGCACATGGTAGGTGCCCGCCGCAAACTGCTTGGGCAGGCTGCCAGGGATAACCACAGAGCGGGGCGGCACATACCCTTTGCGCTCTACGGGCGCCGGGCCGGTTACGTCAATAATCTTGGTACTGGCCGTTAGCACTACATTGGCCCCCAGCACAGCCTCTGCCCCTACCCGCACGCCTTCTACCAATATGCAGCGGCTGCCAATGAAGGCCCCGTCCTCTACGATGACGGGCGAGGCCTGCAAGGGCTCTAACACCCCGCCTACCCCTACCCCTCCCGAGAGGTGGACGTCTGCCCCAATCTGGGCGCAGCTCCCTACCGTAGCCCAGGTATCTACCATAGTACCTGCCCCGACATATGCGCCGATGTTTACATAGCCAGGCATGACGATGGCCCCCTTGCCGATATGGGCGCCACGCCGCACAACGCCAGGGGGCACAAAACGTGCCCCGGTAGCCGCAAGATCTTGACGGGTGTCAATCTTATCGAAGAATGCCAGGTCACCCGCATGCACAGGTTTGTTTTGAGCATGGCCAAAGTAGAGCAGGATGCCCTTCTTTACCCACTCGTTCACCTGCCAATCACCTGCTTTTAGGGGCTCAGCAGAGCGCAGTATGCCAGCCTCTAAGGCCTGCAGCAAGGTTTCGAAGTGCTGTGGGGCTTCTGCCGACTGTAGCGCGGCACGGTTGGTCCAGGTATCTTCTACGTAAGCGCGTAGGGCCTCTATATTCATGCCCAAAGCTACATGGCAAGGCAGAACGTGCAGAAATCGAACCCCTCGGCAGGCCCCTTTGATGCATTGATTGAACCTCGCCATGCCCGGTTGCATACGCTCAGAAGGCCTGCAACGGATGGCAGGCTTCAACGGCTAATCCCCTGGCTGTTAGCACAGTGCAAAGCATCTGCCGAGCTGCACAGCTACCAATCTCTTGCAGAAGCAGCAAGCGGCATCTTTAGTAAATGGCCTAAGGCAGCACCCGAAGATGTAAGAACTACCGCGCCTAAGGCTGCTCTAGCTACCAAAACATCCTCAACCAGCACCTTACTTCACTATACAAATAGTATTGACTTACAGCCATTTACACTTTCAGGCAAAATTTTATTTGGCCAAAAAACTTGGGTAGACCTTTTAGAGAACGACGAGACGAACCTGAAGCACAACTTTCGGCGCTCTGGGCTGCACTTATCCACATGGGTGTGGATAGTCCGCCTGCTGCAAAAGCTACTACCGTGGAACAATTTCTTATCGGTGGCGGAGGAGTGCTTTTACAACGAAATAAAATTTGGCAACCAAAAACCCGTCTTGATGCCACATGAGCTTGTGTCTGTGGAACAATTGGTTTGCGCAGAAGCGACAGGGCTCCCCATCGTGTTGGTTACAGGTACATTGGGGCGCCATTACGGTACGCTAGATGCCTTTGCTTGGAGCCGGGCACATCAAACCGACCTGCCCCACCAGCTTTGGATTGCAGGCCCATGCCCTGATCCGGGCTTTAGAACAACTCTAGAGACTGAAGCCAAAGCACACCCCGGCGTAAACCTCGATATATGGCCAGGCTATGCGCCACAGGCACAGGTTCTGGGCCTTATGGCTCAGGCAAACTATATGCTATGCCCCTATGTACTAAGCCCGGCAACGCAGCATAGAATCCCCACCAAGTTTGCGGAAGCTCAGGCTTTGCGTCTGCCCCTCATTATACCTCGAAATGCGGCATGGGCCCGCTGGTGCCTGGGCAGGAGCGTTGCCTTCAGCTTTATGGATACCCCAAACAAAGCCGAGCGCGCCGGCCGCCAAAGGCTTGATCACACCTGGGTAGAGCAACGCAAGGCTTTGCAGACTGCACAGGCCATACAAGGGCTTGGTGCTTTGCTGGCCTAAGCAATGGCTTGCTTTGGTACCATGCGCTTTCTTCGCCCTATCAACCGTTTATAAAACTCAATGTCGAACAAGGCGGCATCTCGGCGGGCCTGGTTGAGGAAGAAGATGCCTATCAATGCCAACACGGCATTGGAGTACCACATGGCAGGTGTGATGTCGAACACGCCCTCTTTGGCCCACTTGGTACCCGTCAGAGACAGGATGTAGTAGAGCATGAAGAATACAATTGAGACGAGCACCGGTACCCCCAACCCTCCTTTTCGAATAATAGCACCAAGCGGAGCAGCTATCAGAAACAGAATAAACACCGCCAAGGCCTGCGTAAACTTCTCTACCCGCTGCACGCTGAAGATGTCAATGTCGTGCCGCACGTTTTTGAAGCGCTCTGTGTAGCCTGTCGTAAAGCTGCGTACGTTTCGCGCTTGCGATACGGCCAACACCGATGCCGCCTTCCGTATGCTGTCTGTCAGTGCAATAGGAGGCGGCGGGGTAAATCCAGGGTGCGGCGTGGTTTGAGCGGCCAACAGCGCTTTTCGAGACCTAAACAGATAGAAAAAGTAGCTCTTTCCGTTCGTCTCTACGGCTGTGGCTACCATAGCCTCCTCTCTTTTAATCGAGTCTATGTCTTGCCCAAGCTCTTGCAGGTTGCGCATCATCCTGTTCTGGCTGAAGAGCTCCACCTTGGTCCGGTTCATGTCGAAGCTGGCCAGGCTGAAGATGAGCTTACTCTGCTTAAACTCGTTGCGGACAAACTCTTGCCCTCGCGGGTCGTTGTCTATCAACTCAGCATAACTGCGGCCATCGCGCAGGTCTAGCACCAGATACCTGTCGTTGTAGATCGTGTACATCTGGCCGGTGTCGGCAGTTACCAGGCTCACATTGCCGCGGCCGCCAGTATGGTCGTAAATCAGTATCTGACCCAGGCTGCGGCCGTCTTGCCCTTTATGCAGCGCCTTTACGCTGTATCCTGGCAAGCCGTTGTAAAACACCCCTGGTTTGATGTCTAGCGCGGGCTTCTTTTGCCTTATGTCGTAGAGCAAGCTGTAAGCCTTTAGGTTTGCGTAGGGCACTACCCTGTCGTTGAAGAGCAGGCTACCTGCCGACAACAAAACAGCCACAATGCCCACCGGCAGAATGACACGCCCCAGGGTGATGCCGCTTGTTTTGATGGCCGTCAGCTCGTTGTGTTCTCCCAGATTGCCAAAGGCAATGAGGGTAGAAAGGAGCATGGCCAACGGTAAGGCCATGGGCATCAGGTTCAGGCTAAAGTAAAATAGCAGCTCTGCAAAAACGGGCAGGCCCAGGTCTTTACCTACAAACTCCTCAAAGTACTTCATCATAGTCTGCGTCAGCAGGATGAAGACCACCACAGCCAGTGTTAACACAAAAGGGCCTATCCAGGCCTTAAGCACCAACCGATCCAGCCGTTTTATGGGTAGTTGCATGGTTAGGGTGTGTTTAGGGCAGTAAGCCGGCAGTAATACCCAATTGGCTGGTAATAGGTTAGGCGCCGGGCGGTAGCGCTAGCCGCCAATCTTTTCTTTAAGAACACCTATCAGATAGTCCCAGGTTTCTTCGATGTCGTCTTCGCTGGCTTCTGTAAGATCAGTTACACGCAAGAAAACACCTTGAGAAAAGTTGCCAGGGATAACGCTAAACTCAATAAAGGGAAACTGATGTCCTCGCTCTTGCACGAGCGGAGCCTCTACCTCGCTGGGTATGAAACAGAATCTAACGGTCTTGTTGACCTTGAGCGTATCTATGGCAGCCAGGTGGTCCGCATTGTCCCACCTGAAGCGAAATGTTGCGTTGCGCGCCTCGGCTTTATCGGCAAACCACTGCGCCAGCCCCTCTGGGGTAGACAAGAAAGGGAACAGCAGCTTCGGCGACGAGTTGAGCTCGTACTCCTTTACGAAGGCGTCTGCCAGGCGGTCGGGGTGGATTTTCAAATGCTACAGTCAGGTAAACAGGTGATGAGCAACAGCTTGCCACTCGCAACAGGGCCGCAAAGGTCGGTACAAAACAGTCAATTTGTAAAATTGCCTTTGGCCTTCGCACCTTTGCAGCCCAATTGGCGGGGTAGCTCAGTTGGTTAGAGCACAGGATTCATAACCCTGAGGCCACGGGTTCAAATCCCGTCCCCGCTACTTCAAAAGCCCCTAGGCGTAGGTCTAGGGGCTTTTTTCATGCCTAACTCAGTTTATTACGATTGGCTGGCCTGCCTATATCGAGCTTACTTTAAAGATTTGATTACTTAGACTGATTTGGCCGTAACTTTTGTTTTGGAGACAGGCAAACGGGCCTCAAATTGCGTTTGATACCTATACCTTTCAGCCACGGTACCACAACATGCGGTTAGACTCTTTAGAAATAGACGAGAAACAAGAGAACCAAGAGATTCTGCGGCGTTACCGTAGGCTGTTGCGCTCGGCCCGC
This sequence comes from Cytophagaceae bacterium, assembly GCA_947458545.1. Classification (GTDB taxonomy): domain Bacteria; phylum Bacteroidota; class Bacteroidia; order Cytophagales; family Flexibacteraceae; genus CANGYH01. The sequence goes on along the minus strand of CANGYH010000001.1, from coordinate 248,807 downwards.
CCCCTATTGCACGACGGTGATGAAGCTCTAATCCGCGAAGCTTTCATGACGGCTGTCAACGCGCACCGCGGTACAAGGCGCAAATCGGGCGAACCTTATATCTACCACCCGATTGCCGTAGCCCAGATTGCCGCCGAAGAGATAGGCCTGGGTACTACCTCTATCATAGCAGCATTGCTGCATGATGTCGTAGAAGACACAGAGATAGAGCTGAGCGAGTTAGAGCGCCGCTTTGGGCCCAAAGTGGCCAAAATCATAGACGGGCTTACCAAAATCAGTGGCGTCTTTCAGACGGGTACCAGCCAACAGGCAGAGAACTTCCGCAAGATGCTGCTGACTCTGTCAGACGATGTGCGGGTAATCTTGATCAAGCTGGCAGACCGCCTCCACAACATGCGGACGCTGGAGGCTATGCCCCGCAATACGCAGCTTAAGATAGCCAACGAGACGATATACCTGTATGCACCCTTGGCCCACCGCTTGGGCCTTTATGCCATAAAAACGGAGCTTGAAGACCTATATCTAAAGTATACAGAGACAGAGGTTTACAAAGAGATAGCCCAAAAGCTGGCCCAAAGCCGCACGGCCCGCAACAGGTTCATAAAAGAATTTATCGGGCCTTTAGAGGCCGAAATCAAGAAGGCGGGCTTCAACGTTACCATCAAAGGGAGGCCCAAAAGTATCTACAGCATCTTTAGCAAGATGCGCAAGCAGAAGGTGCCATTCGAGGATATCTATGATCTGTTTGCCATCCGCATCATCATAGACACCACGCCTGAGAACGAGAAACCCGCTTGCTGGCAGGTGTACTCCATCGTCACAGACTTTTACAAGCCCAACCCAGACCGCCTGCGCGACTGGATCTCTACCCCGCGCAGCAACGGATACGAGTCTCTGCATACAACCGTGATGAGCAAGACCGGCCAGTGGGTAGAGGTGCAAATACGCACCATGCGCATGGACGAAATTGCTGAAAAAGGATACGCCGCGCACTGGAAGTATAAAGATGCTACCACCAGCTCTGCCAGAGAAAATGGCCTGGAGCAATGGATAACCCGCGTACGCGAGATGCTTGAGCGGCCGGGCACCTCGGCCGTAGAGTTCGTAAACGAATTCAGAAACAACCTTTTCAACGAGGAGGTCTATGTATTTACGCCGAACGGAGACCTTAAAATTCTGCCCGCAGGTGCCACAGCCCTAGACTTTGCCTTTGAGATTCACAGCCAGGTAGGTGCCCATTGCCTGGGTGCTAAGGTGAACAATAAACTGGTGCCCATCAGCTACAAGATCAAGAACGGAGACCAGATAGAGATACTCACCAGCAGCAAGCAAAAACCATCAGAAGACTGGCTCAAGATTGTGGCTACCAGCAAGGCGGTGGCCAAAATCAAAGACCACCTACGAGACGAGCGCAAGAAGGTGGCCGTTGATGGCAAAGAGATTGCCGAGCGCAAGCTCAAAGCCCTGAAGCTGGACATGAACGAGGAGCTGCTGGCAGAGCTGCGGGCCTACTTCAACCAGAAAAGCAACCTGGACTTGTACTTCTCGCTGGGCAAAGGAATCATTGACCCTGCCGAGCTAAAGCGGTTCAAGGAGTTTAAGGAGGCAAAGGCAGAGGGGCCGGCCTTACCACCGGCCAAGCATTTGCAGGCCTCCATCTCTAAGACGCTGAAGGGAGCCGAGTCGGACGTGATATCGATCGGCGACGATTTGGAGCGGGTGGAGTACAGCCTGGCCAAGTGTTGCAATCCTATCAGGGGCGACGAAGTATTCGGATTCGTTACGATTAACGAAGGCATTAAAATCCACCGCACTAGTTGCCCCAATGCGCCTGAGATGATGGCCAACTATGGGTACCGCATCATCAAAGTGCGCTGGACTGCCCAGGTGGAGACGGCCTTCCTAACAGGTCTGCGCATTGCAGGCACCGACCGTATCGGGCTCATCAACGACGTGACCAAGGTCATCAGCTCGGAGCTGAAGGTGAACATGCGCTCCATCACCATAGACACGCACGACGGTGTCTTCGACGGAAAGATTATGCTCTACGTCAGCGATACGAGCCACCTGGACAAACTCATCTCTAAGCTCAAAAAGGTCAGCGGGGTAGTGGGCATCAGCCGTTTCGAGAACTAGGTCAGTCAGAACGACAGCCACGGTCAGGCCTACTTGGTATTGTGCAGGTTCATGGCACGCTCGGCACCCAAAAAGGCAAAATCGAGCATGGCCTTAGCTGCCGCCTCTATGCGCTCGGGCAGTGTCTCTTGCTCTTGGGCTGCAAAGTTGCCCAGTACATAATCTACCTGCTTGCCCTGGTTAAAGGTGTCACCTATGCCAAAGCGGAGCCGGGCATAAGTATCAGTACCCAGTAACTCCTGGATGTTTTTAAGCCCGTTGTGCCCCCCTGCGCTGCCTTTTGTGCGCATGCGTAGTTTGCCAAAGGGCAGGGCCAAGTCATCTGTAACGACAAGCAGCCGCTCTACCGGCACCTTCTCTTGCTGCAGCCAGTAGCGGACCGCTTGCCCGCTTAAATTCATGTACGTGGTCGGCTTAAGCAACACGATTCGGTGGCCCTTCCAGCCACCTTCCGTCACAAAGCCCTGCTTGCTGAGTTTAAAGGGCGCAGCCCCTAGCCCATGCTGCAAGCGGTCGGCCACCAGAAAACCGATGTTGTGGCGCGTAAAGGCATACTCTGGGCCGGGGTTGCCCAAGCCCACAAAAAGAAACGTGCTCATCAGAACCTCCTACATGCAAAGATGCCGGCTGGCCGCCCTATCTAAGGGGGCGCCAACCGGCATCTGCCTTGGGGAAAGTACTAGGCCTGTTGGGCCTGGGTGTGCAGCATCTGGATGACTTCTTCTGAGATACCTGTAAAAGAGAAGCCGCCGTCGTGCATCAGGTTCTGCATCGTTACATAGCGCGTATGGTCAGAGAACAAGCTCACGATGTAGTCTGCGCAGGCCTCGGCAGGGGCATTGCCAAGCGGAGACATTTTGTCGGCATAGTTGAACATGACATCGAAGCCGTCTATACCGGTGCCGGCCGTTGTCATCGTGGGCGACTGTGAGATTGTATTGACGCGCACCTTCTTTTGCTTGCCGAGGCGGTACCCGTAGCTGCGGCCGATGCTCTCTAGCACGGCTTTGGCCTGCGCCATGTCGGTATAATCGGGGAAGACGCGCTGGGCAGCGATGTAGCTCAAAGCCACCACGGAGCCCCATTCGGCCATGGCGTCTTGGGCCTCCAGCACATGCATGATTTTGTGGAAGGAGAGGGCTGACACGTCCAGCGTTTTCATGAACCAGTCATAGTTCAGGTCTCCGTAAGGTTTGCCCTTGCGGATGTTGGTGGACATGCCGATGGAGTGTAGCACAAAGTCTAGCTTGCCTCCCAGGTGTTGCTCGGCTTGTTGTACCAAGGCGGTCAGCTCTTCGATGCTGGTGGCATCAGCTGGGATAACCACAGACTCGGTGGCAGCGGCCAGCTCGTTTATGGCGCCCATACGCATGGCCAAGGGGGCATTGGTCAAAACGAAGCGGCCGCCTTGGGCATAGACGGCTTGGGCCGTTTTCCAGGCTATAGACTGGTCGTTAAGTGCCCCGAAAATGATGCCGCGCTTTCCTTGAAGAAGATTATGAGCCATGTGCCTAACTTGTAGAAAATGGAGGTCTGGTAAGGCCGCAAAAGTACCAACTTTAAGCGTGGTTCGCCTTGTTTGGGCTCCAAGTACATCTATGCGCGCAAAAACTTTAGCCATCACCTTTCTTTTTAGCTTTTTAGCATTTATAACCTCCGCACAGAATTACCAAGTTAGTTATTATATAGGTATTACTAATAAATTCAACTCTAAAATAACTAATGAAGATGCCTGGGTGCCGCTTACGCCCTATTACAAAACAGCAAGAATCCCTAAGCCGCATAAAGTCTGTAGGCTAGACACCAACTTAACGGAGAGAGAGTTACAAAAGCTAAAGGCATCGCCCGGCGTACTATACATAGAAAAAGCCAACGTCTATGAGCCACTTTGGCAACCAAACGACCCTGCAGCAAATTCCGCATCGGGTGGGCAGGCAGAGCATCTGCACCGCATGGAGGTGTACGCTGGCTGGGACAGCGCCCGTGGTGATACCCAAACGATGATTGGCATCCTCGATACCGGGGTTGACATCAACCACCCGGATATGGGCGGCAACATTGCACGTAACTATGGAGATCCGATCAACGGCATAGACGACGACGGCAATGGCCTGATAGATGACAACCGTGGCTGGGACTTTGGCGACAATGACAACGATCCGCGCCCGGCGGGTAACGCGCATGGTACCCAGGTAGCCTGCATCAGCTCTGCCGTTGCAGACAATGCGGTGGGCCTGGCCGGGCTTGCATACCGGTGTCGGATGCTGCCCGTTAAGGTTTTTGGGGCCAGGTTCCGTGGGTATGAGGCCATCATTTATGCCGCAGACAGAGGTTGTAAGGTCATCAATCTAAGCTGGGGCGCCAACGGGTATCCCAGCCAATACGAGCAAGACATTATTGATTATGCCGTGCAAACAAAAGGGGCCGTTGTAGTAGCGGCGGCAGGCAATACTGCCGGGGTGCTCAGATTTTACCCTGCCTCTTATGACGGTGTTATTTCTGTGGGGTTTGGCAACCTGGCCGACGAGCGCCAGGCAGCATCTACACAGGCACCAGAGTTAGCCCTCCATGCGCCCGGGTTCAACGTCTATGGCATCTTAAGCAACGGCAGCTACGGCATAATGGGCGGCGGGAGCAGCTTTGCCGCCCCAATGGTGTCTGCGTTGGCGGCTTTGGTAATGTCAAAATACCCCCAGCTCACGGCTGCCGAGGTAGGCGCGGCCCTTAAAGCCGGGGTCGACTGGATTGACACGGTGCCCGTTAATCGCACAGCGGCAGGCTATATCGGCCGGGGCCGCATCAACTTTCGCAAAACGCTGGCAGCTCCCCTACCCGCCTACCCAGAGGTACTACGGCTGCAGACTGCACCCCAAGCAGCCGCCCTACAACCAGGGGTGGCGCCGCTGTACTGCACGGTCAAGAATTGGTTGCAAAACTGTACGCGCCTAGTGGTGAGGCTCTCGCTTTTCGAGCCGTCACCTGGGGTTAGTATAATTGGCCCAGACAGTTTAGTATTTAACAATCTGACTAAAGATTATTTACTAGCCAATTTAGCAAATTGGCAGATAATTGTGGGGACTGCACCATCCTTGCCTCCACAGATTCGTGTAGAGCTAAAAGCCGATGGCCGAACCTTTAACCAGGTGGTAAGGCTAGATGCTGGAGCCGCCCTGCAAGACCTTGCCAACCTGGGCAGCCGGCTAACCTTGGCAGCCAATGCACGCCTAGGGTATGTGGATGATGCCAACAGCTTTGGCGCGGGCTACACGCGGCTAGGCCGGCGCCTGCTCGGAGAGGGGGGCATCATCATAGCTCAAGACAGCACCGACGTGCGCAACAACTTAAGCAGCACGTCTGCCACCAAAGACAACGACTTTATCCCGCTGACACCTCTTAAAACCGTGCGGCAAGACAGCCTGCAAGTGCTGGAGGCACAGACACTAAGCGCGCCCGGAGGCAACAGAATGGCCATACAGGTTGGCCTCAAAGGCTATGCATGGCCTCAACGGGCCGATAGACCCGGGCTGTTGGTAGAGCATACCATCTTCAACCGAGGCACCCAGGCTCTAGACTCGCTACGGTTCGGCGTCTTTGCAGATTGGGATTTGAACCGGTATTGGCTTAACCAGATGCGGTGGGATTCGGCCGGTGGGTTTGGATATGCCTACGCATTTGGAGATAGTGCTTACGTAGCATTGGTACCGCTAACACCGGGCATAAGCCATAGCCTTTTTGCCATAGACGGCGTGCCTCTGACGGTGCTAGGCAACATTGATGTAACCGATGGTTTTAGTAGGGTAGAAAAGTGGAGAGCCCTGGCCAGAGACCGCAGATCGGCGGGTGGCCAAGCAGGTACCAATGTATTGGCTATCCATAAGTCGCGGTTGCCTCGTATAGCACCCGGCAGCAGTACCCGCGTGGCCTATGCCTGGGTATCCGGACCGTCGGTGCCCTCCTTGCGCGAGGCCGCATCTTTAAGCCGAGAAAGCTACAAATTACTAAGACAAGGGCGAACCTGGCCTCTTGCTAACCAAATTAGTATTTGCTACACAGATTCAGGCCGCTATGCACTGACTTTGCCGCCAGGGCAATGGCGCATATCTGATTCCGCAGGGCAGGTGTTGGGCGTGGCGCAAGGGATTTATCGCTTCAGCACCCTGACAAACGCCGTACACTTTCGCGGTGTCCAGGTTGATAGCCTCTTTGAGGGGCCCACGGCTACTATTAGGATTCAGATTGAGAGGCTCAACGATGAGCTTAGAGCCTTACCAGATACTTTGCGGCTAGGTTTAGCCTACCCCCTGCCCTCAATATCAGCCTCAGCCGGTGATACCGTGCAGGTTTTGCTCACCAATCTGGCCACGGGGCAAACCAGTATCTACGACAGGCAGGATAGCCTTGTGATGCCCTTGGCCGGGCGATTTGCCGTGTGCAGAAGCATGCGTTCACAGCTGGGATGTTCGCTCAACACCTGCGATACCATTGTTGTGGCCGCAGAGCCGGTTGGCCTCGTCGCAGGCCTGGGTTTAAGCTTATCTATGCCCTACCCTTCTCCAACTACGGGGGTTCTTTACTTACCAGGAGGCATGCCAGCCGAGCAGATAATCTATGACACTTATGGGAAAATCTGCTGGAAGGGACGCAATACCGTTGGGCACACCCTAGACGTTAGCGCCTGGCCTAAAGGCACTTACCTCTGGAGGTGCGGCACATTTTCAAAGGCCTGGGTCTTGCAGTAGCGGCTTGCCACGTTATAGTCTTACCTGAATGCCTGGGCCCACGATGTAGAAAAAGCGCCCTGCTCGCAGCTTGTAGCCAAATCCTCCATAGAGGGGAAAGGTAAAGCGCGACCCCGTCCGTGTAGGGAAAAGGGAGCCGAGCAGGACTGCACCCACGTCTCTGGAGCGCTGGTCGTCTGTGTTAGAGAAGTTGAAGGCATTTAGGGCAATGAAGCCCAGCCCCACACGATAAGGCCGCAGTTGGTTGACCTTATCTGGCTTGTAAAAGCTAAGCTGTGGCAGCACGGCCATAGAAATACCGTACAAATTATCAAACTTTGATGAGCCTGTTTCTAAAACCAGCAGGCCTGCCGGAAAGCTAACGTCAATGTCGAAGGTGAGGTGCTTTTGCAGAATAAGCTCAACCTTCTGGCTAAAGCCGGGCGCACCGCCGTACTTGAAAGGGTCGTGCCGGATGGTAAGCTCAATGGTGGCCCAGTCTGGCAAATCAAAGGTTTTGTGGGCCAGAAACTGATTGAGGTTGCGCGGGGCATTTACACAGTCGTTCCCTTCATAGAAACCAAATCTGGGGCTGTTATCGCCCGGGCAAACAACAATCCCGTCGATCTTTCGCGTTTCGATCAGGTCTTTGCGTGTGTTAAAGATGTTAATCTCTACCACCAAGTATTGCTTGCCATATAGCTTACCACCTGCGTCAATCACTTGGCTTACAGGCTTTAAGGTTAGCTCAGGTATGGTTTTATCGTACAATATCGGCTTGGTAAGTTTGCCGACCTCCATGTCTCCGGCACCGTAGTTGAGGGTTAAGAAGTCTAACTGCCTAGGTGTCTGAAACTCTTTTACGGTTAATTCAAAACCGGTAGGTTCTTTGCCTCTGTACACCACCACCTTGCGCCTGGCAATGTTTACGGGTATGCGTAAGCTATAAACGGCCACATTTTCGGTAGAGAGGGCAGAATCACGCACCAGGTTTTGCGCTCCTTCAAAAAGAAAGACAACCTTCTCCAGGCCCGTTCCCTGGATCTTTACATCGACCTGCTCGCCCGGATTAACCGTCAGATTCTCTCCAAATTCGCCGCCCTGGTGGCGCAGGCTCACCCGCTGAATCCTGGTCTTTTCGGTGATGTTGATGTTGGTAATGAATTTGACGTCATCACCGTCTTTGATATAGAGATACCCATCGCTGGCTCTGTGTAGGGCATATGGGCGTATCCAGGCAAGCACCTTATCGTTAGAGAGGCTGCTTCGGGTAAAAATCTCACCTACAAATGCGCCCCCAGGCTCGGCCGTGGTCTCGATACGGTACGTCTTGCGGATTTGCAGTTGCCTGCTTCTGTCAATCTGGATTTCTGTGCCTTGCGGCGCCTCCAGGTCTAGCGTTATCTCTTTTCGGTCAAAGCTCAAAAAGGCTATCCGGCTCGATTTAGCCACAAAGCGCAGGGCGATCGGCGGCAAGTCGTTGGTCAATCTACCCTCGGCTACAACGGGGCGTATGGTTTGAATCGGCAATGCGATCTCTTTGAGGCCAGGCTCATTGGTTACAATGCTGAGCCTAAGCTGATTGCCGTCGGTAAAGAGCCTGTAATCTACCCCATTGCGTGTCTGCCAACTGCCATCTACCCGGATGTTGCCCAGGTTGGTAGTTGAGACTACGTACGATTTCTCCTCGCCTAAAAACACTTCTTCATCTTTTACCTGCAATACAGCCCGGGTAGGCATGTAGGGGAAGAGCTCATACGTTACCAGTCGGCTTGGCAGGCCCGGTAAGTTGTAGGCCACCGAAATGGGAATAATACCCGCCTTAGACAAATCTGCAAACTGCACCCTCGCCTGGAAATAGCTGCTGTCAATCATCCGCAGCGAGTCTAGAATGGATACGTCTCGGGCAACTTGCAACCTGGCCACTGGCATAGCCATGCCCTCAGGAGGCGAGAAGAATACATCAATAATCTGGTCGGGCCGAGAAACGGGGAAGGCCAGTATCCGCCGGCCTTGTACAAAAAGCGGGCTTTGATCTGCCTCATAGAGGGTGGTATCAACACGTACCTCTAGCTCTGGCGTAAATCGGACCTGTGCTACAGCACTGGCCACGTGCATCATGGCCAGAACCCCAAAAAGCAAGCGCAATTGCATGGTGCAAATTTCAGCCGTTTTCTGGTGGAAATTAAGCTTGCGGTTGCGGTTCATCGGTGTTTGTTCCCCCATTTTTGAGGGTATGAACACCAAATGGGGCATAGACTTGGGCGGCACAAAGATTGAAGGCGTTGTACTGCCCGAATCGTCCACCAAGCCGTTGGCCCGTTTGCGCTTGCCTACAGAATCGGCCAAGGGGTACGACCATATTCTGCAGCAGGTAAACCGGGTGGTGCAAGGGTTGGAAGAAGCTACCGGCCTGCAACGCTACCAGATTGGCGTAGGCACCCCAGGTGCCATAGACCCAGACGATGGGCTGCTGAAGAATAGCAACACACTGGCCCTCAACGCCGAGCGGCTCGACAAAGATTTGGCGCGCGTGCTGGATTGCGAGGTCCGCATGGAAAATGACGCCAACTGCTTTGCTTTGGCAGAAACACTCCTTGGCGCAGTGCCTGCCATCATAGACAATCCTCGGGTAGTTTTTGGCGTGATCATGGGCACAGGCGTTGGCTCGGGCATCGTTTTCGACGGCAAGATCTGGAACGGGCGGCATGGAATAGCCGGCGAATGGGGCCACAATGTACTTGAGCCCGGAGGCCAACCATGCTACTGCGGCAAGCAAGGCTGTGTAGAGCAGGTAATCTCAGGGCCTAGCTTAGAGGCATACTACCGCAGGCTTACTGGCGCAACCCTTCCCTTGAAGGACATCGTAGAGCGCTGGCGCGAAGGCGAACCCGAGGCGCTACAGATTAAAGAGCGGCTACTTGATGGCTTTGCCAAGGCGATATCGGTAGTCATAAACATCTTAGACCCAGACGCGGTGGTGCTAGGGGGCGGCGTGGGCAACATAGATGAGCTCTATACCGAAACGCAGGCGCGCATCATGCCATACTTGTTTAATAGCCGCCTCAGTACAACCATCCTACGCCCTACCCTTGGCGACTCTGCCGGCGTATACGGCGCTGCGATGCTCTTTTGATTTTGTCGGAATTTTACGACATTACTTGCCTGTACGTCGCCAGCCTGGCCATTGGGGATAGCGCGTAAACAAGGGCAAAAGGCGTATTTTCGCGGCACACATTCGGTTTAACCCTACCGCACCGCATCACAATGAAAGTTACCGTAGTCGGAGCCGGCAACGTGGGCGCTACTTGCGCAGACGTACTGGCCTACAAAGAAATTGCCAATGAGATCGTCTTGTTAGACATCAAAGAAGGTGTAGCTGAAGGCAAAAGCCTCGACATCTGGCAAAAGGCTCCCATAGACCTGTACGACAGCCGTACCATTGGATCTACCAACGACTACGCCGCTACGGAAGGCTCTGACGTTGTGGTGATTACCTCTGGCCTACCCCGCAAGCCGGGCATGAGCCGCGACGACCTGATCTCCGTAAACGCCGGCATCGTGAAGGGCGTGACGGAAAACGTGGTGAAGTACTCGCCCAATGCCATCATCGTAGTAGTGTCTAACCCGCTTGACGTTATGACCTACTGCGCCCACATCACCAGCGGCCACCCACGCGAGAAGGTGATGGGTATGGCAGGCATCCTGGATACAGCTCGTTACCGTGCTTTTCTGGCCTCTGAGCTAAACTGCTCGCCCAAAGACATCCAAGCTATGCTACTGGGCGGCCATGGCGACACCATGGTGCCCCTGCCCCGCTACACCACCGTATCTGGCATCCCAATCACAGAGCTTGTGGCCAAAGACCGCCTCGATGCTATCGTAAACCGCACCATCAACGGCGGTGGCGAGCTGGTGAAACTGATGGGCACCTCGGCCTGGTATGCACCAGGATCGGCTGCGGCCCAAATGGTAGAGGCCATCGTGCGCGACCAGAAGCGCATCTTCCCCGTCTGCATCAAGCTAGACGGCGAGTACGGTATCAACGATACCTACCTGGGCGTTCCTGTAGTGCTAGGTAAAAACGGTATCGAGCGCATCATCGAGCTGCAGCTCAATGCCGAAGAGAAGGCCCTCCTCCAGACCAGCCGAGAGCGTGTGCGCGAAGTAATGGATGCCTTGGATAAGGTAAACGCACAAGCCGCCTAATAAAGGCAATCGTTCAACACAAAAGCCCTCTTTGTAGAGGGCTTTTGTGTTTACAAGCCATCATCTTTGGCTTATGGCAGATAGCATGGAACCCCGAGTAACAGGCATTGGCGGAGTTTTCTTTAAATCATCAAACCCGGCAGCCCTGCAGGCCTGGTATGCCGACCGGCTGGGTATATCCTTTACCCAGTGGGGTGCAATGTTCGATTGGGCAGATTCCGTTACGGCAAAGGGTGAGGGTGGCACAGCTTTCAACATCGTAGAGTCTGGTTCTAAGCAGTTTGAAGGCAGCTTCTCCATCAATTTTCGTGTCAACAATCTGGCTGCGCTTATAGATAGGCTCATCGCCAAAGGAGACCGAATGGATCCGGCGGGCATTCAGGCATACTCCTATGGCAAGTTTTGCCACACTTTTGACCCAGACGGCAATAAGGTAGAGCTATGGGAGCCAATTGACGCATAAAGAATGCGCGAATTACCCCTTAGTGAACTTAAGGGCAGCAGGCAGGCTTTACCTTAGCCTGTAAGATGTCAGAGCGTATAGTGTCGTTGCCAGGCCCGGCAGATGTATTGGCCAAGTATTTTGGTTATGCAACTTTCAGGCCTGGGCAACAAGAGGTAGTTGATTCTGTATTGGCTGGCAAAGACGCCCTGGTGGTGATGCCTACGGGTGGCGGTAAGTCCATTTGCTATCAGGTGCCTGCCTTGGTATTACCCGGCATGGCGCTGGTAGTCTCTCCACTCATTGCCTTGATGAAAGACCAGGTAGATGCGTTGCTGGCCAATGGCATACCTGCTGCCTACCTAAACAGCACGCAAAACGCTGCCGCTGCCCGGGATGTCTGGGACAACGCGAAAGCAGGCAAACTCAAGTTGCTCTACGTTAGCCCTGAGCGTTTATTAGGTGGATCCGAGTTTGAAGGCATGCTTGGCGCGCTGCAAAGTCTGAATATCTCTATGGTGGCAATTGACGAGGCCCACTGCATCAGCGCTTGGGGGCACGATTTTAGGCCCGAGTATACCCAATTGGGCAAGCTGAGGGGGTATTTGCCAAATACACCCGTAATGGCACTAACCGCCACAGCAGATAAGCTAACCCGCGCAGACATAGCCACCCACTTAAACCTGCGCACAGATAGGTTTGAGCTGGTGGCCAGTTTCGACCGCCCCAACATCTACTTATCCGTACAACCGGCAGATGGCCGCACCCAACAGATTGGCCGGTTCATCAAAAAGCGCAAAGGGCAGGCGGGAATCGTGTACTGCCTAGCCCGGAAGACCTGCGAAACCCTGGCCTCTTACTTAGAAGCACAAGGCATCCGCGCCGCTGCTTACCATGCAGGTCTTAGCCACCTAGAGCGGGAGAAGGTGCAAGAAGGCTTTATCAAAGACGATATTGATGTGGTTTGCGCCACTATAGCCTTTGGCATGGGCATAGACAAGAGCAATGTCCGCTTTGTGCTGCATTATAACCTGCCCAAAAATCTGGAAGGCTATTACCAAGAGATTGGGCGGGCAGGCCGAGACGGGCTTGCGTCTGAGGCGCTGCTTTTCTACAGCTATGCAGACGTAGCCGCGCTGACGGAGATGATGCAAAAGGAGGCTGCAAGTGCTGATCGCCAATCAATTGTGCGCGCCAAGCTTGAACGTATGCAGCAGTTTGCCGAAACGCCCCAATGCCGCCGCCGGGTGCTGTTGGCCTATTTTGGCCAGCAGGTGCAGCAAGACTGTGGCCATTGCGACGTTTGCCAAAACCCACGGCAGCGCATTGATGCTACCCTGATTGCCCAAAAGGCGCTCTCTGCCGTGGCACGCTGCCAAGAGCGGGTGGGGCGTAATCTGCTCATCGAAGTGCTGCGTGGCAACCGATCGGCTGAGGTGATCCGCCACGGATACGACCAGATCAAAACCTTTGGTGCAAGCAAAGACCTGGCACCCTTTGAGCTGAAAGACTACCTGGTGCAACTCATCAACGGTGGCTACCTAGAAATTGCCTACGACAAACACCAAGCGTTACAGATTACGCCGCTGGGCCGCCAAGTGCTGTTTGATGGTCTTAAGGTAATGCTGGCCAAGCCAGAAAAGTACGCCGCCGGGCCAGATACCCCTACCCCAACCGCCGCCGGCCCCATTGCCCGAGATGCCGCCCGAGAGGAGATTTTGGCTTTGCTCAAACGCAAGCGCAAAGCCTTGGCAGACGAGGCTGGTTTGGCCCCCTACCAGGTCTTCAGCGATGCGACGCTGGAGGACATGGTGACCTACCTGCCCACTACAGAAGACGAGTTTTTACAAGTATCTGGTGTGGGTGCTTACAAAGCAGAGCTGTATTGGGAAGACTTTACCGGCTTAATCCGCACCGCCGTGCAAACCCTGGAGCAGAGTGGACAGCACCTCGCGCGGTACCGACGCATGCCCGTACGCAGGCGCAACGGTACCGCAACCGATGGCCCCAAGCCGCCCAAGGAGGATACCCGGCTGGCCACCTTCAAGCTCTATCAAGCTGGCAAATCCATAGAAGAAATCAGCACAGAGCGTGGCATCGGGGCAGATTCGATCTTAGGGCATCTGTGCCAGCTTTTCTTGCAAGGGTACGAGGTTAACCTCAGCATCTACCTAAACCGCGCCAACTTCTTTGAGGTAAAGGCGGCCATAGAGGCAGAAGGTGGGCTATCTAACCAACTGATGCGCCCCGTTTTTGACCGTCTGCAAGGCCGCTTTACCTACGGGCAGATACGTATTGCCCGAACCTTTTTGCTTAAGGGCGCCCTGCCCGATGCCTAAGCCAATACCTGGTATCCCAACACCAGCACATCATCTACCTGGGGTTGTGCGCCTTGCCAATCTGCAAAGCACCGCGCCAGCGTAATAGGCTCAGAGGCGGCAATTTGGTTTAAGTATTGCATGAATCTAGGCTTGCCAAGTTTCTTATTATCAGAACCTCCAAACTGATGTATGTACCCGTCTGTGTATTGAAAGAACCAGGTTCCTTCGGCTGCTGCTACCTGCTGAACTGTGAACTGGGCGTCGGGCAGATGGCCTAGGGTTATGCGGTCTCCCTTCAGCTCTTGCAGGCCCTTGGCTCCTAGCATACAGGCGTAGCCACGGGCTCCAGCAAACCAAGCAAGGCCAGTTGATGGCTCAAGGGTAATCACGGTCATTTCAATACCATCGGCATCGGCGGCCTCAAGGTTGGCTGCGCCCAGGTTTTGGATAAGCAACGCATTGGCCCGGGCAAGAATGTGCCCCGGATCTGTAATGCCTTCGCCCTCTACCACTGTCCGCACAATGTTGATACCCAGGGTAGCCAAAAAAGCCCCGGGTACACCATGGCCGGTACAGTCTGCCACAACGCGGATCTGCTTACCCGCTTGGCTGCCTACCCAATAAAAGTCGCCTGAGACAACATCTTTAGGTTGGTAGAAAAGCGCATGGCCCGGCCCCAGCTCTGCAACATCGGCAGCACTCGGCAGCATGGCCTGCTGGATACGCCGTGCATAGCGAATCCCCGCCTCTATGGCTTGGTTGGTTTGCAATAGTGCCTTTTTGCTGGCCTCAAGCTCAAGATTTTGTGCCTTGAGCTTGCTGTTAAGCCGGGCCCGGGTATATACCCCATAAGAGGTAAGTGCCACCACTACCAACGCCCCTTGGAACAGTAAGATGTAGAAATTCCGGTGGCTCTCTCGGTAACAAATGATGGGCTCGCGGCCATTGCTGGTCAGGCTTTTTACCACGTCAATAGTCACATCGTCCATGGGGTAGATTTTACCCTCGTAGCTCATGGTATCCTTGTGGTCGTGCCCATGATAGATGTAAAGGCTGGAGGCAATTGCAAAGAGGATACCCGCCAGTAAAGCTGCAATGATGTATTTCATGCTTAGGATGCGCGAAGCCTAACCTAGTTTATGCGCCAGTAGAATAACTACACCTTAGCACGTTTGTCCCTGCAGATGTGAGCTTTTCAACACTTAGGTTAAATTTTGGTTGGCAACACCATTATTAAGCATCTGGTATTCAAACTAAAATATCTAAGGCCATGGCTGGCCTAATCCGTTGCGAAGGCCCTGGTTATGTAAGGATTCAGTTAGCGAGAACTTCTGGGCATTGATGAGGCCCTAAGCCCCCTGCCACCGGGGTTATATTTGGGGCCACATTATAGCTATCGCTACCCTACATGGCATTCGATATTGAGATGATCCAGGAGGTGTACGCCCGCATGGCCGAGCGCATCTCTACAGCCCGCCAAGTGGTGGGTCGCCCCCTCACCCTGGCAGAGAAAATCCTCTACAACCACTTGTATGCCGGTGCAGCCACCGAGTCGTACATGCGGGGTAAGTCTTATGTAGATTTTGCGCCAGACCGGGTAGCCATGCAGGATGCCACAGCCCAGATGGCGTTGCTGCAGTTCATGTCTGCCGGCAAGCCCAAGGTGGCTGTGCCCAGCACCGTACACTGCGATCACCTCATTCAGGCAAAAACGGGTGCCGATGCAGATTTGGCCACCGCCATCGACGTCAACAAAGAAGTGTATGACTTCCTGGCCTCCGTGTCCAACAAATACGGCATTGGTTTCTGGAAGCCTGGGGCGGGTATCATCCACCAGGTTGTGCTAGAGAACTACGCCTTCCCCGGCGGGATGATGATAGGTACGGACAGCCACACGCCCAACGCAGGCGGCCTCGGTATGGTGGCCATCGGCGTAGGCGGTGCCGACGCGGTGGACGTGATGGCAGGCATGGCATGGGAGCTCAAATTCCCCAAGCTGATTGGTGTAAAACTGACCGGCAAGCTCAGCGGTTGGACGGCCCCCAAAGACGTTATCCTGAAAGTGGCCGGCATCCTGACCGTAAAAGGCGGCACCGGGGCCATCGTAGAGTACTTCGGCGAGGGTGCTGAGGCTATGTCTGCTACGGGCAAAGCAACCATCTGTAACATGGGTGCAGAGATTGGTGCCACCACCTCTGTATTTGCCTACGACGATGCCATGAAGCGCTACCTAGAGGGCACCAGCCGCGCCGACGTAGCAGCCGCCGCAGACAAGGTACGCGAGCACCTACGCGCCGACCGCGAGGTTTATGACAATCCGGCCAACTACTACGACCAACTCATTGAGATTAACCTCTCTGAGCTGGAGCCGCACATCAACGGCCCCTTTACGCCGGATCTGGCCTGGCCGCTGAGCAAGTTTGCCCAAGCCGTAAAAGAAAACAACTGGCCCGCCAAGCTAGACGTTGGCCTGATTGGCAGCTGCACCAATTCTAGCTACGAGGACATTACCCGTGCGGCTAGCCTGGCCCAGCAAGCCGCTGCCAAGAAGCTGAAGGCTAAGGCAGAATATACAGTAACTCCGGGCTCGGAGGTGGTGCGCTACACCGTAGAGCGCGATGGCTACCTGGATGTGTTTGATCAGATTGGCGGCGTAGTGCTGGCCAATGCCTGCGGCCCTTGCATCGGCCAATGGGCACGCCACACAGACGATCCCAACCGGCCCAACTCGATCATCACCAGCTTTAACCGCAATTTTGCCAAGCGTAACGACGGCAACCCCAACACGCACGCGTTTGTGGCCAGCCCCGAGATTGTGACGGCATTTGCCATCGCTGGTGACCTGACCTTTAACCCCACCACCGATACGCTGGTGAACGAAGAAGGCCACGCCGTAATGCTGGACGAGCCGACCGGCCTAGAGCTGCCTCCGCGCGGATTTGATGCCGAAGACCCTGGCTACCAAGCCCCGGCAGAAGACGGCAGCATGGTGCAAGTAGCGGTAAGCCCTACGTCTGACCGCCTGCAACTGCTGGAGTCTTTCAAGCCTTGGGAAGGTACAGACCTGATGAACCTGCGCTTGCTCATCAAGGCCAAAGGCAAGTGTACCACCGACCATATCTCTATGGCCGGCCCCTGGCTCAAATACCGCGGCCACCTCGACAACATCAGCAACAATATGCTGATTGGTGCCGTGAACGCCTACAACGACAAGACCAACACCGTTAAAAACCAGCTAACAGGCGAGTATGGCGAGGTACCCAAGGTACAACGCGCGTACCTGGCCGCGGGCCAAGGCTCTGTTGTGGTGGGCGACGAAAACTACGGCGAAGGTTCTAGCCGCGAGCATGCCGCCATGGAGCCCCGCCACCTGGGTGTGCGCGCCATCCTGGTAAAGAGCTTTGCCCGTATCCACGAGACAAACCTCAAGAAGCAGGGGATGCTGGCCCTCACGTTTGCCAACCCGGCCGACTACGACCGCATCCGCGAGGATGATACCATCAACATCCTGGGCCTAACGTCTTTTGCGCCCGGCAAACCCTTGATGGTTGAGCTGAAGCATGCCGATGGCACGGCCGAGCAGTTTGAGGTAAACCATACCTACAACGAAGGTCAGATTGGCTGGTTCAAGGCAGGCTCTGCCCTGAACCTGATCAAGATGCAAGAAGGAAGCAACTAAGCTTCAACCCTTGCAGCAACAAAAAACCCCGAGGCAACTCGGGGTTTTTTCATTCCTAGCCAGGCAGGGGTCTAGCCTACCGACTGCAGTTCGTACTCTACCTGCACGGGTGGGGTTGGCGTAAAGGGCTGGCCTGTGTAGAGCTTGTAGTACTCATCGGCCATGCGGTTAGAGTCGAAGTAGGGCGAGACATCCGTCATAGACTGCTGCACCACCTTGTGCCAGCCCTGGGGATTGTCGTAGTAGAGGGGCAGCACCTCCTGCTCTAGCATATCCATCAGGTGCTGGTTGTCTAGGTTGTCTTGCTCGTCTGTATTGAGGGTAGTATCTACCACGGGCAACACAAAGGCATTCTCCCCATGCTTGGCAAACTCCGGAATCCACCCGTCTGAGATAGAAACGTTGACGGCGCCGTTCATGGCGGCCGTCATGCCAGAGGTACCGCTGGCCTCGCGCGGGCGGCGGGGCGTATTAAGCCAAACATCAGAGCCGCGCTTGAGCAAGCCGCTCAGGTTCAGCTCGTAGCCTGTCAGCACGGCCAGGTTGGGCTCTTTCTGGCTGATCTTAACCAAGTGGTTAAACACAGAAATGGCGCCCATATCGCCCGGATAAGGCTTTCCAGCCCATACGATTTGCACCGGGTGCTTACTGTTGCGGATCAGGTTGTTGAAGCGGACAATGTCTCGGCGGATTAAATCTGCCCGCTTGTACTCGGCAAAGCGGCGCGCCCAGCAGATGATGATGTGGTCTGGCGAGAAGATTTTGCCCGTTTGGTCTGCAATCGTTTGGATGAGGCGCTTTTTAAGGTGGCGTTTGCGATGGAGGTACGCCTCGGTATTGCCCTCGCGGTGGAATTGGTCTAGCAGGCCATCTACCCAATAGTGCTTGTTTTGGGCATTGGTAATGGCTTTGATCTCGCAGATATCAGCGTATTCGCCCCACATCATGCGGCTCACCACACCATGCAGTTGAGATACGCCGTTGGCCACTTTTGCCATACGCAGCGCGGCCAAAGAGTGGCTAAACATCTGCTCGTGGATGCCGGTAATGCGGCGTACTTCGTCTAAACCCAAGAAGCCGAAGTAGCCCATCTTGTCGAGCAAGAATATATCGTGCTCCTCGTTGCCGGCCTTTTCGGGCGTATGGGTAGTGAATACGAGACGTTTTTTTACCTCCTCTAACCGCTTGCCGAAGCGTGTATAGAGGTGGAAGGCCATCGGCAGCGCATGGGCCTCGTTCATGTGGAAGATCTCTGGCTCAAAGCCTAGCGCCTCCAGGGCTTTGGCCCCGCCTATACCCAGCACGATGTTTTGGGCAATGCGGGCGGCCGTATCCGAGTCGTACAGGCGGTGGGTGATGGTGCGGGCCAGGTAATCGTTCTCGTCGATATCTGTTGTCAGAAACACCATTGGGCAGGTGCCGAAGGTCTCAGGACGCAGCAGCAGCGCCTTTACATAAACCTGATGTTTGTTGACGTAGATGGGCACCATTACCCCGGTGTCTTCCAAGAAGTTGTAGTGCTTCTCTTGGAAAAGCACCGCCATGGAGTTGTCTTCCGTCCGGACCTGGTCGTAGTAGCCATTCTTCCATAGAATGCCGACGCCTACCATATTCTGCTTAAGGTCATGCGTTGAGCGCATATGAGATCCAGCCAAGAAGCCAAGCCCGCCGCTATACACCTTCAGGGCTTGGTGTATGGCAAATTCCATGGAGAAGTAGGCCACAGGGGTGGCGTACTTGGGGTCGGGTTTGTAAGAGTTTGTTAAGAGCGACATGAATGAATGCTTATCTGAGGAGGGAGATAGATGATTCTGCTAGCCTGCTAACCTGAAGGCATACACAAGCAAGCTGAAACGCACAGTGGCCAGGTGGGTTTCTATCCTTGGCCCTGTGCAAAGAAAGTAATCTCTTAGCCAAAATCGGGCCAAGCTTAGGCGCTGGCTTAGGCCCAGGCGCTACTTTCGCATTGCATTGCATGATAGACGCCCAATCGCTTGTCTCTGTGCTGGAGGCCGAATCGGCCTACGGTCTGCCCGACGGTAAGGCCATCAGCCACTTGCTGCTAGACTCTCGGTTGCTAGCGGCACCGGCAGAGGCTTGTTTTTTTGCCATCAAAGGCCCTCGGCACAATGGGCACCTGCACATTGCGGAGATGTACGCTAAAGGCGTGCGGATTTTTGTCGTAGAAGACCTGCCACCATTGCCTGGCCCAGATGCATTTGTGTTGGTGGTGGCCAACAGCATAGCGGCACTCCAGCGCCTTGCCGCACACCATCGGCAGCAGTTTGGTTACCCCGTAGTGGGTATTACAGGCAGCAACGGTAAGACCACGGTCAAAGAATGGGCCGCCAGCCTTGCAGCCCCGTTGCTGCCGGTTTACAAGTCGCCGCGTAGCTACAACAGCCAGGTGGGGGTGCCACTTTCTGTTTGGGGCATGCAGGCCTACCATCAACTTGCTCTAATCGAAGCAGGCATTTCGCTGGTGGGCGAAATGGGGCGCTTGCAAGCCATCGTAAAGCCAACGCATGGCGTATTTACCTACCTGGGGGCTGCACACGACGCAGGCTTTACCTCTCGCCAAGAGAAGTTCGAAGAGAAGTGGAAGCTCTTTGCCGAGGCCAAAGTGGTAGTCTATTGGGCTAACCAGAGCCCGCTGGCCACCTGGATAGAAAGTAAACAAGCATCGGACATTGCCTTGATAGGTTGGCAATGGAATGGCCAGGCAAAGCGGCAGGCAGCCGGCAACTACTTGGTGCAGTTTTCGGTAGAGGGTAAACAGTTTGCCGCAGAACTGCCTTTTGCCGATGCCACCAGCATTGAGAATGCATTGCACGCGGCCACACTTCTATACGCGCTTGGATTAGACATGGCAAGGGTGGTGGCCGGCTTGCCCCTACTGCGGCCACTTGCTATGCGGCAAGAGTGGAAGGAAGGCCTTTACGGCTGCCGCATCTTAGACGATACCTATAACAATGACCTAGACGGCTTGCAAAGCGCCGTACAACAGTTGGCTCTCTACAACCAAGGGCATGAGGGCCGCTGGCTGATTCTATCAGACCTGCCCGAGGTGGGGCTTGCCGCCCAAGAGCGGTACCAACAAGCGGCAAGCATCATTGCATCAGGCGCATTTGACAGGATATGGGCCGTTGGGCCGCGCTGGCAAACGTACCTCCACCTGCTGCCTGGCAATACCCAATGCTTTGCCAATACAGAGACCCTGCTTGCAGCCCTGGAGCCTTCAGACGTGGCTCAAAATTTGATCTTGGTCAAGGGCGGCCGCGCCTTTGGGCTAGAGCGCGTGGTGCAGCGCCTGCAAAGAGCCACCCATGGCACGCGGCTAGAGGTAGATCTGAGTGCCCTGGTATCTAACCTCAACTTTTACAGGGCACGGTTGCCTAAGGGTCATCGCATCATGGCTATGGTTAAAGCCGGGGCGTATGGGGCAGGCAGTTTTCAGATTGCCTCTACCCTAGCCTACCACAAGGTAGATTACCTGGCCGTTGCCTATGCCGACGAGGGAGCCGCTCTGCGCAACTATGGCATAGGCCTGCCCATCATGGTTATGAACGCCAGCGAAGAGCAGATGGAGCTTTGCATGCGCCACAACCTGGAGCCTGTTATTTACACCCTCTCGCAGTTGCGCGCTTGGCTGAGCATGTGCAGCGCTCATAAAAAATCCCCTGCCATCCATTTAGAGCTTAATACGGGCATGAACCGGCTCGGCTTTGATGCCGACGAAATGCAGGCCGTATTGGCGCAGTTGGTACCCATGGCCGGGCAGGTATCTCTGGCGTCGGTATTCTCACACCTGGCAGCGGCAGACGACCCGAGCCAAGACCCATTTACAGAAACCCAGCTAGCCCGCTTCCTGGCCATGACCCAGCAATTACAAGCTGCCTGGCCTAAGCCCTTTTTGCGCCACATTGCCAATACCCCCGGGGCGGCCCGCCTGCCTAAAGCAGCTTTAGACATGGTACGCCTTGGTATCGGCCTCTACGGTGTTGAGGTGGGCGGCGAGCAGGGCCTGGTACCTGTGGGACGGCTCAAGTCTATCGTTACTCAAATCAGAACCGTACCTGCAGGCGAAAGCGTGAGCTATGGCCACAAATGGGTGCTTGCACAGCCAAAGCGCATTGCCACCGTAGCCATTGGCTATGCCGACGGTCTCTCTAGGAAGATGGGCAATGGCCGCTTCTCTATGCGCATACGTGGTGGGTTGGCCCCTACCGTCGGCAACGTCTGTATGGACATGACCATGGTAGATGTAACCCACCTACCCGACGTGCGCGAGCTTGACGAAGTCGTAATCTTTGACGAGGTAAACCGCATAGAAGACCTGGCCAAAATAGAAGAAACCATACCCTACGAAATTCTCACACGCATTAGCGAGCGCGTGCGCAGGGTGTACGTCAACGAATAGCCCTGCCCAACCCCAAAAAGACTCAACGCATGAAAGCCGCCGTTCTGCCCGCTAAGGGAGCCACACTGGTTATTGAAGATGTACCTACCCCCCAGCCTGGCCCGGGTGAAGCATTGGTTAGGCTAGAGGCAGCAGCCCTAAACCGCCGCGACTGGTGGATCCAGCAAGGGCAATATGGAGGGTTGCAATACCCGGCCATACTCGGCAGCGATGGCGCGGGGCGGGTAGAGGCAGTAGGCAGTACTGCAGACGAGGCTTGGGTAGGCAGGCAAGTCATCATCAACCCTGCCCTCAACTGGGGCTCCGACAGAAAGGCGCCCTCAAAGGGCTTCGGCATACTTGGTATGCCCACGCAAGGCTGCCTGGCAGCATATGTATGCGTGCCGGAGTCCAACCTGGCTCCGCAGCCTGCTCATCTATCTGCCATAGAGGCTGCTGCCTTGCCACTCGCAGGGCTTACGGCGTTTAGGGCCATGTTTTACAGAGGCAGGCTCCAAGCCGGCGAAAAACTATTGATTACAGGCGCCGGAGGTGGGGCAGCCCAGCTTGCGCTGCACTTTGGCCTGCATGCCGGGGCACAGGTGTACGTAACTGCAGGCTCAGAGCAAAAAGTGCAAGCCTGCCTGGCAGCCGGCGCGGCAGGTGGCATCTGCTACAAAAACGAAGACTGGCATAAAGACCTGAAAGCCCAGGCAGGCGGGTTCGACCTCATCATAGACTCAGCCGGGGGGGCTGACTTTTCTAAGTTGATTGACCTTGCCAACGACGGCGGCCGCATTGTGCTTTTTGGCGGTACGGCAGGGCCTTGGCCGAGCATGCCACCCCAACGCATATTCTGGAAACAGGTAGACATTCTGGGGACTACGATGGGCAGTCCAGAGGACTTTGCCGACATGCTAGCCTTCGTCAATAAGCACCAGATGAGACCTACGGTTGGCCAGCATTTTCCTTTAAGCCGAGTTAATGAAGCCTTCGAGGCCATGGGACGAGGCGACGGGCTAGGCAAGATTGTTATTACCATAGCCTAGTTTTACGGTGGGTTGGCTTTTGACTGGTTTATTGATTTGAACACACTTCCGCGCATAACCCTGGTAACCCCCAGTTACAACCAGGCCGCTTGGTTGGAGCGCACCTTACAATCTGTACTCGGGCAGGGCTATCCGAATCTTGAGTACGGCGTCGTTGACGGCGGCTCTACCGATGGCTCGCTAGAGATTCTGGAGCGCTACCGCGACAAGCTTAGCTTTTGCATCGTTGAGCCCGACAAGGGCATGTACGATGCCATCCAGAAGGGCTTTGCGCGCTCAACGGGTGAGATTATGGGTTATCTAAACTCAGACGATGTGCTGATGCCCGGCGCATTGCTAACCCTGGCACGCCTGTTTACAGACATCGGCCAGGCCGAGTGGATTACCGGCTACAGGTGCGCCGTAGATGAGCTTGGCTGCGCCGTGGCGCTAGAGCCTCCCAAAGCTTGGTCTGCCGAGGCCTTCGTGCTCGATCATAAATGGATCCAGCAAGAAAGTACCTACTGGCGGCGCTCTCTTTGGGAGCGAGCCGGGGCCACTATGCGCACAGACCTAAAGCTAGCGGGCGACTACGAGTTATGGTACCGTTTCTTTCGCCATGCGCCGCTTTACAGCACCGATGCCCTGATAGGGGGCTTTCGGGTGCGGAGTAAAAACCAGGCTAGCCTAGAGCAGTTAGAAGCCTACGAGGCCGAAGCAGCCGAGCTACGAAACGAAAGCCCACCTAGCCTTGTCGTGATGGCCCGGGTGGCCAAAATCCGCAGGCACGAGGCTCTGATTTCCAAACTTAAAGGCATCGGGAAAGATGCGCTGCGTCGGCGGCTCATAAAACCGTTGTTTTCAGAAGTGCCTCGTATCCGGTTTGACCGTCGGACCCAGCGGTTCATCTTGCCGATATGAGTGAGCGCAGACTGCCATCTCCATTGCAGCCTGAAGCCAAAGGCTGGCCATGGACAGAAGTGGTAGATTCCACAGCCTATGACCCCGCCAAGGTCTGGCCTAGCATTAGCGTCTTGGTGCCCAGCTATAACCAAGGCCAGTATCTTGAAGAGTGTCTGCGGTCTGTACTGGCTCAGCAGTACCCAGACATCGAGATTCTGCTGGCCGATGGCGGCAGCACCGATACCTCGGCCCAGGTGATTGCCCACTATGCGCCACACCTGGCCTGGCACCGCATAGGCAAAGACGCCGGCACTTGGGATGCCAATAACATGGCCTTAGCCCAAGCCAAAGGAGAATACGTCTTGGTGCTCAACAGCGACGATTACCTGCTACCCAAAGGCCTGCTGCACCTGGTAAACGGCCTGGCAGGTAGCCCTAATAAAGATTGGGTAACAGGCAAAGTGTGGGCCGTTGATACGCTCGGAGCCACGAAAGCCACCTTCAACCCAAAGCCTTGGCCAGATGCCAGGCCGGGGCGCAGCTTCTTGCAAGAGTGTTGGATCTACCACCCCAGCACGCTGCTGCGGCGTAGCCTGATCGGCCAGTTTGCAGAGACCGACCTGATGGACTGGGAGCTATGGATACGTTTGGAGCGGCAGGGCCTGGTGCCTGCAGTGGTGCCATGCCCTATTGCTGCGCTGCGGTTCCATGCCAGCAGTAAGTCGTACAATTCGGCAAACATTTACCGCAGCCAGTTAAAACTACTGGTTGCCATAGCCCAACACTACCCAGATGGCCTCGCCCAAGAGATTGCCGCTGCCCGCAGGCGCATTGCCGAGGCACAAATGTGCCAGTATGCAGAAAATCAGGCCAAGGGCAAGGCGCTGGCCATGTGGGTGTCTTGGGGGTTGCAGAACCCACATTTGCTGATAAAAAGGCCCTACCTCGGCTTAGGTAAGCGTCTGGCAACAGGCAATCTGCATGACCTCTACAAGCCCCTAGCCTTTCTGGACCAACCCTACCAACCCGGCCCAGCAGACGAATTATGCGGATAGTAATCTGTTGCCACACAGCCGGGTTGGCAGGCGCAGAGCTTGCCATTGCAGAGAGCTGCCGCGCCTTGCAAGGCCAAGGCCATCAGGTGTTTGTGGTAGTGCCACAAGAGGGCCCCTTCTTGAGCCATGTGGCACCTTGGATTACCGGATACCAAGTCATAGCGCAAGACCATTGGACGGGCACCGCAGAGCTAACAGCCTGGCAAAAGGTCAAGTTTATACGTGGGTTCGTCCGCACAGCTCTAAAGATTGCCGCCTTTGTCCGGGCCGTGCGGGCCGATGTGGTAATCACCAATACCTCTACCATCCCGGCGGGGGCGCTGGGCGCGGCTTTGGCGCGGGTGCACCATATCTGGTACGTTCACGAGTTTGTTGAAGAAGACCATGGCCTGGTTTGGCAATATGGGCAAACGCGCAGCTATGCGCTAATGAACAGGCTCAGCCATGGCCTGATCGTCAATAGCCTGGCGGTGCGCCAAAAGCTAGAGAAATTTATACCCAGCAGCAAACTGCACCTGGTGTATTGCGCCTGCGAGATTGACTGGCACCCCATAAGGCCCTCAGAATTGCCTGGTGCCCCCGTTTTGCTGATGGCAGGGGCCATCTCAGAAGGCAAAAACCAGGCATTAGCCGTCTGCGCCTTGGCTGAGCCCCTCTTGTATGGGTTGGGTACGAGGCTGGTTTGCATCGGCAGCGGTACCCCACAAATGATAGATAGGCTTTGGAGCCAGGCTACGTCTTTAGGCGTGGCAGACAGGTTGGAAATCTACCCCCACCAGGCCAATAGGCGGGCCGTCTTTGCCCAGGGCCGTATACTGGTGGTAGCCAGCCGGGCAGAGGCTTTTGGCCGCGTTACAGTAGAGGCTCAAAAAAGTGGCATACCAGTATTGGTGGCAGACGCCGGTGCAGCCCGCGAGGTTGTAACTCCGCAGCAGACGGGGTTGCTCTTTGAGGCCGGCAATGCGCAAGACCTGGCCGCCAAGGCAGCGCAACTCTTAACAAACCATCAAGACTGGGCTGCCATCTGCAGGGCTGCCCAAGAGGATGCTTTTAATCGGTTTTCTTTACAAAACCATGCCCAGCAGCTTGCAGCGGCCCTTGCTGCTGTCCAATGATATGCAGTTAGACGTAAGCATCGTTGTTGTTCATTACAATACACCTGGCCTTACAGAAGCCTGCGTTCGCTCCATTTTGCAGCATACCCGAGGATGCAGCTTCGAGGTACTGGTGGTGGATAATGCCAGCACCATAGGCGATATAGCGCACCTTGAGGCACTCGATGCACGAATACGTGTACTGAGGCAGCAGCGCAACCTGGGCTTTGCCGGGGGCAACAATGCCGGTTGGGCACAGGCACGAGGCCGCTACATCTTACTCCTCAACAGCGATACCGAGTTGGTAGAGGATGCCATCAGCTTTGCATGGCAACGCCTTGAGGCAGATTCTTCGGTCGGGGTATTGTCTGTCAAGCTCATCTATGCCGACGGCCGGCCGCAGTATGTAACAGGCGCATTCCCCCGCCTGAGCACAGAGTTGCTGGCCCTGACACGTCTCGAAAAATTGCTGTCTCCCAGTGCCCGCACCTGCCGCTACTACAACGATTTGGCAGATCCAGACCTACCTGCCCGGCCAGACTGGGTATGGGGTGCCTTCTGGATGGCCCCTCGGGCAGTTATTGAGCGCATGCCCGGCGGCCAATTGCCATCAGACTTTTTCATGTACTACGAGGATGTCCTGTGGGCTTGGGTCGTCCGCACCCAGCAAAAGCTTGCGGTAGCCTACGAGCCCGGTGCTAAAGTAATCCATCACCTCTCTGGCTCTGCCACAGACATTGCCAACGAAGAGGCCAAGTACCGCCAAAAAACCTTCCCGAACGAGTACGCCTTTTTGCGCAAATACATGGGGCAGTGGTATGCAAAAGCGTTTTATGGTGTGCGTATCCTGCATCTTCTCAGCCTGCGTACGGCTGCTAATCGGGCAAAAGCCCTTTGGTATTGGCAGCAGGTGTTTAAGGCACAGCCATAGTCGGAGCTTTGGTTTGGGCTTGTTAATGGTTAAATTGCCGGTGCAGAGGTAGCGGCAGCCGCTATACCAGTGGCTCCTCTGCACCGGCAGGTTTAGAGATTAGCCCTGCCACACCCCGGCGCGCCACCAATCCTCCTACACCCATGGCTACCGAGCTGGCTACCGTCCAGGCCAGAGCCTCGCTCC
The DNA here is from genome assembly GCA_947458545.1 of Cytophagaceae bacterium. Lineage (GTDB taxonomy): Bacteria > Bacteroidota > Bacteroidia > Cytophagales > Flexibacteraceae > CANGYH01. The sequence goes on along the minus strand of CANGYH010000001.1, from coordinate 221,706 downwards.
AGGCTACGTTACGATCGTCAGGATTTTGAGGCGGGTCAGCCTTCCGGTACGCACGCCAAGCGGCCGTAAGAGCTGCTTTTACAACAACGCCGGCCAGCAAGGCCGCGCCGGCGGTTACTAGTTTATATTGATTCTCTTTGCTTAGAACATTCAGATCCATGGCTTTGTCGGGTTCTGTGGGCTTACCCTGGCGCTTACGGATAACCCCCGCAGGCAGTTGGGCCCTGTTACTGCGCAAGCTAGCGCCCAAGCACAAAAACAAAGGCCATCAACAGCAGCAACCAAAGGCCGTCTGTAAAGTGCCAAAACCAGTAAGCCATCAATAAGCGCGTACGTTTGGCAGGGTCAATGCTTTGCAAATACCCTTCTACATAGGTGCGGTTGCGGCTGCTGTCCATTACGGCCCAAAAAAGCAAGCCCATGGCCAAGGCCATGTGCCCAAAGTGCAGCCCAGAGAGTAAGTACAAGAAAGCAAGGGCCATACTGTCAGCCAGCGTCTGCCCGCTGCGGTATAACGATAGCCAACCCTCTATCTGCAGCAGCATAAAGCCCAGGCCTGCCACCAAGGTAATACCGCTCCAGTTTAGGTGCTGCCGATAACGCTCTGCCAAAAAATGTTGCCTAGCCACCCACAACGTAGCCGAGCTTACGGCAATCAACACTGTAGAAAAGTAAAACACCCATGGGATGTCTAAAGCCCCAAAACCAGTAGTAGCCTTGCGCGCAAGCAACATGGCCAGTATAAAAACAAACAGTATCGTACTACTGCCCATGGCCAAACCCAACATCATCGGATACGGGTTGCGGCGCGCATGTAAGCCGCCTGAAAACCAAGGTTTTTTGCGTGTTGCTAAGGCCATTCTCTAGAGCTGGTTCATCAAGGTACTGGTTTGAAGATTACCCCTAAGCACCGATTCTGCGCTTGATGAGGGTATCTACCTGCTTACAAAAGTTCCAAGGGGTCAGGGTACGCCATTCGTCCAGTTCGTTCAGCGTGCCGCCGTAGCTGGCATAGTAATCGATTTTAAAGCGACTCATCTCGTCGGCAACAAAGTCTCGCAGGTTCACAAAGGCAATCCAGCCATCTTCTACCTCCTCAAACCATTCAGCATAATAGTCATCGTCTCCACCATGGAAGTTAAAGATGTGCTCGCCGATTAGGATAAAATGCCTGATGCCCTCGCCCACCATCAGATCTATCACATTGCGTTTCAGATGCATGATATCGTTGTGGAGGGTGTCGTTCCACTCGCCCATCATCTCTAGCACGCCGTAGCCGCTGTCGTAGTCCACAAAAAGCAGCTTGCAATAGAGCGTCTCAGAGCCAATAAAATCCCAGTCCGGATGGATGTAGTAACCGTAAATGGTATTGTCGTATTGCTGATAATTGGGCTCTGTGCCCGAAAACGGAGACCGCTCGTCGCGTGCGGCACTATAGTAGGCATCCCAGCGGTAAAAGGGCTCAAGCTCGTGCATGATACATCGTAGCAACCTGCGCTTGCGCGCCTGCCAGTTGCAATCTAGGCTTAGAACGCTAAAGCAGGGCAGGTCTGTTTATGGGAAACTTGCTCCCAGGCCACAATTTTGTGCGCTAACCAGCAGCTGTGGCCCGTAGCCTTAGCCCAAGGGGCACTTTTTTATGCAAAACCTCGAGGTGGCCGTTATCATTCCTGTAAAAAACAGGGCAGAGCTGCTACGCCAAACCCTGCGCAACGTGCTTGCACAAAGCCTGCCTCCTGCCGAAGTGGTGGTGGTTGACGACAGCAGCACAGATCATCTGGCCGAGGTGATTGCCGATTTCGGTGGACAGGTAAGGCTTATACCTAATAGAGGCAAGGGCCCAGCCGCAGCCCGAAATACAGGCTACCTGGCTACTACCGCACCGCTTGTACAGTTTTTTGACTCAGACGACCTGCTGACGTATCACAAGCTGGAGCGTTTTGCCAAAGCGCTGGAGGCCAGCAAGGCAGACATGGCCTATGGCCCGTACGTGAAAGCGCAAGAGGTTGCCCCTGGGCAATGGGTGCAGACAGACGTGATCATGCAGCACGGCCCCCTACCCTCGCCAGATTTAGAGAAATGGATTCTGCGCGGGTGGAACGCGCTTACGCAAAGCATGCTTTTCAGGCGCTCGTTTCTGGAGCTTGTACCGCTTTGGGATGAGGCACACATGCCTACGGAAGATTATCTCTATATGGGCAGGCTTGCCCTGCGGCATCCAAAGCTGGTGCATGTGCCGGGCGAGGCCGTCATCTACCGCCAACACGGCCAGCAGATTACCGGAGACCAGATCAAAGAGCGGGGCAAAGCCCTGGACGCCTACCAGGTAATGCAGAAACTAGACGAGGCCATAGCCGGGCGACCAACAGATATTTTGACAAGCACCATTTGGCAGGGCCGTCTCTATCTGAACGAGCAGTATGCCCTCCAAATCGGCGCGCTCAGCGATCTGCCCAAACACAAAAAGAACCGTGCCCAGGCGTTTGTCTACAGGGCCTACAATAAATTTGAGCGCATTTTGACGGGAACTGCCTGGGAGCGCATGCATGCCGTGAGCCCTAGGCCAGAAGATTTTGCCGCCATCATTCAAAACATTCGTTGATGAAAAAGTTAGCCATTGTTGGCAGCGGCATCACCGGCCTAGCTGCCGGGCAGTTGCTGAAAGATAAATACGCCGTTACGGTTTTCGAGAAAGCTGCCAAGGTGGGCGGCCTTGTCAAATGCGACCGCGTGGCAGACAACCTCTTCCATCGGGTGGGCGGGCACGTTTTTAACAGCCGCAGGCAAGATGTATTGGATTGGTTTTGGGGCTTCTTTGACCGTGACAAAGAGTTTTTGAAAGCCAAACGAAATGCCAAGATCTGGATGCAAGGCAAGCTTATCGGCTATCCGCTAGAGAATTACCTCTCGCAGTTAGACCGCGCGGTGGTAGATACCATCCTGGAGGATATGCTGGCCATCGGGGCAAGCGGGCATGCACGGAAACCTGAAGATTACCCCCACTTTGAGGCTTTTCTGCGAGGCAACTTCGGCGATACGCTCTACAACCTCTACTTCAAGCCATACAACCAGAAGATCTGGAATACCGACCTGACACAGGTGCCCCTAGGTTGGCTAGAGGGAAAGCTACCCATGCCTAATTTAAAGCAGATGCTGCTAAGCAACATCGTTAAGCAAGAGGAGGGCGAGATGGTGCACGCCACCTTCTACTACGCCAAAGAAAACGGGTCTCAGTTTATCGTAGATCGGCTCTCGCAAGGACTTAACGTGCGTACCTCAACCCCGGCAGAAAAATTGCAAGCCGTTGACGACGGATGGTTGCTAAACGGTGAAGCGTTCGACAAGGTCGTCTTCACCGGAGATGTACGCACCATGCACAGGCTTCTAGAAGCTCCCGATGCGGCACTTGCAAATGCCGCAGGCGCTGTTCAGCATCTACCCAGCAACGGCACCAGCAATCTTTTTTGCGAGACGGATGCTACCGACATCAGTTGGCTCTACCTGCCAGACGGTGATATACAAGCCCACCGTATCATCTACACCGGCACCTTTGCACCCAGCAACAACCGCGGCTCTAACCGGATGACTTGCGTGGTTGAGTTCAGCGGCAAGCACGACCGCGCCTTTATGGAAGAGCAGGTAAAGCGCCTGCCCGGTAATCTGACGGCCCTAGACCATAACTATGAGCCTAACAGTTATGTGGTGCAGCTGACCGATACGCGCCAACAAATAGAAACCTTAAAAGCATGCCTGGAGCCTAAGGGCATGTATTTGGCCGGCCGATTTGCCGAGTGGGAGTACCACAACATGGACAAAGCCATTGAGGCAGCCATGGGCATTGCAGACAAGTTGTAGCCCTGCACAACTTGTTTTTAGGCAGATGGCCCTTTTGAGGCCATCTTTGTAGCGCTATTCAATTGCCGTAAAGCAATCTTCCCGGCCTATGGCCCATGCCTAGGTTGCTTTATGTTTTGCGCTTTATCGAGATGTATTATAAGAACTGGGCCATCGTTGTACCGATGGCCAATGAGGAAGAGGACTTTGAAAAGTTCATTGCTGCCGTCCGTTTCGTCATAGACGAGCTAAGGCCAGGCAAGGTTTATTTCATCGTCGATAAAGCCAGTAAAGACCGTACACTTGAGCTTTGCCAAAGCGTCTCTGCACAAGACGACCGCTTTGTGACGGTTTGGTCTCCCGAAAACAAAAACGTGGTAGATGCCTACGTAAAAGGCCTCCGCGTTGCCTACGAGGGCGGGCACGACATCATCATCGAGATGGATGCAGGGCTCAGCCACGATCCTCGGGCCATTCCAATGTTCTTGCGTGTCCTCAACGAGGGCAACGACTGTGCCTTCGGCAGCCGTTTCATCAATGGCGGCTCCATGGGAGACTCGCCCTGGAACCGGCAGATGCTCAGCAAAACAGGCACTACCCTGGCTCGCTTGCTTTTGGGCGCCAAGCTTAAAGACATGACCAGTGGATACCAAGGCTTCCACCGCGATATTGTTGGGCTGATACTGAACCATAAATTCAGGTCTATCGGTCACTTTTATCAAACCGAGCTCAGATACCTGCTGCGCAAAAAGCGCATTTTCGAGGTACCCATCCATTATCAGGCACCTAGCCCAAGGGTTAACCCTAAGTCTGTTAAAAACTCTATTAACACGCTTCTACTCTTGTTCTGGCGCCGGGTTACCGGCAATGCCGAAAGCCTGTAATGGAGCCTTGCAAAGCAGTTTTAACAGGCGCAACGGGCCATATTGGGGCAGCCGTAGCCAACCTTTTGTTGGATAGAGGTTATACCCTCACCTTATTGGTGCGTCGGCTTACGCCAGAGGTAGAAGCCATGCAAGCCAGAGGCGCTACCTTGTTTTTGTGCGACCTCTCTAAGCCAGAAACCTATACCCCGGCTTTGGCCGGTCAGCAGGTACTTTTCCATCTGGCCGCAGAAAACACCACCGATACCACCGACGAGGCCCGTGTGATTGAGGCATGCTTGGGCCTCACCCAAAAGGTATTGTCGGCGGCAATCGGTGCAGGTATTCCGACGACGGTATACACCAGCTCGGTGGTAGTGCTTGGCAGAAGCCCCCAAAAGGAGCGCCTGCTTAATGAGCAAGACCAAGTTCAAACGCCCGAAAGCCCTTACGTCAAAGGCAAGTTGTTGGCCGAGCAGTGGGTAGCCCAACAAATAACTGCCGGGGCAGACATCAGGCGGGTTTATCCCAGCTGGGTCGTCGGAAGCGGAGATCCTAAGATGACCCCGCCGCACAAGTTCATCAAAGACTTTGCCGCCAAAGGCCAGTTGGTCTATTTTGACGGTGGCGTCTCGGTCGTACATGTGCAAGACGTCGCACTGGGCCATGTCTTGGCCTTCGAAAAAGGCAAAGTGCAAGGCCAATACGTACTCAGCGGCGAGAACATCACTTTCAAAGACTTTTACCAAAAGCTTAGCCAGGTCTTTAGAGCCCCTGCGCCGAAGCTTAAGATTCCTAAGTGGGTAATCTACACCGGTGCCAGCATCCTCGGCAAGGCTAGCCCGGTGCAAGCCTCGTATGTGCAGGCCGTCATCGGCCGCTACAGTTGGTACGACAACAGCCGGGCTCGCCAAGAGCTGGGCTGGGCTCCCCGCAGCTTAGATGCCACTTTGGCTGAAGTGCAGACAGAGATTCGGGCTAGGCTTGCGGGCACTCTTCGCCTAAGGGCTAAAGACACAGCCGCTGTGGCCACTGGTGCAGATAAAGGGCCCCTACTCATCACGGGCTTCCCCGGCTGGCTAGGCAACCGCATGGTGGACATCCTCATGAACGGAGACCACCATGGCCGCAACAAAACTGCCAGGCAAGTACGCCTGCTGGTGCAGCCTCACATGCGGGCGCTGGTGCCTACGCTCCCTGCCAACTTCGAGATTGTAGAAGGCGACATTACGGACGCATCCAGCCTGTTGCGTGCAACAAAAGGCGTAGAGGCCGTTTGGCACCTGGCCGGTGTAATCTACCCACCCAACCTAGACCTGTACGACACCGTCAACATCCAAGGTACACGTAACCTGGCAGATGCCTGCGTAGCAAATGGCGTAACCCGCGTGCTATACATGAGTACGGATAGCTGCTGTGGTTACACAGATTACAACCGCGTCTTTGCGCCCAACGAGCCTGCCAGGCCTTACAAAAACTACGGCCGCAGTAAGTATGCAGGCGAAGAGTACCTGATGCAGCTTACAGCGCAAGGCAAGTTGAAAGCCACCAGCTTACGCGGGTTCTGGTTTTTTGGGCCCAATGTGCCTGAGCGCAATCTGGGCTTTCTAAAGACGTTCAGCCTGCCCTTCCAGCCGGTATTTGGCAACGGCAAAAACCTGCGCAGCATCTCGCATTGCGACGACCTGGTAAATGCTTTTTGCCTGGCAGAGCGCAGCACCGCAAGCATAGGCAAGTGGTATTGGCTGCCTACGCTCTTGCAGCCTCAAACCGTAGATCAGATATACGGCATGATTGGTAGCGGCCTGGGCAAGACAGTACGCCCGCTGCACATACCCAATTTTGCCTGCAACTTCTTCAGTTGGCTAGACGGGGTTTTGGTTGATAGGTATCGGAAGCTCAACCCTACCATCCATGCGGCAGGCAAGTTCCACAAGCAAATAGCCACAGACGCAGCCGGGGCGGCACCCGCACGGCAAGATTTTGGCTGGGAGCCTGCCGTTACCGTGCAGCAGATTCAGCAAGAGATTGCAGACTCGCTGGCAAATAGTTAAATACCCCAGCCGGGTATAGCTTTGCTATTGAGATGATGATTGAGGTCAGCCTGTTTATACCCTGCTTTGTGGACCAAGTATATCCGCAAACGGGCATAAACATGGTGCGCGTGCTAGAGGCCGCGGGCAAAGTGCGGGTGCAATACAACCCCAAGCAAACCTGCTGTGGCCAGGCCGCTTACAATGCCGGATTCTTTGCCGAAGCATGCGATGTAGCCGGCAAGTGGCTGCACGACTTTGATACCGATGTGGCCCATTACATCGTAGCCCCGTCTGCCAGTTGTGTGGGTATGGTGCGCAATGGTTACGACATTTTGCTGAGAGACAAACCAGAGCTGCAGGCCAGCCACCAGCGTATCAAGTCTCGGACATACGAGTTTAGCCAGTTTTTGGTAGATATCCTTAAGGTAGAGCGGATTCCGGGTGCTCGGTTTCCGGGCAAGGTGGCCTTGCACGACTCTTGCTCTGGCCTAAGGGAATGCAAAATTTACGGCGAGCCACGAAAGCTCCTCAAGAATGTGGCAGAGCTCGAGCTGGTAGAAATGGCCGATGCCGAAAGCTGCTGCGGCTTTGGCGGCACCTTTGCCGTAAAGTTTGAAGCCATCAGCACGGGCATGGCCCAGCAAAAGGTGCTTAATGCGCTAGAGGCAGGTGCAAGCACGCTGGTATCTACAGACCCTAGCTGCATCATGCACATGGACGCCTACGTGCGGAAAGAGAAGCTCCCCTTGCAGGTATGCCACATTGCCGACGTTTTGGCATCTGGCTGGTAAGTCACTACACCACAAGGTCTGGCCTGAAACCGATGATAAGCACATCGTCTAGCTGTTTGTAATCTGCACCGATCCAGGCGTCAAGGGTTGCCTCAATGTGAGCTTTCTTTTCTACGGCAGACAGCCCCCCAATTTCTTTATATAGCTGGCTTACACGGGCCGACCCAAAGCGCTTGCCTGCAGGCCCACCCAACTGAGACGACAAACCGTCAGAGGCCAGATAGCATTGCATCTGGTGGTGAATGCCGATGCGTGTGGTGATATACACCTTCTCGTGCCGGGGCACCAGCCCACCAATGCTACAGCGGCTGCCCCGGATGCTTTGCAACTGGTTACCTTCAAAGTAGATAAGATCGTGCACGGCTCCGCAAAAGGCAAGAGACTTTGCGGTGCGGTCGATCACCACCAGCCCGATGTCCATACCCTGTTGCAGGTCAGAGTGCTCTACACGCAATACCTCGGCCATAGCGTTGTCCAAGGCATATAAAATCGCATGTGGTTCTAACAAGCCAGACCCTTGCACGATGTTATTCAGCATCTGATAGCCCAATACGGCCAGCATTGCGCCAGGAACACCGTGGCCCGTACAGTCTATACTGGCCAAAAAAACATGCTGCTCCGTCTGGTGTAGGTAGAACACGTCGCCGCTCACCACATCGCAGGGGCGCAGCAAAACAAAAGACAATGGCAGCGCCTGGGCTAAGGCGTCTGGGCCGGGTATCACAGCACCTTGGATCCTCCTCGCAAACTTGATAGAATCTGTGATGTTGCGGTTCTTGGTCTCCAAAAGCGAGAACATCTGCTCCACAGACTCTTTTTGCGCTACCACCTCGTCCTGCTTCACGCGGAGCATCAGGTTGGTGGTTTTCACCTTGGCAAAGGCAACATAAGTGCCCCCACCGGCGGCGATCACCACCAGCACCAAACCGAACAAGAGCTTCTCGCGGTCTTTTTGGCTTTGCAGATCAATCTGCTGCGTTCGCTTCGTTTGCTCTAAGAGGGCTTTGTCTTTGGCCAGCAGCTTTATCTGCGCTGTTTGCGTGCGCTGCTCTATGCTTTTGCGGTATTGCTGCAGGCGCATTTGGCTCTCTTGGCGCTCAAGCTCGGCTACCTTCAGGGCGTTTTGGTTTTCAAGCTCCTGTTTTTTAACCTTTATCTTCTCAAGCTCTAGGGCCTGGGCCTGATAAGTATAGTCCTGCACCTGCTTCTCGCGCTGGAGCAGCAAAAGCTCCTTTTGGCGAATCTCACGCTCGGCCTCCAGGGCAGATTTTTTTAGGATTAACTGGTTGCGCTCCGTGTCTGTAATCAGCAACCGGAGCTCCTTCTCCAGCCGCTCCACATTAAGGTCTCTTAGCAAGGCCGACTGCTCTTTGAGCCGTTCCTCATACCGCAGCGTGTCTTTGAGCTGAGCATAGAGCTGATGAAATTTGCTGCCCTCCGCATAGTTAAGCACATTGTCGCAGAGCAAGGCTTTGGTACGGTAACAACGCACCAAAATGTCTTTGTTGGTAGATTTTCTGGCAAGCGCGATGGCTCCATCAATATGCTTCAGGCCTCTATCGTGGGCACCTTTGTTTAAATAGGTTAGGGCCACAAAATTGCGTAGGTCTGCCTCCAGGCCAGCGTCGCCCTGCACACAAGGCTCCACCAAAGCTTGGTTTAGCGTTGCCAGGGCCTTATCATGCAGCCTTAGTTGATTCTCAGCCGCTCCAACCTGGATTAATGTAGCCACCTTCTTTTGGCAAAAGGCCGGGTTGTTACCATAAAAGTTAAGGGCTCCGGCATAGTAACTGATCGACTCCTGAAACCTACCCATCTCGCTTAAGATGATGCCGGTGCTGTTTTGTGCATCGGCCCCCTCCAGCCCGTGGTTTTGGGCTATCTCTAACTCTACAAGCTCTTTGCTGTAGGCCAAGGCCTTTTCAAAGTCTTGCTGCTTTGCATTAAGGTCTGCCAGCTTCTTTAGTGTGTTTCTCCGGCCAATAGAGTACCCTTGCGGATAGCTGCCCAGCAAAGCCTTGTAAGCTAAGAGCGCTTCTTCATTTTTGTTGATGCGCTCTGCGCACCGGGCCAGCCTACCCCAAACCAATTGCATAAATGGCTTGGGCATGTGCAGCTCACCGGCTTTGGTTTCGGCTTCCTGATAGTAAGACAAGGCCCGCTCAAACACTTGCCAATGCTGGTAAAGCAAGGCGGTTTTCAACTGAGACAGGCAAAGGCCCACGTCGTCTCTGTCCTTCTCAAACTGGGTTCGGGCCTGCATCAGCCTATGTAAGGCCGTTTTGTATTCTCCACCTTTATAGGCCTTCTCGGCATCGCTTAAGCTCTCCCAGCCCTCCCCTGCCCCGGGCAGGCTGCTGAAGGTGGCGCAGACTTTAGAAAAGGTGGTGTCTTGTGCATAGTCTGCCGCCGCCTCGGCATAGGTTTCTTTGGCCATCTCTGGCATGCGGCTAACCTGGGCATGTGCCAGGCAAGCGGCCAGGCAAAAAAGGGCCACCAGGGCAGCTGCTTTAGCGTTCGATGGCATAACAGATGCGGATAACATACTCTCTGGCAGGCCCTGGCAAGGGCATGTGCAGGCCTGCATAAGGTTGGACGAATTGAACGCCTTGGTTCAGAATATCCACCACCCCTAAACTGCAAGACAAGCCTTGTGCAATAGCTACCTTAAAGTGCAAAAAAGCATTGAGCGTAAGTTTTGCAGGGTAGGTTTGGTAAACAGGCGGCTGCTCGGCCTGGGTAGTATCTAAGCCTACCACACCGCTTTTTTGGCCAAAGACGTTGGCCAAACAAGAGAATTCGAAGTCTTTGTACAACTTACCACCGAGTTGCAAAGTGGCCCTATGTTGAGGGAAGGCCAGGTTCTCATCTTTGCCTAATACGGTGTACCTGCTCATAGATTTTGCTGTACGGTAGTAAGTGTAACTAGCCTTTAACCTCAGCTTCCCTATGCCCCCCTGTGCAAATAACCGGCCGCCTGCAACGCCAAAATCTCCTGAGTTTACGTATCCTTCAACACCATTTGCATCAACGGTATAAGATACAGGATTAGTAGCTTGATATCTGTAGCCAGCCAGGCCAGCTTGCCAGCCAGCCCTACCCTGATAGATAAGCGCAGATTCTAAAGCTACCAGCCGTTGGGCCTTTAGAACTGTAGGATCTGCCGCCAATAGATAGTTCATCAAGGCAGGTGTCCGGTAAACATCCGAGTAAGAAAGCTGCAAACGCATGGCCCCTACCTTTTGCGTATAGTAAAGCTCTAGGGCGGGCAGGCTGCCCGCCTGGCTATGACGGTCGTACCTGCCTCCAATGGATAGAAATGCTGTCCTACTTTGGTATCGTAGGCGCGCACTTGCGTTTGTGCAGGTAAACTCTCCCCTCAAATCAGACACTCCACTGTATGTAAAGCCAGGCATCACATAGGCCTGCTCTCTATATGCACTAACGGCGGCTGCCAGCGTTAGCCTATCGCTGATTTTCCAATCCGCCTTAGAGCCAACAGAACCTTTGCTGGCCCTCATCCACATCTGAAAGTACGCTCCCGTATCTGCCGGAGCTATTTCGCTGATCGTACGCCAGGGATCTTGGCTCCGGAAATCTGCCTCAACAGCCAGATTTAGACGGCGGCTACTCACAAGCTGGTGGCCTGCCAATACAGACCATGTATTGTACTCGTTGCGGTAGGCTTGCGTAGTACTGTTAATAAATCCGTCACGCGTAAAGACCGAATAAACATCCGATAGCAAGTGGACGTAGCTGCGGCGAAAACGAACCTGTGCGCTAGCAAACCGGCTTTGGATGGCACTGCTGCTGCTCATGATAAAACCATTGCCGCTAAGGTCTGTGTATCTGCCAAAGCTCATGACGCTGTTATTGACCGATCCGCTCAGCGTGACGTTCCAAGAGGGCCCCACCTTACCGAAGGAGAAAGAGGTGCCTACGCGGGCATCTGTAGATGCATTATGAAACCCTTGGGTCCATGCCGTACGGATACCTGTAAACGGGCGCGATGCACGCGTTGTGATGTAAATAGACCCGTACAATGCCATCGTGCCCCGATTGACGGCATTGGGCCCGATGACAACCTCGACGCGCCTGAGCTGGTCTAACTGAAGCTTCCCTGATTGATGAAAGGTGGCATAAAGCGCCTCGTTGAGTTGGACGCTATCGACAAACAACGCAAAAGCCTCTCCGGCTTGGCTACCTCTCACGCCGATGGTTAACGTTCCTTGAACATCAACGCCAACAGAGATATCCGGTATCGAGCTAACCAGTTCTAATAAGTCTCGCGCACAACTTTGGCGGATATCGTCTTCATTAAAGACATAGCGCGTTATATGGTCGGCAGACAGATGGCTATCTGCCAGAGAACTGCTATCTGCTGCAACGGGCACAGCAGGGCGTGTTGAAAAAAATTTGTCTTGAGTCTGGCTAGTAGCATCGGGCGTGGTAAGCAGAAAGGCCAACCCAACACAGCTTAATCTAATTAACACTCGAAGGCAGGAGCCGACCTTCGTCTTTATCATAGCTTGCACGGATTTGCACCCGCAAGATTCTGACAGACCTGTACCGTAAACCCCTAGCCTTTATCCGTTTGAACACCCGTGTAAGATGTTATTCCACAATGTGGAAAGTTTTGTGTATTATTCCAACTCCAATTGCATATCTAACCATCCATTTTTAACCCATCCACCTTTGGCCTTATAAAATTCTATGGCTGGCGTATTCCAATCAAGCACTTGCCAGCAGACTGCATTACAACCCAGCACTCTCGCCAAGGCCAGGGTATCGTCAAATAGAAGTGAGCCTACTCCCCTGCCCCGCCAGGCCTCGGTGACGATTAAATCTTCTAAATAAAGCCTCTTGCCCTTCCAGGTGCTGTAGCGGATGTAACAGAAGCTCATGCCGATTACCTGGCCCTCGCTTACGGCAAGCAGGCAGTGAAAGTGTGGCGCCGGGCCGAACCCGTCGCGAATCAGCACTTCCTCTGACGTGATAACAGCGTCTGGCTCAAGCTCGAACAAGGCCAACTCGCGGATTAATGCCATGATAGCTCCTGCATCCTCGGCCGTAGCCTTTCTAATCTGCACCTGCATAGGCTACAAAGTAAAGCTTAGGCGCAAGCAGAGCAAATGCAGCAGCAAAAGGCAAAGGGGTATCTTTGCCCGGTACACACAAGGCTAATTAGTCACAATTATTGCATGTTGCAGCTGGTGCTTGGGGCCGATTTTGGCGGCCTTCCTGGGCTTATTGGGCGTATCCTTGCCGTTGGCGCGGTGGGTTTCTGGGCCTATAAAAAGAAGGGCCTCACAGCCTGGATATTTTTCGCGCTCGTGGCAGGAATAGTTGTGGGCCTTGATGCTCCGGCCTTGGCCATAGAGCTGCAGGTGATCAGCAAAGTCTTTCTGAAGCTGATTAAAAGCATCATTGCGCCGCTGCTGTTTGCTACCCTGGCCGTTGGCATTGCGGGCCATGGCAATATGGCCAGCGTAGGCCGTATGGGCGGCAAATCACTCATCTACTTCGAGGTGGTTACCACCTTTGCACTCATCATCGGGTTGCTGGCCATAAACCTGACCCAGGTGGGCGTCGGCATACCCTTAATAAAATCAACCGAGGCGTTGGCTGCAGCCCAGCAAGGTAGCTGGCAAGACATTGTTCTGCACATTTTTCCAGAGAATATTGCCGCTGCCGTGGCCGAGGGTCAAGTGCTGCAAGTAGTAGTCTTTTCGGTCTTGTTCGGCATTGGCCTTGCGCAATTACAAGGTAAAGCAAAGCAAACCATGCTATCTGCCTTAGATGCTCTGGCAGAGGTGATGTTTAAATACACCGGCTTGGTTATGTATCTAGCACCTTTGGCCGTCGGCGCCTCTATGGCTTATACCGTGGCCAAGGTCGGCATTGGTATTTTGGGCAACCTTCTGGGCCTGCTGCTTACGCTTTATGGGGCCCTAATCGTTTTTATACTGGTAGTCTTGGTGCCCATAGGTCTGATTACAAGGTTGCCTTTTGTGCGTTTCTGGCGGGCCATTGCAGAGCCTGTGGCCCTAGCCTTTGCCACTACAAGCTCTGAGGCGGCCCTGCCCAAAGCCATGCGCGCCATGGAGAGCCTGGGGGTGCCCCGCCGCATCGTTGCCTTTGTGATGCCCACGGGGTATAGCTTTAACCTAGATGGCACTACCCTGTATCTTGCCCTGGCCTCTGTGTTTGTGGCCCAAGCGGCAGGCATAGAACTCAGTTGGCAGGTGCAGGTACAAATGGTGCTTACCCTGATGCTTACCAGCAAAGGCGTAGCCGGTGTGCCCAGGGCCAGCCTGGTAATCCTATCTGGTACGGTAGCCAGTTTTGGCCTGCCATCCGAGCCCATCTTTATCATTTTAGGCATAGATGCGTTGATGGATATGGCACGCACATCTGTAAACGTGATCGGAAACTGCCTGGCAACCTGGGTAATTGCCCGCTGGGAGGGCGTAGATCCTGACCAAGAACTACGAAATCAGGCACTGTCTTTGCAAGCAGAGGCCCTGGAGGCCTAAGCCTCTTTCGGCCATCCCAGGCCTGCGCTGCCCTACCACAAACAGCCCGCTCTTTCTACAACTTAGCCCGATTCTATGCAAAGCGCCTTCGATTACCTATCGCTTCTGCTCAACTCCGAGCAGATTATACGTGTTGGGGGGCTTTCACTTATAACCCTCATCGTCTTTGCGGAGACGGGGTTGTTCTTCGCTTTCTTTTTGCCAGGAGACTATCTCCTTTTCTTGGCCGGCCTGCTTTGCGCCACAGGCGTACTCCCGGTGCCGTTGGTGCTGCTTATGGGTTGCATCTTCTCGGCAGCGGTTATGGGCAATGTAGTCGGGTTCTTGTTTGGACGCTACCTGGGCCACAAGCTAGAGACGATGCGCGAGTCTTTCTTTTATAAGAAAGAGTATGTACACAATACAGAAAAAGCCTTTGAGAAGTACGGTGGCCGTGCCCTTATCGTTGGCCGGTTTTTGCCTGTTGTGCGCACTTTTGCGCCCATCATAGCAGGGGCTACACGATTCCGTCCCGGGGTTTTTATAATCTACAACATGGCCGGTGCGGCCCTATGGGTGTCTGTTTTGGTTTTGGCAGGCTATTACCTTGGCACCCAATACCCAGCTATTATTCATTATATCCACTATATTATTTTGGCCTTTATTGCGTTTACATCCGTTGTATTGGTGCGCACCTTTGTCCATTTAAGAAAGAATGGTCATACAAACTCCGAAAATGTAGCTGACACCAACCCCACCTACGAACCAGAGCAAGAGCAACAAGGTTAAACCACATAACCCACCCACCGACTGTAGCTGGCCCATGAAGTTTATCAAGAAGATTCCGCACATCGAGGTTGACATATCCCTCTACGAGTGGAACCAGAAGTACATCATCAAGTTCGAACTCAACGGGTTAGAGCAAACCTACAAAGTGAGCCAACTCGACATTGACACAAAAGAGGAGGCAGAGGCCGCCCTAACACCTGCATTTATCGAGCAGGTGGTCGGGCGCTTTCAAGACATGCAAGAGGAGTGGGACAAGGCCCTCGGGATGACGTTGTAGCACACATCCGGCCCATTGGGTACTAACAAATAAGGCGGCCAAGGGCCGCCTTATTTGCATGAGTATAGAGGTAAAGCAAATGTTGGTTTCTGTTCAGGACCTGGCGCGTAGCCTAGGCTAAGCGCGCACTGGCACCTCTGCTTGCAGCAGCGCTTCGGCATGTTCTACCATTTGGCGGCTGCCAATGTAAAGCGGCACACGCTGATGCAGGCTGGTGGGTTGTATCTCTAAGATTCGCTCAGTGCCGGTAGTGGCCTTGCCGCCCGCCTGCTCTGCTAAGAAAGCCAACGGGTTGCATTCGTACATGATGCGCAACTTTCCCGTAGGGTGCTTAGCCGTTGCAGGGTACATGAATATGCCGCCCTTGAAAAGGTTGCGGTGGAAGTCTGCCACAAAGGAGCCGATGTACCGGCCCGAGTAGCGCTTTGCCCGGCAATACTCCAGATAGCGTTGGACGCCTGGCTCAAAGTCTGGCAGTAGCCCTTCGTTTACCGAGTAAATGGTACCCGTCTCGGGTATGCGCATGTCCGGGTGCGAGAGGTAGTACTCCCCAAGGCTTGGCTCGTAGGTAAAGCCATGCACCCCTTTACCCGTAGTGAGCACCAGCATAGTGCTGCTACCGTACAAAATGTAGCCCGCAGCTACCTGCCAGCGGCCCGCCTGTAGCACATCCTCCATGGTAGGGGTAGTGTTTACGGGCGTGCGGCGGCGGTAGATAGAAAAGATGGTACCCACGGCCACGTTCACATCTATGTTACTAGACCCATCGAGCGGATCTATGGCGACCACATACTTGCTGGCGTTGTTGCCTGTGATAACCATGTCGTCATCCTCTTCAGAGATGATGGCGCAGGCCTCGCCGCCATTGCGCAGTGCCCGGCTGAAACGTACGTTGGCCACCACATCGAGCTTTTGCTGCTCCTCGCCATGAGCATTATTGCTACCGTAGCTGCCTGCGATGTTGATCAGGCCTGCACGGTTGATCTCGCGGTTAACGATTTTAGATGCAAGGGCGATGTCTCGCAGCAGTTGGCTAAGCTCTCCGGTGGCATACGGAAAGTGGGCCTGATTGCGCATGATGAAGCGATCCAGGGTGGTGCCCATAGGTAGGATCAGCTTCTCGAAATTCTTGTCGGCCATCGGGTAATTAAGGTGTAGGTGCGGTAGAAATCAGGTTTGGAAAACGGGGCAGAACGTAAGCCAAGGGCAAGGCCACGTATCATCGGTCGATGCAGCCGCTCGGCCGCACACAGTGCTAGCGGCCGGCTGCCAGAAATAGTTGTGTGTTGTAAGCCCGAAAGCTTGACCTAGGCAGCTTTACCACCTAAATCCCGAAAAAAGAAAAATCTAAAAAGGGCAGTAAAACCGTCTTTCGGGGGGCAAAAGCGTGTCTCCTCCGTCCGGGTCAATCCTTTAAAAAAAGATGCCGAACCACACTCTGCCCATCCCGAAAGGCGCCTGGCCCTCTTACGCCTGCGCTTCTGTAGATTAAACAGTCGTCACTTCTACGGTAGGGCCTCCTGCAAGAATCTCCTCGTGCCCGGCAGAAAACTTCTCCATATTCTTCAGAAACGCTTGGGCTAAGAAACGTGCCTTAGCGTCGTAATCTTCTTTGTTGGCCCAGGTATTGCGCGGGGTCAATATCTCGGTCGGCACGCCAGGTAACTCAGAAGGTACCTCAAACCCAAAGGTGGGGTCTGTATTCCAAGCTACACTGTCCAGCTTACCTTCTAGCGCAGCCGTAATGATGGCCCTGGTATGCGGGATAGAGATGCGATGGCCTACGCCATAACCGCCACCGGTCCAGCCGGTGCTGATGAGGTACACGTTCACCTTGTGCTTCTGCAGTTTCTGGCCCAACAGCTTGGCATACTCCATAGGATGGAGGGGCAAGAAGGGCGCACCAAAACAAGCAGAGAACACCGTCTTCGGCTCGCTGATGCCCATCTCTGTGCCTGCTACCCGGGCAGTGTAGCCGCTCACAAAATGGAACATGGCCTGCGCGGTATTGAGTCGTGCAATGGGAGGCAGTACGCCCAGGGCGTCGCAGGTCAAAAAGAAGATATTCTCTGGGTGGCCTGCCACGCTCGGGATGACCGCGTTGGGGATAAACTCCAGCGGATAGCTGACCCGCGTGTTGGGAGTGACGCTGTCGTCTGCAAAGTCTGGCCAGCAGCTACCCTCGGGGCAGCGCACGTTCTCTAGCATGGCGCCAAACTTGATGGCACCGTAGATCTCAGGCTCGTTCTTTTGGCTTAGGTTGATAACCTTGGCATAGCACCCACCTTCAAAGTTGAAGATGCCACTGTCTGTCCAGCCGTGCTCATCATCGCCGATAAGGCCACGGTTGGGGTCGGCAGACAAAGTGGTTTTGCCCGTGCCGCTTAGGCCAAAGTATATGGCAGACTTGCCGTCTTTGCCCACATTGGCCGAGCAGTGCATAGAAAGCACCCCTTTGCGCGGCAGCAAGAAGTTAAGCACCGTGAAGATGCCCTTCTTCATCTCGCCCGTGTAGCCTGTACCGCCGATGAGGATCATGCGGCGAGACATGTTGAGGATGGCGAAGTTGGAGCGCGGAATACCGTCGGTTGCAGGGTCGGCCAGGAACTCTGGCACCTGGACGATGGTATAGTCTGGCTCGAAGGTGGCCCGCTCATCCGCCGACGGCACGATGAACATGTTGTCTATAAAAAGCGCGCTTGTAGCACGGGTCGTTATCACGCGGACGCGCAGACGCTGCTCTGGGTCGGCACAGGCGAAAACATCGTGCACATATAGCTTTTTGCCTTGCAAAGAGGCTGACATCTTCGTCAGCAGGTTGTAGAAAACCTCGTCGGTTGTGGCGTGGTTGGTATCCCACCACACGGCTCCTTCCGTCAGCCCGTCCTTTACGGTGTACTTATCTTCGGGCGAGCGGCCCGTGAACTTTCCGGTGTCCATCATCAGGGCTCCGGTGCTGGCAAGTGTACCTTCGCCCTGGCGGACGGCATCGGTTACAAGGGCAGCCGGGTTAGCGTTGTGGACAATCTCGCTGGGCGTAATACCAGCCGGTAGGAGAAGAGGCTTGGTGGCGTTCATTATGGGTTACCTTGGTGTAGGGTGAGCCACGGTAAGAGGGCCGTCTAAAGCGAGCCCTTTTGCCATTGACCCACGCAAGTTATGTTTGAAGATATGGCAATTCCAAACGTAAAACCCATGCGCCCGTTTGATAATTTTCAATCAAAAGGCCTTAATTTTAAGAATCATCAAATAAATGTAGATACAACTGCTGACAATTGTTTTGCTCTGGCACCATTCTTAAAAAGATTCTTTGGTTGAATAAGCGACTGACAAAATCTAAAAAATTTTCAAACTTTGCTTTGATGAGGCACTTTTGGTACATTTTAAAGGCGATTTCAGGTATATTCTACGACTTCCCTCCACCATCGGCCCCGATAGCCTACCATAACTGGCGTGGTGCGCTCCGCCCATGGATGGGATGGCTCTTGATTGGATTACTTTTTGCCGCGGCCCTGGCTGCTATGGGTGTGGCCTAAACCCCCGCAGGTAGGGCTGCGTAACCTAATACCGCAATAGGACTACATAATTGCCGATTGCCTCTCGACACATTATGGAAGGTCAGATACTGAAGATGTCAGCTTTTTGCCTAACCGGGCTCCAGCAGACCATACCAAAGGAGCAAGCAGAATCAGCTCTGGCAGAGCTTTGGTCTCGGTTTCTCCACGAGCCCTTAGTTGCTTCAATACCCGATCCTACAGAAGGGTCGGTGTACACCGTGTATAGACACGAAGGCGCAAACCAGAGCAGCGTTACCATAATGGTGGGCTACAAGGTCTCTAGCCAAGAGGCAGTCCCCGATGGCTTGCAATCGCTTCAGGTACCAGAGGGTACCTACCAGCTGTTTCTGGCCAGGGGGGCCATGCCAGAAATCAGAACCCAGGCCTGGCAACAAATAGACAACGGCCTTGCCCGGCGCGCATACACCTTCGACTTTGAGATTTACGGCCCTAAGGCCCAGAATGGCCTCCTAAGCGAACTTGAAATTTACGTTTCAACGCTAGAGGCCGAGCCGCAGCAGGCTTAAGGCTGGTTGTAAGGGTGGCACGGGCAACTTACAAGGTGGTCGTTCACCATGCCAATGGCTTGCATAAATGCGTACGTGGTAACGGAGCCACAAAAACAGAAACCCTCCCGCAGCAAAGCTTTGCTTACCGTGTCAGACAACGGCGTGCGGGCTGGCACTTGGCCTGGATGCGTCCAATGGTTGACGATGGGCTCGCCAGCTACAAAACCCCACAAGAAGCCAGACAAACCGCCCGGCAAACGCCCCTCTAAGGCCATGTAAGCCTGAGCGTTTCTGCGCGCACCTGCCAGCTTGAGCTTGTTGCGGATGATGGCTGGATCTTGGGCCAGCCGGGCCAGGTCTGCATCAGACAGCGCAGCCATGTACCCTGGGTCGAATTGCCGAAACGCCTGCCTGAAGCCCTCCCGCTTCTTGAGTACGATGGCCCAACTTAACCCTGCCTGAAAGGTATCCAATATCAGATATTCAAACAGCAGGTCAGCGTCTCGGCAGGGCTTGCCCCAAGCCGTATCATGATAAACGGTTTCTAATGGGCTGCGCTCTGCCCAAGGGCAGCGGTGCAGCGCTGTTTGAGAATTCGTACCGGATTCTGTCATGTTTGTGCCTCCGTAAGGCGTAGCATAGTTATTGTGGCCTTACCTGCAAGATGGCCGCAGCTTCTGATTTTCTAACGCTTACTGAATGCCCTCGCGACGCGATGCAGGGCTTGGCCCACATCGTTAAGACCGATGTCAAAATTGCATACCTCAAAAGCTTGCTGGCGGTGGGGTTCCCGGTGCTAGACTTTGGCAGCTTTGTTAGCCCAAAGGCCATCCCACAAATGGCAGACACAGGCGAGGTGTTGGCATCCATTGCCCCGTTTAAGCAAAACACCAAGTTGCTGGCCATAGTAGCTAATCTGCGCGGGGCCCAGCAGGCCGCCGCCGCCGAGGGGCTAGACGTGCAGGGCTTCCCACTTTCTGTTTCGGAGCAGTTTCAGCAGCGCAACACAGGCAAAAGTATAGATGAGGCTTTGCTAGAGCTTGCCAAAATTGCCGAGGCGACGCACCGAGTTGGCCAGAGCCTGACGGTGTATCTGAGCATGGCTTTTGGCAATCCGTACGGCGAGGAGGTATCGGCAGACCGGCTGGCTCAACTCACCCGGCGTTTGGTAGATATGGGGGTATCAGACATTGCCCTCTCAGACACCGTCGGCAAAGGCACGCCGGGCGACATTGCCCATACGTTTACCCAAATGCAGCAGGCCTTCCCTACCCTGACGTGGATCTGCCACCTCCATGCCCGCAAAGAGCAGGCCCAGGCTTTAGCCGCAGCTGCCGTGGCCGCGGGGTGCCAACATCTGGACACAGCACTAGGTGGCTATGGTGGCTGCCCCCTAAGCGGTGACGCGCTTACCGGAAACCTGGATACGGACGCAGTTTTAGCCTTTGCCAACCAGGCAAACCTATCTACAGGTATAAACAAAGAAGCCCTGGCCGAAGCCAGGGCCTTTTTGCCCAGGGTTTTCCAAGCCTAGGCTGACACTTTGGCCGCAGGGTTACCAAAGACGGTAACCTTGGCGGGCACAGACTCTACAACAACAGAGCCTGCCCCAACCCGAGCCGATTTGCCTATCTGCAAGCCGGGTACTACCATGGCGCCTGCCCCAACAAAAGCCTCTGAATGCAGGGTTGCGCCCATACCCACCAGGGCACGGGCACCAATTTGCACAAAGTCTTCAACCTGGGCCTGAGCATCTACCACCGCCCCGGCGTGCACCAATACATGCGCTCCGAGCGATGCGCCAGAGTTTACTACAGCCCCGGGCCCTATCATGCAACCGTAGCTAAGGCTGGCAGAGGCCGCTACCGTGGCTGCCGGATGCACGGCATTGGCAGGCTGCACTTTGCGGCGCGTATTGAGCATCTCTGTCAGGCTTTTGCGTAGGCGTACGTCGTCAACGGCAATAAAGGCATCACATTTCTGACCTATCAGCTTCAAAAAGCCGTCGTCGTCCGTAGAGCCAAGCACAGGCACCTCTTGCACGGTGGTGCCATGGAGCTTGGCATCATCGTCTAAAAAACCATAGACTACAATATCGTTTGCCCTAAAAATATCTAAGGCCACCAGGCCCAGCGGCCCCGCCCCAAAGATGATAACCGGATTAATCTGCATGCTTGGGCAAAGATTAACTGTTAAAACTGCCCGTGAATGCGATCTCTGCCAAAGGTTTGCGTCCCGTTCGAGACAACTCTCGCTCGCGCAGATCCTCAGGCAGACTATCCGGGTGGCCCAGGTAACCTACAGCCGAAATAGTAACTGGCACAAAACCCTGGGGTACGGCAAAGGCCTCTACAAGATTTTGCCTGTCGAAGCCGCCCATCTGGTGCACATACAGGCCCAGCTCTTGGGCTTGCACCGTTAGCCAGGCCAGCGCTGCGCCACAGTCGTAGCGGGCACTGCCGATGGGCTTGCCCTCTGCGTTCAGGTCTTGTGCAAAGGCTGCTACCAGCATGGGTGCTGTGGGAGCCCATATTCGGTTATTGCCGGTCAGGGTTTCGGCCAGCTTGTCAAACACCTCGGGGTGCCGCGTCTTTTCTGCATAAACGAATCGCCAAGGCTGGGCGTTGCCACCAGACGGCGCCCGGCGGGCGGCCTCCAACAGCAATGCGGCATAACCATCTGGCAGGGCAGTGGGGGCAAAGGCACGGGGGCTGTATCGGGCCTCTACCAAGGCAGATAGGCGGGGTTGATTCAGGGTAGTCATCTAGGTAAACGAATTCAAAGACGGCCGGCACAAAGGCCATAGATTTGGCCGCAGGCTAACCTCATTCAATTTAGGCGGCAATACAAATGCCAAAGGCTGCATCTGCCTTTTAGGCATACAACTGTGGGCGGGTATCTTTGCCGCCGACAATCTACACACCAAGGCCCCTTGGCCGGCCAGGCCGGTAGGGGGCTCACAATTAAATCTCGCTTCTACGCTTTCGCTCTGCAGTATGGCAATTGTTGATATGGTAATGCCCAAAATGGGCGAGTCCATCATGGAAGGCACCGTTCTGAACTGGCTCAAAAAAGTGGGTGACACCATCGCCCAAGACGAGTCTGTTTTAGAAGTAGCCACCGATAAGGTAGATACAGAAGTACCTGCCACCCATGCAGGCATACTGGTAGAGATTCTGGCCCAAACAGGCGCGGTTGTGGCCGTAGGTGCCCCCATCGCCCGGATAGAGACCGCTAATGGCACCTCTGCCAGCGCGCCCCAGGTTGCCGCGCAAGCGCCAAGCTCGTCTAACGGTGCTACCCCCCAGGCCGAGCCTGCCGCTGCCATTGCAGCCGCCAGCCTGATGGGTAATGCCCTGGCCCTTATGGCCGAGCCCCAGAAGGGCCGGTTCTACTCGCCGCTGGTACTGTCTATGAGCCGGGAAGAGAACATCCCCATGGAGGAGCTTGAGCGCATCCCTGGCACAGGCAAAGAAGGCCGCGTTACCAAGCAAGACCTGGCCGCCTACCTGGATGCACGCAAAGCAGGCCCTGTGGCAGCACCCGCCGCAGCCTCGGCCCCTGTGGCCGCGCCTGCCGCCACCATGCAACCAGCTTCTGTACCTGCCACCCAGGTCATAAGCACGGTTTCAGTATCTGGCGCAGACGAGATTGTGGAGATGGACCGCATGCGCAAGATGATTGCCCAGCGCATGGTAGACTCCAAGCGCATCTCGCCACACGTTACCAGCTTTGTAGAGGCCGACGTAACCCACCTGGTGATGTGGCGCAACCGGATGAAGAACGAGTTTAAGAAGCGCGAGGGCGACGCTCTAACCTTCACGCCGATGTTCATCGAGGCCGTCGTTCGTGCCATTAAAGACTACCCCAACATCAACGTATCAGTTGATGGAGACCGCATCATCAAGAAAAAGGCCATCAACGTCGGCATGGCCGTAGCCTTGCCCTCGGGCAACCTGATTGTGCCCGTCATCCACAATGCAGATCAGTATAGCCTGGTTGGCCTTGCCCATAAGGTGAACGACCTGGCCCGCCGCGCCCGAGAGAACAAGCTGACGCCCGACGACCTGGGCGGCGGCACGTTTACGGTATCCAACGTAGGCAGCTTCGGCAACGTGATGGGTACACCTATCATCATGCAGCCGCAAGTGGGTATTCTGGCACTGGGGGCTATCCAGAAAAAGCCCGCCGTTATCGAAACGCCTACCGGCGATTTGATCGGTATCCGCCAGATGATGTTCCTCTCGCACAGCTACGACCACCGCGTGGTAGATGGTGCCCTCGGCGGCATGTTTGTACGCCGCGTGGCAGACTATCTAGAGCAATACGACCTGAACCGCTCTCTATAGTCCGAGCCGCCCTGCTTACCTCCGATACATACGCCCTGGCCTTGCAGCCGGGGCGTATCTTTAGGGCCTGATAGGACAGCTACCCCAGCACCCTTTTGGCCTATCGTAGCCCACCATGACCGACACACTCTCCATTACAGTAAAGCGTACCACTGCAAGCCGCCTCCACGAGGTAGACCTGGATACGCTAAAGTTTGGCCAGACCTTTGCCGACCACATGCTGATGGCAGACTATGCCGACGGCAAATGGGGTAACGTGCAGATACTGCCTTACGGCCCGTTAGAGCTATCGCCTGCAACGGCAGCACTGCACTATGGCCAAACCTGTTTTGAAGGGATGAAGGCCTACCGGTTGGCCAATGGCCAAGTGGTAGTTTGGCGGCCAGAAAAAAACTGCAAACGACTACAACACTCTGCCGAGCGCCTTTGCATCCCGCCCGTGCCAGAAGAGATTTTCATGGGTGGCCTGCGCGAGCTGCTGTTGTTAGACGAAGCCTGGGTACCCAACCGCCCCGGCTATTCGCTGTATATACGTCCGTTTTTGTTTGCAACAGATCCGTTTGTAGGCGTGCGCCCGTCAGATACCTACAAGTTTATGATCTTCTGCTCGCTGGCCGGGGTATATTACGCTCAACCCCTAAAGGTGCGGATAGAGCCCCACTACACCCGCGCCGCCAAAGGAGGGACAGGCTCGGCAAAAGCAGGCGGTAATTATGGCGGTGCCTACTACCCTACCTCTTTGGCACAGCAAGAGGGCTTCCAGCAAGTGATCTGGACGGATGCCCAAGAGCATCGTTATATAGAAGAAGCCGGCACGATGAACATCATCTTCATCCTGGATGGCAAGGTCGTAACATCGCCATTGAGTGATACCATTCTGGATGGCGTAACCAGAGACTCTGTTTTGACCCTGGCCCGAGAAGCTGGCATGTCCGTAGAAGAGCGGCCCGTAAGCGTTGAAGAGTTAAGAGACGCCATCCAGGCAGGTAAACTTAATGACGCCTTCGGGGTTGGGACGGCAGCCACCTTTGCCCCCATCCAAGAGCTGGAGATTTATGGCGTAAACTATGTGCTGCCAAGCTCTAGTGCCCAGGCGCTCTCCCTCAAAAAGCGGATGGAAGACATCCGCCAAGGCCTGGTGCCAGATACCCACGGCTGGCTACATCCCATCGCTTAATATGCAGCTACTGCTGGCGCAGAACCTAACCAAGAGCTACGGCCCGCTTGCCGCACTCAAAAGCGTCTCGCTAGAGGTGGCTCAGGCCGAGGTGGTCAGCATTGTAGGGCCCAGCGGTGCCGGCAAAACAACGCTGCTCCAAATCTTAGGCACGCTAGAGCAGCCCGATGGTGGTACTATGCTCCTGGAGGGTCAAGACCCCTTCGCCCTCAACCCAGTAGACCTGGCCAGGTTCCGCAACCAAAAGATTGGGTTCGTATTTCAGTTTCATAACCTGCTGCCCGAGTTTACAGCGCTAGAGAACGTCTGTATGCCAGGCTTGCTGGCTGGCCAGGCCCAAGGCCAGGTAGAAAAGCGCGCCAAAGAGCTGCTCGATTTACTCGGCCTTGGGGCACGCATGCACCACGGTGGCGCCCAGCTCTCTGGAGGCGAGCAGCAACGCGTGGCGGTTGCCCGTGCAATGCTCAACAAGCCCGCACTTATTTTGGCAGACGAGCCCAGCGGCAACCTAGACAGCGAAAATGCAGACCAGTTGCACGATCTTTTCTTCAAACTCCGGGCCGATCTTGGGCAGGCCTTCATAATCGTAACGCACAACCCTGCCCTGGCCAATCGCTGCGACCGCACCATCCGCCTACGCGATGGGCGGAACGAAAACTAAGGCACTCTATCGGGCAGCCTGTACATCTATTAGGTACGCAGGCGGTAGGGCAGGTTTGGCGCCTACCCAAGTAGCCTTGCCCGATACAGAGAGCCCATCAAGGCTTATAGGTGGCCCCGTGTAGCCTTCAAGCCAAACGCGATAGCCGCCCCTGAAAGGCGCATACCGGAGCCTAGGCGGATGTGAAAGCCTCAAAGCAAAATGCAGAAATGCCGCAGGGCCCTCGCCCAACTGTTGCCCAAGCACCGCCAAGACAGCCTCGGTACTTGTGGGCCTAAATGCCTGGGTGGCAAGCACCTGCTGCAAGGCGTGTAAAAAGCGCGTACTGTCGCCCACCATCAGCCTCAAGTTATGCAGCAACGCAGCCCCTCTAAAGTAGATATCGGCATCGGCCCAGCCGTGGTAGCGTACGCCTCGGGGGCCCTGCAACGGGCTCTTATTCTCTATCCGGCCGCGTTGCAGTGCCAGGTATTTATCCATGGCAGCCTTGCCAAACAGGCGCTCGCACAGCAAAGCTTCACCGTAGGTGCAAAACGCTTCGTGCACCCACAAATCGGCCGGGTCTGCCACAGAAACCTTGTTGCCCCACCACTCATGCCCAGTCTCGTGGATGAGGATAAAGTCTAGGCCGAAGCCATCTGGCTTAAAGCCATTGCCATAGGCAACGGCGCTCTGATGCTCCATACCCCAGTATGGTGTTTGGACGAGCTGATAACCATCCCGCCCGAAGGGGTAGGCCCCAAACAAGGCCTGGTATCCATCCATCATCTGCCGTATGCGGGGCCAGAGGTAGCTATATCCTTGGGCAGAGTCCTCTTTGAGCAGCCAAACGCGCGCAGCAAAAGCCCCTTCAGGGCTGGGTACACTTTCTGTCTGCTTCACATAAGGCCCAATATTGAAGGAGATGCAATACGGATTGATGGGATAGGAAACGTCCCAGCGCCAGGTGCTTCCTTTACCGTCGGCCGTAAGCGTGGGTGGGCCGTTTTGCCTGCCATTGGCCACGGCCGTCAGGCCGAGGGGGGCATCGCACAAAATGATAGCGCCACTGTCTGGCTCGTCGGCCACGTCGTCTTTGCAGGGCCACCAGAGCGAGGCGCCGTCTTGCTGGCAGGCCACGCCTACCCAAGGCTGCCCCGTCTTGGTCTGGGCCCAGACAAGCCCCCCATCCCAAGGGGGTTTGCGGGCAACGCGGGGTTTGCCCGCATACTTAATCCTGACCCTGGCATAGGTATTGGCAGGCACCTGAAAAGCATAATCTAGCTGTATAAGAGCACCTTGCCGCGTAAAGCGGCTCTGCACCAGATTGTCTAGCACTACAGACTCTACCCGCAGGGCAGTATCAAGGTCAAAGACGACCGGGCCGCTACCCGGCAAGAACCTGAATCGGATTTCCACCTCTCCGGCCAAGGTTTGAGTGGCAACGTCTGGGTGCAGCCAGAGTGTGTAGTGCTGTACATCTATGGGCCGCCGTGGGGTATTTGCGCCATGAGCCATAGCGGCAAAAACCAGATAAGCAGCACCTAGGGCAACGTACCGAATGCAGCCTACCAGACCTAGCCAAGTCTCATACATACACATATACACCCATTGCATAACACCCAACACCTGTAAAAAATGGCACACTACAATTATAAGGCTCAAAAACAGACCACATTGCTCGCTCTTGTGCCAACAGCTTTGCATCAGCGCCTAGAGACCGCCCTATGCCTATGGGCCTCGGCTGTGGCCTTCAGACGCTGCCAAACTATTGACCGCAAGGGTTATGAAGATGAAAACCTGGTTTTTGCTCCCGCTGCTGGGGATTTTTGCAAGCAGGCCAACCATCGCACAACAAAAGGTGCTTACGCCTCAAACCGCCGCCCAGGTACAGTTTAAGGCCGTACAGCTAGACAATGCGCTTTCGGCCTTTCGGACGGGCGCCCTGCACGAGGGCCTGCTGCTGATGGCCAGCGTGCACGTGCTAGACCCCGCCGACGATGATCTGACACGCATGTACCGCCTCAACTGCAGCCGGTTTGCCATGCGCATAAGCGAGGATTGCGACATGGAGGGCTCTTTTGCCCACTGCGACACAGCCATCAAGTACATTGAAATTGCCCGGCGCTTGGGCGACAGCAGCGTTTACCACGAGGTACGCGCCGATGCCCTGTACCAAAAAGTGCTGGCATTAGAGCAAAAGGATGTAACAGCCTATCAAGACCAAATGCCCAGCCGCAGCCTGACGCGGGACATGGCCTACCGCTATTTGCCAGAGGAGAAGAAGGTCTTCTACAAAGAGCTGCTCAACCAGGCCATCTATGAGATTGCCAGCGCCCGCGGAGACCTGGACAAAAAAGAAAAAATCAACGAGCTAACCAACAAGCTTAAGGTGATTGAGAGAAACCTTAAGATTGTTGGTACACGCTGATATCAAGCCGATTGCAGGGTCTGAGCCAGCCCCTCAAGCTCTTGGCGAGAGACGAAGCCCTGCCTCCGCTTGATAACCTCCAGCACGGCTCCGTAGTGCGGGTCTGACGACAGGAACGGCGCATGGCCCAGCACAACAACCAACTGCCTGGCACGGCTAAGTGCTACCACCAGCTTACGGTCTACGGTTTTGTAAGGGGCAGGCAAACCATCGCGCGGAATGGGAGATTGCATGGCCGCCAGGTACCGCCCCTCTGACAGGGCCGTAGATAGGATAATCACATCGCGCTCGGCCCCCTGGTAGCGCTCTATGGTATCCACTTTCACACCATTGGCATCAGACTCAGTTTGTATCCCTAATGCCTCTAGCGCCTGCACGATGCGCCGGTTCTGCGCCCGCCAAGGCGACAATACGCCGATAGAAAGGCTTGGTTGGGCCTCGCGCAAGGCGGCAACCAGGCTAGCGGTAAGATCGGCCTCGGTGGCGTGCAGTTTGGCTGTAGACGCAGGGCCGGTCTCAAAAAAAAGCGTGTTGCCTTTGGCCAAGAGCTGGGCGGCCGGGTGCAGGCTTGCGTTATCCAACTGCAATGTTGTAGCATAGCTAGCCTGCGCCAGCAGCTGATTGCCGTAGTAGGGGTTAACAAGATCAGCAATGAGCGGATGCATCCTGAAATGATCCGTCAGCATACCATAGCCGTGTGCCCAACCATTGGAACGGCACAAGGCCAATAGCCGCTCAAAAAGGCTGTGGCGCAAATCTCTAAAGCCCAGCCCAAAGAGCGGAGAGTCTTGTGCAATCTGGCAATAGCTTGGGGCTTGCACCACCACCGGAGGTAGTTGGTTCTCGTCGCCAACGAGGATAAACTTGTTGAAGAAGGGCAAAAGCCCCACCAACTGCCCTTCTGTTGCCATGCTGGCCTCGTCTACGATGAGCAGATCCAGCGACTGGCACAGTTGCCGCAAATAATGCACATTAGATAAAAAGCTCGAGATGGTGCACAAAAAAATCTGCACCTTACCCACAGCCTCGGCCACGGCCTCTAGCTTGAAAGCCTTACCCGCCAGCAGGCTCTCCAACTCCTGCTCGGTGCGGGCCTTCCGCTTTAGCGAGAGATACGGTATCCCATCTTGCGCCTGCAGCAGCTCTAGCTGGGCCTGCACCTCGTCAAGAGCGCGGTTGGTGTAGCAAAGCACGGTGATGTTCCGACGCCCCCTGGCCAGCTCTTGGCGGATAATCTCTGGCAATGCGGTTGACGTTTTGCCCGTGCCCGGAGGGCCTTGGAGCAAAAAATAATCCTGCGCCTCTACCGCGGCGGCCACCACGGCCTTTTGGCTAGGCAACAGGCGGCAGCCAGCCCCAAAGCTGACCTTCTGCGGGCTGGGCAAGGCAGGGCCCTGCTTACCAAGCAAAAGGGCTTGCAGGCCGGGCCGATAATCGTCGGCCTGCAGAAAGTTGAAGAGCGACGATAGGCTGTGCCAATGGCTAGAGTCCATCTGGTCGGGCTCTGCCACCCAGTGGGCATACCGCGCAAAGTAGGCATGGCCCAGCACCCGGCTACGCAACTGCACTGTTACCTGGCCGCCATCCATGCGCACAAGCGTACCCTTAGCCAACTGGAAAGCCGCCGGCACCAAAAGCTGCTCTGGCTGATCGTCAGTCGTGTTTTGCAATACGAAAGGGTAGAGCACAATGATGTCTCCGGCACGGAGGCAGCAATGGGTATCTTCCGTAGGCTGGTAAGCAAAGCGCACCAAACCCTGGCCATCCACTTCTTCAAACGCCAAAGGCTCAAGCGCCTCAAAGCGGGCGCGTTTTTTGGGCAGGCCATCTCGCCACAGGCCTGCATAACCGTGGGCGCTATGGTCTCGCAGGGCTGGGTCGGCCAGGGCCTCGCCGGTTTTGGCGGAGCCAAACTCGCGCAACAAAAAGGCCAACCAAGTTTGGTAATATGCCTTTACCGTGGGGTCTCCCTTCAGGTAATGATGCTCAAAGGCCAGCAGATTTTCTCTGTCAAACTTCAGGTCTTTGGCCAAGCTTTCTTGCTGCTCGCCAAGCACATCAAGCGCCTGCAAATTACCTTTCCGCAACTGCCGCAAGACAGATACGATGTAATTGCGGACACGCAGTATCGCCTCTCGCAAAGTAGGGTTGGCAGCCACTACCCTACCCCGCTTATCTGCCTTAGAGTAAAAAACCTCCGTAGTGCCGCTGCGGCCCGCATATCCACGCTCCTCGGCTACAGAGTCTAGCAGCATGTTGTATACGGTGGCCTGTGCGGCATGCTCTTGCCAGGTGCCATACCTGGGGGCGTTGCCAGACTTTAACTCGACAACCTCCCAGCGGGTAGGCTCGTGGTCTGGGTCGTGGACAACCATATCCATCCGCCCCGCAAGGCCATAGCGCGGGCTTATATAGCTAGGCTCGGTAGCAACAGACTTGTCGGCATAATGGGCGGCAAAAGCCTTTAGGTTTTCAAGATGGTCGGCCTGAATGCTCGTGTAAATTTCTTGCAGATCTTGGCGGCCCAGGCAGGCCGTCTTCAGAAAATTATCTCTGGCAACCTGGCCAAAAGCCTGCCTGAAATCCAGGGCAGGGTCTTGCAGGTAACCGTCGAGCAAATCGTTGACGATGGAGCCCTTGAAGAGGCTGCCCTTTGGCGGCTGCGGCACCAGTTTCTTAATAAAGAATGCCAGCGGCTGGGCATAGTTTTGCCCAAAACACCCCGCTAAGTCCGACGCATCTACCAGGAAATCAGGATCTAGCACCAGCTCAGACTCTAGCTGGGTATGAAGCATCCCTATGGCATCTGCTGGCTCCCGTAGCTTGTTGAGGTTGAGCCTGGCATAAGGCCACACCAGCGCCGCCAGATAGGTAAAATCGCGCAGCACCTCGTCATTTGTTTTTGCGCTGCGGTGCCTGTGCAGCACCAGGATTAAAGGCCGCTCTGGCTCAGGATAGCCTGTTTCGGCAAACCCCTCCAAGACCACGCGGTCAGGCTCGTCAGGATTTGGCTCGGGCACACGGGTCACTACAAAACGTATCCAGCCGGTGGTTTCGGCCCGGCGGATGCGCTCCGCCTTAGAGGCCTTCAATTGTGGCAGGCGCTTTGCCAGATCCAGTGGTATGGCCTCGCCCGATAGTGCTGCCACAAAATCTGCCAGCGCAACCAAGGGCAGGTTGCGGTTAAACAGCTCTTCGGGCAGGCGGCCATGCACCACCTGGTTCATTTGCTTGCGCGCTTGGTGCACCTTGGCGGCAAGCTCGGGTGGCAAGGCAAACTCTTGCTGCACAAACACAAGCCTGCTGTAAGCTCCATCAAAATCTACCCGGTAGCTAAAAGGATCTGTAACCTCCTCGAGCAGACGCTCCAGGCACTGGCGGCAGTGCAAGGCAACTTCTTTGACGGAAGGGCGCTCCAGCACGGCCTGCTGGTACAGGCTGTCGTAATAAACATGGGCACTAGCAGAAGAAAGCGGCAGCTCGGGCATTGCCCGAAGTTAAGCATGTGGCCAACCATCCCCGCCATGGTATAGCTTTGCAGCCAGGCAATGTGCCGCTAGGCAGTGGCAAACCTCTCTTTTATGGACTTCCAGAATCTGATTCTCGAACGCGACGGCCGCACCCTGATCATCCGCCTCAACAGGCCCACTAAGCTCAATGCGCTTAACATCGCCACCATCGAAGAACTAAGCATCGCCATCCAGGTTGCCTACGACGATGCCTCTGTGGAGGGCGTGATCTTGACCGGAGAAGGAGAAAAAGCCTTTGCCGCAGGTGCAGACATCGCCGAGATAGCCGAGCTTACAGAGCTGGCGGGCAGGCAGTTTTCAGAAAAAGGCCAAGAGGTTTTTGCCCTTTTTGAGAACTGCCCAAAACCTGTCATCGCCGCCGTAAACGGCTTTGCACTTGGCGGCGGCTGCGAGCTGGCCATGGCCTGCCACATGCGTATAGCCGTAGAAAAGGCCAAATTCGGCCAGCCCGAGGTGAACTTGGGCCTGATTCCGGGTTATGGGGGCACGCAACGCCTCACCCACCTGGTGGGCAAAGCCAAGGCTATGGAACTCACCCTAACGGGCGACTACATCAACGCTGCCGAGGCTCAAGCGCTGGGCCTTGTCAACCACGTGGTGGCAACGCAGGCCGAGCTCATAGCCAAATGCAACGAAATCTTGGCCAAGATTTACACCAAAGGCCCCATTGCCGTTGGGCTGGCCATAGAGTGTATTAACGCCGTTTACACCGCAGACGACGGCTACCAGACCGAGGCAAACCACTTTGCGGCCTGCCTGCGGACAGAAGATTTTGTAGAGGGTACAGCGGCGTTTTTAGAAAAGCGGGCCCCGCAGTTCAAGCGTAAGTAAACCTTCGGTAGTAAGGTTACCAGGCCCCCTATGCATGGCCCAGCGCACAAAGCGACCAAAAAACGAGCCCTTCCCCCTTCAGGCGTGCTGCCTGCATGGGAATGGGCGTTGCTGATTTTTTTGATTGGAGGCCTGGGCCTGGCCATCTCTTGGCTGGCCAGCGAGCGCTCGCTGTTAATTAATTCTGACTTTTTCAGTTTTGCGCGGCGCATAGAGCGCTTCGGCAAAGCACCCTGGCAACAAACCTGGGTAGATGGTTTGTATCCCATAGGTTATCCTTATCTGCTCAAATGGCTGGCGGGCCCTGCCTGCAACTACCTGGGCACTGCCCGCGCCATTTCTGCCGCCAGCGCTTGGGTAGTTTTGGGTTGCACGTATGCGGCGGCGCGCAGGCTTGGCAGTGTCTGGCTGGCGTCTGCTGCGGTATTGCTTTTGGGGGGCAATGTTCATTTTCTCACCTTCAGCTCTGCAGAGGGTACAGACTTGCCGGCACTGGCCTTTGTAATGGCAGGCCTAACCCTGGCAACTGCCCCAAGGCAAAATGTATGGAAAGCAGCCTTGGCTGGCGCATTGCTGGGCCTAGCCTACTTGGTGCGCTACACCGCCTTGATTGCCTTGCCGGTTCTGCTTTTTGGCTGGCTGGCTACGCTGGCAAGGCCTACCAGACAAACGGTTAAGCTCTGGCTGGCGGCTTGCCTTGCCTTTGCCTTGGTTGCGGCCCCTCAATGGATTGCCAGTTGGTACATAACCGGCACACCGCTATACAACACCCAGCATTGGAACGTTTGGTATGCCCTGGAGGGCCGAGGTGCCTGGTGGCGCATCCCTACAGAAGCCGTGCGCTATCCGGGCCTGGGGGCAATTCTGGCCGACTTGGGTTTTGCCAGATTTGCCAAGAACCTGGTTTCTAACCTCTACCGGCTGGTGGTTTACAACCAGTTTGAGTACACCCTTTACCCAATTTGGAGCCTGGGCGCTTTGCTGGCCTTGTTGCAAAACCCCAAAAAAACCTGGCTTTGGGTCGGATGGATTGCC
This sequence comes from Cytophagaceae bacterium, assembly GCA_947458545.1. GTDB lineage: Bacteria > Bacteroidota > Bacteroidia > Cytophagales > Flexibacteraceae > CANGYH01. The sequence continues at coordinate 188,542 of CANGYH010000001.1, read as the reverse complement.
TTGTTTGGCGCTGCAGTCTCCATCACTTTCCTATCGCCCAGGATACTACTGCCGCTGATGCCGGTCATCATACTATTAAGCCTTTACCCGCTCCAGTGGCTAGAGCAAAAAGGGTATGGTTGGTTAGGCACCCTTGCCTGGCCTGCCGTTTTTGGATTAGGCAGCTTTTTAGCCCTTTTCAACGTGCTTTTTGCGCATGAGTACATGCACAGCACCTACGAGGCAGCACAACATGGCCTGTACAAAGCCTTTAGGCAGCATGGCATGGCAAACGTTGGGCAGGTGGCAAGTTTTAGTTACAACCTGTACAATCCTAACTCGGCCCAGGCTACCCGCTACGACGTACCCTGGCTGGGCGACCCTACGCCCGTCTCCTCTGAAGCCGAGGTGCTGTGGCTGATGGCCAAAGGCCGATACCGCTTTGCCGCCTTCGACTGGCAGGTAGCGGCAGACATGCCAGGTTTCAGAGAATGGTGGGCCCATCGGCAATTGGCACCACCGTTGGTAAAGGTGTTTCAATCGCCCGAGGCCGAAGGATATTACCTCCCTGATTCTGTGCTCGGCACTTTCAGACCCGCCACCGCCCAAGACTGGGCCGCCTTCTCTGCCCAATATGCCCCAGCAATGGCCCAAAGCTGGGTGCCCCTACGCAACCTGCTGCAAGAAGACCAACGCCCCAGCTATAAAACCACCGGCCGGGTACCCGCCAAGGTGCAATCTGCCTGGCGGCGCTACAAAGGGCTGCACCGGCTGCTATAAAAACCCAGGCCATCGTCGGCGGCGTATCTCCCATCTTTGACCTATGGACGCCCAAGGCACCTTTTCCGGCGCAATTGCTCACCGCGTAGTATCGGTACCTTATGCCCAAACAGGACAGTTTAAGCCGGCTTTTTTGGCCTTCATCGAGCGTAACCCCCTCTTGGCAGGCCTATTACCTCCTGCCCCTACCCTTGCCCAGTTAGAGGCCCAGGCAAGCACAAAAGCCTTTAGCCTACCACAAAGAACGACTTTGGTAGGGGCCCTTCGCACTCAATATCAAGCCATCGGCTGCTTGGCAGATGCAGAGCCATACCTAGCAAAACTGGCTCTACCAGATTGCTTTACCGTAACCACCGGCCATCAACTATCCATTTACCTGGGGCCGCTTTACACCGTCCTGAAGGCGCTGACGGTGATAAAGCTGGCCGCAGCCTATGAGGAGGCCTATCCGCATCGGCGGTGCGTGCCCATCTTTTGGCTTGCCTCTGAAGACCATGACATCGACGAGATAGCAAGCCTGCGCATCAACCAAAAGCGCTACCATTGGGCCACCAGCCAGGGTGGCCCTGCCGGCGCGCTCGCACCCGATGGGCTGGCAGAAATTTTGTCGCCGCTATGGCCAGAACTACCTACCTACCTGCAGCACTATGGCAGCTTCCCTACCCTGGCGCAGGCCCAGCAATGGTTGCTGCATAAGCTGCTGGGCCAACTAGGCCTGCTCGTGCTAGACCCTCAAACTCCCGTACTAAAGGCAAGCCTTGCCCCCATCATTGCGCGCGAGTTAGAAGCCCCTTTTACGGGCCCGGCCGTACAACTTGCCACGGCCAGGTTGCAATCCGCAGGCTTCGAGCCTCAAATTGCCGTGAGGCCGACAAACTTCTTCCTGGTGAGCGAAGGATTGCGCGAGCGGCTTGTGCCGATGGGTGATGGTACTTACGCAGCGGGCAGGCTGGGCACCTTCAGCCGAGAGGAGCTACTGGCAATTCTGGCCGCCAACCCAGAGCGGTTCTCTCCTAATGTGGCCACGCGGCCGCTCTTCCAAGAGTTGATTCTGCCCAATTTGGCTTATGTAGGTGGCCCGGCAGAGATGGTCTATTGGCTACAACTGACAGACCTGTTTGCCGAGGCTGGCCTTACCATGCCTGTGCTCTGGCCACGGGCACACATGGGCGTACTGAAAGCTGCTGAAACAGAAACTATGGAGACCCTCGGCCTAAGTCCGGCAGACTTGCTGGCACCCTGGCAGGCTCTAAAGGCAAGGTTGTTAATGTTACAAGGTGCCAGCACTACCGCTACCGATAACCTACAGACGGCTTTTAAGGCCTACCTGGCGCAATTCTCTGCAGAAATTCTGGCCCAAGACCCAACGCTGCACACTTACACCCAGGCAGAGGCCAAGCGGATGTGGCGCCAGGCCGAGGCAGGCTGGGCACGCCTGCGCAAAGCCCAAGAGCGACGTTACCAATCACCACTAGACCAAGCCCGCACATTGAAGGATACCCTCTGCCCCAGCGGCGGCCTCCAAGAGCGCCGAGAGAGCTTCTGGACCTACTGGCTGGCCGATAACAATGTGTTAGCCCAGCTACTGGCCGCCGTTGACCCTACCGATCATGCATTCAGAATCGTTACCCTAGGCCCTGGGCAAGCGTTATGACAAAAGCCGAGGCAAGGCAGCACTTTAGGCGCAGGCGGGCAAGTTTATCTGCAGAGGACGTGGCCTATATGTCGGCAAGGCTGGCCGATCAGGCATTGCAAGGGCTTGGCATACAAGGTGTAGGCCATATCAACTGCTTTTTGCCAATAGCCAAAAACAACGAGCCAGACACCCGCATTCTGTTGCAGAACCTCGGCAGCCAGTTGCCAGGCCTGCAAATTTCCATTCCCTTTTTGCCAGAGGCAGGGGCCAACCTCGTGCCCGTCCGCTGGCACCAAGGTATGGATTGGAGGCCCGGCATTCTGGGCACGCCAACCCCGGCCCTACCCGACCCAGTAGGCTATTCAGAGATAGATCTGGTATTTGTACCCTTGCTGGCCTACGACCAGCGCGGATACAGGGCCGGCTACGGCGGCGGCTATTATGACCGCTTTTTGGCAACCTGTAGGCCAGATGTGGCCAAAGTGGGCCTCTCCTTTTTTGAGCCCGTAGAGGCTCTGTCAGACGTTTGGGAGGGCGACATAAAGCTGACTGCTTGCCTGACCCCAGAGCACATCTATACGTTTTGACGGCAATAGCCTGATAACTGCTACATCTCCCGCAATGCGAGAGGTAGGTAGCTGGCTACTACCTTTGCCCACAGTTTTTTTCCAGACCATGGCAGTTACTTCTGATCTATCGCGTGGCAGCTTTATGCGCTACAATGGCGAACTTGTTCAGGTTGTAGAGGTACAGCACCGCACACCCGGCAACCTACGCGCTTTTTATCAAATCAAAATGCGCAACATCCGTAATGGCAAGCTGCTCGAAAACCGCTTCAGGCCAGACGAAACCGTTGACATGGTCCGTGTTGAGGTGCACGAGTTTCAATACCTCTACAAGGATGGAGATCAGTTGGTGGTAATGAACAAAGAAACCTACGACCAGATCAACATAGACGAGACAATCCTGGGAGAGCAGCTCCGCTTTCTGAAAGAGGAGATGACCCTCAAAATCAGCTTCGACGGCGACCTGCCCATCGGTGCAGAAATGCCTCAATACGTCGAGGCCGAGATTACCTATACCGAGCCGGGCCTGGCAGGCGACACCGCCACCCGCACCCTAAAACCAGCCACCATAGACACGGGCGCAGAAATACGCGTGCCACTCTTTGTAAACATCGGCGACAAGGTGCGCATCAATACCGAATCGGGCGAGTACATGGAGCGCGTTAAGTAGCTCCACACCGCTACCAAGCCCTTGCACTGCCTCAAAGGCCTGCTATTACTTAGCAGGCCTTTGTCGTTTTAAAGGTGCCAACGTCAGGATTCGGCCAACGTTGCAACTTTTGCGTAGCAGGGCAGACCTATCTTCGTAACAGAGCTACAGCCGAGGACTTTTGCCCCTTGGCCAGTTTAGGTCTTGAGCATATGCGCATTGTTTTAGGGCAAAGGGCCATGGGGTTTCCGTGGTTGCCGGTGGTGTTGTTCTTCTTTTTTGCCTTGTTCCCCATAGAGCTAGGCCAATGCCTGCTGCATGGGCCAGACCCAGCAGAGCTTGCCGCAGAAGGCGGAGAAGGCCCTAAAAAGATCGTGGCAGGCGTAGCGCTGCTCTTCACTTTTGCGCGCCTTAAGCGACTATCGCCTTTTTTGCGTAACCTCTTTTTTGCCATAATCGGCTACACCTGCCTGCTATGCCTAGAGAGTTACTTCGTTTACGGTACGCCATTTGTGTATCCACACGTCTTCTCTAAGTTCTTTGTAGTTTTCTGGTGCACAGCGGTTTACATAGCATTTAGAGGTGCAAAAGACTGGGCATTCACCGGCGCGATGCTTTTGATGATAGTCATCTTCATCTTCGACATCACGGTCTATTATCCCCATGTGCTAAGCATAGGCAGCTTTATGGATGTAGATCGTGGGCTACACGCCAGCATGGTTTTCTTTTTGCTGGCGGGGTTCATTTACAGTTTTAATACCTACCTCACCACTACCAAGGTGTTTTGGCTGGTAGTACTGTTTGCTTGCCTGGGGCTAATTCTCTTTTTGAACCACCGTACGGTATGGTTGGCCACCATCACCAGCATGGCGCTCAATATCTTGCTCATCCAGACGAAGGGCAAAGAGCCCATCGTCCCCACCGCATGGACGCCCCTGATTGTAGTGCCAACGGTTGCTGTCTTCTTTGTGTTTGCCTACGTCTTTACAGAAAAGCCAGAGCTGCTGGCCAGCATCGTAGACAGGATTACAGACATCGAAAAGGTAAACGAGCAGGGCACAGGCAAATGGCGTATAGAGCAGTTTCAAAGCTACCTGCCCTTTGTGATAGACCATCCCCTTATCGGCATGCGGTTCGAGGGCTTTGAGCTACCCGTGCAGTTCATAGCCGAGCAAACCGGCGAAGAAGTTTTTGTGGCCAATACCGGCCACCACTTCCACAGTTTTTACATGGACAGCCTGTTTTACCACGGGCTGGCGGGGTTGGTACTGCTCTCCATGCCTTTCATCAACCCCATTTACAGGCTTTGGCACTTTCCGATTAAGCCCTCTGCCCGGCTGATAGGCCTCTGCTGCTGGTGTCTGATTGCCCTCCAATACGGCCTGAGCTATCCCCTGTATGAGTTTCACTTCGCCATGGCGGGTTTCACCCTGGCCTACATGGATACCTGCTTAGACAAAGCCGATGCCGAGCAGGCCGCTATGCAGGCCCAATGGGCAGAGACCGCTCTGCCAGACCTGGAGGCATGCGTACCAAGCCAGGCCGAGGCCTAGTTTGGCACCCGGCAAGCCTGTCTAAACAGTTACCCAGCTGCCTGTTTGCAGGCTCTCTAGCACGGCAATCGTCGCCTTAGAGATGTTGTACAGCTCCTCAAAGCCTATCAGTGGTGCCCCACCCTGCCGAAGGCGCTCTACCATCGCTACAAATTGAGCCTTATGGCCTTTATCCAGCCTGGTTGACATATCTGCCGATTTGTACCCAAAGCCCTTGAGCGTTCGGAAGTTATCAAGCACCAGCGTCCGGCCCTGGTGGTACACCTCTACCCGCTCTTTGCTATAGGCTTTGCTGCCGTTGCTCAGGTAGTTCACCACAGCCTGCGCTCCGCTGGCAAACCGCACCAAAATGCTGGCATTGTCTGTACGTGCATCTGCATGCTGGCCCAGGCTGTTGGCACATACAGCCACTATGGGGCTCTGCGCCAGGTAGGCGGCCAGGTCTAAAAAGTGGCATGCCTCCCCTACCAACCGTCCGCCGCCAACGGCAGGGTCGTGCACCCAGTGGTTGGCTGGTATAAAGCCAGCGTTCATCGTCAGCACCAGGTTCATCGGGCCAGGATTATCCCCCAGCAGCTTGCGCATCCGCTGCACGTGTGGGGCAAACCTCCGGTTGTAGCCCACGGTTACGCTCAAGGCCGGGTTGGCCGCATGTGCGGCAGCCACTTGCTCAAGCTCGTCGTAGGTCAGCGCCAAGGGCTTTTCTACAAAGACGTGTTTGCCCGCACGCAACGCCTCTATGGTTTGGCGGGCATGGGCATTGTGGCGCGTGGTGATGATGACCATAGCCACGTCCGGATCCTCCAGCATATCCTGGTAGCGGGTGGTGCTTTGGGCAATCTTCCACTTCTTGGCCAAAAACGTACCAGACACACCACCGGCAGAGGCTATGTACTTAATGGCTGCACCACTGCCTTGCAAGGCGGGCAGCATGGTGGCTTTGGTAAAATTGCCGGCACCCAATATGCCAAGCAGGGGCTCGGCGGGGGCAAAGGCCTGCACCGTTGCCGTTACACTGGTGGCAGGCTTTGCATTAGGCTCTGCCGGATAGATCAACAGGCTGGCTACAGACCGGCTCTGGCCAATCTGGCCGTAAATCTGCTGATAGTCGTCTAACGGCACTTGCTCTGTAACGAGTGGATCTACCTGCAAAGCACTCGTGGCAACGGCCTGAAGCACCGCCTCGAAGTTGCGCTGCTCCGTCCAGCGGACAAAGCCAATGGGATAATCGTGCCCCTTTTGCTCATAGTCGTCGTCGTAGCGGCCCGGGCCATAGCTGCAAGACACCTGGAAGGTGAGCTCCTTTTCGTAGAACTCGGCCCGGCTCAGGCCAAGGCCCGTAACACCTACCAGCACAATGCGCCCGCGTTTGCGGCATTGCCGTGCCGCCTGGCTCATCAGCTCGTCGCCCTTGGCAGAGGCCGTCACCAAAACGCCATCTACCCCGATGCCGCCTGTAGCGGCCAAGGCATAGGCCACGGGGTCTTGCCCGCCAGAGAGGTCAATGGCCTCAATGCCAAAGCTACGGGCCAGATCCACCTTGCCCGCATCAAAATCAAAACCCAGCACGCGGCAACCGCTGGCTTTCAGCAACTGCGCCGCCAGAAGCCCAATCAGCCCCAGGCCAGATACGGTAACGGTTTCGCCCAGGGTGGGGGCCAACAGCCTGATGCCCTGCAAACCGATGCTGCCGATAACGGTAAAAGCGGCCTGCTGGTCAGACACACTGTCTGGAATTTTGGCGCAAAGCCTGTGGGGCACAGCCACAAACTCGGCATGCGGGCCATTGCTGGCTACCCTATCTCCGATGGCAAAGTCTGCCACTCCGGCACCTACCGCAATCACCCGCCCGACGTTGCAATAGCCAAGGGGGATGGGCTGCTCCAGCTTATTAAAGACGGCCTCTAGCGTAGGCAGCAGGCCTTCAGACTGAATTTTTTCTAGTACCTGCCGCACCTTGTCGGGCTGGGCACGTGCCTTGGCTAGCAGGCTACCCTTGCCAAACTCCACCAGCATCCGCTCCGTCCCCAAAGACACCAGCGAAACACTGGTTTGAATCAATACCTGCCCAGGGCCTGCCTGTGGGGCCGGCACTTGCTCTAAAATGGTTTCGCCGGTTTTGAAAGACTGAATGATTTGCCGCATGCTGCAACAAAGTTGGCAGCTAAAGGGCGCCTCTCTGGCCCTGCCCGGCTCTACCCATTCTCCTGAATGCTTCGGCTGATAAGCTCGTAGAGCCGGTGCAAGTCTATATGATCGCCCAGGTACCGCTTGTGCAGGGCCATGGTGGCTTCATCCCCACGGATGGCAGGGCCGGTTTGGGCTGCCTCCGGGCCCATGATTAACGCCTTTTCTACGGTTTCTTTGATAAGCGGGCGCAGTAGCTTAAACTGGATGGCTTCGCCTTCAGCAATTTGGTTGGCAAGCGCCAGCATGTGGTTGGTAAAGTTGCAAGCAAACACGGCTGCCACATGCACGGCTAGCCGCTGCGGGTGGCTCATCCAAAAAATCTCCTTACTCAGGCTGATGGCCAGCGCATAAACGAGTTCTTCGGCCTCTTCAGAATCAGCCTCAATGCACAGTGGCACACCCTCAAAGCGTACCGGCTTTTGCCGAGAGAAGGTCTGCAAAGGATAAAATACCGCCTTAGGGCCGGGATAGGCCGAAATTTCTGCCAAAGCCCGAGATCCTGACGAGTGCGCCAGCAAACACCCCTCGGGCAAGCGAATGGTCTCGGCCAAGGCGGGCAAGGCATCATCGGTTACACAGGCTAGGGCTATGTCTAGTTCAAAGTCGGTCAGGTCTGGTACGTCGGTAGGCACGGCATCAAACAAGGCTGCGGCCAAGGCCTCGGCATTTGCTGCCGTGCGAGAATAAACCACCACCACCTGGTGGCCGGCTTCTTCTGCGGCTTTGGCCAAATGGCTACCCAGGTTGCCCGCGCCCACAATACCGATGCGTAGATACTGCATATCTGCCGGGCAAGTTAGGCCTGTGTGCCTTAGCAGCGCAAGCGCTGCCGTTTTATCTTTGCCCAGCCCCAAACTGGGGGCTGCTTCTGCAATTGCACCCTATGAAAACAAAGGTCATCCAAGATCCCATCGAGGTAATCCGCCACATCCCAGACGGGGCTACCCTTATGCTGGGTGGGTTTGGCCTTTGTGGCATTCCAGAAAACGCCATCTCTGCCCTGCTTAAGGCGGGTACCAAGGGCCTTACCTGCATCAGTAACAACGCCGGTGTAGATGACTTCGGCATTGGCTTGCTGCTCAAAACACGGCAGGTGCGCAAAATGATCAGCAGCTACGTGGGAGAAAATGCCGAGTTTGAGCGTCAGCTACTCAGCGGCGAGCTAGAGGTGGAGCTGATCCCCCAAGGCACCCTGGCCGAACGTATCCGCGCCGGTGGGGCTGGCATTCCGGCCTTCTTCACACCCGCAGGCTATGGCACCGAGGTACAAGGCGACAAAGAAGTCCGCGTCTTCGACGGCAAACCACACCTGCTCGAAAGTTGGCTGAGGGCCGACTATTCTCTGGTCAAAGCCTGGAAGGGCGACACCCTTGGAAACCTGATTTATAAGGGTACAGCGCGCAACTTCAACCCCATGATGGCCGCCGCAGGCAAAATCACCATCGCAGAGGTAGAAGAGCTCGTCCCTGCCGGCACGCTAGACCCCAACCAAATCCACACCCCGGGCATCTACGTGCAGCACATCTTCCAAGGCCAGGCCTACGAGAAGCGCATCGAGCAGCGGACCGTGCGGCAGATGGCAGCCTAAGGCCACCCATTATTTACTAACTTAGTTAGCAAAGGGCGCCATTTGTAGCGTCTCTTCTCCTCCATGGTCAGCATCCCCAAAGGCACGCGCGATTTCGGCCCCGCACAGATGGCCCGGCGCCAGCGCGTATTCGACACCATCCGTCACCACTTCAGGCTGTTTGGCTTCCAACCGCTAGAGACCCCTGCCATGGAGAATCTCTCCGTCCTCACCGGTAAGTATGGCGAAGAGGGAGACCGTCTCATCTACAAAATCCTAAACTCGGGCAACTTCTTAGAGTCATTGCAAGGCGAAGACCTGCACGCCAGCCCTGGCTCGGTAGCGGCCAAGATCTGCGAGCGCGCCCTGCGCTACGACCTTACGGTGCCCTTTGCCCGCTACGTGGCTATGAACAAGGGCAGCCTCACGCTTCCCTTCCGCCGATACCAGATGCAGCCCGTCTGGCGGGCAGACCGCCCCCAGAAAGGCCGCTACCGCGAGTTCTACCAGTGCGATGCCGACATCGTCGGCACCCAAAGCCTGGTGTGCGAGGGCGAGCTGCTGGCATTGCTATACCTGGTTTTTGCCAGCCTGGGCCTGCAAAACAACGTCCGGCTCAAGCTCAACAGCCGCAAACTGCTGGCTGCCATGGCCAGCAAGCTCGGCGCCGCCGGCCAGATGTTAGACCTGACCACCGCCATAGACAAGCTAGACAAGATTGGCCGGGCAGGTGTAGAGCAAGAGTTGGCCAGCCGGGGATTTAGCCAGAGTGCCATTGCCGAGCTTGCCCCACTGCTAGACGCGCCCATCGCAGGCTTTGAGGCCCTTGACCCCCTCATGCAATGGCTGGGCACTGCTCCCTTAGCTGCTGAGGGTAGGCAAGAACTAGAGCAGATTTTAGCCTTTGCCCAGGCCCAGGGCGTACCGGCAGAGGTGCTTGAGTTTGACCCCACCCTGGCCCGTGGGCTCGACTACTACACCGGGGCTATCATCGAGGTCAAGGCACTCGGTGTGTCCATCGGCTCCATCGCAGGTGGGGGCCGCTACGACAACCTTACGGCTGTCTTCGGTGTGCCAGATGTGCCGGGCGTGGGCGTAAGCTTTGGTATAGATCGCATCTGCGACGTGCTCGAGGAGCTCAACCTCTTCGGCACTGTGCGCGCGGCCGATACCCAGGTACTCGTCTGCGCCCTTGATGCAGAAGGCCTGCCCGACGCCGCCCGCATTACCGCATCTCTGCGCCAGGCAGGCATCGCCGCCGAGGTGTATCCCGAGGCAGCCAAGCTCAAAAAGCAACTGGGCTATGCCGACAAGCTCGGCATCGGCCATGCCTTGCTGCTAGGATCTGAAGAGCACGCCGCTGGGCAGGTAATGCATAAAGACCTGGCCTCTGGCCAGCAGACTGCCATAGCACAAGCCTTACTGGTCGGCTATCTGCAGGGGGTGCTTAAGTAGCAATAGTGGCCGGTATGCAGTAATTTGCCATCCGGCCCCGATGCCCTATTCATAGCCTACTCCCAATCCAAACTTTTCCCCCTTTGGAATCTGCCCTTGCTTCGCTCAACTGCCTCGTTGTTGATGACGACCTGGCCAGCCGGATGTTGCTGGCCCAGTTTATTCAGCAGGAAGAAGACTTGGTCTTAACCGAGAGTTTAGACTCAGGCCAAAAAGCGCTAGACTACCTGGACAACCAACCAGACATTCAACTCTTGTTCTTGGACATTCAAATGCCTGGCCTAAGTGGTATGGACGTGCTCAAGCGCCTGCCAGAGGGGCTGCGACTGCGCACCATCCTAACCACGGGCGAGCGGGAGTTTGCGGTAGAGGCCTTTGAGCTAGAGGCGTTCGACTACCTCATAAAACCCCTCAACCAAGAGCGTTTTAAAGCCAGCATAGACCGCGCTCGCCGCTCGCTCAAGCAAGAGCAACGGGCAGGAGAGCAAACCAAAAGCAAAGAGTTCTTCTTCAAAACAAGCAACAAGTTCGTCCGTGTACGAACAGACGAAATCCTCTACATAGAGGCCTTGTCAGACTACGTCGTCCTCGTCATGGAGCAAGGGCCCAAGCATATCGTCCACAGCACCATGAAGGCCATGCAAGACAAACTAGAGGCCTTCGGATTTATGCGCATCCACCGCAGCTACATCGCCAACGTAGAAAAGGTGCAGGCCATTGCCGAGCATCAAGTGGCTATCGGGGGCAAAAAGGTACCCGTCTCTAAAAGTTATCAAGACGAGTTTTACGACAGAATCAAAAAACAGCGCGGCTAACCTGCCCGCACCATACCCGCCGGGCAAAACCCAGCCAGAGGCTCTGCAAGATTGCCGGGCCTCTGTGCGTTTACAGGCAAGCCCAATTTCGCCTCTCTTTCCACCCCTACAATACCCTTTTTTGGTGTTTACCTCCTCTCCTAAGTACATGGCTGGCAAGGCGGCCATGGTTTTTTGCCTAATCATGACGATGCTTGCCCGCAGCCCTATACGCGCCCAGCAAGATTCGACCTTTGCGCAATACCCAGCCTATAACGGCAACGACCTCGGCCTAACCTACCAGGCTGGCCAGGCGCGTGTACGTGTGTGGGCACCAACGGCAGAGGCACTGGCCTTACATATTTATGAAACAGGCCTGGGAGGCAAGCCCCAAAAAACCATAGCCATGCAAAAGGCAGACGGCGGCACCTGGGTAGCTACGCTACCAGCGGCCACGTCTGGCTTTTACACCGTGCAAGCCACCATCAGCGGTAAAAAGATGGCCGAAGTAGCCGAGCCATACGCCCATGCCGTAGGCGCCAATGGCCAGCGGGCCGCTTTTGTAGATCCAGACCAGATCAACCCGCAAGGCTGGCTGGCAGATAAGCGCCCGACCCCTGCCCAGTTTACAGATATCATCATCGGCGAGCTGCATGTGCGAGACCTTTCTATGCACCCGGCTTCAGGCATCAAAAACAAAGGCAAGTACCTGGGCCTAACAGAAGAAGGCACCCGCGGGCCCCAGGGTGTTAGCACCGGCCTCGATCACCTCGCAGAGCTTGGCATCACCCACGTCCACCTGCTGCCCACCAACGACTATGCCTCTGTAGACGAGACACAGCCCCAGAAGCCCCAGTTCAACTGGGGGTACGATCCGCTCAACTACACCGTGCCCGAGGGCAGCTATGCCACACAGGCCGCCCAGCCCGCAGTACGCATCAAAGAGTTCAAGCAGATGGTGCAGGCATTACACGGCAAGGGCCTCGGGCTTGTGCTAGACGTCGTCTATAACCATACCTTCGACGCTGGGCGCAGCGCCTTCGAGCAACTGGTGCCGGGCTACTATTACCGTCAAAATGCCAAGGGTGGCTTCTCCGATGCCAGCGGCTGCGGCAACGAGGTGGCCTCAGACCGACCTATGGTGCGCAAGCTCATCGTAGAATCCGTGGCCTACTGGGCCAAGACCTACCACGTAGATGGTTTCCGTTTCGACCTGATGGGCATCCTCGACCTAGAGACAATGCGGGCCGTCAGCACCGCGCTTGACAAAATCAGCCCCAACATCTTTGTCTATGGCGAGGGTTGGACGGCCGGCAATAGCCCCTACCCCTACCAAAAGCGCGCCCTCAAAGCCAATACCCACCAGCTAGACCGCGTGGCGGCTTTCTGCGACGAAATGCGCGACGGCATCAAAGGCCACTTTGCCCGGCACGAAGAGACCGGCTTTGCAGGCGGCAAGCCCGGCCTGGAAGAGAGCCTGAAGTTCGGCATCGTGGCTGCCTGCCAGCACCCTCAGCTAGACTATAAGAAGGTCAACTACAGCCAGGCCCCGTGGGCTTCAACGCCTGGCCAGTGCATCAACTACGTTGCCTGCCACGACGACATGGTCCTTTGGGACAAGCTGGCCGCCAGCCTTCCCAACACTACCGAAGCCGAGCGCCGCGCCATAGACTTGCTCTGCAACACCATCGTCTTTACCAGCCAGGGGGTGCCCTTCCTACCCATTGGCGACGAGTTTCTGCGCACCAAGCAGGGCATCTCCAACAGCTACAACAAGCCCGACAGCATCAACCAGCTAGACTGGGCCCGCAAAGCCCGCTATCAAGACGTTTTCAACTTCTACAAGCAATTGATATCGTTGCGACGCAACCACCCGGCCTTCCGCCTGCCAACGGCAGCCCTCATCGCCCAACATGTGCAGTTTTTGCCTAGCCCGGCAGGTATCATTGCCTACCAAATCAAAGGCCACGCCGGTGGAGACCGCTGGGGAGACGTCACGCTCATCTTCAATGGCAACCGCACATCTACCCAGGTGCCCCTCCCTGCCGGCACCTACCAAACCGTCCTCAAAGGCGACAAAATCAACGAGCTTGGCCTGGGCACCCTAACGGTTGCCAACGGCGCCCCCTTGACGATAGATGCCAGCTCGGCCCTAATTCTGACCCAGGGGAACTAACAACCTCACATACGCTAAAGCAAAAGCCCCGACGTGTAAAACGCCGGGGCTTTTAATTATGGGCCGGTTGAGCGGGCTAGGCCAGCACGATAGGCTCGCCCGATTTATTGCGGAACTTGAACTCAGACAATCCCAAGCTGCTGTCTTGCTCCAGCTTAATCCAGGTATTGTATTTGAAGAACCACCGCATTTGCTTGCTGGGCAACCCCTTGGTAAAATAGGCAAACAAAAAGGGATGCAGGCTTATGGATACGCCGCGCTCGTTTTGCTTGGCCACCACAAAATCAACGGCTTGCTCTAGCATGTCAGAGGCGGCAATAGAGGCCTGGATCTTGCCCGTACCATTGCAGGTAGGGCAAACCTCGCTGTTTTGGATGTTGAGCTCAGGCCGCACCCGCTGGCGCGTAATCTGCATCAACCCAAACTTAGAGAGCGGCAACACGGTGTGCTTGGCACGGTCGGCGGCCATCTCCTCCTCCATTAGCTCGAAGAGCTGGCGGCGGTAGTCCATCTTGCGCATGTCGATAAAATCGACAATGACGATGCCGCCAATGTCTCGCAGGCGCAACTGACGTGCCACCTCGCGGGCAGCCTCCATGTTCACCTTAAAGGAGTTGGCCTCGTAGTCGTCTCCACCGGCCTTGCCTGTGCTAGAGCCAGAGTTCACGTCAATCACGTGCATGGCCTCCGTATGCTCTATCACCAGGTAACCACCGGAAGGCAAAGACACCGTTTTGCCAAAGAGCATCTTGAGCTGCTTCTCCACGCCGACCGTTTCAAACAAGCTGGTTTTAGCGTTGTGCAGCTTGACGATTTCTAGCCTGTCGGGCGCAATCTGTTTTACAAACTCGCGGAGCGTTTGGTAAGCATCTTTGGTATCAACCAAGATGCGGTCAAAGCTCTCGTTGAGCAAGTCGCGCATCAAGGCCGAGGCCTTGGACATTTCGCCCAAGACGCGCTGCTTGGGCTGAGCAGACCGTAGCAAGTCGGTAGCTGCCTCCCATTTTTCAACCAGAGACTCAAGGTCTCGCTGGATTTCGTTTAAATCTGCACCTTCTGCTACGGTGCGGATGATAACACCAAAATTGCTGGGCCGCACGGCATGCACCAGGCCCTGGAGCCGCTTGCGTTCGTCGCGGTCCACAATTTTTTTGGAGATTGAAACGCTGTTGGAAAAAGGAACCAGTACCAGAAACCGACCCGGCAAAGAGATTTCCGTCGTAAGGCGGTAGCCTTTGGTAGAAATGGGCTCTTTAACGATCTGGACAGGTACCAGCTGACCTTTTTGGAAGATGTCGGTGATTTTCCCGGCTTTGTCAATCTCTGGCTCAAGGGCAAAATGTTCCAGCCTGTCGCTGGTCCATTTGCCGTCTCGCACCAGTCGGCTCCACTTGGCAAGGCTCAGTACACTCGGCCCCAGGTCGGGGTAGTGCAGAAAAGCCTCTTTCTCGTGGCCGATATCTACAAAACTGGCATTGAGCCCAGGATTGACCTTGCGGACAATGCCCAGGTACACGTCGCCTACGTTGAACTCTTCCCGCCCGTCGAGGTGATACTCGAGCAGCTTCTTGTCTTGAAGCAGGGCGATGCGTTCCCCTTTCTCCGTCGAGCTGATGATTAGTTCATTACTCAAGGGAATGAGATGGTTAGGGGTTGGATGTAGGAAATTATAAGTAGCAGACACCCTGAGCCGCCAAAGGCTCGGTGCCAGGGCGTAACTACGGAGACAAAAGGGCAAGTCGAATCTGCCCCTGCCCGAAAATGAATTTGTAAATACGGCCTGTAGCCCCACCAATTAACCGCCCCTATTGGAGCCCGATGGCCAAGGCTACGTTTAAATAGGAATACCCATGGGCCGAAGGGATTCCGACAGCCCATGGAGATTTCATATTGCCATTATCTACAGACGCCCGTAGGGTACGCCCTGCTACTACTTCTTCTTGTGGCGATTCTTGCGCAGACGCTTTTTGCGTTTGTGGGTAGCGATCTTATGACGCTTACGTTTCTTACCGCAGGGCATGGTTGATATGCTTTGGGGTTTGTGAGGGTGGGAAAATTAAAAGAACAGAGACGGCCTACGCATTGGTTGCGGCAGCCGTCAGTTGGTTTTGAGCTCTGCCAGATAATCGCGGACGGTAGCCTGCACGGCTGGGTCTGTATCCGTCTGGCGGACAAGCTCTAGCTCTTGCCGCGCTTTATCATTTTGGCCTAGCTCCTTGTAAGCCAGGCCCAGGTAAAAGCGGGCACGGGTGTCTTTGGGATAAATTTTGAGCAACTCTTGGAACCTGGCCACCGCCTTGTCATACTGCGCACTCTGCATAGAGAGAATGCCAAGTTGATAAAGCGCCTCTTGGTTCTTAGGGTCTTTAGCAATTACCTGACGCAGCAAGGCAATACCTTGCATGGGTGTAGGCCCGCTCACGTAGGTCAGGGCCAGGTGCGTCTTGGCATCCAGCCTTTCAGGGTTTTTCTTCAGCACAGCGTTGTATCGATCCTGTGCCTTAGCTGCCAGGGCTGCCTGTTTCTGCGGATTGGCCGCTACCGAGTAGGCAAAGTAGGCAGCCTCTCCGGCCTCAAACAGCCGGCCTTCAGAGGGCTCAAGCGCAGCGGCCTTATCACGATAGACCAGTGCCGAGTCAAACCGACCTTTGCGGATAAACCGCACGGCCAGCGAATCTGCATACCGCAACTGGTCAGCCTTGCTTCCTCCGCGGGCCTTAGTCCTCAGCAAAGCAAAGGCGGCTTCTTCGTCGGCACTCAGAGGCTCCACATGGGTGCCCAGCGTCGAGTCTGAAAGCGCTTGCTCTGCGTCTGCTTCTTGGCTATTGCTGCCTGCCTCTGCCAGTGTAGAACCCGCTTTGGCACTATCTGCCATGGCGGCTTTCTGCTGTACAGAGGCTCTCGGCAAAAAATACAGCCCCGCCGCCGCCGCCAAAGTGCCGGCTACTATCAGGGCTGCAGTTAATTGAGTTTTTGCCAAGAGGTGATGCGTTGCTTGCGAAAGTTTTTGCGGTAGGCCTTACTTGGCCTCAACGGCGGCAGGCTTCAGCACTTCAGACTCCTTCACCATCTTCACAAACTCTTTGCTGGGCTTAAAGCTGGGCACAAAGTGCTCGTCGATGATGATGGCGGTGTTCTTGCTGATGTTGCGGGCCACCTTGCGGGCACGCTTCTTGTTGACGAAGCTGCCAAAGCCACGGACATAGATGTTGTCGCCTTTGGCCATGGTGTCACGTACAACTTCAAAAAACTTCTCGACGGTGGCAGACACGTCTGCCTTATCGATGCCGGTTTTCTCGGCTATTTCTGCAATTACTTCTGCCTTCGTCACGGGGTCAGGGTTGTTAGAGTAAGAGAAAGTTGAATAGGTTAAAGCTCAGCGGTTTAAGATGGTGGCAGGGCACATGTGCTCAATTGTCCGTGGCCCTTAGGAGGATTGATAGCCTTGCTGTTAGCGCCTGCAGAAGATCTGAGAGAATCTCTCAACAACAATTGCTACACCATTAATAGCAGGGTTTAAATGCAAACCCAACCGCACCACAACTGCCTCGGCTTTGGTGCAAACGCGCAGGTAGCGCCAATGCACTCAAGCCGAAGCTTATGCCTTCTTGAAACGCTTGTTGAATTTTTCTACCTGACCCGTAGCACGTACGGTAGACTTTTTCCCGGTGTAGAACGGGTGGCTTGCTGAGGTTACCTCGAGCTTCACCAGCGGATAGGTGCTGCCGTCCTCCCAAGTAATAGTCTCAGAAGTTTTGATGGTAGAGCGGGTCAGAAACTTAAAGTCTGACGAAGAGTCTTGGAAGACGACGGGACGGTAGTCCGGATGGATGTCTTTTTTCATGATCTCGATGATTGGGCCTACATTCCTAATGGCCAAGGTCTTGGGGTTTGCCGATGCCCGCCGGGCCCCTTAGATAGACCAACCTTTTTTAGAAACGGACTGCAAAGGTAAGCACACAAGTGCATGAATAGCAAACCTTTGCGGCAATGCCTAAAACCCCTGCGGTGTAGGCCCTGCCATAGGGGCCGGCTTATACTCGGTACGCGTGCCCAGGTATTTGTCTATGGCGCTGTGGCCCACGTACAACAAGGGCGTCAATACCAGTGCCGCCCCAAACTTGAAAATGTAGTTGACCACCCCTACCGCCAACACCTGGCCTATTGGCCAGTTACCAAAAACATAAAAAGCCAGGTACAAAACCAAAAAACTATCCAACAACTGGCTGACTATGGTTGAACCTGTGGCTCTGATGGCCACTAGGCGCTCGCCAGTGCGTTTGCGCAAGGCATGGAAGATGTACGAGTCTGCCAACTGCCCCAGCAAGAACGCCGTGATTGAGCCTATCATAATGCCCATCCCTTGCCTGAAGATGGTGCCGTAGGCGTAATTGATGTCGAAAGGTCTGCCCTCGGCATCTACCTTGTTGATCTCTAACCAAAAGGCTGCAGGCGGTGTATGTGTCACAGCCCAAATCATGCTGAACATATAAACGATCATCACCACCGCAATCCAACTAATCTTGCGCACCCCTGCCGGCCCAAAGTACTCGTTAACAAGGTCCGTCGCAATAAAAACAAATGGCCATAGCAGAGCGCCGCACGTCAGGTTAAAGTCGTAGGGGCCAAATCCAAAGAGGCTTATCTGCGCACCGGCCACGCCAACCAACTTCTCTAACGAGAAAATCTTAGGCCCGATAACCTCGGCAATGATGACGTTGGTCAGAAAGAAGGCCGCCAGCCATAGGAAGAGTTGCTGGCGCTTGGCCGGATCACCGGCGGTGAGGGCCGAGGCAGCAGGCGCCGCTGGGGCAGCAGAAACCGATTGAGTCATAGGGTGCCTGCAAATGTAGATGCCCAACGCCACGCGCCCATTAGCGTACTAATACCTCATATTCGTGCCAGCTGCCTTATGCAAAATCGTCTGCGGCAAGAGCCGCTTTTCCGGATAACAGCCGCTTTGGTGTTGCTGATTGCCCTTGGCTTTGTGCTGTGGGTAGGCCAGTCTATCCTGTCCACGTTGGCATTTTCGCTTCTGATCTCTATGCTCATTCTACCGCTGACGCGCAAGCTGGAGGGCTGGGGGGTGGCACGGAGTGTTGCAATTCTTGTTGGTATCTTTTTGGTGATTACGGTGCTGGGCGGCATCATTTACTTTTTCAGTTACCAGGCCGTCAGCTTTCAAGACCAGCTTCCTGCCATAGAAGCCAAAGGCCGAACCCTTGTCAACGATCTGGGTAGCTGGATCACAGAGCGCTTTGGGATAGCGACAGACCAGCAAGTGGCCTACCTAGAAAAAGCCGGCAACAACATACTGGGCGAAGGTGGCGCCCTCTTTGCGCAGCTATCGTCTTTCACCGGAGACCTGGTTACGGTATTGGGGCTGATGCCCATATACATCTTCTTCCTTATCTATTACCGCAACTTTTTCATGGAGTTTTTGGCGCGGCTCTTTGCCCCGTCAGATACTGTAAGAGTCTACAGAGTTGGCAAACAAATCGAGGGAGTCAGTCAGAGTTACCTCTTAGGGCTACTAACGGTGATGGTAGTGGTAGCCGTGCTCAACACCGCAGGGTTGTTGATTTTAGGCATACCCAATGCGTTTTTCTTTGGTACGTTGGCCTCGTTGCTTACCATCATTCCCTACATAGGCATTTTCATTGGGTCCATCTTGCCCGCGCTTATGGCCCTCGTAACCAAAGACAGTGCCTGGTATGCGTTAGGCGTAGTAGGGTTAATGGGGTTCGTACAGTTTTTAGAGGGCAACTTCATCACCCCCAACATTGTGGGCAGCCGTGTAAGCGTCAACCCCTTTGCGGCCATTGTAGCCTTGCTGGTGGGCGGTGCCCTGTGGGGTGCTGCCGGTATGATACTAGCAATCCCCTTTGCCGCCATCCTGAAGGTGATATTCGACAACGTGGAGGGCCTGCAGCCCTTTGGCTACGTAATCGGCGAGCCGCCCAAGGCCATTGCCCAAAAGCGAAAAAGAGGCCTCATCATCTCACCGGCAGAGGCCATTACAGAAGAGGCGCCAGCCCCGCCGGCCCACTAGCCAAGCCAGGTGCGACCAACGCCATTGGCAAAGTCGGTGCCACTCATACGTCGCTTGCCCTCCGGCTGCACCTCCGTAAGCTCCAACCAGGCATCACTGCAGAGCAAGTAAGTCTTGTGGCTATGCAGCACCAAAGCGCCCGCAGGGTATTGGCCTTGTGGCACAAGGCCCTCGGCCGCATGGCGTGCCGCCCAGAGCTTGAGCTTTTGCCCACGCACCCCCATCCAGGCACCCGGATAAGGGTTCATACCTCTGATGAGGTTGCGCGTTTGCTCGGCACTTAAGGCCGGGGTTACCTCCGTGTTTTCGGGCGTCAGCTTAGGGGCATGTCTCAGCGCTGTTGACGTTTTTTGAGGCAACCGAGGTGCCTTACCTAAAGCAATATCTGCCACGGTACGGGCCATAAGGTCTGCGCCAAGGTGCATCATGCGCTCGTACACCTCTCCGGTGGTTTCATCTGACCCAATGGGGGTGCGGGCCTGGTAGATGAGGTCTCCGGTGTCAATCTCGTGTCGTAAAAAAAAGGTCGTCACACCGGTTTCTGCCTCTCCGTGGGCCACGGCCCAATGTATGGGGGCCGCGCCCCGGTATTGTGGCAGCAAAGATCCATGCAGGTTCACTGTACCCATCGGCGGGGCCGCCCATACAACCTCTGGCAGCATCCTGAAGGCCACCACCACCTGCAACTGTGGGGCTAGCCCCTCTAGCTGGGCCAGAAAGGTGGGGTCCTTAAGTTTCTCGGGCTGCAACAAGGGCAGGTTGAGCCTTATGGCGGCCTCTTTTACGGGGCTGGCCTTTAGCGCATACCCGCGCCCGGCGGGTTTGTCTGGAGCCGTTACCACGGCAGCCACATCGTGCCCTGCCTTATGGAGTGCTTCCAGTGTGGGGACGGCAAAATCGGCTGTACCAAAAAAAACCAGGCGCATAGATGTTGCAAAGGTGGTTTGCCGCCGCCGTTGGTGGCCGCTTATCTTGGGCGTGGTGGAACTTCATTTTAGATTGGCCGAGCCCGCAGACGGTGCTTTCATTGCAGGCGTACAAAACGAAGCTATACCCGGTGGCCGGGTAACGGCGCAAACAGAGCCCTACACGGCCCAGGAGCGCACGGCCTGGCTGGCAACCCACGCAGCCGCCCAAAGGCCTGTGTTCATAGCCGAGTTGGCGGGAGAACCGGTGGGAATGCTGAGCCTCTCTGATTGGCACCCAAGGCAGGCCTACGCCATCACGGCCGAAATATCGGTCTATCTATCAAAAACCTACCAAGGCCAAGGCCTAGGCAGGCAAATTCTGACCTTTGCCGACGATGCCGCCCGGCAATGCGGCATAGAAGTATTGTTGGCCGTTATCTACCATGTTAACGCCCCCAGCCTGGCCCTATTTGCCAAAGCAGGCTATGCCCAGTGGGGCTACCTGCCTCACGTAGCCCGCCATGCCGAAGGCCCCAGAGACATCTGCATTCTAGGCAAAAGATTGTGATGGATACGGCCTAACTATGTATTTTTAGAGACCTATAACCTTATGCGCCAATTGTTCTACCCGCTTTGTGCAGGCCTCCTTTGGATAGGGCTTACCGCCCAGGTCTGTGCCTTACCTAATCCAGCCAAGCCATTTGCCCTCGGGCAGGCCCCGGCCGATGTGCCCAAGGCTATGACACTGCTCAGGGTAGCCCAATTAGACAAAGCCCTGCTGGCAAACTGGCGCCAAGAGAACCCAGAGAGCCTTTCCTTATCCCTTCCCTTGCCAACGGGCGAGGTGGCCACCTTGCAACTAACAGGCTCTGGTGCCATATCGGCCCGCCAAACCATTAGAGAGACGGGCAACCAGACCGTGCGCGTAGATCGGGGGCTGCATTACCATACCACCAAAGCATCTGAAAGCCAGGGTGCCCTTTCGCTCTTTCGGCTCGAGGCTGGCCAGTTTCAGCTTTCCGGCCTCTTTTTTCATAAAGGACGCACCTGGGTGCTGGCGCTAAACGAGGCCGGGCAAACCATCATTTACCCAGAAGATCAACTGCCTGGCAAAAACCCCTTCGACTGCCACACCGATGCGTTGCAAACCTCTCGTGCACGCAGGCCTAGGCCTGGCACACCCAACCCATCTCCGCAGGCTTGCAGGCAGGTAGTCAGCTTTTTTGTAGAAGCAGACAGCCGTGTCTTTAGAGACAATGGCCTGAGCCGGGCCCGCACCGTAGCCTGGGTAAACACCGTGATGAACGTTACCGGCAAGCTCTATGCAGACATAAACGTACCCATAGAGGTTGCAGAGGTGTACATCCACACGGTGGCAGACAATTACTCTACCACCAGCAGCCTCAATGCCCTCTTGCAGTTTGGAGACACGGTGCAGGCACGCAATGTAACTGCCAGTCTTTCGCACCTTATCTCTACAAAGCCCACGCGCTTGGGTGGCATAGCTTACCTGGATGCTGTCTGCGGAGGAAGCTTTGGCACCGGGTTCTCTAATACAGATTTTGCCTACGAGAAAGTACCAACCTACAGTTGGACGGTAAACGTACTGGCCCACGAAATTGGCCACAACATGGGCAGCCACCATACCCAGTGGTGCGGCTGGGAGGTTGCCCCCGGGCAGACAGGCTCTATTGACTCTTGCTGGGCGACGGAGCCCGACAACGGCGTAGGCTGCTACAGCGGGCCTAACATTGGCCGGGTAGGTACCATCATGAGCTATTGCCACCTCACGGGTTCTGTCAACCTAGCCCTTGGCTTTGGCCCCCTGCCCTCGGCTGTCATCCAAGAGGGATACCTAAACGGCAGCTCTTGCATGCCTCTGGGTACGGGTGCCCCAAACGCCGACTTTGTGGGCGAGCTATCTGCTTGCCCAGGCCAACCTCTAAACCTGACGGTTGGCAGCGTGCCCAATGCTACCTACCGGTGGACAGGACCCGGCGGTTTTGTAAGCACACAACGCACGCCGGTAGTGGCCAACTTCGCGGCCAACCAGGCGGGTACTTATGCGGTAACCATTACAACAAATGGTTGCGCTACTCAGCCTTTTGAGACCGTCGTTACATCAGACTGTTTCAACCTAGTTGCAGAGGCTGTAGCCCCGCTTTGCCCAGCAGAGCCCTTAGCCGTCACTTTCTCTACCAACTACCCGGCTACGGCAGGCAACCAGTATCGCCTCGAGCTAAGCGATGCCACAGGCAGCTTTGCCAACGCCACAACGATAGGCAGCATTGCAGGTGCCGGCAGCCCGGCTACGGTGATAGGGCAAATACCTGGCAATATCGCTGCAGGCGGCCAGTACAGGTTCAGATTACGTGGCACGGCCCCGGCCCAGTTGAGCACCAATCCATCACCGGCATTTGCCATCCGTGCCCGCAGTGCCGCACCCAGCACCACGCCAGGGTCCAGGTTTGGGCCGGGCACGGTCACGCTACAGGCTACGGCGCCCGCCGGGCTGCGGCTTGCCTGGTACAGCGATTCCAATTCGCTGGCGGTGCTGTCGCGCAGCAGCAGCTTCGTAACACCATCGATTACGGCCACTCGCCGCTATTGGGTAGAGGCGCAGCCTGTCCAAAACGTGCGCGCTGGCCTGGCAGACCGGGGCAGCCTGGCAGGCTCTCAAAGCCAGTCTTTTGAACATGGGCTGCACTTTACAGCACTGCAAGCCATGACGCTCGACTCCGTGACCATCTGGGTATCTGGCACGGGTACGCTGGTCGTCTTGGTCAGAGACAGGAGCACGCAACGCAACGTATTCAGGCGGCAGTTTGCCCTCTCTGGCAACGGTACGGTTGCGCAGCGCATCAGCCTGGGCGCCCACCTTACGGCAGGCAGATATTCCCTTTTAGCCAGCAACGAAACTACTGGCCTAACCCTCTACCGGACAAGGCTCGCCGCTGGCACGCTCCCCTACCCTTACACCACCTCCGGCATCGTTCGGGTAGACTCTGCAACGCAGATGGGCCTCACCAGCGGGGTGCCAAACTCTTTGCAGATCTACAACTTCTTTTACAACTGGCGTGTGCGCCCGTTGGCTTGCACCTCGGCCCGTGTGCCCGTTCTGGCAACCATCAACACAAATAATTGTGCGCCGCCTAGCGCCCCAGCGGCAGCCGGGCAAACCATTTGCCTGGGAGGCTCTGCTACGCTAACGGCCACAGGGCAAACAGCCGGCTTTGAGTATCGTTGGTTCAGCTCACCCACGGGCGATGTAACGCTGCCCTCAGGTCAGTCTGCTTCCGTCGTGGTTAACCCAAGCCAAACCACCACCTACTATGTAGCGCTGCAAAGCTCCACAAACCCGGCCTGCTCCACGGCTCGTACACCCGTAACAGTTACCGTTGTGGTGCCACCCGCCTCCCCCACGGCCGCCGGGGCTACGGCTTGCACAAATACAGCCATAACCCTGACGGCAACCGGTCAAACAACGGGCTATCAATTCCGCTGGTTCGACAGGCCCACGGCTGGCACCGTTCTGAGCCAGGCCGCAAGCTACAGCCCCACCGTGACGCGGACCGACACCTTTTTTGTCGGCCTGGTGGGTACGGCTACACCCAGTTGTTCTACTGGCCGCACACCTGTAGTGGTAACCGTAAGGCCTGCGGTGGCCCAGCCTACCGCCGTGGCAGACTCCGCTTGCTTTGGGCGGCCTGTCAGCTTTAGAGCGTCGGCCCTGGCGGCAGGTCAGGTTTACCTATGGCACGACAGGCCTGCGGCAGGCACATTGCTGCAACAAACCAGCAGTAACACCTTTGCCTACACACCCTCTGCCATCCGAGACACGCTTTTTCTAAGTGCGGCCTACGCCACGGCTCCGGCCTGCGCATCCGCCCGGCGTGCCATCATCGTCAGATCTGCGCGGACCCCAGCTTCTGTTACCGTATCCGATCAATCTGCCTGCGGGCCGGCCTCCTTCAGGTTTGCAGCCAGCGCGCCCATCACGGCAGATACCGTGCGTTGGCTCTCGGCCACCGGAGGCTTGCTGGCCCGCGGCCCAGCCTACAACACACCATTACTGGCGAGCACGCAGAGCTACCAGGTGCAGGTAAGCTCATCGCTGGGCTGCAGAAGCCAGGCTCAGGCTTTTCGGGCCATAGTACTGCCAGTACCTGCACGGCCTTCCATCAGCTTCGGGGGCGGCGTACTCTCGTCTAGCTTTGTGGGCACAAACCAATGGCTGCTGAATGGCCTGCCTGTGGCCGATACCGCCAGGCAGATTACCCAGCCGGCGCTGGGCATCTGGCAGGTAATAGCCAAGCAAGGCCCTTGCCTAAGCGACACCTCGGCACCGTTTATCGTTACCAGCATAGACGGCAGTGCCCAAGGCGGGCTTCCGACGTTGTACCCCAACCCGGCCCATGGTTACGTTACCCTATCTGGTACAAATGGTTACACGCAGTACGAGCTCTTGAGCGTTCTAGGCCGTGTGGTAGAGCATGGTATTCTCAGCCCTATCCTTGCGGTTGGGCACCTGGCCACGGGCGTTTACGCCATCCGGCTATCGGGGCCACGCAAGCCCACGGTGTGGCTGCGGTTAGAGAAGATTTAGAAACTGGGGCAAGGCAACGCCCGGGCGCGCCTGCGCTTGGGCCCGGCGGGGTCAAAGGCGTAGCTGGCCGATACCTCGTGGCTGCCTGCATATGCCGCCACTACCCCCGATAGATTGATGTCGTAGCTGTAGCCAATAGACAAATTGTCTTGCTTAAGGCCGAGAAGCAGGGTTACCGCATCGTGGTTGAATACGCCGGGCACCTTACCCAACCCTGGCAGCCCTCTGTACCAGACGCCCAGCACCAAGGGTTGCAGGTTGTAGTAAAAGCCAAGGTCTAGCTGTTGCCATTGGGCCTGCCGCTTATAAAGGAAAGCCAGTGTTAGCTCAGGCAAATAATAGGCATCGCGCAAGCCGCGGCTTTCTGCAAAGCGCCAAACGTAGCCACCCGTGAGCCCAATCCACAACGGCAGCCTGGGCGCGCCAAACTCTTGGCTAAGCGTTGGCTGGTTTACGTGCCGCAGCGTGGCCGATAGGTAAGCCTTTTCTGAAAACAGTACGCCACCCAACCCAATCTCTGGGACGGTAAAATTGCGGTCTGCCGCCGTCGGATCAATAGAGGGTCTGAAACGGCCCGTCGTATCAAGCTGGTCTCCAAACGTGAGGCGGCTGTAACCGAGGTTGCGCTGGTCAAAACCAAGCTGGATGCCGTAAGCAGCAGACAGCTTCTTGCTGATCTTCTGGTGAAAGCTGTACGCACCCCGCACCTCCGTCCCCTGAAAAGCCCCGCCCATGGCCATATTCCGGGCAATCACCAGTCCAAGGCCGCTCCTGGCCTTAGGCAAGTAAACGTCTCCGCTTGCCACCGTAGTCTGGATAGGCTGGCCGGTACCGGGCCATTGGTTACGGTATTGAAAAAAGGCTCTTGGCCTGTAGGCTGTGCCCGCAAAAGCCGGGTTCTGCACCAACGGCGAGGCATAAAATTGGCTCAGCTGCGCGTCTTGCCCATAGGCAGCAGTACCTAAGGCAAGGCCAAACCCAAAAATGGCGCACAGCTTACAATCCAAAACAGGGCAAAAATGAGACCTTTTGGTCTAATACGCTTATTAACGAGCTTGGGGCGCCTAAGCTTGTATGGGTCTGCCCATCAGTCGTTGCAAGGTGGGTAAAATGCCCCAGCCGCTCGCTAGCCGCATCAAGGCCAGGCCCTGCATCTCCGTTACGTGGGGCTGGCGCTGGTCTCCCATCCATATAGTAGTAAAATACGCTTCTCTGGCCGGGGGGGCAAGTGCCAAAAACATGGCATCCAGCCAAGCCTGCGTCCTTTCAAAAGCGGTGGCCGTATTTTCCTCTACAAACTGAAGGGCCCAGGCAAGGTCTTGCTCAGCCTTCCAGCTATGGGCTTTATCACCCAAGAGCACACTCTCTTCAGCGTCGGGTTGCGGGTAAAAAAAAACTACCAGTTTAAGTAAAAAATACGCGCGGCGTTGCGTTTCATCCATAGCTGGCGCAAAGATAGCCCATGCCTAAGCCCAGGGTCACCAGCCCTATGCAACCAATGCAAGTTTTGCAGACCAGAAACGCTACCGTAGCGAGGCAAGGCCTGCTGCAAAGCGCTCCATGGCCTTGGCCAGCATGCCGTCTTCTGCAGCAAAGCTGAGGCGTATGCACCGCGGATCTCCGAATGCCTCGCCTGGCACCAGGCTGATGTAGAAATGCTGTAATAGGTACAGGCACAGGTCCAGGCTGGTTTCGACCTTATCCCCCCCCGGGGTCGATTTGCCCAGGTAAGCCGAAACATCCGGAAAAAGGTAAAATGCCGCATGGGGCACATAGACCTTCAAGCCAGAGATCTGCTGCAAAGCCGCCACACACGCATCGCGCCGGATGCGGAACCGCCGGCTCATCTCTAGCGTAGGGGCCAGAGAGGTCGTTAGCGCGGTGATGGCAGCCCGCTGGGCTACGGAGTTGGCACCGCTTGTAATCTGGCCCTGCATCTTGTCGCAGGCCTTGGCAATCTCTAGCGGAGCCCCCATGTAACCCAGGCGGTACCCCGTCATGGCAAAAGCCTTAGAGAGGCCGTTTACCGTCACGGTGCGGTCAATCATGCCGGGATATGCGCCAATAGACTGGTGCTTGCCCTCAAAGAGGATGTGCTCGTAAATCTCATCGGCAATCACCACAATCTGCGGATGGCGGTGCAGCATCTCTACCAGCTCTTGCATCTCTGCAGGGGCAAACACCGCACCTGCCGGATTGCTGGGTGCAGAGTATAACAGCAACTTAGTACGGCTGGTAATGGCGGCCTCTAACTGCGCTGCGGTAGGCTTAAAACCCTGATCTACAGTGCCAGATACCACAACAGGCACGCCTTCGCACAGTTTTACCAGCTCTAGGTAGCTCACCCAATAAGGGCCAAGCACCAATACTTCATCGCCCGGGTTCACCAGGCAGAGCAAGGCATTGGCAATACTCTGCTTGGCACCGGTAGAGACAACTACCTGCTCTGGCGTGTACGCCAGGCCATTCTCGTTCTTAAACTTGTCAGACACAGCCTTGCGCAGCTCCGGATAGCCTGCCACAGGCGGGTAATGGCTCCAGCCATCATCAATGGCTTGCTTGGCTGCCTCGCGGATGTGCACCGGCGTTTCAAAATCGGGCTCGCCAAAGCTGAGGTTGATAACGTCTTTGCCTTGTGCGGCCAGCTCGCGGCCGCGCTTGGCCATGGCGATGGTCTGGCTCTCTTCCAGGGCAAGAATACGTTGCGAGAGCAGGCTTGGGTGTGCGGTTGTCAGAGCCACAGCAGAATTCAGAAAGAGGGAGAAAGTTTGGTGTAGGTGTGTAGTTGTGCCAGGGCGGCGGCCGTCAAGGCTTTAGCTCGACGCTCCACTCGGCAGACCATGTCTTGCCGGGCGCCAGTTTGCAAATGCCTTCTTTGGTGGTAAAGTCTTGGGTCGTATCTACAGAATCGGCAATGCCATACCAAGGCTCCAGGCACACAAACGGAGAGCCCTTCTTGCTCCAGATGCCAAAGTAAGGCCAGCCTTTGGCCGACAGGCGCAGGCGCCCTGGCCGTTCGGGTACGTAAAGGTCTATCCAAGGCCCGAGGCTGCGCTTAAAAACCATGGCATCATTTTCAATCAGCTCGTCGGTCAGTTCGATCTTGCCTTCGATGCTTGATACCAGGCCCTCGGTGGGTTCCGTCTGCAAGAGGCCGTCTTTCAGTCTGTAAACCAGCAACTCTTGGTTCAGCGGCAACCGCATGGTAGCCTTAACGCTTGCTTTATCTGCTACCGACTTGCAATAAAAGCCAGGGTGTGCACCAAGCGAAAAGTACATCTCCTCGCGCGCAGGGTTGTGCACATGGTACTTAACCGTCAGGCAGGCCTTCTCTAGCTTGTATTCAATGTCCAGCATAAAGGCAAAAGGGTACACCTCCAGCGTTTCAGGGTCATGCTCGAGCCTAAACTTCACATGCGTCTCGGTATGCTCTACGATGGTAAAGGTCTTGTCGCGCGCAAAGCCATGCTGGCTCAAGTGGTAGGTGTTGCCGTTGAGCTTATAGGTGTTGTCTTTCAGACGCCCTACGATAGGAAAAAGCACCGGCGACGATCTGTTCCAAAACTCGGCACTACCGGGCCAGATAAGCTCCCGGCCGGTGGCAGTTTCCAGCAAACTTTTTAGCTCTGCCCCAAGTGGCGAAAAACGCGCAGCCAAAATGCCCGACGATAGCGTAACCATATCTTGAACCCCTGGCACTTGCGTTGCACAACGCTACCAGGGTGGGCAAGATACGGAAAGCACAGCATTTAGGTGCCGCCTCCGCCACCGTTTGAGCCTAGAAGGCGAAAGATTTGGTGCATTTGCAGCACAATCCAAGATCCAACCATCCTCCAGATGTACCAAAAAAAGCAGCCGCGCTACAACGGCCGCCGTATCAGATTTTAGATTTGCATCCATCATTGCCTGTATCGGCACTGGCCTATCTCCGTATTACTCCCTTATGCATTGCCGCCATTGCCAGACGCAGCTCCACCACGTCTGGGCTGACTTGATTGCCTGCCCCCCTACCAACGCCATGGTAGACCCGGCAGATACCTACTTCGTAGAGAAGTACTTCAACCTCAAAGTCTTCGTCTGCCACAACTGCTGGCTCGTCCAAACCGATGAGAATGAGCGGCCCGAAGAGATCTTCAACGCCCACTACGTCTATTTCAGCAGCTACAGCACCAGTTGGGTAGAGCACGCCCGCCAATACGTAGAAAAGGTCTCCGCGCGATTCAACCTCGGCCCCGGCAGCAAAGTCATCGAGGTGGCCAGCAACGACGGCTACCTGCTGCAATGGTTCGTCAAAAAAGGCGTCCAGGTTCTTGGTGTTGACCCTACCGCCAACACCGCCGCCGCCGCCAAAGAAAAAGGCGTCGATACCCTGATTGACTTCTTCGGCACCGATACGGCCTGCAACAAGGTGGTACCCACCTTCGGCAAGGCAGACCTGATCTGCGGAAGCAACGTGCTGGCCCACGTGCCCGACATCAACGACTTCATCGGGGGCTGGAAAGCCGCCCTCGCCGACGGCGGCGTACTCACCATCGAGTCTCCGCACCTGGTGCAACTGGTAGCCAACAACCAGTTCGACACTATCTATCACGAGCACTACAGCTATCTCTCGTTTAGCTTCATCAACCGTCTGTTTGCCAGCGTAGGCCTCAAGGTGTTTGACGTAGAAGAGATACCCACCCACGGCGGCTCCATCCGCGTGTACGGCTGCCATGCCGACGACGCCACCAAGCCCGTTGGCCCCGCCGTCACCGAGCTGCTGGCCCGCGAGGATGCCCTCGGCCTCAACAGCCTGGCCTACTACCAGGGCTTCCAGGCCCAGATGGACGGCATAAAATATGCCTTCTGGGACTTCCTCATCGCCCAAAAGCGCGCCGGCAAAAAGGTGGCCGGCTATGGCGCTGCCAGCAAAGGCACCACCCTCATGAACTACGCCGGCTACAAAGGCACAGACCTGATCGCCTTTGTGGCAGACGCCAACCCGCACAAGCAAAACACGCAGTGCCCCGGCTGCCGCCTGCCCGTCGTCCACCCAGACCAGATCGCCGCCTACAAGCCCGACTACGTCGTAGTCTTCCCCTGGAACCTCTCTACCGAGATCAGCCAACAACTCAGCTACATCCGAGACTGGGGCGGCCAGTTTGTCCGCTTCGTACCCCAATTGGAGGTTTGGTAACCTAAGGCACAAACTGTCGCAAGTCTTTAGCGACCCGATCAGGGGAGCGGTGACGCAAACTGTCGCAAATCTTTAGCGACCCGATTAAGGGAGCGGTGACTTGTGACGCTCATTGTGGTAGAGTCTTTAGACGCTCGATGCTATTCTGCTAAAACGAACAAAGCCCGCAATAGCTGCGGGCTTTGTCTATTATCCTCAAAAGGGGTGGGCCTTAAGCCAGTTCCAATTCCTCTTCCAGCACCTGCTCATTGGCGAGGGCCTGGTCAGGCGCTTCTACCACCGGCAAAAAGCGGTTCACGTTAAAGCCCAGGTACGGCGGCGTGCCCTCCAGTTCTTGCAAGAAGTAGAAGTACACCCCGGCAAAGTCTTTACCTACCTTCTCTACCGTATAGACCTGCCCTTTCTTCAACCAGCGCGAGGCCGGAATCTCATTGGGGCGGTGCGAATCATCTACACACAAAACGCGGTCAAAAGTCATGGGCAAAAAATGTCAGAGAGGAGATTTTCTGATTTGGTAATGCGAAGGTAAAACAAAGGGCTGGACCAAAAAAGTTTTGGCCCAGCCCTCTTGATGTAGCTAGCCTATTTAAACGCCGAAATCCCCGTGATGTGGTTGCCCAAAATCAGCAGGTGGATGTCGTGCGTGCCCTCGTAGGTCAGCACAGACTCAAGGTTCATCATGTGGCGCATAATGCTGTACTCGCCTGTGATGCCCATACCTCCGTGGATCTGCCGCGCCTCGCGGGCCACGTTCAAGGCCGTTTCTACGGCGTTGCGCTTGGCCATAGAGATCATAGCGGTAGTAGCGCGGCCTTCGTTCATCAACTGGCCGATGCGCAGGTTGAGGAGTTGGCCCTTGGTGATCTCGGTCAGCATCTCGGCCAGTTTCTTCTGAATAAGCTGGAAGCTGGCAATCGGCTTGTCGAACTGGATGCGCTCGGCGGCGTAACGGCGGGCGCTGTCGTAGCAGTCCATAGCTGCACCCATCGCACCCCAGGCAATACCAAAACGTGCCGAGTCCAGGCACATCATTGGGGCACCCAGGCCGGTTTTGCCGGTCAGCAGGTTCTCCTTCGGCACGCGGACGTTGTCAAACACCAGCTCGCCGGTAACGGAGGCGCGCAGGCTCCACTTGTTGTGAGTCTCCGGCGTAGAGAATCCCTCCATGCCACGCTCCACGATCAGCCCGTGGATGCGGCCCTCTTCGTTCTTGGCCCATACCACGGCAATGTCCGCCTTAGGCGAGTTGGAGATCCACATCTTGGCACCGTTCAGCAGGTAATGGTCGCCCATGTCTTTGAAGTTGGTCACCATCCCGCTTGGGTTAGAGCCAAAGTCCGGCTCCGTAAGCCCGAAGCAACCCAGCAGCTCTCCGCTGGCCAGGCCCGGCAGGTACTTGCGGCGCTGCGCCTCGTTGCCAAACTTATAGATCGGGTACATCACCAGCGACGACTGTACCGACACCGTAGAGCGCATGCCAGAGTCTCCCCGCTCGATCTCTTGCATAATCAGGCCGTAGCTGATGTAGTCTAGCCCGCCGCCGCCATACTCTTGCGGAATGGTAGGCCCAAAAGCCCCCACCTCGCCAAACTTGGCCACCATAAACTCGGGGAAGTAGGCCTTCTGGCAGCAGTCTTCGATGATGGGCGAGATCTCCCGCTTCACAAAGTCACGGATAGACTGCCGGATGAGCTTGTGCTCTTCGGTCAGCAACTCGTCAATCAAGGCAAAATCAGGCGACTCAAAGGCATCCGTCTTCTGGCTGCGCATGAGCTGTACTTCGTCGAGCGTATCGGTAAGCATGGTGTGAAAAAATGCGATGGTAAAGATACAAAAGCCTGGTAAGCCCACCCAAAGGATTGGCTTGCCAGGCCTTTAACAAATCTTATTAACAACTTTGCTATTTGGCAATGAGCAGCTTATGGGTTTTTCCGGCCACAGTTAAGGCATACAAACCAGGTATCAATGCACTAACATCCAACCGGGCCTCTGTGTTCTGCAGCTGCTGGCGCAGCACAAGTTGCCCTGCCGCATTGTGCAGGCGTACCTCGGCCCCAGCGGGCACCCCTTGCAGGGCAAGTGTGCCCGCAGCCGGGTTGGTGTAGCTAAAAGTCACCGTCGCCACACCTTCTAGGTCGGTGATCGTCACCTGCATAGGCTGGCTGGTAAGCGTTTGGCCTTGGGCAGTGCGGATACGGTAGGTGTAAGTTCCTGGCTGAGTAGCGGCCCACGTCCGCGTAGCACTGTTGGGGATGGCCATACCGTTTAACAGCCAGGCATCTACAGAGTGGACTGGAGCAATGAGCATCCCGTTTGACAATCGCGTTGGCAACTGGCTCTGGAGATTTGGGAAAAAATAGAATACGTTGCGTTGCTGTGGCGTACTCGCCAACAACCTATGTTGTCTCGGATAATCCACTGGGATTACCCGAATACCACCTCTAGTAGCATGAACAAAGCTCCTTGTTCTTGGTTCAAAACACGCACCCGTTACTACAGTGCCATCAGAAGCTACGGCGCCAACAGTATCAACTTGGCCGGTTGCATCGTTCAGAAAGCTTAAGTTGTTCGGAGGGAGGTTAGGATCTAACTGCAGGGTGTAAAACTTCCCAGCTGCCAAATCCTGAGCCGCAAAACAAAAGTTCGCGGAGGCCTGTAGCGGCATATACCTAGAGATGATTATGCCGGTTTCGATATCTACACGTGCAAAATCAACCTGAGCAGATGGGGCAGTTATGCCTAGCATCACTAAGTGATTGGTGAAAGGATCTACACCATGCCCCTGATTAACATACGTTCGGAACGGAAGCGGCACCTCTGGATATGCCTGCTTTGTTAAGGCATCAACAGATACACCGAATGACCTAAACAGAGAATCTCGGCGGATAAAAAAGAACCTATTGGTCCCCGGATTGTAATGAAAATGGCTGAACTCACCCATGGGAAACCCATTCAAAGAGTCCAGTACTCTCCCATCGCTGAGATCTACACCAACACAACCGGTAGGGGTCTGTATGTAAGCCCTGTTTAGCAATGGATCTACGCCTCCGATGGTTCCCATCTGTAATCCATTCCAAGCTCTAACATTGCCAATGTCAGCCACTAAGTTTTGGTCCAGATCGAGGGCTCCCAATCTCAAACTACCGCCAGGGTTAGTCGAATAAAAAATGTAGGCATCTCGTCTAAAGTTTTGAGCCTGCCCTAAGCAGGGAATTTCTAAAACGGCTACAATTAGTATCAGGGTGTAGATAAAACCTCGTGTCATATCGAATTAGCCTTTTAGACAGGGTGAAACCGTATCATCTATAAGACCACACAAGGCGTAAAATAGTTGGAACAAATAACTGACCAAAGTAAACAGCAAGCAAAAATCTAGTCTCGCATGGCCCGCACCGGCGATATTTTGCCCGCACGCCATGCAGGCACCAGCAGCACCAGCCCCAGGCTGCTCACCAAGGCCAGATTCATCCAAAGCAGGTTGGCCCAGTTCCAGGCGATGGGCACATAAGCGACGTAGTAGTTCTCGGGGTCTAGCGGAACGGCGTGCGTGTATTGCTGCACCACACAAAGGGCAATGCCCACCAGGTTGCCCCAAAAAATGCCCACCCCCGCCAGCCGCAGCCCCAGCAACCAAAACACCCGGCGAACGGTACCCGGCGTAGCCCCCAGGGCCAGGAGTAAACCTATGGCCCTCATCTTCTCTAGCAAGAAGATTAGCAGCGTCCCGGCCGTGTTAAAGCAGGCCACCACGCAGATCAGAATCAGCATCACCTGCACGTTGCGGCCGATCACCTCCAGCCAGTCGAAAATCTGCACCTGCAGGTCCGTCGCTGGGATAATGCGCGACTGATAATCCAGCACCTGCTCAGCAGAGGCGAGGGCCTGAGGCAGTGCCTCATAGTTATCGGCAAACACCTCAAACCCGTTGTAGAGCGAATCCGGCTTATCGGCCAAAGCCTGCAGAGGCGCGGCCGGGGCCAGGGCGATGGTTTCATCATATTCCTCCAGCCCGGTCTGGTAAAGGCCACAAACCCGCGCCTTGCGCAAACGAGGTGGGTCTTGCAAAAAGAAGAGCGTAAACGTGCTGTCCACCCCAAGCTGCAAGCGGCTGGCCAGTTTGGTTGACAAGCAGACCGGAATCAAGTCCGAATCTACCCGCGCCTGATGGGGTTGCACTCCAGCCAACATATTGAAACGAAAGGCCGCCGTATCAAACCTGGTATCTATCCCTTTGAGCAGAATACCCTCTGCCTGCAGAGGTGCCCTGGCCAGCGCCGGTTTGATGACAAACCCCTGCACGTGCCGAATGCCGGCCAGCTTCCCCGCCTGGGCCTGCCGATAAAAGGCAGACCGTGTCGAGACCCAGTCGTCTTGCCCTTGCACGCCCGTAATCTTTTGCACAAGGGCATGCCCTCCAAAACTGAATATGCGCTCGCGCACTTCAACCCGAAAGCCCTGTAAGATGCAAAAGGCGCAAACCATAAGCGCAGCGCCAAGGCCTGCGCTCAACTGCGCCAATAGCCCCACGGCGCGCGTAAACCGGGCACCCTGGCGGACCGACAGCTTGCGGGCAATAAAGAAGGCGTTGTTTGCCAAGGGTAGTAAAAAGTAGAAAATGATTTTGCCCAAAGAGGCAAAAACCTAAGTATCTTTGCTAAAGGCCGCTTGCGCCGCGCCGTTACCTGGTTTAGGGCATTCTGCTGAATACCCTTGGCCTGCAAGCCGGTTGTCAACCCAAGGCTACAACTCCTCCTCCTGTTTGACGCAGATGCTGCAAAAGTACATTGCTCGGTTTGGTGCATCCGGTGCTCTGGTGCTTGGCCTTTGGATGGGTGTATGCTGCATAGCCGCAGGCCAGTCTTCGGTGCATAAAACAGCCATGGCTTTCTACACCAAGGGCCGGCAGGTAGCACTAACCAAAAAGTTTGACCTCGCCCTGGATTTTTACGACAAGGCGATACAACTGCATCCCCAATACTACGAGGCCTTGCGAGACCGTGGTGCCGTCCGTGCGCAGCTGGGCTACTACCAAGAGGCCGTAGACGACTTCACCGCCGCACTAGAGCTAAAGCCCTCTGACAGTGCCCTGTACAACAACCGGGGTGCCGCCTATTTTGCCCTGGGCAAAACGCGCAAAGCCCTGCGAGACTTTGAACGCTGCATCCGTTTCCAGCCAGACAGCGGCATGCCTCACACCAACTACGCTACAGCAGCCAGCAAATTAGGCCGAGAGGGATCTGCCTTGACGCACTATCGCAAGGCCATAGAAAACGACCCAGACAACCGCCATGCCTACCACGGATACGCCAACAGCCTTGTCCGCGTGCGCGCCCTGGCAGAGGCGCTTCCTTTTTACGAAAAGGCTCTCAGCCTAAACAGCTACGACCCAGACGTCCACTACAACAAGGCCTATTGCTTGCAACTGATGGGCCGCCATGCCGATGCTTCTCTGGCCGCCGGGAAGGCCATTGCCCTGCGGCGCAACTATGCCGAGGCCTACTTTCTGCGAGCCAACAGCCTGCATGAGTTGGAAGAACACAAAGCCGCCTGCAAAGACTGGACTACGGCCTGGAAGCACGGCTTCGAGCCCGCGCAGAAGAAACTCAAAAAGCACTGCCGCTAGGGTTGCGCTTGCAGCCTGGTCCAAAACTGCCGCTGCTGGGCCACCACCTGCAGGTTAGCCTCCAAGCTGGCCAGATTCTGCCTAATGGCTGGCAATTGCCCTTGCTGCGAAGCCGGCACTTTCTCTAACAGTTGCTTACTTGCCCGCAGGTGCGTTTCTGCACTGTCTAACAAACCAAGCAACGCAGGGGGGGCGGCGTCGCCCTGCTTAAAAGAAGTTCCTTTAATGCCCATGCGGTATTTCTCTAACGCCGCCAAGGCGCCGCTGGCATGAAACTCCGTCAGCTTCAGCCGGGCATAAACAGCCTCAGGGTCGAAGGCGAGGGCGCGGCGGGCACTGGCATAGCTGGCGATGGTAGTGGATTGAGTCAGCGACAGATCAAGCGTATCGGCAAATGCATACCCCTGCCAAGGCGCGCCCTTTGCACTCGGAGCCTGTGCCAAAAAAGCCGCTTTTGCCTGCGGAGACGCCAAAAGCTGATAGGCAGGGTCTGACGGCCAGTGCGTTGCGCCAAATTTTGCTGGGTCGGGTGCAAACAGCGAGTCTGAAAACTGCTGCACAAACTGCCCGGCCGGGCTTAGGAATCCGGCGGCCCAGGTGGCATCCATCAATTGCCAACCGGCCTCTGTGCGCACTACGTTCCATGCATGGTTGGGGCCTGCCAAGGCCGCAGCCGGTAGGGGTTGGTGCCTGCTACGCGCTATCCCGTTTACGGTAATAGCCGGGATACCCATCTGGCTGCATAGTGCCGTTACCAAATGGCTGTAGCCTAGGCAAAGGGCCTTGCGCTCACGCAGCACCACCTCTGCTGCCTGCCCGCCGATACGTGGGTCGTTGGCGGCCCGGTCTGCCTCTACAATGTTCAGCTTGTGCTTGTTGGCCTCAAAAAGAGCCGCATCGTAGCGTAGGTTATGGGCCACCCAGGTATAAATGGCCCGCACCTTTAGCTGCCGGGTCGAGCCAGCCCTGGCAAGATGTGCAGCAAGCATTTCTACACGCACTGCCTGGCTTGCAGGGGTTGCCCTGGCATAAGCATCCACAGCAGTAAAGTCTGTGTAGGGCTGCGCAGTGGCAGTGCCTACCACCATTGTTGCCGACCAAAAGAACGGCAGTATCCAGAGTCTAGTCGGCATATCTCAGCCAGAACGCCGGGCCGCAAGTTCTAGTTTGCCGCAGCCCAGAAATCTACCCGAGTTTGGCCTCCAGGGCAGCCATGCGCTCGTGCAGCAGGTTAAGGGCTGCCGGCAGGGGCTTCCAGTAGCGGGTCAACACCCAGATGGATTGCCATATCTCCAACGGCTCCTGGTTGCGGGGCAGGCTGTGGTAACGGCCCTCGCCCCGGTGGTTATCTTCTCTGTGCCAGCTCAGGCCTTTGGGGCCTTGCTCTGCATAAGCCAAAGCCACTTGATCAGCATAAACCAATACATAGCTCTCTTCAGCATCGGGCACGATGCCTGCCCAGTTGCGCACCCACTTGCCAATATGGATACGCCCTGGCTCAAGCTCAAAGGCGCGGTAGGCATGGCCTTGCTCAAGCATTGGCAGCGTTAGCGATGGCAGCGCCGCAATAAAGGCCGCCAGATGGGCCTGCCGCCCATATTGCGCCAGCAGCGGATAGCCAACCAAGCCTGCTTGCGGCAAGCCCGACGTATCCACCGTCAGCGTCAAAGTGGGGGCAAAATCTGGCTGAACCTTTGAGGTAGGTACCATAGGCGGGCCAGGGGCATCAAAGGCTACTTCTATTGCCATGTGAGGCGCACCACGCTCAGGCCTGGCTTCTACAACCTTGCGCACACCAGCAGGGCGGCCGCGCTTGCTACCCTTGCGAAAATCCTCAGGCACCAGCCGCTTGTTGAGCAGATCGGCCACCGAATGCCCACTTAATTGCGAGAGCTGCTCCAGCACGTCGTAGCGGGGCGTGGCGCGGGCTTCTTCGTAAGCGCCCAGCAAGCTGCGTTTGATGCCCAGCTTGTCGGCCATCTGATTCTGCGAAAAACCCAGCGTATGCCGCACATAGGCCATATTGGCCGACACAAAACTCATGATCTGTTGCCCTATTTGCTAAAGCCGCAATTTAGCAATTGTTATTGGGTTAGCAAATGGTAAAGTTGGGCAAGCGTTACCTTTGTTATCAGCATCAGGATCGTAAGGCCATAGACCTTACATCATTCCAAACACCGCACTGCCTTTCAGATTTGCCAGGGATTGGCCACGGGCGGCATATTTATATTTAGTGCCCTGCCCCAATTACAGGGATAAAGCTCAACGGCTGCAGATTTGGCACACGCCAGGCCAGCGCCACTCGTTATTGTTGCATGCGTTCAGTTCGTAGTTTGCCAGGGTTGCTGTGGGTATTGTTGCCCATGGCCATGCTTTGGGCAAGCTGCAAGCGCACCAAATACGTTTGTGCGGCCTACACCAGCGCTTTTGTGCTGGATATGCCCACCTATAAACGCAACGCCGCGCTAGACTCTATGGCCATTGCTGCAGACACCAGTCTAGATATAGATGTGATAGCCGTGCTGGCCGAGCGCATCAAAAAAGATCCCCTGCCCAAGTATGCCTACACCGAGGATTCTGTGCCGCAGTTCCCGGCAAGCGGGGTAATCAAAACCAACGTCCTGCTGATCAAGAAGATTTCTCGTCGACGTAAGGATAAGATGATGGCGCAGGTGCCGATGATCACCGTATTCCCCAAATCGCCAGAAGACTCTACCAAGCTCAACGACGGCCTAAACCCGGAGCCCGGCCCAGACACCGCCCCAGCCGATGCACCAGCAGAAGGCAGCGATGCCCCTGCCCAGAAAGACGGCGACAAGAAAGACGACCAGGGCAGCAACCCCTTCCGACGCTAGTAAGGCACGTCGTTGTAGTCGAAGGGGCAGATAATGGCGTACAGCGTATAGCTTACGGTTACCCCAACAAAGCCATACATATCTTCGGTAAACTTCCAGCCACGCTGCCAGCCGGTGCGCTGGTCTATATCGCTAACACCGTCTAGCTTGTCGGTAAAGGTTTTGCGAGCGGCAAACTCGGCGGCTATGTTCAGGTGCTTGCTTAGGCGATACTTGTAACCAAAACCAAAGGGCAGCATCGGTTGGATGGCCGACGTGCCAACCGCCTCTGGCCCCCCAGGCCTGAACCAGAAGATGCCAACGCCGCCAAACAAGAAGGGGGTGCCTCGCTCGCGCTTAAGCAGCGGGTTGCGGTAGTCTAAAAAGTTGTACTCAAGCCCGGCGTAGGTCTCAAATACCGGCGTGCTAAAGGTGTGCGGCTGCAGCTCGGCCACATACACATCCGGCGATCGCTGGCCATCTCCCTGCAGGCCTGTGTAGGCCACATTCAGGCGGAAGGCCGTAGCGTAGCTGGGGTTGTACTTGGCAAATACCTGCCCACCCGGCCGTGTAAATACCGGATTGAAGCTCGGCGCTAAATCTCCCTTGTAAAAGGCCCCTCCTACCCCGGCGCCAAACTCCCACCGCTGTGCGTGGGCTCCGTTGGTGCAGCAGGCAGCCACCAGTGTTAATGCCGACAGAAGGGTAGATAAAACGCGCATCGGTTTAAGCCTAAGGCAGCCGTAATGCAACCGGCCCGTCGCACGATGCGGCCGGGCCGGTTGGTATTTGCTTAAACGAAGGTCAGGCAGCGGTAGTGTGCAGGGCCTAGCGGAATTTGGGCGTACGCGCGCGGAATTCCAGGATGTACGTACCCGTAAAGGTCGTCACCGTGTAACCATCTAAAGCGCGCAGGCCACGGGGTGCGCCAGTGCTAACAAAAGGAACATTACCAACGCCTTGCACAAACTGCTCGCCGTCTGTCACACCGTAACCTTTGATGCGGCGCCAGTTTTGCGCTGCACCACTATTGGCAATCTGCTGGGCCGCGGCTTCAGACACTACCCAGTTGTTTTGGTAGTTTGCAGGTGTCGGATTTGTGAATCCCTGCGCCTGCTGGAAAGTTCTGTCCACCAAATCACGGGCCTCGCCGTCGCTGCTGGTCTTCAGGCCGCTTTTGTTGCTCATGGCATACCAGAGGGCGTCTTTGTTGGCGGTAAAGGCATCGTTGTCCTTCATGTAGTCACCGCCGACATCATCCAGGTAATCGGTGAAGGTGAAGCGCCAAGCAAACTCGAGGCCCAGGTCAATCTTGTCGTTTAGGCGGTACTTCACGCCACCACCTACCAGAATGGCTGGTTGGATCAAGCCGTAAGGATTCTTATAAACGGTGCCGTTCACCTCACCCGAGCCTTGGCCTTCTGTACCCAGAGGTTGCAGGGCAATCCAGCGGCCCTCGTCTGCCAGGCCTAGGCCTGTAGGCACCTGGCCTTTGGGGTTGTGATAGAACATAGACACACCCAGCAGGCCATAGCCGTTGAAGAAGTCGCGCCGCAAGTAACCTCTGTCAGTAGGCAGTACATCAACAATGCCGACG
The DNA here is from genome assembly GCA_947458545.1 of Cytophagaceae bacterium. Classification (GTDB taxonomy): domain Bacteria; phylum Bacteroidota; class Bacteroidia; order Cytophagales; family Flexibacteraceae; genus CANGYH01. The sequence continues at coordinate 148,401 of CANGYH010000001.1, read as the reverse complement.
AAGCTGGCCTCAATCACATCGTTGCGGAAATTCAGGTTGCGCTCGTAGCGGCCCTGCCCTTCTGCGGTGCTGCGGTTGGCGTCAAAATCATCGCTCTTAATGCGAGCCCAGCCCAGCGTAGCACGCCAGGCCAAATTGGGGTTGATACGCTTAGAGTAAAATACCCCCATGTAAGTGCGGGTATTTGGCAGCGATGTGGACATCCGGCTGTTGCGCGGTGCCAGGTCTCCAAAATAGTTAGACGCGCCCAGCATGGCACCAACGGCAGCGTACTGCTTGCTTTTGCCAAAGCTGGTTTTAACGGTAAACTTAGAGAGCTCGCGGCTTTTGGCACGCATGGCTGCTTTGGCAGCCCTACGGCTGTTTTGCGCCTGGGCTTGCTGCCCAAGGCCGACAACGGCCAAAAACACAAAGGCGAGGTAAATGACTTTCTTCATAGGCCGAGAGATGGCTTCTGACACAGCTTGGATTCAGGACAAATATAGGCAGACCACTTGGCTTTGACGGTATTATCCTTTAGACAAAGTAGGCACAAAAGGCACGTCTGTGTGCTAATTGCGCAAGTCGGCCCCCCAGTAGAGTTTGTTACGGAGTGTATCCGGGAAATCGTCTTGGGGTAACCGCAGTAGTTTGGCAGCAAAGGCCTCTTTGCGTATGCTGAAGCTCGAGTCCATATCCACGGGCCGGGAGCGGGTATCTAAAGAGAGCAGCGCTTTGCGGCCCCGGCCTTCTACCGTGCAGGTTATGAGGCTGTTATCCGGTATCACCAGCGGCCGCACGTTCAGGTTATGCGGAGATACCGGCGTGATAATAAAGCTATCTGACTGCGGCAACACAATCGGCCCTCCACAGCTGAGCGAGTAGCCCGTAGAGCCCGTTGGCGTAGCGATGATGAGCCCGTCGGCCCAGTAGCTGTTTAGGTACTTGCCGTTCAAAAAAGTATGCACCGTAATCATAGACCCGGTGTCGCGTTTCATGATGGCAATCTCGTTGAGGGCGAAGTTGCGGCCCTCAAACAGGTTCTGCTCATCCACCAGGTGAATGAGCGAACGCTCCTCCAGGGTATAGTCTCCGGCTTTGATGCGGCGCACAAGATCCTCAAGCCCGCCGAAGCTAATGCTGGCCAGAAAGCCCAACCGCCCCGTATGCACCCCAGCCACGGGGATACCCCGCGCCGCCGCCATAGAGACAGCCTCTAAAATGGTACCATCTCCCCCTATGGAGCAGACAAAATCGGTGTGGGGAGGCAAGCCCAGCTCAGGCAGAAAAACGACGTTGGGCGGCAGGTGCTTACCTGCACGGGCCAGCAGCTCGGCAAGCTTGTCGGATACGTTCCAATGGATTTGGGCTTTCTCCAGCAGGTCAATCAGCTGGAAGGCCGAGTCCAGCGTCTGGCCACGGTTGGGGCGTGCGTAAATGGCGACCCTCATTATTCTCTGCGCGACTCTGGCAAGCCCCTAAGACCCTTGCAGCCGCAGACGACTGCGAAGGTACGCCTGTATGACGGGCCAAGCAAGCTTATTGTACGGTAAAGAGGGCCGCAGGCTTATCAATCACCCGGCGCACGGCCACCAGGTGGTTGCGCCAATAGCCAGGTTGGCTCATGTCTGTAACCGTAACCCCCTCGCCAGAGGCCGAGTGGATTACCTTAAGCCTACCATCCCGGTTAGACGAAACGATACCCGCATGGTAGATCGTCGTGCGGCCTCGGCGGCCTTTGCGCCCAAAGAAAACCAGGTCTCCGGGCCGGGCCTCATCCTTGGCCACCTTCTCCCCCACGGTAGATTGGCTTCGCGAACAGGCCGGCAAGGCAATGCCGAACTGCCTGAATACGTAGCCCGTAAACCCAGAGCAATCGAACCCGCTGCGTGGCTGCTTGCCACCGCTGCAGTATGGCCGGCCGACCAAGGTATGCGCATAGGCAATCAGGCTGGTACGGAACTCCTCCACTTGGTACCAAGCAAAGGCAGTTGCCTGGCCCAAGGCCGAATCTGGCTCGGCTAAGCGGACGGCCGAAGATTTCTTTTTAGGAAGCGGCATGCGCCATGCAGAAGACGCTGCCGATAGCTTGGTAGCTGTTTTACCCCATGCCATCCCTGCCTGCAAGGGCACCAGCATCATCCCAAACAAGAACCCGATCAATCCCTTAGACAGGGCAAACAGGCGCAGTCCATAGGCCCACGTCTGCCGGGTAGCGGTGCAGGTAGCTTGATAAGCGCGATTTTCTACTTCAGAATAGGTCAAACTTCAAAGGTGCCTAGCAGCAGACTAGCGGATTGCCTTGCCAAGCCTTGTTTCTGGCACAAAGTTAATATATCATCAAAGAGCGAGGCAAAAGAATGTCAGATATTCAACCATTGCGCGAAGTATTTAACAATTTGGCAAAAATAGAAACTACCGTAAAAGCCTATCGCAAAGCATTTTACCCCTGGCGAGATAAAGTAGCCTTGGAAGGATGTTCTACATTGAAATGGCCACCAGCTGGTGATTATGTACGACAGGGCAGCAGACCTGCCTCCACTCTACCGTCCAAAGGCTTGGCCCCCTAACTCCGTGCAATGGCCTTGCCATTGCCCTTGTCACGTGCTCTGGCGAGGCTGTGCCTCGCTCTTGGCCAAGGCAACAGACCTGGTCAACTGAAGCAACTGCAGATTAGCAGCAATCAGCCCTACTTTCAACTCTCAACTTTCAACTCTCAACTCCCAACGCCACTCGATGCGCCTTGCATTCCCGACCTTTGCGGGCATATATGGCAACAGAGCTAGCCAAAGTCTATGAGCCCGTCCCGGTAGAGGCGCGCTGGTATCCCTACTGGTTGCAGCAGGGCTTCTTCAACTCAGAGCCCAACCCGAGCAAAGAGCCCTATACCATCGTCATCCCCCCGCCCAACGTCACGGGGGTGCTGCACATGGGCCACATGCTCAACAACACCATCCAGGACATCCTCATCCGCCGCGCCCGCATGCAGGGCAAAGAGGCCTGCTGGGTGCCCGGGACTGACCACGCCTCCATCGCCACCGAGGCCAAGGTGGTGGCCATGCTCCGCGAGCAGGGCATCAAAAAGGGAGACCTAACCCGCGAACAGTTCTTAGAGCACGCCTTTGCCTGGAAAGACAAGTACGGCGGCATCATCCTCGAGCAGCTTAAAAAGCTCGGCTGCAGTTGCGACTGGGAGCGCACCCGCTTCACCATGGAGCCCAAGCTCTCCGATGCCGTAACCGAGGTCTTCATCAGCCTCTACAACAAGGGCCTGGTGTACCAAGGCTACCGCATGGTCAACTGGGACCCTGTGGCCAAGACGACCGTCTCTGACGAGGAGGTCATATACAAAGACGAGCAGAGCAAGCTTTACTACGTGCGCTACCGCTTTGCCGACGCGCCCGACACCTACCTGACCGTCGCCACCACCCGCCCAGAGACGATCCTGGCCGATGTGGCCATCGCCGTCAACCCGGCAGACGAGCGCTATGCACACCTGATCGGCAAGCACGTCATCGTACCCTTGTCGGAAGGGTTGTCCAACGGCCCTCGGCACATCCCCGTGCTGGCCGACGAGAACATCCTGATAGACTTCGGTACCGGCTGCCTGAAGGTGACCCCCGCCCACGATATGCTCGACTACGAGATCGGGCAAAAGCACGGGCTGGAGATCATCGACCTGATGGCCGAAGATGGTACGCTCAACCACTTGGCAGGGCCCTACGCCGGCCTAGACCGGTTTGTAGCCCGCAAGCGCTTTGCCAAAGACCTGGAAGCCGCCGATCTGCTAGAAAAGGCCGAAGATTACGCCAACAAAACCGGCCGCTCTGAGCGGACGGATGCCGTCATCGAGCCCCGCCTTAGCAAGCAGTGGTTCGTCAAGATGAAGGACCTGGCCGGCCCCGCCCTGGAGGCCGTCACCAGTGGGCAGGTACGCCTGCACCCCGACAAGTACGTGAACACCTACCGCTACTGGATGGAGAACGTGCGCGACTGGTGCATCAGCCGGCAGCTGTGGTGGGGGCAGCGCATCCCCGCCTACTATATGCCCGACGGCAACGTCATCGTAGCCCGCAGCAAGCGCGAGGCCCTCAAGATTGCCCGCGACCGCTACCAGCTCTACGCCCTCTCTGAGTTCGACCTGACGCAGGACGAGGACGTGGTGGACACCTGGTTCAGCAGTTGGCTCTGGCCCATCTCCGTCTTCGACGGGTTTGAAGACCCGGGCAATGCCGACATCAGCTACTACTACCCCACCAACACCCTGGTTACGGCCCCAGAGATCCTCTTCTTCTGGGTAGCGCGCATGATTATGGCCGGGTTGGAGTACCGGGGCCAGGTGCCGTTTACAGATGTGTACCTGACGGGCATCGTACGCGACAAGCTCGGCCGCAAGATGTCCAAGTCGCTGGGCAACAGCCCCGACCCGCTCGACCTGATTGACAAGTTCGGAGCCGACGCCGTGCGCTTCGGCATGCTCATCTCCTCGCCGGCCGGCAACGACCTGCCCTTCGATGAGAAATACGTCGAGCAGGGCCGCAACTTCACCAACAAGATCTGGAACGCCTTCCGCCTACTCTCCGGCCTAGAGGTAGCGCCTGACGGATACCGCTCTGCCGTGGCCGAAGATTGGTTTGCCGCCCGGTTTGCCCAGGGCATGGACGAGATCAACCGCCACCTAGACACGTTCCGCATCAGCGATGCGCTCCAGGCCATCTACAAGCTCGTTTGGGACGATTTCTGCAGTTGGTACCTGGAGATGGTGAAGCCCCCCTACGGCCAGCCCATCCACCCAGAAGCCCTGCAAAAAGCCCAGGCCTACCTGGAGCAACTGATGCGGGCGCTGCACCCCTTCATGCCCTTCCTCACCGAAGAGGTGTACCAGGCCCTGGCCACCCGCTCCGAGCGCGACAGCATCTGCGTAGCCCCCTACCCCGCCCCCGCCGCGGCAGACGAGGCCCTGCTGGCCCTGGCAGCCCTGGCGTTTGAGCTTATTGCCGGGGTGCGCAATGCCCGCAGCGCCCGCGGCCTCAGCCCCAAAGAGGCCCTCAGCGTAGCAGGCCAAGCGGCAGACCCTACGCCCTATACCCGCTTTGCCGAGCCCATCGCCAAGCTAGCCAACATCGAGGTGCAGTTTGTGCCCGAGCGCCCGGCCGGGCCGTCTGACTTGATTGCCGTTAAGCAAGACGCCTTCTACGTGATGCTGGCCGCAGGCAGTGTGGATACCGAAGCCGAGCGCGAAAATCTGACGAAAGACCTAGCCTACCAGCGCGGCTTCCTGTCCTCCGTAGAGGCCAAACTGGCCAACGAGCGCTTCGTGCAAAACGCCAAGCCGGAGCTGGTAGAAAAAGAGCGCCAAAAGAAAGCCGACGCCGAGGCTAAAATCGCCACGATAGAGGCAGCACTGGCAGCGCTGGTGTAGGCAAAGATGACAACCCGCTGAACAGACGCCCTGGTTTTGTGCTAGGGCGTCTGCGTTTGCAGGCTTTGCAGCTTGCCCTTCCGCTCCTCGGCAATCTTGCGGACCTTGCGGATTTCCTCCAAGGCAGACTCCTGGTCGGTTTTGTTGTTGGTCAGCTCCTGTTTGAGGCGCTCGGCCTCCTGGCGCTTTTCTTCCAACTGCTTGATGAGCGATTGCTGGTCGGCCCCGTTGCGCTCCAGTTGGCGGCGCAGGTGCTCGCCCATTTGCACGGTTTTGTCGTGGGTGCGGCTGGCTACGTCCACCACCTTTTCGGCAGCGGCAATCTGCTCCGAGAGGTCGTCTCGGTAGAGCTGTCGGGCAAAGTCGGCCAGCATCCGCTTGGCCCGCTCATACTCGGGCGAGCCAGGCTCCAGGTATTCGCCCTTCTGCCCCAGGCTCCAAAAGACCTTGGTGCCCTCCGTCGTAGCATCCAGCCGGGTGATGTGGTCTACGCCGGATAGCTCCGGTGCCGTTACGTTGGCGGCCAGCACCACCAGGGCGCCGCTCTTCCAGCTCTCGGCCTTGCCGATGGTCTTGAGCAGGCGGGTCCAGGCCTTTTCGACAGTCTTCTTGTCGTACTCCACCAAGGCAGACATACCCTTGCGGCGCAGGCCCTCAATCTCCCGCGTCTCCGACACGATGGTCACCTTCTGCCCCCAGGCCCAGCCCGGCAGGCCCAGCGCCAGCAACAATACCCATACACGCATGGGGTAAAGATAGGAACAACGGTCAACGTCTGGACCGGCCATCCAAAACAAAGCCCCCCTCTCCCCTAAAGGGGGAGAGGGGGGTTGGGGGGTGAGGGGGTGCTCCCCACGCACAGGTATCAAGATATCCCTAGTACTCCACCACACCCGTCTCCGTGCGGCGGGGGCCTACAAACTGGTACTTGTAGCCATAAGGGCAGCTACCCGTGACGGGATTGCCTTGCCTATCTACCCCGAAGGTCACCGTCAACTCGCGGTTCAGCCCCTTGTGGACTTTAACCCCGGATACCGGCGCATCGAACCCGCAGTTGTTGTTGGCCACCACCGGCTGCTGAAAGATGGTGTAGCTACGCACCCCCTGGCGGTTGGTGCCCCAGTGGCCTACATTGCTGTTGCCGCCCAGGGTGCTTCCAGCCGTGTCGCCCGTCACCTGGATGGTGATAAAGCCACCCTCGTTCACCCAGGTGCGCGTCTTGGCAATGCCGATGTCGGTAAAGAGCCGGTTCTTGTAAGCCATGCGCAGGTTGCTGAAGCGGATGCGGTGCTGCACCTGGTTGGCCGTGCCACGCAGCACCTGCCGGCGCAAGCCGCCCAGTACATTGTAAATCTTACCCGAGCCGTTGAGGACGATGGCGTTGCCCGCGCTGCGGCCCACGCCCTTACGCACGGCGTAGTTGTCGTAGGTAACCGACATCACCGCCCCGGCATCGGCCCAGCTTTGGGCGTTGAAGAGCTGCAGCGTGATGCTGCCACTGCGGATGGCCTGCCGGTTGCCGCAGCGCGTGCGCCCGTCGAAGGTAATCACGTAGCGCTTTTCGGCCGGGAAGCTGTCAATGCTGGCCACGCCACAGGGCAGCGTCGCGGCAACCCGGCCACCGGCAATGGCCGTCAGGTTAATGGCCTCATCGGCGTCGGCCAGGCTGGCGTCCGTCTCGCCAGAGGCGGTGGCCTCGTCGTCGGCATTGTTGGCCATGGCCACCGTTTCAGGGTCGGCCGTAGTAGAGGGCTCGTCCTTTTTGCAACTGGTAAACAAAAGGCCAGCACCAAGAACGGCCAAGGTTGAGAATCTGAGCATCTTTTTCATAAAATTTCAAGGCAGAGGCAGCGCCGGGCCGCCAGGGTTTGAGTTGTACGGTTTGGGTAATCGGGCAGAAACGTAAACGCCCATCTGGGCAAAACTGATGTTTAGATGCGCCCCGCCCAGGCAGGGTTTAACGGCCCTTGGTCGAAACAAAGGGCCGTTTGGCAGATGCAGCCCCATGCCTAGGCTACCCCACCGTCAGCACCCACTGGCGTGCCTGCACCTTGTCGCCTTCGGCCACGCCCAGGGCTGCAATGGTGCCTGCCTGCGCGGCGGTGATGGTAGATTCCATCTTCATCGCCTCTAGGGTAAAAAGCGGTTGGCCTGCCTCTACGGTTGTGCCTGCCTGCACCAGAATCTTGGCAATCCGGCCCGGCATGGGTGCGCCCACCTCGCCCGGTGCCTCGGCCAGGCGCACCTGCTTGAGGGCGCCGCCTGCCAAAGCCTGCTCGTCGGGTACGGTTACGGTGCGTAACTGCCCGTTCAGCTCGAAGGTGACGGTGCGGTGCCCCTGCCCATCCACCTCGTCAGACACGTTGATGCACCGGATGAGCAAATCTTTACCTTCAGAGATGGTGACAATGGTATCCTCGCCTGGCTGCAGGCCATAGAGAAAGGGCAACGTGGGTACATACCACACCTCGTCGTATTTCTGCCTGAACTGATCAAACTCCTCCCATACCTTGGGATACATCAGGTAGCTCAGATAGTCTTGGTGCGACTTGTCGGCCCCGTATTTCTCTTTAAAAGTACCTTCTGTGATCTCGATGGCTACGGCCGGGCTGGTTGGCTCGCGGCCATCCAGAATAAGCTCTGCGATGCCTGCCGGCCAGCCATCTTCTGGCGTGCCGATGTGGCCTGACACCAACGCCTTCACACTCTCTGGGAAGGCCAGCCCCTGGGCCTGGGCGCGGAAGTTCTCCTCCGTCAGGCCGTGGCTGGTCATAAACAAGGCCAGGTCTCCCACAGACTTAGAGCTGGGCGTTACCTTAATGATGCGGCCCAGCAGATGGTTGGCTCCGGCATAGTTGGCGCGCACCTGGGCAAACTTTTCCTCTAGCCCGACGGCGCGGGCTTGGCTGCGCAGGTTGCTGTACTGCCCACCGGGGATTTCGTTCTCGTACACCTCGGCCGTGCCGCTCTTCAGGTCTGGCTCAAAGGGGATATACCAGCTCCGCACGCCCTCAAAGTAGTCTGAGATGCGGTTGGCGGCCTCCAAATCTAGCTCCGGACGGCGGGGTGAGCGCGAAAGCAGGGCCAGCAGGGCGTTCAGGTTGGGCTGGCTCGTCAGGCCAGAGAGCGAGGCCATGGCCACGTCCACACCATCTACCCCTGCCTCGATGGCTGCCAACAGGCTGGCCATCTGCACAGAGCTGGTGTCGTGCGTATGCAGATGCACGGGCAGGCCAAACGCCCCGCGCAGGCCCTCTACCAGCCTAAAGGCTGCATCCGGCTTTATGAGCCCGGCCATGTCTTTGATGCACAGCATGTGGGCCCCAGCCTTTACCATAGGCTCTGCCGTGCGCAGGTAATAGTCCAGTGTGTATTTGCGCTCGGCAGGGTCTGCCAGGTCTCCGCTATAGCAGACGGCGGCCTCGGCCAGCGCCTCAGAGCTCTGGCGCACCATGCGGATGCAGTCGGCCACCGTTGGGGCATGGTTAAAGCTATCAAAGACCCTGAAGATGTCCACCCCATCTTGCGCTGCCTGGGCTATGAAAGCCTGCACCGTCTGCTCGGAGTAGAAGCCGTAGCCCACCGCATTGCGCCCCCGCAGCAGCATGCGGAAAAGGATGTTGGGGGCCAGCGCACGCAGGCGGCGCAGGCGCTCCCAAGGGTCTTCGTGCAGAAACCGCATGGCCACATCAAACGTGGCCCCGCCCCAGCACTCCAGGCTAAAGAGACCCGGCAGAAGGTGTGCGTATGCCGGCACAATGGGCAGCATATCGTGGGTGCGCATCCGGGTAGCAAACAGGCTCTGGTGGGCGTCGCGCAGGGCGGTGTCGGTCAGGGCCAATTCCTTTTGCGCAAACAGGGCCTGGGCAAACGCAGCCGGCCCCATTGCTTGCAGCTTGTTGCGGTAGCCTGATGGGAGGGTGGCCAGCTCGGGGTAATCGGGCACGGTGGCGGGCAGGGGCCTTGCAGGGCGGGTCGCACCTGCCATGTCAGGATTGCCGTTTACCAGCGTATGGCCCAGAAAGTCGAGCACGCGGGTGCCGCGGTCTCTGCCTTTGGGCATTTTCATCAGCTCGGGGTGGGCGGCTATGAAGTTGACCGTCGCATCGCCCCGCACAAAGACGTGGTTGGCCAGCACGTTCTTCAAAAACCCGATGTTGGTCTTCACCCCCCGCACCCGGAACTCGTCCAGTGCGCGGCTGAGGCGCTTGGCCGTGCCCGGCAAAGTGCGCCCCGTGGCAGAGACCTTCACCAGCAGCGAGTCGAAGTAGGGGCTGATCTCCACACCCGTGTAGAGGTTGCCCTCGTCGAGCCGGATGCCGAAGCCGGCCGCATTGCGGTAGGCGATAACCTTGCCCGTATCGGGCCGAAAGTCATGCTCTGGGTCTTCCGTCGTGATGCGGCACTGGATGGCGTACCCCCTTGCCACCACGTCGGCTTGGCTGCGGAGCCAGATCTGCGGGTCGGCCAGGCGGTGGCCTTGGGCAATCAGTATCTGGCTGCGGACGATGTCCACCTTCGTGATCTCTTCCGTTATGGTATGCTCTACCTGGATGCGGGGGTTCACTTCGATGAAGTAGATGTTCTCCTGCTTGTCTACCAGAAACTCCACCGTGCCCACATTGTCGTACTGCACAGACTGGCACAGGCGCACGGCGTAGTCGTAGAGCTTGTTGCGCGTATCCTGGTAGATGCCTGAGGCCGGGGCCACCTCTACCACCTTTTGGTAGCGGCGCTGCACCGAGCAGTCGCGCTCAAACAGGTGCAGCGTATGGCCATACCGGTCGGCTATGATTTGCACTTCTATGTGCTTGGGGTCTTCGATGAACCGCTCCAAAAAGACGGTCGGGTCTCCGAAGGCGTTGGCGGCCTCGGCTGCGGCCTGCTCCAGGCTGGGCTGCAGCTCGGCCTTCTGGCGGACGATGCGCATGCCCCGCCCGCCGCCCCCGCTGGCGGCTTTGATCATAAGCGGGAAGCCTATGGCCTGCGCCTGCGCCAGAGCCTCGTCCATCTCTGCCAGCGACACCTCTGCCCCCGGCACGGTGGGGATGCCGCATCGGTCTGCCGCCTGCTTACCCAGAATCTTGTTGCCCAAGGCCTCCATCGCCTCTGGCGAGGGGCCCACGAAGATGATGCCCTCCTCGCGGCAGCGGCGGGCAAAGGCCACGTTTTCAGACAGAAAGCCGTAGCCGGGGTGGATGGCATCCACGCCCTTCTCTTTGGCCAGGGCTACGATGGCCTCAAAGTCCAGGTAGGGCTTTAGCGCATCGCCTGGTTTGCCGATGCGATAGGCCTCGTCGGCCTTGTAGCGGTGCAGGCTGTAGCGGTCTTCGTCGGTGTAGATGGCCACGGTGCGCAGGCCAAGCTCCGTGGCGGCCCTAAAGATGCGGATGGCGATTTCGCCCCGGTTGGCCACCAGCAGGCTTTTAAGCGGCCGCAGTTTAGAAGAAGTCATACAAGTAATTCTGGTGTGGAGTGTGTGAGGTAGCCAGGCTACCGCAGGCAAGATGCACCCGCCTCGGCAATAAATTACTTTAATGCAATATGAAATTTTTATTGGTATATTAAAAACCTTAATGGCAGACTTTTCGTAAGCCGTGCCCCTTTTGCTGGTTGTTCATAGCAATTTGGTATCCCAGCTAAACTTTTCGATGATTTTATATCGAAAAACGACCAAGTACTCAAACATCCTTGCTAACCCACCTTACCTTACGCGGGCCTTTTGGTTAGACAAGCCTTTGCCCTATGCCTGCTTTTTTTGTCCGATTTTCCTTGCTTTGTTGCACCCTGGCCGGATGCTGCTTTACTGCAGCTGCTCAATCCTACCTGCCCCCGGCCTTCCTATATGGCTACCGGGTAGGGCGGCTGGCAAACCAGCAGTTACCCCCACCCATAGACAGTGAGCCCCAGGAGGAGCTAATGGCCCAATGCTCGGATGGGCAGGGCGGGGCCTACGTATCTCTTTTTGTGCGGGTCGGCGCTTCTTTGCCCGGGCTACCCATCGACAATAGCCGCCCGGGGGGCATCTACCTGCTGCACATAGCTCATGATGGCCGCATGCTCTGGCACCAGGTGCTGGTGGCAACGCCTCGTTTCAGCGACTACGGCAAGCTCTGGTGGGGTATCACGCTGCAACACGATGGGCATGGAGGTGTCGTCCTGACAGCCTCCACATCAGACTCTGCCCGCTACGATGGCCAGTTCCTATTCGGTAACCATCCCATCACCTACCAAGGGCAACAGTACCGAGGCTGGATACCATCCATCATCCGCTTTGACTCGACCGGTACTTGCCGATGGGTCAGACAAATAGGCTCTGTTAGCATGGATAATTCCAGCTTCGATACTTCGCCAACGACCGCCTCAGGCTTTTGGGCCACCTGCTCCTACTCCAACCTGGATTGGACATCCATCTTTACGCCTTTTCAGTTACCGCCCGATAGCCTTGGCACTGCCTTGTTTCATGTTCGCCTGCCTGATGGACAGGTGGACCGGGCATATACATTTGTCGAAGCCCCCCCAAGCGCCACTAACTCTAATGGATACGGGAGCTTTCGAGACCTGGCCGTTGGCAGCGATGGCAGGCTAAGCATGACGGGATACGTGTGGGGCAGCCGCAGGTTGGGCCAGATGACAATTCGTAGCTTTCCCAATCCGAGCTTTTTTTGGGCAAGCGTAGATACGGTAGGCCGCTGGGAGGCCAGACTAGAAAACTGGCCTCCAACAAGTATGGGAGATTTTCCCAAGCTAACCCCCATCACAGATATGGCAGGCAGGCGGCGCTATTTGATCCGCTCACGCGACTCGATTGCCCTGGAGGGGGTGCCTGTCATCCGCAGGCAAAACAGCCGAGCCGAGCTAGCCTACATGGCCGAGCGAGACTCTGCCGGGCGCTGGCACAACGTGCATCCGATCCTTCGCTTCGACTCAGCCTCCGGCTGGGCTAACCTACCTATATCTTTCTACTTCAACCAGCTTGCAGACCTATCCAACCCGCCTGACTCGCTGCTTTACTGGGCAAGGGCCCAACGCATCGATGAGCCTTGCAGACCCCTGGGGCCGGATACCGTATGCAGCGACACAAACCAGCCTTACAATCAAGTCATTATTGTTGCCACAAATGCCCAGGCCACGCGCATCAAGTGGGCCGTCGCAGACGGGGGATCGACCGGTATGCCCTTTCACGGAACCGTGATGGGACCTATGTTGCTTGTGACAGGAGGAGCCGCTCCCAACCAACCTCCTCTACCTGAAGCACGCTTCGGCACCGGTGCAACCCTTCAGCGCTCCTATCAAACCAACACGCTGTTGGCAGGCCTGCGCCTGCCCCAGGGCCAGCGGCCCATGTCTGCCCGCCAGCTAGAGCAGGTGCTCTCGGCCCCATACCCCAACCCGGCCCCGGCAGGGGCAAGCCTGCGCTGGCCCGGCAAGGCGGCCCCGGCATCGCTGCTCAACCTGCAGGGCCAGTGCCTAGGCACGATGACTCAAGATTGCCAGGGCCTCTACCGCCTGCCGCAGGGGCTTGCTCCTGGCCTGTATCTGCTGCGTAGAGCGGGCCAAACGGCTAGGTTGGCGGTGGGAGGTTGAAAAGTTGATAGTTGGGCGCTGGTTTCGGTCTCCTGACCGTTAAGACATTGGTGGTTGGGTTGGGCCGCTGGGGCAATGCGCGAGCCGTGGGTTCGTCGTGTTCACCCCATGTTAAAAACCTCGGGCTACTGCTAAGGCGACGGCTAAAGCCGAACGCTTTCAAGCCTGCGGCATCCTGCTAGGATGCTGTTCGAGGGCTCCAGCCCTCGTAACCCTCACTTGTAGGGCTCCAGCCCTGCATACCTCCCTACCGCAAACCCAGCGCAACGGCACAAACAAGGCCCAACCTGTCGCAAGTCTTTAGTGACCCGATTAGGGGAGCGATGACTTGTGACGCCCATTGCAGCGCAGTCTTCAGACTGCCGCAATACACGACAACCAGCCCGACATCGCCCGGCAAAAAACCATTGCAACTACCTGTAAATGAGAGACAAAAAGCGTTTGGATTTAGCCGTCGCCAAAAGAGCAGACACTTCGCGATAGCCCCACGGCTTCAGCCTGGGGCGGGCCAGCCGTAGCCCGGATAAACCAATGAACTTATCTCCAATCCCAAAGCCATCCGCAGGCGGGCGGACACGCGGGTCCGCCCCTACATCACGTTTGCCGTTCTGGCCGGTTGCAAACCGGCAACCTTGGGTGGGTCCCGGTTGCAAACCGGGACCAGGTACGTAGGCTGGTTATGCGGATGGGACGTCCTTCGCCTTCGGCGCCGCCGTGCAACGGCGGAACATTATGGGCACAAGGCGCAGCCTTGCGCCAGCGGCAGGGGACGAATGCGGGCGCCTTCAGCCGTCGCTATCCTAGTAGCCCCACGGCTTTAGCCTGGGGTGGCCCAAACCCTGGGGCGGCCCCAACCTGGGGCTGGCCCTAACCTGGGGCTGGCCCATCCGGGGGCGGCTCCGTAGCTGACGTTCCACACCCAACGCCCTCCGTTTGAGCGGTCTGGAGACCGCAGCGCCTTCCGTGGGTGGGTCCCGGTCTGGAGACCGGGACCAGCGCAAGGGGAGACCGGGACCAGCCCCCCACTCTCAACTTTCAACTTTCAACTTTCAACTCTCAACTCTCTCCCGACCTTTGCAGCTATGTTGGACGAATCGGCACCGGACATCCCTTTGGTAGCGGCAGAAGAGGTAGAAGAAACACTCTTTGACCATTACCGGCTGGTGGCAGACCCCGGCCAGCAGATGATGCGTGCTGACGTGTTTTTGCAGATACGGCTGCCCAATGCCAGCCGTACCAAAATCCAAGCCGGTATGGAGGCGGGCTTTGTGAAGGTGAACGGCTTGGCGCTCAAGCCAAGCTATAAGGTGAAGCCGGGCGATGTCTTTACCGTATCGCTGCCAGAGCCCCCACGCACCGATGAGATTCTGCCCGAAGACATCCCGCTCGACATAGTTTATGAAGACAAGCAGTTGCTCATCGTAAACAAACGCGCTGGCATGGTGGTACACCCGGCCTTCGGCAACTGGACGGGTACACTGGTAAACGCGCTGGTCTTCCATCTGGACAAAAACCTGGCCCAGGGCTCGGCGGCGGTGCGGCCAGGGCTGGTACACCGTATAGATAAGGATACCTCTGGCCTGCTGGTGGTTGCCAAGACAGACGAGGCCATGGTGAAGCTGGCCCGGCAGTTCTTTGTCCACAGCATAGAGCGGCGGTATCTGGCCTTGGTGTGGGGTGTGGTGGCTTTAGAGCAAGGCACCGTCGACGTGCCGCTAGGCCGCAGTGCCAAAGATCGCAAGCTGGTGGAAGCTAAGCCCGAGGGCGGCGAGGGCACGCGCCACGCCATCACCCACTACCGCGTACTGGAGAGGCTGGGCTACTGCACCCTGATTGAGTGTAAGCTAGAAACCGGCCGCACCCACCAGATACGCGCCCACATGCGATACCTGGGCCACCCCCTGTTTGGCGATACCTCTTATGGCGGAGACCGTATCCTGAAAGGCCCGCAGACAGGCCCCTATCGGCACTTTGTGGAGACATGCCTCAAGCTCTGCTCCCGCCAGGCGCTGCATGCTGCTACGCTGGGCTTTGTGCATCCGGCAACGGGGGCCCAGGTGCATTTTGAGGCTCCCCTACCCCCAGACATGGCCGAACTGCTGGAGCGCTGGCGGGCCAACGCCCAACCCTAGGGCTGCCCCAGGCGATGGCTGGCCGCAAAGGCAGCCACCGCCTCGCGGAACTGGTTGCCGCGGTCTTCGTAGTTCTGAAACAGGTCGAAGCTGGCGCAGGCGGGCGATAGCAGCACCACGTCTCCGGGCTGGCTCAATTTGTGGGCCAGCACCACGGCCTCGTCCACAGACTCCGTCACCTGGATGTTGGGAATAATTTCAGAGAAAGCTGCAAGGAGCGGCTCGGGGTATTTGGTCAGGCAAACGAGGGCCTTTACATGGCTGCGCACCAGGTCTTCCAATAAGGCATAATCATTACCCTTGTCTTTGCCGCCTGCCACCCAGATCACGGGCTGGGCCATAGCCTCCAGTGCATACCGCACAGAGTCTGGATTGGTCGCCTTAGAGTCGTTGATAAAGGCCACACCACCCACCGTACCAACGGGCTCCAGCCGGTGTGGCGCATTTACAAACGAGTGCAAACCATCGGCTATGGCCGATGGCTCGATGCCCACCTCTAGGGCGGCAAGGGTGGCGGCCAGCATATTCTGCTGGTTGTGGACGCCCTTCAGCGGCAGTTGCTGCAGCGGCACAGAGGCCGTTTTGCCGTTGAGCTCGGCATGGAGGTAGTCCGCATTTACCCAGGCGGCCAGGCCGTCGGCAAATCGGGTGTTAAAGGGGGCCAGCCGTGCCTTGGGCTCGTGCTCGGCCACCATGCGCTCTACCCAGCCGGCGTCGGTCAGGTAGATGAGTAGGTCGTCTTCGGTTTGGTTGGCGGCAATGCGCATCTTGGCCTGGGCGTAGGCCTCCATGGTGCCGTAGCGGTCCATGTGGTCTTGGCTCAGGTTCAGGTACATGGCAATCCGGGGGCGTAAGGATTGCCAGCCATCTATCTGAAAGGAGCTACTCTCGAGCACCCACCAGTCTGGCTGGATGCCCTTGGCCAGTTGCCCGGCCAGGCTTTGCCCCACGTTGCCACCCAGCCCGACGCTGATACCAGCCTGCCGCAAGAGGTGGTAGGTAAGCAGGGTGGTAGTCGTCTTGCCGTTGCTGCCAGTTATGCAGATGGCCTTGCCCTGCATGTGGGGGTAGGCAAACTCCAGCTCGTCTATCACGGGCAGGCCTGCCTGCAGGGCCGCTTGCACCACCGGGGCCTTGGGCGGTATGCCCGGGCTTTTGACCACTACAGAGGCCTGTAGCACCCGCTCGATGGTATGGCCGCCCTCTTCGAAGGGGATGCCAGCTTCTTGCAGCAGTTGGCGGGCCTGGCTAGAGAGCAGTCCAAAGTCTGACACGAAACAAGGCTGGCCCAGGGCCTTGGCCAACAGGGCGGCACCGGTGCCGCTCTCGCCCCCACCTAAAATGGCAATCATACTGGTTGAAAATTTGGCCGGCCAAGGGCCGCCCTGTCGTTATTGTAGCTTAAGCGTACCCAGCGTAATGGCTGCCAGGGCTATGCAGACGATCCAGAACCGGGTCACGATCTTAGGCTCCGGAATGCCACCCTTTTGGTAGTGGTGGTGCAGCGGGCTCATGCGGAAGATGCGGCGGCCTTCGCCGTACTTCTTTTTTGTGTATTTGAAGTAAGACACCTGGATAACCACCGACAGGTTCTCTATCAAGAAGATGCCGCAGAGCAGGGGCAGCAGAAGCTCTTTGCGCAGCACAAGCGCCAGCGTGGCAATGATGCCCCCTAGCGCAAGAGACCCGGTGTCACCCATAAAAACCTGGGCCGGGTAGGCATTGTACCACAAGAACCCGATGCAGGCCCCCACGAAGGCCGCGCAGAAGACCACCAGCTCGCCCGAGTTAGGGATATACATGATGCCCAGGTACTGGGCAAAAACGGTATTGCCGCTTACGTAGGCCAGTATGCCCAGCGTAAGCCCTATGATAGCCGATACGCCTGCGGCAAGTCCATCTATCCCGTCGGTAATGTTGGCCCCGTTAGAAACGGCCGTGATGACCAGGATAACCATGCCCACATACACCAGCCATGTGAGCCCACCCGCCCCAAAGGGCTCTGTGAAGATGCTGTAATTGAGGCGATTGTCTTTCAGAAACGGGATGGTCGTCTCAGTACTTTTGACGTCTTTGTAGGCAAAGCTTTGCTCGATGGTGCGATCCAGGCGTACGGCGAAGTTCTCGTCTCGCTTAACGTCCTCTACCTTGACGGCGCGGTTCATGTACTCTCGCACGCGGACGGAGGGGTGGAAGTACAGCACCAGCCCCACCAACAGGCCCAGGCCCACCTGCCCGATGACCTTGAACTTACCCTTGAGGCCCTCTTTGTTCTTTTTGAAGACCTTGATATAGTCGTCTGCAAACCCTACAAGCCCCAGCCAAACCGTGGTAATTATGAGCAGTATAACGTAGAGGTTATCAATCTTGGCAAAGAGCAGCGTGGGGGCCAGCAGGCCGAGCAAAATCATAAAACCGCCCATGGTGGGGGTGCCTTGCTTGGCCAGCTGGCCCTCAAGCCCAAGGTCTCGCACGGTCTCTCCTACCTGCTTGCGGCGCAGGTAGCCAATAAGCTGCTTGCCATACAAGACAGTTATGACCAGCGACAGTACAGCCGCCGCCACCGCCCTGAAGCTTAGATACTTAAAGACGCCGGCACCGGCCAGGTCGAACCGCTCGTCGAGGAAGGTAAAAAGGTAATACAGCAAAACAGGAGGGAGAGGCTGTAACGATTATTGAAAGTTGACAAAGCAAAGCTACGCCTTTGGCCCGCCTGCGGCCCGGCCCGCTTGCTGGGCCAGGTGCCAGGCGGCCACCCCGCCCGCCACGGCCACGTTCAGGCTGTGTTTGATGCCGCCCTGGGCAATCTCCAGAGCCATGTCGCACAGGGCCAGGGCCTGCGGAGATACGCCCTCAACCTCATTGCCCAGCACGAGGGCTACCGGCTGCCCAGGCCAGGCAAAACTGTCTAGCGCCATGCTTTGGTCTGTCTGCTCCAAGGCGGCCAGCAGGTAGCCTTCGGCCCGCATTGCGGCCAGGCAATCTTCTATCTGCTCATAACTACGGTAGGGCACAGACTCTTCGGCCCCCAGCGCGGCCTTGCGTACCTCGCGGTGGTCGGGCAGGGCCGTAAACCCCACCAGGCAAAGCCCCCCTAGCCTGAAGGCATCTGCCGTTCTGAAAAGGCTGCCTACGTTGAGGGCAGACCGCAAATTTTCTAACACCAACCAAACCGGGAGCCGGGCCAAGGCCTGGCTTTCGGCCAAAGACGGCCGCTGAGGTAAAATCTGTTTCATGGCCGTGCTGCCTGCACAATCAAAGTGCAAACCTAGCATTGCGGCCTTGGCCCAGCGCCCTACTCAGACGTATCTGCCTGGATGCGGACGCGGGTGCGCTTGCCGGTTTTGGGGTCCTTCACCCAGGTTTCTATGCCATTCTTGCTAATGTTCACCTCCTCGATATCTCCCTGCACCCTCCCAGAGTCGGTAGATATATCTATCCGGGCGTTAAAGCCATCTTCCGTCTTATCGGGTTCGGCTTCTTCTGCGGGGCAGTCTAAGCAGGTAAGGCGGCCGCGGGCAAAAACCAGTTGGCGTCCTACAAAGTCAACTGCATTAAAGTCTGCCCGCACACCTGCCAAGGTACCCATAGCCAACTGTGCGGCGCGCTCGTCTAGCCTAAAGATCCTGCCTTGGGGTACCTCAACCGTCAGGTCAAGCTTTTGCATACGGTAGGGCTGGTTTGCCGTCCAGGTAAAGGCGGGGGCAAGTGTTAGCACAGAGTCGTTACTTAGGCTAAAACCATACCTTACTTCTGACGCCGACGCCAGAGCCAACGCACGAGTTGCTCCACGGCCCTCAACGGATTGAACCACCGAAAGGGAGTCGGTTTTAGCTTCGGCGAAAGTGAGCGAGAGCCTCTCAGAACGAAACGAATTTTCTGCCGTTACCTCCGGAACGGCAATCTGAAGCATAGAGGCCGACTTCAGAGGCAGGTGGGCCTGGGTGGTAACGACCTCCCTTTCCTTAAACGTGCGCGATGCCTTGGGCAACAGCACCAGCGTCGCCACAAGGCAGACCAAGGTGATGGCGGCGGCAGCCACATTCACATAGCGCCCGGCCACATTGCGGGCAGCAATCAAGGCCATGGAGAGTAACAAGAAGTCTAAACCCAGAAAGATGGCCAGTGCACTACCGGCATACACCAGGGCCGAGGGCGCATGCAGCAGGTAGGCCCCAAAGTCGTCGTCACCCTCAAAGTGGATAAAGTCTGAGCCCAACAATGTGCCCTCCTGGATCATCTGCCAGGCAAAAGCTGCCCCGATAACCAATAGAGAGAGGGATACGACAAATAAGATGATGCCTAAAAAAGCCCCCAGCACCCGCACCAGCCCGAAGGCCACGGCCATGATCGCGCGTGCTATGTGGCCGAGTATGGTAAAAGGCAGCAAGACGATCTGCTGGGCTTTGCTCTGGCTGCCTGCGGTTGCCGGGCCTGCAGAGAGCTTGTCGCTGATGCCAGAGAGGGTAATGGGCTCGCCGCGCATGCGCATGCGGTCTGTCATAGACTGAGCTGCGGGCGTAAGCGCCCACAGCAGGAGATAAACCACAATACCACTGCCACCCAAAAAGATGCTGAGGCCAAACAGCACCCGCACCAGCGACACGTCTAGCCCCAAGAAAGCAGCCAGGCCGCCCGCCACACCGCCGATGACCTGGCCTTGCGGCTCGCGGTAAAGCTTGCGGATGTTGACGGGCAAATCATCGTCGGCGTCAGACTCTGGCATGCTGGCAGCCAGGATAAGGTAAGCCACCACCAGCACTACCGGAAAGGCCGGCAAAAACCCCAGCCCTACGGCAAAAAGGCAAAAGGCTACCCGCAGCCACAGGGCATCTATGCCCAGCTTAGCCGCAAGGCCGCCTAGCACGCCACTCACCACGCGGTCTCGCTTAGAGCGGCGCCAGGGGCCGGGCTCTGCATCCACGGGTGGGGTGTTGGCCCCGGCCGCAGGGTCACCGCTGGCCTCGGCATGGGGTGTGGCTGGGTCTGCGGCTGGCTCTTCGGCAGCGGCAAAATCTGCCACGGTGCCCATGGTGGCCACAATGGCCGTTACGTCCTCGGCCACAATGGCCTCGCGGTTGTGGGCCTTTAGCCGCTCGGCAAAGAGCTCGGCAATGCGAGCTTCAATGTCGCGGACAATCTCGCGGCCTTCGCTAAAGGTGGTAAAGTAGCGCTGCACCTGCTCTAGGTAGGCAGCCAACTGTTGGTAGGCGTCTTCTTCGATGTGAAAAACGACACCCCCAATAGCAGTAGAGACGGTCTTTTTCATGGGCACAGGTTGGGTTGGACGTGGGTAAGAAAGGGGAAGTTTAAAGAGAGGCCGGTGTTATTCGCTGTCTGAGGGGCGTATTTCAGAATCCTCTGCCTCTGGTGCGTGGGGAGTAAGGGCAGGTTGGTGCTGGCGGAGGTACTCTACCGCGTCTGATATTTCTTGCCAGGTTTGGGTTAGGGCCGTCAGGCTGGCCTGGCCTTGGTCTGTAAGGCTATAGTACTTGCGCGGAGGGCCTGCCGTGCTTTCGCGCCAGGCATACTGTAGTAGCCCGGCGTTTTTCAGGCGCGTCAGCAGCGGGTAGAGCGTACCCTCTACCACCACCATGCGTGCGGCCGTCAGCTCCTGAATCAGGTCAGAGGTGTAAACCTCGCCACGGGCAATGATGTGCATCACGCAGAACTCCAGGATGCCCTTGCGCATTTGGACGCTGTTGTTTTCGACATTCATGGCTTTTGCCTGGTTGTTTGTATAAGACAGTACAAACATATAGCTAGGTACTTTGTATTACCAAGTACTAAATGCGAAATAGGGATGAGCGGTGGCTAATGCCTGACGAGTGGCAAGCCCAGGCAAAGCCAGTGGTACCCATGTAGGGTCTGCCGCCGTAGTAGGGGCTGGCAAAGCGATTTAATACCACAACTTTGCTTTGTTATGCCCGCCGCGCCCCCTATGTTGCCTTTTACCCTGCTGGTGAACAGCACCGATGGCTATGCCGACTGCTGGGAGCCGTTCTTTAAGCTCATGGCCATTTACTGGCCCCAGTATCAGGCAGAGATTGTACTGAATGCCGAGCGCAAGACTTTTGCCCAATCTGGCCTGCATATTACCTGCACCCAAAACGCGGCGGCTTTTGGAGGCAAGCACCCTACCTGGACAGAGGCCCTGCAATGCGCCCTGGCCCAAGTGCCGACAGACCTTGTACTATACGTGCAAGAAGACTACTTTCTGAAAGCACCCGTGCAGCACGAGGCCCTCATAAGCCTGGCAGAGGCTATGCAACGGCATCAGATTACCTACCTGGGCCTAACGCCAGGCGGTAATCAAGGCCCGTTTGTGCCCAGCGGGTTCGACGAGCGACTTTGGAAGGTAAGCCAGCAAGACAAGTATCGGATCAGTCTGCAGGCCTGCATGTTCAGCAAAAGCAGGTTTGCCAAATACCTGCGCCGGCACGAGAACCCCTGGCACTTTGAGTATTACGGCAACATCCGCGCCAGGCGCAAGCAAGACAACTTCTATACCCTGAACCGAGAAATCTTCGGCCCAGACAACCAGGTTTTTCCCTATGATATGACCGGCATCGTTAGCCGGCAGTGGAAGCGAGACGTTGTAGAAGACCTGTTTGCCCGCCACAACATTGCCGTTGATTTTGCCAAGCGTGGCTGGTTTGGCGAGGATGCCCCCGTAGAGCGATTTCAAGCTCCGTGGAGTATTGACAAAGTGGTAGGCCTAATTAAAAGTCTGGTATGATAGATCTGCGCCCAGAGCAACTGGAGCTGGCCATCGTCATCCCCGTGTTTAACCGGTGGCACTTTACCCATGCCTGCCTAGAGAGCCTGCGTGCCCAAACAGACCAGCGGTTTTATACCATTGTGGTAGACGACGGCAGCACAGACGAGACCCTACCTACCCTGCAGGCAGACTATCCGGAAGTGCAGGTGTTGCAAACGCCCGGCGACGTTTTCTGGACGGGCACCGTGAACCTGGGCATAACGGCCGCCATGGGCCAAGGGGCCGCCCGTGTGATGACGCTCAACAACGACGTCGTCTGCACGCCGCAGTTTGTGGCAGAGATGCTGAAAGGCTCTACAGAGAAGCCCCAGGCATTGCTGGGCGCCCTAGCCCTAGAAGGAGACCTGGCCCAACCCAAGATTGCGTACGCGGGCGACACCTGGAACTGGCTGACAGATGGCCGCCACCCCATAGCCGCCGCCTACCGAAGGCCCCTGCAAGGCCTGCACGAGGTTTCTCACTTTCCGGGCAGGGGGCTGCTCATTCCCAGGGCATGTATTGAAAAGGCAGGCCTTTTTGATGCGGTACGCTTTCCGCACTACATGGCAGACTATGATTATACCATGGTAGCACGCCGCGCAGGCTTCAGGGTATTCGTCAACTACGACGCGCCCATCCTCACCTACCCCGATGCCAGCGGAGATCGCTCCATCAGGGCGGGGCGTAGTTGGGGCAACTACATCAAACACCTTACAGACATCAGGGGTGGTGCCAACCTGGCAAACTTCTACAAGTATGCCCTTAAGAATTGCCCGCCGCTCCTGTTGCCATTCCACCTGCTGGCTGGCACGGCCAAGCGGCTGGCAGGGTTCTGGCTACGTCCGGCATAAACAGCTTACCCCCGACGAACTCTGTTGATAATGACACACCTCCCCTTGCGCGTGGCTTTGGTGCAAACCACCCTGCATTGGCAAGCCCCTGCCCAAAACCGTGCCCATCTAGAAGAGATGCTGGAGGACGTAGCCGGCCTGGCAGACCTTGTGGTGCTGCCAGAAATGTTTACCACCGGCTTCAGCATGGATACAAGCCACGCCGAGGTGATGAACACCGATACCTGCCGCTGGCTCGGCATGACGGCCAACCGTCTGAATGCCGCCGTCGTCGGGTCGGTGATGACGGCAGACAAAGGCGCCTGCTACAACCGCCTGCTGGTGGCCCGGCCCGGCCAGCCGTTGCTCTGGTACGACAAGCGCCACCTCTTCCGCATGGCAGGCGAGCATGAGCATTACCGGCCAGGGCAAGCGCGGCTCGTTTTCGAGCATCTGGGCTGGCGCATATGCCCGCTGGTGTGTTACGACCTGCGCTTTCCCGTCTTTAGCCGCAACCACCCTCAAGCCTACGACTTGCTGCTCTATACTGCCAACTGGCCTGCCCGCCGGGCCCTGGCCTGGCAGTCGCTGCTGCCGGCGCGCGCCATAGAAAACCTGGCCTACTGTGCCGGCGTAAACCGCATAGGCAAAGACGGCAACGGGCACGACTATGCCGGAGATTCTGCCCTTTTTTCTTACGACGGCACCCCCCTGGTACAGTTGGGCAATCAAAACAAAATTGGCCTGGTAAATCTTAGCTATGCAGACCTGGCCAGCTACCGGCAGAGCTTTCCGGCCTGGCAAGATGCCGATGATTTTAGCATCGTCTGACGCTGCGGCCTTACCTTAACAACCACAAACTACACGCAGCCATGGCAAAGCTTGCTATCATACTTTGTGGACTTGCAGCCCTGGCGGCCCTACCTACCCAGGCGCAAAACGGCTACATGGCCCGGCTCGGGCATTTAGCGCAGGCAGAAGGGCGTCAACTGGCTGATCAGCGCATCGCAACAGGCGCTTTTGACTCACGCTCCAACAACATAGACATCGTCAGGCAGCGGCTAGACCTGCGCGCAGACCCAAGCCAGCGCTACATCGCGGGCTCGGTTACGAGCCGCTTCCGTTGGGTAGGCGGAGACCTGCAAGCCCTCTACTTCGACCTGGCCACCGAGCTGATCGTAGATTCTGTCCGCTACAACGGCACCCAGCGCCTGCCTGTAGATCGGTCGTCGCCCAATGTGGTGCGGATCCCCCTACCCCAGCTTGGAGCGCCTGGGCGCATAGACTCTGTGCAGATTTATTACAAGGGTGTGCCGCCTGCCTCGGGCTTTGGCAGCTTTGTACAAAGCCAGCACAACGGGGCACCTATCCTTTGGACGCTCTCGCAACCCTTTGGCGCCAGAGACTGGTGGCCCTGCAAGCAAAGCCTGGCAGACAAAACCGACACCGTAGAGGTAAACGTAGATTGCCCCATAGGTAATAAAGTAGGATCTAATGGTTTGCTGCAAAGCATTACACCCTCGGCCCCGGGGCGGCATGTTTACCGTTGGCGCAGCACCTACCCCACGGCGGCCTACCTGGTAGCCATCTCGGTTACCAATTATGAGGAGTACAGCTATAAGTTCCGCTTGCGGCAAGACAGCCTGCTGCTGCAGAATTACCTCTACCCAGAGAGCAACGACGCGCCCACCCGCAGAGAGATAGACCAGACGGTGCCCACCATCGTACTGTTTGACTCTCTGTTTGGGCCCTACCCCTACAACAGAGAAAAGTACGGCCATGCGCAGTTTAGCTGGGGCGGCGGCATGGAGCATCAGACGATGTCTTTCATGGTCAACTTCAACCACGAGCTGATGGCCCACGAGCTGGCCCACCAGTGGTTTGGAGACCAGGTAACCTGCGGCAGTTGGGTAGACATCTGGCTCAACGAAGGCTTTGCCACTTACTGCGAAGGCCTGGCCCGCCTTTACCGAGGCAATCTGAACGGTTGGGAGAACTGGAAAATCCAAACCCTGGCAGGTATTGCGCAAAGCCCTGGCGGCTCCGTTAAAGTAAACGATACCACCAGCGTGGGGCGCATCTTCAATGGCCCGCTCAGTTATGCCAAGGGGGCATATTTGCTGCACAACCTCCGCTGGCTTGTGGGCGATGCCGCCTTCTACACGGCCATCCGCACCTACCTGGCAGACCCTGCCTTGAGTTATGGCTACGCCAAAACGCCCGACTTTATCCGCCATGTGAACACGGCCAGCGGCCAAGACATGGGCGAATATTTCAGAGACTATTACGAGGGAGCCGGATATCCCATTTACCAGATTGACTGCCGGCAGCACGGCACCCTCGGCGACACGCTTGTAATTACCATAGACCAGGCCCCGAGTGCAGCAGGTGGGCCCTTCTTTAACAACAGAGTGCCGCTGCGGATCGTCTATGCAGGGGGCGCAACCGAAGATGTAGCCTTAGACAACAGTCAGAACAGCCAATTGTACCGCCTACCCCTACGGGGCCAGCCCATACAGGTATTGTACGACCCTGAGCGTTGGGTGCTGGGGCAAGGGCAGGCACGGCTCACGCTGCTGACACAACTGAAGGCGGCACAGGCGCACAAGGTAAAACTGGTACCCAACCCTACCCGCCAGGCCTTTAAGCTACTGGGCCTGCCGCAAGAGGGCCATACGGCCGATTATCAACTGGTAGATGCGCAGGGCCGGGTCGTATTGGCAGGCCAAACCACACACGCGGGCCGGATTGTGGTTGAGCACCTGGCACCCGGGGCCTACACCCTTTTTGTAACGCAAGGCAGTTGGACGGGCACCGACAGGCTCATCATCAGCCGGTAGGGCCGCCCATACCAATCTGTGGGGTAAGGCATCGGGGTGCAGGGCGTACCTTTGCAGGCTGTTATGTCCCAGAGCCTGCTTGCGCAACTGCCATCGCCCGAAAATATCCCTAGCCATATTGCCGTTATAATGGACGGCAATGGCCGGTGGGCACAACGCCAGGGCGAGCAACGCATTTATGGGCACCGCAATGCCATACAGGCCGTGCGCAATGCCACAGAAGGCTGTGCCGAGCTTGGCGTGAAGCACCTGACCCTGTATGCCTTCTCTACCGAAAACTGGGGCCGCCCGCAAGAGGAAGTCTCTGGCTTGATGGAGCTTTTTGTGCATACCATCAGGGCAGAGATAGAAACGCTGATGAAAAACCGCATCCGGCTTACTGCCATCGGCGACATATCTCGCATGCCTGCCCAGGCCCAGCAAGAGCTGGCCGAGGCCAAACAAATGACGGCCGACAACACTGGCCTTAACCTGAACCTGGCCCTGAACTACAGCGGCCGCTGGGAGCTTGCCCACGCCATGCAACATATGGCCCGGCAGGTGGCCCAAGGCCACCTGCGGCCAGAGGATATCTCAGAAGAGACCGTAGCCGCCTACCTGAACACGGCAGGTATGCCAGACCCCGAGCTGCTCATCCGCACCAGTGGCGAGCTGCGTATCTCTAACTTTTTACTCTGGCAACTGGCCTATACCGAGCTCTACATCACCGAAACCCTCTGGCCCGACTTTACCAAACAAAACCTGGTAGAGGCCATTGCTGCCTATCAAAAAAGAGAGCGCCGGTTCGGAAAAGTCCTTTCTGCATGAGACCATTTTTTAGCTGCCTGGGCCTACTCTGGCTCCTGCTGATGGCAGGGGCACGGCTGGCAGCGGCCCAAACCGAGCCCCTGGCCACAGACTACAACGCCCCCAAAGAGTATGTACTAGGCCGCATCCGCGTTGAAGGTATACAGTACTTGGATCCTGACGCGCTGGTGTCTATCTCGGGCCTGCGCGAAGGCGACCGAGTCGCTATCCCCGGAGAGGGTATTGCACAGGCCATCCGCAAACTGTGGGACCAAGGCCTGCTGTCAGACGTGTCTGTAGCAGCCGAGCGCGTAACCGCTGACTCTATCTTTCTGGTGCTGCAGCTCAAAGAGCGGCCGCGCCTCTCTAGGTTTGCCTTTAAGGGCGTGCGCAAGGCCGAGGCCAACGACCTGCGCGAGAAGGTGGGCCTGGTGCGCGGCCGCATCGTAACCGATGCCATGCTTAAAAACGCCAGCAACATCGCCAAGCGTTTCTTTGTAAGCAAGGGCTTTTACAATACCACCGTCCGCGTAGAGACACAAGACGACAGCTCGGCCCGCAATACCGTAACGCTGCGCTTTGTGATTGATAAGGGGCAGAAGGTCAAGATTGCCCAGTTGCTGGTAGAGGGCAACAGCCTGGAGACGGACCAGACCATCAAGCGGAAGCTGAAAGACACCAAGGAGGTGAACCCCTGGCGCATCTTCAAGGCCAGCCGGTTTATCCGCACCAAGTTCGACAAAGACAAAGAGCGACTGGTGGAGTGGTACAACGCCCAAGGATACCGCGATGCGGCCGTACTGTCAGACTCCGTCTATAAGGTGGACGACAAGCACGTGAACGTGGTGCTAAAGCTGGAGGAAGGGCGCAAGTACTACTTCCGCAACATCAGCTGGTCGGGCAACTACCTCTACCCGGCCAGCACGCTGAGCGCGGTGCTGGGCATCAAACGGGGCGACGTGTACAACCAGGAGCTGATGCAAAAGCGCCTGACGTTTAACCAGACGGGCGCAGACGTATCGTCGCTGTATATGGACGATGGGTACCTGTTCTTCCAGGTGAACCCGGTGGAGGTAAACGTGGAGGGCGACTCGATAGACGTGGAGATGCGCGTGTATGAGGGCCAGCCTGCCATCATCAACCGCATCATCCTGGAGGGCAACACCAAGACGAGCGACCACGTGGTGCTGCGCGAAATCCGCACGCTGCCAGGGCAAAAGTTCAGCCGGTCTGACATTATCCGCACCCAGCGCGAGCTAAGCCAACTGGGCTACTTCAACCCGGAGACGATTGGGATTCAACCGATGCCCAACCCCTCTACGGGCACGGTAGATATCAAGTATACGGTAGAAGAGAAGCCCAGCGACCAGATTCAGCTATCTGGCGGCTGGGGAGGCTTCTTTGGCTTTGTGGGTACGTTGGGGTTGGTGTTCAACAACTTCTCTATACGCAACGCAGGCAAGCTGTCGGAGTGGCGGCCGTTGCCTGCCGGCGACGGGCAGCGCCTGTCGATCAACTTCCAGGCCAACGGGCGGCAGTTCCAGACCTACACGCTGGCCTTTACCGAGCCTTGGCTGGGGGGCAAGCGGCCCAATGCCCTCACCATTGGTCTGTCTAGGTCTGTGCAGAACACCTTTACGGATCTGCGCTCCAACACCATACGCAGCTCGCTAGAGCTCAATTCGGCCAACGTGTCGCTGGGCCGCCGTCTGCGCTGGCCAGACGATTATTTCACGATGTCTCAATCGTTGAGCTATCAGCGGTACAACCTGTTCAACTTCTTTACGCCGGGCATCCCCGTCAGCAACGGGCTGCTCAACCAGATATCGCTCAATACGACGCTGGCGCGCAACTCGCTCAACAACCCCATCTTCCCGACGGGGGGCAGTTCTTTCTCCATCAGCGTGCAGGCCACGCCGCCTTACTCCGTGTTCCGAGGCTACACCAACCCGGCAGACCGGTTCCGCTTTGTGGAGTTCCATAAGTGGATGCTGGACGGCAGCTACTTTGTACCCCTGGCCAAAAACCTGGTGCTCAATACGCGGGCGCACTTTGGCTTCTTGGGCTATTACACAGAGGCCCAGGGCATCGGTCCCTTCGAGCGGTTCAAGATGGGGGGCTCGGGTATCACCGGCTTCAACTTCTTGATCGGCTACGATATCATCGGCCTGCGCGGCTATGGAGATAACGTCATCTCTCCACAAGGCGCACAAGGTGCGGGTATCATCTTCAACAAGTATGTGACGGAGGTGCGCTACGCCTTGAGCACCAACCCGGCGGCCACCATCTTCATCCTGGGCTTTGCCGAGGGCGGCAATAACGTAGGCCGCTACCGCGACTTTAACCCCTTCAACATCTACCGTTCCGTAGGTGCGGGCGTGCGGATCATGATGCCGGCCTTCGGCTTGCTGGGGGTAGATTACGGCCTGCCGCTAGACGGTACCCAGGGTATGCGGCAACCCTTCACCTTCACCATCGGCCAGCAGATACGATAAGCCCTAGCCGCAGCGTTAACTTCTTGATTGTATGCGCTTTTTTCGTTTCGTAATTACCGTTGCCTGTGCTGCGCTCGTTGGGTGGTCAGGCAGCCCAGCTCAGGCCCAGAAGTTTGGCTACATAGATGCTAAGTTCATCTTAGAGAAGATGCCAGACTACAAGGCCGTGCAGGGCGAGATAACCAAGCAAACCCAAACCTGGCAAAAGGAGATTGAAGGCATGAACGCCGAGGTGGATCGCCTGCGCAAGGAGTATCTGGCCGAGGAAGTGCTGCTGACCGAGGAGATGAAAAAGGAGCGGCAAGAGGCCATTAACAAAAAGGACAAAGCCGCCAAAGAGCAACAAAAGAAGATTTTTGGCTTTGAGGGGCTCTACTTCTTAAAAAAGCAAGAGCTCATCAAGCCTGTGCAAGACAAGGTCTTTGACGCGGTAGAGAAGGTTTGCAAGAAGAAGAAGGTGCAGATCATGTTCGACAAGTCAGCCGACCTGGTCATGATCTACACCGACCCCAAGCACGACTACACCGACTTTGTGTTGGAAGAGCTCGGCCTGGGTGACCCCAAAGACACCATCGACGGCAAGAAGAAACGTGGCGAGCAAGGTGCTCCGGCTACCTCTGGGGGTGGCGGGGGCAATGCCGGCGGCGGCGGTGGCGGCTCTACAGGCAAGTAGTGCACTGGCGGGCACTTGTTGCCAATCCCGTGTGTTGCCGTAGTACACCCCATTTGTTTGCATCTTTGGCTTGCCAAAAGCACCTCATCCCTTAGATTTTTAGCTGGGCCTGGCCCAGCCTGCTGCAGAACCCGCCCAGCGCCATGCAGCAAACAAGCACAACATGAAAGCGACCCTCACTCTGGCCACGTTTGGCCTGGCCCTATCAGCCCTGGCCCAGCAAGGCACGCCTGCCCCTACGCTACAGGCTGCCCCAACTGCCACCACCTCTACCATAGCCCAGGCCCCCTCTAGCGCCACGGGTGTCATCAAGCTGGGTTATACCAACGTGCAGTATCTGCTCGCTGCCAGCCCGCAGACCAAGGTTATCAAAAGCCAGCTAGAGACAGCCAGCAAACAATACGAGAAAGCCATCCAAGACAAAATCAAGGAGCTGGAAGAGAAGTTTGCCGCCTACCAAAAGAACGAGGCGACAATGATGGAGTCCATCAAGCAGGACAAGCAGAGCGAACTGCGCAACCTGGAGCAGTCTATCCGCACGCTGCAAGAGAACGCCCAGGGCGAGCTCAAAAACAAAGAAAGCGAGCTGGTGAAGCCCGAGCTGGATAAAATCTATGCCGCCATCAACGACGTTGCCAAAGACAACGGCTTTACTTTCATCTTCAACTCAGACCAGGTGCTGCTTTATGCTGCCGAGGGTGCCGACGCCACCCCGCTGGTCCTGAAAAAACTGGGCTACCCCGAGCTCAAGGACGAGGAACCTGCCAAACCGGCCGCCAACGCTACCGGTGCTTCTGCGCCCAAGGCTAATACACCTGCCCCCAGCGGCAAACCCGGCAGCGCCCCCAGCCCCAGCGGCAAGAAGGGCAAGAAGTAGCCCTGCTGAAGGCTTTCTACAAAAAGCCAGCTCTGGAAAAGGGCTGGCTTTTTTATGTTGAGAAGGCCGCCCCAGGCTAAAGCCGAACGTATTCAAGCATACTACGCCCCCACAGCTCTCGCCAGCCTCCAGGCTGGTGAGTGGCAGGACCGGAAGCCTCTGGCTACCGCGCCGAAGGCGAACCACCGTCCCTTGGCACAAAAAAGCCAAGGCACAAAACCCGCCCTCTACCTTACCCAATTGCAGCTCCCCCGCCTCCCGCTGTTGGAGGGCTATGCCCTCAAACCTCTAACGGCCAGGCTATGCCTGGCATTTCACCCCTTAGACCAACATTCGACAAAACCGCCGACAACCTCCGACAAAAACCGCTTACAACACCTTGCAAATCAAGCTATAACCCAAAAACCAAAAAATAGACACACAGTCTTAATGGCAACCTGTCGCAAGTCTTTAGCGACCCGATTAGGGGAGCGATGACTTGTGACGCCCATGGACGAGCAGTCTTCAGACTGGCGTACCACCCGACAAACCTACCGACATCTCTCGACAAAAACTCCACGCAAACCCCTGTAAATCAATACAAAACACCTTAACCAAAAAACCGACAACTAGGCTAAGTCCCCTACCTACGGGCATAATCCGCCTAGCGGGCTAACAGCCCGCACTACAACGACAAGCACTCGACACTTCCACCGACATTTCCACGACAAAAATCCTTTCCAACGTCCTGTAAATCAGCATAAAAGAAGCGTTCGGCTTTAGCCGTCGCATTTAGCAGTAGCCCTAGACTTAAAGTCTAGGGTGAACTAGGCTGACGCCGGACTAGCGTACCGGCTAATATCTGACCCAAGCGCCATCCGCAGGCGGGCGGACACGCGGGTCCGCCCCTACATGACGCTTGCCGTTCTGGCCGGTTGCAAACCGGCAACCTTGGGTGGGTACCGGTTGCAAACCGGGACCAGGTACACGGGCCGGGTACGTGGGAGGGCCGCCCTTCGCCTTCGGCGCGGAAGCGGAACGCTTCCGACCCTGCCACTCACCAGCCTGGAGGCTGGCGAGAGCGTCGGTGAATGGGAAGCTAAAGCGGGCGGCTTCAGCCGTCGCAATCCTAGTAGCCCCACGGCTTTAGCCTGAGGCGGCCGCATCCTGGGGCGGGCTAGCCGTAGCCCGGATACCTGCCCGTGCCAAAGACCGAACCCCACGCCACCACATTCAGCGGTCTGGAGACCGCAGTGCCTTCTGTGGATGGGTCCCGGTCTGGAGACCGGGACCAGCACTAGGGGATACCGCGACTAGGGGCACAGCGCCTACTCCGCCTCCATAAAGGGGTAGGCTACCGTGGTGGGAGAGACGAACGTCTCTTTGATGGCACGGGCCGATACCCAGCGGAGGAGGTTTAGGTAGGACCCGGCCTTGTCGTTGGTGCCAGACTTGCGGGCACCGCCAAAAGGCTGTTGGCCCACTACGGCGCCCGTGGGCTTGTCGTTCACATAGAAGTTGCCAGCGGCGTGGCGCAGGGCGTTGGTGGCCTCTTCTACGGCGTAACGGTCTTGGCTGAAGATGGCACCCGTGAGGGCGTAGGTGCTCGTCTCATCTACCAACCGCAGCGTGTCGGCCCAGTTGGCATCTTGGTACACGTAAATGGTCAGAACAGGGCCAAAGAGCTCTTCGCACATGGTGCGGTAGTTCGGATCATGCGCCAGTATTACGGTAGGCTCTACGAAGTAGCCCTGGCTCTTGTCGTACCCGCCGCCGATAAGGACGTCGGCCACGAAACTGGCCCTGGCCTCGTCTATGGCGGCTGCCAGCTTGTCGAAGCTCTTTTCATCAATGACGGCGTTTATGAGGCAGGTGAAGTCCTCTACCGACCCCATTTTGAGCTTGGCCATCTCGGCACGCAGGCCTTGCTCTACGGCGGGCCAGAGGCTGGCCGGTATGTAGGCCCGGCTGGCGGCAGAGCACTTCTGGCCCTGGTACTCAAACGCCCCGCGCACCAGCCCGACGACGAGCGCCTGCACATGGGCCGAGGGGTGGGCCACCACAAAGTCCTTACCGCCCGTCTCGCCCACGATGCGGGGGTAGCTTTTGTACTTGTGCAGGTTTTGGCCGACCGTCTGCCAGATGCCGTTGAAAACCCCGGTAGATCCGGTGAAGTGGATACCGGCAAAGTCCGGATGGTTTAAGATGACCTGGCCTGCGGTGGGGCCATCTACATACACGAGGTTGATGACACCCTCAGGAAGGCCTGCCTCCATGAAGATGCGCATCAGAAGTTGCGCGGCGTAAATCTGCGTGTTGGCCGGCTTCCAGACCACGGTGTTGCCCATGAGGGCGGCACTGGTGGGCAGGTTGCCCGCAATGGCCGTGAAGTTGAAAGGCGTCAGGGCAAAGACGAAGCCCTCCAGCGGGCGGTACTCCAGGCGGTTCCACTGGCCGGGGGCGCTGCTGGGCTGCTGCTTGTAAATGTCGGCGGCAAAGGCTACGTTGTAGCGCAAGAAGTCAATCATCTCGCATGCGGCGTCTATCTCTGCCTGGTAGGCGTTCTTGCTCTGGCCCAGCATGGTGGCCGCGTTGATGGCGGCACGGTAAGGCCCGGCCAGCAGGTCAGCCGCTTTTAAGAAGATGGCCGCGCGCTGCTCCCAGGGCAGGTTCTCCCACATGGGTTTGGCATTCAGCGCTGCGGTAATGGCCTGCTCAACATGGCTGGCGTCGCCTTGGTGGAAACGGCCCAGCAGGTGCTTGTGCTCGTGTGGGGGGCGCAAGTCGGCCAGTTTGCCGGTGCGCACCTCTTGGCCACCAATGTACATGGGGACGTCTAGCACCTCTGCTTTTTGGGCAGCCAGGGCGGCTTTGAGGGCAGCGCGCTCGGGGCTACCGGGGCGGTAGTCTTGTACGGGCTCGTTGCGGGGTATGGGTGTGTGGAATGTGCCTAGGCTCATGCCAACAAAGTTGCGCATTGGCCAGCGAAAAAGCAGGCTTGCCCAAGGGGCCTCGCCAATGGCCTAGAGCCAGTTCTTCTTCTTGAAGTACAGCAGCGTTACCAGCGAGCTACCCAACATCAGCAAGAGGGCAAAGGGGTAGCCCCACTTCAGATTCAGCTCTGGCATGAGCTGGAAGTTCATCCCGTAGATGCTGGCTATGAGTGTGGGTGGCATAAACACCACCGTAACTACGGTAAAGATCTTGACGATGCGGTTCTGCTGCAGGTTTACCCGGCCCAGGAAAGAGTTCTGCAGGAACTCCAGCCGCTCGAAGGCGAAGTTGGTAAAGTCTAGCAGAGAGCCTATGTCTCGGATCAGCACCCGCAGCTTGGTAGAGGCCGAATCTGGCACAAAGTCTGACCGCAGCAGGGCCGAGATGACCCGCTGGTTGTCAATGATATTACCGCGGATCGTCATGGTGGCCTCTTGCAGGGCCGTGATGTCGAGCAGGACTTCCTCAGACAGGTTTTCTTCGAGCGTGATGAGCTTGGAGATGTCGGTAATCTGCTGGCTCAGGTCTTCGAGCGTATCGGCGTCGAAGTCTATCCGCGTCTCGAAGAGGGCAATCAGGAACGCAAAGCCATCTGGGAACTGGCTGGCATTGATCTTGAACCGCTTGACCGCCTCGCCGAAGGGCTTAATGTCGGCGTTGCGGTAGCTGATGAGGGTGTTGTTCTTGAGGATGAACGAGACGATCTCGTTGACGAAGCTGCCATCCTCCTCCACCAGAAAGTTGGAGTTGATGATAACCATATTGGGCAGCTCGTGGTAGCGGCTAGAGAACTCGATCTCCTCGGCCTCCTCAAGGTCTTGCAGGCCGATGCCTAGCTTGGCCTCGATGCGCTTTTTCTCGTAGGGCTCGGGGTTGTTCAGGTCAAGCCAGATGAGCTGCAGGGGCTCAATCTTATCCAACGCCTCAATGGAGCTTGCCTTGTGTATCTGCCCCTGTTGGCGGTAGTAGATAGAGATCATGGCTTGGCTTTGGAGGGAGGCAAGGTGCCGGTTGGGCCGCCGCAGCCCAGTTCCAGGCCAAAGATAGCCAATAATTACAGGCCCTTCCTACGCTATTGCGCAGGCAGTACCTGGCATAGGGCTATTTTTTGGCCTTTGGCCCTAGTTTAGGTCTAGCTTTAGCTGCTGGGCTTTGTCTGCCATGCCGAGCGCATTATAAAGCTCTAGCAGAATTCGGCTGTTGCCCGGATGCTTGGGGTCTGCCTTGGCAGCAATTTCGGCGTAGGCAATGCAGCGCTGCTGCAGCTCGCGGATGTAGAGCTGGGTGGCCTTGCGGCCTTTGGCTTCTTCTGCCCGTTTAAAGTAGAGCTTGCCCAGGCGAAAGTTGGCCATAAAGTCAGATGGCTCAACCTCTATGGCTTGCAGGTAATAAGCCTCAGCTTTGTCTGGGTTGCTGCGCTTCTCTTCTATAAAGCCCAGCGTAGCCAGCGGTGCTGCCTCTTGCGGGTTGGCTTTGGCCAATCCTGTAGCCAGGGTACGGGCTTCGGCAGCGCGGCCGGTGTCGGCCAATAGCTCGGCGTAGGCCAGGGCCAGGGGCAGGTCTTTGGGAGCGGCTTTGCGGCCACGCTCCAGCACCTCCAGAGCTTTGCCCTTCCGGTCTTGCAAGAGGTAATAGTCTTTAAGGCACAGATACACGGCAGGCTCAGACGACTTGGCCGTTACCAGCTCCGTCAGAATCCGGGCGGCATCCTCGCGCTGGCCTGCCTGGTCTTTGGCCAGGGCGCGGCAAACCTCCAGCGTGTTTTTGTCTATGCCATACTCTTGCAGGCTTTTGTGGACGGTTACCTGTCGCGGACCCAGCATGGCAAAGGCCTCAGCCACGGCATCCAGGTATCTGGCGGCCTCGGCCAGGTCGTGTGGCTTGCGGTTTTCGTAGCCCTTTTCGAAGAGGTCTAGGCCTGTGCGGCAGAAGTCCTCCGTTAGGGCCAGCACATCCTCAAGTATGCCGGTGGTGTAGGCATGGGTAGCATCCAGATCTATGGCCCGCTTGTAGCTATCAAACGCCATTAGGTCAATGTGCTCGCCGTGGTGCTTCTCGCCGTAGTCGTCGCGGTCATAAATAGACTTGTAGATCATACCGCGCACATACCAGCTCTCGGCGCTGGTTTTGCCTGGGTCTTCGGCAACGTCCAAGTCTGCCACGGCCCGGGCCGTGTCTAGCTGGCGCATTTTGAGCAGCTCCCAGGCCTCTTGGCTGCGTTGTGCCTGTGCCAGGCCAGGCAGAAAAAGGACGAGCAGAAAAACGAGTCTTAGCAGCATAAGGCTGTAAACAACAGTGTTATACAAGCCCGAAGGTATCTGCCACCGGCCTTACCAACCTTGGCCGACAAGCGGTTGGCACGCCATACGTAAGGTTGCTGCCAACTTTGCAGCTGGAATGGCGCGCTACTTTCTAACCATAGCCTACGACGGCACAAACTTTATAGGCTGGCAACGCCAGCCCAAGGGCCGCAGCGTGCAAGCAACGGTAGAAGATGCGCTTTCTAAACTGGCCCAAGTGCCCTGCCACTTAGTTGGCAGTGGCCGCACAGACGCTGGTGTCCATGCCCAAGGGCAGGTAGCCCATGTAGATCTACCCCTGGCGCAGATGCCTGCAGACTGGCTCTACCGCCTCAATGCCCTTTTGCCGCCCGATGTAGCCTGCCTGCAAGCCACCCAGGTAGCAGATGAATTACACGCCCGTTTCTCGGCCCAGAGCCGTACCTACCGCTACTTCTGCACACTGCAGAAGAGCCCATTCAACAACCGGTTCTGTGCCCGCCTACCCTACCGCACGCTAGACCTGCAGGCCATGAACGCGGCCGCTGCCTGCCTACTGGGCGAGCATAGCTTTCGCTCGTTTGCCAAAGCCGTGCCAGAAGAGTCGCATTATTTGTGCCATGTGTCTCAGGCCAGTTGGGAGGCATTGCCGGTGCACGCCGGGCCTGGCGGCGGCGGGGCTACGCTGGCCTTTACCATTTCGGCCAATCGTTTTTTGCGGGGGCAGGTTCGGGCCATCGTAGGTGCGCTCTTAGAGGTAGGCAAGTGCAAAAGGCCCCCTGCCTGGGTGGCAGAGGTGCTGGCTATGCAGAGCCAACAGGTGCAGGCCATGTTGGCCCCTGCAGAAG
Organism: Cytophagaceae bacterium; assembly: GCA_947458545.1. Taxonomy (GTDB): domain Bacteria; phylum Bacteroidota; class Bacteroidia; order Cytophagales; family Flexibacteraceae; genus CANGYH01. Next base: position 111,920 of record CANGYH010000001.1, on the reverse strand, counting down.
GGCTGCATTTGTGGGAGGTGCGCTACCCCCTACCCTAGCGGTGCCAGACGATGGCTTGCTGGGCCCCGCTGCCGTAGGTAAGCACTTGGGTGTCTTTACCGTTGACGAGTTTGAAGATGAGCTTGAGCGCCTGGATGATGATGAGGGGTACCGTGTGGCGCTTGTCTTTGTGTTCTTTCTTTTCGTCTTCGTCTTGGTCGTCCTTTCGGGCCGGGTTACAGCTCGCGGTGGCCAGTAGCCCAATAAGCATCCAAGCTATCAAGAAGCGGTAACGCATACGGAGGGCCTGCCGTGCAGGGCTAGATGGAACCAAGATAGGACATTCTGCCAGCAACCATGTAAAGATAAGTAGATTCAGTAGCACAGGCCGCCTGCAGGCCTTAGTTTTGGCATCCGGCCAATGTAGGCATAGGTAGTATGGAAAGGGCAGCAAGCGTGGCCAAAAAGTTGGCCGTAGTGGGGAACGGTAGCTGGGGCACGGCCCAGGTAAAACTGCTATCTGAAAATGGGCACCAGGTGCGCTGGTGGATGCGCAAGCCTGAAGACGTGGCCTACGTGCAGGCCCACGGCCACAACCCGAGCTACCTCTCTGACGTGAGCCTGGACCTGGCCCGTGTGCTACCTACCCATAGCCTGGCAGATGCGCTGCAAGATGCCGAGATTGTGTTTCTGGTGGTGCCCGCAGCTTTTGTTGGCGCTGTACTGGCGCAGGTAGCCCCCGCCTGGCTGCAAGACCGCACGGTGGTGAGCGGCATCAAGGGCATTGTGCCTGGCGAGAATCTGCTGATAACCGACTACCTGGAGCGCCACTTAGGCGTGCCCGGTGCCCGGCAGGCTATTCTGGCCGGGCCCTGCCATGCCGAAGAGGTAGCGCTAGAGAAGCAAAGCTACCTGACCATAGGGGCCACCAACCTGGAGACAGCCACCCAGGTGGCCACACTCTTACAAGGCCGATTTATGACATGCAGCCCGAGCCTAGACCTTTATGGCTTAGAGTATGCCGCCATTTTGAAGAACATCGTAGCCATTGCCTGTGGCATCGCCCACGGCCTGCGCTATGGAGATAACTTTTTGGCCGTGTTGGTGAGCAACGCCCTCAAAGAGATTGAGGACTTTGTGCAGGCCACCTGCCCGCCTTGTACGCGCCGCATGGCCGACAGCGGCTACGTGGGCGATGTGCTGGTGACAAGCTACAGCCAGTTTAGCCGCAACCGCACCTTCGGTACGATGTTGGGGCGGGGCTACAGCGTACAAGCCGCCCAGCTAGAGATGAACATGGTGGCCGAGGGCTACTACGCCAGCCGCTGCATCGGCGAGCTGAACGAGCGGCACCGGGTGGCCATGCCCGTGATAGAGACGGTGCACGGCATCTTGTACCAAAAGCAAAACCCCAGGCAGGCATTTGAGCGCCTGGCTGGGGTTTTGCGGTAGTTTGCAGGCCCAGGGCGTAGGCTACATCTCCTGGCAGGCGCGGAGGGCTTCCAGGATGTAGGCGTCTTTGGATACCTCTTCGTTGAACTTCTTGCGGCGAGCGGTGGCCAGCGTGTCTGAGGCAGCTTCGTCGTCGAGGGCCAGGGGTTTGATTTTGATCTTGGGCAGGGCGTCACCCAACTGGCGCATCTTCTTGTTGTCGGCTTCTGCCTCTTGGGCTTCTTTTACGTACTGGAAGATGTTGAGCGTGAAGTTTTGCTCTTCCTCGCGGGTTTTCATGCGAAGAGCACCCTTCTCTGCCATGGCAAAATAGTCTGACTTGCCGATGCGGTTGCGGCTGTTGGCTGCGGCTTTGTCTATGGCACTGGCGTAGCTGGTGATGGGCTTATAGTCGGCCGGCTCTATCTGATCCCAGGGGAGGGCGTTGTCAAGCTCTTTTTCGCCGTATTTGATGTACTTGTACACGTCTGGCGCCACCACGTCTGAGGCTACGCCTCGCAGTTGGGTAGCACCACCGTTGATGCGGTAGAACTTCTGGGTGGTGAGCTTAACGGAGCCCAGCGGCTTGTAGGCACTGTATTGGTAGCTGGCCACCTGGTCCAAGTCTATGATCTGCTGCACGGTGCCCTTGCCGAAGGTATGGGGCGAGCCCAGGATGAGGCCCCGGCGGTAGTCTTGCACGGCGGCAGCAAAAATCTCGGAGGCTGAGGCTGAGAGCGGATTGACCATCACTACCAGCGGGCCGTCGAAGAGGGTGCCGCCGTCTCGGTCTTCCATCACAGAGCTACCCTGGGTGCGGCTGCGCACCTGCACCACGGGGCCTTTGTCGATAAAGAAGCCTACCATGCGCACCACGTCTGGCAAAGAGCCTCCGCCATTGTTGCGCAGGTCAAACACGAGCGACTTGACCCCGGCCGCCTTCAGCCGACGGATTTCGTCTCGCACGTCGTTGGAGCAGCGGCGGCCGTCTGGGCGGTTAAAGTCCACATAAAAACTGGGCAGGCTGATGTAGCCAACCAGCGACTTGCCGTTCTCCGTCTCTAGGACGGTAGAGCGGGCATAGGTATCTTCCAGAATCACCACATCTCGCACGATGGGTATCTCCAGGATGGTACCCTCAGGCTTGCGGACGGTAAGCACGACGCGGGTGCCCTTTTTGCCACGGATGAGCTTGATGGCATCGTCCATACGCATGTCCGTTACGTCCACGGCCTCGTCTTTGTCTTGGGCTACCTTCAGTATCTGGTCGTTGACCTTTAGCTGGCCTTGGCGCCATGCGGCTGACCCTGCCACGACGTTGGCCACGGTTATGAAGCCATCTTTTTGGCTCAGCGTAGCACCGATACCCTCCAGTTTGCCCGAGAGTTGGATATCGAAGTTCTCTTTGTTGGCCGGAGCAAAGTAGTCGGTGTGGGGGTCGTAGAGGTGCGTGATGGAGTTGATAAACTCAGAGAGCCGGTCAGACTCATTGACCTGACTCATGCGCTTGAAGAAGTCTTTGTTGGACTTGCCTACCGACTCGCGTGCTTGCTTCTCTAGCTCGGGGGTGAGCAGGATGCGGACCGAATCGGTAGAAATCTTGTTTTTGCGGCCCGACTGCATCTTCTGTACCAACTGCACCAGGGTTTGATACTTCTCGTACTTGCGCCACTCTTCCTTTAGCTCTGGCAGGTCTTTGGCAAAGCGGCGCTTGTCGTAGTCAAACTCTATGCTCTCGTTGGCGGTAAAGTCAAAGGGCTTGGCCAGCAGGTCTTGGTAGAAGCCGGCCACCTGCTCCACGCGCTTGGCCAGCAGAGACTCTGCCAGGCGCATGAGGCGGAAGTTGCCCTCGCGCAGGTCGTCGTCTATCGACAGCTCCAGTTGGCGGAGCTTGTCCACGTCTTCTTGCAGCAAAAAGCGCTTATTGACGTCCAGATTTTTCAGATAAGCATCAAAGGCCTTTTTGGAGAACGCATCGTCTATCTGCTGGGGCGTAAAGTGCTGGCTTTGCAGGGTGCCAAAAACCGTCTGCGCCACGATGCGGTCTCGCGTTTGATCGTCTTTAGACGAGCTGGCACAAGAGATAGCCGTTACCAATGCATAAGAAAGCAGGTAACCCGGTGCAAAACGAAAACCAAAAAGGGAGAATTTCATCTAAGTCGATAACAGACGATAGCGTCGGCAAGGCCGGCATGTGGCCCGGTATAACCCAAGGCTTGCAAGTTACCCTGCCGGCGCTTTGCATAACAACGCTGGCCAAACACCAAAAGTAGAGGCCTGCGCAACCATTTTGCCACTCTAAAAAAGGTTAAATAGTTACAGGCGGGCAGGCAACAAGGGTAAAAACATGTACCAGACAAGCATCAGGGCTTCTTCTGCTTATCTGGGTAAACGATTTCAAACTCTACCCTGCGGTTGGTGCGTCGGTCTTGCTCGGTTTGCTCTACGGGCACAATGGGCTGCTGCGAGCCATAGCCCACAGCCACGATGCGGTCTGGCTTTACAACGTCGTTTTTGGTGAGGTAGTTCTTGATAGCGTCGGCGCGGTTCTGGCTCAGCTTTAGGTTGGCGAGCGAGTCTCCCGTCAGGTCGGTATGGCCGGCTATCCGCATGCGGTAGGTGGGGTGGTCAATCAAAAAGTTGAGCACGTTGTCCAGGTCGCGCGTCATGCCGGGGAGGATGTCGTAGCTATCACGCTCAAAGTCTAGCATGGCAAAGCTGATTTTTTGGGCAGATATCCGCTGCGCCACCGTATTGACGGTGGTGTCGCCCTTGAGTTTGAAGAGCTGCTCTATCCGGAAAAAGTCATCGCCCTGCAAGATGAGCAAGTAGTTGTTGTTGGCAATCAGGTCAAAGTCGAAGGTGCCGTCTTTGCGCAGCTCTCTGGGTGCTACCTCGATGCCGTTGTCCAGGTCTATGACGGATACGATACCGGCCAGGGGCACCCCGGCCGAGTCTTTGAGCGTGCCCGAGAGCTGGGTGGTAGCCAGTGGCTGGCCTTCCATAGGTAGCGGAAAGCTGTAGAGGTCTAGGTTGTCGGGCGTGGCTTCTTCTGAGCGGGCGTAGTAGAGCTTTTTGCTGTCGTAGTCTATGGTAAAGTAATACTCGGCCCCGGCCCCATTGACGAGCGGGCCAATATTGGCCGGCTCTTGCCATGCATTGCCTCTGTAGTAGCTTTTAAAGATGTCGAACTTGCCGAAGTTGGTCAGTTGCTTGTCTGAGCTAAAGTAGAGCACACGGTAGCGTGGGTGGTAAAAGGGCGACACCTCGTTGCCGCGGGTGTTGATGACGGGCCCCATGTTGAGGGCGGGCTGCCACTGCCCTTGGCGGTAAACCGACATATACAGGTCTGACAGGCCAAACCCGCCGAGGCGGTCGCTGGCAAAGTAGAGCGTGTCTCCGGTATGGCTGAGGCTGGGCTGGCTGTCCCAGGCCTTGCCGTTTACACCGGGGCCCAGGTTTCGGGGCTGGCTCCATTTGTTGCCGGGCAGGCGGTTAGCCACGTAGATGTCGCAGTTGCCATAGCCGCCGGGCGCAAAGCAGCGGCTAAAGTAGATTTTGCTGCCGTCGGGCGAGAGACAGGGCGAGCCTTCGTTGTCGTCTGAGTTAAGCTCTTTGACAGGGGCGGCATCCTCCCAATAGCCCTCCTGGCCCCAACTGAAGTAGATGTCTTCGTTAAACTGCGGGTTGTTGTCCATCCGCGTGGCTCGTTTTTTAGAGCGGCGGGTGGTAAAGTAGAGCGTATCTTCTTTGCGGTTGACGGCCGCGCCGTAGTCTTCGAAGCTACCGTTGATCTCGGAGCCCAGGGGCGTAAGCACAGAGTGCGGCGGCTTGAGCGTGTCTATGGACTTGCGGAAATCTACCAGCTCGTAGTAGTACTTGAGGGGCACGTATTTGACGGCCTCAGGCGCGTCGAGGCTGTCGAAGACGCGGCGGTAATAGACCGAGTCTCGCACGACGCGGGTGTGCTTGAGGGCGAGCCGGTACATGTTTTTGGCCCGCTGCAACTGGCCTTGGCGCTGGTAGAGCTGGCCAAGCTCCCAGAGCATGCCTGGCTGGCGGTAAAAGTTCATGACGCCGAAGCTGAAGACGTAGTCCTCCAGATGGCGCAGCAGCTTGCGGTAGTTCTTCTTGCGGCGCAGCTCTTGGAGGGTACGCAGCTCGTCGGGGTCGTTGTAGAAGGAAACTTTGTTGACGTTGGGGAACACAAACACCGCCCGCTCTTTGGCCGCTGCCCTGGCCCGGTCTTCGTCTTTGGCCCCTACCCCGACGCGCAGCCCTTTGAGGCGCTGGGCGCTTGCCTGGTTTGGCCAAGCGCAAGCCAGCAGGCATACCACAAGCCAGGCCAGGCCAATACCTTTGCCGCCGCTTGGCGCAGGCACACCCTTGCCCTTGGCCAGGTGCAACCAAAATGGCAGAAAACGTCTGGTGGGGGGCAGTGGCACGTGTATTGTGTGGTACAATAAGCTCCAATAAAACTGCCAAGGCAGCCAGACAGTGCCTGCTTATTAGACGCTGCCCCCTACCGATAGACTCAGTTCATATTGAAAAACTTTAGCAAACTTAATTCTTTGTCGGCCGCCCTATGGTTTGCACAGCCTCAAGACGACCAAGACAATGGGGACTTCATCCAGCTCATCACGTCTGAAGATCAAGAGAACGACCGCAAAGAGCAATTGCCCGATGAGCTGCCCATCTTGCCGGTAAAGAACACGGTGCTTTTTCCGGGCGTTGTGCTGCCCATCACCGTCGGGCGGCAGAAGAGCATTGCTTTGGTCAAAAATGCCTTTAAGGGCGACCGCACCATCGGCGTTGTGGCCCAAAAAAACCAGGCCGAAGAGCCCGGGGCAGACGACCTACACGGCGTGGGTACCGTGGCCCGCATCATCCGCATGATGGTACTGCCTGATGGTAATACCACCATCATCATCCAGGGGCGGCGCAAGTTTGCCTTGGGCGAGGTGCGCCAAGACGACCCGTTTATGGTGGCAGCCGTCACGTATCTGCAAGACACCTTTCCGCAAAAAGAGAAGAAAGAGACAAGGGCGCTGATCTCGAGCCTTAAAGACATAGCTACCCGCATTTTGCGCCTGAGCCCAGAGCTACCCCAAGAGGCCCAGATTGCGCTCGACAACATAGATAGCCCTGGCTTTCTGACGCACTTTTTGGCCAGCAACGTAAACGCACCGCTAGACGAAAAGCAGCGCTTGCTAGAACAGCTGGACGGAAAAGAGCGTGCCCAGGCCCTGCTGACGCACCTTATGAAGGACATGCAGATGCTGGAGCTGAAAAATGAGATCCAGTCTAAGGTCTCTGGTGAGATGGACCAGCAGCAGCGGGAGTACTTTATCCGCCAGCAGATTAAAGCGCTGCAAGACGAGCTGGGCATAGACTCAACCGATGCAGAAATTGAGAAAATCCGTGCCAGGGGCAAGGAGAAGCATTGGCCCGAAGCCGTAGCCAAGCACTTTAACAAGGAGCTGGATAAGCTGAGCCGCATCAACCCCATGGCGGCTGAGTTTCCGGTAGCGATGAACTACGTGGAGCTGATGGTGGACCTGCCCTGGGGCGAGTACACGAAGGATAACTTTAACCTGGCCCGCGCCAAGAAGGTGCTAGATACGGACCACTACGGCCTAGAGAAAGTCAAAGAGCGCATCATAGAGTATCTGGCCGTGCTAAAGCTGAAGCAGAGCCTCAAAGCGCCCATCCTTTGCCTTTATGGCCCTCCGGGTGTGGGCAAGACCAGCCTGGGGCGGTCGATCAGCAAGGCGCTTGGGCGGAAATATGTCAGAATGTCATTGGGCGGCGTGCGAGACGAGGCCGAGATACGCGGGCACCGCAAAACATATGTGGGTGCCATGCCGGGGCGCATTGTATCCAACATCAAGAAAGTGGGGGCCTCTAACCCGGTGTTCATACTAGACGAACTGGACAAGCTGGGGTCTGACTTCCGCGGAGACCCTGCCTCTGCCCTACTGGAAGTGCTAGACCCCGAGCAGAACTCAACCTTTGTGGACAATTACCTGGAGGTAGAGTACGACCTCTCGAAGGTGCTTTTTATTGCCACCACCAATGCGCTAGACACCATCCACCCGGCCTTGCGAGACCGGATGGAGATTATTGAGGTGACGGGATACACCATCGAGGAGAAGATGCAGATTGCCAAGCGCCACCTGGTACCCAAGCAAAAAGAAGAAAACGGCCTGAAACCCAAAGACTTTGCCATTACAGATAGAGCGCTGCAGCAGATTGTGGAGTACTACACCCGCGAAAGCGGCGTGCGCAATCTGGAGCGCAAGATTGGCGAGCTATGCCGCAAGCTGGCCAAAGCCAAGGCATCGGCAGAGGCCTTCCCAGAAAAAATTACACCTGCCGAGGTAGAGAAGTATCTGGGGGCGCAGATTTTTGACAAAGACCTTTACCAGGATGCCAACCAGGCAGGGGTGGTTATTGGCCTGGCCTGGACAGCCGTTGGCGGCGAGATTCTTTATATAGAAGCGAGCCTGGCCCGGGGCACAGGCCGCCTGACGCTGTCTGGCCAATTGGGCGAGGTGATGAAAGAGTCTGCCATGACGGCGCTGAGCTATCTGCGCCACCATGCCGAAGACATGGGCATAGACCACCGGCTCTTTACCAGCTACGACGTGCATGTGCACGTGCCCGCAGGGGCCGTGCCCAAAGACGGGCCCTCGGCCGGGATTACGATGCTGACGTGCCTGGCCTCTGCCTTTACCCAACGAAAGGTGCGCCCCCGCCTGGCGATGACCGGCGAGATCACCCTGCGTGGCGTGGTGCTGCCTGTGGGTGGCATCAAAGAGAAGGTGCTGGCCGCCCGCCGCGCCGGCGTAGAGACGCTGGTGTTGGCCGAAAAGAACCGGAAAGACTTTGAAGAGATTACCGCCGCCGACGTGGCCGACATCACCGTGCACTTTGCCCGCACGGTAGAAGATGTACTGGCCGTGGCCCTGCTGCCAGAGATGGTGGCTAAACCGATGAAATTCGTGCTGGACGAAAAGAAGGCGGTGGCCGATCAGCCCCAGTAAACCAGGCTAAAACCGGATGATTACCCGCAGCCCTGGCCCACTAAGCCAGGGCTGGGATTTTTATACGGTAGTAGTTGCCCACACCCTGCAAGGTGCGCACCTCTAGGTGGGCCGCCATACGCTCTACGCTCTGCCTGAGCGCCGCCATGGCCGGCGACGGCGCCTGCAGCCAGGCAGATGGCTCGGCGGCGGGTGCGTTGTCTTCAAGCACAAAGAAGACCTCTGTGTCGGCGGCTAAGACCTCAAAAGTTATTTCGGTGGCTTCTCGCTCGCTGCGTACAAAGTCTAGCAGTTGTTGCAAGGCCGCCCACGCCTCGGCCTGTGCCTCGGCCGATAGGCGGTGGCCCACGGGCTGTATCCGCGCCGTAAGTTTCTGCTGGCCCAAGCGGCCCAGGTGCCGCATGTAAATCTGCAGGGCATCGTCAAAACCGGCGCGGGCCACCAGCTCGGGCTGCAGGGCCAGGCGGATGTATCGCAGCTCGTCGGTGCAGGCGGCAATATCTGCCTCTACCTCTGCCAGGGGCTCGCCAGGCGTAGCCTTGGCCACCAGGCTGAGGCGCGCCTGGCTCAGCAGATTTTGCAAACCAACCAACAGGTTTGGCACAAAAGGTGCAGCCCTAAAATCTGGGGCAACGTCTGGGCCTGAATCTTTAGCGGCATGCCGCTTAAGGGCCTTGCGGGCAGACAACCACCCTACCCCAAGCACCAACGACAGAAGCGCTAATGCCAGGCAGGCATACCACGCCAGGCTTGTTTTGCCGGTAGCCGCAGGAGCAACGTCAGTTACCAGAGCTTCTGCGGTGTCTTGGGGAGGGCCTGCCTGGGTTTCGCTAGTGGGTGCGGCCTCTGTTGCCTGTTGGTTGGCCGCCTCATTATCGGGAGGCGGCGAGGCCAGCAGGCTGTCCTTCATCAGTGCGTATTGCCGCCACGTCCAGGCGGCGGCGGCTGGGTTGGGCAAAGCGTCTTGCACGGTAGCCAGGCTGTAGAGTGCCTGCACGGCCACGGCATTGTCGCCTGCCTGGCGGCTGAGGCGGACGGCCTTGCGGAGCAGTGCCTCTGCTGCCGAGGCGTGGCCTAGCCTGCGCTCACCCTCTCCCCAGAGGGCGTAGGCCTGCCGAGCAGTCAGGCTATCGCCAATGGTGTTGTAAAGCGCCACGGCCTTCTGGCTGTTGGCAAGGCTTAGCGACAGGTTGCGCCCGGCCAGGGCTTGGCGGGCCACTTGCGTGTAGTGCTGTGCAGAATCTGCCTGCCCTTGGGCCGCGTTGCCCCCGGGCCAGAGGATACCTGCCATTGCTACCCAAACCATTGTTCTAAGCCAGTGCCGCATATAGCCGCTAAAATAGGGGCTTAAGGTAAGCTGAACGAGCCCTGCGGCTAAACGGGAAGGCTGTACAATCGGCCGCTGGCAGGGATGATAAAAATTTCTTTGCCCAATGTGCAAATAATCAAGACTTTGGGCCTTTATTTGTAAGGTGTTGCAACGGAGGCACAGCCAGCCGTGCAGCAGTGGCAACCTTTGGCCTATGTCAGCTACCCGAATCCTTTTGTTGGGGGCGTTGTACTTGGGGCTCAACCTTTTTGCAAGGCCGAGCCTGGGGCAGGTACATGCCGACGATGGCATTCTTGAAGGACGGGTATCGCTCTATGAGCGCGCCAATACTGCCGAGGCCGAGGCCTACCTGTCGGAGGCAGAAAAATCGCTGATACTCATTCTGAATACGGCCCGGCTAGATGGCCCAACGTTTGTCCGCCGGTACCTGCCCTTGGCAGCCGATACCACCTCGGCGCGCTATGCGATGGTTAAAAGTAGGTTGCTGAAGAAAGGACCTGCCACCCCGCTCAATCCTGCCTTTGGGCTGGCAAAAAGTGCCGCTATCCAAGCTGCGGATATGGGCAGGCATGGACTGAAGGGCACCACGTCTTCTGACGGGTCGCCTTACTACGACCGTATCCATCAACAATTGCCGGATGCGGCCGGCTATGCGTCTGCCTACTACATAGGCAGTGCAGACCCACTAGACGCCGTGCTGCACATGCTGGTGGCAGACCCTGATACGGTGCTGGCCCACATGCTGCTTAGCCCCAAGCTAGACTATGTAGGCGTAGCCATCCGCCCACACAAACTAGATTGCAGCAACACCGTGATTGACCTGGCCCGCAGGCCGCCCAACGTACAGGTGGCCCAGACGCCGGCCAAAAAGCGCCCCAAAACCGAAGCATACTTCTTAGACTGCCCCAAGGGCGCCAAGGTGTCGCAGCCGCGCAAGCCTGCCAAGAGCGGTGGTGTATTGGGCTGGTTCTTTTAGGCTTATGGCCGATTTGGCGCTGCCCGTAGGCCAGGCATTCGGCATCTTTGCAGCCGCATGAACCTGCTATCGGCCGAAAACCTCTCTAAAAGTTTTGACGAACGTACCCTCTTTAACGCCCTCACCTTTGGGGTGCAACAAGGAGAGAAAATAGCCTTGGTGGGGCCCAATGGGGCAGGCAAAACAACCTTGCTCAAAACGTTGGCAGGCATGCTACCCGCCGACGGCGGCCAAGTGGCAGTTAGGCAGGGCGTGCGGATGAGCTACCTGGAGCAACAACCAGAGCTGAACCCAGGCCTGACGGTAGCCGCTACCCTCTTTGATGCCGGCAACGAGATTGCCGCCGCCGTAGCCGCCTACGAGCATGCCATGCTCCATCCAGACCAGCTCAGCGACGAGCAAATGCAGCATGTGCTCATCCGTATGGACGAGCTATCTGCCTGGGACTATGAGGCGCGCCAAAAGCAGATACTGGGCAAGCTGGGTATAGACAATCTGGATGCCTACATATCGCAATTGTCGGGCGGGCAAATAAAACGGGTGGCCCTGGCAAGGTTGCTGCTGGCAGAGCCAGACCTGATCTTGCTAGACGAGCCCACCAACCACCTAGACCTAGCCGCCATCGAGTGGCTGGAAAACCACCTGCGCTCTGCCCAGACGACCCTGCTGATGATTACGCACGACAGGTATTTTCTGGACAACGTCAGCTCCGTAATCCTTGAGCTGAACCAGGGGCAGCTTTACCGCTACCAAGGCAACTATGCTTATTACCTAGAGAAAAAAGCTGACCGCGAGGCAGCCGAGCTGGCCAGCATAGAAAAAGCCCGCAACCTCTATGCGCGTGAGCTGGAGTGGATGCGCAGGCAGCCCAAAGCCCGCGGCACTAAGGCCAAGTACCGCGTAGAGGCGTTTGAGGAGATAAAAGAGCAAGCCTTCAAAAACGTCCGCAAAGACTCTGTACAACTTGAGGTGCAGGCCCGCCGCCAAGGCGGCAAAGTGCTGGAGATCGAGCATCTGAGCAAAGCCCTGGGCGGGCAGACGCTGGTGTCAGACTTCAGCTATACCTTCCGCAAGGGAGATCGCGTGGGGGTAATAGGCCGGAATGGGGTGGGCAAATCCACCTTCTTGAACCTGATAACGGGCAAGCTGCTGCCCGACAGCGGAGAGGTACTCTGGGGGCAAACGACGCTGGCTGGCTACTATACCCAGCACACAGACGACCTGACGCCAGGCTCGCGCCTGATTGATGAGGTTAAGGCCATAGCCGAGTACGTTACCCTGGCAGATGGCAGGCAGGTATCGGCCAGTAAGCTGTTGGATATGTTCTTGTTTCCGCCGGCTAAGCAATATGCTGTGGTTGACAAGCTCAGCGGTGGAGAGCGGAGGCGCTTACAGTTGCTGAAGGTGCTCGTAGCCAACCCCAACTTCTTGATTCTGGACGAGCCCACCAACGACCTGGACATAGACACGCTTAATGTGCTAGAGCAGTTTCTGGCAGAGTTTGGCGGGTGTCTGGTGCTGGTGAGCCACGATCGCTACTTTATGGACAGGCTGGTAGAGCACCTCTTCGTCTTTGAGGGCGAAGGCGTTATCCGCGATTACCCTGGCAACTACACAAGCTGGCGAGACGAGCAAGACGAGCTTGAGCAGGCTAAGGCTACCATGCCTGCCAAAGCCACGGCAGCGGCCGCACCAACGGCCTCCGCCCCCCCACCGGCACCCACGGGCACTACAAAAAAACTGAGCTTCAAAGAGCAAAAGGAGCTTGAAAACCTGCTGACCCGCATCCCTGACCTGGAGGCCCGCAAAGAGGAGCTGGCCAACACCATGAGCCAGACGACAGACTTTGCCCAGGTCCAGGCGCTTGCCCATGAGCTGCAAGTGCTTGAGCGTGAACTAGAGGCTGCTACCGCCCGCTGGCTAGAGCTAGAGAGTTAAGGCTTGGCCATATCCACCCCGAAGCCCGTACTTAGCAGCACACCCCGACTTGCATGAGAAACCCACTGCTGCTATTGGTTTGCCTTGCCTGGGCCGGGCTTTGCCAGGCACAGCAAGCATGGGTGCCCCAGTGGGAGCAAAGCCTGCCCTTTGCCCCTACGCACGTAGGCATAGGCCATAACAACGGCTGGGCCTACGCCGCCAACGATAAGCAGCTCTGCGCCCTTGCCACAGACTCAGGTAAGCTGCGATGGCAGCTTACCTGGGCAGAGGTATTGCCCAAGGCTCAGGCCATTCAAAGTGTCTGGCCCCTGTGGGAGGCAGGCATACTCTTAGTGGCAGATACCAGGCCCAACACACCCTTGCAGGCCGCCGTAGAGGCTGCCACCGGCAAGGTGCTTTGGAGCACCTACCGCTTTCCGCTCATCAGCCAGGCAAACGGCCTTTTCTTACCTGGGGCCAATCTGCTTTTAGTAGGCACGCCCGAGGGCCTGGTTGCCATAGACGCAAAAACTGGCGCGTTGCTTTGGCAAAGCATGGGCTTTAGAGGTGCACCCTGCCTGGCCTTACAACCTGCGGCCAGGGCAGGTACTCTGGTTATAGCCAATTATGCGCCCCTGCGTTGGCAAGCCGGGGGCTTTCGCAACCAGCTGGTCTGCATCGACATTAATACAGGTAATATCCTCTGGGAACAGCCCTACAAGGGGTTCTTGGAGCGGAAGCTGACGGGCCAGGGTACCACTGGCAGGCTTGTAGAGCAAGATTCAAGCATCGTGCTGGAGCTTAACGGCAGGCAGCGGTTTGGCCTGGCTACGGGCAAGCCACTGCTGACAGCGGCCTTCGAATCTACACTGGCCACGGCAGCACCGCGCACCGCGGGCACCTTGCTGGCCACGGGGCTATACAGTGCCGTAGCACCCCCGCAGACAGACCCGGCAGGCAACCTCTACTGGTTAGACTTTAGCAGCCGCCAGAGGCAGTACATCCGCAAAGTGCGCCAAAGCAATGGCACGGCCGTGTGGGCCAGCCCAGAGATAAAACAGGCCGGCTGCGCCCCACGCCTTTGGGTAACAGGCAACCGCGTGGTTGTGCAATTCGGGGGCATGGTAGAGCGCCAGGCCCTGGTGCAGTATCGCCAGGCCGATGGATCGGAGGTTGAAACTACGCTGGCTGATTTGGTGCCGCTGGGGCCACACCGGGTTTTGGCGCTTGATGCCGACAGCGGGCGCCTGCAATGGGTACTAGAGATGCTACCCGGCGGCTTGGTAGATACGCGGGTCTATGGCGATAGCCTGCTTGTCTGCACGCCTGGCCAGCTCAGTTGCCATCTGCTGGCAGACGGCCGCCAGGTTTGGAAGCTGTCGCTCAAAGAAGCTGAGATTGGCAAGGCAAAGGCATTGTGGCTAAGCGCGGCAGGCAAGCCCGTTGTAGCCGGCGCAGACGGCGTAGCCGCCGTAACCTACGGCCCTGCAGGCCCCACATGGCTGGCCAAGCGCATTAAAGGCTTAGGGCTACCAAAGCAAGCCGCTGCCCCGTATTGCATCTTACCTGCGGCCAATGGCCATGCAGGCGCCTACGATGCTGACAGCAACCAGCTTTGGCTCAACAAGGCCGCGCAGGCTACCGAGTGGATCGTATCGCCCAATAGTGATGTTGTTTATGGCATCGGAAAGGGCCAGATTCTCAAGCTAGTTTTGCCCAAAAAGCCCTAAATGCCCAGAGGCGCACCCACCCCGCCATTTGGCTTGGGTAAGCGCGCCTCTGGGCCTTGAAACTCTCTGGCCGATGCCTATATACCGCCCGAGTTGGTAGTACTGGTGCTGGTACGAGTGCTGCGCCCCGTTGAGGTGCCCATGCGCCCACCGTTGCGATCGTTGGTGGTGGTGCGCTTGGTTTTGGTTTTCGTCTTGCGCTTAGGCGCATCTGAGCGCGTTGTGCGAGAGGACATATAGGAGCCGCTCTCTGTGCTACGGTAAGTTCCTTTGGCGCTGCTGCCCGTGCCTGACGAGCCCATATTGCTGGAGTTGCCGCTGCCCTCCATACCCGTGCTGCCGCTGTTCATGCTGCCGCTGTTCATGCTGCCACCGTCCATGGTGCTGCCACTGCCGGTTGAGCCACTGTTTGTGCTTCCAGAGCCGTACGTCCCCGAGCCGGTGGTGCCTGTGTTGCCCGTGCTGCCAGAGCCCGTATTGCTGCCATTGTTGTAGCCGCCATAAGAGCCTGAGGTGCCTGTCCCAGTGCCGCCGTTCATACTGCCGTTAGACTGCATGGTAGATCCTGGGGCGGTGGTGTTGCTCCCCTGGTTGTATGTGCCAGAACCTTGCTGGTAGGTGCCGTTGGCATTGTTGCCACCGGTAGTGCTGCCAGGGGTGGTAGAGGTTCCTGTAGATTGGGCCAGGCCGATACCGGTACTTGAGGCCAATAAGGCGGCTATTATCCAAAGCTTTTTCATCTTTTGCGAGTGAGTGGGTTTTGTGGTACTGGCAGCACTTTACCTGCCGGTTTAGCCTTGGTTACGGCCTGGCCGGGGCTATGTTACAAAGAATGCTGGCTCGTTAACGAAAAAAAGGGCCTTGTGCCAACAAAGCACAAGGCCCATGGTGTAGCCTCAACTTTCGGCCAAGCCCGCTCTTCTAGTGGGGCGATGTCGTGGTAGTGGTGGTGCTTTGGCTGCCGGTGGGCACGTCACCTTTCTTGCGGATTTTTATGTCGCCATCGGCGTTGCGCTTCACCTTTACTTTGCCTTTGTCTCTGCGGCCGCGTCTGCCTTCTCTGTCAGCCATCATGTCAGTTGTGGAGGTAGTTGCAGATACGGTACCAGACGTTGAGGTAGATTGCTGCATGGTGGTGCTGCCCGCCATGCCATCGCTGGTTGTGGTGGTAGTGGTGGCAGAGGTGGCCTGGGGCTGCTGTGGCTGAGCAGGCACCACGATGGTGGTATTGTTTTGCGGCTGTGGTTGCTGGGCCTGAGGCTGTACCACGGTGGTGGAGGGTTGCGTGGTTGTGGTAGTGGTTTGCGGCTGGGTCGTCACGGTGGTTTGAGCCGTGGCTGTAGAGGCTGCACAAGCCAGGCCGACAGCAATAATCCAAAGTTTTTTCATGGTTCAGAGCGTAGTTTAGGGTAGCCGCCGAGGCAGATTACCGAGGTTAGGCTTGTTACGGCCAGATAAGCCTAAGCGTTGCGGCAGGTGCATTTTTGCGCAATGGCTCGCCTTTGGTTTCTGCTTGCGGTATGGGGATGCGTGGCCGGCTGTGCCGAAAAACCGACTGAAATCCCCAAAGTGTACCGTGGGCCTATGGTGATGGCCACCAACATACACACCATCTACTCAGACTCGGCACAGCCTAAAGTAGATGTATCTGCCCCGCTGCAATACGAGTTTGCCAGCGGCAACCGCAGCTTCCCAAAGGGCATCACCATCTGGTTTTACAACCTGCAAGGCCAAAAGGAAAGCCGGCTGACGGCCAACAAGGGCTACTACGACAAAGCCACCGAGATATATACCGGCCAGGGAAACGTGGTGGTAGAAAACACCCTGAAAAAAGAAAAGCTAAACAGCGAGGAGCTTAAGTGGAACCGCTACGAGCGCCGCGTCTATACCGACAAATTCGTCCGCATAGAGACGCCCCAAGAGATTTTGCTGGGTGAGGGTTTGACGGCAAGCCAAGACTTTTCTACCTATAAAATTCTTAAACCCAGGGGCGTATTACCCGCCAGCAAACTTTAGCCCACTGCATGAAAATTATCTTACTCTCTATGGCCGTGGCCTTTTTCATCATCGGGATTCATCAGTTGATGACGGTGGGGCTGGCAGCCAGCTACTTCTTTTTTATGCTGACGGCCGGGCTGGTGTTCTACGTGCGGCTCAAGACGGTAAACCAGAAGTAACACTCTTACCCTGCCTGGCCCAATAGCTCTGGCCGTCGTATGTGAGCATTGGGGGCATCTGCATCTACAAGCCCGTCTCGCAGGCGGATGATGCGGTGGGCATACTCGGCAATGTCTTCTTCGTGGGTTACCATAATGATGGTATTGCCTGCCGCGTGCAGCTCGTGGAAGAGGCCCATAATTTCGTAGCTCGTTCTGCTGTCCAGGTTGCCGGTGGGCTCGTCTGCCAAGATGATGGAAGGCCTGTTCACCAGGGCGCGGGCAATGGCTACCCTTTGTCGCTGGCCGCCGCTAAGCTCGTTGGGTTTATGGCCCGCCCGGTTGTCTAGCCCTACGCTTTTGAGCACATCTCGGGCTCGGGCCTCGCGCTCTGCCTTCCCTACCCCGGCGTACACCAGCGGCAGGGCCACGTTCTCTAGAGATGTACTGCGCGGCAGCAGGTTAAACGTCTGGAAGACGAAGCCGATCTCTTTGTTCCGTATGGCGGCCAACTGGTTGTCGCTCATTTCGCTTACCCTCTGCCCGTTGAGGATGTAGGTGCCCGAGGTGGGCGTATCGAGTGCGCCGACGATGTTCATGAGCGTAGACTTGCCCGAGCCGGAGGGCCCCATAAAGGCTACATACTCGCCCCTGTTGATCGTAATGGTTACGCCTTTGAGGGCCTCTACCACCTCTTCGCCCATCTGGTAGCGTTTGACGATGTTCTGGGTCTCGATGACGGTTGGCATGGCGTTGGGCAAATAGGCGATGGGTGGCTTGGCTATGTGCGAAGGTAGGCAGCCGGACGCTATGGCGTCAGCCCCTCTTCTCGGGCGCGTGCCTCGGCCTCGTCTGCAAAGTAATCGAGCTTCAAAGTGCGGGCCAGCGCGATGTAGGCCTGTCGAGGGGCTGGCAGGGCAGGGTCAGATGCGTAGGCCTGGGCAACAATCTCGAAGACCTTCTGGGTTATCTCTGGTGTTTCGGCGGCCTGCCGCAGGCATAGATTTAAGACCGTAGCCGAGTACGGATAGACCCTTACCGCATTGGCCACATCTTTAGGCCCGGCTTTGCCGGTTTGCAGCGCCTCTAAGACGAGGGCTACATCGCCCAGGTATCCGAGCCAGGGCCCGGCTAGTTGCGGTTTTAGGGCTATGCCCGCCTCTAGCAGGGCTTCGGCATAGGCGTAGGCCAGGGCCTTGTTGAGGGTTTCTGCCGCCTTGTTGCCCTTTGCCGGGCTTAGCCTGGGTAGCCCGGCAGCCAGGTACATATAAGGGGGCTGCGCTTTGGCAGATCTTAACGCCGCCAGCAAGAAAGCCCGCTGCTGGGCAGGATTGGCAAAATCGGCCAGTAGATTACCCACCTGTTCCGCAGTTAAGTAGCCGGGGTTGGCATACAGCCAGGCAATACGGCTGGGCTCTGGCACCTGGGCATAGGGCACTCCCTGCCAGCGCAGGTTGCGCCGGGCGGGGTTCCAGGCGCTGTCTAGCGTTGCGGGTGCCTGGCGGTAGAGGTCTGCGGCCAGCTGTGGGTTGCCTGCCTCGGTGGCCCAGGCAATGGCCGTGGCAAAGTAGGTTGGCGCACTCAGGCTGCCTTTGTCGCAAAGGGGCCTTATTTCGTCTAAGGCATCTAGCCGGTTGCCGTTGCGCCAAAATGCCCAGGCCTTGGCGTAGCGTAGATCTTCGGCATAGCCTTCAGAGGCCCCTGCTATCAGAGAATCTAGTTTCTTGTACGTTACCCGTGGGGCCTGGCAGAGCATCAGGGCATTGTATAGGCCCAAGAAAGAGGCCATACGCTGCAGCCGGGTCGTATCCAGTTGCGGCAAAACAAGTGCGCAGGGCTCGGGCCTGTCGGCCCCGGCCAGCAGGCGGTTGGCCAGCGGCCCCTCGGTAGGCAGCGGTACGTCTGTACCCAGTCTGCCCAACGCCGCTGCCGCCAGCAAATTAGACATGGCGGGCACCCCTGCACGCATGGCAACCAGACCGTGGCCCAGCTTGGTTACAGAGTCTGCTAAGTTGCTGCCCAGGTAGGTAATAAGCAGGTTGGCGGCCAGCCGATCGTCTTTGGGGAACTGGGCCCGGCCTTCGGTAAGGGCTAGGGCCTGCTCGATAAACACGCCCTGGGCGCGATGGCGCTCTGCCAGAGCCAGGTAGGCTTCGGCGCGGGGCTTTGTGTAAACGGCCGTCTTTAGGTACTCCTCTGCCAGGGCGTCGGCCCCCTTGGCTGTTGCCAAAAAGGCCAGCATGTAATTGGCGTGGAAGTTATACCGCTCGTGGTGGGTGCTCTCTTGGTAGAAAAGGTCTGCCCCTTGCAGGTCTTGTTGCAGCAGGTGCCCGTCTGCCACGGCATTGTACATGCCTGCCTTTGCCTGAAAGAAGGGGAAGTTATTGTTGTTGAGCACAAACAGGGTTATAACTGTAGCTCCTGTGGCCATGATGGCGCTAAAGGGCAACTGATACGGCGTAAAGAGTACCCTATCTACGCGCTGGCTCCGGGCCAGAGGCACGCCGAAGTTGACCAGCACATACACCAAAAACCCCACCGATACCCCTACGATGGATAGGTTGGTGGCATCCTCTACAACCTCATAGAGTGGGGCGTTTTCTGTGGCAAACGTCCATGCCAAGAAGCAGAAAGCCATGCCTGCCCAGCCTGCCAGCAATGGTTTGGCCAGGGCAGGCTGGGTAAACCAGTTACTCTCTTCTTGCACAAAAGTGGCATAAGGCTCTAGGCCCACCAGGGCCAGCAGGGCCAGCACCCAAAGGGCATCGGGCGTAAAAAGGGCACCCCGGTAGAGGCCTACCGAATGCAGGTAAGCCAACAAAACGTTGCCAACCACCAACAGCAAAACGAGCAAGAAGGCAAACAACCCGTTGGTGTTTTGCCGAACGGCCAGTTGCAGTGCCCCATAGGGCACAAAGTAGGCCAACTGAAAGGCCAGCAGGCACGCCAGCACCAAAGCTACCGGGGCGCTGTACCCAGCCCACAACGTATAGGCTGGCCAGCCGCCAAAGGCATACATGGCCCCAAACCAAACCCAGTTGCCCAGCGCTAACCAAAGGCTGCGGCGTTGCAAGCTCTGCCCTGGCCAGAGTTGATTAAAGGCGTACAGCAACCCAGCGTTCAGTAAAACTACCCCCAGCCGAAACGCAGACCCTACCTCGGCTGTGCCGATGGCCGCATCAGATACCAAAAACGCCGCAAACCCGGCTACCAACCCCACCGCCACATAGAATCGGATACGGTCTGCCAGGCTAAACGTCCCCAAAAAAGATAGGCAGGCCACAAATAGGCTAAAACAACCCAAAAAGCCGAAACCATAGAGCAACGCCGGCCAGGCAGACAATTGTGGTGTGTTTGGCACTGCCCGTTGCACCATTGCATAGGTATAGCTGGGCACCGGCAGCAAAGTGTCTCCTACCTGGGCTACCCCGGCCTGGCCAGGGTTATACACGGGCTCTTGCTGCCACTCGGTAGAGGCCATGTAGCCTTGGTAGCCATACCGGGCCAGTGCCCAGATGCTCACCGCCGCTACGATTAGCCAAAAACACCTGTTTTGCTGTTGCCAAGCGCCAAAAATGCGCCACCAAGGTTGTTGCAATGCCATCCGGCCACAAAAATGCAAGGCGCAAGCCCCTTACCTTACAAGGACAGCAGGTTGCACCCGCGTATCTCGGCCTGGTCTAACCGGCCCAGGATGCGAAAACCGCTCTCTGTGGCCTCTGCCTGGTCTTCCGTAGCAATAAAGGCGCAGCTATCCAGGTTGGCCAGGTCTATCAGGTTAAGGCCTCCCCTGCCCCTTTGGCTTGGGGCCAGCGGCTCGTACACGTCGCGGAGGGTGGCCTGTACCCAGGGCGGAAACACGAACGATTCGCTGCCAGAGGCCTGCGTGTAGCCTTGGCTAAGCAGCTCCGTCATCCCATACTCAGACCGGATGTCTGCTGCCAGAAAGGCCTCTTGCAGGCGTAGGTGCAGCTCGGCCCGGGTAAGCTCTGGGCCGCGGCCCTTCATGCCGCCGGTCTCGATCAATAGAAAAGGTGTTGAGAGCGACCCAGCCTTTGCCAGGGCCAGCAGGGCATGGGTTACGCCAAACAGCGCCGGCTGCTTGCCTTGCACTTGCGCTGCTGCCAGGGCAATCTCCAAGTCGGCAATGGTCGGTTCTATGCGATGGGCGCCCTCGCGTTGCCCAGCCGCCTGGGCAAAGCCATGCACCATGTGTACCAGGCTACTTTCGCCAGTTTGGCTGTAGCTGGGCAGCAGGCTGATGAAGTAGCATCCAGACAGTGGGCCAAAAACGCGCTCGAATCCGAGGCGGGCGCTTTCAGTATAGAGCCCCAGATCATGAACAAGATGTCGGCTGGGCACCTGCCCGGTGGTGCGGCTGCTACAGAAAATCTGCGACGCCGAGCGGCCTGGCAGGCACCATACAGTTTGCGTCTTAAAAAACTGGATGGGGAGGAAAGGTATATCAGCCAGGCGCTCTATGGTCTCTGGAGAGCGCCTCAACAGGATGAGCCAACGGCCATACACCGGATTGGCCCGCGCCTGGTACCTGAAAACTTTTAGCGCTGCATCCTCAAACGGTTGCCCTTCAAAGGGAAATTGCGCACGCAAGCTGGCGCGCTCGGCGGCTAGGCCTTCGTCTGCAACACGGCCATCGTAATCCGGCTGATACATACGGGGTCGCCGCTTTCGTCTTCAATCTCTATTTGCCAAACCTGTGTGGTGCGGCCTGTATGGATGGGCCTGGCCGTACCTGTAACCTTGCCACTGCGCACGCCCTTCAGGTAGTTGGCGTTGATCTCCAGGCCGACGGCGGCTTGTCCTTCCTCTAAGGTGAGGTGGGCGGCCATAGAGCCGAGGCTCTCTGCCAATACAACGCTGGCGCCACCATGCAGCAGCCGAAAGGGTTGCACGGTGCGGTCATCTACGGGCATGGTGGCCGTTAGGTGGTGGGTGCCTATATCTGTAAAGGCTATACCGATATGTGCCAGCATGTTCTGCCGGCACATATCGTTAAGGGCTTGCAGCGGCACCTGCCGCAAGGGACGGTGGGTCTTAGGCATCGTCGTCCTCTTCTTCGCCAGGGAAGCTGTAGAGGGTCGTGTCTAGCTGCAGGGTGCCTGCGTTGAAATCTTTGATGAATTGCTCGATGACGGCCGGGGTAATGGCAGGCTGGTTCAGGCCCACCTCCAGGCCGATGCCGTAGCCAAAATCATCGTCTAGCACCAGTGATTCTGATACACGGATCTCGTCTTCTTCTTCAAGGGCCAGCATACGGTCGGCTATGAACTCTTCCACCTCCTCGGTCAGGCCGATGGCTTCGATTTCTTCTCCGGTTTCCTCGTCCACAGTGGCAGGTGTAAAGCCCGGAAACTGCTTCTGCGCCTCTTGCTCGGCCGTTTCGTACACTTTGCTGTCGTAGGCCAGCACCAGTGTATAGGCAACAGCGTCGAAGATGGCCTCTTGCCCCTTGTGCTTACCCAAGAAGAAGAAGTGCATCACCTGGTCGTTATTGGGCTCCTCGTCGTTGAGCAAAAAGGCATTGTTGCCCAGCTCTTGTTTGAAAGCCGCGATCTCTGCGGCATTATGGCCGGCGTTGTGGGTCAGATTGTCCATGTAGATTAGCGTTGGAAGGTGTCAGAAATGTGTCTCTAATACGGGCACCGGCATACCCTGCCAGCCCCGAGGTAATGAATACGAGGATGCCCGCAAGGGGTGCCATCATCCAGCCGTAAGGTAGCGAGAAAAGTGTGGCCATGCGCCCGGCTAAAATGTGCTGGTTGTTGGCGTCTTGGAAAAACGCATAGCCCAACCACAGCAGCCCTTGGCTTGCGCCGGCCTCTAAAAATGCCCTATGGCGACTTTTGTTCCAACCCAGGGCCATGGCAAAGCATAGAAGCCCCGTTACCCACCAGGGGAAAAACAGTTGCAAGAGCCCGCCAAACACAAAGAGTAACAGAAAGAACACCGTCTGCAAAGGTGGCACATGGGCCTGGCAGTTACCACAGAAAATTGTTAGACCGCAGGCACAACTGCCTCGCCTGCCAGGATGGCCTGGGCATAGGCCTCCCAGGTCCAATGGCGGGCCTCTATGTCAACGTTCTCGCACGGGATGGGCTGCTCTAAATAGCGTCGCATCACGCGGGCCATGTCGTCGGTGTCGGCGTCTTTGGCTAGGTAGCCCGATACGCCGTCTTGAATCGTCTCTGGAAAGTGCCCTACGGCCGTAGCCAAGATCGGAATCTTGAAGTTGTAAGCCATGCTCTCTACGCCGCTGGGCGTGGCATACTCGTAAAAGAGCAGCAGTGCATCCGAGACCTGGAAGTACTGATACACCTCTGCGTTAGACACAAAGCTGTTTACGACCATGCACCTGTCTTGCAGGCCGTATTGCTCTATGAGAGCCAGCGGGTTGTAATTAGTTTCGTCGTCTGCGCCAGGGCGCAAGACAGACTTCGCCGTTTTGAAAAGGGCGTTCTTGAGCTTGGTGCTGAGCTTGGTCTGGTCAAGTGTCTTCCAAAAAGACTCGCCTACGATGAGTAGGCTCACATCGTCGCGCTCAGCGGCCAGCTTGCGGAAGGCCTCTATGCAAAAGTGCAGGCCCTTGTATTTGCGGATAAATCCGAAGAATAGAAATACATGCTTGCGCAACCCATGCTGGCGCTTAAAGGCCTCTGCATCAAAGTCTGCCCGCACCTTAAAGAGGTCGTAAACGGGGTGGTAGAGCCGGATGACTTTGGTTTGGCCTGCGGGCACCCGGGCCTGGTTTTGCTTGGCAATGTTCAGCTTTAGGCTGGGCAGCAGCCCTTCCAGCTCGTGGGCGGTGCGCAGGCTGTGGACGATAAAGCCATCTGCCTGGCGGAACGCCCGCTTAGACGATAGGCCGTCTATGATGCTTTCCTCCTTTTGGCGCACGAAGTGCAGGTCGAACAGTACCTCGATGCCAGAGCCTTTGAGCCTGCGGGCCACGGCGGCCAGCGGCCAGCCTTGCAGGGCAATGCTCCATTGAATGATCAGTTTCTCGGCGCCTATGGCCCGCACCTTGTCTGCCGTGGCGCGCCAGGTAGCGGGTCTGTTATAGTCTAACAGGTAATGCTCTTGCACGCCGGCAGCCGTTAGTGGGTTGGCTGTGCCGGTGCGGTCTTTAAAATCGCGCGGTATGATGCTGGGGTACTGTTGCGTCCAACTGATGAGGTGCACCTCTACACCCGGCTGGGCCGCCATAGCCAGGCACAAAGAGGTTGTATAGTTGGCCATGCCGCCCTTAAAGACGGGGCCCGGGCCTAATATGGCAATTACACGTTTGCGTTCTGTCATCCGCGGCAGAGGGTGTGCATCGGCTGCCGGGGGCTGCGGCCCGGCTACCCGGCAGCAAATTATTGTTGCAGTTGTTGGTAGGTATTAGAGCCTGTGGGGTCTATCTGCATCAAGACCTGGTAGGCCTGGGTCTTATCTTTTTGTTGGGCCTGCTTAAAGATGTTGACAATCTCTAGCCCCTTAGCGTTGAGCCAACTGTTCATGGCGATGCTCATGGGCTTTACCTGCTGGATGGCGCGTATGCGTTGCAGCATGTCTAACACGCGGGCACGGGCGGCTTCGGGGTCTTGCTCAAACTTGTCTAGCCCCATGCGGTGGTAGTAGTATATCCCTTCGCGAAAGGGTATCAATTGCTGGTTCAGGTAATTCTCTATGAGCCAGTTGCGGCTGTTTGTCCCGTCAGACGGCTTCCAACCTTTGAAAGGTGCCTGCTGAGCGGCCTGTACAATCTGGTCTGCCTTTATGTAGAAGTTTTTGCCGCCCAGCTTAGAGAAGCTGTCGTAGTCTATGCCCAAAATCAAGTAGGCATAAAAAGAAAGGAGGCTTGTCAGGTTATCGGTATAGTTGGGGTTCAGGTCGTCGAACTCCATCGGCTGGCCCGGTACATACTCGAAGGTGAAGCCATTGTCGAGGTAGTTAAACATCACCGTCTCTAAGCTGGTGCCATACACAGGCCGGGTTGCCAGGATGGTAGCCGTGGCCTCATAAAGGTTAGCCCGTGGAGACCCGGTGATGTTGAGCACGATAGAGCAACTGATACGCTCGTCGTTGGCAAACTGGTCGTTAGTGCGGCGGCGTTGGTTCATAAAATCCTGCATCTGCCGCGTCAACTCCTGGAAGATGGTCGGGTCCATCTGGCCGGCGCCCTGGCTGTTGACGGTTACCCGGCAAAATATCTCTTGTGCCACGGCCTTGGGCAGCACGGCAAGGGCCGCTACCAGCCACAGGCTAAAAAAGCTTTTCCACCTCATCGAGTATCTGTGCAGCCAGTGCTGCTTTTGCGTTGCGCGCTAGTGGGGTTTGCTTGCCGCCCTTGCCTAGCAGCAAATACTGGTTGTCGTCTGCCCCCAGCGGGCTGCCCCCTGGCTGGTCTAGCGAGTTGAGGCAAATCAGGTCCAGGTTCTTGCGCTCCAGCTTAGCGGCGGCTTCGGCCTGGCCCAGGCCACTCTCCAGGGCAAAGCCAATGGAGAGCTGCCCGGGCTGCTTTTGCTTGCCCAGCGTAGCAGCAATATCAACGTTTTCTACCAGGCTGATATTCCAGCCATTGCCCGTCTTTTTGGTTTTGGTTTCAGATACCTGCTCGGGCCGATAGTCTGCCACGGCGGCGCAAAATATCCAGACCTGGCTCTCGCTTGCTGCCTGCAGGCAGGCATCGGCCATCTGGTGGGCAGACGTAACATCTATACGAGTGATGCGGTGGCTTTGCACGGTATGGTCCGTCGGCCCAGAGACAAGCGTAACCTCAGCACCCCTTGCGGCGGCCTCGTGGGCCAAGGCATAACCCATCTTGCCAGACGAGAAGTTGCCGATGTACCGCACAGGGTCTAGTGGCTCGCGGGTGGGCCCTGCCGTTAGCAGTATGCGCTTGCCTTGCCAGGCAGGCTTGGTACACACCAGCCCGCGGATGGCCTCAAAAATCTCTTCGGGCTCTGGCAATCGGCCTTGGCCTGTAAGCCCGCTGGCCAGGGGGCCATCTGCGGCGGCAAGCACTAGGTTGCCAAAACCGGCCAGCGTGTTCAGATTGGCCTGCACGGCTGGGTGGGCATACATGTCTAAGTCCATGGCCGGGCACCAGAGCACGGGGCACCGGGCAGAGAGGTATGTGGCCAGCAGCAGAGAGTCGCTTTGGCCTGTGGCGGCCTTGGCCAGCGTGGCGGCAGTGGCAGGCGCTATCACAAGGGCATTGGCCCAAAGGCCTAGCTCTACGTGGTTGTTCCACTGGCCGGTGCGGCCTTGGGTAAAGTCCGTCAGCACGGGCCTGCCAGATAGGGCCGCAAACGTGGCCGGGCCCACAAAGGCATGGGCGGCCTCCGTCATCAAGACTTGCACCTGGGCGCCCGCTTGCGTAAGCAGGCGTAGCAGCATTACGCTTTTATAAGCGGCAATGCCCCCGCACACGCCTAGTAGTATCCGCCTCCCGGCCAGGGGCAGATACGGGGTTTGTGCAGAGGCATCCATGGTTAGCAGCGCTATCAGGCGTGGGGGCAACCCACTGGGCTTACGGCTAGAGCGTGTTCTCGTCTTCTACCTTGCGGTAGTAGATCTTGTCTTCCAAAAACTCTTCTACAGCAAGGGTAGAAGGCTTAGGCAGGCGCTCAAACTGGCGGCTGATTTCGATTTGCTCGCGGTTTTCGTGTACCTCTTCCAGGTTGTCAACACCGGTGGCAAACTCGGCCAGCTTGCCAGATATCTCTTCTTTCTGCTGAACGGCAATCTGGCGGGCCCGCTTGCCAATCACCACGATAGACTGATAGACGTTGCCGGTTGGCTTCATCACATCGGCCATGTTGCGGGTTACCAAGCTGGCGTTGGTGTTGTTAGACATGCTCATACGTGTTTTGATGCCCGGCTAAGATGCGAGGGAGGCCAGGCCGCTCCGAATCTGCAAATTTAAGGGATTTAGTTCGGCCTTGCAGCATCCGCCGCAGGCTTTTGTACTTGGCCGCCTGCCAGCCAGGTTTGGGCGGCGCTGTAATAGTCCTCAAGGCGCTGAGCGCGCTTGCTGGACGGGTAGCGATCAACAAAGTTTTGGTAGGCCTCTACAACTTGTGCGTAGCGGTCTTTTTGTTTACTGGCTACAGAGCTGGCAGCCAACCGATAGGCGGCCTCTACGCGCAGGGCCTGGGCCTCTTCGTTGCGGGCAGACTCCGGAAACTCTTTGCGAAAGTTCTCAAAGGCAATCACCGCTGCCTGAAAATTCTCTTTCTTGTAATAAAGAAACGCCTGCCCGTAGGCCTTGCGCTCCAGCTTAGACCGTAGGCTCTCTACGATGAAGTTGCAATCTTCTTTGCGCTCCGTCTCAGGATAGTTGGTCAGAAAAGTCTGCACCACGCGGATGGCCTCTTTGGTAGACTCTTGGTCTAGGTCGTAGCGGGGGCTGTCTTCGTAATAGCTCAGGCCCTCCATGTAGGCGGCCTCCTCTGCAAACGTAGAGCGGGGAAAGGTCTCGTAAAACGTCTTGAAGTAAAAGGCCGCCAGGTTGTACTGCTTTTCGTAAAACTGGCAATAGGCGTAATAGAGCTGTGCTGTGTCGGCCCGGGCGCTACCCTTGAGCAGCGGCAGCGTCTCTTCTAGCAGCATCCCACAGTGGTAGTAGTCCTTCTTTTTGAAGTACTGCATGGCCCCGTTGTAGCGCTCATCTACATCGGTGCTCTTCATCAGGCGCTGGTACTGAGAGCAGCCAGCCGCAAACACAAGCAACCAAAAGCCGAGCAGGATACGAGAAAGAGACAAGGGCATTGCTAAAAGAAGTACAAAAATAGCCCCATTTGCGGGCAAGGGCCAAGCAGACGACATCTACAACGCCGGCAAACCCGGTTTGGTGCCTGGCACTACCTTTGCCTACCTATCATGGAAAACCACCCCCCTACCTACGCCGAGGCCATGGAGCGCCTGCAAACCCTGGTAGAAGAGCTAGAAAACGGCGATCTGGACATTGACACCATGATGGCCCACGTACAAGAGGCCGAGGGCCTGGTAACCTTTTGCCGCACCCGCCTGCGAGACGTATCTACCAGCCTGGACGACCTGCTGGAGCGGATGAAGAACCGCTAGCTTTGCAGGCCCGTCGATCTTGTAACCTTATGGCCCCATCTTCAGGCAAAATCATCGCCATAGCCAACCAAAAAGGTGGGGTGGGCAAAACCACCACCGCCATCAACCTGGCGGCGGCATTGGCCATAAACGGCCAACAGGTATTGCTGATAGACGCAGACCCGCAGGCCAACGCCACCAGCGGCCTGGGTATAGACCCTGGCACGTCGGCCCAGTCTATTTACCAACTGTTGGTGGATGATACAGCCGCACCCGCCGATCAGGTGGTGCCAACGCAAATTGAGCGCTTGGCCCTGATACCCGGCCATATAGACCTGGTAGGTGCCGAGCTTGAGCTGGCAGGCCTAGAGCAACGAGAGCAGCGCCTCAAGCATGCGCTGGCCAGCCTGGGCACAGCTTACGACGTGGTGCTTATTGACTGCTCGCCCTCGCTGGGCCTGATTACCCTCAACGCCCTGGTGGCGGCAGACAGCGTGCTGGTGCCCGTGCAGTGCGAGTACTTTGCCCTGGAGGGGTTGGGCAAGCTGCTTAACACCATCCGGATCGTGCAGCAAGGGCTCAACAAAGCATTGCAGGTAGAGGGTTTTTTGCTTACTATGTACGACAGCCGGTTGCGCCTCTCTAACCAGGTGGCAGACGAAGTCCGCAGCCACTTCGAATCGCTCGTTTTCCAAACGATGATTCCGCGCAATATCAAGCTCAGCGAGAGCCCCAGCTACGGCTTGCCCGTACTACTGCACGACCCCGAAAGCAAAGGCAGCCTAGCCTACATGGCCCTGGCCCAAGAGGTAGCCGCCAAGCTGCCCGCCAAGGCCTAGGGGCTGCCAAAGTGCTGCTAGAAGTAAAATAATCGAAACTTTAAGGCCCCGCCGCCAGTCTTACTTGCGCATGACAGAGCCCGAAACGCCCGCCACGCCTCAGCCCGAGCCCAACCAGCCCAACCTGCCAGAGGTGGTGGAGCCCAATACCAGTGCCCTTACCTACGGGTACGACCGGGGCGGGGCCGTCATCCGGCCAGAGGATGAGGGCAAGCATAAGGGCCTGGCCGTCCGCGCCATGGAAGAACAGACGCGTATGCACATGGACCAGATCTATGAGCAAATGCGCCTGCTGGCCGAGCAAGCCCAAAATATCCAACGCCGCCGCGAGCTATCGGAGCGTATTTACCTGGCCACCATGCGCTTTGAGCCGCTGATTGGCCGGATCTACTACCTCTACAACAACAACGACAAAGACGTGCTTAGCCTGATTGCCCCCCACGAGTGGGGCCGCAGCCGTGGCTACGACACGTACTTGGCCAAGCTGCGCCTGCTGGCAGACCACACCTGGGAGGTGCTAGACTAGCCCCAGCCCGGCACGCCACCTTACTTTTTGCCTTTGGGATGGGCCGCCGCAAAGGCAGCCTTTAGTTTTTCTGCGCTGGTGTGGGTATAGACCTGCGTGGCCGCCAGGCTGGCATGCCCCAACAAACTTTTGATGGCCGACAGATCTGCCCCGGCATCGAGCAGGTGGGTGGCAAAGCTGTGGCGCAGCACGTGGGGGCTGGTTTTCTCTACATTGGGCAGGCCTTGCAGGGTGCGCTTGGCCAGGCGCTGCAACAGCATCGGGTAGGCGGGCTGTCCTGTATCCGTCACTAGCAGAGGCTGGTCAGTCTTTGGCGTGCCAAAGGCCTCGGTAAATGCCTCCGTGTAGGTTTGGATGGTTTGCACCAATTGTGGGTGGAGCGGCACTTGCCGGGTCTTGTTGCGTTTGCCCGTCACGGTTAGTACGCTCCGGCCCAAGTCTATGGCCCCAAAGGTGAGGCTCAACGCCTCTGCCCGGCGTATGCCGGTTCCATAAAGCAGCTCCAGGGCCAGGGCATCGCGCACGCGTGCAAAGGCGCTGGCCTCTGAGGTGCTGGGGGGTGGCGTGGCCAGTGCATCTACCTGGTGGGCAGGCACAAAGGCAGGCACACGTTGCGGCGCCTTTTGGTTTCTGATGGCCTGCACGGGGCTGTGCTGCAAGGCACCACGCCGCCGGGCAAAGGCATAAAAGGTGCGCAGGGTAGCCACCTTCCGGTTGATGCTGGCCGCCGCCATTTTGGCCTCTGCCAGCGCATATACCCAGCCGCGCACGTCGTGGTGGTTGGCCTCTAGCAGCGATGCTACCCCCTGCCCCGCCAGGTGGGCTTCAAAGTCGGCCAAGTCCCGTTTGTAAGCCTCTACCGTCAACAGGCTGTAGCGGCGCTCAAATTGCAGATAATCTACAAACAACAAACCCCAGGTGCTATCGGCCATGTAGGCCAAAAATAGCACCTGGGGTAAATTGCCTTTGCCGTAGGCTTTGCAGTAAGCCTTAGGCCAGCACCGTCGAGGGCAGAGACTACTTGGCCTCTTGCTCTTGCATATTTTGGCGGTAGGCAGCACGCAAAATCTCTTCGCGGCGCCGTACAGACGTTTTCGTGAAATACTGGCGAGCGCGCAGTTCGCGCATTACGCCGGTCTTTTCAAACTTCTTCTTAAACCGCTTCAGAGCCTTGTCGATGCTCTCGTTTTCTTTTACGTTGATGACGATCATGCCGAGTTGGATGGCACCCGTATTGACGAGTGGGCTGCAAAAATACAACAGAGCAGGCAGTTACGCAAAAGCCAGGCGCTAGGTTTGCACAACTAATTATCAGCACTCTTTTATGCCTGCCCAGCTTGTGTTATTGCCCAGCGCTTTGCAGCCGGCTCCTGCACGGCACAGGTTTGCCCCTGCCTGGATAGAAGCCCTGGGCCACACCCAGGCTTTGGTGGTTGAGACACTAAAGGCATCGCGGCGGTTTGTGCGGGCCCTAGACCCTGCCTTCGACATCGACGGACGCACTTGGCTGGCCCCCGGCCCTGAGGGCAGGCTAGACATGGCCGCCGTACGCGCCCTTTGGGCGCAGGGCCTAACGGTAGGCCTCCTCTCCGACGCAGGCTACCCCGCCGTAGGCGACCCTGGGGCAGAGGTTGTACTTGCCGCGCACCAGGCCGGGGTGCCGGTGCGGGTGCTGCCAGGCAGTTGCTCTTTTCTGATGGCGCTGGCCGCCAGCGGGCTGGGTGGCCAGCACTTCGCCTTCAGAGGCTATGTGCCCATAGCCCAGGCCGAGCGCCAACAAACCCTTAAACGATGGGAGCAAGAAAGCCGCCGGCAGGGGCAGACTCAAATTTGCATGGATACCCCCTACCGCAACGGTGCCCTGTGGCAAGCCCTGCTGGCCACCCTAGAGCCGCAGACCTTGCTGTGCCTGGCCCTAGACCTGGAGGGCAGCCAAGAGCGCATCCAGACGCAGACCGTGGCAACCTGGCGCAAACAACCTGCATTGGCCTGGCCTCGATTACCTGCTGTATTCATTTTCGTCGCAAATAAGTGATGTTTGGCCGAAAATTCACCCTGTCTACAGGCTACAGCACCGCTATTGATTGGCCAATCTTGTTTCTTTAAAAGCAAAACCGGGCATGCCCCGTATGGAGGCTGCCCGTGTGGTTTTTGTGGTTTTGGTTATCTGAAAGCCCTGCTCCCTTGGAGGCAGGGTTTTTACTTTCTGGCCTGGGCTTGCTCCCAGGCGGCAAAGTCGCGCAGGTCTTTCTCGGCCAGAGAGAAAATTTTGCCCAGCAAAAAGGCATCATCCAGCAAGCCTAGTACAGGCAAAAAGTCTGGGATGATGTCGAGCGGGCTGGCCAGGTACAAAAACCCGCCCAGAATGGCCACGGCGGTACGCCAAGGCAGGTGGGGATAGGTCTTGTTTACGCTGGCGCGCAGCATCCGCACGGCCGTCTGGAAAGCCCCCAGACCCTGTTTGGAGCCTACCTCAGAAAAACGCCCCACCACAAACGTGAGCAGGGTGAGCACCTTGGCCCGCCGCCCCAGCATACGCGAGGCTTTGCCTAAAAAGGTGTCGCTAAAGCGCTTTAAAATCAGTTGTTGTATGCTGCCTGTCAGGGCCATGTTTAGTGCTTTTGATTGTGAAGAGGCATCCCCAAAACCGTACAAAAATGGCCTGATACAAGCGATGTATCAGGCCATTTGCCGGTGCTTGGGTCGGCTTGTTTAACGGTGTAATGCCTGCGCTGGTTCTGCAGCCTAGCCAATAGCCTGCTCCAGGTCGGCCATCAGGTCGTCGGCATCCTCGATACCTACGGAAAGGCGAATGAGGGTATCCTTCAGCCCATTGGCAGCACGCTCGGCCGCGGGGATGCTGGCATGGGTCATCGTAGCCGGGTGGCAGCAGAGCGACTCTACACCGCCAAGGCTCTCAGCCAGCGTAAAGAGCTCAATAGACTCCATAAAGCGGACGGCATCCTCCATGCGGTCTCCCTTAAGGGTAAAGCTTACCATGCCGGCAAAGTCTGCCATTTGCTTTTGGGCAATAGTATGGCCGGGGTGGCTGGCATGGCCAGGGTAATACACCTTATCTACCTTTGGGTGAGCGGCCAGGTAGTCTGCAATGCGGCGGCCATTTTGGCAATGGCGCTCCATGCGCAGGTGCAGCGTTTTTAGGCCGCGCAGCACCAAAAAGCAATCTTGCGGGCCGGGAGTGGCTCCGCAGGCGTTTTGGATAAACGTCAGCCGCTGGGCCAGCTCGTCTGAGTTGGTTACCAGCGCCCCCATCACCACATCGCTGTGGCCCGCCATATACTTGGTCAGCGAGTGCATCACGATGTCTGCTCCAAGAGTAAGCGGCCGCTGCAGGTAGGGCGTGGCAAACGTATTATCTACCACAGACATCGCCCCGTGTGCCTTGGCCACCCGGCAGATCTCGCCAATATCGGCAATGTTGAGCAGGGGATTGGTCGGCGTTTCAATCCAGACCAGCTTCGTCTTCGGGGTGATGGCCCGCTCCAGCTCGCCCGCATTGTGCAGGGGCAAAAAGCGGAACTGGATTCCATAAGCGGCAAACACCTTGGTGAAGATGCGGTAGGTGCCACCGTACAGGTCGTTGCCGGCAATCACCTCGTCGCCAGGGGCCAGCAGCTTTACAACGGCATCAATGGCTGCCATACCGCTGGCAAAGCATAGGCCGTGCTTGCCTTCTTCTAACGCGGCAATGTTGTTTTGCAGCGGTGTGCGGGTAGGGTTGTGGGTGCGGCTATACTCGTAGCCCTTGTGCTGGCCGGGGCTGGCCTGGGCGTAGGTGCTGGTCTGGTAGATGGGCGTCATCACGGCCCCGGTGGTGGGGTCTGGCTCTATGCCTGCGTGGATGACTTTGGTGGCAAACTTCATCGGTTTGGCGCTCATAGGGGCGGGGGCTTTGCCTCTGGGTGTGATAGAAGAGACGTTGTTCTGGCAAAGGTCGGCCTCGGCGGGCATTCTAGAGGCAAGTACACAGGCCTGAAGATGTTGTTGGATAAGTGCTTACTGCGGCCCTATATTTGCACCCCAATCCCAAAAAGTAATGTTTGCGATCGTAGAGATAGCAGGCCAGCAGTTCAAAGTAGAAAAAGATCAGAAACTCTTCGTGCATCGTCTCGAGGGTGAATCTGGCGCTGCCCTGCAATTTGACCGCGTCCTCCTGACTGCCAATGGCAGCGACGTGGCAGTAGGTGTTCCTACAGTATCAGGCGTAAAGGTTTCAGCTACACTGCTCGGCCACTTCCGTGGAGAGAAGGTGCGGATCTTCAAAAAGAAGCGTCGTAAAACGTATCGCAAAACGATTGGCCACCGCCAGTCTTTCACCCAAATCCAGATCAACAGCATCGGATAAGGGCACACCCCTCCTCCTACCCTCTGAACGTTTAAACCAAAGCGCCCGGGCAAACAAGCAACGCTAAAAGCCCAGGCCAAAACGACAAGAAGATGGCACACAAGAAAGGCGTCGGTAGTTCCAAGAACGGACGCGAATCGCATAGCAAGCGCCTCGGCGTTAAAATTTTCGGTGGCCAAGGCGCCATCGCTGGCAACATCATCGTGCGCCAGCGCGGCACCAAGCACCATCCTGGCAAAAACGTAGGCATCGGCCGAGACCACACGCTCTTCGCGCTGGTAGATGGTACGGTAGAGTTCCGCAAAGGGCGCGACAACCGCTCTTTCGTCAACATCATGCCTTTTGCGGCTGCTGGTAGCGCCCTTGCGGCCGCCGCGCCCAAAGCCGAGTAATTCTGTGCCTGCCCCGGAAAGGCAAGGCAACTAGCGCCAGCTTTCTTTGCAGAAGGCTGGCGTTTTATTTTATACTACCCC
This sequence comes from Cytophagaceae bacterium, assembly GCA_947458545.1. Taxonomy (GTDB): domain Bacteria; phylum Bacteroidota; class Bacteroidia; order Cytophagales; family Flexibacteraceae; genus CANGYH01. Next base: position 78,078 of record CANGYH010000001.1, on the reverse strand, counting down.
TAATTGCTCAATCTGGCTTATGTCGTATCCTGTGCCGCTGGCCCCACTTTTTCCGCTGGGCATGGTGCCCTTTGTGGGCGAGTCTATCAATCTGCACATTTTTGAAGACCGCTACAAAAGCCTGGCGGCAGACTGCCTGGCCGACGACCAGCCCTTCGGCATCCCACCTTATATCTCTGGCAAGCTTTGCGGCTATGGTGGGCTGATAGAGATTATGGAAGTAGTTGAGCGCTATCCTGACGGCCGACTAGATCTGCGCTGCAGCTGCGTGGGGCGCTTCCGCCTGCTGGAGTTTTCTAACCCGGCGCCTGGTCAGCTCTACGCAGGGGGGCGCATAGAGGTGCTAGACCCAGACCCACACTCTGAGGCCGACCGTGAGACCCAAACCCAGCTGGTAATGCTGGTGCAGCGCCTGTACCAAATGCTAGAGGCCACCCTAGAGGCCAACAAGCTCCAGCAAAACAGCCTGAGCTATGCGCTAGGCCACAAACTGGGCCTGAGCCTGGATCAGGAGTATGAGCTTTTTTTGATGACCCACGAGGAAGAGCGCCAGCAATACCTGATAGCCCACCTCGCGCGCACGATCCCCACTTTAGAGGAGCTCAACCGTACCCGGGCGCGCATCAGCCTAAATGGCCACTTCCAAAAGTTTGACCCTCTTACCTTTTAATCCTGACCTTAACCTATGGCTAACCTCTGGGTTCGCATTGCCTTGTACACCGGCTGGGCTTTGCTGGTAGCCGCTACTTTGCAAAGCCAGGCCCCAGCCGCCAGCTTGGGCCTGGCGCAATTGTTTAACCTTGCCCTGTACGCCAGCTTCTGCCTGGGCATACCCTTGCTGGAGCGGGCACTAAAAAATGCGCGAGACGAAGCCTACTTATATTATTTGGGTGTTAGCGGCTTGCGAATGCTAGGTTATATGGCCAGCCTCGGTTTGGCCGTATTTACTTTGCCCGCCATGCGCAACCGCGCAATGATCCTTTTACTCACGGTTGGCTTTGTAGGATATACTGTGGTTGAGGTTACCGCCTTTGTACGTAAATTGCGAAAAATTTTCAAGAACACACCTTGATAATGTCTTTTACCGGTACAAAGTTTTTCAAATCCCTGTTTGCAGGTCTCGCTATCGTAGCAGCAACAACTGTGCCTGTTTGGGCCAGCGAGGGTGCAGCAGGCAAAGAAGAAAAATTTGAGCCGGGGCATCTGATCCTGCACCACGTGGTAGATGCGCACGACTGGCACTTTGCCACCATCGGGGGCCACCACTACACGCTGTACCTGCCCGTAATTGTGTACAAGCCAGGCCAGGGTTTAGAGGTCTTCAGCAGCAGCCACCTGCACCACCACGCCGAAGGTGCCACTGCAGAAGCCGCCAGCCATGCATCCGCCCATACCGAGCATGGTGAAACCGATGCTGTAGATAATGGCCACAGCCTGGCCGGTAAAATCGTCCATAACGGGTATTACCTAGACGAGAACGACAAACTGCAGCGTACCGACGAGGCCACCTTCTACGACTTTTCCATCACCAAGAACGTAGCCTCCATGTTCATCAGCGTGGCGCTGCTGTTCATCGTATTCTTTAGTATTGCCGGTGCTTACAAGAAGCGCGGCGTAGGGCGCCCAAGCGGCCTGCAGAGCATGCTAGAGCCCATCATCGTCTTTGTACGAGACGAGATTGCCAAGCCCAACATCGGCCCCAAGCACGAGCGTTACCTGCCTTACCTGCTCACGGTATTCTTCTTCATCTGGTTTAACAACCTGCTGGGCCTGCTGCCCGGCGGCGCCAACCTTACAGGCAACATCGCCGTCACGCTTACGCTGGCGGTGCTCACCTTCCTCATCACCACCTTCAGCGGCAACAAGGCCTACTGGCAGCACGTGTTCAACACGCCGGGTGTGCCCTGGTGGCTCAAGTTCCCTGTGCCGCTGATGCCGGCCGTAGAGTTCATCGGCTTGTTTACCAAGCCAGTGTCTTTGATGATTCGTCTCTTTGCCAACATCACGGCGGGGCACATCATCATCCTGTCGTTGCTATCGTTGATCTTCATCTTCGAGAGCTACGCCGTAGGTATCGTATCGAGCATATTCGTAGTAGCCATGACCTTCATGGAGCTGCTGGTGGCGCTGATACAGGCCTACGTGTTCACCCTGCTCACGTCTATGTACTTTGGCGGCGCCGTGGCCGACCATGATCACGATCATGCGCACGACCACGACCATGCCCAAGAGTACGAGCATGAGTTTGGCCAGGTAGAGGCTGCCAAAGCTTCTACAGGCGTCTAGTCCACCCTCCCAACACTTGGAACCGTTCGCTTGTCGACTGTTCATATAACCAACTGTACACATGTTGTCTGAGATTCTTCTCCAAGCTGCCGAGGTAGCTTCTTCTGCTGGTTTTGCTAAAATGGGTGCCGGTATCGGTGCAGGCCTTGTCGCAGTGGGCGCAGGCATGGGCATCGGCCGCATCGGTGGTTCTGCCGCCGAGGCCATCGCACGCCAGCCTGAGGCTAGCGGTAAAATCCAAGGTGCCGTGATCCTGACGGCCGCCTTCATCGAGGGTGTTGCACTCTTCGGTGTGGTGGTTTGTCTGCTCATCGCCCTGGCCTAAGCATCAGCCTCCGGGCCTGCTTCAGACCAAAATTTAGGTTGGAACGGGGGCACCGATGGGGTGCCCTCACCAGCCTTTCAAGGCAAACCATACAGTTAGGTACCTCCACCCACCGCTCGCTCACAACCTGCTCTAGATCTTGTCTGCGGACCCAAGCACCGCACAACCTGCATAGGCATTATGAACTTAGTTACCCCTGGCCTCGGGCTCATATTTTGGCAGACGCTCACCTTCCTGATCGTGCTCTTCGTGTTGAGCCGATTTGCCTGGAAGCCCATCTTGTCCACGATCAAAAAACGCGAGGACGAGATTGACGAAGCACTCAAAGCCGCCCAGCATGCCCGCCAAGAAATGGCCAAGCTGCAGGCCAGCAACGAGAACCTGCTTAAAGAAGCCCGCGCCGAGCGCGACAAAATGATGCGCGAGGCCCAGCAAACGGCCAATGCCATCGTAGGCGAGGCCCAAGAGAAAGCCCGCACCGAAGGCAACCGCCTCATGGAGGATGCCCGCAACAGCATCCAGGCAGAGAAAGCCGCCGCCCTGGCAGAGATCCGCAACCAGGTAGCAGAACTCTCTCTTTCTATTGCAGAGAAAATTTTGAAGGAGAAGCTGGCCAACGACGCCGCACAGCAGGCGCTGGTAAACAGTTACATCCAAGAAGCTCAATCATCGCTCAACTAGGCGACTAGGCGCGCCTTATCTACTTCTACCCAGAGCAGAAAACAGCCCATGGCCCAATCAACAGCCTCTCAACGATATGCCGCCTCTTTGCTGGAGCTGGCCGCCGAGCGTGGCGAGCTAGAGACCGTAAAGGCAGACGTTGAGGCCTTTGCCAACACGCTGAAGCAAGAGCCCGCCCTGGCCCAGGCCCTGGCATCGCCGGTTATCCCGTCTGAGCGAAAGCTGGCCATCTTGCGCGCCCTGTATGCCGAGCGGTTTACGCCCCTGCTGGTGCAATTCTTCGAGATTCTCTCTCGCCGCGGCCGCGAGCCACTGCTCAAAGAGATTGCTGCAGAGTTTTTGCGCCAGTACCTGCTGCGCAAAGGCATCACCTCAGCCAAAGTAACCTCGGCCCGCCCGCTAGAGGCTGCTGCCCTGCAACAGGTACAAACTTTGGCAGAGCGCATCAGCGGCCTCAAAATAGAGCTTGAGCAAGCCGTAGATGCCAGCCTCATCGGTGGTTTCGTCTTGCGCGTGGGCGACAAGCAAATCGACCAATCTGTAGCCAGCCAGTTGGGCCGCGTAGGCCGCAGCCTTAAGGCAGGCGTTTAGCCCTTACCCAGTTCAGCACCGCCACAGCACTGTCAAGTTCTTACCAGCCTTTAGAAACCTTACCCCCGTTTGAAGCGCTACACGCCCGCTTAAACACCCCTTTAACAGTTCCCAGATCATGGTAGACGTACGACCCGACGAGGTTACCTCCATTCTCCGCCAGCAACTGGCCGGTGCCCGCACAGAGGCCGAGCTTCAGGAAGTTGGCACCATCCTCCAAGTGGGCGACGGTGTTGCCCGTATTTACGGCCTCAGCCAGGCCCGCGCCGGCGAGCTGCTCGAGTTTCCGGGTGGGCTTGCAGGCATGGTACTCAACCTGGAAGAAGACAACGTAGGTGCCGTACTCTTCGGCGAGACCGAAGGCGTTAAAGAAGGCGACACCGTGCGCCGCACCGGCCGTATTGCCTCTATCAAAACAGGCAATGGCATGGCTGGCCGCGTGGTAAACACCCTGGGCGAGCCTATTGACGGCAAAGGCCCCATCAGCGGAGACCTGTACGAGATGCCCCTGGAGCGCAAGGCGCCCGGCGTTATCTACCGCCAGCCCGTTACCGAGCCCCTGCAGACCGGCATCAAGGCTATCGACGCCATGATTCCCATCGGCCGCGGCCAGCGCGAGCTCGTAATCGGTGACCGCCAGACCGGCAAAACCGCCGTCTGCATAGACACCATCCTGAACCAGCGCGAGTTTTACGACAAAGGCCAGCCTGTTTACTGCATCTACGTAGCCGTTGGCCAGAAAGCCTCTACCGTAGCGCAGGTGGTGGCTGCCCTGGAGCGTGGCGGCGCCATGCCGTACACTACCATCGTATCGGCCTCGGCTTCTGACCCTGCCCCGATGCAGTTCTTTGCCCCCTTCACGGGTGCTGCCATCGGCGAGTTCTTCCGCGATACCGGCCGCCCGGCATTGGTTATCTACGACGATCTGTCTAAGCAGGCCGTAGCCTACCGCGAGGTGTCGCTGCTGCTACGCCGCCCACCCGGCCGCGAAGCCTACCCTGGCGACGTCTTCTACCTGCACAGCCGCCTGCTGGAGCGTGCCGCTAAAATCAACGCCAACGACGAGATTGCCAAGCAGATGAACGACCTGCCCGAGAGCATCAAGCACTTGGTAAAAGGTGGTGGCTCTCTGACGGCGCTGCCCATCATCGAGACGCAGGCTGGTGACGTATCGGCCTACATCCCGACGAACGTAATCTCTATTACAGACGGACAGATCTTCCTAGAGTCCGGCCTCTTTAACTCAGGTATCCGCCCTGCAGTGAACGTGGGTATCTCGGTAAGCCGCGTAGGCGGTAATGCCCAGATCAAATCCATGAAAAAGGTAGCCGGTACGTTGAAGCTAGACCAGGCCCAGTTCCGCGAGCTGGAGGCATTTGCCAAGTTCGGCTCAGACCTGGATGCCGCTACCAAGCGCACCATCGAGCGTGGCCGCCGCAACACCGAAATCCTGAAGCAGGCCCAGTTCTCGCCTGCCAAGGTTGAGTACCAGGTGGCCATCATCTGGGCATCTAACGCTGGCCTGCTAGACAAGGTACCCGTTACCAAAGTGCGCGAGTTCGAGAAAGACTTCTTGCAGGTCCTCTCGGCCAACTACTCTGCCACGCTAGACGGCCTCCGCGCCGGCAAGCTCGACGCCGAGCAGACAGACGTCATCCGCAAGGTGGCCCAAGACGTAGCCGCCCGTTACAATTAATCTCAAACGCACGTCGCCAGGCTTGGGTATTAGCCCGGGCCTGGCAATCCCATACAAGCTATGCCAAGCTTAAAGGAGGTACGCAACCGCATCACGTCTGTAAATTCTACGCAGCAGGTTACCAAGGCCATGAAAATGGTCTCGGCCGCTAAACTGCGCCGGGCCACAGACCGCATCGTGCAGTTGCGTCCGTTCGAGAACCGCCTCTCGGCCATCATCTCTAACCTGTCTGCCAATCTGGGAGACTCGCTAGACCTGGCCCTCAGCCGCCCCAATGGCAGCAAAGACGTGCTCATCGTCGCCATCACCAGCGACCGGGGCCTTTGTGGCGCCTTCAACACCAACATCACCCGCCAGGTGATGCATCTGACGCAAACCCGCTTTGCCGAAGCTCACCGCAACGGCGACGTGCACCTGCTCTGCGTGGGCAAAAAAGGCTGCGAGTTTTTCAGCCGCAGAGGCTACAACGTCATCGAGCGCTACCAGGATCTTTTCCAGCATCTGGACTTTGAATCCGTAGCTGAGGCTGCCAACTACGCCATCAACAGCTACCTGGCTGCCGAGTATGCAGAGGTGGTTCTTGTGTACAACGAGTTCAAAAACGTGGCCACGCAGGTAGTCGTTACAGAGCAGATGCTGCCCCTGGCCAGTGCCCCGGCAGATGCTACTTCTACCGCCACAAGCTCAGACTACATTTTGGAGCCCAATGCTGCTACCATCGTAGAAGAGCTCATTCCGCGTATGCTGCGCACCAAGTTCTACAAGGCTTTGCTAGAGAGCAATGCCTCTGAGCACGGTGCCCGTATGACGGCTATGGACAAAGCCACCGAAAACGCCGGCGAGTTGCTCAAGCAGTTGCGCATCACCTACAACCGCTCACGCCAGGCAGCCATCACCAAAGAGATCCTCGAGATTGTCGGCGGTGCAGAGGCTTTGGCCTCTGGTAAGTAATCCTGATTGCAAATACCCATCGTAAAGAACCTGCCGCAACCGTGGCAGGTTCTTTTCTTTGTAGGGGGCTTTCAAATCTCCTCCCTCGGCCCTTATGCACGTAGCGTTTATTGTAAATCCTAAGGCTGGGCATGGGCGCGGGCCGGCGCTGGCGGCACACATTCCTACCTGGTGCCGGGGCACGGCTATTAAGCCCGAGGTTTGGCTCACGGCTCAGGCCGGCGACGGCACCCGGCTGGCCCGCCAGGCGGCGCAGGCAGGCTACGATGCCGTCATCGCTGTAGGAGGAGACGGCACGGCAAGAGAGGTTGGTATTGGCCTGTTGGGGACCCAGGCCGCACTAGGCATCTTGCCACTGGGCAGCGGCAATGGCCTTGCCCGGCACCTAGGCATCTACCTGCCCCCTCGCCTAGCCGTAGAGAGCCTTACTACCCTGTTTTGCAGCCCAATGGACGTAGGCTTTCTAAACGAACAGCCCTTTTTTATGGCCATGGGCATGGGGCTAGATGCCGAAGTGGCGCTGCGCTTTGCCCAGGCAGGCCGCCGCGGCCTGCGCACCTACATAGAGGCAGGCTGGCAGGCCTATCAGGCCCGCCAGCCTATCCAAATGAGCGTGCGGACAGACGCCGGCAACTGGCAAGGGCTCATGCTTGGCCTGACGGCCGCCAATGCATCGCAATATGGCAACAATGCCTTTGTAGCCCCAGCCGCCAGCCTGTCAGACGGCAAGCTTGTACTGACCCAAATCGGTAGTTTAGACCATCTCCGCGCCATCGAGGCATTAGGCGGCCTTTTCAGCAAAAACCTTCCGCGGTTGCCGTTCGTACAACAAGTGTCGTTTCGGCAGGCACATATTCAGACGGCCGGGGCCGTAGCCTACCATCTGGACGGTGAGGCCATGGGCCATATCTGCGAGGCGCATATTACCGTACAAATGGGTGCCTTGCGTGTGTTGCACCTGTCAGAATTTATCTAAGTTTACCCACCTTCTCTTGCCAGCCCCTACCTACCCTACGGCACAAAGGCCCTGGGCAGCGCCATCCATGGCAGAACGTAGCCATCACCTTTTCGACGCAGCCGAGCATGCCCTGCCCCAAATCCGCCAGTGGCTACGGGTACAGCTTGGGCCTTTGGCCACTAGCCGAGACGGATACCAGTTCATCATGGCGGTAGATGAGCTATGCGCCAATATCATCGAGCATGCTGACCAGCGCCCAGCCATAATGCGCGGCGGCGGCTCCATCTCCATAGAGTTCAGGCAGTATGCCGCCCGGGCCGAGGCCCGCATCACCTACGCAGGCGAACCCTTCGACCCGACCGGCTTCGAGCCCGAGGCTATCTCAGAAATCATCCGCAAGGGGCAAAACGGCGGGCTAGGCCTACGCCTCATCAGCCGTATGCAAATGCAGATGGGCTATTTTAGAGAAGACGGGCTCAATGTCTGCATCCTGGCCAAACGCCTCCGGGGTGCGCGGGCCGCAGGGCAGGGTTAGCTTATCTTGGGCTGCACAGCATCGTACGACCGTAAGATGTAGCTACCCCTCCCCGCTTGGCGCACACGCTTGTAGGGCAACAGGCCGGCCTGGCTGCTAAAGCTCATCACCGCCCGCACCTCGCAGATGCGGGTATCGTAGCGTTGCCATAGTTCAACGTAGTAACCGTCAAGGCCATAAAGCAGAATGACAAAACCCTTCTTTACACGGGCCGACAGCAAAACAGCACGCTGCTGTAATAAATCAAGCTTTTGGCCAATGGGCAGCCTGTTGAAGGCAGCCTGGCTAACCGCAACAGTAGGCATAATGAGAATAGATTAGGTACTAAGGTTTGGTAATAAGAAAACAGCAAAGAAGCGCCGTTAATTCCGGCACTTCTTGCTTTAATCGTCGCAGCCTGAGCGGCCCTTGCCTTATTCGACGCGTATCGTCCTGTCGTTGCGGTCTGTGCCAGGGGGCGTACCGCCCGTCAGCCCAGAGCCAGACTGGCCGCTGCCCTGGTAGGTTTCGCCCGTTACGCCGGGCACATGGCTGGTAGAGCCACCATGGCCGCCCAGACTGCCGGTACCCATGCCCGATCCCATAGAGCTTGTGCCGGCACCGGTGCTACCCCAGTCGGTGTTTTGCTCTTGCATACCGCTGCCGCCGTGTTGCTGCTGGCCGCTTTGCCAGCCATGGTCGCCCATGCGGCGGGTGCGGAAGCTGCCACCCTGTTGGCGGGGGTGGTATCCTTCTGTATGGCTGCTGTCGTAGTCGGGGTCGTTTGCCCGCAGATGGCTGTCGAAAACGCTGCCGTTGGTGGCATGGCGCTCAAACAAATCGCGGATAAAGCGCGCATCCTCTGATGACCTCGGCGTTACGGCTATGGCCGTGCCGCCTTGCTTGAGCTGCTCTTCGTAGTCTTTAGCCTCATCCTCGGGGATACCGCTGCCGATGAGCGCCCCCAGCAGACCGCCCGTTAGGCCGCCGGCGCCGGCTCCTGCCAATGCAGCAGCCACGGGGCCTGCTACCACCAAGCCAAGGCCGGGTACGATCAGGCTGGTGCCTATGGCGGCAATGGCACCAACCACCGCGCCGATGGTGCCACCTATGGCCGATCCTACGCCAGCACCTTCCATGGCCTTATCTCCCAGCTCAGAGCGGTCGCTGGCATCGGTTTGGCCATAGTCACGGTCGCGGGTTTCTTGGCTCATCAAGATATCGATGTCGCCTTTGTCGTATCCTCTGTCGCGGATAGCATCAAAGACCTGCTCGGCAGCATCGCGATTGGGAAAAACACCGGTTATCCGGCCCAGGGCCATTTGGCCCTCGTTTGGGTGGTTCATGTCAGATGAGGTAGTTTGGGTGGTTTGGATTGGAATCGCCAAGCGGCGGGCATACAGCTGCCAGCCTTTGGCAATGGGGGTTAACGAATTTTAGCAAGCTGTGTTACGGCCTTTATTGGTGCATTTGTGCTAACCACACCCTACCTGCGGTAATTTTGCAAAAGGGCCCAACCAAGGCTGCTGCTCAACGGGCATTCTCAAGGCCTACTACCCTCCATACCCTATGCGCTTCTTGCTCCTGATGCTGGTGCTGGCTGCCGGCAGCCTAAGCCTACCTGCCATTGCTCAAAAGAAAGGGCAAACCAAAGCCGCCCAGGCCGGTGCCAAAGACGCCTACCGATACCAGATTACCATCCACGGCCTGCGAGACACCACCTGCTTTCTGGCCTACCACATGGGCGACAAGCAATACCTGGCAGATACCGCCAAGGTAGATGGCAACGGCAAAATGGTCTTTACCGGGCGCGAGACGCTAGACGGAGGCATTTACATGGTGGTGCTGCCCAACCGCAAGTATTTCGAAATCATCGTCAACGAGCCCAGCTTTAGCGTAGAGACCGACACAGGCCGGCTGACGGAGGACGTTAAATTCTCGGGCAGCAAAGAGAACGCCGTCTTTAATGACTATATCCAATACGTGGCCAAGCGCGGGGCAGAGATAAACGGCCTGGCCACCCAACTGAAAGCCGCCAAAGACAACAAGCCAGAGGCAGAGCGCCTGCGCAAAGAGATTAAAGACAAAGAAGATGCCCTGGCCGACTACCGCCGCCAATTGGCAGATAAGCACCCGGGCACCTTTATAGCAACCCTGCTCCGCGCCCTGACAGACCCCAAGCGCCCAGAGCCGCCGCTAGCCAAAAACGGCAGGCCAGACTCTGCCTACAAGTTTTACGACAACCGCGCCCACTACTTCGACAACATCGACTTCTCTGACGCGCGGCTGCTGCGCACGCCCATTCTACATGGCAAGGTGAAGTACTATATGGACAACCTCACCGTGCCCGAGCCAGACTCCATCAACAAGTCGACCAATGTGGTGCTAGACAAAGCCGCGGCCAGCAACAAAGAGGTGTTCCGCTACTTGCTCTGGATGTTGAGCAACACCTACGAAACTAGCCCTTATATGGGCATGGATGCCGTATTTGTACATCTGGCCAAGCGCTACTACCTGAGCGGCCGGGCAGACTGGATAGACTCTAGCACCCGCAAAAAAATTGCCGACCGCGTCAAAATCCTAGACCCACTGCTGATTGGCAAAGCCGCCCCCCGCCTCATCATGCGAGACACTACCGGTATGCCCATCAGCCTGCACGAGGTGGCCGCTAAAAACAAATACACCATCGTCGTTTTCTACGACCCCAACTGTGGGCACTGCCAAAAAGAAGTGCCCGAAATCAACGACCACTTCTATAAAGATTACAAAGCAAAAGGCGTAGAGATGATAGCCGCCTGTGCCGAACGCAACCCCAAAGACTGGAAACAGTTTGTGCGCAAGCACAAGCTAAGCTGCATCAATACCTTTGATACAGATACCGTTGTAGACTTCCGCAACTATTGGGACGTGTACAGCTTCCCTGTTATTTACGTAATAGACAAAGAGCGTAAAATTATCGGCAAGCGCGTACCTGCAGACAAGCTCGGGCAGTTTATAGACGAAACGGAAAAAATCCGTAAGCGTTTATAGCCGTAGGCTATGCTTAATAGGCGTAGGCCTACCCACTATGCCCCCGCGCCAACCCGTAGATTTTTTAAGATGGCTGGCCTTTGCTTGCCTGGCAACGCTGTGCCTGGGCTGCTTTGGCTATGTCTTCTATCAAAACGATTGGAAGCTGACGGCCGAGCGCCCCCGCCCGGCCGGCTATCCTAAAACGCCCGCTCGCCTAAGCAAAGCGGCCCCTCAGTTGGTGCTGTACCACTTTTACAGCCCCACCTGCCCATGCTCTCGCTTTGTCTGGCCAGAGGTTGAAGCCCTGGCCCAACAATACCAAGGCCGCCTCACAGTGGTGGCCGTAAGTGCCGAGGCAGATCCTGAAACCCGTGCGCATCTAAGGCCCGTGGTAGATACGTCAGAGACGCTGGCCCGCTCTATGGGCATATATTGCACCCCGCAGGCTGTGCTCGTGGGCCCTGGCGGCCAAGTGCTTTACACCGGCAGCTACAACCGCGCGCGCTTCTGCAACGATGCCCAAACTGCCTTTGTGGCCCAGGCATTAAAAGATTTCTACGCGCGTGGCAACGTGCGCAAACCAAAAGGGCCGGTATACGGTTGCCTTTTGCCCACTTTGCAGCGCAAAGCGGAAACCTAACCACTCTTTAATCCGTATAAAGCGTCAATGGCTCTATCTGCCCGGGTGCGGCGATTGTTAAAGGCATCATCGCTGCAAGACCGCGCCATGGCAAAGGTGTACCTCAGGGGAGACACCATCATGCGGTATTGGCTGTTGGCACATACCCTTATGGGCCTCGGGCTGGCCTTTGGGTACCAAACGTGGAACGTTACGCTACCTGCCATCCTCTGTGCAGACCTGCTCTTTTTCGGCACTGCATGGCTTTTTCCGGGCCAGCTCATCACCCGGATAATGGCAGGCATCGCCTTGCAGATGTTTGTGGTGTTGCACATCTACCAGATGCACGGCCTGGCAGAGATGCACTTCTTCTTCTTTACCAGCACCACAGCCATGGTTGTCTATCAAGACAGGCGGTCTATCCTGCCGGGCGTGGTGCTTATCATTTTGCAGCACATCACCTTTGCCGTGCTACACAACCAGGGTTGGCAGGTCTTCTTTTTTGAGGATGCCAGCGTGGGCTATGCCAAGCTGTTCTTCCACTTTACCATTGCATTTGCCCAAGCCATGTTGTGCAGCGTTTTTGCTGCAAGGCTTGGCCAGCAAACGCTGGCAGACGCTGCCGCCAGAGGGCGCCTGGTAGAGAAAAACCTAGAGCTTTTCGACAGCCGGGCCATCGTCTCTAAAGAGCTGACGCGCAAAAGCGCCGAGCTTGCCCAAGCCCGCGAGCTGCAACAGTCCATCATCCCAAGCAACCGCCTGCTGCTCAACGGCTGGGAGCTTGAGGCCCGCATGCAAACGTGCCAAGAGGTCGGCGGAGACTACTTCGACTACAAGGTGCTGGCGCCAGGCCACGTCATAGTGGCCGTGGGCGATGCCACGGGGCATGGTATGCAGGCCGCCATTGTGGTGGCGGCGGCCAAGGCCGTTTTTCAGCGTATGGCAGGCCAGGCGGGCCTAGCAGGCGTTTTCAGAGAGGTGAGCCTGGGCCTGCAAGGGCTTGGGCTAAAAGGCACCTACATGGGCCTTATCTTGCTAGAGCTAACCCCCGGCAAAGTGCGGATTGTGGCCAGCGGTATGCCTCCCGTATTGGTAAAACGGGCCAGCGGGGCCGTCGAGCGCCTGACGGGCCCGGGGCCATTCATCGGTTTTCTGGCAGAAACAACCAGCTACCCCGAGGCCGAGGCCAGGCTCGCACCCGGAGACAACCTGCTGGCATTTTCTGACGGCCTCTCAGAGCGGTTTGATGCACAGCAGAAAATGCTCGGCTGGGAGCAGATCAGCAACCGTTTCCGCCAATTGGCAGGCACAGACCTTGGCGCCGATATCGAAGACCTGATGGCCGAGGGCAACCAATGGCAAGCAACGCCAGACCTGCCCGACGACGTAACGGTTGTGCTGGCCAAAGCCCTGGCCCCTACCCCCGCTACCACCGACCAACCCCTGCATCTTCCGCTTATCCAAAGTGAGGTTGTGCCAGTAACCAGGCGGGTTTAGATTCGCCCCAGATGCGCCGGGTATGGCAATTACCTGCCCTCGCCATACGGACGTTTCACGATGATAGCACACCTTAGCCGGGCTCGGCTCTATTGGCTCTTGCAAATCAGCGGCTGGGCAACCCTGGCGCTGATATCACTCGTCTTCTTTTTGCTAGACGAGGAGCTTGCGGCCGACAACAACAGCCTTGCTGCGCCTATCCTGGCGTTTTGCGCAGGGGGTTTGGGTTTAACCCATGCCTTCAGGCTCGTCGTTAAGCAGCGGCAATTGCTCAAGCTGCCGGTGTGGCAACTGGCCTTGGTAGTGGTAGCACTCAATGGCGCCATGGCCGCGGCCCTGGTAGGTGCCATCGCCCTATGGGCCATGGCCACGGGCACAGTCATCCAAGCGCAGCAAGACTGGCTGGCCCTTTTCAGCATCTGGGTAAACACCACCATCGTCTTTTTAATCTGGACGCTGATCTACGGCGCCGTCTATGCCTTCCGCAATTACCGGCACGAGGAAATTGTGCGCCTGCGCGCCGAGCAAACCTTGCGCGAGTCTGAACTGGCCCGCCTAAAGAGCCAGATGAACCCGCACTTTGTCTTCAACGCCCTCAACTCTATACGTGCCCTGGTGGCAGAAGACCCTGCCAAGGCCCAGCAATCCATCACCCAACTCAGCCACTTGCTGCGGGGGTTTCTCATTTCTGACAGGCACCGCTCCGTTACCTTGGCAGAAGAACTTCGAACCGTACACGACTACCTGGAGCTAGAAAAGCTGCGCTACGAAGACCGCCTCCAATACGAAATCTGCATCAGCAACGAGGCCTTGGAGGTGCAAGTGCCTACGATGATGGTGCAGACCCTTGTGGAAAATGCCATCAAGCACGGCATCTCTAAAACGATTGAAGGTGGTGGCCTACAACTGCGCGCAGACATCCAAGACGGGCAGCTCTGCCTGGAGATTGAAAACAGCGGTGAGCTTGTTGGCACGCCCTTCAGGCCCGACGGTGGCTTTGGTCTTGCCAATACGCGCCTGCGCCTGCAGTGGATGTTCGGCCAGCAGGCGCAGTTCGATATATTCCAGGCGGGGCCGGGGCGGGTAGTTGCCCGGGCCGTATGGCCTGCCGTGCTGCAACCTGCTTATACCACACTTTAACCCTCCGTACCCGAACCTCTTCCAAACCTACCTGGCACCATGATGAAAGCCTTACTGATTGACGACGAACGCCTGGCCCGCACCGAACTGCGCCGCCTGCTGGCTGGCTATCCCAACATCACCATCATAGATGAGGCCGACAACGGCAATGCCGCCGTAGATCTGATCCAGCGCACCCAGCCAGACCTTGTCTTTCTAGACATTCAGATGCCGGGCAAAAACGGCTTCGAGGTGTTGCAAGCCTTGGGCGAGGCACGGCCTCAAGTAATCTTCACTACCGCCTACGACCAGTACGCCATCAAGGCCTTTGAGTTTGCAGCCACCGATTACCTGCTTAAGCCCGTAGATCCGCAAAGGCTAAAACTGGCCATAGAGAAACTGGAAGACCAAGCCACCCCAGCCGCCAGGCCCGACGAGCCAGCAAACAATGCCGACAACGACGAGGAAGAAGATTACGAGGCACCTGCACTGCCACACCCAAGCCGAGACAAAATCCTGGGCCCCGACGATCACGTTTTCATCAAAGACGGCGAGAAATTCTTTTACCTGCGCCTGGGGCAGGTGCGCATCTTCGAGTCTATCGGCAACTACGTCCGCCTGCACTCAGACCAAGGCAAGCCTATGATCTTGCGCTCGCTCAACGCGTTAGAAGAGCGGCTAGACCCGGCACACTTCTTCCGCGCCAACCGCAAGCACATGGTCAACCTGCAAAAGGTAGAGCAGGTTGAGCCTTACTTCTCGGGAGGCCTACTGCTCAAAATGGCAGGCGGAGACAAGATTGAGGTAAGCCGTCGCCAGGCCTCCAAGTTCAAAGAGCTACTCTCGCTCTAGGTAAGGCGCAAACAACGCTTGTAAGACGGCCTGCTCCCGCTCCCAGCAAAAACGGCTGGCGGCGGCTGGGCAGGCCGCCTCAAGCTCTTGGTAAACGGCCGCATCGCCCAAGCGGCCAATGGCGGCAACAATGGGCACGGTTGCACACGCCACGGCTATCCCCACCGGGTGCGCCGCTAAAATGGCCTGGTACTCCGGCAGATCTGGGCAAATCTGGGGCAGGCCCGCCTGTACATAGTCAAAAAACTTGTTGGTCAGGCTTAGGCGGTAGCTCTCGCCCTGGGGCTCCAGGGCAGAGAAGCCTATCCAGGCCTGCGCCAATTGCACCCGCAGCGCCTCGGGTGATAGACGGCCCGTAAACGTAACGCGGTTGGCTACACCCAGGTCGGCGGCCAACGCCTGCATGGCAGGCAGCAGCGGCCCATCGCCACATATCACCAGGCTATGTGCCGGCAGTTGGCGCATTGCATCCAGCAAGGGCTCTAGCCCGCGGCCCTCGTTTACGGCACCCGTATAGACGATGCGCCCGGCAACAGGCCTGCGCTCCAACCCCTGGTAAGCGGCTGCCAGGGGCACATTCCGCACCACCCCAAAGGGCCTTCCGTAGAGGCGGGTAAAAACCTCGGCCAGCGCGGGCCCTACCGTATAGGCAAGGTCTGTTTGCGGTATAAGCCGCCGCTCTATCCACCGCCAGGCAGCCTGCACCCAGGGGCGCCGCACCACCTCGGGCAACTCAGAAAAATATTCGTGCGCATCAAAACCAAGCCAGGCCCCCGTTAGGCGGGCCCCAGCCCACCCGGCCAGCAACGTATCGGCATCGGCAGCTACCACCATCCGGTGCCGGTGCCGCAGCAGCCAAAAGGCCACCTGCATATTAAAAAAGGCGTAAAACAAAGGGCCCTTCAACACCGGGCAGCGCAACCTAACCTGGGCAAACCCACGTTGTGGCAAGGCCGGGCTGCTAGGCAAAACCCGGCCCAACAGGGTAACTTGCCAGCCCGCCGCATGCAGCGCAGCCGCACAACGTTGCAGGCGCTGGTCAGATGCCAGGTCTGTTGTGGCCGTTATTACGAGGGTCTTTAGCACAAATGCGCTTTTTGCTAGGTATGTTTTCTGCAAAGGCCCCTGGGGCCCGTCTGATGGCGCTACCCGCCATGGGGTCGGGCGTAAAGGTAGCAAGCACCTGCGGGCAGTGGCGCGCCACGGCGGCCTGGGCAGTTGCCCTGTTGCTGGCGGCAAGCGCAGTGTCGGCCCAAACCTCGGGGCTGCCCTTCCCTGCGCCGGCCGGGCGCTTCAATACAGACACAGCCCAGTTGGCCAGCCCCGTTCGCTATAGCCTGGTGGTGCGGCGGCCCGCCAAAACGCAGGTCGTCTTCCCAGACAGCCTCTACGATTTTGCCCCCTTCGAGCTGCGGAGCCGGGCATGGTTCCCGACACGGCAGGCCAACGACACTACCTTGATAGATAGCGCCGTGTACGAGCTGATGACCTTTAGCCCAGCAGAGCAGCTCTCGTTTGCGCTGCCGGTGTTTTACCTCAACCCCGGCGGAGACTCGGTGCCCGTCTTCGCGCCTGCTGTTGCCTTGCAGCAACGCATCCCCAGGCCTGCCGAGGCTGACGGAGACACCCTGCTGCCTGCCATCCAGACGCTGCCCGTGGCCGAGCGCTTCAACTGGCCTTACTGGGTTATTGGCCTGTCGCTTGCGGTGGGGCTGGCGGGCATTGCCAACGCTTTTCTGGGCCGCCCGCTGCAGCGCTATTTCAGGCTTTGGGTAGAGGGCCGACGGCATCGCGCCTTCATCCGCGGGTTCGACAGGCTGGTAGCCCAAGTGCGCCAAAAAGGCGCCGATGGCCCCATGGAGCGCGCCCTCAACCTCTGGAAGTCCTACATAGAGCGCGTTGAGGACGTACCCTACACCACCTACACCACCAAAGACTTTGCCGAGCACCTGCCAGACCCTGCCCTAACCAAAAGCCTGCAGACGCTAGACCGGTACATCTACGGCGGCTTTCCGCCAGACGAGGCCCCCGGTGCCTATGCCGTATTACGCCGTATGGCCATCCGCATCTACGCCCAAAAAGCCCAAGCCCTGCGCCATGGATAGACTCGGCCTAAACCCAGACTTCTGGTGGCATCCGTTCTGGTTTCGGCCCGACGTGCTGGCCGGTTTCACTTGGGAGAACCCCTGGTTTTTGTACGCCATACCCGCCGTGCCGGTGCTGTACATGCTCAAGTGGGCGCTGCACTTCCGCTTTCGAGATAAAATCGAGATTGCGTTCTTCCAGAAAAAAACCCCGACCGACCCCTCGGCCCTGGCGCGGTTTATACCGCCGGGCATACAGTCATTCTTTCTGGCGATGCTGTTGGTGGCCCTGGCCCGCCCCCAAAAGACAAGCGAGCTGACAGAGCAAAAGTCTGAAGGTATCGACATCGTTCTGGCAGCCGACATATCTGAGTCTATGCGGATAGAAGACCTGAAGCCCAATCGACTGGAGGCCGCCAAAGAAGTAGCAGGCCGGTTCGTCGAGGGCCGCTCCGTCGATCGGATCGGCATCGTAGTGTTTGCGGGCGATGCGTTTGCCGTGGCCCCCCTCACCAACGACTATGCCCTGCTGCAGGATTATATAGACGAGATAGACTTTAACCTTATCACCAAACCAGGCACGGCCATTGGCTCGGCGTTGGCTGTGGCCACCAACCGGATGATGGAGAGCAAAGCCAAAAGCCGTGTCGTAGTGCTATTGTCTGACGGCGACAACACCGCAGGCAATATTGACCCGCTGACGGCAGCCCGCATAGCGGCCGGGTATGGCATAAAACTCTACACCATTGCCGTAGGTAAAGACGGCCCCGTACCTATGGGGACGGATTTCTTTGGCAATCCGCAGTTTATCGAAAACAACCTGGACGAGCGCACCCTCCGCGAGATTGCCCAGGTGGGCAGCGGGCAGTTCTTCCGCGCCACCTCTGAGCGCACGCTTGAGGGTATTTTTAAAAAGATTGACCAGCTAGAGAAATCAGAAGTGCGCGTTCGGCGTTATAGGCAGACACAAGATTTCTACATGGTGTACCTCCACTGGGGCATGGTCTTCTTGTTGATGTGGTTGGCCACCAAGTCTACCTTTATGACCAATGCGCTCGAAGATTAATCTGGCCCTGGGCATGCTGCTGGCCTGCGCACTGGCGGCCTGCGACAGCTTCGACAAGCCTGCCGACATACCCATACCGCAAGAGCCGCCACAGCTCTTTGTGGAGTGCTACATCGAGGATGGCCGCCCGCCGCTACTGGCGCTCTCCCTCACGCAGAGCTTTTTTGCGCCCGTGGGCCTGGTGCCCGTTTCTAACGCGGAGGTTGAGCTTACCGCCCCCGATGGCAGGCGCATCCCCTTGCAGAACGGCGTTTTCCCGGATCTGCGCCAGCGCAAGCTTTACAACTGGGCAGCCCCCGGCACCGCCATCAGCTTGCAAGCAGGAGACATTTGGCGCCTGACCATCACAGACACGGCCGGGCGCAGGCTTATAGCACAAACCGTTGTGATGCCCAAAGTGCCCATAGACAGCGTAACCTACGCCGCCCGAGACAACGACACCACCGCCTACTGCGCTGCCTGGATTAATGACCCGCCCGGCAAGGCCAACTTCTACCGTATCGTCGTCAATGCAGACAGCGCCAACGGCGGTGCAGCCACCGATTACTCTACCGAAGACAACTTCCGCAACGGGCAGTCGGCACCTATCCGTACAGGCTACACCGTCGTTGTGGGCGACTCTGTCTTTCTTCGCCTGTTTTCTATCGAGCAGAGCTACTACCAGTTCTTAGAAAGCGTGCAGGCGGCGCAGCGCAACAACGGCAACCCCTTTGCGCAGCCCAACGCCCTCCGCAGCACGGTGCAAGGTGGCTTGGGCGTATTTACCGCCCTGGTTTACGACGAGCGCCGATTCCGCATCACCCAGCGGAAGGGCAGAGTTTTATAGCCTGATTAACCTGCCAGCAAAAACAAAACGCCCCTCAGGCCAGCCTGAGGGGCGTTTGTATGATCAGAGGTTCCGAGCGGATTCGAACCGCTGTAGGAGCTTTTGCAGAGCTCTACCTAGCCACTCGGTCACGGAACCTTTTGGGTCTGCAAATATAGACCACCAGAGCCAGAAATCAGCCCCACGCCTACCAAAAAACCCTTAGCGAGGCCGCAGCCGCCAAATCCGCATCAACTGCGGGTACCGGGCCTGACCAGGCTCGTAATACAGCCAAGGCCGGGGTTTGCCTGCCTGCCAATCTGCCAAACCTGCCAAATAGAGCGGGCTACCTGGGTTGCCGCTTTGGCCGCCGGGCTGGTTGCCGTAGGCCCGCACGGGCGGGGCCAGATCTACCACCATGCGCATGCTCGGCCCGTGGTCTGCGCCGGTTGCGTTCACCGTTGTGCTACCGCCGCTGGTGGCCAGGTTGGTTACCCCCAAGCCAGGCACCTGGGCCATGTGCCGCAGGCGCGTACGCTTTACTCTGCCCCATTGCCAGGCCTTGCCCGCGGCGCCATGGGCATACATCAGGCGGTGGTAGGTCTTGTGGAAGGCGGCCAGGCATAAGTCGGCCACGCGCTCTTGCCCTGGGGTGGCCAGCACGTCTACATAGCCCTGCAAGCCTTGGCCACTCAGCAGCACGAACAACTGTTGGTGCATGGGATAGGGCAGCTTCAAGGCGCGGAGCTCGTCCCAGCAGGTGTCTTGCAGGGCCGCAAACCATCCTTCAAAAAACGAGGGTGCCAGCTCGGTAGAGTCGTAGCCGTAGGTCCAATTCTGCAATACGGCAACCTCTTCTCTCTCCGGAGCAGATAGGTTGGCCCCAGCCAGGCCCTGCAACATCAATGGTAAAAAACGCGCAGCCTTTAGCCCGTAGGCGTCCATCTGCAGGGTAGCCATCGTATCTACGGTGGCGTTGCGCATGGCTTGCAGCCGGGCCGCGATCCGGTCTCCCCGGTAGGGCTCGCTCTGGCGCCAGTTGAGGTAATAGGGATAGTTGGCGCCAACCGTGCGCTGGTTGGCCGAGGCCACGTACCCTTCGGCAGGATTGCGTACCATGGGGTTCTGCGCATCGGGCACAAACCGGAAGGGTACCGTGCCTGACCCAACGGCTTGCTGCTCAAACTTGCCCTGGCCTT
Source organism: Cytophagaceae bacterium (assembly GCA_947458545.1). Classification (GTDB taxonomy): domain Bacteria; phylum Bacteroidota; class Bacteroidia; order Cytophagales; family Flexibacteraceae; genus CANGYH01. The sequence continues at coordinate 57,823 of CANGYH010000001.1, read as the reverse complement.
TTTGCCGCAGCGGCAGGCTCCCTGCCACGTGCATGGCAATATTGCCAGCCGTATCGGCCAAAGCAAAGCTCTGCGCCGGCGCGCCCAAATGGCCCAGCGCCCGCTGCGCCTCTATGACAGACCGGGCCTTCGCCAGGCCCAAAAAACAGGCCAAAGCATTGCGAGGATGATGCGCCACCCATGCCACCGCTTTGCCCGCAGGCAATTGGTCTTTGCCGGCCATGGCCAGAGGGCCCAGGTGTGTGTACAGCACGGTGTCTAGCTCTACGCCTCCATCTGCCAGCGCAAACGTCTCTACTACCGCTTTGAAAGGGACGGCCCGGCCTTGGTGCAGGTATTTGTCTTTGCTGATGCGCTGCACGTCGTAGAGGTCCAGCGCATCTACGTCGGCATTGGTCACCCCCCAGGCCAAGGCACGGTTGTGCCCAACAATTACCCCTGGGGCCCCTGGCAGCGTAAACCCAGCCACGTGCAGCCCAGGTGCAGACAGTTGTATCTGCAACCAAATAGAAGGTAGATCCAGCCCCAGGTGGGGGTCGTTGGCCAGCAGGGGCTTGCCACTGGCGGTGCGGTTCCCCGACACCACCCAGTTGTTAGAGCCGTTGCGTGCGTCGGCCTGCAGGCCAAGGTCGCCTGCCACGGCGGGCCCACGCGGCATTGTATCAGCATCGGCAGGTTGCAGCGGGGCAAAATCAAAAATGGCACTGGCCGGTATCACAGGTACCCCCAGTGGTTGGCCTGTGGGGTACAACTGCCTCACGGCGGCCGGGCCCAGTAGCTCCCAGGCGCGGGTCAGGTCTGCGTCGCTGGTATGGCCAGTCAGGTTGTAGGCCATGTAGCAAAGCAGGTAGGCGGTCTTTAAGGGCGTCCAGGCTTCGGGCTTGTAGCCGAAGATTTTGTATTCCAGCGGAATCTGTCGGCTGTCAAGCTGGGCCAGGTAGGCGTTGGCCCCAGCTGTGTAAGCCTCCAGTGCTTGGCGGGTGGCTGGGTTGGCCAACATACTATCGGCGGCGGCGCGGGCGGCCAGCCCCATACCAAAGTGGCGCTGGAAACGGTCGTACTCTAGGGCACGCTGCCCGAACACTTCGGCCATGCGCCCGGCGGCGGCGCGGGCAATGAAGTCCATCTGCCACAGCCGCAGCGATGCCGTAACATAGCCCTGCGCCAAAAACAGATCTGGCAGGTTTTCGGCCTCGATGTGCGGCACCAAGGCCGAGTCGAACCGGACCGTTACCGGCGCACGCAAACCCCTGATGCCCTGCAAGCTTGGGACGTTGGCCTGCTCCACAGGCTCGGCATTTTGCCAAAATCCCTCAAACGGACTCAGCAGCGGGCCAACGGCAGGCGTAAGCCCAAACCGCGACGAAAGGCCTACATACATGGCCAGCGCCAGCAGGCAAACCCCAACCGATACAAGCTTTTGGCGCAATGGCATCGTGGTTGTAAAAGTAGGGAACAACTATGCTAGCAAATGCACACACGAATCTCAGGCAAACTCATCGAAAAAGCAACCAAACTGCACGATCTTAGTATGATGTTTGTACAGCACTGCAAACAGATCAATACCATGGACAGCGCTATCGCCTTATCTCTCGGCCCACTCCTTGCCTCGCTGGGGTGTTTATTGCCGCTGGTGGGGCTGTTTTTTTATGCATCTAATGGTGATAATATAGAAAAGCGGCCATCCAACCAACTGCCTCAGCCCTCTGGTGAGAAACTTAAGAGGCTTGAAGCTCTAAGACCTAAAGGACCAACAGCTCCGATGGATGAGATTGACAATGCTTGGGGCTCTATAGCAAATGAGGCAGCGCAAGATTTGATCAACGCGATCCAAAAAGATAGAGCGTCTTGGTAATGCTGCTACAGGTATGAGGCACCTGATAGACTCGAACCCCATCATTGAGTACCTGAATGGGACCTTGCCTAGTTTGGGCAAGGCCTTCTTTAGAAATCTATTGGAGGAAGGAAATGCCTTTGTTTCAGATGTTACGCGGATTGAGGTGTTAGGCTATCCCAGGATGGCACCAGGCGATAGGCAGCAGGCTTTACATGTTTTCTCCCGGCTGGCATCCATTCCGATGGAAGAAGAAATCGTTGAGCTAACCATTCACTTGCGCTCCTCGGTAGGAGGGCAAACGGCGGACGCTATCATTGCAGCAACGGCCATTCAGTACGAGCTTCCACTCATTACCAGGAATTTAGAGGACTTTAAACGGTTTCTGCCTTTCCACCTAGCCATTATCGACCTGCATCAAATGTAAAAACCCACCTTTGCAGGCGGGTTTTTTGTAACAGATAGACTTTTGTAATTGCCTAGTACCGGTAATGGTCTGGCTTGAAGGGACCTTTTGCCTCCACGCCGATGTAGTCTGCCTGCTCGGGAGCAAGGTCTTCTAGCTCTACACCGATTTTAGAGAGGTGCAGGCGGGCCACCTTCTCGTCCAGGTGCTTGGGCAGCATGTACACTCGGTTCTCGTAACGGTCGGCGTGGTTCCACAGCTCTAGCTGGGCCAGCGTCTGGTTGGTAAACGAGTTAGACATCACAAAGCTGGGGTGGCCCATGGCGCAGCCCAGGTTTACCAAGCGGCCTTCTGCCAGTACGATAACAGACTTGCCGTCGATGTCATACATATCTACCTGGGGCTTGATCTCGTCTTTGGTGTGGCCGTAGTTGCCGTTCAGCCAGGCCATATCAATCTCCGTGTCGAAGTGGCCTATGTTGCAGACGATGGCCTTGTCTTTCATCTTGCGGAAGTGCCGCTCAGAGATGATGCCCATGTTGCCGGTGGCCGTCACAAAGATGTCGGCTATCTCGGCGGCCTTGTCCATCTTCATCACCTGGTAGCCTTCCATAGCAGCCTGCAGGGCACAGATGGGGTCAATCTCCGTTACGATGACGCGGGCACCGGCACCGCGCAGCGAGGCGGCAGAGCCTTTGCCTACATCGCCAAAGCCGGCCACGACGGCCACTTTGCCGGCCATCATCACGTCGGTAGCGCGACGAATGGCATCTACCAGCGACTCTTTGCAACCGTAGAGGTTGTCGAACTTAGACTTGGTAACAGAGTCGTTCACGTTGATGGCAGGCATGGGCAAGGTGCCCTTTTTCATCCGCTCATAGAGGCGGTGCACGCCGGTGGTGGTCTCTTCAGAGAGGCCTTTGATGGCGGCAACCAGCTCAGGGTACTTGTCTAGCACCATGTTGGTCAGGTCTCCGCCGTCGTCCAGAATCATGTTGAGCGGCTGGCGGTCTTCACCAAAGAAGAGCGTCTGCTCTATGCACCAGTCAAACTCTTCGGCAGACATGCCCTTCCAGGCATAGACAGAGATACCGGCGGCGGCAATGGCTGCAGCAGCATGGTCTTGCGTAGAGAAGATGTTGCAGCTGCTCCAGGTAACCTCGGCACCCAGCTCGATGAGGGTTTCAATCAGCACCGCCGTCTGGATCGTCATGTGCAGGCAACCGGCTATGCGGGCCCCCTTCAGCGGCTTAGACTGGCCATACTCTTCGCGCAGGGCCATCAGGCCAGGCATTTCGGCTTCTGCCAGTTTGATCTCTTTGCGGCCCCAAGCGGCCAGGCTTATGTCCTTTACTTTGAAAGGTACGTACGTATCTACCATGGTAGGTTGTTAACTGAGGCAAAGCGGGCCTTGTTGCGGCACTTGCCCGCCCAACGCCGTTTGCTCTTGTAAAAATACCCGACCAAACGCGCTTCTGCGGCATGGCAATCCCATCATCTTTTGATTATCAATGCTGATGGCCGCCAGTCTTGGCTTTGGCTATCGCTCTTGCAGTGTTGCCGTAAGTGCAGAGGCTGGCTGCGCGCCCGACGTTTGCCTCATATTGTTGATGGTTAGCTGCAGGCGCCCGTTGTTGATCTGCACTTGTATCCGGTCTGTGGTGCGGTCGTAGGTGCGCAGCTCCACGCCGGGCGGGTTTAGGGTGGTGTAGGTGTACTCTACCACGGCACTGTCGCCAAGGCTGATGGTACCTGCGCGGGTGGGCCTGGCCAAAAAACGTACCAGAAGCTCGCCATAGGGTTGCCCCTTGGCAGAGTCCGTCAATCCACGGAGGGTAAAAGAATACAAACCGGTGGTGTTCTGGCTCAGGCTGTTGCTAAATTTTTGCGTACGTCCGCCTACGGTAACCTCTCCATAGGTGGGTGCCGGTGGATCAGACTTTTTGCAACCAAGGGCAGCCCCCAGGGCCAACAGCATCGCAAGGCGCATTCGGAAGGTAAAGGCAGGTTTCATACCGGTACAGAATCTCAACTCGGGCCAAAACTACCTGACAGGCCTGCCCAAGCCAATGTCATTGGTACAAACGGATTGTTTTACCCTTTGTGCGGTGCCTTATCTCACTAAATCTTGGCCAGCCGGTAGCTCTCGTTGATAAACACCTCGCCGTCGTCGCGCTTCACCCGGTAGGTGATGATGCCCTGCCTTTTGAGAAAAAGGGGCTGTACGATGCTGCCCGTGGCCAACAGCGTCTCGCCATCGTATATCTTGACGAAGTCACCCGTCTTCAGGTCTGCATTCTCGTAGATCAGGCGGTTCACTACGTCTGCACGCTTCTGCATGAACTCCCCGATCTTGCGGTCCATCTCGTTGATGAGTTGTAGAGTCTCCTCGGGAATGGCATGTGTCATATTTGCCACGCTTTTTCTTTGGTTTTAGGGCCCGGGGGCAGTATTACGGCCCACAAAGCTAACTACGTAGCCACAACTCCCAAGTCGGAAGGCTCCAAAAATTCGGACTAAGGCACAATTCGTACTTATAATTCTTCCAATGTACGCTCTACCGCAGCTGCCCGACGACCGCCGGCCCCTGCCCATTGGCATCTTCGACTCTGGCATTGGCGGCCTTACGGTAGCCCGGGCCCTAGCCCAGGCATTGCCCAACGAAGATTTCGTGTATTTCGGCGATACGGCCCACATGCCCTATGGCGAAAAGTCTGTGGCAGCGTTGCAGGCCTACTCCATCAAGATTACCGAGATGCTGCTGAAGCAGCCGTGCAAAGCCATCGTGATTGCCTGCAACACGGCCTCTGCCACCGCCTACGAGCTGGTCCGCGAGTATGTGGGCACCCGGGCGCTTGTAGCCAACGTCATAGAGCCGACCGTGGCCTACCTAGCAGGCACCTTTGCCGGCAAGCGGGTGGGGCTAATAGGCACCCGGCAAACGGTGCAAACCAATGCCTACCTGCGGCGCCTGCAAGACCAAGGCGCTACCGTTGAGCTACACAGCCTGGCAACGCCCCTGCTGGCCGCCATGATAGAAGAAGGCTTCTACGCCAACAATGTGAGCCGCGAGGCCATCCACACCTACCTAAGCCAACCCGAGCTAGAGGGTATAGAAGCGCTGGTACTGGCCTGCACCCATTACCCGCTCATCAAACCACAGATTGAGGCATTTTACCAAGGCCAAGCCGTAGAGGTGCTAGATTGCTCTGTGCTGGTGGCTAGGCGCGTAGCGCAAGCACTGGGCCAACATCTGTTGCTCAATCCTAAGCAAACGCCGGGCACCTTCCGCTTTTTTGTGTCAGACTATACGCGCAGCTTCGAGGCCAGCTCTCGGCTATTCTTTGGGCAAGAGGTACATCTGGAGCTCTACCCCCTCTGGCGTTGACACATGCGCCTGCCCAGGGCTTATTTAGCAGCCCGGGCCGCAAGCCCTTCACTTCTGACGTATGCTTACTCCTATCGTATCTGCCCAGGCCCCTGCGCCCATCGGGCCCTACAGCCAGGCCATTGCGGCCGGGCCATGGTTGTTTTGCTCTGGGCAGGTGGCCTTAGGGCCCACCGGCACAGAAGCTCTGCCTGCCTCTGTTGAAGAGCAGGCCCACAAGGTGATGCAAAACCTGCAAGCCGTGTTGGCCGAGGCCGGCGCCAGCTTTGGGCAGGTGGTAAAAACCAGCATCTTTCTGCAAGACATGGCAGATTTTGCCACCGTCAACCAGGTGTATGCCAGCTACCTGCAAGCCCCCTACCCCGCCCGAGAGACGGTGGCCGTAGCAGGCCTGCCCAAAGGCGCCCGCGTAGAGATTAGCTGCATCGTTTACCTAGGCTAATTTGGCCAAACAAACGCCACTGGATAGACTTAAAAAGTACGCCTGGCCCGCCTGGCTTCATTTGCGGCATTAAAAACCCCTTCATTACTTTTGGGGCCGTCCGGAGAACGCCGGGCTGCAAAGCTCCAAACCCAACTTAAGCCTCTCGCGTACCCAAGGGCCCGCCCGAGGCAGCAAATCACGCTCCTCTCCTAACTTTACCATCGCAACCCTGCCAGATACCATGCAACTCGACACGCTGGAAGCCCCTGTGGATGAAACCCTCGTGCTGCCCTTTACGGCTGCCATCGACGACGAAGATGAAGGCCTCGACTCGGGTGAGGCTGATGGAGCCGAAGAAGAAGACGACTTCTACGACGACGACTTCGACAACCTGCAGTACGACGAAGAAGATACCGAAGACCTGGAGGGCATAGAGGAGTTTGACGACGAAGACGACGACTTTGAAGACGACGACTTCGACGATGAGGAATTTGACGACGAGGGAGACTCAGACGAAGAGTAGGCCCTGGCGCGCTGCGCTTTTCAGAACAACCGCAAAACTTTTTAGCCTGCCTGTGCGCTTTTATAACCACAGGCAGGCTTTTTGCTGCACAACCACCTGTATAGCCAAGGCCGTACCTTCGCGAGCCGGTTGCCGTGCCGGCAGGTAAAACCTAAAACAGTTCTCAAGCCATGCGCTACGTACACATATACATGGAGGCCAACCCCAACCCGGCCTCGATGAAGTTTGTGGCCAACTTCTTTTTGGCCCCAGAAGGTTACGACTTCCACTACGAATCTGCCGAGCAGGCTACTGACAGCCCGCTGGCCCGGTACCTTTTTGGGATGGACTTTGTGGACAAGGTGTTCATCATGAGCAACTTTGTCACCGTCACCAAAAAGGAAGAGTATAGCTGGGATGACATCGGCCGCTTGCTGCGAGACGATATCCAGAACTTTTTGGCCCAGGGCGGTGAGGCGCTGGAGGTGGCTGCCGTCAATGCCAAGCTTCAGGCCGACCATGAGCTTACGCCCCAGGAAGAGACAGAGGTAATCACCAAAATCAAGGAAATTCTGGACGAGTACATCCGCCCGGCCGTAGAGGGAGATGGTGGGGCCATCAACTTCCACAGCTTTGCGCCAGAGAGCGGCACGGTGCGCGTGCAGCTCCGCGGCAGTTGCTCGGGCTGCCCCAGCTCGACGGTTACGCTAAAGGCAGGCATCGAAAACCTGCTAAAACGCATGGTGCCCGAGGTGCAGACCGTAGAGGCGGAAGGCGTTTAGCCTTTTGGCTTACCTACTAAGCTACCCAAGCCCAGGCCTGCTGCCTGGGCTTTGTGTTTCTAGCACGGGCAATACCACGGTAAAGGTCGTTTGGCCCGGCACGGAGGCTACCTGCACATCGCCGCCGGCCAGTTGTGCCACCCGCCGCACCAGCTCCAGGCCAAGGCCGGTACCCTCGCCCACCGGTTTGGTGGTAAAAAAGGGCTCAAAGATCCGGGGCAGGTCTGCCTCGGCTATGCCCGGGCCGTTGTCGGTGATGCGTATCCAGACGGTGGTGCCGGTGGTGCCCCCTTCTATGCGTACCTGTGGGGGCGGGGCTGCCGTTTGCAGCGCCGCGTAGAGGGCATTGTCTAACAGGTTGGTCCATACCTGGCTCAAGGCACCGGGCGGGCCCTGGGCCCAGGGCAAATCGTGGGGCACCTGGTTGTCTAACCGTACGCCTGCTTGCCGAAACTTAGGCTGCAGCAGCCGCACGGCCGTGGCCAGGTTGGCATCCACGTCTAGGGGTTGCAGGTCTTGGGCCTGGTCCATGTGGGTAAAGCTCTTCACATCGTGCACCAGGCCGCTGATGCGCCCGGCGGCGGCGGCCATGTCTTGGGCCAGGTTTTGCAGGGCCAGCAGCTGCCCTTGCAGGGCCAGCACGCAGGCTGCCTCTGGGGCGGCCAGGCCGGCCGTGGCCTGCTCCACGTCGGCGCGTTGGTAGCCGGCATCTACCAAGTCGGTGGCCAGGTCTGGGTCCAGGCCGAGGTCTTCGGCCAGGTAGTCTTCCAGGGCCTGGCGTGCCCGGGCCTTGGCCAGCCCGGTGGGTGGGGCGGCCGGGGGCGCGGGCCAGGCCTCTAGTCCGTGGCCCACGGCCCCGGAGCCAGGCAAGCAGCACAAGGCCGGGCCCAGCGCGGCCAGCCGCCGCTGCAGGGCCTGGGCCAGGCTACCCAAGGCTGCCGCCGGGTTGTTGAGCTCGTGGGCCAGCGTGGCAGCCATCTGCCCGAGGGCGGTCAGCTTTTCGGCCTGCACGTCTTGCCGGATAAAGTCACGCACGCGGTTGGTGAGCTGGTGCACCAGCGCCTCGGCCAAGGCGGGCTGCTCGACGATCAACGGCCTGAACCGGTCTCGGTGCAGGCGCAGCAGCACGACCGGCGTCCGCGCCGTAGCCCGGCCCGAGGCCGTCCGCAGCCGGCTATAGGGCAACACCCCCGTGATGGCCCCTGGCCCCAGCACGCCCTGCAGGTGCAGCTTGCGGTCAGACTGGTGCTGCAAGAGCAGCTCCAGCTCGCCGGCCAGCACCAGGTACATATAGTCTATGGGCTCGCCCTCTACCATGAGGGCTTGGCCCGGCGCCAGCTCCAAACGTTCGGCATGGGCCAGCAGCCAGGCCTCTGCGGCGGCGCGCTCAGGCACATCAGCCAAGGCGGGGAAAAGCTCAAGCATAACGTTAGAGTTGAAAGTTGAGAGTTGAGAGTTGAGAGTTACGCCTCTGGTACCGGTCTCTGACCGGGACCTAGGCAGCCGTTACCCCGCGGTCTCCAGACCGCTGAAACGGAGGGTGTGGGGGTGGGTTAGGTTGGGGCCGCCCCAGGCTGAAGCCGTGGGGCTACTAGTATACCGACGGCTGAAGCCGCCCGCCGCTTTTTTGCTGATTATGAGGGTGTTACAAGCGGTTTTTGTCGGGAAATGTCGGCCCTTCTGTCGGGCGTTTGTCGAATGAACCATTCGGTAAACGTTGGATGCACCACCACGCCAGTAAGATAGACCCTTGTCCATCTCATAAGCCGTATTTGTACCTTGAGCCTATGTTTTATCTTTTATCTTTTATCTTTTATCTTTTATCTCTTCACCACCCGCCCACGCCAAACCTTTCCCTGGCCCGTAAGCACATATCCATACACCCCAGGCGGCAAAGCCGACACATCCACTGCCTGGCCCGGTGCAAGATTCTGGCTCAGATGCACCCTGCCGTCGGTGCCATAAAGCTTTAGCTGGCCAGGGGCGGCAAGGCCCGCAAAGTGCAGTGTGCCGCTGCAAGGGTTGGGGTAGGGCCTCGGGGCAGGCTGGCTTGCCTTGGCCTTGGTGGCAGTGGCAGGTTGCCAGGGGCGGTAGGGCTGGCCCATGTTTGTGATGCGGGCCAGGTAGAAATCACGCTGGGTAGAATTAAAAAAGGCTCGACCAACCGCGATGGCCGAAGAATCTGGTAAGTAGGAAAAATCGTTTAGATAAGTAGCCAGCTGGCCTATTGTGCTGGTAATATCCACAGACCAGGCCATGGAGCTGTCTGACCTTCGTCGGTTGAGTCTAAAAAAGGGATCGATCGAAGTCATATACACCATCGAGACGTCCTGATTGACCTGCGGCTTGAGGCGGCAATCGAAATCTTCTCGCTCAAAGCCCCACACGGCAGGACCAGCCCAGCCTTGGTGCAGGCCTAGGTAGCGGCGTGTTGGTGTGGCTTGCGTTGTGCCAGAAACAACGTATCTGTCGCCCGGTGCCTGCCTCACGCAGGCACCCTGGTCGAAGATGATGCGTGTAGGTGTGGTGTAGAAGGTTGCTCGCCTGAGTTCTGAGCCATCCTCTGTAAACTCAATGGCAAAGATTCGAGAGCCAGCCGTACCCGAGGCCAGAATGGTGCCCTGGGCCGTCATCTCCACATGATTCAAGAGCGTGTAGCTCGAATGCTCGCGGACATAGGTAGCCCAGATGGGTGTGCCTAGCGTGTCGTAGCGAACTATAAAGCCCACGTTTGAGGCAAGGCCAAGCGAGTCTATGCCGCCTCCACAAAGAAGTAGCGACTCGTTTGGGCCTTCCGTGAAGGCAAACATGCCCGGTGCCCAGTTGTAGAAGGCAGGCAAGGTCATTTGCCAGACCAGCAGGCCGGTTTCGACATCAACACGGCCCAGCAGGTGATGAGGACCCAGTAGGCCTGACGTGATGCTGGTAACAAAGACCTTACCACTGGCAGTGCGGCAGAGCCTGGCGGTTGCACCCTGCATGCCTGTCGAGCGGCAGTAAATCGTATCGCCCCAGGCCGTAAAGCGCAGAAGCGTGACGGACCTTGTGTTTGCCGTGCCGCCACCGAAGCTTCGTCTTGTCGCACTGGCCAGAAAGGTACCGTCCCCTAGATCCACCACATCTCGAAGCTCGTCTTCTTGTTGCCATCCAAAGCTGCGTTGCCAGAGTACCTGCTGGGCAGCGGCCGGCCCAATCGTCCCCAGGACCCAGACCAAGATAAACAGAACAACGGCACGCATTGGATAGCAGGAGCGGGTATGGCCCTAAGGTAAGGGGCGGTGGGGGTTGGGGCAAATGGTGGGGCGGTTCATCTGTGCCAAATGAGAAAAGCGTTCGGCTTTAGCCGTCGCATTTAGCAGTAGCCCCAGGTTTTTAACCTGGGGTCAACACGGCAAACGCCGGGGTAGCAAAATTCCTAATATCCAAGCCGTTAGCCATCCGTGGGCGGGCGGACACGCGGGTCCGCCCCTACATCACGATTGCCGTTCTGGCCGGTTGCAAACCGGCAACCTTGGGTGGGTCCCGGTTGCAAACCGGGACCAGGTGCGTGGGAGGCTTTGTATAGCCCCTTATCTGTACCCTATGCCCTCCGTTTGAGCGGTCTGGAGACCGCGGGGTACTGGCTGGGTGGGTCCCGGTCTGGAGACCGGGACCAGCGCAGGTGTAGTTGGGCCTCCTTTCGGAGGCCGGGACCAGCGGCCACCCTTAACTTTCAACTTTCAACTCTCAACTTTCAACTCTCAACTTTCAACTCTCAACTTTCAACTTTCAACTCTCAACGCTCAACTTTCAACTCTCAACTCCGATTATGCCTGCCTTTGTTACCTACCCGGGGCATACCTTTTATGAGGCCTACCTGGCTGTGCGCTACGACGTGCTGCGGGCACCGCTAGGGCTACCGCCGGGCTCGGAGGTGGATGCCAGCGATGGGTTGCCCAGCACGCGGCACCTGGTCTGGGCAGAGGAGGACGTGGCGCTGGGCTGTGTCCAACTGCAGGCGCGGGCTGAGGGGGGCTGGGCCCAGGTGCGCTTTATGGCCGTGCGGCCCGAGGCCCAAGGGCAGGGCATCGGAGCATTTCTACTAAACTACCTGGAGCAGCTCGCTGCCGAAGAGGGCTACACCGATCTGACCCTGAACGCGCGCGAGCAGGCCGTAGGCTTTTACCGCCGCCTGGGCTATACCCAGCACGAGGAGATTGCCCCTTTCTACGGCATCCGCCACTGGCGGATGACCAAATCGCTGCTGGCAGGGGTATAGGTTTGGCCCCGCGTGCGTATGTACCTTTGCTCCATGCAGTTGCCACAATGGCCGGCGTGGTTGGTACGCTATGGCCGCAACTTTTACGTTCTGTCTTCGGCCATCTTCCTGTTTTGGATGGCTTTCTTCGACGGTAACGACTTTTTTACCCAGCTGCGCAATTGGAGCTACCTCCGCGCCGCCTATGCCGAGAAGGTGTATTACGAGGACAAAATCAAAGAGGTGCAGAGCGAGCGCGCCGCCGTGCTGGACGACCCCAAGCTGCTGGAGAAGTTTGCCCGCGAGAAATACCTGATGAAGCGCCCGCAAGAAGACCTGTATCTCGTCGTTGAAGACTAGGCCCTGGCACCGCCCTGGCCTCCCCCCACACCATGACGTTTCCCCTGCCGCCCTTACCGTTTGCCCACCTGCCCGGCGAGGCCCGGGTCTGGATTTACCAAACCGGCCACGGCCTGGAGCCACTGCTGCCCGCCCTGGAGGCCCACCTGACGCCCTTTGTGCAAAACTGGCAGAGCCACGGCGCGCCCGTGCAAGGCGGCTGGGCCTTGTACGCAGGTGCTTTTGTAATGGTAGCGGCCCTAGAGCCCGGCAGCGGCGTCTCGGGCTGCTCGACGGACGGGCTGGTGCGGGTGATGCAAGCCCTCTCTGCCCAGACGGGATACGACTTTTTCAACCGCACAGACTGCGGCCTTTTCTCGGCAGCAGGCCTCACCTTTGTACCGCTGGCCGAGGTGCGCCAGGGCAAGCTCCCCGCCTCGCCGGAGGCACTCTGGCTGGCAGACCTGACCGTAACCCACCTGCATCAAATTAGGGCCGCCTGGCCCATACCCCTGACAAACAGCGGCATTCGCATAAAAACAACAGATATTCTGCGTTCGCATGCGTAGTGTTTCCAAAAATTTGCCTACCTTGCGCCCATACAGCGCTATACCTCCCATTTCCATGACCATGTCAAACACGCGCGCGCTATCGGCCGCGGTTGCTTTAGGCCTGCTGACAGCCTGCGGCGGAGCCAAGCAAAAAGCCGACAAACTTTTTAGAGAAGACGCCGCCTACAACGAGGCTGCCGCTCTGTACAAAGAAGCTCTCAACGGTGCCTCGGGTGCCAAAGCTGCTGAGCTAAACGGGCAGATTGCCGAATGCTACCGCATGAGCAATCGCCCCGGAATGGCCCTGCCCTTCTACAAGGCTGCCGTTGATGCAGGCAACAAAACGGACTCCGTCCGCTACAACTATGCCCTGTCTGCCAAGCAGGCCGGCGAGTTGGAGACTGCCAAAGCGCTATTTGCAGACTATGCCAAGTCTGGCCGCCGCCAAAAGTGGATGGACCGCGCCAAGATGGAGGTTAACAACATCGACAAGGTGGCCACCCTGCAGGGCAAAGGCGCCGAGTACGAGGTGCAAAACGTAGATGCCATCAACACCCCATCGTCTGAGTACGCGCCCCTGCTGGTGAGCAACGGCGAGGAGATGGCCTTTACTGCCACCCGTGCCAGCAAAATCTACAAGCAGAACGGCCTGCCCTTCTCTGACGTGTACCACGTTAAACTGTCTGACCTCAACGGAGGTGCCGCCATCAATCCGGCCGCCTACGAGAAGTTCAACACAGACGACCGCCACGAGGCCTCGGTTACCTTCAGCAAAGACGGCAAAATGGCCATCTTCGCCCGGTCTAACGACGGTAGCCGTAAAGGTGCCGTCAATACAGACCTATACATCAGCAAGATGGACAAAGAGGGCAACTGGAGCTCTCCTGATCTGCTGAGCATCTCGTCTGCCACGGCTTGGGATGCTTCCCCGGCCCTCTCGCCCGACGGCAAGTCTCTCTATTTTGCCTCTGACCGCGAAGGCGGCAAAGGTGGCGTAGATCTCTACCGCGCCCAACTGGATGCCAACGGCAAGTGGGGCAAAGTGACCAACCTCGGCTCAGACATCAACACGGCTGGTGACGAGTTGTTCCCCTGCATCACAGAAGATGGCAAGCTGTACTTCAGCTCTGACGGGCAAGCCGGTTTCGGCGGTCTGGACCTCTTCGTAGCTACCCGCGAGAAAGACAAAGGCACAAGCGTAGAGAACCTGGGCCAGCCCATGAACTCGCGCGCCGACGACTTCGGTATCACCTTCAAAAACAACTACGAGGGCTACTACACCTCTAACCGCGACGGTGGCAAAGGCGACGACGACATCTACTACTTCAAAAACACGCTGCTGGAGCCCAAAATCGTACGCCTGACCGTGGCAGGTACGGTTAACAGCCGCAACAAAGGCGCCGTTGAGGGTGCACTAGAAAACGCCCACGTCCGCCTGATGGACGGCGACAAGATGGTTGGCGAAACCAACACAGACGCCAACGGTAAGTTTACCTTCCCCCTTGCCGAAGACAAGACCTACACCGTCTTGATCGACAAAGAGGGCTACTTTACCAAGCGTGACCAACTGACCACAGTTGGCAAAGTGCCTGCGCGTGCCCAGCTCAAAAAGGAGAACGACATCGCCATCCCTTACGAGAACGCGCTAGACAAGATCAAGCTTGAGGAGCGCATCGTGGTAGACAACATCTACTACGACTACAACCGCGCCAACATCCGCCCAGACGCCGCCGCCGAGCTAGACAAGATGGTGACCATGTTGAACGACAACCCCAACATCACCATCGAGCTGAGCTCGCACACGGATGCCCGCGGCGACGACAAGTTTAACCAGAACCTGTCTCAGATGCGTGCAGACTCTGCCGTTATCTACGTCATCTCTAAAGGCATCAACCCCCGCCGCATCACGGCCAAAGGTTATGGCGAAGCCCGCCCCATCGTAGCTACCGCTACCACGGAGGAAGAGCACCAGCGCAACCGCCGCACAGAGTTCCAGGTTACCAAGGTTGAAGGTGGCCTGCCTGCCGAGCCTGTAAAAGCACCTGCGCCAAAAAAGAAAGCGCCCGCCAAAGGCAAGGCTAAAGGCAAAAAATAAGCGCTAGTACTCATATAGAAAGCCCCTGCCGATGGCAGGGGCTTTTTTGTGCCTCCTCGCGAGCCACGGGCCTTGCGGGTACCGTACCTTTGGGCCTGAAAGCTCCCCAACCCCATCCCATCGCTTTGGCCCCAGCGGCCGAAGAGGAAAGTCTGGGCAACGCAGGGCACCGTGCTACCTAACGGGTAGGCGCAGGCAGGCCCAAGCCTGCCTAAAGCGACAGAAAGTGCAACAGAAAATATACCGCCCCACCAGGCTGCCAACGTGGCCCCGGGGTAAGGTTGAAAAGGCGGGGTAAGAGCCCACCAGTGCACCGGCAACGGTGTAGCTTGGCAAACCTCACGGGTTGCAAGGCCAAATATGCTCCGGGTTAGGTACGGCCCGTACCTATGCCGCGCCTCTGCCCAAAGGCAGGCCGGCAGGCTCGCGGAGCGGGTAGGCTGCTGACGAGCGCATCGGCGACGATGCGCCTAGATAAATGATGGGACGGCCTGGCAACAGGCCCGACAGAACCCGGCTTATCGGGGCGGGAGCTTTCTTTTTTACCTCTTTGCGCTAAAGGGCAGCCTCAATCTCATCCTCAGACATGAGGATGGGTATGTGCTCTTCTAGCCGCAGCAGCGTCAGTATCTCGTGTACTACGGGCGTTGGTTGTAGTAGTATCAGCTTATGCCCCACCTTCTGGAGCTCGCCGAAAAAGTAGATGAAGATGCCAATACCCGCAGAGCTCACATAGCTCACCTCGCGGATATCTATCACTACAGACTTGGGGGCTGCGCTAAACAACCCAGACAAGGTAGCATCAAGAGGACGTGAGGTGCCGGCATCAATCTCACCCTCCAGCACCAGCCGGGTATATCGAGGCGTATCTAGGGTTTGAATCGTGAGCAGTTCTGTCTGCATCTGTGATTAGGTGTGGCTTTTATAAATAAATCAGGACCCAGCATCAGCACCTATGCAGATACCGAATGCTCGTATAAAGATACGCACCCCAGCAACTCGTGGCCACGCTTGTTTATACGCAAGGGCAGGCCTTGGTGGTTGCCTGGGCGGCTTTAAAAGCAACCGCCCCGGCCTTGGATAGGCGCGGGGCGGTATAGAAAACTCGGGCTTTCAGCAAGCCAGATTACTTAGAATCTACCTCCTCGAAGGGTACGTCTGTCACATCCTGGTCTGGTGTGGGGTTGTTGCCTGCGCCACCGGCCTGATCTGCCCCGCCAGCGGCTTGCTGGGCTTGGTAGATCTCTTGGCTAGCGGCAGACCAAGCTGCCGTCAGGGCCTCCTGGGCGCTATCGATGCGGGCTACGTCTTCGCTCTCTTTGGCGGCTCGTAGCTCTGCAATGGCTTTCTCGATGGCCTCTTTGTTGCCAGCCGAAAGTTTGTCGCCGTACTCCTTCAACTGCTTCTCGGCCTGGAAGACGGCCGAATCAGCCTGGTTGATTTTTTCAACGCGCTCGCGCTCCTTCTTATCGGTCTCCTCGTTGGCCTTGGCCTCGTCGCGCATGCGCTTGATCTCATCGTCAGACAGGCCAGAGCCTGCCTCGATGCGGATCTTCTGCTCTTTGCCGGTGCCCTTGTCTTTGGCAGACACGTTGAGGATACCGTTGGCGTCGATGTCGAAGGTTACTTCAATTTGGGGTACACCACGCGGCGCGGGCGGAATCCCATCCAGGTGGAATTTACCCAGCGACCGGTTGTCGCGCGCCATGGAGCGCTCGCCTTGTAGTACGTGAATCTCTACACTAGGCTGGCTGTCAGACGCGGTAGAGAACACTTCGCTCTTCTTGGTAGGGATGGTGGTATTGCTCTCAATCAGGCGGGTAAATACGCCGCCCATCGTCTCGATACCGAGCGAAAGCGGGGTAACGTCAAGCAGCAGCACGTCCTTCACCTCGCCGCTGAGCACGGCACCTTGAATGGCAGCGCCGACGGCCACAACCTCGTCTGGGTTTACGCCGCGGTTGGGCTTCTTGCCAAAGAATTTCTCTACCTCCTCCTGGATGCGGGGGATCCGGGTAGAACCGCCAACCAGGATTACCTCGTCGATTTGAGAGGTAGAGAGCCCTGCGTTCTTGAGGGCCCGGCGGCAAGGCTCCAGCGAGCGTTGCACCAGGTCATCTACCAGTTGCTCAAACTTGGCACGGCTCAGCTTGCGCACAAGGTGGCGGGGCACATTGTCTACCACGGTGATGTAGGGCAAGTTCACCTCCGTCTCAGAGCTGGCACTCAGCTCGATTTTGGCCTTCTCGGCAGCCTCTTTCAGGCGCTGGAGGGCCATAGGGTCTTTGCGCAGGTCCAGGTTGGAGTTTTCGCCCTTAAACTCTTCGGCCAGCCAGTCGATAATTTTCTGGTCAAAGTCATCGCCGCCGAGGTGCGTATCGCCGTCGGTAGATTTTACCTCAAACACACCGTCGCCCAGCTCTAGCACAGAGATATCGAACGTACCGCCGCCCAGGTCAAAAACGGCAATGGTATGCTCCTTGTCGGTTTTGTCTAAGCCGTAAGCTAAGGCTGCGGCGGTGGGCTCGTTTACGATCCGCATCACCTCCAGGCCTGCAATCTGCCCTGCCTCTTTGGTGGCCTGGCGCTGGGCATCGTTAAAGTAGGCAGGCACCGTGATGACGGCCTGCGTTACGGTAGTGCCCAGGTAATCTTCTGCCGTGGCCTTCATCTTCTGCAGCACCATGGCAGAGATCTCTTGCGGCGTGTACTGGCGGTCTCCGATTTGTACGCGGGGCACGCCACCACCGTCAACCACTTTGTAGGCCACTGTCTTGGCCTCGGCAGTAATCTCGTTGAAGGCCCGGCCCATAAACCGCTTGATAGACTGAATCGTATGCTGCGGATTGGTTATGGCCTGGCGCTTGGCGGCATCGCCCACCTTGCGCTCACCGTTTCCGTTATCTAAAAAGGCCACGATAGACGGCGTTGTACGCCGGCCCTCGCTATTGGGGATTACCACCGGCTCGTTGCCTTCCATCACGGCCACGCAAGAGTTGGTGGTACCCAAGTCAATTCCTATGATTTTTCCCATAATGATGTCGTAGTTGGTTTGCCGCCGGCCCTATACACAGGTACATGCGCCATTGGCAGAACTGCTACGGCTAACGCAAGCGTTGTGCCACGGTTGCCGCTAGGCTACATGTCAGGCTTAATGTGACAAATGGGCAGAAAGCGCTTACATTTTCCTACCCCGGCCCGCAACCTTGGCGGGCCTCGGCTATGGTTGTTGCACCACCTCTACCCAGCTCTTGCGGCTGGGCTGCCCGGCCTCGCCTAGCGTGTAGAAATACGTGCCCTGTGGCAGGCCAGATAGGTCATACCCGGCGGGCGTCTTGGGTACGGCTACGTTGCTGCCCCACCGAGTGTAGAGTTGCAGCGTAGCCGTTTGCCAACCGCGCGGGGCCAGATAATCGTTAAGGCCGTCGCCGTTGGGTGTAACGATGTTCTGCCTGTCAGGCATGATGGTGGGCGGGGTGCAGTCTGCCTTGGGCAGAACGGTTACCGTTGCCTGGGCCGGCCCACAGGTGGCCGCCTGGCTGATGCTAAACTGGCCTGGGCCTATACCCAAAACCGCGGCCCCTTGGCCCAGCGCCTCGCCGTTGGGGCCTGTCCACCGGATGATGCCTGTGTCTGTACTGGTTGCCTTTAGGGAAACGGTATCACCCGGGCAGGCCGTTGGAGCGTCTGCAGTTGCCGTCAACACAACGGCGGGGCGCCTGCGGACGACGACAGAGTCTTGCCTGCGGTAAGAGCATCCGACGGAAGCAATAAAGAAGTACACCCCTGGCCGCCGCAAGGTATCTGCCCCAAAGGGTATAACCACCAAGGTACTGTCGAAGGGCTGGTACTGCCCGGCAAGGTTATGACTGCGCCGGTAGGCCAGCGGCAACGAGTCTCGATAAGGCAGCAGATAGCCTTGTTGGGGGCATATAAGGGGTGTGGGCAAGGGTCTGGGCTCTCCAAAGACCCGTATCGCCCTTGAGGCTTGCATCCAGGTGCCCGATGTTGCCCCGACGTTGTACGTGCCCGCTTGCCTGTACTTCGCTACAATTTGCCGGCCAGACTGCCACACAATCGTATCGGCATTGGTGCCAAACTGCCACCCTAGCGCTGGCGCGGCAGGTATGGGGCCCGTAAGGGTGTAGAGCATCAAGGGATAGCCAGCCCCAAACAACGGGCGGCTGTTGATTGCCACAGAGACATCTGCGCTGGGCGTAGGATTAGGGGTGCCCACCAGGTTGGGCAGGGCCAGGCCACCCTGCGCCTGGCAGAAGGGCGCCACAAAAAGCGAGTCTGCCCGCAGCAGCGAGTCGTTGGGGTTGCCGAGGCTGTAGAGGCCTATGCCGCTTTGGGTACCATCGCGCAGTATAGGAGCAATTACAGTTGATACCACAATGCCTGCCCCGGGCCAGGCCACCAGGTCGTGCATGATGCCTTTGCGCAGCTGCTTGCGGCGAGCAAATAGCTCTGCCTGAGGTCGGCGCAGGTCGTAGCGATAGAGCCTGCGGCGGTCTGCCCCGCCGAAGGTGGTATCCGTCTCTAGCGTGTAGAGGTAGCGGCGGTTGGGCGAAAAGTCGGCAGCATCCACCTCGCCAAACAAGAAGGGAGGGCTGGGCAACCCGATCGTCTGCAACAAAGTAGCCTGGCCTTGCAGATTGTCGAAGGCATAGACCCGCAATTGCAGGCCGGTGCGTATCACCAACCGCCGCCCGTCTTGCGAGGCGCGGAAGAACAACCTCTGCACGGCCAGGCGGGCGGTATCCGTCCAAGGGCCAAGAGCTTGGCGGCCCAGGTAGAGCACACGGCCATCGGCCTGCCGGTGCAGGTTGATCTGCATCCAGGCGGTGCCGCCGCTGTCGTGGCGGGTGAGGAGCCAGACGTCCTGGCCATTGCGGTGGAGGATGGCGGCCAGGCTGCTGTTTTCGGCTGTCGTTTGCCGGTAAGGCGCAAGCGCCTGCGGGCCCGCCGAAAGTGCCCGGGTGCCCACCGCCGGGCCCGGCAAAGAGATGCGGCTTAGCCACGGTAGGCGTGCCTCGCCCTCAAACCACTTACGCTTGCCCGGCGTGCCATACAGGCAAACGGGCCTGTCAGCAGAGTCTTGCAGCAAGAAAAGCTGGCTCCGCAGATTGGCCGACGACAACAAAGCCTGCCCCTGCAATAGGCCAAGGGCATTGCGCTGCCCGGGCCTGAAGTAACCCCGCACAGAGTCTTCTCCATAAAAAAGGCCACGGTCGTGCGCGGTGTAATACGCAGCCTCGGTGCCGATGCTTGTGGTAGCATAGGCTTGGGCAGGCGGTGGATCGCCAGCCTCGTCTGCCACGTAGAGGGGCTGGCCGTAGCGGGCTACCAGCAGGGGTCCCTGAGCGGCCCATACGCCCTCGCCATAGCGCTGGGCAGGGCGCAGTTGCACCCGAAAAGTATCAGACCGCAAGGCGCAACTGGCCCCTTGGTTTACAAGCCAATACGCCCCGGCAGAGTCTGCCAGCAAAGGGGTGGCAACACTGCGCGTGGCAACGATGCCACCGTTGCGAAACCAGGTATAGCTGCCAGGCAAACCCTGGCCCTGCACGCGGATGAAAAGGGCGCCGCTATCGGGCCTTATGAAGGGGCTGTTGTCTGAGACTAGGCGCAGCGTGCCACCGCCGCCCACGTTAAGCTGCAGAAAGGCCGTGTCGGCCTGGCCGCGCGCATTGGTGGCAATAAGCCGAACGGCGAAGGTGCCAGACCGGGCGTAGGTATGGGCAGGGGCGCGGCCGAGCACCTCGGGGGTATTGTCTCCAAAGCTCCAGCGGTAGCTAAGGGCTGTATCTATCAGGCCAAGGCTGTGGTTTTCGGGCACCCACGCCTGGTTGGGGCAAGGCGGGCTGGCCGGCGGATTGATGCGGGCCAATACCCTGGGGATGGCATAAATGCCTTGTGGGGTAAGCAAGTAAGGCTGCCGCGTACGCGCCGCCACGATTCTGTTGATGGCAGCAGGCCCGCCACCGGTAGGCAGGTAGGGCTGGCCCCACAACCACCAGCGGCTGCCGCGGCGCACCAACAGGCCATGGCGCTCCGTGCCGACGAGCAGCGTACCGTCTGGCATAAAGTGCAGGCTGCGCAGACGGCTGCCCGGCAACGGCAGGCCACTGGCACTGTCTTGCCGTGTGTAGCGGCCGTTGGTGCCCAGAAACTTGGCCAAGCCCCGGGCCGTGGCCGCATATAGGCTGTCGGCCGTAGAGGTAGGGTCTGAGGCGCCGTCGTATATGGTAGCGTCGTAGCGATAGGGTTGGAAGGTGCCCGGCGTACCGTTGCCCACAAAGGTAGGCGCTGTTCCAAGGGCCCAGATCCGCCCACGCCGATCTACCACCACGCGGTTTACGCCCCGGTTAAAAGCTCCCAGCGAAAAGGTCTCTTGCCAAAGCCCCCCCGAAAACCGCCCGAAGGCCAGGTTAACCGGCCCCCAGCGGCCGGCGGCCCGCAATACGGCACCGTCTGGCGCGGTGGCAAGGCCAACGGTCGGCTCGGGCACCAGGTCTATGCCAAACTCTCTGCGCCAGCGCCCTGCCTGGTATCTGAAGTAGCTGTTGGGCCTGCGCCTGGCAGAGTCTCCTATGGCTGCCCAGATGCCGCCGGCGCTGTCTAGGCAAACGGCCCCGATATTAAGCGAGCCAGGATTGAGGCCCGCCGTGTCCCAAAGCCGCAATTGGGCGGGGGCGGCAAGCCTGCCCAGGTAAACGCCCGTGGTAGTAGCCACAAAAGCTGAATCGTTTTTAAAGACGAAGTCGTTAAGCTGGCTACCCGCAGGCAAAGGCAAGGGCCATCGCTGCCAGGGCCGGGGTGCCTGGCCGTGAGCCCAATACGCTATAAACAGAAAAATTGAACAGAACCAGAATAACCTTTTGCGGGGCATAGAAAGCAGCCTTTCTTGCAAAGAAAGCTTTGCAAAATAACATAATACACGCACCCGCCTGTCAACAAAGTTTGCGGCGTTGTCTGAGGCGTTTACTACTCCTTAGGTAATGCAGGCGCATGGCCCTTTAGCCCAGGCTCATACTGAACGCCCTTCCATTGAATGCGGCTGTCTTTTAAATAGGCTACCACAAGCGCCCAGGCCGTGACGGCGGCAAAAACATCGTAAAGCGGTAGCCAGGGCACCAGTTTCCATTGCCGCAGGCGGGCCATATAGCCTGTAAAGAGCATAGACTGAAACCAGACCTTGTAAAACCACCCATAAAAGGCATACTCCCAGCCGATGGCCACTGCTACCAAGGCCATCAGCGGATAGTAGAAAGCCTGCACCCAAAATGGCAACTGCGTTAGCCAAGGCAACTGCAAGGCTCCACTAAACCAGCGCTTGCGCTGCGTGAGCCAGGCATCGAAGGTGGGCATGGCATGGGTTCGGTTCAGGATGCGTGGATGGCAGTAATGCGCAAAAGCACTACCGCCCCGCAGCGCGTTCTGAAAAAGGCTGTAATCTTCCGTGATAGAGCCGGCCGTTTGCTCAAACCCGCCAGCGGCCAAATAGGCGGCCCTGGTGCAGGCCATGTTGTTGCCCATCGCCGTGACGGGTACCCTGGCCAGGCTCAGAAAGTGGATGGCAGACAAGGCCGAGAGCCAGTCGCAAGCCTGCAGTCGGCCGAAGGCGCCTTCTCCTACCGGCAACGTAAACCCTGTCAGAATGCAGGCGTCTCGCTCGGGGTTTGGGGCCAGGCGCTGCAGCTCTTGGGCCATGCCCTTGAGCCAATGGCGCGGCGGCATACAATCTGCGTCTGTAAACAAATACACAGGGTGGCGCGCCTGGCTGCAGAGTTGCGCCAGCACGTTGGCCTTGCCCACCAGGCCAGGTACCTTGTGGGTTATGTGCAACACCCGCACATGGGGCCGCGTGGCGGCATAATCGTCCATCAAGGCAGCCGTGCCGTCTGTGCTGTCATCGTTGCCCAGCAATACCTCTAGCTTTCCGGTGGGGTAGGCCTGTGCATCCAGCGCCTCGAAGAGCTGGGGCAGGCAGGCCTCTTCGTTGCGGGCCGCAATCAGCAAAGACACGCACGGTAGGGCAGCGGCAGCGGCATTATCTGACATTTCTAGAAGCTGGGCAACACGGCAAAGCTAGCCCGCCAAACCTGCAAGCTACCCTACCTTAGCGCCCTATCGTATGGCAAGGGTGCGGCAAAGGCAGCAAGTATGGGCAGGGCTGGCAATGGGCCTGGGCGCGCTGGCGCTCGGTGTACCGCATCCCACATACGATGATGGCCGCAATCTGGATATCCTCTACCACCTAAGCCACGGGCAGGGGCAAGAGCTTTGGCACCACGGCTCGCCGTTCTTCTACACGTTTTGGCTGCCCTGGTACGAGCTGGGGGCCACCTACCCTACCCTGGTATGGGCCAACGGTTTGCTGGGCTTGCTGGGCGGCTGGCTGCTGTTGCGGCAAATACCGGGCCTGGCCGCGCCCTGGGCGGCGCTGTGCTTCGTAGCCTGGGCCTGGTTGCCTGTGAGCCAGGCCAACCTGGCCGCCTTTACCATAGAGGCAGGGGGGCTCCTCTGGCTGGCCTTGGCTTTGAGGGCTCGGCAACGGCTCTGGCAGGGCATCTGGGTAGCCTGCGCCTGCTTGTGGAACTATAAACTGGCCCTGGCAGGCGGTGTGGTGCTGGTTTGGCACCTGGCCAACCACAAAGAGGCATGGTTGCTGCTTAAGCGCTATGTCTACGGCCTGGCTATACCAGCAGCAGCGCTCTACTTTTTGTATCTGGCCTATGCAGGGCCTGCCTTTTGGCTGCGGCCATTAGCTACCTATGCCGGCCTTGTTAGCAGAGATGCTAACCCCACCGCAGTTAACCCCGGGGCAGACTTATTCTTTTACGCGCGTTACTTCTGGCATCACGGCATGGCCCCGTTGGTATTGGCAGGGCTTGCTTGCTGCGCCTATTATACAAGACGCAAAGGGGCATCTGCCGAAGGTTGGCTGGTGCTGGCCTACGTGCTAGCAGCCCACCTGTTGCCCAAAGCCCCGAGGATGTGGTTGCCTGTTTTACCCCTGCTGGCAGGCTATACCGCCTGGTGGGGGCAGCCGCTACGCCAGCCCTACAAGTGGGCAGCTATCGCGGCGCTCTTGCCTTGGGGTGCATGGCCATTGTGGCAGGCCTACCAAGAGGCAAGCCGGCATCAGGCAGACCTGGCGATTGCCACCAATGCCTTGCAGAGCCCAACATCTAGCTTGGGCACACCCGCTGCCTGGGAGGCAGATACCCTGTTTGCCTACGGCTCTACCCTACCTTGGCGTGTGGGAGGGGCAGCTATGCCCGTGGCCACCGTCCTTGGGTTAGATAATCTGCCAGCGCAGTCGCACTGGCTGTTGTTAGACGGTACCAGCCTTTATGCCGGGCTGGCCTGGCCCTCAAAGGCATGGCTAGATCAACGCTACGTGAAACTGGCAGAGGTGCACCTGCCCGGTACCTGCCCCACCCTATGGTACGAGCATGCCGAGTACCGGGGGCGCACCTACACCTCCATTGCCCCAGAGGCAGACTCCCTGGGCCAGGCAGCAGGCCGCGCCCTACTATACCACACCCGCTAACGCCCTAGCTTTGCACCCTGCTATGGCTGCCAAAAAGTATCTGCTCGTTTGGGACCGTATGGGCGACTATCACGTGGCCCGGTGGCGCGCCCTGCAGCAACAATTGGGGGCAGCTCAAGTGCTGGCCGCAGATCTGGCCGGAGCCGACAACCTCTACGGCTGGATACCCGCCTGGCAAGACGACCCCCACTATCGCCGCCTAAGCGACACCCCTGCCCAGCAGCCAGATGTGCAGGCACGCTTTGCCGCCTTTGCCCGCATTGTGCGGCAAGAGGGTATCACCCACTTGGCCCTGGCCGGTTATGGCAGGGCAGAGTATGTGCTTATGGCCCTGTGGGCGCGGATGCAGGGTTGCCGGGTTACACTCTTTGCCGAGAGTTGGTACCCAGCCTCCAGCAAGCTGAAAGACGTACTGAAAGGAATGCTTGTGTCGGCCCTGGCGCATACTTATCTCGTGAGTGGGGTGCGTGCCCACCGGCACTTTACCCATCGGCTCGGCATAAGCGCGCATCGGCTGGCCATAGGCTACTCGGTGGTAGACAACGCCCACTTTGCAGCAGGGGCCGGGTTGCCCAAAAGCAAAACCGTGCTCTGCGTGGCCCGCTTTGCCCCCGAAAAGAACCTGGAGCGCCTCGTGGATGCCTTTGCCCAATCTACCCTGCCTGACCTGGGCTACACCTTAAAGCTGGTTGGCGGCGGGCCGCTGCGTCCGCAACTAGAGGCCTTGGCCCAGCGGTATCACTGGCTGCAGCTACACAATTGGCTGAGCTATGCCGAGCTACCGGCGTTGTATGGCTCGGCCCAGTGTTTCATCTTACCCAGCCTGTTCGAGCCCTGGGGGCTGGTCGTAAACGAAGCACTGGCCGCTGGCCTGCCCGTAGGCACAAGCCAGGCCGTGGGCGCCCTGCCAGATCTGCTGGGCGACGACACCCCACTACAATTCAGCGCCACAGACACCGCCGGCATGGTCCGCGTCTTAGAGCAGTTGATAGAAGCACCTACTCCGCCAGACCCTCGCATCAACCGTTTTACGCCCGACACCTGGGCAACAGCCCTACTAGGATTGGCTTAGGCTCCCTGCATCTGTGCCCGAAGCTGCGCCTTGCGCAAAGCGGCCTCGCGCCTGGCCCGTGCCTGCTTTTTGGCATTGCGATACCACAGATAGGCAATGGTGCCAAAGAGCACGTACGGAATGGTCATCAAATAAAGAATGCCCGTGTTGAGGCCTTCAGCAATGGTTTTGGCCTCTTCCTTCGCGTTAGACTCTACCGTAGCCGCACACATGGCGCACTGGGCCAGGGCCGCCTGCCAAGGCTGCAACAGCGCAACCAGCAAGGCCAGGCAAGCAAAAAATCTGAAGGTGCAAGGTGTTTTCATGGCGATTTGCTAAGCTAATAACTACTTACAGCAGGCTTGGGTTTGCGGCAGCCATGGCCTCTGCCACATCGCGGTAGCTGCGGTCGGCTTGCAGCAGGGCGGCGTAGCGCCCATTGGGCCGGGCAGCCAGGTCGGCGTGGGTGCCTTGCTCGGCCACCTGCCCGTCGGCCAGCACCAGTATCTGGTCTGCCCGGCGAATGGTGTGCAACCGGTGGGCAATCACAAGCGTTGTGCGGCCGCGCATCAGCTCGTCCAGCGCCTCTTGCACCAGGGCCTCACTCTCGGTATCGAGCGCGTTGGTAGCCTCGTCTAGAATAAGTATGGCCGGGTCTTTCAGCAGCGCCCTTGCGATGGCTATCCGCTGCCGCTGCCCGCCCGAGAGTTTAATGCCCCGCTCGCCCACCACCGTATCGAACCCTTCTGGAAAAGACTCTATAAAGCCTAGGGCATGGGCGCGCCGGGCGGCCTCGCGTATCTCGGCCATGCTGGCCCCGGGGCGGCCATACTCGATATTCTCTTTGAGGGTGCCGCCAAACAGCAGCACCTCTTGCGGTACGATACCGATCTGCCCGCGCAGGTAGCCCAGGTCTAGTTCGGTATAGGGCCGCTCATCCATCAGTATCTGCCCATCCGTCGGCTGGTGGAAGCGCATCAGCAACTGTGCAATCGTGCTTTTACCCGCGCCGCTATGGCCCACCAGTGCTACAACCTGCCCGGGCGCGATGGAGACGCTCAAACCCCGTAGCACCTCCACGTCGGGCCGGCTCGGGTAGCGGAACCGCACCTGGTCGAACCGGATACCCCCTTGCAGGCGCTGGCTCTGGCCAGCGGGCTGGGCCTCAGACACGGCAATCTCGCCCGGCTCGCCCAAAATCTCGATGATCCGCTGGCTGGCCCCGGCCGTCTTCTGCAGTTGGCTGTACAAATCGCCCAGCCCCCCGGCCGCCCCGCCGATAAAGGTTGTGTAGATGATGAAGCTCACCAGTTGACCTATGGTTATCTCGCCTGCTGCCACCAGCCCCAGGCCATACCACAGCACCAGCACAATGGAGCCAAAGATGGAAAAGATGACAAACGACACAAACCCACCGCGGAACCGCGCTGCCTTCAGCGCCAGGGCCGTGGTGGTGCGCAGGCGCTGGCCATAGCGGCCCAGCTCGTAGCCCTCGTTGGTAAAGCTTTTTACGGTAGATATGCCTTGCAGCGTCTCTTCGGCAACGGTGTTTGCGGCTGCCAGCTCGTCAGTCACCTGCCGGCTCAGCTTGCGGATGAAGCGCCCGAACACCACCGCTGCCACCATCAGCACCGGAAAGCTAGCCAGCATCACCAGCGTCAGTTGCGTGCTTGTGATAAGGATAATGCCGATGCCCACCAGCAGCGTAACCACCTGCCGCACAAACTCGGCCAGTGTAAAGCTGAGCACATCGTTTAGGTGCCCCACGTCTGCCGTTATACGGCTGGTGAGCTCGCCCACACGGCGCTGCTCAAAAAAGGGCATCGGCAAAGACACCAGCTTGCGGTACAAATCCAGCCTGATGTCGCGCAGTGTGTACTCAGATACCTGGGCAAAGACCAAGATGCGCAAAAACGAAAAGATGCCCTGCACGGCCAAGATGCCAATCAGGCCCAGGGCTATGGTGTTCCGGTCGTAGCGGCGCAGGGTGCCGGTGGCAGCATCCACCAAGTCGCCCGTCACCTTAGGGAAGACCAGCGTCACCCCGCTGCTGATCACCAACAACAGCAGGCCCAGCAAGAATTTGCCCCTGTAAGGCCGCAGGTAGCCCAGCATCCGGGCGGTTTGCTTCAGCGTGTCTTTGGTCAGCTTTACCTTGGGCAGGTCAGCGTCAGAGTCGGATCGGGAAGATCTTTTTGCCATGAGATAATATCAAAACACCGGGCCCGGCTTAGAGTTCTGCCGCTTGCGAAGTTGACGTAGGCGCAGCCGCCGCCCCCGGCTGCGGCCGCCGTATGCGGAACCACATCCTGTCTGTACCCGGCTGCAAGGCATAGTCTCTGGCCAAAATGGGCATCCGGCGCAAAAACGATTGCAGACTGCTATCTGCATCCACAATCACGTCGGGCATATCCTGCCTGAAGGCCTGGTACGTCTTGAAGCGGACGGCATAGTCGGTCGTATCGTCTAGGGCGGCAGCGGCCAGGCGGCGGTCTAAGAAGGGGGTGGCCGGGGTATTGCCCAGATACAGCTCCATGGCTGTGCCCATCACCAGTAGTTTGTGGCCCTCCAGGGCAGGGCGGGCAGGTGGATTATACACCAGCCCCTGTTTGAAAAACTGGGTTCGCAAATAACGTAGCGGCAAAAAAGGCAGGTACAGGCATACCAGCGTATGGCCCAACAGCGCCACCAGCAGCAGCTCGCGCAAGATACCCTTACGGACAAGGTAGCTCCACTGGGCCAAAAAGTAGGCCCCTGCAGGCACCAGCAACCAAAGGCAGGCAGGCTGATGCCAGGTAGAAAGCGGATAGCTCAGCAAGGCAGCCCCGGCCCAAAAGACCATCACCGTATTGCTCACTACCTGGAAGTTGATGTAGCCCCGGTGGCCCAACGTACGCAACGCCGCCCATACACAAAGGGCCAGCGGCGGCAGCAGCATCAGCGTCAAAAAGCTGAAGCTCATGTAGCCCTGCTTGGCCAACGTAAACGGGGCCCGCACGTAGCAATCCACAAATGCATCTAGCGCGCCTAAAAAGTAAAACAAGAACCCGGCCGCAATAAAGGGCAGCAAAAAGCCTATGCCCAACACCGCATACCAACGAGGCCGCGTGCCCGTATAGAGCAAAAAGCTGGCGGCTACAAAAAAGATGAAAACGGCCGACGGCAGGTATATCATGGCCGAAAACCCGATCCAAAAGCCTGTCTCGTGGACGCGGTGCTCCTCGAGCCCCTCGCGGATGTGGGTGAAGACTCGGCTGAGGGCAGGCAGCAGCGTCGTCAGGGCCAGCAGCGGAGGCGAGAGCACGGCAAAGTCGAAGCAAAGGTTGGCCAACAGCAAATAGAGCACTGCTGGCATGTAGCTGCGTTCATCAACCTGCCCGTAGCGAGTACAGATGCGGTTGAAGTACAACGCCTGCACAAACACCAACCCCGTACCCAACAACAAAGACAAATACGCAGACCTGGGCGCCACAAGCGACAGGCCCGCATACAGCAAGGCTACCACAGGCGGGGTATCGTCTAGCACGTCGCGGTAAAGCAGGCTTCCGGCCAGCAGCTTCTCGCCCACCAGCCACCAGGGAATCTCGGGCACCACGTAGGGCAGGTCGGCCAGCAGCAAGCCCGCGCGGCATAGCAGCAGAAACAGCGCCAACAACAGCAGCCTGTCAACCGATCGAATCCGAAAGAGCGAGAACATCCCTGATATTTGCGGCCCTTTGCCTGCTCCTTACGTTGTAAAAAGCGGCCTTGCCGCCACCGTGGCATTTATACCTTTGGCAAAGGTACGGCTCTTGCCCAGGCAGCATGCCCGGCCCTGCCCAGCATTATTCTCTAACGTATCATAAATCTGCACACCCTATGGATAGCCAGCGCCAGCAAAAGTTTGCTAAACTGATTCAGAAAGACCTTTCAGACATTTTTCAGAAAGACATTCCGGCAGCCCCACAAGGTGGCCTGGCCACGGTTAGCCATGTACGTATAAGCCCAGACCTGGGCGTTGCCTCTGTGTACGTCAGCTTCTTAGGCGTTGCCAAGCCAGAGGAGGCCATGCGCCTGCTAGAGGAAAAGAACAAGGCCATCCGCAACGAGCTAGGCAAACGCATCCGCCATCAGGCTCGCATCGTGCCCGAGCTGCGCTTTTTCTTGGATACCACCGGAGAAGAAGCCGACAAGATCGAAAAGCTCATCGCAGGCCTCAACATCCCCAAAGAAGACGGCACCGCAGGCGAGGCTGCCCTATAGGTCGTTCATAAACCGACGGTAGCAGTTGAGCGTGGCAGCCGCCAGCTCATAGTCTGTAGCCGTGATGATGAACTTGGGCTGCAAGGGGCAGTAACCCATAAAAGCGGTCAGGTCTTGGCCCTTAAGCCCTGTGAGGCCCTCTACGTAGTACGGGTTGTACCTGATGGCGGCCGTCTCTAGCAGCTCGCGCTCGGCACGCAGCTCGGCGGCCTTGCGGTCGTTTTGCGCCCGGCGGCTGAAAGACTCGTACATAGCCGTTATGGGGCTGCTCCAACTGGCGCGTTTCGGTGCCGAGCGGGGCCTGCCCGCCCCAAACAGGTATAGCCTAAAGGGGTCTGGCCGCTCCCAGTCGGGGTTTAGGGCAATGGTACGCAGCGGGGCCCGCTTCCGGTAGATGGTTACCTCTTTGAGCTCAAGCGCATCTTCTTGCAGCAAGATGTCCTCGTAATAGTTGCTGTTGCGGCTTGGTGGCTTCAGATAGCGCAAGGTTTTGAAACCTACGTGCCGCACCTCCAACGTGTCCAGGTTAGACAAGACGATCGTAAAGAACCCTGAGCTATCCGTCCGGACACCTTTCTTGCTCGTCCGGTTGTAAACGGTGGCTGCTCCTATGGGTCTGCCGTCGGCCTTGGCCAGCACTCGGCCCGCCAGCCGCACATAATGCGCCTCTGCAGAGGGCGGTGCTACAATAATCTGCGCTTGCACCTTAGATACCCATATAAACGCCAGCACGAGGCAAAGGGCCCAAAGCCTGCCTGCCCTGCAGAGAAGGTCAAAGATCTGGTGAGTAAACGTGGTGGGCAGCAACAATGTCAAACTAGCCTTGCAGGGGGCGCTTGGGTCTGCAACGCAAAAAAAGCAGACTGTGTATAGCCAGCGCGCAAAAACTAGGCCGTTTGCAGATTCAGGCTCAAAATAACCTGGCTGAGGGCGGCGGCCGTCACCGGCTTGTTGAGGTAGCCCATACAGTTGGGCGAGTGCATGGCCCGTTTGCGGGTAGCGGCATCGGCCTCGCCCGTCAGGTAGATGATGGGGATGGCACTGCGCAACGATACCTGCCGCGCCGTCTCGATTCCGTCTATTTCGCCCTCAATCATTACATCCATCAGCACCACCTCAGGCTCTGCCGTAGCCAATGCCTCCAGGGCCTGTGCGCCAGAGCTGGCAATAGCCACCACCTGATGGCCATGTGCGGCCAGCTCATGCTTAAGTGCCAGCGCCACAATGCGCTCGTCTTCTACCAGTAAAACTTTAGCCATTCAGTCAGAAAGGTCAAGAGGCTGAAAATGTGAAGACGTAGCGCGTGCCGGCCTGTGTTTCTAGCCGCATGTCTGCCTTCAGCTCTTTGGCAAACTCTGATATCAGGGTATTGCCCAAAGACGTTGAATGTGCAGGCCGCTGCTCCATGCCCTGCCCGTTGTCTTGCACCGAAAGATAGAACTGCCCCGACGATTCAGTTAGGTAAATGGCAATAAAACCTTGCTTCGATTCTGGAAAGGCATACTTGGCTGCATTCAGCACCAGCTCGTTTACCAGCAGGCCCATGCGGCTGGCTATCTTGGCCCCACACACCAGCGGCTCGATCTGCAATCGTATCTCTATGCCCATCCCGCCGATGAGGCCCTGCAGGCGGTTGGCAATGTTCTCTAAGAAGGGCTTTACCTCCACTTGGTTGGCGTTGCCGCTGCTGTACTTGTACAAGGCCTCGTGCAGGTCAGACACGGTGTAGAGCCGCTGCACAGAGTCTAGCAACGCGTCTTTGGCAGCCTTGTCTTCTAGCATATAGCTCTGCAACTGCAGCATGCTGGCTGCCATAGAGAGGCTGTTCTTGATGCGGTGGTTGGCCTCTTTGGCCAGCAGCTCACCTTCGGCCGATGGGGCGGCCTGGTCTGCGGTGGGCGCTGTGGTATGTGAGGGCTGCTGCAAAGCAGGGTCTGGCGCTAGGCAGACGAGGTGATGATATCCCACAAGGGTTCCTTTAGGGCCGAGTACCCTCTCAGAAGTTACTTGTACGGAAAACAACGCCTGGCCAGATTCAAATTCTACGTTAAATGCAGCACATTCGTTTTGGCGGCCAATATCTGCAAGGTATCTCGTCCAATCTCTGCGCCCCAGCGTGGCCAGATGCCCGGCCAGAGCCAATGCTGCCGGGTTGTGCTCGGCCACGGGCAACTGCAGGGCCGGGTTGCCGGCATAGGTAAAACAGCGGGCAACGGTATCGGCATCGGCCTTAGCCTCTGGGCTGGTTAGCCGTACCCAGCCAGCCAAACCTTGCCCTGCCGGGCCAACAGAGAGCTCTACAAAGCGGCAAAGGGCCAGGCTATAAACGCTGACGGTGATCGGCTTATCTCTGGCAAGCGTCATCAACGCATCGGCCTCTGCACTGGCTATGAGCAGCCTGCTCCAAAAGTCGGGCCAGGCCTCCTCTTGCCAGTCTGATCCATGCAGCGCCCCAAGCTTGCCCCGGCTTTTGGCCGTGGTGCCGTCTGTGGCAAAGGCAATTCCATCTACTTGGCTTAGCAGCGCCTCGGTGGCAGGTACACGGGCCTCAAAAGCGTCGGCCTGCAAGACCATGGCCAGCATCAGGGGCTCGGGCTCGCCATCTATGGCCGCTGCTATTACCCAAAGGGTAGAGGCCCCCAGATGGAAAAACGTGTAGCTACCGGCAGCAGCCTGCCGCAGCCAGCCAGCCAATTGAGGGCGCAGGGCCTGCACCTGCCCCAACCAAGGTTGGGCACCAGCCCCAGCGGGCATGGTAGGCGCTAGCCAGTTGCCCTTGGGGTCTAGTAGAAATGGTGCGGGTTGGCCACTACCGCCACCCAAAAAGCGGGCCGCGAGCGCTAGTGCTTCTGTTTGATTGGCAAACATGCGTTTATACACCACCATCTGGCAGGCCTAAGCCAACCTATGGCTGCAAAGTTGAGGATGAAAGACTGCCTTTCTGCGTTGCGTACGGAAGGCGGGCAGCCTTCGGTGCGTAGCAGGTCGGTAATCTGGTAAGGCAAAGGCGTGGCAACAACTGCCACAATCCTTCAGACACCCGAGCATGGGTTTGCGCCTATGCTTGGTCTTGCAAGGTTAGCATCTGCCAACCGGCAGCAAAAGGCCCTTAAGCTCAGATACCGTACCATGTAAGCTATCGGCCATAAATTTATAATTTAAACTATGCCAACAATTATTTATCCCTTGCCGCGCCAAATTCTCTAGAAACTGCATCCAGCCGCAGGCTCGTCAATACGCGCCCGGCGCTGTCTTGCTGCACGATTATGGTACGGGCGGGGCCCGGGCCGGGGCCCACGTCTTGGTTGCTGACTAAAAATCTCCCTTCTCTACCTTGCAAGGCCAGGCCGCTGGGCCAGGCCTGCGCCTTGGGCACGGCCATCGTCAGTTGCCAGTCTGTTTGGGGCAAGGGCAACGCTGCCAAGTTGGTGTCTGTGGCGGCCGTAGGGGCAAAACCTGCCGGCAGGGCGTATCGTCCGCTCAAGATGGCCTCCAGCATGGCCAGGTCTGGCGGTAGGCCGGTCATGTCTTCTAAGCGCGCCAGGGGCTCTTTTATGGTGGAGCCACCCATGCGGTTGTCCACATAGACGCTATCGGCCCGTATCCACCCGGTGGCTACGGGAATACCCAGCGCGGCCGTCACGGCAAAGGTGGTCTGCACGCCCCGCTCCGTGCGGAAGCTGATGGTAAACGGCAACGACTGGTTCTCCCCCTGATACAGTGCCTTTAGGCGGCCCTTGCAGAAGGTGTAATCGGGTTTGAGCTTGGCTGCCAGCGCTGGTGGCAACGCTATTACCCTGGGACCTTGCGCCGGTCTGCCAGCCGAATCTGCCACTGGCCCATCTACGGCAACGGCCACGGCCTGCTTACGCTTGCATTGTATGGAGAGCAGCCCCAGGCACAGTGGTAGGGCCAGCCAACCCTTGGCAAGAAAATAGTTGCGCATTTGCTCCAAGTGGTTACTCCAGGTATTTGCCTTGGTTGATTTTCTCCGGCAGCTTGGGCGAGACGTCGCCCCCCTTGCGTTGGGCCTGTCGCCAGGCCTCCAAGGCACGCTGGGTTTGGCCGTTCTTAAAGAGGGCATCGCCCAAATGCTCCCATACGACACCGCTTGCCTCTGGGTTGGCGGCCTTCTCTAGGTACCTGAGCGCATTGGCATAGTCTCCTTTCTTGAAAAGCACCCAGCCATACGTATCCTGAAAGGTGGCCTCGTTGGGGGCCAGCACCATAAGTTTGGCACCAAGGCGGGCGGCCAGATCCAGGTTCTGCTCGCGCAGGCTCAGGTAATACGCATAGTTGTTGAGCACATGCGTATTGAGCGAGTCTAGCTTGAGCGCAGCACCGTAGGCCTCGTCGCTTTTGTCGTATTGCTTCTGGGCGTTGTAGAGGTCGCCCAGCAGGGCATACAACTCCTTCTCTACGTCGTTGTCGGCGGGCTTTAGCTTGCGGGCCCGCTCAAGGCTGCGGATGGCCTTCGGGTTGTCCTTTTGCAAAAAGTAGCCCCAGCCGTTGTAAAACCAAAGCACGGCTATGTTCGGAAAAAGCTCAAGGGCGTGGTTGGTATGCACCACCAGGCTGTCGGCCTGTTGCAGTTGCATGTCTAGCCGAGCCACCTGCTCCCACACGGCAAAGTTGTTTTTATCTAGGGCCAGCCCCGTCAGGTAGGCAGCACGGCTGTCGGCATATCGCCCCCGGTCGGTCTCAAAATCGCCACGGATAAAGTACACCTTGGCCTGGTCTCTATGGGCACGCTGCAGAGCATCTAGCATGGCAGGCACCTCGCTTGTATCAGATGCCGCGCGCAGGTAAGGGCCCAGGTAGGCAAGCTTATCCTCCAGGTCCATCTCTGGGCTGGCCAGGGCGGCCAGCAGGTATCGCTTTGCCGCCTTGGTGTCGCCGTTCTTCAGGGCTATCTGCAATTGGAGCAGATCGTAGCCGGGTTGCCCGTCTAAGGCGGCACGGTTGTCGGCCAGCAGCTTAGCGGCCTCTGCCATGCGGTTGTTGCTGATGAGCAACTCGGCCAGGTTCACCACATACTCTGGCTCGTCTGGGTACATGCCCATCAGCCGCCGGGCCTCTTTCAAGGCTTCGTCCAGCTTGTTTAGCTTTAGGTAAAGCTGTTGCCTGCGCCTGGCAAGGTCTGGGTTTGGGCCCAACTGCTTTTCTGCACGGGCCAGCGTTTTAAGCGCATCGTCGGCCTTGCCCATGCTCTGGTAAATGTCGGCCAGAAGGGGGTAGAGTTCTTCCTGGTCTGGGCTGGCCTTCAGTGTTTTGCTGAGCAGGCTGGCGGCCTCGGCAAACTCGCTGTTTTGCTGGTATAACAAGGCCAACATCCGCGTGTAGAGGCGGTTGCCGGGTTCCAGGTCTAGCGCCTGGCGGGCGTAGGCCTGGGCATCTTTATACCGCCCGAGGCGGGCCTGCATCTCTGCCAGCTTATATCGTATGGCGGCCGAGCCAGGTGCATCCTCCAGCGCCTTCTCAAAGTAGTAGATGGCCTTTTCTGTATTGCCCAGTATGTCGGCCCGCATGCCGTCTATAAAGGTCTCCTCGGCTTGGCGGGCCAGGGTAGCCTTATCTGGCGCTTTTTTGCCAGGCTTTTGGGCCCAGGCGGGGGCCACGCAGGCAAGCAGTAAGCCCAAGGCCAGCAGTACAAACGGCAAAGGCCGGCCCTGGGGGCCGGCCTGTCGCACGGGGCGGTGCAAGGCCTTAGAGGTTGATTTGGTTATAGTCGCCAACAGAGAGGTCTTTTTCGCGGCTGGTAAGCACAACATGGTTGCCCACCATAGAGTTCTTTACTACGGCACCGCTGATGGTGGTCTGCTCTTGTACGATGGCCTCAGCCACTACAGAGCCGGTGATTTTGGTATTGCGCCCTATGCAGGCAAAGGGCCCCACTACCGAGTTGGTAATCTCGGCCCCGTCTGCAATGTAGCTCGGTGCTATAACGACGGAGTTGGTGATTTTAGCGCTTTTGCTTACCAGATCTTCTTTGCGCTCAGCCAGGTAGCCCAGATAGCGCGTGTTGGTATCTACGGTGCTGTTTTTGTTGCCGCAGTCTAGCCACTCGGCCACCTCGCCGGGGCTGAAGACGACGCCCTTGGCCCGCATGTTCTCCAGCGCGTTGGTGAGTTGGTACTCGCCCTTGTCTTTGATGTCGTTGTCCAGCAGGTAGCGCAGCTCCTGCTTCAGGTTTTCTCCATCGAGGAAGTAATAGATGCCGATGATGGCCAGGTCAGACACAAACGTCTCCGGCTTCTCGACAAAGCCCGTAATCTGCCCCTGCTCGCTTAAGGTTACCACGCCAAAGGGGCGCGGGTCTTCTACCTTTTGTACCCAGATGGTGTTGTGCTTCGTGTCGGCCAGCGAGAACTCTGCCTTAAAGAGGGTATCGGCAAAGGCCACCACCATGTTGCCGCTCAGGCTCGGCTCTGCGCAGAGGATGGCGTGGGCCGTGCCCAGGGGCTCGTCTTGGTAATAGATGCTACCCTTGGCCCCGACGGAGGCGGCAATCTCCATCAGCTTGGCCTCTACGTCTTTGCCAAACCGGCCAATGATAAAGGCCACCTCCTCGACGGGCTGCCCGCATACTTTGGCAATATCTTCTACCAACCGCTGCACGATGGGCTTGCCAGCAATAGGCACCAAGGGCTTGGGGACGGTGAGGGTGTGGGGGCGCATACGCTTGCCCATGCCTGCCATAGGTACGATGATCTTCATCGGAGGTAGAGAGCTTGAGAGCTAGAGGGTTTGAAAAAAGGGTTACCTAAAAACAATTGCACAACCGGGCGATGGCACAGGCCGGCCTTGCACAGGCAAATGTAGGCACCCAGGCCCCCATTGGGCCTTTCAACGCGTGGAGGGCCGGGGCAGATGCATGGCGCACCCGAATTGCCCCGCAGCAGAACTTTTGCCCCAATGCATGAAGTTTGCACTACAGACGGACCTGCACCGGCCCACCCCCTACCCTGGCTGGCCTGGCCCGTATAGCTATACCTGCGCACCCGGGCCCAGGCCCGGACCGTGCCCCGACGGGCACCCGATAGCCCGCCCAGGAATGCTACCCCAGATAGAATGGAACAACTCATCCAGGGCCTGAACGAGGCCCAGCGCGCCGCCGTCTTGCATACCGAAGGCCCCAGCCTGATTGTGGCCGGGGCTGGCTCTGGCAAAACCAAGGTGCTCACCACACGCATTGCCTACCTGCTGGCCAAGGGCATTAGCCCCTACAACATTCTGGCCCTCACCTTTACCAACAAGGCCGCCAAAGAGATGCGCGAGCGTATTGAAAAGGTGGTGGGCCCGCAGGCTAAGTCGCTATGGATGGGCACGTTTCACTCTGTATTCGGCAAAATCCTGCGGTTCGAGGCTGAGCGCATCGGTTTCCCTAAAGACTTTACCATCTACGATACCGACGACAGCCGATCGCTCATCCGCACCCTGCTCAAAGAGCGCAACCTAGACGATAAGGTCTACAAGCCCAACGGGGTGCACGCCCGCATCTCGTCTGCCAAAAACAAGCTGGTTTCGGTAGCCGAGTACCTCAACAACCCAGTCTATGCACAGGCCGACGCACTTGCCAAAATACCCGAGATGGGCCACCTCTACCAGGCCTACCAAGAGCGGCTGCGCAAGGCAGGCGCCATGGACTTCGACGATTTGCTCTTTCACACCAACGTCCTCTTCCGCGACAACCTGGATGTGCTCAATAAGTACCAGCAGAAGTTCCACTACCTGCTGGTAGACGAGTACCAGGATACCAACCTGGCCCAGTACCTCATCATCCGCAAGCTGGCGGCCGTGCGGCAAAACATCTGCGTCGTGGGCGACGATGCCCAGTCTATCTATGCCTTCCGCGGGGCAGACATCCAGAACATCCTCAACTTCGGCAAAGACTACCCGGAGCTGAAGCTCTTCCGCCTAGAGCAGAACTACCGCTCTACCCAGGCCATTGTGCAGGTAGCCAACTCCATCATCAAGCACAACAAGAACCAGATTGAGAAAAACGTCTGGACGGCCAACGAAGAAGGCGCCCTGGTAGATCTTATCAAGGCACAGTCTGACCAGGAGGAGGCCAAGCTCGTGGCCACATCCATCTTCGAGACGAAGCTGAACCAGGCCCTGGCCTACAAAGACTTTGCCATCCTCTACCGTACCAACTCGCAGAGCCGGCAGATGGAAGAGGCCCTGCGCCGGATGAACATCCGCTACCGCATCTTCGGCGGGCTATCGTTCTATCAGCGGAAGGAGATCAAGGATCTGGTAAGCTACCTGCGGCTGGTCGTCAACCCCAACGACGAGGAAGCCTTTAAGCGGGTGGTGAACTACCCCAAGCGCGCCATCGGTGATGCCACCGTGGCCAAGGTATTAGAGCTGGCCGCCAACGAAGGAGCCGATCTGTGGGATGTGGTGCAGCAACCCCGCACCGTACTGGATGGCCGCGCCGCCAACAGCATGGAGGGCTTTGCCAACCTGATCCGCAGTTTCCGCGATACAGCCGCCACCAAAGACGCCTACGAGGTAGCCAACCAAGTGGCCAAAGAGTCCGGCATTCTGCGCGAGCTGTATGAAGATAAGACCGTAGAGGGCCTGAGCCGCTACGAGAACGTGCAAGAACTGCTCAATGCCGTACGCGCCTACGTGGACAGCGACGAGAATGACGACAAGTCGCTATCCGGCTTTCTGCAACTGGTGAGCCTGGCCACCGACGCCGACGATGCCGCCAAGCAAAACGAAGATGCCGTCACACTGATGACCATCCACTCGGCCAAGGGGCTGGAGTTTAAGCACGTCTATCTGGTCGGGTTAGAAGAAGACCTTTTCCCCAGCCAAATGGCATTGGCCGAGCCGACGGGCATCGAAGAAGAGCGCCGCCTCTTCTACGTAGCCTGCACCCGGGCAGAGCATCAACTCACGCTGAGCTATGCCCTAAGCCGCTACCGATTTGGCAACATCAAACCCTGCGAGCCGAGCCGCTTTCTGCAAGAGCTAAACCCGGCCTACCTGAAGGTAAGCCGCCGCTACGAAGCCACCGACGACAGCCCCATCCGCTTTTTTGACCAGTTCAAGGAGCGCAACGGCCAAAAGCAGGTGCAGATCGGCCCCCGTCGCGCGGCCGCACCCACGGCCAGCACTTACGTGCCCAGCCCAAACTTTAAACCTGCTGACGCTGCCCAACTGGCCGCCGGCCAACGCGTTGAGCATCAGAAGTTCGGCTTTGGCCGCATCGTCGCCATTACCGACGACGGCCCCAACCGCAAGGCCCAAATCGCCTTCGACGCCATCGGCGAAAAGACGCTCATGCTCAGCTTCGCCAAGCTTATGATCCACCCCAACTAGGGGTTAAAACACTGTCGCTGATCCCTGGTCTCTCCCTTGCCCGGGTCCCGGTCTCCAGAAGGATGCTGGTCCCGGTCTCTGACCGGGACCCACCCAGCCGTTACCCCGCGGTCTCCAGACCGCTGAAATAGAAGGCGAGGGGCAAGGATAATGGGCTCTGCAAACGCCCCACCAACGCTGTGCAAGGGCTTTGCCCTTGTCACGTGCTCTTGCGAGGCTGCGCCTCGCATTGCAATGCGCCAGCACTACTGGTACCATCGAAACCGGCCAGCGTAACTGGTCCCGGTTTGTAACCGGGACTTAGGCAAGGTTGCCGGTTTGTAACCGCCCCAGGCTAAAGCCGTGGGGCTACCAGCATGGCAGCGGCTAAAGCCGCCTGCTGCTTGGCCGCTTTACTTAAACTCCAGTCTAAGGATGCCGTTGCATGGCCGACTCCAGTCGGCCATGCAACGGCCCCGTTTAGTAGAAACATGAGGCGCAGCCTCGCCACAGCACGTGTCAATGGCAAAACCATTGCACAGAGAAACACGAGCAGCTTAATTGTTAAGTTAATTCCCCTAAATAAACCGTTTCTCCTGCGTCGCCTTCGTATCGGCCACAAACTGTTTCACAAACTGCTCCTCGTCTTTGGGGCAAATCATGATCACATCGTCAGACTCGGCCACGATGAAGTTATCCAGCCCGTGGACCACAATCAGCTTGCCGCCTGAGATTTTGATGATGGAGTTTTTGGTGTCGTACACCATGGCGTTGCCGTTCACCACGTTGCCCTTCTCATCGCGATTAGGGGCCAGCTCGTAGAGCGACTTCCAGGTGCCCAGGTCGCTCCAGCCAAACTCGGCGGGCAGCACGTACACCTTGTCCGACTTCTCCATGATGCCATAGTCCACCGAAATGTTTTTGCACATAGAGTAGGCCTTATCGATGGCAGCCTTCTCACTGCTGGTATAGAAGGCCCCGGCGGCTTCTTCAAAAATCTCGGCCATTTCTGGCAGATACTGCTTGATGGCGGCTTGCACGGCCTGCCCGCTCCAGATAAATATGCCTGAGTTCCAAACGAAGTCTCCGCTCTCCAAAAAGCGCTTAGCAAGCTCCAGCTCGGGCTTTTCTGTAAAGGTCTTTACCTTTCGTAGGCCTTGACCACCTTGGTCTAGATACTGAATGTAGCCATAGCCGGTATCGGGCCTGCTGGGTTGGATGCCTAGCGTCACCAGAATATCGTTGCCTGCCGTGTAGCCCAGCGCCTCAGAGATGACGCGCTTAAACTCTGGCACGTTGTTGATGACATGGTCTGCCGGCGATACCACGATGTTGGCCGCCGGATCTTTCAGTACTATCTTCTGGCACGCATAGGCGATACATGGGGCCGTGTTTCGCCCGATAGGCTCGGTCAGAATCTGGTCTGGAGACAGGTATGGTAACTGCTCGGCCACCAACTGCTCGTAGTCGCGATTGGTTACCACATAGATGTTCTCCTTCGGGCAGATACCCTCAAACCGTTGGGCAGTTTCCTGAATCATGGTACGGCCCGTACCGAGGATGTCATGAAACTGCTTTGGGTTATTGGTTCGAGAAAAAGGCCAGAAACGGCTGCCTATGCCGCCCGCCATGATTACCACGTAGTGGTGCTGCATCTCCATGTGTTGCGTAAACTGCGCGGCTAGGCAGGTGCGCCACTGCCGCAAAAAGTTGCCTTGGGCAAAGCCCCAGTGGCCCCAAAGATAGGAGCCCCATTTCCGAACGTGGCTGCACAAATCTGTTTAACATTGCACAACACAGCCCGCTGCGCCCACCCAAGGCAAGGGCCCACCTTCCCTATCTTTGAACCCACAGACCAAGCCATGTTGCCTACGGGGGCAATCGGCCTGGCCTGCTGGCACCTTCGGCTTTAACCCTTTTTTTTCTACAACCTACATGGGCAAGCGCATGCTCCTTTGGGCCCTGGCTGGGCTGGCCACCAACCAAGCTGCTTTGGCAGGCCCCCTGTTGCCGCCCGATTCTATCGGCGTAGAGCGCAAAGGCAACAAAAACCTGGTGCTTTATCAGGTAGAGAAAGGCGAGACTCTTTTTGGCATCACCCGCAAGTACCGCACCACCGTGGGCGAGGTACAGCGCCTGAACCCAGAGCTTAAGGCCGGCATCAAGCTGGGGCAGATCATCCGCGTGCCGGCCTTGAGCAATACCGCACCGGCTGCCACCGCCGCCAAGCCCGCCGCCAATGCCGAGCTGCAGAAGGTGCACATCGTCACCAGTGGGCAGACGCTCTTTGCCATTGCCAAACAGTATAAGGTATCGGTAGCCAACCTCCAAAGCTGGAACAACCTCAGCGGCGCAGGCCTGGTAGAAGGCCAACAACTCATCGTCTCTAACCCAGAGGCTAACGGCGCGCCAACCATTGCCGCCGCACCCAAGCCTGCGCCAGAGGCAAGGCCCGCCCCCAAACCCGAGCCCAAAGCAGAGACTGCCCCACAGCCCAAAGCCGAGCCTAAGCCCGAGCCTAAAATGGCGCCCCAGCAGGCCCTGGATGCCACCGCTGCCGTAGAGACGAGGCCAACCGTCATTCGCCATGTAGTAAAAGCTGGCGAGACGCTATACGCCATTGCCCGCACTTACAATGCCCAGCCCGAGCAAATCAAACGAGACAACAACCTGGCCGACGGAAGCCTCAAAGTGGGGCAACCTCTGGAGATACGCCGCGGTGCCCCGCTAGACGAGCAAGCCGTGGCCAAGCCCGCAGCCCCCATTGCAGAAAAAGTGGCTGAGGCTAAAGGCGAGTCAACAGACTCTGCCGCGGCAGAGGCCCGGGGCATGGCCACGCCGGCCACCTTCGAGCGTGTAGTAGAGCATGGCGTAGCCGAGCTGGTTGACAACGACGCCGGCAGCCGCAACTACTTCTGCCTGCACCGCACGGCCCCCATCGGCAAAATCATCCAGGTCGTTAACGAGATGAACGGCGCCCGGGTGTTTGTCCGCGTCATAGGCAAACTGCCAGAGACGGGCAACAACGACAAGGTAGCCATCAAAATCAGCCGCAAAGCCTTTGAAGCCCTGGCCCCGGCAGACAAGCGTTTTCCGGTAGAAATTACGTACCCCAACCAGTAAGCGGCTGCCTCCCCTTGCCCTGCAATACCTACCTTGCCTTCGTTTGGCGTAATCTGGCATGGCGGCCCATCGGGCTGGCCTTGCTGGTGGTGCTTGCCAGCGCAGCGCCGGGTCTGGCACAGTCTCGGCGTAGGCTGGAGCGGCAAAAGCGCGACAACGAGCGCCGTATCAAAGAGACCAACCGCATCCTCTCTGACGTAAGCCAAAAGAAAGAGGCCACCCTGGGCCAGCTCTCTGCCCTAGAGAACCGCATCGAAGAGCAGACCCGCCGTATCTCTACCACCAGCAGCGAGCTGGTGCTGCTAGAGCAAGAGCTTGAGGGCAAAGCCACCCGCACCCGTGCCCTGGCCCAAGACCTGGCCAAGCTAAAAGTCGAGTATGCTGCCCTCGTCTATGCCGCCAGCAAGGCGCAAAGCCCAGATGGCTGGCTATTTGTGTTTGCGGCCGAGTCTTTCAACCAGTTTTTTGCCCGGCTCAACCACCTGCGCTACTATGGGGTGGAGCGCCGCGCCCAGGCCAAACGTATCGAAGGTGCCCGCAAACGCCTGCTGGGCGAGCAACAGGTGCTGCGCAAAAAGCTAGACGAAAAGACCCTGGTGCTAACCAGCTACACCCTCCAGAAGAAAGAGCTGGATGGCCTGCAAGCCGATAAAAGCCGCCTCTTAGAGCGCCTGGCCGGCAAAGAAGAGCGCCTGCGCCAAGAGCTGGCCCGCCGCGAGGAGGCCGACCGTAAGCTCGAAAATCTGATAGGCGACATGATCCGCCGCGAGATGCGCCGGGCCGAAGATGCCCGCCGTACCGAGGCACGCCGCCCCAGCCGAGGCAATACCAATACCGAGCCTGCCACAAAGGCCGCAGACCTGGAGGCCATCCCCGCATCGCCCGAAGCCATGCGCCTTTCGGCCTCGTTTGCAGAAAACAAAGGGCGGCTGGGCTGGCCCGTAGAAGAAGGCTTTATCTCTGGCCGGTTTGGCAAACAGCCCCACCCTATCCTAAAGGGCATTATTGTAGAAAATCTGGGCATTAACATCCAGACCAAGGCAGGCGAGGGCGTAATGGCCGTAGCCCCCGGCGAGGTCGGCTTTGTGGCGACCATCCCCGGCGTTGAAGGCAAAATCGTGAGCCTGTTGCATGGCAACTACGTAACCGTGTACAGCAACCTGGGCGCCGTTGCCGTAAAACCCGGCGAGAAGGTGAAAGCCCGCGAACGCATCGGCAGCGTGGCCACAGACCGCGAGGGCGTTTCTGAGCTACAGTTCCAGCTCTGGCGCGGCGCAGACCGCCTTAACCCCGAGAGCTGGCTGGTGGGCCGCTAAAAAAACCACCAACCCGCCACCAAGGCCACGGCCAGCGCCGTCCAAACCATACGCGCGGGCGACAGCGTCCCTGCATCATCTACCAACCAGCGGAAGGGCTGCAAAAGCAACCATGCCAAGCTGCGTATCGTGGCCAGTACCACCCGCTCGGCAGAGGTAAGGCACCAGGCCAGCACTACCTGCGCCTGGGCCACACGTACCCATAAGCGGGCCCAGGCCGTGTCAAGCAGGGCAAGCACCTGCGCCAGCCTGCCGCCTGTATGTAAGCCCCCGGCCCACAAAGCATCAACCCTGCCGAACAGGGCCTCGCCTACCGGCAGCGCTATCATGGCACGCTCACGGGCCTGCCAGGCCAAGGCCGCCACCAGCAGGCCCCAGGCAGCCAAATCCATCCACAGAGTGCTGGCAGAGGTAGTAAGCAGATTGTCTATGGCCCAGCCAAAGGGCTGCCAGGCCAGCAAAGGCACCAAGGCCAGCACGATGGCCACCTGCGCCCGCGCCAGGTGGGGCTTTGTCTCTAGCTCGGCGGCCAATGCCTGGGCGTACCCCGCCACAAACCGTACGGCATAAACGGCCGTCAGCCCCATGTATGCCATTTGCAGGCCCGGGGCGGCCGTAGGCCAGTAAAGGCCCAGCGTAGTAAACAAAGCCGCCTTGCTGGCGTGGGCAGGCAGCGGTGCAAGGCCCAGCAAAGCCCAGGCAAAGCACACCACGGCTCCTACCACCCCCAAGGCCCAGGGCCTGCGCCGCAGGGTTTGCCACACCTCGGCCCACGGCCTCCAGGGGCCAGCATCATAGCGATGCAGCAGGCCCAGGCTCAAAAAGAGCCCCGTCTTGAAAATGGCATGCGCACCCAAGTGCCCCAGCGATAACACCCCATCTGGCGCTACCATCATCATCAGCCCGATGTGGGCCAGGGTGCTGTAGGCTAGCAAGCGCTTTAGGTTGGTCGTCTGGCACGCAGCCCAGGCTGCCAACAGGGCAGAGCGTACGCCCCAAACTCCTATCAGCTTGGGTAGCGCTGGGGCAAAGACCCAAAGCTGCATCACAAGGGGGTGCGTCAGTAATACTACGCCGCTCACCACCAGCGTAGCCGCATGCAACAGGGCCGATATGGGCGTAGGCCCCACCATGGCCCACCGCAACCAGGCCGAAAACGGAAACAACGCAGACTTAACCACCGCCGCACCCACAAAGCCATAAATAGCCCCAGCATGGCCTGCCATGGCCAGGCAAACCCCAACCAGCAAACTGGCATCACCCCCTCGGTTGAGCCAGAAGACCCAGCTTGCCTGCCGGGCCACGTCATCGTCTTGCCTGTAAAACGATACCAGGCCAAAGCTAGCCAGGCCGATCGCCTCCCAGCCAAAAACAAGGGCCAGGTAAGACTTGGCCGCCATCAGCGTGGCCATGCCCAGCAGAAACAGCGCCAGCAGGCTG
Source organism: Cytophagaceae bacterium (assembly GCA_947458545.1). Lineage (GTDB taxonomy): Bacteria > Bacteroidota > Bacteroidia > Cytophagales > Flexibacteraceae > CANGYH01. Next base: position 13,216 of record CANGYH010000001.1, on the reverse strand, counting down.
AAGTACCGCCGTTGCACACGCTCGCTGCCCAGGTAATGCACAGAGTATAAATGCACGGCCAGGTACACTACTAGCAGCACCTGCAGCAACCCCAAATCTCTACCATCTTGGATACCAACCAAAAAGGGCAGCTCTGCCAAGGGTACGATGCCGCCTATCCAGGGGCCATCTACCCACAGGCGCACCAATGCCAGCGCAGCCGGCACCCAAGCCCAGCGGCTAAAGCCCGCCAGGCAACCCACCAGGGTAAGTACCAATAGGCCAAAAAACAGCATCTGCCTGCAAATATGGGTGCCTGCCTGGGGCCGCAAGCCGTTGGCACAAAAAAGCCCCGGGCTCGGGGCCCGAGGCTTGACATTTTGCAGGCCCTTATGCCCTAGGGCAGCGCACGCTTAAAGGCAGCGTAGCCCCCGTCGGTGGTAGGGGTGGTGCTGCAGCCCAGGGTTTGCGCCTCTGCATTTATGTCTTGCACGCGGCTGGCGGGGGCCGGGTGTGTGCTCAAAAACGTGGGGACACCTTGGCCGCCGTCGCCTCTATCAATCAGTTTCTGAAAGAAACTGGCCGCCCCATTGCAGGCATAGCTTGTAGCAGAGAGGTATTTGACAGAGGCATCGTCGGCCTCGCGCTCGTAGCTGCGGCTGTAGGTAAGGTCTTTCAGCTGGGTAGCTATCTGGGCCAGAGCACCCGGGTTTTGGCCCAGGGCAATGCTCAGCACAAGGTCGTAGCCTTGTTGTTGGGTAATCTGCCGGCTGGTATGGCGCAGATCTGCATGGCCCATCTCGTGGCCCAGCACGCCGGCCAGGTCATCGGCACGGTCTAAAAATTTGATCAGGCCGGTGTAGACATAGATGTACCCCCCTGGCGTACAAAAGGCATTCAGCGTGGCATCGTCGCGGATGATGTGCATCTCCCAGGCAAACTCGTCCTTGTAGGTAATCTTGCCCGAGTTCAGTATCTGCGACCGCATATTGTCTAGGTATGCGTAGGCCTGCTCGTTGCCTTGGCGGGGCAGCAGCGGAAACTGGCCTGGGTCGCTGGCAATCTGCTGGGCCGTTTGGGCGCCCAGTTGCCGGTCTTGCTCTACTGACAGCAGGTTGAACTTACCGTTCTTATCACAGGCCGTAGAGGCCGTCAGGGCCAGGCCCATTACCACGGCCATAGAGAATTGCCAGATACGCATAGTCTTAAACACGAAGATTAGTTGAACAAAGATGCAGGCCCAAGCCCTTTTCGATGCCGGTATAACGCCGCACCAAGAGGCACAGATGTCCTACAAGGGCTCGCTTTAATAAAATTTAAGCCTGGGCCTGTGCAGGGGCCTGCTCGGCCTGGCGGGTGGCAGCCACCACGGCCGAGTCTGCCGGGGCCTGCGCTGCCGGGGCGGGTTGCTGCTTGTTTTTGATAAACGGCCGCACAATCAGGCGCGTGCCGCGGTCGTAAGTAAGGTAGTTGTAGAGCCAGTTGGTCACCACCACGGCCTTGTTTCTGAACCCTACCAGATACAGCAGGTGGATAAACATCCAGCCTAGCCAGGCAATAAATCCGCCCAGGCTCCAGCCGTTGGGCAGGTCTATCACGGCCTTGTTGCGGCCAATGGTGGCCATCACCCCTTTGTTGAAATAGGTAAAGGGCTTAAGCGGCCTGCCCTCGGCCAGGCCGTTCAGGTTGCGGGCCAGATGCCTGCCCTGTTGTATGGCCACCGGGGCCAGTTGAGGGTGGCCGTTGGGGTTTTGCTCATCGGCAATGGCGGCAATGTCGCCCAGGGCAAACACGTTGGGCAGGCCAACGATTTGGCCGTGCGCATCTACCAGCAGGCGGTTGGCTTTGTTAATGGAGGCTGCCTCAAACCCTGCCGGTAGGTTGCCCGTCACACCTGCCGTCCAGATAACGTTGTGGCTCATAAGCGTAGAGCCGTCTTTGAGCAGCACCCGAGGGCCGTCTAGCTCGGCCACCACCGTGCCCAGCCGCAGTTGCACGCCAAAACCCTCTAGGTAGCGCTTTGCGCGGGCACTGCTCTTTTCTGACATGGCACCCAGCACTTTGGGCGTACCCTCTACCACGTAAATCTCCATCTGACTAAAGTCCAGCTCCGGATAGTCGCAAGGCAGCACGTGCTTGCGCAGCTCGGCCAGGGCGCCTGCCAGCTCCACCCCCGTCGGGCCCGCCCCTACAATCACAAACGTGAGCAAGGCCCGGCGCTCGGCCTCGTCGGTCTGCAAAAGGGCAGCCTCAAAAGATTGGAGGATGTGGCTGCGCAAATCCAACGCATGGGGCACTTGTTTCATGGGAAAGGTGCCTTGGCGCATCTTGTCGTTGCCAAAGTAGTTGGTCTTGGTGCCGGTGGCCACCACCAGCACATCGTACGGTATGGCCCCTATGTCTGTATGCAACAACCGGGCCGCCGAATCCACACGCTCTACGTTGGCCATGCGGAAGTGGAAGTTCTTCTTCTTGGCAAAGACCTTGCGCAGCGGCTGGGCAATAGAGTCTGGCTCTAGCCCGGCCGTGGCCACCTGGTAGAGCAGGGGCTGAAAGGTGTGGTAATTGTGCCTGTCTAGCATCAGCACCTGGTAGCGGCGCGTATCCAGATGCTTCACCAGCTCGATGCCGGCAAAGCCGCCCCCGATTACCACCACACGAGGCAGGTGGCTACCTTCCATAAACAAGGTAGGCGATTGCCGCCGGGCCGATCCATTGTTATCCATAGCATTAGGCGTGCCGGCAAGCCCTGGCAAGCCAAAGCCACCAGCCCTGCGCTTTTGAACGCAGTTCTGCCATACAGGTTCACAAACCTGATGCCATTTTGCCTCGGCAGAGATGGCCCATGCCCACCGCTGCAAGGGTCATGTTAATTGTAGCTAAACAAACGCTCGTTGTTGCGCCAAACGTAGCCTTTGGCTCTTGGTGCAAGGGCCATATTTGCGCTATGCGACTGCTCTGGCTCTCTCTGGTTTTAGCCTCTCAGCTGGCTTGGGCCGGCAACGACGAAAAAGTCACCGTCAAAGTCAATGGCAAAGAAGCCAGATCATTGGCTGAGGGCCTCTACCTGAAGCCCGGCAGCTACAAGGCTGCCCCCAAGGTGGCCTACAAACGCGCCGATCTCCAGTCGTTAGACGTTACCGCCCCCACCGCCGGGCTAGATGGCCCGGCAGATAGCCTAGTAGTAAAGGTGTCGGGCATGGCGGGCAGTGTGGCTTACTACAAGGTGCAGCAAAACGTGGCCCCCGGCGGGCAGGCGCACTTCGAGGTAGCCGAGGGTGTAAAGGCAGACTATACCCCCAACGGCAAGCAAGAAACCCTGGTAGGCCGCCTAGAGATAGAGGTTACGCCTCTGAAACGCGCCAACACCAAAGGCCAGTACAAAGGCACCATCACCATAGAGTAAGCTGCGGGTTTCTCTACTCGGCTGGTTCTACATGCACCAGCACGTCGTACACCTGCGGGCGCTCGGCTTGGATGGCCGCCTTCACGGCGTGGGCAATGTCGTGCCCCTGCCGCACCGATAGCTCCCCATCCACCCGCACGTGGATGTCCACAAAAAACTCAAAGCCCATCTTGCGCACCAGTGCCTTCTCGGTGCTCAAGACGCCGGGCACCTGCAAGGCTATCGCGTCCAGGGCCAGGGGCCAGTCTCCGGCCGGAGCCTCGTCCATAATCTCGCCCAGCGCGGGCCGAAAGATCAGCCAGGCGTTGTACACGATAATAACCCCTGCCGCCAGCGCCGCCCAGTCGTCTGCGCTCTCAAAGCCAGGCCCCGCCCACAGGGCAATGCTGATGCCCACAAACGCCAGCCCGCTCGTTATGGCATCGGCCCGGTGGTGCCAGGCATCGGCCTGCACGGCCGCGCTGCCCACCTGCTTGCCTACCTGCCGTGCCAACCTGTAGAGCCCCTCTTTGGCTACGATGATGCCAGCCAGCACATACAGCGTAAACAGCCGTGGCGGCGCATGCGGCGTAAGGATGTTCTGGATGCTCTGGTAGCCGATTACGGCGGCAGCGCTCCACAAGCCAACGGCCACCAAAACGGCAGCCAGCGGCTCTGCCTTTCCGTGGCCGTAGGGGTGATTATGATCTGGCCTGCGCGCGGCCGTGCGCAAACCCAGCCAAACGAAAAAGCTTGTAACCAGGTCTGTGGCAGACTCTAGCGCATCGGCAATCAAGGCATAAGAGTTGCCCAGCCAACCCGCTGCCGCCTTTACCAGCATCAACACCACGTTGGCAGCCATTCCCAGCAGGGTTACCTGCTGGCCGCGCTGCGAGGCTAAACCGTTTTCAAGAGGTTCCCTATCCATGGTTGCTCCGAAAGTAAGTGCGCTGTAGATGAACTGTCCGTATAGCGCAGCACTTGGCTTTGCCTCATACCTCAGCAGCGGGCCTCTCGTGTAGCACTCCACATCAACTGGCCTACCGCCCAGAAAACCGGCGGTAATCAAATCAAAGAAACCAGCTACCAGCACCCATTATACCTTGATTAGTCATCGCCATTCTAAACCAAAAACTTAGAGATTAGCGCCACCCACCTCCCAAGGCCCGGTATAGGCTCACCCTTGCTTCAAGCTGCTGCAACCGGGTTTCTACCAACTCGAAGGAGGATTCGAGGGCGTCGCGCTGGGTAAGCAGTACCTCAACATAGTCGGCACGGGCCGCATTGAAGAGATTGTTGGCAATAGCTCCGCTCTCAGTGAGTGCTTCTACTTGCCGGCTGCGCAGGGCATAGCTCTGGCTCAAGTTGCGGGCAAGGGCCTGTTGGTTGGCCACCTCTAGGTAGGCATTAAGCACAGTACGCTCGTAGCGTACAATAGCCTGTTGCTGGCGTGCATCGGCACTGTAAAATCCGGCATACAACGCGTTTCGATTGATGAGCGGTGCAGAGATTCCACCCGCCAGCGACAGGACGATCGACTCTGGCGCGGTAAAAAAGTAACTGAGCTGGAAGGCCTGCAACCCCATCAATCCATCAACGCTGACCAACGGTAGAAACCGGGCCCGAGCTACCCGAACATCCAATTTGGCTGCAGCAAGTTCAGCCTCGGCCTGGCGAACGTCTGGTCTGTTTACCAGCAACTGAGCAGGCAGGCCTACGGCAACCGAATCGCTGGCAGCCTGGTTAAATGCCTGCGTCGTCCTTGCAATCGGCTGCGGATATCGACCTGCCAAAAAATTGAGGCGGTTTTCGGCCATCACAATACGTTGCTGGATGTCGTACTGGAGGCTACGTGTTTTAAGCACCTGCGCCTCAAAGCGCCGCACGGCTAGCTCCGTTACCCGAGCAGCCTCTTTCTGCGCCCTGACAGATGCCAGGGCATTTGTCTGCAGTTGGATGTTTTGCCGAACCAATGCCAGCTGATTATCCAACGCTAGCAGCTCATAGTAGGTGCCTGCAATCTCAGCCACCAGATTGGTGACAAGAAAATTGCGGCCCTCCACGCTGGCCAAGTATCGGTACGAGGCTGCCTTGCGGGCGTTGCGCAGCTTTCGCCAAACGTCTAGCTCCCAACTGGCACGGGTGCCGGCCAGGTAGTTTGGCGTAGGATCGGGCGCGCTACGGCCAGGGGCAATTTGCGTTGCTGCCTCGCTAGCACCGAGCACGGTGTACCTGGGCAGCTTTTCCAACCCTGCAGCGCCTAACAATCCAACCGAAGGCAGATATTCCCCCTTGCGGGCACGGATCTCCTGGCGGGCTATCTCGATCTCCAGCTGGGTAATATGGAGCTCTTGGTTGTTTTGCAGGGCCTGGCCAATAAGAGCCGCCAGGTTGGGGTCGCCAAAGAAAGCCTCCCAGCTTTGCCGAGCGGCAGAAGCAGTGTCGGGCCCCATTGAGGCACCTGCGTACAGAGAAGGCAGTTTTGGGGCTGGCGTGCGGTTAATGAGCTGCGGAGCACAGCCCGTGGCCATGCAAAGCGCCAGGCTTGCAGCCATGCTCCGGCTAAGCCACAATTTGCTAGGCATGTTGATATTCAATTTCTTCGGTTAGTGGTGTTTCGCCTTCGTCGCGGATCAAGGCTTGCCCTTCGGCCAGGCGGCCAAACACATAGTACAGGCCTGGCACCAGCACCACGCCGAACAACGTGCCAAACAGCATCCCCCCCAGCGCCGATGCCCCGATGGTGCGGTTGGCAATCGCTCCTGGCCCATGGGCCAGCACCAGCGGAATAAGCCCGGCAATGAAGGCAAACGAGGTCATCAGAATGGGGCGGAAGCGAACCTTGGCACCCTCAACGGCTGCGTCAAGCACGGTGGCGCCCTCTGCGTGCTTCTGGGCGGCAAACTCCACAATCAGCACCGCGTTCTTACCCAGCAGGCCTACCAGCATAATCAGCCCAACCTGCGCATAGATGTCGTTGGCAAGGCCCATCATCTTTAGCATCAGGAAAGATCCGAACACCCCGGCAGGCAGCGAGAAGATGACAGCCAGCGGCAAGATGAAGCTCTCGTACTGGGCGGCCAGCACCAGGTACACAAAGCCGAGCACGATGGCAAAAATCCAGATAGCCTCGTTGCCGCGGCGCACCTCGTCAATAGAGAGGCCGCCCCAGTCTATGTCGTAGCCGCGGGGCAGGGTTTGCTTGGCCACCTCTTGGATGGCGGCGATGGCCTCGCCGGAGCTGTAACCTGGGGCCGGATTACCTCGAATGGCAGAGCTCAGGTACAAATTGTACCGAGTAATCTCGTTGAGGCCCTGGCCTTTCTTGATCTTCATGAAGGCCGAGTAAGGCACCTGCTGTCCCCGGTCGTTGGTCACATAAAGCTTAAGAACATCCTCAGGCAAACGCCGGTACTCAGGAGCAGCCTGGACAAAGACCTTGTAAAAGAAGCCGAATCGAACAAAACCCAGCTCGTAGGTAGAACCTATCAAGGCAGAGAGATTATCCATGGCCTTGCCGATGGAGACGCCCTTCTGCATGGCCAGTTGGTTGTCTATCTCCAGCTCGTACTGGGGGTAATTGGCTGTAAAGAAGGTGAAGAGGCCTGCCAGCTCGGGCCGCTTGTGGAGGGCGGCCATAAAGTCGTCGTTCACCTTCTCGAAGGCTTTGTAGTCGTCGGAGTTGGTCTTGTCGCAGAGGCGGAGGTCGAAGCCACCGGCGGCACCGTAGCCGGGCACGGCCGGGGGCTGGAAGAACTCGATGGTGGCCCCCAAGTTGCGGGTGCGGGCCTCCAGCTCTTCCATGATTTGCTGGTCGGTCTTGTCGCGCTTTTCCCAGGGCTCCAGGTCAATCAAACAAGTACCCGCGTTGGAGCCGCGGCCTTCTGTCAGCACCTCGTAGCCAGCCAACGAGGATACGCTTTTGACGCCAGGCACCTCCGCTGCAATCTCTTGCAGTTGCTTGGCTACATCGTTGGTACGCTCCAGCGTAGAGCCCGGCGGGGTCTGCACAATGGCATACAGCATCCCTTGATCTTCGGGCGGGATGAAACCAGAAGGAATGGAACCAGATGTAAAGAAGATGGCCGCGCAAAAAACCGCCAAAGCCCCAAAGGTGACCACACGCCGGCTGACAACCAGCCGCACTAGGCGAGCATAGCGGCCCGTCAGGCGCTCGAACGCAGCATTAAAGGCATCAAGAGCACGATCCAGAAGCGTCCGGCGCCGCGGTTTGCCGTGCGTGTTCTTCAAGATCATGGCGCACAGCACGGGCGTCAGCGTCAGGGCCACAACGCCTGAGATGATGATGGCGCTGGCCATGGTGATGGCAAACTGCCGGTAGAAGATACCCACCGGCCCGCTCATAAAGGCAATAGGCACAAAAACAGCCGTCATCAGCAAGGTAATGGCAACAATGGCCCCACTGATCTCACCCAGCACCTCGCGTACGGCTCGGTAGGGCGACAGGTGCTTCTCGTGCATCTTAGCGTGCACCGCCTCAACAACCACTATCGCATCATCTACCACCACACCGATGGCAAGCACCAAAGCAAAGAGCGTGATCAGGTTGATGGATAGTCCAAAGAACTGCATGGCCACAAACGCCCCCACCAGCGACACCGGCACGGCCAGCGTCGGGATCAGCGTCGAGCGCCAGTCTCCCAAAAACAAGAACACCACCAGCGCCACAAGCACAAAGGCCTCGCCCAGGGTATGCAGCACCTTCTCTATTGAAGCGTCCAAAAAGCTGGAGACGTCGTAGCTAATCTCGTATTCCATCCCGGGGGGGAAGCTGGCCTTCATCGTCTCTAGCCGGCCCTTCACTTGCTCGATAACCTCGCTGGCGTTAGAGCCGTAGTTCTGCTTCAGCACAATAGCCGCAGATGGGTTCTTATCTAAGCTCGAGTAAATGTCATAGTACTCGGAGCCGAACTCTACGCTGGCGATGTCTTTCAGGCGCAAAATCTCGCCCTCGGGGTTGGCGCGGACGATAACGTTCTCGTACTGGTCGGGCTTGTTGAAGCGGCCCTGGTAGGTGAGCACGTACTCCAGGGCCTCGGAGCGCTTGCCGTCTGAGCGGCCGATACGGCCGGGCGAGCCGATGACCGACTGCTCGGCTAGGGCTTTCATCACCTCGTCTGTACTGATGTTGTAGGCCCGCATACGGTCGGGCTTCAGCCAGATGCGCATGGCATACTGGCGCGAGCCCAGGATCTGCACCGAGCCCACGCCGTTGATGCGCTGTATCTCGGGGATCATGTTGACGGAGGCGTAGTTGAAGAGGAACTTCATGTCGGCCTTTGGATCCTTGCTGTACAGGTTGACGTACATCAACATGTTGGGCACCAGGTAGTTTACGATAACGCCCTCACGCTGCACCAGGGGCGGCAGGCGGTTGAGCACCTGCTCTATGCGGTTTTTGACGTTTACCGTGGCCTGGTTTACGTCTGTACCCAGCTCGAAATAGACCTGGATGTTAGCCTCGCCGGCGCTGGTGGCGTCGGAGGTCATGTACTTCATGTTGGGCACGCCGTTGATGGCCCGCTCCATGGGGATGAGCACCGAGTTGACCAGCACGCTGGCGCTGGCACCGGGGTAAGAGGCCCGCACCACCACCATCGGCGGCGATATGGACGGAAACTGCGAGATAGGCAGCGTCTTGATGGCCAGTGTCCCCATGAAGAGGATCACCAGCGCCACCACGATGGCTAGCACCGGCCTATGTATAAAGGAGCTGAACATGGCTTTAGGTTAAATGGGCAAGGCAGGCAAAAAATGGGGCCTTTGTGGTTTGGGCTAGGGGTACCCCTACTCGGTGTAGAGCTTCAGGTTGGCCAGCACGTGGCGCGGGTTCTCGTACTTGAAGGCGATCTGGTCTCCGTCTTTGACCTTGCGGATGCCTTCGAGCAGAATCTTGTCGGTGGCCTTGAGGCCGTCGCTAATCACGAATAGGTCGGGCAACTCGGCCCCGATGGTGATGAGGCGGCTGTGCACCTTGTTTTTGGCATCTACCACATACACGTACTTCTTATCGAGCACCTCGAAGGTGGCCTTCTGCGGAATGATAACGGCACCCTTCAGCTGGCGGCGCACCAACACCGAGCCGGTCTCGCCGTAGCGCAGCAGGCCCTTCGGGTTGGGGAAGGTGGCCCTGAAGGGAATGTTACCCGTCTCGTTGTCGAAGTCGGCCTCGATCGTCTCTACCACGCCGGGTTGGTCGAACTCGTGGCCGTTGGCCATCATCAGGCTCACCTGCAGGGGCTTGCCGCTGTGGCGCTGGCTCATGTAGTCTAGATACTCGGCCTCGGGTACGTTGAAGTACACCCACATCTTGCTGTTGTCGGCCAGGTTGGTCAGCAGGTCGCCTTCGTCTAGCAGGCTGCCCTGCCGCACGTGGAAGCGGTCTATGATACCGTCAAACGGGGCGCGTATCTCGGTAAAGGCCAAGTGTGTTTGCGCCAGGGCCAGCTCGGCTTCGGCAGAGGCCAGCTTGGCCTTGGCCATGGCCAGCTCGTTGGGGGCTACAATCTTCTTTTCGGCCAGGTTGAGCGTGTTGCGGTACTCGATGTTTGCAAACTGTACCTCGGCCTTGGTCTTTTGCAGCTCGGCCTTGTAAACGTTGGGCATAATCTGAAAGAGCATCTGCCCCTTTCTGACCTGCTGGCCCTCGTCAACGAAGATGTTTTGCAGGTAGCCCTTCTCTAGGGCGCGCAGCTCTATGTGCTGGATGGAGCGGATCTGCGCGACGTAGTCTTTGGTGATGGTGGTATCCATCAGAACCGGGCGTGTGACCAAATGGCGCACCTCCTCCTTTTTGGGCTCATGCTTGGCACCGCAACCAGTTAGTGCCGCTAGTGCCAAGCAGGCACCAAAAAATTGCGAAGTAGTTTTCATGGTAGGAGTTGGTAGGGCCACTGAAGAAAACAAGTGGAGTTAGCAAAAAAAGCGGTGTGGGCTATCGGGTTGATTCTGAGCCGTGCGCAGGCATCTGATGTGGCTGAGATAGCCGGCGCACCACATGCCACGGGTGCCCAGGTGGGTGCAGCAGCAAAAAGCCGTTGAAAACCAGAGAAAACACCAGGGCTAACCCGAGGCCTACGAGTAGCATGGTGGGCGTGTGGTGGCGGCGAAGCATGGCACTGTCACAGATTCTACCCTGCAAAAGAGCCTATGCCATCTTAGAGCCATGTGAGAGGCAGATTAGAAATCATTAGAAAGCACCACAGGCTTAAATACCTGCATTTGCTTACCCCATACCTAGCTGGTTGGGCTGGCCTACTCAGGCAGCAGCAGTTGCTCCAAACAATCCGGGGGCCACCTCAGGCCTGGGGATGCGGAGAGTGACGGTAGTACCATGCCCTACCGTGCTGGCCAGCGCCATGGTGCCTCCATGTAGGGCCACTATTTTCTCAGTTACGGCCAGCCCTATACCAAAGCCGGGTACCCCCTCGGTATTATTACCTCGGTATAGTGGGTCTCGTACGTGGGCCAGATCTTGTGGCTCTATGCCTCGTCCGCGGTCTGTTACCGTCAACTTCAAGGCATCGGGTAGCTCAACAAGGTGTACAGCCACGGGCTCATAAGAGTATTTGCAGGCATTATCCAGCACGTTGGTGAAGGCCGTAGCCAGCAAGGCTTGGTGGCCTCGCACAGTAAAATCAGCTTCTGCTTGCTCCGATCCACCCAGCTCGATGGCAAACCGGCGGCCAGGGTATTTGGCCTGCACCTGGGCCACAGCGGTGAGCAATACATCGTCTGCTTGCAAGGTGGCAAAGGCTACAGCTGCATCACCAACCTTGGCCAGACTCAACAAACTGTTCGTCAGGCCAATAACATGCTTGATCTCTTCCATGGCTACGGCCATACTTTCTTGGTAGGCCGCCATGTCGGTGTCGTACCGCAAAGAAGTCTCCAGCGTGCCCAGAATATTGGTTAGCGGCGTGCGCAGCTCGTGAGAGGCGTGGGCTACAAAACTGCGCTGGCTGGCAAAGGCATTCTCTAGCCGCAACAACATATCATTGAAAGTCATCGCAAGCTGGGCGATTTCGTCTTGCCGGTTGCCTTCTGCCAGCCGTAGGTGTAAATCTGAGGCTGTGATCTGCTCTACTTGCTCTACGATGAGACTAATAGGCTGCAGCACCTTGCTAGAGAAATACCAGCCCGCCAGCACGATTAGCGAGAAGCCAACCAAGTTGGCCAATACCAGAATCTGCTGCAAGGTGCCAAGCTTAGCAAGGCCCAGCCTGTCGCGCCCGCTGGTGAAAATGTAAAAGCGCTGGCCGCGGTCAGGATAGGGCACCACTACCGTCTCTAAGCCCTTGCTTTCAAATTCCACGGCCTGCCCTGCCGCCAACAGGGGTATCTGAGCCTGCAAGTAGGCCGAATCAGCCAGTGGCCGGTTACTGAAAACAAGCCTGCCTTCCTCATCAAAGATGCTGATCTGCTCATCTACAATGGTGAGGAGATCAGTTCGCAGCATGTTGCGAAAAAAATCGTCGTGCAGGTGGCGGTGCGCGATTAGGATGCGGCCGGCGATCTGCGCTTTCTCATTAAGGCGCTCATAGAACTCGTCTTGCCTGAAGTGCGCGTTGAAATACAAAATAATCCCCGACAAGGTGAGCTGGATGGCCGTTGCCAGCAGCGTGAAGATGAGCGTGAGTCGGTTGCGGATCAGCAAAGTACAGGAGGTTAAGATTCAAAATCAAGAGGCGTGGCCCGGTTTTCTGATGCCGCAGTTTTTAGGATTTACCATCCCATTTGAGCAAATCATTATTGCGCCCTCTCCATCAGCTTTCACGTAAGACGTAACCCATCCCTACAATTGTGTGGAGCAGCTTGGGTGCGTAGTCCTTGTCAATTTTTTTACGCAGGTAGCTTATATAAACGTCGATGACGTTGGTGCCAGTGTCAAAGTTGAGGTTCCAGACCTTTTCGCTGATATCCACCCGAGATATGATTCGGCCCCGGTTGAGCATCAGGTACTCCAGCAGGGCGTATTCGCGGGTCGTTAGGTCAATACGGTGTCCGCTGCGGGTTACGGTTTTAGTGTCCAGGTTGAGCTCTAAATCCGCCAGCGTCAAGATTTGCTTTTGTTTGGGGGCATGGCGCCGCGTCAGGGCACGCATGCGCAGCAGCAGCTCTTGAAACTCAAACGGCTTGGCCAGATAGTCGTCGGCCCCGGCGCCAAACCCATCGGCTTTATCGTCCAGGCTATCCAAGGCCGTCAGCATTAATACGGGGATCTGCTCATCAACGACACGGATACGACGGCAGAGCTCAAAGCCGTTGAGCTGAGGCAGGTTCACGTCGAGCACCACGACAGCATACACGCCTTTTTGGAACAGCGACAGGCCCGTGCGTCCGTCATAGGCCACCTCTACCTCATAGCCCTCTGCCACCAACCCCTTGCGAATGAAGGACGCTAGTCGCTCCTCGTCTTCTACCAGCAGAACGCGCATAAACAAAGGCAAGATACCGCCACAGAGTTTGTGCTTAGGCCAAAACCAAAGTAAACAAGCCTACCAGTAGGTATAGCACCGTCAAAAACAGCATGCAAACCGCAACTACAACCGCTTATCACCCGATGCACACCTAGCCCCAAACGATAAATTAATATTGCCTACCAACAGCAGAGCTACACCCATGCGCGCCAAATGGTGGGTAAATCCCAAATGGCCAGCGCCCACGCGTCAAATCGCTGCCAGCGCCCTAAACCCAAAAACCAAGGGCCGCCTGCGGAAGCGGAAGGAAAGTAAAAAGGTTGTGCATGAATTGTGCATGAACACGTACGCAACCAACAAAAAAGCCCCTGGTTATCAGGGGCTTTTGCTTTCCAGTCGTGCACTCGTAGGG